>NZ_JAHZMP010000100.1 GCF_020748465.1 Terrisporobacter mayombei
ATTGCGCGCGGCAGATACCAGGCAAATTTTTGCCATTCGCGTTTCATGATTCGCGGCACATCTTTCATGATACCGAAAATCCCGGTATCTGGCGGTGTAGCGCCAGTCAATCGTGCTTCCAGTTGTTCAGCCAATAAACCGTTAAACGGAGCGGCAATCCAGTTAGCAATCGTGGAGAAGAAATAGCCAAACACTAACAGCACAGAGATGACAGCCAGAGGCCACAACAGATAACTCAGCCATTGTAGCCAGTCCGGAACGTAACTCATGAGAGTCGGGATCCAGACATCGAGCTGTGTAAAGAGCCACCAGAATGCGCCCCCCATCAACAAAATATTGACCAGCAGCGGTAAAATAACGAAACGCCGAATCCCAGGTTGCGAGACGAGCTTCCAGCCTTGCGCAAAATAGTAAAAACCGCTGCGTGGGGCAGATGTGAATGATGAAACCATAATCAGGATGAGCTCCTTTTGACCAATCCCAGGAAAATTCTGCGTATTTTACCGGGTAATTGCGCAATGGACAGTT
>NZ_JAHZMP010000101.1 GCF_020748465.1 Terrisporobacter mayombei
TGAAGTTCGCGCACAAACTGTGGCCCAAACAATGTAAACATCTCTTTGCCGACCTTCAGACGACAATCGCGTGGGTCGATCTTGTCGACAAAGGCCAGCGCGTCATCACGATTATGATAATCAAGGGCAACAACCACAGGAGAATTCGTAACAGCGCGGGAAGAAGATGAAGCAGTTAACGTCATGACCAGACCTTCTTGATGATGGGCACCGGAAGTGGCGCGAAACAGGGAAACGGCGAGCATTCTACCCGTGGAAATAAAAAATTAACAGTTGCGATTTCTCCTCTGGCAGGCTTTTTCTGCGCCGTCGTTGCCGGAGCACAATGGAACATTAATAATTAGTATGTTGTAACTAAAGTCGGATTTTTTTTAAAAATTACAGGCCATCAAGACCGCGAATCGGTTTAATGGTTGACCAGGCCCGACAAGACGGACAATGCCAGTAGAGGGTGTATGCGGTAAAACCACATTTCTGGCAACGATAACGAGGCTTACTACGTACCTTCTCGCCAACCATGTCACGCAG
>NZ_JAHZMP010000102.1 GCF_020748465.1 Terrisporobacter mayombei
TCCAGATAAGGCTAGAGAGTTAATAATAAATTTATCAACTTATCTAAGATATAATCTTGAATATAGTGATAATTTAATTGATATAAATAAAGAGATTGAACAGGTTAAATCTTTTGTAGAGATAGAAAAGGCTAGATTTGGAGAGTTGCAAACAGTATCTTATGATATAGAAGATGTAAATATAAAGATTCCAAGTTTAATTATACAGCCACTAGTGGAAAATGCAATATAACATGGTATTTTAGAAAGTGGTAGAGCTGGTGAAGTAAAAATATCCATAAAAAAGTTGCCATAATCATTAGAAAATACTGTGAGAATATAAATAGAGGATAATGGTATAGGCATAAGTGAGGAAATTATAAATAATGTATATCAAGACAATATGCCAGAAAATAAAATTGGGCTTTATAATGTACATTTAAGGCTTAAACTGATGTATGGAAGAGGGCTTAATATAAGAAGAATAGATAATGGGACTTTGATAGTATTTTATGTAAAGGAGTAGAAGTATGAGAGCTATAATAGTG
>NZ_JAHZMP010000103.1 GCF_020748465.1 Terrisporobacter mayombei
TTTTTAAGAAAGATAAAGAATAAATTGTAACAAATTTTAGGAATATATAATAATAGGGTCTCAGAACTTAGTTACAAGTTCTAAAACCCTATTTGTTTAGTGTAAAATACATCATAAAATTTAGCTTAAATCACTTCACATAATATTACTCTTTTTCTAAGTGTTAATAAAATATAACTATTCCTCTAAAAACTGTAAAAATTCCTGATTAAATAGTTTAAGCGCATCATAGAATATAGCATGACCACTATAATCAAAAGTATATAAAATTGAATCTTCTATTTTTTCATTCATAAAAACTGCAAATTCATATGGACATATTTCATCTAATTTCCCATGAAATATACCAGTAGGCACTCTTACACATTTTAAATCATCAAATAATTCTTCATCTCTCAAAGATACAGCAGTTCCAATAGTTCCAATACCTGATGCACTAAAACCAATATCGTTAAACCATCTTCTAAAGCTTTCTGGTGGATTTGATGCAAATACTTTTTCTCCAAAATCAGTTACCATTTCCGGT
>NZ_JAHZMP010000104.1 GCF_020748465.1 Terrisporobacter mayombei
TTTTTCAATGGATCACAGGGATACAAACCAAAAATCTGCCGTTAAGTTTTTCTTTGTTACAGAATGATTTCGCTGAAAGTGTTTCTGTATTCAATGGTGAACGTGACGTTCCGGTAATGTCTTTGCCAGAAGAGCCGATACTGACCGGAAATGCTGAATCAGAAAAATAATAAAGATTATTTATGACCGAGCTCAATGCCTCATGTGTATGAGGCATTGAGCGTTTATTTCAGGCTGACACTGTTTTCAGCCCATACCTGGATCAGTGAATATGCTGACCTGTTTTTTCGCGAATATCAGCCCCCTGTAATTGTATCAATATACCCTCTCCGTTGAGCATCAGGCTGTCCAGTGAATGGATCCCACTCCTCCTCATCAGTTCGTAGCAGAGTGTACTCAGCATGGCAAGTGCAGCTTCTGATGATTTACAGTGTGTATTCAGGAGGGTAAAAAATTGGTCAAAAACATCCGGGGTTATACTGGTGCTTGTTTATTCGTTACCCCTAGTCTTTCCTTCCCGGTCC
>NZ_JAHZMP010000105.1 GCF_020748465.1 Terrisporobacter mayombei
TATCTCCGGCCCAGGCGCTGGATGTCGGCGATATATCATCGTTTATGAACAGTGACAGCAGCACGCTGAGCAAAACGATCAAAAACAGTACCGACAGTGGTCGCCTTATCAATATCCGTCTCGAACGGCTCTCTTCACCGCTTGACGACGGGCAGGTTATCTCCATGGACAAGCCGGATGAGTTGCCACTCACTCCCGCCAGCTTGCTGCTACCCGCCCAAGCCCGCGAAGTGATCCGCTTCTTCTATAAGGGACCCGCAGATGAAAAAGAGCGCTACTACCGCATTGTCTGGTTTGATCAGGCCCTCAGTGATGCGCAGCGCGATAATGCCAACCGCAGCGCTGTGGCCACTGCTTCCGCCCGCATCGGCACCATTCTGGTCGTCGCCCCTCGTCAGGCGAACTACCACTTTCAGTACGCCAACGGCTCCCTGACAAATACAGGAAATGCGACGCTGCGGATCCTCGCCTACGGACCTTGCCTGAAAGCCGCCAACGGTAAGGAGTGTAAAGAGAATTACTAC
>NZ_JAHZMP010000106.1 GCF_020748465.1 Terrisporobacter mayombei
GGATGAAGAACCGTCACCGCGTCGTCGTACTCGTCGTCCACGCAAACGCGCACCACGTCGTGAGGGTACCGCATGACAGTGGCGTATATTGCCATAGGCAGCAATCTGGCCTCTCCGCCGGAGCAGGTCAATGCTGCCCTGAAAGCATTAGGCGATATCCCTGAAAGCCACATTCTTACCGTTTCTTCGTTTTACCGCCCCCCACCGCTGGGGCCGCACGATCACCCCGCATACTTAAACGCAGCCGTGGCGCTGGAAACCTCTCTTGCACCTGAAGAGCTACTCAATCACACACAGCGTATTGAATTGCAGCAAGGTCGCGTCCGCAAAGCTGAACGCTGGGGACCACGCACGCTGGATCTCGACATCATGCTGTTTGGTAATGAAGTGATAAATACTGAACGCCTGACCGTTCCGCACTACGATATGAAGAATCGTGGATTTATGCTGTGGCCGCTGTTTGAAATCGCGCCGGAGTTGGTGTTTCCTGATGGGGAGATGTTGCGTCAAATCTTACATACAAG
>NZ_JAHZMP010000107.1 GCF_020748465.1 Terrisporobacter mayombei
CCAGCAAAAAGGGATGCTGAATCAGCAACTGAAAACGCAAACTCAGTTGCAACAGCAGCATTTAGAAAACCAGATAAACAATAATTCTCAGCGGGTGTTGCAGTCACAGCCGGGGGAGCGAAATCCCGCCCGGCAGCAAATGCTGCCCAACACCAACGGCGGGATGTTAAACAGCAACCGTAATCCGGATAGTTCGTTGAATCAGCAGCATATGCTGCCGGAGAGGAGAAACGGCGACATGCTGAATCAGCCCAGCACGCCGCAGCCTGACATTCCGTTGAAAACTATTGGGCCGTAAAGTTCGGACCAATCACGTCAATCGCATCGGTACAGATGCAATCCACACCCCAGCGCAGCAACTCTGCTGCGCGCTGGGGTTTATTGACGGTATAAACCAGAATCCGCAGTCCGGCGTCTTTCAACTGCATCACTCGCGCTTTATTGAGTAACTTATGATTGAGATGAATAGAGACGCAGCCCAGCCGCGCGGTCAGTTCGCGCCAGTCGTCGCGCCACTCATCCA
>NZ_JAHZMP010000108.1 GCF_020748465.1 Terrisporobacter mayombei
ATAAAGTATCAATAAGAGAGATAATAAAAGAGTTGAAGTTAAAAGTGGTATACATGCCTGATGATGTAGATTATTATGTCTACTCTCAAGATATAAATAGACCAGGATTACAGTTTGCAGGATATTTTGATTATTTTGCATATGAAAGAATACAAATAGTTGGAAAGACAGAATATAATTTTTTTGGACTAATGGATAGTCATATTCGAGAAGAAGTACTAGATAGATTTTTCTCATATGAAATACCAGCGTTAATAATTTCTAGGGACTTGGAAATTAAGCCAGATGTAATTGAAAAGGCTAAAAAATATAAAAGAATACTTTTGAGCACAAATAGAAATACTACTAGACTTATAAATAGACTGTCAAATTATTTGGATAATAAGTTAGCACCACACACAACAATTCACGGAGTGCTAGTAGATATTTATGGTATAGGTGTACTGATAAAAGGTGAAAGTAGTATAGGAAAGTCAGAAACAGCATTAGAATTGATTCAAAGGGGTAATAGATTAGTTGCAGA
>NZ_JAHZMP010000109.1 GCF_020748465.1 Terrisporobacter mayombei
GATGGCGTATTCCTTTCGCGTTAGGAGCTGTGTTAGCTGTTGTGGCGTTGTGGTTACGTCGTCAGTTAGATGAAACTTCGCAACAAGAAACGCGCGCTTTAAAAGAAGCTGGATCTCTGAAAGGATTATGGCGCAATCGCCGTGCATTCATCATGGTTCTCGGTTTTACCGCTGCGGGCTCCCTTTGTTTCTATACCTTCACTACTTATATGCAGAAGTATCCGGTAAATACTGCGGGAATGCATGCCAACGTGGCGAGTGGCATTATGACTGCCGCATTGTTTGTATTCATGCTTATTCAACCACTCATTGGCGCGCTGTCGGATAAGATTGGTCGCCGTACCTCAATGTTATGTTTCGGTTCGCTGGCAGCCATTTTTACCGTTCCTATTCTCTCAGCATTGCAAAACGTTTCCTCGCCTTATGCCGCTTTTGGTCTGGTGATGTGTGCCCTGCTGATAGTGAGTTTTTATACATCAATCAGTGGAATACTGAAGGCTGAGATGTTCCCGGCACAGGTTCG
>NZ_JAHZMP010000010.1 GCF_020748465.1 Terrisporobacter mayombei
CTAATCATTATCTGAATATCTGGCTTGGTTTGTTTGTTGTTTCAGTTTAATTCTTAAAGAATTAATTTATTGTTAACCTACTGTTTAATTTTCAAAGTTCTTTGCTTGTTTCAGCTTCTTTATTCTACCAAAGCTGTTTTTCTTTGTCAACTACTTTTTTAAGAAGTTTTCGTTGACGTTTTGTCCCTATCTCAAGGACAAGTATTACTTTACCACTTTAAATAAAATGCGTCAATACTTTTTACAAAACTTTTTTTATACATTTTAATTTTGTAAATACATAATGTACCCTAACCACAGTAATGCACTAATTATTTCACAATCTTATTATTTATATTTTTTTAATAATTATATAGCATTAAACATTAAAAGTTATAAAACCAAATAGGTTTTATAACTTTTAATATAAATATGTATTCTAATATCATTTAATTTTAGCTATTTTCACTAAAATATTTTTGAATTCCAACATAAATAGCCCATGCAATTTGATCTTGATACTCTTCATCATTTAATAACTTAGCTTCTTTATCATTAGAAAGGAATCCACACTCTATTAATGTAGAAGGTATCTCATTGTCTTTTATTAAATAAAGATCATTCCTTGGTTTTATTTGTCTATTATTTGTATTGTCTACTACTCTTTTTAGTTCACTTTGAATATAGGTTGCTAGTTCCTTGTCCTCTTCTTTACCTTCAGGATAAAACGTTTGTGCACCATAATACTTTGATTGTTCAAATTTATTAAGATGTATAGATACAAACATATCTGCTGAAGATTCATCAATTATTTTTTTTCTATTTCTTAGGTTTTCATTATATTTTTGTCTAATAGTTTTTCCTGCTTCTTCAGTATATAAACTTGTATCATCATTTCTTGTCAATATTACTGTTGCACCACTAGCTTCTATTAATTCTTTAACTTTCTTAGCTATTTTTAGATTAATGTCCTTTTCTTTTATTGATCGGTCATCTGTCATTGCGCCTGGATCTATGCCACCATGTCCTGCATCTACAATTATTGTTTTACTAGTTATTGGCATCAGTTTAATTACATCTTCCGATGCAGTTTTTATTTCTATTATTGATACTGTTATTAATGCCAATGATATTATTCCAAAGATTATTTTTTTACTTAATTTGCTCACATTATCACCCCATATATTTATATTGGGGTTTGTCTTGATTTATTACTTTATTTCAATTAAAAAGGGACATACTATAAAAGTACATCCCTACATATTTAAATTTAACTTATCTTATTATATCGAACTCAACTATAGACTTAAACAAATCTCCGTCTATATCTATGGAGAAAGTTCCTCCTTGTAAGTTGACTAGATCTCTAGCTATAGCAAGTCCTAATCCACTACCTTCTGTATTTCTAGAGTCATCAGCTCTTTTAAACCTTTCCATTATTTCTTCTGGGTCAAAATTCAATTCATAAGAAGATATATTCTTCATAGTTAATTTAACTTTGCTATCTTCTTCAATTATATCTATATATACCCTTGTGTTTGGTAAAGAATACTTAGATATATTGATTAATAAATTTTCAAGAACTCTATATAATCTTCGTCCATCTGCTCTTACATAAGCTTTATCTTCTGGTATACTTATTTTTAAATCTAAGTTAGCTTCTGATAATTTTTCTTCCATCTCTCCAATAGATTGTCTTAGTAATTGAATAAGATCTATTTTTTCCATATTTAATTCTATATTCCCACTACTAGCTTTACTAGCTTCAAACAAATCTTCTATTAGTATTTTTAGTCTTCTTGATTTTGAATCTAGTACATTTACGTAGTCTTTTAAATACTCTGGACTAATATTTTCTTCTTTTTTTATTAATTCCACATAATTTATTATGGAAGTTAGTGGAGTCTTTAAATCATGAGATACGTTTGTAATAAGTTCTGATTTCATTCTCTCACTTTTTAGTTGATTATCTATGGCTTTATCTAGCCCATCTCTTATGTTGTTTATATTATCCGCTAAAGTTGTAAAGTTGTCTTCACCTATTAACTTTAACTTATGATGAATATCTCCATTTTTTATCCTTTGAGTACCATCCATTATATAAGATAGATACCATAACTTTTTTAATACATAATAAGATAATCCACCTATTGTTAAAGCAGATGATATAATCGCAATAAAAGGATTATAGCTGTCTATTGCAATTATCATTAAAAATAAATTAACTACTATACATACTATCGTTAGTCCTACTATCCTCTTTGATAGAGGCATACTTATTGTGAGCTTTGATGTATTCACTAATATTTTTTTAGAAAAGTTAAATACTCTATAAACAAAAGTTGTTTTGAAGAAGTCTAACTTGTTGTCATAGCTATTTATTTGCTTGTTAAATATATAAAGTACAGTACAAATAAATCCTATACCTAAAAAGCTAAATATAAAACTACTAAGCATATCATAATAATAATCAACACTTTGCATTAAAAATACTACTGCCCATATTAACCCTAATATATATAATTCTAAAGGTACAAGTTTACTAAGTTTTAACCAGAAACTATCTTTATCAAATAGCTCAGCTTTGCTTCTTTTATATAAGAATGTAGATATTATTCCTAGTATTAATGAGCTACCTAAAGTTGCTAGTATTATTTGAACAGATACTATATCTCTATTAAAATCACTTTTAGCTTCACATATTTTGTCATGAATACCCGAAGCATGTTCAAAATTTTCAGGTATGGACATATATATATCGCCATTTCTTAATTGCATAACTGATCCTAACTCATTATTCACATTTGAATCTTTATATTCATTGTTATTGAATGTTTTAGAATAGCTAACATTATGATCTTTAGATAATATTTTTACATCACATTCTACCTTATATTTATTTTGAAATTCTTTTGCTGTCTTACTATCTGTATTTGTGTAAATCTCATTTGTATCTTTGTTTATAATAAAATAATTAAGATTTGAAGTTCCTTTTAATTCTTTTCTAGAATACTTTCTCGTCTCTTCTATATTATTCTTATCTTCCTTAGAGGAGTCTTTATCTACACCTACCACACTACCGCTTGTAATGGATGTCAAATAACTCATTAAGTTATTATCAAAAGCCCTACTCTTATAAAATTCTTCTTCTATGCCAAACTGATTTTTATGCATATAACTTGTAAGTACACCTGCACCTCTACCAATCACACTAATTGTCGTTGGTATCATAGATAAAAATGCTGATATGCATACAAATATGATTATTAAGTTAATAAACTTAAACCCTTTGTTTCCTTTCATATAATCTCCTTTTTTTGTTTAAAATCTTAATGCTTTATATAATATGTAGTTTAAAATAAATATAATTACTGTATCTATAAATATATTCATGCCACCATAATTAAAACATATTATAATTCCTATTATCTGAGTTATGGCAAACATTAGTAGTATAAATATAAAATTAAACATTAAGCTTCTTTCCCTAAATACTTTCCCATTATAGTTTTTCAATTTTGTATCCCACTCCCCATACTACTTTTAAATATCTTGGTTCTTTTGGATTTATCTCAATTTTTTCTCTTATTCTTCTAATATGAACTGCTACTGTATTTTCTACATTAAAACTTTCTTCATTCCATACTTTCTCATATATTTCATCTATGGAAAACACTCTTCCTTTATTGGCAAGAAGTAAGTTTAATATTTTAAACTCTATAGGGGTTACTTTTACTATTTGTCCATCTACTTTTACTTCTTTTGTACACGTATTTAACTCTAAGCTACCACTACTTAATACCTCTTTATTATTTGTGTTATCATTATTATAAGTTCCTAATGCCACATATCTTCTTAAGTTAGATTTCACTCTAGCTATAAGTTCTAATAAGTTAAATGGCTTTGTTATATAGTCATCCGCTCCTATATTAAGTCCCATTATTTTATCTGTATCTTCACTCTTTGCTGAAACTAATATAATTGGTATATTTTTTTCTTCTCTTATTTTTATTGTTGCTTTTATTCCATCTAATTTCGGCATCATTATGTCCATAAGTATTAGGTGCACATCTTTGTTCACTAGTACATCTAAAGCTTCTATTCCGTTATACGCTTTATATACGTTATAACCTTCATTTCTTAAAAATATCTCTATTGATTCAACTATTTCTTTATCATCATCCACTACTAATATATTGTACATTTGCCTCATCTCCTTTATACAATTCATTATCACTTGTATTATACACTAGAATCACATCCTTTTATAACTTTCAGACTTTTTAATATATTTTTAGATTCATATGTATAAATTATAAGACCTGAAAGTGTGCATAATGAATTTACTAAAAGGTCATCAATTTCCGCATATCTTCCACCTTTAACAATGCTATTGTATATATGCTTAACAATATTGCAGAAATAATTTGTCTTACTTTAAATTCTTTTCTTTTATTAGTTAGATACAGCACTCCTAAAATTATTAAATATATCATTGCTCCTATAATTATACTTCTATTTACTGTACATAATCCTACCCATATGTATTGAATAAGCATATTAATCTTCACCCCCTATATTCCTTTATACAATTCTTTTTTTACTATACTAATATAATAGAATACAATTCTTACATAATAGTCACTCTATTTCTTAAGGAATTCTTACAAAAAAACTCACAGCAAAATGCCATGAGTTTATAATTTATTAATATTTACTAAGCTTCTATTTGTCTTATTAAATTTACCATTTCTATGGCACCTACAGCACAATCAAATCCTTTATTTCCTGCTTTGGTTCCTGCACGCTCTATTGCTTGTTCTATATTTTCTGTAGTTATAACTCCAAACATTACTGGTATATCGCTACTTAATGATACATGAGCAATTCCTTTTGACATTTCGCTGCATACATAGTCATAGTGAGTTGTGTTTCCACGAATTACTGCTCCTAAGCATATTATCGCATCATATTTATTAATTTTTGCCATTTTTGATGCTATTAGAGGTATTTCAAATGCTCCTGGTACCCATGCAACTTCTATATTATCTTCATCTACATCATGACGCTTTAAAGCATCTACTGCTCCACCTAATAATTTAGACGTTATAAATTCATTGAAACGAGCTGCTACTATCCCTATTTTTATATCCTTTGATACTAATTTTCCTTCATATAATTTCATATTTCCTACCTCCTTTTATAATTAATAATTTAAAATATGCCCCATTTTTTCTTGCTTTGTTTTTAAATAAAATATATCATTCATAGTTGGATTCATTTGTATTGGCACTCTTTCTACAATTTCCATGCCAAACCCTGATAGGCCATATATTTTTTCAGGATTATTTGTAAGTAGTCTTAATGTTTTTGATCCTAAGTCTCTTAGTATCTGAGCTCCTATGAAGTATTCTCTCATATCCCCTTCAAATCCAAGAGCTAAATTAGCTTCTAAAGTATCCATACCTTGATCTTGTAATTCATAAGCACGGAGTTTATTTATAAGGCCTATGCCACGTCCCTCTTGTCTCATATAAAGAAGTATTCCTCTTCCTTCTTCTTCTATTTGTCTCATGGCAGCAGCAAATTGCTCCCCACAGTCACATCTTTGTGAACCAAAGGCATCTCCTGTTAAGCACTCTGAATGTACACGACACAATATATCTTTCCCATCACCTACATCACCTTTTACTAAGGCAACGTGATGTTCTCCATTTAATTTATTTATATATCCATATGCTCTAAAATCTCCATAAGCTGTTGGCATTTTTGTATTAGCTACACACTCTACAAGATTGTCATGCTTTTTTCTATAATCTTGCAAATCTTTTATTGTTATAAATTTTAGATTCCATTTTTTAGATAACTCTATTAATTCTGATGTGCGCATCATAGTTCCATCATCTTTCATGATTTCGCAACATAATCCACATTCTTTAAGTCCTGCTAATTTCATTAAATCAACAGTAGCTTCCGTATGTCCATTACGCTCTAGTACTCCATTTTTCTTTGCCAAAAGTGGAAACATATGACCTGGCCTACGAAAATCTTCTGGTTTAGAATTCTCATCCACACATTTCATAGCTGTTATACTTCTTTCAACTGCAGATATTCCTGTAGTTGTATTCACATGATCTATTGATACTGTAAAAGCAGTACTATGATTGTCTGTATTATTGGATACCATTTGAGTAAGTTGTAATTTATCACAAATTTCTTTACTCATAGGCATACATATAAGGCCTTTGGCATGAGTAGCCATAAAATTCACATTTTCTGTTGTTGCAAATTCAGCTGCACATATTAAGTCGCCTTCATTTTCTCTGTCTTCGTCATCAGTAACAATTATAATTTTTCCTTCTCGAAGATCTTGTAAACCTTCTTCTATTGTATTAAACTTAAACATTTTTCTCCCTCCTAAAAACCATTCTTTATTAATAAATCCATTGTTATATTACTTTCACCTTTTTTGCTTTTTTCAAAAGTTATTAACTTTTCCACATACTTACCTATAACATCATTCTCGATATTCACAATATCCCCAACTAACCTGTGGGAAAGTATAGTTTCCTGTGCTGTATGTGGGATAATAGATACACTAAATTTTTTTTCATTTACTTTTGCAACAGTTAAACTTATTCCATCTATGGCAATAGAACCTTTTTCTACTATATACTTTATTAAGTTCTCTTCAACTGTCATTGTGTACCAAATTGCATTGTCGTCTTTTTCAATTTTTACTATTTTACCTGTGCCATCAATATGACCCGACACAATATGTCCTCCAAGCCTACCATTTACAGACATGGCCCTTTCTAAATTTACATAACTTCCATTTTTCAGGTTTTTCAATGAAGACCTGTTTAAAGTTTCATTCATTACATCGGCTGTAAAAGTTTCATTGCTAAATGTAGTTACAGTAAGGCATACACCGTTGACAGAAATACTATCCCCTATATGAATATCTTCAAATATTTTTTCCCCTTGTATAGTAAGAATAGAAGATTTATTATTTCTTTTTACATTCTCTATTATTCCTATTTCCTCTATTATTCCTGTAAACATTGATATACCACCTCACTTTCTATTAATACATCTTCATCTATTTTTATTACTTTTGTATTTTTTAAATAAAATGAATTCTGAGGATTATCCACACCTATTCCTGCTACTGGAGACTTAGCATTTATACCTCCAAATATTTTCGGTGCAATATAGGCTTGAACTTTATTAACTATCCCATGATTTAAAGCTGACCAATTTAAAGTTCCTCCACCTTCCAAAAGAATACTATTGATTTCTTTTTGTCCTAATATAAACATTAATTCTTTCAAATCAATATGCTCATTTTTTTTAGGTACAACTATAATCCTACAACCTTTATCTGTGTATGCTTTTTGTTTATCCTTATCACCTTCGCTTGTTGCTATTATTGTGGGTATCTCATGAGCTGTACTTACTACCTTACTGTCAATAGGCGTCCTTAGATTAGTGTCACATATTATTCTTGTAGGGTTTTTACTATTATCTAATCTACAGTTAAGTATAGGATCATCTATCAATACAGTTCCTACTCCAACCATTATTCCACTATATTTATGTCTATCTTCATGTACTTTTTTTCTCGAAACTTCTCCTGTTATCCATTTAGACTGATTAGTATAAGTTGCAATTTTACCATCCATTGTCATTGCATACTTCATTACAACATAAGGTGTTTTTGTTTTTATGTAATGAAAAAAGACTTCATTTAGATCATCACATTCTGTTTTTAAAAGTCCTTCTACAACTTCCACTCCATTATTTCGAAGTTCTTCTATTCCTTTTCCTCCTACTAATGGATTTGAATCTGATGACCCTATAACAACTTTGCTTATACCAGCTTCTATAATCGCTTGTGTACATGGTGGTGTTTTCCCATAATGACAACAAGGTTCTAATGTTACATATATAGTGGCTCCTTTGGGTGATTTTTTACAATTTTTAATTGCATTTCGTTCCCCATGAAACATGCCATAAGCTTGGTGATATCCTTGACCTATTATTTCATTATCTTTTACAATAACAGCACCAACCATAGGGTTCGGATTTACAAACCCACAGCCTTTTTTAGCAAGTTCCAAGGCTATTTGCATATATTTTTTATCAATCATAGTTCACCTCCAATAAAATTCCTACAAATACAAAAAGCCTCGAACAATATATTCAAGGCAGAAATTCTATAAATCGATTAATCTAATAATATATTTTTATTCTAAATTAAAAAACTCTGAAATGATAAATTCATTCCAGAGCATATAATTCAAATTAATAAAAATTAAATTAGATTAATTATCCTATCTTCTTTCATCCAGACTTTACTGTCGGCTTCGGAATCACACCGAATCATGCCATAATGGCTCGTGGGCTATAACCACCGGTAGGGAATTTCACCCTGCCCTGAAGATTTTATTCAATTAAGATAATCATAATTTAATATACTTAACTTGTCAATTATATTTTTATTTTACTTAGAAACAATACATTTAGAAAGAATACATTTTCATGTTTGATTTTACCATTTTATGGTATAAATGTAATATAAATAAAAATAAATATTGATCATATAGATTAAATTTGCTAAATCAAGGGAGGAAATAATTATGGAATTAAAGGGAAGTAAAACCGAGAAAAATTTATTATCTGCTTTTGCAGGAGAAGCTCAAGCAAGAACTAAGTATACTTATTATGCTTCTAAAGCAAAAAAAGAAGGATATAATCAAATAGCTGATATATTCGAAGAAACTGCAAATAACGAAAAAGAACACGCTAAAATATGGTTCAAACTTTTACACGACGGTATGCCATCAACTCCAGAAAACTTAAAGGATGCTGCTTCAGGGGAAAATTATGAATGGACTGACATGTACGCTACTTTTGCTAAAGAGGCTAAAGAAGAAGGCTTCGATAAAATAGCATATTTATTTGAAGCTGTTGGAGAAATTGAAAAAGAACACGAAGAAAGATACCGTAAACTTCTTGAAAACTTAGAAAACGGAACTATATTTGAAAAAGACGGTGAAGTTTATTGGCATTGCCAAAACTGTGGACATATACATAAAGGTAAGGTAGCTCCTAAGGTATGTCCTGTTTGTAATCATCCACAATCATACTTCCAAGTTAGAGCAGAAAACTATAAATAAGCGAGTAATTTATCTCAAGTAGATAATCCCAATACCCAATATTAAGCTAGGCTAACAACTTATAGTTGTTAGCCCTTTTTTATACTCTTAAATTTTACACTCCCACATCGTAGTTTTATACAGTGTGTTTATTAATCATCTAATTGAATACATTTTTTTACCTTTTATTAAATGTTTCTTTATTTCCTGAGAAATTATTAGTTGAAATTTATAATAAAAAAAGATGTATTCCAACATATTGTTGAAATACATCTTGTATATACAATTTGAAAAATTTCCAATATTGAATAAAAACTATCTTTTTGAGAACTGAGGCGCTCTTCTTGCAGCTTTTAAACCATATTTCTTTCTTTCTTTCATTCTTGCATCTCTAGTTAAGAATCCTTCTTTCTTTAAGTCTCCTCTTAACTCAGCATCAGCTTTTAATAAAGCTCTTGATATACCGTGTCTTATAGCTCCAGCTTGTCCAGTGAATCCTCCACCTTCAACTTTTACTATTACATCGTATTTATTTTCATTATTAGTTAAAACTAATGGTTGTTTAACATCTCTTATTAATGTTTCGTAGTTGAAGTATTCTTCAACATTTCTTCCATTAACTACTATATTTCCTTCACCTGCAACTAATCTAACTCTAGCTACAGAGCTTTTTCTTCTTCCTGTTCCGTAGAATTGAACTTTTTCCATGATAACTCCTCCTTTCACCTATTAATCCTATACGTTTAATTCAACTGGGTTTTGAGCCGCATGTGTATGCTCAGCACCTGCGAATACTCTTAATCTAGTCATCATTCTGCTTCTTAATTTATTTTTTGGTAACATTCCGCTAACAGCATGTGCTACTACTTCTTCTGGTTTTTTATCCATCATTTCTCTGTAAGTTATTTCTTTTAATCCACCTACATAACCAGTGTGGTATCTATATAATTTTTGATCTAATTTCTTTCCTGTTAAAACTACTTTTGCTGCGTTTACAACAACAACAAAATCTCCACCGTCTACGTGTGGTGTAAATGTTGGTTTATGTTTTCCTCTTAATATAGTTGCTATTTCTGTAGCAAGACGACCTAATGTTTTTCCTTCAGCATCAACTACGTACCAGTTTCTTTGTACGTCAGCTGGTTTAGCTATATAACTTTTCATGGTTGTCCCTCCTTAATTTTCATAATTTTTTTATCTACCGTATATATAAAGTCCGGGGCAATGTGGACTTACTAGCACACTCTTATTCATTTTAATACAATGACCCTGGTGTGTCAAGTTTAATAATGAACTTTTTTAAGAAATAATCCGTGTGCAGGCGCGGTATGACCTGCTTCTCCCCTATCTTGCGAAGCAATTATTTCTTCCATCGATTTATCTATTCTTCCTCTGCCTATATCCACCAACGTTCCTACTATAATTCTCACCATATTATATAAGAATCCATTACCCTCCACTTCTAAAGCAATTAAGTCTCCACTATTCTCAATTGAAATATTATGTATGGTTCTAACTGTATCTTTCACTGATGATCCCGAACTCATAAATCCTTTAAAATCATGTGTCCCAAGTAGTAATTTAGCTTCTGAGCGCATTTTTTCTATATCAAGTTCATATCTAACATGATACGATGTATCCTTGTATAGTGGGCTTCTATAAGGCTTATTATATATTAAATATCTATATATTTTCCCTGTTGCACTGTATCTAGAATGAAAATCATCAGATACTTCTTGGCAGTCAATTATAGATATATCCTTTGGCAACTTTGCATTTAATGCATCAGGAATTTTAGCTACTGGTATGCTTGAGTTTGTCTTAAAATTAGCAACTTGACCTAAAGCATGAACACCAGCATCTGTTCTTCCAGATCCTGTTATATTTACTTTTTCTTTTGTTATTTCATAGATGGCATATTCTACTGTACCCTGTATACCAGAAGAGTTAGGCTGTTTTTGCCAACCACAATATTTTGTGCCATCATATTGTATAGTAAGTTTTAAATTTCTCATTTACTTCCTCATTTATATGAATTTAGTTACTATTATGATTGCCAAAAATACAACTTGTAAAACATAGGCTATATAATCAGCTTTTGTAATTTTGGCTTCTTTCATTTTAGTTCTATTATATCCACCTCTATAACATCTAGCTTCCATAGCCATTGCTAATTCATCAGCTCTTCTGAAAGCACTAACAAATAATGGCACTAGCAATGGTACTAAATTTTTAGCTCTATTTATTATATTGCTACTTTCAAAGTCAGCACCTCTAGACATTTGTGCTTTCATAATTTTGTCAGTTTCATCTAATAATGTAGGTATAAATCTAAGAGCAATTGTCATCATCATCGCTAGCTCATGAACAGGCATTCCTATTTTCTTTAAAGGATTTAACATTCTTTCTATACCATCTGTAAGTTGTATAGGAGAAGTCGTTAAAGTAAGTAATGATGTACCAACAACTAAAAATACTAATCTTATAGACATAAAAATAGCCTGTCTTATTCCCTCTTTAGTTAGAGTTAAGAAACCAAACTTCCAAATTACCTCACCAGGTAAAAAGAATATATTTATAACAAATGTAAATAGAATTATCCATCTAAGTGGTTTTATACCTTTTATAATGTATTTAAGAGGTATTTGAGACATTTTTATTACTGCAACTAATGCTGCAGTCACTAATAAATATGGCCAAAATTTATTTATTACAAATAAAGATACCATGAACACTATTGTTGCAATAAGCTTTGTTGTTGAATCTAACTTATGAATACAAGAATTTGCAGGATAATATTGACCTATGGTTATATCTTTTAACATTTCTTTCTTCCTTTCATAAAGTTTAGTATTTCTTCTTTTATTTCTTCTATTGTTAAGACATCAGTTTTTATATCAAAACCTTTATCCTTTAATTTTATAGCTAATTCTAAAACTTGAGGTACATCTAATCCTATTTCTTTAAGTCTTGACGCATGATTATTAAAGATTTGTCTAGGTGTTCCCATAAATTCAATTTTACCATGATTCATAACTATTATAGTTTTAGCTATCTTAGCCATATCGTCCATACTATGAGAAGATAGTATTATAGTCATATTGCTTTCTTCATGTAATCTTTTTATTAAAGCAAATATTTCATCTCTTCCTCCTGGATCCAATCCAGCAGTAGGTTCATCTAGTATTAATAATTCTGGGTTCATCGCTATAACTCCAGCTATTGCCACTCTACGCTTTTGGCCACCTGATAAGTCAAAAGGTGATTTATCTTTATATTCATCATAATCAAGCCCTACAGCTCTCATAGATTCTTTTACCCTAATAGATATTTCTTCCTGGCTTAAATTCAAATTAGAAGGCCCAAAAGCTATATCTTTTTCAACTGTTTCTTCAAAAAGCTGATACTCAGGATATTGGAATACTATGCCTACTCTTTTTCTAATTTCAGTCAGGTTTTGATTTTCTCCAGTTATATTAAACTCATTTATGAAAATTTCTCCTGATGATGGTTTAATAAGGCCATTTAAGTGTTGTATAAGAGTAGATTTACCTGATCCTGTATGACCAATTAAACCTACAAAATCTCTATCTTTTATTTCAAATGATATATCATCTATTGCTTTACTAGCAAAAGGCATACCTTCATCATATATATAAGTTAAGTTTTTTACAATAATTGACATAATTTCACCACCATCTCATCTACTGTTAATACATCATCGTTAATATCTATTCCTTCTTCTTTTAAAGAAGTGGCTAGTTCTGTCATATAAGGAACATCTAAACCTATTTTCTTAAGCTTTTCTATGTTTCTAAATACTTCTTTTGGTGTTCCTTCTAATACTTTTCTTCCTTTATCCATAACTATAACTCTATCAGCATCTACAGCCTCTTCCATGTAGTGAGTTATATGTAATACTGTAATGTTTTCTTCTTTGTTAAGTTTCTCTATTACATTCATAACTTCTTTTCTACCTGACGGATCAAGCATTGCTGTAGCCTCATCAAAAATTATACATTTAGGTCTCATAGCAATTATACCTGCTATGGCAACTCTCTGCTTTTGTCCTCCAGATAACAAGTGTGGCTGTCTATCTTTTAATTCCGAAATTCCCACACTTTCAAGAGCATCTTTAACTCTTTCTCTAATTGTTTTTGGCTCTATACCTAAATTTTCCGGTCCAAATGCCACATCTTCTTCTACTATAGTTGCAACTATTTGGTTATCCGGGTTTTGGAATACCATACCTGCAGTCTGTCTTATATCCCATAGCTTTTCTTCATCTTTTGTATCATTTCCATCTATTAATATATTACCTTCTGTTGGCATCAAAATAGCATTTAAGTTTTTAGATAAAGTTGATTTTCCCGAACCATTATGTCCAATAATAGCCACGAATTCACCTTGTTTAACATTCAAACTTAAATTATCTATAGCTTTAAAACTAGATTCTTCAGTTATATATTCATATGAAATATTGTTAACGTTTATAATATTATTCATTTATTCTACTCCTTCTTTAAAGTAGTAATTTAAAATTTGTATCTTAATATTATATCACAGTTCTAATTAAAAAATAATTCCTTTGATTATATAATCTTTTTTAATTAATATTATTTGCATAAAAAAAAGATTAAGCCCATCAAACTTAATCTTTTTTCATATATTTTAACTATTTACTAAACTAATTCAATAAATGCCATTTCAGCTGCATCGCCTCTTCTTGGCCCTTTTTTTATTATTCTAGTATATCCACCATTTCTCTCAGCATATTTTGGAGCTATATCAGTGAATAAGTTGTTAACTACTGTTTCATCCATAACGTAAGCTAAAACTTGTCTTCTAGCATGAAGATCTCCTCTTTTAGCAAGAGTTATCATCTTTTCAGCCATTCTACGAGTTTCTTTTGCTCTTGTTACTGTAGTTTCTATTCTACCACATCTTAGTAAGTCAGTTACTAAGTTTCTTAACATAAGGTTTCTGTGTGATGTCACACGTCCTAATTTACGGTAATTAGCCACGCCAATCCCTCCTTTGCTCGCTTATTCTTCGCTAGGTTTAAGTCCTAATCCTAATTCTTCAAGTTTTTGAATAACTTCTTCAAGTGATTTTTTACCAAGGTTTCTAACCTTCATCATATCATCTTCTGATTTATTAGCTAATTCTTCAACTGTATTAATTCCCGCTCTCTTTAAACAGTTGTAAGATCTAACTGATAAATCAAGCTCTTCAATAGTCATTTCAAGAACTTTTTCTTTTTGATCTTCTTCTTTTTCTACCATTATTTCAACGTTGCTTACATGCTCAGTTAAGTCAATGAATAGATTTAAATGCTCAACTAATACTTTAGCTGCAAGAGATATACCCTCTTGAGGATTAATGCTTCCATTAGTCCATACTTCAAGTGTTAATTTATCATAATCTGATTTTTGACCAACTCTTGTGTTTTCTACATGGTAGCTAACTTTTTGTACGGGAGTGTATATTGAGTCTACAGGTAAAACACCTATAGGCATATTTTCAGTCTTGTTTTCCTCGGCCGGAACATATCCTCTACCTTTGTCAATGTTTATTTCCATATTAAATTTAGCATTATCATCTAAAGTAGCGATTAATAAGTCTTTATTTAATATTTCTACATCTGGTGGGCAGATTATGTCTGCTCCTGTTACAGTACAAGGTCCTTGAGCCTGAATTTTAAGAGTTCTACTTCCTTCACCATCTATAGTTGCAGAAAGTTCTTTTAAAGTTAATATTATTTCAGTAACATCTTCTTTAACTCCTGGTACTGTTGAGAATTCATGAAGAACACCATCTATTCTTATCGAATTCACTGCTACACCAGGTAAAGAAGATAATAATATTCTTCTTAGAGCATTCCCTATAGTAGTTCCGTATCCTCTTTCTAAAGGTTCAATGACAAACTTTCCATATCTATAATCTTCACCAAGTTCTACAATGTCTACTTTTGGTTTTTCTATTTCTATCATGGACAAAACCCTCCTTCAAATTTATTAATCCACTGAGGGTAAACACCTCTAAAGAAAAACTTTAGAAGATGCTTATTATTTAGAATAAAGCTCTATGATTAAGTGTTCAGCTATTTCAAGATCTATATCTTCTCTGTTTGGAAGAGCAGTTACAGTCGCAGTCATATTTTCTACGTTTGCATCTATCCATCTTGGAGCTACTTTTGTATTTGCTTCTACTATACCTTTGAATTTAGCAGATGATTTAGAAGTTTCTTTAACTCCTATAACATCTCCAACTTTTACAGTTATTGAAGGTATATCAACTTTTTTACCATTTAAAGTAAAGTGTGCATGAGTTAATAATTGTCTAGCTTCTTTTCTAGAGTTAGCTAATCCCATTCTGTAAACAACATTATCTAATCTTCTTTCTAATAAGCTTAATAAGTTTTCACCAGTTTTACCTGACATTTTCTCAGCACGTTCGTACATGTTTCTGAATTGAGTTTCTAAAACTCCGTATATTCTCTTAACTTTTTGTTTTTCTCTTAATTGTAAACCATAGTTAGAAACTTTCTTTCTCCCTTGTCCATGTTGTCCTGGAGCATAGTTTCTTTTAACTATAGCACATTTATCTGTATAACATCTATCACCTTTAAGGAATAATTTCATTCCTTCTCTACGGCATTGTCTGCATGATGCACCAGTATATCTTGCCATAATTACACCTCCTAATTATACTCTTCTTCTTTTTGGTGGTCTACATCCGTTATGTGGGATTGGAGTAACATCTTTTATCATTGTTACTTCTAGTCCAGTAGCTTGTAAAGCTCTTATAGCAGCTTCTCTTCCTGAACCTGGTCCTTTTACGAATACTTCAACACTTTTTAAACCGTGTTCCATTGCAGCTTTAGCAGCAGTTTCTGCAGCCATTTGAGAAGCAAATGGAGTTGATTTTCTTGATCCTTTGAATCCTAATTGTCCTGAAGATGCCCATGATATAGCATTTCCATGAACGTCAGTTAAAGTAATTATAGTGTTGTTAAAAGTTGATTGTATATGTGCATGACCACGATCTATGTTTTTACGTTCTCTTCTTCTTACACGAGTAACTTTCTTTTTTTGTTTAGCCATTGTTCGATTTCCCTCCTATCCTAATTTATTATTTTTTCTTCTTACGAGATACAGTTTTTCTAGGACCTTTTCTAGTTCTAGCGTTAGTCTTAGTTTTTTGCCCTCTTAGTGGTAAACCTTTAGCATGTCTTATACCTCTGTAGCATTTTATATCTCTTAATCTTTTTATATTTAAAGCGATTTCTCTTCTTAAGTCACCTTCAACTAAGAAATCAGTGTCTATTATTCTTCTTAATGTATTAACTTCATCATCTGATAAATCTTTGATTCTTGCATCTGGATTTATCTCAGCTTTCGCTAATATTTCATTAGCAGTTGCTCTACCTATACCGTATATATAAGTTAAGCCTATTTCCGCTCTTTTTTCTCTAGGTAAATCTACCCCAGCGATTCTTGCCATTACTTGCACCTCCTACGACTTAGTTATTTTACTTTTAATTGTTTTACTTAAATATTTACTAGAAAGTATTCAAGTACTGTATTTCCAACGCATCCAGTCAATGTCACATTTAAACATTATAACATATTCAGCGACTTTATGCTAGTAATATTTTCTTATCCTTGTTTTTGTTTGTGCTTAGGATTTTCGCATATAACCATTACTTTACCTTTTCTTTTAATGATTTTACATTTTTCGCACATTGGTTTTACTGATGGTCTTACCTTCATTATTATCCCTCCTTAGACTAGTACATAGCCTATTTCTTACGCCAAGTGATTCTTCCTCTTGTAAGATCATAAGGTGAAAGCTCAACATTAACCTTATCACCTTCAAGAATTCTTATGAAGTTCATTCTTAACTTACCAGATAAATGGCATAATACCTCATGTCCATTTTCTAGTCTAACTTTAAACATAGCGTTTGGTAAGTTTTCAATAACTGTACCTTCAAATTCTATAACATCTTTTTTGGCCATTATATAATCAGCCCTCCATTTTACATTTAAATACTTAGAAATAAATGCAATTTTTGTGATAGCATTATACTATCCGTTTTATAAACTAGTTAATATAAGAGGTTCATCCTCTGTTATTGCTATCGTATGCTCATAGTGAGCAGAGTTTTTTCCATCTCCCGTTACTATTGTCCAACCATCGGCTAAACTGTAAACATGGTGACTTCCTTGATTAATCATAGGTTCTATAGCTAATACCATTCCTTGCTTTAACATAGGTCCCTTATTGGGTCTACCATAGTTAGGAATGTTTGGAGATTCATGAAGATCTTTGCCTACTCCATGTCCAACTAATGACCTAACTACTGAAAAACCATTTTTTTCTGTGTGTGTTTGTATTGTGTGTGAGACATCCGAAAGTCTATATCCAACTTTCGCGAATTTAAGTCCTTCATAGAAGCTTTCTTTCGTAACTTCTATGAGCTTCCTATTTTCTTCAGATATCAGGCCAACTCCATGAGTCTTCGCAGAGTCACCATGGTATCCTTTATAATAGGCGCCTATATCTATACTTATAATGTCTCCCTCTTTTACTATTTCATTACCAGGAATTCCATGCACAACTTTATTGTTAATAGAAGCACATATGCTTCCTGGAAATCCTCCATAGCCTTTAAAAGATGGTACTGCATTATATTTTTTTATATTTTCGTCAGCTATTTTATCTAGCTCTAAAGTAGATATTCCCGGAATAATAGCCTCTCTAATAATTTCATGAGTTTCTGCGACAATTTTCCCCGCTTCTCTCATAAGTTCAATTTCTGATTTAGATTTTATAATAATCATTAATTAGTTACTACTCTCTAAAGCAGCTACTATATCATTAAATACTTTATCTATAGATTGTTGACCATTTATATCTGCTATTATACCTGCTTTAGAATAATAATCAGCTAATGGTTTTGTTTCATCTAAGTAAACTTGTATTCTCTTTGATACAGTTTCTTCATTGTCGTCAGCTCTTTGATAAAGCTCACCTTTACATATATCACAAACACCTTCTTCTTTTGAAGGGTTAAATTCTATATGATAAGTAGCACCGCAAGATTTGCAGATTCTTCTACCAACTGCTCTTGCTACTAATTTTTCTTTATCAACTTCTATGTTGATAACTCTATCTAATGCCATTCCTGTATCTTTCAAGAAAGCATCTAACTGTTCAGCTTGAGCTACATTCCTTGGAAATCCATCTAACATGAACCCATTTTTACAATCATCTTTAGATAATCTATCTGTAACTAATCCTACAGTTAATTCATCAGGAACTAACAATCCTTGGTCCATAAACTCTTTGGCTTTTTTTCCAAGATTCGTTCCTTCTTTTATATTTTTTCTGAATATATCTCCTGTTGATATATGAGGTATTTGGTATTTTTCAACTATTCCTGCAGCTTGAGTACCTTTACCAGCCCCAGGAGGTCCTAATAATATAAGTCTCATACTATCATCTCCAATTTATTTTAAAAATCCTTGATAACTTCTCATAACAAGGTGTGACTCTAATTGTCTCTTAAGTTCAAGAGCTACCCCTACAACGATTAGTATAGATGTTCCAGCTAAACTTATTTGAACATTTAAGAAATGTACTGTGAATGCTGGTATCATCGCAATTATAGCTAAGAATACAGCTCCTGCTAATGTTAGCTTTGATAATATTTTATTTAGATAATCAATTGTAGGCATTCCAGGTCTTATCCCAGGAATGAATCCACCATTGTTTTTCATATTTTCTGCTATATCCTCAGTGTTGAATGATATAGTAGTGTAGAAATATGAGAAAAATACTATCAATAGAACTTCTAAAGATCTATATATCCAAAAACCTATGTCTGAACTTGTACTTAGGTAAGTTGATACAAATGTTTGAGCACTTTCTCCCATAAACATTGCTATTGTTTGTGGAAAAGCTAAAAGTGAACTAGCAAATATTATGGGCATAACACCTGATTGGTTGACTTTCATTGGTATATGAGAACTATCTCCTCCATATAACTTTCTTCCAACAACTCTCTTAGCATATTGTACTGGAATTTTTCTAACTGCTTCATTTATATATGTTACTGCCATTATAGTGATTAGCATTACAACAGCAATTAATATTGCAGCCCATAAAGCTAAACTCCCTTGATTTACATCTTTTACAGTTCCAATAAGATCTGTTGGTATTCTTGAGATAATACCAACGAATATTATAATTGAACTACCATTACCTAAACCTTTTTCAGTAATTCTGTCACCCATCCACATTACAAGCATACTACCTGCAACTAAAGTTACTATAACTGTACAAATGAAAAATATACTTTGATCAGCTAAAGCCGGTTTAACAATACCAAGAGTTATTCCTATCGCTTGTACAAACCCTAATACTAAAGCTGTATATCTAGTATACGCATTCATTTTCTTTCTACCTTCTTCACCAGACTTTTGTAGTTCTTTCAAACTATCAAATCCAATTGTAAGAAGTTGTATAATAATTGAAGCTGTAATAAACGGTCCTATACCTAATGCAAATAGAGTAAAGTTGCTGAAAGCGCCCCCAACAAACATATTATATAGGGAAAGTAGGCTATTGTTGCCTACCATATCCTTTATAATACTGGTATTGACTCCAGGAACTGGTATAGTAGTACCTATTCTAAATATTAGAATCATCATTAGGGTATATAAAATTCTTTTTCTTACATCTTTCACTTTCCAAGATTGTTTTATCTTTGATAGCACGTAATCACCCCACAAGTGTTGCTAGAAAGCATAAATTATATTAATTCAGCTTTTCCTCCAGCTTTTTCTATTTTCTCTTGAGCTGATGCTGTGAATTTAGCAGCTTTAACTGTAACAGCTTTTTCAAGATTTCCTTGTCCTAATATTTTTATACCGTCTTTTTCTATCTTACTTACAGCACCTGTAGATTTTAATAATTCTGCAGTTACCTCAGTACCATTTTCGAATCTATTTAAAAGTTCAACGTTAACTTCTGTATATTGCTTTTTAAATATATTTGTGAAACCTCTTTTAGGTAATCTTCTAGCAAGTGGCATTTGTCCACCTTCGAATCCTACTCTAACTCCACCACCTGAACGAGACTTTTGTCCTTTTTGTCCACGTCCTGCAGTTTTACCTTGACCAGTAGCAGTACCTCTACCTAATCTTTTCTTAGCTTTTACTGCTCCTTTGGCAGGTTTTAACTCATGTAGTTTCATGGATTGCACCTCCTTCTTATTCCGTAAATAAATTATTCAGTTATTTCAGTCACTTCAACTAAGTGACTAACTTTTGAGATCATACCTCTCATTTGAGCATTATCTTCTTTAACAACTACTTGTTCTCTTTTTGTTAATCCTAACGCTTCAACGTTTTTTCTTTGGTTAGGAGTAGTTCCTATTGTACTTCTAACTAATTTGATTTGTAATTTAGCCATTTCACACTACCTCCTTAGCCTAAAAGATCTTCAACTTTTTTACCTCTTAACGCAGCTACATCTTCAGCTGTTTTAAGAGATTTAAGTCCTTCTATTGTAGCATTTACTAAGTTTCTTGGATTTCTAGTTCCTAGGCATTTCGCTCTAACGTCTTTTAATCCAGCTAATTCTAATAAGTCTCTAGCAGCACCACCAGCGATAACTCCTGTACCTTCTTGAGCTGGCATTATTATTATTCTTCCAGCACCGAAGTGTCCGATAACTTCGTGAGGTATAGTAGTTCCTACCATAGGTACTCTTATAAGATTCTTTTTAGCATCTTCTACTGCTTTTCTTATAGCATCTGGAACTTCCATAGCTTTTCCAGAACCTATTCCAACGTGTCCGTTTTCATCTCCAACAACTACTAAAGCTGCGAATCTAAAGTTTCTACCACCTTTAACAACTTTAGTAACACGTCTAACTTCAACAACTTTTTCTTGTAAGTCTAGTTGTCTCGCATCTATTAATTTACGACGCATGTGCATGTCCCTCCTTTTTTAATTAGAATTTAAGACCAGCTTCTCTTGCAGCTTCAGCTAACTCTTTTATTCTTCCATGATATAAGTATCCACCTCTGTCGAATACAACTTCAGTTATACCTTTTTCTACAGCTTTCTTAGCTACTAATTGTCCAACTAATTTAGCTGCTTCTTTGTTTCCTCTATAATTAACAGTACCCTTTACATCAGCTTCTAAAGAAGAAGCAGCAACAAGAGTTACTCTATTAGTGTCATCTATTATTTGAGCGTATATATTGTTTGAACTTCTAAATATACATAATCTTGGTCTTTGAGTAGTTCCAGATATTTTTCTTCTTACTCTCTTATGTCTTTGAAGTCTTATAGCATTTTTATCAGCTTTCTTTAACATTGAGCTCACTCCTTTCAACCTTTATTTAATTAGGCTTACTTTTTACCAGTTTTACCTTCTTTACGTCTTACAACTTCACCAGCGTATCTTATACCTTTACCTTTATATGGCTCTGGCTTTCTCCAGTCTCTTATTTTAGCAGCATAGTTACCAACTAATTGCTTGTCTATACCTTTTACTACTAATTCAGTTTGATTTGGAGATTCTACAGTTATTCCTTCTGGATCTACCATCTCAACTGGATGAGAGTATCCTAAGTTCATAACTAATTTATTTCCTTGTTTTTGTACTCTGTATCCAACACCTACTAATTCTAATTTCTTTTCGAAACCAGTATTAACACCTACTACCATATTATCTATTAAAGTTCTAGTTAATCCGTGTAATGATCTGTGTTGTTTGTTATTTGTTGGTCTTTCAACAGTTATAACATTTCCTTCTTGTTTTATAGTTAAAGCACCATCTAATTGCTTTGTTAAAGTTCCTTTAGGTCCTTTTACAGTTACTGTATTATCATCTGATATAGTAACTTCAACACCAGCTGGTACTGTTATTGGTTTAACACCTATTCTTGACATAGTCGCACCTCCTTACTTAGTTCGATTGATTACCAAACGTAGCAGATTACTTCTCCACCAACATTTTCTTTTCTTGCTTGTCTATCAGTTAATATACCTTTTGAAGTAGATATCATAGATATTCCTAATCCTCTTAATACCTTTGGTACTTCATAAGCATTTGTATAAACTCTCATACCAGGTTTAGATATTCTCTTTATCCCTTGTATAACTCTTTCGCCTGATTGTCCGTACTTTAATTGTATTCTTATTATTCCTTGTTTCTCATCTTCTATAACATCATAACCTCTAACGAAACCTTCTTCTAATAAGATTCTAACTATTTCCTTCTTTATGTTAGAAGCTGGAACGTCAACAGTTTCATGCTTAACAGTATTCGCATTTCTTATACGAGTCAGCATATCTGCAATTGGATCTGTCATTGTCATATTGAAACCCTCCTTTCAGTTTAAAAAAATCTTACCAACTTGCTTTTCTTACACCAGGTATTTGACCTTTGTAAGCTAATTCTCTGAAGCATATACGGCATATACCGAAGTTTCTTATTACAGAATGTGGTCTACCACATATTGAGCATCTAGTATATTCTCTTGTAGAATACTTTTGCTTCTTTTGTTGCTTTACAACCATCGCTTTTCTAGCCACTGGAATCCCTCCTTTAATTATTTAGAAAATGGCATTCCTAATAATTTTAATAATTCACGAGCTTCTTCGTCTGTTTTAGCTGTAGTAACGAATATTACATCCATTCCTCTAACTTGATCTATTTTATCATATTCTATCTCAGGGAATATTAATTGCTCTTTAACTCCTAAAGCGTAATTTCCTCTACCATCGAAAGCGTTAGGATTAATTCCTCTGAAGTCTCTAACTCTTGGTAAAGAAACAGAAACTAATTTATCTAAGAAGTAGTGCATTTTGTCAGCTCTTAATGTAACTTTTGCACCTATTGGCATACCTTCTCTTAATTTAAAGTTAGCTACTGATTTTCTAGCTCTAGTTATAACTGGTTTTTGACCAGATATTATTTGCATTTCTTCTACTGCTTTTTCTAATCCTTTTGGATTTTCTTTAGCATTTCCAACACCCATATTGATAACTATTTTATCTAATTTAGGTATTTCCATTATGTTTTTATATCCAAATTTCTCCATCATTGCTGGAGCAACTTCTTTGTTGTATTTTTCTTGTAATCTAGAAGCCATTTAAGGTCCCTCCTTTCAAGCTATATTATATTTCTTTTCCGCTCTTCACTGCTACTCTAACTTTTTTTCCGTCTTTCATTTCAAATCTAACTCTTGTTCCTTTTCCTGTTTCAGGATCAACTGGCATTACATTTGAAACGTGTACAGCAGCTTCTTTATTTACTATTCCACCTTGTGGATTTATAGCACTTGGTTTTTGGTGTTTAGTTACAACGTTAACACCTTCAACTATTACTTTATTAGTCTTAGGAAATACTTTAACTACTTTCCCTGTTTTACCTTTATCTTTACCAGCTATAACAACAACTGTATCTTCTCTTTTAACACGCATCATGTCCTATTGCACCTCCTTATTATAGTACTTCTGGAGCAAGAGATACTATCTTCATAAATTCATGATCTCTTAACTCTCTTGCAACAGGCCCGAATATACGAGTTCCTACTGGAGTTTTGTCATCTTTTATTATAACTGCAGCATTTTCATCAAATGCTATATAAGATCCGTCGTTACGCTTCATACCTTTTTTTGTTCTAACTATTACAGCTTTAACAACTTTACCTTTTTTTACAACTCCACCAGGTGTTGCACTTTTAACAGTAGCAACGATTACGTCACCTACGTTACCATATCTTCTTTTACTTCCACCTAATACACGGATACATAAAAGTTCCTTTGCACCAGAATTGTCAGCAACTTTTAAACGTGATTCTTGTTGTACCATATCGTAATACCTCCTTTTTGCAAGACTATTTAACCTTTTCGATAACTTCTACTAGTCTGAAATATTTATCTCTTGATAAAGGTCTAGTTTCCATTATCTTAACTCTATCTCCGATTGAACATACATTGTTTTCATCGTGAGCCTTGAACTTTTTAGTTCTTTTAACAGGCTTGTTATATAACTCATGACGTACGAAATCTTCAACAGCAACTACTATAGTTTTATCCATTTTGTTACTTACAACACGGCCTATTCTAACTTTTCTTCTTCCTCTTTCCATGTTTAAAAAGCCTCCTCTCCAAATTAAGCTCTAGTTTCGTTTAACTTTCTTTCAGCAAGGATAGTTTTAACTCTAGCTATATCTTTTTTAACAAACTTAATTCTTGCTGTGTTTTCTAATTGACCAGTAGCTAATTGGAATCTTAAGCTAAATAATTCACTTTTGAAGTCATTTAATTTACTCATTAGCTCTTCGCTTGTTAAATTTCTTAATTCTTTAGCTATCATCCTATTCACCACCCTTTACTTCTAAATCTTCTTTTTTAACAAATTTACATTTTATTGGAAGTTTATGTGCAGCAAGTCTCATAGCTTCTCTAGCTTTTTCTTCATCTACACCTGCTAATTCGAACATAACTCTTCCTGGTTTAACTACGGCTACCCAATACTCTGGAGAACCTTTCCCAGCACCCATACGAGTTTCAGCTGGTTTTCTTGTTACTGGCTTATGTGGGAATATTTTTATCCAAACCTTCCCGCCTCTTTTTATATATCTAGTCATAGCTATTCTGGCAGCTTCTATTTGATTAGAAGTTATCCATGATGCTTCCATAGCCATTAAACCGAACTCTCCGTAAGTAACTTTGTTACCTTTTTGAGCTTTACCAGCCATGCTTCCTCTATGAACTCTACGACGTTTTACTCTTTTTGGCATTAACATGAGTGTTTCCTCCTTCCTCGAACCTTACTAATTATTTATTACCTTTGTTTTCAGTTCTTTGAGGTCTTTGTCCTTGAGGTCTTTGTCCTTGTTGTGGTCTTTGACCTCTTCTATCAGTTCCTCTAGAATCTCTTCTTCTGTTATCTCTCTTGTTATCTCTTCTGTCTCTTCTGTTATCTTTTCTTTCTTCTCTTGGATTTATTCCGTTTTTAGTTGGTAATACTTCACCATGACAGATCCAAACTTTTATACCTATTTTTCCATAAGTAGTATCAGCTTCAGCAAATCCATAATCTATATCAGATCTTAAAGTTTGAAGAGGTACATTTCCTTCACTGTATCCTTCAGTTCTAGCCATTTCAGCTCCACCAAGTCTACCTGATGCAGAAACTTTTATCCCTTTAGCTCCAGCTTTAAGCGCTCTTTGAACAGCTTGTTTCATAGCTCTTCTGAAAGCAACCCTTCTTTCTATAGCTAAAGCTATGTTTTCAGCAACTAATTGAGCGTTTTTATCTGTTGATCTTACCTCAACTATGTTTACTATTATATTTTTCTTAGTCATTTTTTCTAACTCAGCTTTTAATGCTTCTATTCCTGCACCAGCTCTTCCTATAACAACACCTGGCTTAGCAACATGAAGATCTAATCTAATCTTGTTAGCAGATCTTTCTATCTCTATTTTAGCAACTCCAGCAGAGTATAATTTATTCTTTAAGAATTTACGTATATTGTGGTCTTCTAATAATAATGCACCAAACTCTTTTTTATCAGTTGTGAACCATCTTGAATCCCAATCTTTTATAACACCGACTCTTAATCCGTGTGGGTTAACCTTTTGTCCCATTTATTTCCCTCCTATCTGTGACTAATTTTTTTCTTTTAGAACTACTTCTATATGAGAAGTTCTTTTTCTTATCATAGTAGCTCTACCTTGAGCTCTAGGCATAAATCTCTTTATTGTTGGCCCTTGGTTAGCAACTATTGATTCTATATATAAATTTTCAGCGTTCATTTCGTGATTATTTTCAGCATTTGCCTTAGCAGATTTTACAACTTTTAATATATCTGCTGCTGCACCTCTTGGAGTGAATTTTAATATTGCTAATGCTTCATCAACGTTTTTACCTCTAACTAAGCTACATATTTGTCCAGCTTTTCTTGGAGATACACGTACATATTTTGCAATTGCTTTTGCTTCCATTTTTAATATCCTCCTTCCTTAGTAAGAATGGTATTATCTTCTCTTGTTACTCTTTTCGTCGTCTTTGTGTCCTTTGAACGTTCTTGTAGGAACAAATTCTCCTAATTTATGTCCAACCATATCTTCTGTTATATATACAGGTATATGTCTTCTTCCATCATGAACAGCTATAGTATGCTCTACCATTTGAGGGAATATTGTTGAACTTCTTGACCAAGTCTTTATAACTTCTTTATTTCCAACTTCATTCATAGCTTCTACTTTCTTAAGTAATCTAGCATGAATAAAAGGTCCTTTTTTAGTTGATCTTGACATTTAATTTCCTCCTCTCTGAGTAAAATAAATTTCTTTAAAATCTATTTAATCATCTATTATTTAGTTCTTCTTGAAACTATTAATTTATTAGATGCTTTATTTTTCTTTCTAGTTTTGTATCCAAGTGCAGGTTTACCCCATGGAGTAACTGGTCCAGATCTACCGATTGGAGCTCTACCTTCACCACCACCGTGAGGGTGATCGCAAGGGTTCATTACAGATCCTCTAACTGTAGGTCTTATACCCATGTGTCTAACTCTACCAGCTTTACCTATAACAACGTTACCGTGTTCTACGTTACCAACTTGTCCTATAGTAGCTTTACACTCTATAGAAACATATCTCATTTCTCCTGATGGTAATCTTAATAAAGCTTTTGTTCCTTCTTTAGCCATTAATTGAGCAGAAACACCAGCAGATCTAACTAACTGAGCTCCTTTTCCTGGTTTTAATTCTATGTTGTGAATTACTGTACCAACTGGCATATTTTTTAATACTAATGCATTACCTGGTTTTATATCAGAATCTGGTCCTGACATTAAAGTATCTCCTACTTTTATTCCAACTGGAGCTAATATATATCTCTTTTCACCATCAGCATAGTTTAATAAAGCTATGTTAGCAGTTCTGTTTGGATCATATTCAACAGTTGCAACTTTTGCAGGTATTCCATCTTTATTTCTTTTGAAATCTATTACTCTATATTTCCTTCTGTTTCCTCCACCTCTGTGACGAACAGTTATTTTACCGTGAGCATTTCTACCAGAATTCTTCTTTAAAGAAACTAAAAGAGATTTCTCTGGTTGGTTAGTTGTTATCTCATCAGAAACTAAAACTGTCATTTGTCTTAAGGCAGGCGAAGTTGGTTTAAACTTTTTAATAGCCATCTTTTTTCCTCCTTACATTAATTAAGGTATTACATTCCTTGGAAGAATTCTATTTCTTTAGAATCAGCAGTTAATTTAACTACCGCCTTCTTGAAACTTGCAGTTCTTCCTACACTTCTACCCATTCTTTTAACTTTTCCATCGTAGTTTAATGTATTTACTTTTTCAACATTTACTCCGAATATAGTTTCTACAGCTTTTTTTATTTCAGTTTTATTAGCTTTTTTGCTTACTACAAATGTGTATTTGTTTTCAGCCATTTCAGCCATACTTTGTTCTGTAACGATTGGTTTTATTATTATATCGTGTGGATTAGTCATTATGCGTACACCTCCTCCACTTTTTTAACAGCGTCTGTTGTTATTACGAAAGAATCGTATTTTAAGATATCGTAAACATTTATAGTATTAACTAATGCAGTTTCAACACCTTGTATATTTGCTGCTGATTTTATTACATTTTCATTTTTTTCAGCCATTACTACTAAAGCTTTTTTACCAGCATTTATGTTTTTTAATACAGCTGCGAAATCTTTAGTTTTAGGAGCTTCCATAGTTAAAGCATCTAATACTATTATTTCGTTGTTTTGTACTTTTGAAGATAAAGCAGACTTCATAGCTAATCTTCTAACTTTTCTAGGTAAAGTGTATCTGTAATTTCTTGGTTTCGGTGCAAAAGCAACTCCTCCACCTATCCATTGTACAGCTCTTATAGAACCTTGTCTTGCTCTACCTGTTCCTTTTTGTTTCCAAGGTTTTCTTCCGCCACCTCTAACTTCTGCTCTAGTTTTTGCAGATTGAGTACCTTGTCTTTTATTTGCAAGTTGGTTTTTAACTACTTCATATAAAACATGTTCGTTAACTTCAACATTGAATATAGAATCAGCTAATTCTATTTCACCAACATTTTGTCCATTCATATTCAATACATTTAATTTTGGCATTGTGCATCCTCCTTTCTTAGGTTAGTCTTATTTAGAAGCCTTAACTGCTTCTTTTATTGTTACTACTGAACCTTTAGCTCCTGGTATAGCACCTTTAACTAGTATAAAGTTCTTTTCAGCGTCAACTCTTACTACTTCTAAGTTTTGAACTGTAACTTTTACGCTACCCATGTGTCCAGCTAATTTTTTGTTTTTGAAAACTCTACCTGGGTAAGAACAAGCTCCCATTGAACCTGGTCTTCTGTGGTATCTAGAACCGTGAGATTCAGGGCCTCTTGATTGACCATGTCTTTTTATTGGACCTTGGAATCCTTTCCCTTTAGATATTCCTGTTACATCTATCATTTCACCTGTAGCGAATACGTCAGCTTTTATTTCTTGTCCAACTGTATAGGCATCTACAGACTCAACTCTGAATTCTTTTAAATGTTTTTTTAATGTATTAGCTGCAGCTAAGTGTCCTTTTTGAGGTTTGTTTAAAGATTTTTCTTTAGTATCTACAAAACCTACTTGAACTGCATTGTATCCATCATTTTCTATTGTTTTAACTTGTGTTACAACAACTGGTCCTGCCTCAACAACCGTTACTGGAATTACTTCACCAGCTTCAGCAAACACTTGAGTCATACCTATTTTTTTTCCTAATATTCCTTTCATATTAGCACCTCCTATAATTCTTACAGCGGATTACCTAATTGGATAATCATTCTAAGATAGTCACCTTATAGGATAATATCTTAGGTGTTTGTTCTTATAACTTTATTTCTATATCAACACCTGCTGGTAAGTCTAATTTCATTAAAGAATCAACAGTCTTAGGTGTTGGGTTTGTTATGTCTATTAATCTTTTGTGAGTTCTTATTTCAAACTGTTCTCTAGAATCTTTGTATTTATGAACAGCTCTTAATATAGTAACTACTTGCTTTTCTGTTGGTAGTGGCACAGGTCCTGAAACTTGTGATCCAGCTTTTTTAGCAGTTTCAACTATTTTACCAGCAGAAAAATCTAATAATTTGTGATCATAAGATTTTAATCTTATTCTTATTTTTTCATTTTTAGCCATGTTTTATTTCCCTCCTTCTTAGCTTGTTTATCATTAGCCTTTATTCATTTCAATACCGATACACAGTTCCGGGTGTTCCTGTTTTTAAAAGTAAAAAATATTAAAATTTTAAGACCAATTCTCTTTCCTTATAATTCGTATCTCTCAAGCACACTATTACATTCTAACTTATTATTAATTTTTTTTCAAGACTTTTTTTATTTTTTGTATACATTATTTTTAACTTTTGTATTATAAAAAATTTTATCTTACTCTTTTTACAGCGACTTGATTAGTATATAATTTTTTTTCTTACTTGTCAATATTGTATACAAAAAAAGAGAGGTTTAACCCCTCTTTATTTCTATATATAAATAATCTAAAAATAGATTATTCTACTATTGTTGCAACAACTCCTGAAGCTACTGTTCTTCCACCTTCTCTGATGGCGAATCTTAATCCTTCTTCAACACATATAGAGTTTATTAAATCAACCTCTATAGTTACGTTATCTCCAGGCATTACCATTTCTGTTCCTTCTGGTAATTTACAAGCTCCTGTTACGTCAGTTGTTCTGAAGTAGAATTGTGGTCTGTATCCATCGAAGAATGGAGTATGTCTTCCACCTTCTTCTTTTTTAAGAACGTATATCTCTGCAGTGAACTTTGTATGAGCGTTAACTGAACCTGGCTTAGCTAATACTTGTCCTCTTTCGATATCATCTCTTTGAACACCTCTTAATAATGCTCCTATATTATCTCCAGCTTGTGCGCTATCTAATAATTTTCTGAACATCTCTACACCAGTTACAATAACTTTTCTTGGCTCTTCAGTTAATCCAACTAATTCAACCTCGTCTTGTACTTTTAATACTCCTCTTTCTACTCTACCTGTAGCAACTGTTCCTCTTCCTGTTATAGAGAATACGTCTTCTACTGGCATTAAGAACGGCTTATCTACATCTCTTTCTGGAGCTGGTATATATTCATCTATTTGCTCGAATAATTCAACTATTTTGTCTCCCCACTCTGATGAAGAATCTTCTAATGCTTTTAATGCAGATCCTCTTACTATTGGAGTGTCATCTCCTGGGAATTCATATTCGTTTAATAATTCTCTTACTTCCATTTCAACTAATTCTAATAATTCTTCGTCGTCTACCATGTCGCATTTGTTTAAGAATACTACTATGTATGGTACACCAACTTGTCTTGATAATAGTATATGCTCTCTTGTTTGAGGCATTGGTCCATCAGTTGCTGAACAAACTAATATAGCACCGTCCATTTGAGCTGCACCTGTTATCATGTTTTTAACGTAGTCAGCATGTCCTGGGCAGTCAACGTGAGCGTAGTGTCTGTTTGGAGTTTCATATTCAACGTGAGCTGTTGATATTGTAATTCCTCTTTCTCTTTCTTCTGGAGCTTTATCTATGTTAGCGAAATCTACAGCTTCTCCTAATTGATATCTGTCAAATAATGTTTTTGTTATTGCTGCTGTTAATGTAGTTTTACCGTGGTCAACGTGACCTATTGTTCCTATATTAACGTGTGGTTTATTTCTTTCAAATTTAGCCTTAGCCATTGTGAAATACCTCCTAATATATTTTATTATTATAATTTATTATCATAAGACGAGGATAAACCTCGTCTTACTAATTTATTTATTTATAAAGGAAATAATTATTATTTCCCTTCAGCAATTTTCTTAGCAACACTTGCTGGAACTTGCTCATAGTGATCGAAGATCATTGTGTAAGTTGCTCTACCTTGAGTAGTAGATCTTAATTCAGTAGAGTATCCGAACATTTCTGAAAGTGGAACGAATGCATTTATAACTTGTGCTCCGCTTCTAGCTTCCATCCCTTGGATTAGACCTCTCTTAGAGTTTAGTCCACCCATAACGTCTCCCATGTACTCTTCTGGAGTAACAACTTCAACTTTGAAGAATGGCTCAAGTAATACTGAGTTCCCCTTCTTAAGAGCTTCTTTCATAGCCATTGAACCAGCCATTTTGAATGCCATTTCTGATGAATCGACTTCATGGTAAGAACCATCGTATAATTCAACAGCAACGTCAACAACTGGATAACCAGCTACTAAACCAGATTGCATAGCACCTTGAATACCAGTATCAGTTGGGCCAACATATTCCTTAGGTACAGATCCACCAACAGTTTTGTTTTCGAATTTGTATCCAAGACCTGGCTCTTGTGGGTTAACTCTAAGCTTAACATGTCCGTATTGTCCTCTACCACCTGATTGTTTAGAGTATTTGTACTCTACATCAACTGGTTGAGTTATAGTTTCTCTGTAAGCAACTTGAGGAGCCCCAACGTTAGCTTCTACTTTGAATTCTCTTAATAATCTATCAACGATTATTTCTAAGTGTAATTCACCCATACCTGATATTATAGTCTGTCCTGTTTCTTCATCAGTCTTAACTGTGAAAGTTGGATCTTCCTCAGCTAATTTTTGAAGAGCTATACCCATTTTTTCTTGAGCTGCTTTAGACTTTGGTTCTATAGCAACAGATATAACTGGTTCAGGGAATTCCATAGATTCAAGTATTATTGGGTTAGCTGGATCACATAAAGTATCTCCAGTAGTAGTATCTTTAAGACCTACTGCTGCAGCTATATCTCCAGCGTATACTACTGTTATTTCTTCTCTTGTATTAGCATGCATTTGAAGGATACGACCTATTCTTTCTCTCTTACCTTTAGTAGAGTTAAGAACATAAGATCCACCTTGCATTATACCAGAGTAAACTCTGAAGAATGCTAACTTCCCAACGAATGGGTCAGTCATTATTTTGAATGCTAAAGCAGAGAATGGTTCTTCATCTGATGAGTGTCTTTCATCTTCACTTCCATCTTCTAATATACCTTTTATTGAAGCTATATCAGTTGGAGCTGGTAAATAATCAACAACACCATCTAATAATAACTGAACACCCTTGTTCTTGTATGCAGAACCACAGAATACTGGGTTCATTTCACATCCTATAGTAGCTTTTCTTATAGCAGTTTTTATTTCTTCTACTGAGAATTCTTCACCTTCAAGATATTTCATCATTAACTCTTCGTCAGTTTCAGCTACAGCTTCAACTAATTTTTCTCTCCACTCAGCAGCTAATTCTTGCATATCTTCTGGTATTTCAGTTCTTTCTATTTCTATTCCTAAGTCGTCTTTATATATGTGAGCACACATTTCTACTAAGTCAACTTCACCTTCTAACCAATCTTCTTTACCTATTGGTAATTGAACTGGCACAGCATTTGCATTTAATCTGTCTTTCATCATTTGTACAACATTGTAGAAATCTGCACCCATGATGTCCATTTTATTTACGAATGCCACTCTAGGTACTCCGTAGTTATCTGCTTGTCTCCATACGTTCTCAGATTGAGGTTCAACCCCACCTTTAGCACAGAATACAGCAACAGAACCATCAAGAACTCTTAGAGATCTCTCAACTTCAACAGTGAAATCCACGTGTCCTGGAGTATCTATTATATTTATTCTATGACCTTTCCATTGAGCAGTAGTAGCGGCAGAAGTTATTGTTATACCTCTTTCCTTCTCTTGCTCCATCCAGTCCATTTGAGAAGCTCCTTCATGAGTTTCTCCTATTTTATGAGTTTGTCCAGTATAGAACAGGATTCTTTCTGTAGTAGTAGTTTTCCCTGCATCTATATGGGCCATTATTCCTATATTTCTAGTTTTCTCTAAAGGAAACTGTCTAGCCATGGTTATCCTCCTTAAGATATCCTTTATTATTTCATATGAAACAAATTCTATTCTTTATTTGTATAAGATTAGAATCTGTAATGAGCAAATGCTTTATTAGCTTCTGCCATTTTATGAGTATCTTCTCTCTTCTTAACTGATGCACCAGTATTATTAGCAGCATCCATTATTTCTTTAGCAAGTTTTTCAACCATACCTTTTTCACCACGAGCTCTAGTATAGTTTACTAGCCATCTTAAACCTAAAGTTTGTCTTCTTTCAGGTCTAACTTCTATTGGAACTTGGTAGTTAGCTCCACCAACTCTTCTTGCTTTAACTTCTAAAACTGGCATTATGTTATCCATAGCTTTGTCGAATACTTCTAAAGCATCTTCTCCAGTTTTTTCAGCAATTATAGCAAAAGCATCATACACGATTGTTTGTGCTTTCCCTTTTTTTCCATCTATCATTAAATTGTTTATTAATTTACTTACCACTTTACTTCCATACATTGGATCTGGTAAAACTTCTCTTTTTGGAACATTACCTTTTCTTGGCATTTTGCTTCCCTCCTTAATTATTTAATCTTAAATCATAGGTACTCGACATAATAAAATGCCGTGATGCCATAAATACGAATATATATTTAAAGCACCGCACTATAATATTGTCATTTTATTGTTTAGTTTAGTAATTTATTTCTTTGCAGCTTTAGGTTTCTTAGCACCATATTTAGATCTTGATTGCATTCTTTTATCAACACCTGCAGTATCTAATGTACCTCTTAATATATGATATCTAACCCCTGGAAGGTCTTTTACTCTTCCTCCTCTTATAAGAACAACACTATGTTCTTGTAAGTTATGTCCTTCTCCTGGTATATAAGCAGAAACTTCTATACCATTAGTTAATCTAACTCTGGCAACTTTTCTTAAAGCTGAGTTTGGTTTTTTAGGAGTAACTGTCTTTACTGACGTACAAACTCCTCTTTTTTGTGGAGCACTAGCATTAGTAGTTTTCTTGTGTAAAGAGTTAAACCCTTTTTGTAATGCTGGAGCAGTAGATTTTTTCTCTATGTCTTTTCTACTTTTACGAACTAATTGGTTAATTGTTGGCATCATCTGCACCTCCTTTTCGTAATTTTCGATCTAAAATGATCGCCAACTAAATCAATATGAATTCATACTGACTTTGTAATAGTTTGTCACTATAAAATGTCATAAAAAGCCACTACAAATATAGGGGCAACATTTAATAGTTTGGTACTTATAGTTCTTTATTTATATATTAATGCTTATTTAAAAGTTTACTAAAAACCTGGGTTTTCAAGTAAACTTTCAAATTTCACACTTTTACATTTTAACACCACCGTCAATTGATGTCAAGAACTCTTTAATTTGCATTCTTGTATTATTCTTCTATCTTTTCAACGGCTATATTTCTATATTTTTTCATTCCTGTACCTGCTGGAATTAACTTACCTAATATAACATTCTCTTTTAGTCCTATTAAGCGGTCTTCTTTTCCTTTTATTGCAGCTTCAGTTAAAACTCTTGTAGTTTCTTGGAATGAAGCAGCTGACAGGAATGATTCTGTAGCAAGAGATGCTTTAGTTATTCCAAGTAATACTCTTTTAGCAGTTGCTGGTCTAAGTCCATCTGATATAGCTTCATCATTACATTTTTCAAATGTTAATACATCTTCATAACCACCTGGTAATAAATGTGTATCTCCTGGATCTTCAACCTTAACTTTAGATAGCATTTGTCTTACTATAACTTCTATATGCTTATCGTTAACGTCAACCCCTTGAAGCCTATAAACTCTTTGAACCTCTTTAACTATATATTCTTGAACTCCACCTATACCTTTAACTCTTACGATATCATGTGGATTTATAGAACCTTGTGTTAAAGGGTCTCCAGCTTTAACCATTTGGCCTTGTTTAACTCTTAATCTAGAGTTATAGGCTATTGCGTAAGCTTGTTTTTCACCTTCATTTGGTACAACTATTATTTCTTTTCTCTTACCTGTTTCATCTATTTCAACTCTACCATCTATTTCAGCTATTACAGCTAAACCTTTAGGTTTTCTTGCTTCGAATAACTCTTCAACCCTTGGAAGACCTTGAGTTATATCTCCACCGGCAACCCCACCTGTATGGAATGTACGCATTGTAAGCTGTGTACCTGGTTCACCAATTGATTGAGCAGCTATTATACCTATAGCTTCACCTATATTAACTTCTTTTCCAGTAGCTAAGTTTCTACCATAACATTTCGAACAAACACCATGTCTAGTTTTACAGTTAAGAACAGTTCTTATTTGAACTTCTTCTATTCCTGCTGCTACTATCTCTTCAGCTTGTTCTTCCATTATCATAGCATCAGCTTCTACTATAACTTCACCAGTATTAGGATTTACTATAGGATCTATAGTATATCTTCCTACTATTCTATCATATATTTCTTCAATAACTTCGTTACCTTCTTTTATAGCTACGATTGTTGAAGCATCAGTAGTTCCACAATCATAATCTCTAACTATGACGTCTTGAGAAACGTCAACAAGTCTTCTTGTTAAGTATCCTGAATCGGCTGTACGAAGAGCTGTATCTGAAAGTCCTTTTCTAGCACCATGTGATGATATAAAGTATTCCATAACTGATAACCCCTCACGGAAGTTAGATTTAACTGGGATTTCTACTGTTTGACCAGATGCATTGGCCATCAGACCACGCATACCAGCTAACTGTCTTATCTGATTCTTAGAACCTCTGGCTCCTGAATGGGCCATTATATAAATGTTGTTCATTCTTTCAAGTCCATTCATAAGTGCATCAGTTACTTTATTAGTAGTTTCTGTCCAAGTTTCTATAACTTTCTCATATCTTTCTTCATCAGATATAAGTCCTCTTCCGTAAGCTTTTTCAAACTTATCAACTTGTTTTTCAGCAGCAGCTATATATTCTGCCTTTTCTTTTGGTACTTTCATATCTGAAACTGCAACTGTTATACCACCAACTGTAGAATATTTAAATCCTAAAGCTTTTATATGGTCTAGAACTTCTGCAGTTTTTGTATTACCATGTCTTCTAAAGCATTTTTCTATTATTTTTCCTAATGCTTTTTTATCAACTAGGAAATCTATTTCTAATTTAAATGGATCTATATTTCTATCTACAAATCCTAAGTCTTGAGGCATATTCTCATTGAAAATAAATCTACCTACAGTACTTTCTATTAATCCTTTTCTTCCATCTGGGAATACTTTTCTTACTTTAACAGCGGCATGTAATTCAACAGCTTTAGTTTGGTAAGCCATTAATAGCTCATTGTAGTCTTTAAATATACTTCCTGTTCCTTTTTCTTCACCTTGTGATTCTATCGTTAAGTAATAACTACCTAGAACCATATCCTGAGATGGAGTAGTTATAGGAGAACCATCTTTAGGTGCAAGTATATTATTTACAGAAAGCATTAAGAATCTAGCTTCTGCTTGTGCTTCAACAGATAAAGGAACGTGAACGGCCATTTGGTCACCATCGAAGTCAGCATTGTATGCTGTACATACAAGTGGATGTAACTTAATTGCTTTTCCTTCAACTAATATTGGTTCAAATGCTTGTATACCTAATCTGTGTAATGTAGGAGCACGGTTAAGTAAAACTGGATGGCTCTTGATTACATCTTCAAGTACATCCCATACTTCTGGTTTTACTTTTTCAACTATAGATTTAGCACTCTTAATATTATGTGCATGACCTTCTTTAACTAATCTATCCATCACGAATGGTTTGAATAATTCAAGGGCCATTTTTCTTGGAAGACCACATTGATAGAATTTAAGTTCTGGTCCAACAACGATAACAGAACGTCCTGAATAGTCAACACGTTTACCAAGTAAGTTTTGACGGAAACGCCCTTGCTTACCTTTCAACATGTCTGATAAAGACTTAAGTGGTCTATTACCAGGTCCAGTTACCGGTCTTCCTCTTCTACCATTGTCTATTAGAGCATCTACCGCTTCTTGAAGCATTCTCTTTTCATTTCTAACGATGATATCAGGAGCTCCAAGTTCTAATAATCTTTTAAGTCTGTTATTTCTGTTTATAACTCTTCTATATAAGTCATTTAAGTCAGAAGTTGCAAATCTACCTCCATCTAATTGAACCATCGGTCTTAAATCTGGTGGAATTACTGGTATTGCATCTAATATCATCCACTCTGGCTTATTTCCAGATTTTCTGAATGCTTCAACAACTTCTAATCTTCTTATTGTTCTTACTCTTTTTTGTCCAGTACTGTCTTTTAAATCATCTCTTAACATTTTAGACTCTTTTTCTAAGTCTATTTTTTGTAAAAGCTTATTAACAGCTTCTGCACCCATTCCAACTTCAAAAGTGTTTCCATGCTCTCTGTAAACAGTTCTAAACTTATCTTCGTTTATTAACTCTTTTTCGTTTAATCCTGTTTCTCCTGGATCAATAACAACATAAGAAGCAAAATATAATATTTTTTCTAGTGATCTAGGTGACATATCAAGTAAGAGACCCATTCTACTTGGTATTCCTTTGAAGTACCAGATGTGAGACATAGGAGCTGCAAGCTCTATATGTCCCATTCTAGATCTTCTTACTTTAGATTTAGTTACTTCAACGCCACATCTATCACATATTACGCCTTTATATCTAACTCTTCTGTATTTTCCACAATGACATTCCCAGTCTTTTTGTGGTCCAAATATTCTTTCGCAGAATAAACCGTCTTTCTCTGGCTTTAAAGTACGGTAGTTTATAGTTTCTGGTTTTTTTACTTCACCATAAGACCATTCTCTTATTCTTTCTGGAGAAGCTAATCCTATTTTAATCGACTCGAAATTGTTTAATTCAAACAAGGAGTTCTCTCCCTTCTATTTGATATTTATTTTATAAAACTACATTTCATAATTATCGTTGTCATCATTATTGTAGTCAAAATCATCGTAACTCATATCATCTACTAATTGTTCATCTTCTTCAACTTCTATTTCTTCTATCATGTGATTTTCTTGAACATCAGTATCATTGCTAATTACCGAACCTTCAAAATCACTTTCTGGTTCATCGAAGTCAACATTTTCTTTAACGTCTAATTCTTCTTCTTCTTCTGATAGTATTTTTACATCTAAGCATAAAGATTGAAGTTCTTTTATTAACACTTTGAATGATTCTGGTATACCTGGTTCAGGTATGTTTTCACCTTTAACAATAGCTTCGTAAGTTCTAACACGACCAACAACATCATCTGATTTAACAGTAAGTATTTCTTGTAGGATATGAGCTGCACCGTATGCTTCTAATGCCCAAACCTCCATCTCACCGAATCTTTGTCCACCGAATTGCGCTTTACCGCCTAGTGGTTGTTGCGTAACTAGTGAGTATGGTCCTGTACTTCTTGCATGTAACTTGTCATCTACTAGATGGTGAAGTTTCAAGTAATACATGTATCCAACTGTTATTCTATTATCAAATGATTCACCTGTTCTACCATCAAATAAAGTTAATTTTCCATCTCTAGAATATCCAGCTTCCTCAAGAGCATCTTGAATATCATACTCATTAGCACCATCAAACACTGATGTGGCAACATGCCATCCTAATTTCTTAGCTGCAAGTCCTAAATGCATTTCAAGTACCTGACCGATATTCATACGAGATGGTATACCTTGCGGATTAAGAACTATATCCATAGGCGTTCCGTCTTCCATAAATGGCATATCTTCTTCTGGTAATACTCTTGAGATAACCCCTTTATTACCATGACGTCCGGCCATTTTATCTCCGACTTTTATTTTTCTCTTCTTAGCAATGTAACATCTTACACTTTCATTTACACCTGGTGATAAGTCATCACCATTTTCTCTTGTGAATAATTTTATATCAACTATGATACCAGATTCTCCATGAGGAACTTTAAGAGATGTATCTCTAACTTCTCTTGCTTTTTCTCCGAATATTGCACGAAGTAATCTTTCTTCAGCAGTAAGTTCAGTTTCTCCTTTTGGAGTTACTTTACCAACTAATATATCTCCTGAATCTACTTCAGCACCTATTCTGATTATACCTCTTTCATCTAAGTTCTTAATTGCATTCTCAGATACGTTTGGTATATCTCTAGTAATTTCTTCTGGTCCTAGTTTAGTATCTCTTGCTTCACATTCATACTCTTCGATATGAATTGTTGATAATCTATCTTCTTTAACAAGTCTTTCATTTATTAAAACAGCATCCTCATAGTTGTATCCTTCCCAAGTCATGAAGGCTATCAGGCAGTTTCTTCCTAAAGCTACTTCTCCTAAGTCTGTTGCTGGACCATCTGCTATAACATCGCCAGCTTCTATCATATCATTTTTGCTTATGATAGGAGTTTGGTTAACACATGTACCAGAGTTAGATCTTTTGAATTTAAGTAGTTTATACTTGTCTTTATTTCCATCTTCTCTTTTTATTATTATTTCATCTGCAGTAACTCTTTCTGCTATACCAGAATGTTTAGCTACTACAACTGCTCCTGAGTCTTTTGCTGCTCTATACTCACAACCAGTTCCTATGATTGGTGCTTCTCTTCTTACAAGAGGCACGGCTTGACGCTGCATGTTTGATCCCATTAGGGCACGGTTGGCGTCATCATTTTCAAGGAATGGTATCATAGCTGTAGCTATAGAAACAACTTGTTTTGGAGATATATCCATGAAGTCTACTCTATTAGCAGGAAGTAATTCAACAGTACCATTAACTGTTCTACAAACCACTTTATTGTTTACAAATTCACCATTTTCTTTTAATGGCTCATTTGCTTGAGCTCTTACAAATATATCTTCTTCATCAGCAGTTAAATATTGAATTTTATCTGTTATTCTTCCAGTTTCTTTATCATATTTTCTGTAAGGAGATTCTATAAATCCATATTCATTTATTTTAGCATAAGTTCCTAGAGAGTTTATAAGACCGATATTTGGTCCTTCTGGAGTCTCTATAGGACACATTCTACCGTAATGAGAATGATGAACGTCACGCACTTCGAATCCAGCTCTTTCTCTCGAAAGCCCACCTGGTCCTAATGCTGATAATCTTCTCTTGTGAGTTAATTCTGACAATGGATTTGTTTGATCCATGAACTGAGATAACTGAGAGCTACCAAAGAATTCTTTAATTGCAGCTGAAACAGGTCTTATATTTACTAATGCTTGCGGAGTTATAGATTCCATGTCTTGTACAGTCATTCTTTCTCTTATAACTCTTTCCATTCTTGAAAGACCAATTCTTACTTGATTTTGTAATAATTCTCCAACAGATCTTATTCTTCTATTTCCTAAGTGGTCTATATCATCTATAGTTCCAACATCAGAGAATAGATTAAATTGATAATTTATAGATGCTATAATATCGTCTAATAAGATATGCTTTGGTATTAATTCTCTCATTCTTATTCTTAAAGCTTCTTTTATTTCTTCTTCAGTAGTACATTCAGCTAAAATTTCTTTTAATGTTGGGTAATGTACTTTTTCTTTGATTTTTAAATCATCTATATCAAATTTAATATGAGACTTGATGTCTACAAAATTATTTCCTATTACTTTAACTTTTTTGTCTTCTTCAGCTAAAACGCGAACAAAGTTTATACCCGAATTTTGTATCTCCCAAGCTTTTTCGTAAGATATTTTTTCTCCATCTTTTACGAAAACTTCTCCTGTTTCAGGATTTATTATGTCTTCGCAAGATATTCTGTTCATTATTCTATAAGCTAATGCTAATTTCTTATTGAACTTATATCTTCCTACTTTTGCTAAGTCATATCTTTTTGCATCAAAGAATAAAGCATTTATTAATGATGATGCACTCTCTACAGTAGGTGGTTCACCTGGTCTTAATTTTTTATAAATTTCAACTAAACCTGACTCTACAGAATTAGTATTGTCTTTGTCTAATGTAGCTAGTAATCTTTCATCTTCACCTAATAACTCTTTTATTTCTTCGTCTGTTCCTATACCTAATGCTCTTAAAAGAACTGTTACAGGTTGTTTTCTTGTTCTATCAACTCTTACATAGATAACATCATTAGTATCAGTTTCATATTCTAACCATGCTCCTCTATTCGGTATAACAGTTGAAGATATCATTTTTTTACCAGTTTTCATATCTCTATCAAGTGCATAGTATACACCAGGAGATCTAACTAGCTGACTTACTATAACTCTTTCCGCTCCATTAATAACAAAAGTTCCTCTATCTGTCATAAGAGGGAAATCCCCCATGAAGACCTTTTGTTCCTTAATTTCTCCAGTCTCTTTATTTATAAGTCTTACTTTTACATTTAGAGGTGCATGATATGTAGCATCTCTTTCTTTACACTCTTCTATATCGTATTTTGGTTTTTCGTCTAAAGAGTAATCTACGAATTCTAATATTAAATTTCCCGTGTAGTCTTCTATTGGAGAAATGTCTTCAAATACTTCTTTTAAACCTTCTTCTAAAAACCACTTATAGGAATCAACTTGTATTTCTATAAGATTTGGTAAATCAGCTATTTCTTTTATTTTAGAAAAGCTCATTCTAGTTCTCTTACCTATCGTGACAGGGTATGGCATTCACTTTTCACCTCTCAATAATTAAAAATAAAACCATTGTGATTCTAACGCATCTAGGAATTATACCACAAATCTGACTAAATTTCAATATTCTTATTGCCCAATCTTTTTAATTTTATGTATTAAAATTTTATTCACAAAATATGCATTATTTATTATGCTCAAAAAACCAAACAATAATTCTAGTTTTTTAAAAAAATTTCCAAACTAGAGAATAGAAAACAGAAGTAAGTTTACATCTACTTTCTATTCTCTAGTTTATCATTTCATTTTTAGTTTAAAAAAAGGCATCTAACTAAGATGCCTTTTATATTTTTATTATTAGCTTTTAATAACTATCTTATAATTATTTAACTTCTACAGAAGCTCCAGTTTCTTCTAATTTAGCTTTCATTTCTTCAGCTTCTTCTTTAGAAACTCCTTCTTTTAATGTTTTAGGAGCGTTGTCAACTAATTCTTTAGCTTCTTTTAATCCTAAACCAGTTATTTCTCTAACAGCTTTTATAACTTTAACTTTTGATGCACCAGCGCTAGCTAATACTACATCAAACTCAGTTTTTTCTTCAGCAGCAGCACCACCAGCAGCACCAGCAACCATTACTGGAGCAGAAGCAGATACACCGAATTTTTCTTCTGCAGCTTTTACTAATTCATTTAATTCTGTAACTTTCATTTGCTCTATAGCTTCTAATATTTGTTCTATTGTCATTTTTCGCACCTCCGAAATTATTTTCTAATTTTTTATTATTATCTTTTATAATTGTTAATTTTTAATTAACTGACAATTAAGCTTCTTGTCCTTCTTTTTCTTTTATTAACGCGTCTAATAAGTAAGCGAAGTTAGACATTGGAGCTTTTAAGCTACCAAGTAACTTAGCAAGAAGAACTTCTCTTGGTGGTATGTTAGCAAACTCAACGATTTGAGCTTCGTTGTAGAATTCGCCTTCAACAACACCCATTTTTAATTTCATTTTTGGATGAGAATCCATAAATTCTTTTATAACTCTAGCTGGAGCTATTGGATCTTCGTAACCAAATGCTATAGCATTAGTTCCTACTAATAATTCGTCATTAAACTCAGATATTCCAACTTCTTGAGCTGCTCTTCTTACTAAAGTATTTTTGTATACTTTGTATTCAACACCAGCTTCTCTCATTTTCTTTCTAAGTTCTGTAACTTCTTCAACTGTAAGTCCTTTGTAATCAACAACTATAGTAGAAGATGATTTTTGTAATTTTTCAACTATCTCTGCAACAACTTGTGATTTTATTTGTAAAGCTTCTCTCATCTAGATGTGCACCTCCTTCACCATGTAGGTTATAATTCGCCGCGATTCATCATATAAAAAGCCTTTATATTATCTATTGCATAGACCACATAAAAGCTTTAGTATTATCATTTATCTAAAACCTCGGTAGGATATTTAAGCTAAAGCACCTACTGTCTACGGCAAATTTATTCAATTTTATATCAACAAATGTTATATTAACATTTTTGTTAGCTTATGTCAACTGGAATAATTAATCAATAATTAGTCAGTTATTTTAGCTGAGTTTATTTTTACTCCAGGTCCCATTGTAGAAGCAACTGTTATACTTCTTAAGTAAGTTCCTTTTGCTGAAGATGGCTTAGCTTTTACTATAGCAGACATTAATGTCGCAAAGTTTTCAGCTAATTTCTCTCCACCGAAAGATACTTTTCCTACTGGAACGTGAACTATATTGTTTTTGTCTAATCTGTATTCAACTTTACCAGCTTTTATTTCTTCTATAGCTTTAGTAACATCAAATGTAACTGTTCCTGATTTTGGGTTTGGCATTAAACCTTTTGGTCCTAATACTCTACCTAATCTACCAACTACACCCATCATATCTGGAGTAGCAACAACTACATCAAAGTCAAACCAGTTTTCTTTTTGTATTTTTTGTACTAAATCTTCAGCACCTACGAAATCAGCACCTGCAGCTTGAGCTTCTGCAGCTTTTTCTCCTTTAGCGAAAACTAAAACTTTTTTAGTTTTACCAGTTCCGTGAGGTAATACTATAGCACCTCTAACTTGTTGGTCAGCGTGACGTCCGTCAACACCTAATTTTATATGAGCTTCTACAGTCTCATCAAATTTAGCTGTAGCTATTTCAGCAACTAAATCTAAAGCTTCTTTTGAATCATATAATTTTGTTCTATCTATTTTTGCTAATGCTTGAGCATATTTTTTACTTTTATTAGCCATTTTATTTTCCTCCTGTGGTTTATTTACGGTTTTACAACCTCCCACTTCTATACGAAGTGTCTAATCTAAAATTAGTCTTCTACTACGATACCCATACTTCTTGCAGTACCAGATATCATTCTCATAGCAGCTTCTACTGAAGCAGCATTTAAGTCAGGCATTTTTAATTCAGCTATTTCTCTAACTTGAGCTGAAGTTAAAGTTGCAACTTTCTTTTTATTTGGTTCTCCAGACGCAGAGTCTAAACCAGCAGCTTTCTTTAATAATACTGCAGCTGGTGGAGTTTTAGTTATGAAGCTGAAAGATCTATCTTGATATACAGTTATAACAACTGGTATTATCATTCCAGCTTGATCTGCAGTTTTAGCATTGAATTCTTTAGTGAATCCCATTATGTTAACCCCATGTTGTCCTAATGCTGGACCAACTGGTGGAGCTGGAGTAGCCTTTCCTGCAGGTATTTGTAATTTTATTTGACCTATAACTTTTTTAGCCATTACGATCGCACCTCCTCAGATTTCCTATTGCGTTATTATATTCTTTCTATGTTTTTAAGACTCATTTCAAGTGGTGTTTCTTTTCCACCAAATGCGTCTATACATATTCTTGCTGTGTCATTATTTGTGTCGACATGTTTAACAGTTCCTGTTTGACCTACAAATGGACCAGTCGTAATTTTTACAACTTCCCCAACTTCTAAATCTTCTGGACCGTTTACTTTAAATACAGTTAAATCAATTCCCATTGTTTCAACTTCGGCTTCACTCAGTGGTACTGGTTTAGATCCAGGACCTACAAATCCTGTAACGCCTTTAGTATTTCTTACTATATACCAAGATTCATCAGTTATTATCATTTTGATTAAAACATAACTTGGATATATTTTTCTTTGTCTAACTTTTTCTTTTCCTGTTTTTGTAGTTTCCACTACATCTTCAGTTGGTACAACCACATCTGTTATGAATTGTTCCATGCCTCTTGTTTTTACGGCTTTTTCTATGGTAGCTTTAACTTTGTTTTCATGTCCTGAATAAGTATGAACAACATACCATCTTGCTTCTTGTAACTCTGACATTTGTTTTCTCCTTTTAATCTATTTTAGTATTAATCCTAGTGCACCAGATAATACAGTGTCTAATCCCCATACTAATATAGTAAACGAAATAATTGTAGCTAAAACTATACCTGTGTTTTTTAGCAATTCTGTTTTGGTTGACCATGTAACTCTTGAAAGTTCTTGCTTAGTGCCTTTTAAATATCCCACTAAACCAGACTTCTTTTTAACCTTTTGGCTCTCTTGAGTTGCCATCCACACTCACATCCTTAAAATAAGACTATTTTGTTTCTTTATGAGTAGTATGTTTCTTACAGAATTTACAGTATTTGTTTAACTCAATTCTGTCTGGATTGTTCTTTTTGTTTTTTGTAGTGTTGTAGTTTCTTTGCTTACATTCTGAACAAGCTAAAGTTACTTTTACTCTCATCTGCTACACCTCCAAATTTGTAAATACAATAATATATATTGTTAAATAATATCTTAAGCATTTATTTTAAAAATTAACGCTAGATATTATCACCTTCCTTAAATCATTACTTTGTATAAGTTATCACAAATTTATATTGATGTCAATGTTTTTGTAAGTTTACTGCTAAAAAAAGAGAGGTCGTAACCCCTCTTTATTTCTATATATAAATAATCTAAAAATAGATTATTCTACTATTGTTGCAACAACTCCTGAAGCTACTGTTCTTCCACCTTCTCTGATGGCGAATCTTAATCCTTCTTCAACACATATAGAGTTTATTAAATCAACCTCTATAGTTACGTTATCTCCAGGCATTACCATTTCTGTTCCTTCTGGTAATTTACAAGCTCCTGTTACGTCAGTTGTTCTGAAGTAGAATTGTGGTCTGTATCCATCGAAGAATGGAGTATGTCTTCCACCTTCTTCTTTTTTAAGAACGTATATCTCTGCAGTGAACTTTGTATGAGCGTTAACTGAACCTGGCTTAGCTAATACTTGTCCTCTTTCGATATCATCTCTTTGAACACCTCTTAATAATGCTCCTATATTATCTCCAGCTTGTGCGCTATCTAATAATTTTCTGAACATCTCTACACCAGTTACAATAACTTTTCTTGGCTCTTCAGTTAATCCAACTAATTCAACCTCGTCTTGTACTTTTAATACTCCTCTTTCTACTCTACCTGTAGCAACTGTTCCTCTTCCTGTTATAGAGAATACGTCTTCTACTGGCATTAAGAACGGCTTATCTACATCTCTTTCTGGAGCTGGTATATATTCATCTATTTGCTCGAATAATTCAACTATTTTGTCTCCCCACTCTGATGAAGAATCTTCTAATGCTTTTAATGCAGATCCTCTTACTATTGGAGTGTCATCTCCTGGGAATTCATATTCGTTTAATAATTCTCTTACTTCCATTTCAACTAATTCTAATAATTCTTCGTCGTCTACCATGTCGCATTTGTTTAAGAATACTACTATGTATGGTACACCAACTTGTCTTGATAATAGTATATGCTCTCTTGTTTGAGGCATTGGTCCATCAGTTGCTGAACAAACTAATATAGCACCGTCCATTTGAGCTGCACCTGTTATCATGTTTTTAACGTAGTCAGCATGTCCTGGGCAGTCAACGTGAGCGTAGTGTCTGTTTGGAGTTTCATATTCAACGTGAGCTGTTGATATTGTAATTCCTCTTTCTCTTTCTTCTGGAGCTTTATCTATGTTAGCGAAATCTACAGCTTCTCCTAATTGATATCTGTCAAATAATGTTTTTGTTATTGCTGCTGTTAATGTAGTTTTACCGTGGTCAACGTGACCTATTGTTCCTATATTAACGTGTGGTTTATTTCTTTCAAATTTAGCCTTAGCCATTTTAAAATACCTCCTGTTGTATTTAATATAATTTAAAATGCTTACTATAAGCCTATGATAAGTATTTTACTATTAATCATTCCTGTTTTCAAGATGTTTTTCCAATTTTCTCTTCACTCTTTGAAGAGCATTATCTATTGATTTTACATCTCTATCAAGCTTATCCGCAATATATTGATAAGACTTCCCATTTAAGTATAATTCCAGTACTTCAAGTTCTAAATCACTAAGAAGTTCATTCATCTTATTTTCTATGTTTCTCAGTTCTTCTTTGCTTATTATTAGCTCCTCTGGATCAGTAACTATACTAGTTGCTATAATATCCAAAAGAGTTCTATCTGACTCTTCATCATAAATAGGCTTATTCAAAGATACATATGAGTTAAGAGGTATATGTTTTTGTCTTGTTGCTGTTTTAATTGCAGTTATTATCTGTCTAGTAATACAAATTTCAGCGAAACACTTAAATGAATTTGTTTTACTTCCATCAAAGTCTCTTACTGCTTTATACAGACCTATCATTCCCTCTTGAATTATATCTTCCTTATCAGCACCTACCAAAAAGTAGGATTTTGCCTTTGCTTTAACAAAGTTCTTATATTTTGTAATAATGTATTCTAATGCTATTTTATCCCCATTGCTTGCTTTTAATACAATATTATACTCATCCTGCTGGTTATTATCTAAGACTCTGTAATCATTATCATTAGCTACTAACATTAAAATCTCCCCCAATTAAAAGTTTCATAAGTACATTATAGCTTATGAAACTTAGTGTTTTCAATGCTTTCTACGAATGTTCTCAAGTTTCGACAATATATCTTTATCTAACCGTTCTTCCAAAAAATTTCGCTGTATTTTTTGCTGGCGTTTTCCTTGTTCTTCTTTAATTTTTACCATTGCACCGTCTACATAGAGTTTTAACTCTCTTGCTGATATTCTAGAAGCCCCTTTACCCAAAATAATTTGTTGTTCTGCATAATCACTAGTGGCGACTTCTATATCATCATACTTTGATAATGAACTTATGTATTTTTCTATGAAACTGTCTGCTGTTTGATGTTCTTTTGTATAAACTATAGTTATATATTCTCTCTCTTCTATTTTTTCTTTAGAACTTTTAACATTATAAGCATCAAATACTATTATTGCTTTTTTCCCAGTATACTGTGCGTATTCAATAATGTAATGAATCAGCTTTTCTCTAGCATCTTCCAAATCATCTTTAGATATTTCTTTTAGATTATCCCATGCGTTTATAATATTGTAACCATCTATTATTAAATAAGCGTTTCTATTGTGTCTCCTCATTTTTTAGTTTTTAACCTTTATTTCTTTGTCTAAATATTTCATAAAGAAGTATTCCTCCTGCTACAGAAGCATTCAGAGATGTTACATTACCTGTCATTGGCATTTTTACGGTAAAGTCACAATTTTGCTTTACCAGCCTAGATATACCAAATCCTTCACTTCCTATAACTAATCCAATAGGACCTGTTAAGTTTTGTTCATAGAAAACTTCTCCATCCATATCTGCTGCAGCTATCCAAAGACCTTCTTCTTTTAATCTTTTTATTGTGTTGACTATATTGGTTACTTTACAAACAGGTACATATTCCACAGCTCCTGCTGATGCTTTGGCAACAACAGGAGTAATATGTACAGATCTTCTCTTTGGTATTATAACTCCATGAGCTCCAACAGCATCTGCTGTTCTAATTATAGTTCCTAAATTATGTGGGTCAGTAATTTCATCTAATATTATAAAGAACATATCTTCATTTGTACTTTTTGCTTTCTCTATTAATTCTTCTAACTCAGAATATTCATACTCGCTTACAATAGCTATTACACCTTGGTGTGCATGACTCGTACTTATTTCATCTAATTTAGCTTTATTCACATATTGTACAACTACATTTTTGTCCTTAGCCATTCCTATTATCTTTTTTATAGAGCCTTCTTTTGCTCCATTTGCGATCATTATTTTATCTATTTGTCTATCACTTTTTAAAACTTCAATTACGGGATTTCTTCCCTCTATATTTGTCAATTTCGTTCACCGCCTATAAATTTTTGAATTTTTCCCTTATGCTGACTATTTCGCCACAACTCATTTTTCCTTCTGGACATGGTCCTTTTACACACTTTGGTCCACAATTTTTAAATAGTATTGGTGCAACTGCTTTTACTTCTTTTAGCATCTGTGTAGCTAGTCCTCTTATTTCCCACTGTGCTCTTTCACAACATCTATGGTCAAAGAAATTGTATAAACTTCTTGTATTTATTGTGAATACCATTTTAGTTTCACAAGCATTTGGAAATACATATCGAGCATCCTCAATGGCTATTTTTTCACCTTGAGATTTAGCTTCTTTTTCATTCTTACCTTCTTCTATTAACTTCTTATAATGTTTTTCAAATAGTATATCAACTAATTTATCATAATCTTCTTGGTCTTTTTTCATAGACTGAATAAATATTTCTTTAGCTTCTTCTATTTTTTCAATTTGTGGAGGAATAATGTACTCAAACTGATCTAGCTTAACATACCTTTGACTTTGCTGAGAAAAACTCGCTATTCTATGTCTTACTATTTGGTGAGAACAACTTCTAGATATTCCTTCTATCCCAAATGTAAATGTTACATGCTCTAACGGAGATTCATGTCCCATATTAATCAATACATTTAAAAACTTTTCTATGCTTTCATCACTTAAATTTTCTTCTATTTCATCTACTCCTACTGGAGAATAACAAAGCTTCGCTGCCATAGCTATAACTTTTTCAGGCTGTGGAGTATGGGCTAATAGTTTTACCTTCATTCATTTACCTCCTAGTTCTATTGTTATAAATATATTATACTATATTACCATATAGTTTACGGAATATTTTAAAAAATGGTATATAATTCTCCTTGTTTCAATAGGTTTACCAACTAAATAAAAAAGTATTGCACAAATGGCAATACTTTTTTATTACATATTACTTTCTATTATAGAAATCCCTTTATACACTATATACTCCAGTCTTTCTTTATCTTCTTTTAAATATAGGTATCCCACTAGAGCTTCAAATCCAGTTGCACATTTATAATCTATGATGTCTGCATTTTTAGGAGATGTATGGGACTTTTGATTTCTTCCTCTTTTGTATATTCTATTCTCTTCTTCTGTAAATTCTTCAACCATGCCATGTATTATGGATGCTTGAGCCTTTGCATTTGAATATTTAATTGCAGTTTTGTGTAAATCATTAACTTTTTTATTACAATTGTCTCTTATTAAATATTCTCTTATATAAGATTCATATACTGTGTCTCCTAAATAAGCTAATACCAATGGTGACATTGTCACTAGTTGTATTTTATCCATTTTATGCTCTTCTCCATTTAACTCCTTGTCTTGTGTCCTCAAGTACAATACCTTTTTCTAATAATTCATCTCTTATTTGATCAGCTAATTTAAAATCTTTATTTTTCTTAGCATTTGTTCTTGCTTCTATTAATTTTTCTATTTCTTCATCTAACATATCTTCTTGTTTTTTGTTTACAACATTTAGTACACTAGTTAATTCATTAAATTCAGCTAAAACTTTATTAGCAAACTCTTTAGTTGAATTTTCATTTACATTAGAGTTCATAAATTTAGCTAATTCAAATATTACACTTACAGCGTCAGCTGTGTTTAAGTCATCATCCATAGCCTCTATAAACCTTTGTCTAAATGAATTTAACTCTTCTTCTAATTTTAGTTCTTCATCATTTTCAGCATCATCGCTTAATTTACTTATTATAAATTCTAATCTTTCCTTAGCATTATATAATCTTTCAAGTCCAGCTTTAGATTGATTTAAGATTTCATCACTAAAGTTTATTGGATTTCTATAATGAGTTGATAGCATGAAGAATCTAACTATCTCTAAGTCATATAATTTTGATATGTCTCTTACAGTGAAGAAGTTTCCTTTTGATTTACTCATTTTTTCGTTGTTTATATTTATATATTCATTGTGCATCCAGTAGTTTGAGAATTTCTTTCCACTTCTAGCTTCACTTTGTGCGATTTCATTTTCATGATGAGGGAATTTTAAGTCTTGTCCTCCAGCATGTATATCTATCGTATCTCCTAAATATCTACGAGACATAACAGAACATTCTATATGCCATCCTGGTCTACCTTCTCCCCAAGGACTCATCCATCCTGGTTCACCTTCTTTTTTTGCTTTCCATAAAACGAAGTCCATTGGATGTCTTTTTTGATCATTTACTTCTATTCTCGAACCAGCTTCTAATTCTTCTTGTTTTATACCAGAAAGTTTTCCATAGCCATTGAATTTTTGAGTATCAAAATACACATCTCCATTTACTGCATATGCATATCCCTTTTCTTCTAATTCTTTAACAAATCCAATTATTTCCTCTATATTTTCTGTAACTTGTGGGTGTACAGTTGCTCTTTTTACTCCAAGTCCATCTGCATCTACAAAGTACTCCTCTATATATTTTTTAGCAACTTCTTCTGGTTCTATATTCTCTTCATGACCTCTTTTTATTATTTTATCATCTACATCTGTAAAGTTTTGAACATAAGTTACATCATATCCTCTATATTCTAAATATCTTCTTAATGTATCGAAAATTATAAATGGTCTAGCATTACCTACATGAATGTAGTTATATACTGTCGGACCACAAACATACATTTTAACCTTTCCTTCTTCTAATGGTTTAAACTCTTCTTTTGATCTTGTCATGGTATTAAATAGTTTCATTTTCCCATCTCTCCTTTCTATTTAGTTTCCTTTTTATTATGTATTTTAAAATATTGTTCTATAAATAAATTTATTTCTTTTTAAGAGTAATGATATTATTATACCCTTGTATATTTTGTTTCTAACTTTAATTTTGCTCACATAATCCAAAGAAAATACAAATATTTTCTAATAAATTTGCTCTACTATATTATTATACATAATTAACTCTTTATAAAAAACCTATTCTTCTACTTTTGTTAAATTAAAGCAAAAGAATTGCTACCTTTTTAATAGCAATTCTTATTTATTATAATATGTTATTTTTTACATAAGCTAATCTATTTAAGCAAGTATCTTTTCCGATAACTTCCATTATCTTGTTAAGATCTGGACCATGCATTTGTCCTGTTAAACTTATTCTTGATCCCATGAATAAGTTTTTACCTTTTATTCCATGCTCTTTTTGTATTTCTTTAAGCATAGCTTTTGCAGCAGCTTCATCTAAAACTTCCATGTTAGATATTTTTTCTATTAAAGCATCTACTAAAGTAGGTATATGCTCTAATTTTAAGAACTCTCTACATTCTTCAGTTTCTAATTCAACCTTATCTCCAAAGAATATTGAAGCATGATCAGTTATTTCTTTTACATATTGTAATTTTTCTTTAAGAACTGAAACCATTCCTTTTAAGAAATCATATTTTTCTTTGACTTCTTCTTCTGTTACGAAACCAGCTTCTACTAAGAATGGTATGGCTAAAGTAGTTAATACTTCGTCATCTCCATCTTTCATGTAGTGTTGATTAACCCAGTTTAGTTTTTCTGTGTCAAATACTCCTCCACTCTTAGAAACTCTTTCTATAGAGAATGCTTGTTCAAGTTCTTCCATAGAGAATATTTCTTTGTTTTCTTCTGGAGACCAACCAACTAGCGCAACATAGTTAACTAATCCTTCTGGTAAATATCCTTTTTTCTTGAAGTCTTCTACTGCAACATCACCTTGTCTCTTACTTAACTTTTTCTTTTCTTTATTAAGTATGTTTGGTAGATGTACAAATGTTGGAGCTTCCCATCCGAATGCTTCATATAAGTATACATGTTTTGGAGTAGAAGAAACCCATTCTTCACCTCTTATTACATGAGTAATACCCATTAAGTTGTCATCAACTACAACAGCAAAGTGGTAAGTTGGGAATCCGTCAGTTTTTATTAAAACTTGATCATCTAAATCATTAGTATTAAACTCAGTTTCTCCTCTAACACCATCCATGAATTTTATAACATGATTTTCTGGTAATCTAAGTCTTATAACATAAGGCTCTCCAGCTGCTATTTTAGATTCAACTTCTTCTTTAGAAAGGTCTCTACAGTGACCATCATATTTAGCAGTTTCTCCTGCTTCTCTTTGTTTTTCTCTTACTTCGTCTAATCTTTCCTTTGTACAGAAACAGTAGTAAGCTTTGCCGTTATCTAAAAGTTCTTGAATGTATTTTTGATATATGTCTAATCTTTCAGATTGGATGTATGGTCCGCAATCACCTTTTTGCACCACATTTCCATTGTCGTCTAACATAACACCTTCTGTGTGATTTACACCAGCCCATTTCATAGCATTTAGCATATTTTCTACTGCACCATCAACAAGTCTTGTTCTGTCAGTATCTTCAACTCTTAATATGTATTCACCGCCCATTTTTTTAGCGAATAAATAGTTATAAAGAGCCGTTCTTAAACTACCTATATGAACAAATCCTGTGGGACTTGGAGCAAATCTTACTCTAACATTACTCATCTTTTGCCTCCTAAAACTAACCTATTATAATCTTACGTTATTTTTTTTGAATTCTTCTCTAACTCTAGCTTCTATATCTTCTAAAGCTATTAATTCTTTTTCACCAGTTTCTCTTAATACAAATTCAACTTTTCCATCTACTATATCTTTACCAACTGTAACTCTCATTGGTATACCTATTAATTCTGCATCTTTGAATTTGAATCCTGGTCTTTCATCTCTATCATCTAATATAGTTTCAACACCTATTGATTCTAATTGCTTGTAAATTTTTTCTGCATTTTCTACTTGTTCTTCTTTTTTCATGTTTACTGGTACAACTATAACATGATATGGTGCTACTGATAAAGGCCATTTTATACCATTATCATCGTAGTGTTGTTCTATTATAGCTGCTGCTGTTCTTTCAACACCTATTCCATAACATCCCATTTGTATTGGGTGTGATTTTCCTTCTTTATCTACAAAAGTACAGTTCATTGCTTCAGAGTACTTAGTTCCTAATTTGAAGATGTGACCAACTTCAACACCTCTCATTATTTCTAATTCTCCACCACACTTAATACATTTGTCTCCATGTTGTACAGATCTGAAATCTCCTACCACACCTTCGAAATCTCTTCCGTAGTTAGCATTTTTTATATGATATTCAGTTTTGTTAGCACCAACTATTAAGTTAGATTGATCTACAACTTCTTGGTCTATGAATAAATAGTCAGCTTTTATTCCTATTGGTCCAGCAAATCCTGTTTCAGCACCAGTAACTGCTTTAACCATTTCTGCACTTGCCATATCCATTTCTATAACTCCACCTATAGCATTAGCAACCTTAGTATCGTTAACATCTCTATCTCCTCTAACAACTACTGCTACAGATTTTCCATCTGCATCAAATATTAAAGTTTTAGCACATTTACTTGCATCTGTATTCATAAATTTTTGTAATTCTTCTATTGTTCTTACTTCTGGAGTATGAACTTCTTCTAACTCTAACATTTCTTCTTTACATGGTTCATGATTTACTGATTCTGCTTTCTCTATATTAGCTGCATAATCACATTCTTTACAGAATACTATTTCATCTTCCCCAACTTCTGATTTAACCATGAATTCTGCTGAGAAAGCTCCACCTATAGCTCCTGAATCCGCTTGAACTGGTGAATTATCAAGACCACACCTAGCAAATATTTTTGTGTATGCATCAAACATATCTTTGTATGATTTGTCTAATCCTGCTTCATCTATATCGAAACTATAAGCATCCTTCATTAAGAATGTTTTCGTTCTCATAACCCCAAATCTTGGTCTTCTTTCATCTCTGTATTTTGCTTGTATTTGATATAAATTTACTGGAAGATCTTTGTAAGATTTTACTTCTTGTCTTATTGTATCCGTAAATACTTCTTCATGTGTTGGTCCAAGGCAGTAATCTTTTCCAGTTCTATCTTGTAGTCTAAACATTTCTGGTCCCATAGCTTCCCATCTACCAGACTCTTGCCATAATTCAGCAGGTATTATACCTGTACAGAATATTTCATTAGCATCTTTTGCATTCATTTCTTCTCTTATTATGTCGCTTATTTTTCTAAATACTCTTAGTCCTAATGGTAAATGATTGTAAAGTCCTGAAGACATTTTTTTAATCATTCCTGATCTTAGCATTAACTGATGACTTGTTATCTCTGCATCAGCTGGAACTTCTTTTAATGTTGGTATAAACATTCTTGACATTCTCATATTAAATTACCTCCTAAAATTTATTTGTAAAATATAAAGTTTGCTCTGCGCATTTTGAGCAATTAGAAATTATAATTTCTTTTTTAAAATATAAAAAAAGCCCTTCATCTCTAAAAATAGAGACGAAAGGCTGACTTTCCGCGGTACCACTCTAATTAATCATAATATTTTATGATTCTCTCAAAGGATGTAACGGTCCTGACCCGTAAAAACTTTTTACCGTTTTTATACTAAAAGACTGGTTCAAAAACTTCCTCTTAGGAACTCTCACCAATGTTCCCTCTCTGTAAAGATTTCATTTTTTACTATTTCTTTATTGTTGTTTTTAGTCTTACTTAAGTTGTTTTAAAATATAATAATTTAATGATATAGCATTTCATTTTTATTGTCAACTTCAACTTTTAAATAATATCATTATAATTTTTAGTGTATATTTCAAAATAATTTTATGTTGCTTATCTTTTACTATATGGAAATTATTATATCCAGTAAGTAATACTAATATACTATTTACAAAAAGTTTTTGTGCTAACCTTTTTCTATTTAGTTTAGACTTCTTGTTTTTTATTCAGTAAACAAATACTTTGAGATGAAATACCTTGTTTTTCACCTGTAAAACCAAGGCCTTCCTCCGTAGTTGCTTTCACACTGATATTGTCTATATCCGTATTTAATACTATTGCAATATTTTTTCTCATTTGTTCTATATGTGGCGCCATCTTAGGACTTTGAGCTACTATTATACTGTCTATATTATTTATTTCATACCCTTTTTTATTTATTAAGTCATTAACACATTCTAGCAGTTTCATACTATCTGCGCCCTTATATTTTTCATCTGTATCAGGGAAATGTTTACCTATATCCCCCAAGGCAAGTGCTCCTAGCATACTATCCATTATGGCATGAATCAATACATCTGCGTCAGAATGTCCAAGAAGTCCCTTTTCATGTGGAACATTTACTCCACCTATGATTAAAGGTCTTCCTTCAACAAGTTTGTGTACATCATATCCTAAACCAATTCTCATCTAAATTTTCTCCTTTTTGTATTAATTTTCTCTTAAAATCTCTTCCGCTATTTTTAAATCTTCAGGGGTAGTTATCTTTATATTATTATAAGAACCCTCTACAACTTTAACATTATGTCCCAAATACTCTATTAACATGGAATCATCTGTTCCATAGTATTTATCATGTTTAGCTTTTTCGTGAGCCTTTATAATAAGCGAGTAATCAAAAACTTGTGGCGTTTGAATTGACCATAATGTGCTTCTATTTGGAGTGTCACACACCTCATTATTTTTATTTACTATTTTTATAGTGTCTTTAACAGGAACACCCACTATTGCACTCTTGCATTCTTTGGCACACTTTATAGATTTTTCTATAATTTCATTAGTTACAAAAGGTCTTGCTCCATCATGAATTAAAACTATTTTACATTTTTCATCTACTTGCTTTAATCCATTATATACAGAATCTTGCCTTTCGTTTCCACCAAAAGCAACTTTTATATTTTTATATCCATACTTATTTATAATATTTTCTTGGAAAAATTCTTCTTCATCCTCCCTCACTACCATAATTATTTCTCCTATATTTTTATTTTTATAAAATCTATCTATGGTATGGGCTATTACTTCTTTATCTCTTATCTTTAGAAATTGTTTGTTTATATCAGCTTTCATTCGGCTTCCCCTGCCTGCACTAACAATAATCACACTATTCATAATTTCACCTCTTCTTATTGCTCATTAATTTATTCTAATAAGTTAAAAAGGCCTTCTAGTCATAGAAGGCCTTTTATATTAATTCTTAGGTTTTCCAAATATCATTCTTCCTGCAGAAGTCTGAAGTACCGATGTAACTAATACATTTATTGTTTCACCAATATGTTTTCTTCCACCTTCTACAACTATCATTGTTCCATCATCTAAATAAGCTATTCCTTGGTTAGATTCTTTACCTTCTTTTACAACTTGAGCTACCATTTCTTCTCCTGGTATTGCAACAGGCTTAACAGCATTAGCAAGTTCATTTATGTTTAAAACTTCTACACCTTGGAACTGAGCTACTTTATTTAGGTTATAATCATTTGTCACGACTTTTCCATTCATTACTTGAGCAAGCTTAAGAAGTTTACTATCAACTTCTGGTATATCATCAAAGTCTTTTTCAGTTATTTCAACTTCTATATCTAATTCTTTTTGAATTATATTAAGTATATCTAGACCTCTTCTTCCTCTAACTCTTTTTAAATCATCAGAAGAATCTGCGATATGCTGTAATTCATTTAAAACAAACTTAGGTATAATAAGTTTTCCTTCTACAAAACCTGTTCTACAAATATCTGCTATTCTACCATCTATTATTACACTAGTGTCTAATACTTTTGGCGGTATTGATTTTATAGCATTCTCTTTTTTACCTGACTTGTCTTTTCCTAAACTTGAAGATAATCTACTTAGTTTACTAATATTAAATAAATCTTCTCTACTTTTCAAAGTTATTTTTATACCTACATAACCCATAAATATGTATATTATTATAGATAAAATTGTTTTGATTAAAGGCATTCCTGAAATTGATCCAAATAATCCACCCACTATTAAATATGCTATAACAAGACCTACTATTAATCCTACTACTCCTAATAATATATCTGTTTGCGGATATTTAGATATTTCTGTATCTAAAATTTTTACAAATCTTCTTACTTTATTGAAAAACCACGGACTTATTAGGTAGAAAAGTATCCCTACTAATAGCCCTGCTACTAAACCTACTAAATATACATTCTCTATTCCAAAACTAAGTTGTGGAAAGAATTTTTCTAAACTTAAATATGAAGTTGTTCCTAGTATAGCTCCTAAAAAAGATATTAAAATTCTTATTATTTTGCTTATCAAAGCTTCACCCCCTATAGTGTGATTTATATGATACATCATATATATGAATTTTTTATTAATTTTTTCTTAAAATTACATTATATTTGCATATCTAGCGATGCCATTCTTTCCATTTTTATAAGTCCATTTTTTATATAAGTTGCTCTTATTTCACCTATCCCTTCAACTTCATCTAAATCTTCAATTGAAGCTGATTGAATACTTTTAAAGTCATCAAAATAATTAATAATATTTTCTATAATTCCACTTGGTAACCTATGAATTTTATTTAAAACTCTATATCCTTTTGGTCTAATTTCCATATCCATACTCTCAGTTATGCCAGAGTAACCTAAGATTTTTGATACTTTTACTAAATCAAGTAATTCATCATCTGTTAAATTTTTCATCTTTCTTTGGATTTCTTTTAACTCTACATCACCTTTTTTATAATCCATATAAACCATCATTCTATCTTTTTTGGTAGTTCCCATTAATTCTTCTAGCTGCATTCTCACTAATGTTCCTTCTTCACCTAGCTCAATTACATACTTTTCAATTACAGTTATTATTCTCATAACCATTTCTATTTTTTGAACTACTAGTGCTACTTCATATATAGTAACCATATCTTTAAATTCAAATGAATTAAGATTTAATATAGCTTGGTCTAAAACTGATTTATGCTTCTCTAGTGTTTGTAAAGCTTGATTAGCCTTAGTAAATATTTTTGATATTTCTTCAATTACGTATTTTTGTTCTCCCCTGTATACAGTAATTATATTTCTTCTTTGAGAAATAGATATTACTATAGCACCTGTCTGTTTCGCTACTCTTTCTGCTGTTCTATGTCTAGTTCCAGTTTCTGATGTTTGTATTGAATAGTCAGGTATTAACTGTGCATTTGCCAATAATATTTTCTTTACATCATCACTTAAAACTATAGCACCATCCATTTTAGCTAACTCATACAAATATGCTGGAGAGTAGTCTGCATCTATTTTAAAACCACCATCTACTATTTCAGATATTTCATCATCATTAGCCAATACTATAAGTCCACCAGTCTTAGCTCTAAGTACATTATCAAGTCCTTGTCTAAGAGGAGTTCCTGGAGATATTTTTCTAAGTGCATGAAGTAAGTTTTTATTATCCATAATATTATCGATATTATACATTCTTATTCATCACCCCCTTAATACTAGGTTTATAGCTTGTCTTAGATTATCTACTGGTATGATTTCTATACCTTTGGTGTCTTTTACTGTAACATAATTATTTTTTGGTATAACTATCTTTTTAAATCCTAATTTTTTGCATTCAGCTATTCTTTTTTCTATATAGCTAACAGCTCTAACTTCTCCTGTTAACCCTACTTCTCCTGTTACGACTATATCACCATCAATAGGTATATTTCTAAAACTAGAAGCTACAGATAATATTATGCCTAAATCCATTGAAGGTTCATTTATTTTTATACCTCCAACAACATTTATATACACATCTTGATTTTGTATTTGTAATCCTACCCTTTTTTCTAATACAGCTAATAATAAAGCTACTCTATTGTAGTCAACTCCTGTTGCTGTCCTTTTTGCAATCCCAAAACTTGTTGGAGATACTAATGCTTGTAATTCTAGAAGCATTGGCCTTGTTCCTTCTACAGTTGATATTATAACTGAGCCCGATACATCTTTAGGTTTTTCAGAAATTAAAACTTCCGATGGATTGGTTAGTTCTATTAGCCCTATATCTTTCATTTCAAATACACCTAATTCATTTGTTGAACCAAATCTATTTTTTACTGCCCTAACAAGTCTATATGTATTATATCTTTCTCCTTCAAAATACAAAACTGTATCCACCATGTGTTCTAATAATTTAGGTCCTGCTAAAGAACCTTCTTTCGTTACATGTCCAACAATAAAAGTAGATATTCCCACCTTCTTAGAAATTTTCATAAATCTAGAAGTTCCTTCTTTTATTTGGCTTACAGTTCCTGGTGCGGAAGATATTTCTGGGCTGTATACAGTTTGTATTGAGTCCACAATTATCAAATCTGGATTTATATTATCTAAATAGGCTTCTATTATGCTTAAATTATTTTCTGAAAAAATAAATAAATTGTCAGTATTAACACCTAATCTATGAGCCCTCATTTTTATTTGAGATTGTGATTCTTCACCAGATATATATAATACTTTTTTTCCTGCACATGCTACATTTCTAGATACTTGCATCAATAGTGTGGATTTTCCTATACCAGGATCTCCACCTACTAAAACTAAAGAACCTTTTACAATTCCTCCACCTAGTACTCTATCTAACTCTTCTATCTCTGTAGAAAATCTTTCTTCATGTTTTATCTCTATAGAGTTTATGCTTATAGGTTTTGAATCACCCTTGCTTATTGCAAAAACTTCCCTTTGAGATTTTTTTTCTTCTATTTCTTCAACAAATGTATTCCACTTTGTACATTCTGGACACTTTCCTAACCATTTGCTAGTTTCATATCCGCATGATTGGCATACATACTTTGTTTTAACTTTTGCCATTATTATTCACCCTTAAATGCTTTATTATTACTTTATTGTACTATATATTGTTAATATCTGCATATAATATTATTCTGATTTGTGTTAAATATATCAAAAAATCTTTATTAAACCTTAAATAGAGGGAGTCTTCTCCCTCTATTTACTAAAAAATTATTTTACTTCAAAAGCCATCTTACCTTCTTTTACAGTAGCCTCAACAATATCACCTGATTTTATTGTTCCCTGTAATATAAGTTCTGACAATTCATTTTCTAGTTCTTTCTGAATAGATCTCTTTAACGGTCTTGCTCCATATTCTAAATCAAACCCTGATTTTGCAATTAAATTTATAGCTTCTTCATCCATTTCTAGTTTTATAGTCATTTCTTCTAATCTCTCAACTAATGTCTTACACATTAATTTCACAATTTTAGATATATCTTCTTTGTTAAGAGAATGGAATACTATTATGTCATCGATTCTATTTAAGAATTCTGGTCTAAATTGCTTTTTAAGTTCGACCATAATATTTTCTTTCATTTTTTCATATTCATCTTTTTCTTTGTCTTCTTCATTTGGACTTCCAAATCCTAAAGTTTTTTGTTTTTTAATAGTTTTGGCTCCTACATTTGATGTCATTATTAGTATTGTATTTTTGAAATCTACAGTTCTACCTTTAGAATCTGTTAGTCTACCATCATCTAATATTTGTAATAAAATATTAAATACATCTGGATGAGCCTTTTCTATTTCATCAAATAGTACAACTGAGTATGGATGCCTTCTAACCTTTTCTGTTAACTGGCCTCCTTCATCATAACCTACATACCCTGGAGGAGAACCAATTAGTCTAGAAACTGAGTGTTTTTCCATATATTCTGACATGTCTATACGTACTATTTGATTTTCATCTCCAAACTCAGCTTCCGCCAAAGCCTTGCTAAGTTCTGTTTTTCCTACTCCTGTTGGACCCAGAAATAAAAATGAACCTATAGGTCTATTCGGATCTTTTAGACCTGCCCTAGCCCTTCTAATAGCTGTAGAAATAGATTTTATTGCCTGATCTTGACCTATAACCCTTTCGTGTAATATGTCTTCAAGCTTAAGTAATCTTTCTGTTTCTTCTTCCATCATTCTGTTGATTGGTATTCCTGTCCATAAGCCAACTACCTCTGCAATTACTTCTTCATCTACCACATTGGCATATTTAGATGACTTATTCCATCTACCTCTAATTTTTTCTAACTGCTCTTGAGTTTTTCTTTGTTCATCTCTTAATTTTGCAGCTTTTTCAAAATTTTGACCTCTTACTGATTCTTCTTTTTCTTTTTTAATACTGTTTATTTTGTCTTCTAGATCTTTTATATCCTTTGGAGGTGTATTTTCTTTTAACCTCACCTTTGAAGCTGCTTCATCTATTAAATCTATAGCTTTATCTGGTAAAAATCTATCTGTTATATATCTTACGGACAGTTCTACCGCTGCCTTAATAGATTCATCTGTTATTTTTACTTTATGATGAGCTTCATACTTATCTCTAAGACCCTTCAATATTTCTATAGTATCTTCCTTTGTTGGCTCTTCTATTAAAACCGATTGAAATCTTCTTTCTAATCCAGAATCTTTCTCTACATGTTTTCTATACTCATCTATTGTTGTAGCTCCTATAACCTGTATTTCTCCTCTAGCTAAGCAAGGTTTTAATATATTTGAAGCATCTATAGAACCTTCCCCTGTAGCCCCAGCACCTATAATTGTATGCATTTCGTCTATGAATAAAACTATATTTCCTTTTTTAACAACTTCATCTATAACTTGTTTTATTCTCTCCTCAAATTCACCTCTATATTTTGCTCCTGCTAACAGTGATCCCATATCTAGAGTATAGAGAACTTTATCTTTTAATGTGTCTGGTACCTTTCCTTGTGATATATCAATTGCCAAACCTTCTGCTATTGCTGTTTTTCCCACACCTGGATCTCCGATTAGTACAGGGTTATTTTTCGTCCTTCTACTTAAAATTTGTATTATTCTTTCTATTTCTTTTGTTCTTCCTATTACAGGGTCTATTTTATCTTGTTTAGCACTCTCGGTAAGATTTCTACCATATTTATCAAGTAATTTTGATGAAGTATTCTCTGGTGTAGAAGATGTTTTATTTACTGTTTTGGGCTCAATTGAATAATTGTCTATGCCCATCATATCTATAATACTTTCAGCAATATCTCTTGAATCAATATTTAAGGATGCTAAAATTCTCATCCCAAGTCCTTCTCCTTCTTGAGCAAGTGCTAGTAATATATGTTCTGTACCTATGTAATTTGTCTTAAGTTTATTAGCAAAAGCTCCTGATAGCTCAAGTATCTGTTTTGATCTAGGACTTAGTGTTACATCTGTTGTAGTTATATCATTTTTACCCTCTATTTCTATAATCTTTTTTTCTAAAATATCTTCAGTAACTCCTAATTTATTTAAAACTTTAGCTGCTATACCATCTTTTTCTTTTAGAAGACCTAGAAGTAAATGCTCTGTTCCTACAATTTTATGTCCAAAGCTTTTTGCCGACTCTACGCCTAAGTCAATTGCTGTTTTAGCTCTTTGAGTAAATCTATTGAAGTACATTTTCATCCCTCCTATCTCTTATTTCTATTAGCTAGACTAAATTCTTCCCTTAAAAAATCAGCTCTTTTGGTGTCACTATAACAAGTTATAGGTGACATTAATCTTAAAGCTGGTTTCATTCCCTTCATTAAGTTAATTATTTTTTCCATGTTGATATCTTTAATGTAGTCCATCTCAATACCTAACTTAATATTAGACAAGTGCTTCATAGCTTCGTATGCCGATATAATTCTGGCATTTTGTAATATACCTAAAGATCTATAAACCTCATCTTCTAATTCTATAGAAGCTTCCATTTTTATAATATTTCTAGATTCTTTTTCTTTAGTTATAATATCTTTTGTTAAACTTCTTAGGCTTTCAATAATATTTTTCTCTGATCTTCCAATAACTGATTGATTACTTATTTCATACATACTACCTAATATATTTGATTTTTCATTTGAAATACCTTTTATATTTGCACCTAATTTGTGTGCAATATTGGAATAAGTATCTACTTTTCTTTGTAAAGACAATACGGGTAGGTGAACTATAATAGATGTTTTCAGACCTGTACCTGCATTAACTGGGCAACTAGTTAAATACCCTAATTTATCATCACAAGCATAATCTAACTTACTTTCTAATATATCATCTATTTTATTTGCAATTATAAAAGCATCATCCACATTAAATTTATCTTCATATATCTTGATTTTTATGTGATCTTTATCATTGATTATTATACATTTTGTTTTATCTTTATTAATAATAATTGCGCCCATATCATTTGTTGAGAATTTATTACTTATAATATTTCTTTCCATTAATGTATTTTTTTCTATTTGACTAATATCTTTTATATTGTATGCAATAAAGTCTTCTTTAAATAAGTCCTCTGATTCTAATATTATATTGCTAATTTTATTTGCTATGACTTGAGATTCTGATTGACTTAATTTATGTGGAAAAGGATAATTAGTAATATTTCTAGATAAAGCTATTTGACTACCTATAATTATGCTGTCTTCCATAAGTCCCTCCTCCTATTCATTACATTCTTCTAGCTCTTTTATTTTATCTCTAATGTCAGCTGCTTTTTCATATTCCTCTTGCTCTACAGCTATATTTAAATCTTCTTTTAGAACTCTTATCTCTTTACTTATGTATATATGACTGTTATCTTTTTTAGGTGATTTGCCTATGTACTCTTCATAACCATATATATTTCTAAGTATAGGCTTTAGCTGTTTTTCAAAGACCTCGTAACATCTACTACAACCTACTTTTCCTGTTTCTCTGTATTCATTATATGTGCTGTAACAATTTGGACATATAATCTCTTCTTCTTCTGAGTCCTTATCTATTGCTAATAAATTTTCCTTTTTTTGATCTATGGAATCACCTTCATTTATATCAAATTTCTCCATAACATCTTTTATAGAAAATGGCTCTTGTGAATTAAAATTAAATAATGGATAATCCTTAGCACAATCATTACATAAATACACTCGCGTTTCTTGACCATTTATTATGGAGCTAATAAAAACTGACGCTGTTTTCTTATGACATTTTTGACATAACATAATATCACTCCTCTATATTAAATAATTCTTCTATAATATTTTTTAAAATTTTTGACCTTACTAAGTCATTTAATCCATGTATAGGTGAGTTTAGAGATTTATCATCTATAGCACATAATATTATTTTTGATTCTCTATTATTAATTAAGTTTGTATCTAGTAACGACTTAACAAGTACTTTTCCTTGTATATATGTTATTTCTTTATCTATTTTTTTATGTAAGATATATAAAATTTGTTCTTGATTTGATTTTACAATCTTATCTATTTTTACATATCCTCCTCCACCTTTTTTACTTTGGACTTCATATCCTTTTTCTCTTGAAAACCGAGTTGTCAAAACATAATTTATTTGAGATGGAGCACAATCAAACAAATTAGCAAGTTCATTTCTTTGAATTTGAACTGTACTACTGTCTTCCATTAAATCTTTAATAAATTTTTCTATTATATCACTAATTGAAGCCATTATACATCACCACTTAAATAAATTTTTTCTTTGACTTTCTTTGACCATTATTTAATATATATTATATACATATTTTAGTCATATAATCTAATTATTATAAACAAAACGAATTTTTATTTTATATAAAATAAAAAATAAACGGCATGATACTTTTTAATATCATGCCGCTTTTTATATATATTTTTTAATTATTAGTTCCAGAAACTATTTTTGATGCTAGCTGTTGAGGTACTTCATTATATTTTTCTAATTCCATTTCAAAGAACCCTCTACCTTGAGTCATAGATCTTAAATCAATTGCATATTTAAATGTTTCACTTTGAGGTGCTTCTGCATAAATTACTTGTCTACCCTTATCATCAGGTTCCATCCCTAGTATTTTTCCTCTTCTCTTGTTAATATCACCCATCACATCTCCCATATACTCCTCAGGAACAGTTATAGTTAATTTCATAATAGGTTCTAATAAAATTGGTTGAGCTTCTTCCATTCCTTTTTTAAATGCTATTGATGCTGCCATTTTAAATGCCATTTCTGATGAGTCAACGTCATGATATGATCCATCATATAATGTTGCTTTTATATTTGTAACAGGATATCCTGCAAGTATTCCTTTTTGCATAGAATCTTTTAATCCTTTTTCTACTGCAGGTATATAAGATTTTGGAACAGAACCTCCAAATATTTCTTCAGCAAATTCAAAGTCATCATTAGATCTTGTAAATTTAATTTTTACATCTCCATATTGGCCATGGCCACCAGATTGTTTTTTGTGTTTTCCTTGAACATCAGAAGCACCTTTTATAGTTTCTCTATAAGCAACTTTAATATCCTCTAAGTCCACATCAACACCAAATTTTTCTCTTAATTTATTTTTAACTGTATTTATATGAAGCTCACCTTGACCACCAATTAGCGTTTGCTTAGTCTCTGGGTTTCTATACCAATGTATAGTCGGATCTTCTTCTGCTATTTTGTTTAATGAAGCTCCTATTTTATCTTCTTCACCTTTATTTTTCGGTACTACGGAGAAATATATTTGTGGCTTCGGCAAAATGGCCTCTTCTAATATGGAAGCATTTGAATTTTGTGCTACAGTATTTCCTGTTTGTAGAGAATTTATTTTTGTAACTACAACTATATCACCTGCATTAGCACAATCTATTTCTTCCAGCTCTCCATTTTTCATTGTATATATATTAGCGATTTTTTCTTTTACATCTTTATTTATGTTAATTATTTCAGTATCCTTTTTTATTTTTCCTTCAACTACTTTTATGTAAGATAATTTTCCCATGAATGGGTCAACCATTGTTTTAAATACTAAAGCTCTTAAAGGATTTTCTTTTTCAATAGCTTTTGGTTGTATATATGAGCCTATAGTTTGTAGTATCTCTTGTGAACCTATGTTATTTATTGTAGAACCACATATTACAGGTATTATATCACCACTTTGTATTCCTATAATTATTCCTTTTTGTATTTCCTGCGGAGTTAATTCTTCTCCATTAAAATACTTATCTAAAACTTCATCGTCAGTTTCAGCAATATGTTCCATTAAAGCGTCTTTAACACTTGAAACTTGCTCTTTGAATTCTCCATCTAAATCGTCATCCAAGTTTTCTAACACATTATGTAGCTTAATAAATTGTTTATCTTTATATATAGGGCTTATCATTGGTACTATCTTATTGTCATATTTTTCTCTTAACATTTCTATTGCATCTTTATATCTTGCCTTTTCATTGTCTATTTTATTAATAAACATAATTTTAGGCATATTTTCAGTTAATTCTAGTGATTTTTCAGTTCCAACTTGTATAGGAGAAGTTGCATCTATCACTATAATAGCTGCGTCACTTGCTCTTAAAGAAGAAATTACTTCACCGCTAAAATCAAAGTATCCTGGTGTGTCTAATAAATTATACTTGATGCCGTTGTATTCTATGGGAGCTAGTCCTATACTATAAGTCATGTTTACTTTGTCAGACAACTTTGGCATCTTTTTTGAAATATTTGTAGTGTATGCTAGAGCATCAATTAAATTAGATTTCCCACATCCACTATGTCCTAGTATTGCAACATTTCTTAAATCGTTACTATCATAGACTTTCATATTAGCACCTACCTTTTTTAATTATATAAAATTATCAAGTGTTATAAATAATTTTATACCATTTATATGTATAATATTCCCAATTATGTAAGATAAGATTAGCTTATTTTCAGAGAAAATAATTTGACATTCTCTCCCTTGGATTTAAAATATATTTCTACACACATGTGTATTTTTCCTCTTTTTTATATAAAAAAACTCTAAAGTAGTTGTTTACTCTACTTTAGAGTTTTTAATTCATTATTATTCTATTCCAATGTCATTAAAAGTTGTTTATCACAAACCATTTCATTTTCTTTAACTTGGATGGATTTTATTTTTCCATTTGTTTTTGATACTATATTAGTTTCCATCTTCATGGCTTCTATAACAATTAATGGTTGGTGCTCTTCTACTTCATCTCCTTCTTTAACAAGAACTTTTATTACCTTCCCAGGAATACTAGCCCCTATTTGTAAAGGATTATCCATATCAGCAGTTTCTACTTGTTTAATACTTCCTGCATAGTTATTATCTTTTATTTCTACTTCTCTATGCATTCCATTTAAATCAAATACTATTGTTCTATAGCCATTTTCTTTTACATCTCCTATATTTCTTAAACTAATAGTTAGCATTTTTCCTTCTTCTATTTCTACATCACACTCTTCACCTAAGCCAAGACCATAAAAGAATACATCACTTTCTAGTTTAGAAATATCATTATATCCTTGTAAATGTTTTAAATATTCTTCATATACTTTTGGATATAATTCATAGCTTAGTATATTTCTTATATTAGATCTCATATCGAATTTTTCATTTAAGTAGTTTTTGTCTTTATCAAAATTAGCTGCTGGTATTAATAACCCAGGTCTTGCAGTAATAGCCTCTTCACCTTTCAGTACTACTTCTTGTAAATCTTTTGGTATTCCACCTTCTGGTTGACCTATCATACCTTTACAGTAGTCTACTACCGAATCTGGGAATGATAATTTTTTACCTTCTTCAATAATATTGTCTTTGTCCAATTTATTTTTTGTCATAAATATTGCTAAATCCCCTACAACTTTTGAAGATGGTGTAACTTTAATTATATCTCCAACTATTTGGTTAGCTTCTTTATAATTTACCTTAAGAGTATCAAAATCATCTCCTAGTCCAAAGCTATCAGCTTGAGCTTTTAGATTTGAATATTGTCCTCCTGGCATTTCATATTCATATATTTCAGCAAAAGAAGTACTCATGCCACTTTCGAATTTTTTATAAATTTGTCTTAAATCTCCATAGTAACTTGATAACTCTTCATATCCATATAAATCAATATTAGTATCTCTTTCTGTATGTTTTAAAGCTTCTACTATGGCATTTAAAGATGGTTGACTTGTTAAACCTGACATAGTTTGTAGTGCAGCATCTACTATGTCTACACCTGCTTCTGCTGCCATTAAACATGTTGCCACACCATTTCCACTTGTATCATGAGTGTGTAGATGAATTGGCGTTTTAACATTTTCCTTTAATGACTTAATCAAAGTATGTGCAGCATATGGTTTTAAAAGGCCTGCCATATCTTTTATACAAATTATATCTACTCCTAAAGATTCTAATTCTTTAGCCATTTTTATATAGTATTCTAGGTTGTATTTTGACTTATTAGGGTTTAATATATCTCCTGTATAGCACATTGTACCTTCTACTATTTTTCCAGTTTCAAGTCCTGCTTCTATAGACAATTTCATATTTTCTACCCAGTTTAATGAGTCAAATATTCTTATAACATCTATTCCTTGATAAGCAGACTCTTTTATGAAATCTACTATTACATTATCAGGATAATTTGTATATCCAACACCGTTAGATGCTCTAAATAACATTTGGAACATAATATCTGGTATTTCTGATCTTAGTTTTTGTAATCTTCTCCATGGAGATTCTTTTAAAAATCTATAAGCCACATCATATGTAGCTCCTCCCCACATTTCTAATGAGAATAAATCTTTTTGATACTCATTTGTTTCTTTAGCCACTTGTAGTAAATCATAAGTTCTAAATCTTGTTGCAATAAGAGATTGATGTGCATCTCTCATTGTAGTATCTGTCAATAATAATTTCTTTTCATGTTTTATTTTTTCAATATATGCTTTCTTTCCTAGTTTTTCAAGCTGAACTCTACTACCTTCTACCTTAGATACTCTTTCAGTTATTATTCTTGGTTGGTGCAGTGTTTCAAACTTAGGTTTAGGCATGCATTTGTTTTCATTTACTACAACATCTCCTATAAATTGAAGTAATTTAGTTCCTCTGTCCTTACTTTCTTTTATCTTGAATAATCGAGGATGTTCATCTATAAATTTAGTACTACATTTACCAGCTCTAAACATAGGATCTTGCAAAACATTAACTAGAAATCCAATGTTAGTTTTTACTCCTCTAACCCTAAGCTCATTTATAGATCTAATAGTCTTATTAATTGCTCTTTCAAATGTTCTATCCCAAGATATAGTCTTAACTAGTAAACTATCATAATATGGGCTTATACTAAATCCCGCACAACCATTTCCTCCATCTAGCCTAATCCCTGCACCAGACCCAGTTCTATATACTTGTATTTTTCCAGTATCAGGCATAAAGTTATTCTTAGGATCCTCAGTTGTAATTCTACATTGTATGGCATATCCTGTTACTGTTACATCCTCTTGAGACTTTATATCTATCTCTTTACTATCTAAGCTATATCCTTCAGCTACAAGAATCTGGCTTTGAACTATATCTATTCCTGTAACTTCTTCTGTTACAGTATGCTCAACTTGAATTCTAGGGTTCATTTCTATGAAATAATGATTACCTTTACTATCAACCAAAAACTCTAATGTTCCTGCACTTAAATATCCTACTTCTTTAGCTATTTTAACTGCATCTGCACAAATTTCATCTCTTGTTTTTTTATCTATAGAAAACGCTGGTGCATATTCAATTATTTTTTGATGTCTTCTTTGTACTGAGCAATCTCTTTCATACAGATGAACTAAGTTTCCATGCTTATCCCCTAATATTTGAACCTCTATATGCTTAGGATCTTCTATATATTTTTCTATAAAAATTAAATCTGCTCCGAAGGCCTTTCTTGATTCACTACATGCTGTTTCATATTCAAGGGCTAAACTTTTCTCATCATAAACTACCCTCATACCTCTACCGCCTCCGCCATTAGAGGCTTTTATCATCACTGGATATCCTACAAAGTCTGCAACTTCTTTTGCTTGTTCAACACTTTTAATTACTTTTTCTACTCCAGGTATAGTTCCTACTCCAACACTATGAGCAACTTTTTTAGAATTTATTTTGTCACCCATTCTTTCCATTATCTCTGCAGATGGGCCTATAAATGCAATTCCGTTCTCTTCACATTTTCTTACAAACTCTGGATTTTCTGATAAGAAACCATAACCAGGATGTATAGCATCTACATTTTTAGCCTTAGCAAGCTCTATAATTCCATCTATATCTAAATAAGCCTCTATCGGTCCCTTATCTTTCCCTATTAAATAAGATTCATCTGCCTTCGTTCTAAATAAACTATATTTATCCTCTTTACTATATATCCCGACACTTCTAATTCCTAATTCATGGCATGCTCTAAATATTCTTATAGCAATTTCTCCTCTATTAGCTACTAGCACTTTTTTAAATTTTTTAAGCATATTATCCCCCTTTTCCATATTTAAGTTGTAATATTAAAGATTATAGTCCATAAAACTTTATTTTTGAACCCCTATGGAAGAGTTTCTTAATAATTAATACAAATTCATAAAAACAGATAAATATATTTTGTATTTTGGTAAATCTCTATTTCTTAATTAAGTAAAAATAGAATGTTTTTATCATACTATTCTATAATATTCCGGTTGACATGAATGTATATTCCCTTATAAAGAAATAAATCCATATTTATTTTATATTAATAAACATGGATTTATCTTACTTATTATATTAACTTATGTCTTATTTCATCACTTTAAATTATGGTACTTATTGAATAATTTATATTTTGTTCTATTATTTCAAAACACCAAAATGTATTTTTAATCTAACTCATTTAATAGTCTTCTAGATACATCATTTAACTTCAATTCTCCTAAGCCTATATATGCCATAGTAAATACTGTTTTAACAACGTCAGATGAATTATCCCATTTATAAGAGATAGAATTTACTAAAGAGTGCTTTGGCATTAAATCTTGCAATCCTATAGCCATTTCTTCTGATAAGCTTATGTATTCTTCAAATAGATCTTCTTCACTCATTTCATCTAAATCATAATCTTGTTTTAATTCTTCATCTAACACTTTTGCTGGTATGCTTAATTGATATGCCACAACATCTTCTCTTTTTGTTCCCTTGCACATATCTCTATCTACTTTGAAATCACTATTGCCTTCAATTGTTTCTCTTATTTCTTCACTATCTACTATTTCTTCTCCAAATATAATATACATAATAACACCTTCCTTAATTTTTTATATAAAAGATCTCTATTTTTTCATTTATTTTATTTTTCATTAAAGCAGTAATATTTATAACTTATTTTATATATAAAAAAACCTCTAGTTAACAAACTAGAGGATAATTGGTGGGACCAACAGGGCTCGAACCTGTGACCCCCTGCTTGTAAGGCAGGTGCTCTCCCAGCTGAGCTATGGTCCCGAAATTTTTTATTAATAAGTGGTGCGCCCAGAGGGACTCGAACCCCCAACCTTCTGATTCGTAGTCAGACACTCTATCCAGTTGAGCTATAGGCGCATATTAAAATGGAGGCGACACCCAGATTCGAACTGGGGATGAAGGAGTTGCAGTCCTCTACCTTAGCCACTTGGTCATGTCGCCATATTTAGTGGTGACCCATCGGAGATTCGAACTCCGGACACCTTGATTAAAAGTCAAGTGCTCTACCGACTGAGCTAATGAGTCATATGTTTTTGGGGTGGATAATGAGATTCGAACTCACGGCCTCCAGAGCCACAATCTGGCGCTCTAACCAACTGAGCTATACCCACCATAATCTAATGCACTAGTTTTTATTTTTTTAGTTGATGGTCGAGGTGAAGGGACTCGAACCCCCGGCCCCATGGTCCCAAACCAAGTGCGCTACCAAACTGCGCTACACCTCGAACTAAAAAAGTGGTGGACCATCAGGGACTCGAACCCCAGACCTACCGGTTATGAGCCGGGCGCTCTAACCAACTGAGCTAATGGTCCACGTTATATATTATTAAAGTCTAAATGGTAGCGGTAACAGGAGTCGAACCTGTGACCTTTCGGGTATGAACCGAACGCTCTAGCCAACTAAGCTATACCGCCATAGTATTTAAATATGGTGCCCAGAGGCGGAATCGAACCACCGACACGGGGATTTTCAGTCCCCTGCTCTACCGACTGAGCTATCTGGGCGCTATTGGCGGAGAGGGTGGGATTCGAACCCACGGTGCCGTTAAGCATCACTGGTTTTCAAGACCAGCTCCTTAAACCACTCGGACACCTCTCCTTATAGTTTCCCTATATGCTCTATCAAGCGAGCACTAAGTTGATAATTTAATATGGCTGGGGATGCAGGACTCGAACCTACGCATGCATGAGTCAAAGTCATGTGCCTTACCGACTTGGCTAATCCCCAATATATAAGTGGTGAGCGCACAGGGATTCGAACCCCGGACACACGCCTT
>NZ_JAHZMP010000110.1 GCF_020748465.1 Terrisporobacter mayombei
TTTCTGAAATCTCTTTTCTTAAATTATAGGATACTTTTTGAGAAATTCCACTCATGATAAATCCTTGTATAAAAAAGAACAGTGCACTTATGAAATAAAGACAAAGTAAAAACATTAAGATTTTTCCAATTGCATTAAAATCTATACCTACATTTCCTCCAGAAACTTTACTCACTAATCCTTCAAATATCTTTGTAGTTGCTTTACCTAAAATTTTTGGACCTACTCTAGAAAACAACGCACTACCAATAGCAAATACAATTACTAAAATTATTGATATTTTAAATTTAGATAAGTATGCAATTAGTTTTCTCATAGTCCCTTTAAAGTCATTTGCTTTTTGTCCTGCTCCCATAGATTTTCCCATAGGACCTCTTCCCATTCTACTCATTAGCTAGCTCCTCCTTTGAAAGTTGTGATAAAGCTATTTGCTCATAAACTTCGCAATTTTTTAGAAGCTCTTTATGTGTTCCTATTCCAACTATTTCTCCCTCATTTAAAACATTTATCTGTTCTGCAT
>NZ_JAHZMP010000111.1 GCF_020748465.1 Terrisporobacter mayombei
CGGCTACCACCCCGGCTTTGCTGGTCTCGGACTGAGGTCCATTAAGCAAACTCTGATTTTCACGTTTTGGACGCGACTCCTTTTCCGGGATGTTTTCCCACAGCACCATCAGCGACTGGCGTTCGATCTCCTGAATGACATCCATCATCCGCGTAATGACCTGCCCGGTGAGATCCTGAAAATCCTGCGCCATCATGATTTCCAGCAGTTGCGCGTTAGTAAAGCTGGTATGCGCGGGTACATCTGCCAGAAATTGTCGTGTATCTGTTACCAGTCCACGGGCGTCGGCAAGGTCAATCGGATCGGCAAACCAGTCATCCCAACGTTGGGTTAACGCTTTTGCTGATTTCTCCATTTGATCCTGATGCGGTTGTGACGCCTCAACACTGTTCAGCGCCCGCTCCGCAGCCTGGGCGGTCATCTGCACAACATAGTACAAACGATCGCGCGCATCGGGGATGGCTTCCGCCGCTTCGGCAATGGCCTGATCCAGCCCCAGTTCCCGCAAACTGTCGCGCC
>NZ_JAHZMP010000112.1 GCF_020748465.1 Terrisporobacter mayombei
GTCGGCGACATCTTCTGAATGAAGAACATCGTTACGCCCATCAGGATCGGCAGGATGTAGTACGGGTCCTGTGCCGACAGGTCGTGGATCCACAGTGCAAACGGTGCCTGACGCAGTTCAACGGAACCCATCAGCATGTAGTACGACGCCAGGAAGATTGGCATCTGGATCAGCTGCGGGAAGCAGCCGCCCAGCGGGGTAACCTTCTCAGCTGTGTACAGCGCCATCATTTCCTGGCTGGTACGCTGTTTGTCATCGCCCAGACGCTCACGCATTGCCTGAATCTTCGGCTGCAACATACGCATCTTCGCCATGGAGGTGTACTGCGCTTTGGTCAGCGGGTACATGATGCCACGAACGATAAAGGTGATGATGATAATGGAGAAGCCCCAGTTACCCACAAAGCTATGGATCCATTTCAGCAGTTTGAACAGCGGCTGAGAGATGAACCACAACCAACCGTAATCAACGGTCAGATCCAGGTGCGGAGCAACAGCTGCCATTTTGTCCTGGATTTCC
>NZ_JAHZMP010000113.1 GCF_020748465.1 Terrisporobacter mayombei
ATTTGTCGCGTGAGGGTGGTAAGAAACATTCATATAACAAATGAAATGAGTTGATGAGTAAGTGACCAAAAACGAGAAAACCCGGCAACAAACGTCACCGGGGGAGCGGAGATTACGTGCAGATTTCGTAGCAAGGGATGTAGGCTGAGCCTGGCAACTTCATACGATGCTGGGCAACAAAACCCTGTAGCAGGTCGTCCATACGACGCATAAACCCTTTATCGCCGTTGATTTTGTAAGGACCAAACTCTTCAATGGCGCGAATACCGACTTCTTTTACGTTACCCGCCACAATACCGGAGAACGCACGGCGCAGGTCGGCAGCCAGCACTTCAGCAGGTTGATCCGGGTTAAGCTTCAGATTAGCCATATTCTCGTGAGACGGCTCAAACGGCATTTGCAAATCTGGCGCAATGCGCATTGACCAGTTAAAGCTGTAGGCATCGCCTGTATCACGGCGATTTTCTTTCACCAGCGGCATCGATTTTTTCATCTGACGAGCGACTTCAGCTGCGTC
>NZ_JAHZMP010000114.1 GCF_020748465.1 Terrisporobacter mayombei
CCTGGATCGGCTGTTACATCACTCAACCACGCTGAATATCAAAGGAGAGAGTTACCGGTTAAAAAAGAAACGTAAAGCTGGAGTGCTGACCAAAACTTTATTATTCCTCCACACCTTATATTTAAGTTTATTTATGTATAATTGTAAGTGATCTTAAATTATTTAGGTATATTATTTCACGATAACACACATATATTTGTGATGAGATTCAAAAAACGGAACATCATACTATAAATACCTTGTTGAATGTAAAGAATATTATCTTTAACCTTGGTGTTAATTCTGTTCCGTATTTATGAAACAAATTAACACTTGCCCGGGTTGTTATTACCACTAATCTTTAATTATTTTTTATCGTTATTAATACATATTGTGCGTTGTTATGTTCCACGAGCGAAATTCTTTTTCCACTAATATTACACAAGGTAGGGTTTAATTATGTCAGAGAAGATCGTACTCAATACTGAACTTAATCAAACTCCCATGCTTACAGGACAAATGATACCACTCCATGA
>NZ_JAHZMP010000115.1 GCF_020748465.1 Terrisporobacter mayombei
AGTACAACGAAAAAGAGCTGGCGGATACGAGCAAGTTTTTAAGTTTTGTCCTCCGACACAAACCGGAGGCGATTGGTATCGTACTTGACCGTGAAGGATGGGCGGATATCGATAAGCTTATACTCTGTGCCCAAAAAGCGGGCAAGCGGTTAACCCGTGCATTGCTGGATACCGTGGTCGCTACCAGTGATAAAAAACGTTTTAGTTATTCCAGTGATGGTAGGTGCATCCGCGCGGTTCAGGGGCATTCGACTTCGCAGGTCGCTATTTCCTTTGTCGAAAAAACACCGCCACAGTTTCTCTACCACGGTACGGCAAGCCGTTTCCTTGATGGGATAAAAAAACAGGGGCTGATTGCAGGGGATCGTCATTACGTGCATCTCTCTGCTGATGCAGCAACGGCACGCAAAGTGGGAGCAAGACACGGATCGCCGGTTATCTTAACCGTCAAAGCACAGGAAATGGCGAAACGAGGTATCCCTTTCTGGCAAGCGGAAAACGGAGTCTGGCTGACA
>NZ_JAHZMP010000116.1 GCF_020748465.1 Terrisporobacter mayombei
TATTGCAGAAACTATGATTGAAGATAACACAGCAAAAGCACCTTCTGGCATCATATTGCTAAACAAAGCTATATACTTATTTAAATTAAGAATCGGTATATAAGCTATAGAACTTATTGTAAATATTAAAAAAGGAAATATGGACAACATTAAGAAGAAAGATACTTCTGCTGACTTTGAACTTAGTTCACTGTAATTGGATTTTGCAATTATATATTCAATCAATTTCTTTTCTATACCAAACATAAATATCCCCTGTTCTATCAAATTAATTTCATTATACAATATTAATTATACTCAGATTCATACTATAATATAATTATTTAAATAAAAATAACACAAATAAAAGCTGAAAATAACAATTCTACTAACATTTACATAGTCTATTCAATGAAAGTAAATTATAATTTTCAGCTAAATAAATATTATTATAAAATAATAATATTTTATTTTAATTTTCCGACCATGTCATCTATATATTTTTTTAAACCTTGAATCTTTTTATCTGCTTCAAT
>NZ_JAHZMP010000117.1 GCF_020748465.1 Terrisporobacter mayombei
GCAGCAAGTTTCTCCTTCAAAGACAAAGCTGTTTTTAACGTAGAAAAGAATGACATGTCTTCCTCCTGAAGAAAAATTATCAATGAAGTCCTTTGTTACTGTGCCGCTTTGTTTAATTCATCAAGAACAGAATCAGGAACCAAAGCGGCGACTGCGCTGGCTGTGCTGGCCTTATTTGCTGATGCTTCCGCAAGCGCGGTACCGATAGCCTGGTTATAAGCAGTTATGGCTACGCTTGCGCTTTCCTTCGACCGTTCATACTGCTGTTGCAATGCTGCTACCGGTACTGTTGTCTGGTCGAAAAAAGCACCAAATTGTTCAGTTGCTTCCTTCAGTGCTTCAACTTGTTGTTCTGTCAGTGCTGGTGGGGGAGTGACTGCGCCGCCACCTGAATCAGAGCCTGACGAGCTTCCTGAGCCTGTGTTAAGGGTCTGGTTAATGTCCCCCATAGCAGCGACTAAACTCGACGTATTAAGCGCATTTACAGAGTCCTCAAGCGATTTCGTTGTAGTCG
>NZ_JAHZMP010000118.1 GCF_020748465.1 Terrisporobacter mayombei
TTATTCAGCATATGTGTGCAGTAAATGTACGAAAGAAAATTGCATTAATTTTCAAGTAGTAGAAGTAAACAGCGTCATCGGAGGGCTTTATGTCTATTAAAAAGCTCGATGATGGTCGTTATGAAGTGGACGTCAGACCGCAGGGTGCAGATGGAAAACGTATCAGGCGGAAATTTAAAACTAAAGGTGAAGCTCAAGCATTCGAACGTCATGTACTGGTTAACTACCACAACAAAGTGTGGCTGGAGAAGCCAGCCGACCGCCGAACTCTTACAGAGTTGTTAGGCAGATGGTGGATATATCACGGAAAATCACATGAGCGTGGAGATATTGAACGGGGGCGTTTGACGACAATAATCGCCAAATTTGCAGAAATGGGAGTGTCCAGAGCTGACCAGCTAACAAAGAAAACGATAACTGATTATCGCGTTGTAATGATGAACGATGGTCTAAAACCAGCCAGCGTAAATCGGCATCTGGCAATAATGAGCGGGATGTTCACCAAGTTAATTG
>NZ_JAHZMP010000119.1 GCF_020748465.1 Terrisporobacter mayombei
GCCCTCAAAATGCGCGGAACTGGTGTATCGATGCCGAACAAACAACTGGCGTGTGAATATGTTGATGAATTAACACCAGCTGCCAAACTGGTGGGGGCCATCAACACCATCGTTAATGATGATGGCTATCTGCGTGGCTATAACACCGACGGCACGGGCCATATTCGCGCCATTAAAGAGAGCGGTTTTGATATCAAAGGCAAAACGATGGTGCTGTTAGGGGCCGGTGGTGCCTCAACGGCAATTGGCGCGCAGGGGGCAATTGAAGGTTTAAAAGAAATTAAACCCGTGAACCGTCGGGATGAGTTCTTCGATAAAGCCCTCGCCTTCGCGCAGCGGGTTAATGAAAACACCGATTGTGTCGTCACGGTCACCGATCTCGCCGATCAGCAAGCCTTTGCTGAAGCCCTGACTTCCGCCGACATTTTAACCAATGGCACAAAAGTGGGTATGAAACCCCTTGAGAATGAATCATTGGTTAATGATATCAGTCTGTTACATCCGGGACTTCTG
>NZ_JAHZMP010000011.1 GCF_020748465.1 Terrisporobacter mayombei
TTAAGGTATAATTAAGAAAAATACAATCCTGTCAATAACATAAACGAAGAATATCGTTGAAATTTCAATATGTTTAGATAATATGAATTTAGTTACTACACTGTAATTTTACTGACATTTTTAAGTTTTACTGACAAATTACTGACAAATTACAGTAATACTTTTTCTATATTTTCAACTGCTTTTCTATCCATTTCATTTAATACATGCGAGTACGTGTTCATTGTAATTTTTACATCACTATGACCCAATCTTCCACTTACCGTTTTCATATCTGTACCACCTAAAAGTAAAAGTGTAGCGTGAATGTGACGTAAAGCATGTGGTCTAACGTATCTTAAATGTATTATTTTCATAAAGTCTTTATATGTTTTAGCAAATACAGAAGCTCTCCAATAAGTGTTGCGAGAATTTAAACATATAATATTTTTCTCATTGATTAATTTTCCTTGAAGCTTTAATAAATTTTGTCTTTTTCTTTCTAATTTAATTAACTCAATGACATGATTTGATGATGCAATACTCCTAATACTACTGGTAGTTTTAGGCTTTTTAAATATAAACTCTTTATTATCATTAATTAATATTTTATTTACATTGATAATATTATTTTCATAGTCAATATCATCAAATGTAAGGCCTGCAATTTCTCCTATTCTCATACCGCAATAACAAAATAAATGGATAGGTATTTCTAGTGACTTGTTACCAGTAACTCGTTCTAAAAGATATTTAACTTCATCTAAACTGTATATATCTGTAGTTACATCTTTATCCTTTTTTGGATACACGATAAAATCCGATATTTTTTCATTTATCTCTTTTAATCTGTATGCTTCATTTAGAACAGCTATTGATATATTTCTTGCAAGTGTAATTGTTTTCAACTTTCTATCCTTACTGTATAATTCATTTATGAAGTCTTGAAACATTGAAATTGTAATATCTGATAGTTTTGTATCTTTAAAAAAAGGTGTTATGTGATTTTTTATCATATAGTTAGTTGTTTTTGTAGTGTTAGGACTTTGATAACTTTTTTTATCTTCATAATATTTGTAGCATCTATCAACAAAAGTTATATCGCTAGGTACAGAATATTTATTATTATTAATATCATTTTTTATTTTTACAAGAAGCTTATCTGCGTCTTTTTTAGATGTAAATGATCCGTGGTTCTTCTGTTTTTTCTTACCTGTAATATCATCTATATAATCAACATACACACAATACTTATTATTTCTTGTTCTAACGTAAGCACTTTTAATATTATTCATTAACATCTTCCTTTCATTATTTGTTATTTTGTCAGTACAAATAAGTTATACATAGATAATACAGGTGAGAAATTAAAGTTGTTGATAAACCCATAAATTAGGTATGAAGCAAATTGTATAATTATCCAACTCAACTGAAATTCCATACTTATCTCTATAGCAATCTATTGCCTCATTTAAAAATGATTCTGTTACTCCCAAAAATTCAGCCGTTTCACATCTATTAGTACATTTTGCTTCAAATGCTTTAATAATACCAGTGAGCCCAACTAGCTTATTATAACTATATAACCTAGCCTGGTATTCTTGTTTGGCATTTCTTATATCATTTAAATCGATTATATTTCCATAACTAGTATGATGATGTCCTAATTCTTCCGCTAAAATGCAGTATTTTTCATCATTAGTATTTAATCTATTTTTATTTAATGCTATTTTATTGCTTACATAAAGACCATCAGAATTTGATTTTAGTTTAACTTCCTTAACTGTTATTCCCTCAGAATATGCTTCATCAAGTAAAGATTCATATCTATTCATATAATATCCCCCTGATTCAAATATTTACCAGTTCTTCATATCTTCTATGTCTTCATTTATTTTACTTAATTCATCAGTATTATCTATGTAATCATTATGTGCAGCTATGGTATCAACAGCATTATTTTGATATTTGGGAACAAATGTAAGTTCTTTTACTCTTTTAAGAGCCTCTCTTTTACCTAGGTCATTTAGTGAATCAAAATCATTTAATAATATTGTATGAGAATTATTTTTATTTTTTTCTTTTGAATTTGATTTATCATTCCAACCTAATAACTCAGTAGTATCTAGATTTAAAGCTTGGGCAAATTCTTTCATTTTTTCAATATCTAAAGATTTAATTTGACCATCCTCATATCTTTTCACAGTGCTTTCGTGTAATCCAACTTTTTTACCAAGTTCAGATCTTGTCATTTTTAAATTTTTTCTGGCATTGAATATTTTCAAACCTATATCTTTATTTATGTTTTCATTCATTTATTTAACCTCCAACATAATTATTCATACTATGATAATATAGTATTCTTGTATATTATGCAAGAAAATATAAAAGAATATACAAAAAACTTGCATAAAATTATTGACAGACAAAACTTGCGTGTGATACATTTAAATCAACAATAACTTGCACAATATGCAAGAAGGGAAGTAGGGGGATTATGAAAATTAATAAATTAAAAGGCAAACTAAGGGAAAAAAATGTTACATACAAAAAATGTGCAGATTTTTTAGGACTTAGCAACACAACTGTAAATGATAAAATCAATGGAAAAACAAGATTTTATGTAGACGAAATAGAAAGATTATCATATATGCTAGAATTAACAGTTGATGAAAAAATTGATATTTTTTTAAATTAGAACTTGCATAGTGTGCAAGTGGAGAAGGGGGACAAAAATGGCAAATGAAGTTCAAAAAATAATAGTTCGAAGTATAGATCAAGAAAGTTTGCTCGAAGCAATGGTAGACAGAGTAGATATCGTTGAAATTATTGAAAAATTTAGATATCATGAAGATTTTGCACCTCGCGAATACTTGACGATTGAAGAATTTCAGAAATATCTAAAATGCTGTCGTAATTATGCACTCGAACTTGCTAAATTCGGATTTGAAAGTAAAAACTTTCATGTCAACAAAGTCGGTCGTAAATGGTTAATCGACCGATTATCTTATGAACGTTGGATTAGTAGAGGGGGGCATAAGTAAATGAAACTAATAATAACACCTGAGCAACTTGAAACATTGACAAAAGAAAATCCAAACATGACTGTTTTAGAGTACATAATGGAGGTGATGTCCAATGAATAATATAACACTTTATCCTCATCAACAAGATGTGCTAAAAGCTACAAATAGCAAGAATAGGGTTGCTTATTATTTAGACTGATATGGGATTAGGAAAAACTTTTATAGGTTCTGAAAAATTAAAAGAACTCGATACCAAAATTAACTTAGTCATCTGCCAAAAGTCCAAGTTAGTTGATTGGTACGAGCACTTTAAAACCTTTTATAACGGTTATAACATAATTATATACAATAAACCGGTTCCTATACTAGATAAAAAATCAATAATCATTATAAATTATGATTTGATTTGGAGACGTCCAGAACTAGCACTATTAGAAGATTTTACATTAATGTTGGATGAGTCAAGTTGTATTAAAAATACTACAGCTAATAGGACTAAATTCATACTTAAGTTGAAAGCTAAAAATGTAATTTTGTTATCTGGAACACCTGTTGGTGGAAAATATGAAGAACTATACAGTCAATGTAAACTTCTAGGTTGGAAGATATCTAAAAAAGCATTTTGGAATACATACATAGATTTTGTAACAATAGATTTAAATGGTTTTCCAATGAAAAAAGTAACTGGATATAAAAACATAGACAGGCTTAAATCTAAATTAAGAGACCATGGAGCAATATTTATGAAAACTGAGGAAGTATTGGAGTTACCAGATCAAAGTTCTATAAATATAAATGTTACAAATACAACAGATTATAAAAAGTTTAAGAAACACAGATTGATAACGGTTGAAAATAAGGAATTGGTTGGAGATACAAGTCTAAGCAAGATGTTGTACTTAAGACAACTTGCAAGTCAGTATAACAAACATAAATTATCAGCGCTTAAGGACCTACTAGAATCTACTAATGACCGAGTTATTATTTTCTACAACTTTAAAGATGAGTATGAGAAAATACGTAATCTATGTGAGAAGTTAGAACGACCTGTAAGTGCAGTAAACGGTAGTATAAGAGACTTAGAAGCTTATGAAAGTGATAATAGTAGTATTACACTTGTACAGTACCAAAGTGGTGCTATGGGCCTTAATTTACAAAAGAGTAACAAAATTGTTTATTTCAGTTTGCCTTTGAGTAGTGAGTTGTTTGAACAAAGTAAAAAAAGGATTCACCGTTTAAACCAGACTCGTCCATGTTTTTACTACTATATGTTAACTGAAAAATCAATAGAACATGATGTTTTAGAAGTTTTAAACACTAGACGAGATTTTACAGATAAGTTATTTGAAGAAATAGAGGGGAGTGGATTAATATGAGTATGATTCAAAAATCAGCACTAGACAGGAGAATATGTGATTATTATGTAGGTGCTACAAATACACAAACATTTAGAGAATTTATTCTCGAAGGTGATGAGTGTTTTGGAAGGCCTACTGATAAATTACTAGATGATATGACAGATGGAGAAATTACAGAATTAATAAATCATTATGATTATTTGTGGGAGAAATAATGGAGGATTAAAATGAAAATTTGTAAGCATTTTGAAAAATCCAATGCTGGTAAATGTAAAAATTATCAAGGGGATAAGAATGAAAGTTGTGCTTGTAACTGCTCTAAGATAAAAGCTAAAGGCACTAAACCGGTTAATAATTTAGAGGTAATAGTAGAGGGGGAGTAGATAAATAGATGTACAAATGTTGTAGATGGTGCAATAACTTTTCAGATGGCAAATGCTTTTCAAAATCAGTGTTAAGTAATACAGAAATAGAAATTACTAAACTCGATGAGGAAGGTTTAATATACGAAGCTTTAAGAGAAGCGTATACAGTTGATAGTTGTTTAAAATTAGAGAGTGTTTATGAATATGCAAAGGAATTAAAAATATCACAAATAAAAGCTAAAAAATTAATTGAGTATATCATTGAACAAATCAAAGATAATGAAATACTTTGGAGTTTAAATGATTCAATATGTAATACTTTAGAAAATGACATTGTACCAAGTGCTGTAATTGTAAGCAATGAACATGAATTTGTCTGCAGTGAGTTTAAATAGGTGGGAGAGAAAATGATTAAAAGGCACTCATGGACAATACAAGAGTTACTATATCTTAAAAATATGTGGGAAAATAGTGATTTATCAGCTAGTAAAATTGCTAGTAATCTTGGATTAACTGAAAGCCAAATTAAAAATATGGCTTGTGAGAAAAAATATAGAAGAAGTAAATGTTATAAAAACGTCAACAATGTGCCTGGTAAAAAATATTGTGCAAAGTGTCAGCAGTATTTATCTTTAGATAATTTTTATAATGACAAAACTAAAATATTTGGGAAGTCACAATATTGTAGAAAATGCCATCGCAAATTATATGAGGGGAGAAAAGTTAAATAAATGAATTTTAAAGAGTATACAAGGAATGAGTTCTTAGAAGAACACTTAGAAGATTGTCCAGAAGATGTAAATTTACCAATGTTACCAATATGTGAAAATGGTGATGATGAAGAACAATGTAAAAAATGCTGGGAAAATGCAATTAAAGGTATAGAGTTTAAAAATCCAGTTGAAGTATTTGCTCAAAATAATATTCAACTGTTGGACGAACTTAGAATAGCAGAAGAGCAATATAAGATGCTAAAAGAAGGAAGAGATAGTCTAAAGGAGCAGATACTTAAACAAATGGAGATTTATGGAGTAAATAAATTTGAAGATGATAAATTTAGTGTTTCATATGTTAAAGGTTCAACAGGATCTACCTTTGATAGTGCTAAATTTAAAAAGAATTACCCAGATATTTTTAAAGAATACAGTAAACCAAGTGTAAGAGCAGCAAGTATTAGATTTAAGGTGAAGTAAATGGCAGGTCCAGAGAAACAGTTTGAAAATGAAGTTAAGAAGTATTTAGATAATTTACCTAGATGTTGGTACATAAAAATTTGGGGAGGGGGATTTATGAAAGCTGGTATTCCAGATATATTAGGAGTAATTAATGGTAAATTTATAGCTCTAGAGTTAAAAGGTCCTAAAGGAGTACCTAGTGAGTTACAAAAGAGAAATATAAAACTCATTAATCAGTGTGGTGGCTGGGGAGTTATATTATATACAAAAGATTTTAAAGAATTTAAAGAGGGGGTTAAAAAATTATATGTGGATTAGAAGTCAAGATAAGAAAAGGTTAATAAATACATCGAATTTGTATGTGTTTGGTACATGTTTAAAATCAAGTGATGTAGATTTTGCTTTAGGTAATTATAAATCAGAGGAAAGAGCACTCGAGGTATTAGATATTATACAAAGTAGAATTATCAAAGGTGCAACATTTGATTATATAAATAATTCCAAAAGAACAACAAAAGAATTTGTTTTTCAAATGCCAGAGGAATAGGAGCGTGATTTAAATTCAAGCATCATACAGTCGTATAAGTTGTTTTAATCACTGTAAGCAACAGTATAAATACAGATACTTGGATAAATTAAAACTTATACCTAATGCAGAACCTAACAATGCTCTAATAATTGGGAATACACTTCATCTAGCACTAGAGACTAATTTAGATGACGCAAGGAAGTTTTATTATGCTCAATACAACATTATAAATGACAAACATATAGAAGAGTTTATGAAAATTGAAATAGTAGTACCAAAAGTAAAACAAATACTTGAACAATTAAGTATATATTCACATGAATTTTTAATAAGTACTAGTAGATTCAAAGGAATAGTAGATTTAATTGTAAAAAATGACGATGGTACAGTTGATGTATTTGACTTTAAATATAGTAACAATGTTAAAAACTATTTAGAATCAGCACAACTTCATATTTATAAATACTTCTTAGAGCAGTTAGGATTTAGAGTTAGAAAGTTAGGATTTATCTTTGTACCAAAATGGCAAGGTAGAATTAAAAATACAGAAGATATATATCATTTCAGAAAAAGATTAGTTGAGGAAGTAAATAAACTACAAATACAAATAGCAGAAGTAAAATATGATCCCGATAAGGTGATTGATTTTATGAACGACATAGTAAATGTGGTTGAATGTAACAAGTTTGAAAAAAATACAACTAAATTATGTGATTGGTGTGATTACCAAAATTATTGTTTATTGGAGGATGATTTAATGATATTACCAAGTAATACAAGAAGAGAAAGAAAAATAGATGAAAATCCAGACATGTGGATATATGCTGACAGTTATGTTGGAAAATCTACTTTTGTAGATAACTTAGGTGATTTGTTATTTTTAAATACCGATGGAAATACAGATAATACAACATCACCAGTATTAAGAATAGCCGATATAGTTACCACAGAAGGTAGAATAACTAAAAGGAAACTAGCATGGGAAGTATTCTTAGAAGTTATAGCTGAATTAGAGAAAAAAAATAATGACTTTAAAAGAGTGTGTATAGATTTAGTAGAGGATTTATATGAGCATTGTAGAGTTTATACGTACAATAAATTAGATATTCAACATGAGCAAGATGCAGGATTTGGAAAAGGTTGGGATATGGTTAAAATGGAGTTCTTAAAAAATATTAAAAGACTTAAGAACTTGGGTTACCAAATAATTTATATAAGTAAAGAAACTAGCACTGAAATAACTTTAAAAAATGGAAGTAAGTATAGTACTTACAAACCTAATATACAAGAAAAAGTTGCAAATGTATTAGCAGGAACAGTTGATTTAACGGTTAGAGCTTATGTTGAGAAGGATAAAAGATATATTCAGTTAGCTAAAGATGAAAATACATTTGGTGGAGGTAGATTTAATTTCTTAGTAAATAGATGTGAACTTAATATGGAAGAGTTTAAAAAGGCTTTAGTGGATGCTCAAAAGCAAGTAAATAAGGACAAGCCTAAAGAAGAACCTAAAAGAAGTAGAAAAGCTAAGGAAGAACCTAAGAAAGAAAATCAAGATACTGTAACGGATGAATCATCAGAAGAACCAACTCAAAAGGAAGTTACTAAAGAAGAACAACCCCAACAACAAGAAGAAGATCCTAAAGAAGTAACAGAAGATGCACCTAAAGAAGAGGACAAGCCTAAAACTAGACGTAGAAGAAAAAAGAAAACTGAAGAATCAGCCGAAGAAATAAATGAGGATGAAATACCATTTTAATGATATACCTAATATTAATTTGGATATTAATCTTTGGAATTAAAATTAAGTTTGGATATGACAGCTCTACTGAAGAGTTATTTATAAATATAAGAAGTGAAATTAATTATGAAATATAGGAGTTTATAATTGTGATTGAGATAAATAATTTAAATGAATTAATTGAAGCTATAGGAAAATATAGTGTACCACAACATGTAATGATTGATGTAGACAATAGAATTAAAGATTGGTTAATATCCGGTGGAAATGAAAGTGATAATTATATACTTAATCAATGTAAGTATGTTGAAAGAATAATAAATAAAAATCAAGGAGGAATACAATAATGGCAAATATATGGGAAGAGTTTGATAATGTTGTTGATGTAGAAGGTTTAAAAAAGGATGCTAAAGAAGCTGCTGAAAATGGTGGTGGAGGTTTTAAAGAAATACCAGAAGGAACTTATGAAGTTGAAGTTGATAAGTTAGAACTTAAAAAGACTAAAAAAGGAGATCCAATGTTAAGTTGTTGGATGAAAATAGGAGCTGGAGAGTTTAAAGGTTCAATAATCTTTTATAACCAAGTGCTTACAAATGGATTTGGATTACACAATGCTAATGAGTTTTTAAGAAGTTTAGACAGTGATGTAAAAGTAGATCTTATAAACTTTAAACAATATCATGAGATGCTACTTGATATATTTGAAGCAGTGAATGGAAACTTATCTTATCAATTAGAATATGGTAAAAACTCAAAAGGATTTAACACTTATAAAATAGAGGATGTATTTGAGAATTAGTAGATAATTAAATATAATACTAGGGAGTTTATAAACATAAACTTCCTAGTTGATTGTAAAAGGGGGATAAGTATGATTTATATTTATGATGCTAGATACAATATAAAAACACCCACAACTTACGAAAAGTTAGAAGGAATTACAGGAAGTAAAAAGTCTACTTTGGCAACATTTAAAAGTAAGAAACAGAAATTACCAAGATTAGACGACTGCTACCTAATAGATGATAAAGCTTCAAAGCAACAATTAAGAATTTGGTATGAGAGAGTTGAATTTGAAAATGAAACTTGGAAAGATATAGATGAAACTTATAAAATAAGTAACTATGGACGAGTTAAGAAGATTTATAAGAAGTACCCAAAAGGAAAATTTATGATGCCTTATCCTAAGAAATTTTATAGGGGAAAACTTGTTACAAAGATATATGGAAAGGAATTGTTAATTCATCAATTAGTGGCTAAATATTTCGTTGAAAACCTAAACAATTATGACCATGTATGTCATAAGAATGGAATATTACATGATAATTACCATGGCAATTTAGAGTATTGTAGTAAGTCTAAAGCATCAAGATATGGAATCAGTGCTCAAAATATAGATAAACCAAGTATAGTAGCAATTGATTATGAAACAGGAGAGATAATAGATTATTTTAAAAGTTGCAGGGAAGCTGCTAGTTCATTATATACAAATAGACAATCTGTATTAGATTCATTACATGGAAAAATTAAGAAGACTATGTGTGGATATGTTTTTAAATATGAAGAGGAAGTGATCTAAATGCTAGATAAATTAATAGTGGGTGAGATAAATGGAGCAACCAAAACAATATTTAAATAAAGAAGAACGAGACAATTTTTTAGGATTTTCTGGACTAAGTATTTATTTACGAAGAAGATTTGAAAAGTGGGGTAAAAACTTAACTTCTGACGAGCGTAGAAGATTAAAAACAGCATTGACTAATATTGAGAAAGCTCAATCAAGTATTATAAATAGATTACCAAAGCATGAAGCAATGAAAATTTTAAGAGCATCAAAAGAACATGATGTTAGGGTTTTGACATTAGAAGGAGCACAGGCTCTTGAAAAGCGTGCGAAACAAGATTACGAGAAAAACCTACATATAAAATTTGAGGAAATGGAAACTATAGCAGCACAAATATTAATGCACAATTGTTATAAGTGTAAAATGAGTTGCTATGAATGTATGTATCACAGTATGATGAGTAGGTTTTTAATTCCAGGACTTAACTCTGAGAATAATTGTCCTTACTCATATAATCATGAAAGTAAATTTACAGAAGTGGAGAGTCCAGAAGATATAGATATATACAAGCAGGCGTTGGAAATTCATAAGACAACTGTAAAGAAAAGTAATAGAAAAGCCAAGAAATTAAAAAATAGGTTTGATGATCCAGTAGAAGATTATGAATATAACTTTGAGCCGAAGGGGGTTAGAAGGTAAATGGAAAAAATGAAAGCAAAAGTTATTAAAAAGAAAGTTACAAAGTATTTTGTTGAGGTTGACACTGGCACAGAAAAATTATTAGTAGGAGAAGATATTGGTGGGTTTTGTAAATACTGCGAATGGGATAAAAGGCAAGATGCAGTTGATTATATAAAAAGTAAAGAACAGCTAGAGTTTGTAGTTAATCCAGATTTGGTTAAGTAAGGGGGAAACAATAAATGATTAAAGTGATTAAAATAAATGATAGTTTAAACATATCGTTCAATTATGATGCTGATATAGTATCAAAAATAAAATCAATTCCAGGAAGAAAATACAATCCAAGTAGTAAATCATGGGACATTCCTTTATATACAATCAAAATTTTACTAACTCTATTTGATGAAAGTGAGTTAGATATAGCTAAAGATGTAGAACTTGATTATGTAAAACCAAAATATGATTTTAAACATGAGTTAAGCACAATAACTAACAATGATTTGAAAGTATTTGCTAAATGGTCCTTAGATATGTTACCAGATTATTTCTATCAAGTTCCAGCATCAAGTACTGGTAAATATCATCCAAATTATGCTCAAGGTGAGGAAGGGTTAATTAGACATACTCAAGCAGCAGTAAGAATAGCTAATGAGTTGTTTAAATGTGAGACAATACAAACTTTTATAGATATAGAAAAAGACATAATTAGAGTTAGCTTATTACTACATGATGGAGTTAAACATGGTATAGATGGAAGTGCTCATACTGTAGCAACACATCCTTTAGAAGTAGTTAAATATTTAGAAGATAAATACTATGAAGTTGACGAAGATACTTTACCAGAAGAAGTAATAGAAGTTATGGAAGGTAACTTATGGGAAGGTATTTCTTATTGTATAAAATCTCATATGGGTCAATGGAATAAAGATTATGAGGAAGAAGATATATTGCCTAAACCTGAAACGCCTATGGAAAAGTTTATCCATATGTGTGATTATTTAGCAAGTAGAAAATTATTAGAAGTTAATTTTGAGGTGATGTAAATGAATAAATCAGATTTAAAAGATGGAATGATAGTAGAGTTGAAAAAAGGAACTAGGTTCATGTTAGTAAATGATTGTTTATATAACGAAAAAAATGACTATAATCTTAGCCATTACAACGATAAACTAATTTGTACTCACATTACAAAAATATTAGATATAGTCAAAGTTTATACAATAGATATTTCGAAATTTGTAAAGAATGAGTTTGATTCAATTAAATTAAAAGATATGCTTGAAGACAAGTATTTGAAACTAATTTGGAAACGTGAAGAAATAGATTGGAGTAAAGTACCAATTGGAACAAAAGTATTAGTATCAGATACAAAAATAAACTGGTTTAATGGCATATTTTTAAGAAAAATAGAACATAGCAAAAATGATAATTGTTTTAGAATTGTCAATTTAAGTGGAGATGTTGAAAGATGGAAATATTGCAAACTAGCAGAAGAAACGAAAGAGAAAGTTACTTTTAGTGATATAGATAAAGAAATGAACAAATATTGTGATGAACATAATGAAAGTGAAATATGTAGCAAAAGATGTGACTCTTGTGGAATGAAATACATATTAGATAATTACAACGTAACAAGAAAATAGGTGATAACGATGCTTTTCTATGACTTTGAAGTATTCAAACATGACTGGTTAGTAGTAATTAAAGATACTAATAGTAAAAAAACTACAACAATAGTTAATGATCCAGAACAACTTAAACAATTCTATGAAGAACATAAAACTGATATATGGGCGGGATATAACTCCCGTTCATATGACCAGTATATCCTTAAAGGAATATTGTGTGACTTTAATCCAGCAGATATAAACAATCACATCATAGTTAAAAAACTGGGTGGATGGCAATACAGTTGCTTATTTTGGAAAATGCAATTTTACAACTATGATGTTATGACTAATAAATTCTTTGGTTTAAAGCAGTTAGAAGGATTTATGGGAAATAACATTAAGGAATCAGATATATCATTCACAATTGACCGTAAATTAAGTGAGAATGAGCTAGAAGAAGTAATTAAGTATTGTAATCACGATGTAGAGCAAACAATGCAAGTGTTTGTAAATCAAATAGAAGAGTTCAACAGTCACATGGGATTAATAAAAATGTTTAAATTACCTCTTAAATATATAAATAAAACAAAAGCACAATTATCAGCAATAATTCTTGGAGCTGATAAGGTTGAGCGTGATGATGAATTTGAATATGAAATAGTTGATACTATAAAAATTCACAAATATAGACACATCTTAGAATGGTATAAAAATCCACTTAATAAAGATTATAAGAAAAAACTAGATATTGAAGTAGCAGGAGTTCCACATACATTTGCTTGGGGAGGGTTACATGGAGCTAGACAAAATTATATCGGAGAAGGAATATTAGTAAATAGTGATGTTGGGTCTTTTTATCCTTCATTAATGCTACAGTATGATTTTCAGTCTAGAAATATAGGAGATAAAACAAAGTTTCAAAATATTTATGATACCAGAATGAAACTTAAACATGAAGGCAAGAAGAAAGAACAACAACCTCTAAAAATCGTACTTAACTCAACTTATGGAGCAATGAAGGATAAGTATAACAATTTATATGACCCAAGACAGGCTAACAATGTATGTATTAATGGTCAATTAATGTTACTAGATTTAATTGAAAAGTTGGAAGATAAATGGCAATTAATACAGTCAAATACAGATGGTGTAATGTTTAAATTAAATTCAGAGAATGACTTAGAGGAATATAAAAGTATTTGTAATAAGTGGTGTAAAAGGACCAGAATGACCCTAGACCATGACATTATAAAAAAAGTAGTTCAAAAGGATGTAAATAACTACTTGATAGTTATGGATAATGGGAAAGTAAAATCCAAAGGTTCTTATGTAAAAGAATTAAATAAATTAGATAATGATTTACCAATTGTTAATAAAGCACTTAAAGATTACTTCGTAAAAAATATACCAGTGGAGACAACAATTAATAGCTGCAATGACTTGATAGAATTTCAAAAGATAGTGAAAGTAAGTGGTAAATATAAATATGCTCTTCATGGAGATAAAATCTTAAAAGAAAAAATACTAAGGGTATTTGCATCTAGATCTAAAGCTGATAAAGGAGTATATAAGGTCCATAACAATAAAGATACCCCGGATAAAATTGCAAATACTCCAGAAAGATGTTTTATTGAAAATGGAGATTTGAACGGTGTAAAAGTACCAAGAAAATTGGACAAGCAATATTATATTAACTTGGCTAAAAAGAGAATAAGTGATTTTATAGGGAGGAGTAATTGATAAATGATTATAGATAGTGGAGATAGAACAGAATACTCAACTGGAGCAAAAAGAGACTTGAAAGAAGGGAAAGGTCGTTGCGATTTAATGCCTTTGGATGTAGTAAGTGAATTTATGAATTATGATACAATAATTCATTGTATAAGTAATTTTAAAGAAAAAAATGATGTGGAATATTTATATGATGCATTAGAAAACTCTAAAAGAATAAGTTATGGAAATACAAAAGAAAGTATGATTTTAGACGTATCAATTCACTTTGAAGAAGGAGCAAAAAAATATGGTGAAAATAACTGGCAGAAGGGTATTCCCGTGCAAAGCTATATAGACAGTGCCGTAAGACATTATTTGAAACACCTAAGAGGTGATGATGATGAAAACCATTTAAGAGCTTTTGTGTGGAATATATTATGTCTTATATGGACAGTAAAGCATAAAGAAGAGTTGGGAGTTGATTAAAATGAGTTCTATTTTCAAGATATTTGAGGAAAGAGATAAGCTTAGACAAGAAAATCTTAGACTTAAAGTGAAAATAGACAACTTAGAAAAAATCATAGATAGAAAAGAAGAAACAATATGCGGATTAAATACTAAGTTAATAGCAGCGGAACACAAGTTAGCTAACATTAGAGAATGGTGTGAGAACAGGAACTCCTAGAAAAACCAAATAACCCTATCATTGCTGATAAGGTTAAATATTATAAATTCAAATCGGATAAGAAGTATTGGCATATTGATAGTATGTGTAGATTAAAATAAATTATTCCAGGAGGATTTATTTTACCTAGATCATAAGAGGGGGGGATTAGAGTAGTAAATGACAAAATCAAATTGCAAAAGGCAATGTAATAGAATTTGGTTCAGGTATTGAAAATTATAGATTTGTTATGAATAGTTAGGAAATATAAAAAAACAAAATAACCCTATCGTTTCCGATAAGGTTAAATATTATAAATTTAATATGAAATGCATCAACGAGTCTTTAATAATATGTGTAGATTAAAAAGAATTATTCAAGGAGGATATTATGAGGGAAATAAAATTTAGAGGGAAAATAATAGATGCTCATAAATGGGTATATGGAAATTTAATTCAAAATAATGATATGACTTTTATTGCTGAAAAGGAAGAGTATTCTAGCGTTGGATATTGTTATGACTGTAATAGACCTTACAGTGAGCAATATGAAATTGATACTAAAACAGTAGGGCAATGTACAGGATTAAAAGATAAGAACGGCAAGGAAATATATAAGGGTGACATTTTAAGTTATAAGCGCATTAAAGATACAAATTGCTTTAAAGAAGAAATTGAAGACATAGAAGAAGAAGTCTTGATAGGATTGATTACTTACAGACCGATTGCATCGATTGTAAAACCCTATAGTAAAAACGTTAAATGTCTTGGATATGATAGCGTCAATAAAGAATGCCTTATAATTGATTTACAAAGTAAAGAAGTAGAAGTTTTAGGTAACGTTTATGATAATCCAGAGTTATTAGAGGGTTAAATGAATAAAGAATAACCCAAGATAATAAAACTTCTTACATATAACGTAAGGGTTTTAAAATAATAAATACAAAACACTAGTACCTATTAATTTCCTAGTAGAAAATAAGTATAATTAAAGAAGGGAGGTGGTTTTTATCTTTAAAGGATATATACCTACAAATGGAAAAAGACCAACAGAAGAATATAAAAATAGAACTGAATTTTATTCATTATCAGATGTTGATAAATTAAAATCATATGGAGCAGTGTTGTTAAATGACATAATTCAAATAGATATAGATGATGAAGATCAATCAAATATAGTATTTAACATAGTAACTGATTTGAATATTCAATGTAACATTTTAAAAACTGATAGAGGTAAACACTTTTATTTTAAAAATACAAATCAAGATAAGAGAAAACAAGGTTACACAACGGCTCTAGGGATAAAAGTTGATACTGGCTTAGGTTCTCAAAATGCAGTAATACCTATAAAAATAAATGGCAAAAATCGTAAATGGATAAAAGAAGTTTATGAGTTAGACAATTTACCAGCATGGTTAGTACCTCTTGATAAAAAAGATATTAATTTTACTGAGATGGAAGAGGGGGACGGAAGAAACCAATCATTATTTAATTATATTTTAAGGTTACAATCTGCCGGGTTAGTAAAAGATGAAATTAAAAGTACGATTAAAATAATAAATAAATATATTTTGAAAGAGCCTATGACAGAATATGAAGTTGAGGTTATCACAAGAGACAAAGCATTTTTAAAAGAATCATTTTATATCAAGAATAAATTACAATATGAAAAATTAGCTAAATTTCTCATAGCTGAAGAAAATATAGTTAAAATAAATAATCAATTACATATTTACAAAGATGGACATTATTCAGATAACATATTAGATATTGAAAAAGTTATGTTAAAATACATACAAAATTCAACTAAAACACCTAGAGGTGAAATATTAAGATATTTAGAGTTATTATGCAGCAATAAACAAATTACTAACTCTAAGTACATCGTGTTCAATAATGGAGTATTTAATCTTGAGACTAAAGAACTTTTAGATTATTCACCAGAATACATAATTAAAAATAAAATACCTCATAATTATAATTCAGCTGTTTATCATGAGTTATTAGATAAGACTATAAACAAAATAGCTTGTAATAACCGAGACTTAAGAGCAACAATAGAGGAAATGATAGGTTATACATTATTAAGACGTAATGAATTAGGTAAGAGTTTTATTTTAACTGGTAACGGGTCCAATGGTAAATCAACTCTTTTAGATTTAATTATGGAACTATTAGGTGAGGAAAACATATCATCAGTATCTTTAAAGGAATTAAACGATAGATTTAAAACTTTCCAGTTAGATGGAAAACTAGCAAATATAGGTGATGATATTAGTAACGAATATATCCAGGACAATAGTACATTCAAAAAATTAGTAACAGGTGAAAAAGTAAACGTTGAACGTAAAGGTCGTGATCCATACGATTTTAAAAACTACTCCAAACTTATTTTTAGTGCCAATGAACTTCCAAGAATTAACGACCTCAGTGGTGGACTTAAGAGACGTATACTATTTATACCTTTTAATGCAGTATTTAGTAAGAAGGACCCAGATTATGATCCATTTATAAAAGATAAGATAACGACTCCAGAAGCACTTGAATATTTATTAAAAATAGCACTAGATGGACTATACCGAATATTAGAAAATAATAATATTACAGTATCTAAGGCATCACAAGAGGTATGGAATGAATATGAACAAATAAATAATCCAGTAGTATCATTTATCGAAGAAAATAAGATAGAAAATGAATCAATCAATGATGTATTTAGGAAATATCAACTGTGGTGTGTAGAATCTGGATTAAAACCTTTATCTAAAATAGTATTTGGAAAAGAAGTAAGAAAACAAGGCTACAATAGTAATAAATCAATAAGAGTAGAAGGTAAACAAGTTAAAATTTATAAACTAGACTAAAAATGTTACTAGAATTTGTACAATAAGTTAAGTAATATCAACAGTTGTAACTGTTTTATTACTAGAATGTTACTGAAATTTTAAATTCTAGTAACACGTTCAACAGTAGTAATAGCAACAGTTATAACTAGTTATGTTACTGAAATACTAAAATATAATTTCTTAGATTATAAAAATAAAAAATGAGTTAATATATATATATATAAAGAAATTATATATATTAGTAACGGGTTTCAGTAACACATTATATACTTAAAATATTGAAATATACACATTTATTAGTGTTACCAGAATATTTTAAAACTAGTAACATTTTAGTAACAAAAGAGGGTGAATATAAGAACATATGAGTGAATTAACTAATTATGAAAAAGTAGAAAAATTATTAGAGAAATATGCTGAGATTGATATAGATATAAAAGCACTTGAATATCAAATTAAAATTGAAGATATAAAAGGATTATCATACAATGATATGCCAGGAGCACCAATTCCTAGTAATGCATCACCTGTAGAAATTCAATTGAATAATATTGAAAAGCTTAAAATAGATAAAAGTATCTTAGAGTTTGAAAAAGATTCAATTGATAATATGTTAAGAGTTTTAGATGATACTGAAAAAACTTTAATCAAGTACAAATTCATTAATAAATTACAATATAAACAGATAGCACTAAAGATGAATATGAACCAAGATTATTTAGCAGAAAAGAAATCAAGAATAATTGATAAACTTATACCATATGCATTGCGATATAAATTAATATAAGTTAATACTAAGTTATAACTTATAATCAACTTAGACACAACCAATATAACATGTGTTATTATTATATTATAGGAATATTAGATAAACCGATATGTTGATTCGTATCGGTTATTTTTTATGTCTGAATATATGAACGAGGAGGTGTAAATATAATGAGTGAAGTTAATAAAGGGGGAAGACCTTTTAAGTTTACAGATCCAGAAAAATTAGATATTCAAATAGAAGATTTCTTCAAATGGTGTAATGAAAATAATAAGATACCTACTGTAACCGGATTAGCTGTGCATTTAGATACTGATAGATTAACATTGTTACATTATGAAAACAGTTTGGATAACACTGCATATGATAAGTTAGATTATGATGTGAAAGTAAGGTTGATAAACTCGATAAAAAGAGCTAAGCAAAGAGTAGAATCAGAGTATGAACAGGCCTTATTTAATAAGAATAGTGCTGTTGGAGCTATATTTACCCTTAAGAATAACTATAAGTGGGTAGACAAACAAGAGGTAGAGCAAACAAATAAGACTATTGAAGTTACATTGGAAGATTAATCATTGGAAGAAGTGATTTATATAATTAAATATTACTTTCATTAGAGTATACTCTAATGAAACTATAAAATAATATATAAAAAATGTTTCAAAAGAGTATTAAAATAAAAATTGAAACGTTTCAAAAATAAACTTGACTTTATTGAAACATAAGATTAAAATTAAAGTATAAAATATAAAATATAAAATATAAAATATAAAATATAAAATGATTTGTGAATGAGGTGGGGTACATTCTAAATATAACTCGATTGCCATCTTCACGGTTAGGAAAAATATTTTTTTAAAATAAAAGGCCGAATTCAATATGATTTTTTATAGAATGATTTAAGAGGCAGGGGGTATTACCAATGGGTAAAGTATTTAATTATATAAGGGTATCAAGTAAGGAACAAAATGAAGCAAGACAAGTTGAAGCAATGAACAAATTTAATAAGGAAAACGGAGTTATTAATCCAATAGAGCTTATTGATAAAGCAAGTGGAACTAATACAGATAGAGAACAACTACAATTATTATTAAAAGTAGTTGGTAAAGATGATTTAGTAGTAATAAAATCAATAGATAGATTATCAAGAAACTATAGAGAATGTAAGCGACTATGGGAGGAAATAACTTCTAAAGGTGCTGACATCGTAGTAATAGATATGCCAATGCTAGACACTAGACAATATAAAGACTTGTTAGGCAATTTCATAAGTGACTTAATATTATCAGTATTAGGATATGTAGCAGAACAAGAAACGGAATTTAGAAAGCAAAGACAGTCAGAAGGAATTGCAATAGCTAAAGAAAAAGGTGTCTACAAAGGACGTAAAAAAATAGAAACAAATGACAATTTCATAGAAGTTTATAATAGTTGGAAACAAGGCAATATAACTGCTGTAAAAGCTATGGAAGAATTAGGATTAAAGAAAAATACTTTTTACAGAAGAGCAAAAGAATATGAAGAGAACTGTAGTAAGTAGTGATATAATAGTCTTAGTAAAAAAGGGGGAATTGTGGTATGAAATTTGGAATGAGAAAACCTTCATTAAAGAAAAGTATTAAGGCTAGAACTACTGGAAAAGCTAAAAGAGCACTTAAAAAAGCTGTAATACCTGGTTATGGGAAGAAGGGTACTGGATGGTTAAAGGACCCAAAGAAAGCTGCTTATAATAAAGTATATAAAAAGACAACTTTTAGTATATTTGATTTATTTAAATAGAAATAAGAACTCTCAATGCTGAGGGTTCTTTTTATTTTACCTTAATAAGGAGGTGATTTACTACTGTGGCTAATACAAAATTCAAGATATCTAAGAAATGCTTTAATGATGTTTATTTACCACAACTAGAAAATCATAATTCTAGATTTAATGTATTTTATGGAGGTGCTGGTAGTGGCAAATCTCACTTTGTATTTTCTAAGATGGTGTTTAAATATTTAAAGTACTCTAATAGAAAATGTTTAGTTGTGAGAAAAGTAAGTAATACATTAAGAGATTCATGCTTTGCTTTGGTAAAAAGTATTCTTAGTGATTGGCAGCTATACGAACAATGCAAGGTTAATAAAACAGATTTAACTATTGAACTTCCTAATGGGAGCCATTTTATTTTTAAGGGTATGGATGACCCAGAGAAGATTAAATCTATTGCTAACATAGATGATATAGTAGTTGAGGAATGTACTGAAATCGATGAATTTGACTTTGACCAGTTAAGTCTTAGGTTGAGAAGTAGAAATCTATATAACCAAGTACATTGTATGTTTAACCCAGTGTCTAAAGAGAATTGGGTATATAAAAGATGGTTTAAAGAAGGTGCTGTTTATAATAAAGAAAATACAGTAATTTTACATACTACTTATAAAGATAATAAGTTCTTACCTAGAGAATACATAGATAATTTACTAGATATGGAGAGAACTAATCAAGCGTATTATAGAATTTATGCTCTGGGTGAATTCGCTACACTTGATAAACTAATATATACAAATTGGCAAGTTAAAGGCTTTGATTATAGAGAAATTTTAAAGACAGTTAAAGATAGTAAAGCTATATTTTCTTTGGATTTTGGTTTTACTAATGACCCTACTGCTTTCGTATGTAGTATCTTGGATGAAATTAATAAAAAAATATGGATTTTTGATGGCTTTGAAGAAAAGGGTCTTTTGAATGATGAAATAGCTAAGAAGATTATTTGGATGGGATATAGAAAAGAGGTCATAACTTGTGATAGTGCTGAACCTAAATCTATTGAAGAATTAAAACGTAATGGACTTGATAGAGTTCGAGGTGCTACGAAAGGTAAAGACAGTATATTAAATGGAATTAACCTATTGCAGCAATATGAAATCATTATTTTGCCGTCATTAACTTGGATAATTGAAGAATTTAAAAATTATACTTGGAAAAAAGGTAAAGATGGAGAATACATTAATGTTCCAATAGACAAATACAATCATAGTTTAGACTCTTTAAGGTATGGAGTTACAACAGAAATTGGAACTAAAAAAATAACCTTATCATTTTTTGATAGGTCATCATTATTTTAGAAAGGAGGGATTGCATGAGTTTTTTAGATGAAAACAAAGAACTTTTAAATAATATAAAGAGTGATTTTGAAGCTAGAAAAATAATCTATGATAAAATATATGATTACTGTGTTACTGGTAAAAGTGAAGCTTATATAGATTATAAAAATAATCCCAAAAGAAGTAATTTAAAAGTAAGAACGAATTTCATTAAGAAGTTTATAAAGGAAGAAGTATCATATCTGCTATCTAATAAACCAACATATATCAGTAAAAGTGATAATTCAGAGGAAGTTAAATTTGTTAATTTTAAGCTATCACATTGGAATAAAAATCATGACAAAATGTTACTTAGAGATATGTTGTCTTACGGAAGTGTATTTGAATTATACTATACTTCAGAAATCGGTGAGGAAGTGGTATTTAATTCTAAAATAGTGAGTCCAAGAGACGGTTATTTATTAACTGATGATTTTGGAAATAGTAAGATGTTTTTTAGGTTCTTTAAAAAGAAGTTTGATACTAAGCAATATATAGATATTTACACTCCTAATTTAATTTATCATGTAGATGATAGTTTCACTGAAGTTTCTAAGGCGACTGAGAACATATTTAGAGAAGTTCCTATTAAGGTTGGACATGTTAGTGCCTATAAGGAACATGATACATTATTTAATGAACTTAAAGACCTTCAAGATGCATATGAAACTAATTTATCGGATATAGTTAATGAAATATCTGACTATAGGTTAGCTTATTTAATTATGCTTGGTTGTAGCATAGATTATAAAACTAAAGACGAATGCGGGAAAACTCAACTGGATTACATGAAAGAAAAGGGCATTATTAATGCTGATGAAAAAGATGTAATAATTAAGTTTTTAACTAAAGATATAAACGATACATTTATTCAAAATACATTAGATACTCTTAAGAAAAACATATATGAAATTAGTAATCATATTGATACTAATGAAAAGCTACAAAGTAATACTTCTGGAAGTGCTTTAAGAAATAGGTTAATAGGATTAGAACAAAGAGTAAGAGATAGTGAAGGATCCATAAAAAATATAATTCAAGGTAGAATGTATTTTTTATTTAAACTATTTAATAAGCTTGAAAATGTTAATTATGATTATAGAGACATATCTGTTAAATTTACTTTGAATATTCCACAGGATGATTTATTGATGGCCCAAACACTAAGTCAGTTTGGAATAGGTGAGAATATATCGTTAAAAACTGCTTTAACTCAATTAAGTTTTGTGAATAATCCGGACCAGGAGATAAAATTAATTGAAGAGTATAAAAAAGACCATGAGGTTGATATAGATAAAGTCTTAGGTGATGGATATGAGCAAGAATAAGCATGATGAAGAATTAGAGTTTACTGAAAGCCTTTATGATGAAGCTGAAGAACAAATAAAAGATGTTTACAGAGAACAAAAAAAGAGTAGAGATAATCTTCTCAAAGAATTAGCATTAATAATGTTGACTTATACTGTTTTAGATGGCCTAATGAGCCTTACAAGTAAAGATAAAAATAAAGAGTATAATAGGCTATCAAATATTATAAAAGCTAACTATAAGGCAACTGGAGAGATACAAAATGGTGTTATAACAGATATTCTTACTAAGGCGGTTAATAATACATTCGATTTTTATTCTTATAATGCTGGATTGAAAGATGTAAAAGAAATAATTGATAAAAATTTTAAAGGAAAACATTTTTCTAATAGAGTATGGGATAATGAAAAAGATACAGCAGAACATCTTCATAAACAAGTTAATAATTTTCTTAACGGAAAGGTAAATGTTAATCAAATTAAGAGAGATATAGAGAAAACATATAATACGAGTGCCTATAATGCTAAAAGACTTGTAGAAACAGAAGTTAATAGATGCTCCAGCAATGCTTTTGATAGATTTTGTAAAGAAGTGGGAGTTAAAAAAGTAAGATACAATGCAACTTTAGATAGCAGATTATGCAGTGATTGTGCTCAGTATAATGATAAAGTATTTGACTTTAAAGATAAAATAGAAGTTCCTAGACATCCATTATGTAGATGTTTTTATACTATAGAAGAGGATGAGAGTGCTTTAGATAAAACTGACTATATGTCTAATAGATTCGTTCCGGAATTTGGAGAAGGAAGAGAATTTAAAATAGGTAACTTATCAATAAATGAAAAAAGAGTATCCAATAGTAAATTTAATATGTGGACTGATATTGATGCAACAAAGAAAAATAAAGCAGTAAGGTTGTATGAAAAGAAAATCAATAGTATTATAAAAACTCTACCAGAGGGGCTTGATTTACCTAAATTTTCCATTATAGACTTTGAAAAAGTGGGACTTAATAGAAAAGCTATTGGAGGTTATAGGAGAGAACTTGATACAATATTTATAAATAGTAAATATGATACAGATGTAAAAATATTAAAATATCTAAAAGCTAATGAAGGTTATTTTGCAAGTATAGAATCAAATTCACCATTGTTGCATGAATTAGGACATAAATATCATTATGATTTAGTTGAATCAATTGCTAATAAGAAAGGAATGAGTTATAATAACGCTAAAGAGATATTTGATGAAGGTATTAGTAAATATATATTAAATCAAAGTTCAGTTCCAAGAAGTTTTATTTCTGAACAATTAAGTAAATATGCTTCTGATGAATTTGATGGAGTGAATAGAATAAATGAAATAATGGCTGAATATTTTAGTATTAAGGATACTAGTACTAAAAGTGAATTGGTTCAATTTATAGAAATTTATATTAATGAGGTGATAAAAAAGTGATGCTCCACGACAAAAGAAATATCAGATGTAATGAGCTAGCGGATATATTCGAAGCTTATCTTGTTATGGAAGGTGCGAGGGATTATTGTGAAGCATCAATACGAGAGGATGCGCCCAAAAATGTAAAAGATGCTCATAAAGAATATATTAAAATAAAAAATGAAATATTGAAAGATAAAGCAAAATCACCATTCGTATAATTAGGCACTTACTTAGGTAAATAGTAGGTGCTTTTATTATGTTCAAAATTAAGTCTTAGGAAACTAAGGCTTTTTATTATGCCCTAAATACGGCATTAAACTGTTTAAATAATAGATTTTTAACTATATAGGGTTAGTAATAAAACTATGTAGGGAAGGAGTAAAGTAATGAAAAAGAGTGAATTAATGGAACTGATTAAAAGCATAGCTGATGATGCTGATATAGATGAAACTATAAAAGGCAGTAATTTAGCTGAGCTATTCAAAAAGGATTTAGTTTTGGATGAGGTTAAAAACTTTATTGAAACTAATCAAGATGGTAAACAGTACCTTAAATCATATGGAGATAAGCGTGTTACTGATGGGATTAAAAGCTGGAAAGAGAAGAATCTTCAAACTTTAATTAATGACGAAGTCCTTAAGTCTACTGGTAAAAAGAAAACTCCGGAGCAGCTTAAAATTGAGGAACTAGAGAAAAAGATGTTAGAAAGTGAAGCGAAAGCACAGAAAGCTGAAAAAGTAGCTAAATATAAAGATGTGCTTGCAGAAAAGAAAATCCCTATGGAAATGATTGATTATTTTCTAACTGATGATGAGGAAACTACAAACACTAGAATTGATAACTTTAGCACTTATGTAAATGACATGGTTAATTCTAATGTAAAAGAGAAAATTGCTAATGGTAGTTATACTCCTCCAGGTGAGAATGGAGCAGGAGATTTAACAGTAGATGATTTAGCAAAAATGATGATGTAAAAATAAAATTTAAATTTAAAGGAGAGTAATAATATGACAAATACAATTGCATACGCAACATTATTTCAACAAGCTTTAGACAAGGCAGCAGTAGCAAAATTAACATCTGGATGGATGGATGCTAATGCAGGACAAGTTATTTATAACGGTGGGAAAGAAGTTAAAATCCCTAAAATGAACATGGACGGCTTAGGTGATTATTCAAGATCTAATGGATTTACACAAGGTTCTATAACCCTAGAATATGAAACTAAGACTATGACACAAGATAGAGGAAGAACATTTATGTTAGACTCTATGGACGTAGATGAATCAAATTTTGTGGCTAATGCTACGAATGCTATGGGTCAATTCCAAGCTACTAAGGTAGTTCCTGAAATTGATGCTTACAGATATTCAAAAATAGCTAGTTTAGCTATAGCTGGGAAAGTGGCCAATGGTGGAAATACAATAGATGAAACAAATGTATTAAAACTTTTAAAAGCTGATATTACAGCTATAGAAGATATAGTTGGAGATATTCCATTGGTAATAACAATGTCAACTCCTATATCTGCTATACTAGATGACAATGAAAAAATAAGCAAAAGATTAGATGTTACTGAATTTACTAAAGGAGATATTATAACTAAAGTAAAATCATTTGATGGACATCCAATAGTTAAAGTTCCAAGTGCTAGAATGAAAACTACTTATACATTCTATGATGGTAAAACATCTGGACAAACTGCTGGTGGGTTTGTAGCTGCAGATGAAGCTAAAAATATTAACTGGATAATAACTCCAATGTATGCTCCAATAGCAGTTAATAAAACTGATAAGATTAGAATATTTGATCCAAACGTAAATCAAGATGCAGATGCTTGGAAATTAGACTATAGAAAATACCATGACCTTTGGATAATGGATGAAGCATTAAAAATATGTAGAGTTAATATAAAAGAAGCTTTAGTTTAGGACTGGGTAAAGTACCCAGTCCTTTCTTTGTGGGAGGAGATTAGAATATGGAATTTAAATATCAATTAATAAAAATGAATGTAGTTAAAGTTACAAATGATGACGATGTGAGAGATAAACTTATTGGACAAGGATTTAAATTAATAGAAAAGAAAAAGGCTGTTCCTGTAGAAGATGTTTATCAATTAACTGTAGAAAAGCTTAAAGAATTAGCTAAAGAAAAAGGCTTAGAAGGTTATAGTAAGTTATCGAAAGATGAATTGATAAAATTGCTTGAAGAAAATTAGGTGATATTATGGAAATGTCTACTGAAGAAAAAAAGGCTATAGCAGTTATTAGAAATTATTTAAATGTTGATTGGGAAGATAGTTACATTTTATCTGAATATGATTTTGTGGTAGATCAACTAATACAAAATAGTAAAGCTTCCAAAAGTGCTGACATAAAATCTATGTCAGAAGGCGATCAATCTGTTACCTATAAAGATAATTCTGGACCATGGACTATTACAGATGATATTAAGGCTATGTTACCAAAGCCTTATATTAAACTTTTTTATTAGAGGTGATGTAATGACAGTTTTATTTAAAAATTCTGATATAACTATTTATAATAGGTACTACGATAATTCTTTAGGATCTGATAAATATCAAAGAACAATTATCAAAGGTGTTAATTGGCAAGGTAAAAGGAATGGGACTGTAAGCGATAAAGGATTACTTTTAGCTGATAGCACACTTATTTTCATAGATAAACTAGATAACTATATAAGTCCAAAAAGATTTGCTAAGTTATCTGATGAAGATAGAAAAAAACATTTTACTTTGGGCGTTGGAGATAAAGTTGTTAAGGGTGAAGCTGATTTTGAGATAACAGGAGTTAAGCCATATCGAATCTCTGACTTAGAAAATGAGTTTGATAACGTCATCGATATTAAGTCTGTGAACGATCTATCAAGTCACTTTGAGGTAGAGGGGGTATAGCATGGCAACTAAAGTTAGAATAGAAATGGATGACACACAAAAAATAATGCTTAAAAGACATCTTAATAAGAACGGCGAAGCTCAAGTTAAATTTACACAAGAAGTATCAAAAGAATGTAATAATTATATACCATATAACGCCGGTAGACTTAAAGATATGATGGTTGAATTACAACCTAGTAAGATTATTTACAATGCTCCTTATGCAAAAAAAACTTACTATGCTAATAAGGGTTTAGGAAAGCAAGGAGAGGGTATTGGTGGATTACGTGGAAAGATGTGGGATAAAAGAATGTGGTCTGATAAGGGGAATACAATTGTGCAAAAGATAGCTGAATTTGCAGGAGGAAGAAGTAGATGATAATTAAAGCATTAAGAGATTACATTAGAACTTGTCCTCATTTAGATACATTTAATAATGCTATAAAGGTTAATGTAAATTACCTAGAACCTGAAACAGATACTTATTCAATAGAAGAAGTTCCTATAGAACCAATATTAAAGACGTATGTTAATGGTGACAGTATAAGGCAATATGCTTTTATATTTACATCTAGGGAGCCTTATGGAGTTGATGTATTACAAAATATCGATAACTCAGGATTTTATGAAAAATTTGCTGATTGGATAGAAAATCAAAATAACAATGAAATATTTCCATTACTCGATAATGGATTAGAGCCTCTAGCTATTGAGGTTACTAGTACAGGCTATGCATTTGCAGTAACAGAAGATACTGCTCAGTTTCAAATACAGTTAAGATTGAAATATTTTAAGAAAGGAATGAATTAGATGGGAATTAGAAAAAGAAAAGTACAAGCCAATTACTTGAAGGTGAATGATGCTTTCGAACTATTAGGAGCGGGTTTTACTGAACTTAATGAGAGTCCTAGTGCACAAACAACTAGTAAAAGATATATAAATCAATCTAGTGCTAGTCAAAGTATTACAGGATACGAATGGACGACTTCATTTAATGCTGACCAAATAGTAAGTGAAAAAGCTATAGAATATATTAGAAATATTGGGGAAATGCAATTAACAGGGCCCGATACAGAAACAGAATATTTAATCGTGGATTTAGATAAAGAAGGAACTACACAAGGAAGTTATAGAGCTAGAAAGTTTATAATAGCGATAGCAGTTGATAGTTTTAGTGATAATGATGGAGAGTTGGGTATTGAAGGTTCTTTCTTGGGTATAAGTGATCCAGTTGAAGGAACTTTTGATACCAGTACAAAAACATTCACTAAAGATTTTACAGCTAAAAGTGAGTAGGAGGGTTATATGAAAATTAATGGAGTAGAATTAGAAGATATAGATATCTATGATCTTGATGTGGCTGAAAGATATGAAAAGGCTATGTCAAGTTTTGCTGAGATTGGAGATAAGGCTAAGAGTCTAGATGGAGCTGAAGGTATTAGAGAGATATGTAATGGTGTATTTGATGTATTTAATAAAGTGTTCGGAGAAGGTGCTGATAAAAAGATTTTTGGGAATAGAGTTAATTTATTGACTTGTTTAAAAGCTTTAGAGGAATTTCAGTTGCAAATGAATGATCAAAAGAAAGAGATTGAAAAATTAGCTAATAAATATTCATCTAATAGAGCACAGAGACGTGTTAAAAAATAATGAATATTTTAGTTGATTTATTGCCTAAAAAAGTCACTATTGATAACAAAGAATATAAAATTAATAGTGACTTTAGGACTTCTATTTTATTTGAATTATTAATGCAAGATGGATCTATAGGGGAAAAAGATAAAATCCTTATGGCTTTGGAATTATATTATTCAAATATACCAGAAAACATCAATGAAGCGATAGAACAAATGCTATGGTTTTATAGATGTGGTAAAGATATAACAAAATCTAAAGGAAATGGTAAAGGCAAGAGTATAACTCAAATTTATTCATTTGAGTATGATGATGATTATATTTATGCTGCATTTATGGACCAGTACGGAATTGATTTACAAGATATAGAAGATCTCCACTGGTGGAAATTTAAAGCGCTATTTAAATCTTTAAAAGAAGATAATGAAATCGTTAAGATAATGAGCTATCGAAGTACAGATTTATCTAAAATTAAGGATAAAGAACAAAAAGCTAATTATAAATATATGAAAGAACTTTATAAAATTCCTATACCTCAAGATGAACAAGAAAAATTAGATGAGATAACAAATGCTTTATTAAGTGGTGGAGATGTTAGCAAGGTGTTGTAATATGTTTCTATATTTATTGGTTTAATTATGATATAATTACAATTATTGCATTATTAATGTAATTAATAATTCACATTGAAATTATATTTTAGGGGGATTAGTAATGAAAAAGAAAGTTCTATCTATTATTTTAACTGGAATATTGGTATTAAGTTTTGTAGGTTGTACTAAAACAGAATCTAAAGCAGATGGGAAAAATCAAAAGTTAGCTTCTGAAAATAAGTCAGAAAGTGATTCTAAAGAGAAACAAGATGATATTTGGACTTACTATGAAGGTAGTAAATGGGCAGAAGATTATAAAGGTTTAAATCAAGAAATTTTAAAAGTTGTTATAACTGATAAAGGTCCATCTAAGGATAAGGATAATAAAGACACAAAAGATGGTTCATATGTAGGCATTAAATTTAAGTTAGACAATACAACTAAGGATAAATTTACTACATACCCAGACCAAGCTGTTTTAGTTACTTCTACCGGAGAACAAATAGAAATGCCATCTATGTTTTTAAGCGACCATATAGGTGGAGAAATAGATGAAGGAGTTAAAAAAGAAGGAAATATTATTTGGGAATTAAAGAATAAAGGAACTGCTAAAGATATAACTTGGATTAAATTAAAATGGAGTACAAGAGAAGGTACTGAAAATAAATTTGATTCTGAGACACAGGACTATGAAATAAAATTAGATTTAATAAAATAATTATATTAAGATAGCACTTACATTGTTAGGTGCTATTTTTTATACCTTAAACGAGGTGATTATTATAAAAGATATGAAATGTACAAATTGCAATCAGCTGTTACTAAAGGCTGATTATGTTAAAGGGGAGATAAAATGTCCTCGTTGTAAAAAAATTAATAAGTTAGAATTTAAACCAAAAGACAGAGCTTAGAGCCACACCGTAGAGTAGTGAGCCAATGCCTGCTTTTTTTTATTTTTGTGAAAGAAAGTAGGTGGATAGATGGCTGATGGAAGAATTATAATTGATACGGAAATTGATAGTTCTGGTGTGAAAAAAGGAATAAGTAATATTGGAAGTTTAGCTAGTAATGCATTGGGAATCGCTGCAAAAACCACAGCTGCAATGGTAACTGTAGCTACAGGAGCAGTTGCAGCATTAACAAAACTATCTATTGATCAGTATGCTGAATATGAACAGTTAACTGGTGGAGTTGAAACATTATTTAAAAAGAGTAGCGATAAAGTAATGGAATATGCAAATAATGCATATAAGACAGCTGGGATGTCTGCAAACGAGTACATGAATACCATTACAGGATTCTCTGCTTCACTATTACAAGGACTTGGTGGAGATACTAAAAAAGCTGCTCAAATAGGAAATTTAGCTGTTACTGATATGGCTGATAATGCAAATAAAATGGGTACAGCAATTGAAAATATACAAAATGCATATCAGGGATTTGCAAAGCAAAATTATACTATGCTAGACAACTTGAAGCTTGGTTATGGTGGTACAAAAACAGAAATGCAAAGGCTTCTTGCGGATGCACAAAAACTTACTGGTGTTAAATATAATATCAACAATTTCAATGATGTAATAGAAGCTATCCATGCAATTCAAAACAAAATGGGGATAACTGGAACTACAGCAAAAGAAGCTGCTTCTACTATTGAAGGCAGTTTGAACATGACTAAAGCCGCATGGACTAATTTATTAACTGGTATGGCTGATGATAATGCTGATTTTGATACACTAGTAGATAATTTAGTTAATAGTGTAGGTGCTTTTGGTGTAAATTTATTACCAAGAATAGAAATTGCTATAAATGGTATTGGACAGTTAATTGATAAACTACTTCCGCCTATTATTGATAAACTGCCTGAATTAATAAATTCTATATTACCTGGTATGGTAAGTGCGGGAGTCAATGTAATATCTTCACTTGGAAACGGAATTCTTGAATCATTACCAACGATTATAAGTTTAGGCATACAAGTAATTCAAACTCTTATCACAGGTATACAGAGCAATTTACCTGCAATTGCAACAGGAGCAATAAATATAATAATGTCATTAGTAAATGGAATAGTAGAAGTTCTTCCTATGCTTTTGGAAGTTGGGTTACAGGCTTTAATAGCTTTAGGTCAAGGAATCGCAGAAAATTTACCTGCATTAATCCCAACTATCGTAAATTTAATAATATCAATGTGTGATACTATAATTGAAAATTTACCATTATTAATAAGTGTTGCTATAGATATTATGTTAGCTTTAGTACAAGGGTTAATAGCTGCTCTACCAACTTTAATTGCAGAAGTTCCTAGAATAATAAATAGTTTTGCTGATGCAATTAACGGTGCTTTTCCACAAATACTCATGGCAGGTATTCAAATTATAGGAATGCTCATTAAAGGATTGATACAAAGTATACCTACTTTAATAGCTAATATACCAGCTATTATAATGGCTATAGTTAATGCAGTTACATTATATAACTGGTGGAATTTAGGTAGTTCAGTGGTGACTGGAATAGGTGAGGGGATTATAGCACTTGGCCCTAAAATAGGTAATATAGCTAAAGGTGTTGCTGATTGGGTTGGAAAATCAATCACTAATGTTTTCAAAGGTGGATTATCTTGGGGTAAAAACCTAATTTCAAGTATTGGCCAAGGATTTTCTTCTATGATTAGTTTTTTAGGTAGTTCGGCACGTTCAGTAGCAACTGATGCATTAAATGCAATTAAAACTAAATTCTTAGATGGTGTTAATATAGGTAAAAATCTTATGGAAGGTATCTGGAATGGTATAAAAGACACGAAACAATGGATATTAGATAAAATAGGAGGCTTCGCAGGCACTATTATTAGTGGAATTAAAGGTGCCTTTGATATAAACTCTCCATCAAGAATAATGAGAGATTTAATAGGTGTAAATATTGTTAGAGGTATTGGAGTAGGAATAGATGTAGAAACTCCTAATTTACAAAAAGATATTGACTCTAATATGAGTGATTTGGCATATAAGATGCAGTCTACAGTTAATGCTGAAATGTCTAAGGCATATGTAAATGCTAATGCGAGTTCAACTAATAATATTAAGAGCCAAACTACAGCTATAGCTAGACTTAATAACGATGACATAGAAAGACTGGGTGAAGCTATGAGTAAGAGCCCTATCGTTTCTAAAGTTAACATAGGTGAAAAGGAAATAATAGATATTGTCGCTGAACCAGTAAGAAAGCACATCGCAAAAGATGATATGAGAAATAAGAGAAAGCAAGGAGGTAGTTAGATGTTAAATTTTAATGACATTGATCTAGAGCAAATATTAAACGTTATTAGTGTAGAAAAAACATTAATATCCCCAAGGACTAACTACTCCAAAGATATATCTTCTAGGCATGGGGAAATATATAACGGCTTTAAGTATGGTCCTAAAGGAATAAAAATTAAAGCAGATATTAAAAGAGAGAATGAAGAGGAATATTTATATGCATTAGATGAATTGTCAAGTGCGTTAGATGTTCAAGTAGAGTGCCCGTTGTACATAGATGATAGTGGGCGTTTTTTCTTTGCCGTTCCAGATGGAGATTATGCAGAAGAAAAAATTTGTTCTGGCTTTGGAACAATAACAATCGAATTTGTGTGCTATGTTCCTTTTGCTTACAATGAAGAAGCCAAACAATATGATGGTAGTTATCTTGTTGAATGTACAAATGAGGGTAATACTAATTGTCACCCAGTTATTGGTATTGGATTAAGTCAAGACTGCCATTTTGTACAAGTAGAAAATACTCTTAATAAGAAAAAAATATTAGTAGGTGCTTATCCAGTACTAGCTAATCCTACTATAAAAGAAAAAGAGAGAGTGTTATGGGATAATTGCGAGCAGACAACAGATTGGGTTACTGGAAGTCCAAGCGTTGACAGTGATAGGGCAACGAATGGAACCCTGGCGGTAACAGAAAGTGGTTTAGGTATTATGGCTGGCGATTTCGGAAGTAAGTCGCCAGGAGCTAATTGGTATGGCACAAGTGCTAGAAAGAGTTTAGGTACAGAAATAAAAGATTTTTATGTTGAATGTAATATGTCTCATAATTCAACTGGTGTAAATGGCGACCCGTTCCAAGGTAGTAACGATACAGAAACTCCTTCAAGTGGAAGCAAGAAAACTTATTATAAAGTTACTTCTACGTCAGTAAATGTAAGAAGTGGACCAGGAACTTCTTACAAGAAAGTAGGCTCACTTAAAAAAAATACGAAAATATATCCAACGTCTGTTACTAAAAAATGGGCCAAAATAACTTATAACGGGAAGACTGCTTATGTGACAACTCTATATATTAAAAAATGTGTAAGCGATAATACTGTTACTGCTACCAAAAGAAACTATGTAGTAAATACGTCTGTTGCAATAAGAAGTACTTACAAGAAGAGCGCTAAGAATAAGTGTACCATTTCAAAAGGTAAAGTTATTAGATGTATTACGAGTAAAAAATACCTTGACCCTACGGACAAAAAGAAAGAAAGGTATTACTATAAACTTGCTGAAAAATATAAAGGGTATATGGGGTATGTGCTTATAGGTTGCTTAACAGAAGCATCTGATACTTATTATGAATATGAAATCGAGCCAGAAACAGCCGATGATAAAGTTGGCATGATTGAAGTCTACGGATATACAGCTAATAATGAAAAGTTATTTAGAATGGGTCTTTACGATGATAATGAGTACTATGAATTTACTTATCCTCTAATACAAGTAGGCTCTCAAGACTTCCTAAAAGACAAAACAGTTGCGCCAGCACCTAAGACAGTTACAAAATATGAAGGCGGAGAGGATAAGTTGACTGTTAAGAAGGAAGCCTTATTGAGCGGTCGTTACGGCTCATGGAACGAGTTTTGGGGGAAATTAGGCATACAAAGGAAAGACGGTAAATGGAAAGCATGGGTATATAAAATAGATAATGGTACAACAGTAAAGCAATTACCTGCTAAAAAAGAAGTTGCAATAAGTGGAAGCCCTACGGGCAACCTTGCTTACATCGTTGCTTATTTTGGCACATTCGCTGAAAGTTCTGAAAAGGCTAGTTGTATGGCGCTTACTCATGTTGCTGTAAAAAACCTTAATCCAGTTGACCCAGCAAAACAGAATATCAAAAAGTTTAAAGCGGGCGATATTCTGAATATTGATTGTTACAATAACAGCGTTTATTTAAACGATAAACCTTATCCCGATGCTGTCGATATCGGTTCTCAATTTTTCGAGTTGAAACCTGGCGAAACCCCTATAAAAGTAAATAGTGATGATGCTGACCTTTCAACATCGGTTATTTTCAATGAAAGGTGGTTATAGATAATATGCGTAATCAGATATGCGATACTATATTTGTCATGGACCCACAATTCAATGTAATAGGTATATTAAGTAATAACGGAGCGTTTCCTAACGCTCCTTTTTTTGATGATATTTACGTTCAAGAATTGGCCACTGGTGCTGAAACTTATGAATTTTCTACATTCTCAAATGCTATTACGAGTGAAATATTGCAACTAGGCAACTATATAGTATTTAAATACGGCGATAAATATAAATTGTTCCAAATTATGGATAATGACGATGAACACAAAGAGAATCAAACTATAACTTGTTATTGCGAAATGGCTGGACTAGAATTACTTACTGACTATTGCGAACCGTTTTTCATTGAGGGTAATGTTCAATTGTTCTTCAATACAGTTCTACAAGATACTAACTGGAAACTTGGGAAATATAGTCAATCACTTACCACCAATATTCAGCAAGTTAGAGTTGAAAAATATACAAATGTATACAAGGTAATACAAGAAAACATAGAAACTTACGGAAATATAGAAATTGAATTTAGGGTTGAATTTAACGGGAATACCATAACTGGATTCTATATAGATGTTTACGAAAATGAAGGCCGAGGTAATAAAACCTATAAGCGTTTTGAATATGGTGAAAACGTAGAAGGAATAAAAAGAAATAGAAATATGTATGACTTTGCTAGTGCCATGATAGGAACTGGGCAAAACGGTATAACATTTAAAGACATAGAGTGGAAAAAATCAGAAGGTAAACCAGCTAATAAACCTAAAGGTCAAGACTTTATCGTTGATTTAGGGGCTAATGAGAGATTTAATAAGCGTGGCAAATATATTAAAGGCTTGTATGGAAGCGACGATACTAACCCACAAGATTTATTATTGCATTCATGGGAAAAGTTACAGGAAGTAAAAGAGCCTAAATTTGACTATGAGGTTGATTTGGCTCTCACTGACACTGAATTTGAAGAAATATCCATAGGCGACACTAACTATGTTATAGACTATGACTATAATCCTCCTATTCTTCTTGAGTGTAGAGTTGGAAAACTTGAAATATCATTGACTAATGTAAATGAAAGCAAATGCACATTATCAAATTATAAAGAAATTAAAAGTAAAATAAAAACTCTTTCAAAAGATGATATTATGAAAGATGTTTTAGCTTATGTAAATAGCCTAAAACCTGGGCTATTGACAAGCATTCAAATAAATACTCTTAAGTCTTATCTACGACAACTAGACATAGAAGAATCTGAAATTGATGCTATCATAGAAGAGCTTAAAAAGATAGCCTATGATAAGTTCCAGAAAGAGGAAAGGCATAAGGTATATGGTGAAAACGTAGATATAAAATTAAATGAAGGTAGAAATTATTATTGCGATGATGTTGTGAGCTACATTAAGTTTACTGCGCCTGCTCAATGCAAAACTAATTACAGTACTACTCTTGTTTTTACAACAGATGAAGGAGTTCCAACAAAGGTTAATCAAGATAATAATATATGGCTTACTGGTAGTGATTGTATCAATGGTGGACTACTTATCAAATGTGATAGTACTTATACGATTAAAATATCCCTAGACAATAATGTAACTACTCCAAGAAAATTTAAAGGTACTGTAAGTAAGGTTTCTCACGGTGGTACATATAGAGCATATGAGAATAAAACTAAATATCGTGATAACGTCCTTGAGTTACTTGAAACATACTATGAAAAAAGAGATTTATTTATTTATAGTACAACTACTCCATACAGCTTTAAAAACCCGTGTACTTCTGCGAATATAGCTAAGTGGGCAAGTGGGGGATTTCATATAGATTGTTCTACATTAACACAGTTTGCGGCAAGAGGAATTACTTATATAAACTCTACCTATAACCATAATGATAAAAGCCCTTATTATCTTTCTACAAAATATAAGTATTCGTATGAAGTTCCTAGATTTGCGGCGGACCAGGCAAAATACTGTATCGAGCAGGGATGGCAACTTGAATTAGATGTTACTAATCGAAATGATTGGAAAAAGTTGAAACCAGGAGATTTAGTATTCTGGAAGCAACGATTTGGTGAGGAAGGAAGTAATGCGACAGTAGATGCTCGTTTCATGCAAGTTGGTCATGTTGCTATTGTAAGAGCAATTAATGAACAGGGCATTCCACACACTTATGAAGCTACAAGCGGAACTCCATGCATAAGAAATAGGCTGTTAACAAGTAATTATCCAGAAAAGATGTTATTTTTCGCTAGGCCAAGAAAGTAGGTGATTAATTGACTACATTAGAAGATAAACAAACCGAATACAAAAGTTCTAAGGCACAACTTGTAAGTATAATAGGAAGTATTGTCGCAACAGGAGAATTAACAGAAGAACAAAAAGAACAGATAGATTCATTAACTAATATATACAACACAAAGAAAAGCGAAGTACAAAAAGACATAGAAGAAACGAAAGAATCCTATAACGGAAGCAAGTTTGATTACTTGCAAAATCAGATATACAATTTAAAATCAAGCATAATAAACAATGATGATAATATACAATTTTCAGTAAGTGGTACGGTGGATAACGAGGAATCCATAACGCAAATAACGCTTAATTTAGACGGAATAACGCAACGAGTTGGGGGGCTTGAAAAAACAAATAATGTAGTGGATATGAAAAATCAATATTATTTGTCGACTTCCAAATTTGAACTAGTTGGAGGAACATGGAAAGATACTCTTCCAACACCTCAAGAGCAGGAAGGTAAGTTCCTATGGATTAAAACAATTTCGATACGTACAGACGAAACTACAACTGAAACATCCCCAATTTGTATTAGTGCTCAAGATGGGCTGAATGGAGTTAATGGTGTAACTTACTATACATGGATTAAGTATGCCAATGATGCAAGTGGAACTGGATTAAGTGATTCCCCAACTGGAAAAACTTATATAGGATTTGCCTATAATAAAACAACTGCTACAGAAAGTACAATAGCAAGTGATTATACATGGTCATTAATACAAGGAGCGAAGGGCGACACAGGAGTTGCAGGAGCTAAGGGAACTGATGGAATAACCTATTATACTTGGATAAAATACAGTGATAATGCAAATGGTAACCCTTGTTATGATATACCAACTAGTACAACTAAATATATAGGTATATCACCTAACCAAACAACTGCTACTGAGTCGTCTGACTATACTAAATATACATGGTCAAAATTCCAAGGTGACCAAGGGGTGAAAGGTGATACTGGAGCAACAGGTCAACAAGGTGTTAGTGTTACCTCAGTAATACTTCAATATGCTAAAAATACAAATACGACAACAGCACCAACAACAGGTTGGGATACAGTAATGCCTACATATGCAGAGGGATATTATTTATGGATTAGAACGGGTGTAAAATATTCAAATGCAACTGATTACGTGTATTCCGTGCCTGTTTGTGACCAGTCATGGAAGGCTAATGCAGAAGTATATTCGCAGTACAAACAACTTAAAAATCAATTTAACTGGATAGTTAAAGAAGGTACAAATGCATCGGATATGAAATTGACAGCGGAAATGTTGAAGTTGGTAACTGACAACGTTATTATTGAAGCAAAAAAAATTGAGTTAAACGGTTCAATTAATATCAATGACGGAACATTCAGAGTTGCCACTAATGGCAATACTAAAATAGGTGGATTGTGCGACCATAACAATTCAGACGGAACCAGCAGAGGTGTGTTTGAGGTAACTAGTAACGGTAATGCCTATTTCAGAAATAAGACAAATGGAGAGATATACACTTATATAGAAGATGGCAGGATAAAGGTAAAAAATAAAAATGACATCATAACCTTTGATGACGGTATCACTAGTTCTAATGTTTTATGCCTGCGTGCAGCCAAAAACGAGGGTTCATCCCCTGGTACTGGTGGAAAAATAATACTGTCATGCAACGGTGGCGATGATACAACTTTAGACTTAAGAAGTTTAATATATTATAAAGATTCAAATGGGAATTATATATTATCACATCGTTCGTCTGGTTCGAATACTGGTGTATGGCTAGGCTCACCTTCATATATGATGAATGTTGTATATGCTATAAATGGCGTAAAAACTTCATCGGATAGAACTTTTAAGGAGAATATAGTTTATGTAAGCAATGAATTTAAGAATAAATGTTTAGAGTTTATATCAAATGATTATGCTCTGACAGAATACAATTATTTAGAAGATAATAAGACAAAATTATCGGCTGTAGCTCAAGACCTAATTGCAAATGAAGACGGCTCCAATAACGAAATTGGTCAACTAATAGTTGATTGCGAGGAAGCATTTGAAAACCAAGCAAGTTTAACTATGAATCAAACACAATTGTTAAATATTGTAATAGGAGCATTTCAAGAGCATGTAAGAGTTACGAATGATGAAATCAATGAATTAAAAGCAAGGCTAGATAAATACGAAAGTATTGCTTAATTAGGAGGGTAAAAAATGAAATTAACAAATAGAAAAATGGTAGAAAATATGCAAAGTTTAATAACTGTATCTCAAAAACAATTACCAGTGAAAGTCAGCTATGCAATTGCTAAAAATATAAGAAAAATAGAAAATGAATTTGCTGAATATAATATCGAAAGGGAAAAACTTTTAGGTAAATATTCGCTAAAGAATGAAGAAGGAAAAGTAGTCGTAGATGAAAATAATCTCGTTAAGATAAAAGAAGAATGCATAGAGGCTTGTAATAAAGACTTAAAAGAGTTACTAGACATAGAAGTTGATATAAACATACATAAATTCAAGTTTGAAGATTTAGGTAATATTACAAGCATATCAGCAGGAGAATTATTAGCAATCGATTATATGATACAAGAGGAAGAGTAGGACTATATTATAGTTCTTTTTTTATTATTAATAGATAAATAATGCGAAATGAAAGTGTTTTTGATATCATGTAGATAAATAGGAATTTACTATAATAGTTTTGAATTAGTGATACAGTTATATAATGATAAGAAAATACAAGGAGAAAGTTAATGAAAAAAGAGATAGATAAAGATGATATTATAAAAATAATGCAAAGACAAATGATTGCATTTTTAATCTTACTTATTGCAGTAGCTGGGGGATTTATGTATTTGAGTAATCAAATAATTGAATTAGAACATCAAGTGAGAACCATAACTCATGAATTAGATTATACAAAACATAGGGTTGAAGAATTAGAGAAAAAGTAATAGACTGATATTACACTTAAGAAGTAAAATTCAATATATTGAGCAGGCTTAAAAATAGTAATTTTGTGGAGGAATTGATATGGACAAATTTCAAAGTGGACTCCTAGCAATTAGTTTAGCAAACTTATTAATTTTTATTATTTATATACTAGTAAATGAAAACAAGTCATCTAAGTGGTTTAAGTGGTACAATCAAATGGATAGTGAAGAACAGAAAAAATATAATCCAATAATTGCTGTTCATAAATTGAAAAGAGTGCTTTTTTTAATAGTATTAGTTGGAATTTCTGGACTCTTAATATCATTTTATATTCCATTAATTTCTATAGTTGCATTAGCTTTAATTTTTATAATCCTTCTTGTTTCTATAGGACATTTGGGATCAAGAGGGTGTAAAATTGAGAAGTGAATTAAATTTGTAAATTTCAATTTATCGAATAGTTACAGTGAACAATATTAATCAATTTCGCAATAAGTTTATTAGTTATAAAAAATGTTAATACTTTTAAAAAAGGAGTGTTGGCATGATTTTACTATTAGCATGATTAATAATATGTGTAATATGGATAATTAATAAAACAAAAGGATCTAATTAATTTTAGATTCTTTTTTAGTGCAAAGAAAGTGAGGTATTTATGTCAGATGACGCATTACAAGAGGTAAGAGAAAGACTCATTAAAATAGAAGTACTTTTAGAAAATATGTCACAAAATAATGACTTAAAATTAGAAACAGTTGAAGAAAAAATAAAAGTGGCAAACAATAGAATATCAGATTTGGAAAATTCAAATACATGGTTATGGAGAGCAATAGCTGGAGCTTTAATAAGTTCGGTTATTGCTTTTTTAATTAAATAAATAAAATTTGGAGGTATGGTTATGGATTTAACTTTTTTAAATGATTATGTGGTGTTAGTTATAGTTGGTATATGTTTATGTATTGGGTATGTATTAAAGAATAGTTTTCCTTCATTAGATAATAAGTACATACCACTTATAATGGCAGTACTTGGTGTTGTTCTTAATGTTTGGATAGTTAAGGATATTAGTCCAGATGTATTACTAGCTGGAATGTTTAGTGGTCTTGCGAGTACAGGATTCCATCAATTATTTGTTAGTTTAATTAATAAGGAGGATAAATAATTATGGCTAAATATTTAGTAGGAATAGATGCCGGTCATGGAATGAATACAGAAGGTAAGAGAACACCTGTATTAACAGAAGATTTGTACATAGACGGAAAATTAGTTAAGAAAAAAGGGCAATGTATACATGAGTTTGAATGGAACATAGGAGTTAGTGAGTATCTAGCAAAAGCCCTAGAAAGATGTGGAATAGATTATATATATTTGATGGATAAAGACAGTTCTACTGATACTCCACTCTCAACTAGGGCAAGCAAGGCTAATAAAACTAAATGCGATATAGTTGTTTCAGACCATTATAATGCTTTTGGTGGTTGTTCATCATTTCTAGATAGAAAAGGTGGATTGTTAGTACTAAGAACTCAAAACTGTTCATCTAAGAGTATTAAGTTAGGAGAATTGGTTGCTAATCAATTAGAAGAAGATATTGATTATGGTTATTCTTATGGACTTAGAAAAGATGTTGATATAAGTGGTTTTACCCTTGGTATACTTAGACAAACAAATATGCCTGCTATACTTATAGAATATGGATTTATGGATGTATTAAAAGAGGCTAAGTTAATGCTAGATGCTAAGTATCAAAAAAAATGTGCTGAATCAGTTTGTAAAGCTATATGCAAGTATTTTGGAGTTGCTTACAAGAAAGAAAGTACACCTACCACATCTAATAAAACTAAATTTAAAATAAAAGTATTGTCTAATACTCTAAATGTAAGAAAAATAGCTGACTGGAATACAGATCCTGTGACTAAAGTAAAAAAAGGACAATGGCTAGAAGTAGTTGCAGAGGTTGATGCTAAAAATGGGAAAACAAATATGTATAAACTTGAAAGTGGATTGTACATAACAACTAGCCCTAAGTATGTTGAAATTGTAAAATAAATAAAAAGTGCTAGGGAAAATTAATCCTCTAGCACTTTTTATTTTTTATTTCGTTATTTTTTAAAATTAATAAAACCTCTCTATCATCTTCTGTTATACCTAAATCTTTAATCCAAGTAGTTGGTATAGTAATTCTATTTGTAATTGCATTTCATCTAGCAGTACCACCACTTTTAGAATAAATAATCTTCGCTTTTCTCTCTTTTATTGTTTTTGTTCTCGCTTTCACTATATATTTGTTTTTAAACACTCAACGCAATAATATCAACTAAAACATGAGTTATCCATGATCCCCACACACTTTTTCCTGTGATCAAATAAATATAGTTAAAAATCAAACGAGCTACACCTTGTAATAACAAAACATGAACTAAAGTAGAAAATACTGATCCATCCCAATATACAAAAACATGCATCAATCCAAAAATAAGTGCACTTAATAAGGTGCTATAAAATAGAGATAGTCCTTTGTTTTTAGCAGTTTCTAAAATACCTATTCCAAGTAATTCCTCTCCCATCAGCATAAAAGGAATTTTAAAAATTAAACTTCCCAATTTCCCTGAAGCTGGGTTAGCAGACCAAGAGAAACCTAATTGTTTTGATAATAGTCCTATAACTATGCCTAAAACAAAATAGCTAATAACACCTAATGGAATCGCCCAAATTTTTTTAGGTAAAGAAAATGCACTTAATGCGTCTTGTTTAAAAACAAGCAACCAAGAAATCACACCACCTAAAAACAATCCCCACCATGACCAAGTAAAAGTAGATAATAACCAGAAGCCAGTTACTAAAAAAAATCCTCCTATCACTATATTTCGTTTACTAATAGATATACTCTCTAATGTATTCATGTCAATTTCTCCTCTATATTGTTTTAGTAATTATATTATAATGCGATTCGTATCGAATTAAGTATGTTTTTATAAAATTTATTTAAAAAATTTTCTACAAAAAAATAAGGTGGCTTTCCGAGGACCACCTTGAATAAAAATAAGCGAAAGATACTATGGGATATTAGAATGTATGCATAAAACTGCTAGAGTATGTCTACAATATTAATAGCCATTAACTAATATGATTTTAAATTTTAAACTTTAAAATGCTGGTAGGGAAATAGATCCTTACCAGCTTTTTTTAACCAATTATGTGATTTTCAAATAATTCTTTGAAAGTGTCGCATTCAATATCTTGTTTATATAGAGAATAGATATATTTAACATTAGATATGTTTTTAATCGTATTTTTATAATTTTCAATATTTTCATTAAGCTTAGAGTATGATTTTTGTAATTCATTTAGATCATCACAATTGTTGAATGTATCCTCATAGTTTTCTTTATACACATGATTTCCATTCAATGCAATGTTATATTTCCAATACAACATTGAATCGTATTCTGAAGAGTGTCTAATTTGTACAGTATCAAATATCTGATTTGGTTGTACTTCTATAGGGAACATAATCATTTCATCTTCTCCATCATAGAAATATTTTATAATAGTATTAAATAATGTAAATACATATTTATTATCATTTGATAAAGTTGTAAAACCAGACTCCTCGAAAAAATTAATGGCATCATTTACACCTTTTTCTCTTAACTTAATCCAGTCATTTTCTTCAAGTTTATGTAGCTCTTCACCTATATTTAATAATTCGGTATATGCATTGATGCATTTTTCTTTATACTCCACTAGAGTTTTATTTTTTCTAACTAGTTCTTTTACATCCATAATAAGTTATCTCTCCCATCTGACTTTTTTGAAAAAATACTTTCCAATATAAATGTAATCGAGATTAAAAGATAATACAATATAAAAATGTTTATAAAGGACAGGCAATTATGTGTGTAGCACTACATATAAATAAATTTAATGACTTTCTATTTAGATAAATGGATTACACAAATACTAGTAGTAAGTATATAAAATTAATGTAAATATTTAAAAGAGCTAGCAGGAGGGTAATTTCCAGCTAGCTCTTTTTTTATTGTTCTTTTACTTCATATTCACAAGTTTTATAAGTTACCATACCTTTGGATGTATCATCATCTTCATATTGTACAACTTCTACTTTATAAATTCCTGGTTCAGTAAAATCACCCTCTATATTTATTGTACCTTGGCAATCTTCAGTCAATTGTTCTTTAGTATTTAATATTCCATTAATATAAATATAAGATAATTTACTACCATCAAAATTAGAAGCATCATAACCTATTTGAGACAATGAATCTGGTGCAAGGTATTCAACTGGTACATTACCGTTTTCAGTAGATCCACCAGCACATACAATCATGAAACTACCCTTTCCTTTTTCTTTGTAGTCTCCTTCTTTTAAATCTCTAGTAACTTTGTTAGTTTCTTTTTTAGTACTATCAGTATCGCTATCGCTATTATTAGTTGGAGAATTATTGCAAGCAACAAGGCCAATAGAAAGTAATGACACTAAAAGTAAGCTTAATATTCTTTTCATTGTACAACCCCCTTTTATATTTACATAGTAACACATTTTAATACCCTCCTAGAGAATTTATATGCACGATAAATTAAAAAGTTCAAAAAATAAATATTTTATTATAAAAAAGAGTAAACAAATTATAATATAGGAATATAATATCTTAAAAAAAGATATTCGCTTTAGGTATTCGCTAGGGTATTCGTTTGATACGTATATGTATAAAAATTATAAATTATTAAAATAGCTTTATCCAATACTATCTGTGCGAATAGGTGCTTTAAGTTAATATCTATATTTATTAATATAAAAAGGGGGTATTTTACTATGAGCAATAACATGTTGCAACCTATGTTTGATTTAGTATGGGACAGTGGAGTTATATTTTTAAAATGGTTGTTTGATGGATGGATAGTAGAAAAAAAAGATTTAAATAAATTTTTTAAAAGTGCAGGATTAAAAAACAGAAATGAAGAGTATCCAGAGGTAAGGAAACAGATGGGAGATAAATATTTAGTAAATATTCCTGTATCATTAAATTTAGATGATTTTAAAAGGTATCAAAATGCATTAGAAATATATTTACAAAATAAAATAAACATGAGTTTAAGTGGAAATTTCATTATGATAGAGCCTAGATATGAATTAAAGGAATTGATAAAATATAAGATTCCTAAAAAAACATCTGATAGTATAAAATTCCCTATAGGTGAGAGTGAAAATAAAACGATGGTTCTAGATTTAAAAGAAAATCCACATTCATACATCGTTGGAACTACTGGTAGTGGTAAAAGTGTTATGACAAAAGTCATATTAACAAGTATAGTGAGTTTATATAAAGTTGCAGAGTTAGAGTTATATTTATGTGATTTAAAAATGGTAGAATTAAATCTATTTAGAAATATAGAACATACGAAAAAATTTGTTTATACAGTTGAAGATACTACACAAGTAATAGCAGATTTATTAGAAGAAACAAAGAAAAGATACGATCTATTTATGCAAAACGAAGTTACTAATATATTTGAATATAATAAATTACCTGGGGTTAGAAGATTAAAATATCAGGTACTATATGTAGAAGAGATAGTACTATTGCTGGAAGATAAAAAGAAAAGTGCTATGAAGCTTTTAAAACAATTAATTGCAATCAGTAGGGCAAGTGGATTATATGTTTTCCTTACAACTCAAAGACCAGATAATACAGTTATAGATAACGTTGTTAAAGCAAATATAAATAATAGAATTGTACTAAAATGTGAAGACAGTAAAAATAGTGTAGTTGCATTGGACCAAGAAGGAGCAGAGAATCTAAAAGGTAATGGTCATGGTTTTTTAAAAAATGGAAGCAATATAGAAGAATTTCAAGGATATTTTATAGAAGATGAAAAAGTGAAGGAATATACAAATAAATTTAAGAAAGTAGAAAATGCAGAAATAAAAGTTAAGTCTATAGGAATGAAAAATAAAGCTACTAAAACTAACGAAGAAATAAAGGAAGATTTAAGCAACAATATAGAAGATTTATCTTTTTTAGATAATTTGTAGGGGGTTATGACTATGTTAATAACTAAAAGGGATGAAGAAATAAAAGACTTTTTAAAGGAAGTTGAAGTAGCAGATACAGAAACAATAAGTATATTATTTTTTAATAATAGTATTAGGAGATGTCAACAAAGGTTAAAGATATTAGTAGATAACAATTATATAAAGTGCTTTAGAGATAATGTTAAGAATAGTAATATTTTCTATATAAGGAGAAAACCAAAGTCATGGATGCATAAGATAGTATTTAGTAGATTATTAGGAAAATTAAGTTTACAAGATATTGAAATATTGAAGTATAGAACACCTTTGAAGGTTGGAAAGATAATAGCAGATGGATTTATAGCTATAAATATGAAAGGGGTAAATAAAATATATTTAGTGGAAGTTGAAAGGACTAAAAACTTTGATTTAGAAAAATATATAGATTTCTATTATAGTAGAGGATATAAAAATTTATTTCCGGTCATGCCATCCATATTATGTATTACAGATAAGAAAATAAAATATCATGAAAAATTAGATATAAAGAAATGCAATTTAGATCTTAGAAATTTAAATTTGTAAAGAGTAAGTATAAACTTACTCTTTTTTTATTTCAACAATATCTTCTATATCACAGTCGAGAAGAAAACAAATTTTTTCTAATGTTGATACAGTAACAGATTCATTTTTACTTAATTTAGCAAGAGTAGTTGAACTAAGATTTGCTTGAATTCTTAATTGAGTTTTATTCATGTTTTTATCAATTAAGAGTTTCCAAAGTTTATTATAAGAAATCATACTATAGCAATATCTCCTTTTTTATTTAATTGTAGCATATAAAGTTATATTCTGATTTATACTAAAAAAAGACTAGGAAGTATATCCTAGTCCGTGAATTTTGTTGATTAAACTGTGTATAACTTATTTGTACTGACAAAAAACTGACATTATATAAAATATAAAGTTTAGAAATGTTGCAAATACTAGTTTTATTTTTTTGTATTAGTTAAGGTATAATTAAGAAAA
>NZ_JAHZMP010000120.1 GCF_020748465.1 Terrisporobacter mayombei
ACCATCCGGAACATCCTCTGTTGCAAACGTTGCTCTATAAAGGCTACGACGCCTTTGCCGAACAGGCGCTGGCTGAGCGGCGAATGATGCAGCTACCGCCGTGGACCAGCCATGTGATTGTGCGTGCGGAAGATCATAACAATCAGCACGCGCCATTGTTCCTGCAACAACTGCGTAATCTGATCCTCTCCAGCCCACTGGCAGACGAGAAACTGTGGGTTCTCGGTCCGGTTCCGGCTCTGGCACCTATATACCGATCGGGAAACGGGTATGGGAGTCACCACCGGTACCGACGGTATCCGGCAGCAGCATACGGTTCAGCCAGGAGTGAATGACGCCGTCACCCGGACGCAGCGACACACCGCCACGGTTCAAAATGAAGTCCGGCAGCGTGTGGTGCGTGTTCACGTCAACTGGCTTCGGATACGCCGCGGTGTGGCAGAAAGACTGCATCACCAGGTCAGCCGAGAAGCCCAGGCACGCCAGGTCTTTCAGTTCATCACGGGTCATCGG
>NZ_JAHZMP010000121.1 GCF_020748465.1 Terrisporobacter mayombei
TTTAACTATTGTTTGGAAGTATACTATAAACTTAGAAACTTATTAACTATAGAACAATGTAAAAAGCAAAGAGTTGAGTTTACTAAAAATTATTATAGACAAAATGAATACTGCCCTGCTTTAAATGCCCCTATTTTAAATTATTGGCTTGATAAAGCACATTCATTTATTTATGATGATATTTCTTTTACTAAGTTTTTCTACACTACCTTTTCAAATTATCAGTTGCTAGAATATAAATTTCCTTTTTATACTAGCATAAATGTATTTGCTCGTGCACATGAATTAGGATTAATGACTAAAGAGCAAGTTAATAGAGAAATGATAAGTGGATACAACGCAACAAATATAATAAGAACGTTAACAAATCCTAGATGGGCTGGTGACACATTAGAAAAATATCCTTGGCTTAAAGATAACTTAAAAACCGTTACAAACCGAATTATAGAAATTGAATCACGTAGAGGTGATATGCCAACAGAAGTGTCTCATCTAGCTAATAATATACAAT
>NZ_JAHZMP010000122.1 GCF_020748465.1 Terrisporobacter mayombei
GAATCCAATGCAGTTCATTTAAATTATAATTGTGTGGTGGCAAAAGTATATAATTATCAAATAATCCAAAAAATGAGGGCGTATTGATTTCATAAGTATATTTTAGTTTAATGTGCTTTTCTATATTTAGTTCTTTTAATAAATTATTATAAAGATTGTTTATTTCAAGATTTTCAATGTCATATGATAAGTCAATAACCAAACTCTTAAACTTTAAATATTTTATAAACCTATAAATTGCAAGTAAAATAACAATTGTTAGATATATTATTAATACTGTATTTGAATAATCAACTTCATTCAAAATAGGTTTGTATTGAAATTTAGAATCAGAAATAGTATAAGTAAAATAAGAGAATGGAAAAAGTAATCTAACTATTACAATTAGCCAAATATAATAATTAAAACCCTTATTGAAAATTCTGAATATAGTTGTCCTTAAAAGTAGCAGAAAACAAATAACTAGACTACTTGTGATACTGGTTCTTAAAATATCTGTTAGAATTAAAT
>NZ_JAHZMP010000123.1 GCF_020748465.1 Terrisporobacter mayombei
TATATAGATGACAAACTTAACTGGAAAGCAAGTGATGTTATATACTGGTTGTTTATTAGTCGAGAAATGGAGTGTTTCCGAAAATTTGGTATTGATTTTATGAGGCTTTGTGTAGATGATGGAGGAGAACCAATACTTCGATATTCTCACTCCGAGTCAGGAGAAACTTGCGGTAATATATTCTTTTCAAAAATTAGTCCTATTGCTGATCAAGTTGCCAATCATTTGGGAATATTATTTTGTTATTTTGGAATATTTTATTTTAATTTTGAAAATGGATATGTATGGAAGTTAGAAGGTGTTTTTGAAAATATAGAGTTGTTATCAGATTCTTATAAGAAAATGGCTACTCTCTTAAAGAGAATGTTTGATATATTTGAAGGAATTTATGATTTTTTTTATAATTATTTGTTTAGTTATGTTTTTAATGGAAGTTATTTGTTATTTTTTGAATTATTATTTGTAGGGAAAAATGTTGCATTTATATATTTTGAGTTTGTGATAGAAAAC
>NZ_JAHZMP010000124.1 GCF_020748465.1 Terrisporobacter mayombei
AATCGTCGCTTCCATTTTCCGGAGTAATAATGAAGCATGAATTATCAAGTATGAAGGCATTTGTCATACTGGCAGAGTCCAGTTCGTTTAACAATGCCGCTAAATTACTCAATATTACGCAACCTGCATTAACGCGAAGAATAAAAAAGATGGAGGAAGATTTACATATTCAACTATTTGAGCGTACAACTCGCAAGGTTACGTTAACAAAAGCAGGAAAAAGGTTGCTCCCGGAGGCGCGGGAATTAATAAAGAAATTCGATGAAACGCTTTTTAATATTCGTGATATGAATGCTTATCATCGTGGTATGGTGACGTTAGCGTGTATTCCGACCGCAGTATTTTATTTTTTACCGCTGGCAATCGGTAAATTTAATGAGCTGTATCCCAATATTAAAGTGCGGATTCTGGAACAAGGCACGAATAATTGCATGGAATCGGTGCTGTGTAACGAATCAGACTTTGGCATAAACATGAACAACGTCACAAATTCATCCATTGATTTTACC
>NZ_JAHZMP010000125.1 GCF_020748465.1 Terrisporobacter mayombei
TTCAAACAGCTGTTATCGAGTTTTCAGCGTAACCGCGACCTGGTTAGCGTCGGCGCGTATGCCAAAGGCAGCGATCCGATGCTCGACAAAGCCATCGCCCTGTGGCCGCAGCTGGAGGGCTATTTGCAACAAGGCATTTTTGAACGCGTGGACTGGGAAGCGTCTCTCCAGGGGCTGGAGCGTATTTTCCCGACAGTGTCATAACCCAGGAGATAACGGCAGATGGCAGAACATGGCGCGCTGGCGACCCTGAAAGATCTGGCAGAAAAAGAGGTAGAGGATGCCGCGCGCCTGCTGGGTGAAATGCGTCGCGGATGTCAGCAGGCGGAAGAACAGCTCAAAATGCTGATCGATTATCAGAATGAATATCGCAATAACCTCAACAGCGATATGAGTGCCGGGATGACCAGCAACCGCTGGATCAACTATCAGCAGTTTATCCAGACGTTGGAAAAAGCCATTACTCAGCATCGCCAGCAACTTAATCAGTGGACGCAGAAAGTTGACAT
>NZ_JAHZMP010000126.1 GCF_020748465.1 Terrisporobacter mayombei
CCTAGAGTTTATCTTACAAGTAATTATCAAAAAGAAAATCCTCTAAAAGCGCCTATGTTTTGTATGTTACTTAGAAAATACATACAAGGTGGAAATATAGTAGAAATTTCTCAAATAGGTTTTGAAAGAATAATAAAAATAAGTGTTGAATCTTTAGATGAATTAAAAGAAAAGACAGTTAAAAATATTATGATTGAAATTATGGGAAGACATAGCAACATAATAATAACTCATGGTGAAGAAAATAAAATTATAGATTCTATAAAAAGAGTCCCTTTTAGCATAAGTAGAGTTCGTCAAGTTTTACCTGGTCATGATTATTCATTACCTCCAGAGCAAAACAAACTAAACCCTCTTGATGCTATATCTAAGGATTTGTTCATTAAAAACCTAGAGGAATAAGAAGAATCTATCTTTAAGTCTATATATTCTAAATTTCTAGGTATAAGCCCTATTATAGCTAAAGAAATTTGATACAGAGCAGGTATAAATCAAAACACCATCATAAA
>NZ_JAHZMP010000127.1 GCF_020748465.1 Terrisporobacter mayombei
GATAAGACTCCTTGAGAGATTATCTTTTATGTAAAATCTCAAATATCACCTGATGTAATGTCAATGATAATATTAAGTGCGCTCTGAACAACATCTTTCTTGGTGTGATTAACATCTGACAAAAAGAACATCAGCTTCTTTATTATGTTCTTGTTGTTTATTATTTCACGCTCACAGAATAAAGCGTTGACTGCCTCTTCTATGACATTTCTCTCGTAAAAAAATTGAGAGTTAGCTTCATATAAAATATTGGCCAATTTTTCACCAAAAACCATATTATAATAATCACTGTGCATCTTTCTCCCCCAGGGTTCAGTCAATAATTTTACCATGCCTAATTATGACAGGTGTAACAAGCATATTTTGCTATATAAATAAAATACATAATACTGATTATTGTAAGAACAGGAAGCAGACTAATGGTTTTTTTTGTGAGCACATTCCTTCTTATGTAGGAAGAGGCTGTATTATATTCAGTCAACTCTTTTTTACTAAAAACATTATCTATG
>NZ_JAHZMP010000128.1 GCF_020748465.1 Terrisporobacter mayombei
CTCTTTTCATTTTTTTATCCTTAATGGCACTGCGCTGTGCCTTGTAATACAGAGGTTGTAGGTTCTGAATCCGGTGTACTGAAAGCAAACTGACATTGTTGATCTGCCTGATTTCCCCAGCGTACAGTCCAGCTTTGTGATTTACTCGATATCCCAGAGAGATATAGTATGCCGCCCTCATCGACGATACTTTGTTGCCCTGTATCCTCGTTACTGGCAAGAGCGCCAAAGGGCAACGGTTTACCGTTGCGATCGCTGACTGTAACAAGTACGCGATAACCGATATTGGCGTTGAAACGCGCCGCTACCATTGCACCTCTGTTGGCACCACAAACTGTGTTGTTTGTTCAAGATCGACGTTATCGGGCAGCTGCGTAGTATCTACCGAGAGACGGTTTTCCTGATAAGTTGTGAGATAAGGAACCACTGCATAGCCAAAAGGATCGGTAGCAATCCCCGGATAGTTTTGTATCCTCACGCCAGATGCTCCGTTAGCATCGATAAGCGCA
>NZ_JAHZMP010000129.1 GCF_020748465.1 Terrisporobacter mayombei
CTATCAAACATTTGTATATATTAACATCATAATTTAATTTATAAAAAACAAACATTACAAAAATGCATATTAATATTCTATTATCAGCACCAACATTAGTATAGAAAGTAGAAATAATAATAAAAGTGGAAATTAAAAAATATAAATTTATTAAACTAGTTTTTACTTTACTTGTGTAATCAAACACTTTCTTGCATGCCCATAGTTCTATAATAGAAGAAACGATTGTTATAAACATATCTAACATAATAAAACTCTCCATAACTTAAACAATTTTGCATAAATTTCCTTTAATAACACGAAAATGATTTGAACTTTTATAATAATTATATCATAAAATAGATTATACTTGGATGAAGTTGCTAAATATTATATATATATAAATAATTTTATCTACATATGTAATTATTAATATAAATGAGTAAAACTATAATATGCATTGTAATAATAAAACGAACGAAACGAACGAAAATTATCATACTAAAACATAAGACATGTTATAATCATG
>NZ_JAHZMP010000012.1 GCF_020748465.1 Terrisporobacter mayombei
TTCCCATAATGACTAGTATTATTCCAGACATTATTGTTGCAATAATAAGTCCATCAATTCCGTAGGTTTTTACAATTTCATAAACGATTACAACAAAAGCACCTGTGGGTCCTCCTATTTGTACCTTACTACCACCTAAAAAAGATATCATAAATCCAGCAAATATAGCTGTAATAAGGCCTTTCTCTGGTGATACTCCTGATGATATAGCTAAAGCTATAGATAGCGGAAGAGCTATTATTGCTACTATAAAACCAGCTATTATATCATTTTTCATTAGTTCACCACTTATTTCATTATTTCTAAACATTGTGATTAACTTTGGCGACATTCTATTATATTACCTCCTTAAAACTTTGTCCTTTTGTATCATACTCTTAGAATATAATAAAGTCAAAAAAATATATTTAACAATAAATTTTTATTTTTATTGTTAAATATATTTTTACACTTCCAATATCTTTTCAAATTTTTCTTCATTCATTATTATTAAATCTTGTTCTTGATTTATATAGTTAACTGCTGCTCTCAATTTATTACTCATTTGATTCGGACTTAAATCTTCAACATTTTTGACATTAGTAATTAAAATATTAGTTTTTTTAGTAACAGAATTTCTGGTTATACCACCTAAATCATTAATAATCTTTATTGCTTCAGCCCTGCTCATAGAATGTAGTTCTCCTGTAAATACCACTATTTTATCTTTAAAGTAATCAGTTTCTGGTGAGAATATATTATTGTTATACTCATAATCTTCCCACCTTTTTGAAACAACACCTTCTCTTATTTTTTTACATGGTGAATAAGTATTATTACCTACACAACCTAACTTAAATCCTACAGTCTTAGCAATATCATCTATATTATTTAAATTCAATTCTTTAGAAATATTTATAAGAATATTTGCAGCAGCAGTGGCATCTGCACTGGCATGGTGATGATTAAACTTATAACCTAAATGCCTATTTACTGTATTTAACTTATGATTATTTAAATATCCATAAAATAATTTTGAAGCTACTAAAGTACATGCATAATCTAAGTTTGGATATTCTAAATTATAAATATCTAGCGTATTTCTAAGTACAGAAAAATCAAAGGATGCATTATGTGCTATTACCAAATTATTTTCGAAATATGATTTTATCTCAGGCCATAACTCATCAAATTCTTTTTCATTAATTGCATCTTCTTCTCTAATTCCGTGTATAATTATATTTCTTGATTCAAACCTAAATGGTTTTGGCTTAATTAGCCAATATTTTTCTTCTATTATTTTATTATCTTTTACAACAGTAATACCTAAAGAACATGCAGAAGCTCTTTTTTCATTTGCTGTCTCAAAGTCTATAGCGATAAAATTCATACAAACCTCCACAAATTTATATTTTTCCGATACTCATTATATCATAGAGTACTAATTTATAAATAATATGTTTTCAATATAATATTACAATTTCTAATTAATAAAAGGAAACTTATTTACTTTATCGAATAGATTAAATTGTAAAAAGTTGTGTTTTTAATAAAGGAGGTAAACTTATGAAAAAATATGAAGTATCTAGAGAAATCTATAACCCTTGTGCTGGCGTATATATTTTTGATGATAATTTTTTCAAAGAAATAGAAACTGATAATATTGAAAAAACTATTGCGGAGTGGATTGGTGGCAACATGCCAAAATATAAAAAAAATAATTTCCCAGATGGTTCTGTAGAGTACATATTAGATTTACCACGAAAAGTTATATATACGTTTAATATTCTGTAATAAAAAACACTCACTAAGCATTATTTTGCATAGTGAGTGATATTTTTTATTGTTTGTTAAAATGCTATTCAGTCACTTTACAATACATAAAGTATTTAAATCCAAGTGGTGAAGTGTACATGCCTTCTAATTTATCTGATATTAAGTATAAATCAGTGTAGTAATATAGTGGTATTACTGGCATATCCTTAGCTAAGATATCTTCAGCTTCATGCATTTTAGAATATCTTTCTTTTGCATCAGTTGTAGCTTTTATTTCAGATATTAATTTATCATATTTTTTATTAGACCATTGAGCATTATTATTTCCACCACCAGTTACCCACATATCTAAGAAAGATATAGGATCATTGTAGTCACCTAACCAACCATCACGAGCAACTTGGAAGTCTCCTTTTTTTCTTGTTTCTAAGAATACGTTCCAGTCTTGAGATGATATAGTAGCATTTACTCCAAGATTTTCTTTCCACATACTTTGGATTGCTTCCATTATAGCTTCATGTCCTGGATTACACATTAACTCTATACTTGGAAGGCCTTTACCATTCTCATATCCAGCTTCTTTAAGAAGTTTTTTTGCTTTTTCTATATTACCTTTATAATCTTTTACATCATACCATTTTTTAGCATTATCGTGGAATTCTGTTTTTCCATCTGCATCAGTTAGGCCAGTAGCAACAAATGAATCTGCAGGTATTTGACCTCCTTGAACTACTTTCTCAACTATATAATCTCTATCTAATGCTAAAGTTAAAGCTTCTCTTACTTTTACATTATCTAATACTTCTTTTTTAACATTTATAGATACAAAGTAAGTTCCTAATTGTTTTTCTATTACTAGTCCTTTGTCTTTCATTGCATCTATTTCTTCACTTGGTAAATCATCAGTAAATAATATTTCACCATTTTTGAATGCTGATAACATAGTATTTTTATCTTCCATAAGCACAAAGTTTATAGTATCAGGCCCTATTTTATCTAAATCGTAGTAATTTTTATTTTTTACATATGTCATTTTAGATTGATGTTCCCATGATTTTAAAACATAAGGTCCATTTCCTATATAAGTAGATTCCGTTGTAGACCAATCCTCAGGATTTTTCTCAACTATGTCTTTTCTAACTGGGAATGTTGCAGGGAATGCACACACTTCTAAGAAATAAGGTGTAGGAGTTGTTAATGTTACTTCTACAGTTTTTTTGTCTAATGCTTTTATTCCTAATTCTTCTGGTTTTTTCTTTCCTGCCATTATTTCATTAGCATTTTTAACCATATCTATCATGTAGTTATAGTCTGCTCCAGTTTTTGGATTAACTAATCTTTGCCATGCATAAACAAAGTCTTCAGCTTTTACTGGTTCACCATCTGACCATTTTAAACCGTCACGAAGTGTAAAAGTATAAACTGTTTGCTCTTTATTAACTTCATATTTTGCTGCTTGAGCTTCTACTATTTTATTATCCTTATCTTGTTTCATTAAACCTTCAAAAGCATGGTTTATTAATGTAGCTCCATCTACTGCGCTGTTTTTTGCTGGGTCTATAGTTGTTGGCTCTGGTCCAATATTGACACTCAGCTCTGTTCCTCCCGATGATCCACCACTACCTGAGCTACATCCAACTAAAGCTGTAGATACTGCTAAAGCTGATGCTAATAAGACTGCTAATTTCTTCTTAAATTTCATATTGCTCCCCCTTTTTAATTAATTTATATATATACCCTCTGTAATATATATCTTATTTTTTTATATATTATGACATGCTACAAAATGTCCTTTATCGTATTCTTTCAATGCTGGTGCTGAATTTTTACATTCCTCAGTTACATATGGACATCTAGTTCTAAAAGTGCATCCGCTTGGTGGATTTAGAGGACTTGGTATATCACCTTGTAGTACTATACGTTTTCTTTCTCTACTAGATTTAGGGTCTGCGATTGGAATAGCTGATAATAATGTTTTTGTGTAAGGATGCATAGGCTTATTGTATAATTCACTACTTGATGTAAGTTCCACCAAATGTCCCAAATACATAACTCCAATTCTATTGCTTATATGTTTAACTACTGATAAATCATGGGCTATAAATAGATACGTAAATCCTCTTTCTTTTTGTAAATCTTCCAACATGTTTACTATTTGTGCTTGTATAGACACATCTAGCGCTGAAATGGGCTCATCACAAACTATAAATTCTGGTTCCACAGCCAAGGCTCTAGCTATACCTATTCTTTGTCTTTGCCCACCAGAAAACTCATGTGGAAATCTATTTGCATGCTCTTTATTTAATCCAACTGTTTCCAATAAATTATAAATTTTTTCTTGTCTTTCTTGTCTATTTTTATATAATTTATGAATGTCTAGAGGTTCTCCAATTATATCTCCCACTGTCATTCTAGGATCTAGCGAAGCATATGGATCTTGAAATATTATTTGCATTCTTCTTCTGTAAGGATGCATATTTACACCAGTAATATCTTCACCGTCATAAATGATTTTTCCCTCTGTTGGTTCATGAAGTCTAAGTATGGTTCTACCTAGGGTAGTTTTACCACATCCACTTTCTCCAACTAACCCTAAAGTTTCACCCTTTTTTATATGAAGAGTTACATCATCCACAGCTTTTACAAAATTTGTTTTAAGAAATCCTTCTTTAACTGAAAAATATTTTTTTAATCCTGTAATTTCAACTAAATTAACATTTAAATTTTCCACGGTTTACTCCTCCTTTTCCAATTCTTCTTTCACTAATAACCAACAGCTAACTTCATGATTTTCGTCAATTGTGTAAACAGGAGGTACATTTTCCATGCATACTTTCATACAATGCTCACATCTTGGAGCAAAAGAGCATCCCTTAGGTGGATTGATTAAATCTACAGGGTTACCTTCAATAGGTATCAGTCTTTCGTGAGCATCATTATTTATTTTAGGTATAGATTTTAATAACCCATGAGTATAAGGATGTTTTGGATTATAAAAAATATCATCTATACTTCCTCTTTCTATAATATTACCTGCATACATTACAGCAACTTTGTCACATATTTCTGATATAACTCCCAAATCATGAGTTATAAATATAATAGACATATTGATTTTTTCTTTTAATTCTTTTAATAATTCAATTATTTGAGCTTGAATTGTAACATCTAGTGCTGTTGTAGGCTCATCTGCTATTAGTAGTTTGGGATTGCAAGCAAGAGCCATTGCAATCATGGCACGTTGTCTCATTCCTCCAGAAAACTCATAAGGATATTGCTTTAGTCTTTTTTCTGGCTGATTTATACCAACGAGTTCAAACAATTCAATTATTCTTTTTCTTCTACCTTCTTTATCTAACTCTGTATGTTTTTTTAGACTCTCGTCAATTTGACTTCCAACTGTAAATATTGGATTTAAAGATGTCATAGGGTCTTGGAATATCATTCCCACTTCTTTTCCTCTTAGTTTTAACATTTCAGCTTCTGGTAAAGTAGTTACTTCCTTGTCTTGAAAATCAATACTCCCACCAATAATCTTACCTGGGTCTGGAATAATTCCCATAAGAGCATATGATGCTACAGATTTTCCACTTCCACTTTCTCCAACTATTCCCATAGCTTCACCATATTTTAAGTCATAAGATATTTTACGAACTGCTTTTACTTCTCCAGCATGAGTAAAAAAAGATACTTCCAATCCATCAACTTTTAATAATACATCTTTTTTAGTAATTGTATTCTCCATATAACCGTCCCCCCTATTTCTTTAATCTTGGGTCAAGGGCATCTCTTAGACCATCACCAAATAAGTTAAATGCAAGTATAATAATACTTATTGCTATAGCTGGAAACATTAATCTATATGGATAAGATGCTATTCCGTCTAATGCATCTGAAGCCAATGAACCTAGTGATGCAAGAGGCTTACTTACACCTATTCCTAAGAAACTTAAGAAGGCTTCTGTAAATATTGCTGAAGGTATTTGTAACATAGTTGTTACAACTAACTGACCTACACAGTTTGGAAGCAAATGCTTAAATATTAGTCTTTTATTATTAGCACCAAGAGCTCTTGCTGCACTAACATACTCCATTTCTTTAAGTTGCAGAACTTGACCACGAACTATTCTTGCCATACCAACCCAGTAAAGCAAACCATAAACTATAAACATGGCTAAAATACCTGGCCCTAGGGTTTGAAGAGGGCCAAAAACACCACCAGAGTCAAAAGCCTTCGTCAGAGGTTCTTGCAATACTATTCTTAATAAAATAATGATTAGCATATCTGGTAAAGAGTAGATTATCTCAACAATTCTCATCATTACCATATCTACTTTTCCACCAATAAGACCAGAAATAGAACCGTAGATAGATCCTATAACTAATACTATAAGAGCTGAACCTATTCCTATTAATAGTGATATTCTAGCTCCTACCATAGTTCTCACTAATAAATCTCTTCCAAGCTTATCTGTTCCAAAGGGATGCGCAGCACAAGGTGTTAGATTTTCATGCCCCCTTATTTGCTGATCGTATGTATAAGGACTTAAATAAGGTCCTATAAATGCAAATACAATAAATAGTAATATTACTATTAAAGAAATCATTGCTATTTTATTATTCTTTAATCTTCTCCATGCGTCTTTCCAGTAACTTGTATTTTCTCCCATAGTAATTAAGCTTTCTTGATCCTGCTTAGAAACTGGCATAAAGTCTTCTGGAGATAATTTTAATTGACATGTAAAATTCTTACTTTTTTCTAGAATCATAATATTTATCCCCCTTATCTAATCATCCAACTTAATTCTAGGGTCTACCACTTTGTATAAGATATCACAAACCAAGTTCATTATTATAATAAACGCAGCCAAAAACACTGTTGTACCCATTATCAGGTTATAATCCCTTGCATCTATTGCCTTAATAAAATACCTTCCAAGCCCTGGAATATTAAATACTTTTTCTACAACAAATCCTCCTACAAGAGTAAATGCTACTAAAGGTCCTAAATATGTTATAATTGGTATTAATGAGTTTTTAAGAGCATGTTTAAATGTAACTACAAACTCAGACATACCCTTTGCTCTTGCAGTTCTAATATAATCTTGACCTAAAGCATCTAACATGCTTGAACGCATTAACCTAGTTATATAACACATAGGATAAAATCCCAACGTAAAGACAGGCAGTATGTAACTAGAAGGACCACTAATTCCATATGTAGGTAATATTTTTAATTGAATTGAAAACAACAACATTGACGCCGTTGCAATTACGAAGGACGGTACTGCAATGCCTAAAGTTGATATTACACGAATTACACTATCCTCCCATTTTTCTCTTTTTAACGCGGATAAGCATCCTAATGGAATTCCAAATAGTATTGCGAATATAATTGACATTGCACCAATTTTTGCAGATATAGGAAATGATTGCTTGATTATTGTTGTGACTGGTACATTTCTTTGAAGTTTATAACTTACTCCCAAATCTCCATGTATCAATTGTTGAAGATATATCTTGTATTGCTCAAATACTGGTTTATCCAAACCATACTTCTCATTTAGTGCTTGTTGGGCTATTTCATTTGTTTTTTCAGAAGCAAATGGGCTTCCTGGTACTAACTTCATTAAAAAGAATGTAATAGTAGCTGCAACAAAAATAGTAAAAATAGCCATTAAAATACGTTTAAAAATAAACTTTGCTGTGTCCATATTCTCTCCCCTTTCTTTCTTGTTTAATTTATACATTAACAATGTTTTTTTTACATTTGTTTATTTTTTCATATTATTGATATTTTTTATTTACTTAAATATTAATTTAGCCCTAAATCAAAGTCAATATCTGGTGATTTACATTTTTAGATAATTTACTTGCAAAACTTACATAATTCATGTAATTAATATAATATTCATTGTTTTTTTCTGTAAAAAAATGATATATTTTATAATTTCTTGTATTTTTTTGTATGAACATTCTTTTACTAGTTGTTTTTTGTATATATTTTAATGTATACATGATAAAAAATGAATTTCATAATAAGGTTTAAGTTTTCTTTAATTATGAATAAAAAAGACAAAGTTAATATTATTAACTTTGTCTTTTTTTATTCATAATTTAGCTAAATTTACTTTATCTTTTTAAATTCTTTGTATAGGAATATTGTCACCATAAACATAGCTAGAAAATCCGATATTGGCTGAGATGCCCATACTCCTTTTAATCCATACATCTTTGGAACTATTATTATAACTGGTATCAATATAATTACCTGTCTGAGTAAACTTAGAAACATAGACTTTTTAACTTCTCCTATAGATTGAAAATAAACAGAACCAAGTATTGAAATTCCGGCTATAGGTAATGTAGCTAAATTTATATTCATTCCTTCAATTGCCATATTCATTAAACTTTCATCTTTTGTAAATATTCCAACAAAAACTTCTGGAAATAATTTAACTAAAATAAATCCGATGATTAAAATTATTGTTCCATATAAAATGCCCAGCAAAAGAGTTTTTCTAGCTCTACCTAATTGTTTTGCTCCATAATTATAAGCAATTATAGTTTGCATGCCTTGACTTAGTCCAAATATAGGCATTAAAAACATTAGTGAAATCGATGTAACTGCTGTCATAGCACCTATAGATAAATCTCCTCCATATATTTTTAATACTTTATTTGTAACTAAGTGTATAGACCCAGAAGCTAACTCCATAAAAAATGGTGTTACTGCTATAACTAATATTATTTTTATTAATTTTTTATCTAGCCTTATATTCTTAACTCTTAATTTTAAGTTTGATTTCCCAAGAGTAAAGTAATAAGTTGACCAAATGAATATAAATAACTGGCAAATTACTGTACCTATAGCTGCTCCTTTTATCCCCATATCTAATCCAAAAATAAATATAGGGTCCAATATTAAGTTAAGAGCACATGAAGTTATCATCATTCTAGCAGCTAATTTTGGATTTCCTTCACCCCTTATACAACTATTTAACGCAAATCCAGGTAGATTAAACCAAGATCCTGCAAATATTACACTCATATAATCTCTAGCATATTTTATTGTATCATCACTTGCTCCAAAAGCATAAAGTATCTTATCTAAAAAAAAGATTCCTACTAATACTATAATAATTCCCACAGCTAACTCTAAAGCCACAGTACTTCCCATGACTCTTTCTGCTTCTTCTTTATTTCCTTCTCCAAGTTTAATAGATATATTGGTACTTCCTCCTACAGCTATAGCAACACAAAACGATCCAAGTATGGTAAATAGCGGCATTGTAATTCCTAGTCCTGATATAGCTAAGGCACCTACATTTTCCATGGAACCTACAAATGCCCTATCAACTGTGTTATATAATGAAGTAACCATCATAGCAAGGATGGCAGGCACTGAATACTTAATCAGTAGTTTGCTTATATTTTCATGTCTTAATGCTCCTTGATTTTTCATTATTGCTCCTATCCTACCATATCATAAGTTATACAAACAGGCTTTTTAGATCTAGGATCTTCCACGATTTCTGCATCAATATTAAATAGTTCTTTAAGATTTTCCTTTGTCATTACTTCATGAGCACTTCCCTCACAAGCTATTTTTCCTTTTTTGATCCCTATCATATGATGAGCAAATCTTGCTGCATTGTTTAATTCATGTATAACCATAACAATTGTTGTATTATGTTTTTCATTTAGTTCTTGTAATAAGTTTAATACTTCTAGCTGATGAGCTAAGTCTAAATAAGTAGTTGGCTCATCTAGCACTAGTATATCGGTTTGTTGAGCTAGAGCCATTGCTATCCAGGCTCTTTGTCTTTGACCTCCAGATAAAGCTTCAATTGGTCTATCTCTAAATTCTTTTATTCCTGTAACTTCCAATGCCCAAGTTACTATATCTTCGTCATCTTCTTTTAATCTTCCAAAACCTTTTTGATGTGGAAATCTTCCGTAAGCTATTAGCTCTTCCACTGTAAGACCCTTTGGTGCTTGAGGACTTTGAGGTAGTACTGCCATAGTTTTTGCTAAATCTTTTGAAGATTGTTCTTTTATATTTTTTTCATTTATAAATATGTCACCACTTTTAGGTGTTAATATTCTTGCAATAGTTTTTAAAATTGTTGATTTACCACAACCATTGGCACCTATTATAGTAGTTATTTTTCCACTTGGTATTTCTAAATTTAATTCTTTAACAATATCCAAATTTCCGTAAGATATATTTAAATTTTTAGTACTTATAGCTGTCATAATTTTTCCCTCTTTCTACTCTGATAACATTAAATAAATAAAGTATGGTACACCTATTATAGCTACAACTATTCCCACTGGAATTTCCATAGGTGCTATTATATTTCTTGATATGGTATCTCCAACTAATAAAAATAAAGTACCTATAAGTGCTGCCGTAGGAATTAATTTACTATGCTTTGGACCTACCAACTTCCTGGCTATATGAGGCGCAACAAGTCCTAAAAATCCTATACTTCCCGCTACAGAAGTGGACACACCTGATAATACAACTGCATACATTATTAATTTTCTTCTTTCTTTTTCTACTTTTATTCCTAACCCCGTAGCTACTTCATCTCCTAGATTTAGAGCATCTAAATATCTAGATTTACAAAGTGTAAGTGACATTAATATTATGATAAATGGTAAAATAGCCATTACATATTTCCAGTTAGAGCCCCAAATACTTCCCGAAGTCCAAGCCATTACTCTGTTGAATTCTTGTGTAGTAAATTTTAGTTGGAAGATTGTAAGTAATGAAGTAAATGCTATATTTATTCCTATACCTATTAACAATAACCTTGAAGAGCTTATTCCCTTATTCCATGCGAGTATATAAATTAAAAAAGCCGCAAATAGTGCTCCTGTTAAAGCTACTATTGGCATAGTGAAGATTGTTAAATTACTTACACCGTCATATACGTTTCCATTCATAAAATAAATATACATTACTACAAATAAGGCTGAACCCGAGTTTATACCAAGTATTCCTGAGTCTGCCAAATCATTTTTAGTAACACCTTGTAAAATTGTACCTGCAGTAGCTAAAGCACTTCCTACTAATATGGCAATTACAATTCTAGGTAATCTCAATTTGAATATAGCAATCTCATGTGACTTAGATCCTTGTCCTAAAAAAGTTTTTATTACCTCAAAAGGTTCTATTGATAGTGATCCCATATTTAAACTAACTAAAAATGTGATTAATATTAAACTTAATAATACTCCTGTAACTAATAAATATTTCTTGTTCTTTTTCATAAATTATTAACTCTCCTTTCTCACAAGGTAAATAAATATTGGAACTCCAAGCAATGCTGTTAAAGATCCAATTGGTGTCTCATAAGGAGGGTTAATCATTCTTGCTAATATATCACTATATACTAATAAAATTGATCCAAATAACATTGATAATGGAATTATATATTTATAATCTGACCCTATAATTCCTCTTATTATTTGAGGAACTATAAGTCCCACAAATACTATATTTCCAGCTACTGAAACTGATGCCCCTATAAGTGCTATTACAATTATTAAAGATACTAATCTTACTAAGTTAGTTTTTTGCCCTAATCCTATAGCTACTTCTTCACCTAAACTTAATATTGTAATCTTCGGTGCCATTATCATTACTGCAACAAATCCTATTCCACCTACAATTAGAAGTAAATTGACACCTTCCCACTTAGCTGATGTAAGTCCTCCAGATATCCAGAAACTTAACTCTTGTGATAAGTTGAAATACATAGAAATCCCCATGGCCAGTGAAATTAACAAAGTTCCCATTGCAGTTCCTGCTAAAGCTAATTTTACAGGATCAACTTTTCTAATACTTCTTGAACTTATAAAGTAAACTAAAAGCCCACTTATGCTAGCTCCTAAAAATGCAAATATCATTTTGGTAAAACTATTAATAACTAAGTTAGGATAAATTCTTTGTAAAACTAAAGCTACAGCTATCATAAAAGTAGCTCCTTGAGTAATACCCATCACAGATGGTTCAGCTATAGGATTTCTCGTAATACCTTGCATTATAGCTCCAGACACAGCCAAAAAACCACCAACTAATGCGGCTGCTATAGCCCTCGGTATTCTCACATCTCTAATTATTTTTGTATTTATATAATTTTTATCAGAAAAAATACTACTTATTATGGTTCCGATATCTATATTTTTAGCACCCTGTGATATTGAAACTACTATACCACCTAGAAGTAGTATGATTCCAAGTATCATCATTATTAATGCTATTTTTTTCTTTTTACTCTTACCCACTTACTCTCCTCCTTATAAGATTTTCTTAGTTTATAGCTCCAATGATATTCATTGGATTTATCGTTATTTATTGACTAAAATTAAAGAAGGTGAGGAAATTAAATCATATCCCCACCCACTTGATTTATTATTTTATAACAGAGTCTTTAATAGACTCTAGTATTAATTCTCTTCCTATTGGATTGTAAGCTTGAGAGAAGTATGGACTTGCATTTAATATAGTTACATTTCCTTCTTTTACTGCTCTTATTTCAGACCAAACTGAACTAGCTTTTAGATCAGCTTTATCTGACTGAGTTGCTATTACTATTATGTGGTCAGCATCTATTTCTGATAATCCTTCCATAGTAACAGTTGGTAGAGTTATGCTATCTTGCTTAGGCATATTAGTTGGCTGAGGTAATTTCATATCTTCTTTTAAAACTGTTCCGATTCCACCTTCACTAAATACCATAAATGAACCTGAACTTGATAAAACTGTTAAGTATGTAGCATCTTCACCCTTAGCTGATTTTATCTCTTTACCTAATTCTTCAGCTTTTTTATAATAAGCATCTAACCAAGCTTTAGCTTTATCTTCTTGCCCGAATAGCTTAGCTACATCTGTTAATTTTGCTTCCCAATTATTTGATTTATCTTCTAACATAACTGTAGGTGCTATCTCTTTTAGTTGGTCATATATTTCTTCTTGTCTTGGTGCCATTATAATTAAATCTGGTTCTAATGCAAGTATTGCTTCTATATCTGCTGTTTCCATCATGGAATGTCCAACTACTTTCGCATCACCTAATAGGTCTTTCATATATGATGGTACATTTTCTGTATCATAAGAATCCACGTTAGCCGTACCTACTACAGTCTGTCCTAGTAATAATAACTCTTCACTACTTCCTGATATATCTACTATTTTTTTGGGTTTAGTTGGTATCTTTACTTCTCCTTTTACTGTCTCAACTACTCTTGTATCTTTATCTTGTTTTTCTGCTTCATTTGATGAGCAACCTATTAATCCGAATGTTGTAAGTGCTAATGTTAACACTGCTAATACTTTTATTTTTTTCACGTCAATGTCTCCTTGTTGTTTCAGTATTAATTATCATTAATTATTATAAATAATAATCATTATCATTTTGTGATTTTATTATACCATCCATTTTTTTTATGGTCAAGAAAATTATAACTATATTAAAAAACAAAAATACAGTTATAATTTTGTCAGATAATAAAATACTTTTATCTCTACTCTTTTCTTCATAAAATACACTTTCTTTGTTATCATTTAAGTTTATAGCAATAAAAAATCCCCAATTTGGGGATTTTTATACTAATATTTCATATATATCTGATAGTTCCAATTCAGTGTTGTAATTACTTATATCGTATATTTTGTAATCAATACATTCATCACATCTATTTGGAAGTATTATTTTAAAAGTACTACCTTCTCCAACTTTACTTTCAACACTAATATATCCATCATGAAGGTCAATTATAGATTTTACTATACTTAATCCTATTCCACTACCTTCATTCTCTCTAGTCAATGATTTATCTGCTTGAACAAATCTTTCAAATATAGCAGTCTTATCACTCTTTGATATTCCAATACCTTCATCTTTTATATTTATTTCTGCAAAATCATCATTAACATATACATTTACATAAATATTTTTATTTTCAGGCGTAAATTTTATTGCATTTGAAAGTAAATTTAACAAGGCTCTTTCTATCATAGATGGATCACATTTTGCTATAAATTCTTCTTCGTTAGTATCAAACTGTATATTGATAAATTTTAGTTGAGCATAATTTACAACAGATAAAGTTACATCTTCTACTATGGCAATTAAATTATAATAATCAAACTTACCTTTTAATATTCCCGTTTCTATCTTCGAAATATCAACCACATTATTAATTAATCTTAACATTCTCTTACAATTTACATGTAAAGTTTTCCTATATTTTCTATACATATCCTTAAAATCTTTATCTGATTTTACTAGAGAAATATCAAGAAGTTGAATTGTTGAGTAAAAAATATTTATTGGAGTTCTAAGCTCGTGAGATATGTTAGACATAAATTCAGTCTTCTCTTTATTGTATACCTTCAATTTCTCTAACTCTAATTCTTTACGTATTAATTTTGATACATCCATATAAGTTATAACATACTCTTTGCTGGAATCAAAAGTTTCTATAACTTGTAATGAGCAATCAACGGATCTACTTTCATCTTGGTTTTTAATTATTCCTCTCCATACCCCTTTAGTATTTATGCTTTTTATAATTTCATCCCTATTCTCTAGTTTATTTACTAATATTGCAAAGGATAGCTTTACTCTTTTTGCATCTTCAGGAGAATAAATTTTATAATATTCTTTAAACTTCTTATTACAATATATTATTTCTCCATCTTCTTTACAAATAAACATAAAACTATGCTTATGATTATCAGTTAAATTATAAAAAAGACTTAAATTTTCATTTAGTATTTTTGTTCTATTTATGTATAAATATAACTCAATAAAAGAACCAGCAATAATAATTAAAAATATTATATACGTAATAGACACTGACGTTAACTTAACATAAAATGACGTTGTATTTACCGCATATACTGCATAAATTGCCTTAATAGCTAGCATAAAAATACTAGAAGCTAATACTACAAATATATATTCCTTTTCTTTAATACCTATAGCAAGTAGTCTTGCTGCTGATATGAAATATATTACTGTTAGAAAATAATTGTACATTATAAAAAAATCCGTACTATAAAAATATTGAAGAAAGTTAAGATTTTTTTCTATCACATCAAATATTATAGTAGATAAAATTACAAATATAATTGATATTTTTTTATTATTAATAATTACTGTTTTAATTTTACTTTTAGGAATTATAGCTATTATCAGCAAAAAAATTCTAAGAATAGATGTAGATACAGTAGTATAACTAAATAAATTATATTCTTCATAATAAAAGCTAAGAAAATCTATTTGACCAGATACTATTCCTACAAATAATCCTAGATACATTAAAGATATAACAAAAATACTATCTTTTTTCAACCTATTATAAGAAATCAAACAACTCCCAAAAGCCAATACTGATAGTATCGAGCTAAAACTTCTTATAAAAAATAAAGTGGATTCTAAATAAGATTTTTCTTCCCCTATCTTAGAAAATATATTAAAAATATAAATACAACAAACTAATAATACAAAAAATATTATTTTTTCAAATAGTTTCTTTTCTTTTTCTATTAAACTCCTATCACTTATGATATTGTTAATCATAAATTTAATCCCCCTCTATATATAAAAAACTTTTATTTTGCTATTTTTACTATTTTTGATAATATTATACAAATATATAGTATCAAATTTTCATTAATAAATATAGCATTTATGGAAATATGAGCATTTAAAAATCCTAGCTATTATTCAGCTAGGATTTTTTATTATTTTCAAATTGATTATATGATAACTAATTACAAATCCAATATTTATGAAAGGTGCAATCACTAAAATAAGTTTTGCGTATTTCTTCATCTCACACCCATATTTTTTTATTTATGAAAAAAATCTAGATTACGTTTAAGTATAATTTGAGTAAATACACGGACTATTTGTGGATCAAATTGTGATCCTGAACATCTTTTAAACTCCCCTATAGCCTCTTGTATACTTCTACCTTTGCTATAACATTCGAAGGAATCCACTACATATACTATCCTAGATAATATATGTATTTCATATTTTTGCAATCCTAAAGGATAGCCTAAGCCATCCCATCTTTCATGATGAGTTAAAATTTTTCTAGAGATGCAACTTATTTCTGGTAAAAGACTAGCTAACCTATATCCTTTTTCAGAGTGTGTCTTCATAACTTTATACTCATCATCTGTAAGTTTTCCCGGCTGCAGCAACAATTAATCCACTTATCTTCATTTTTTCAATCTTCTTTCTTTTGCTCCCCTTTTATTTATAAACTAACCTGCTATACTTACTGCTATTTCTACTGGAGTTTTTGCATCTAGCTTTATTCCTATTGGAGCATGAACTCTTTTAAAATCTTCTTATTTAAAACCATCCTTTTTAAGTTCTTCATAGGTCATATTAATCTTTGATTTACTACCTATCATTCCTATATAATACGCATCTGTTTTTAATGCTCAATTAAGTACGTTATAATCATATAAATGACCTCTTGTAATTATTAAAATATAGCTGTCATCATCTATACCTATATCACCTATTTCTTCTAAACTATCTAACACTATAGTCTTAGAGCTTGGAAAACTTTCTTTATTTGCAAATTCACTTCTATCATCTAAAACTACAGTTTCAAATTCTATTATATCTAAAATTGTTACTGTTTATTTAGATACATGGTCAGCTCCAAATATGTAAGCCTTTCCCATAGTATGAACCTTTTGTACAATAAATTTTTCATCATCAATAGCATCTGAGTGAATACTTAATCTTTCAATTCCATTTTCTAATTTATTTTTCATTAATTGACTTACTGAATATTGTCCAGTCAGATTATTTTTATCATCAATGAATAACATTTTTTCTTTTCTTAAAACTGTAACTATCCATCCTTTTTTGTGATTTTTTATAGCTTCAGTTACTTTTTTCATAATTGATAAGTTATTATTGTCGTTACAGCCCATATAATTTATAAGAATTTCTCCATTTCAACCACAAACCATTTCTGATCTATTAGCATCTTTATTATCTAAATTAAACTCATAAATAAAAGATTCTTTATTTTTAATTGAACTTACACTTTTTTCAATACAAGATGCTTCCATTTTGCCCCCTCCTACTGTGGAGAATACGGAACCATATTCTCTTATTATCATTTGAGTCCCTTTTGATCTAGACGTAGAGCCAGTACTACTCACTATGCTAGCTAAAACAAAATTCTTCTTAATCTTCACCCTTTGAAGCAAAGTATCCTAAGATACATACACCTCCTGTAAGAGCTCCACATATTTTTTGATTAAAACCTAAACCTCCTATTAATCCTCCCATGGCTCTAATTAAATCAGGGTTTTCTTTTCCTTCTAAGTCTAAAATAATTTTCATTACAATAATACCTCTTAGATTATAATTCCAGCATTTCCATATATAATGCATCCATAATATCAATCCCTTTTTTTAAGTATCACTAAAAAGTATCCTGTTTCTTTTTTTAAAATATCATTATTTATTTTATTATTTTGATTTCCCCTAAGTAATCCTGATAGCTCTCCATATTCCCAAAGAACCATTCCAAGATAATTTTTCCATTCTTGTGATTTATCTTGAAATATAATAGTTTGAAAATTTAAATCTGCAAACAATTTATTCCAGTAATTAAGAGTATATGTATCATCATGTATATTTGTTTGCTTAAAGAAAAAGTCACTTAGTAGAATTATGCCATTTTTTTTCAAAAGCTTTTTACAACTTTCTAGTATTTTTTCTGGATTTTTCATAACTGATAAGCTGCATTCAAATAAAATTAAATCAAAATAATTTTCTAAAAAATCAAGATTATTTGCATCCATAACTTTAATATTTATATCTTTATATCTTTCCTTCCCTAAATTAATAACTTCTTCTGAGAAGTCGATTCCTGTTACATCGAATCCCTTTTCAGTCAAATAATTAACTGAATATCCACTCCCACAGCCTACATCTAGCACTTTAACTTCCTCTTTTATTTTGTACCCTTCTATTATTTCATTTGCAAGATTTAAACCGCCTAGGCTAAATATATCCCTCTTATTAATCATTTATCTTCCAAAGCCTTTTCTACTCTCAGCATTTTTGAATATACTAGACTCTCGTCTATAAATATATTATTGCATTTTGGACATTTTGGTAGCTCAACAGGAGAGCTACTGCCTAAATACTCTAGAGTTACTTTTTCCCTTTCAAGGGGCACATTACATTTTGCACAAATCATGGACTCACTTGAGTAATTATAAAAGTCATCATTATTTTCTTTCATTTAATTCACCTCTATCTTCATTCTATGACTATATGCGTTATAAACTAAATATTTACCTCCTTCAATGGTATACTCAACCAAAAATGTAACGTTTTTTATTCTATAATAGTCCAAATTATGATTGTTTGATTTGTTAAAGAATTTTACCTTAGTTTCTTCTGCATGTTTTATTGTATCTTCAATATTTTTGTATAAAATCATTTTATCTTCTAGCTCTTCTTTCAAATCACTACTCATAATTAAGTTAATATTATATTTATTAGTCTTATCTTCTTCCTGTGTTAAATCTAATTTTAATTGAACTCTGTTGTACCTTCTTTCAGAAATATTAGGTTTTTTATTTTTACCATCAAAATTGTATATTAATTGCAAAATATGTTTAGCTTCTTTATTTTGGCTTAAAAAACTATCTCTACAATTTATACACTAAGTTAAATAATTTAGTTTATTTTCTTTAATTCTTGATAGAACTATATTTTCCTTTAATTCCTTATTAGAAAAACAAGTAAGTCCACCATATCCACAACAAGTAGTTATTTCTCCGTTATAATCCAACTCTTTTAGATTAAACCCAAGTTTTTTTGCTATTTCTCGCACCTGATTTTGCAACTCATAATCGTATCTAACAGTACATGGATCATCTATAGCTATTTCATCGTTATTTCCAATAAATTTCAATCGTTTATCATTAATATAATCATAAATAATATATATTTTTACCTAATATTTCTTCGCTTTCATATAAATCAACAAAGTAACCCTTGTTTTTTAATTCTATTGCACAACTTAATCCACTTAAACTCGTCCCAAATATTATAACTTTTTCTTTCTTTATTAGGTTTTAATAAAACTCTTGCCTTTACTTCTTTACCATAGTTCATACATGCCAGTTCAAGTTGTCTAATATTTATAGAATTACCTAGATCTTTTCTTTTACATTGACTTTTACATTTTTCCTCACAAGCCATACTTATTATTTAAGCATTTGCTCCAATTTCTAATCCTTCTAATGCTTCTTTAACTACATCTGGAGTAGCTGGTACCTTAGTTATTCTAGCTCCTGTAGCGTTAAATATAGCATTTAATATAGCTGGGTGAGGCGCTGCTAATGGTCCTTCACCAACTCCAGAAGCTCCATAAGGTCCATCTGGTCTTTCAGCTTCTTCATAATATATTTCTAAATCATCTGGTATATCTTCTATTTGTGGTATACCACATTTAACTAATGTAGTATGCTTTTCTAAATTTTCTGTCAATGCAAGACCGATTCCTTGAGCTAATGCTCCATAAACTTGACCATCAACAACAAGTTTGTTGATTATTTTCCCACAGTCAACCATACATATGATTAAAGATAATGTTTTAAATGAAGAAATTTTCAAAGAAATATTTGATAAGTTAGTTTCTATATCTAATGATAAGACCAATGAGGAATTAATTACTTTGAGAGATTGTACTATAGATTATATTTTAGATTACTTCAACAATAATTTAACTCCAAACAATACTCCTTTAGATTTTATTAATTGTAATAAAATTACTGTGGAAGCTAAGGATAAAACTACTAATAGAATTTTCAGAAGAAATCTAGATATTTCTTACATAGAAAACTCTAAGGTTTAAAGTTGACGGGTGAAAATTTGAAAGGAGGACCATCAGAAATTGTATTTTTATCTGACACTGCAATAAATAAAATAATTTATGTAACTGGTCAAGGATTGAATAAATCAAGGTGCCATGACTAATTTTGTTTTCTAATTAATTTAATGATATCATAAGAATTTTCAAAAATTAATTTCACCATAGTATATTTGTGCCTATTTTACTATATAAATAATAATTAATTAAAATCATTCACAAATTAGATGATTTTTAATACCTTTGCATGTAAATAAGGCATTACATAAATGTAATGCCTTTAATATTTTTATATTATAAATTATTCATTAAGCTAATAATTGTTTTTCTTCTATTACTTTTTTTGCTTCATCTTTTGCAATTGCTATTTCATCAAAAGGTAATTTTTCTCCATTTATTAATTGGTATTTTTCATGGCCTTTACCTGCAAGTACTATCATATCTCCTTCTTTTGCATTTCTAATAGTATGTTTTATTGCTTCTTCTCTATTTGCTATTTTTATTACTTCACAAGAAGAACCTTCAAAAGATTCGGCTATATCATTTATAACATTCATCGGATCTTCAAAGTCTGGGTTATCTGCTGTAAGTATTGCTAAATCACATTCACGAGCAGCCACATCTCCCAATTCTTTTCTTCTTATTTCAGTTCTTCCACCTACTGAACCAAATAAGCATATTAATCTTTCATGTTCATAGTTCTTAAGGGTTTGTAATATATTCTCTAAACTAACACCATTGTGAGCATAGTCGACTATTACAGTAGCATAAGGAAGTATTGGTAAAACTTCAACTCTACCACTTACCTTAGCACTTTTTAGTGCATCTATCATAATTTCTCTTTTTACATCTAAATATTTACAAACTGCTATAACTGCTAATGCGTTGTAAATACTAAAAGTTCCTGGAGAGCATATAAAGCATGGGAATGTTTCTTCTTTTGTATTGCAGTCAAAACTCACTCCTAGTGAGTCTATTTCTTTTGAATATCTTATATTATTAGCAGTTAAGCCTGCATTATTTTCTATTCCAAAAGTCTCCACATCGCAAGTTGCTGCATTTATTATATCCTTTGCATAATCATCATCTGTATTAATAATCCCATGTTTAGCCATTTTAAACAATCTTGCCTTACATTGTAAATAATGCTCAAATGTTGGATGCTCTTTTGGTCCTATGTGATCTGGTGATAAATTAGAGAATATAGCCACATCAAAATCTACATCCTCTACTCTATTTTGCATTATTCCACCAGAAGAAACTTCCATAGATACACATGTTACACCATTATCCAACATTTTTCTAAATATTCTATGTAACTCATAACTTTCTGGAGTTGTATTTTCTGTAACTTCATAAGTTCCATTGAAGAAAGTTCCGTTTGTTCCTATTACACCCGTATTAACTCCCGATTCATTTAAAACAGTTGCAATATAATTAGTTATAGTTGTTTTTCCCTTAGTTCCTGTAACACCAATTACTTTTAGTGAGTTAGATGGTTGTCCAAAAAAGTTATGTGATATTCTTGATAAACTTATTCTTGTATCTTCCACAAATAATTTCACTGTATCATTTGGTAGTTCCATAGCATATTTACTAGACTCTATTCCTTTTTGTAGTAAAAATACTCTAGCACCATTGTCATAAGCATTTTTTGCAAATTTATGCCCATCTACAGTTTCACCTACAAGAGCAACAAATATAAATCCTTCTTTACAACTTCTAGAGTTATATGATATATCTTTTATTTCAACTTCATCTATTTTTTCTAAAGGTAAGTTAGATGTAAAACTTACATCTTCCATTAATTTAAATAACTTCATAATATACTTCCTTTCTGATTTTTAAAAATAGAGTAGGTTAACTACTCTATTTTAGTTTTCTTCCGCTTCTTAATATAGTTTCTCTAGCAAGGACTTCCAGGGAATCTATATAAAAATCTCCATCTAATTTATTATCATTTTTTAATATAGATAACTCTGTACATCCAAGAATAACTCCATCACAATTATTTTCCTTTAAATAATCTACTATAGAATTGAACTTATCCATATCAGCTGGTTTTCCACTTTTTATATCATCGTAAATTATTTCCATCACTTTAGACTGTCTATTTTCATCTAATACTAAATATTCTATATCATACTTTTTACACATGTTTTGGTATAAACTAGTTTTAATGTTTCCAGTAGTAGCAAGAATACCTAATTTTTTATGATTAGTAGCTTTAGCATGTTTAATTGTTTCCTCTACAATATTTACTAAAGGTATACTAACTCCATTAACTATTTTTTCATAGAAATAATGTGCTGTATTACATGTTATTACAATAAAGTCTACACCATATTTTTCTAATCTTTTTGCATCGTCTATTAATACCTTTGATGGATCTTCATCAGAGTTTCCTACTATAAAAGCTGTTCTATCCGGTGTAGTTGCTCTATTTGTTATTACCATATCCACATGTTCTTGGTCAGTCTTTGCTTCTGTCATATTTACTACCATTTCATAGAAATACACAGAGGCCATAGGTCCTAGGCCACCTAAAACACCTACAGTTATATTATTCATATTATCACCAATCTACTTACAGTATTTTTTAAATTTTCTAAATTGATTTACATGGTATAAGAATATATACCATCTTCTTTTGAAGTTTCCTTTTAAGTCAGCTTCATATCCAAATGATGTAGCAGATTTTCCTGCAGCATCTAATTCTTTACATTTATTTACTAATTCTTGACTCTTTACATATTTATATACTACTTCTTTTGGTATACATCTCCAGAAGAACGGTTCTTTTTGTATTTTTAAGTCTAGCTCTTTGTTGTTAACTCTATCTTCTACAACGAACTTAGCTATGTTATTTCCTGACGATGTCACATAATAGTTACTTCTACCTTGTCTTAAGTTTATTTCAAATACTTTGTATTTATTGTCTCTTGTATCATATTTTATATCAAAGTTTGAATACCCTGTGTAGTTAATACTTTCTAAGAAGTTTTTGAATTTAGTCATAACTTCTTCATCATACTCTGTTACTATTGCAGCATGATTTCCTATTCCTTTTGGAGTATGTTCTTCTAATAGAACATGTCCTAAACATTGCATTTTGACTTTACCATTTTTATCTGAGTAGCAAGTTAAAACTCTCATGTGTGAGTCATCTCCAGGTATGAAATCCTGAACTATCATAGATTTTTTATAACCATGAGAATATATTTTTTCTATTTCTCTTTTAAATTCTTCTTCATCTTGAATAAGGTATGCTTTATTCATTCCTTCAAAAGCATTTTGGAAGAATGATATACTATCAGATGCTTTTAATATAACTGGATAGTTAAATCCAAAGTCGCCTATCTCATCACCTTTATTGTATATATATGTCTTTGGATAATCTAATCCATATTCTTCACACATATTGTAAAATAATTCTTTTTCTATTAACTTATCTTTAAGCTCAGCACCTATATAAGGTACTATATACTTTTCTGATAATACATCTCTATAATCTATTATTAATTCTGCATACTCATCAGTACATCCGTGAATTATAAGCTTTTTGTTTGGTTCAGCTAGTTCATCTGCAGTTTTTAATAAAACTTTTATAAACTCTTCTTTATTTCCCATATTAGGATCAACTCTAAAATCTATTATATTACTGTCCTTAGTTGCTCCAAGTAACATCTTCCCGAAAGCTATTGACTTTACTCCATAAGCCTCATGATAAGCTCTAGCCACAGAATAACAGTTTATATCTCCACCAACCAATACAGGTTGAATTTTAATCTTATCCACTTTATCCACCTCTTATTCTTTTTAAATACATTGGTTATTATACTTTATTTCTCACAATCTGTCAAAAAAACGACTGTTTTGTAAATCTCACTAAATGTTGAAATCTCAACATGTATGATAATGCAAGGCTTTATCTTAGAATAATATTTTAATTTTAAAATTTTAATATTATTGTTTCCTTATTTATCTACAATTAGTATTTATAACCTTGTTAAAATATTAAATTAATTTAAATCTAAAAATACTATAGATCAACTTATTTTACATAAATCAACCTATAGTATCATATAGTTTTTGCATTATATTTATTTTATATAAATTTCTTATAACTTTGATAATGCACCTAAAAGTATTTCTTCTTTAAAAGGTTTTACTATAAATCCTTTAGCGCCATATATAATAGCCTCTTTCATTTTTGCTTCTTGTCCTAGAGCTGAAACCATAACAACTGATGCTCCGGGATTTAATTTTTTAATCATTCTTAAAGCTTGTATTCCGTCAAGTTCAGGCATAGTTATATCCATTGTAACTATGTCTGGACTTAATTCTTTGTATTTTTCAACAGCTTCTAATCCATTTTCTGCTTCTCCTACTATTTCATACTCATAATTTGAAAGCATATTTTTTATTGTCATACGCATAAAAGCTGCATCATCAACTATTAATACTCTTTTCATAACTTTCCTCCATTGTTTCAAATACATTTTGTAACTTATTCATACTTATATTTTAATTCTTTTAGGATTCAAAAACTATACCTTATTTTTTTTATATACTGATGGTTTTACTCTTTTTAAGTCAGTTTTTAAATTAGATAAACTTTCTGACATTCCAATTATTAAATATCCTCCCGGTTTTAGAGAATCACATAATCTATTAATTAATTTTTGATTTGTAATATTATCAAAATAAATCATTACATTTCTACAAAAAATAACGTCATATTTGGACTTACCCCAGCCTAAATTATTATTCAAATTAAAATATTTAAACTCTACTAACTTTTTTATGTTTGGATTTACCTCATAATTTTTTTCATCTATTTTTTTAAAATAATTTTTTACCCATGCTGATGGTAATTTCTCTATTTTATCATTTGAGTAAATTCCATCTTTAGCTTGTTTTAGTACTTTATTTGATATATCAGATGCTGTTATAGCTATTCTTTGACTTGAATTAACACCTAAAACACTTGATGCTAACATGGAAATACAATAAGCCTCTTCACCTGTTGATGAGGCTGCTGACCAAATTTTTAACCCTCCAAGTGGCGGTCTTTTTAAACTTGGAATTAATACATTTTCTTTTAAAAATTCAAAATGCATTTCTTCACGCATAAAATATGTATAATTCGTAGTTAATTTTTCTACTAATATTGATACTTGTTCACCTGTTTTATCTTTCATCAAATTATCTATATAACTATTATAATCAGAAAATCCTAATCGTTTAACTATCATTAGTAGTCTTGTTTCTATTAATGTCCTTTTGTTTTCAAGATTAATACCATAATTATTATACATGAAATTTCTCAGCCTTGCAAAATCTCTATCTGTCAACTGCATAATTATTTTCCTCGACTATCTTCATTAATGAATCACAATCTAGTATTAATTGCACATCATTATTTATTTCACTAACAGATTTTATAAAGTTACTCTTTCCTTCATCTTGATTAGAATCCATATTCATGTTTTTTTCTGGTGAAATATGAATTACTTCATTTACTGTATCTACTATTAATCCTATTTTGTCATTATTATTTTCAATTATAATTATGCAAGTCCTTTCATCATAATTTATAGGCTCTATATCAAATCTCATTCTAGCATCCATAACTGGAATAATAGTACTTCTTAAGTTTATAATACCTTTCATGTATTTTGGAAGGAATGGTACCTTTGTTATTGGTAACATTTCTATAATTTCTATAATGTATTTGGATGATAGTGCATACTTTTGATTATTCACGACGAAAACCATATACAAATCATCTATTCTATTTTCTGCTTCTACATCATTTGCATACATAGATACTGCCCCCCTTATTAATTAAATTAACTTTTCACCTTTACCAACACTTTTTACGTGCAATTTATTAGTTCTTGTATCAAATACAATTGTTCTTCCACAAGTACCTAATGTATCTTCTGATATAATTGGAATATTTAGTTTGGCTAAAGTCTCTTTGCATGATTTTACATTTTTTTCACCAATAGTGAATACACTACTTGATGAATTATTAAAGTTAAACATATGCGCACCGCCTGCTAACTTTGCTCTAATAAATCTGGAATTTGCTCCTAGTTTTTTCATATCTTCATATAATGCAACTATTCCTGTATCAGCATACTTTGCTTTGTTTACTAGCATTTTTTCATTTTGAGAGTTAGAAAGTAAAATGTGCACTAATCCTGCTATTTTATTTATCTCATCATAAAGAACTACACCACAACATGATCCTAGTCCTATAGTCATAATTTTTTGTGGTTCTCTTACAATCTTATACTCTGCTATTCCTACCATTTCCATTATATAATCCTAAACAGCAAAGCCTAAAGATGACAATAATTTAGTACATGATGATACGTTAGGAATAAAATAATACTTTCCTTCTATATCATAATCTTGAGTAAAAAAGTCTGTTTCAATACATAATATTGAACTAAAATCTAACCCATATAATGAAATTGGTAAGTTCATTATCGCTCTTACCATATCTATACTAAAATGAGGTATAGATGGGGTTATAGTTAAATTTGTCATATCTGATATAGCTGTTAAGTATGTTCCACATAATATATTACATATTTCTCCCATGGCGCTTAATTCTTTGCACATTTCTTCATAATCATTTTTATCATATTTAATTTCTTTACCTGATAATTTTGAAAGTAAATTAAAAGCAGAATCTATTTTCATGATAACCATGATGAAACCTTCCATATCTCCTGAAAGTTGTAAAACTGTCCCTACTACTAATTCCTCTGGGGAGTCGTAACTCTTAGTAATATCATCAAGTTCAATCATATCACTATTTGGGATTCCAATATCCACTAATTCATTTAACATTGTAGCTAATGATGTTGATGCATTACCAGATCCTATATTACTAATTTCACGAAATATATTTAATTTATCACAAGTAATTGTCATATATACCCTCTTTCTATCTAATCTTTAGATTATTTTCTCATTTCATTTCTTTTGAGTTGATTTAGTATTGCGTTTGGAATCATATCTAAAGATGTTTCCTTTATAACCGCACCCATATTCTTTGCTACCATTGGCATACCGTAAACAGTACATGATTGTTTATTTTGACCAATAGTATATCCGCCAGCTTTTTTTATTTCTAATAATCCCCTTGCTCCATCAGATCCCATTCCCGTTAAAATTGCTGCTATGGATTTTTCTTTAGCTTCATTTGCCACAGATTCGAATAAATAATCAACTGATGGACAATGACCACTAACTTTATCGCCTTCTTTAACTTGAATTAAGAATTTATTATTTTTCTTTATGATACCCATTTGCAAGCCACCTGGAGCAATATATGCATTCCCTGGCAATATAACTTCTCCATTTTTTGCCTCTTTTACATTAATTGTGCACTCTCTATTTAAGCGTTCCGCATATCTTTTTGTAAATACTGGAGGCATATGTTGTGTAATAACAATTCCAGGCAGTCCTAGAGGCAATTCTTTTAATACTTTTCCTATTGCCTCTACTCCTCCCATAGATGCTCCTATGGCAATTATCTGATTACTATTGCTTATTATATTAGTTGTTTTTTTAGAATTTATTTTTTGATCTACTGGTTTGCTAACCTTTGTAAAATTACTTTTTATATCTAATTTAGCTACTGATGCTTCCTTTATTTTAGTCGCCAAATCTATTGCAAATTCGTTCATAGTACTTGATGTTGGCTTATCTACAAATCCTACTGCTCCAGCCGATAAAGCCTCAAAACATTTGTCATTAGCACCACTTATAACAATTGTAGGTATTGGACATTGACTCATTAAAATCTTTAAAAATTCAATTCCATTAACACCTGGCATTTCTATATCTAATGTTAATACATCTGGTCTATATTGTAGTACTTTATCCCTTGCATCATAAGAATCCTTAGCTGTTTCTACTACTTCTAATTCTGGATCTTCTTGAAGATACTTAGATATAACACGTCTAAATATAATCGAATCATCAATTACTAATACTTTTATTTTTTTATCCATTTATTCTTTCTCCTTTTGTATTAGTATATCTTATCTATGTATCATAGCATTAACATCAAGTATAAGACTAATCGAGCCATCTTCTAAAATAGAACATCCCGCCAAATAAGATTGTACTCCTCTAAATTGAGTTAGTATTGTAGGTATTGGTTTAATTACAACTTGTTGCTGCCCTAAAATACTGTCTACAATTAAGCATATATTACCCATCTCAGATTCTACCAAAATCATAATTCCATCATCTTTTTTAAAATCACTTAATCCTAAAATTTTCGATAACCTACAAATTTTATAACAATTTCCCCTGATAATACTATGCTCTTCACCATTTGGATTTTCAACAATATCATAAGCTCCATACCTAAATACTTCTTTTATGTTAAGTGAAGGAATAATATATGTTTCATCATCATTTTTTATTTTCATGCCATCTACTATGGCTAATGTTAGTGGAATACGTATTATAAATGTAGTTCCTTTTCCGTATTCACTGTCTATACTAATTGAACCTCTTAACTTGCGTATATTAGTATAGACAACATCCATACCTACACCTCTACCTGAATACTCAGTTACAGCTTCTTTTGTAGAAAATCCTGGTGCTAATATAAAATTGTATGCTTCTTTATCACTAATTTCATTAATGCTCTTACTAGTTACTCCTTTTTCAATTGCTTTTTTCACAATTGCTTCTTTATTTAAACCTCTTCCATCATCTTTTATTATAATTAGAATATCTCCACCAGTATTTTTTGCTTCTAATGTTACTGTTGCTTTCTCTGGTTTTGTTGTATTTTTTCTTTCCTCTGGTGTTTCAATTCCATGGTCCATGCTATTTCTTACCATGTGCATTAAAGGATCTGATATATTTTCTAATATATTTTTATCTACTTCTGTTTGTTCTCCTATTAATACTAAATCAACTTTTTTGCCAGTTTTTTTGCTCATATCTCTTACTACTCTTTGCATTTTAGTAAAAGTTGATGATATAGGCACCATACGAATAGACATCACAACATCTTGTAATTCATTAGTTAACTGGTGTAATCTTCTTGCTTGTTTTTCAAAATTATCTGGATCAAAATTTTCTAATTGAGATTGTTTTTCAACCATCGATTCGGTAGTTACTATTTCTCCTACTAAATTCATAAGGCTATCTATCTTGTCTATATTAACTGTTAAATAACTATTTTTGTTTTCTTTTTTTGTTTGAGTTACTTTGTCTTTTTTATTATCTTCAACTTCTTTAGCATTATCTTTATCACTCTTTAAATCTTCATTAATTTTACTTATTTCTATATTTTTCTCTACTACTTCTATTTCTTTCTCTGTAGTATCAGTAGCGATTTCGGCTTCTTCATCAGGCTTTAAATTAACTTCTTCAATTTCTTCTACTTTATTTGATGCTCTAGAAATTTCAGTAATTTGCAAAGTTTTTAAAAACATTGTTTCTTGAAGGCATTTTTCTAGCGAAGGCTTATCATTTTCTGTTTTCACATACATAGTAAAGCCGTCTTTAATTATTTCTTCATCACAATCTCCCATTAAATCTGCTGGAATGGTTTCATTTATAGTACATAAATCTTCTATTGATGTTGTTACACCAAGAGCTCTTATGCCTTCCATTCCACACCCATCTTCAAATAATACTTTTATACAATATTTTTTTTCGCTGCCTATTAGTTCAATTTCATCATTATCTTCTTTAGTTTGCTGATTCATCTCTTCATCAACTAAGTTAAAATCCATATCTAATGTATTCTCATCATTATCTTCTTCATTATCTTTTAATAAGTTTAAAACTTTATCATGTAGCTCATCTATACTTGATTCTGGAAGCAATCCCTGTTGAATATTTGAAATTTCTTCTTTAAGAAAATCAATACTTAGTAATACAACATCTATTATTTGTTCCCATTTTTCAGCAGAAACCTCAAGTCCTTTGCGTATCTCATCAAAGACATCTTCTATACAATGTGTTAGTGTTGTTAAACTATCATATCCCATCATCGCAGAAGAACCTTTTATTGTATGCATAGCCCTAAAAATTTCTTCTATTTGTTCCTTTGCCAATCCTCCAGTATCTGAATGATCTACAAGTAAAATTTCTTCTAATTGCTCTAATAGCTGCATGTTTTCTTGCACATAAAATTCATTCATAGAATCTATTCCACTCATACCTGTCTCCTTTTATAATAAAAATTTAATAGATTTAATTTTTAATTGTTATTTAATACAACTATTAAATCAAATTAAATGTAATCTTTTCGCATAATTCATTTATATACTATACGGATAAATAATTTTATTCTTTAGTTTTATAAATAAATTACTTTTTCAGCATTTAAATCAACTTAACTCCTAAGTTTTTCATATTAATTATTTAGAATCACCTTAGAAATTTATTACCTTATCATCGTAATTCAAATTATCTTCAAAATTTATAGTGTCTTTCAAGTTAGAATCTCCTTTTAAATCAAATTTATCAATAAGTGATTTTAATAATTGAGCTTGTCCACTTAATTCTTCACTTGCCGCTGCACTTTCCTCACTTGTTGCTGAATTTGTTTGAACTACTTCTGAAATTTGTTCTAATCCTAAAGTTACTTGAGTAATTGCATTTGCTTCTTCATCAGATGCTTTTGCAATATCATCTATTAAAACAATAACTTGATAAATTTTATCTATTATTATTTGTAGTGACTTGGCTGTATTATCAACTATTATGCTTCCATTATCAACTGCTTTTATAGAATTCTCTATTAATGTTGCCGTATTTTTTGCTGCTTCTGCTGATTTTGCTGCCAGGTTTCTAACCTCATCTGCTACTACTGCAAATCCTTTGCCTGCCTCTCCTGCTCTTGCTGCTTCAACAGCTGCATTTAATGCTAATATATTTGTTTGGAATGCTATGTCATCTATTGTTTTTATTATTCTTCCTATTTCATTAGATGTAAATGATATTTTCTCCATAGCATTTACCATTTCATTCATTTTTTCATTTCCTTCTTCTACTTCTTGTCCTGCACTTATTGATAATTCGTTAGCTTCTCCTGAATTTTTTGCAGTATTTTTAATTTTATTAGATATATCAACTATTGTAGCCGATAGTTCTTCTATCGCACCAGCTTGTTCTGTTGTTCCCTGAGATAACATCTGTGCCCCACTTGCTACTTGCTCTGATGCTGTTTCAACTTCTTGAGATGCAGCATTTATTTGTGACATTGTATCACTCAGCTCATTTGTAATTTTCTTTAAAGAATTCTCAATATGACTAAATACTCCAATATATTCTACCTCAGGTTCTATATTAAAGTTACCTTCTGAAACTTTATTTAATGTATTCACAGTATCTTCTATAACTATATTTATCTCTTTACTCATCTTGCGCATACTTTCAGATAAAGCACCCAACTCATCTTCAGATTCATAAGTTATGTCTATATTAAAATCACCTTCAGCCATTTTATTTGCAGCTATTTCTATTTCTTCAATTGGCTCTTTAATTCTCTTTGTAATTCTTATACATACTGCTATGCCTATTCCAATTGCCATTAGCGAAAATAAAATTGCTATTCTTTCTGCTTTTTTTACATTACTTGACACCATGCTATCATATTCTTTAGCAGCCTTTTCAGCATCATCATACACTTCCTCAGAAATTTGAGTACAACTATTAGATAAAGTTCTATATTCACTAAGATCTATGTCAGATAACGATACTTTAAAATTTTCTTTTTGTGCTTCTTTATATATTTTTTCATATTCTTCTTTTAATAAGCTCATTTGTTTTTCTAATTTATTTATATCTTCTTTTATTAAATTACTTGTTGCAGGTATATTATTGATTCTCCCCATCCTTTCATTTATACTTTCAAAGTCATTTAAAATTATTTTTCTTGGTTCTTCATGTTCATTCAACGCAAATGCCAAATTAATTTGTCTTAGTATTGATTCTAAATCTCTACGTATTCCCATAGTTTGATTTGTAACTTGATAAGGACCTGAATAAATATTATGTGACATTTCTCCAGCTTTCTTTAAATTGTTTAAAGTATAAATACATGCTAAAGTCGACATTATAAGTACAATAGCAAATGCCATTCCCAATCTTTTTCCAATTTTCATTTCTTTAAAATCAAATTCTTTTAAATTAAATTGTTTCATAATTTATTCCTCCATAATTTTTTCATATATAATCCTAAACATTTTATAATATACGGAAAAATCATAATTTACTTTATTAAAATAATAAACAACTATATATAAAAAATTTATTGTTTCTCATTCATTAAAAATAAAAAGCCGATTTCTATATTAATTAAGAAATCAGCTTTTTGTTATAAATAAATGTATTTAAGATTCTAATTAATTATAATTTAAAGATTAAAATCTAAAACTACATCATCACCTTTATTTTTTAAATTAAAATCATCTATTAAGGATTTTAGTATTTGAGCTTGTCCACTTAATTCTTCACTTGCTGCTGCACTTTCCTCACTTGTTGCTGAGTTTGTTTGAACTACTGCTGAAATTTGTTCTAATCCTAAAGTAACTTGATTGATTGCATTTGATTCTTCTTCAGACCCTTTTGCTATTTCATCAAGTAAAGAAACTACTTTATTAGTTTTATCCAATATTCTTTGTAAAGATTGAGATGTATTATCAGCTATACTAGTACCATTTTCAACTGCATTTATAGAATTCTCTATTAATGTTGAAGTATTTTTAGCTGCTTCGGCTGATTTTTCTGCTAAATTTCTAACTTCATCTGCCACTACTGCAAATCCCTTACCTGCTTCTCCTGCTCTTGCTGCTTCTACAGCTGCATTTAATGCCAATATATTAGTTTGGAATGCTATATCATCTATTGTTTTTATTATTCTTCCTATTTCATTTGATGTAGATGATATTTCATCCATGGCAACGATCATATTTTTCATCTTTTCATTACCATCTTCTACTTCTCTACCTGCATCTATATATAATGAGTTTGCTTCTTGTGCATTTTTTGCTGTTTCTTTTACTTGATTTGATATTTCAGCTATAGTCGCAGATAGTTCTTCTATTGATCCTGCCTGCTCTGTAGTACCTTGTGATAACATTTGTGATCCACTTGCTACTTGGTCTGATGCTGATTGAACTTGTTCTGATGCTACATTTATTTGTGACATTGTATCACTTAATTCATTAGTAATTTGATTTAAAGATTTTTCAATATTGTTAAATACGCCAATGTATTCTACTTTAGGTTCAACATCAAAATTCCCTGATGCAATCTCTTTTAGTACGTCAACTAAATCATCAATCATAGCCTTTGTTTCATTACTCATTGTCAGCATGCTATTAGATAAACTTCCTAGTTCATCTTCTGATTCGTAGTCTATTTCAATATCAAAATCGCCTAATGCCATTTTATTTGCTACAATTTCTAATTCCTCAATAGGCTGTCTTATTTTTCTTGTAATATATATACCTATTAATATAGTTCCGATAATAATACAAATACACAATAATATACATGTTATCCAAACTTTTCTTACATTTTTGTTAGCATTATCTTTAAATAACTTTCCTTTTTCTACTTCAGTTTTATAAAGAGTTTCTGCATTACCTGCAACATCCATATACGCTAAAAAATAATCGCTCTTTTCATCAACAATCAATTTATTTATTGTTTTTGTATTACCATTATTTATCACTCCCTGTATATTTTCATATTCTTGTTGAAAATTTCCAATTGAAGTTTCTAGCTTTTGAGCTAAATTAATATCTGCATCAGGATTATTTTTTATTTTCTCTATTCTTTCATACATACTATTAAAATTTTCATTAATAGCTGATTCGAAATTTGAAATATCTTTTTCAAATAATGCATAAGCGATATTTTGATCAACAGATGTAATACTTCTTCTAATTCCCATTGCTTCGTTTGTTAATTGATATGGACCGTCAAATAAATCAGTTGTATACCCACCTATTAATCTTAAGTTCCTTAATGATAGTGTAACTATAATTGTAAGGGCTATTAATATTATTCCAAAAACCAAAGCCATTTTTTTCCCAATTTTCAAATTTTTAAATCTTATACCCATTTTTCTTCTCCCCCCATATTTTTTTGTCAAAATTTATTTATCTTCTTATTCTTTTATTAATATTACGGATACTTTTTGATTTCTTTAATGCGAATTTTCAACAAAAAATATTTTTTTACATAAAAAAAGTGCATAAGTTAAATTATATTTTCCTTATACACTTTACTATTTATGTAGTTTTCACAACTTCCTCTTTGCAAAATTTTTCTTTGTATGAAAGCATAAATGTTTCCATACATTTTTTTACTTCAATCTCACTTGGTAGTATAATACTTTTTCTTTCATCTAATACAAATCGTGTTTCATTTTTAACTAATGCATTACATGATAACTTTTTATTTACGCTACCTTTCATTTCTGATAGTAGTTTTGAAACTTCTCCTTTAGTTATATTATGTAAAATAACTTTGCATTCTTTTTCAGTTAATATATTATCATATGTTATTCTTTCTAGCTCTTCATTGAACATTTCCATTATTGTTTGGCCTTTATTTTTAGCATATTGTTCAGTTATGTATTTACTGATCTTTAAATAAAACATTACTAATATACTCATTGCAAATGATATTATAAAAATAGGTAAAAATAAATATAGATTATCTTTAAATGTACCACCATTAGTTATTATCTGTATTATTATAATTGCTAATGTTAATCCTCCAATAAATGATGCGGTTTTTATATTTTTCATTAATTTTTTCTTTGTTTTTAAGTCATCATCTTCACCAATATCATCATCTATCATAACATCTAATGGTTTGTATAAATCCAGATTATTTATTTTTTTCAAATAGTTAATTTTATCACAAAATCTACTACATTCATCTTCACCTATTATATCAGTTAATTCTAACTCCTTTATAAAATCTTCACCATATACTGTAATAGATCTTATTACTGATTTTTTTAATGCACTTTCCCTGCTATCTCCATTCCATGTTGACAAAGCATACTCTATACTCCCAGATACGCCTAGTATATGTTCGCACTCTATACTTTCATCTATAGCAAATACTTCTATTCCTTTTATTTTTCCTTCATATGATATATCTTTTGCTTGATTATATGTTATAGTACCCCTTTTTAAAACTTTACTTGGATCTATATCTGTGTCTACGGTTAGCCCCTCTTTAATTCTTTCCAAGAAATCACTTATAGCTTCTTCATATTTGTCACAAGGTATTTCTATTTTTATAGGCGATCCATCATTATTAACATATCTAAGTTCTCCATAATTTAAACAAGCATCTACACATCGTTCACCTGTACTATTATACTTACTTTTTAACATTTTCGCCATAAACTTTCCATCCTTTGCTATGTAGATATTATTCTAAAGTTTTAACAAGTTCTTCTTCTCCAAGAATACTTGTTATTCTTATTCCAAAATTTTGGTCTACGATCACAGCCTCTCCATAACCAATTTTTCTTCCATTTACAAATATCTCAAGTTCTTGATTTTCTAGTGTGTCTAACTCTATTAAAGATCCTTTTGTAAGTTCAAAAACATCCTTTAATGTCATCTTCGTTCTTCCTAACACTGTACTTATTTCTAATTCTATATCTAAAACTCTATCAAAATTTTCTGCCATATTCTATTCCTCCTTACCAATGCTGTCTACAATTACTACACCTCTTTTATTTTCCATCAGACCTGGTTTACATTTAAAAGATTTTGATCCTGCAATATAAAGTTCTATTTCTTCCTCTATTTTCGAATCAAACTTTATTACATCTCCAACATTTAAGTCTAATAATTCCTGAACTTTAATCTCAGTTTTACCTAATAGGGCAACAATATCTGTACTTGCAGCATAAACATTATTATATATTGCATTTGTAAATTCAAAATCATAATCAATATTTTTACTTTTAAAAAGTTTTTTTGTTTCTAATTGTGGTAATATTGGTTCCATACAGCTATATGGCTTACAAAATCTCATTTTTCCTACTTCTTTATCGTCATGCATCATTTTCATATGAGCAATTAAAACTGACTCACTTACTGGATATTTTTTACTAGAGCCAAGGTTTAAGTGAACTTCTAATACTTCTCTATATTCACAACCTTCAACCACATGAAGTTTCGTTAAAAAATTTTCACTTGCATGGTGAATTAACTGCTTATCAATTTCTGTAAGCTCTCTTGTATAATCATCAAATTTCCCATCTCCACCTAACATGCAATCTATAAAAGTAAGAGCTATACCTTTATCTATTTGATATATAAGACCACTTACTAAAGGCTGTATTGCATGTTCTACTATAACAGAATCAGAAGTCACCATGTTTGTGAATTCTTCATAGTTTGTTTGTTCTATCTTTTCCACCTTACAAACTATATCTTTTTGTTTTAATTCATAATTTAAAAATATATTAATATTTTTACAAAATTCCTCTGCGATTACAGATACGAATCTCATATTGTCGGAAGAATATCTTTGAGGTTTTTTAAAATCATATTTTTTTATATCCTGTACCATAGTATTTTCCTTTTACCTTTCTTATCTTGATTGAAGATTATTAATCATACTCCACATCTCATCTACAGCCTTTATACCTTTACTATTAAATTGAAAGGCTCTTTGTACCGTAATTAAGTCAGTCATTTCACTTGATAAATTCACGTTAGACATTTCTACATGTCCCTGTCTAATATCTGCTTCCTTATATGCATACATGCTAGCTCCTTCTTTCAAAGCAAATAGGCTATCACCAATTGAAATTAAATCATTTGTACCTTCTGTAACATATAAATTAATTCTTCCTACCATTGTATCGTCTAGGTATATTTGACCTTCTTTATTTATATTTAATTTACCATCTGATAAATCAATATTTCCTCTATTGTATCCATTAGCATATGTAATATCTACTCGATTTCCATTTGCATCGACTAAAGTTCCATTTGCATCTAAACTAAAATCACCATTTCTTGTAAGGCAATGACTTCCGTCAGGCCTAATAACACAAAAAAATCCTTCTCCATCTATTGCTAAATTAGTATCTATATCAGTGCTTTTCAAAGGTCCTTGAACCATATTTCTAGTTGCTTCTGCTATTTTTATTCCTGTACCTGTCAAACTACCATTTGAACTATGCGGATTATAATTACTCTCTAAAGATTTCGTATATAAATCTAAAAACCCTACATCTAATTTTTTATAGCCTGTTGTTTGGGAATTCACTATATTATTAGATGCAATATTTATTTTTTCTTGATTTGCAATCATGCCAGATGTGCTAGTACGTAATATATTGTACATATTCTTTCCCCCATATCTTATACTCTTCCTATTTCATTAGCTATTTTATATAGTATAGAATCCATTGCTTGCACTACTTTTTGGTTAGCTTCAAATTCCTTAACAGTTTCCATAAGTAAAGCTGTTGAATTTATAGAATCTACATTTGAGCTTTCTAAGTAACCTTGTTTTACATTAAAGTTTGTGGCATTAGTTGGGTTTTTACCTGTATAAACCCCATTTCCAACTTTTTCTAAGTTATCATAATTTTGAAAATCAACTACTCTAAATCTGTATCTTTCTTGACCATTAACACTAATTCTGTTTTCAGAACTAACAGACATACTATTATTACCTATGTTGATACGCTCTGTAGCACCAGTTGCATTATTAACTCCTAAAACATAATGACCTGAGCTTGTTATTAAGTACCCCTGTGCATCAACACTAAAATCACCATTTCTTGTATAATATCTATTATTTTGATTATCCATAACTTCAAAAAAACCATTACCTTCTATTGCAAAATCCATGTTATTTTCCGTTGAAACATTAGTGCCTTGGCTATAGTTAGTAAACGTATCATCAATTCTCACACCAAAACTCATGTTTCCTAATGTTTGCCTATTTGCTTTTCCATTTTTATAATTATCATTATTTGATAACATAACTTCATCAAAACTCTTACCAATTAAAGTTTCTTCTTTATATCCAGTGGTATTTATATTGGCTAAATTATTAGTAATAATACCTTGCCTAGATTGAAGCGTTAACATTGATGATACTGATGTATATAATCCTCTTAACATATTTTCCCCTTCTTAGTCTATATATTTTATTCTTTTCATCTCTGCTCTTAGATTTGAAATTGCCCTTGTATTTAACTGAGATACCCTTGATTCTGATACTCCTAATACTAGTCCTATTTCTTTTAATGTCATCTCTTCATAATAATAAAGTGACAATACTAATTTATCCTTTTCTTTTAAATTATCTATTGCCTTTGCCATTACTTCTTGAAGTTCTTGCTTTTCAATAATAGAACTGGGAGATTGTTCTTCTTTTTCTTTTATTGTATCTATAAGTTTAACTTCACTTTCATCTTCATATATAACGCCATCCAAAGAGACATTGCTTCTACTCATCATCTTTAATTTTATGTCATTTGCTTCTTTTATAGATATATCCATATATTTTGATACTTCTTCCAAACTTGGTTGCCTATAGTAGGTATTTTGTAAATCCTCCACACATTTATTATATTCTTTTATTTTACTTGTGTAAGTTCTAGAAATAGGGGAATGCCTTCTTATTTCGTCAATTATATATGATGAAATTCTGATAGATGCAAATGTTGAGAATTTTACACCTCTGTTTTTATCGAACTTTGTACTTGCATCAATTAACCCCATTACTCCATAACTTACTAAATCTTCATATTCCATTCCAATTCTATTTGTATAGTATTTTGATGCTATATGCCTCACAAGAGACATATTATTTACAATAAGTTCTTCTTGTTCATGTGTCTCCACTATATATTCCCCCTTTAACTATATACAAACTACTCCTTGAGATTTTATCTGTATATCACTTGGCACTTCATTAAGTGATAATATTACTACGTTTGGAAATACCATTTCTATTAACTTTCTAAATGGCGCTCTTATTTTTGGAGATACCAATAATATAGGTCTATTATTGAAACTTATATCTTCAGTTATATTCTGTATATTTTTAAATATATAATTTGTAGTATCTGGATCAATTGCTGGATAAGTTCCATTTACAGACCTTTGTAAATTATTACTAATCATATTTTCTAGTTCTAAAGATAATGTTGCAACTGTCATAGAATTACTTTCATCTACTAAATCTGAACATATACTTCTACTCATTGCCATCCTTACATATTCTGTTAAAAGCTCTATATCACGAGTATTTCTTGCATGGTCTGCAAGTGTTTCTAGGATTGTAACCCTATCCTTAATAGCTACTTTTTCTCTAAGTAAATTTTGGAATACTTTTTGTACTTCACCTAAAGTCAATAAATCTGGTATTAACTCATCTACAACTGCACTATATCTCTCTTTAGTTACATCTATTATTTCTTTCACTTCTTGTCTTCCCACTAACTCATGAGATTTACTTTTTATTATTTCAAGTAAATGAGTTACTAATATGGTGGTTGGATCAACAATAGTAAATCCACACAATTCTGCTTCTTCTGCCTTTTCCTTTTTTATCCACAATGCATCGATTCCAAATGTTGGTTCTTTAGTTTGTATACCATCAATATCCATTGCCAGTCCCATAGGATTCATACAAAGTAACATATTAGGCATTAGGTCATGTATTGCAACAACATTTCCTTTAATTTTTATGCTATATTGATTTGGATTAAGTTGTAAATTATCTCTTATTCTAATTGGTTGAACTATTATTCCCATATCTATAGCACATTGCTTTCTTACTGATATAATTCTTTGAAGTAAGTCTCCTCCACTAGCTTCATCAACTAGTGGTATTAAACCATATCCAATCTCTACCTCAATTGGTTCAACATTTATATAACTAGATACATCCTCAGCATTTTCTATACTAGGAGGTAAATCATTTTTTTCTAATATTTCATTCTCTAACTCTCTTTGATTTTCTTTTTCACCTTTATTTAATAAAAAGGCAATTAATATTGCTCCTAATCCTAAAGTGAAAAATGATAGTTTAGGAAGTCCTGGAATAAGCCCCATTACGATTAATACTGCCCCTGTCATCCCTATAGCTTTTGGAATAGACATTAACTGTTTTCCAAATAAATTAGCAAAGTTTTCATCACTATCGGCTCTCGTAACTAATATACCTGCCGAAACAGATATCAATAATGCTGGTATTTGACTCACAAGCCCATCACCTATTGTAAGTCTTATATATGTCTGAACCGCATCTGAAAAACTCATATCTAGCATCATAACTCCAATTACCATACCTGCTAGTACATTTATTAAAGTTATAATTATTCCTGCTATTGCATCACCTTTTACGAATTTTGAAGCACCATCCATAGCTCCATAAAATCCTGCTTCTTGTTGTAGTTTTCTTCTTCTTTCTCTTGCTGTATTCTCATCTATCATTCCAGCATTTAAGTCTGCATCTATACTCATTTGTTTACCTGGCATTGCATCCAGTGTAAACCTTGCAGAAACTTCTGATACTCTACTTGATCCACTAGTTATAACTACCATTTGGATAATTACTATAATCAAGAATATAATTACTCCTACTACATAATTTCCCCCAACAACGAAACTACCAAAGGCCTCTATTATATTTCCTGCATAACCTTGCCCTAATATTAACCTTGTTGATGATATATTTAGGGCTATTCTAAATAATGTGGTAACAAGCAATATTGTTGGAAATATTGATAATTGTAATATATCAGTTGATAAAAGAGTTAATAGTAATATTAATACTGCAAATGATATATTTATTGCTAGCATTATATCTAATAAAAATGTCGGTAAAGGTATTATTATCATTAGAACAATACCAATTATTCCAAATCCAACTATTACGTCAAATCGTTTATTAAAATCTAATTTTTCCATCTATATTTAACCTCTTTATTAACTATTTATATTTGTTTTTAATTTTATAAACTGCCACCAATACTTCTGCCACTGCTTGATACATTTCTCCTGGTATTTCCTTATCTATATCAACCTCTTTATATATAAGTCTTGCAAGTGGTTTATTTTCAATAATTGGTATATCATGCTCTTTCGCAACTTCTCTTATCTTAAATGCTACAACATCTGCCCCCTTCGCAACTACTATTGGAGTAGAATCTATCCCCTTTTCATACTTAATTGCTATTGATATATGAGTAGGGTTTGTTACAATAACTGTTGCGCTAGGTACTGCTTGCATCATTCTACGATTAGAGATTTCTCTTTGTTTTTGTTTTATTTTACCTTTTATTTGAGGGTCTCCCTCCATCTGTTTATATTCTTCTTTTACTTCTTGCTTAGTCATTTTCAACTCTTTATTATGAGTAAATCGTTGATATGCATAATCGGCTATTGCTATTAATATAACAGCTAAACATATCTTTCCAAGTAATGATTTTATAAGTTCAATTATCGTATTTAAAAGATATGGAAGATAAATATCTGCACTTTTCATAATTCCTTCAAAATTTTTATTCATAAAAGAATAACCAATGTATAATAATATACTTATAACAGCTATACTTTTAACTAAAGTCCCTAAAGCTTTAAGAGAAAACATATTTTTAAAGCCATTTATTGGGTTCAACTTTGAAAATTGCGGTTTAAGTCCTTCTCCTGTAAATAACATACCCGATTGAATAAGATTTCCTATGACGCCAAATATCATTATAATAAATCCAATTGGTAAAAATATTTTCATAAATGAAAGTAAAATATTACTTCCAAGTGAATCTAATATTACCCCACCTTCAAAATTCATGCTAAAACTACTACTAAGTATGTTAATCATAAAATTTTTAATTTCTAATATTATATAATCAGACATGGTATAAATTATCATTAGCATAGCTAATAAAGTTATAGCCGTTGTTACTTCTTTACTTTTTGCAATATTCCCTTTTTTTCTAGCATCTCTTTTTTTCTTTAATGTGGGTTCTTCTGTTTTGTCACTACCCATTGATAAAACTATACCTACTGGTCCAAGTGAGGTCATCATATCATTATTCATCATACTTAAGGTTCCATCTAAAATATCTGGTATTTTATTTAATAAGTTATGTATTTCTGTTATTATAAATGGAAGTGCTATCATAAAGAAAATTAAACCCACTAGCATTTTTAAAGGCATTCCTATTATCATTACATTTAATTGAGGTACACTTCTTGATATAAGACCCATTATTAAATCTGTAAATATAAGTGATAATATTATAGGAACTGCAATTTTAAATCCTATAGTAAAACACTGTACAAATACATGTACAATATAATAAAAGTTGTTTTGTATTAAATTTTCACCTATTTCTATTAGATGAAAACTTTCCTGTATCCCTATTATTAATTTGTGGTGACCGTTCATACTAAAAAATATAATTATGCCCATCCAATACATAAGATTTTCTATCAAAGTTGCTTGCTCTTTACTATTCGGGTCATATATACTGCTCATTGACAAGCCTAGCTGCTGATCTATTAAACTACCTGCTATTTTCAAACTATTAAAACATAAATTTGTCATATAACCTAAAAGCAATCCATTTACAGTTTCCATAGCTACTAATCTAATTAAGTCAAATGTATTAAGTACATTGACATCAATATTAATACCAGAGGATATTATAATAGACATTAATATTGAAAAGCAGACTTTAAAAGTTTTTGGGGTTCCCGATGGAAATAAAATATTAAGAGAAGAAAAAAATGTTATTACTCTAATAAATACGAATAACATTTTTTATCCCTTTATAACAGCTATCATATTCATGATCTTAGTTGTAAATTTAATAAGCTCATTTAGCATCCAGTTTCCACCTAACGCCAATGTTAGTGCTATTACTATTACTTTTGGAACAAATGTTAATGTTTGTTCCTGAATTTGCGTCGTTGCTTGGAATATACTTACAAGCAAACCAACTAACAATGATAAAATTAAAATAGGTCCCCCAACTAACAAACTTGTATATAATGCTTCTTTTACTATGCTCATTACCATATTTTCTGACATACTATTTTCCTCCTAACTATTTGAAACTCAATAACAAAGATTTAATCAACAAATTCCAACCATCTACCATAATAAATAACAATAATTTAAATGGCAAAGATATCATAGCTGGCGGAAGCATGAACATCCCCATAGACATTAGGGTACTTGAAACTACTAAGTCTATTAGTAAAAATGGTAAATAAACTAAAAATCCTATCTGAAAAGCAGTTTTTAATTCACTTATTGCAAAGGCTGGTACTAACACACTAAGTGGTACATTCTCTCTATTTAAATTAGTTTTATCTATATCAGCACTTTCTATAAATAGTTTTAAATCCTCTTCTCTTGTTTGATTTAGCAAGAATTTTTTAATAGGGACTTGTGCCTTTTCTACTGCTTCCTCAAATTTTATTTCTTCATTCATATATGGCTTAATAGCCT
>NZ_JAHZMP010000130.1 GCF_020748465.1 Terrisporobacter mayombei
CTTAATGATAAAGTAATATCATTAAGCATTCTTGAATCTGGAATTTTTCCTCCTGTAGCTTCTGCAACTTTTGTCCCTATAACATTATTTCCTCTATCTGCTCTTGGTCCAAAACGATCCATTATAGTATGGAATAATCCTGATGCCCCTTCTTCAAAAATAGGGTCTGAAACTACTATACCATCTGCATCTTTCATTTTGTCAAGCAACCATTCAAAATCATCTTTTAATACACATATACTACCTTTTCCAGATAATAACGTCTTAACGCACGCACAACATCCAGTACAATGTTTAATGTTAATAGATGACATTTGAATAAATTCTACTTCAGCCCCTGCTTCTTTGGCACCTTTAAGTGCAACTTTACACATTGTGTCATTATTTCCATTTTTTGTTCCAAAAGAAATACCTAGTATTTTCATTTTCAACTCTCCCTCTTTAGTACTTATTTAATCTTCTTTCATTTTTAATATATAAAATCCATCATCTAAAGCATCTATGATGA
>NZ_JAHZMP010000131.1 GCF_020748465.1 Terrisporobacter mayombei
CTGACTATCGCGATTCGTAACCGCGAACAGCGTGTAATTGGTCTGCTGTGCATCAATATGAATCTTGATGTTCCCTTCTCGCAGATTATGAGCACCTTTGTGCCGCCAGAAACCCCGGATGTCGGTTCAAGCGTCAACTTTGCCTCTTCTGTTGAAGATCTGGTTACCCAAACGCTGGAGTTCACCATCGAAGAAGTGAATGCCGATCGCAATGTTTCTAATAACGCCAAAAATCGTCAGATCGTGCTGAATCTCTACGAGAAAGGGATCTTCGATATTAAAGATGCGATCAACCAGGTTGCTGACCGCCTGAACATCTCCAAACACACTGTCTATCTCTACATCCGCCAGTTCAAGAGCGGTGATTTCCAGGGGCAAGATAAGTAATGCGTTTTGCCATCGTGGTGACCGGGCCAGCATACGGTACGCAACAGGCGAGTAGTGCTTTTCAGTTTGCGCAGGCGCTGATAGCAGATGGCCATGAGTTAAGCAGCGTCTTTTTCTATC
>NZ_JAHZMP010000132.1 GCF_020748465.1 Terrisporobacter mayombei
AACAAGCTCCTTCATAGGTTTTCCACAACAGAAAATAGGTACACCACCACTTTGTATCATTCCTACAAGATTTCCACAAGTCTCACATATAAAAAATTTTTGTTCGCTACACATAAACTCACCTCATTAATTATTTTTAGAATTTAAAAGCTAACCTACTTGGCTACATCTTTTACAATTATTACAAATCCCTTTAAAACTTATGTTATAAGATGTTATTTTTATGACTGTCTCCTCAGATATTAATTCTTTTAAATTATTAAGAACTTCAGATTCTAAATCGTATACCTCTCCACATACTTCACATATGATATGATAGTGATTATCTATTCTACCATCAAATCTATCTGGATACCCTGGAATACTAACCTTTTTTATAAAGCCATGTTCCGTTAGTTGAGATAAATTTCTATACACAGTTCCTAAGCTTAGATTTGGATTATCTTTTTTTAAGTTTTCATATAGGTAATCCGCAGTAGGATGAACCGGATTATTTAATATTTCAT
>NZ_JAHZMP010000133.1 GCF_020748465.1 Terrisporobacter mayombei
TGCATTTTTTCTCCAAATTTGCATCAACCTTCAATCACCAGCTCGAAATGGTGATTCTTTGCACTTAGAAAACGAAATTTATTAGAGCAAATTTTTCTGACTCGATCCAGATCGGGTTGGACGATCTGCTCAGAAACCTGCCAGTTTGCTGGCAGGTTTTTTTCTTTTGTTAACCTATTGCTACTGGTTTTAACAAACCAGCATCAAGTAGCTTGCGAGTTAACCACTGCTGGCCTTTACCCGTTAATTGGGGCGTCAGCCGTATCTGGTAGCCATTTTCATCATCCAGCACCACTTCTTTCACCGTGAAATACCCGGCGTTGATGTACTGTTGGCGCGGTACGTTTTTGCGCGCTCCAAAAGCCATGAGAATGCCATTCTGGCGCAACCATGAGAAAAGGGCGTTTTGCTTAAGTCCAACGACCTTTGCAAAGTTCCCGATCAGGATTCCATTGGCCACTGATACCCGGTCGGCAAAATCGACTTTAGGGGCTGCGGCCACCAGC
>NZ_JAHZMP010000134.1 GCF_020748465.1 Terrisporobacter mayombei
AAGACGACCGCAATAAGCCCTTTCACAATCGCCGCATCGCTGTCGCCCTGTAATTCAATAATTCCCTGGGCATTCTGGCGCATGACAATCCACACCTGACTCTGACAGCCCTGAATGCTATTTTTTGGACTTCTGTCTTCGTCGCGTAATTCTGGCAGACGCTGGCCCAGCTCAATAATGTAGAGATATTTCTCTTCCCAGTTTGCGCAGCGTAAAAAATTACGCAGCAACTTTTCTTTATCCGGCAATAAAGCCATAGTGCCTCCCTGTGATCCAAGCAAACGGTGAATACGTTGCAGGCCGGTCACCAGACGATCCACTTCTTCATGGGTGTTATACATGGCCAGCGACGCCCGACACATCGCAGGGACGTTGTAATAGGCCATCAATGGCATTGCGCAGTGATGTCCGGTACGCACAGCAATGCCGTAATTATCGAGAAAACTGCCAACATCATAGGCGTGGTGTTTACCGAGATTAAAAGCAATAACGCCAAGCCTGTTTTG
>NZ_JAHZMP010000135.1 GCF_020748465.1 Terrisporobacter mayombei
TTCAGTGCCAGTCGCCAAAGTTACTGGAACACGTCACGCAGCGACCAGCAAATATCATTTGGATTAAATGTGCCGTTTGGTGATATTACGACTTCGCTGAATTACAGCTATTCCAATAATATATGGCAAAACGATCGGGATCATTTACTCGCTTTTACGCTTAATGTTCCCTTCAGTCATTGGATGCGTACAGACAGTCAGTCGGCATTTCGTAATTCAAACGCCAGTTACAGTATGTCAAACGATTTGAAAGGCGGCATGACCAATCTATCGGGGGTTTATGGCACTCTGCTGCCGGATAATAACCTGAATTATAGCGTTCAGGTCGGTAACACCCACGGAGGTAATACATCGTCTGGCACCAGTGGTTACAGTTCTCTTAATTATCGCGGAGCTTATGGTAATACTAATTTCGGTTACATTCGGAGTGGTTCCAGCAGCCAGATTTATTCTGGCATGAGTGGTGGGATTCTGTCTCCTGCCCTTGTCTTAGCCGGGAAACGCT
>NZ_JAHZMP010000136.1 GCF_020748465.1 Terrisporobacter mayombei
TGAAGCGAAGCTACATGGCGAAGATGTTTCTCTGGATGCACTAAACGTATCCTACGCCCGTGGTTAAGAATGAAAGAGCCGCCAGATACCGTTGTATTGGGTTGCACCCATTTCCCTCTACTACAAGAAGAACTGTTACAAGTGCTGCCAGAGGGAACCCGGCTGGTGGATTCTGGCGCAGCGATTGCTCGCCGAACGGCCTGGTTGTTAGAACATGAAGCCCCGGATGCAAAATCTGCCGATGCGAATATTGCCTTTTGTATGGCAATGACGCCAGGAGCTGAACAATTATTGCCCGTTTTACAGCGTTACGGCTTCGAAACGCTCGAAAAACTGGCAGTTTTAGGCTGATTTGGTTGAATGTTGCGCGGTCAGAAAATTATTTTAAATTTCCTCTTGTCAGGCCGGAATAACTCCCTATAATGCGCCACCACTGACACGGAACAACGGCAAACGCGCCGCCGGGTCAGCGGGGTTCTCCTGAGAATCTCAACAGAGAAAAGC
>NZ_JAHZMP010000137.1 GCF_020748465.1 Terrisporobacter mayombei
GCCATCAGACTTTCGCGCACCAGTAACTGCATTTTTAATTGCAGTTCATCACTAAGAATGGGTATTTCGCGCGTGCTGCAACGGGAAAAGGACAAAAAGCCCAGCGCCCGATTTGGCAGCATTAAATACTGAGTGACACCGCGGCGTAAACCATGTGCGTGCGCGGCTTCCCATAATGGCTGTGCTTCGCTGAATAAGTCATCATTCCACATTAAATGGCCCTGACTAAAGTTTTCAGGGTTCAGCACAGGATCAATTGCGAGAAAATTTTTTGCCTGATAATAACTAACCCACGACTCAGGGTAATTGGTGTAGACAGCCACTTTAGGTCGCGTGAATGGTACCGGGTGGCGAACACATAACGAATAGTAATCGTACTCCAGCTGCTGAGCCTGAAGCTCTATTTCATGGTAGACCTCTTCTGCGGCCTCCATCCTCTGAAAACGCAACAGCATCGTGCGACGCCAGCTGAAAAAATCCGTATCCTGCATAGTAAACCGCAA
>NZ_JAHZMP010000138.1 GCF_020748465.1 Terrisporobacter mayombei
TAAGTAGATTAGGTGCAAAAAACATATACATAATTGGTGGATTTAATTCTATAGATGAAAGTATTGAAAATTATCTAAAAGATAAAGGTTTAAATACAATAAGAATATCTGGAAATGATAGATATGATACTTCAATAAACCTAGCAAAAGAGTTAAATAAGGAGAATAAATTATCTAAATTAGTTTTAGTAAATGGAGAAAAAGGTCTTGCTGATGCAGTAAGTATGGGAGCTATATCAGCAAAAGAAAAAATGCCAATTCTTCTTACTAATCAAAAGGATGATATGAAGGAAATAGAAGAACTAATTGATAATAAAGAAATATCAAAATCATATATAGTTGGTGGGGGGAATTTATTCAATAAAGATATAGAAGATAAACTTCCATCTGTAATTAAAATATCAGGAGAAGATAGAACAGAAACTAATTCAAAAGTAATAGATTATTTTTATAATAATAGCGTTTTAGATAATTTATATGTTGCGCAAAATGGAGAGAATAAG
>NZ_JAHZMP010000139.1 GCF_020748465.1 Terrisporobacter mayombei
AGTGATAACGTGCTGGTGGTCGGTCTGGGGCCAGTCGGCATGATGGCGATGATGCTGGCGAAAGGTCGCGGTGCAAAACGGATCATCGACGTTGATATGCTGCCGGAACGTCTGGCGATGGCAAAACAGTTAGGGGTGATGGATCACGGCTATTTAGCAACCACCGAAGGTCTGCCGCAGATTATCGCCGAACTCACCCACGGTGGCGCGGATGTTGCGCTCGATTGTTCCGGTAATGCCGCAGGTCGCTTGCTTGCACTGCAATCCACCGCTGACTGGGGACGGGTGGTTTACATGGGTGAAACCGGAAAAGTGGAATTCGAGGTCAGCGCCGATCTGATGCACCATCAACGGCGGATTATCGGCTCCTGGGTGACCAGTCTGTTCCATATGGAAAAATGCGCCCCTGATCTGACGGACTGGAAGCTGTGGCCGCGTAACGCCATTACCCATCGCTTCTCGCTGGAACAGGCAGGTGATGCCTATGCGCTGATGGCGAGC
>NZ_JAHZMP010000013.1 GCF_020748465.1 Terrisporobacter mayombei
AATGGAAAAAAAAATTTATATTATAAAAACAGACTTTAGTCTAGTATTGAGTTCTTGAATTTGTGAATTTTTATTGTTATAATATTTATAGGTTTAAAAAATCTTATAAATTTTGTCTATATTTGAAAATATTTTATAATATTTATCGATAAATGATGTTATAATGATTTAGGAAGCGTAAATGGGAGTAGATAGGTAACTGGTGTGCCTCCTGGTCTTCAAAACCAGTGTGGGGTGTTAGTAGCATCCTAGGTGGGTTCGATTCCCACATTCTCCCGCCAGTAAAATATTTTTTTTGAAAAAGTGAAAAGGTTTTCAGTGTGATTTTTTTAACACATATAAAAAAAACTATATGATTAAATATTAAAAATAAGGAAATTTAATGTTTTTTTATTTTTTAATGATAAAAGCAAATTATTTTCAAATATATGCTTTATATTATTAGGGGGTGAACTTAATGGGATTACAAAAGATATTACTTAGACAACATGTTGGGGCTCCTTGTGAGGCGGTAGTTAAAGTTGGAGATAAAGTAAAAAAAGGTTCTCTAATAGCTAAACCTACAGGACTAGGTGCTAACATATTCTCTAGTGTATATGGTAATGTTTCAGAAATAACTGAAGATGCCATAATAATAGAAAGAGATGAAGAACAACCAGAAGAGTTTATTAAGTTAGAAGGAGATGACAAACTTCAACTTATAAAAGATGCTGGTGTAGTAGGAATGGGTGGTGCAGGATTCCCAACAGCTATAAAACTTGGAACAAAAGTAAAATACATCCTTGTTAACGCTGCTGAGTGTGAACCACTACTTCACCATAACGTAGACCAAATGGTAGACAATACAGATATGACTGTAAGAGGTCTTAAATATGTTATGGAAATTTGCCAAGCAGAAAAAGGAATATTCGCACTTAAGGCTAAAAACCAAAAAGCTGTTGATGCTTTAGTTGAAGGTACTAAGGGTGATGATTCTTTAGATATACACTTACTTCCAGATATTTACCCAATGGGTGAGGAAAGAGCTGTTGTAAGAGAAGTTTTAGGAATATTACTTCAACCAACTGATTTACCATCAGTAGCAGATGCTGTAGTTATAAACGTTGAAACTCTTCAAAGAGTTGCTGAGGCAATAGAGCTTAGAAAGCCATGTTTCTCTAAAAACGTTACAGTTGTTGGTAAATTAAATGGTGGTACTGAACCTCACGTATTCATGGATGTTCCAGTTGGTACTTCTGTTAAAGAATTAATAGAGAGAGCTGGCGGAATAGATGGAGAGTATGGAGAAGTAATCATGGGTGGACCATTCACTGGTAAAGCTTGTGAATTAGATGCTCCAATAACTAAAACTACAGGTGGAATAATAGTAACTCAACCTTTTGAAGATTTAAAAGGTGAAAAAATGGGACTTTTAATTTGTGCTTGTGGTGGTAACGAAGAAAGAATGCAAGACTTAGCTAAAAAAATGAATGCTGAAGTTGTTTGTGTTCAAAAATGTAAGCAAGCAGCAGATGTTAAAGGTAACTTAAAATGTGAAAACCCAGGAAATTGTCCAGGACAAGCATTAAAAGTTATGAACATCAAAAAAGCTGGAGCTAAACATATACTTATAGGAAACTGTACAGACTGTTCAAATACAGTTATGGGATCTGCTCCAAAGATGAATATAGAAGTTCATCACCAAACAGATACTGTATTAAAAACAGCAGGAAAAGATGTAATAAGATATATGACTGCTTCTAAAACAGTTCCTCAACTTGGAGAGGAAGTAGTAGAAGAAGTACTTGTTAAAGCTCAATCAGTAGAAGAGCCAAAAGTAGAAACAGCTGAAACTAACTTTGCATCATTTACTGATGATGGTGGACTTGTTATAAACCTTAAAGAAGGAAAAGACATCCGCGTAGAGTTTGTTATAGATTAATTTTCTCAAATAAGGGAAAACTTATAGAAAGTATAAAAATACTTCTATAAATAATTAAATGTTAACAAAGAAAGAAATTTCTTTGATATAAATTAGTATTTCATGTTCAAATTATAAAAATAAAATGATTTATTATATAAGGGGGAAAACTTATGTCAATAACTGCTGAAACTGCTAAGCAACATGCAAATGACCCTGCGGTATTTTGCTGTAGAGCAGAAGAAGGATTAGTTATAGGACCTGCTAACTTAGAAGATCCTGCTATATTCGATGAATTAGTAGATTCTGGACTTTTAAACTTAGATGGTTGCTTAACTATAGGCCAAATATTAGGTGCAAAATTAACTAAAACTTGTGATTCTTTAACTCCAATAACTGCTGATGTTATAGATGCTATAGTTGAAACTAAAGAAGAAGAAGCTGTAGTAGAAGAAGTTAAAGAAGAAGTAAAACCAGCACCAGTTGCTACTCAAGTACAAGGTGGAAGATTAAAAATCCACATAGGTGAAGGAAAAGACATTAATATAGAAATACCAGTTGGTGGATTCGCTTCTCAAGGTGGAGCTCAAGTAGTTCCAGTTGGTGAAAATGCTTCTGTTGCACCTGCAGCTAAAGAAGTAGAAAAAGAAGCTAAAGTAGTTAGAAGCTTAACTAGAAACCACTACAAAATAACTGAAGTTAAAAGAGGGCCTGAAACTAAAATAGAAGGTACTGTTTTATACATCAGAGAAGGTATAGAAGAAGAAGCTGTAGCTAGCCAAAAGTTAGTAAATAGCTTAAAAATAGATATAATAACTCCAGATAGATACAACACTTACTCTGAGACTATAATGGATGTTCAACCAATAGCTACTAAAGATGGTGAAGATGAATTAGGTCTTGGAACTACTAGAGTAATAGATGGTGTTGTAATGATGGTAACTGGTACTGATGCAAATGGTGTTCAAATAGGAGAATTCGGTTCATCTGAAGGTATCTTAGAAGAAAATATCATGTGGGGAAGACCAGGTTGTCCTGAAAAAGGTGAAATATTCATCAAAACAGAAGTTATAATCAAAGAAGGAACTAACATGGAAAGACCAGGACCTCTTGCTGCTCATGCTGCTACTGATTTCATAACTCAAGAAGTAAGAGAAGCTCTTAAAAAACTTGATGATGAATTAATAGTAGATAGTGAAACTTTCGATCAAGTAAGAAGACCAGGAAAGAAAAAAGTTGTTATAGTAAAAGAAATAATGGGTCAAGGTGCAATGCATGATAACTTAATATTACCAATGGAACCAGTTGGAATATTAGGAGCTAAGCCAAACGTTGACTTAGGAAACGTGCCAGTTATGGTATCTCCACTTGAAGTATTAGATGGTTGTATACATGCATTAACTTGTATAGGACCTGCTTCAAAAGAAATGTCTAGACATTACTGGAGAGAGCCATTAGTACTTGAAGCTTTACATGATGAAGAAGTAGATTTATGTGGTGTTATATTTGTTGGATCTCCTCAAATAAACTCTGAGAAATTCTACGTATCAAGAAGAGTTGGTATGATGGCTGAAGCTTTAGATGTTGATGGTGCTTTCGTTACTACTGAAGGATTCGGAAACAACCATATAGACTTCGCTTCTCACATAGAGCAAATAGGTATGAGAGGAATACCAGTAGTTGGTATGTCATTCTGTGCTGTTCAAGGTGCTCTAGTTGTTGGTAACAAGTATATGACTAACATGGTAGATAACAACAAATCAGAAGCTGGTATAGAAAACGAAGTATTAGGATGCAACACTTTATGCCATGAAGATGCTATAAGAGCTCTTTCTTCATTAAAAACTGAAATGGGTGGAGAAGCAATAGCTAAACCAGAAAAGAAATGGAATCCAAACGTAAAAGACACTAACATAGAATTAATATCTAATGTTACTGGAAAGCCAGTTGAGTTAGTTGAAAACGAAACTTCTCTTCCAATGAGTGACAAGCGTAAGGCAAAATATAGCTAGGAAGAACTGACGCATAATGAAAAATGATAAACTAAAATACGGTGATAAAATTCTTTATATGGAAGGTGTTATTGTAGAAGTCCACGATGGATGCGTAAGCGTTGATCTAAAGGGACGTCTAGGATACTTAAAAGTTCCAATGAGAATGTTTATTTCCGATTACGAAATCAAAATTGGTCAAGAAGTAGGCTTTAATATGAGCTTTGTTGAACAATTAGGTGATGAGATTAATGAAAAATATATTTCAAATCTTATGACTAGAAATAAAAAAATCGACGAAATGTCTAATAAATAGATTTACTCAAAACTTGTATATTTAAAAATATAGATTTGAGTAGTAAATTAACTCAGGCTCATTTACATGACGATTTGTAAATTGAGTAAATTAAAAGGGGGAAAAAAGATGAGTTTAACAGTAGTTAAAGGAATGCAATCTGAAATATTCGTTCCAATAACACCACCATCAGTATGGGCTCCTGTAACTAAGCCTTTAAAAGAGATGAAAATAGCTCTTGCTACTGCAGCTGGTGTTCATCACAAAGATGACAAGCGTTTCAATTTAGCTGGTGATTTCTCTTTCAGAGAAGTTAGAGATAATATGTTATCAAAAGATCTTATGGTATCTCACGGAGGATACGATAATGGAGACGTTAATAAAGATATAAACTGTATGTTCCCAATAGATAGATTACACGAACTTGCAGCTGAAGGATTTATAGGTGGAGTTGCACCAGTACACATAGGATTCATGGGTGGTGGTGGAAACCAACAAAAATTCAAAGAAGAAACAGGTCCAGAAATAGCTAGAATATTAAAAGAAGAAGGCGTTGATGGTGTTCTTCTTACAGCTGGCTGAGGAACTTGCCACCGCTCTGCAGTTTTAGTGCAGAGAGCGATTGAAGAAGCTGGTATACCAACAGTTATAATAGCAGCTCTTCCACCAGTAGTTAGACAAACAGGAACTCCAAGAGCAGTTGCTCCACTTGTTCCAATGGGTGCTAACGCTGGAGAACCAAACAACAGAGAAATGCAATACAACATAGTTAAAGATACTTTAGTTCAATTACACGAAATACAAACTCCAGGTAAGATAGTTCCACTAGCTTACGAGTATGTAGCTAAAGTTTAATATTAGCATATATGTTAAAAAGACTGATAGGATTTATTCCTATCAGTTTTTTTATTAAAAAATATAATTTAACATCGTAATTACAATCTTTTATTTTGAATAAGATTTATATTAGAACTTGAAAATTTTAATATGTAAATTAAATATTGCGAATTGATTCGGAAGCGTTTAATTTACAATATATTTTGTAAATGTTTATGTTATAATATTTTACACTATAAAATATTATAACATAAACATTTGGGCATAAAAGTCTCTTAAGTTTTGCTAATAAGAGACTGTAAGCCCTCCTAAAAAGGAGGTTGTTTAATTGAAATATACAAATACGGTACAACAAATTCCTCGAAAAATGCAAAGTAATACACAGTTAGGTGGTGGTCTTAATGGAAAACAAAGATGTTTTTAAAGACGCAGTAGATGAAATAAGATCATTAAATTGTTTAATATCAATTATGCAAAATTACAATATAAATTTAGAAAAAGATAATACTGGATATTATACAAATTGTGTGTTTCACAATGATAAAACACCAAGCTTAAGACTCAGTGACAAAGGAAATAGAGCTATTTACCATTGTTTTGGATGTGGGGAAAAAGGAGATATTTTAAACTTTATTTGTAGGATGGAAAACCTAGATAATACAACAGCCTTAAGAAGAGCTTATGACATCTTAGGTAGGGAGTTGAAGTACAACACTATCAGCGACAATAAAGTAGAAAACTTTAAAAATTTTATAAAAACAAACCAGTCAAAAATAATAAAAAACAAAGAAACGTATAATTTAGAAGAAATTTATATTTATTTTGATGAAGATAAAAAGCCATTATATTGTAAAACCAAATATAAAAACTTATTTGGTAAAAAGCATTTTATAACAAAGTCTTTAATAGAAATGGACATAGGTTATAAATATGGAGAGCATGAAGATTTTGAGCAATGCAAAAAAGTCCTTTATAATTTAGTAGAAATTAAAAAGGTAATATTAAAAGATGATTGGATATTCTTTGTTGAAGGTGAAAAAGACGTGGAAACTTTAAGAAAAATAAATTTTCCAGCTACAACTATTTATACAAAAAAATGGCAAAATTCTTATAATGAAGATTTAAAAAATGCCAAAGTGGCTTTCATAGGAGACAGCGGAAAATCGGGGCAAGAGTTTAAAAACTTTATGATAGAAAAATTAAAAAAGTGTTGTAAGGGACTAAAAATAATTGATTTACCAGGAGTTGAAAAAATAGGCAATGGAAAAAACAAAGACGTTACAGATTGGTTAGAATCTGGTAAAACATCTAATGAACTTTTACAAATAGTAAAAAAATCTTTAAATATATTAGATAAAAATACTCTACAACAAGATGAAAATGGAATATATGAAATTATAGATAAAATAGAAAATGAAGAAGTGAAAGAAAGTAGGCGTAATCTAACAAACTTTAAAATAATAGATGCTACATTATATAGAAATGAAGACAATAATGATCAAATTATAAAGCTTAACCTTAAATCAAATCATAGACAGTCAATTATTGAAGCCGATGCAAGAGAATGTTTTTCTGATGTGAAAATTTTTAGAAGATACCTAGGAATTGATTATATTTTTTATGGGGAAATACAAGACCTAACAAAACTTCATCAATGGATTATAAATTACTTCATTAAAGAATATATATCTATATTTACAAGAACAGGAATAAGAAAAATAAATGATGAATATGTTCTTGTTACAAACAAAGGTATACTAAAAGCCAATGGAGACTTTGATACTACAGGGAAAGCAACAAATATGATTCATAATATTGATTTTACTAACCTTAATATTTTAAATAAAGATGAAGCGGAAAGATTAAGTAAACATTTATTTAATTGTAATTCAAAGGAAAATATATATAACACTCTGGGTCTTGGAGCTGCAAATATATTGAATACTTTTGCGAGAGAGTCTTCCATAGACAATTTGCCAATACTTCAAAATTTGGGAGAAAGTAAAAGTGGTAAAAGTAAAGTACTAAAAATTTTAAGGTTATTATTTAACGACACAAATCCAGCAATAAATTTATCTGTATCAACAGATTTTGAACTGCTTAAATCCTTTGATGAAACTTACTTACCTGTATTTTTAGATGACGTGAAAATTTCAAAGGTAAGCGATTGTAAAATAAATTCCCTATCGAATCATATTCATGCCATTACAGAAGAATATGAAAATACCAAAGTCACTGAAAATTTAACTTTGCAGAAATTTGCTTATAATGCATCTTTAATAATTTCAGGAGACGAAGAAATTCAAGAAACTGCTGTAAAAAGCAGATCAAATATAGTATGGTATACCATAAGCAATTTTACTAGAGAAGGAAAAGAATCTGTGGAGTTTTTATGTAATAGTGAAGAGGGTAAAAAATTGATAAGAAGATTTTCAAAGAGTTTATACTTTAGAGTTTTAAATTATTATATTTATGGAGCCTTTGATAATGAGTATTTAGTAACAAGGTTTAAATATGGTTTTGATGAAAAACTATCTTTAAGTAATTCAAGGGAAATAAATACAGCTACATATACAATGATGGGTCTAGAGCTTATATATAATACATTTGAATCTTTGGGCGTTGAGATTAATAAGATAATCGACTTGGAAGAAGTATCTGACATAATAATTAACAACTTAAAATCAAATATATTGGAAGAAAACCAAAATGGTTTTAAGAGTGATTATGAAAAAATACTTAAAGACATTAATAATTTAATTTACATACCAGATAGAAAAATAAGATTAGAAGAAAATGTTCATTATAAGATTTTACCCAATAATATACATATAGCTTTTGATTTTAAGACGATTTATGATAAATTAAACAACTACTACAAACAATATAAAAATGATAGTGAAAAACTTTTAAATTATAATACTTTCACTAAAATGATAAGCAAATCAACATACATTGCAGACTTAGATCCGAGAAAACATTATAAATCAGTGAAAATAAAAGTTTTAGTAGAAAATAAAAATGGATTTCCAGATTATATTATAAAAAATAAAAAGATGTTTATCTTAAAAATAGATGAGGTTAAAAAACTTGAAATGGACAATATATTTCCAATGGATAATAATGAAGGATAATTGTAGGAAATATTAAATAAAAGCAAAAAAGTTATAATTTAAAGATAAGTAATGTGGATGAAAATTAAATATTTATATAATAAAATTTGTTGAAATAAAGGTTTTTTTACTTATTTATTGAATTTATATATAAGTTGTTCAATAAGGAGGAGTAGAAAATGAAATGTATAATTAGTTTTAAAGAACTTTATGGCAAGGAACTAGAAAAGTATGAAGTAGAAGGAAAACACTCTGGTGACGTATTACAAGCAATGGAAAACAAACTTTGTAGTGAAATTGAACCATATAATACTTATTCATTAAAAAACTGCAAAAATATTGACAAGAAAGCTAGCAAGAAAACACTTCATTTTAAGGACAATGAAGGTAATATGTTAAGTTATGTTATGGAAATCTTAGATGCACGATATTTGAAAAAGAATATATAGATTTAGAAATTAAATGAAATATAGAAGATTGCTTTAAAGAGCAGTCTTTTTTATTTCTAAATACTTATATTTAAGTTTATAACCTAAAAAATAAATAAAAATATAAAAAATACTATCTATTATTACTCATATGTGCTATAATAATATCCGTAGTAATACACAAATAAATTAAAAAACCTAGAAATAGGTTTATAGGAGTATTTTTTAATGAATAATGGAATAGTAAAATGGTTTAACAATGAAAAAGGATTTGGTTTTATATCAGTAGAAGGTGGAGATGATGTATTTGTACATTTTTCAGCTATACAAACTGATGGGTTTAAATCATTAGAAGAAGGTCAAAGAGTAAACTTTAATATAGTTAAAGGTGCTAGAGGTCCTCAAGCAGAAAACGTAACTATATTATAATATATATGTATCGTGGAAAAAGACACAATTTGTGTCTTTTTTTGTTGTATTAAATAAGTAAATAATCATATAAAAGGTGTCATAACTTATATATATTGACACCTTTATTTTATATAAGTTATATTAATGTATAAAAGAGTATCAAAATATAGTGTCAAAAGTCGGCTGTATTTTGATCAGTAAAGTAGAAAGGGGAAGTAATGATATACGGATATTGTAGGGTTAGTTCAAGAAGCCAGTTAGATAATAACTCTTTAGAGATACAAGAAAGAGAAATTTCAGAGAGATATGAAAATGCAATTATTTATAAAGAACAAATTAGTGGAATTAAATCTCATAGACCTGTGTTTAATGAAATATTAGATAAACTAAAAAAAGGAGATACTTTAGTTACTACAAAGTTAGATAGATTATGTAGAAGTACAAAAGAAGGATTAGAGATTATTAAGAATTTACAAGAAAGAGAAATTAATATACATATATTAAATATGGGACTTATAGAAAATTCCCCCATGGGTGACTTAATAATTACATGTCTTCTTGCATTTTCTCAGTTTGAAAGATCCATGATTGTTGAGAGAACTTCATCTGGTAAGGAATTGGCTAAAATAAATGATGATTACAGAGAGGGAAGACCTAAAAAGTTTACTAAAAAACAAATTTCACATGCTTTAAAATTGCTAGAGACCCATTCATATAAAGAAGTAGGACTTATGACTGGCATATCAAAGAGTACTTTAATTAGAGCAAAAAGAGAGCATAAAAGTATTGGAATATAGAAATAAATAACCAATTGTTAAACAATTAGTATTACAATTGGTTAAACAATTGGTAAAAATATTTAAACCTTAAATTACAATAACATCAAAATAAAATTTGAGGGAAAGTTAAGGCTATGTATTTTTTATAGAGTAAATGGTAAATAAATATAGTTAAATTAATAAAAAAACATAAGATAGACGTATCTAAGTATGAATTAAAATTACTTAATAAATTGAAAAAAATAGATTTAATAATAAAAATAAAAAGTAGGACATAAAGTCCTACTTTATTTTCTTTTTTCTGCCTCTTGTTTCAACTTTTTTTTCAACTTTTCTTTTCTTACTATTCACTTCGTATTCTTTTGCTTTTTCATTTATATCAAAATTATGTGGTAAATTTACTTTTGTAGTTTTTAAAGGTTCTTTTATTATACTCATAAGAACTTTATTTACTGTAGTGTTTTTTTCAAAAGCTATGGCCTTTAATAAATCTAAATCGTCCTTCTCAAAGTAAACACTCATAGGAACTTTTTTATTAGTTGTGCTTTCTTTCTCTATTTGTAATAAATTTAAATCATCTTTTTCAAAAGTGTTTTTTACTATATGATTTACCTTAGATTTGTAGTCTTTTTTTGTTAAAATTAATTCTTCTTTTTTGTCATCTTTTAAAAATTTATCTAGTCCCACTATAATACATCCCTTTCTTTTAATTCATTAATAACTTCTTTAAATTCTTCTCTAACTTTATGAGATTTTTTTATTTTTCTGCAATAATCATCGATGTCTAATTTAGAAAGAATTGCATTTTTTATTACTGTTGTATCGGATATTTTTGCATTAATTAAGTCTTTTTTTATGTGCTCAAATTCATTTAGTTTTTCCAAGAATATATCGCCGGTAGATAGTTTTCTTGAAGTATAAGAGTTTATAACTACAGCTCTTTTTGCCATATTCTCCATTTCCATATCTTCAAGATCTTGATTGTATTTTAAGTAAAATAACTCACATCCTCTAATACTTGCTATATCTTGATAAGCAATAGGAGTTATGATTGAATCAGAACAAAGCATAAAATTTCTTGCAATCAAATCATATGATGGTGATAAGTCTACAAATATGTAGTCATAGTCACCTAAAGCATTCACATTGGACTTGAACCATCTCCATACTGATTTTTCACGATTTGTTTTTGTAGTTAAATATTCACTAAGTACAGACAATGATAAATCTGAAGGGATTATATCTATGTTTTTGTATCTTTCGCAAGGTGATTTTATTATTAATTCTTCTGCACTTAAATTATCAGCTAGTCCGTCAAACATAGTTTTGTCACTATGTGAAACTTTGTATAGAAACTGAGTTAAGTTAGCCTGTGTATCTGCGTCTATAATTAAAACGCGAGACCCCTCTTTACTAAGAGCTATAGCACTTAAAATTGTTAGAGTGGTTTTTCCTACTCCACCCTTTACATTGAAAAAACTTACTATCTTCACTTTCTCATCTCCTTTTGTGAAAATAACCAATTGTATAGCAATTTGTTTTACTATTGGTGAACAATTGGTTAAGCTATATGATAAATAATTATTTTAATAATTGTCAAACCAATGGTTTTATAATTTGCATTACAAATTGTGTAACAATTGGTACTATAAATTGTAAAACCATTGGTTTGACAATTTGTAAAACAATTGGTCGATTTGACTATCAAAGCTATTAAAAAGTATACGCAATTTATTCTTCATATAAAATTATATTATGTAACTAAAACTTTTTCAACAAAAAGCGAATATAATCGGAATAATGTTAAACACTGATTTGTAAAAAAAATATTTATATACTGAATAAATGTTGAAATTTTAAGGAAATTCTTGAGAAAAATATATTATTTGAAATTAAAAAGGATTTTTTTCTTGTATTATGAAAAAAAACGTAGTAGAATAAGTTTAGAAAAATTAAATAAAAAAAAGTCTTAAATCCACAGTATATATAAAATGTTGGAGCATCTTATATATATTAAACCTTAAAACTGTTGGAGCAGTATTAAAGAGTTAGTAAATTTAAAACTTCTGTTTACAAAAATATAATCTTATTAGATTATATAAAATTTTAATGAATCTGTAAAGATGGAAGTTTTAAAAAAGTGTACATAATATAAAATTTTTATATACATTTAATTAACAACTAATGAACTTAGAGCCTGTTTTTCAACAATTGAAGAACAGGCTTTTTTTAATGCTTAAAAAATGAAAATTTATGGAAAAAGAGGGAATGCCTGCAACCTCTTAAAAAAGTAGATAGGTTAGTTGAGCCGTTGCAAAAAATCAACAACTTAGAGGAGGCTGTTTCCCTTGTTGTGCCAAAGATCCTAAGTGATAGGAGTTGACATCCAATAAAAAGGTCAGGTGGCAACCATATAATTTGTAGTGATGCAAATTAGGTCGTGTAATTACTGAGAGGTACAATGCTTTCAGTTGTTGGGTATGGATACAATAATAACAAAATTACATCCGAAAGGTAGTCTAACAAGGGATATGCTGAGGGCTCTAGAACTGAAAAAGGGGCTAAAATATGACTAGACCCTATAGTATTAAGTCAGAAATTTTGATTTCGTGCTATAGGGTCTATCTATGTCATCGGGATAGACATCCCCGAAGGCTAAATATGAGAATAGCTTGTTTGAACTAAGAGATAAAGATATTATATATAATAATTAAGTATTAAGATTACTAAAACTATAAATAAGGTGTGCAAAGATTAAGTTTTGTTATAAAATATTTCTATAAGTAACATTATAGAAAGTAGTAAGTTTGTATACAAATTTAATAATTTATAGAAGAGGGAAGAAATATGATGACTGAAGATATAAAATTAACACATATGACAAAAACTGCTGGCTGAGCGGCTAAAATAGGTCCTGGGACCCTTGCCCAAGTTTTGGGTAATTTACCAAAGTTTCATGATGAAAATTTATTAGTAGGTATAGAAACTAGCGATGATGCAGCAATTTATAAAGTAAGTGATGATCTTGCTTTGATTCAAACGTTAGACTTTTTTACTCCAATTGTTGATGATCCATATTTATTTGGACAAATAGCGGCGGCAAACTCTTTAAGTGATGTTTATGCAATGGGAGGAGAGCCTAAAACTGCTTTAAATATAGTTGGATTTCCTAATTGTTTAGACCCTAAAATACTTGGAAGAATTTTGGAAGGAGGAGCCTCTAAGGTGATGGAATCTGGTGCAATACTTGCTGGAGGACATTCTATTCAAGATGATGAACCTAAGTATGGACTTAGCGTAACAGGATTTGTAAATCCAGAGAAAATATTTAAAAATTATGGATCAAAGCCAGGAGACGTAATAATTCTTACAAAACAAATAGGAAGTGGACTTATAAATACGGCAATAAAGGCAGATATGGCTGAACAATCTCAAATAGATGAAGTTGTAACAGTAATGACTTCTCTTAATAAAAAAGCCAAAGAAGTTATAGAAAATTACAACATAAGTGCTTGTACAGATATAACAGGATTTGGTCTTGCTGGACATGCAATGGAAATGGCATCTAGCTCTAAAGTAACGTTTGAAATAGATGTGAAAAAAGTGCCATACATTGATGGTGCGATAGAGTTTGCTAAAATGGGTCTAGTACCTGCAGGAACATACAACAATAAGGATTATATCTCAAATGATGTAAATAGTGAAAATATAGAAGAAAGTTTTATAGATGTATTATATGATCCACAAACTTCTGGAGGACTGTTAATCACTTTACCAGAAAGTGAAGTTGAAAACATTATTAAAGACTTTGAAAATAAAAATATGGACACTAAAGTAGCTATAATAGGAAAAGTAATAGAAAAACAAGAAAAAAGTATTAATTTAGTCAAAAATCTTTAGTAGTTAAAACTTATATTACTATAAGGGATTTTGAGTAAAAAAAGGGGAAAGGTCTTGAACAATATATGAATAAAAATATGTTATTTAGAAATATACCTAAAGTTGATGTACTATTAGAAAAAACTGAAATTATAAATCTAATAGAAAAATATCATAGAGATGTGGTTGTAGATGCTATTAGAGAAGAAATAGATAAACTTAGAAACCTCATAAGAGAAAATGATGATATGTCTTTGATTGAAGAAAAAATAAATGATTTAGTAGAAAATATTGCTTTGAATGTTCAAAAAGTTTACTCATATAACTTAAGAAAGGTTATAAATGGTACAGGAACTATACTTCATACAAACTTAGGTAGAGCCATAATTTCAAAAAAACATGCTGATTATCTTAGTGAAGTTGTGACAAGCTATTCTAACTTGGAGTATAACTTGGAAGAAGGCAAAAGAGGAGAACGTTACTCTCATTTTGAAAAATTAATTTGTAAAATAACTGGTGCAGAAGGTGCCATGGCAGTAAATAATAATGCAGCGGCTGTAATGCTTGTTTTATCATCTATGGCAGAAAACAAGGAAGTTATAGTTTCTAGAGGTGAACTTGTTGAAGTTGGAGGTAAGTTTAGAATTCCAGATGTAATGAAAAGCTCCAAGGCAGATTTAGTTGAAATAGGAACAACAAATAAAACTCATTTGGAAGATTATGAAGATGCTATTACTGAAAATACAGGAGCCTTCTTAAAAGTTCATACAAGTAATTTTAAAATACTAGGATTTACTGAAAGTGTGTCTATATATGAACTTTGTAAATTAGGAACAGAAAAAGACATACCAGTTATAGAAGATATAGGAAGTGGAGTTTTAGTTGATCTTAGTAAGTATGGTTTAGAATATGAGCCTACTGTACAAGATTCCATAAAAGCAGGTGTAGATATAGTTTCTTTCTCAGGAGACAAGCTCCTAGGAGGCCCTCAGGCTGGAATTATTGTTGGAAAGAAGAAATATATCGATAAGATGAAGAAAAATCCTCTTACGAGGGCATTTAGGATAGATAAGTTTACTGCAACAATACTTGAAATGATATTCCACGAGTATTTAAACGAAGAAGATGCGATAAAAAATATACCAGTACTTTCACTTATAACTAAAGACATAAAGGAAATAGAAGAAAGTGCAAATAAATTATATGAAAAATTAAATGATATAAAAGACGTTGCACATGTGAAAGTAGAAGATACTTTATCTCAAATAGGTGGAGGATCTTTACCAGCAGAAAGAATCGAAAGTAAATGTGTAACCATACTTCCTAAGAATATATCAACATCAGCACTAGAAGAAAGATTAAGACTTGGAGAAAATCCAATTGTAGGACGAATAAGTGAAGACAAGCTAATACTAGATATGAGAACAGTTTTAGAAGATGAAATAGATATATTATCACAAAAAATTATTGATATTTTAAAGTAACAAATTGATAAACAAATGGTGAAACAATTTGTTTTACGATTGGTTTATTATATGAGTAAATTACAAGGTTTAACTAAAATTATTTTTAAATTTAATATATAAATAATGAAAAAATAATAACTACTTTTGAGTAAGAATAGCAAAAGGGGAGCAAAAATGAAAAATATTATAATCGGAACAGCAGGGCATATAGACCACGGAAAAACTGCTTTAATTAGAGCCTTAACAGGCAAAGAGACAGACAGGTGGGAAGAAGAAAAAAGAAGAGGAATTACCATAGATCTTGGATTTACGTATTTTGATTTACCAAGTGGAGATAGAGCTGGAATAATAGACGTTCCAGGCCATGAAAAGTTTGTAAATAATATGCTTGCAGGAGTTATAGGAATGGACCTTGTTATGCTTGTTGTTGCAGCAGATGAAGGAATGATGCCACAAACTCGTGAGCATGTGGATATTATGAGCCAACTTGGTGTTGACAAAAGTATAGTAGTTTTAAACAAATGTGACTTGGTAGATGATGAGTGGAAAGAGTTAGTAAAGGAAGAGATTAAAGAAGAATTAATAGGTTCGGTATTTGAAAATGCCAATATGATAGAAGTATCATCTGTAACAGGAGAAGGCATAGATAATTTAATACAAGAAATCACTCATATGACAAAAGATGAATTGTCTGAAAAAGATATAAATACCATACCTCGTCTTCCAATTGACAGAAGTTTTAGTATATCAGGTTTTGGAACCATAGTAACGGGAACTTTGATTTCAGGAAGTATAAAAAAAGATGATGAATTAGAAATTTATCCTACTGGTAAAAAAGCTAAAATAAGAAGTATCCAAGTCCATGGCAAAGATGTGAAAGAATGTTTTGCTGGACAAAGAAGTGCCATAAATATTTCAAACTTTAAAAAAGATGAAATAAAAAGAGGATACGTATTAGCACCGCCAAACTCCTTGGAAGATACAATGATGCTAGATGTAAAATTAAATGTGCTAAATTCCAGTGAAAGAATTCTATCAAATAGATGCAGACTTCATTTATTTACGGGAACTTCAGAAGTTTTATGTAGAGCTGTACTACTAGATGTACAAGAGGCATCACCAGGAGACTCTTGTTATGCTCAACTTAGATTGGAAGAAAAAATAGCTGTAAGAAGAGGAGATAAATTTATAGTTCGTTTCTACTCGCCTTTAGAAACAGTTGGAGGAGGAGTTATATTAGATGCAAATCCTACAAAGAAAACACCTTTTAACAAGATCCAACTGGAAGAAATAAAAAGAAAAGAAGAAGGATCTCATAGCGATATAGTTGAGCTACTAGTTAAAAAACATCCAGAAATGATAACTGCAAAAGAAATAGGAAAATTAACAGGACTTTCTGTAGAAGAAGTGAGTGAATGTATAAATGAATTAAAAGAAGAAAATCTAGTTTTAACTTATGAAATGAAAAAAGATATCTACGTGTATCATAGTAGTGAAGAAATGAGATTAAAAAGAGAGACAATAGAATTTATAAAAAATTTTCATGATGAAAATCCATATAAATTTGGTGTTGGAAAATCTCTTCTTAAAACAAAGCTATATCCTAAGATAAAACAAAATGTTTTCGATCAAATTATTTATAAATTCATCTTGGAAAATGAAATAAAAAAATATAAAGAATACTTAAGTTTAAATGATTTTGAAATAAATAAAGATAAAACTTTCCAAAATGTTGATAAAACATTAGTAAATATTTATAAAAAAGCAGAATTTGATTTTGTGCGACTTAGTGAAATAAACTTTAATGCAGATGAAAATATAGTGAGAGATATACTAAATGTTTTAATAGATGAGGAAAAAATAGTGAGAATAAATGAAGAAATGTTTACACTAAAATACCTTATGGATAAAGCAGAAGTAGTAGTTCGTGAAAAATTAGAACAAGATAATTTAATTACTATTTCACAACTTAGAGACGCCCTAAATACATCTAGAAAAAGTGCAAAGCCCATGCTTGAATACTTTGATAATATGAAGATTACAAGAAAAAACGGTGCAGAAAGTGAAAGGGTGGCATATTAATATGAATTTAAAACAATTAGAATCACTTGCATTGATAATAGAAAGTAGAAGTTTTTCTCAGGCTGCAAAAAAACTATTTTTAACGCAGCCTACCATATCTTCTCATATTTCCTTATTAGAAAAAGAGTTAAATACGCAACTCCTTATAAGAACTACGAAAGATGTACATCCAACAGAAGATGGGAAAAAGTTATATGTTTATGCAAAGCAAATATTAAATATTCAGAATACAATTTTTCAAGAATTTAATGTAAAAAGTGAAGGAAGTAACTTGTTAACTCTAGGGGCATCGACTATTCCAGAACAATATATACTTCCAGAAGTTTTACCAAAATATATAAGAAAAAATAGAAGTGAGTTAAAAATACTTCAAGGAGACTCTAGTGAAGTTATAAATAAAATAATAAATAAAGAAGTGGAAGTTGGTTTAGTTGGAACAGAGATGGAAAACTCATCTTTAATATTTGAACCATTTTACAAAGATAAATTAGTTATTATAACACCTGTAAATGATAAGTATATAAAAATGAAAGAAGAAGGTTTCCATGTAAGTGATTTATTAAAAGAACCAATAATAATGAGAGAAGAAGGATCTGGAACAAGAAAAGAAATAAGAGAATTTTTAAAAGCTCATAACTTTGACATAAACAACTTAAATGTAATAGCAACACTAAACTCCATAGAAGCCATAAAAAAATCTGTACAAAACAACATGGGGATTTCCATAGTATCCAATTTGTCTTTGGAGGACTTTGCAACGGATAACAAAGTCTTAGTGTTTGAGTTTAAAGAAATGGACATGTATAGAAATTTATATATAGTGAGAAATAAAGAAATGTACATGTCAAAATGTGCACTTAAATTTATTAAGTTTATAAGAGAATTTTTTAACTAGAAAAAGGTGATGAAATGATATATTTAGATAATGCAGCTACAACTATGAAAAAACCACAGTGCGTTATAGATGCAGTAGTAAATGCTATGACACATATGGGAAATGCAGGTCGTGGAGCTAATGAAGCCTCACTAGATGCATCTAGAATAATTTATGATACAAGAGAAAAAATTTCAGATTTAGTTAATTTAAAAAATCCATCAAGAGTTGCCTTTACATGTAACTCAACAGAAAGTTTAAACACTGCGATAAAAGGTATATTAACAAATAAAGATCATGCAATAACAACATCTTTAGAGCATAACTCAGTACTTCGTCCATTATATGAATTGGAAGAAGAAGGTATGGAACTTTCCGTTGTACAATGTGACGAAAATGGAAATATAAACTATGATGATTTTGAAAAATTAATAAAAGAAAATACAAAAGCCATAGTTTGTACTCATGCGTCAAATTTAGTAGGAAATGTGTTAGATGTGAAAAAAATAGGAGAAATATCTAAAAAGCATGACTTAGTACTTATAGTAGATGCATCACAAAGTGCAGGAGTTTTTGAGATAGATATGCAGGATATGAATATAGATATTCTTTGTTTAACAGGACATAAAGGACTTCTAGGTCCTCAAGGGACAGGGGGACTTTGTGTAAGAGAAGGAATAGATGTTAGGCCTCTAAAAGTTGGAGGAAGTGGAGTTAATACTTTTTCAAAAACTCAACCAGAAGCCATGCCAACTATATTAGAAGCAGGAACTCTAAATGGACATGCCATAGCTGGACTTAATGCAGCGATTGACTATTTAAAAGAAGAAGGAATAGAAAATATTCAAAAAAGAGAAGAAGAATTAATGTTTAGATTTTATAACGGAATAAAAGATATAAAAGACATTAAAATCTACGGAAACTTCGAAAATAAAAGAGCGGCTATAGTTGCTTTTAACGTAGGAGATATAGACTCAGCAGCATTTTCTGATGAACTAAGCTTATATCATGATATTTCTACAAGACCAGGAGCACACTGCGCACCACTTATGCATAAAGCAATGAATACAGTAGAGCAAGGTGCCGTAAGATTTTCTTTTTCACACTATAACACAGAAGAAGAAATAGATACTGCCATAAATGCAGTTAAAGAAATAGCAGCAAGTTATAATGAATAAAAGGTGATAAAATGAGAGAAAAACAATTGAGACTAATAGTAACTTTCAATACAACAACAGGAGCAATGGCGATGGAAAAAGCCTGCAAAAGTGAAAATGTACCAGGAAGATTAATACCAGTACCAAGACAAATATCTGCAGGATGTGGTCTTTCATGGCTTTGTAACAAAGAAGACAAAGAAAAAGTAGAAAGTCTTATAAATAATAATAATCTAGATTTTCAAAATATACATGAAATAATGATGTAGACAAGTGGCAATAATTTGTTTCTTTATGAAATGAATTATTGCTATTTTTAGTTAATAAAATAAAATATTGTCACAAAAGAAAAAAGGATATATAATAGACTCATATAAAAAATTGCATAAAAAAAGATTACAAGTTTCCATAAGGTCTGCAAACCTTAGAGGGAATTAGTACCAACTGCGCCAACAGTTAGTGTTACAAGTAACCTTTTAACTATGAACTCTTACAAAGTATTTCAGAACAAATACCTCATAAGCAAAACATAGTTATTATTAAATTTATACTAATTATTATAACTAGTTTTACTAGTTTATACAAGAGGATAAATTTAATAATTTAAAGATTATGAACAATACGACCTATCCAAGCAGTTGGATAGGTCTTTTTTAATGCTAAAAAACTGAATATAAGATAGGTTTTATAAGGAAGAGTGTTTGACCTGGATAACTAACCGAATGGCCCGACAGGGTACAGGGGATGTCGACGAAACACTGGGGTGAAAGTCTCCACAGCATATAAGAATATACCAGTACAGTATTTTAAGGGCTGAAAGTAGTAACTAGGCACTACAACAAAAAAGAGCTAGGGGTGGAAATTCCTTTGCGGGGGTATCCAATAAGTCTGTTGCCGGGGGGAATGGCAAATAGTATTAAATTACAAAGGCAGGATACTTACTTTTGTACTGGGTCTTTAATCCTTGCGCGGTGGTAACGCGCCTGGGGGGGTATACCTATTAAAGATTAGTTCTCTACACTTTTTGTAGGGAAACTATGCCCATTACTGAAAAGGTATTATATATAAGATGAATAGATTTTACAATAAAAAAGTTTAAATAAAACAACTTGGGCATAGTTTATATATTCTTTAGTAAGATAAGAGGTATTTATTTCAGAAATATAAAAAAGTGCTGCAAAATTAATTTACAGCACTTTTTTATAAGTTTTATTTTCCGTATTTTCTCATTTTTAGTTTAAGTAAAGCGAGAGCCTTTTTAGCCTCTAATTCAGTTACTTCATTTTCCCCAACTATTTCACTTTCAATTCCCTCAGGGTTTTTATTCATGTCAACGATTGTATCCATATACTCATTTACAACAACAAATTGAGCAACAGTTCCAACAAAAGTAAGTCCTACAATAGGAATTCCTCTAGTTGCAACTTGTTCAACAGTGTTGGCAAAGTCTACGTGAGAGTTTCCCCAACCATCAGATGAAAGTATTGCTCCATCTGCTCTCATGGCCTCAGCCCAAGACGCAGCCTTTGTTCCCACAAATAATTTATCTTCGTTATCTTGTGGAGTTCCAACAACTATAATTCCTAATAAATCTATATCTTCATCATTACTTACAACATCAAGTAGAGGATCTCTAAAGTGATGTAGAGTAGTTTCTTTAGTAGATGGTCCTATTCCCATAATTTTACCTCCTTAGCACATACAGCGAAGAGCGCCGTCTCTATATTCATTTGGTGTTACAATCATAGGTACATTACCCATATCTATAATACTTCTTCCACCTTCCATGGCACTTGGTTCATGAGAGAATAGTTGAGTATCGTACATAGCACCTTGTCCTGCTACTTGCTTTATAATAACAACTTTTTTCTTACCTGGTCTTACTTTGTCATAAAACTCATGACGCTCAGTAAATTTGTGACCATTTAATTTCTTTAACTTAGCTCTAAATTCATTACAGAATTTATCGCAAGCTCTATGAGCAGCAGTAGGTCCTGGTCTAACTTGTCCTTGACCATCAGCTAAAGTTACATCAAATGAAATTATATAGTCATTGTCTCCAGGAGTTCCTGGTCTATTTAAGAATAATTGTTCTTTTAAATTACCTTCTGAAGAACCAAATTCAGCAGTTTGTATTCCATTTACGTCTACACCAGTAAGCATTACATAAACTCCAGTTAAAGTATGAGTTATTCCTTCTCCAATCTTACCTAAAACTTTAGTTGAAATTGGAATAATGTCCATCATAGTGTTTGTAAATCTATCATGGTCCCCTGGTTTTATTATTTGAATGTTTATGTCTTTTATTAAAGGCTCTGACTCTATTAGATCTTTTAACACATCTTTACAAACTGTAAGTTTTCCGTCTAGAAAAACGTTATTTTCTGCCCCGAATTCTACTTCGTTTATGTGATATGACTTAATCACAAGGCGACGTAGGTTGATTTCCTCACTCATGATTTCTCCTCCTTTTATATTGAAAAATTCTATTAATAAAGCATATTTATAAAATTGTTAATTCCAATATAATTATAGTGTGTAAACTTTTGACCTATCAACCATTTTATTTATCATATTTCGTCATATTATTTATTTATGTATAAAAAACATTATAAAACTGACAAAATAATAACAAACAAAATTTACCAAAAAGGCTTATTCATTAGACTTTTCAATGGAAAAAAAAATTTATATTATAAAAACAGACTTTAGTCTAGTATTGAGTTCTTGAATTTGTGAATTTTTATTGTTATAATATTTATAGGTTTAAAAAATCTTATAAATTTTGTCTATATTTGAA
>NZ_JAHZMP010000140.1 GCF_020748465.1 Terrisporobacter mayombei
GTAACACCCTGCCGATGCGCAACATCCCGGTTGGTTCTACTGTTCATAACGTAGAAATGAAACCAGGTAAAGGCGGTCAGCTGGCACGTTCCGCTGGTACTTACGTTCAGATCGTTGCTCGTGATGGTGCTTATGTCACCCTGTGTCTGCGTTCTGGTGAAATGCGTAAAGTAGAAGCAGACTGCCGTGCAACCCTGGGCGAAGTTGGCAATGCTGGGCATATGCTGCGCGTTCTGGGTAAAGCAGGTGCTGCACGCTGGCGTGGTGTTCGTCCGACCGTTCGCGGTACCGCGATGAACCCGGTAGACCACCCACATGGTGGTGGTGAAGGTCGTAACTTTGGTAAGCACCCGGTAACTCCGTGGGGCGTTCAGACCAAAGGTAAGAAGACCCGCAGCAACAAGCGTACTGATAAATTCATCGTACGTCGCCGTAGCAAATAATTTTAGAGGATAAGCCATGCCACGTTCTCTCAAGAAAGGTCCTTTTATTGACCTGCA
>NZ_JAHZMP010000141.1 GCF_020748465.1 Terrisporobacter mayombei
CTCCTGAAGCGAAACCTACTGAAGCTCCCGTTGCAAAAGCAGAAGCTAAACCTGAAACACCTGCGCAACCGGTGGTCGATGAACAAGCGGTTTTCGACGAAAAAATGGATGTCTATATCAAGTGCTACAACAAGTTACAGATCCCGGTACAGCGCAGTCTGGCGCGTTATGCTGACTGGCTGAAAGATTTTAAACAGGGGCCTACCGGTGAAGTGCGTACTGTTTATGGCATCTACGGCATTAGTGAACCGAACCTCGCTGAGTGTGAAAAAGGCGTAAAAAGTGCTGTGGCGTTAACGCCTGCGCTGCAACCAATTGATGGCGTGGCGGTGAGTTATATCGATGCTGCCGTGGCGTTGGGTAATACCATTAACGAAATGGATAAATATTACACCCAGGAAAATTATAAAGACGATGCGTTTGCGAAAGGGAAAACGCTGCACCAGACATTCTTAAAAAATCTGGAAGCCTTTGAACCTGTAGCCGAATCTTATCATGCG
>NZ_JAHZMP010000142.1 GCF_020748465.1 Terrisporobacter mayombei
CCGGAACGGAAGCCACAAAGCCCGCTTTCAGAATCGACATCCCGCGTGCCTGCACCAGATAAACCGGGAACCAGGTAATAAAGAAGTAAGTCAGGGCGTTGATACAGTACTGACCGATATAAACGCCGATCATCATCCGTGACCCTAGCAGCTGTTTGATCTGCCCCCACTTCACGCTGAACGGCACTTTAACTTTGGTGTTTTGCTGATCCATATTGATCAGCGCACCACCCGCGGCGATGTACTCCAGCTCTTTCTTATTTACCCCCGGATGTTTATTTGGCTCGTGGATGACTTTCAACCAGATAAAGCTGATGACAATCCCCAGACCGCCCATAAAGAAGAAGACGTGTGACCAGCCCACTTCATGCGTCAGCCAGCCCATAATCGGCGCGAAGATCACCGTTGCGAAGTATTGAGCGGAGTTAAAAATCGACACCGCCGTTCCCCTTTCCTGCGCCGGAAACCAGGCCGCAACAATGCGACTGTTGCCGGG
>NZ_JAHZMP010000143.1 GCF_020748465.1 Terrisporobacter mayombei
GCCGTGCTGATCTTCTGGCATGAACTGGCCATAAATGGCTATGCCTCAATGAATGCCATAAAGAGACAGGAGCTCATTGACGCCGACTTTCAGCGCCTCAGAAAGCTCATCTGGCCGGAGGATGACAGGTAATGACCCAGAGCCGCCGACCGTCGCCACTGCAGCGGAGAGTGCTGATTGTGCTGGCTGCCCTTGATGAAAAACGGCCAGGCCCCGTGCTGACGCGGGAGCTGGAACGGGTGCTGGTGCGAAGCGGGGAAGCCCCGGTCTACGGGCCAAACCTGCGCGCCTCCTGCCGTCGTCTGGAGGATGCCGGCTGGCTGCGTACCCTGCGCGATCCGAACCTGCAGCTGGCAGTGGAGCTGACGGACGCCGGCCGGGCCGTGGCACAGCCTCTGCTGCTGGCAGAACAGGACCGCCTCCGGGCAGAACAGCGTGCGGCAGAAGTCGTCGTACTGCCGCTGATCCCGGCAGCAGGTCTGCCCGCAGACGG
>NZ_JAHZMP010000144.1 GCF_020748465.1 Terrisporobacter mayombei
GAAGGTGTCTGACCAATTTGAATTTCGTAAACAAGTAATAGAAGAAGCTCTAAAAGAAGGTGGAGTAAAAACATCTGAATTAGATGCTGTAGTAGGTAGAGGAGGACTTCTTAAACCTATAAAAGGTGGTACTTATTCAGTAAGTGCTGCTATGATTGAAGATTTAAAAGTAGGAGTTTTAGGAGAACATGCCTCAAATTTAGGTGGAATAATAGCAAAACAAATAGGTGAAGAAGTAAATGTTCCTTCATACATAGTAGACCCTGTTGTTGTGGATGAACTAGAAGATGTTGCTAGAATTTCTGGTATGCCTGAAATAAGTAGAGCAAGTGTAGTACACGCTTTAAATCAAAAGGCAATAGCAAGAAGATATGCTAGAGAAATAAACAAGAAATATGAAGATATAAATCTTATAGTTGCACACATGGGTGGAGGAGTTTCTGTTGGAGCTCATAAAAATGGTAAAATAGTAGATGTTGCAAACGCATTAG
>NZ_JAHZMP010000145.1 GCF_020748465.1 Terrisporobacter mayombei
CATTTTTATCTTCTCCACTATCAATCATTATGACTTTGTCACCTATCTCAACTAATATACAATCAGACTTTCCAGTGTTCAGTATAGTAGTCTTAAATTCAGTATTTTTTGTGCTACTCTGAATATCATTTTGACTCACACTATTTTTGTCACTTTTTAAATAAGATTTTATTGTTGATTTTATCTTACCATTAGCAGTTATATTTACTACAATCAATAATATTACTATTAGAGATAATGTAGTAACGAAAAACAGGATGTCTTTTAATATTATTTTTTTCATCCAAAAGCTCCTATAAATTTTATTTATTACATATTTATAGTATAGCAATCTTAATGTTTTAAAATACACATATAAAAGGGGCAAATTTTAGGCATATTTGTGGCATGATAAAAAAATGACTGTATCAAAATGATTATCTTTCTAAATTTACACCTTCAAATTCTTTAATCTTATCATTAGATAAAACACTCTTTTTAGTAGATTGTCC
>NZ_JAHZMP010000146.1 GCF_020748465.1 Terrisporobacter mayombei
ACTTCTAAATTAACTTCTTCACCTTCACCTAATATTACTACATCTACAAAATCTGCTAAGGGTTCAGAATTATAAGCACAAGGACCACCAACCATTATAAATGGGTCTTCCAAAGTTCTTTCTTCTTTTAATATTGGTATATTGGCTAAATCTAATATATTTAATATATTAGTATATGAAAGTTCATATTGAAGTGTAAAAGTAACAAAATCAAAGTTTGTTATAGGCTCTCTTGACTCTAATGCAAATAATGGTATACTTTTTTCTTCTTCTTATGACCTATACCATATCCAATTTGTCTTGGAGAAAATTCAAACTCGTCTACAAACTCATCACACAAGACTTTTATGATTGCAGCTCCTGTTGGAGTTGTACATTCTCCATTTACATTATTTAATTTAATCGGTACACCTTTTAAAATTTCCATAGTTGCAGGTGCAGGTATAGGTATAATTCCATGTTCACATTTTACAAATCCTGAGCCAACAGA
>NZ_JAHZMP010000147.1 GCF_020748465.1 Terrisporobacter mayombei
ATAATTTTTGTACTTCCTATATTTTGTATTTCACCAATTTGAGGTTCCATAGTTTCAACCACTTGTGGAAGAACTGTGTTTGGAATAACGTCTATAACATTATGATAAAGTGCATTTTCTTTTTTTATACCAAATATTTTTTCGGCACTCTTATTAAATAATGTTATTTTAAAATTTTTATCAACTGTTATTATTCCATCATGTACAAAATCTGTCATAGCTTCTATCTGTAATCTTCTTTTTTGTTCATCCTTGGTTGCTTCGAGTATTTGCTCTGCTTGTTGAATGGCTCTAAGTATGTTTTCTTCTCTAGATTCGATTAATATTCCCTTGCAATTAAGTCTCTTAACAATATGTGCAACAGTGGTGTCTCCTATATACGTGTTTATACCTTTCTTTCTGTACTTTTCTATAGCATCATAAATTTCCTCTTCTTTTTCAATTTCAATCATAGTTATTTTCTTATTCAATATTTCTTCTATAATATCGA
>NZ_JAHZMP010000148.1 GCF_020748465.1 Terrisporobacter mayombei
GTGCAGCAGGAAGGGGAACTCTGGTGCGCTAATGCCTTTTATCTTTTTGATGCGCAGAAAGTCGCCTTCTACATTTTGACGGAAGAAAAAACGCGCCACGCGCAGATGAGTGGGCCGCAGGCTGCGGTTGCCGGAACGGTAAACGGTCAGCCGAAAACGGTAGCGTTAATTCGCGGTGTGCAGTTTAAAGGTGAGATCCGCAGGCTGGAAGGTGAGGAAAGCGACCTCGCGCGCAAGGCGTACAATCGTCGCTTTCCGGTTGCCAGAATGCTGTCGGCCCCGGTGTGGGAAATCCGGCTCGATGAAATCAAATTCACCGACAACACGCTGGGCTTTGGTAAAAAAATGATTTGGCTACGCGACTCAGGCACCGAGCAGGCGTAACGCCTCGCGGTTAAACGCTGGCAGATCGTCCGGTGTCCGGCTGGTAACCAGCTGATCTTTATCAACCACGACTTCCTGATCGTAAAATTCCGCGCCCGCATTTTTA
>NZ_JAHZMP010000149.1 GCF_020748465.1 Terrisporobacter mayombei
GAAATATTATAGTGTAAGGGAATAAACTTAATTTTATTTGTAAATATTATTTACCTATAGTCTGTAATATTTATTAAATAATTTTACTAAATTGAGTCTATATAGAGCAAAACTCCTTTAGTACATAAAATACTTGCTATTGATTATTAAATTGAATACCTATAGATTTAAAGTTAATACCTTTTAAAGACTATGTAATATATTAAAAGTATAAATAAAATATATTGCATAGTTTTTGTTTTATATTATAATTTTAAATAATGTGCAAAAACTAAACAATATTTTTAATAGTAATTTATATTTGTATTCATGTCACTATAATGTCATTTTAGGTTGCTAAAATTTAACCATAAAGGAGATGATTGTATATGGAAATATTAAAATGTGAAAATCTCACAAAAATATATGGTTCAAATCAAACCAGAGTGACAGCCCTTAATAATGTAAATTTATCAGTTCAAAAAGGTGATTTTGTATCCATTGTAGGAG
>NZ_JAHZMP010000014.1 GCF_020748465.1 Terrisporobacter mayombei
AGACTAATCATTATCTGAATATCTGGCTTGGTTTGTTTGTTGTTTCAGTTTAATTCTTAAAGAATTAATTTATTGTTAACCTACTGTTTAATTTTCAAAGTTCTTTGCTTGTTTCAGCTTCTTTATTTTACCAAAGCTGTTTTTCCTTGTCAACTACTTTTTTTAAGAAGTTTTTGTTGACGTTTTGTCCCTGTCTCAAGGACAAGTAATACTATATCATCTTATTAATTAATGGTCAACACCTTTTCTAAAAGTTTTTTAATTATTTTATTTTTATTTATCAAAATTAACGTAAACCCTGATGATACCTAGCTTTTAAAAATAAATAACTACGAAGAATATCTTTAACTCTTCATAATTATTTTTATTATTTTATAAGCTTATTAAATATTTTATCAAAAAATATAGAATTTATGCAAATTATTATTCCAAAACCAATTACTGTATACAGGAATATTATGTGCCCCCAATGACTTCTAAATAAATTAATCAACAAAAATGGGCTTAAATTTAAAATTACTATTATTACTGTATAAGGCAAGTTTTGTATAGATATAAGAGCAGAATTTATCATAGTGTTTTTTATAGTATTTTCAAACTTATATATTATAGGAAATACATATGTTAATGTAAAAGTATATATTATACTTATTATAGTAAATATAAACTGTAAAACCTTACTTATCGATTCATTTAAAACTAGTCTTGACATATAAAAGTCAAACAGCAATACTCCTCCTATTATTAGCATAATAGTCCATACTATCGTGCTAGTTTTAAAGTTTTCTTTAAAACTTCTAATAAACTCTTTTACTATATATGTTTCTTCGTCTTTTATCATATTCATCGCAACAGAATATGCAGCAGTAATTGATACCCCTATAGTTACAATTGGTAAGCATGAGATTATACATAGTAAGTTAAGTATAACTATATCTGTTATCTTTCCTAAAATCTCAAAAAATTTGTTGTCATATCTGAATAAATTATCCATAAAAATCCTTCCTCTTAACTAAAAAAATATTAAATAAAACTGCCATATTTATAATTATAGCAGTTCATTTTATATTTTTATTAATTTGTTATTACTTTCCCAGTTTCATTATCAAATATATGAACTTTTTCCATATCAAATTTAAACTTAACTTTATCCCCTACTCTGGCTGAAGTTGTAGCTTTTACTCTTGCAGTCATAGGTAATTGTTCTACATTAAAGTATAAGTACACTTCTGAACCTAGTAATTCATATACATTTATAGTAGTTTCAATTTCTCTTCCTGTACTTTCTTCATTTAATTCAATTAAGTCATTCACGTTCTCTGGACGTATACCCATGCATACTACTTTATTTATGTATCCACCATCAACTAACGCCTTACCTTTAGTTTCTGGAAGTACTAATTCATGTTTTCCTATTTTTAATATAACATCATTACCACTTTTACAAACTGTTGCATCTAAAAAGTTCATCTGTGGTGAACCTATAAATCCAGCAACAAATTTATTCTGTGGTGCATTGTATAAATTTTGTGGTGTATCAACTTGTTGAACTATACCATCTTTCATTACTACAATTTTAGTACCAAGAGTCATAGCTTCTGTTTGATCATGAGTTACATATATCATAGTTGCTCCTAATCTTTCATGTAACTTAGATATTTCTGTACGCATTTGAACTCTTAGTTTAGCATCAAGGTTTGATAATGGTTCATCCATTAAGAACACTTTTGGTTCACGAACTATCGCTCTTCCCATTGCAACCCTTTGCCTTTGTCCACCTGATAGTGCTTTAGGTTTACGGTCTAATAATTTTTCAAGATCTAATATTTTAGCTGCATATTTCACTTTTTCATCTATTATTTCTTTTGGAACTTTCTTTAGTTTTAGCCCAAAAGCCATATTATCATATACACTTAAATGTGGGTACAAGGCATAACTTTGGAATACCATTGCTATATCTCTATCTTTAGCTTCCACATCATTTACTACTCTATCATCTATTTTTAAAGTACCTTTATTTATATCTTCTAATCCTGCTATCATTCTTAATGTTGTAGATTTACCACAACCTGATGGTCCTACAAATATTATAAAATCTTTGTCTTCTATTTCTAAATTAAAATCTTTTACAGCTTCAAAACCATTTGGATATATTTTACTTATATTTTGTAATGATAAGCTTGCCATTTTTTAATCCCCCTCATATATACTTAATGGTACTAAAATTATCTATTTAATTCTGAAGTTGACTCTCTCTCAATTAATTCCCCTTGGAAAACTCGATGCTGATTTTGGGTCTTCTTATTAATTAAATCAAATAAGATTTTAGTAGTTTCTCTTGCCATCTCTTCCACAGGCTGACGTATTGTAGTAATGGAAGGATTATAATAATATGTGATATCTAATCCATCAAATCCTACAATAGAATAATCCTGTGGAATCCTTTTTCCATTTTCTAATATGGCTTTACTCGCTCCAATTGCCATACTATCAGAAATAGAATAAACTGCTGTAAACTCTTCTCCTGATGCTAAGAGCTCTTTCATAAGTTTATATCCATTTTCTATAATTTGAATATTTTCATTATCATTAATATGTCTAATTAAATTTTCATTTATAGGTATATTCCTCTTGATTAAGGCATTACGATAGCCCTGTATACGTAATTTACTAATACTTTGGTCACTTTTACCTGCAGCTAAAATTGCAATTTTTGTATGACCTTGATTACATAGGAAATTAACTACTTTTTCACTTTCATTTTTATCATCTACACATACTGAGGAATATAAATTTTTATCTACATCACCTGCTATAGCTATTGTACTTAAAACAAAAGGTATATTGATTTCTTTTAGCTTCTCTTCTTGGTGAGAGAAATTTCCTCCTAAAAATACAATTCCCTTTAGTCTTTTTTCTTTTATTAGTTCTAAAGCTACTTCAATTTCATCTTGATTTGAATCAACTCTATGTAATATAAAGGAATATCTTCTGTCTTGTATCTCTTCTTCAAATACTTTTATCATGTTTTGAAAAAATGGGTTGTCTATACCCTTTATTAATACAGCTATGGTTTTAGTATCTAAAAGTTTTAAATTTCTAGCGCTTTTGTTAGGAACAAAATTACTTTCTTTTATAACTTCCATTATCATAGTTCTGGTTTCTTCACTTATGTCAGGATGATTGTTAATGGCTCTTGAAACTGTGCTTACTCCGACACCACACTTCTTAGCTATATCTTTAATTGTGATTGCCTTCATATTAACACTATCCTTTCATTATTGTATTTTGCTATATCAGTTTATCACATAATAGACACTAAAGTTATATTCTTGCATATAATTTAGTTAACATCTTTATTTTCTTTATAATTTTCTTAGAGAAACAATCTTTGTGCATTCTCCATTTCCAGTTATCACCTAGGGTTGAAGGTGTGTTTATCCTTCCTTCTGATCCTAAACCTAGATAGTCTTGAACTGGTATTATACAAGTGTTTGCTACGCTTCTCATGGCTAAACATATAAAGTCCCAATGTATAGCATTATCACGAGTATACTTGTTATTCATATAATTAATAGACATTCTTTTATCTTCTTTACTGATTTCTTTATACCATCCACAAATGGTGTTATTATCATGTGTTCCAGTATAAACTATACAATTTCTATTATAATTATGAGGTAGGTAATCACTATCCTCTCTTGAATCAAAGGCAAACTGTAGTATTTTCATACCAGGATACCCTGTATCTTTAAGAAGTTGTTGCACACTTTCTGTTAAAAATCCTAAATCTTCTGCTATAATGTCTACATTTCCTAGTCCTTCTCTTAAATATCTAAATAAATCTATACCAGGCCCTTTTTCCCATCTTCCATTTACTGCTGTTAAATCTCCATATGGTATAGAATAATATTCGTCAAAACCTCTAAAATGGTCTATTCTTACAATGTCATATAATTCAAATGACTGTTTTATTCTTTTTATCCACCACTCATAATCTGTAAATTTATGATACTCCCAATCATATAAAGGATTACCCCATAACTGACCTGTTTCACAGAAACTATCTGGTGGACAACCTGCAACAGCTGTTGGCATACAATCTTTATCTAATTGGAATAGTTCTGGATTAGCCCATGTATCCGAGCTGTCTAATGATACATATATCGGAATATCTCCTATAATGGAAATTCCTTTTTTATTTGCATAAGCTTTTAATTTGTTCCATTGTTCAAAGAATAAATATTGTAAATACTTATAGAATTCAATTTCTTCCTGTAATTCTTTTTCATATGCTAATATGGATTCTTCTTTTCTTTCTCTTATATCTTCACACCATTCTATCCATGACTTTCCGCCATAAGAATCTTTTATAGCCATATATAGTGTATAGTCATGTAACCACCATTTATTTTTTTCACAATACGCATTGAATTTTTTATTCAATCCTATGTTGCTTCTTTTATACGCTACTTTTAATATTTTAAATCTTGATAAATAAATTTTTTCATAGTCAATAGATTCTTCATTATCTCCCCAATCATAGCTGTTACACTCCTCATCAGACAATAAATTTTCTTTAACTAATTCATCTAAATCTATAAAATATGGATTACCTGCAAAAGTAGAAAATGATTGATATGGAGAGTCACCATATCCAGTAGGTCCAAGGGGCAGAATCTGCCATAAACTTTGGCCTGCATCGTGTAATATATCTATAAAATCATAAGCTTCCTTTGATAAAGCTCCTATACCATATTTTGATGGTAAACTTGCAACAGGTAATAACATCCCACTTCTTCTCATGATGTCCCTCCTATAATACTCTTTATTATCCTTTCACAGCTCCAGCAACGACACCTTCTATAATGTGTTTTTGACAAACTAAGTAGAAAACTATTATTGGGATAATCGCTAGTACAAGCATTGCCATCATAGCTCCCATGTCTCTATTTCCATTTGATCCTACAAGCATTTGTATTACTACTGGAATTGTCTTATATTTTGTAGATAAACCTATTACTAAATATGGTAATAAGTAATCATTCCATATCCACATTGCGTTTAGTATAGCAACTGTTATAGATGTTGGTTTTAATATTGGTAATACTATATAGAAATAAGTTTGTAATGGATTGCAACCATCTATCATAGCAGCTTCTTCTATTTCTAATGGTATGGATTTTATAAACCCACTAAACATAAATACTGATAATCCTGCCCCAAACCCCAGATATAATGCAATCATACCTATTGGGTTTGACAAATTTAGTCTATCTGCCAGTTTTACCATTGGGAACATTACCATTTGAAACGGTACTATCATTGAGAATACAAATAAATAATAAATAGCACTTGTTAATTTACTTTTTACTCTTGTTATATAATAAGCTGTCATAGATGTGAAGAATATTATTACTACAACAGATCCTATTGTTATAAAGAATGACCATCCTATAGCACTTAAAAATCCTGTTCTTTCTAATCCATTAATATAGTTTGTAATTCCCACAAATGTTTCTGGTGTAGGAAATGCAAATGGGTTATCACTTATAAAAAACTTACCTTTAAATGAGTTTATAACTATAAATAAAATAGGAGCTAAAAATACTATTACTAATGCACAAAGTATTAAAAATGTAATACTATTTCCCCTGCTTTTTTTTACTGGAATTGCGTTTTGCATTAATGTTCTACCTCCTTCTTTCTTGTATAATATAGTTGAGTAAGAGCAATAAGAGCTACTATTACAAAGAACATAACTGCCTTGGCCTGTCCCACACCTTCAAAGTTACTTCTTCCATAGAATGAATTAACTATATTTAATGCTAACATTTCAGTTTTATGCATCGGTGCTCCATTAGTTAAAGCTAAGTTTTGATCATATAACTTGAAACTGTTTGATAGAGTTAGGAAGAGACAAATTGTTATGGATGGCATTACCATTGGTATTGTTACATGTCTTAAAGTTTGCCATTTTGTTGCTCCATCGATTTTTGATGCTTCTATTAATTCTGTAGGCACATTTTGAAGACCTGCTATATATATTATCATCATATATCCTATCATCTGCCAGTTCATTAACAATATTAATCCGATAAGCCCATACTTTCCATTTGCAACTAAAGTTGTTCCATAGTTTGCTAAAACAGCATTTATCATCGATTGCCAAGTATAACCTAATACTATACCACCTATTAAGTTAGGCATGAAAAATACTGTACGGAAAAAGTTTGTTCCTTTTATCTTCTTTGTTAATAAGTAAGCAAGTGTAAATGCAATTATATTAACTGTTACTATAGATACAATGGTAAAGAAAGTTGTGAAACCAAATGATTCTAAAAATCTTTGACTTGGTTCAAATGCAGTTATATAGTTTTGTATGCCTACAAATTTTGCATTACTTACTGTAGTAAAATCACAAAATGATAAATATAATCCTGTTATGAATGGGATTATAAATGCAATAGCAAATGCAGTCACTGTTGGTAATAAAAATACAGCAAAATATTTTTTCAATGTTTTTTGCATACTATACCTCCTATTATTAATAAAAAGTAAGTGCTATAAAATCATCTTAGTTAAATAAAAAGCTTAGTTCATAAATAGTATCACCTTCATTACTTAACTAGGACTTAATCCTTTTTTAGTTTAACGGTAATATACTGTTATTTATGGCTAAGCCTTTTCTATCTTGAATTAATTTAATTTTACTATCTTTAAAATAGGGCTAGATTATTATTAAAAAATAATAATCTAGCAATTCTTAAAAATACACTTACAAGTATTTAGCGACCTATTAGTTGTTATTATTTAGCTGCTTCTTTTTCACTAGCCCACTTATCAACTACTAATTTTTTAACATCTTCCCATTTCATATTTCCATTAGCATACTCAAGTAACGCTGCTCCAAAATCGTCTTTAAATGTTTGACTTGGGAATGAAACAAAGTTCCAGTCTACATTGTATAAATCTTTATTTCCTAAGTATCTTAAAACTTCTTGAGCTAAAGGATCTTGTGGAGTTTCAGCATCCTTAAATGTATCAAATGGAGCTATAAATCCTAATTCTTCTGTTACATGTTTTTTACCAGTATCAGAAGTAAATAACCACTCAATGAAAGCTATAGATGCTTTTTGGTCAGCTTCTGAAGCTTTGTTATTTATAGAGAAGAAGTTTTCAGTTCCTATACAAAGACCTTGTTTTTCTTCACCTTTAGCACCAGTATATATAGGCATGAATTTAACATCTTTTTCTTTTACAGTATTTCCTTCAACTTCTGATATTTGTCCCCATCCCCAGTTACCATTTTGAACCATAGCTGCTTTACCTAATGCAAATTCAGCCATTGAATCAGATACTGTTTTACTTCCTAATAAAGTAGGAGCACAAGTAGAGTTGTTTATGTATAAATCAAATATGTTTTTGTATTGATCAGCGTAAGTAAAGTCTATCTTATCTAAATCAGTTACATCTTTATCTTTATATTCATAATATATAGGTAAGTTAGCTAAGTGAGTTTGCCATCTCCAATCTTCACCAGGAGTTAATGATGTAGAGGCAAATACACCATCTATTCCTAACTTATCTTTTTTAGCTTGCATATCTTCTGCTACTTCTTTTAATTTATTATAGTTATTTATTTCATCCATAGATTTAGCTTTTGCGCCATCTAGTTTAAAATATTTTTCCATTATTGCATTGTTATATATTATTCCATATCCTTCTTCAACGTAAGGTATACCATATACTCCATCCCCATCTTTAACAGCCATATCCTCGTTTAATAAGTGCTTATATAATTCTGTATCTTTTAAATTAAGACAATAATCTTTCCATGATTGGTATCCTACTGGACCATTTATTTGGAATAGTGTTGGAGCGTCTTCTTTAGCTATTTCTGATTTTAAAGTTTGTTCATAAGTACCACTCGCAGCTGTAACTACTTTTACTTTTACACCAGTTTCTTTTTCATAATCTTCAGCTATTTTTTTCCATTGTTCTTCCTGTTCTGGTTTGAAGCTTAAGTAGTATACTGAACCTTTTTCATCATCTTTAGAACTATCATTAGAAGACGAACAACCCGTTAATGCTACAGTTGCCATAACTGCAGATAAAGCAATTGTTAAATACTTTTTAAGTTTTATCATGATATTTCCCCCTCATATATTTTTATTCTATCTCCGGAAAGGTTTCCGATAACGTTTCCGAAATAACGTTTTCCCTTTCTGGTAATAAAATAATAACACCCATCTTTCTAAAAATCAATAACTTTTACGATATATTTTTAATTATATGAAATCAGCTATGTACACATATAAATTTATCTTTTATAGTGGACATAGCCACTGACTTTCTATCTTAATTTCCAAATATCATTATTATATTCTGTAATAGTTCTATCAGAAGAAAAATAACCAGCTTTACTAATATTAACTAACATTCTCTTTGACCATTTTTCTCTATTTTCATATTCTTTGAATAACTTTTCTTTTTTATAACAGTATGATTGGAAGTCTAATAATCCCATAAACCAATCTTTTCTCATTATTTCTTTATATAGTCTTATAAGATTTTCTTCACATCCAACATTCATAAGGTCATCACTAACAATAAAATCTACTACTTCTTTTATATTCTTATTTTTTATATAGAAATCAAGAGGATCATAGTCTCCATCTTCATAATGTTTAATTACATTATCACTACTTTCTCCGAATATGAATATATTTTCCTCTCCAACAAGTTCATGTATTTCTACGTTAGCACCGTCTTCTGTTCCAAGTGTTAATGCACCATTTAACATGAACTTCATGTTTCCTGTTCCACTTGCCTCTTTTGATGCTAATGATATTTGCTCTGATATATCACATGCAGGTATTAATTTCTCAGCTGAAGTTACATTATAATTTTCTACCATTACTACTTTTAAATGTTTATTCACTTCATCGTCATTCTCTATAAGTTCTTGTAAACATAAAATTAAATGTATTATATCTTTTGCTATTATATAAGCAGGAGCTGCCTTTGCACCAAATATAACAGTTATAGGTGTTGTTGGTATATTTCCTTTTTTGATTTGTAAATATTTATAAATTACATATAAAGCATTCATCTGTTGTCTCTTATACTCATGTAACCTTTTTATTTGAATATCAAATATAGAGTTTTCATCAATATCTATATTTTGAACTTTCTTAAGATAGTTTTTAAGCCTTATCTTATTCTCCTGTTTAATGTCTAATAACTGTTGAAGAACTTCTTTGTCATCAACATATTTAATTAAATCTTGTAATTTTTCTGCATCAACTTTAAATCCATTTCCTATTAACTTTTCTATCAACTTCGTTAATTCAGGATTACAATGCATTAACCATCTTCTAAATGTTATGCCATTTGTTTTGTTATTAAATTTCTCAGGATATATTTTATAAAAGTTATTTAATTCATTATTTTTTAATATATCAGTATGAAGTGATGCAACTCCATTTACACTAAATGTATAATGTATATCTATATGAGCCATGTGAACATTTTTATTTTTATCTATTATGTATAAAGATTCTTCATCATATTTAGCTCTAACTTTTTTATCTAATTCTTTAATTATTGGTATGAGCTGTGGAACAGCTTTTTCTAAATATGCTATAGGCCACTTTTCTAATGCTTCTGCTAATATAGTATGATTAGTATAAGCACATGTTTTAGATACTATTTCTATAGCTTCATCCATTTCAATTCCTTTTTCAACCAAAAGACGTATAAGTTCAGGAATAACCATAGTTGGGTGAGTATCATTTATTTGTATTACAGCATAATCATATAAATCATGAAGGTTAGATCCCTTTGCAATACATTCATCTAATATAAACCTAGCTCCATTACTAACCATAAAATATTGTTGGTAAATACGAAGAAGATGTCCTTTTTCATCACTATCATCTGGATATAAGAATAAAGTAAGATTTTTCTTAATATCTTCTTTATCAAAATTAATTCCGTCATTTACTATAGTTTCATCAACTGTTTCAACATCAAATAAATGAAGTTTATTCGTTGCATTATTATATCCGGTGATATTTATATCATATAGCCTAGAGCTTAATGTAAATCCATCAAAGTCTATATTATAAGTTACATCAGTTTTTTTCAAGCAGCTTTGTTTTTCAATCCATTCATTTATCTCTTCATTTTGTAAATTATTTTTAAATAATTGTTTAAATAAACCAAAATGATAATTTAATCCTATTCCATCTCCTGGAAGACCTAACGTAGCTATAGAATCTAAAAAACATGCAGCCAATCTTCCAAGTCCACCATTTCCCAAAGATGGTTCCGGTTCTACTTCTTCTATCTCAGATATGCTTTTTCCATTGTCATTTAGAATTCCTTTAATTTCATCATAAATACCTAAATTTATTAAGTTATTAGATAATAACTTTCCAATTAGAAACTCTGCTGAAATATAATATAACTTCTTTTTGTCTTGCCTTTCATTTACCTTATTCTCCCCAAACTCTTGCACCATTTCTAATAAGGCAAAATAGATTTCTTCATTTGAACAAGATGAAATATCTTTATTACACTTAGACTTTAATATTCGTGATAAATTCACAGATAATCTCCCCTCCTGATTCTCTATTTATTCATTTCTTGGAAACGTTTTCGGTAACGTTACCATAGAACCCAAACCTCTTTTTTACATTGTTTGAGTTCTACAATTAATATTATTTATGCTTTTTTAGAATCATCGTTTTAAGGTTATTATAATTTATAAATTTTTCTTTTACAACAGTATTTGTTTTATAAATTTATTTATTTATTATTTTTTATTTTAATAAAGCTTTTATATATTATAAGATATAAGCTTTTATATCTTATTTATGAATTCATATAATAAAAAGACATACCTATTCGGTATGTCTATAAATATTTTTAATAATAAAAAAATTACGTGGCTACGTGCTACTCTCCCAGGGGGTCGCCCCCCAAGTACCATCGCCGCTCAAGAGCTTAACTTCTGTGTTCGGAATGGGAACAGGTGTATCCTCTTTGCTATAATAACCAC
>NZ_JAHZMP010000150.1 GCF_020748465.1 Terrisporobacter mayombei
GAGAAAAAAAGAAAATTTGATGGAGAGTGATGAGAGAATATTACAACACGATGATTTTGCAGAGATTATGAAGAACTATACCGGATGACTGGTGATAAATAAAGCAAATAACCAGGATTAATCTGTATTAATTTATAAGAAAGCAACTTAATACCCGCAGAATGATTTCTGCGGGTAAGTATTAGCTTATTTTTTCGAGCATTAATCACGCGCGTAATCCCAACGCTACCAACGGATTAGGGAATAACACATACTCTACATCATGGGTAACGGTAAAACGTTCCTCTCCGTCCTGCGCCAGCAATGTTCCTTTCTCAAACGGCATAAAATTCAGCGTGTCACTTGCCATATGCATTTCGAAGGACGGCGAGTGGCGAGTAATTTGCGAAACCACCCGATAACGGAGCGGCGGTGTTCTCACGATACCGACACTCTCACCAGATAGCAGCGCAGCAATTGCGCTGGCAGTTACTGCAAACTGGCGAAGAT
>NZ_JAHZMP010000151.1 GCF_020748465.1 Terrisporobacter mayombei
ATGTAACAACTACGAAATTGTCGATCTCGGCGTTATGGTGCCTGCGGAAAAAATTCTCCGTACCGCTAAAGAAGTGAATGCTGATCTGATTGGCCTTTCGGGGCTTATCACGCCGTCGCTGGACGAGATGGTTAACGTGGCGAAAGAGATGGAGCGTCAGGGCTTCACTATTCCGTTACTGATTGGCGGCGCGACGACCTCAAAAGCGCACACGGCGGTGAAAATCGAGCAGAACTACAGCGGCCCGACGGTGTATGTGCAGAATGCCTCGCGTACCGTTGGTGTGGTGGCGGCGCTGCTTTCCGATACCCAGCGTGATGATTTTGTCGCTCGTACCCGCAAGGAGTACGAAACCGTACGTATTCAGCACGGGCGCAAGAAACCGCGCACACCACCGGTCACGCTGGAAGCGGCGCGCGATAACGATTTCGCTTTTGACTGGCAGGCTTACACGCCGCCGGTGGCGCACCGTCTCGGCGTGCAGGAAG
>NZ_JAHZMP010000152.1 GCF_020748465.1 Terrisporobacter mayombei
CAATACAATAACGATTAACATAAGTATAATATATGTATTATTAGCTATACTTGCTTGTATTGCTTTAGTTTATTTAATTATTGTACTTGTTAAACTACATAAGATTTTAAATAATGTTGGAACTATGTTAAATGAAAATACTCAAAATATAAATACAACTTTAAATAATCTTCCTAATGTTGTAGAAACTTTTGGAGAAGTAGGAGAAAATATGAAAGATGTAACAGAAGTAGTTACTGAAGTTACAGCAGATTTTCTTGTTACTAAAGACAGTGTCAAATCAAATATGGATGTTATAGTTGATATATTGACTATAATTAAAAACATTTTTCTAGATAAAAAATAATAAGTTTAATTAAAATAAGCCTATAAGATATAATTTAAACGACCTTAAAATAGCATTTATAAGGTCGTTTTTTATTAGCTTGATTTGACACTATGTGTTTTTAATAATTGGTAATATTCCTCTTTATCATTTGAACATATAT
>NZ_JAHZMP010000153.1 GCF_020748465.1 Terrisporobacter mayombei
ACTTTTGTCCACTACATGAATGCTGGCGGCTGGTAAAACGATCATGATGACAGCGAAGTCTGGGTGTTTTTCTACAAAAATAAGTAAATTATGTCAACTATAACGGTGAGAAAACATGACATTTCTGAACCAGTTAATGCTGTACTTCTGTACGGCGGTCTGTGTGCTGTATCTTCTTTCGGGTGGGTACAGGGCTGTGCGCGATTTCTGGCGCAGACAGATTGATAAAAGGGCCGCTGAGAAAATCAGCGCCAGTCAGTCAGCCGGAACAAAACCCGAAGAGCCTCTCATTCCGTAGCAACTTTCTTAACAACACCTTTCAACGAGAAAATACCATGTCAGAAATAAAATCGCTGGTCACTGCTGAAGCAGTGAAGGATGTCCTGCGCTCTGAAGAAGTCAGAAGCGCACTGAAACAGCAACTTCGTCAGAATCTTGAGGCGCGTCTTGATGCTGAAGTGGATGCCATTCTGGATGAACTGCTGGG
>NZ_JAHZMP010000154.1 GCF_020748465.1 Terrisporobacter mayombei
CGCCGCTGCTCGAAGCCTTAGATATCGCCAAATACTTCAGCGTGGTGATTGGTGGTGATGATGTGCAAAACAAAAAACCGCATCCGGACCCGCTGTTACTGGTGGCTGAGCGGATGGGAATTGCCCCACAACAGATGCTGTTTGTCGGCGACTCACGCAATGATATTCAGGCGGCAAAAGCGGCAGGTTGCCCATCAGTTGGCTTAACCTACGGATATAACTACGGCGAGGCTATCGATCTCAGCCAGCCTGATGTAATTTATCAGTCTATAAATGACCTTCTGCCCGCATTAGGGCTTCCGCATAGCGAAAATCAGGAATCGAAAAATGACTAAGCCCATCGTTTTTAGTGGCGCACAGCCCTCAGGTGAATTGACCATTGGTAACTACATGGGTGCGCTGCGTCAGTGGGTAAACATGCAGGATGACTACCATTGCATTTACTGTATCGTTGACCAACACGCGATCACCGTGCGCCAGGATGCAC
>NZ_JAHZMP010000155.1 GCF_020748465.1 Terrisporobacter mayombei
GCTCAAACAGCGTAATGCCAAATCCTTCACTCTTAAAGCTACCCGCGCAGTGCAGGGGATGCTCTTTACGCACGTAATTATCAATCTCCGCCTCGCTCAGGTGACGGAAATGGACGTCAAAAGGCTCCACTTCTGTTTGCAGATGCCCATTCGCCGAATTAAACAACGCCAGTCCAGTATAGAAGGTGACGATATTGCCGCTGGCTTTGCGTAATTGCAGACGGGCATTTTCTTCCGTTAACGGTTTACCGGTGATTTCGCCATCAAGAACACATACCTGGTCTGAACCAATAATTAAATGATCCGGATAACGTGACGCCAGAGATTGCGCTTTTTCTTGTGCCAGTCGAAGCACCAACTGTCGCGGTGATTCGTCGCTGCGTGGGGTTTCGTCGACCTCTGGTGCTGCACATTCAAAAGAGATTTGCAGTTTTTCCAGAAGAGCGCGACGCCATGGCGAGGTGGAGGCTAAAATAAGTTTAGGCAT
>NZ_JAHZMP010000156.1 GCF_020748465.1 Terrisporobacter mayombei
CGGCAAAGATTGTGGTGATTATATTGATGACCTGGCTTATTGCCCTGGGTGACACCACCCATATCGTGGTCGGTTCTGTTGAAATCCTCTATCTGGTGTTTAACGGTACGCTGCACTGGAGCGATTTCATCTGGCCCTTCGCACTACCTACTTTAGCGGGGAACATCTGCGGCGGCACCTTTATCTTCGCGTTAATGAGTCATGCACAGATTCGTAACGACATGAGCAATAAGCGTAAAGCAGAAGCACGCCAAAAAGCAGAACGTGCGGAAAACATTAAGAAAAATTATAAAAACCCGGCATAGATGGCGAGGGTTTAAGCAGTCGGGCGGCAGCGTACTTACCCCGCACTCCATTAGCGGGTATACTCATGCCGCATTGTCCTCTTAGTTAAATGGATATAACGAGCCCCTCCTAAGGGCTAATTGCAGGTTCGATTCCTGCAGGGGACACCATCCTTGTGTTTATCCCTAAAACCACATAAAA
>NZ_JAHZMP010000157.1 GCF_020748465.1 Terrisporobacter mayombei
GTTTCTCATGCGGGGGTCTTTTGACGAGCTGCCGCGTCCTGGCGGGAGTGCTCAAGCAGGTTCTGCAAATAATGCAGCGTGACTGCAGGGACCAGCGGCGCGATAGCCGTGAGATCGTTTTTCGCCAGCAGTTGACGTACCCGGGAAGCGGATATCGGCATCTCCTGGTAACGCAGCCGCTCAATTTCAACCAGTTCGATGGGCGTTGCGGAGATAGTCGGCGTTTCCAGCCAGTAGCGCATATCCTGGTTGTACTGGGCGGTAACGCGACAAAAGGGTTCAGTACCGACAAAGCGGTGAGTTACACCCAGCGCGGGAGCGAGGTACTGACGGAAAATCTTCAGATCAATTTCGGTGTAACAATGGTTAATGACGCTCTGTTCTTTAATGAAGTAGCAAGGGAACGTAGCGCGGGAGATGATGTATTCGGAGCCACGATGCACAGTCAGGCGTGGAATATCGGCGGTGCCTTTTAACACCAAAT
>NZ_JAHZMP010000158.1 GCF_020748465.1 Terrisporobacter mayombei
GTTTCTGTTTTTCCCATTCCTGTAGATGCAATCAGTATTATATTCTTATTTCTATTAGATTGGGCAAATGATTGAGTTTCTCTCAAACTACCAAATTCTTTCATTAAATAATTTTCTGTGTGTTCTCCTATATTCATAACATTATTGCATTCCACAACTTCATGAGCAGAAGCACTATGGTCTAGCCTATGTAGTATTCCTTTTAACATAATATATAAATTATAGTACTTGTGATTTTTATCTATTCTTTTTTCTACAATTTGTAAATATACTTTACTCAATTTTTCTGTTTTTAATGGATATCTAACTTTAAATTCATGCTGTAGTTCATAAACTTTATTTATTAAATCTTCATCTAATATTTTTTGTATTAAATTTTTAAAATCTTTATCTATAAAGATATCTCTTTCATGATGATATACAATAACTTGATTTAATACTGCTCTAAGTTCTTTATTTTTTTTCTTGTCTATATAACTATAAT
>NZ_JAHZMP010000159.1 GCF_020748465.1 Terrisporobacter mayombei
GTTTAATGAACTTGAGAATGTAGTAAATAATACCACTAGTAGATTTATAGATGTTGATACAAAAGATAAAAATGTAAAGTTGAGAATTGAAAATGCTGTAGAACAAGCATCAAAAAAATATAATGTAGATGCGAATCTTATAAAAGCAATAATTAAAGTTGAATCGGACTTTAATCCAAATACTGTTTCTTCTGCTGGTGCTAAGGGTCTTATGCAACTTATGCCAGAAAATTGTAGAGATTTGGGTGTTACAGACCCTTTTAATATAGAGCAGAATATAGATGCTGGAACTAGACATATTAAGGAATATATTGATATGTTTGGAGGAAGTATAGAAATGGGGTTGATGGCATATAATGGTGGTCCTGGAAGGATGAAGAGTAGAGGAGTGGAATCAATTTCTGACCTGTATAAAATGCCAAAAGAAACACAAAATTATATTCCTAAGGTTATGAAATATTATAGAGGGTAGGCTTTATTATGG
>NZ_JAHZMP010000015.1 GCF_020748465.1 Terrisporobacter mayombei
AAAAAACCTTAACGATGGTAAACACACCGCAGAGCATCCGCCGAAAAATCGATTAACTCTGTCCTCGTCAACTTAACCCCCAATACTACTAATAAAAAATCATGTTATTGTTAAGTTCTGGCGCTTATAAAGTAAATACTAAGATTTTTCTTAGTATTTACTTGTAGTTTACGATAATTTTTCTTTTATAAGATTAGCTAAGTTATTAGCTAACTCATTGATTTGACCTTCCTCTTTACCCTCAAGCATAACTCTAACTAATGGTTGTGTTCCAGATGGTCTTATTAAAACCCTTCCACAACCCTCCATTAATTCTTCTATTCTTGCTATTTCATCTTTTATTTCTTCAACTTCCATGAATTTGTTTTTCACTTCGTTTTTTACTTCTACATTTACTAACACTTGTGGGTAAACACTCATTATTGAAGCTAACTCTGATAAAGTTTTGTTTTCTTCTTTTATTATCTTGGATAACATTAATGAACTTAAAACTCCATCTCCTGTAGTGTTGTAATCAAGGAATATCATATGTCCTGATTGTTCTCCACCTAAGTTAAAGTTACCTTTTTTCATAGCTTCTATAACATATCTATCTCCTACGTCTGTAGTCTCTAGATTTATACCATGTTCTCTTGCTGCAACATTTAATCCTATGTTAGTCATAACAGTTATTACTAATGTATCATTTGACAGTTGTTTTTTCTTCTTAAGATATACTGCACTTAATATCATTATATGGTCACCGTCTACAATGTTTCCATTTTCGTCAACAGCAATTAATCTATCTGCATCTCCATCATATGCTAACCCTAAGTCTGCCTTATTTTCTACTACAGCTTTTTGTAACATTTCTGGATGTGTAGATCCACATTTATCATTTATATTCTTTCCATTTGGAGTTGTATTTATATCTATAACATTTGCACCTAATTCTTTAAATACTATTGGTGCAACTTCATAAGAAGCTCCATTAGCACAATCTAAAACAACTTTCATTCCAGTTAAGTCTACATTTATTATAGATTTTAAATAATCTGCATAATCTCTTAAAGCGTTATGTTCATGATTTATAACTCCTACATTTTCTCCAATTGGATTGCAATTTACTTTTTCTATATCTTCAATATATTTTTCTATTTCTAACTCTATTTCATCATCTAACTTATAGCCATCTTTATTAAAGAATTTGATACCATTGTCTTCCATAGGGTTATGTGATGCCGATATAACAACACCACAGTCCGCATTATATTTTCTTGTTAAATATGCAACTGCTGGTGTCGGTATAACTCCTACAGGAATTATATCGCAGCCAACTGACATTAATCCAGCGATTAGAGCTGACTCTAACATGTCTCCTGACATTCTTGTATCTTTCCCTACTACAACTTTTACTCTGTGGTCTCCTTGAGCTAAAACATATCCTCCAGCTCTTCCCAATTTATATGCTAAATCACAAGTAAGTTCTGTATTCGCAACTCCTCTTACTCCATCTGTCCCAAAATATTTTCTCATCAAAAAGCTCCTTTCATAACGAGAATATCTATATCCATAAAATTATTTTTATCAGTTTATGTATTAAATATTAGTCTTTAATTATAACCATAGGATTATTTTAATACTTAAATGAAAAAAAGACAATAGAATTATTTCTATTGCCTTTTTTATATAATATAAAAATTTTATTTTTTAAATTATGCTTCTATAGTCTTTACTGCATCCATACCTTTTTGTAAAGCTTCTCTATTCATTGGTATGAATTTAGATTTTCTTTCTCCGAAAACTTTTAAGAAGGCTTGAAGAACTGATTCTATATCAACTGATTCAGTAACTTTTAAACAAGCACCTAGCATTATCATATTAGCAACTTTAGGCATTCCTATTTCAGCTGCTAATTCATTAGCTGCTATATAAGTTACATTAACATCATCTCTTTCAACTTTTGCATCTATTAATGAACTATTAACTAATATATGTCCTCCTGGAACAACATCGTCAACAAACTTCATAGAAGGTTTGTTCATTATAACAGCACAAGTAGCATCATCTGTTATAACTGGTGATCCAACTTGCTTATCAGATACAGTTACTGCACAGTTTGCAGTACCTCCACGCATTTCTGGCCCATAAGATGGTAACCATGCAACTTCTTTACCTTCAAGCATTCCTGCATAAGTTAATAATTGTCCCATAGACATAACACCTTGACCACCAAATCCTGCACATATTACTCTTGATGTTGCCATATTATTTCGCCTCCTCAACTTCAACTTCTATATCTTTTTTATTTCCTAATTCATAGTAAGACATCATATTGTCTCTTAACCATTGTAATGCATCATTTGCGTTTAATCCCCAGTTAGTTGGACAAGTTGATAATACTTCAACGATACCAAATCCTAATCCTGCTTGTTGAACTTGGAAAGCTTTCTTTATAGCTTTTTTAGCTTTTCTTACGTTAGCTGGTGTATCAACAGAAACTCTTTCTACAAATACTGCACCAGTTAAAGTTGCTAACATTTCACTAACTCTTATTGGGAAACCATTAAGATCTGCACTTCTACCAGCTTGAGCTGTTGTAGCTTTTTGTCCTAATAGTGTAGTTGGAGCCATTTGACCACCAGTCATTCCGTAAATTCCGTTGTTTACGAATATAGTAGTTATTTTTTCTCCTCTAGCTGCAGCATGAACTATTTCTGCCATACCTATTGAAGATAAGTCTCCATCACCTTGATATGTGAATACTACATTGTTTGGATGAGTTCTTTTTACCCCTGTAGCTACTGCTGGAGCTCTACCATGAGCAGCTTCATGAGTATCTACGTTAAAATATTTATATGCTAAAACTGAACATCCTACAGGAACTACACCTATAGCATCTCCTAATACATTCATTTCTTCTAAAACTTCTGCTACTAATCTATGGATTATACCATGAGTACATCCTGGACAGTAGTGAGTAGTAACATCTTGTAATCCTTCTGTTCTCTTAAATACTACAGCCATTATTTAGCACCCCCTATTATTTCTTTAGCTTTATTAGCTATTTCAGCTGGAGATGGTACCATACCACCAGATCTTCCATAGAAATCTACTGGTAATTTACATTCACAAGCTAGTTTAACATCGTCTATCATTTGTCCTAAACTCATTTCAACAACTAATAAGTTTTTAGCATTTGGTATTTCCGCAAATGCTTTATCAGGGAATGGCCATAAAGTTTTAGGTCTTATTAAACCTACTTTGTGTCCTTCTTCTCTCATTTGGTCTACTGTTGTTTTAACTATTCTTGAAACAGTTCCATAAGCAACAAATACTAATTCTGCATCTTCTGTATGATACATTTCATATTGAACTTCATTTTCTTCTATTGTTTGATATTTCTTTTCTAATTTTAAGTTGTGTTGCTCTAACTCTTCTGATTGTAAGTATAAAGAGTTTATTACATTAGGTATTCTTTCACCTTTTGTTCCATTTGCAGCCCAAGTTTTTTCTGGTAACTCTCTAGTTCTTCTTTCTTTATCGAAATCAACTGGTTCCATCATTTGACCTATCATACCATCTGCAACAACCATAACTGGTGTTCTGTATATATCAGCTACATCGAAAGCTTCTATTATCATATCAACTGCTTCTTGAACAGATGCTGGAGCAAATACTGGAGTTCTGTAGTCACCATTTCCTCCACCTTTAGTTGACATGTAGTAGTCTGCTTGAGATGGTTGTATAGTTCCTAGTCCTGGACCACCTCTCATTATATTTAAAATTACGCATGGTACTTCTGCACCTGCACAATATGTTATTCCTTCTTGTTTTAATGCTACCCCTGGTGAAGATGATGATGTCATAACTCTTGTACCAGTTCCTCCTGCACCATAAACCATGTTTATAGCAGCAACTTCAGATTCTGCTTGTACAAAAGCTCCTCCAACCTTAGGTAGTTCTCTTGATAAATATTCTGGTAATTCACTTTGTGGAGTTATTGGGTAACCAAAGAAGTAGTGGCAACCAGCTTCTATAGCTGCTTTACCAAACGCTTCGTTACCTTTCATAAGAATTTTAGCCATTATTAATCCCCCTTATTTTAAATAATTAATCTCTTTCTACTGTTATAACTACATCTGGACACATTAATGCACAACTTGCACAGCCTATGCATTTTTCTTCATCAACTATTTTAGCTGGGTTATAACCTTTTGCATTTATAACCTCTGTGTCAATTGCAAGTATTCCTTTTGGACATGCTTGTATACATAATCCACAACTCTTGCAGTGTTCTTCATTGAAAATCACTTTTCCTTTAGCCATTATTAAGCCTCCCTTAATTATTTCTTATATTGAGCCCAAAACTACATCCATTCTTCTCTTAGATAAAGTTTTATAGGCAATATATCTCCTTCTAAATCTTTTGGTAACTTATCTACAAGGCTTTCTAAACAACAAACATACTTAATTGGTATATTTTTAATTTTAGAAATTTCGCTTACAACTTCTTGGCCTTTTAATACATCATCTACTGTTGTTTCTCTTAGAAGATGAGTGTTATTTACAAGACCTGTTACCTTAAGTTTCGAAGAAGCTTCTATTGCATCTATAAAACCAAGAACCTCTTGTGCAGTTTGAGTTTTCTCCCTGTTAGCGTTAACTACAAAGAACATATCGTAGTCTTCTGGTTTAAAGTGTTCAGCAAATCTACCAACTACTCTTCCACCTACATTGTCTCCACCTACATCTAGTACATAGTTAACTTTATCATCATGTAGTGGTCTCATTACTTCTGCTGAAACAGCTGGAACATCAAGTGTTGTTGTTTGAATAGAGCTGTCAATAGGTGTTATTCCTAACTGTCTCATTAAATCTTTCTTTTCTCTTGTTCTAAAGTACACATTTACCACATCTAAATCAGCTAGTGCTACTTCTCCATCAACTAATTCTCTAAGCATAGTTACATAGTTCATAGAAACTTCACTTTTTCCACTTCCATAATGACCTATAAAAAGTCTAACTCTTTTGTCGTCTTTTATCATAAAATCTCACCTATTTTCAGTATATATTAATAAGCTGAAGCTTCTTTTTCATAATCTAATGATTCTTCTTCGCCATTTAAAACTCTAAGTCCACCTTGCGCAAGAGCAATCATTTCATCTTCTCCTGGATAAGCTTTTACAGGTGCGATAAATTTAACTCTATCTTCTATTTTTTCTCTTATTATTTGAGAATAAGCTATTCCTCCAGTTAATATTATTGCATCTACTTCTCCCTTAAGAACTGTAGCATATGCTCCTATTTCCTTGCATATTTGGTAAACCATAGCATCATATATTAAAGCAGCTTTTTCGTCGCCCTTAGAAATCATATCTTCAACATCTCTCATGTCATTTGTTCCTAAATAAGCAACTACTCCACCATTACCTTTTATTCTTTTTCCTATTTCAGCCTTGCTTAATTGATCTCCATAACATAATCTCATCAAACCACCAACTGGAAGTCCTCCACTTCTTTCTGGTGAGAATGGACCTTCTCCATCAAGACCATTTGTGTTATCAATTACCTTACCTTTTTTATGAGCACCAACTGTAACTCCTCCACCCATGTGAACTATTAATAAATTACAGTCTTCGTAGTTCTTGTTCATATCTTTAGCAGCTCTTCTTCCAATTGCTTTTTGATTTAAAGCATGGAAAATACTTATTCTTGGAATTTCTGGTACTCCAGATATTCTTGCAACATCTTCCATCTCATCAACAACAACTGGGTCTACTATGAAAGATGGTATAGAAACTTCATCAGCCATTTCTTTTGCTATTATTCCACCTAAGTTAGAAGCATGCTCTCCTAGCACACCAACTTTTAAATCTTCTACCATTGCATCGCTCACTTTATAAGTTCCACCTTGTATTGGTTTTAAAAGTCCTCCCCTACCTACTATTGCATGTAAATCTTCTACTTTTAAATTTGCTTCTTTTAAAGCATCTTCTATAACACCTTTACGGAATTCAAATTGATCTGCAACTTTTTCGTATTTACCTATTTCTTCTGAAGAATGTCTTAATGTTTTCTCATATAATAATTCTTCATTTTCAAATACAGCAATCTTAGTCGACGTTGATCCTGGATTTATTGTTAAAATTTTATAATCTCCCACTACAGTAACCTTCCTTTATTTTATATTATTTTTTTGTACTCGCTAAAACTCCTAAAGCTATTGAGTTTAACTTAGTTTTATCACTATCAGCTCTAGATGTTAATATGATAGGTGCCTTTGCTCCTACTATTAAACCTGCATTTTCACATTTAGCAAAAAATGCTATAGATTTATATAATACATTTCCTGCTTCTATATCTGGAACTACTAGTACATCAGCTTTTCCTGCTATAGGGTGATCCATGCCTTTATGTTTTGCAGCTTCTTCACTGATAGCGTTATCTAAAGCAAAAGGACCTCCAACCATACATCCTTTTATCTCCCCACGAAGGTACATATCTTCCAATTCTTTTGCCTCTACAGTATCTTTCATCTTTGGGTTAACCTTTTCCTTAGCACATATTAGTGCTACCTTTGGTTCTTCTATATCTAACGATCTTGCAACTGAACATGCATTTTCAATTATTTGTTTTTTAGCGTTTACATCTGGAGCTAGGTTCATAGCTGAATCTGTTACAAAGAATAGTCTGTCATATCCTTCTATATCGAACACTGCCACATGACTTAATATGTTACCTGTTCTTAATCCTACTTCTTTATTAAGTACTGCTTTTAATATAATTGAAGTATCTACTAACCCCTTCATTACCATATGAGCTTCTCCACTAGATACTAACTCTACGGCTTTTAAGCAAGCTTCTGACAAATCTTTAATGTCTACTAATTTATAATTTTCTAGGCTTATACCTAATTCATCTGCAATTTCTTTAGTTCTTTCAATATCACCAACTAAAATTGCATTCACTATGTTTTCTTTTCTAGCATTTTCAACTGCTATTAGTACCTCTTTGTCTTGACAACAAGCTACAGAAACAGTTTTTGGACCTCTTTCTTTAGCAAATTTAATAATATCGTCTATGTTCCTCATTTTCTCCTCCTAAATTTTAAATATTTAGTTGTTTTAAACTTGGTTTAATTGATTCTCTTTCGATTTAACCGATCTAAAGATTTGTTTAAACTGCTTTTACATTTTTTATGCAAACTTTAATTTTTAAGTTTTTACATTTTTTTATTTCTATATATATTCTAGCATAAATTATTTATGATTGTATAATATTAAAATGAAATTTTAAATAATTTTTTTAATTATTATTATTTTTGATGGTTTGTATTTAAATTTAATGAGTAAATAAGCCACTTCTAACAGATAAATATTTTTTTATGCCTACTTTTTTTGACAAAAAATTTAAATTTTCAGAAAATTCCAACTTTGATTATTTAATATTTTTTTTAATTATACTATATTTTATTAAACTCAATTCGATAAATTCTTAACAAATTAAAAAGTGTAACCTGCTGATTTGTATACAAAATATCAGTCAGGTTACACTTATTTTTATATAAATATTTTATTTTCCAACAATACTCGGTATTATCTTCACATTCTTAAAAGGTGTATCTGATTCATACTTAATCAAATACTCTTTAGATTCATCATATCCATTTTCTAAATCTATATATAAACTTATATCTGCTTTAGACAACTTTGTATTTTTGTCATCCAACTGAACTTCAACATTTATACTGTCAGGTATATTCAAATCTGATGCCTTTATTTCCTGAGTATTATTTCTTAGTTCTATCTCAGAATTATTATATATTAATCTCTGAATTAAACTTTCCTCATCCTTTGGCTTGGCTATTATAGTAGTTTCTTCAGTTGTTATACCTTCTGGAATAATTAAATCTATTTTTTTAGAAACACCTATATCAGCAGAATCTATTTTTTGAGTATTTATATAATTAATTTTATCTAATACTTCCTTTTTACCTTTTATCATTACAACTTCTGGTGTTAATTCATATGCCTTAGTATCTACATTTTCATCTTTTAATTGAATATTTATAGGAACTTGTTTTTCCTCTAAAAAAGTTACTTCTGCATTGATAGTTTTTATATCTAAATTAACGCCTTTAACTTCTTTACCATCTGTATCTACTGGTATTAATTTTACTCTTTTAGTTAATTTATTTTTATCCTTGCTATCTACTTGTACAGTTGCATTTATATAATCAACTTGATCCGTTAAAACCCTGGGACCAGATATATTTACTACACTTTGCTGTAGCGTGACTGTATCTACATCATCCTTATATTGTCCAATTATTTCCGTATTAATATTTTTTTCCTGGTGTACAAGCTTTTCCAATTTTACAACTATAAAATCTGATTTAAATTCATATGACACTTGTTTTGTCGTATTAACTTTTAAATAAAGATAATTTTTCCCTTCTATTGGATTATTTATAGATCCATATATATGTATATCATCTTCACTTATTTTTTGTAAATCAGATAGTTTTCCTGTTATATAAATATCAGCTACTAAATCTGACTCTGGATATACAACTAAATCATCATCTTTTAGTTCCTCTGCATTAGTTACAGTTACAGGTATGTTTTCAAAAAGTTTTGTATCTTCTGGATCCACTATAGCCATTACATACATCCACAATACCATAGCACTAAGTAGAGATATTAACTTTATTCTAGTATTTCTTTTTAAATTATTCTTCATTTAAATATCCCACCTTTAAAGAAGCTTTTATCTTCAGCTGTTGTTTTATTTAAATTTTTCTTTAATATATTAGCCATTCTTTCTTTCGCAATATCTCTATATAGTTTACCTGATTTAGCTATAGAAACTTCTCCCGTTTCTTCAGAAACTATTAAAGTGATACAATCAGAAACTTCACTTATCCCTACACCAGCCCTATGCCTAGTCCCTAAGTCTTTTGTTAAATCTTTACTTTGACTTAAAGGTAAAAAACACGCTGCTGCCTTTACTTTACTACCTCTTATTACTACTGCTCCATCATGTAGAGGTGTATTTGGTATAAATATATTTATTAATAATTGTCTTGAAACGTCTCCATCAATTATAGTTCCAGTTCCTATTATATCTGATATTTTTGTTTCTCTTTCTAATATAATAAGAGCTCCTATTCTTTGTCTTGATAGAGAGTATAGCGTTTCTACAATTTCATCTATTGTCTTATCTAATTTTTTGCTCTCAGCGTTTTCTCCGCCTTTTCCAATCAGATTAAAGTTTGCTCTACCTAAATGTTCAAAACCTGCTCTAAGTTCAGGTTGGAATATTATACAAACTGCTAAAACCCCCACATTTAATGCATTCACCAATATCCAATACAGTGTATGTAATTTAAACACAGAACTAAGCTGAGTAGCAAGCAATAATACTACTATACCCTTAAAAACTTGCTCTGCCCTTGTATCTTTTATAAACATAAAAATTTTATAGAATATGTAAGCTACAATTAATATATCTACAACATCATATATACTCATTCTTAATATTATATCAATAAAACCATTTAAAAAAGAATTTATATCGGACATATTTTATCCTCCTGTTCAATAGTTTTTTAACCTTTTACACTATGTATTATACTATAATAATACAACTATATACAAACTATCTTATTTAATTCAATATATTATTTGTTATATTTATACTTTATTATTATAAGGTTAATTTTATATATTTATTTCATTTTTTTATAAAAAAAAAGTTTCACTAATGTGAAACTTTGATTGGTGAGCGCACAGGGATTCGAACCCCGGACACACGCCTTAGAAGGGCGTTGCTCTATCCAGCTGAGCTATGCACCCATGTTTATTGGAGCGGGAAACGAGATTCGAACTCGCGACTTCAACCTTGGCAAGGTTGCGCTCTACCACTGAACTATTCCCGCATAAAAATTTATAAATTGGTGGGACCAACAGGGCTCGAACCTGTGACCCCCTGCTTGTAAGGCAGGTGCTCTCCCAGCTGAGCTATGGTCCCGGGATAAATTAAATGGAGCGGGTGAAGGGGATCGAACCCTCACAGCCGGCTTGGAAGGCCGGAACTCTACCATTGAGCTACACCCGCATGGTGACTCATAGGGGAATCGAACCCCTGTTACCGCCGTGAAAGGGCGG
>NZ_JAHZMP010000160.1 GCF_020748465.1 Terrisporobacter mayombei
CGTTACGCGACGTCCATATCAATTTCCCGGCCCGTAAACTGGCTTGGTAAAACTACGGAACATGTTCATGCCATTAATGGTATTGATTTACAGATCCGCCGTGGTGAAACCTTAGGGATCGTCGGCGAGTCAGGCTGCGGCAAAAGCACCCTCGCACAGCTTTTAATGGGTATGCTGCAACCGTGCCACGGGCAGTACATCCGTTCTGGCTCACAACGCAGTATGCAGATGGTGTTTCAGGACCCGCTCTCTTCGCTTAATCCGCGCTTACCGGTGTGGCGCATCATCACAGAACCGCTCTGGATAGCTAAGCGTAGTAGTGAACAACAGCGGCGAGCGTTGGCAGAGGAGTTGGCTGTGCAGGTGGGTATTCGTCCGGAGTATCTCGACCGCCTGCCTCATGCGTTCTCCGGCGGGCAGCGGCAACGTATCGCCATTGCCAGAGCACTCTCTTCGCAGCCTGACGTGATTGTGCTTGATGAGC
>NZ_JAHZMP010000161.1 GCF_020748465.1 Terrisporobacter mayombei
CGCGATAACGAAGAACATCGCGATGATATTGAACGCCATTATTTGAAAATGCTCACTCAGGCGCGGCGGGAAGTGATTATCGCCAACGCCTACTTCTTCCCCGGCTATCGATTTTTACACGCCTTGCGTAAAGCGGCACGGCGCGGGGTGCGGATCAAACTGATCATTCAGGGCGAACCGGATATGCCGATTGTCAGAGTCGGTGCCCGCTTGCTGTATAACTCTCTGGGTAAAGGCGGCGTTCAGGTTTTTGAGTACCGCCGCCGCCCGCTCCACGGCAAAGTGGCATTGATGGACGATCACTGGGCGACAGTAGGGTCCAGTAATCTCGATCCGCTCAGTTTGTCACTGAATCTCGAAGCAAATGTCATCATCCACGATCGTCATTTTAACCAGACGCTGCGCGATAATCTGAACGGCATTATTGCCGCAGATTGTCAGCAGGTGGATGAAACCATGCTGCCCAAACGCACCTGGTGGAACC
>NZ_JAHZMP010000162.1 GCF_020748465.1 Terrisporobacter mayombei
TAAAAATTTCGGTTATCGATCTGCACCGGGCACAGATACGTGCAAAAGTACCACGTCGTTGGCGGGATAAAGATTTGATTGGTTTATATTTCTCATCAATGAATATTGGTCTGACGCAGAGAGATATCTGGCGATTTATGAAGGTTTATTTTGGGATGCCTTTACGCGATATTTATAGACTTGAGATTGATTTACTTAAAAAGGCAAGGATTAAAGCAGGAAAAATAGAAGCAAGAACAATAAGAAAAAACTTGTAAATAGTATTTTATTACAAAAAGGGATTCTAAAATTGTTGAAATATAGAAACTTCGTTGCTAAGAAGAAAAATTTATACCAAAACGAAGTGTCGTATGTTAAAAATTTACATATTGCACTATGCTTTGACCGTGAATTCATAATGCCAGCGGGTGTTGCATTATATTCAATTATATCCAACAATAGACATATTAACCTTCATTTTCACCTTCTTATATCAGGCATAGA
>NZ_JAHZMP010000163.1 GCF_020748465.1 Terrisporobacter mayombei
CTTTGCAACTCCTACATTGGGTATGAGATGGGTAATGATATCTTTAGGAATATTATCAATAGCAATGTGTCCAGTATTATGGTTTGTAATTAAAGATGTAGATATTTAAGAAGAAAAAGAAGAAGCAGGTGAAAAAATGTCTGCTGGTGATTTTATAATAGTACTAAAATCACTAACTACTTGGATAGTAGGAATAAGTATATTCTGTGTATATTCATTCACAGTTACAATGTCTTATTTTACACCATATATAACATCTGTACTTGGAGGTTCTGTAGCACTATCTGGTGCATTAGCAATAATAAGACAACATGGTCTAAAATTGTTTGGAGCACCATTTGGAGGATATTGTGCAGACAAATTAAAATCTCCTACAAAAGTACTTTTACCAATATATGTATTTGGTATAGCAGTAATAGTTTTATTCCTAGTATTACCTGCATCAACTCCAATGACTATATTCATAGCTCTAACATTTGTAGT
>NZ_JAHZMP010000164.1 GCF_020748465.1 Terrisporobacter mayombei
GCCTCCTCCTGGGACTCATACGTTTTTACGCCGGATAACTCCAGCGTCAGCAAAGGATCAATTTCATTATTGTTGGCCATCAATCAACTCTCGCGTAGTCATTCATCAACGGATCATCAATTGACAGTGGTACCGTGCGCATAACGCCCGGCTGAGGCGTGCTGACCTTTACGACAGTTCCCTGGCCTTTCGCCGAGTCTTTGGTGTGCTCTTCAATCCTGGCAAGCAATGAGGTCATCTGCGCAAACAGCCGCTTCGTTTCACCATCAAGTGAAACGGTATTATCAGCCAACTGCATTGTCGGCTTGGCACCGGGTACTGTACTTGCTCAGAACTCGTACAAAGTGAACAAGCAGTGGCTGCGTTATGCTGGTCATACCGCCAGTGATGAAGTGTTTGAAAAACTGACCGGCATTAAAGGTGCGTTCCGTACTCGTATTGCCTACGTTGTTCAGACCAACGGCGGTCAGTTCCCGTATGAAC
>NZ_JAHZMP010000165.1 GCF_020748465.1 Terrisporobacter mayombei
GTGCTATGGCTGCTGTTCATTGTTAAACTTGCACGTCAGGCTGAACGTCAGGGGACTGACAGCCTGACCAGAGAGCAGCTTGCAGAGCTGCCGCGTGACGGCGGATTGCCCGTCGCGTTTTTATGGCTCGGCATTGCGCTTATCATCATGCCAGTGGCCACGCGGATGGTGGTTGATAACGCCACGGTGCTGGCGAATTACTTTGCCATCAGCGAGTTGACGATGGGTCTGACGGCAATTGCTATCGGAACCAGCCTGCCGGAACTGGCAACCGCAATAGCGGGGGTTCGCAAAGGTGAAAACGACATTGCTGTCGGAAATATCATTGGCGCAAACATTTTTAATATTGTCATCGTGTTGGGTTTACCCGCGCTGATAACGCCAGGAGAGATTGATCCACTGGCGTACAGTCGTGACTACAGCGTGATGTTGCTGGTGAGCATTATTTTTGCGTTGCTGTGCTGGCGGCGCTCCCCGCAACC
>NZ_JAHZMP010000166.1 GCF_020748465.1 Terrisporobacter mayombei
ACCCAGCAGCACGACGCCCCATAACCGTATAAGTAAGCCGACGTTGCTCATTGTCGGTTTTTGCATGACGGGTAGTACCGCAGTCACGGTATTTTCGGTAAATAATTGCTGGCGGGCCATAATGACGATAATAAAACCAAAGGTATAACCGAGATTCTCCAGCAAGAAGCTGCCCGGCACACCTTCCAGTTCGACTTGAAATATCCCTTTTGCCAGTAACGAAGCGCCCATCGACAGACCCGCCGCAATGGCTGACCACAGTAGCGCCATTGCGTCGCGTTCCAGCTCTTTTTCACCATCCTGGCGGATATGCTCATGAATTGCCATCGCCCGGGAGGGGAGTCGGTCTTCATCTATTTCTATTTTTTTGCCGCGCTCTTTTTCTTCGCTCTCAACTTCAATTTCGTCGCTGTGTTGATCAATTTTGTCGTTGTCCATGGTCTCTTCTCTTGAATTAGCACGTATAGCTAAAGCGTAGCGGC
>NZ_JAHZMP010000167.1 GCF_020748465.1 Terrisporobacter mayombei
CTGCGTCGGACGGATGGCGCTGACCAACTATCTATTGCAAACGCTGATTTGTACCACGCTTTTTTACCACCTCGGTTTGTTTATGCATTTTGACCGCCTGGAGCTGCTGGCGTTTGTTATTCCGGTATGGCTGGCGAATATCCTCTTCTCTGTTATCTGGCTGCGTTACTTCCGCCAGGGGCCGGTGGAATGGCTCTGGCGTCAGTTAACTTTGCGTGCTGCCGGACCGGCAATATCTAAAACATCAAGATAACGATCTGGATCACATTCGTTAACAAAACGGCTGTAACCGTTTCCATTGCTGGGACTCGATTCACGAAGTCCTGTATTCAGTGCTGACAAAATAGCCGCCAGCAAGCAGTCATTTACTGCAATCTCATAACAGGTAGTGAATATGATCACCATTCGTGATGTAGCGCGTCAGGCTGGCGTATCTGTGGCAACGGTTTCCCGGGTGCTCAATAACAGCACGCTGGTCAGTG
>NZ_JAHZMP010000168.1 GCF_020748465.1 Terrisporobacter mayombei
CTTATTATCATTTAACACGCTTATTTAAGTCTATGTTTGGTGAGAGTGTAGGAAGCTACATAAAAAAAAGACGATTAGTAAATAGCACAAAAGAACTTTTATACACTGATAAAAAAGTGATAGATATAGCTATTGGTAGCGGGTTTGAATCTTCAGAAGCATTTAGTAGAGCTTTTGAATCTATATACCAAGTTAGCCCTCTAGAGTATAGAAAAAAGAGAATTGATGGATTTGTTTGTAACAAGTAGAAATTAGAATTAGACTTTATGAGACATCTTATCGGAAATATAACGATTAAACCAGTTATAAAAGAAATAGATGAAATAAAGATAATAGGTATAGAAGATAAAGTGATACTAGAAAATAATTCATTACCTGAACTATGGGATAAGTTTAGAAAGGTACACCAAATTGTTCCAAATACTTTACCATCAGAGAGAGTTTTTGGAATCTGTGAAGCAACATCTGAAATACACCTAATT
>NZ_JAHZMP010000169.1 GCF_020748465.1 Terrisporobacter mayombei
GTTTTTGACATTGCCGCTCATTAACGCTTTGCTGGAGTAGGTTTTGCCCGGAATAGAACCATTCTGTGGGCAGTTCATTTCTACGGGTGATGACTGGGTGCTGACGTCACATGCCGGTTCCACAATTTGGCCATAAAAATGGATCACGCCCCCTTGCACGGTGCTTCCAGCAATGGCAATAAAAGGAAAAAACAAACTGCCGAGCATAAGAGAGTTTAAAAAAGGTCTGAACCATTATTCCGTTTCCGCAATGATTAGTCTTCCTTGAGGGTTGTGTTATCCATACTTTCAGGTTGGCTGATTCGCAGCAGACCATTCTCTCCAGATTCATCTTATGCTCGATATTTCAACAAATTAAGACTTTTCTGAAGAGGGCGGCCATTGTTGTGATAAATGAAGTGACTGTCCATCAGAAACAGTAACAACAATTTTCACCCGATCGTCCGGGGAAATATTTAAACTCAACTTCGTCAAAGCAAT
>NZ_JAHZMP010000016.1 GCF_020748465.1 Terrisporobacter mayombei
TCGTAATAGTCAAGTATTTTACGGAAATTAATTTACTTTTTTTGTAAATTTTTTTATAAAAAAAGACGCCTCAATTTAGGACGTCCTATTATTTTTAATATAAATTTTATTTGATAATCATGTAATATTTAGGGACTAAATATCCTCTTTGTCTTTTACCTTCTATTCTCCCTCTTGTATATTCTGCACCCATACTTTCAAGAGCTTCTTTTAATCCTGTAGTAGTTTTTAAACCTAGTCTTGCTGCAATTTCACTTGTAGACCTAAATACCCAAGTATCTTTATTACTGTCCCAGTCAAAACTTGCTTCGACCATAATTTGAGTATTTCCTTTTGCACTAAACTCCTCATTGCTTTCAGAAAGTGCCTTTAATTCTTCTTTATTTAAATATAAATTATTTACATTAGAAGGTAATAAGCTCATTACTTCGCCCCATATTTGATTTATATCTAAATTTCTTAGTTTATCTACATCTATATCATTTACTGGGATTACCCAATAACGACGGTCTCCTGTTTCATCTTTAAGGAAATTAGATTTGTTTACTGTTCCAAAGAATGAAGTTGTTCTATTATACCTTACTGGGCTAATAGCATATGGAACTCTAAATTCGTCTACTGACTCTGTTAAAAATGCTTTTAGTTTTGACTGGTCACTCTTCATTGTGCTATCTAACTCACCTAATTCAACTACCCAGTATTTAATACACTTTCTTATACTATCTGTATTACTTGGGTCTAAATCCAAGCCAGTTTTTAAAAATTCCTTAGGAACTAAATGTTTAATCCATGAAGTTTTGCCACAACCTTGTGGTCCTTGTAATACTAAACAACCTTCTACAGTTGAATAACCTTCATTGTAAGCTATATTTACAGTACTTAATAACCATTTAGTTATTAAGTTATTCCTTAATTCTTTATTAAAGTATTCTGGTACTATTAAAGTTTCACATAGTTTATCTATATGTCCTGCCTCACCATCATATAAAAATTCACATTGTTCCAAATATTTTATTACTGGATTATGTTTATTTTTTTCACCTATTCTATTTATGGCTTTTATTAGAAAATCTATTGAAACTTTCAACCCATGTTTATGACAAACACTATGTATATCCATAACTTGATTATTAAAGTCTATCGTATCTGTATTTAATACCTCTATTTGTTTTGTAATAATATTATATATTGGTTTTATATCTAATTTAATTAATAGAGCTTCTACATTTTCCCATACTTTTAGAGGATTGTTTTTATTATCTAAAAAAGGAAAGTCTAAATAATAATTATTTTCCTGTTGTCGGTCTGCCTCGCAGGAACTCCTAAAAGCCTCATCTAAGTCACCTTTTTTTAATGCTTCCTCACTCTTTTTTTCATAAAAATCAACTACCTTGCTTTTTATCACTCTATTCGTTTTTACAGGTGTTCCTAAATCTAAATTAATTTGATATTTATCAGCTAATTTCTTTAATGCTTCAAAAGTCGATAAATTTTCTTTCGTTTTAACTAAATTAAGAATATCCCCACTCTCTCCACATGAAAAACACTTATAGTAATAGTGGTTATCTTTTTTATATATACTTAAAGCATCACTACTGGGACAAAACATACAACTATACTTGTCTTTTTCACGAGCCTTGAAACTTCCATATTCATAGAGTTCTTGAATTAGTTTACTTTCATCTGTAACTAGCTTTAAAATAGGTTCTTCCATCTTATTTGGAATTTCTTGCATTCTCAATCTCCCTTCATGTGAGAGAGCCTCATATTTATCCTTCTATTTCCCCTGTTTGACTTTTCTATAATAATTTCTTTGGTATTCTTTTTTTCTTTCTTTATTTTTTTTATACCATTCTTTGTACATTAGACGATTATATTCTTTGTACTCTTCTATAGTAGTTATATCTTGGTATTTTATTATTTCAGACATAAAATACACCTCCTTACTCGGAATAACATTTGTAAAAAAGTATAGAATATATTATAATGAATATAAAACAATATAGAATAAAAAGTGTATTAAAAAACACTTGCTATAAGTACAAGTTTTAGGTTAATAATTAATCTATACTTTTTTTATTTGTAAGCTGCCAACTTACAAATAAACGTAAATTTAAGAACTTTAGGGAAAATAGTGTGGAGTTTGAGAGGCTCATAGCACTATTTTTTTTATTTTTTTGACAATATTGTCTTATATAATATTATACTATTTTTTGTCAATTTTACAATTTTATATTATGTAAGACAATTACAAGTATATTCCTATCCTTGAGACTCCTATCTCAAAGATAGGAATATATGTAAAATTTATTAATTTATAGAAAATACCATGACCTTTGGATAATGGACGAAGTCTTAATAAGGTCCTATAAATTAGATAACCATTATGCTTTTGGTTTTATTAAAGAGAATGCTTCTTCTCTTAAGACATTAGAGGCTATTCTCATAGTCACTCTAATACCACATAAATCGTTTTGAGCAAGGTTTATTTGCTTTCCTGAACCAAGGTCTAAAGTAGCTTCACGAAGAACATCATAAGTTATATCTTTATATACTCCTGTAACAAGGAAGTCTCTTATATTACCCATTATAGCTAATGAAGTTATTGGGTCTAAATGACTTAAATACTCTGTTGGAGTACCAAATATACTTGAAGTATCACTTAATAAGTATTCTCCTGTAGAAGTTTTTAACTTTCTTAATTCATTCTTTATAGAGTTTACTGCTATTATATTAGTTACTTCATGTGACTTGTTTTCTACTAAAGCAAGAGCATCTGAAAAGTCATCTAATATAACACCATCACCTCTAGTAATAGATTGAGCTTCTGCTACTTCATATAAGGTTTTAAAAGGTTTCTGACCTTCTGTTACACTTCCTGTAATTATAGCCTTGTCTATAGCCTCACAGAATGCTTCTGATATTGAATCCTGTAAGTCTTTAAATACATTAACTACTGAATCCTCTAAAGCTTCTCTAGATGCTGTTATAATGAATGATAATTTCTTAGCTTCTAAAGTTACTGGAACTATTCCAGGTTCTACTACGTTTATTTTCTCACCTTCACCTACCCATGTAGGACCAGGCATTGATACTAAAACAGGTATAGTCTTTTTAACTGTTTTCATAGGTTCACGTCTAGAGTTTTGTAAACAGTATGACCCTTTTACTACCTTCTTTACTATTTGTTTTGATACTTCTTCTGGTATTAAACCAGTAAGTTTATTACTTAATATTAAACTGTCTCCCATTGTGTCTCACCTCCTTTCAAAGTTATCCTCTACGAACGATATTATCAAATGACTCTAATCCAGCACCACCAGAACTATTAGTTCCAGGAGGTATATATGAATTGGCTGTCACCCTTTCATATTCTTCCTTCTTCATTCTAGAGGTTAATTCTTTCTGAAATATCTGTTCTATTAAATTTATTTTTGCAGTGGTTATCTCTGGATCACTGTCATATACCACACTAAATAAAGAAGAATCCAAATTTCGTTTGTTTAATTCATCAGTTACTTCTAAAGAACGCTTCTCTTCAGAGAGTCTTTTATTGTCTAATCCTATAATATCCACTTTCTTATTTAACGCATCTAAGTGATGTTTTAAAGCTTCCTGTAATCTTTTTTCAAAGTCATCATCATTATTATTATTAGATACTTGCTCTACTGGTGATTCTTGTTCTAAATTAGTATCCTTGTCTTTATCCATTTAACATCCTCCTTTCTAAAATAAAATACTTGCAAGGAATATTATTCTGTTTAATTATTTTTTGTAAGCTCTTAACGCATACATGACCATTATCATACAACTTACAATAAATACAGTCATAGCAATTAATTTCCAAATTTATTCTCCTATTTTTTTACAATATTTATTAAGTCTATTTTTAACTACATCTACGATTAAACCATGAATATCTCTTACTGCATCACCGTCTAAAGTACTTAAATCGTATTTATCTAATACATAACTGTTATTAACATGGTCAATAACAGTACTCGTTATATCAACAAGTTCTTGAGCATGTGACTTAATTAGTTCTTTTATCAAATAGTTATTATCACTATCATTACTTTCAAATGCACTAATAGTAACATCTAATACCTTTGATAATTTAAATAGTACTTCATAACTAGGTTTATGTTTTCCATTCTCCACATTACATAAATATGAATACGATATACCTGCTCTATCAGCTAAATAACGTTGACTCATTTTCTTTTTTGTTCTTATATCTTTTATAATATTTCCTAAATTATTATCCATTTGTTATACACCGCCCTTAATACATCAATCATTTGTTACTATAATGATAACATTATTAAATATGATAATCAATATCTTATTATAAAAATAATCAGATATTGTACAAAAATGTAAAAAACCACTCAGACGCCAATAAGAGTGGTTTTAATAACTAGTATTTATTAAGCTTATTTAAAATGATTTTTCATAAATTCCAGTAATGCTTGAGATATTAAATCACTCTTGCTAAAAGTCAAATCTTTCGTGGATTCTTGCCAGTCTCTCCATACAAATTCATTTATTCTTATACTTTTAGGCTTAGGATCTAAATGTTTATCATTAACCAAATTAATAATTATATCTTTACTATTATTAGATTCTGTATTTCTTTTGTAGCTTTCCAGTAGTTGTCTTAATACGTCTAAATTATCAGTTAGATACTCTATTGTAGTTGATTGCGTAGTGGTTAACGTAGTTGACGTTGTAGGGTTCCTTGTAGTGGGTTTTGTAGTTTCATATGAACAGTTTGCCGACCTCACATTTAAAACCTCTGTGCTTGGCTCCTGTGCCTTCATATACACTTTTTCTTTTTGATTATACTTATAACCCAATTCTTTAATTGACTTTTGAAATCTTTTTTCCGACATACCTAACGTATCTCTAATTTCCTTAACCGACTTCCCTTCTTGTAAAAGAGAATTTATATAATTTATATCCATACTATCACCTCTTTTGTAGTAGTTTTGTAATTACATTATAAACTAAAGATAGTATGTTTTTGTTAGAATGTTAAATTATTTGAGAATAAATATCCCATATCCAAATGACTAAATAAAGATTCTTTTAATTTCAATGCTGTACTTAAATTAATATCTCCTTTACCATTTAATACGCCTTGGATATATCCGTCCTTTTTGCCTATAATCTTATTAACCATTCTATAACTTACATCGTGTCTCGTTATTTCAGCATCTAAATTAGGATATGTAATACTAATTGGTGATATGGATATATATACATTTTGATTACATATAATAATACTTTCATCTTCACGGTACATACAAAATTTATTTAAATCTAAAGTTATATCCATTCCCATTCTTCCGTATATTTTTAAATACTTTTTATCTATTACATGAAGTTTAGAAACTCTATCTTTCTCAACAGATTTTACTCCTTTTAATCTTATCTTTTTTGTTATCTCGTAATCTTGCTCTGTATATTTAAACATTTGTTACCCCCCCAGTAAAATATGATATAATTAAGTTTGCGAGAAGTAATTAATATCATATTAATTACTAAGAAGTACCTTTTAATTATTTTTAATTCTAAGGTGCTTTTTTATTTATATATGTGTTAACTTATCTTTAAATACAATCACACCTAATTCATTTTTAAATCTAATCATTGTATTATTTTCAATTAATTCAAACCTATAAATTAAAACTTTTCCATTGTTTAAAGTTGATATATTTTGATTCTTAAAGTCAATCTCCATGATCTGGATACCTTTTTTATTAAATATATCACTAATACAATCCTGTAAAATTTCCTTTGTTATCTTAACTGGTGGTATATTCTCAATCTCTTTTAAAACCATTTCTCTAAGATATTCACTTCTTTTAACTCCTCTTGCTTCAGCTAAATTATCAAAGTTATTCAATTCCTTCTTTGATAATCTAAATGTTACACGTTCACTCTTAACATCAATCAGCTTTCTCACCTCCTTATATGTATATAATAATACTTTGTCCGACATTATGCAAGACATTATTCCATAATTTTACATTCTTTTTGAAATATAACTCTTAAACCCAAATGCTCTGTTTTTGCGATTTGTTTTTAAAAAAATATTTAGATTAATCACAATAGAGAGAGGCAACGTTAAAATTAGAAGTTACCCCCCCCTCTTCATCTGATGAAAATAAAAAGTAAAATCATTGCTAATATCTTTAAATCACAACTAGTCGCTAAATATGTATTTAGGGAGTAGTTAAAATAAATCTAGTGTTTTCAACGTATTAAAAGGTTACATTATTATTTTATTTATCAACTTAATTATATTAAACTCATAACAAATAGAACTGATTAAACTATAATTACCATTTAGCTTTACTTATTAAATAATTTCAATTAATAGGTAATAAATACTTTAAATACTATAATGTGTATTGTAGAACCATATAAAATAAATAAATAATATACTGGAACACCCGATTTCTTGGGTCTTTTTTTATCGAGTTTATTAACCTCATGGTCACACTGAAATGTCTAGACACTCATGTGTTTGTAAGGTCTATTGTAAATCACTTAAAACCATTGGAACTACTAGAGTAGGCTTATATTAAGCTATCCTTGTGGTGTTTAGAGACTTGTATACCTTTGTCCAACCTAGCAATAAACTATCATAATATATATCCAGTACCTATGGACCTCATATATCATCAAGTGGGACAGAGGGACACCTTGGGACACCTATTTGGACAGTAGTGGGACACCCTTCTAACCTAGTAATGCCAATGTATTCATATGGTTTGGGACAGAGGGACACCTATTTTGACCAAAGTATATAAAATACAGCCATGTTATACCCATAGGTACATATTTATAAAAAACTTACATTTTAACTAAATTTACTGTCCCAGTGTCCCAATGTATCTATAACATAGTAATACCAATAGGTTAAAGGGTGGGACAGTAGTGGGACAGTAGTGGGACAGTAAAAATAAGTGTCCCACTTTTTATAATAAAAAAGGCTAGGTTGGATAATTAAATCCTACCTAGCTATTCTTCTTTTTCAATTATTCTTCTTTTTCAATTATTATTTTATTATCTTTGAATGTCATTTTAATATCTCTATTATCAACATCTACACCCATTTCAGTTAACCAAGGCATGGGCAAGCCAACACTTGCTCTTTTGGCGTTTTCAGAAGCATTACCACCAACTTTAGTAATATTTACTTTTCTTTTACGTATTTCCATTTTTATCACCTACCAAATATTAATTATTGTTTTTACTGCTAATACTAAAAATGCAATTAAACCAATCAATGAAACTATTCTTAAAAATAAGGTTAAATACAGTTTTTTCATATTGATTATGAAGGATAAATTTGTTATTATTTCAGTGAAGGGTTAGGCTACGACCCTTACCCTTCACCTTTAACTATATACCTCTTAGTGCTAGGATTAAAATTGCTATCCAGCCTACAAGAGATATTAACTTAATTGTGAGCTTTTCAAGTAGTTCAACTATTTTGATAAGCTCTTTTATTTTATCCCCCATTACCTCACCTCCTATAATATAATTATATACTATTGCACTGCAATAGTCAAGTCTTTTACGGAAATTAATTTACTTTTTTGGAATTATTTGCAATAAAAAACTAGAAGAAATTTATCTTCTAGCTTTATTTTTTTAACTATTTTGCTTTTTCTATTATGATTTTATCGTCTTTAAAAGTAACTGATACTTTTCTATTTTCAGCGTCTATTCCTAACTCTTTTACCCAGTTTATAGGCAATGTAATTCTAGGGGTATAATATCCGTTTCCACTTTTACCAAATGAAATATTTAAATCTCTTTTTTCTTCCAATTTGTTTCCTCCTTATTTAAAATAAAATGTTTTTAATACTACTATTAACAATACTATAGAGGTTATTAATGATATTATGTTAATTATCAAATTTAATATATCTAATTTTTTCATGTTCCTTTTTTTAAGAAATGGCTTATAATATTATTAAAGAAATAAATCCAACCTTGGGGGCTTTCACCCCCTCGGTACTACTTAGTTAAGAAAGCTATTATAATCGTTATATCTACAATGGCGTTTGTGATTCCTACGATTATGCTTACTATTTTTAGTGTTGTGTCTAAGTTAGTATTTTTGGATTTATTTCTTTTTTTCTTTGCCATTTCTTCACCTCCTTTGTTGTTTTCTATACTTTAATTATATCATTACGTGTCGTAATAGTCAAGTATTTTACGGAAATTAATTTACTTTTTTTGTAAATTTTTTTATAAAAAAAGACGCCTCAATTTAGGACGTCCTATTATTTTTAATATAAATTTTATTTGATAATCATGTAATA
>NZ_JAHZMP010000170.1 GCF_020748465.1 Terrisporobacter mayombei
CCTTAAGCCCTGCCATTTGCCACATTCGGTGACCAGCAGCCATTGGTTCTCGGGCAAATCGCTCGAATTGTTTTATTTCAGCCTTTGCATCAGCAAGAGTTTTATTCGCAGCATCAAGTTCACTTTTACGAGAATTATAAACCTGAACAGCTTTAGCCTGTCGTTCCTGGTTTCTGGCAACATCTTTATTAGCCTGATCCAGTTCTGCGCGGGCCTGTTCATAATTGCGTTCAGCCACTTCTACAGGATGTGTGTCATTCCATTCCTGCTGGAGGCGATTTTCCTCATCCTGACGTTGTTTTACCTGTGCAGGGGTAAGAACATCTGTCACTGATACATAAATCGGCTTCTGCCCACTTTCTTTCGGAAAACGGATCACCGCTTCATGTGAACCACCACCAAAGGTAAATCCTGCAGGAACGGCAGTCCGGCCTTTATCCTCCGTAATACCACGGGGAAGGGTTGTTGACACCGGAAGG
>NZ_JAHZMP010000171.1 GCF_020748465.1 Terrisporobacter mayombei
CATATCGCAACATTTACTTTACTTTTAGACAATTCCAGGCAAATTATACAACACTTTACGGGATAGTAAGTCCGCCTGAAAAATCGCGAGAGTGGCGCATTAGGTGACCCATGTTGTTCCGTTTAGTCATGATGAAATATTCAGGTAAGGGGAATTATCGTTACGCATTGAGTGAGGGTATGCCATGTCAACGATTATTATGGATTTATGTAGTTACACCCGACTAGGTTTAACCGGGTATCTGTTGAGTAGGGGGGTTAAAAAAAGAGAAATCAACGACATTGAAACCGTTGATGACCTTGCCATAGCTTGTGATTCACAGCGCCCTTCAGTGGTGTTTATTAATGAGGACTGTTTCATCCACGATGCTTCTAACAGTCAGCGTATCAAGCTCATCATTAATCAACATCCCAATACGTTATTTATCGTTTTTATGGCAATTGCCAATGTTCATTTTGATGAATATCTATTGGTCAGA
>NZ_JAHZMP010000172.1 GCF_020748465.1 Terrisporobacter mayombei
CGTCATTATGACCTCTAACCTCGGTTCCGATCTGATTCAGGAACGCTTCGGTGAACTGGATTATGCGCACATGAAAGAGCTGGTGCTCGGTGTGGTAAGCCATAACTTCCGTCCGGAATTCATTAACCGTATCGATGAAGTGCTGGCACCGTTTGTCACCGCCAGCTACAACAAACATCGCAAGACCGCAGAAGAGTGGAGCATCCCGGACGCAGAAGGCTACGCTAACTCTCGTACCATTAAAGAGTGCTACGATGCCTTCCAGTCGCTGGAGTACGAAGTAAACACCCTGCATACCGCCAACGGTCAAACGCCGTTTGTAACTTTTGGTTTTGGTCTGGGCACCAGCTGGGAATCGCGCCTGATTCAGGAATCTATCCTGCGTAACCGTATCGCAGGTCTCGGTAAAAACCGTAAAACCGCGGTGTTCCCGAAACTGGTGTTTGCGATTCGCGATGGTCTGAACCATAAAAAAGGC
>NZ_JAHZMP010000173.1 GCF_020748465.1 Terrisporobacter mayombei
GAAACTGGCGTTAACCCCAACATACGGGCCGTCAGCCACGGCGTTGTCGCGGTTACCGTCTTTACCCGACAGATTCAGGTAGCGATAACCCGCCTCAATACTGACTGGACGCATAATGGTGTAACGCGCGCCAGCATTCGCTTCTTCATAACTTTGAATACCGCCGGAGAGCGAATCCGGAGAGTAGTAATACTCGCCAAACAAACGGAAGCTGTTGCCAATTTTCCACTGCAAACCACCTCCTACCGCTGTGGCATAACCTTCATCGCCGTAATTCGGGTTGGTGTAAACGCCTTTTCCGCCAACGGTCGCCATTAACGGCCCGAGAGGCAGATTCAACCCCAGCCCCACGCCAGCGACATCACCGTCGTCGTCGTTATGTGTCCAGTTACCGCTTAACGCCAGGCCCGTCGTTTCAGTCCCAAAACCGACACCAATATTGGTGTATTCTTTACCCGCCTGACCGCTGATGCTCAT
>NZ_JAHZMP010000174.1 GCF_020748465.1 Terrisporobacter mayombei
CCAAAAATTGCGCCAGTATGGGGATGCCGAAAAAAGTCATTACCAGCGAGGTCAAAATCCATTTTCTGTTTTGCATTATACTTTCCATTCTTTTTGAATGGTGAAATTATACTCCCCGAGTCCCCTTGCCCCTTCTGGACACTTTTCCGAAATGATGGCGGAAAAAAACGGGACCCTTTGGCCCCGTTCTATTTATTGGTGAACTTACAATCTCACCGGATCGATATGCCAGATATGATCGGCGTACTCTTTGATAGTACGGTCAGAAGAGAAGTAGCCCATATTGGCAATGTTCAGCATCGCTTTTGCGGTCCACTCTTCCTGAAGCTCGTAGAGTTCATCGACTTTATCCTGACAATCGACATAGCTGCGATAATCCGCCAGTACCTGGTAGTGATCGCCGAAGTTGATCAGCGAATCAACCAGATCGCGATAGCGACCCGGATCTTCCGGACTGAATACACCGCTGCCGATTTG
>NZ_JAHZMP010000175.1 GCF_020748465.1 Terrisporobacter mayombei
CGGGGTTTTTTGTTTCCGGAGGTAAGCGTTCCGGGAGCGGTGCGCTTATTCGCGGGGGCAGCGATAAGCCTTATTTACTCAACCATTCGGATCTGTCCGATAAACAGACCATGCGGAGTTATTTATGGATTTTGAATTTACGGGTGAAGAAACCCCGGAACAACTGGAAAAAATGCTGGACGGACTCGGGGATGTGGATATTGACAGTCACGCACAGGACGTCGTGACGGAAGATACCACGGAAAAACATGCGGATGAGGAAGCACAGACTCAGACGGGCGATAACAATGTGGCACCGACGCCGGATGCCAGTGTGGAGCAGACGCAGGACGTGAAGGAGCCGGAAGCGAAGGGGGTGCTCACCCGCGACGGTAAACACGTCATTCCCTATGAAGTCCTTGAGGCTGAACGTTCCGGTAAGCAACGGGCCGAACAGGAAGCCGCACTTCTTCGTGGGCAGATAGCTGAAGAAAAACG
>NZ_JAHZMP010000176.1 GCF_020748465.1 Terrisporobacter mayombei
CTATCAGCGTTCAGTATTTATAAGAACTTGTAATACAGTTTTTATTTTTACGCATTAACCAGTTAGCTATAACTCGGACAGATTATGCCCTATGACATGGTCTGTCTTAATCAATCTCATCGCAAACAGTGCATAACATATATTAACAATATGTTTCTGCGTTATTTATCATTATTACAGGAGTTTTAATTTAAATGCTCAGACACATTACATTCACTGTATTTATAACAACATCAATGAATACCTTAGCCACAGGGATGGTTCCTGAAGCATCAGTATTGCTGGTTGATGAAAAGCGTGGTGAAGCTAGTATTAATATTAAGAATACAGATGATCATCCTTCATTGCTTTACACCACCATTGTTGATTTGCCTGAAAGCAATAAATCAATTCGTTTAATCCCGACTCAGCCCGTTATTCGTGTTGAAGCCGGTCAAGTACAACAGGTTCGATTTTTACTTCAGGCGACTGTTCCTC
>NZ_JAHZMP010000177.1 GCF_020748465.1 Terrisporobacter mayombei
TAATAGTAGGTTTCCCTGGAGAGACAAATGAAGAGTTTAAAAAAACGTACGAGTTTTTAAAAGAAATAGAGCTTTCACAAATGCATATTTTTAAATATTCACCAAGAAAAGGAACTCCAGCTGCAACTATGGAAAATCAAGTTGACCCTCAAATGAAACATTTTAGAAGCGAACAACTTTTAATTTTGAGTAAAGTAAATTTTAATAAATTTGCAACTAAATTTATCGGCCGTAAGTTGGATGTTTTATTTGAACAAAATCTAGAAGGCAATAAATATGAGGGATTAACTTCAAATTATATAAGAGTTGTTGTTGAAAGTGACAAAAATATACAAGAGCAGATATGAGAAGTGAAAATAAATGTAGTAAAAGGTGAAGCTGTAGATGGAGTTTTGCAATAACATGTATAAATTGTAATATGTGTAAGTTAGGAGTTGGAGAGCAAGTATTGTATTTGTTTTAAAAAAGCGATCGGG
>NZ_JAHZMP010000178.1 GCF_020748465.1 Terrisporobacter mayombei
ATTTCGTTGTAAAATTCTATCTTTTCTTTACTTTATAAACAATTTATATATTTTTTTAGTTTTTTACTTTACATTACACTAAATAATTCTTTTGTTTTCTTATATATTCCTTTATAATTCATAAATTTAACCATTAGTTTATACGACTTTATATACGTAAACATATAATCTCGCTTAATATTAAATAATTTATATTTTTTTGATACTATAATCATATTTTTTGGTCAGCTATTAATTTTTAAATAAGATTACTTTAATTAAAATATAATAAAATTAATTTAAAAATTATAATAAATAATACCTATTAAAAATATCATAAAAAAACAAGTATTCTATCGAATGTAAAATACTTGTTTCTTAGAATTATTTTTGATTTTTTAGCATATCATTTAGAGCATCATATGTGAAATTTATTATTTCTTCACAAGTTACTTTATTTTATTTAAGAGATACACATATTTCTGAGCTGTATTTA
>NZ_JAHZMP010000179.1 GCF_020748465.1 Terrisporobacter mayombei
GTCAATCGCCATATCAACGGTGATGTTTTCACATGTACCGAACTTAACTAGGGCCGCGTTCTGTACTTCAAGGGACAGCTTGTCAAAATTGACGTTAATAGGATCGGATTCTGGTTCGACCGGAATAAAGGAAGCGGATTCCTCATCCCAGCGGTTTTCCTGCATATATTCGGTATCCCAGGAGTCGATAGCAGGGCGGGGCATGCCGGGTTTATCTTCGCAGACAAGAAATTTATAAGCGCAGTCCGGAGCGGCAGGATATTGCTCCAGGAATTGCCAGGTAAATTTGGCACGGGCGCGGCGTTCATCACCGGCTTCAATGGCAGTGGCTACAGCAACTGCGCCCTCTTCTTTTATTGCCTGTTCGTCCGGAATGGCGGCGCAAATAAAGACTTTACTCATTTTGTTTTAACCTCATTACAGATTTAAGGGTGAACAAATCCCTGCCATTGCTGGCATATAAAAATGAAACCGGA
>NZ_JAHZMP010000017.1 GCF_020748465.1 Terrisporobacter mayombei
AAGATTATGTGGTTATTATAGCAAAGAGGATACACCTGTTCCCATTCCGAACACAGAAGTTAAGCTCTTGAGCGGCGATGGTACTTGGGGGGCGACCCCCTGGGAGAGTAGCACGTAGCCACGTAATCTTTTTTTACTAATATATAAATTATGTAAAGTGATATAAAAAGATAGGCATATTAGTCTGTCTATTTTTAATACACAAATAAAATGCGATGTTTCACGAGGAACAAATCACTAAAACATATAAAAATGGTAAAAATTTCAATTAAATAAATGAGTTGAATTATTATAAAACTTATGATAATATTAATGTGTTATATGTTTAGGAGGTATCATGGAGAAATCGTTGTACATGGAAGAAGCTTTAAAAGAGGCATATAAGGCATATAATAAGGGAGAAACTCCAATAGGAGCAGTTATAGTTAAGGATGATAAAATTATAGCTAGAGCACATAATCGAACAGAAGAATTAAAAGATAGTACAGCTCATGCTGAGATGTTGGCTATAAAACAAGCTTCTGAAGTATTAGGTGGATGGAGACTTATAAATTGTGACTTGTATGTTACTATGGAACCGTGTATAATGTGTAGTGGAGCTATAATTAATTCTAGAATAAAGAATATAATTATTGGAGCTAAACATATAAAAAACTTAAAAATGGAAAAACAACACGAGTTTAAAATGGATTATTATAAAGATAATAATATTGAAGTAAACTTTGGTATACTGAAAGACGAGTGTTCGCATATTTTGCAAGAATTTTTCAAGACTCTTAGAAACAAGCATTAAGGAGAGATGGTCGAGGGGTCGAAGGCGCTCGCCTGGAAAGTGAGTATGCGGTAAAACGTATCGTGGGTTCAAATCCCACTCTCTCCGCCAACAAATAAATATGGTTGTAATTTTGCTGTACTAGATGGGGAGGTAGCGGTGCCCTGTAACCTGCAATCCGCTATAGCAGGATTGAATTCCATCTAGAGGTTTTTACTTTGTAGAGCTGCCCAGAATAAGTGGTGTTGATGCTTAGGTCCTGTGCAATGTAAGCTCATGAACTCCGTCAGATCCGGAAGGAAGCAGCGGTAAGTGATTCCTTGCATGTGACATAGGAGCGCCTAGGTTGAGTTAACTGTTTTGGTAACGTCTGTGAAGTATTAATCAATAGATGGTGTACAGCATTTATATATAAATATAATAATCCCTTTAATAGGGATTTTTTTGTACATAAAAATAATTAACAAATATTTTTATTTATTATAAAATATATGATATAAATGTATTTGGATTGGAAAAAATTATATATAGATTTTTTTATAAAGTAAAAATAGTTTTGAAGGAGATGTAAATATGCATAAAGCGTTGTATAGAGTATATAGGCCAAAAACATTTGAGGATGTAGTTGGGCAAGAACACATAGTAAAAACTTTAAAAAATCAGATAAGAAATAGTAATATAGGTCATGCATATTTATTTTCTGGAACTAGAGGTACTGGTAAAACATCTACAGCTAAAATATTTGCTAGATCAGTGAACTGTTTAAATTCTATTGATGAAGAGCCTTGTAATAAGTGTGAAATATGTGTAGACACATTAAATGATAATATCATGGATATAGTAGAAATAGATGCAGCATCAAATAATAGTGTAGATGATATAAGAGAGTTAAGGGAAAGTGTAAAATATACTCCTTCAAAAGCAAAATATAAAGTTTACATCATAGATGAGGTTCACATGTTATCTCAAGGAGCTTTTAATGCCCTACTAAAAACTCTAGAAGAGCCACCATCATATGTAATTTTTATATTAGCTACAACAGAACCACATAAAATACCAGCAACCATACTATCTAGATGTCAAAGATTTGATTTTAAAAGAGTGTCATCAAAAGATATTGCCAATAGAATGGTATATATATGTGAAAAAGAGAATATTGAAGCAGAGGAAAAAGCACTAAGTTTAATAGCTAGAAATTCACAAGGTGCTCTAAGGGACGCTCTAAGTATACTTGATCAATGTATGTCATTTGGAAATGAAAAAATAGAATATAATGATGTAATAGAATTATTGGGTACTGTTAATATTGATGAACTATTTGAATTATCTCAAGCTATTATAGGTGAAAATACTAAAAAATCGCTTCAAATATTAAATGAATTTATTATTTGGGGAAAAGATATAAGAAATTTAATAAATGATTTAATAGATCATTTTAGAAATTTAATGGTTTGCAAAGTATCTAAAGACCTTGATGAAATTATATCATTACCTGAAGAAAGTATAGAAAGATTAAAGGAACAAGCTAAAACTATTAATATAAATGACTTGATAAGAATATTAAATATATTATCAGAGACACAAGATTCAATGAAATCATCTTCAAATACAAGAATATTAGCTGAAGTTACTATGATGAAAATAGCACAACCTATGTTTGATGAAAGTAAAGAAGCATTGATTAAAAGAATTGAAAATTTAGAGCAAATAATAGAAAGTGGAAATATAAAAGTAGTAACAGTACAAAATGAACCTGAATCAAGTTCAAATAATAAAGATGAAAAAATAAATAATCAAGAAGAAAAACAAGATATAATATATGAAGAAGTAAAGAGTGAAGATGTAAAAATAATAGAATCATCATGGAAAAAAATAATTCAAAAAATAAAGGATGATAAAAAACCGAGTATATATGCACTTCTAAAAGAAGTTAGTAGTTTCTATGTAAAAGAAAATGCCTTATTTATAATATTCAATGATAATTTTTCTTTTGCAAGGTCTAGACTTAGTTCAGAAGAAACTATAAAATATGTAGAGCAAGTTATAAGAGAAGTACTAAATAGAAGTTTTCATCTTAAAATATATCTGAAGTCTGAAATTGCAAGTATGAACCTAGAAAAAACTAGCAGTAAAAGTGATGAAGGAGAAGAAATACTTAAAGGTATAGTGAATGAAAATATACTAGAAGTAAAAGACAGTATTGAAAAATAACATAATAAATGATAAAAATTATATTGTGATATAAAATAAATCAGAAATTTAAGGAGGAAGTATATAAGATGGCTAAAAAAGGATTTGGTGGAATGCCAGGAAACATGAATAACATATTAAAGCAAGCTCAAAAAATGCAAGAGAACATGCAAAAAATGCAAGAAGAGTTAGAATCAAAGGAAGTTGAGGCTTCAGTGGGTGGTGGCGCTGTTACAGTTAAAGTTAATGGTAAAAAAGAAGTTATAGATATAGCTATAAAACCAGAGGTAGTAGATCCAGATGATATAGAAATGTTACAAGATTTAGTATTAAGTGCAGTTAATGAAGCCTTAAGAAAAGTTGATGATATGCAACAAAATCAAATGAGTAAGGTTACTGGAGGAATGAATATCCCAGGATTATTCTAGTAGGTGATAAGTATGCAAATTTATACAGAGCCTATTAATAGGCTTATAGAGGAGTTTTCTAAACTACCAGGAGTAGGAAGAAAAACAGCACAAAGATTAGCTTTTCATGTTATAAATATGAATAATAATGATGTAGAATCTTTATCAAAAGCGATATTAGATGCAAAAAGGGAAATAAAATATTGTTCAGTTTGCTGTAATATATCAGATCAAGAAAAGTGTAGTATGTGCTCTAATAAAAATAGAGATGCTAGTGTCATATGTGTAGTAGAAGATCCTAGAGATGTTGCTGCTATGGAAAGAACTAAAGAGTTCAAAGGCCAATATCATGTACTTCATGGAGTAATATCTCCTATGGATGGTATAGGACCAGATATGATAAGAGTTAGAGAGTTAATCACTAGATTAGCAAATCAAGATGTAAAAGAACTAATAATGGCCACTAATCCAACTATAGAAGGTGAAGCTACGGCTATGTACATATCAAAGCTTGTCAAGCCTATGGGAATAAAGGTTACAAGAATAGCCCATGGTTTACCTGTAGGTGGAGACTTAGAATATGCTGATGAAGTAACTATTTCGAAGGCATTAGAAGGCAGAAGAGAAATATAAAAAACCAAGGTATATCCTTGGTTTTTATTTATATTAGAATTTAAATGATTATAAAATTAACTTATTGACAAATGTAATTTGTATTATATAATTATAGTAATTATTAAATAATTTTATAGGGGTGTAGTATGAAAACGACTATGAACTTAGAAGAACATAATGCAATGAAAGAAAAGAGAGAAAAAAAAATTAAGTCTAAAGATAAATCAAAAAGCAGTGATAGAGATTTATTGGAAAATAAAAAAAGTAAAAAAACTCTCAGTAAGAATAGTAATAGTGGAGCATTTAGAAATAACTATAAAAACTATCAATATGACTATGAAGAAGATTTTTACGAGCCATATTAAAAAAATAAAAGCGTATGAAAATTAAAATTTTCATACGCTTATTTTAATCTCTAGATAATATATCAAAAGCTAACTTAGCAATATCTTGAGATGCATTAAGTTTTTTTATAGCTCTTATATTTTCTTTAGTCATTTCGATTCTCTTTGGGTTATCAATAAGAACTTTTAATAGTACGCTTAAAGTGTATTTTTTAGATGTTCTTAATGAAGCACCACAGTTAGAAAGGAAGTCTAAATTTTCTTCTTCCTGACCAGGAATGAAATAAGGAACAATCATAGGAACCTCTTTTAATAAAGATTCAGTAGTAGTAAGTCCTCCTGGCTTAGAAACTAATATGTCTACTGATGCTAATAAATCATTCATTTTATCAGTAAATCCAAGTACACATATTTTCTTATCTATCTTATCCTCATCAGCAGCTAAGTTTTTTTCTAATTTATCTTTTAGAGATTTATTTCTTCCAGTTATAACAATGATTTGAAAATCTCTATTTACAGAAATTAATTCAGCAAGTGTGTCTTTTATACTGCCTGCACCGAAACTACCACCCATTAGAAGAACTGTAAATTTATTTGGATCTAAATTAAGTTCAGATAATACAGTTTCTCTATCTCTATGTGATAAAAATGATTTTTCAACTGGTATACCATATGCTTTAATTTTTTCCTTATCGATACCATCTTCAACTAACAACTCTTTTACATATTCATGTCCTGCAATATAGTAGTTAATTTCATTTTGTATATAGGCAGAATGAGTTGTGTAATCAGTTAAGACTGTTACAAGAGGTGGAATATTTAAATTTCTATAGTATTTATGTATGCTTTCAGTAAAAGCGTTTGATTCTGAACTATCATAAAGCTGAGAATGTTTCTTTAAAGTACTGAGTGCTATCATAGGAAAAGGATGAGTACCTATGATTAAATCTGGTTTTTTATTTTCTACTAATTTTTTTAATTTTCTAGATATTAAAGAAGTTAGCGGGTTATCTTTAAATTCATTTTTAGACATTAGACTACTTTCAGTTAATTTATAAACACCACCCCAAGCTTTAGGTGTATATTTAGCTGACTTTTCATAGCCTCTAGAAATTAGTTTATCCATAGTTCCATTAACTATTTTTAAACTATCTATGATTTCACAATCAATAGTGATGCCGTTAATTGATTTGTTAGTTAATTCCTCTTTTATGGCTCTAGCTGCTCTATTGTGACCACCACCAGTGGAAGCTGACATTATTAAAACTTTTTTCTGCATGAAAAAATCCTCCTATAAATTTTAGAGTTGTATTGCATTGTTAAAAAAAATTATGTAATATAAAAAGTAATTTATTATGGTAATTAAATGAATAATAAAGTTAATAATAATCTAATACAATATTGACAAAAAAACAAGGTAATAAATGTTTTAAGGAGACAGTAAATGAAAAAAGTAGAGATTTATACTAGTGATACATGTATACAATGTAAAAAAGCAAAAGAATATTTACAAAAAAATAACATAGAATTTATAGAGTACAATATATCTTCTAATGAAGAATTTAAGCGTGAATTAATAAAAAAAGGATATTTATCTGTTCCGGTTATAGTAGTAGATGGTCAGGACATATTAGGATTTGATGTGAATAGAATTAAGCAATTGACAGTAATCTAAATGTATATAATAGGTAAATCAAAAAATAAAAGTATAAAAAAGTAAAAAGAGTAAACACTAAAAGTAGTAAAAAAGTAAAAAAGTTTTTAAAAAGTATTGACTATTAAGTAATACGATGATATAGTATTACTTGTCCTTGAGACAGGGACAAAACGTCAACAAAAACTTGCTAAAAAAGTAGTTGACAAAGAAAAACAGCTTTGGTAAAATAAAGAAGCTGAAACAAGCAAAGAACTTTGAAAATTAAACAGTAGGTTAACAATAAATTAATTCTTTAAGAATTAAACTGAAACAACAAACAAACCAAGCCAGATAT
>NZ_JAHZMP010000180.1 GCF_020748465.1 Terrisporobacter mayombei
ATAAATATTGCAATTGAAACTTGTGGATATTTTGATTGGAATAAGGTAAATGATGTATTTGAGAAAATAGACCACATATTTGTAGATATAAAATCTATGGATGATAATATTCATAAAGAATATACAGGAGTAAGTAATAAAATTATATTAGATAATATAAGTAGGCTTTCAAAGTTGAATAAATATATGGTTATAAGAGTGCCAATTATTTATGGAGTAAATGATAGTGAAGAAAATATAAGAAATACTGCATTATTTGTCAAACAAAATGTTCCAGGAGGCAAGATGGAGTTACTTCCATATCATAAATTTGGAATCGATAAATATAAGGCATTAGGGCTTGAAGATTATATATATGAATTTGATGAAATTTGTAACAATCATATGTTAAAATTAAAAGAGATAGTAGAACTTACAGGAGTAAAAATCATAGAATACAAATAGCTATCAGGAGGATTTTAACATGGATAATAAAT
>NZ_JAHZMP010000181.1 GCF_020748465.1 Terrisporobacter mayombei
CCGCTATGACATTCTCCCTTTTTGGTGACAAATTTACCCGCCACTCCGGCATTACGCTGTTGATGGAAGATCTGAACGACGGTTTACGCACGCCTGGCGCGATTATGCTCGGCGGCGGTAATCCGGCGCAGATCCCGGAAATGCAGGACTACTTCCAGACGCTACTGACCGACATGCTGGAAAGTGGCAAAGCGACTGATGCACTGTGTAACTACGACGGTCCACAGGGGAAAACGGAGCTACTCACACTGCTTGCCGGAATGCTGCGCGAGAAGTTGGGTTGGGATATCGAACCACAGAATATTGCACTAACAAACGGCAGCCAGAGCGCGTTTTTCTACTTATTTAACCTGTTTGCCGGACGCCGTGCCGATGGTCGGGTCAAAAAAGTGCTGTTCCCGCTTGCACCGGAATACATTGGCTATGCTGACGCCGGACTGGAAGAAGATCTGTTTGTCTCTGCGCGTCCGAATAT
>NZ_JAHZMP010000182.1 GCF_020748465.1 Terrisporobacter mayombei
GATACTGCATGTAGTGAATGCCTGCTTGATTCCCAGACTCGCCACGATCACGATTTGCTGGATCGCAAAGCGGCGCTGGCCTGGCTTGGCGATGACTTCACGTATTACATCGGTTTACCGGATGAAGAGACATTCTCGCTGCCGGATGCCCGCTACTGCCCTGGCGCTATTGTCGATACGATTCGCCGGGCGATTAACGAAGGCGCTGAAAAGCTCACCCTGTGGATGACCGGCGCGCCCAATGAGTGGGATTTATACGCCCGTCAGTTCCGCGCGGCGGTTCAGAGCTATCGGCTAAAAGACAACGTCGAGGTCGATCTTGTTATACCTGCGGGAGTGGATGACCCGGATCTGTTGTATGAACTATCGCAATTTACTGCGCTGGGTGTGCGGCTGTGCCATGTTGAACAGGATCTGCAATTGCCGATCGTTGCCCAGGTTACCTTTGCCGATCGCGTGATGACGCTGGCTTCTC
>NZ_JAHZMP010000183.1 GCF_020748465.1 Terrisporobacter mayombei
GGAACAAGGTGACAATCAATAACAAAATGCGGCGTAAGGTGAAGATAATCATGGTTTTTTCACCTCATCCTGTTTCTCGCGATACACCCCAGCAAAGGAGGCGTTACCAAACGGGCTAAGTACCAGACCTTTGATATCGTACCGATAGGCCTGCAAACGCAATGACCACGCCAGCGGCAAAATGGGCAATTCCTGCGCCAGAATACTCTGCGCTTCGTCATAGGCTTCAATACGCGCCGCCAGCTGCTGCGAAGAGAGCGCCTTACGCAATACGCTGTCGAATTTCGGATCGCACCAGTGGGCGAGGTTGGTCTGCGAATGAATTGCCGCGCAGCTCAGTAACGGACGGAAGAAACTGTCCGGGTCGTTACTGTCCGTCGCCCAACCGGATAACGTCAGATCATGGCTCATATCCATCAACCGCGCCTCCTGAAAGCGACCTTCTACCGGCACAATCACCACTTTTACGCCAACC
>NZ_JAHZMP010000184.1 GCF_020748465.1 Terrisporobacter mayombei
CTGGATTATCATCAGCTGCAATACGGTTAGAACTAAGATGTCCACATCGTGTACAACGATGAATAATTGCCCATTCGCCATTTTTTCTCACCCACACTCCGATAGGTTCCATATTAGCATCACAATCTGCAGCACGGTCACCAGGAATGATATCCACATGAAGACTATGTAAGCAATGTGGACAATGATTCCTATGTTGTGTACCAGCTCCTTCAGGTACTACAATGCAACCACAGTTTTTGCAAATAAAGTTATCCAAACAGGAATTTTCCTGATAATAAGCTCGTTTTCTATTTTTATAATTCATTTTTATCGCCTCCATATCTTGTGTTTTATACAAAAAAATCCACAGGTATTTATATCTGCCTTTTTGTGTGGTATATATATTTGCCTACACAAAAACAGAAAACTCCTGTGGACTAGAAAATTTAATATCTTCTATTTCAACATAACTATATTCAAAATAATACTATG
>NZ_JAHZMP010000185.1 GCF_020748465.1 Terrisporobacter mayombei
TTGGATTTCTTTTTCTCTACCTATTACAGGGTCTATTTTATTCTGCTTTGCATATAGTGTAAGATTTCTTCCATACTTATCAAGTACTTTAGATTCTGCTTGATTCTGGTTGCCCGTGTAACTATTTTCTGCTTTTTATTAATTTTTATCACTAATACCCATCATAACAATTGTTAATTGGGCTAAAGTCCTATCATTTACTCCTGATTAATTTAAAATCTTATTAGCTATTCCTTCACATTCTTGACTACTTGCTAATAATGTCTTCTCAGTCCCAATATAATTTGTTTTTAATTTATTAGCAAACATGCCTGATAACTCAAGTATTTGTTTACTTCTTGGACTTAATACTATATCTTCTGAGATTTCTTCTCCCTTACCTTCCATATCAACTATTTTGCCTTCTAAATAAGCTTCTGTAAATCCAACTTTACTTAGAACTTTAGCAGCTATACCTTCTTCTTCTCTTAAAAG
>NZ_JAHZMP010000186.1 GCF_020748465.1 Terrisporobacter mayombei
GATGCGTTTGTTCAAGGCGAAGATATTGTGCTCTCTGAAGAGAACGAATTCCCAACTCAGGTAGGTGATGTTTCGGGTACGCCGCATCTTTCTGTTGGCTGCGTGCGTAATGACTACGGTATGCCGGAGCAAGTCCAGTTCTGGTCGGTGGCCGATAACGTTCGCTTTGGCGGCGCGCTGATGGCAGTAAAAATCGCCGAGAAACTGGTGCAGGAGTATCTGTACTAATGTCCGACCAGCAACAACCGCCAGTTTATAAAATTGCGCTGGGCATTGAGTACGACGGCAGTAAGTATTACGGCTGGCAACGGCAGAACGAAGTCCGCAGTGTGCAGGAGAAGCTGGAAAAGGCGCTCTCCCAGGTGGCGAACGAACCCATCACCGTCTTCTGCGCCGGGCGTACTGACGCAGGGGTACACGGTACCGGGCAGGTTGTGCATTTCGAAACAACCGCGCTGCGCAAAGACGCGGCG
>NZ_JAHZMP010000187.1 GCF_020748465.1 Terrisporobacter mayombei
GTCAATAAGGTCATATAACGCCACCTGGCCATTTACATCCACGCCTTGAGTGGGTTCATCCAGCACTAATAATTGCGGGCGATTTAACAATGCTCGCGCTAATAGTACACGCTGCGTTTCGCCACCAGAGAGCTTTTGCATCGGTGCGTTAATCAGGTGCCCGGCCGGGACACGTTTCAGTGCCGGCAAAATATCTTCTTTATGTGTACCAGGGCGTAAGCGTAAAGAACGGTTTACGGTCAGTGGCAACGTGGTGTCGAGATACAGCTTCTGCGGTACATAGCCGATGCGCAGTTTTCCGTTGCGCTTGATAACCCCTTCATCGGGTGTTACCAGCCCGAGCACTATCCGTACCAGTGTCGACTTACCTGCGCCATTTGGCCCAAGTAAAGTCAAAATTTTTCCAGGTTTAAGTTCCAGCGACACATCAGAGAGGACGCGGCGTTGGCCAAAAGAAACCGAGACATTTTCCA
>NZ_JAHZMP010000188.1 GCF_020748465.1 Terrisporobacter mayombei
GATTAAACTTTATTGTAAAACTTTAAAACAAGAATATCATAATAAAGTTTTTGTTGTAGAATTAATTTAATTGTTATATTCAATAATATTTGTTATAATGTTATTGAATTACAATACATATAAAAGGGAGGCTTTCAAAATGGCATATAAATTACTGACGCTTGTATAAGCTGTGGTGCTTGTGAGGCTGAATGCCCTGTTAGCAGTATAACAGCTGGAGACGACGCTTATGTTATAGATGCTGGTTCTTGTATAGACTGTGGTTCTTGTGCAGGAGCTTGTCCTGTAGATGCACCTCAACCTGAATAATAATTCGTTATTCATAAAGAGACTGATTTTATTTTATAAATACTAATCAGCCTCTTTTTAATTATGTATGATTCAATTAATATTATTTATATACTTTATTATGTTGCTACCTAATTCATCTTAAAATACTGTTAGCACATATCTAATACTTTTAACTTTAAT
>NZ_JAHZMP010000189.1 GCF_020748465.1 Terrisporobacter mayombei
ACATCACTAATTCATCTCAGGGCGGTGTGTTGACGCGAAGACCACTCTTTTTTTGAAAGCGAAAAGAGTAAGATGCGCCTTTCAATTTTTTCGCTCCTGCCGGGAAATTACACTGTTCCCGGTTTGTCCGTCGGATAATTCAGAGGCGCGCCTTCTGGCCGACAGATGAGTTATGAGCGCTTTTAATCTTCATTACGGAGTTTCTGCGTGCGTGCCGATAAGTCATTAAGCCCGTTTGAAATCCGGGTATACCGCCATTACCGCATTGTGCATGGTACTCGGGTCGCGCTGGCATTCCTGCTCACTTTTCTCATTATCCGCCTGTTTACTATCCCGGAAAGCACCTGGCCGCTGGTCACCATGGTGGTGATTATGGGGCCAATCTCGTTCTGGGGGAACGTTGTCCCTCGCGCCTTCGAACGTATTGGCGGTACGGTGTTGGGGTCGATTTTAGGTCTTATCGCTCTGCA
>NZ_JAHZMP010000018.1 GCF_020748465.1 Terrisporobacter mayombei
ATGTGGTTATTATAGCAAAGAGGATACACCTGTTCCCATTCCGAACACAGAAGTTAAGCTCTTGAGCGGCGATGGTACTTGGGGGGCGACCCCCTGGGAGAGTAGCACGTAGCCACGTAATCTTTTTCTATGCACAGAATTATTTTATGTAGTTCTGTGCTTTTTTGCGTTTTATAGAAAAATACAAACTATTGATGAGAGATAAACAATAGTTTGAGTTTGCTAAATAATATAAAAAATACTTCAGATGAATTAATATTTATATGTTGAAGTTTTAATTATTTAAATCTAAGTAAAAGTGGATAGTATATATGGTTATTTAAAGTGTTAAAATATTTTTTCTATGGTAGAATTGTAAGGGGAGGAATTTATGGAATCATTTGTATTTAAAATGTCATATACGTTATTAATTGTATTTAAAATTTTAGTATTTAAAAATTTCCTTGATATTTACCAAAACAAAAAAAGAAAAGACAAAGAAGTAAAAAGTTCTCTTTGGAAATTTATAATATTGGTTGTGGTTTTAGTTTGTCTGGACAATGTTTTTGATTTGAATAGAATAGCTATGCTAGATTTGTGGTCAATGGAATTGAATTTGTTCCAGATTGCATTTATTTTTATAATTATGTATTTTTGTAAAAGAAATTATGAGATGAAGTTGTGGCAAGCATTTATGTTTTTTATAGTTTATAAAAATGTACTTTTTATTACTGAAAATATAATTTATTGGGGAATTACATTTTTTTGTATAGCTATTGGGCTTGGTGGCGATAACTATCCAGGTATATTAGTCGCAATTTTACGTAGAGTACTAGTTTTTATCATTTTATTTGTATTAAATTTAATATTAAAAAAATATAGAAACACTTTTAAAGACAAAAAATACATAATAAGTATATTAGTAGTTATATTTTTAGTAACATTTTTGCATATATACGATTTTATAGATAATTATATTTGGATAAATGGAGTTGAATTTAAAAATTCAACATATAAAGAGATATGGAGTTTGATGGATAGTTTTTTATATCAAAACATAATTCCATCATTGGTTGTGATTGTTATACTTTTAATATTTACAGTTAAGAAGATAAAAGAATCCATAATTTTGGAAAAGGAAAAAGTAGTGATAGAAGAAAAAATAAGATCTCAATACAATTACTATGAAAAAATAAAAGAAAATGAAGGTAGAACTAAACGACTTTACCACGATTTAAAAAATCATTTGACCTGCATCAATAATATTGATGCAAATGAAAATACTAGGAAATATAGTATGGAACTTCAAAAAGAAATAGAGAAAATAGAATATATATATAACACTAAAAATGATATATTAGACATTATACTTAAAGAAAAAAATGATATTTGTATAGATAATAATATACATTTTTTTGCAGATATAAATTTTGAAAAATGTAACTTCGTGCAAATGATTGATGTGTGTAGTATTTTTTCGAATATATTAGATAATGCAATGGAAGCATGTTTAAAGATAAAAAATAGTGAAAGAAAAATATATATAAGAGGAACTATAGTTAAAAATTATTTTGTATTGAAGAGTGTGAACTCAAAAATAAATGATATAAAAACAGATGATAATAATATTATAAGTAGCAAAAAAGATAAATATTTTCATGGAATAGGTTTAAAAAGCGTTGAAAATTCATTGAATAAGTACAATGGAGAGTTTAGATTCAAGGACTTGGGTAATGAATTTGAACTAGATATTTATATTCCAATAGAAAGTGAAGTGAATTTGAACTATGAAAAAAATAGTATTATGTGAAGATGAATTAAGCCAACAAAAGTTGATAAAAGGGTATATCGAAAAAATTTTCGAAAGTAGGAATGAAGAATATGAGCTTTTGATTTATATAAATGGAGAAAGTTTAATAAAAGATTATCCAGAGAATGTAGATATATTTTTATTAGATATACAATTAGAAGAGATTGATGGAATGAATTTAGCTAGAAAAATAAGAAATATGTATGATAAAAATGTAGAAATTATATTCACTACATCTTTGATAGACTATGTACAAGAAGGATATGAAGTAAGGGCTTATAGGTATTTGCTAAAGCCTATAAAATTAGACGACCTAGAGAGACATTTGATTTCTTGTTTTAATGAAATAGAGAGAAACAAGGGCAAAGAGTTAATTTTGAGTTCTAAAACTGAAATATTTAAGATAAACACAGCAGATATTTGCTATATAGAAGTGTTAAAAAGAGAAATAACTATACATACAAAAACATCTGAGCACTCTATTAATATGACTATGGATAGTATAGAAGGTAAAATAAACCAAAAAAATTTTCATAGATGTCATAAAAGTTATTTGATTAATTTGGACTATGTAGAAAAGGTAAAACAGTATGTAGTTATTATGGAGAATAAAGAAGAAGTTCCTGTAAGTAGATATAGATTTAAAGAGTTTAAAAACGTATACCTTGAAAGCCTTTTATCAGTATTATAAAAACTAAAACATGACAGTTGTAACATTTAAATGCACGGTTGTGCATAGTGCATTGTACATAAAAAAAATAGATGCTATCCTTTAGTCAAAAGAGGATAGCATCTATTTTTGTGCATAAGAATTATATCTTGGTTTATTAGAATGTAAAGTAAGATGCTGATAAAGTAGTTTAAGTGAAACTAATTAGCATTAAATAGCTATATATTAGTTAAAAAGGAGGTAATTATGAAAGGTGTTTTTACGTTAGCTTTTTCTTATCTGAAAAAGCAAAAAGGGAGAAGTTTTTCTATAATAGTAGCCATAGGATTGGCTACATTAATATCATTTTCCAATATTGTGCAAAAGCAAACAAATATAAAATTAGGTACAGAAAAGCTATACAATACATTTGGAACTTATGACTATGAATACAGTGATATTGATGATGAAGCATTGCAAAAAATATTAAATGATAATATAAGGGATGATAAATATACAATAATCAATTTAGGTAGTATTGTTTATAAAAATGGTGTGAAGAGTATTCTTAATACATATAATCCATATTATTTAGAAGAAAGCAAGTATGAACTTATAAAAGGAAGGGCACCAAAAAATGAAAATGAGATAGTTTTAGATAATAGAGCTATAGAGGAAATGAATTTAGAAAATAAATTAGGTGAAGAAATAGATTTTAATATAGCTAAAAAATATAAAAATCATGATGGAAATCAAGAAATATACAATAAAAATCATAAATTTAAATTAGTTGGAATAGTCAGCAGACCTAAGGATTACTATGAAGAATATAAAGAATATACACTTAGAGCTTTTACTGGTGGATATACAAATTTAATACCAGAAAACCTTATTACTAATGATGGTATTTTAAATGTAGAAAATGAAAAGACTACAATGGATAATATGTATAAAAGGATGAATGAATACGGCCTTACAGAGTATAACTTTACTATGAACATTGGTTTAATTCAAGGACTAAACTCCATTGGTGTTGGTGAAGAAGCAACTAGCTATGAAATAAGAAACATGTTATTCCCTATAGCTGTATCGGCACTTTTAATATGCAATATTTTTGTAATGACTTTATTTGATATGAAAAAATCAATAGGGATGTTAAGAGCAATAGGTACTAAAAGGCATCAAATATGTTCTATGATTTTTATACAAAGCTTAATATTGGTAACCATTGGTATATTATCTGGGTTTTTAATTGGCGGAGCGTATGTGTATAATTATATATCTAAAACGTATCCTCAAAATCCAAGCCTTTATATAACTAAAGAAGCAATATTGATACCAATATTAATAGCAATAATTACGGTGTTTATTTCAAATATAGTTCCGATATACAAGGCTACTAGAATATCTCCAGTAGAAGGAATGAGAGATAACGGTTTTAGTAACAGGAAGTTTAAAAATAGATTTTATTATAAATGGATAAGAAAAGTATTTAATATAACTGGAGAGATGGCATATAAAAATGTATTTAGATTTAGGACAAGAACCATTCTTTGTATATTATCTATGGGATTAGTTGGATCTATGTATATAACTGCATTATCAAATTATAACGAAATTGGTATGGATGTAATGCATATGCCAAGTCAAAATATTGATGAGTATGATATAAAACTAAATAAAGACGATTATAATGTGGAAAATGCTTTAGGGATGTATAGTAAGAGTGATGTAGAAAAAATTAAAAATATAAATGGTGTAGACTATGTAGATGGAAAATTAGTGTTATTTGGGTCTATGAATAATAATGAATCATATCTAGAAGTTAGGGGTTATACAGAAAAAGATCTGAAAAAATTAGATAAATACATAGAAGAAAAAAGTAATGAGAAAAATAGTGAATATATAAATGTTTTGGTTAATAATCATACTGATGGAACCAATGAACCAATAGATAAGGATTTGAAAATTGGAGAATTAATTGAAATAAAAATACCATCAGTAAATGATGGAAAGCTAAGTTATAAAGCTCAAAAAGTTAGAATCGCTGGTTTTTTAGATAGAAAATGGATTTTAAATAATTTCTATGGAAGAATGATAACGGTAATAATGCCAATAGAAGAATTAGCTAAATTGACTAATATAAATGATGTTAATGTAATAGGAGTAAAAGCTTCTAGTGGAAAAGAAAATGAAGTTGAAAATAAAATAGAAAAAATGATTGGAAATAAGGATTATAACAACATAGAAAGCAGAGCGAAATATAAAGCAGAACAAGAAAAATTACAGGAAATTGCTAAGATGCAGACTATGTTTTTATTATTACTTATGTCTGTGGTAGCTTCTTTAAATATTTACTACACTATAAAAACAGGAATACTAATTAGAACTAGAGAACTATCAACTCTAAGAAGTATTGGTATGAGTATGAAAAAGATAAAAAACATGCTTATTAAGGAATCTCTAATTTATGCTATTCTTAGCTGCATTCTAGGATCTGCTCATGCTATATATAAAGGATACAAGGATGTATCTATGGTTAATGAGATTATGGAAATTGGATTTGGAGCTAAGAATCTAGAAAAATTCGAAGTGCCTTTTAATGAAATAGTAATATTTACTTTTTTAGTGATAGTAGTTTGTATTATATCGGTATACTTGTCTAAGCGAAAACTAGAAAAAATGAGCATATCAGATGGAATTAATATGAATGAATAAGGGGGAATTAGTATGACGATATTAAGAATAGAAGATTTAAACAAAATTTACGGTAAAAATGAAAATAAGTTACATGTTTTAAAGAAAATAAATTTAAATATAGAAGAAAATAAATTTATTGCTGTAGTAGGTGCTAGTGGGTCAGGAAAAAGTACATTATTAAACTGTATGGCGGGTCTTGATAAACCAACTGATGGAAAAGTTTATTATAATAATGAAGAAATAAGCAATATGACAGATGGGAAGTTAGCTAATATAAGGATAAATAACTTTGGATTTGTTTTTCAAAATTTTAATTTAATACCAGTTGTTAATGTGTATGAAAACATAATAATGCCTTCATTATTAGAAAATAAAAAAGTAGATGAAAGATATCTAGAAGAATTATTAGAAAGATTACAAATAAAAGATAAAATAAAGAAATTTCCTAATGAATTATCTGGAGGTCAACAACAAAGGGTGGCTATTGCTAGAGCGCTTATAAATAAACCTAAAATTATATTTGCAGATGAGCCTACAGGAAATTTAGATACAAAGTCAACAGAAGAAGTTATGAGTATATTAAGAGAATGTGTGAATGATTATAATCAGACACTTATAATAATAACTCATAATGACATGATAGCTAGAGAAGCTGATATTTGTATAAAAATACAAGATGGAACAATAATGAATTAATCTAATACATAAAATACATAAAAATAAAACTCTAGTAATATTAGGGTTTTATTTTTATATGAAAGTTTAAAAACAATAAAAATGTAAATTTTTCAAAGTTAATCGTAAAATTGTGGATATTATAAGAGCGAATTACTATATAAGCTAAATACAGGTTGTATATAATGTGGATAGTTTAGAATAAATATGTGCATAACTTTAAATGATAAAGAAAAAATACAAAAATACTAAAAAAAATTAAGAAAAAATGTTGACGATATATTTTTTAGGTGATATAGTAATACTTGTCCTTGAGAAATGGACAAAACGTCAACAAAAACTTATTAAAAAAGTAGTTGACAAAGAAAAACAGCTTTGGTAAAATAAAGAAGCTGAAACAAGCAAAGAACTTTGAAAATTAAACAGTAGGTTAACAATAAATTAATTCTTTAAGAATTAAACTGAAACAACA
>NZ_JAHZMP010000190.1 GCF_020748465.1 Terrisporobacter mayombei
CGGCGCGATAGAGATCGCTGCCTAAGCCCGCCCCTGCACAACCTGCGTCTATCCACTGCGCCAGGTTTTCTGGCGTCACGCCGCCAACGGCAAAGACTGCGATGTCCGATGGCAATACCGCTTTTAACGCTTTGATGTATTGCGGACCAAAAGCCGATGACGGAAATATTTTCAGCGCCTGCGCGCCCGCTTCCAGCGCGGTAACGGCCTCCGTCGCCGTCGCGCAGCCGGGGCAGACGGTCATGCCGTAGCCCACCGCACGGCGGATCACTTCACTATGGATATTGGGCGTAACGATGAGCTGACAGCTCATCCTGGCGAGCGCATCGACCTGTTCAGGTTTCAGTACCTTACCTGCGCCAATCAACGCCTTGTCGCCGTACGCATCAACGATGGCGGGAATGCTTTGCTCCCATTGTGGGGAATTCAGCGGGATTTCAACCGCGTCGAACCCGGCGTCAATCACCGCG
>NZ_JAHZMP010000191.1 GCF_020748465.1 Terrisporobacter mayombei
AACATCCGCATGTGATGGCCTTTCATCAGGCACCAAAAGAGTATGGCGGTGATGCGGCGTTGTTGGTGTTGATTGAAGTCGAAGAGTGGCTGCCGCCGGAGTTGCCCTGAGGAGTTGAGCGCGTTGCGCCAGGTACGGGTAATGGCAGGGGCGAATGCCCCTGCCTGGTGTATCTAAGGGCTACAACTCATTCAGTATGTACTGGAACCGGCAAGTAGAATCGATTGGCTGCATACTGCTGGTATCAACAAGCACGACCATATCGTGTAACTGTTTGTCCGTTATAGGGTGTCGATTTGGCGTGACCGAGACTTCCGCCTTGTCACATCCCGACGCGGTAAAAGTTATCATCTGTGCAACCCAGCGGCAGTAACCACCTGTTTCATTCATCTGCGTACTGTCGCACAACTTCCCATCTTTCATCAAATACGTTGAAAGCGTTTTCTCAACCACACCGCCCGTCGACTGC
>NZ_JAHZMP010000192.1 GCF_020748465.1 Terrisporobacter mayombei
AGTAGCCAGAGTAGCGGCATTGTTGCGGATAATGGTCAGGTTTACCTCAGCGGAATGCCTTTAGCGGGAAAAGTTCAGGTGAAATGGGGAGAAGAGGAAAATGCTCACTGTGTCGCCAATTATCAACTGCCACCAGAGAGTCAGCAGCAGTTATTAACCCAGCTATCAGCTGAATGTCGTTAAGGGGGCGTGATGAGAAACAAACCTTTTTATCTTCTGTGCGCTTTTTTGTGGCTGGCGGTGAGTCACGCTTTGGCTGCGGATAGCACGATTACTATCCGCGGCTATGTCAGGGATAACGGCTGTAGTGTGGCCGCTGAATCAACCAATTTTACTGTTGATCTGATGGAAAACGCGGCGAAGCAATTTAACAACATTGGCGCGACGACTCCTGTTGTTCCATTTCGTATTTTGCTGTCACCCTGTGGTAATGCCGTTTCTGCCGTAAAAGTTGGGTTTACCGGCGTT
>NZ_JAHZMP010000193.1 GCF_020748465.1 Terrisporobacter mayombei
TATTTTTTTACCAAATCTCTATACATACCTACTGGTGTACTTCCTGTAGCTAGTCCTAATATTGAATTTGGTTTTAAAACTATTTGAGCTGCTATCATCTCAGCTGCTTTTTTACTCATTGCATCATAATCTTTACACACTAATACTCTCATCTTGTTCCTCCTAAATTTTAACTACTATTTCAACTACGGTAAGTTTAATTTATTATTTTTTATATTGCTTTTACTGTCTTTAAAGTTTGTTCTGTATACTATATATTTTTATATACTACTTCCCCCAAGCAAAGTGTCATTTTACAATCTAAATTCTCATCAAATACAGCTATATCTGCATCCTTGCCTATTTCTAAGCTTCCTTTTTTGTCATTTATTCCCAAAGATGTTGCTGGATTTAAAGATGCTAAACTAATCGCTTCATTCACCTTAAGGTTTGTATTATCTAAGAAGTTAAATACCATTTTATTTAAAG
>NZ_JAHZMP010000194.1 GCF_020748465.1 Terrisporobacter mayombei
AAGTTAGGATGTGTAAAAATGAATAATACAGTTCTTGTTGTGGATGATGAAAAGGAAATAAGAGACCTTATAGAGATATATCTTTTAAATAGTGGATATAATGTAATTAAAGCTGAAGATGGAAAAGAGGCTCTAGATATTTTAAAAAAGGAAAATATTCATTTAATGGTATTGGATATAATGATGCCTAAAATGGATGGGATAGAAGTTTGTAGAAAAGTTAGAGAAAGTTTGAATATACCAATACTTATGTTAAGTGCAAAATCAGAAGACATGGATAAAATACAAGGGATAATGACTGGTGCAGATGATTATTTGACAAAACCATTTAACCCACTTGAACTTACTGTGAGAGTGAAGTCACTGATTAGAAGAGCATACTATTTTAGTGGTGCTAATAATGAAGATAAAGATGTCATAAAGGTTGGAGTAGTAATTATAGATAAGGAAAAACATAGTGTAACAGT
>NZ_JAHZMP010000195.1 GCF_020748465.1 Terrisporobacter mayombei
TTTAACATTACTAAAAAACTCAACAGACTTAAATCCAATATTTTCAATTTCGAATAAGAAACTTTCTTTTGAAAAATAGTGATTCCAAACATAAAACACATTTTCATCTTTTTCTGTTATTACAAGAGTTTGTTCTAATGTATTATAATCATTGTATTTACAATTATCTTGTAGACACATATATTTTTCATTACTCCAAAATCCTCCATCTTCATTTATTTCCCAATATTTAATTTCCTCAAAATTATTGTATTTATTTATTGTAAATACATCTAATATTAATTTTCCTCCAGGTTTTAAACTATCATAAATTTTTTCCATTAACAACCTTCTATTTTCAGTTGACAAAGCTCCATAATCACAATAAATTAAAGTAGCCAAATCAAATTCCTCATTATAATTCATATTTAAATAACTTTGAAACAAGTAATTTATGTTTAAATTAGTCTCCTTATTTCTATTTTGTG
>NZ_JAHZMP010000196.1 GCF_020748465.1 Terrisporobacter mayombei
GCGATAGCACCTTTCAACGACGCTGATGTCAACACATCCAGCTCCGTTAAGCGTGGGAAACAGTAAGCACTCTGACGGATAGTATTATCGATAAACGCCGGATGACACATCACCTCCAGCGAACGATCACCCCGATGGCCTGCGTCATCCAGCACTTGCAGGAACAGCGACTCACTGATCTCTTCACCGTAGAATGCACTGCTGAATCCCTGGGTAGTGCGCAGGTTGACCGGCAAATCAAACGCCATCTGACGATCCGCCCGCAACGCAATGCCCTGCTCTGCCGCAAACCTGGCAACAATCGGGAAAATCTGCGGGAACATATGCACATGATGATGGCTATCAAGATGCGTAGGTTTGCGTCCAAATAGCTCAATGAAACGCAAATACTGACTGACAAGCTCCTGAGTAATTTCTTCCAGCGGTAAAGCATCTTCTTCTGCCAACTGCCAGATCCATTTTCCCAG
>NZ_JAHZMP010000197.1 GCF_020748465.1 Terrisporobacter mayombei
ACTTCATCAAACTGCACGCCCTGTGAGGTGAAGATCTGCATCATCAGGTTGTGCGGGCCATCGAAATCCGCCTGCGGGAAACTTTGTGTTCCCAGACCATCCTGATTAGTGATCATCACCAGCTTGTAGCCCGCTTTTTGCAGCTTCAGCAGTTCCGGGATCACGCCCGGTTCAAAGGCGAGTTTGTCAAAACGGTCCAACTGAAACTCACTCGGCGGTTCGCTAATCAGGGTTCCATCGCGATCGATAAAAAGATACTTCTGACTCATCAAACTTGCTCCGCACGTAAGGCGTCAATGACGCGCTGGCTTTCTTCACGGGTTCCGACGGTAATTCGCAGGCAGCCGCTTAAAGAGAGTTGTTTATTCTGATCACGTAAGATAATGCCCTGATCCCACAAAGATTTAAACACTGCACTGGAGGCTTTAAAGCGCGCCAGAATGTAGTTGGTTTCAGAGTCAAAAACC
>NZ_JAHZMP010000198.1 GCF_020748465.1 Terrisporobacter mayombei
CGATAATATCGCGCTGATTCTCACTACTGAATTTTTGCAAAAAGTGATTAGCTAACAGGGAAATATCTTCCCGGCGATCGCGCAGAGGCGGCAGTATTAAATGAATAACGTTAAGGCGATAAAAGAGATCTTCACGGAAGGTGCCTTCTTTTACCATTGCCTGCAAGTCGCGGTTGGTGGCAGCAATGATGCGGATATCAACTTTTATGGTCTGATGGCCGCCAATCCGTTCAAATTCCCGTTCCTGTAGAATGCGTAGTAATTTGGCTTGTAGTACCAGCGGCATTTCGCCAATGTCGTCGGGGAGCAGAGTACCTTCGTTGGCTCGTTCAAATAATCCCTGACGCAAGGTTTGTGCACCAGTAAATGCACCTTTTTCATGACCAAACAGTTCACTTTCGAGCAACGATTCCGGCAGCGCCGCGCAGTTGACTTTAATGAACGGCCCCTTTGCCCGCCGCGAATT
>NZ_JAHZMP010000199.1 GCF_020748465.1 Terrisporobacter mayombei
TGACGGACTACTGTTGGTATATTCCCACTGGCGAAAAATGGTAACAAATAGAAAGTGGGTGCCAATCGGCAAAAACAGAGCGCTGTAGCAGCCAGCAGACTATGCAACTGATAGAGTATCGCCTCACCCATGCTATCCTCTCGCGAATGCTAAATTCAGCATTTCAATACCAAAAGAATATAATTTTTCGCCATACCATCCGCTCATTAAAAAAAAGCAAATACTTACGCATAATAATTTCACGCCAAATGGCAACGTCTGTTCTTGCAACTGTGTTACCGTTTGAAAAAGCCCTACTAATAAACCAACAAATGTCGCAACTGCGATAGGTCCTGCAGACATAACTAAAATCAGATACAGCGCCCTATTCCCTGCAAAAACAATATCGTCCATATTTTTTCCTCAGGGATTAATGGATAGGTCAAAATATTGTAAAATGAGTCCTTTTGATAACATTGTCCAACC
>NZ_JAHZMP010000019.1 GCF_020748465.1 Terrisporobacter mayombei
TGGTTATTATAGCAAAGAGGATACACCTGTTCCCATTCCGAACACAGAAGTTAAGCTCTTGAGCGGCGATGGTACTTGGGGGGCGACCCCCTGGGAGAGTAGCACGTAGCCACGTAATTTTTTTATTTAGAAATACAAGCCATGTAAAAACCCAACTAAAGAAGCCATGTAAATTAATTTTTACATGGCTTTTTCGTATATTTGTATAGAGTTTTAATTCATTATTTCTAAAATGAAATTTTCCAATCTATTTAATCCTTCTAAAAATTCTTTTTCTGAGCAAGCGTAAGATATACGCACATATTCATCTATTCCAAAAGCTTTACCAGGAACTATGGCTACATTGTATTTAGATAGGAATTCGTCGCAAAATTCAATAGAAAAACTTTCGTTATATTTATATTTTTTAGAAACTTGCGATAAGTCTATAAATACATAGAACGCACCATTTGGATAAACATAGTCCACATATTTCATAGTATCTAATTTAGAAGTAATTAAATTTCTTCTAGATCTATATGTATTTACCATATTATCTATATCGTCTTTACAATGCTTTAATGCTCCATATCCTATATATTGTGCTGTTAAAGATGGGTGAGAAACTAAGTGACCTTGTATTGCACTAATTCCCTGAGCTATTTCTTCATTTGATGCAGTATACCCTAATCGAAGTCCAGTCATTGCTGCTGATTTTGCAAATCCATTAACAGTAATAGTAATATTCTTTACGTCTTCTCCCAAAGATGCAACAGATACAAATTTGTCATTATAACAAATTCTTTCGTAGATTTCGTCAGATAATATATAGATATTTTTTTCTAAACATACATTTGCTATTTCTAACAACTCTTCTTTTGTATAAACACTTCCTGTTGGATTGGATGGGTTGTTTAATAAAAGCATTTTAGTCTTATCAGTTATATATTTTTCTAATAAATCTGCTGTTAACTTAAAGTCGTTTGACTTATGTGTTTCAATTGGTACAGGAACTGCATTAACGAGCTTAGTCATTTCAGAATAACTTACCCAATATGGTTTTGGTATTAAAACTTCATCTCCTGGATCTGTAACTACTAACAAAGCATTTGTTATAGCATTTTTTGCGCCACTAGATAAAACTATTTCATCTGAAGAATAACAAGAGTTATTTTCCTGTAACAATTTCTTACAAATTTCATCCCTAAGTATAGTTAACCCAGGAACTAAATCATATTTCGTACAATTTTCATTTAAAGATTGAACTCCACATTCAAGAGCTTTTTTAGGAACATTAAAATCTGGTTCCCCTATACTTAAACTTATAACATCTTTACCTGATTCTCTCATTTTTTTTACCTTTGAACTAATTCCTATAGTGCAAGAAGGTGAGATAATACTAAGTCGATTAGATAACATTTTTTTACCCCCTTAAATAAGTATATTATCTATAATACAATAAAATGGGAAAAATTTCATAAAAACTAATAACTTTTGTTGACAAAAAACATTTTAAGTACTTTATAGACAAAGCCTTTTGATAAATGTTATCCTATTATAAATAGTGGATATATACCATATATAGTGGTTAAACTATTTAAGTTATACAAGATATAGTAATTAGGAGGGGTTTTTTAATGTTAGAATATATTAGAAAAAGGGATGGAAGAATCGTAAAACTTAATGAAGATAGAATAACAAGAGCTATATTTAAAGCGGCTAATGAAGTGGCAAAAGAAGAGGGAATAGTACCTAGTTATGAGATGTCCGAAGAGTTAAGTCAAAATGTAATAAAGATACTAAGTTCTAAGTTTAAGGACACAATTCCAGGAGTTGAAGATATACAAAATATAGTAGTAAAAGTTTTAATAGAGGATGGTCATGCTAGAACTAGTGAGAAGTACATTACATATAGAAATGAAAGAAGTAGAATTAGAAACTCTCGTACAAGACTTATGAAGTCTATAAGTCAAATAACATTTGAAGATGCTAGTGATGCTAATATAAAAAGAGAAAATGCCAATATTGATGGAAATACTGCTATGGGAACAATGCTACAGTATGGAAGTACAGTTTCAAAAGAATTTTGCAAAACTTTTGTATTAAAGCCTGAACACGTTAATGCTCATGATAGCGGAGATATACACATACATGATATGGACTTTCTTAATATGGGCACATTAACATGTTGCCAAATTAAGCTAGATAAACTTTTTGAAAATGGATTCTCAACAGGTCATGGTTTTTTAAGAGAGCCTAACAGTATTATGAGCTATGGTGCTTTAGCAGCAATTGCAATTCAGAGCGATCAAAATGATCAACATGGAGGTCAAAGTATACCATTTTTTGATTATGACATGTCCAAAGGTGTATATAAGACTTTTAGAAAACTATATATAAATAATTTGCTAAAAGGTTTAGAACTATTAGTAAATAAAAATGACATTGAAAAATTAAAAGAGATAGTATACTCTACAGAAAATGAAACAGGATTAAAAGTTGGGTTGAAACAAGATGATAAGTATAAACTTTTTGAAAGAGAAAAGTTGATTAGGGAATTTAATATTGATTTAAATACAGCAATTAGAATACAAGAATTTGCATATAAAGAGGCATATAAAGAAACAGACAAACAGACATATCAATCTATGGAAGGTTTTATACATAATCTAAACACAATGCATTCTAGAGCAGGAGCTCAAGTACCATTTTCAAGTATAAACTTTGGGACAGATATATCATTAGAAGGTAGAATGGTAAGCAAAAATTTATTATTATCAATGGAAAAAGGTTTGGGAAATGGTGAAACGGCTATATTCCCTATACTTATATTTAAGGTAAAAGAAGGTGTTAACTTAAATGAAAGTGATCCTAACTATGATTTATTTAAATTATCCTGCAGAGTATCAGCAAAAAGATTATTTCCTAATTTCAGTTTCTTAGATGCACCATTTAACATAGAATATTACGAACCTAATAATCCAGAAACAGAAGCAACTTATATGGGATGTAGAACTAGGGTAATGAGTAATGTGTGTGGTAAAAATGAAGTTAGCGGTAGAGGTAATTTATCTTTTACAACTATAAACTTACCGAGACTTGGTATAGAACACGGAATAATAAAAAATAATAAAACTGACTTAGATGGTTTCTTTAAAGATTTAGATAATAAAATAGCGTTAGTAATAGATGAATTATTAGAAAGAATGGAGATACAAGGAAATAAAAAAGTTAAGAACTTCCCTTTCCTAATGGGACAAGGTATATGGAGAGATTCAGATAAATTAAATTATGATGATAAATTAGACGAGGTGATTAAACAAGGAACTCTGACACTTGGCTTTATTGGTTTAGCTGAGTGTTTAATAGCGTTAACAGGAAAACATCATGGGGAAAGTGAAGAAGCCCAAGAATTAGGATTGAAAATTATATCGCATATGCGAAAAAGAATGGATGAGGCCACTGATAAATATAAATTAAACTTTTCTTTAATAGCAACACCAGCAGAAGGATTATCAGGTAGATTTACAGATATAGATAAGAATATATACGGTGAAATAAAAGGTATAACAGATAAAGAATATTACACAAATTCATTCCATGTACCTGTTTACTACAATATAAGTGCGTATGATAAGATAAAAAAAGAAGCACCTTACCATTCTTTAACAAATGGAGGACATATTACATACGTGGAACTAGATGGAGATACATCGGATAATTTAGAGGCTTTCGAAACGATAATAAGGGCTATGAAAGAATCTGGGATAGGATATGGTAGCGTAAATCATCCAGTAGATAGAGATCCTATATGTGGTTACTCTGGAGTTATAGAAGGATTTGTATGTCCTAAATGTGGCAGAAATGAAAATAATAGCAATATTAAATTTGAGAGAATAAGAAGAATAACAGGATACTTAGTAGGAACTGTAGATAGATTTAATGATGCTAAAAAAGCAGAAGTTAGAGATAGAGTAAGACATAAATAAAAATATTAAAGGTAGTGGTTATATGAAATTAAGATTAGCTTCAGAATTGACATATGATAGTATTGTAGATGGACCTGGACTTAGAATGGTTATTTGGACACAAGGTTGCATACATAATTGTTATAAATGTCATAACCCTCAAACTCATAAATTAGAAGGTGGAATTATTGTTGGTACAGATTATGTTATAGAGAAAGTAAAAAAACTTAAATTGCATAAGGGAATAACTTTATCAGGGGGAGAACCATTTTTACAACCAAAGGCATTATCATTAATTGCAAGATCAGCACAGTTAGAAAATTTAGATGTGTGGTGTTATACTGGCTTTGAATTTGAATACTTAATAAGCGAAGAGAATCCTTTATATATTCATAACAAAACATTACTACAATATATAGATATATTAGTAGATGGAAAATTCGTATATGAAAAAAAGGATATAGGACTTAAATTTAGAGGATCATCAAATCAAAGGATAATAGATGTTAAAAGTAGCTTGGAAACAAATGAAGTAATATTAAAAGAGGAATATATGGAGAAAAGTCTACACATGGCAAAATAATTTTTAAGGAAGATGATATAATTTATTGTCTTCCTTAATTTTATTTTAAAAATACAAAAATAAAAATATGTGAATAAATATGGTGTATATGTGGATAAAATATAACGGACTTGGAATAAAGTTTGAAATTTAAATGCATGTAAAAATGTGGAAATGTGGATAAAAATATATATGAAAATTAAAGAAAAAAACATTAAAAAAAGTGTTGACGATAAAAAATAAACCTGATATAGTTATACTTGTCCTTGAAACGAGGGCAAAACAGCAACAAAACTTTTAAAAAAGTTGTTGACAAAGTAAGTCTTTAAATGATAAAGTAATACTTGTCAAAAAGATAACGAGTCAGCAAAAAATAAAAGTGTTGACAAATAAGATTGAATTTGATAAAATTAAGAGGTTAATTAAGAACTTTGAAAATTAAACAGTAGGTTAACAATAAATTAATTCTTTAAGAATTAAACTGAAGCAACAAACAAACCAAGCCAGATATTCAGATAATGATTAGTCTGAGCGATGGACAACTTTTTTATGAGAGTTTGATCCTGGCTCAGGATGAACGCTGGCGGCGTGCCTAACACATGCAAGTCGAGCGA
>NZ_JAHZMP010000001.1 GCF_020748465.1 Terrisporobacter mayombei
GTGTCCTTCTAACGGATAGTATACCATCTTCTATTCTTAACCCACAGTTCTCAGTAGATGGTGGATCAACTTTCCAACCATGGACAGGAAACCTTAATTTAGGAACATTATCGCCAGAAGATGTAAGGACTATCATAATAAGAGGAACAGTAAGTCCAACAGCAACAGGCATGATTATAAATACAGCAACAGTAAGCTCACCTACACCAGATCCAAATCCAGATAATAATGTTTCTACTGTAGAGACTCCAGTATCAGCCGTAGTAGCAGACATTGCTGTAACAAAGCAAAGTAATGAGCCAGTAGCTATTCCAGGAGAAATATTCAGCTATACGATTATAGTCACAAATTTTGGACCATCTAATGCGCAGAGTGTCCTTCTAACGGATAGTATACCATCTTCTATTCTTAACCCACAGTTCTCAGTAGATGGTGGATCAACTTTCCAACCATGGACAGGAAACCTTAATTTAGGAACATTATCGCCAGAAGATGTAAGAACTATCATAATAAGAGGAACAGTAAGTCCAACAGCAACAGGCACGATTATAAATACAGCAACAGTAAGCTCACCTACACCAGATCCAAATCTAGCTAATAATACTTCAACGGTAGTGGTAGAAGTAAGTCCATCAGTAGCCGTAGAAGCAGACATTTCTGTAGTGAAATTAGCAAATAGAGAAAAGGCTTGTGTAGGAGATAGCTTGGAATTTACAATAATAGTATCAAATGCAGGCCCAGCAGATGCTCAAGACGTTACTTTGATAGATAACGTTGCAAATATTCTTAGGTTAGCAACATTTTCATTGGATAAAGGAGCAACCTGGAATCTATGGAATGGACGCATAGTAATTGGTACATTGCCAGCAGGCAGTACAAGAATTATACTTTTAAAAGGAAGAATAAATCCAACTTGTAACTGTGAATTAATAAATATTGCAGATGTTATTTCAACAACAGCAGATCCGAATACTAATAATAATACATCAGTAGTTTTGGTAGATATTAAAAGAGAATGTTGCGATAAGAAAGAATGTTGTGATAGGAAAGAATGTTGCGATAAGAAAGAAAGTTGTGGCAAATCTTGGTTTTAATTTAAAATAATGATTTTGTGTAAAGTCAGTAGCATACTGCTACTGGCTTTTTTATATTTAATCTTCTTCTAAATCATCATCATTTACATAAGTTAAATCATCTTCTAAACTTGATATACTTAGCTCTTCATGATTGATAGAACTATTTTGCATCAATAATTTTATTTTATCCGTTGCCAAAAATCTATTTTTCTTATAAACATAAAAATTTCGTAAGCTATTGATAATCAATAACTTACGAATATTATTCTAGATTGGAACCTACGACACACTGTTTAAAACATGAATAAAGTAGGATCGAAAATTATATATAAATAAATATGTAAAAAATGTTACTGAAAAGGTAATTACATACAAGTCCAATATTTCAAAAACTTCTTAAGAAGCATAATATTGGTCAATCTATGTCTAGAATATGTAATTGCTGGGATAATACACCGCAAGAATTTTTCTTTGGGCAAATTTTTTCCAATAGCATTAATATTTTCTATTTATTTTAACTGTCATAAATTTCTGATATTTTACATAATTTAGAAAAATATAAAAATCTTTTTATTTATTTACTTCTTCATAAGCATATTTTTCTAATGTATCGCTTCCTATATAATATTCACTCATACGATAAGTTTGTGTATTTACCAAATATGATACTAGATAACACCATTCATTATTATAAAAAACAGGTCCATCAACTATACATGCTCGTTCATCTTCGCCTTTTTCAAGTATTTTATTTATTTCATCTTTAGAATACTTGCCCTTCTTATCTGAATTACTTGAAGTACTCTTATTTGAAGTTTCTTTCTCCTTGGAAACTTCATTCTCATACTTTGCACTTTCCCCTGATTTCTTTACATATTTTATTCTTTTTTTATTTCCATTAGGAGAATATTTATATAAAGTAAAGTCATTAGCATCAACTAAGTAGATAAAATCATTTATAGTAAGCATTTCTCCATGTTCATCTAAGTACACTCCTCCAAATACGTAATTTTGCAACTTAAACTCTTCATCTTCTTCGCAATAACTTCCACTTGGTGAGTAAACATAATATATCTCATTCTTACTTTCTTTTGTTTTCTCATAAAGTTTTTCTCTTGCTTTGTCTATATCAGATTTTATTTTATCTAAGTCTAAGTTGGAAGCTTCTTTGAAGTTTGTAGCTAGCATATTTTCTAGCTCAACTTCGTTTATAGTTGATTTGATTTTGTTTTCACATTCATCCTTGCTTAATAAATTCTCTTCTATTAAATAACTTTTATTCTCACGATTATTTAGTGTAAACTTTATCTCATCTTTATTTTCTTTATTTAATAATACATTTAACTTATATTCACCTTTTGAATCAGACTTAAAAGTATAATCAATTTCATAACCATCTTTACTTAATTTTGTGTTAGCTAATTGTAAACATTCTTCTTTATCTTCTTTTATATAATAAAGTGTAGTTTTTTCATTATTAAATGCAAAAATAAATGTCTTTTCTACACCATAAGCATATTCTTTATTATCCCATCTATCACTTGCAACTCTATAGTACAGATACTTATTGTTTATCTTCTCACATACTAAATTTTCTGGTTGTGCTACTTCTTTTGCACCTTCTTTGCTACATCCAACAAATAAAATCATCAACATTGAAACTAAAAATAATATAACACTTTTTTTCATGACTTCTTCCCCTATTTTCCCTTTATTAATATTTTCAGAATACATTATATTTTGCTATATACTTTGCTTTATATATATTTTATTATTTAATCATTTCTAACTTAGTTAACTTATATGTTTTATCAATTTCGTTAAATATAAATTCGTATTTGTTGTTAAATATTTTTTCTTTATACTCATCATCTTGTGTTATTTCATATACTTCTTTTACAGTTACACTACCTTTTCCTTCGTCCTCATTATAATCAAAATTAATGATTTCATGATTAACATATCTTTCACTTACACCTTTTTCATAGAACTTAGGTACATTATTCTTTTGCTCATTATATAAATCACTGCCAACACTAAGGAAGTCTTCTATATATGAAAAATCATTATAATTTACTGCATCTGCAAAGTAATATAAATAATCATACATTAATGTGGAAACAGCATCTTTCACTTCGTCTGATGATGGTGGCTTAGTATATTCGTAGCTTAAGTATATATCTAAACTTTCATCAACTTGTACCACATTACTTTTTATGTTCTTTCCTTTGTGTTTTAAAATACCATATACAGTGTCTCCATTTTTTAGTCCTGATATTGTATTAATTTCTCTAGCCGTATTACCTGTGCTTTTGCTGTTTACGTAAACAATAGCATCTGGTTCATCGCTATTTATTTTATTGTTGTTAATAGTTCCATCTATATTTATGTAGTTTTTTAATTCTCCGTAGAAAAGATCTATTTCTTTAGATGCTTTTGTCTTTGCAAATTCATTATTACATGATATCACTAGCTTATATTTTCCTGGTAAAAGTGGTCCTACTTCTCCACCTTTTAAATTTTCTTCTATCAATTCTTCGCCATTATATAGCTCAATTTTTACATCTTTATATGGTGATTCTAATTCTATATATCTAGGGTTTAAACCAATATAGCATTTTTCTTTAAACAATACTTTCTTCTTAACTATAGTAAATGGATTATTATTTGTAGCTCCTTCCACTGGGTACATTTCTCTTAAGTATTGGATATCATTATTTAAATTTGAAGGATTCTCTTTATAATATTCTATTATTGATCCTAGGCTATCTTCTGTTATTTTTAATCTTTTGTCACTGGAAATCATTATTTTTTTTAGCTTAGAAGGATTGTTGTTTATTATTGCTTCCTCAAATTGATTTATTACTTTTTCTTGGGTTTGTGGTATTGAAACAACTGTTACCCCTGCAATAAATAGTACTGAAATTGAAAGTATTAGAGTTTTTTGTAGTTTGTTTAAATTTTTAACTTTATCTATAACTTTTTCACTTTTTTCTTTTAGAAATGACGTTGCTTTTTTAGAATTTTTAGATACCTCTGTACCTATATGACTAAATGTTGTATCTTCAACATTTTTGTATGTATTATTAGTATTTGTATTACCATGATTATCATTTTCTTTTTGTAAATTTATACTGCTTGTATTTTCTATTTTATTACCACATTTATAGCAGTATTTTTCGTTGTTGTTTACTTCTGTATTACATTTATTACACCTCATAAATATATCCCCTTTCCAAGTATTTTAAATTTTATTAAGTATCAATTAAAAAGGACATTGAACGTTAAATTCAATGCCCTTATAATTTCATTTTAATAGTAATAAGACATTGCCCCAAACATTGAGCCAAATATAACTACAGATAAAAATAAGAGTATGATTGCTATAATTGCTGGTATTAAAAGTAATACTATTGGAAGTACAATATTAGTACCACCATTTTTGTTTATCAATGCCTGTCTATAACTACTATCTGCACAATTGATTTCTTGGAACTTTTTATTTATGTGGTCTAAATATAATGAATTGGCAAAAGTACCTACCCCTACCCAAAGGCATATATCCAGTACCCATCCTATAACAGGAACAAATGATAATAATAAACTTGCTAAAAAGTATAATATCCCTTGTACATACATTTTTCTATAGAACATCCAATAAGCACCAGCTAAGAATGCTGACCAGTTCCAAGTTTTTTTATCTCCAGTCATTCTAATTTGATCAAATTTTTCTAAATAGAACATTTGATTTTTAGAGATAAATGTGTTCATTTCTTCTTCACTACAATCAGCGCTAGAATAACTGCTTCTAGAGTTTTCCCCTTGTGAATTATTTTTGCTAAGTTCTACTTTTTTTAGAGGCTTTCCACAACTATTACAAAATGAACTTGTAGCTTGATTTTCTTTGCCGCACTCCGTACAAAAAACAACGCCTGAATCTGTTGATTGCATATACATCTTCCTTTCTTAATAAATTACTTCAAAATAAAGCTATAAATTTTTATATTAATTATCTACTGAAAATGTTACAACTTTATTAACCCGAGAGTATAATAGCATATATTACTTTCTAAATTTGTCGTAATTTGTATTTTTTTCATATTTTTTTAATAAAAACAATGTTTAATATCGTAAATAGTTTTATTTTAGCAAATAAATATCCAGCCTAATAGTTTAAGCTGGATATTTTTCTTCTATATTAATTAGTTTTCTTCTTCTCCTCACTTGTAGGATAAATCTTTGTTGTTACATTCATATTTTCATCTAACTTTTTCTTATTATCATTTAATGTTTTTAGCAATGCTCCCTTGTTATTTTGATCATACTCATTATTAACTAGCATCATTGTATCTTTTATGTAGTCCTTCATAACCTTAGCTATATCATATATATCAGCATTATCAGGGTCTGATTTGCTGGCAATGTATGATGCCAAATAATAATTATCTTCCAAGTCATCTGCTAATTTTTCATTTTTGTACTGATCAATTAAGTAATTCATTGCTTCTTGTTTTATATCTTTTGACGTATTACTGTATAAATCATCTAAGGCTACTAATTTATCAATTATCTTCACTTTATCTTCTGTTTTTTCTAAATCTGAAGTTATTTCTTTTGATTTGTTAGCGTATTTAGCCACTTCATCAAAAGAGTTTATATTTAAATCCTGAAGTTTTTCTTCATTTTCTAATTTGTCTTTGTTTGCTTCGTATGCTTTGTTCACTTCTTCTGGTGTTTTTAAGTCTGCTAAATCAGTACTTGAATTAGTGGAGTTACATCCTACTAAGCCTAACATTAAAATACATAATATACTTTTTTTAAAAATTGATTTCATAACATCCCTCCATTTTTTTCCAAATTATGTTATCTAACAATTATTATATCATTATGTGCTAATTATTATGGGAGTATTTATAGTATTACTACTTTGTATACTAACTTAATAACTTTACTTCCAAAATTTAAGGGTGTATCTTTTTTCATACACCCTTACATACTTTATTATAAACAGCTAATTCTTAAGTACCCAGCCAAAATATATGCATAAATTACTGCTATAGCAACTACCGTAATAAACATTACTAATAATGCCCATATACTAACTCCACCTTTTCTAAGCAGCTCACGTTCTTTATCCTTAGGATCAAGATTTATTATTTTACTTAACTTCCTATTACAATGATTTAAGTAAAGATAATCACCAAAAATACCACAAATTAAGAATAATATCCAATTAATCCCATGTACATTAAAAAGGCTATTTAGCAATATTTGTAATACTATTACACCTATACCAAGGGCATACATCTTTCTGTATACAAACCAAAATACACTAACTAAAAACGCTGCCCAGTTCCAACTATATGGCTTATTTTCTTCTCTCATCTTTTCAAACTTATTCATATATGTTTGTGCATTGTCTTGAATAAAATTAACCATATCTTCATTTTGGAAATTCATTTCTATTTTTTCTTTCATAATTGCACCCCCTTTATATAATAGTAGGAGTCTGTTTTATATTTAACAACTTACAATATTGTAAAAAAAATAGACCTTAGCTATAATAGCTTTTGGTCTACTTCCTTTTTATTCATCTTTATATTTATATGTTTTAATTTCTATTTTAGTTTAAATGTTAATTTAACAGGATTATGATCACTATACATAAAATCTTTATCCACATTTTCAGCCCTAGCTTCAACATTGTCAGATACAATAAATCCATCTAAAACTGAAGTATAGTTAACACCTTTTTCATAAGGAATATCGCAACTTCTACAAGTTGGAACTTCTGTATTATTTAAAGATTTTACAACACTCATTCCTTTTACAATATTCTCGTCATTTAGCTTAAATACCCAATCAGGAATTTTTTGTTTACTCTCAAATGCATTTATAGTTTCTCCTAAAGCGTGATTAAAATCTCCGCCAACAATTACGTAGTTTCCTTTTTTATATTCTTCTTCCATGACTTTGTTAAGCAACTCCAGCTGACGCGCTCTTATAGCACCGCCTTTATCATAAGCAGACATATGATTATTTATAAGAACTAGCTCCTTATTATTTTCTACTGGATAACGTACCATTGTAAAGCAACGATCCAAGTCGAAGAATTTAGTAAAAAAGCTTTCATCTACTGGATAACTTTTTCGTGTTGCTGACATAGCTTTGTATTTTGACATAGTAAGTAGTCCTGCCTCAACACTTCCATGTGGTTCATTTAAAGGATATAACATATATGGTGCATGAAAATTCAGTGCAAATATGCTTGAGTAATTTGGAAGTTTTTTCTCGAAACTTTCCTTTTGGTTTATATTGTAACTACGAGTTGCATTTACATCCACTTCCTGTAATAATGCAAAGTCTGGTGAAAGTTCTTTTACTATTTCTGTAGATCCATTTGTATTTTTTAAAGCATTTTCTTCGCTTACTGCTCTTGAATGTTTTCCAACAACGGCAGTTCCATCTTCCATTTCTCCAGTATCCATAAAGAAGGAATAATCCTGGTCATAAGCTCCAAAGCCAATGTTATATGTAACAGCTGAGTAATCTTCACCTGTTTTTAGGGTTTCTTTTTTATTGTTTGTTATTTCTAATGATTGATTGTCTTCTATTCTATAGTAGTTAATTTGCATATAAGCTATATAACCTACTACAAAAATTACAAGCGCTAGTAGTAAACCACCTACACCAATAAATACTTTTTTTAAGACTTTTATGTTCTTCGCCCCCCTATTGATTTTTTCTAATACCATTATTAATATTATACCAGCAAATTCTTATGGAATATAAAAAATTTAATACGAAATATATAGCAATGATTTTACACTATATCTATGATAAAATATGACTAAGATATTCACAAATATTAGTAGGAGGGATTTTGATTGGCTAGAAGAGATAGAATCAATTATTATGTGGATTTGGCTGATGTAGTATCTAAGCGTTTTACTTGCTTGAGAAGACACTATGGTGCTGTCATTGTAAAAAATGATGAGATGCCTATTTTTGTGAAAGTTGTAGAAAAATAATAATAGATATTTCAACTGACTAAATATAATAAGTTTTATTTAAGCTAATAGAAAGAGCGCTTACCCAAAAAGGTAGGTGCTCTTTCTATTTCATCAATAACTTCAGATAATCAATTGAATATGAATAAAGTTCATATAGAAAATAGTACCGAAACTAATCCTACATAAAAAAGACATCTAAATTTTAGATGTCTTTTTTATTAGTTATCTGTTTTCTGGAATAAATGATTAAAATCATCTTCTGATAAATTACTTATATCTAATTTATTTTCTACATTATTACTTAAAAGATACTTTAGTGCAGAAATATGATATACACCCTTATCCCAATCTTTACCTGTTAATTCTAAAAGTTCGTTTGAAACAAAAAAGTCAACTCTATGATTCACATTCGGCTTAAATTCTACTAATGTTGATGCTAATTCTAATAAACCTTCTTGTTGATCTTCATTTATTTCTTCATAAGTATATACACTTACAACGATTAAATTCCTTTCATCATCCCATATTTCTCCATCTTCATACGCAGGCTTCAAATAGCTAAAATCATCTAAAGTTCCTGCTCGTCTGCAATCTTCTAATACTATAAATCCAATTTCAGTACTGTTAGATTCATGTTCCTCTTGAATCTTAAATATCATATGATTTATAGAGTTAAAATCTAATTGTAATAAATAATAATATTTTCCCAAATTTAACTACGCTCCTTTTATACAAATGCTAAAAATGCTCCCCCAAGCATGTATTGAAGTTATTGCAAAAAAAAGCTATTCCTACAACAGGTATGAAAATTCCTATAGCTATTATAATATTTTTCTTAAAATTTTATAATAATAAAATTATGAAACATCATATTTTATAAATGACATAACCTATCTATTTGCTTTTACTGAAATATGTTCTATACTAATTCTGATTACTTTAGTAGCTTTACTTGCCTTTTGCATGTATTCTTTTCCCTGTTCAATATAATCTGGTGCATACCTATTTAATATTTCTAAAAAAGCCATATTTTTTTCATCATCAGAAACTTCAGCTGCCCTTCCAAATACAATTACACTCTCATATTTTGTAGTAAATTTATCAGGTAGAATTTGAGTTTGACCAACTACGCAAAAAGATACTTTATCATTATTTTTTATATTATCTAATTTATGTCCTTTTATAGCACAATGAAAATATATTGAACCATTAATGTAAATATGATTTATTGGTACGCCATAAGGATACCCATCTTCCCCTACAGTTGAAAGAACACCATAAGTATTGCTATTTAAAATTTCGATAGCTTCATCATCTTTCATTTTTCTATCTTTTCTTCTCATTTCTCTAATCATTATAACTCTCCTTATCATTTTAAAAATTTCTTCAATAACTTTACAGTATAAGTATCCTGTACCTCTAGAAACTTTTTTAACTTCTTTAATCCATAATTAATAACTTAAAAATACACCTTTTGTAACTCTACTAAATGATTCTTATGAGCCTGTAAATATTCTAAAGTAGTGATAGCCTTTAAATCAATTCCTTTAGATACTTTATCCACTTTTAACTCACAATATATTAAATTTGTTCGTAGAATCTAATCGATAAATTGAAATTTATCTCTGTATAGAATAAAGGAAATGTAACATATCCCCATTATAATACTGTGTAATAAATTCATCCTCTTTTACCATGCCAATACTTTCAGCAACTCTTATAGAATCGCTATTATCAGCTTTAATGATTGAATAAACCTTGTCCTTATTAAGATGTTCAAAGGCGTAAATTTTACAGCCTGTTGCAGCTTCTCTTGCGTAACCACAATGCCAGAAATCCTCATTTAATAAATATCCTATTTCAAGCACTTCATTATCTTTATATGGTTGCATTGTTAAACCTGCTTGTCCTATCATGCGACCTGTTGATTTTAATATCATAGCCCATAAACCAAACCCGTATTGATTATACCGATTTTTTTGACGGTCAAGCCATATCTGCACATCTTCGTCTATAAAATCATGTTCATAAGCATACATAACTTTAGGATTTTGCAGAATTTCTGCTAAGTCTTGAAAATCATCCTGCTCCATCTCTCTTAAAATTAAACGCTTCGTTTCGAAAATCATTTATATTCCTCATTTCCAAATTCCTATTTATCAATATAGTAGCAAAAGTATCATTATTAAGCATTCTATTGAAATTGTAAAATAACTCTATCTTAGTACTCAAGCAACTCTGAAAGCGTTATTTTTATTTCTCATACTAATTTTTCTAATAAAATTTTCCTGTTAGCTCATCAATAGCTATTTCGATAATTCCTGTCCCTTTTATTCTTCCTTCAGATATTACACTATCACTTAAATGTGGTGTAAACTTGTTTATAAATTGCTTCAACACTTTTTCTTTTTTAGTAATATCTTCTACCATTATAGCTTTTCCTTTGATAACAGCACTTTCAAATCGTGTATTTGTTCCACAAGGTTGACCATTTTCTGCTAATATCAGTTCTCCCATTTTATAAATTGTCATGCTTACATTCCCATTTTTTTTGATATTTTCAACTTTCTCACCTAGTGGTAAACCATGAACATATATTTTATCATCATAATAAACATAATGAACAGGTATAACATATGGCTTCCCTTCTTCTCCTATAGTTGCCAGACTAGCTACTATATTTCTATCTAATAAACTTACTACTTCTTCTTTAGATAATTGATTCTTTTTCATTCTGTTTTGCATATATATCCCTCCTTATTTACTTTTTTATTAATTGTATGTTAAAATTGGATTATTTAAAAGAGCCAAAAAAGATTTTTTTATAGTACCAATTTGAAGGAGTATAAAGATTATGATTAAAATTACAACATCTACTAATGAACCTCTTTATAAACAAATATATCTTCAATTAAAAGAGGATATTTTATGTGGCCATATGTCATATAATAAAAGATTACCTGCTACCAGAACCCTTGCCCAGCAATTAAACGTATCTCGAAATACAATTAATATGGCTTATAGACAACTAGAAATCGAAGGGTTTGTTTCTGCAAAGCAATCTTCAGGATATTATGTAAATAAAATTTCTACTCTACATCAATCATTACCTAAATATTCTAAAAATACTAATAGAGAGGAATTTAAACCTAAAATTAAATACAATTTTCAACATGGTACCATAGATTCTACTACTTTTCCCATCTCTAAATGGAAGAAATGCTTAAATTATGCTAATGATGTTATCTATGACAGTTCAAAATTTACATCTATAGAAAAAGAAGGATTGTATGAATTAAGATCATCCATTGCAAATCATCTATATGAAGCTAGAGGTGTAGATTGTACTCCTGAAGAAGTGGTAATAACAAGTGGTCATCAAAATTCCCTTGAAATATTATCGAAGTTATTTATTAATAGCGAATATTCCTTTTCCATGGAAGACCCGGGATATAATGTAACACGAAATGCATTTGAACATTTAAATTATAAAATGAACTTTATTTCTTTGGAGGATGATGGTATCTGTATAGATGAAGTTAAGACACTAAGTTCTACATTATTATGTGTTACCCCTTCGCATCAGTTTCCAATGGGAGCTGTTCTTCCTATAACTAAGCGTATAGATTTATTATATTGGGCAAATGAGAATAACAGTTATATTATTGAAGATGACTACGATAGCGAACTAAGATATCACTCATTGTTAATTCCGTCTTTATATTCTCTAGATATTAATAAGAGAACAATTTATTTAGGAACTTTTTCAAAGTCATTATCGCCAGATTTAAGAATATCATATATGGTTTTACCGCCACCTATTTTTTCAAAATACCAAGAATCTTATAAAATATGTTCTAATCCTGTTTCAAAAATTATTCAATTATCTATGTCAAAATTTATTAGGGATAGTGATTATGAAAAACACTTAAATATGATTAGAACTTTTTATGGAAAAAAAAATAATTTATTGATTTCTTCTATATTAAAATATTTTAAAAATGATGCTGAAATACTTGGTGGCGATGCTGGGTTGCATATAATAATTAGATTTAAATTTTCATTAGATAGAGAGAAGTTAATAAAAAAAGCAGTCTCTAATCATATACTGTTATATCCTTTAGATATATTATGGGCTAACCCTAGTCAATCCCCTGATAATCTTATCATTTTGGGGTTTGGTAGTATTAAATCTGAAGATATGGAAGATGCAGTAAAACAATTATATAAGATTGTTAATGATTCTATTTTATAATATAAGTAATATACAATTTATAATTTTAAAACTGTCTATTTTAAGGGGATCACTTTAAAAAAATGATACCCCTTTCATCTATTTATCTTGAACTAAACTTCTTAACTGAGCATATGAAATATTGTATTTTCTTCTTAATATTTCCCCATTTACTCCATTAAACTCCTTCACTATTTTTCTGTTTCTTTCACGTATAAGTAAAGTCTTGTGCATTGGGATATATATACTTGCACCTCCATATATTTTTGACAGCTCTATAAGGTTGTCCATGCCTATTATATCTACCATTTGTTGTAAGTTTACTGGAATATCATCTATTAGTATATTCATAATATCACCCCTGTTTTTATATATTTATTTATAATATTATTTCCTACTAGGTATTTTATAAGTGTTATTTTGAAAGGTTTCTCAATCTATGATTATTGCTATCTTTTCCAAAGAGCACCACATTTTCTCCTGCCATTTCTATTATTCTACTTCCTACTGCTTCATCAAAATAAAGAATTTCTTCTAGACTTTTTTCTGTGGAGATTATTAAAGGTTTTTGTTTCAAATATCTGGTGTTTATTATTCTGTAAATATAATTAAGATCTGTGGCTGTGGACTTTCCTTTTAAAAAATCATCCATAAAAAGCACTCTTGGATTTATGTATTTTTCCATTTCTCTCATGTGATTTTCCTCGTCCATAATACTTTGTTTCAAGTTTACAATCATGTTGTTGTACTCAACATATTTGCAAGTAATATTGTCACTTATAAGCTTTAGCATAGCCGCTATACCTAAATGAGTTTTACCCACGTCTGGCCTTCCACAGATTAACAAAGACGAGTTATTATTAGAAAAGTCGCAGCAAAATTTCATTACTTGGTGTTTGGCTTTTATTTGATAGGGATTTTCACAGACGTAGTTTGCAAAGGTCTTTTTCTTAAAGGCTTCACTTAGACCGCATTTTTCCAGCTTTTCAAAAGCTTCTTTTTCAGCTAAACAGGAACAAGGCATGGCTACATCACTGCTTTTCTCATTTGTCACAAATACATATCCCAAGTCTCTGCATTTTGCACAGTTGTAATTGTCTGGAGTACAATTGCCATTTTCAATAAGTTTTTTCACTCTTTGTAGCAAATTTTTATTCATTTTTCCCCCTAACTAACACCCAGTTTCTTCTCCAACTCTTTCATCTCCCTTATGAGATTTTCGTCTATTTTCTCATCTTCACAGGTGTTGTATTTCAATTTATTTTTGCTGTAATTTTTGTTAAGTTGTTCCATGTCCTTTGCTTTTAAAGCCTCCAATGTGTAAATCTTTTGCTCATCCCATTTTTTGATTATGCCCTTCAAATAGCCTGGTGTGGTGTTGCTTTTGTCTATGCAAATTTCTATGGCTCTATTAAACAAGGTCCAATGGATTTTCTCTGAAATTTCAATGAAATACTGAGTATTTGCAGGATAAATAGGCCCTATGTTCTGTTCATAAAGCTTGCTTATTTTGCCTAAATTTTCGTCTACAGACCTACTAACACACTTGCTTTTGGAATTTTTCTTGTTGTGTTTTTTTGACTTCTTGTGATTTTTTGCATTTGAATTTTGCCCTAAATCTTTATCTAGGTCTTTATCTAATTCTTTCTCTATATCTAACTCTTTCTCTATATCTATATCTAGCGTTACATTTTTGTTACAAAAAGTTTCATCTTCAATTTCCTCATTATTTAACTCTGCTTTTTTGTTTTCTCTATACTTTCTCACACGTTTAGTACTCTCACTTTCACCACCAGTTAACTCTTCAACTTGTGCCAGAACATACTCTTCCTCTGTTACACAATCAATAAGATTTGCTCTTTTCAAAAAATCCAAAGTAGCTTTAACATCTTCCACATCTTCATCTATAATTAATGCCAACTCTTCCTCAAAAGTGTCCTTCAAATTATCATAGAAAAGCTTATTTCCATTTTTCAAAGAGTTTATAAGCATTTTTTGATAAATAATAATATAAGTAGCTCCTTTTTCCATTTGTCTTAGTATTTTTATTTCCTTTTGTCTGTAAAAATCTTCTTGTATTTTCAACCAAAAATATGTTTTCGCCATTTTATCCACCTCATTCTAATAATTTAATTTCTTCTTTTATTATTTTTTCATCAATTAATAAATTTCTAAAAAATTCTCTTCCCCTTGAATTGATCAATGTTTGCATTCCGTTATGTCCATTTTCTGTTGTAAATTCTCTCAAATAAAAATATTCCATAACCTTTGCATAAGGTTTTATAATTCCTTTTTTGTCACGATAACAATAATTATTAAGAAGTAGCCAATTTACAAATAAGTTTTCTCTAATACCATAAAGTTTTGATGTATCTCTAAAATTAGTCTTTAAATTTCCTGGTTTTTCTTCAATTACATAAGCATTATCATTATTAAAATTGGGCTGATTGTTATAAGCTGTAAAAGTTGTGGAGTTTTTGAAATTGTTTTCAGTAATTTCCAGCAAACTCCTAAGGGCCACTTGAGCAGCTTTAAACTTTTTCTCCACTTTTATGAAGTAAGTCCTTGCCTCCTTACCTTTTTCACTGCGCTGAATCATGGCTATTTCCTTTGCCATATCAACATTCATCATATAATCCACCACAGTTTGCTGTCCTCCTAGGGTGTTTGTTTTTTCATAGACTTTCTGGTAATCTTCATTTTCCACAAATCCATAGTCAACCATCCTCGGATACCAAATCCTAAAGTTTGTTTTGATTTCTAAAAAACCATGTAAGTCTCTAGCACTTATCAATACGTCACTTTCCTCAGTAATACTTACGGGTATTAAGTTTTCCAATTTTTCTTCCATACTTTTACCTCCTTACTTGTACAAAAAAAGCCATCATAATTAAAAAAACTTATGATAGCAAATTTTGTCCATTTATTTAAATTATTTAAAAGATATATTGTTTAAGCAATCCATTGCAAATACTTCACCTTCACATTCTAACTGTATTCTAAACTGATTGTATTTTTCATATAGCTCTTTGAAGGTATCCAGGTCTTTTCCATATGTGTTTACTTCCAAAATAACAAATTCACCAAAGACTATTTCAATCAATGTGTTTTTTTCCAGGCTTACCACATTCACCTTAACATAATCAGCTGTAAAATAAATTGATTTGTCTTTGTACTGCAAAAATGAAATGTGTTCTTTTATCTTTTCCATATCCTCTAAATATTGATTTTTATTAGCATAGACTTTCACCATAGTTGGATAATCCAATGAGCCTGTATAACTGGCTAATGTAGTATATCCCACATATGTAATATCCTTTTTCAAATTCTTTTCATCAAAAATTTTGTCACAGTGTACTCTAAAAAACTCGTTGTAGTAAAACTTTAATTCTTCAGCTTTTTCCCCAATGTCTAAATCTATAAATATATTGCTAAGAGCTTCATATCTATTGTCATTTTGTTCAATTGATTTTATAAAACGATTTATGTCTTTTTTTTCTTTAAATTGTTTAGCATAACAAATAGCTATATTTGAATAGTCAGAAGTAAGATTAGGTAGGATTTCTATATATTTATGATAATATTCAATTGAGTCTCTCAAATTATTACTTATTTCATCAAAAGGATAATTATAATAATTAGCGCTCCCACTATTTTTTACTTCAAGTGCTTTTTCAAACGTTTTCAACGCTTCTTTATTCTTACCAAGTTGCCCCAAACACTCCCCTTTTAATATAAGTGCATAAAATTTATATTTTTTATAATTACGTAGTTTGTCACAGTATTCTATTGATTTTTCATATTCATTTAACAATTGGTACAGTAGAGCACATGTAAATAAATAATTACCATCTTGTTCAAATATATTTGAAAATGATAAATAAATATTTAAAGCTTCTTCGTACTTATTTGCTTTGTAAAGTTCATTTGCCTTTTGTAGTTTTATTTTTTTATCTATTTCCTCATTACTTTCACAAGTTTGTCCATTTTTTATATGCTTTTTATTTATAGAATATATATATTCACAGTATTCCTCATAATCAATTACCCAGTTTAGTGCTTTAGTAATTAATTCAAAAGTTTCTTTCCTTGCAACACGCTTTTTGCTTTCTATATTTTTTATAGTACTTTCAGATACTCCAGATTTTTTAGACAGTTTTTTTATGGAATATCCTAGGGCCCTTCTTCTTTTCCTAAAATCGAACTTCATAACTCCCCTCCTTTTTATTATGTTTTATAATATAATTATACTAAATCTTTTCGCCAAAAAAGGGGTAACTTAGGGGTAACTTTGTATGAAAATGTTTTATTTTACACTCTAAATTCAATTCTAAAGCTTGGCTCTTTTAAACTTACATATTTTTATATTCTTTAACTCTTTTACTAAATAATTTTATTCATATTTATTTTTTCTTTATTTCACAATTTTCCACTACTATATAAACAAAGGTTAGTCATATCCTAAGGGATATATCCTTGCACAAAATTTAAGGAGGTAATAATATGGCTGTAGTTTCAACTCCCAATGCTTCTTCTATCAAAGTTAAATTTGATCATGGAACAGATTTAAACGGAGATAGAATTGTAAAAACAAAAACTTTTTCAAGCATAAAATCAGGTGCTTCAAACGAAAATATTATGGATGTGGTAAATACCATAGCTGGATTGCAACAACATACTCTAAGTGGCACAAATAGAGTGGATAACTCATCATTATCAGAGTAAAAATTTACTCTGACCATAAAGTCAGCGAATTATCATAGTTATAACTTGAGATAGTTCGCTGCTAAAATTTTAGGAGGTTAAATTATGAATGAAAAGAAACTTTTAATGACTTTTAAAAACACTTTAGGTAATAGCTTTTCTATTACTGTGGACGATCCAAGAGAAGACTTGGAAGAACAAGATATAGTAGACGCTATGAATTTAATCAAAGATAAAAACATATTCCAACCAAAGGGATATGACATAGTTGCCTGTGTATCTGCCAAGGTAGTTAATAGCACAACTACTGAATACGACTTAGAAGTTTAGTCAGGTGATTTAAATGGCTGATTTACAATCTCTCATAGCTAACCTTGGTTTTCCCATAGCAATTTCTCTCTATTTGTTAGTTAGAATTGAAGGGAAACTTCAAGCTCTGACAGATAGTATAAGCGATCTGTCTCACAATATTACTAATATTACCAATAAATAAAGAAAAGGTGTGTATCTTTTTAATGAGATACACACCTTTTTAATTTGGAAGAAATATAAAAATATTAACTGTCAAGAACTGCTCAACTATAACAAATCCAAAGACAAAGTTATTATTGCTATTTTTCATAATTTAATCTAATCAGCTTATAATGATCATTCTAATTTCTTAACATTTTTTTTTAATATATTTACAATCGATATTATTAAAGCTATTACAATTATTTTTACTAAAACAATATTATAAACAGAGTTATATAAATAATTATCAAATAATTGACATACGATGACTACGATTATCATATCTAATATAAATGTTTTTGAAGTATATTTTTTATATCTCATAATTTAATCCCCTTTTATATATATTTGTATAGTTATCTATTCTTCCTGCTCCAGGAGACAGTCCATCTAATCAAAACAGCCTATCAAAAGAGTAATAGATAGCATCTGAAAAATATCTTTTTAATTAGATACGCACCTTTTTAATAAGTATATGCTTTATTCTTTATATCTTTTTAATTTAGAACAAACATGAGTAATTATTATAAAAGCAAATAAAACTATGAAAATAATCTTTCCCAGAATACCTCTATAATCAGTTATCTTACAAAAGGTAAAGAATACAAAATAAATTGTCCAAAGTATTTTATTATAATAATCCATTTTATTTTTTGAATTCTTGATCTCTGAACCAAATAAAAATATGCCAAATATTCCAAGTATAATTAATAACATCAATATTCTCCTAACCCACTATTTTTTATTCTGTATAAAACAATATTATCCTAAAAGCAATATATAGCAATGTTCCTGAAACAATGGCATTTACTAACACTCTTTTTAAATCTACTTGTATTATTCAGCTTTGATAATATAAAAGATATTAAATAGTTTCCCAAATAAGTAATGATTATAGAACATAATATACAGGCTAAAAAAAGCCACATTTTTGAGCTCCCCCATTCTCCAATTTTAAATATTTCACATCTTTAAAGTATAATACTTAAATCCATCCTTATTATATGTTGTAGTACCCATAACATTTTCTTTGGTAACTACAAAATTTTGGCTTGTCTTATTTCTATTCTTATCAGGTTTCAAGGAACCATCAGAAGAATTGCATCCACTTATCTCTGCAAAGCATGCTATTTTTTATTATTTGTTTTTGAAAATATAAAACGTAAAGCACAAACAATTATTAATAAGAATATTAACCTTTCCGTTGTATAAGTTTTCTTTATTTACTACTTCTTGTTCTTTATTTGTTGTTATACAAGTAGAAACATAAGCTTTATTGTTTATACTTTTTTAATTTAGAATGAATATAGTTAAAGATTATTAAAATAATTAACAAAATTAAAATAATCTTTACCACATTACTTCTATTATAGGTTATCTTACAAAACAATAGAATAGCATTAAGAGTTGTCATAAGTATATTATTATAATACTCCGTTTTATTTTCTGATTTTTTAATACGTGTACCAAAAAAAAATGTACTCAATATTAAAAATATAATTAATTCCATCAATTTCCTCCTATATATTCTTATATCTAATAATCTCCTATGTTTATTAAGATTACTCAATGTACATAGGAGATTATCATACCTTCAACTTTTAATTATATCACTGTAGCTAATGTTACGATCCTAGTAGTTCAGTAAGCCCAATGTCTACTCATTCCAACATTTCTACAACATGAATAAACAAAATTTTCTATCTTTTCATTTACCCAATCCAAATTATTGAAAACATGATTTATTGCAGATGCTATAGTTCTTACAGCTCCATAACTTGCTGCTACCTGTAAATCTGCCACCGCCTAAATTAAAAGCAAATACTAAACTTACTATATAAAATACAATACAAAGTAAATTGTAATCAATGCCTGTAATAGTAGTATAAATACTACCAAATGCAGTTATTTGAGAAGTCACCCGTCCAAAAGGAACTACTATCGTCATAATTCATCATATTTAGATTATTTTTAAATTTGTTTAAAAACAAGAGGCTATCGAACTAAAAAATAGTGCGATAGCCTCTTGTTTCTACTTTATTAATACCTACTAAATTAACTTTTTTATTTTTGGGCTTCCCAATCAGCTGGGTATGTTACATATATAAATCTAGCATAATCTTTAACTGAGAATTTTATACTACTTCCTTTTGGAATAAGTATTAACTCGCCAGCTGATGCTGATACTTTTCTACCATCTATTATTATATCTAATGTTCCTTCTATTACATAATCTATTTCATCATAATTAAGCGTCCAGTCAAATGTAGTTTCTTTCATTTCCATTATTCCACAACCTAATCTTGGGCTTTCTTCTAATGTAAATAAATCTTTAGTATAAACTACATCTTTACTATTTCCTGTATGTAATCTATTAGCTTCACTAACCTTTACAGTTGGTAATTTTATAGATGTTATTCCACTTATATCTTTGTGTCTTATAAAATCTACACCATCATTACCTTCACTTAATTTTTCTTCTATTATTTGTCTTACTAATTTTTCTAATAAACTTTTATCTATATTTTTTATATCCATTTTATGCATTCTCCTTTCTTATTGTTTTATTTGCTATAAACATAGCTACTATAACTGCTGTTATTCCTCCAACTAATTTAGCAATTATCATTGGAGTTAACATTTCTTTGTTAAATCCTGCTGTAAACCCTAAATGATCTCCAAATACAAATGCTGCTGATACAGAAAATGCAACGTTTATTATTTTACCTTTGTTATCCATATTTTTCATCATACCAAACATAGGTATACAGTTAGCTAAACTAGCAACCATTCCTGCTGCCGATACATCATTCATTCCTAGTAACTTGCCTAGTGCCATTAATGGTTTATTAAATACTTTTGTTATAACATATACTAATGGGAACGCTCCTGCTAAAACTATAGCTATATCTCCAACTATTACTAAACCTTCTTCAATTGGTTTCATTCCTGGTATTACAACTATGCCTGTTAAAGCTTCAAATATTGCAGCTGCAAATCCTACTGTTATAACTATTACTACTCCTTTTCCAAAGTATGTAAATCCTTTTATCATAGCATTTTCAAACTTTAATAATCCTATTGCTATAATTACTGCAAATATTATTATAGGTATTAAGTTTCTTATAACCATCATAACATCAAATCCAGCTACTAATCCTCCAACAAATGCTCCTATTGGTATCGTTATTATACCTGCAAGTATTCCTGTTGCTAAATACTTTTGATCTTCTTTTTCTATTATTCCAAGTGCAACTGGTATTATAAATACTATAGTAGGTCCCATCATAGCTCCTACTATAAGTCCTCCAAACAATCCTGCTTGTGGGTCTTTTGCAAGTTCCATTGCAAGTGGCGCACCACCCATATCATTTGCAAGTAAACTTCCTGCAAACATCGCTGGGTCTGCTCCTAATAAATCAAATACTGGTACTACTACTGGTCTTAATACATTTGCTAAAACTGGTGATAAAGATATAACCCCAACCATAGCAAGTGCTAATGCACCCATTGCCATTATACCTTCTTCAAATTGTTCTCCTATACCAAATTTATTTCCTATACACTTATCTATAGCACCTAATACCATAAATACTGCCATTATAAAAATAATAATTTCATTTACGTTCATAGTGTCCTCCATTATATTAAATTATCTATTATTTGTTTATTTAATGATGGTATTATAGAAGTATTTATTATGTACTTTTTATTTATAACTTTGCATCCTTCGTTTATACCGATTTCTAAATCACTTAAATCTCCGCTTACTATATAAACCAATTTCCCACCTATTGCAAAAGATACTTGTAGCTTAATCAAAGATACATCACTAGATTTCAGGGTTTTATTAAGGGCTTTAAGTCCTGAGCATACTTTATTTGTTTCTACTACTCCAATAGATTTTATACTTTCTAATTTTTTGTATTTATTTTTGAGCCCATTTATTATATCTAAACTAACAGAGTTTATTATAAAGCTATCAACTATATATTCGTCTCCTTTTGTCAAACCATAATCTATGGACTCTTTTATATAACAAGTTTCTCCTAATATCATTATTAAAATTTTTCCTGGACATATACTTTTTAAGTATATTACTTCAACTGATGATTTTTTAACTATTTCATTAGAAACTTCTATACCTTTAGCTATACTTTTAAATTCTATAGCACCAATACTTTTATTAATCAAAAAACTCTAATGTATCAACTATACCTACTATAGTTGCATCTATTGGAACATTTTCTTTGTCTAATGAAACCCTTGCTGATGAACCTTTAGTTATGAAAACTAAATCCCCACTACCTGCTCCTGCATTGTCTGCTGCAACTAAAAATCCTTCTTTATATGTGTCTTTTGTTTTTAAAAGTTTTACAACTAAAAATTTTTGTCCACATAATTTTTCATCTTTTCTTGTTGCCCAAACATTTCCTACTACTTTACCTATCTCCATAACAATTCACCACTACATTCTTTTTAGTTTTAAATGATGTATTCTTATAAAATCCTTCGCTAGTGGAGTTACTATACTTTTTTTATCAACTAATACATTTTTTATTCCACTTATCATAGGTTTTTTTAAATCGCTTTCTGATATAAGTTTTTGATTTGTTAAATTTAAACTAAATTCATCATTTATTTTTATATCTTTTTTTGTTTTACTTAAATTTTCTTTTTTATCATCATCTAAATATATAAAATTTATATCTTTTATAATTTCAACACCAAAATTTATTATTTCATCTTCATAAGACATGTATTTATTGTATAAAGCTTTTGGTGCTGTTTTTTTATATCTTTTATATTCTATACCATCTTCTAATACATATACTTTTTTGCCTTTCATTAACATTTTAAGTATAAATCTTTCTTCATCTGATACACTATGACCTACAGCTAGGTTACAAAGTCCTCTCATGCAAAGTTTTGATATTATAACTATTTGACAATCTCTTATAGATTTTTCAAAGTTAACTACTTCAAATCTTTGCTTTAAAAACTTAAACTGTTCTTTGTTGTTATCTTCGTATAATAAAACAGCTTTAGGTTTATTTTCTATTTCATTTATAGAATTTATTTTTTTATAAATTTCTTCTACTATAGTATTTATCATATTTTCGTAGTTCATATTCTTTTCCTCCCTAGAGGTTTAATAAAATTTCACAATTTTAGCCATAGTACCTTTACTAAATCCGCATGCATTAGCTTCATCATAGTCTATATGCATATAAGTTTTATATTTGTCACTTACCCTTACGACTACATCATCAAATATTAAAGGTCTTTGTCCAAATACTTTTACTTTAACTATCTCATTATCATTCACATTAAATTTAGTTGCATCACATTTTGTAATATGTACATGTCTTTTAGCAACCATAAGACCTCTTGGTAGTTCAATTTCTTCTTTATCTGTAGAAATTTTTATTCCTAAAGTACCTTGTAAATCTCCACTTTGTTTTATAGGTGGTTTTAGTCCAAGAGATAAACCATCTGTTAGAGATATTTCAACTTGAGTCTCTTTTCTACACGGACCTAGTACTACAACATTTGTTATACTTCCTTTTGGTCCTTTAATTGTAACTCTTTCTTTACATGCATACTGACCAGGTTGAGATAAATCTTTTATTTTAGTTAATTTATATCCTGTTCCAAATAATTTTTCAACATCTTCTTCACTTAAATGAACATGTCTTCCTGAAGCTTCTACTTCTATAAATATTTCTTTTTTTACTCTATCTGTAACTTCTTTTACTATTTCATCTAATAGATTTTGCATAATGTCCTCCAATTAATCATATTTTCCTGTTCTTATTTTATAAATCATAATCCAGAACAATGATGATAATCTATTAAGTGCTTTTATTATATCTTGTCTTTCAACTTCACCATATTCTCCTTTAAAAGCTTGATACGCACTAAGTTCGACTTCTCTTGTAGCACTTCTTAAATCATTTATAGATACCACTATTTCTCCCATTTTGTATGACACAAATTCATGATCTATTCCAAAATACTTTTTGGGATAATGAGATTGTTCTCTTATCTCATGCTCGCTTAAATCTAAAAGTGTAAAGTCTTTTAACTTTTCTTCTAAAACTTCACATCTCATTATATTTCTTACAAAATTTAATATTTCTTCTAAATCTTTTATTAATTTAGACATATTATGCTTTTGGCAAAGTATTTGGCTTTGAATTATTTTAGATTCTAATGAATCAATTTTCCCTCTAAGTATTATTCTTTTATGATCTTTGAATACTAATAAATTTCCATGTAAACTAGTCATATGTTCTGGTTTTTCATTTAATTTAGCACCAAATACACTTATATATTTGTACTTTTTATTTTCAACTAATTCATCTTGTTTAGTTTTATTAATATTTTCTATATTATCAACGTATTTAATTTCTATATTTTCTTGAGATAAATATGATTTTGCTGAAGGAGTTATTATTTGATTTTTTTGTACATAAAATTCTCTTATATTATCACTATTTTTTGATAATTTTTTTCTTACTTCACTTTCTGTTAAAACAGCCATTTTATCATACTCCTATTTATATAAAAAGGGATGACTAAGCATCCCTTTTTTATCAAATTTTAATTATTATAAAGTATTGTTAGAAGATGTTTTTGGTAATGTTTTTGGTAATATAGCATCTACTTCAAAGTGTGGTCTTGGTATTACATGAACTGATAATAATTCTCCAACTCTTTCTGCTGCTGCTGCTCCTGCATCTGTAGCTGCTTTAACAGCTCCTACATCTCCTCTTACCATAACTGTAACTAGTCCTCCACCAACTTGTTCTTTACCAACTAGTTGTACATTTGCAGCTTTAACCATTGCATCTGCTGCTTCTATTGCTCCTACTAATCCTTTAGTTTCTATCATTCCTAATGCGTTTGCATTTGCCATAACAATGACCTCCAAGTTTTATATATTTTCATAGTTTTTATAATTTTTATTAGTTTAACTCTTGTACTATCTTTTTAACCAATAGATTTATTAATTCTTCTTTATCCATAGAACAAAGACTTGAAGAATCCACCTTAGGTGCATTTTGTCTAAGTTCATCTATTTCTTTTACTCCATATGCTACCTTTTTAATATTTATTAAATCAAGTGGTCCTACATTGTTTGAAGTTGAACTTCCGCCTATAGCTCCACATCCTAATGTTAGAGCTGAAGCTATATTAGTTGAACCACCTATTCCTCCAAGAGCTGAAGGTGTATTTACCATTATTCTAGATACCGGCATGCTAAGTGCAAATCTTTTTACTAATTCTTCATCTTTTGCATGCATTGAGAATGTATGTCCTGCTCCTTCATTTAATAAGATTTCTATACATCTTTTCTCCACGTCATTAACATTTTCTTCTACATAAAATGCAAGTATCGGTGCAAGTTTTTCTCTAGAATAAGCTACATCATGCCCTACTTTAGTTTCTCTTGCTATTAAAACTTTAATACTAGAGTCTACATTTTCTAAATTTGCAAGTTTTGCTATTACTTGAGCACTTTTTCCAACTATTTGTGGATTCATAGTACCATTGGCTCTTAATATAAATTCAGATAATTTTTTAGCTTCTTCATCATTTAATAAATATGCTCCTTGATTTTTAAGCTCATTTATAACTTTCTCTTCCATAGATTTTTCAATAACTATTGATTGTTCTGATGCACATATAACACCATTATCAAAAGTTTTAGAATCTATAATTCTTTTAACTGCTAAGCTTACATCACAACTTTTATCTATAAATGCTGGACCATTTCCAGGACCTACTCCTATTGCTGGTGTTCCTGATGAGTAAGCAGCCCTTACCATTGGTTCTCCACCTGTTGCTAATATTAATTTAGTGTCTTTATGTTTCATTAATTCATTAGTTGCTTGTAGTGTTGGTATTGTTATACATAATATAGCATCTTCAGGACATCCTGCACTTATAGCTGCCTCATTTATTACTCTCACAGTTTCAAGTATACATTTTTTAGCATTTGGATGTGGTGAAAATACTATTGTATTTCCTGCTTTTATAGATATCATAGCTTTATATATTACTGTTGAAGTTGGATTGGTTGAAGGTATAAGACCTGCTACCACTCCTACTCCTGTTGCTATATCTATAGTTTTTATATCTTTATCTTCACCTATTATTCCAACTGTTTTTGTATCTTTTAATGTTTCATAAACCATTTTAGAAGCAAATATATTTTTTACTATTTTATCTTCATACTTTCCAAATCCAGTTTCCTCATTTGCAATTTTTGCTAATTTATCTGCATTTTTATAAGCTTCATCAGATATTGCTTTTACTATATTATTTATTTTTTCTTGGCTCATTTTACTAAGTTTTTTTTGAGCTATTGTTGATCTTTTTAAAAGATTTCTTACCTCTTGTATAGATAATAAATCTTTGTCTGAAAGTGTCATATCTATTTATCTCCTTTACTTAGATTTTCAATTATCTGTATTAATTCTTCTTTTTTTAATGAATTTAAATCTTTGTTAGTAAAAGAGCTATCTAATTTTTTTATTAAAGATTTTAATTCCTTTACTTTTAGCTTTGATAAATATTCTTTATCAAATTCCTTTTTTTGCTCTTTATCTTCTATCTCTATATTTTTTATATCTTTTTTTTCATTTTCTATATCTAAGCTATTGTTTAAATTATTTAAAGAAGAATCCAAATCTTTAGCCTTTTCTTCTTCTAATTTTTCTTCAATTGGTTCTTCTTTTATAAGTGGTATTTTTGTATCTAAATCTTTAGGCTCTTCTTTTATATTTATTTTAGGTTCTTCTTTTTTTAATAAAATATTTCCTACAGATTTATCTATTCTTGGTATTACATGAGTCGATCTTAATTTTCCAATTTGTAATACAGCATTTTCGGCCGCTTCAACTGCTGATTTAACTGCACCTACATCTCCACTTATTATTAGTGTAACTATTCCACTTCCTACTTTCGTGATATCTAATAAATTTACATTAGCAGATTTTAAACTTGCATCTCCTGCTTGTATTGCAGCAACATATCCTATAACCTCAACTAAACCTATGGCGTTCATTTATATTAAAATCCTGTTGGATTATCAGCTACTGATTTTACTGCTTCAGCAAAAGCATCACATGCTGCTTTACAAGCTGATTGAGAACCTGTAAGTAGTGCTCCTGCAAAGTTTGTTTCTGTTGGTGGTTCAAATAATACACACATAGATACGTCTGCTGCTTTTAGAGCTGCATCTAATCCATACATAGCTTCAAGTGGTGGTGCTACTAAATAAGCTAGTGGCTCACCTTCTTTTATTCCTGCTGTTTCAGAAAGATATGTTCCTGTTCTTGATACACAATAAGCATAGTATGCTATTGAATCATCTTCATTAGCACTTATAAAAGTTGAACCATTTTCCATAAAATCAACTATTGCATTTAATCCACTTCTTACTTCTGCTGGACTTGGTCCTGCTATTATACCTATTACTTCTCCAGCTAATTTAGTTGAAGCATTTGCTGCTCCTGCATACATAGATTTTGCATATACTACATCAACTTCGGCTGATTTTGTAGCTTCATCAAGTGCAGTATATGTTACATCATCACTATCTGAAGTTATAAGGCCTAAACTTTTATGATGTGATTTTAAATTTAATTTTTTCTCCATTTCCGGACTAACATTTGATATTATTTTAATTCCTAATATATTAGGACGAATTACATCGTTTTTCATATTTCATACTCCTTTAGGTTATTATTTTAGGTCTATTCCTGAAGCTTTTTTATCTAACATTGTTTTTATAAGTTCAGCTATATGAGCTCCTGCTTCAACTGGGTTTGTTCCACCTTTGTGAATATTTGATATAACTGTTCTTTTGGCTTCTGACATTCCTATGTATGGCTTATATGCAATATATGCTGACATTGATTCTGCTGTAACTAATCCTGGTCTTTCACCAACTAACATGCATACAACTTCACAACCTAATTCTTCTCCTAAGTGGTCCATTGCTCCAACTCTACAATGTTTTATAAAAACTAATTCCCCACATTCTATACCATACATTTTTAAACCTTGCTTTATAGCTGGTACACAATCTCTTAAATTTGCTTCTATTGCTGATGAACTTAGTCCATCTCCAACTACCATTAATACCTTTTGATTTGTTCCTATTTTGTCTTTTAATCTACTTATAGTTTCTTTTGAGAACTTCCTTCCAAGATCTGGTCTTGTTAAGTATTCATCTTTATCCTTACATAATGTTTCTATTTCAAACATATTATTTTCTTTTATAAAATCTTCACTTACATATGAAAATACTGCATCTTGTGCTGCTGCATGATCTGCTCTAAATCTTAAAATCGTTTCTGTTTTATATCTAGCACCAGCTTTACCTATTCCTATTCTTGCAGGAGTTTTAGATTTCATATCTAAGTAACTTTCTGCATCTTTAGGATTAGTAACTAATAATTGTTTCTTTATATCTACTTTTGTTATATCATCTATACATGCATTGTTATCTACTGTACAGTTAGTCATATTACTTACCTGCTTCACTGTTTCTTTTATAGTATTTTTATCTATATCTTGTACCATTTGACCAACTAATTGTTCTACTAATGCTTTTAATTCTTTTTCATTCATATAAAATACCTCCTATCTATAATAATGATGATGCATCTGAAGCTATATCAGTTAACTTGCCATTCTTAGAATATCCCATTTTTTCTAACCAAGCATCAAATTCTTTTATTGCTGTTAATCCAAACATTTCTCTAAGCGATGCTGTATCATGATATCCTGTTGTTTGGTAGTTAAGCATTACATCATCTCCATGAGGTATTCCCATAAAATACGTACATCCTGCTGCTGTTAATAATATTGCTAAATTCTCTATATCATTTTGGTCTGCTTTCATATGGTTTGTATAGCAAACATCAACTCCCATAGGTAGCCCACTTAATTTACCCATAAAGTGATCTTCAAGACCTGCTCTTGTTACTTGCTTAGCATCATATAAATATTCAGGTCCTATAAATCCAACAACTGTATTTACTAAAAATGGCTCAAACTTTTTAGCGAAACCATAGCATCTAGCTTCCATTGTTACCTGGTCTATTCCATGATGAGCTTCTGATGAAAGTTCTGAACCTTGTCCTGTTTCAAAGTACATTACATTAGGACCTGTAGCAGTACCATGTTTTAGGGCTAATTGTCTAGCTTCTTCTAAAGTTGAACCATCAAATCCAAAAGCTTCATTTCCTTTTTGAGAACCTGCTATAGATTGGAATATTAAATCTGCTGGCGCACCATTTTTTATTGCTTGCATTTGTGTTGTAACATGTGCTAGTACACAAATTTGAGTTGGTATTTCATGTTTTTTCTTTACTTCATCAAATCTTTTTAATACTTTTGTAACACTTTCAACTGAATCATCAACTGGATTAAGTCCAAGTACTGCATCTCCTATACCAAAAGTTAGGCCTTCTAAAAGTGATGCTAGTATTCCATCAGGATCATCTGTTGGATGGTTTGGTTGAAGTCTTGCTGATAATGTTCCCGGCTCACCTATTGTTGTATTACAATGAGCTGTAACTTTTATCTTTTTAGCTGCATAAACTAAGTCCATATTTGACATTATTTTAGTAACAGCTGCTATCATCTCAGAAGTTAAACCTTTTGATACTCTTTTTATATCTAAACTAGTTGTATTACTATCTAACAACCATTCTCTAAATTCTGATACTGTGAAGTCTTTTATTTCTTCATATATTTTTTCATTTACACCATCTTGAATTATTCTTGTTACTTCATCTTCTTCATAAGGTACTGCTGGATTATTTCTTATATCCTCCAGTTTTATGTGTGATAAAACCACTTTTGCTGCAACTCTTTCTTCTGCTGAATTTGCTGCTATTCCTGCTAATTTATCTCCTGATTTTTCTTCATTAGCTTTGGCCATTACATCGTATAAGTTTTTAAACTCATATGTGTGTCCAAATAATTTTGTTCTTAGAATCATCTAGTTACCTCCGTTTTAATTAAAAACTAATGTTTTTATTACTACAGGTAATACCTTACCTTGAGCTACTGGTTTTCCAATGTCGATATAATCTCCATTTTCAACCTTTATACTGTCTATACACACAATATCATTTTGATAATTTAACAGTGCATAAATTGCTTGCCCTAATACTTTTGCCATATCATTTTCTACAATTACTATAAATGGTAAATTATTTTTCATTATCTCTTGCATTCCATTTACAAATCCCTTTGCATACTCTTGCACTTCTAAAAATGAAGGACTTACTTTACCTGTTATAGCAATAGCAACTCTTTGAATATCATTTTCTAATTTAAACCAATTAAGTTTGTTTTTTATTGCTTCACTTATTCCATTTGCATCTTTATTTTCTTCTTCTAGTGATAATTTTAAAACTGGTAAATTTTTTATAGGGAAAGTATCACTAGTATACGTAATTGTACTTCCACTTATATCCATAGTATGAGAACCTGCTCCTACTACTGTAGCTCTTATAGTTTCTTTTGATTTTATTATGTTGATTTTATTTGTATATTTAGAATTTTTTATTGATTGACCAAGTAATATTCCTAAATCTCCATATTCAAAGTAATCATTTATTTCACCATCATAATAAACAAAATCTGCTACTCCACCAGAAAAAGATATATTTTTAATTCCTTCATTTAATTTTATAGACTTATTAGTTACTATAAAGTTAAATAAAGGTGTTTTCTCTTTTAGTCCTATACTTTCAAATATTAAATCAGTCATTATATCAACTATTGGTTTTGTATTTTCAATAGTTGCAACTGTTCCTATTTTTAAATTAATATTTTTATCTTCAATAATCTTTTGTATTTTAGAAGATATATAAGTTATTTTTTTTGTTTCTTTATCTATTTTTATAAGTCTTCCACCTATATCAAGACATCCTGTGTCTACAACTTCTCCTCTTTTAAATAGAGCTAAGTTACTAGTGCCACCACCAATATCTATATTTACAACAGTTGTAGAATTTTCTTTTGAATAAATATGAGCTCCAGCACCTTTTCCAGATATTATACTTTCCAAATCAGGTCCTGCTGTTGCTACTACAAAATCTCCAGCAAATCCACTTAAAGTATGTAATACATCATTTGCATTTTCTTTTCTAGCTGTTTCTCCTGTTATTATAACTGCTCCTGTATGTATATCTTCTTTATTTATATTTGCTAATTTGTATTCTTTTTGTACTATTTCTTTTATTTTTAATTTATCTATTTCATTATTTGAAATAAGAGGAGTAAAATAAACTTTGCTTTTATATATAATTTCTTTGTCTACTATACTTATTCTAGGCACTGAAAAATTTGATGCAGTATTTTCAACTATTAGTTTTGAAAATATCAGTTGAGTAGTACTTGTACCAATGTCAATACCAACACTTAATAACTCTTCTTTCATATTTTCACCTCCTTAGTTTAAGTATTTTTTAAACAAACAAAGAGGCTCAAAGTCACAATAAATTAAGTAAATAAAATAATTTTATTACTTATCTTATCAATAACTTTAAGCCTCTTTGCTTAATTAAAACTACTACTTTGTAGATGAGTTATTATTATATTAATTTTTCATTTAATGTTATAGGTTGTATAGTTTGTTTTACCAATTTATATTCTTGAGTTATGGCTTTTATATCCCTAGTTGTCATTACTGTATTTAATGTTTTTATTACTCCTGGTTCATTTTTTTTAAGTGCTTTTTTTCCTACAACATTTTCATTGTAGATTGATTGATATTGAGGCTTTCCATGAGCTACTACATACGCTTCATCTTTATTAAAACTTAAAACATCTATGAAAACATCACTTTCATAAAAGTTTGACATTAAATCTAACGTTTTTGAAACTTCTATTATTTTTTCTATTTCTTTGTCATTTAGTGATGTCTTTTCTTCACACATTTGTTTTATAGTTGAATTTGACTTACATAATGAACACATTATTGATTATCGTATCCTATTATAATCATCTTAGCAATTTCAAACATTGTAGTTCTTTTATCCATGCTAAGTCTTTTTATTTTTGTATACGCCTCATCTTCATCAATTTTAAACTCTTTTATGAGTATACCTTTAGCTCTTTCAATTACTTTTCTTTCAGTTAGCTTCGAATTTACTTTTTCTAAATCATTTTTTATTTTTTTAAACTCGCTTACTTTACTTAAACACATTTCTATTGTGGGTATTAATACTTTTTTACTTACCGGCTTTACTAAATATCCAAAAGCACCTATATCTTTGGCTTTTTCGATATATTCTTCTCCTTCAAATGAAGTTAATAAAAGTACTCCACCTGCAATATTTTCTTTAGCTATTATTTTACCTACTTTTATACCATCTAGCATTGGCATATCTATATCCATTATTACTAAATTAGGTTTATGTTTTTCACACATTGTAACAGCCTCGAATCCATCACTAGCTTCACCTATTATTTCATACCCACGTTCTTGTAAAATCTCTTTTAAATCCATTCTTATCATTGGCTCATCATCAACTAATAATATTCTTTTGTCCATTGACTTCACCTCACTTAAGAGTTTATGTTTTCTAAATAGTCAAACAAAGGTTCTAAACCAACCTCATCTACTGTATCCACTTTAAATATTTGACTTACACCAGCTAATTTTAGTCTCTCATAAGCTGTATCTATTTGTCCTTTATTTACTTTATTTGTTTTTGTTATTATACCTATGACATCTTTTGAAAACATACTAGCAAAGCCTGGTGGTATATAATTTTCTTCTTGGGTTGGATCGTATACTAGAGATATAACTTTAGCATCTGCTGATGTTGTTATTAATGCATTGTATAATCTTCTATTTTCAATGTATTCTCCTGGTGTATCTATTGCACTATTGTAAAGATCTACTGATTGAGTTTTTTTATACTTTAATTGTAATTTATGAAGCTTTTGACATAGTGTTGTCTTTCCACTACCTGTTTTTCCTATAAATATTATTTTCTTCATTTTAAGTCCTCGTTATTTTTGTTGATGAAAAGTTCAATATTTCACTTAATATATGTAAAACTTCATTTAATGCTGATTCTACAGAACTTACATCCCCACTTATAACTACTGATCCACTAAATCTATCTATAAATCCTAAAGATACATCAGATGCCTTTGTAGCAACATCTGCAGCTATTATAGATGCTTCACTTGGAGTTATTGTAAGTATTCCTATAGCGTCTTTTTTATCTATAACTAGCCCTAATTTTTTGTATATATCTTCATTTGGATTAGCTACAATATGTGCCAGTGTTACCTGCTTTCCTGGAACATATTCTTGAATTACTCTTTGCCTGTCTTTATTCAAATTAATCCACTGCTTTCTTTATGTTTTTAAATTAATTCAAGTTAATCACGCCGTTGTGATAATATTTCTTGATTTATTATTACCTTTATATATTTAATATATTCATGGGTTATTAACTTTAATTTTTAAAAAAAGAGGCCTCCAAAAGACAATATAAATACTATCTTTTTAGAAGCCTCATTGCTTTTTTACCAATAACATCTTTGTGATAAGTTAATTACATCACTTATTTTTGGTGTCAATATGTATTTGACTTTTTTGAAAAGCATTTTCCTATTTTGTCATAATTTTTACTATTTTGTGATTATTTAATTTTATTAAGTATATCTATTATATCTCTTTGAGTAGGTTGTTTCGGATTTGTTTTTGTACATCCATCTTTTATAGAAAGATCTGCTATTTCTTCTTCTAAAGAATTTATATCAGTTAAATTAACTTTACACTGCGTTAATTTAGTTGGAATATTTAATTCTTTTTGTAATTTTTTTATCTCACTTACTAAGTTTTTAACCCCTACCCTTACACTAGAGGTGTTAAGTCCTAATAATTTTGATATATTAGCATATTTTTTTGAAGCTACTGTGTAGTCTGTGTTTGTATATCCTTGTATATTTGCATTATATTCTATTACATATGGTAATAATATTGCGTTACATCTTCCATGTGGAATATGAAACTTTCCTCCTAATACATGCGCTATAGAATGATTTATTCCTAGAGATGTTTGGTTAAATGCCATTCCTGCTAAACAAGATGCATTGTGCATTTTTTCTCTAGCTTTTATATCGTTTCCATCTTTATATGCTCTTAATAAGTAATCAAACGTTAATTTTATAGCTTTTTCAGCTAATGCGTCAGAGAAATCGTTTGCTTCAGTTGATACATATGCTTCTATTGCATGTGTTAATACATCCATACCTGTATCTGCTGTTATAAAATTGGGTACAGTTCTTACAAGTTCTGGATCTAATATTGCTATATCAGCAAGTAAATCATCTGATACTAATGGATATTTTTCTCCTTTTTGTTTATCTGTTATTACTGAAAAAGATGTTACTTCTGAACCTGTTCCACTTGTTGTTGGTATAGCTATAAATTTTACATCTTTAGATTGTATTATTTTTTTTGAAAAGTCCATAATAGCCTTTGATGCATCTATTGCTGAACCTCCACCTAGTGCTATTATTATATCTGGATTAGCATTTTTTACTACTTCTATTCCACTTACTATAGTTTCTATTGGTGGATCTGGTACTATATCACTAAATATCTCATATGAATCTTTTTCTAAATTTACTAATATTTTATCTATTGCTTTTGATTTAATCATAAATGGGTCTGTTATTATTAATATTTTTTTATTTTTTATTTCTTGTAGTACTTTTAATGAACCTTCTCCAAACTTTACTTTTGTTTTTATTTCAAAGTTGTACAATTTAATCTTCCTTTCTTTGAATTTATTTATAAAAACAAAAAAGCTCCATAGGTTAATCTATGGAGCTCCATTGCTCTTTTAGTACTTCTTTGTACTATTGTCTTCAGTATAATATTTATTCTATATAAAGTAAATGGTATTTTATGTTATATTTCGCTACAATCATATAAAATCTTTATACTTTCACTTCATAGATAAAAAATTACTACAACAAAACAAAGAAATATATTAAACTTACCTCTATCTGATTCTTGTCTAGTAGAATTTGGTGTCTGTCATTGAAAATAGTTTTGATTTAAACGTATCTAGTAAAAGTTGTAAACCACTATAATTTATAAATGCTACTGAAAAATAAAATGATTTACATTCTTTTAAACTCTTTTTTAACTCATTTAATAAATTAGTTTGTTGTGAATTTATAAATAATTCATTAGTTTGCTTCATTATATATTTCTACCCTATTTCTTCTCTTTATCAATTATATCATCAAATATATTAGCATCTTCAATTTCATCTGACACATATTTTTCAAATTTATTTAAAATGGATGATAACTTTTCTTTTCTATATTTATATCTAATTTTAAAGAAATCTTCATCTTCACCATAATCTTTTCTCAAGTCTTTTTCTAATTTATATATTTCCTCACAATAATTAAACCCTATGATTGCACGTGATTTTTTCAAGGCTTCATTATTTAGGGTTGATACGATATCATAATATTTTCTTCGGATATGCGCTAAACAATAAAGTCGTTTAGCATCACTGACGCTATTGTATCCGTTATATCCGTCTGTCTGAAGAAATCCACAATAACCATTCAAAAATGATTTTGGATAAGAACTAGATCTAGTTTTCTGATATTCATATAAAATAATAGAGTTATCATTTCCTCCTGTTTTATATAACCACATATAACATTTAGATCTCGATTCTTTTCCCTTTGCATCAATTACCACCAAGCTCGTTTCATCAGCTTGTATATAATTTGATTTTAGTAATTCCTCTTTCATTAAATCATATACAACTTGAAATTCCTTAGCAGAACTTATTATCCAGTTAGACAAGGTCTGCCTAGATAGATTAGCCCCTAACATCTTGAAATAATTTTCTTGCCTATTCAATAATATGGATACTATGATAATTATTATTGGTCCTTTTGAACGGACGGAAATATTAAATTTGCTACACCTAATTATTTTCTCCATAATTTCCCCTCTATTTTTAATAAAATCTCTTATATTTTTATTATTAATTATACTTATTTTTTGGCATACGTTTCATTCTACCTTTATTGCAAAGCAATTTCTTTACAAAATATGTTGCTGCTTTGCCTGAAAAATATTTTGCTGCTCTTACAGCTATCCATTTTGCTATTCTCGTAAGCCACTGGCGATGTTCCTTCTTGTCCTACTACACTTGTAGTGCTTCCTTGAATGTCTTTGTTATAAGTATAATACTTAAATTCATCCTTATCGTATCTTGTAGTACCCATAACATTTTCTTTGGTAACTACAAAGTTTTAGCTTGTCTTATTTCCATCTTTATTTTATTTAGATGATGTCAGCTTATTCAGCTCGCTATATGTATAATTTGTTGTTCCATCTTTTGTCTTTAACTATTTCAATTGCAACTTCATGATTAGGATAAAATTCTAGTGTTACTTTTGCAAAATCATAAAATTCCTCATCACTTAATGGGGATGTTGGACACCCCCAAAATACATCAAGTGCCCATATTTTAATATCAATATATTCAGGAAAAAGATTAATAACTCTTTTTATATGCCAGTAAATAATAGAATAGTCATCATCTAGAAATGGTTTCATAAACATTAAAATTTGGCATAATGTCATATGCTTATCTGGAGTCTCATCCCTAGATATTGCATACATTAAATAACAATAATATTCCTTTGTACTTAATTTTGGAAAAGTATCTAAGATACTATCAAAAGTGTATCCCCCTGCTATACTTTCAAATATATCATAGGCTCTACTGTATAGTCCCTGCTTAATTAATAATCTATTTTTCATCTTTGCACCCATCCATTACCTATTTTAAAAACTTTATTTTTTAAATATCCAGTTGCTTCAATAATTTGATTTTTATACTTCCATTACTTTGAATACTCCATTTTCCATTTTTAATAGCCTTATAAGTTAAGCGCTTTACATTGGCATTACTTGGATTTTTTAACCCTCTATTCCAATAGTGTTTTGATATATTTACATGAGTATTCATTTTAAACCTAGTAAGACCACTAATATTTCTATATGACCCTCTAAGTAGCCCTGCTAAAGCAGCAACATCAGCGACAAATACTTTTCTAGTTATTCCTTTTGACCCCAATTTATTAGCTAACCAATTTCCTAAGTAACTTCCTCCTACAGCTCCTATATAAGTATCCCTAGTTATAAAGCTTCCGTTCTTAGGGTCATAATATCTAGCATTTAAATAATACAGTCCTGTACTTACATCATAAATAACAACTGTATAGCAAATCTTATTAAAGAATGTACTATCTCCCTATATTTCTTGTTACCCCAAAGTCGTCATAATCATAAGCCACTGGTGAAGTTCCATCTTGTACTACTACACTTGTGGTACTTCCTTGAATGTCTTTGTTATAATTATAATACTTAAATCTACCCTTATCATATGTTGTAGTACCTATAACATTTTTTTTGGTAACTACAAATTTTTCGGTTGTATATAAAACAACTCCATCTTGATAGAAGTAATTTACTACATTGTTTCCTTCTTTCTTTTGGATTCTCTTACCCTTTCCCTTGTATAGGTTTTCTTGATTTACAACTTCTTTATCTACATTTGTTGTGATGCAAGTAGAAAGTCTGTTGTCTACATCATAAGTATTTTCTACTATTACCTTTGTCACCCTGTCTTTTTCCATAGTTTGATTTCCGTTTTGTCATAAGAGTAAGCCTTATTTTGTGCCTTAAACCACAGTACAGACAGTAAACAATATCTATGTTTCTTTTCTATAAAAAAAGATCATCATTCTCTTCATCTTCTTCTTGATAAAATTTTATTATATTTTTCTTTGTTAATTTATTCTCTCTTGTTATCTTATAAGCAATAACTTTTTTATCTGAGTCTTCATCCAACACAGGTTATTTTAGCCACAATATAATACTTGTCATATCATAGTTTTTATATGATACTTTAAATATTTCTTCTATTACCTTTACCATTTCTAATGTTGAAAAACAAGGTAATTTTGTTGGAACTCCTTCTGTAAGATAACTACGTACTAATGTTGAACCATCATATTCATTCTTTTCAAAACGTCCAAATTCTATTTGGTTAAAACTATCTGAACTCTTAAAAACGAATTCTGCTAATACTTCAAATATTTTTTCTATTTCAGAATATTTATCTTTAATCACTATTTTTCATAATTTTTCCTCTGTTAATAAAAATAAACTTCAATATAAAATTTAAAAATCATTTTTTAGAACTGCACCCCCTGAGACTAATTTTGAGACGGGTAGTGGCTCAATTGCTAACTACTTCATAAAATCTATAACCAAGTCTTGTGCATATACTTTTATTATATCGTATCCATCTGATTCTACTAGTAATTGAAATTCTATCCTATCGTCATAATCTATTTTTATACAACATGAATCAATAAATCCAGTGCTATTAGCTTCTACGTTCTTCGTTCCCTTAAACGTAACCTGTAATAATTCAGCTTCTGGTTTATCCTCATTAAATTCAAAATAATTAGAACCTTTTTCTATATTAATATAAAAATCACTATCATCTTTCATTCCAAAATCATTTACAGTGCACTCTCTAAAATCAAAGTTTTCAACAAAATATTGAAGATCCTTTGATAGATTTAAGTTTTTAGCTTCCTTTAGTCTATAATATTCATCTGTAATTACTTTACTCATTGATATTAATTCATTAAATCTATAATAATAGCCTATATCCTCATTATCCATCCATTGTTGTAGAATTTTTAATTTGAATTCCTCACCTTTTTTTGCCTTTGATCTTTTTAAATATTCATCTATATCATTTTCATAAGATATGCTTTTTATTTCTTCTATTATTAATTCTTTAGCCTCTATAATATAGCATAATTCATCTCTTTTAATTTTATCTTCTGGTTTCAAATAATCTTCTTTATATTCATTATTTTCTTGTTGACAAATTGAAAATATAATCCTAAATCCACCTTTTATTTCATATAATTCAACTTTAGTAAACATCTTGTCTAAAAAAATTTCTGTATCATAAAGTAAGGATTTAAAAGTAAACCTTAAGTAATCAAATTCGCATTTTGTCTTTGTACAATCTAACTCAATTATATGTTCATTGAAAGAATCGTAGCTTTCATATTTAACAATAGCTCCATTTAATAAATTATCTTTTAATATATGTCTGTATTTTGGAGCAATAATAACATTTTCACTATGTTTTTCTCCATATTTATAATCTAATTTTATATTGCTTTTTCCATATCTACTTTTTTTATACATATTTATATTGTCTTCTTTCATTTATTTTTATAGTAACATTTAAATTTAATATCTATTTAAGGTAAAACTCTTTTTTTTATTAAGCATAGAAATTAATATAAAATAGATATAATAACTACAATATACTTACCTTAGTTAAGTTAGTCTTTAAGTTTTAGCAAAGTGTCATAAGTATACTATTTAATTTTCATTTAAATTATATAGTTCATAACTTATAACATTTTTACTTTCATCTAAATTACTAACAAGTTTAAGTTTTACAAAATCGCCTATTTCATAAAACTTATATATTTCTTCGTCATTTATTTCATAATTACTATCTTCATACTTCAACTCCACAATATATGTATCCGGTAATTTAGCTGGTGACATACTTCCTCCTATTGATGAAAATAGTCCTTTAGAAAACCCTTTGTTGATTATTTGCATATCTACTATTTGGGTTTCAGTATATTTTATTTTTGATTTCAATCGTCTTATAGCTATTCTTTTTTTTATTTCAATTACTAACAAATATGTAATACTTAATATTACAATTATTGGCCATAATAAATCATTGATTGAACCGTTCATATATCCCTCCTCTATAAGTATCCCTCGTTATAAATCTTCCGTTCTTAGGATCATAATATCTAGCATTCAAATAATACAGTCCTGTACTTACATCATAGATTCCACCAGTATAACAAATCTCATTAAAGAAAGTACTATCCCCTATACTTCTTGTTACCCCGAAGTCGTCATAATCATAAGCCACTGGTGAAGTCCCATCTTGTCCTACTACACTTGTTGTACTTACTTGAATGTCTTTGTTATAATTATAATACTTAAATCTTTCCTTACTGTATCTTTTAGTACCTATAATATTTCCTTCAATGCCTACAAAGTTTTGACTTGTCTTATTTCCATTTTTATCTGCTGTATATAACACTACTCCATCTTGATAGAAATAATATACTACATTATTTCCTTCTTTCTTTCGGATTTTCTTACACTTTCCGCTGTATAGGTTTTCTTGATTTACAACTTCTTTTTCTCCATTTGTTGTTATACAAGTAGAAAGCCTGTTATATACATAATCAATACTATATAAATAATAATTTTAACTATTATAAGATATCTTTCTCTAATATAATATGCGGTTACTTTGTCATATCATATGACTTAGCTATTTTCTCTATGACTTCTTTATTAATTGATTTATCTAAAACTAAAAATGTAGTATTATAATATCTGCTATAAAAATTTATAAGGTAAGAATTAATACTTTCACCATTAAATTTGAATCTACAATGTTCATAATAACTACTATTAGAAAAAATATATGATTCGTTATCAGTATAAGGAGGTATAAAAATATCTTTTACGCTTAACGCATTTCCTAAATCATAATTTTCTAAATAGTATCCATTATCAATATCTTCTTTAGTATTTATATCATTTGAAGCAACTTCATATTGAACTAGATAAATATTGCAATTGTCTTCTTCAATAGATTTATCAGCAAAATATAGTAATCCATCTTTTGTTGTAGAGCAATACCAATCTTTAGGAACTTTTATAATTCCTATATTTTTAACATTTATTTCTTTATATTTGCTATACTCTGTAAAATATTTATATGCAAAAAGCATTAATATAGTAAGTATAGCAACAACTACTCCCCTAATAATCTTTCTTTTTTTCATATACTCCTCCATAATATAATATTGGATTGTTTAGCTTCCGTTCTTAGAATCATAATATCTAGCATTCAAATAATATAGTCCTGTACTTACATCATAGATTCCACCTGTATAGCGAATCTCACTAAAGAAGCTACTATCCCCTATACTTCTTTAATAAAAATAATAAGCATATAATTCAAGATACCTAGCATTTAACGCAAAATTGACACACCCCACCTCTATAGCAATGGGAGTGTGCCAATTAAATTCTAACTAGCTACATTCATGTTATCTAACATTGATTGTACTTTTATAATCTTATAAGGATTTACATACTGTGGATTTATTGTTAATACTATCTTATCCATCTTTTTTAAATATAAGACAAATTTTATTTCTCTTAACTTTACAGTAGTATTGCGAGTATGTATAACCGAAGAAAACCTTTTCTCGCTTTTTTCTTTCATCTCTTCTATTCCTTGTAAATCATAATTGATTTCTGTTTTTAATATGTCTTTTATATAAACCTTGTTTTCGTAATCACAAAGATTATACTGAATATAGTCATCTATTATTGCTATATATCCATTATTTATAAAATCCACATATTTGATTTCCCCTAGTTTCCCCAATTCATCTTTTATTGAATTTTCATAAGCTAACCTTTCTTTAACGTTATCTTTCCTACTTAAGTCTTTTGTCTGAACTAATGTTGCCATAAAAACTACAAATACAAATAAACCTAATAAAATAAATACCATTTTTTACCCCTTTACTAACCCTTTATTTATATAATAAACGTTTAATCAAACAATTGCAATTTCAACAGCACTATTAATTTAAATATTTGAAATTATTCTTTCATATTTCTTATCAGAATCTTCCACTATTCTAATTTTGTTATTTTCTATCATATGCTCAATTCTTGATGCATACCACCAATCCTCAATACCTAATTGATAAATCCCCAATATCTCACCAATTAACCCAACTTCTTTTATATGTTTAAACTTTATGTGTTTGTAAATCAAGTGATCATAAAAATCTACTGGAACTCCTATCAACTGACCATTAACTACTGCTCTCAAAGGACTGTTGTCTTCCACAAGTTCTAACCAATTATTCGCAAACATTATTATTTCTATTTTGGACATCTTTTTTTCATATTTAATAAATTCACCAAATTTTTCAGGTACAACTCCTCCCCATTTCTCATATGCCATAACACTATTCTGTATTTGTATATACTCAGGTAACTTCACAGTAAATATCTCACTTGAAATGTCTTTTAATATATTACATACGTAGTGAAAACCACACATAGAATATGGAGCATTGCTGTACCATATTCTGATTGGCTCTCCTTCTAATGCATACTTCATAAACCTCTTATGTTCATCTATATACTTTCTTCCAACCTTTTTAAGTTCTTCTAAGGTTTCTTCAGTATTATCATAAACATTTTGTGTATACATATCAAATATAAGTTCCTGTCTATAAGGGCTCTCTATATTTTCCCTAATATCACCAATATCTAACATTAAAGCAAGACAAATAACTTTATCTGTGCTTCCTGAAATAACTCCTTCTTCTATTGCTGCTTTCATAGATGCTGCTTCACTTTCTCCAAATAAAACTTCTATCATAAATTTCTCCTCTTTAGTAATTTAAACGCCAGACATAGTATAAATTTTTAATTATTAACTTTAACTACTATTAGGGCATAAATAAGTAAAATTATTAAAGCAGTTACATTTATAATATCTTGAAGATTGGATTTGTTAAGAAAAAAGTTTGCAGCAAATATAACTCCAGTAATTATAAGTAAAAAGTTATAGCTATTGAAAAAAAATTTTTTCATAGAATACCTCCAGATATATATATATTCAAATTTTGTAACTACCAAATTTTGGACTTAAATCCTAATTCTATTATACAATAAATATAAATAAACTCATCTTAAGATTTCTTATAGTAATTAAATCCCGCTGTGAGTAAGTATTAGTTATAGATTATAAAGCGTAAAAAAGAATACCCATAATGGATATTCTTTTTTGTATTTCATCTTAAATTTATTTAAAAGCAATTATTACATTTGTACCTTCATCTATTTTACTTTCAATATTTAAACTTCCCTTGTATAATTTAATTATCTGAGCTGCAATAGATAAACCTATTCCAAAACTATTGTTATATTTTCTCGATTCATCAACTCTATAAAACTTATCTGTTATTTTTGGAATATCTTCTTCAGGTATACCTATTCCATTATCTCTTATACAAATCTTTATATTATTATTATGATTAAATATGCTGATATGAATTTTCTTTTCTTCTTTATCACAGTATTTTATAGCATTATCAATAAATATTATTAAAAGCTGCTTTAGATGTTCTCTCATCATATATAATTTTAGATTATCTTCTATATCATAAGTAAATTTTACATCCTTATTAATAATTTCAAAATCATAAATTACCTCATTAACAACATTTTTAATATTTACTTCCTCTAAGTTACTATTTCCTACTAATTCATTTTCAGCCTTGCTAAGTTGTAGCAAATCATTAACTAACTTAGTTAGTCTTTCCACTTCATTTAAACTAACTTTTATGGATTTGTCCAAAGTCCCCTTATCATTTTTGCCCCATCTATCAAGCATTTTCAAATGACCATTTATTATGGTAAGTGGTGTTCTAAGCTCATGAGATGCATCATTTACAAATTGTTTCTGCGCATTAAAAGAGTTTTCTAATTCATCCATCATACTGTTAAATACTATATTAACTTTGTCAAAATCATCTTTTTCGTCGTGTATCTCAACTCTATTTGATATTCCTTTTTCTTTTATTTCTTCCATGGTATCCCTTAATTTTTTCAGCTTGTTGACAAACTTTTTAGATATATACATACCTGCTAATATACTGATTATAATTACTAAGAGAACTACAAAAATCATTATATGAAGCGTGGCTTCTAAATAATCTTTAAATACATCTGTTTTATTGAAAATATAAATATTGTTTTTAACACCATTAATAGTTACTGGAGCATTTAAAATTACATTATCATATTTAAAATTAAGAAGTATCTTTGATTTAATTCTATAAGGATTGTCAAATTCTAAATCACTTGGTATTTCACTCATAGAATTATAAATTATTTCTTTGTTTTGATTATAGATCATTACATCTAAATCCATGGTATCAAATAAATTATCATAAGATATGTTACTGTTAGTATTTATAAGCATGGAAATTTCTTTGTATTTAGCTTCAATATCATCTTTTTCATACTTTACAGTCCATACTCTAACTACTGCAAGTTGAGCAATCATCATAATAACAATTATACTAACTATTGCTAAAAATGTAAGAATAGACATTTGCCAAAAGGTAGACAGCTGTTTAAATTTTTTCATATTATCTTATAACATATCCAATTCCACGAATAGTTTGAATATATCCATCATTTTTTAATTTACTTCTTAAATGTCTTATATAAACATCTACTACATTAGTTTCAGCTTCATAATCATATCCCCATATGTTTTCTAGCAAATTGTCTCTACTTAAAACTTTGTTTTGATTTTTTAATAATTGAACAAGTAATTCATACTCTTTCGCAGTTAAAACAACTTCTTCGTTATCTTGTTCTACAATTCTTGCCTCTAAGTCTATTTTTATATCTTTAAATTTTAATTTATTGCTAACTTGTTTTATTTCATTAACTCTTCTTAATAATGCTTCTATTCTTGCCAATAACTCTTCTATGGCAAATGGTTTTGAAATATAGTCATCTGCACCTATTTGAAGACCTGATACTTTGTCCATTACGCTATCTCTTGCTGTTAACATTATAATTGGTGTATTTTTCACTTTTCTTAATCTTCTGCACACCTCTAAACCATTTAATTTAGGTAACATTAAATCAAGTAATATTAAATTATAATCATTTTCTAGAGCTTCTTCAAAACCTTTTACTCCATCATCACAAACTTCCACTTTATAGCCTTCATATTCTAGCTCCATTCTAACAAAAGATGCAATATTCTCTTCATCTTCAATTAGCAGTATTTTATACACAAAACCACTCCTTACTAATTTATATCTTAACTATTATTAATCTCTTTCAAATTTATCTCTGTGATCGTCATTTCTAAAATCGGCATGGTGTATATCTATAATTGCACCACTTTTTGAATCTACTTCCACTTTATTTAGCACATTGTCATTTCCCTTTATCTCAAAATCATAAGCTAAAGATAAAGATTCTTTATCAATGTCTTTTTTTACTTTAATTATTTTTCCTGGTACTTTTTCTAATGCTATGTTTTCACATTGTGATTCAGTATAGTGTATATTTGATTTTATATAACTGTACCCAACATATGCACCAGCTCCACCTAATATAATCAAACAGCTCAATGTTATTATTATAACTTTTTTTGCTTTTTTAATCACTGCTTTTTTATCAAAATCTACTATTTTATCTTTTGTATTTCTCATTTTCATCCTCCAATATTTATATCACTTACCTGATAAATATCATTTTAACTACTATCAATTAAACAACTGTTAATTGGTTATAAATATTAGATTAAAGTTTTATTAATTTTTTTTAATCTTTTCTTTTACTTTATCTATAATTAAATTAACTTCATCTACCTTAAGAACAATTATACTTAATCCATATACAATTGCTCCTGCACCTACAGATAAGGCTAAAGTAATTGCTTCATTTATAAATCCACTTCCTAGTATATTTCCTAAAAACTTATATACAACCAATGTAACTATAGCCATCATTGCAGCTGAAAGTATTGATTTTAACATTACTATTAATATTGATTTTCCACCAAATGGTCCAATCTTTTTTCTTAGACTAATAAATAATAATGTTATTGTAATAAGGGCTGATATACTAGTGGCAAAGGCAAGACCAGCCAATTGCATATTTGTGAACTTTACAAAAAGTAAATTTAATACTATATTTGTAAACATGGCAATAATACCATTTGTCATAGGTGTTTTTGTATCTTGTAGAGAATAAAATACCTTTCCTAATATATCTCTAAGACCAAATCCTATCATACCAATAGAGTAAAATACTAGAGCAATTGCTGTCATATGAGTTGCCCTTGCATCAAACTCTCCCCTTTGAAAAAGAAGTTTAACTATAGGATTTGCTAGTATTATTGCACCTACAGATATTGGTATAACCAACAAAGAAACAGTATTCACTGACGTTACTATTGATTTATTAAACTCTTTCTTATTATCTTCTGTTGATAGTTTAGATAATACAGGATATATTACAGATGAGATTGATACTATAAACATACCCATAACAAATTGGTTAAGTTTATTTGCATAATTTAATGCAGATATACTTCCTTCAACTAATGTAGATGCAATCGTTCTATCTACTATTGTGTTCATTTGGTTAACAGCAACACCTATTAATACGGGCATTATTAACCATAACATTTTTTTCATTTGTTCATCTTTAAAATCAACATAAGGTCTATATCTATATCCTTTTTTCATGGCAAAAGGAAACTGGAATAAAAATTGAAGTGATAAACCTATAAATGCACCCCAAGGTAAAAAATTGGGATTTATTTTTGCACTAGCTATTATCCCTACAATTATTAAAATATTGTATGGTATTGACATAAGACCTGGAATTACAAAGTTATCATTTACTTGTAAATAAGCCATCATTATATAGCTCATACCTAAAAATGTTATCCCAAGAATCATTACTCTTGTAAAGTATGTAGCTTGTCTAAGGGTTTCACCTTCAAAGCCTACTGCAAATAGTTTTACAATCTGTGGAGTAAATATAGCTCCTATTATTGAAAGTACTATACATATCATTACTACTATATTAAATACATTATTTGTATATTTTTTTGCACCATTTTCTCCCAATTTTGATTTTACATCACAATAAATTGGAATAAATGCCGTTCCAAGTGAAGTACCTATGGCTGTAAATATAACAGCTGGAATATTCATGGCTACTAAGAAAGCATCACTGGTACTTGATGCTCCATAAACTGAGGCTAGAGTTAATTCTCTACCAAATCCAAGTATTTTGGCCAATAAAGTTGCTACCATAAGACCTAGAGCTGCTTTTGCTACTTTTGACATATCTTCTCTCCTATTGATTCATCTTTTTTCTTTTTTTACTATAAAATATTGCTATTACTATAGCTAATAATATCCCCACAATTAATGAATAATTTTTAACCATATAAGCTATTAAAGATAAATTATCTCCAAGAATATAACCTAAAAATATTAGTATGGTGTTCCATATGCTTATACCTATAGTTGAATACAATATGAAAATACTTATATTCATTTTATTTATACCTGCAGGAATAGATATCACTGTTCTTGCTATAGGCACTACCCTTGCTAGCATAACAGATATTTTTCCGTATTTATCCATCCACCACATGGATGATCTAATTGAAGGCTGCGTTTTAGGATATTTTTTCATCATATGTTTTAGTAGAGGCTTTCCAAAATATAAGCCTAGTAAATAATTTGTAATACTGCCAACTATTCCTCCAGCAACTGACACCATAAGGGCTGAGGCAAAATCAACATTTCCTCTAGCTACCATTATACCTATAAATGGCAATACTACCTCACTAGGCAGTGGAAAGTTTGCATATTCAAGCATAACTACTAAAAATATACTTATTAATCCATATTGTTCAATTAGATTTTCTGCTAATATGTTAAAATCCAAATCTTACCCTCCTAAAATTCATCTAATTTCTTCCCTTATATTAATTTAAATCTTTTATATTAAAGTAATATGGAAAAAAGATTAAAATTTCATTAAAATTAACCAAATAAAAAGTGCCTATCTTTTTAGTGAGATACACACCTTTTTTCAAATTACTTATACATAATTGTACTTTTCCTGTAAAACCATCTAATAAATCATATTCTGTTCTATTAATCATTAACATTTTTTAAATTTTTAATCAAAAGCATTCCCATAGCACCAATAGCACAAATTGCTGTAATTATCATCCAAGCCACAAATATACCACAGGCATCAATTACATCTCCCATTATCATGGGGCCTAAAGCATATCCTGTACCTGCTATCATGGGGAAAATTGAACTTATCCTTCCCCTATGAGATGGAGGTGTATTATTTGCAATAAATGCTTGGGCATTTGTTGCTATAAGAACTTCACCAATAGTTAAAGCCAATGTGGCAGCAAAAAAAGATATTCTATAATATGCAAAAGCGTAGATGATAAAACTCAATCCATATAACATTCCACCAGCGCTCATAATATTCAAAGTTCTGTATTTTTTAGTCAAATAAGTTAATATAGGTGTAAAAGTTATTACTATAAGACCATTAAACCCACCTAAAAAACCATAAAGTCTAGCTCCATTGTCATTAAATAATTCCCCTAACTGAATAGGTAGTGTAAATACCCATTGACTATATGCAAATTGAAACAATAACATCATTAAAGGAAATAAAAAAAGTATGGGTCTTTTTAAAATAACACCTATTGTTGATCTTTTTATATCTTCTTCTTCACAGTCTAACACAACTTCCTTTTGTTTATTTGGTTCTTTTATATAAAATATAATTAACAAAAGTGCGACTACAGTTGTAACAGCATCACCTATAAAAATCAAAGGCAAATAATCTTTGTATAAAAATCCTCCAATAATAGGTCCTATGGAAAATCCTATGTTTACGCCCATATATAATAATGAATAAGAACTCTTTCTATTGCTTTCATTTGTTAAATATGCATTTAAGGCATCGTAGGCAGGCATTGAGATAGAATAAAAACAAGAAGATAGTATCATAAATTTAGCCGTTGTGATTGATAGTGGAATTATTCCACAAATTATTAGCATTATGATGCCCATTATCTGAAATATGGTTATTACCTTTTTTCTTCCTATGGTATCTGTTAGTTTCCCTCCTATAATTATACATGGCACTTGACATACTGCCATAAAAGTAACAAATTCACCAGCTTCTCCTGCACTCATCCCTAGTTTTTGCGTTAGTATTAAAGACATTAAAGGTTGAACAAATGCACCTAGTGCATTAACTATTTTCCCTAAAAATAATATGTATATTTCTCTTGGTAGGCCTTTGTAGGTACTTAATAGGTTTTTCATCTTACCACCCACTTATTTTCTAATCTTACTATTAAGTTTAGTTTATACGTGACTACCATACAATTATTTTTCTTCAAGTTTTAATACTTTTTTTATACATTTATCATGCTCAAATATATTAACTAAAGGATTTTCAACAACATAATCTGGCTTTGTTTTAAACTCTTCGTTACAAGTTCCATCAGATGTCACTCCCATATTTTAGGAAAATTTAAATATGTAGCCACTATTAGGCAACATTCCAAGAAGTGGGTCATAGCCGATTCCATCTCCACCTGTTGTTTCACCTATAAGTGTGGCAACCCCTGATTCTTTTGCAAAGGATGCAAGTGTTTCAGATGATGAATAAACTCCTTTATCAACTAATAAATATATATTTCCTTTAAAATTTATAGATTCTTCACTTGGCTCCACTTTTATAGTATTTTTGCAATAATATTTGAAATCTTTCTCAACTTCTGGAGGCAAGTTAGTGAAAGGTTTTGTATCTAAATCTTTTACTTCACCAAAATCATTTTCATATTTTAATTTTGATTTTTTTATAAAATTATTTAGCAAATAAAACATCCAGTAGCCACTATCTCCTCCACCATTTCCTCTTATATCAATAACCATAGCTTCGTAGTCCTTACATTTATCTAAATATTCATCAATTAGTTCAATATCCATATTCATACTGTAATAATTTATCATTTGAGGTATACGAATATATCCTATCTTTCCTTCCTCAATATCTTTAACAGAGGCATTTTTCACACCTTTTATTTCTTCATTTTTTCCTTCATCCACAACTGCTATTTTTTCATTTTTATCAACATTGTATCTAGCTAAGGCTTTTCTGTTGTTTATTACTGGTAGTTGAACTTTTTTCTGCCAACCTTCGTTCATAGTATAAAGTTCTCTAAGAAATCTAAATTGTTTAGAATTTGTAATCATATTTGTATGTCCGTTGTTTAATTCACTAAGCATATCATCTAAAACCATTAAAAACTCATAATCTGTCTCAGTGTTTTTTATTTTTTGCAAATATTCTTCTTTTTTACTTAGCCAATCCACATTGTTCAATCTTTTGTTTACTTCTAAAAAAGGATAATTTTCTTTTATTGTATCGTATAAATAATTAAAGTCCTCTATCTTCTTTTGCTCTGTTAATGATATGTCTGCATGTGTTTCACTGTTATAGATCAAAAATATAGTTCCAATTAATATTAAAAATACTATTGCAAATTTTTTAACCCTTTCACTTCATACCCCCTATTTTAATTGTTCTTTTATATATAAAAACAATAATATGTAATAAAGATTGTAGCATATTCACTGCTTCGTAGGCATTAATTTCACCATATTTAATTTCAAAAAAATAGGAGCTGTTTTAAATTTACTTTAATACAGTTCCTATTTTTTTGAGTATATAATTATTATTCTACATTATTTATTTTTAAATATATTACTAGTTCATAATTAGAGTTTTGATTAAAGATATTATCAATATTTGCACTCTCTATATTTTTTACTTTATCACCTTTTATATATCCTATAATTGGTGATTCTTCCTTAGTAGTTAGTTTTTTCTTTGCTTCAATTCCAAATAAAGCTATTCCAGAACTATTTGTTTTAAAAAAATCGCAATCAACTTCGCAAAATGTTGATTCACCTATTGATATTTTAATTTTTTCATTTTCTTCATATACACTTAAGTTAAGTTCATTTGTATTCTTATCCAAATCCAAAGTTCCATTGTACAAACTTTCTTCTTTCAAAAATTCCCCCTTTTTAAATTCTTTTAAGTATAAACTAATCTTGTATTTTCCTTTATTAATATTCTTTATATAATAATCCAAGCCCATTCCACTCACATTTTGTTCATTTAAATAATTTGCATCTATAGTTATTTCATCACTTATATTATTAGATTTACATCCTACTAAAAAAATAGTTACTACAAACACATAGCTTAACAATAATATATATTTTTTCATATATCCCCCTTAAAATCATTTAGAATTTATAATTACCAATACCGCTCATTTTCTCTTATATCTTCAACAAAATTATATAGAAGCCCTTCTGCTTCCTCAAATTTTGCTTGTTTTCAACTTTTGCTTTTTATTTTAATCAACATCATATTTTTTAAATTCAATATTATTGAATGTTATAAAATATTATATTACAGCACAAAAAAAGTAGCTCATTTTGAACTACTTTATATAAATATTAATCTCTTTCACTTATCTCTTTTGTAATTAAATATTTTGAAATATACATGGCTTTTATAATTTTTGTTAGCCTAGTATGATTTCCTGTACCTTCCACTGCTTTTATCTTTGCTTTTTCACATTTGCTGATAATTGATGAAACTGGAGCCATAGCTTTTTCCATCTCTTCCTTTGTATATTTCTCTTTAATATTTTCTTCTTCTATTAATGATTTTGATATATACAATGCTTTTATCCTATTTTTAAGAAGTGTATGTTGTGATGTACCTTCTTCAAATTTTGGATGCATCTTTTCACAGTTTTTTATAGATGATGTTACAACATTTAATGCTTCTTTTAATTCTTCTTTTGTATATTTGTCCATATTATTTCACCTCAAATTCCTACATACTTGTGCATACTTATAAAATCATAATATATATTGGATTTAATTTCTCTAATCAAAATAAAACAATTCTTCAAATTTTTTATCAAGTGCTATACATAAAATTAATGCTAACTTTGCAGTAGGATTAAACTGCCCTGTTTCAATAGAGCTAATTGTATTTCTTGAAACACCAACCATTTCTGTAAGTTGACTTTGCGAAAGTTTCTTTTCTCCACGAGATTCTTTTAATCATAAAAAATCACTCTATCATAATATTTGGTATATACTCTGATAGAGTGGTTTCATTAAGCTCAACTAAAAATTACTATTTATCAAATAGTATCAAACGTTTCTTTATTTCGCATTAGATTAATATTGCTCACTGTAACTATTCGATAAATTGGAATTTATCGATTATTATAATAAGTTATAATAATATGTGTTATGCCAAAAAGTATTGCTGATAAGATTAATAATACTTTTCCTTGTATTATTCCACTTAGTAAAAATAGTATCGTTGGAATAATAGCAAGTAGTATTGCTTTTTCGATTGACGCCTTTTGAAAATATAAAAACCATACAAAGCAATATAATATTGATAATACAGCGATTGAAGACACATATAAAACCTTTCCTTTAGTAAACCAATAACCATAATCTAATAATGGTATATTAAAAATCATTAAACCCATTGACCCAAATCTTCCTATCTGCTCAATAAGTTCAACTACCTTATTATTATATTTACTTTCAAAATTTTTCTCTTTCATTGCAAATATAACATTAGGTATCATAATTATTATCATAGCAATTAATCCATATATATTTAACCAAGCCATTTACATATCTCCTTCACAAATTCCTGTTTATCTATATGATATCGGAAATGCCGCTACTTCGCATTATATAACTATTGCGTACTTAATTAATTAAAAATTTTTACCTAAAATGATATTGAAAAATAAAGAAAATATGGAATATTGAATATAGCAAATAATAATGCTATTTTTTTTATTTGTTTTTGATCTATATATTTATTTTTGTATACTTCTTTTAACGAAAATCTATAAACAAATAAATAATTCATTATACCTATTATGATTATAAGCATTAATAAAAAAATCAAAGAATATATGTTATCAAAAGGATTTGTTGCAATTGCTAATGATTCTTTTATTATAAAATATATTGTTTTATTTAGATTTTCAAAGTCATCAATAAACATAGGAATACGCATTATAACAATACCAATCAATTGTGATAACCAAGTTGAAAAACATATTTTAAAACTCGATAGTTTATAAATATTCTTTATTTCTTTCAAATTCATTTTCATTACTTTTAAAATAATAACTAATATTATTGAATTAAAAATAAAATTAAATGGCAATACTAACACCCATAAAAAAGGAAATATACCAAAAATTTCAATTAACAAAATCTTTTCTGGTAGATCATGATCTTGTTCATATTCATCTAAGTCTTTAAGTTCTATGCTTGACGGGATATTTAATTTATTTTTTTCTTTATCAAATTCAATATTTGTCAAAGGTCCATATTTAACTACTTCCTTAGTATCTATTATGTAATATACATTTAAATTAGTCTTTGCAACTATATATCTATTTTTATCATGTCCTACTTGCACTACATATTCATTCTCATCATCTACTTTGTCTTCATCAAACTCTTTAAATTCTTTTTCACTATCTACTGAAGGTATTTTTATTCCATCAAAATCACTGTCTTCAGGATAAATAATTATATCCTCTGCTGAGCTTCGAATTACTCTATATCCATTTATTAACTCTATTTCATAATCCCCTAGACCTGCACACCCTACCATAATTAAACCCATCAATAAAACACTTATTAATTTCAAATTCTTTTTTATCATATATTACTCCCCCTCTGCAAATCCTCCTGTTGTTTTACTTCCAGAAACTAGGTATACTTTTCCTTCCGATGTAATATCGTGCTCTGAAATTGCTTGTGTAGGTAGATTAATAGTTAAATCTTCTCTTAATATAATTTTCCCACCCTTATTCATCTGTGGCATTATATCACTTCCCTTTAACTAAATTTTGTATTACTAACTCGTAATATATAGCTATTGTTCATTTCGCTTCATTTTACGAGTTTCTACTTACCTATCAATCAGCTAAATTAGAACTCAAACTTCAATTTTTTATTTTCAAAAATTAAACATATGCAAAAAATTATTTCAAATAATATCATCATAATAGCGAGAATAACTGGTGTAAAATTAAGACCTACAAGTAATGCTGATATTGGAATAATAACAGATAAAACAAAATATGTTTCTGATTTATACAACCAACCAAAAGGCATAAGATGAGCTCCAAAAATTATTGCCATAACCATTAACATTTTGTCTGGTATGGTAGGGTATATCCACATGGGAATAAGTAAGTATACTATTTGATTTACTGAAAATAATACGCCTAAACTGGTCAAGGGATTTTCCTTATTTTGAAAATCCACTTTAATTACTTTTGAAATAACATATGAAATTGGTAATAATGGTGCTGTACAAATAAATGTAAATAAATTTTTAGTCAATATGTTCATTGATGACATATGTACAAGTAAAATTGCTCCCCATATAATAACTGAAGCGATAATAATATGAAGCCCTCTCTTTTGCTTTATTGCACAGTCCAACCTTAACTCATCTAAATTCATTTTCCCCTCCTAAAATTCTAATTTTTTCTTTAATACATAATTTAAAACCATATTTATACTTTTATTTATATTAATTATAGCCTAACATAATAAAAATTTTAGATTTTGATTTTAATGGTATTTAATATTCCATTACAAATAACTCTATCTTAACTTTATAATATTTACTAAGATAGAGTCATTTCAAATTTATTAATATTTCATATTTTAACCTAAAACTATGTTTAAAGATGTTGTTTAAATTTAACCTAATTAGAGAGGGAAAATATCCCTCTCTTTGGTATGTAGCAAAATGGTAGTGTATTACTTTTTATTATTTTTATAATATCTTACACCAATATATCCAATTACAATTGCTACTACAACTACAAAGTAAATCCAAGGAAAAGTTTCAATACCCATACTTATTCCCCCCTTTTTTATTAATAATTAAATAGCATAGATTTTATAGTGTATAATATATATACCAATTTTACCCTAAATATATAACCATCTATGTTATATATCCCTTTTTAAACTTCCTCGTTCTATCTATTAATAATTTTTAATCAATATTTTTTATCTGATCAAGTATATATGGGTCTTTTATCTTTTTATCCTGTGCAAACAAAACTATCTTTGACATAATCTCTGCACTTTTTGGATCTTCATCTATAAATGGTAAGAAAATCTTTCCTCTATGACTAGAATGCACTGCCACCACATTTATTGCACTTCCTCCAATTTGATGAACAACTCCACTTCCTAGATGAACAGAATACTCTCCCCTATCTCCTTTAACTATGGCAAATCTATCTTCAAATATTACGTTATCAAGTTTGAATAATTCTAAATTAAATTTAAATATTTCTCTTCTCATTTCTATGGTAGACATACTAGTTTGAGGATCTACTCCGCCAACATGAGCCACACTTACGGCCAAGTCAGTATCACGCATAACTTCACTAAATATAATATCTGGAACCTCATTTATTTTTATAGGTTCAAAAGTCTTTCTATTATAAAAAGTTACACCTTCAAGAGTCGGAGCTTCTATGTCACTTGGACTGAACCAATCTGCCACTGCATATATGCTTGATACAATGTTTTCTTTGTAGTAAATCTTTTGCAGTCCATCTTCATAATCACAAATCCAATCTCTACTTTTTAAAGTTGACACTGTTTTTCTAGTTTGAATTTGATTTCCTGCATATCTTAAGCTGGTGTCTTTGTTAAGTTCATCAGAAGTTTTCACATATAGTTCTCTAAATACTTGTTTAAACGGCTGTTTTATTTTATTTTCAAATATGTACTTTTGGTATTTATGTAAAACTTCATTTTTATATAAATCATAAACATGAGCCACTCTTATGCTCTCTTTGTCATCTAACTTAAATTCTGTTCCTTCAAAATTTTCAAGTCCATTTTCACATATAAATCCTAAAGCTTCATTATTATTTATAAAAACTAAGTTCCTTAAAATAGGATTAACCACTGGATTATTTATTAGATTTTTTATTTCTTCAAAATAAAATTCTTCTTTATTTTCCATTGCATCTTCCATCATTTTTCTAGTTCTTCTGTATTGTTCTTTTAAAGCTTTGTCTTTTTCTTTTAATGTGATTATGTAATCATGTTTTTTATATTTTGCTGGTATAGCTTTCAACTTTTTATCATTTTTCACACATTCTATGTCACTTTTACCATTTTCATCTATGATCATTTTTAATGAAATATCATCTATTATTTTTTCTTCAAAATACTCATTCATACTTTCCATTAGTTTATTTTCCATATTTAAAATAAGTCTCATAGAATCATTAAACCCGCTGTTAATAGCTAGATTTCTAATTGCCATTTCACAGGTTGTTTTTTCACTGGCTCTTCTTTGGGCACCAAATTGTTTACTTTCTTTTAAAAACTGATTTATATATTCATATCTTTGAAGTAAATCTTCTTCATTTTCCAAAGGAATAAGGCTATAAGCTAGTAATAAATCCTTATTTCTTTTATCAATTACTTTATTTTTTATTTCTTCTTTGTTCAGTTTCCCTGTAACTGCATCGGCAAAATGTCTAGCTCTTGTATGTTTTGCTCCATCAGTAATATATTTTGCAGCTTCATATAGCATTTTGAAGTTTTCTTCACCAAGGCTTTCATAACATTCTCTAAACCAAGTTATATCAAAAGCTCCACTTCTAAGTTCTTCTATTTCCAGTGGTGTGTATTTTTTAATCATTGCAACTGCTTTATCTTCTATATATTCGTCGTTCATATGAGCATAGAAATAATAAACGCCCTTTTTTAAATCCTTCAGTTGTAGATAATCAGATATTATATCTATCCAGTCTAGATTATACATAACTGCTTCTATTAATCTTTCTTTGCTTATGTTTGTGTTTTCCAAGTACTTTGCTAAATTATCTTTGTTATCAGTTTTTAATGGTTTACATATTTTTAGAAGATAACTTAAAACTTCTTTTCTTGAATTTATTTCAGAGTAATAATAGTAATCTCTAACTAGTTTATCATTACCTAAAGCTTTTAATATTCGTACAAATTTTTCGCTGGAAAATATAACTTTTATATTATTTATAATTTTAGAAAAGTCTGTAGGACTCTCTCCTCTATTTAGCTCCACATTCAAAATTGCATCTGTTATTTTTGTATATATAGGATAAATCAGATCAAATCTTTCTTCTTTAAAGTACTTTTTATATATTTCATATTCATCATCTAAATATCTTTTGTTACTTGAATCGTACAAGAAGTCTACTATTTTACTAAGTAAATTTAAATTTTGTTTAAATGGTAATTCTTCAAATAAAGCTTTGTATATGTCTTCTTCTTTTATTAATCCAATTTCATGTAATTTAATATAATCAAATATATTAGTTAAACTTTTAATTTCATATTCATCACATAATGTTTTAAATTTATATAACCTGTCTATTTTATATCTAAGCAAAAAGCTATCTAAATATTCTTTGTCACTTTCAAAACAATCAAGTCCTCTAGCAAGTACTTTCATTTTCTCCAATGACATAAACTGACTGTTAACTTTTTCATTTAAATTTACTAAAGCTTTTTTAGACATTTCAAATAAAAGTTTTTTATCTAAATAAGTTTCATATAGTACATCTATAATAAACACTATGGAACGTCTATATTTTACTTCACTTATATCTATATAAGGATTTTTCCCCAGTAAATTTTCTATTATATGAGCAGATCTCTTATATAATCCAAGTCTTTTAATTTCTCTTGTTGCATATAATTTTAGGTTCATTAATTTTTCGAAATTTCCTATATTTTCATTATAAAAATCAACCCATAAATCTCTATATGGAAGTCTTTCAACAGGTACTTTGTCATCATCATAATCCATGTAATCTATATCATTTCCTAAAATTTCTTCACATCCATATAAGTTTTTATATGACTTTGTTTTATTTTTTTCTATAACTAAAGATAATTTTTTAATAATCAATAAAGCTTCTTCTTTTTCCATAGTAAATATTTCTTTTATGTCCCTATCCTCAGCTTCTATTTCCAGCTTCTTTACTTCATATTCCACTTTTGTCATATCCATATTTATTTTAGGATCATATAAGTTGTATTTATTATCAGGCTTAGGCTTTTTAATATTTAGTAGGGAATTTATTATTATTTCCTCTCTATCACTAGGACTTTCAAGTTTTAGCATTTTGTTTTTTACTTCATTATAAAACTTAAATCTATTTCTATCTTTTGATAATGATACTAATATATCAAGTCCTCCCATTCTCACATCTTCCTTAGACGACTTTAAAAGTCTATCTATGGATTCATTTAAATAATCATCATCAGCTTTCATCATCAAAACTGTAACATTTGCTCTTATCTCACCTGTTTTTCTAGTGTAGAATTTTTCTAATTTTTCAAAGTCCTCTTTTTCCAGATCCAACTTCTTTAAAGTTTTAAATGCTTTATTAAACGTATAGGGATCTCTATCGCCTACAATAGAAATTAAAGCTTCTCTTTGTTTTTTATTTTGTGGGTTTTTAAGTAATAAATCCACAAACTTGTCTCTTTCATAAGAATCTATATTTTTTATAATTGAACAACATTCATTTATTAACTTTTCATCATTTAATATATAAGTAATATTACAAATTATATAAGCTAGTGTAGACTTAGATAACTCTATTTTTTCATAAGGAAAACTTTCTTTTGCATAAACTTCTTTGGATTTTTTCATATTTTTAAATATTTTATATAAAATATTATACTGAGATCTTGCTTCTTCTTCATTTTTAAATAATTTATTTAAATAAGTCTTTCTATCTTCATCAGATAAATATTTACTTATTCCTTTTTCACGCTTTGTAAAGAAATAATATACACTGGAAATTTCACCTTTATAAAAGTCTAAGTAAGATGCAATTAACTTCAAATTATGAGAATATTTTTTGACTATTTTCTTACTACATTCATAGTTATATTCGCATAACTGTATCATTCTTAAATAATGAGAAATCCCTATTAATTTTTCTTCATCTCCATCTTCCATGAGTTCATTTGCAAATTTGAAAACATCTTTTAAATCATAAAACCCCATGGCCCAAAGTCCCACCATAAACTCTATAGCGTCTTTACTTTCTAAAAGTTCTTTAATAACGTTTTCATCTTTCAGTGACTTTAGCATAAGTGAACATATCTTAGGTACTACCCTATGTACATTTTCTTCTTCGTAAAGTCCTATCCATGTACAAACTGCACGTTTCACCGAAGAAAACCTTATCAAATCATTTTCATCAATTATTTCTAAAAGATAAATAAATGACTCACTTACACCACAATCCATGTTTTCACAAATTGCTTGTCTAACACCTTCTTGAAGTCTTGCTGCAAGTAAAAAATCTCCAATAAGTTTGTGCATCTTTTTATTATCACTTTTTATAATCCCTCTAATTATATCAACACTTACTATGTAAGTATTATTTTCAGAAAGTATTACTTCTTCTAATGTATTTTCCAATTCTTCATTATTAAAATCTAAAGTGGCGGCTATTAAATCATCTACCTTTAAATTGTCTTTTAAAAACTCTCTTACACCATCGCTTACTTCATTTTTAATTATATCTATCAAAGGATACTCTACGAATGAGAATTTACTAAAATTACACATTATACGAAATACTTCACCAATCTTTGGTCCATAATCGCTAATTCTCATACTTATTCTGTAATAACTATCACCCAGTTGAAATTTATTTAACTTATCAATTATATGAAGGAATTTATCTTGTAACTTCTCTTCCACAAACAAATCAAGTATTATCTTATTTTCATCTCTAAATATATCACTTGGTTTTTCATAAATATTATTTTTGAATTTTTCTATGATAGTACTTTCTAAATTATCGTCACTTCTACTACTCCAATACTCAGTACAATAGGAATTATATATTCGTCTGCAAATCTTTTGATGTTTTTTATCCATATTTGCTATTTTTTTATTAATTTCTTCTTTATGTTGCTTTCTTATTTTATCTGATTGTTCCATATTATCACCACATTCCTCCACTTAACATTGTCATTTTTATAAAAGTTATATTGCTATTTTCTTTTAAATTTATTTTTTCATCTAAGTTTTTTAGCTCTTCATCCTCTAGAAATATCCTCACTATTTCATCTTCAAAGGACAACAAAGCATTTTCAATGGCACTTTGTAAGTCAGGAAGTCTATCATCAAAGTCACTATTGTTTGCTACTTTTCCTACCTGTGCTTTATCCTTTATTTCGTTTAACTCTAAGTAATCTATTAATTTTTCTTTTTCCTCAACGTAATTTTTTACTGAAGTTTTCACTACTTCTGTTATTAATTCCCTCGTAGTTTTTGGAGTATTTTCCAAATGAAACTCTTTTTTTTCTATTTTTTTATTTCTACCCCCAATTTTCTTTAAATTTACATAAATAACCATTTCCTCATATCCCTCTCCTTGCTTTCAAATCTCTTTCTTTCATATAATCTCATATTTATAAGCATTACTTAATTACAATTTTACTATATAGTAACAGTTTCTAAAACACTATTTTACAACTATTTTAAATCAACAAAAAAAAGGATAGAAAGATAACTTAATAGTTTCTTCTATCCTTTTATAACAACATTATTAGCTTTACTTTTTTAATAATTTATCATAGCAATAGAATGGTTTTTCTTTTCCTAGAAAACTCATTTCTCCCACAAGATTAAAGCCACATTTTTTAAACAAAGAATTCATTTTTGTATTTGTTGAATAAGTATCTGTTTTTAAATATACAACATTATTTTCTAGGGCTAATTCTTCTGCAAAATTCATTAACTTGGTAGCTACTCCCTGCTGTCTATGATTAGTGTTAACTGCCATTCTGTGTATTACCATGGCTTTATTTTTAGATCCCCAGCTTAAATCTTCATATTCTATTGGCTCTATATAGTTAATACAGATGAACCCTTTTATTTGACCATCTTCATCTTGTACATATAAATCTCCACTTTCTACATCTTCTGTAAAATCTTTAGCTTGAGGATAATTTTCATCCCATTGAGTATTATTGTAAGTTTTCATTTCTTTCACTGTTGATTTTATTATATCCATTATATTATTTACATCATTTAAACTAGCTTTTCTTATCATTTTAAATTCTCCCTCTTACCTTTTTTTATTTTTCCAATCTTCTTCTATATTTTTGCTCATTCTTTTTACTAACTTATTTACTACTATTTTTTCTTCTTTTGCAAATCCCTCTAAACAGACTTCTATATTTTTGTTTTCTTCTTCAATTATCAGATTGTATACTTCAAGCGACTTTTCTGTAAGAAACAATTTATATCCTCTTTTATCTGTTTCGTCTTGTTTCTTATCTACATATCCAGCTTCAATTAATTTTTGAACTGCTTTTGTTGTTGTAGTTTTATCTACTTTTAACATGTTTGATAAGTCTACAAAGTTAATGCCAGGATTCTCACATATCCTAGTCAAAAAAATAAACTGCCCTTTTTGTAATTTTAGCTCTTTGTATTTTATATCACTTATAGAATGTATTGCTCTAGATAAACTACCTATTTCTCTTAGTATGTCATTAGTTAATTTTTCTATTTTGTTCATCCTCCTCAAATTAGTTGAAAATTCAACTAATTACATTATACAAGGATATAGTTGAACTTTCAACTATATCCTTCGTAAATTTATTAACATATGTGTTTTTAAAATTTATTATTTTACTTATATAAATCTAATTCATAATAAGATAAATTTGCTCCAAAATGTTCTTGCATCCCTTTATATTGAAATCCAACTTTTTCAATAACATTACGAGACTTTCTATTATCAGGATATGCTATTGCTATTAACTTTTTTAAGTCAGTCTTGGTTTTAGCAAATTCAATTGCAGCTTTTGCAGATTCAGTAGCATAACCATTTCCCCAACTTGTTGGATCAAAAGCATATAGTAATTCTACGTCCTTAGTATTATCAATATTTTTTAATCCGCAATGTCCAATAAGATCATTGTTCTCTTTATTTATTACAGCCCATACACCATAATTGTTCTGTATCCAGTGATTTCCAATGACTTCAATCGTTTTTTTAACATCATCGTAACTTTTTCTTTTCCCTGTTCCTAACCACTTGGTAACCTGCTCTTGTTTTAAAATATTATAATAATTATTCAAATCATCTTTACTAAATCTTCTTAAAATTAATCTTTTTGTATGAATCTCATTTACTTTTTCAATACACATTTTAATTCACCTTCCATACTGTTATATAATTTTAATAACTAGAATTTTACTCTTTTATGCATTGGATGATTTTCTTTAAACTGAACTAAATCCCATAAGTTACCGTACAAATCTTTGAAAACAGCAACAGTTCCATATTCCTGTTCTTTAGGATCTCTAACAAATTCTATTCCTAACTTTATCATTTCATTATAATCACGCCAAAAATCATCAGTTCCTAAGAAAAGAAAAACTCTTCCCCCAGCTTGATTTCCTATAAAAGGCTCTTGTTCCTCTTTTGATGCTTTTGCAAGTAAAATTGTCGTTCCATTTGAACCAAGTGGAGATACTACTACCCATCTTTTATCTTGCTCAGGTTGGTATGTATCTTCTATTAATGTAAAATGAAGTTTTTGAGTATAAAATTCTATTGCTTCATCATAGTCTTTTACAACTAAAGCAATATGCACTATTGATTGAATCATTTTCTAATCCTCCTTCTTAAGCTATAAACAATTAATAACTTCTTAATTATATATTATATTAGAATAATTATTTTTTCACATTAAGTTATTCTTTTGATATATATTAATCTTTTTCATTAATTAATAATAGCAACTACTTTGGAATGTCCCAAAATAGTTGCTACTTTTAATTTTTTATACAACTTCTTTATACTTATTTTTCATCTTAATTAAGAATATGCTACTTATAATAAACACCACTAATTCAGTTATTACAAAAGAATACCAAATACCATCCATTTTAAAGATAATACTTAAAAATAAAACAGTAGGGATAAGGATTAAAGCACTTCTTAAAATAGATATAGTCATACCTTGTTTTGCATTTGATATTGAACTAAAGAATGCAGAAGATACTATATTAATTCCAGCAAATAAGTAACCTAAAAAGTATATTTTCATTCCTTGTGAAGCTATAATCATAAGTTTCATGTTGTGTTCACTATTAAATATAGCCACAATTTGATTTGTAAAAATATAAACAGTTGTATAAATTAAAACCGCAAATATTATAGTAGTTGTCATCGAGTAGCGTAAAATACGATTTACCAACATCATATCTCCCTTACCATAATACTCACTAGACAAGGGTTGGATTCCCTGAGATATTCCTGTAAATATGGATGTAGCAATAAGTGCCACATTTGCTACTATACCATATGCTGCTACACCTGTGTTTCCATCAATTCTTAGTATAATTAGATTAAATGTTATTAAAGATATTGCTGACGTCAGTTCTCCAATAAGTGATGAAAGTCCTAATGTCATAATATGATATATCTTTGAAAATAATATTTTACTTTTTACAAAATGAATGTTTTGATTTTTCTTAATAAAATGTATTGATAATATACATAAACTTATTATTGGTGAAAGTGATGTTGCCAATGCTGCCCCAAAAATCCCCATTGAAAAAGGAAACATAAAAACATAATCTAAAATTATATTTGCCAAACTACTAGTAAGCATGGCTATCATTGATAATTTAGGATTATTGTCATTACGAATAAAAGCCAGCAAAATATTGTTACAAATAAAAAATGGCGCAAATAACATTATGGTAGCCAAATAAGTCTTCGTCAATGAAAGTGTTGCTTCATCTGCACCTAGCAATGTACTTAATTCTTTTGCAAAGAAAGCACCTAACAATACAAATATAATAGACATTATTCCACCCAAATATAATGACTGAGTAAATGATGTATTATTACTGATCTTTTGTTGTTCATTAATCGAATAGTCAGTTGCGCCACCAATACCTATCATCAGTCCAATACCCTGTATAATACTAAAAACAGGTATTGAAAAGTTTAGTGATGCAAGACCTACAGTTCCAAGAGACTTGGAAACAAACAATGTGTCTGCAAGAATATAACATGAAATACCTATCATTCCCATAACATTTAAACTAACATACTTCATAAATTTAATTTTTAATTCTTTCATATTGCCTCCTAATAAAAAAGTATCAAAGCACTCCTTCTAAGACCTACGGAGAACCTTGATACATTCTTATACTCACCCGGTGGTGAATAATTATGATATTTTATTTTACTAATAAATTTATTAATTCTTTTGAAATTTCTTCATATCTTTCATCTTACAAAACTACATTATTGATATTTCTTTATTATTAACATCCATAATTGAAATCTTATATGTTCCACCTAAATTATCTTGAACTGTTTTTGCCAAGTCTTCTAAGGCATTTTCAAATTCTTTTACTCTATTTTCATCAACTAGTTCTATACACAAAAAAGCATTTTTTGTATTTTCTGTTATCATAGTTCTTACTGATTCACGCCAATTCCAACATCTACAAATGGTACCTTCATCATCTTTATATATTATTTCTCCTTCATATGGTGGTGTACTTTCATTTGAGCCTAAAGTAACAAATTTTTCACTACCAACTGCTTTGGTTAATCTTACATCTCCAGAAAATGTATCTATATCTTCACCTCCACAAGGCAGGGCATATTTTAGTGATATAGAATTATAAATATCAACTAAAGGATTTATTGTACCTATATGATATCCATTATAAACTATTTTTAATAATGCTTCTATAGAGGTTCTCACCACCTTTTTAGTTTTAAATTTTTTAAAAGCATCTCTCCATACTTTTATAACTTCATTGCTACTAAATTCCTCATTTGATAAATATTTTAAAGATTCTATTTCTGAATGTATAATCATCTCTTTATATTTAATTTCATCTTTTATACTGTTATCAATATTATAACAAGTTATTATACCTATCTTTGCATTTGGAAATAAATCACAAAAATCTTTTTCAATTATAAATTTTTTCATGAAATTATTCCTCCTTAAAAATAGTAATAAAAAAAGCCATAGGAATATTATTAAAAATATCTCCCAGGCTTTTATCCTTCCGTGTACACAATAACTGTGCGTTTTCTCTCGGACCAGCCAGTCATAAACTGCGGAACCCTAGAAAACTAAAATATAAAATTGAATTATATTGAAATCTTATCACAATATTAATATTAAATCAATTATATTTTTTTCATATATTAACATTAAGAGAAAACTATGAAATTTGTAATCTATCTCTATTAGTTTTTAAATACTGCTTATTTGTAATAATAAATCTAATAAATATTATTAATGTTATAGCTGTTAAAATTGTACCTACAACAAAGTTCATTTTAATATCAAAACTTGTTATAACAATTATTTTCTCATTTAAACTTCCATTAAAATAACTTATACTTGTAAAAATTCCTGCTAATAAATTGTTTACAACATGAACTGCCATTGGCACTAATAAGTTATTATATTTTATGTATAATAAACAACAAGCTACACCAAAGACTATAGCTCCTAATACACCTAAAAACTCATGCCCAATACCAAAAATCGAAGATGATATAATTGCAGAAATAATAAAGCTAAATCTCATATTTAATCTTTTAAAAACAATTCTTCTAAAAATTATTTCCTCTAAAAGAGGGGCTATTATTACTATAGAAATTAGGAATATTAACAATTCTGTATTATTAGTTGGGTTTCCAAAAGTATCATTTGCCACCTCTAAAGCTTTATTTTTATCAGTAATTGATACAAATCCTAAACTTAAATTAGAAAGGCCTATTGATAAAAATATCTGAGTTGCTACTACTATTATTATTTCTTTTATACTAGCAACTTTCTTAAAGTTATTAAACCTTTCTTTTGCTAATTTTATACCTACTCTACCTGATATTAAGGTAACCAGCAATACTGATAAAGATAAAATAAATGACAATTGTAAATCATTCATTTCTGGTATACCTTTTAAAAATGAATATATTATTACACCAAATGTAACTAAAAATGTAGTTCCAAGATAAATCAAAATCATTTTCCAAATTTTAATTTCTTTCATTATTTTCCCCCTATGCCTCTTACTTTTAAAATAATTTCTTGTAAGTTACTTTCACACCATAATTTTACTATAAAATATATTCTCATTCTACTTTATAAATATATCTTAAGATAATTTATTCTTATAATTTCTGTCTAATAATAAAAAGGATAGTACAATAACTTTAAAAATTTAAGTTATCACAACTATCCTTTTATTTGTAACCGTTTACATTTATGGGTCTATTCTATTCTTCGTTTACATTTATAAAGTCTATCCTATTTTTTCAGTTCCAAAATCCTTTACTCTTAATTTATCAAAATAATTATATATAGGTAAACCTAGTAAAGTTACTATAATACTACCAATTGCCAATGCTCTATTAAATGAACCTGCAAAAAATAATTGATTAATTAGTACAAATAATCCTCCACACATTGCAATAATAGGTATTAAAGGATACATTGGCACTTTATAAGGTCTATGTAAATTTGGGTTATTTTTTCTAAGTTTTATCACTCCATAAAAAGTTAACACATAGAAAGCCCACACAGAAAACATTGCTAAATCTGTAAGTAAATTAAATTGACCTGATATTGAGTACACAATTGAAATTGCTATGATAACACCTATTGAATATGAAGGAGTATCTTGTTTGTTAAGTTTTTTTATAAATTTACTTCCTGGCACCAATTCTTTCACACCTAAAGTGTATAAAGGTCTTGAACCAGTTAAAATATATCCATTAGCACATCCAAATAATGATATTAATATACCACATGTTATTAATTTCCCACCTGTTGGTCCTAGAATAACTTCGGCAACTGCAGAAGCTGGAGCGTCATAAGTTGCTAATTCACTTGCTGGCAATACACAAAGATATGATATATTTATTATAACATATACTGCCATTACAACAGATAAACCACCAACAATAGCCCTTGGTAAATCTTTACCTGGATTTTTCATTTCACCAGCTATAGCCCCTACGTTTATCCATCCATCATAAGCAAATAATACAGCTATCATAAGTTGGCCCATTATGCTCATAGGAGATAATCCTTCTCCAATCATTGGAGTCATTATAGATGCTGAAGATGGATTTCCTTTAACAAAACCTAATACGATTAATATAACTAGAGGTATTAGTTTGCAGACTGTAGATACTGTTTGTATTATACCACTAGTTTTTGAACCTAAATTATTCATAAAACCTAAAAATACCATTACACCTATTGTAAAAGGTAAACTTAATGAAGGATTAGCAAATAAATAAGCAACTTGCTGTCCAAACATTACTGATATAGCTGCTATCATTGCTGGAAAAAACAATAAACTTTGCATCCATCCAGTTAAAAAACCTAATTTTTCCCCATAAATTTCTTCTATGTATACCATCATACCACCTGTTTTAGGTATTGCTGCTGATATTTCAGCTGCCGTTAACCCACCAGCTATTGTAAGTACACCGGCTAATATCCAGGCTAAAATTCCCAGTCCCGGAGCTCCCCCTGTTAAGGTATAAACTGCTTGGGATTTAAAAAATACTCCACCTCCAATAACCGTACCAATAACTGTCGATAGTGCTGCTGACAGACCTAGATTTTTTTGTAAATTTTGTTCCATAACTATTCCTCCCTTTTTAATTGCAAACAATAATTATAATCACACCATATTTGCCATAGCTATAAAAAACATTACTTGATTATTGTAGTACAAAAAAACGTTTTCGCAATACTTTTAAAATTAATCAAAATTTTCACACATTTTTAAATTGATACATTTTTTGATAGTTTGTTTTCATATCATTCGTAATAATAAAAAAAATAGCAGTGATAACTTTAATAATTTAAGTTATCACTACTATTTTTTCGCTTGAAGTAGCTTTTATTTAATTTATACTATTTTTTTAGATCCGTGACCCTTTTCTTTTAATTTATTAAAATAATTATATATAGGTAAACCTAGTAAAGTTATTACAATACTACCAATTGCCATTCCTCTATTAAATGAACCTGCAAAGAATAATTGGTTTATAATTACAAATAATCCACCACTCATTGCAAGAATAGGTATAAAAGGATACATTGGTACTTTGTAAGGTCTATGTAAATTGGGGTTATCTTTTCTAAGTTTTATTACTCCATAAAAAGTTAATACATAGAAGGCCCATACAGAAAACATAGCTAAATCTGTCAGTAAATTAAATTGCCCTGATAAAGAGTATATAATTGAAATTACAACTATAACACCTATTGCATATGCAGGAGTATCTTGTTTATTAAGTTTTTTTATAAATTTATTTCCAGGTATTAATTCTTTAACACCTAAAGTATATAAAGATCTTGAACCAGTTAAAATATATCCGTTAACACATCCAAATAATGATATTAATATACCACACGTAATTAGTTTTCCTCCTATTGGCCCTAGAATAACTTCAGCTACTGCAGAGGCTGGAGATTCAAAAGTTGCTAGTGTGTTTGCAGGTAATACACAAAGATAAGCTATATTTATTATAATATATACTGACATTACAGCTGTTAATCCACCAACTATCGCTCTTGGTAAATCTTTTCCTGGGTTTTTCATTTCACCTGCTATCGCTCCAACGTTCATCCATCCATCATAAGCAAATAATACAGCTATCATAAGTTGTCCAACTATTCCCATAGGAGATACTCCTTCTCCTACCATTGGAGTCATTATAGATGCTGAAGATGGATTTCCTTTTACGAATCCTAATATCATTAGTATAATCAGAGGTATTAATTTACAAATTGTTGATACTGTTTGTATTACACCACTAGTTTTTGAACCAAGGTTGTTCATAAAAGCTAAAAACACTATTACACCTATTGTAAAAGGTAAGCTTAGTGATGGATTTCCAAATAAGTAAGCAACTTGTTGTCCAAACATTACTGATAAGGCCGCTATCATTGCTGGGAAAAATAATACACTCTGCATCCACCCAGTTAAAAATCCTAATTTTTCACCATAAATTTCTTCTATGTATACCATCATACCACCTGTTTTAGGTATTGCTGCTGATACTTCGGCTGCTGTTAATCCTCCAGCTATTGTAAGTATCCCTGCCAAGATCCATGATAGAATTCCAAGACCCGGAGCTCCTCCAGTCAAAGTATAAACTGCCTGAGGTTTAAAAAATACTCCTGCTCCTATAACCATACCAATAACTGTTGATAACGCTGCTGAAAGTCCTAAATTCTTTTGTAAATTTTGTCCCATAATTTTGCCTCCCTTTTCACATGCAAATAATATTAGTTATGATTTTGCGTTCATTTTCATAAGTATGAAAAAATCATTCCTTGATTATTGTAATACAAAAAAACGTTTTCGCAATACTTTTTAAAATAAATTATTATTTTTATGTATTTAAAAATATTTATTATAGGTAATTTAGTTTTTAACTTAATTATCTAAGATATTTTTCCATGGAATATATAATTTTCTTTAATTTATTGTTAAATAGATGACAACCGTTTTAATGTTTTATCCTATTTTGAAAAGTCAGTATTTATTTAATATACTAAATTTTTAGAATATTAAAACCTTTTAATTGCAACATTTATAAGTACTACAGGCTAAATTTTAACCATGTTTATCATATCTTTTTTATGATTTTGTAAGTCTTAGAAATCAATTTTTCGTTAATTATTTTTTTATCACATGATTTTTGAAATAAAAAAGCTAGGAAGGAATATATCCAACCTAGCCATTTTTACTTTTTCAACTCATTGCAAGCTTTTAATATTTTATCTATATTTTCTTTTGTATAATCAAAATCTCCATCTATAGCTAATACCCTATCTTCATATAAAATAATACGTTCCTTATTTTCGCCTATAAATAATTTCTTTGCACCCCAGTTTTTAAGCTCTTGTGAATTATTATCTTCTTTATATAAACTGTACTCATTTAATTCATTATAAATACTATCAAAACTTTTATTTAAAACCCACTTATTATCACTGAAAAAATACTCTATATCCAAGCGCCCTTTTACTAGTCGATCAGTATAGTACTTTTTGTCAATAGGATGATAAACAATCTGCTTCAAATAAATATCTTCTGCAAATATTGTTTTTCTTACATCTAATGAATTATCAATTTCACCTTCAATTTTATCATTTAGTTCTGTTAAATTTAAATTTAGGTTAACATTTGGCACCTTGTCTTTTGATAAAACGTTGGCACCTATTGTGATACTTAACCCTATAATAAATAAAGATAATAAAGTAATTGACACTACTTTTTCACACTTCATTTTTCTTTTTACTAGCTTTATTGGTATTATATACTCACTTTTATCACCTTGTATACTAACTCTATGTTTAAATAAATAATTTATTTCTCCAATGCATATTATTAAAAATATTATAATAAATAAATTAGCAAAACATAACATAAAAATTTTCCAGTAGCTTGTTACTGTATAGTAAAAGTCTACGTTGTAATTTAAATTAATACTTTTAATAAAAATTAGATACATTATAACAAATATAGAGCTAAAAGATAATTCATTTTTCATAAAGGTTTGAAAATACTTTCCATTTGGTTCTTCTTTTTCAAATATTATATTTTCACTATTTTCACTTTTTAGTTGCCATCCATAGTCCTTCTTTTGTTTTATATATCTTTCAATAGGATTTCTTTTTTTACCTCTTATCATTTCGTCTTTCACCCTAACATGATTAAAAATTTATTTGAAAATATGTTACTTTTGAGGTTGAAATAAATTCAGACCTGATAAGAAACAAATTAAAGCAGATGCTCCTATTCTCAGCCAATCCATAGAAAGCCAGAACTCCCCACCTAATACCACATCTGGAGATGTATTAAACTCATCTGCAAAAATGCTTAAATTCAAAAATAATTTACATGATATTATTAAACAAATAAGACTTAGTACAAATATACTCCCATTTATAAATTTATTATTTTTCATTCCTATTAATCCCCCTTAATAACTTCGAAACTATTTTTTAATTCTTATTAGATTTTATAGTATCCAAGATACTAAGTATTTAAATTTATCACTTTCTTTATCATTTAACACTTTAAACTCACCTTTAAGCCCTTTTTCTTTAGCACTTAAGTGAAAATGACATAGCGCAATACCCATATCAATTTTGCTCATTTCTATTTTACCTTCATTATATATATGGAAATTATCATTTTCCTTTACTATCCTCCAAGGCTGTTTGTTAACAGCAGATGGAGCTAATCTTACATTCTCCAAAACTTCACCAAAATCCCCTGCTTCTTCATAAGCAAGTGGCGTATCAAAATTATTCTTGAAAAATATTTCATTAAATGCTTTTCTTTTATCTGTATTACTACCAAATACTTTAGCAATAAAGGATTTCTTATCAGCTTCAACACCCACTGGAGATACTATTGGTAAAACTTCGTTATTTTTTAAATCTATGGCATTTGCAAATTTACCTTTATTAAAAGTTCCTCCTAGCCACACAGTTCCTAAATTTAGTGAGGTAGTGTATAATACAACTTTTTCAAATAAGTATCCTAAATCATAAAGTCCCATTTCACTTTTGTCATAAGCTGCTGTTAAGTAATAAGTAGCTCCTTTTATAACTCCATATGTTCCTAATTTAGTTTCATTGTCATCTTTTTCAATTAAATTGACTCTTATTTTCCCACCAAAGATTCCTTCACTATTATTAATTTCTTTTAAGTAAGATTCTATTTTTTCAATAATATCCTTCGATAATTCTATATCTTTGTAAGTTCTTACTGAATGTCTAGCTTTTATTATTTCTGTAATTGATTTATTAAAAGTATTATTCAAATTTATCCTCCTTTAGTCATCATGTAAGTTAACTACCATGATTCCTTCAACATTCTAAATTCTTTATAAACAGTATTACCAATTTTATATTCAAATGAATCTTTTTTATTAAAACCATATTTCTCATAAAGCTTCATGGCTACTTCGTTGTCTATTTCTACACTTGTATATAAATTTTCCTTTGGATATTTATTATGAAAAAACTCTAAAAACTTTTCCAGAGCTTTTGATCCATAGCCTTTGTTTTGAAAATTAATATCTATCATAAATCTAGAAAATGACCATCCTTCTAGTTCTTTGTCATAATCATATAATATAAATCCCACCATTTCTTCATTATTATAAATACCTATAGGATATAACTTTTCTTCATAAAAAGCTTGCACCAGAGAAACTGCATTACTTGCAACATAATTCTTTTGATGATCCCCTACCTTTAGATTTATACAAGTATTGTAATTTGATTTATCTATTTCTTTAAAATTAATATTCATATATTCTCCCCATAAAAACATTTTAATTTTCATATACATGTGTTTTTTTAGAATTTCTAAGTATCATAAGCCCTTGTATATAATCACAAGTAACTTTATTTTCTTTACTTCCATTAAATAAGTATTCCTTATGATAAAATGGACTTTTTTCTCTTGAAAGTTCAATAAACTTATCAGATTTAATATTATCAAAATAAGAATAATTGAAAAAATTCTTTGATGGAAAATTGCCTTCTTTGTTTTCATAAACGCATAACAAAGAATAAACTTTATTTTTTACTGGGGATGACTTACCATTGAGCAATGTGCCAAATCTTACTTCTTCCATAGTAAGAAAATCACTATTTATATAATCTTGATATATATGCTCACTTCCAAATTGTCCAAAGAATTTATCTCCTTTTTTTAGTGAATATATAAATGAAAAGTTCTTCATCATTACCTTATCACGCATATCTTCGCCTCCGCCAATTTGATACAAGTTCTTTATTCCATTTTCAAAATATATAAATTTGTCACCGAAATATTTTTCACAAGATTTTTTATCTTCTTCATAAGCCATTTTCAGGTATTTAGCAGACCCTGTATTTTCCTCTTTTAGAAGGTAAATTGATCTTTGAAGGGATTTTGGCACAGGTTTATTTTTATCTATTAAAGTTTTTATACCTTTTATTGCAGCCAATAAGTCGTGTTCCACATCAACGCCATACACATTTATTTTAGAATCTTCATCTAATTGTAAGTTGTATTTATATAGCCATTTATAAAATTCATATTTTTCTTTAGTATAGGCCATTGTACCTTTTAGTTGATTCATAAAAGATTTTAAATAATCTTCATTCCCACTTTGTATATACGCATTTAATAAAAGTACATTACAAAAACCTGCCTCTTCCATTATGTTTTTAACTCCAGCTTTCTTATTTAAGTATGTAAAAAATTCTTTTTTAAACTTATCACTTTTTTCCATGGTGTGAGTTTCACCAGAAAGAAATATTTCATAATTACTTGTATTTATTAAATCAAATGAATAGTTTTCTTTTATATATTGATTTATTCTTATACTTTTATAAAAAACACTTGTCAATATTACTACAATAATGACCAACACTATCATTAGTATTTTTATAAATTTCTTCATTGCTATTTCCCCCGTATTTTAATATAACTTATTCTAATTGTAGCACAAAGAAAAAAATGAAAATTCTATAATGCTAAGAAAATTTAACACTTCTATAATAAAGAAAGTAGTATAATTTTTTTATAATTCATAGTCCCTGTTAATTTGTAGGAAAAATTCCTACATTATGGAATAATGAAATTAAAAGAATTTTGATAAAAATGGAGGAATATAATATTTATGAAATCACCTGGTATGATGTCCATAGTTTTAGGAATAATAATTATTATTTTTACATCAGTAGAATACTATAAAGAAAAAACTGAAAAAATAAATTTATTTGTAGATATAGGAACCGGTATTTTTATTGTAATCCTTGGATTATTGCTATTACTTAATATAATTCCTATCGAATACATATCATTTATTGTTTTTCCAGCAATGATTATATATTTTCTTATTGATCAGAAGATTAAGTAAATTAATGATTTATTACAGAATTCTATTACAAAAATAAGCCTATATCTTACATTAAGATATAGGCTTATTTTACTTCTATTTCACCAATAAACCACAACTCTCCTTCATAGCATAAATCATCTTCATAAATCTCTTCTTTTTTAGGAAATTCTGAGGTTAATTCTATTATGTTATTTTCCATATCCTTAAATTTACGGCTTTGTCCTCTTATCTTTTTTTTATGTGATTTATCTGGATAAATATGATCCATTATAAGTCCTCCTTCGTTTCTGTCTAAAATTTGGTGTAATTATATTATAAGCAATGATTTATTTATTCTTCAGTGACAACACTTCTTGCACACAAAGAGGGATAAACATTATTAATGATAAAATCATTACAATTCCATAAATCATATCATTTATAGCAGTTAAGCGATTTACTATATTTAGCACTATAAAAATAAACATCCCCAAATAACCAATAATTTTTATATACGTCTTCATTATCATCTTCCTTTCATTTTCATAAGTATAAATTCCAAGCTATTTTATTATTTTTTATTTAGAGTATATATAATAATAAAGTTACATAATATTTAATAGGCTACAATTTATTTATTAACGGTGGATATTTATTGAATATAAAATCCAACCATAAATACTATCAATAGGCCTTAGGGTAGTGAGAGTCAAGAACTCATTTTGTTTAGGGCTACTTTATAAATAAATAAATTGTAGTTTTATATATAAAGGGTGTATCAAAATTGATACGCCCTTAAATAATTTATACTTATGTTATTAAATCAATAATCTCTTTTAGATTCTATTGTAAGTTATCTAACCTTTGATTTACTTAAAATTACGTCTACTAATGTTATTCCAATTATTAAACCAATAGATGTACTAATAAAAACTTGTTCAAAAAAAGGCACTTTATATATTGTTACATAAACTAGCCTTAAACATGTTAATAATACTAGAGTTAGTAAACATCTCAATCCTATCTTTTTCATAAAATTTTCTCCTTCCTTTTATATAAAGCCATTTATTATTTTAATTATTTATACAACTACATCATAAATAGTATTGTTAATATTTAATATCGTCAACAAACTTATGATATTTTACAAATTCTTAAGGTTTAAGCAAATTATAGGTGCTAAAAGGGTGTATCAAAATTGATACACCCTTTAATATTAGAATTTCCACATTCTATTTTATATCTAAGCAAGCGCTGCTTGATCTTCTTCTTCATAATTTTCAAATACTTCTCTATCTAAATCTCCATTTTGATGAGCAACTATAGCAGTACAAACAGCATCTCCTGTTATATTTACAGCAGTTCTAGTCATATCAAGTATTCTGTCTATACCCATAATTAATGCTATACCTTCCACTGGAAGTCCTACAGAGTTAAACACCATAGAAAGAGTAATTAAACCAACACCTGGAACTCCTGCTGTACCTATTGATGCTAATGTAGCTGTTGCAATAACAGTTAAATAATCAACAAATGTTAAATCCACATGGAATGCCTGGGCAACGAATACAACTGCCACACCTTGCATTATTGCTGTACCATCCATGTTTACAGTAGCTCCTAGAGGTATAGTAAATGAAGATATTTTCTTATTTACTCCAATTTTTTTCTCTAAAGTATCAATTGACATTGGTATTGTAGCATTTGATGTTGCTGTAGAAAATGCAAACCCCATAACTGGTGCAAATTTCTTTATAAATTTAACTGGATTTAAACCTGTAAATCCTTTAAACATTGACATGTAAACAACAAAACATTGTAAACCAAGGGCAAAGAACACACTAAACATATATTTTAACATTGGTACAAAAGCATCAAATCCTATGTTTGCAAATGTTTTAGATATTAAGCAAAAAACACCTATAGGAGCAACCTTCATAACTATCATTGTCATTTCCATCATTACATCGTTAAATTGTGCAAAAAATTTAGATACCACATCTACTTTCTTACCTAATTTTGCAAGTATTATACCAATTAATATGGCAAATAAAATTATTTGAAGCATATTTCCTTCTGCTAAACCTTGTATAGGGTTTTTAGGTATTATGTCTAATAAAGTATCAGCAAAGCCTGCAGTCTCTGCTATAGTAGTTTTTGTTTGTTCTATAGCTGATATATCAAGCCCTATTCCTGGATTAATTACTTTTGCCACAGATAAAGCAACTGCTACAGCAAGTGCAGTAGTTATTAAGTAAAATCCCATAGTTTTAATTCCTACTTTTCCTAGGGTTTTTGTATCACCAATTGCTGATGCTCCACATACTAAAGAGCAAAATACTAAAGGAACAACAAGCATTTGCATCAATCTTAAAAATCCGTTTCCTATTATATAAAATACTCCATCTACTAAGATCTTGTCTCTAAAAGTACTTGCCGGTACAAAGTAATGTAGAATTATACCAAATATTGCACCTAATATTAATGCTATAAAAATTTTCGTTGTTAAGTTAAATTTTTTCTTTGTAGTCTCCATTTCTGCCTCCATTTTTGATTAGAATTTTCATAGTCATAATATTTATCATTTAATTAATTGCAAGTTTTAATAAGATATATTCATTCATTATGACATCTTTCCATTCATTTTTTCTTTCATCATGATTTAATCCCCGGCATTTCATGTATTTCCGAGTTTTTTATTAATGTAATTATATCAGAAAATGAATAATTGTAAATATGAATATCTATATTCAGAATATTTAGTTTTATTCAATAAAAACCTAGTTCAAATTTATTATTATTTCTAATATTAATTAAAAATAATTGTTTGAAATTACATATGTCTTGGTATAAAATTAAAAGTACTGATTCAGTATTTATAAATTAATAATATTACGGAGGAATAATTATGGCAGGAAATAAAATAATATGTCATTGTAAAAATGTTTCTTATATAGATATAAGAATGGCAATGATAGATGGTGCAAGAACTTTAGAAGAAATCAAAGAAAAAACAGGAGCTGCTACTGGATGTGGTGGATGTGCTGGGGCAATAGAAGAAATATTAGCTTCAGTATGTGGATGTAAAAAAGTATCATTAGCGGATGTTGTAAGTGCAGTAAACAACGGTTGTGATACAGTTGAAAAAGTTGCAGAAGCTACTAAAGCAGGGTCTGGTTGTGGAAGATGTAGAGCTTTAGTTCAAAACGTTATAGATATAAAAAGATAGTTTTTAAATTATCTTTATAAATAGGAAAAGGAGTTTACTATTATTAATCATAGTAAATTCCTTTTTTATTGACAAAATTCTATTTATTTCCACATATTTTATTGTATAATATACTTAAAATTTAAAATTAGGGGGAACAAATGAATAAGTTAAGAAAAATAGTAATTACTTTCTCAATACTTACTTTTACTTTTATTTTTCTGAAAAATACAACAACTATAGCAGATGCAGATTCGCCACAAATGGAAAAAGTAGATAACTACGATGACCTTTCCAGTGAATTATCAAATCTTATAGAGGAAAATCAAGTAAAGCAATCTTCAAACTCAAAATATTCCAGTAAACGTTTAATAGTAAAATCAAAAATTGATAATTTAAATCTAGCTGACTTGGGTGCAAAAGACATTATATCAGGTCCTGATAATTTATATTTTTTACAGTTTGATAGTGAAAAGTCAACAAAGGAAGCTTTTGAAAAACTTAATTCAAATGTAAATGTAAAATATGTTGAGCCTGATATAGAATTGGAAATCGAAAATACACAAAGTTCAAAGAGCATTAATGAATCTACTTTATCAAAAAGCTCATTTAATTCTTGGGGTGTTGAACGTCTTCAAATAGATAAGTATGCCAATTATTTACCTAATAAGTCAAAGGAAATCACTGTAGGTGTGGTTGACTCTGGGATTGTAAATCATCCTTTTCTTAAGAATAGAATTTTATCTAATGGTTGGGATTTTTTAGACAATGATAATACTCCCAACGACCTAAATGGACATGGTACTGCCATGGCTGGTGTACTTGTAGACTGTACTCCAAATTTAAATGTTAAAATTTTGCCAGTAAAAACTTTTAATAGTGATGGTAAAGGTAGTACATCTAATATAGCACTAGGAATAAGATATGCCGTTGACAACGGTGCTGATGTATTAAATTTAAGTTTCGGTGGAGTTCACCATTCTTTTTTACATGATGCGGTAGAATATGCTCTTAAAAAAAATGTGGTTGTCGTTACTTCAGCTGGAAATGATAGTGAAAATGTGTCTTATTCATGTCCAGCAGATATGGATTCAGTAATAGTTACTTCAGCTTCCACTCAATCAGATGAAATAGCATACTTTTCAAACTATGGAAATACAGTTGATGTAGCTGCACCAGGTTATGAAATATTAACTTGTTCTTATAAAGGTGGTTATACTAAGGAAAATGGTACTTCTTTATCAGCTCCTCATATTTCTGCCATTGCTGCATTAATAAAGCTGGCTAACCCTAATATGACTCCTGCAAAAGTTGAATCATTAATAATTTCAAGTTCAGAAGATTTCGGTGCAAAAGGTTGGGATAAATATTACGGACATGGTATTCCTAATATGAGTAAGGCTTTAGCTTATCAAAAGATAACCTTAAACAAAAGCAGTATTAATTTAACTACAAATAATTCATCATTTAAATTAAATACTACTTTATATCCTTATCATGTTTTAGACAAGAATATTACCTGGTCTTCAAGTAATGAAAACATAGCAAAAGTAGATAATAATGGAACAGTGACTGGAGTTTCTCCTGGAAAAGCAATTATTACAGCTAAAACAAGTAATAATTTAACTGCCAAGTGTAGTGTAACTGTGTCTGACTATATAATAAGTTTAAATAAAACTTCTCTTAACTTAGACAAAGGAAATACTACAAATTTAAAAGCTACTATAACTCCTTCAGATTATGCCAGTAAAAAGATAACTTGGACTTCAAGTAATAAGAATATAGCTACTGTTGATTTAAATGGAAATGTAAAAGCAGTAGGTGCCGGAGAAGCCACTATCACAGCTAAATTAGACAATGATATATTTGATACATGTAAAATAAAAGTTTCAGAAAATATTAGTAAATTAAAGTATAAAACTATTTCCTCTCAAGTTTATACAGGTAACTATATAAAGCCTGATTTGGGAAATTTGTATTCATCAAAAACTAAATTAGTTAAAGGCGTAGATTACAAAGTAGAATATAGTAACAATAAATCTATAGGAACTGCATCTATCAAAATAACAGGTCTTGGTAAATATTATGGTGAACACACTATTAAATTTAAAATTATACCTAAGGCAGTTAATAGTTTTAAGGTGGAAAGTTATACTACTTCACAGGTAACTCTTTCTTGTAAACCTGTAAGAGGATCTTATGGTTATGCAATTTACAGATATAATGTTAAAACTAAAGAATATGATAAAATAACTACAATAAAAGAAAATCCAAAATCTAATTCTGTTCGTTACACTGATAAAAGCAGAGCTTCAGGAACCATTTATAATTATAGAATTAAAGTAATTAAGAAAGTTAACAATGAATATTATTATGGTGATTACTCAAAGGTTAGGGTTATAACAAAATTATATAAACCTACTGTTACTCTAAAATCATCTAAGTCAAATGTTAATCTGTCTTGGAATAAAGTTAACAGAGCAACTAAATATAAGATATATAGATCAACTTCTAAAAATGGTAATTATCACTATATAGGTTATGCAAAAGGTAATAAAACTACATATACAGATAAAAAAGTAACTAAGAAAAAAACATATTATTATAAAGTAAAAGCTGTGAGAACAGATAATAAAAAAGATTATTACAGCGATTACAGTACAATAAAAATTATAAAAGTCAAATAAAAAATTACTGGGTTCTTCCCAGTAATTTTTTTAAAAATATTTATCTATAGTAATTACACAATTATATAAAGGATTCATTTTCTTAATGGCTTCTATTAGATGACTTCTAAGTTCTTCTTCCTTGTTCTTTGTATTAATATTGTGAGCATCCACTTCAATATCAAATATTAGGTTTATCTTATTTTCTCCTTCTGTAATTCTAAAGTCATGCATAGATTTTACAGCATCAAATTTTGAGAGTATATTTTGAACTTTTCCTTTAACTTCATTTATTTTATCATCATGAATACACATTGGATCCATATGAATAACTAAATATATATTTAGCTTTTGTGAAATTTCTCTTTCTGCACTATCTATAATCTCATGAATTGTTATTAAATCAATATTCGAAGGTATTTCAGCATGAATAGATGCCATACATTTACCTACACCATAATTATGAATTATTAAATCATGAACACCCATTATATTATCATAAGATAAAACGCCTTGTTTAATTGCTTTTACCAATTCTTCATCTGGTGCTTCACCAAGAAGTGGGCTTATTGTCTCTTTAACTAAAGAATAACCTGCATATAGTATGGCTACTGAAACAACTAAACCTACATAACCATCTATTGGTAGTGTGGTAAATTTTGCAGCTAAAAATGAAATTAGTACACAACTAGAAGTAAACACATCTCCAAGGGCATCTACTGAAGCTGCTTTCAATGCTGAGGAATTTATTTTTTCTCCCACATATTTATTAAATCTACTAAGCCAAAACTTTATTATTAAAGATAAAAGTAATAAAATAAATGGTATCATTTCAAAAGTTATTGGTACAGGATTCATGATTCTATCTATAGATGTTTTTATAAATTGAGCACCTACAAGCATAACCATAAACGCTACCACTAATGCTGATAAATACTCTATTCTTCCATGACCAAATGGATGTTCTCTATCAGCTGGTCTATTTGCCATCTTAATACCTATCATAGTTATTACAGAAGACGCCATATCTGATAAGTTATTAAAACCATCTGCTGTAATAGAAACACTGCCACTTATAAATCCTACACTTATTTTAACAATAGATAATACTAAGTTACATATAATTCCTACTATACTGCCCATATATACATAGGCGTTTCTAGTTTTTGGATCTTCCGTATTTTCATGATTTATTATGAATTTTTTAGTTAAGTATTCTGAAATCATTTTTCTCTCCTTTTTAACAATACTTCTTCTCTTATATTATTGTGCTTATATTATAATAATATATATTAATGTTTTTTGTCAAAAATTAGAAAATTATTTTACTTATAGTATATAAAGCTTATTTTTCTCCATAGTAAGGTTCTATGTGAACGATAACTTCTGCACTTTGATTAATTTTTTCTCTTATTCTATTTTCAATATGATGACTTAAACTATGAGAATATTCCACTGTTATGGCAGGTTCAACCATAACATGCATATCAATATGAAGATTGCTTTCACTGCCTCTACTTCTTATGTCATGATAGCTCTTTATATCTTCAAATTCTTTGAGAATTTCCTTTATATCATCTTCATCAATTACTGCTTTGTCTACTAAAACATCAATTGTTGACTTAAATATCTCATAAGATGCATGAAATATAAAGCAAGCAACGATCAAAGATGCTATAGGGTCAATTATGGCTGGTAAACCTAATTTTACACCTATCAATGTTGCTAATACCCCAATAGTTACAAAAATATCACTTTTAGTGTGAAGAGAGTCTGAGACAAGTATATAACTGTTTAGCTTTTTACCCACTCTATATTCATAATTTGATATAAATATATTAATTATTAAAGTAACAATTAAAGCTATCAAGCTTTCAATAGTTATGTCTGGAGCAACTGGGTTTTTAAATGTGGAAATAGCATCGATAACTATTTTTCCACCTAAAAATAAAAGCATTGCACCAATAAAAAGCCCCGAGATGACTTCAAACTTATTATGCCCATATGGATGCTCTTTGTCCATTGGCTTTGAGGCTATACCAATTCCTATAAGCCCTACTATGTTAGATGTTCCATCTGATATTGAATGAAAACCATCAGCAGTCATACTAGCACTTTTTATAGACATTCCTACTACAATTTTCAGTATAGCTACACCAAAATTTGCAAACAATATTATCCATAAAACTTGCTTAACCTTTTTATAATTTGTGTCCATATTTTTCCTCCCTATTAAAATAAAAAAATCCATGGAAAGTTTTTAAACTATCCCATGGATTTTTTCCACTGCCTATTATAAGCCCAGTAATACAGCAAGTATCACCTGATTTTATTATATACAATTTAAATATTAATATTCATTGTAACAAGGGCTTTTACCTTAGTCAATACTATCAATATTAAATTTATGTTAAACAATTTATTCTTCAAATAATATATCAGTTAATTCTTCATCATACTTTTCAACCAGTTCTTCATTATCATGAATCACTGCCAACTTTAATTCTTCCAATAGCTTTTCTATTTTTCTATATTTAAAATTATCTTTATCTATTTTAGAGCTTTTAATTTTCTTTTCTGCCAGCTCAACAGTACTTTTAACTCCTGATGCCAAATCATATTCTAGCCATTCATCTACTTTAAATCTTTCATACAAATTTTCGTCTACTAATGCATCTTGTGGCAACTTAATCAATTTGAAATTGTCAATAATTTTATTGATTGAGCTGCCTGTACTCATTATAGTAGCCTTCACCTCTAGTATGCCATTTAAATCATAATCAAATTGAACTTCTATACTCTCTTCTCCTGCTCTACTCTTCGGCACACCTTTAAGTAAAAAGTCACCTATCTTTGTATTATCTTCTGCAAGCTCTTCATTTCCTTCATAAACCTCTATCCTTACCTCTTCCTGGTTATCTACTGCAGTGTAATACACTTTCTTTTTAGAACAAGGGATGCTACTGTCTATTGGAATTATACAATCAAAGGCACCATTAATTACTTTTCCATCTCCTATTTTTATTATACTTGTGCCTAAATTATGACTACATTTATCAGCTATAATAAGATTTTCTTCACAAGTAATTTGATTGCTTTTTATACCTGCTTGGATTGCAGCTCCCATGGAAACAGCTTCATCTGGATTTATTCCTGATATAATTTTTCCCTTAAACTTACTTTCCACCAACTCTTTTACAGCAGGTATTCTACTAGAACCACCAACTAAGAGCACTTTGTCAATGTCTTTTGCTTTTAAGTTGGCAGCTTTTAGAGCTTCACCAATTTTTTCTGTAGTTTTTTCAACTAAATCTTTTGTTAATTCATTGAATTTGTCTCTTTTCAATTCAATACTTATAGATACAGGTTTATTATCAATAACAGTAATAAACGGTATATTTATAGTTGTTGATAGTTGATTTGATAATTCTTTTTTTGCATTTATAGCAGCTTCTTTTACTCTTAATTTTATGCTTAATTTATTTTGGACATCTAGATTTTTATATAAATTTTGATTATAAATTCTTTCAAATTCTTTTTCTATGTATTTTTCTATTCTACTATCAAAATCCTTTCCACCGAGTCTATCATTACCCCTACTTGATTTAACATCTAATATTCCTTCAAACATTTCTAAAATAGATACGTCAAAAGTTCCCCCACCAAGGTCGTAAACAAGGATTTTTTCTTCTTTATCTGCATTATTAATACCATAAGCCATGGCTGCTGCTGTAGGTTCATTTATAATTCTTTCAACCTTAAGACCTGCCATTTCTCCTGAAAGCTTTGTTACCTTTCTTTGAGAGTTGTTAAAATTAGCAGGTACAGTTATAACCGCTTCCTCTACTTCTTCTCCCAAATAATCTTCTGCGTATTTTTTTAGCTCTTTTAAAATTAAACTAGATATTTCATGGGGCATATATTCCTTTTCTCCCATGGTAATTTTACTATCTGACCCCATAAGTCTTTTAACTTCTGCCACTGTTCTCTCAGGAGATGGTATTAGCTGGTTATAAGCCACCTGTCCCACAATAACAGTATTATCTTCTTTCTTTCCAACTACTGATGGAACAATTCTATTTCCAAAACAGTCTGGAATAATTTTCGGTTCATCATTTTCTATGTAAGCTATTTCCGAAGTAGTTGTCCCCAAGTCAATTCCAATTATCTTTCCCATTTCATCTTCTCCTTATCATATCATTTTAAGCAACGGATATATCTGCAGCGGTAGCGAATACATATCGTTGGCGTTATGAGTCTACCTTGCTATAATTACTGAAGCAGGTCTTATAACCTTGCCTCTAAGCATATATCCTTTTTCAATCACACCAATAATTTCTTTACTTTCTTTTAAAATATCTTCTTCCACTGCAATACATTTATGTAATTCTGGATTAAAAAACTCTCCCATAGATTTGATTTCAACTAAGTTGATTTCACTTGTTTCTTTACTAATAATTTTTTTCATTATATCCAAGTTATATAAAAACTCCTCATTATCCAAATCTGCTATAATCTTATGAAAAATATCTATTTGATCTAAAATTAAAATTATTTTTCTATAAATTTTTATCTCGTTACTTTTTCTTTCTTCAATTTCTTTTTTTAGTTTAAAATTTTCCTTATTATTCTTATTTAGATCTTCTTTTAAGGACTCAATAGACATTATGCTTTTTTTGCTATTTTTATTAATTATTCGTAAATCACTTTTCATATTCATAATAACTTGAATCAGATCTTCCATATTACACTCTTTCTTTACATCCTCACCCTCACTCAACATCTAATCCTCCTTATAAAATTCTTATACTTATTAACTTATTTAATATATATGATTGATGATGAAAATTATTTTATATATAATCTAATTAATTGAGAAATATTAAAATTTAAGGAGGTTTTATTATGGCTCTTATGGAAGATTTATTATTAAAAGGTTATATAGATGAAAATCTAGAGGAAAATGTGGAAAATGCCACAGCTGATTATTTAATTAGGCTATTTATTTATTGCGCTAAGGCAGACAAAGAAATATCGCCTAAAGAAAGAGATTATATAATAGATTATTTTGAATCTTTCGACATGAATAATGGTGAAGAGACTTGGTTATTTGCACAATACGATTATGGACGATTTCATGACTATAACAAAGAAACAATTATCTCTCTTAAAAAATCCATAGACAAACTTCTAGATAAGAAAAATCTTGATTTTAAAGTTCTTTCTCATCTCATAACTTTATGTTTAATAGACAACGAAGTATTAAACGACTCTCAAGCTGAAATAATAAGTGATTTTGTAAATGTATTTAACTTGGATCCTGATTCTTGTGACCAAATCTACAATAAAGTATTAAAAGAAAAAAATAAGAAAATTAAAGAAGATGAAATTGTAGATGACTTGAACGAATGTTATAAAATACTTGGTTTAAGTAAAAATTGCACAGAAGAAGACTTAAAAAAACAATACGCATATCTGACTAAAAGTTATCATCCTGACAAATACAACAAAGAAGAAATGCCAGCAGAAGTTAGAAAAGAATTAGAAGACACATATAAAAAAATAAATTTAGCTTATGATAGACTGAGAGATATTTTTTAATTTTTTAAGGGGGTTATAAATATGATCTTTAAAATTGGGGTAGCAGTAGCTATTCTACTTATAATTTTTATTTCTTATATTTTTTATAACAATAATAAAGGAAAACATAATAAAACCACTTCTAAAAAATCATCCAATTCTTATTATAGAGATGAACTAGATTCCTTTTCCATACTAAGCAAAGACTCCTTTGAAGATAAAAATATAAAAGAATTTTTAGTAAATGAAGATATTATTTTAGTTGAAGACAAATGCTTTGTTAATTGTACCAACTTAGCAAGTATAAAAGTAGAAGAAGGAAATAGTAATTACTGCTCTAAGCTAGGTGTACTTTTCTCAAGTGATATGAACACTATCATATGTTATCCTCCTTCAAAACAAACATCTACTTATTTTATACCTCAAGGTGTACAAAGCATAAATACACATGCTTTTTTCAATAATAATTTTATAAAATACGTAATAATTCCCACAAGCATGGAATATATAGGCGAAAATTCTTTTGTCAATTGCAAATATTTAAATCAAATAGTAATTCCAGAAAATGTTACTTATATTCATCCTAGAGCTTTTAATCTTTGTCCTAGACTTACTATTCGTTGTTACAAAAATTCCATTGCAGAAGATTATTGCAAAAAGTACTATATTCCTTGTGAACATTTAAGCAGTTAATATAATTTATATACTAAGTTTTGTAATAGGATAAGGTGAATTAATAATAAAGATAATGTTGAAATTTTTTAATAAAAAAGAACTCTAAATATATTCAGAGTTCTTTTTATTTTCTATGATCTACATTCAAATGTACCACAAGATGCATTTGCTGCCACTATTTGAACATCTTCTGCATTACAGTCTCCATTCTCATTATATACACAGTTACTTGCACTACATCTAATTGTTTCTGGCACAGTTTTTTTATTGTCATGAAGACTGGATAAATTATCGTGAACATGTGCACCTTCTTCTACAAAAGTATTACAATTTGTTTCTTGAACAGTTTTGGCAGTAAAACCTTTTACGGTGATTACCCCTGCCATGCAATCACAGCTTTTATTATGAACGCAATTAGTAGCTTTACAAGTTACACTAGTACTTTTCATATAATACCTCCTACATTTTTTTCATTCTTATTATGTGCTAAATATAGGTAAATAATTATTTATTTTGCAACTTTTAAGATTATTAAAATGTAGGTAATTAGTATTTGTATTTATTCTTCTAGTTTTATAAATTTATAGCCTTCTTCTCTCAATGCTATAAGAGCTTCTTTTAATCCTTCGTATGTATATCCATTTGGTTGATTAAAATGAGAAATTATAATATCTCCAGCCTTTGTTTTGCTAACTTCATTTATTACATCTTCTTTAGAAAAAGTTGCTCCACCGTCACCATTTATGCTAAATCCAGCTATTTTATATCCTAATTCATCTGCAATTTTTATAGCAACTTCATCGTAAAAAGCCGTACCAGATCTAAAGTATTTAGGTTTTTTACCTGTCAATTTATATATTTCATCTTCATTTAATTTTATTTCCTTTAAAACATCTTCCACATTTGATGTTCCTTCTATATTATAAACAGATTTTTTATTTACTGATAAAGGTTTATGACTATATCCATGATTTTCAATCTCAAAATTATTATTTTTAGATAAATTCATAAAAATATCTTTGTTAGCTTCTATCCATCTATAATTTATAAATAATGTGGCAGGAATTTTTTCTTTATCTAAAAAGTCTATTAATTCTTTGTCATATTTGCTTCCGTGTTTTCCTCCACAAGCATCTAAAGTTAAAGCTACTTCTTTATTTTTATAATCTAAATGACTTACTACTCCTTTTAAATCTTCACCCCACTCTTTTGGCTCAACATTTTTATAAGTTTTAATAATGCTTTTTATCTTATCATCTTCATTTTTCTCTTTTGCATCTCTTTCAACTCGTGACGTATCTACTTTAATATTATTTTCTTGTATAGTCTCCTCCTTTATACCTGACTTCTTACTACATCCTGTTGTACTTATTACTATACATAAAATAAAAAATATAATTTTCTTCATTTTCCATCCTCCAATGCATGACTTTTATTATATTTCACTCACTTCTTTACCCATATTTTCCCACCAACAATAATTATACTTTAATACTTCAATAAAATGTAAAAAAATCCCTCCTCTTTTATAATGAGGAAGGATTATTGTATTAAAACTTTCTATAAAGAAGTCATACTTTTTACATATGTGCTGCTGGCAGTTATATATAGTCCTGATTTTAGCTTATACATATAAGAATTATCTACTTTAACTTTTTTCATTACTGTAAAAACTTCACCTTTTTTTACAGTTCCAGCTATTGCGCCATCATCCCATGATGGACAATTTCTAACGTTTAACTCATCAACAATAACTTTTACATATTTTACATCTGTAGGAACTTCTACGTCTTTTTCTGTACAAACAAATTCTTCGTCTGGTTTTACATAAGTTACATCAAAAGTTTTACATATACCTTTACAAGTTGCCTCTGCATCATTTTTTTGAAATTCTGGGTCTAACATACACTTAGCTTCTATTATATTATCCATAAACCCTGATTCAGTTAAAATAGCAGGCATTTTTGTATTTCTAAGAACATAAAGACTATATCCTGAAATATCTATATCAGTTCTTACTCCATAATTTATGCAATCATGATCTTTATGCAATTTCCATAATTCTTCTTGTACATTTTTTGCTAATACTTTTGTTTTAGCTTGTGAAATGTAATGAATTATTGTTACCACACCTTTAGCCTTAGTTTGCCACTTTTCTCCCAGTGAATTATAATGCTTACTTACATATGCGTCTGCATTAGCTGTATTTGCACGACTAACTCTAGTTTGCAGTGATGTATCCACATCAGTTGGAGCAACTAAAAGTACATCGAAACCACATCTTTTTAGTGCTTCCTTCAAATATTTTACTACAGCTCTATTAAATTCATTTTCCTTAATTACTTCACCTTTTTTTCTTACTAGTTTACCATCAATATATAAATCTTCTTTTAATGGTGGCGTTCTTTTGCCCGCTGTTTCCATTCCATGACCATCATCAAGGGCAATTAAATATTTTTTCGCCATATAAACACCTCCTATGATTAATATATAAAGTTACGACATATTTTGACACACATTTGTACTATAAAAATTAAATAGTCTCCAAGACAACTTCTCATTAAAGATATCTTAGCCATTAATATCTATACAAACTAGTTAAATTATATTTTGAAATTTATATATATTTCCTTTATAATAAAATATATTAGAAATTTATGACAACTGGAGGATTTATGACAAAAGAAACTCACTCAAAGGGCGGTTATATTGTAGGGCTATTATTACTTCCTTACATACACAACACCTTCCTTTTGGGATATAACTTATCTTATCGTATAGTTCTCTTATTTATATATGCTTATTTTACACATTTCGGAGCATTACTTAGCGATATAGATATGAGAGGATCATATATTAGTAAGAGGTTTCCCATAATATATAAAATTTTTGGCAAAAGATTTAGGCATAGAAGTTTTACTCATAGTTTAATATTTGTAGGTCTAATAGCATTTATTGGAGAAATAGTTATAGTTTCAAGTAATGATAATATTGTATTTACTTGCATTTTCAGCGGGCTTTTGGCTGGAGTAATCTCTCATATTTGTTTAGATTTAATTACAAAGGAAGGAGTAGAGCTTTTTTATCCTGTGGGAATTAATTTTTCCATTCTACCAATAAAAACTAGTTCAAGAACTGAAAAGAACATTAGCAAAGCATTTAGTCTTTTAGTAGTATTTCTTATTGGTTATAGGTTTTATTTAATCACTTTGTAATAATTAATTTTGCTTAAGTTAATAAATTAGAAATTAAAAATAGGGTGTATCTTTTTTGATACACCCTATTATATCTAGGTATATATTTACAATTATTTCTTATCCAAAATTATAATTTAATCACTTTACTATAAGATTAATCCCATAAGAACAATATCAAAATATTCTCCATCTATATATGTTTCATTTTTTTGTATACCTTCTTCTTCAAATCCACAATTTTTATATAGTTGTATGGCTCTTGGATTATCTTTTCTTACAGATAAGCTTATTCTAGTAGTTATACCGTTTGACTTGCACCAATCTATTAGTTCGTCCATCATTATTTTTCCAAGTCCTAAGTTACAGTACTCTTCTTTGATAACTATACCTAATTCACCTACATGTTTACCTTTTTTCTTTTGGTTAGAAGATATAGTACCTATTGCAATTATTTTATCGTCTATTGTAGCAAGAATCATAGTATTATTATCCGACTCATTTACAGATGTGATTGCGCTTTCTTGTTGCTGGGCACTTACTTTGTATTCCCCTGCTCCAAAAGATAAGTATGTAGTTTCTCCACCTACTATATTATAAAATCCGATTATTTCTTTAGCGTCACTTTCTTTTGGACTTCTTAATACAACACTTAGATTATTTTTTGTTAAAACCGTTTTCACGATACATCCCACCCCGTCTTTTTAAATTTTTATTAATATTTAATTTATTATTTACTATAAATAATATAACACAAAATAATATAAATCAACATATAGTGACACAAATTTCCAATTAACCGCCTTATATATAATCTTTGTTAACTAATCCTTAGAAAGTTTGCATCCTTTACTTATATAACCATTTATTAAATTTACTATTATATTTAAACCATTTTTTAGTTCTTCTTCACTATGTGGTGCTGTTATACATAATCTTATACAAGATAATTCATCTTTATTTCCCACAACAAATCTTTCACTACAATATACTTGTACTCCTTTATCTTTGCAAAGTACTTCAAAATCCCTAGAATTAAAATTATTAGGTAGTTTCAACCATATTAAATTACCACCCTTATTGTAATTACAATTAGATTTTTTCAAAATATCTTCAGCTATTTTCATTCTATTTTTTATAACTTCTTTTCTTTCATTTATTATTAATTTATAAATTTCATTATGAATAATACTGCATAAAGCTTCAATTTGCAAATCTGACACTACAATATTCATATTGTATAAAGCAAGCTGAATTTCTTTTTTATATTTTTGTGGTGTAATTATCATTCCAACTCTCAAGCCTGGACAAATAATTTTTGACATACTTGCTGTATAAATAGTGTTATCACTTAATTCATATAAAGTTTTTGGTGGATTATCTAAAAGCAATCTGTGAATTCCATCTTCTATAATCAGTAAATTATGCTTTTGTGATATTATTCCTATTTCTTCTCTTCTTTTTTCACTCATTGTTTCAGCTGTAGGATTATGAATATCATTAATTAAATATATACCTGTAAGTTTTTCATTTTTACAAATATTATCTAAGGATTTAGGGCTCATACCCTCCCCATCTCTTCCAATGGGAATTAATTTAATTTTGCACATATTGGCACTATTTTTAAGTCCTGCATATATTAATGGATCCACCCCAATTTTATCTCCACTATTAAACAGTGATAATAATATAGAACACAAGGCATTTTGTCCACCAGCAGCAAAAAGTATATCATCTTCATTGCAATGTATTTTATATTCTTCATTTAAAAATTTACATACAACTCTTTTTTGATATGATGAACCATCCACCTCTTTGTATTCAAGTAACTTATATGCATCAGGTCTATTCATTATTTCTTGTATAACTTTAACAACATACTCATTTTGTTCAATAGTAGGATGGGCTACCCCCATATCTATCAAGTTTCCTCTTTTTAATGTTTCCATCATTGTATCTTTTATATGAACATCAGAAGATACAAAAGTTCCTCTTCCTATAGTTGCACAAATAAGACCTTCTTCTTCACATAATTTAAATGCTCTAGTAACTGTACTTAAATTTATATCTAAAAAATCTGCCAATTCTCTTTGAGGTGGTAACTTTGTTCCAGGACTTAATTTTCCATTTTCTATATCTTCTTCTAAAAGTTTTGCCAAACCTTTAGTAATAGGTCCTTTTATATTCTTCAAACTTGGTTTCCAGCTCATTGGATAATTTTCAAAGGAATTTACAGGCATTTTCTCACTCCTTATTACATTATTGTATTGCATACAATTATAATATTGATTGCAAAAATTATCAATGTTACAATTTTTTTAAGATTATATTTTAGGGGGTTTTAAGATGAATAAAATAAAAATTAAGCAAGTTGATGCCTTTACTTCTGTTCCTTTTGGAGGTAATCCAGCTGGTGTTGTAACAGATGCCAATAATATGGACGATTCTATAAAACAAAAGATTGCAAAAGAAATGAACCTTTCAGAAACTGCCTTTGTTTCTGCTTCTGACAAAGCAGATTTTAAAGTACAGTTTTTTACTCCAAAATTTGAAGTGGACTTATGTGGTCACGCTACTATTGCAACTTTTGATACTTTATATAAAGAAAATAAACTGGATTTAAGTAAAGATAAATTTTATCAAGAAACTAAAGCAGGAGTTTTACCCGTTGAAATTAGAAATATTGATGATAAAAAAATCTTTATGATGACTCAAGTAAATCCCAAGTTTATCAATCTAGATCATTTAAGATATGAGATTGCGCAGTCACTAAATATTAATAGGGATGATTTATTACCTTATCCAATGGAAAATGTCAGTACTGGTCTTTGGTGGCTTGTATTTGGTGTAAAGAACTTGGAAACATTAAAGAATATTACTCCAAATTTAGATAAAATATATAAATTAAGTGAAGAAAATAATTTTATTGGTATTTCTCTATTCACCATGGAAACTTTTGATGATGACTGCACTTATCATGTAAGAACCATTGCTCCATATTGTGGCGTAGCAGAAGATCCAGTATGTGGCACTGGCAATGGTAGCGTATCATCTTATATTGTTCATCATAAATTAATAAATGAAAATCAATCATCTTTAGTAGGGGAACAAGGTCATTTTGTTGAAAGACCTGGTAAAGTTTCTGCGGAAATAAAGATTGATAATGATGAAATTATAGATATAAAAATTGGCGGTGAAGCAAAAACTATTTTAGAAGGTGAAATTTTATACTAATATAAAAATAGGATAGTTATTTATAATAAATAACTATCCTTCTATAATTTAAGAAATTTAATTAGCAACTTTGTCTGTCACTTCTTTATTATCACTACAAAGAAGTTTTTTATAAGTGCTGTCTATTCCTATGGCCCCAAATGGTGCAGTTATAATTATGGCAAGAACTGCCACAGTTAAAACTATATTCCCACAAGCAAGACCCATAGCTAATGGCATACCTCCAATAGCTGCTTGTACTGTAGCCTTTGGCGTGTAAGCTATCATGCAGAATACTCTTTCCTTCTTAGAAAGCTTTGTTTTTATTAGACAAACAAAAACTCCAATCATTCTAATCATTAAGGCAAATAATATTACTATTACTACTGGTATTCCAGCTGTAATTGCATATTTTACATTTACAGTTGCTCCAACTAAAACAAATAATACTATTTCTGCAGCTAACCATAACTTGTTGTATTTATTTGATAACCTCTCTGCTAACACTTCATATTTTGCTTTAATTAATATTCCCATACTCATAATTGCCAGTAATCCGGACATAGGAATTACATTTTCCAAGCTATTTTGTAATTCTATCAATAAGAAAGAAACACTAAGTATTATTATTACCTTTATAGAATCTCTAAAATGAACTTTCTTAAATATTTTTATTAATACAATTCCCATAAGTACACCAACTAATATTCCCATTATTATGGAAATTGGTATTTGAGCAAAACTTGATAAAGACATGTCTCCACCCTTTGCCAAATCTGTAAAAGCAGTAAATAATACTATTACAAAAATATCATCAACTGATGCACCAGCCATAATTAATTGTGGAATACTATTTTCTTTTCCTATTTTTTGTTCTATTAAATTAATCATTCTAGGAACAATAATAGCTGGAGATACGGCTGCAACCACAGCTCCCATAATTGCTGCTTCTAATACTGTAACTCCTAGTAATTTTGGTGCAATCAAAACAACTGCCAAAATTTCAAAACATGCAGGCACAAAACACATTAATACAGCAGGACGACCTACTTTTTTCAAATCTTTTACATCTAGAGATAAGCCTGCTCTGGTTAAAATAATTACAAGAGCCAATTGTCTAAGATCTGGTGAAATACTTAATATTTTATCATCCAATAAATTAAATGCATAAGGGCTTAGTAAAATCCCTGTAAAGATCATTCCCATTAAGCTGGGTAATTTTAACTTATTAAATATACTTCCCATTAATAAGCCAAGTAAAAAAATAATTGCTAAACTTGTTAACATCTCTACCTCCTATTTTTTGCATAAAAAAAGCTGATAATTTCCGTGACAAAATAATCACAGAAGTCATCAGCATAAATGCGGTTTAAGTATAAACTTTGGGAGAACTTCATTCCCGTGTTTTTATTTTAACATGATTCGCATTTTTATTCAATCAATATTATTCTCTTTCACTTTTAATCCATTTTAAAGCATTTTTCAATTTTATAGGATTTCCATACATTAATGTAGCCATTCTATATATCTTAGCTCCACCCATTCCTGCTAATACCGTTGATGCTATTAATATTAGAGCAGATATTACGAATTCCGCTGACGTAACAGCACCTGTTGCAACCCTTACTATCATGGTCATTGGAGATGCAAATGGTATATATGAACAAACCTTTAATACTATACTATCTCCGTTAGTTAATCCAAATATACTTATGAAAAATACTACAACAAATATCATTGTAATAGGACCAACGCTTGTTCCTATATCTTCTGTCTTTGATACTAAAGCTCCTAATGCACCATATATAAATGAATAGAATAAGTAACCTAATATTCCAAATATAGCAAATGTGGCTAATAATTCTGAAGGAATTTTAAATACATTATCTAACATTCCATTCCACACTTCACTATTTGCCTTATATGCAATAAATGTTGATGACATTATTATTCCAACTTGTGCTATACTTGCTATTGCACCTGCAATAACTTTACCAAAGATTAAATTATTTGCATTTGTACTAGTAACTAGGACTTCTATTGCTCTATTACTCTTTTCTGCAGTTATTCCCATAGCAATTAATTGACCATACATTATAATCATCATATATATAATGAAAATTAATATGTATGCGTAGAAATAATTATTAGCACTATCTTTGCCTAATATTTCAACATTAGAAACTATTTGAGTATTATATATTCCATCTACCTTCTTAAAATCCATTCCTTCACTAGTAATTTGTTTTTCTCTATATATGCTTTTCAAAACTTCATCAAATATAATTTTATTTTCATCATCAAACTTAGTATTTTGAACAACATAGTTATATTCAGTTAAGCTGTTTATATCAAAACCTGCTTCTACATCTTGATTCTCAACTAACTTATTCAATTCATCTTGATTTTTTACCACTTTCCAATTTGAGTTTGGAAAATAAGCATTTAATATTTCTTTATTAGATATAATATTGTTTTCATCATATATTGCAAAATCAGTTTTATCTTCTTCTGCAGCATCTTCTACTTTAGTTTTATTGTTATCTACTTCTGGTAATATGGATGACATATCTATAAAGTTTGGTAGAGATAATCCAATTATCATCGCTAAGGCAATTATTACAGTACTTATTATAAAAGATTTCTTTTTGAAATAATTGCTAAGCTCAAATTTTAATACAGTAAGAAATTGTTTCATTATTCCTCACCTACTTTCTTTACAAATATATCTGTTAAATCTGGTTCATATGTGGAAAACTTCTCTATGTCTATATTTTCTTTTAATATTTTTTCTAAAAATTCATTTTTCGTTGCATCATTAAGTAGCTCTAATACTAAATAATCCTTTTTAACTTCATTTACAGTTACTAAATCCTTAAACTTATCTTCACACATAGATTTTAAATCATTCAATTTTAAGTTGCTTGCACTTAATATTAATCTATTGTTACCAAATTCTTTCTTTATTTCTTTAAGATTTCCACTTAAAGCAATCTCACCTTTATTTATTATAACTATATCTTCACAAAATTCTTCAACATAACTCATTTGATGGCTAGAGAATATAACTAGTTTATTTTGACTTATTAATTCTCTTACAGTATCTTTAAGTATTTGTGCATTAACTGGGTCTAGCCCACTAAAAGGTTCATCAAGTATAACTATTTCTGGATCACAAACTAAAGTTTGCGCTAATTGTACCTTTTGCTGATTCCCTTTTGACAAACTATCTAGTGTTCTATTTGCATATTCTTCTATGCCTAACTTTTTAAGCCATATCTTTGTACTTTCTTTTGCATTTTTTGCTGTCATGCCTCTTAGCTGCGCTAAATAAATTATCTGCTCTGTAACTTTCTTTTTAGGATATAAACCTCTTTCTTCTGGCAAATATCCAATTTGATAGTTTCTTGGTTCGAATTTCTTTCCATCTATTAATATTTCACCTGAGTTAGCTTTAAAAACATCCATTAATATACGAATTGTTGTCGTTTTTCCTGCTCCGTTTCTTCCTAATAACCCAAGTGCCTTCCCACTTTCAACTGAAAATGATATTCCGTGCAGTACTTCATTTTCTGAAAAACTTTTTCTTATCTCCCTTACATCTAACCTCATACATTCCTCCCTTAAAATAGTCATCTAGTAAATAATATATTAACATCATTCATGTTTCAAGTTAATTTTCCTTAAGAAACAAAATAAGAAAGATAGATTTTTTATAATTTTTATCTATCTTTATGGTACAATCATATCTCTTTTTACAATAAGTTTGTACGAAACCCCAATGAGTTAAAAGGACTTCATAAAGATAACATAAAAATAACCGTATCGCTTACTTGTGATACGGTTACTTATTTCACATACATCAATTACATTTCTTTATAAGTTTCTAGTAATCTAATATAATGATTTGCTTCTCTTAGTACATGATCTGCAAGAAGCGGTAGTATTATAGATTTAATTTTACAGCTAGCAATACCTTCTGTACCTGCTTGTTTAAAATTCTTAAGTTGAACAGTTTGATTTAAAGTTTGATTTGTAACACTGTTTATTGTCATATTTGTCATATTCTGAGCCTCTTTAATTAAATCCTTAAATGTATCTGCAAATTCATCTGCAGTTTCAATTAAGTTATCTTCTGAAGGGTCAAGTAATCCCCTTATAAAAAGTGAATGTTCCATCATAATTTGATCCCAGAATAATTCAGTTTCTCTAGTATCTTTAGAATCAATATCAACTCTATTTTGAAGATCATCTATTAATGAATAATATAACTCAGCTTCACGAATTATATGTTCAATAAGTAACGGGTAATTAACAGTAAATAAATTGCACGATAAAACACCATCTAATATTGTCTTTTTAAACTTAATAAGTCCGCTAAGAAGCATTTTTGCATTCGTATTAAGTTGATTTACATAGTTTACTAAATTAGAGCTAACATTAGGATTTTGTCCACTGTGTAGTTTCGATTCCATATTAGTTATATTTTGATTTATCTCTATACCTGTCAGTGCCTGAGTCTTTGCTTCTGTTCCTGATGTGAAATCAGTTATAATTTCTCCTGAGTCTAAAACAATAGGTCTTATTATTCCATTACTAGCACTAACTGTATACAATAATAATTTTTCAAATTCATTTTTATAATGTTCTGCTCTTTTAGCAAGCTCTGAGTCTTTAGGCGTGAATCCAGCCTCTAAAAAAAGTGAATGTTCTTTCATTATTCTTGAAAAAAACAAATGTAACTCAAGTGACAAAATAGCATATCTTTGATCGTTTATCATAATGCCCCCTTAAAATACTTTTTCTAAATTCTATGCATTACAATACTCATTAATGATAAAAGCTATATAATATTTTCTAATACTCCAGTTTAGTACATGATAGCAAAGTGACACAAGCAATGATTTATTATCTACTATATTTATAATGATAATATACTCCATATATTTTTTACATCTAAAACAAAAAAGACTTGAAGATACTCTCCAAGCCTTAATAATTTATTAAAGATCTAAAAGATTCAATTACATATTTTTTGACTTATAAGTACAAGCTTTCATCGCTTCCATAATAGCGCTTCTCATACCCTTATTTTCTAATACTCTTACAGCTTCTATTGTAGTACCTCCAGGAGAACAAACCATGTCCTTTAATTCCCCAGGATGCTTCTCAAGTTCTAGTACCATTTTAGCACTTCCATATACAGCTTGTGCTGCAAATTTATATGCTTGACTTCTTGGCATTCCATCCGCTACTGCTGCATCTGCCATAGCTTCTATAAGCATAAATACGTATGCTGGTGAACTTCCACTAACGGAAGTAACTACATCCATTAAATTCTCACTAACAACCTCAACTTTGCTAAAACCACTTAGTATATTACAAGTGTAGTCTAGTTCATCTTTTGAAACCTGATTATTACAGCATACAGCAGTCATACCCTCTAGAACCATAGCTGGTGTATTTGGCATTGTGCGGACAATTTTTATTTTCTTATCAAATTCTTCTTCTATCCATTGAATAGTTTTACCTGGTGCAATTGTTATTACAATTTGATTTTCCCTTATAATATCCTTTATATCATTAATAACATCTGCATAAAATTGAGGTTTTACTGCTAATACTATAACTTCAGATTTTTCAACTACCTCTCTATTGCTACATGTAGCAGATATATTAAAAGTTTCCTTTAATTTTTCACGACCTGCAGCAAATAAGTCAGAAGCAATAATTTCTTCTCCTTTAAAAATATTATTCTTTATAATCCCACTTATCATTGCAGTAGACATGTTTCCACATCCTATAAATCCTAACTTCATTTTGTCTTCTCCCTTATTCTCTAATTTTGTATTTTATAAAGTTTTATTATTTAGTTTCATCTAACTAAATTTCATCCATATGTTTACCTTTTATTTTAACTGCATTATTTACAATAGTTTTTTTGAATATTTCTGCAGTACTCTTGAGCTTTGACTCTTCTAGAGCCTTAATATTTTTTAATTCATACTCTTTTCCCAGCTTTTTATAAGTATCAATACCCAATGTATGATAAGGCAATAGCTCTACTTCCACAATATTTTCTAACTTTCCTAAAAAAATAGCTATTTCTTCCATATCTTTTTTATTAAAATTGACTGTTGGGATTACAGGTATTCTTATATGAATTCCTCCATTAAAATTCTTATTTAATCGTAGTAAATTCTCCTTAATCTTAGAGTTGGAAACTCCTGTATAAAAAATATGACTTTTTTCGTCTGCAAGTTTGAAGTCAACATAAATATCGTTCAAATATGGAAGAAGTTTTTCTATTTCACTATATTGAGAAAAAAAGCTAGTTTCAATTGCAGTATTAATGCCATGTTTTTGACATTCCATTAATATTTCTTTTGCAAAGTCTGCTTGAAGAAGGACTTCTCCTCCACTAATAGTCAATCCTCCTCCAGAGTGAAAGAAGAATACCTCATCTTTACATACTTCGGATACTACTTCATAAACTGTCATATCCTTTCCATATCCATACTCAATCTTTTTTTCCTGTGATTCAGGAGTTGAGCACCATTTACATCTAAGTGGACATCCCTTCAAAAATACTACTGTTCTTAATCCTTCTCCATCATGAATAGAGGCTCTCTCAATTCTAAGTACTATTCCTTTTTTAACCACAGCTACACTCATAGAAGTTTTTTTGCTCTGTTCTTCCAATAATTTCATCTTGCACATCCTTTCCAAGCTCAGTAAAGTATGCAGTATAACCAGCAACACGAATTAGTAAACCTCTATACTCTTCTGGATTCTCCTGTGCTTTAATTAGTGTTTCTCTATCAATTACATTAAATTGAACATGGAAAATCCCAAGGCTACACATACTCTTAAGTAGTGCCATCATCTGCTGTATTCCATTTTCACTATTAAGCATCTCTGGTTCTATTTTCATATTTAATAAGGTTCCTTGAACAAAACGATCATGAGGTAAATTGGCAACTGATTTTAAAACAGCTCCTGGTCCATTAAAGTCTGTGCCTCCATTTGGGCTTACTCCATCAGCCAATGGTTTCCATGCATTTCTTCCTGAAGGTAATGCTCCTACTTCTAGCCCAAAAGGTGTATTGCCTGATACAGGTAAAATTCCTGGAGTCATAGTTCCAAACTTACTCTTATATATTTCAATTTCATCTGCCATAAATGTAAACATTTCTGCTGCTATATCATCTACGGTTTTATCATCATTTCCATACTTTGGTGCATTGTCACAAATCGCTTTTATCTCTTCATAACCTTTAAAATCACTATCTAAGGCATTTATTAATTCTTCTATTTTTACTGATTTATTATCATATACTAAATTCTTAATAGCAGCCATACTGTTTACAAAATCTGCAATTCCAATAAGAATAATTCCATTTCCTGTATTATACTTAGCTCCACCCCAAGCATAATCCATACCTTTGTCAACACATTCCTTAAAAGTTAAAGAAAGTGCTGGAACAACTCTATCCATACAAACATCGTCAATTACATGACTTCCCTTTACAACTGCTCGGATTACATATCTAAGTTGTTCTTTAACAGCTTCTTCGAATTCTTCATAACTCTTAAAGTTATTAACTTCTCCAGTCTGCACAGATACAAACTTTCCACTTTTTCTATTTATACCATTTGTCATAACAAATTCAATAATACCACCAAGATTAATGTCTGCAAGAGCAGTATAATGTTTAAGTCTTCCCTCTAAATTTGTTTCAACACACCCACACGGATTCCAGTCAAAGGCTTCTCTAAGTGGAATTCCCTTATTCATAAGCATTCGTGTTCCTATATCATCATTATGGAATGCAGGAAATCCTGTCCCAAGACCAATAAGTTCTACAATTTGGCGTAAAAACTTATTTGGATTTTTTGCAAGACTATATCTCACAGATAAAGATGGTTGATATAACTGTACATCCATAGTTGCTTGTAAAATTAAATAAGATAAATCATTTACCGCATCTCTACCACAGATATCTACTCCTCCAACACACACATTTTGAAACATTGGATATCCTGCCGCAAATTCAGCTGTAACAGCATCTTGGAATAAGCATGGCTCAGAAAACTTTACCCAAAGACAATCTAATAATTCTTGTGCTTCTTCTTCTGTAATCACACCTTTTTCCATGTCAGCTTTGTAATATTGATATAAGTATTGATCCATACGTCCAGGATTGTAACTTGCCGCATTTTGTTCCATAAAAATACAAATCTGATAAATATACAAAGATTGTAAAGCTTCTCTAAAAGATCTTGCAGGATATCTTGGTACATGGTAACATGCACTTGAAATATCTAAAAGTTCTCTTTTTCTATCCTCATCATCTTCTATTTCAGCTAGTCTCTTTGCCTCAAGAGCATATCTATCTGCAAGAATACAAATTCCTTCAGCAGAAATTAGTAAAGCTTGTAGATAGTTATCCTTTTCAATGTTACCTGGAACTGTTAAATCTAAAACTTCTCTTTTTTCTTTTATCGTTTTAGTAATTCCTTCTATTCCTTCTTCAATTACCTGGGTATATCCGGCTGTAACTTCTCCAAATCCTCTAACTGCCTTTCGATTAATATAAACCTGGCCAACATCCCTTAACTCTTTACAATCTTTTGGTATTTGCTTTAGCCAAGCTTCGTAAGTAGATCTTCCCTTCCAAAAAGGTTTTATTTCATTTAAAAATATTTCTTTATCCTCTGAACGTAAATAAAAAGGATCATATCTTCTATTATTAATAGTCTCTAGTTCCTCATCTAAGATAGACCAACAAGTATCTGCGCAAAGAATACCTCCTCGCATTTTACTCCCTGAGCACCCTACAATTAATTCTTTATCCCATATTTTCACTGTTTTTTCCATGCATTGCTTTCTAAATGCTTTTGCTTTTTGAATGCAAAGTGGTTCTCCTTCTGTCTCCCTAAAACTAGATGTTAAAATTCTTGCATTCTCCAAATCCATCTCAGGTTTTGTATTAACAACTCTATCTTTCATAAACTTAATACGTTCTAAATATTTTGGCTCCATTGGTGCCCCCCCTTTTCATTATTTATAAATAGTTTACCAATATCCTTTTCCTCAAACTATTAAATATCAATCTAAAAATATAAGATTCTTAACATCTTTTATTTTGATAACCTGTAATTTTATGTAACTAAAAAAAGAATCGGATATTTCTTAAGAAATTTCCGATTCTTTATTTTCCTATTTTTCTATATTTATTTGGCGTCATATTATTTCTTTTTTTAAAACATTGTATAAAATGACTAGTATCATTAAATCCCACTTGAAATGCTATTTCTGTTATTGATGCTTGTGTATTACTTAAAAGTTCCATACTTCTAGCTATCCTATAACTAAGTAAATATTGTAGGGGGCTTTCATGAATCATATTATTAAAGCATCTACAACACTCTCCTTCACTAACGTTTGCTATACCAGCTATATCTGCTAGATGAATATCTTTTGTATAGTTCTCATGAATATATGAAAGCATTGTATATATTCTTTCTTTTTTCATAATATAATTTTTCGTATGAGATTGTAGCTTATTACCAGAATTATCAATTAATATGTACCATATATTAACAAGTTTTAAAGATATTAAGTACTCCCACATTTTCTTTTTTTCACTAAGCATTAACTCTTGAAGCTCCCATAAAATCACAAGAATTTGATTTTGCCAATTCACATTAGAAGCTAATACAGTTGCAGGTAAAGCATAATTATTAGTATATGGACGTACATTGTCTTGTTCCATTCTACTACCAGCAAAAAATCCCAATATTTTTTCTGGAAAATTAAAGCTAACATACATTCCATTCTCAGTTAAATCTGTAGTTATATGTAGTAAATTTCTATTAATAAAAATCGCCTGACCACTTTCTAAAACGTAATTAACACCATTAACTTGCATTTCCACCTTTCCCTGAGTTACCAATGTAAATTGAAGCTCTTCGTGCCAGTGAAGATCAAAAAATCCTCTTCCCCTTGGAATAATTTGATTTCTATTTACAATATACATTCCAACAGGAAATGCATTATCATTGTATTGATTAATTTCGTGAAGTTCTTTATTTCCTCTTTGATTATCCATCTAAACTCTCCAATATTTAAACTTACTTTATAAATTAAACATAATTATACCATATTCTCTAGTGCGAAAAAATAAGCAAAGTTTAATATATGAAACTGTATTTAAAACTTAATTTTTAAATACTTATCTATAATTTTGTAATACTTCTTAATCGAATTTGTATGATATCCTGCTCAGGAAAATCTCTTGTTTATTTATTAAACATAAAAATAGAGTAACAATTTTCAATATTATTACCCTAATTTCTATCTATTCAAAAATATTATAAGCTGAACTGCTATTTCAATTTCATATGCAGTATAGGGAATGGATTACCTTGTTCATCAAATTCTGATCTTTTAAATATATCGAATCCCATATGTTTATAGAAGCCTACTGCTTTTATATTTTGTTCATTTACATCTACATATTTTATGTTCAATATGTTTACTGCATATTCTATAAGTTTTTTGCCGATACCACTACCTCTATTGTCATTACTTATAAATAACATTTCAATTTTATCATCATATACCCCCATAAAAGCTTTTATAATACCTTTTTCATTCCTTACACATAAAAGTTTACTAACATAATTAACGCCTTCAATAACTTGAGGTTTTATTGAGGTAATATCCTCTTCACTTAAAAAATCATGTGTTGATCTTACTGATGATTCCCAAACATCTAGTATATTATCCATATCATTTTTATCAATACTATGTAAATTTTCTATTTTTATCAATTTGTAATTCCTCCTAAGTATATCTGATACTCTATATTATATTTCTTTGCTGTAATCTATTCCTAATACGGAATTTTTATGTATATCTTCAAGATCATCATTCTTGAACTCACCACCATATGATAACCATACTCTAAAGTTACCTTGATCAGATTTATAATAGATATATTCCTTATTAACTTCTTTATCTAGCACATAATCCACTTTTTCTATATCATCTGGAAGTACTTTTTTTACTAATTTTATGGCCTCATCATAAGTCAAATTAATTGGACTACCTTCTGAAAAATATGTAAAGCCTTCTAAAATACTTTTATAAAAAACATCATTCTTTATTGATTCAGCAGGATATACAATAACTTCATTTTCTGTTGTTTTTTCAGAACTATTATAAGTCAACTCTTCTTTTTTTACATTTTCATATCTCCTGTTAATAACAGAATTGTCAATTTCACCACTACTAGCATCTACATATGGTATATGATTTTCTATATCACTAGTATTTGAATTATCTACGGTTATTTCTTCTGTATATTCCAATGATTTTGAGTCTGTACTTTTTTCATCATTCTTACTTTTATTCCTGCATCCCATTAACAAAATAGATGACACACACATAATTATAATAGCATTTTTACTAATTTTCATATTTACCTTCCTTCTATAATATTTCTATGGTTTTATTGATTCTTTATTAGAGTACAAGTACTTATTTATCTATATTATATTTGAATAATATTTGTTTTGCATTATATTTCATTTTCCCAACTACACCTTAAAATACTTCTAACAATATTTATAGAATCATGTTTATTTAGCATAATAAAAAAGCTGACTAATACTTCGTATATAAATCAGCTTTTATCTAGGTAAAAGTATTCTTTTTTAATATTTTTGAGAACTATCTATTTAATTAGTCTATCTTAATAATTTATTGCACTTGTCTTGCCATACTATTACTTATTTACGATTCTCTTATATCCTCTATATGTTCCATAGAAATATACACAATAAACAGCACATATAATACATACTGAAATTATATTATTGCCTAAAGTATCGTAATCTCCAAATATTTTTATCACATCATTTGCTACCTGTATTCCAAATATACTATGAACTAAAGCTAGAAGTATGGGTATAGCAAAGTATAATAAAACTTGTATAAATATTGATCTATTTATCATATTTGAACTAACGCCTAGCTTTCTTAATATTTCATATCTACCAACACTTTCTATTGCCCCTGACAATTGACTAAGTCCAAGAACTGCCGCACTGGCTATTAAGAAAATTATTCCTATATATAACCCAACATATAAATACATACTAGATGAAGCCATATTTCCCTCTAATGATATAATTCTTGTCATTGCACTTATTTTCACTGCTTTATTTTCTTCATATTTTTTGCCTTCAGTCATGCATTTTTTAAGATCTTTCACTGCTTTATTTTCTGTTTCCTTCTTATCACCAGTATAATTTAAACTTAAACACTTTTTAACCAAACTATAATTATTAATATTTTCATCCTTAACTACTAGTGTTGCAAAATTTCCACTATTTAAAGTGTCTTCTATTGAATTAAATCCATATTGGCTATTAACTTCAAAGTCCTCTTCTCCAATTTTCATAGTCTTATTTTTGTTCACATATTCTTTAATTGAAGGTTCTATTGTAGACATATCAGTAAAAAGAAATACTTCTTTGTCTTTTAAATTTATGGTCTCTTTATTTTGCATTTTCATTAATTTATTATAATCTGATAATTTTACAATAGGTACATTAAAATCTCTCATACTATTTATTTGTCTAGATAAAAAATCATCTGTAGTGCTTTTAAACAACTGTTTAAATTTTACTTGTGAATTATATATGTTGTAATCCAAATATTCATTTGTATAATCTTTTATGTTAAATCCTATTTCTTTTACTGTTTCACTTATCTTTTCTTTTGAGGCTTTTAAATTTTCTTGTTTTTCATATGTGTGTGTCAAAGTCATATCATAAGGCGCTAAGAATTGTGCTGTGTTTTCCATTGCACTTTTTGTTCCTATGGACGCTGTATACATTCCTATGGAAACAAATAGCATTAAACAAATAACACTCATAGAGATATAATTTGTATTTATTTTGCTATTTAGTTGTCTCAAAGTAAATGTGTTAAGGTTTTTTAAATATTGGTTTTTGCTACTTTGTATTACTTTTATTAAAAAGCCTGCCAAAGCTCTAAAAAACAATACAGTTCCAACTATTCCTAGTACAATTGATAATTTGAATTTATCATTTATATTTGTTAATCCATTTTCTAAAATTAATTTATATGCCACTGCCAAGCAAATCACTGATATAACAAATAAAATCACTGATAAAATTAAATTTGTACCTTTTAATTTTTCATTATTTCTATCACCGTTTATAAGGTTTATCAACTTACATCTTGATACTAGAATAAAGTTAAATACCATAGAAATAAAATACATAATCCCAAAATAAAAAATAGTTTTTAGACATGCATCTTTTGAAAAAATAAATTTATATTCAGTCATGTCTATAGCAAATAGTTTGTCTGTAACTCCTGCTAGTCCTTGGGATAAAAACACACCAATAAATATTCCAACTACTAAGGATAATATGCCCACTATAATTGTTTCATAAAATAACATAAAAGCTATTTTACTTCTACTAATACCTAGTGTCAGATATATTCCAAACTCTTTATTTCTTTTCTTTATCAAAAAATTATTTGCATATAATATTAAAAACCCAAGTACAAATGACACAAATACAGATACCATGGATATTATCTTATTAAGAGCATCAAGAAAAATCTTCTGTGTGTCTGATAAATCCATCATTATAGTTTGAGATTCTATGGAATTAAAAATATAAAATATACAAATACCCAATGCCAATGTGAAAAAATATATACTATAATCTTTTATACTTCTTTGTACATTTCTTCGTGATAGCTTAAATAACATTGCTAGTGTCACCTCCAAGAAATGTAACTACTTCTATAATTCTTTTGAAAAATTCTTTTCTATCATCATTTCCTCTTATTAATTCGTTGAATATCTTTCCATCTTTTATAAATAAAATTCTTTTACAATAACTAGCTGTAAAAGCATCATGAGTTACCATCATTATTGTTGAATTTAAACTTTCATTTAAATTAGACAAGTTTTCAAGCAGTACTCTTGCAGATTTTGAATCAAGTGATCCTGTTGGCTCATCTGCTAAAATTAAAGATGGGTTAGTTATTATAGCCCTACCACAAGCTACCCTTTGCTTTTGACCTCCTGATATTTCATAAGGGAATTTATGTAATATATCTGAAATATTTAATTTATTTCCAATTGATTTTACTTTTTCATCAATGTTAACACCTTTCTCCCCAATTACTGATAAAGCTAAAGATATATTTTCGTAAACTGTTAAGGTATCTAATAAATTAAATTCTTGGAATATAAATCCTAAATGTTCTCTTCTAAATTTCTCTACATTTTTTCTTGAGAAAGTAGTTATATCTTTATTTTCTATTAATATAGTTCCTGTAGTTGGCTTGTCAATGGTGGCTATACAATTTAAAAGTGTTGTTTTACCACTACCACTAGGACCCATAATACCTATAAATTCTCCTTCATCCACTTGAAAAGAGATATTGTTTATTGCTTTTGTTAAATTTCTTTTATTACCATAATATTTTTCTATGTTTTTAACTTGTAAAACTGTGTTCATTGTCCTTACCTCCATAACCAATTTATACTTATATTATATAAGCCTTAGAGGTTTGCATTAATAACATAACCTTACGACAATCTTACAAAAAGGTAAGTTTACATTATCTCTCTGTAATATTTCACCAAATCAGAACTTCTTTAATTTATCTGAGTCATACTCCCCTTAGGAAATGTTATTTTTACTGTTGTTTCTTCATTTAATTTTGAATCTATTTCTAATCCTAGATACATCTTATCTGCCAGTTTTTTAGATATATAAAGCCCCATACCTGTTGATTTCTTAAACTCTCTACCATTAATTCCTGTAAAGCCTTTATTAAATACTTTTTTCAAATCTTTCTCATCTATACCTATTCCATTATCCTTTATAAAAAATTCTATATAGTTTTTACTTTCCTTTGTGTATATAGTAATTTTACCAGGTTCACATTTTAACTTTTCATTTATATCTTCATTGCTTATATACTTTATAGAATTTGTTATTATTTGGTTAAGGACATATTCTAACCATTTTTTATCACAGTACACATTGCTGTGAAAGTCTTGCAAATCTATAATTATTTTATTTTCTCTTATAAGCTTCTTATTTCTTCTTATTGTATTACTTATACATTTTTTTAGATCTGTTTCTTTTATTATGTAATCTAGCTCTACTTCATTACTTTTAGAATAATAAAGTGCTTGTTCTATAAAGTTTTCTATTTTTTCTATTTCTTCTAAAACACTTAATGTATGTTCATTTTTGTTATTCTCTATAATCAGTTTGCTAGCTGATATAGGTAATTTTACTTCATGTATCCACAAATCCAGATATTCCTTATATTCTTCTTGATTAAATTTATATAAATTTACTTCTTCATTCATTGCTTTATCTGTAACACTTAAGACATTATATAGAAATTTCCCCTCTAAAAAAGAAGGTTCTTCCATTACCACTGACAGCAAATATTTTTTATCAAGTTCCCTTAGAGATGTTTCTACCTTAGTATAGTAAGCATTTTTTCTTATATAATCATGTGCAAATTCTATAGAAGTTAATACTATCCATAGAGTTATAATAAAATTTATAGCTATATTTTCAATTCTAGATAAGTGCAGGATATATATTACAAAAACTAGAAATATTAGCCTTAAAATTATAGATAAGCTTTTATCTTTTATATAATCTTTTATTTTCATAATTATGGCATTATATAGCCTCTTCCCCTCCTAGTTTCTATATATCCTTCGCATTTTATTTCTTCTAATTTTTTTCTAAGCCTATTAATATTTACAGTTAGTGTATTATCATCTATAAACAAATCCAAGTCCCATAAATAATCCATCAAGTCTCCTCTTGAAACTATTTTTCCTTTATTTTTCATCATACAATTTAATATTCTAAATTCATTTTTCGTCAACTCTATTTCTTTGCTTTCAAATGTAACAGTGTTTCTAGATAAATCTAATTCTAGTCCTTTATATATAATTACATCTGTATTTTCTTTATCATAAGTCCTTTTTAAAATTGAGTTTATTCTTGCTAATAATATTTGTGTATTATAGGGCTTTGTAATAAAATCATCTGCTCCCAAATTAATACTCATAAGCTCATCCATTTCTGTATCTCTACTAGTAACTACTATTATTGGTACATTAGATTTTTTTCTTATTTCACTACAAATATAATATCCATCGTATATAGGTAAATTTATATCTAACAATACTAAATGTGCATTTTCTTTTAAAATATCCCCTACTATATTTTCAAATTTTGATAAACAAATCACTTCGTAATTGTAGTTAACTAAGAAGTTCTTAAGCTCTGCTCTTATTTTTTCTTCATCTTCTACTATAATAATTTTTTTCATTATTTTAAAACTCCCCCTAGTAACAAATATTGCATGTTAATTTTCCTATACTATAAATTTAACAATTTTTCTTTTATAAAATTAATTTTACTCTTATTATAATCGCCTTCTATATTTAAAATTAAAATCACATTATCATAAACTATTATTCTCTCCTCTGTTGAATTATCAATATAAATCTCCTTTGCTCCCCAATTATTGAATTCTTCACCACTTGTATATTTTTCATATTTGCTTCCCATATTAGCATAATTTGTTTTCATATATTGCAGTGCATTATTCATTATATTTTTATGTTTACTTTCAAATACTTCATAACTAATAAACCCGCCATTATTTTCATTTTCTATATAAGTACCATCATCACTATAAGTTTCATAATAATATGTTGAATCACTAAAAGAGTAATATTTTCCTAAAAATGATTTATATTTAGTTGTACTACAATCACGCTCAGATTGAATTTTTATATTATAATCTTCAAGGACTATTGGCAAACTTTCTTTTGAGAATGAAGTTCTTGGAGATATTTCAAACCCATCAAGAAAACCAATTATTAAATTTAATATAAGTAAAGTCATAATTAAAAAATTTAATCCCACATCAAAAGTAGATCTTATTTTTATCTGCTTTAAGCTTTTATATTTAAATTCTTTTTTTATAAAATAATTAATATACCAAATTATGCTTAAAATTAAATCTATTCCTAAATATATTAATGATAAAATTACTATAACATAAAAGCCAACCCATCTATTATTAGTCACAGATTCCATATAGGATCCACCTAAATAAAAATCATCACATTTAAAAATAAAATAAAATAATAGTATAAATGCTACTAATGAAATAACTTCTTTTATAACTAAAGATTTTATACTTTATACAGATTTACTTTTAATTTTTTTATTGTTACTTTCTTCTGAAATACTTATTTGAAAAATATTATTACCACAAACAAATTCCCAGTTATGCTCTTTGCAATATTTTATATATGTCATCTTATCTATATAACTATCACCATCAAAATTCTTTCCAAGTGGGTCAACATTATATTTAAAATTACTTTTATCTGTTTTTACAAAAGTCAAATGGTAATTTTTTATCTTATTCAACAACCATCCTTTCTTTGCCATTTCATTTAGATAGTTTTCTAAAGTTTCACAATCTGCTTCATCAAAGCATAAAAACACTATTTTTTTATTTCCCCCAATTTTCATATACTTTTCTCCACTTAATTTATTTTCTACTCTATTTATAATGATAATATACTTGATTTGTTTTTTCCATTTAAAACAAAAGACCTGAAGATATTCTCCAAGTCTTAATAATTTATTCAAGATTTAATTTTTTATTTAATATCCAATTAGTTAATAAGAACAGTACTGTTACTATAGCAAGACCTATTATTAAGTCTAGTGCTATATATTTGAAGTTTGAAACTATAAAATTACTTGTAATTTCTAGACCTGCAACTGATCCTAAAAGATTATTAGTCACAAAATTATAAATATTAGTTATAATTAGATTTATTATAAAGAATAACACTACTCCTGCTGCCACTCTATGCTTGCTAAGCTGCGGTAATTGACCAACAGATAAAGATAAATAAATTATTAATACAAATATACTATAATTTATTAATATACCTAAAATCATATAAACAATAGACTGTATCCCTTCAGCCAAAAATCCTGAATGTGTAAATACCTTGAATAATTCTAATATATTAATATCTCCACCGATTGAACCCATTATTATATATGATAATGATGCCACAATAGCACTAATAATTGCATATATTAAAGCTACTAAAAGTTTAGATAATATTAAAGAGCTACTTTTTACAGGTAGTGTAAACATTAAATACCCTTCTTCATCAAGTAAATTTTTCTTAAATCTTTGAATTGTAAGAACTATAGTAATTACAAATAAAGCGACAAATAAGGCAACTAGTATTAATGATAATATCCCTTGAGTGTTGTATGCACTAGGGTCCATAGGAAGTCCATCTACTGCTTCATTTTTAAAATTTACACCGAGATTTACTCCATTTATTGCTGCTAATATCAGTATCCCTAAGTACAATGGAAAAAATATTCTTCCACAAGCTTTAAATTCATATTTCATTAATTTACCTAACATTTAAATTCCTCCCTAAATAAAGCATCTATTGATTTACCTTTTTCTTCTCTTATTTCATCCACATTTCCTTGAAGTAATATTTCACCATTTGAAATAAATATTACATCATCACAAATATTTTCTATTTCACTAATTAAATGTGTTGCAATTAATAAAGTAGAATTTTCATTGTAATTTGCTAAAATAGTCTTAAGTATATAACTTCTTGCTGCTGGATCCACACCACCTATTGGTTCATCAAGTATATATAAATCAGCATTTCTTGACATTACTAAAATCAACTGAACTTTTTCCTTTGTACCCTTAGACATGGTTTTTAACTTTTCATTTTTATCTATTTTTAAGCTTTCAATCATTTGGTCTGCTTTTTCCATATCAAAATCTGAATAAAAGTCTTTAAAAAATCCTAATATATCTTTAACTTTCATCCAATCATTTAAATAAGTTTTTTCTGGTAAATATGAAACTATCTTTTTAGTTTCTATAGAAGGCTTCATACCCTTTATTTCTATACTACCTTCATCTGCTTGAAGCAAACTATTCATTAACTTTATCATAGTAGTTTTTCCACTACCATTAGGTCCAAGTAATCCCACAATCTTTCCCTTTGGTATATTTAAGTTTACACCTTTTAAAGCTTCTTTGTTACTGTAACTTTTATATACATTATTAAACTCTACCATATTTTCCATTTAGTCTTCCTCCTTTATATTAGAAATTACAAGATTAATTATTTCATCTTTAGTAAAACCAAGTCTTTCCAAATTTATTTTTAAATTTCTTATTTCCTCATTAGCAACTTCTTCCATCATAGATTTAATTCTCTCCTTATTATCAGTAACAAATCTTCCACTAGTTCTTTTACTGTAAACCAGTCCCTCTCTTTCCAACTCCACCAAGGCTTTTTGCATTGTATTTGGATTTACTTGTGCATCTTCTGCCAAACTTCTTACTGAATCTATTTTTTCTCCTGCCTTAAACTCACCAGAGATTATTTTAGATTTTAATTGCTCCACCAGTTGTATATATACAGGCTTATTATTATCTATATTCCAACTCATTTTTTCACCACCTCATTGTATTAATACTTTAATACAATAGTACAGTAATACAATATATTTATCAAGTACTTTTTTGTGAAAAAGTTCTATTTCGGAAATAAAAAAGCCCTAAGATAAGCTTATTTACTTATTTTTAGGACTTAAATTTATATTAGTTATTTTAGCTAATTTTAATAAAATTCATAAATTTCGATTTTGTATTATTACAGCAATACAATTTGTTTTCATGAAATTTATATGTATTTTATTTATTATTATCTAATAAAGTTTGTCGCTACTCTTTCTTCTTGTTGTGGTAATTCTACCTTAGAGTTTTTCATTGTTTTTAACATCCAAGCCATATTATTTCCTAAAGTTCTCATAACTTGAAGACCTTCTAAATCTTGTTTTGCTTCTTCTGGTGTGTTACCATGAATAGAATTCCAGTACTGAGATGAAACTACTGGCATTTGATTTATTGTAAAATATTTGTTTAAACGATCAAAGGCCGCACTTGCTCCTCCTCTTCTACAACTTACTACTGCAGCTGCAGGTTTATTCTTCATTAAATAAGATGCAGAATAAAATAGTCTATCTAGTAAAGCACATAGAGAGCCATTTGGACCTGCATAGTAAACTGGCGAACCTACAACTATTCCATCAGCTTCTTTTATCTTTTCAAATAAGTTATTATAAAGTTCATCTGCAAATGCACACTTTCTAGTTTCATAACATTTATGACAAGCTATACATCCTTGTATTGGCTTCATTCCAATATGCAAAATTTCACTTTCCACATTGTTATTGTTTAAAGCTTTCGACACCTCACTTAAAGCAGTGTATGTACATCCATTTTTATGTGGGCTTCCATTTATTAATAATACTTTCATCCTAAATCTCCTTTTTAACTTTTATTCTTACTTATTAATTTTAGTATATTTTTTCATAATAATCTTTATATATTTATGAAATTTTTAATAAAAAAATTACTAGGTATTTTTTAAAATTCATCTTCAGTTAAAGTTTCATCTTCCTTAGTTAAGAGCCCTATGGAGTTAAAATAATACTGAGGAAGTTTTCCTCTTTGTGCCCACTTAAGTTCTATATTAAATAAATCTTTGCTTAATTTGTCTACATTTCCTCCCAATGACTCAATAGAATATCTCAAGTCATTTTCATATCTACATTTTTTAGACTGCTTTCTTGTGCACTCATCGCATTTATAGCATTTACCCCATGCTAAACTCACAGAGCCTTCGTATTTTTCTTCTAAATATTTTGTCTTCTCATAAAAGAACTCCATCTGTTTTCTAAACAGCTCTTTAATAAATAAATTAAGTTCTTCTTCATCATAAATTTTTGAAACTACATCTTCCTCAAAAGTAATTTTATATCCTAATACATGTAGGCATTTGTAATTTTTCCAATAATCAATTACATCAAAATCATAAGGTGGACAGCTCCATCTTGTATCATAATTAGGACATTGCTTACAACATTCTAAAAATGTATCCACATCTATGTAATCATTTAAAATATCCTCCACCTTTATTTTTTTATAAAAAACTTCTGTACTATAACTATTATTTAAATAAGATAGTTCATTCAAAATAATTCCCTCCAATCATAATCTCTCTAATACTATTTTAATATATAATTATGCTTTTATATTTATATAATTAAAATTTATATAAAAAAGGTATGGCACTATTTTAGTGCCACACCTCTTTTTACTAATCTACTTTTTCAGCCTTTGTTCCGTTCAACGAGCTGTGCTTGTAACCATAAAATGCATATACTACAAATCCTATAGCAATCCAAATTAGAAATGCAACTTTAGTGAAAGTTGGAAGTTGTAAGATTAAGAATAAACAAAATACAACTGCGAGCATTGGAACTACAGGTACAAAAGGAACTTTAAAAGGTCTATTTAAGTCTGGTCTAGATTTTCTAAGAAGAATAACTGATAATGATACTATAACAAATGCTGCCAATGTACCCATATTAGTTAATTCTGCAACCTTACCTATTGGTAAAAATCCGGCCACTAGAGCTGTTGCAATAAACACTAATACTATACTCTTGTTAGGTGTTCCTCTAGTTTTAGAAACTTGACTAAATCCTTTTGGAAGTAATCCATCTCTTGATAGAGCATAGAATAATCTTGTACTACCATACATCATAACAAGTACAACTGAAGTTATACCACAGATTGCTCCTACTGAAACTAAAGCTGATCCCCAACTAATTCCTACTTTTGCTAAAGCATATGCTACTGGTGCCGCATTGTCTTTAAATTCTAAATAAGGAACCATTCCAGTTAATATAGCAGAAACTACTATATATAAAACTGTACATATTATTAAAGAACCTATTATTCCTTTTGGTAAATCTTTTTGAGGGTTTTTAACCTCTTCAGCTGCTGTTGATACTGCATCGAATCCAATATATGCAAAGAATACTATTGCAGCTCCTGAGAATACTCCACTCCAACCATAAGGCATAAATGGATGCCAGTTTGCAGGTTCAACATGGCTAAATCCTAATATTATAAATAATAATACAACTGCTATTTTTATTGCCACTAATATATTGTTAAGTTTTGCACTTTCTTTTGCACCAAGTAATAATAATCCTGCTATTAATGCTAAGATTAAAATTGCCGGTAAGTTAATTATACCTCCACTTCCAGGTGCTGCTATTATTGCAGTTGGTAGATGAATACCTACTATATTTAAAATATTCACCATATATCCTGACCACCCAATGGAAACGGCAGCAACGGCAACACAATATTCCAAAATTAAATCCCATCCAATTATCCAGCCCCATATCTCTCCTAGACCTACATATCCAAAAGTATATGCACTTCCTGAAATAGGTATCATAGCCGATAATTCTGCATAACACAGTGCTGCAAATGCACATGCTAGACCTGATATTATAAATGATAATACTAATGCTGGTCCAGCATAGTCTGCTGCTGCTACACCTGTTAATACAAATATTCCTGTACCTATTATTGCCCCAATTCCTAGCATCGTTAGTTCAAATGCACCTAAAACTTTTTTCAAACCTTTGCCTTCTTGGTTATGACTCATTAAATTCTCTACTGGCATTTTCCTAAAAATATCTGCTTTCATAATTAACCTCCTTCACCATTTTTTTCTTCAATCTTTGGGATTTTGGAAATTTTTAGGTTACCTTTTTTAAATTTTAATTAATTATATGGATTTTTTATTAAGATATAGTTAAGGACAGGTTAAAAATACGTTAATTTTCTGATAATTCAAATAATTTATTTTTCATAATTTCCCTACAAAATTCATCATAGTTTAAATTTCTAAATTCTAGACTATTCGCCATATACACATAAAATCTAACGAAGTTTATTGTAATAATCTAACAAAATATATTCCAATCAATATTTAAAAAATCTAAAATATTGATAGAAATGTAAGGGATTCTTAACATCAAATTATGTAAAAAATTATTAACCTTAGGTGTAACTATGTCTATGAAAGCTATAACTTATGTAAACTCATATTCTTATTTGAATAAATATCATAAAAATGCCACTGCTCATGAAATGAGAGATAAGTGCCTTGTAAAGCTTGTTATTAGAAATTTAAAAACTGACACTTATATATAAGTGTCAGTTTTTTATTACTTATCTTCTAATAATTGTATATCTCGTTGAATATTTTGCATTGTTTCATCAGTACCAGAAATAGTCGCTGCACATTCTCTTAATTGATCTCTTATTTCTTCTGGTACACTTACATCAACTTTGTACATAAGCTGATGTTCTAAACTTGCCCAAAAATCCATGGCTATAGTTCTTATTTGTATCTCAACTCTAGTAGGAACTTTACCGCTGGATAAGAAAACAGGTATTTCTATAATTAAATGAAGGCTTCTATATCCACTTGGTTTTGGATTTTTTATATAATCTTTTGTTTCTATTAATTTTACGTCATCTTGTTCTGTAAGAAGTCTGGCAATTTCATATATATCATTTATATATGAACATATTACTCTAACACCTGCCACATCATCTAGATTTTCTTTTATTAAATGAACATTAAAATTATCAAATTTTTTTTCAACTTTATTTATTATACTAATAGGAGATTTTACCCTATGACTTATTGATTGAATCGGATTATGTCGATGTTTCAATTGAAATTCATCATTTAGATTTTCTAATTTTGTGCATACTTCTTTTATTGCACAAGAATACTCCATCATTAACTCATTGAAAATTTTTGTATTATCTAAAAATTCTTTTGGCGCATCTGGTACGTTTAATTTTTTTATAAAAAATTGTTGAATATTTTCCATAGTCTCTCCCCTTAAATGGATTTTTGGTTTTTTAAATTATATCACATAAGAATTAACTTCATATTATCACTTAACTATTTAAAAGACAATAATTTTATAATATACTATTTATAAAGCAAGCAATTTAATTAGTACAAAAATAATCTATCATTATTTAATTTAATCATTTTATTTGTGTTAATTTTAAGGGGTGTATATTATGGATAACAAAGAAGTAGTAAAACAAAATCAATTAGCTTGGGACAAAAAGGTTGTAAATAATACTCCTTGGTCAATACCAGTGACAAAAGAAGAAATTGAGAATGCAAAAAAAGGTATATTTAATATAAAACTAACTGCTCACAAGAATGTACCTAGAAGTTGGTTTCCACAAGATTTAAATAAAAAAAGGATATTATGTCTTGCTTCTGGAGGAGGACAACAGGGTCCTATTTTAGCAGCTACTGGGGCAATAGTTACAGTATTTGACATATCAATGAATCAATTAAAGCAAGATGAAAAGGTTTCTAAAGAAAATAATCTGATGATTTCAACTGTTCAAGGTGATATGACACATTTACATTGTTTTAAAAACAATTATTTTGATCTAGTGTTTTGCCCTGTGTCAGTCACATATATACCAGATGTACTTCCTGTATTCAAAGAATGTTATAGAGTTTTAAAAACAGGTGGAAACTTCTTATTTGGTAGTGCTAATCCTTTAATTTATTTGTTTGAAAATAAAAAATATGATAAAGGTGTATTTGAAGTTGCAAACAAGCTTCCATTTAATTCTTTAGATGAATTAAATGAAGAAGAAAAAATGAACTTTTTAAATAATAAGGAAGCCATAGAATATAGTCATACTTTAGAAGATTTAATAGGTGGCCAAACAAGTGTTGGCTTTGCTATTAATGGTTTTTATGAAGATGTAGATAATGATAAAATTTGTAAATATAGTGCTAAATATTTTGCAACAAAAGCTGTAAAAACTAAATAATATTAAAAGGGACTACATTAGAATATTTTTCTATATAGTCCCTTTTATAATTTATTTACTTATAATTAATATCTTAATAAATCTTTTTTTAAAACATTAAATTCTTCTTCAGTAATTAAATTCAAATCTAATAAATTTTTTAATTTAAGTAATTCATCTATAGTATTTATACTTCTACCATAAGATGATCTACTTTTAGTGTAATTTACTAAGTTATCTTGTGCTACATTTTCTTCCTTAGCTTTCATATTACAAGTAGGTTCTTCAATTGTATTTTCTTTTATAAATTGTTCTTTACTTTTTCTTATATCTAAAGCGTTAATAGTATTTATATCTTTTGGTATGATTTTATCATTATAAACTCTTATACTTTGCATTCTTACAACTTTATCTAAAAATTTAGTAATCATAAGTGCATTGTTAACACTAAGATTAGATAAGTTTGAAAGATCTATTATGGATTTTCTTAATTCTTCTTCTCCATCTTTATATATTTCATACCCTCTATAAGTTATAAGATTTGTTGCAATTTCAAATAGTTCATTTTCATTGTAATCCTCAAAATCTAGCCATATTGGAAATCTGCAACTAAGAGCAGGGTTGCTTAATACAAATTCCTTCATACCATCTTTTTCTCCACATAAAGCAATAATTATTTTATTATTATTTTTATCAATAAACTTAATTAAAGATGATATTAGCTCTTTTTTATTGTATTTATTATTAAATAAATGTACTTTATCGATTAATACCATTTTGCCTAAATAACCGTTTAATATATCTTCAATTTGTACTCCTCCATCTAAAAGAGCAGTTATTTCTATTTCATCCATTTCCACTATATTTTTCGATTTTAATATTCCTACACTGTAATACATACTTGATAATATTTTTAATGTTGATTTTTTACCTGTACCATTATTTCCTGTAAATACCATATTACTATATTTACTTAACTGACTTTTAACTCCGAGCTTTTCTCTTTTTTCTTTTGTCTTTATAATTTTATATTGATTTCTTAGAAAGTCCTTAGCTTTTTCATTTGCTGCAATTTTTTTCAACTTAGATTCTAAATTAAAATCATTTGCAGATGTAAATTCGTTTATATGGTCAATATCTTTCGTAGTTATTAGGTTCATTTCGTAAACACTAATATCACTTTCAGAGATTCTAATACTTTGAGCTCTTATTAAGTTTTCCACATAGTTTCTAACCAATCTACCATTTCCAGATTGCATATCGGAGTTTTCATATATATCAACAAAACTCTTTTTAAGTGATGTATAGCCATTCTTTGATAATTTAAATCCTTTAGATTCTAAAAGTTTTATTGCCATTTCAGAAAGTTCATCTGGCTTATAATCTTCAAAGTTGGTCCATAGAGGAAATCTAGAACGAAGGCCAATATTCACATCAAAGAAATCTTCCATTTCTTTTTCATAGCCTGCAAGTATTACTATTACATCTTTTGAGTAATCCTCAATTAATTTAAGTAAAGTTTCTATGGCTTCTCTTCCAAGAGGATCGTAGGCTAGAGTATAAGCTTCATCTATAAACAATATACCCCCTATAGCTTCTTTAAAAGTTTCTTCAGTTTTTTTAGATGTTTCACCAGGAATTTCTGAAACAAAGTTAGATCTATCAGTTTCCACAAGTTGACCTATTTTAAGCAAGCCCATGCTATTTAACATTTCTGCCACAAGTCTTGCTATGGAAGTTTTTCCTGTTCCCGGGTTTCCTGCAAAAACCATGTTTAGATTTTGTTCAATTTCTGTTTCCACTCCTACTGATTTTCTTTTTTCCTGTGCTACAATAAGCTTGTACTGACTTCTTAGTAGGTTTTTAACTTCTTCCAATCCAATTATATCCTTTAGTCTTTCTTCCAAATTAAATTTAGCTTTAACCTTGAAGTTGAAGTTATGTCTTTCTAACAAATCTATTTTCTTTTGTTTATCTTGTAAATACTTTCTAGATGCGTCCATTATGGCATTTTCAATTATATTTCTTACAAATCTGGCATTTCCTAAATCATTTTTTCCACTAATTTGATTTTTAGCAAACAAGTCTATTAAATCATCTTCCACATTATCTGCTATTTTATATCCTTTACTTTTTGCAATATTAACTGCTATGGCATACATTTCATAAGGAGTATAGTCTTCAAAGTGAATTATATTTGGAAATCTAGATTTTAATCCTGGATTTATGCTTAGGAATTTTTCCATATCATTTTCATATCCAGCAAGAATTACTACTAAATCATCTCTATTATCTTCTATTCCTTTAAGAAGAGCATCTACTATTTCTTTACCAACCTTATCATCTTCACTCTCACATAGAGAATAAGCTTCATCAATAAATAAAACTCCTCCAATTGCAGAGTTTATAACTTCCATAGTTTTCTTTGCAGTTTCATTTGTATTTTCGCTAACGAAATCTGCTTTACTTACTTCTCTAAATACTCCACGAGAAAGTAAACCTAGGGCATTTAAATATTCAAAAGTAGTTCTTGCTGCATTAGTCTTTCCTGTACCTGCATTTCCTGCAAATATCATATTCATTGATATTTTAGAAGTAGTAAGGCCCAATCTTTCTCTTATATTTTGTACTTTATAATTATTTTGAACATTATAAATAAATTCTTTAAGTTCCTTTATCCCTATAATAGAATTTAATTTATATTTAGCTTCTTCCAAAGTTGGTGTTGTATAATCACTTAATTTATAAACCTGAAATCCTACCTTACAATATATCTCGTCATTTTCCACATAAATAAATAATCTACTATTTAATTTTATATTTTCTTTAATAACAAGATTTCTAAGAGGATTATTAAGTTTGTATATAACATATTCTGATATACCAAAATCACTATCTTTTTTATAACTCTCTTGTAAATATTTACAAATACCGAAGTATTCTTTATTAGACTCATCTTTATTTAGATCTATCATTATGTCCAAGGATAATTCTTCTTTGATCTTATTTATTGTTTCAATTACCCTTCTTCTTACAACAATATTTCTTTCTTTTTCATCCAAATCTTTAGTATAGAGTATTTTATCAATTAGATTATTACCAAATACTTTTTCTAAATCAATATTTTTATCATCACTAGTAAATACTATAAACTTATTATTACAAATTAATTGATTTATTTTTTCTTTATGAATTTTTTCTGATTTCAAAATATCATTTATCTCTTCTCTATTTTCTTCGTCAGCTTTTACAAATACATTATTTTTTATAATATAATCATCATTTAAGTTGAAACAAGAATTTAAACAAAGTTCTGAGATAACATTAACTATTTCCTCCATTGCATCTTGTATATTTTTAAACATTATGCATTTTGATTTAGATTTTAACTTTTCATGTAAATCACTTAAAAATGCATTATATCCTAATTTAAAATTATATGTATCTAGATTTATTTCGTTTATATTATCACTTTCTATTAGTTCTTCTTTGTACATTTCTTCAATCAAAAGCCTAACACTCGTTTTCTTGCCCGTATCTTTTTCTCCAACTAGAAGAATAACTCCTTTTTCATTTTTTACTGTTTTATCTTTTATATAATTTATTAAATTTTTTATATATAAGTCTTGCCCTATAAGCTCACTTTTTAAAAGTTTTTCTATTTTCTTAAATTTACTTTCTGCTTCATTGTATATATCATTCATAAATTGACTCCTCTCTTTTACTATTATCTATAATCTTATACCCTTTTAGTCCTTATATTCATTATTATTTTTAAAATTCAAACCATAGAGTTATTTATTATTTATATATCAAAATAGTAAATTTGTAAATAATTTCTTTAAAACTTAAAGTATGTTGTATACATATATAATTTATGAAGGTTTATATATTTTTATGTCTAATTATTGAATTAAGGCAATATTTAAACAAATATTTTTCTAACAATAAATTAAGAAGGTTGGTGTAAAGTATATGGCAAGTACTATAGTAAATTTTCCTTTTAATTCTTTAGGTGTTGCAAGATTAGATTCTGATGGTGTAATTCACAATCATTTATATCACCAATGTCCAGTGGGAAGAATAGACACTAACAATATAATTCACAATCATCCAATTAATAATTCTCCAATCGGAAGAATAGATGATAATAATATAATCCACAATCATCCAACTAGTTACTTCCCTGTGGGAAGAGTTGATGATGATGGATATGTATATGATAATAAAAATGTTAAAATAGGTAGAGTAGAGGGAGAAGAATACCTAAAAGCAGGAAGTGCATTTTTATTGTTAATTAATAATTTGAGATAACATAAGAATTAAATATAAAATAAAAAGACTTGCTTATTAAGCAAGTCTTTTTGAATTAATTCTTCATTAAAAATCTAGGCTTTTAACAAAATTATTTTGTTTTATCATTTAATATTTTTTTTACGTTGGATCACAAAAATTATAACTATTGATGATAATAATATTATTAGATAAAATAAAATATTTGCTGAATCTCCAGTTGTTGGTGTATTTGTATTATTATTACTATTTGAATTATTATTATTTGAGTTATTATTATTTGAGTTATTATTATTTGAGTTACCATTAGTATTAGAATTTGTGCCTTTTTTAGTATTTGTGATTAAATACCCTTCTTCTACACTACCAGTTATCGTTGTGTTATAGCCATCAACAAGTACTTCTTTTACTGTATAATTTATTTCTTTACCATCTTTATACTTTTCTAAGTTAGAGAATGTATATTGCCAGTCTTCTTCTTTAGATAATTGTTTGCGTTGTATTTCTTCTCCATTAGCCAACAATATAACTGTGATATTCTTTTCTTCTCCACCCTTCCATACTTTTGTTACTCCAACTGATGTTTTTCCTGTTATTGTGTTAGTTACGGTAAATCCTGTTTCTGCACTTCCTGTTATTACACTTGAATAACCTTCTACGGCTTTTTCTACTAATGTGTAATTTATTTCTTCTCCAGTTACTTCATCATATTTTGGTAATTCTGTAAATGTATGTTTCCAGTTTGTTTCATCTGTAAGTTTTATTGTTTCTTTTTCTACTTTGTCTGCTAAAAGCGTTACTTCTACTTCTTTTGCTGCTTTTCCTACCCATACCTTATTTACTGGTATTGATATTTTTTCTGTATTAGTATTTGTTACTACAAAACCTGAGTTCACATCTCCTGTAATTTCTGATTTATATCCATCAATAGGGGCTTCTCCTATTGTGTAATTAATTTCTTTTCCATCTTTATATTTTTCTAAGTTTGAGAATGTGTATTGCCAGTTGTTTCTTCCATTTAGAATTTGGCTACCTATCATCTCACCGTCAGCCATTAAACTTACTATTACACTATCAGATGCTTTTCCTATCCATTTTTTTGTAACTCCAACTGATGTTTTCCCTGTTATAGTGTTGGTTACAGTAAATCCTGTTTCTGATGTTCCTGTTATTACACTTGAGTAATTTTCTAGTGCTTTTTCTTCTAATGTGTAATTTATTTCTTTTCCTGTTACTTCATCGTATTTTGGTAACTCTGTAAATGTATGTTTCCAGTTTGTTTGTGCTGTAAGCTTTATTGTTTCTTTTTCTACATTATCTGCTAAAAGTGTTACCTCTGCTTCTTTTCCTGCTTTTCCTACCCATACCTTATTTACTGGTATTGATATTTTTTCTGTATTAATATTCTTTATTACAAAACCTGAATCCATATTTCCTGTGATCTCTGTTTTGTATCCATCTACAGCTATTTCTTCAACTGTATAGTTTATTTCTTTTCCATCTTTATACTTTTCTAAATTTGAGAATGTGTACTTCCATCCATTTCCTTCATTTAGAGTTTGGCCGTCTACCTTCTTACCATCAGCCATTAAGTTTACTGTTACACTATCAGATGCTTTTCCTATCCATTCTTTTGTTACTCCAACTGATGTTTTTCCTGTTATTGTGTTAGTTACAGTAAATCCTGTTTCTGATGTTCCTGTTATCACACTTGAGTAACCTTCTAAGGCTTTTTCTTCTACTGTATAGTTTATTTCTTTTCCTGTTACTTCATCGTATTTTGGTAATTCTGTGAAAGTATGTTTCCAGTTTGTTTTTTCTGTAAGTTTTGTTGTTCCTTTTTCTACATTGTCTGCTAAAAGTGTTACTTCTGCTTCTTTTCCTGCTTTTCCTATCCATACCTTATTTACTGGTATTGATATTTTCTCTGTATTAATGTTCTTAATAACAAAACCTGAATTCATATTTCCTGTAATCTCTGTTTTATATCCATCTACAGCTATTTCTTCTACTGTATAGATGATTTCTTTTCCATCTTTATACTTTTCTAAATTTGAAAATGTGTACTTCCATCCATTTCCTTCATTTAGAATTTGACTGTCTACCTTCTTCCCATCAGCCATTAAATTTACTGTTATACTCTCAGATGCTTTTCCTACCCATTCTTTTGTTACTCCAACTGATGTTTTCCCTGTTATTGTGTTAGTTACAGTAAATCCTGTTTCTGATGTTCCTGTTATTATACTTGAGTAACCATCTAATGCCTTTTCTACTAATGTGTAGTTTATTTCTTCTCCAGTTACTTCGTCATACTTTGGTAACTCTGTGAATATATGTTTCCAGTTTGTTTTTTCTGTAAGCTTTATTGTTTCTTTTTCTACATTTCCTGCTAAAAGTGTTACTTCTGCTTCTTTTTCTGCTTTTCCTATCCATACCTTATTTACTGGTATTGATATTTTTTCTGTATTAGTATTTGTTATTACAAAACCTGAACTCATATTTTCTGTAATTTCTGTTTTATATCCATCAATAGTTGTTTCTTCCACTGTATAATTGATTTCTTTTCCATCTTTATACTTTTCTAGGTTCGAGAATGTATATTGCCACTCATTTCCTTCATTTAGAATTTGGCTATCTACCTTCTTACCATCAGCCATTAAATTTACTGTTACACTATTAGATGCTTTTCCTATCCATGTTTTTGTTACTCCAACTGATGTCTTTCCTGTTATTGTATTAGTTACAGTAAATCCTGTTTCTGCTGTTCCTGTTACCACACTAGAATAACCTTCTTGTGCTTTTTCTTTTAATGTATAATTTATCTCTTTTCCAGTTACTTCATTGTATTTTGATAACTCTGTAAATGTATCTTTCCACCCTTTTGCTTCTGTAAGCTTTATTGTTTCTTTTTCTTTTCCATCTGCTAAAAGTGTTACCTCGGCTTCTTTTCCTGCTTTTCCTACCCACACCTTATTTACTGGTATTGATATTTTTTCTATATTAGTATTCTTTATAGCAAAACCTAAATTCATATCTCCTGTTATTTCTGTTTTGTATCCATCAATAGATATTTCTTCTACTGTATAATTGATTTCTTTTCCATCTTTATACTTTTCTAAATTTGAGAATGTATATTGCCACTCATTTCCTTCATTTAGAATTTGGCTATCTATTTTCTTACTATCGGCCATTAAATTTACTGTTACACTATCAGATGCTTTTCCTATCCATGTTTTTGTTACTCCAACTGATGTCTTTCCTGTTATTGTGTTGGTTACAGTAAATCCTGTTTCTGATGTTCCTGTTACTACACTTGAGTAACCTTCTTGTGATTTTTCTTCTAATGTATAGTTTATTTCTTTTCCTGTTTTTTCATCGTACTTTGGTAACTCTGTAAATGTATTTTTCCATCCTGTTGATTCTGTAAGCTTTATTGTTTCTTTTTCTTTTCCATCTGCTAAAAGTGTTACTTCAGCTTCTTTTCCTGCTTTTCCTACCCATACTTTATTTACTGGTATTGATATTTTTTCTATATTAGTATTCTTTATAACAAAGCCTGAATTCATATCTCCTGTAATTTCTGTTTTATACCCATCAATAGACTCTTCTTCTACTGTATAGTTTATTTCTTTACCATCTTTATACTTTCCTAAATTTGAGAATGTATATTTCCAGTTATTTCCTTCATTTAGAATTTGGCTATCTACCTTTTTACCATCAGCCATAAGATTTACTGTTATACTATTAGATTCTTTCCCAACCCATTTTTTTGTCACATCAATATTAGTCTTTTCATTATAGGTATTTGTTACTGTAAGACCTTTTTCTGTCTTCGCGTAACCATTTGGTGTAAAATCTTTTCCATCTTTATCGACTTCTTTTACGAAATAATTATAAGGGTTACCACTGTTATCAGTTTGATCTAAGTTATTCCATTTTACTTCTGAAGTACCGTCTGGAAGAGATTTTATCTCTGCATTTGTAACTTCTTTAGAAGTCGTATCATTTCCAGCACTACGATATAATTTAAAGTATATTGTAGGCTTTTCTGCTGGACCACCATCCCAAATTTTTGTTGCTTTTACATCAATAAGTTTTTTGTTATTTTCAATATTTAATAATGTTCCTTCTGTATCTGTATCTTTTACAGTAAAAGTTATTTCTTTTGATTCAAGTGGATCAAATTTAATCCACTCTGGTGCAGAAATTTCTTTAACTACATACTCTGCTACAGGCAAATTTTTCACATTTGCAATACCATTTTCGTCAGTAATCAGTTGGATGACTTTCTCATTATTTTTAATTACTTCACCATCTTTTCTTTTTAGCTCAAACTTAACATTTGGTATACCAACTTGTGTCCCAGAAATAGACTTGAAAATTTTCAATTCACCTTTAACTGTACCAGTTATTCCTCCACCAGAATGAATATTTTCTACACTATGATTGAAATCTTCTCCTTTTACTGCTGGCTTATTATTTTCCTTGTACCAAGCTTTTGTATTATTCTCAAATTTATCTTGATTTTCATTTGTTATCTTTGTTAAGTACATAATTGAAAAACTATTTAAAGAAGCATATTCTCTAGGAATATCAACTGTAATTTCTCCTGAAGAAACATTCTTGCTTATACGAGAACCTGGATAATCTCTTTCAAAATTCGCTATGGCATTTTCACCATAATATGAATTTGGTCTATATCCTTGAACATAAATTCTAAAGCTATCTGGTTCTAATATTTGGCCAGGTTGAATGATATCTTCAATGTGTATACTTTCATCAACATATGCTTTTTCATTGTTTATATTTAAAAACCAACGGACATGCTCTGTATCATCTGATTGAATATCTCCAGTTTTATAATAAAAAACGCTGCCTGTTCCAGATGCCCCTTTGTGAATTGATACATCTGCTGTTTTTGAACCAGATTCAACATATACTGTTTTTGTATCTTCCTCTGAAGTGTCTGTTAAATTTCTTCCCAAAACTTCAAATTCTACCCATCCTTCAACATCATCCAAATTATTTACTTCACTATTAAATGTAATTGTTGCTTCTGAATTAGTAATAACTGCTTTAGCAACTTCTTTTCCTTGAATTATAAGTGGTATAGTTTTTTTATATCCTGAAAGAAATGCTTGACCAGACGAGTCCCAACTTACATGTATTGTATCTCCCTCATTAATATTCCCACCATTTTCATTAAATTCTAACCGAATAGTTGTTTTTCCCCCATCATCAATTTTTGATGGTGAAACAGATAATTGTGTTACATTTGTAGACGAAATATCTCTACCCACTTGCCTGTTTTCTGCATATACGCCCATGTTTGGCATAATAAGATTTAATATCATTATAGCTGCCATAAATATACCAAATATACTTTTCTTTTTTTGTTTCATAATTATAACTCCTCACTAGTAATATTTTTATTTACAGTTTCTGCACCACAAATACTGTAATAAAGCCCAAATAGAACATATGACTTCTTTTTAAAGATAAAATGTCAAAGAAATATGTTAGAAAAACACGCCTTATGTGTCTGAATATTTTTTATTTTCTGTATATTTTCGACATTATTTTGTTAGTTTGAAACCATATGACTTTTATATTTACAATTTACATAAATCAAATTAAGGTTATCGTCACTACTTACCCTTATATTTAAAATTTTTTATTTTAGTAAATCCCCCCTCGATTATCATAAAATAATTAAGCACCTTATTATCCTGTATGTTTTTCCCTACATGGTTATGACATAATCATTAATTTTCGTTAGATTTCTTATCATTTCTTTATATTATTTTCTCACTTTAATGTCCAAATCAGTTTTTTTAAGTTTTCATAAGCTATGAGATAATACGATTATCAATAAAAAAAGCTATATTCAACAATTAATAAAGTTTTATTAATTGAAAATATAGCCGGTTGCACCACTTACTCCATATATCTTAGGTGCCCATATACAAGATATACTTCACTGTTTCTATTCTATTTTATGTAATTTAAAAAGTAGTTATATAAACTTTCATACGCCATGAGATAATACAATCTATAATAAAAAAAGCTATACTCAACAATTAATAAAAATTTATTAATTGAAAATATAGCCGGTTGCACCACTTACTCCATATATCTTAGGTGCCCACATACAAGATATACTTCACTGTATCTATTTTGTTATTTTGTTTTGTATAAATATAAAAAGTAGTTGTATAAATTTTCATAAGCTATTAGATTATTTATTATAAATGCTTAATTAATTATTAATTTATACTACATACATACATACCTTAAATTGGGTTGGTTTAAACAAAAAAATTAAAATTTTTAATTGGGTTTATAAACACTAGTGTTAACTAGCTCTTTTTTCATAGTATTGTTTTCCTCGTCTAAAAATAATTTATATGTTTGTACAGTAATCTTATTTTTTGTATATTCCTCTACAATTTTTATACTTATTCTTTCTCTACCTATAGTTACATCCATATATTTTTAAGTTATTGCTCCATTTCCAACTATATTTTTTATAATACAATCATGAACAAAAAAAGCTATACTCAACAATTAATAAAAATTTATTAATTGAAAATATAGCCGGTTGCACCACTTACTCCATATATCTTAGGTGCCCACATACAAGATATACTTCACTGTATCTATTTTGTTATTTTGTTTGTATAAATATAAAAAGTAGTTATATAAATTTTCATAAGCTCTCAAATAATATAATTTATAATAAAAAAAGCTATACCCAACAATTAATAAAAATTTATTAATTGAAAATATAGCCGGTTGCACCACTTACTCCATATATCTTAGGTGCCCATATACAAGATATACTTCACTGTTTCTATTCTATTTTATATATTTTTAAAATTGTAGTCTATATATAACTTAACAACTTATATATTCATAGTAATGTTACCATATTTATGTATTTTTTGCAACTTTTAAAATATTTTTAATATAAATATAAATTATAAAATAAAAACATACTATATTATATCATATAATTATAAACTAAATAGTAGCATCTTTCTTTTGTAGATTGTAGTAATGAATCTGCCTTCATCTCCAAACCTAAAGTTCCTGTTCCACCTTCTTCTTGTGCAAAATCAGCATCTGCTTCTTTAGTTTTTATCCATGTTTTTTGATTTCGTGTTAAACCTTTTATTTCTTCATCAGGTAATTGTTCTTTGAGAACAGACCATATTTCATTTAAGATTTTATCCCATTGAGAGTATTCTTTACCTAACATTTCACTAAGTTCTACTTCTGATATAAAGTCATCATAAGCATATTTGTAATTTTCCTCTATTGCATTCAAGCTATCTAAATAATATGTTTTTTTAGAAATAGTAGTATTTGTGTTAATTTCTTCTTCAGAGTCCTCTTTTGATTTTTTTAATAAGGTATTACATTCCTCTTTTAAAGATTTAGCTACATCTTTTATTATACTGCTTTTACTACTTATTTTTTCTACAGTGTCACATAGTTGAATTGCCACATCATACTTTTCATCTTCTATTGATTGTAAAACTTCAACTAAGTTGTTACTTTGGTTGTATAATGCCTTTGCTTCAGTGTCTTCATTATTTTCTTTTGTAGCTAATGAGAAAAATTTACTTGCCACTTCATACTCATCACTTGCTATAGCTCTTTTTCCTTCCTCCATATATCTTTCAAAAGAGTCTGACTCTTTATTTTTACTGCACCCCGTAATTAATGTACTTAATAAAATTAATAAAACCGATATTTTCTTCATAATGATATATTCCTTCCTAAATTCGTCCTGCATTCTCTATAATATCATAATATTTACACAAATTCATTTAGAATATATACATATTAAATCAAATTTAATTAAAACTATTATTTATCAAAAAAAATAGTTGCAACGATGCAACTATTCTAAAATTTATCCTATTACATTTCCTCCATTAATATGTAATACTTGACCTGTCATATAGCTTGAATCATCACTTGCCAAAAATACATAGGCATTTGCGACTTCATAAGGTTGACCTGCTCTATCCATAGGTACTTTACTTCTAAGACTTCCAAATGTTTCGACTTCTTCTGCATCAAAACTGCTTACTATTAGTGGTGTCCATATTGGACCTGGTGCTACTGCGTTTACTCTTATTTTATCTTCTACTAAAGACTGGGACAAAGATCTGGTAAATGCGAGTATGGCTCCTTTTGTTGCACTATAGTCTATTAATAATTCTTCACCTTTAAACGCTGTTGCTGATGTAGTATTAATTATGGAAGAATTATCCTTCAAGTGAGGAAGCGCTGCTTTTACTAAGTAAAAAAAGGAAAATATATTCGTCCTAAATGTTTTTTCCAATTGTTCTTCATCTATATCTAAAATACTTTGTTGAATATATTGAACTGCATGATTATTTACTAATACATCTATTTTGTTAAACTCTTCTATTGCTTTTTTTATTACTAATTTGCAGTTTTCTTCTTTTTGTAAATCTCCTCTTATGGCTATACATTTTCTACCTAAACTTTTTATGTGCTCACAAGTCTCTCTTGCATCTTCATCTTCGTTAAGATATGCAATCACTATATTAGCACCTTCTTTTGCAAATGCATATGCAACTGCTCTTCCTATTCCACTGTCTCCTCCAGTTATAATTGCAACCTTATCTTTTAGTTTGCCACTTGCCTTGTAATTTGCATTTTCAGATATGGGTCTTGGGTTCATGAGGTATTCCATACCAGGATGACAATTTTGGTGTTGTGGGGGAAAGTTTACTTTAACAACTTCACAATTTTCCTTAGTCCCTATATTTTTGTAAACAGGATACATTTACATTCTCCTCTCATTTTCTCTCTTAGTATAAATTATCCTCATTTTCCTTAATTTAATGTATTTTAAATAATATAAAAAATTCATTAAAAAATATTCATAAATTAGCACAAATTTAATATATTATATCTATAATTATTTATATAATATTATTAATAAAAACTTTAGGAGGAGTTTGATAATGAGTAGTCTTGATGACCTCTCGAGGAGTATTATTCCTCAATTATTTTTAATACTAATTCTTACACTGATTAATGGGTTTTTCGCAGCTGCGGAAATGGCCTTTGTATCAGTCAACAAGCACAAAATTAATTCTCTCTGTGAAGAGAATAATAAAAAAGCAATCCTTTTAAGGAAATTGTTAGATGATCCAAGTAATTTTTTATCTACTATACAAATAGGAATTACTTTGGCTGGATTTTTCTCAAGTGCATCTGCTGCAACTACACTATCAGTTAGATTATTTAATTTACTCGCACCATACAACATTCCATATATCAAGGAATTTTCCATGATATTAATAACAATAATACTTTCATATTTAACATTAGTATTCGGTGAGATAGTACCAAAAAGAATTGCTTTGCAAAAGTGTGAAAAAATCGCTTTAGCTTCAGTAAAACCTATTTACTTTGTATCTAAAATTTCCAAACCTTTTATAAAAATATTGTCATTATCCACTAAGGCTGTACTAAAGCTAACGCATAATGATGATGTAGAAGACGAAAACAATATTAGCACAGAAGAAATAAAACTATTAATTACTCAGTCTGAAAAAAATGGAACAATTAATATTATGGAAAAAGAAATAATAGATAAGGTCTTTGATTTTTCAGATAAAATGTCTAAGGAAATTATGACCTCTAGAACAGATACTGTTTTAATTGATATAGATGATAATATTGATACAAAACTTAACACTATTCTTAGTTGCAAATATTCACGGATACCTGTATATAAGGATTCTGTAGATAATATAATTGGCATACTTTATATTAAAGATTTAATATCACATTTAGTTAACTGTAATTTTGATAATCTTAACTTGAAAAGTTTATTACACTCACCTTCCTTTGTACCAGAAACGAAGAAAATTGATGAATTGTTTCTATTGTTAAAACAAAGTAAGAACCATATGGCTATTTTAATTGACGAATATGGTGGTTTTTCTGGTATAGTCACAATGGAAGACATAATAGAAGAAATAGTTGGTGACATTGAAGATGAGTATGACATAGATAATGATAAAGTTAAAAGTCTTGGCAATGGTAGCTTTGAAATTAAAGGTAACATGTCTCTCTTGGATTTTAATAATATTTTTGACACACATATTAAGTGTGATGATTGCGATACAATAAATGGTTATATTATTTCAACTATAAATAAGATTCCTAGTAATGAAGAAAATATTATTTTAAATATAGAAAATTATGAGCTGGAAGTAGTTGAGGTTGACGATAATCGCATCGAAAAACTGAAAGTCAACTTTGCTAAGGAAAGCGCAAGCTAAAACTAATAAAAAAGTCACATAGCTTATATCCAATAAGCATGTGACTTTTTATAGTGTAATTATCTACATTACATCTTTATTTTTACTGATTCTTTTTTGTTTTTTCTCATAACTTCCATATAATAAATATGCTATCAAAGTAAACGCTAAAGGACCTGCTATCATTGTTATTGTGCTTACCAAACCTTCAGATGATTGTATAGTTGGTTGTATTACTGTAAATACATTTGCAAAACCTACTATAAAAGTTACTATTATTGCAAATATTGTTGCTGATGTTTGTGTTTTATATATCATAAAAGGACTTTCAATTTCCCCATTTAATTGCTTCTTCTTAAACTTTATAAATGCCAACGATAAGAACATGTATGGAATTGTCATAGCCACATTTGTCATTAAAGCTAGTATATTAAAGAAGGCTGATGCGCTCTTTCCTCCAAATGATACTATAGCTATAATAATTATTACTATTGCAGCTTGAACTTTCATTGCATATACTGGCATACCATCTTTTAATTCACCAATTTTTCCAGGCCAAATTTCTTTTGGAGATCCTTGTATTAATGTTTTTAAAGGTGAATAAGTTAATGTAAAGAATGCTCCTGTTAATGCTAAGAACATTGATAATCCTACTAATCTAGCTGTCCATGATCCTATACTTAATGCTACTGCCTCACTAGTTCCAAATCCTATACCAATTTGATATCCTAAGTTTTTCATTAATACATATGCAACATTTCCTAAGTGAACATTATCTGAGTTTAGTATGGTATTCCAATTTGTAAACATACCACATGCAAATATACCTATTGCATATCCAACTGATATTATAATAGCAGAAATCATAACACCTTTTGGGAATGTTTTTTCTGCATTTTCAGTTTGATCAACTAGACCTCCAACTACTTCTAAACCTCCAAATGCAAATATTGCAAAAGTTAAAAATGAGAATATACCAGTCATTGATTGGTAGTCAGGACTTGGAGATGTTGTAAATGATTGAGCCACATTATTTATAGGCTCTGATAATCCACCATTTGCAGCAAAAACACATATACCACCAATTAATAAAACTAAATTTAATAAAGTAACTGCTGTTCCACCAATAGAAGTTATTTTACTTATTTTATCTAGACCTTTACTTCCAACAAATGTAACTAGTAATATCCAGGCTATTCCTAATATTCCCAAAGTTTGAACTGAAGTCAATCCAAATAATGACCAAGTAGTTGTCATGTCACTTCCAAATATAGCGTTTGATAATGGAACCCATATTCCTGAACCAACGTTTACCATCCATATTATGTAAGATGCATACCACATAAATGTTCCAATAAATGCATATTTTCCACCTACTGATTTTTCCATCCAAGAATACATTCCACCTGTTTCGTGTTTAAATGCAGCACCATACTCTGACATCATAAAAGCATATGGAATAAAGAACAAAACTGCACTAAATACATACCAAGGTATTGCAGAATATCCCATTAAAAAGAATGCTCTTGGCATATTTGTAAAGCCAAACACCGATGTAAAAATCATAAGTATTAAGGATACTAGTGTAAGTTTTTTTGCATTGCTACTTTCATTCGACATGTTAAGTCCCCCTTAAAATTTGTAATTTATTTTATAAATTGTTTGTAGCCTCTATACATTTCATAAATATCCACTTTAGATATTACTTCATAAGGGGCATGCATGCTTAGCACCCCAACACCACAGTCAATAACTTGCGCTCCATAATTAGCTAAAATAAATGCTATAGTTCCCCCACCACCTTGGTCTACTTTTCCAAGTTCTGCAGTTTGCCATGCTATATTTGCTTTATTGAATATATTTCTAATTTCAGATACAAACTCGGCATTTGCATCACTACTTCCTGCTTTTCCTCTTGCTCCTGTATATTTTGTAAGTACAACACCACTACCTATTTTGCATGAGTTGTTCTTGTCATATACTGATGCAAAGTTTGGATCATATCCAGCTGTAACATCTGCTGATAGCACTTTAGAGTTGTAAAATGCTCTTTTTACCTTTAATTCACAGTAATCTTCTTGTAGATTTACAAGCTCAGATACCACGTTTTCAAAGAACTTTGACTTCATTCCTGTGTTACCTTCAGATCCTATTTCTTCTTTATCAACACAAATTACAGATGCTGTATACTCTGGATTTTCTATATCAAATATGGCCTTTATTCCTGCAAAGGAACAAACTCTATCATCATGACCATATGAAATTATCATAGATCTATCTATTCCTAAATCTTTAGCAAATCCGGCAGGTACTATTTCAATTTCTGCACTTAGGAAGTCTTCTTCACTCATTCCGTATTTTTCATTTAATAATTTTAAGATTGTGTATTTTACTTTATCTGATTCTTCATTTTCATTAGGCATATTTCCACATAATACGTTTAAATCTTCTCCACCTATACCATCACTCATTTTTTTAGAATTTTGATCTGCTGATAAATGAGGTAATAAGTCAGTTATGCAAAATACTGGATCATTTTCTCCATCACCAATAGATATTTCCATAGATGTACCATCTTTTAATATTACAACTCCATACATTGCTAAAGGAATTGTAACCCATTGATATTTTTTAATACCACCATAATAATGAGTTTTTAGCATTGCCAAATCAGTATCTTCATAAAGAGGATTCGCCTTTAAGTCAAGTCTAGGAGAATCAATGTGACTTCCAATAATTTTCATACCTTCTGATATATTTTTTTCACCTATTACAAATAGTGCTACTCCTTTGTCTCTGTTAATGGCATATATCTTTTGTCCAGGCTTTATCTCCTTGTCTAACATTGCATCTTCCAAAGATATATAGCCCCTTTCCTTAGCCATATTTACAATTTCTTTTACGCATTTTCTTTCTGTTTTACCACGGTCTAAGAATTCCATATACTCTTTCGAGTACTGAAAAACGTTTTCGCACTCATTATTTTTTCTTACAACATCCCATCCATTTTTTAATTCGTAATTTAATTTCATTATACATCCCTCCAAAATATTTTATATTATGAATATAATTATGCTAAATGACTTACTAAATTAAACATATGTATGTTTTCACTTACTTTTATTATTTGTTTAAATTCTAACAACATCATTTTCGAATTTCAACAAAAAAAATGTTTTCGCAATAGTAAATATTTTCTATTTTTTCGAATTATTTGAAATATTAAATATTATTTTTCTAACTATTCAAATTTCATTAGTTACTAGATTTTTATTTGTGAAAAATTTAATTATTTAATCAGTAATAGAACACTTCCATTAAAATAAATTGAACTCTACAAATCTTAACTTGCTTTTTTTAAAAAAATGAGTACTTTAAATATGAACATATCAAATGAAAAATAGATAAAATTACTTAAACAAAATAAAAATACTGGAATGAAATATCATCCCAGTACAAAGTCTAAATTTTTAGTTTTAATTCATATATACATATCAATATGTATATTTATTTACAGCTTATTATTATTTCACAGTGAACTTTTCCAATTCTTCAATAGGTAAGGGTTTAGAGTAAAAGTATCCTTGAATATATAAATTATTATGATATATATTTTTTATTTCATCAATTTGATATTTCTCCTCAACACCCTCAATAATAAAGTATTTATTTGTTAGTAATGTTACATTAGACATAAATTTTATTACTTCATTGTTGATTTTCGATTTTGCTATATTATCAGCAAAATATTTATCTAATTTGATAATATCAAATGCTACTATTTCTAACATATTTAAATTTGCATATTCTATTCCAAAATCGTCTATAGCAATTTTATACCCATTATTTTTTAAGATTCCTATGGTAGACTTTATGCCTTCTAAGTCTTTAAAATGAATGTTTTCTAAAATTTCTATGCAAATACTTCCCTTTTTAATTTTATTTTTATTTGCTATATCTATTATTTTATTTATAAAAGCTTCATTTTCTAATTCTTCAAATGATAAATTAATAGATATATAAAAGTCTTTATTTTTATAATATTCATAATTACTTATAATTTTATAATCATGAATTGCTCTTTCTAAAACCCAAAGCGTCATCTCAAAATACATATTTGATATTTCAATATCTTTTAAAAAGCATGAAGGCAGTAATATTTTATTATTTTTATCTTTTAATCTTAATAAACTCTCAAAACCAACTACTTCATTATTATTAGGGTTAACTATTGGTTGATAATATAAAGTAAAGTTATTTTTTTCTTTGTTTTCTCTTATCTTTCTCCTTAGTATTATTTTTTTAATAACAGGATATATAATCCTATATGATATAAAGACTACTAGTAAAATCACACAAAATAAACTAATTGAATTAGTTACTATAATTTCTTTTCTAAAATACTTGTGGTATATAAATAATAATTTATTGTAATATTTAGACTTATATTTTTCATTAATAATTGTATCAAACTTTTTTACTATATCTTTACTATTTTCATTCCCCGCAATATAAGCAACACCAGATGAATAGTTAAATATATTATTGTAATTATTTTTTAAACTATAACTTTTAGGTAAAGATGTTACATCAGCTCTGCCAGTTTCAAGCATATTAACACATTCATCAAGACTTTTAGCTTCTATTAAATCCAGTTTTATATTCTGTCCTCCAAATGCATTATTTATCCAACTGGCAGTTATATCACCTTTGACATATGCGAATTTCTTTCCATTTAAATAATTTACATCTCCATAAACAACATTCTTATCTTTTGTATATATGCTTTGGTCATCTAAAGATATATTATTAACTGAGTAAAATAGCTTTTTTGCCCTATCTTCTCCATAATGCACACCTAATAATATATCAATTTCATTGTTTTTTAATTTTTCTATGGCATTATCAATACTAACATTTACATATTCATATGTTATATTAGAATCTTTGCACAAAACATTTAATAAATCATTATAATATCCAGTTATATTATTATTCTTATCCTTATAGTAATAAGGTTCATATAAGTATAACCCTACTTTTATTGTTTTATTATTTTCATATGCAAAAATATTTATTTTTGAAAAAACTATCACAAAACATATACTTAAAAAGAGTATTTTTCTTATTTTTTTAACCATTCTATCCCCCTTCAATTTTAAGTATTTTCACCATTAATATTTTATGGTAAAAAAAGTAATAATTCAAGCTTCTAATAATTAAAAAGTGCTAATCTAAAATTAGCACTTTGGTTAAAAATCATATTATTTTCTAATTTTAAAGGGTGTATCATTTTTGATACACCCTTTAAAATTATTTATGTTATATTACATAGCTTTTTCTTCTCTATCATCTCTCCAATGTTCAATGTTTTCTAATCCTTTTATGTTAGAAGCATCAAATACTGGTTCTTTTATTCCAGCTTTCTTTTGAGCTGTGTAATCTTGTAAAGCTATAAAAGCATATTTACCAAGTAAAGCTATAGCTATTAAGTTTATTATTGCCATTAGACCCATAAATAAGTCTGCTAAATTCCAAACTATTTCTACAGTTGCTACTGAACCAAATAAAACCATACAAACAACTAATGCTCTAAAAACATTTAACACTGTTTTATTGTTACTCATAAATTCTATATTTGATTGACCATAGTAATAGTTACCAACTATAGAACTAAATGCAAATAGCAATATACATATTGCTAAAAATACATATCCTATTGATCCTATGTGAGAACTTAAAGCTGCCTGAGTTAATTGTATTCCGTCAAGTCCTGCTGTTGAATAACCAGGGTATAACAGTACAATAAATGCAGTACATGAACAAATTACTATAGTATCTGTAAATACACCTAAACTTTGGATTAAACCTTGTTTAACTGGATGAGTAGTATCTGCAGTTGCCGCAGCATTTGGAGCAGAACCCATACCTGCTTCATTTGAGAATAAACCTCTTTTTATACCAACTAATATCATACCACTCATTGAACCTACTGCCATTTCTCTAAATCCAAAAGCACTTTCAAATATAGTTAATATTACTCCTGGTATTTCTGTTATATTAATTGCCACAACAAATAAAGCAACTAATATATACATAACTGCCAATACTGGCACTATTATTTCAGAAACTTTTGCAACTCTGTGAACACCACCAAATATTACCAATGCTGTTAGTATAGCAATAACTACTCCTATTACAAATTTATCTATTCCAAAAGCATTGTTAAATGCAGCTGTGATTGTGTTTGATTGAACTGCATTAAACACAAATCCAAAACATATTGTTATAAGAATTGAGAATAACATTCCCATTTTTTTACTTCCAAGACCTTGCTCTATGTAATATGCAGGTCCTCCTCTAAATCCTTCACCATCTTTTATCTTAAATATCTGTGCTAATGTACTTTCAACAAAGCTTGATGCTGAACCAATAAGAGCTATTAACCACATCCAAAATACTGATCCTGGTCCTCCAGCAACAACTGCCATTGCAATACCTGCTATATTACCAGTACCAACACGAGATGCTGTTGATATACAGAAAGCTTGGAATGATGAAACTGCTCCTTCTTTCTTCTCTCCCTTTGCTCCATCACCTAAAAGTCTAAACATTTCTCCGAAATATCTAAATTGTACAAACTTTGTCCTAAAAGTAAAGTAAAGTCCTAACACAATTAACATTACTATAAGAACTTTTGACCATAAGAAGTCATTAAAACTTAATACTAAATTGTTTAATAATTCCATTATATTTTTCCCTCCAATAATATTCATATTTTATTTCTTGTTTTATTAATGCAAAAAATGCATAATCTATTCACACTTCATTCATTTAAGCTAATTATAAGATATTTTTTCTTAAATTACAACATTTTTTTGCATAATTTGATTATCATGTTGCAATTTATGCAAAAAAAGATTAAGGAAAACATTTTTCCTGCATTTTTTGAAATTAAAAATAAGATACTCTGAAATGCTTTGCAAGATTCATTTCAAAATATCTTTAATTTTTATAATTCTAAATTAGTTAGTATTGAGTAATTTCTTTCCCGCTTTTTTCTGCCTCATCTGTGTCTTTCATATTGGCAAATATGTTGGCTATTATAGCGCCTGAAATATTATGCCATACAATAAATATAGCTCCTGGTAATGTAACTATTAAAACTCCAATACTGCCCCTCTATCTCCAGAAGTAACCATTTTACTATATCTACCTAAATAACCAGTAGTTATCTTTGGTTCTCTTAGAATCCAAGCTTTTCTTCTTTCTTCTAATTCATCTTCAGATACTACCATATCTAAAGTTTTTTCATTTATATTTATTCTTATTAGATCTCCTTCTTTTACTAAAGCTATAGGTCCTCCCACTGCTGCTTCTGGTGAAACGTGACCTATAGATGCCCCTCTAGATGCTCCAGAAAAACGTCCATCAGTTATAAGAGCAACACTTTCTCCCATACCCATACCTGCTATGGCTGAGGTTGGATTTAACATTTCTCTCATTCCTGGTCCTCCCTTTGGACCCTCATATCTTATTACAACCACATCTCCTGCTACTATTTTCCCACCTTTTATGGCAGCTATAGCATCTTCTTCACAGTCAAATACTCTAGCTGGCCCAGCATGTATTAACATTTCATCACAAACTGCTGATTTTTTCACTATAGATCCATTTGGTGCAAGATTTCCTTTAAGAGCTGCAAGTCCTCCAGTTTCACTATATGGATTTTCAATCGGTCTTATAGTTTCTGAATCTTTGTTTTCACATCCTGCTATGTTTTCACCAATGGTTTTTCCAGTAGCAGTTATTAAATCTGTATATAGTAAACCTTTTTTATCTAGTTCATTCATAACAGCATATACTCCACCTGCTTCATTTAAATCTTCCATATATGTATACCCTGCTGGTGCTAAATGACAAAGATTAGGAGTTTTTTCACTTACCTCATTTGCCAAGTCTAGCGTTAATTTTATCCCTGCTTCATGAGCTATAGCTGGTAAATGAAGCATAGAGTTAGTAGAACAACCTAGAGCCATATCTACTGTTAGAGCATTCATAAATGCTTTTTCAGTTAATATATCTTCTGGTCTTATGTTTCTTTCGTAAAGTTCCATAACTTTCATACCGGCGTGTTTAGCAAGTTTTATTCTCTCTGAATACACTGCTGGTATTGTACCATTTCCTTTTAGCCCCATACCTATAGCTTCTGTTAAACAATTCATTGAGTTTGCTGTGTACATTCCAGAACAAGACCCACATGTTGGGCATACTTTATTTTCAAATTCAGCAACTTCTTCTTCAGTCATATTTCCTGCAGCAAAAGTTCCTATGGCTTCAAACATAGAAGATAAACTTCTTTTTTCTCCTTTAACACGACCTGCAAGCATAGGTCCTCCACTTACAAATATGGTAGGAACATTCACTCTTGCAGCTGCCATTAAAAGCCCTGGTACATTCTTATCACAGTTTGGTACCATAACTAGTGCATCAAGTTGATGAGCAAGTGCCATAGATTCTGTTGAATCTGCTATAAGTTCTCTAGTTGCAAGTGAATATTTCATTCCCTCATGCCCCATTGCTATTCCATCACATACAGCTATTGCTGGAAACACTACAGGTGTTCCACCTTCCATGGCAACACCTAGTTTTACTGCATCTACTATTTTATCCAGATTTATATGACCTGGTACTATTTCATTATATGAACTTACTATCCCTACTAAAGGTTTATTCATTTCCTCCTCTGTATGGCCTAGTGCATTGAATAAAGAGCGATGTGGCCCTTGCCCAATCCCTTTTCTCACATTATCACTTTTCATTTTATTTCCCCCTGCCATTTTATATATTCTAAATTTTCAAATAATTTATTTTACAATTAAATATGTTATAATACTATTATCCATCAAATAGTTGTTGGACAACAATACGTGTTGTGTAACATAATATTAGTTCTACATATGTATAATGTCAATTAAATTTTTAAATATACTTTTAGGAGGATTACATGAAAAGAAAAGAACCTTCATTATCTTTACAAATTGCTGATGATTTAAAAGAAAGAATAATAATAAAAAAAGAATATAAAATTGGAGATAAGTTACCCAATGAAAATTTATTATCAGATGAATTAAATGTTAGTAGAACTACTTTAAGAGAAGCCATTAGAATCCTTACAACAGAAAATATTCTAGAAATAAAGCGAGGCAAGGGAACTTATATTATTAATGATAGCCTCGATAATCATGATTTTGGAAAACTAAGTAACACAGTTTCTAATTTGAAGGATTTACTTGAACTTAGACTCATAATAGAGCCTATGGCCGTTTATTATGCCACTAAAAGAGCCACTGAGAAAGATGTGGAGAACATCTTACACTATGGTAAAAATGTTGAAGAGAAAATTCTAAACAATGAAGATAGAAGTGAAGATGAGTTATATTTTCACAACGCCATTGCTAAGGCTAGCCACAATGCTTTTATAAAAGATTTAATGCCTATTATTAATGAAGCTATTAACAAAGGTGTTAATTTATCTAAAGAATTTGATAAGATAAATGAATTAACCCTAAGGGATCATAAAATGATTATGGATTTTATAACTGATGGAAATGCTGAAGGTGCCAAGGTTGCCATGGAATTACATATTATAAATGCTATGACTGTATTTGGTATACAAGGTAATTAAAATTGTTAATAAATTACTTTTCAAAATATTCTGAAATTAGTAGCTTTTCTAAGTGTTTTTGTATATACTATATTTAAAATAATAAATAAAGTTTATTACTAATATAGTTAAATAAAACAAGAACATTCTCAAAAGGAAAGGTGATTACTTTGAAAAATGAAAGAAAAGAAAATAAAGTTTGTAAACAAGTCATAGGATTCGATCCAATCAAATGTGAATGCAAGACTATTACAATGTGCAATTTGCAATCTGGAGGAAAAACTCTATTTAGCCTTCAAAAATTAATGGAAGGTACGAGTTTTGATTTAATGAGTTTAAAACTACAACAGTTAGAAGAAATAGGATTAATATACAAAAGTGTAAACTATTCATATCCTGCTGAGATAAAATACTTCTTAACTATTAAAGGTTGGGAATGTGTAAGATCTCTACGTAGTTATGTGGATGTGGATAGTATAGCAGTATAGGAGATATATTTACAAATGATGTATATAAAATATATTAAATAATAAATGCCAAGTTAAATTACTTGGCGTTTATTTTTTGCTAAAATTTGTATTGTATTTTTTATTTAAGTTTTCTACGATAGTTACCTTTTAGTAAGTATTATATTTTATTTTCTGTGTAAAATATATATATATACAATTAGTTAAAGGAGAATTAAAATGAATAGTCATCATGATACAGTCAACATGGAAAATAACTTTCACACTATAAGGGGTAAATACAAATCTTCAATAATTTGTAATTTGTCAACTGGTAGAAAAAGATTTACTGCCCTACAGAGATCTATTGGCCAAGTAAGCCATAAAGTACTATGTGAAAAATTAAAAGAATTAGAAAGTGATAATTTAATTAATAGAGAATATTTTTATGAATATCCACCAAGAGTAGAATACTTTTTAACTACAAAAGGATGTGAATACTCAAAGCTTATTAAACAATTTGAAATATTAACATAAAAGCCAAGGAAAAATCCTTGGCTTTATTTTATATTGCTTCTATAAAAATCTCTTATTTTTGTATATGCATCTTCCAATTTACCATCAGAGTATTGAAGATTTACATTATAGTCCCCTCTTACCTTAGTTTTAGGTTGTGGAAATTTTATATTTTTAACTTCCTCTCCCTCTTTTTTAAGTCTAATTGCCAATACATCTACTGGTCTGTCTTTGTATGAGTCTTTATCAATATAAATTTCAGATATTTCATTCCAAGATATATATTTCCCCTTTGTATACTTTGTTTTAATTCCTTCTTTATTTACAGTAAGAATTGCATTAGGTATAATTAGTGACTTAATTTGATAAAGTGTTATTGCTCCAAATATAACTAAACATATTATTCCTAATGTATAAGAGCCGCTCAACATCATATACGCGCAACCTAAATCAGCAATTATTACTAAAAGTAAATACATCAATATATCTCTTCTTGACCTTCTATATACTATTTCATTTTCCATATATATTCCCCCTTTGATAAATATGCATATATTTACATTATAACTGAAAAAATAGGCCGATAGATTTATTTTACTTCATAATATAAATAGTTATTATTCTTTATTAATATCTATTATTAATTGCCCTATTGATAAGTTATAATCATTACATGGAAGAATTTTGTGAGTTAATATTTCAAAGTTATTGTTATTTAATTTTTCATATATTCTTGTAAATATTATTTCATTTTCAAATACTCCTCCACTTAAAGCAACTATATTTAAATGATATAATTTTCTTAAGTACAGACATATTCTAAAAGAAAATTCTACTATCGTATTATGAAATTTCATAGCTATTACACATGGATTTATATTATTTATAACGTCTTTGAAGACTTCTTCTACTACATAATCTGTGTCCACTACAAACTGATTATTTTCATAGTTAATTTCAAATTTGTAGTAACCCTTTGTATTCATAGATTTCTTTGCCAAATTTTCTAACTCTACACATGCTTCTCCATCATAAGAAATCTTATTTTGAAAATTTAAAAATGCACTTATTCCATCAAACAATCTTTCCATAGAAGAAGTGAGAGGTGTATTAACATCATTTCTAATCATGTATAATATGGTGTTATAATTTTTGTATTTAATATAACTAAAAAGATTATTTATACTTAAATTACTTATTAGCTCTTCCACAGGAAAATTTAGCTTATTACTTGACCATGACTCAAGTAAACTTACTGCCATCTTCCATGGTTCTTTTGTTGCATTATCTCCTCCAGGCATTTTCATATATTTTAAATGGCCTACTTTATTAACGTTTTTGTTGTCACAAATTAAAAACTCGCTGCCCCATAAATTTTTATGTTCTCCACAACCAGTTCCATCAAAGCATAATCCTATAACTTTTTCCCTTATATTATTTTCAAACATACAACTTACTATATGAGCATGATTATGATTAACTTTTACTTTGCTTATATGATTATCTTTTAAATTAGTAAAATCATACCCTTTTCCAATTCTTATTATTCTTTCTTCATTTAAAAGTACTTTTAACACAGATTCTTCTCTTTGTACATCAATTTCTTTATCATTAATTATAAAAAAATCTGCGATATTTTTTAACTTTTCCAAAGCATCTTCATTTTCATAGACCATAGGCATACCACTTGTATTGCCACTTGTTATTACTAGAGTTTTAAGTTCATCATCAAATAACATGTAATGAAGAGTTGTATAGGGTAACATCACTCCTAAAGAATCTTTATTAAAGGAAATATTATTAGGTAGGCTATTGTTCTTCTTTTTTAAAATAACTATAGGATTATTACTTCTATTTAATATGCTTTTTTCTTTTTCATTAAGATAACAATAGTTTTTAACTTCATCAATGTCTTTCATCATCAATGATAAAGGTTTTGATTTTATATTTTTTCTTTGCCTTAAATTAGCTATGGCTTTGTGATTTGTTCCATCGCAAACTAAATAAAATCCTTCCAATCCTTTAATTGCTATAATCTTACCTTCCTTTATAAGCTTTTTTACTTTCTCTATAATCTTCTTATTGTCACTATATTCCCTACCATATTTATCTATTAATTTAAGATTAAGCTCACTATTTTTGTAACAAGTTGCTTGGGAATCAAACCGTCTATCTAAATGATTCTTATCTATTATTTTTTCTTTATTTTCTATTTTAATTTGTTTTGTTTTTTTACTATTCATAATATCACTTCATTTCTTTCTTTTTTATTCATAAATTACCTCCTATTTGTAAAATCTCTTCTATATTATAAATATTCTTAATTTCCTTTCAAAATACATACATAGTTCTTTTAAACAGTATACATAATCTTTTATATGCCCAATTTTATTTATCAAGATTAAATACCGCATTAATATAACACATTTATCATATTTCACATTTAATACATACTATTTGTAAATATTAATAAAAAAAGTATTGTACTTTATAAATAATGATGTTATTATATCCTTAACAAATGTTTATACACATAAACAAATATTAATTTTAGGTGATTAAATGACTTATAGAGAAAAAGAAATTTTGCAAATCCTAAAAAGTAATCCTCTGATTTCACAACAAGAGCTGGCAGATATGCTAAATATATCTCGTGCTTCTGTGGCTGTTCATATAACTAATTTAATGAAAAAAGGACAGATTTTAGGCAAAGGATACATTTTAAGAAAAGAAAATTACGTTACAGTTATTGGTGGATCAAATATGGATATTCAAGGTTTTCCAAATAATCCTCTGGTAATGCATGACTCTAACCCTGGTCAAGTAGATATATCCATGGGTGGAGTTGGTAGAAATATAGCAGAAAATTTAAGTAGACTTAATGTGAATACTAAACTTGTTTCAGCTATAGGAAATGACTTATATGGAAATACTATTCTTTCTGAATGTAAAAATCTAAATATAGATGTAAATGATTGTTTTGTATCAGATGAATACTCTACTTCAATTTATGTTTCTATATTAAACGACTCAAAAGATATGCAACTTGCCATAAGTCATATGGACATTATCGAAAAACTGGATGAAACTTTCATTCATTCAAAGCACAAATCAATAGATGATTCTAAGGCTATAGTTTTAGATACTAATTTGTCTAAAGAAACTATAGATTTTATCACAAGAAATCACAGTCATTTACCAATTTTCGTAGATACTGTTTCTACTGCTAAATGCGTAAAAATAAAAGATATACTTCATAAATTTGATGGAATCAAATTAAACAAATATGAAGCAGAAACATTGTCTGGAGTTAAAATAGAAAATTTAGACGATGCTAAAAAATCTTGTGAATACTTTATAGAAAAAGGTGTTAAAAGTGTATTTATAACACTAAGTGGTGATGGTGTATATTGTGCTAACAAGGAAAAAACACTGCACATACCAGGCGTAAAAATTGATATAGTAAATGCCACTGGAGCTGGAGATGCTTTTATGTCCGGTATAGTATATGGATTTATGAATGATCTTGATATAGAACAAACTGCAAAGTTCTCTGTTGGAGCATCAATTTTGGCACTATCTCATAAAAATACAATCAATCCTAATTTAAGCGAGGATTTAATAAATAAAACAATAAAGGAGCTAATATAATGTTAAAAAAATATTTACAAATACATCCAGAAGTTGAAGCAGCAGTTAAGGAAGGAAGACCAGTTGTTGCGTTAGAATCTACAATAATATCTCATGGTATGCCATACCCACAAAACGTTGAAATGGCTAGTACTGTTGAAAATATAATAAGAGAAAATGGTGCAGTTCCTGCAACTATAGCTATACTAGATGGAGTTTTAAAAGTTGGTTTAACTAAAGAAGAAATAGAATTCTTAGCTACTAGCAAAATTGTTGTTAAGGCTTCTAGAAGAGATTTACCATTTATAATATCTAAAAAATTAACTGGAGCTACTACTGTTGCTACTACTATGATCCTTGCAGATCTTGCTGGTGTTAAAGTATTTGCTACTGGTGGAATAGGTGGAGTTCATAGAGGTGCTGAAACTACTATGGATATATCTGCTGACTTAGAAGAATTAGCTAATACTAATGTGGCTGTTATATGTGCTGGAGCTAAGTCTATACTTGATATAGGTTTAACTTTAGAATACTTAGAAACTCATGGTGTTCCAGTAGTAGGATTTGAAACTGAAGAAATGCCTGCTTTCTACACTAGAAAATCAGGATTTGGTGTTGATTACAGAGTTGACTCTTCTATGGAAGTAGCTGAGGCTCTAAAAGCTAAGTGGGACTTAAATCTAAAAGGTGGTATGGTTATAGCTAATCCAATACCTAAAGAATTTGAAATGGATTACGATACTATAACTAATGCTATAGAATCTGCTTTAAAAGAGGCTGAAGAAAAACATATAGGTGGAAAGCAAGTTACTCCTTTCTTATTAGATAAAGTAAAAACTATAACTGAAGGAAAATCACTTGCTTCTAATATAGAACTTGTTTACAACAATGCTAGAGTTGCTGCTAATATAGCAAAGGACTTAGCTGATTTAAATAAATAGTAATCCTAAAAACGGCTATGGTACAATAACTTTTAATCCTTGTACTATAGCCACTTATTTTATATCATTATTTTAATTTTCACTTTTAATTTAAAATAATTCTTTTATTAATTTTGTATTTAAAAGCAGTCCTATTATAACTACTTTGGGCTTACATATTTCATCCATATATTCATAAGAATAATTCTTTGGAGTAAAGTCAAAGTGAACAGTTTTTCCATTTTCAATTTCAATTATCCCTTTTCCCCTTAACACATATCCTTGTTTTTTATCTTTTAGTAATTCTAATGCTTTTTTTAATTCTTCTTCTGTAAAAACTTTAGGTTTATCTATTGTAGTAGATTTCAATAATTTCTTTATTCTACTTGTATCCTTTAAATTTTCTTTTATAACAACTCTATCTATCTCTAAAGCCTCAATATAATGTTTTAAATTTAATTCTCTTTTAAAATACCAGTCTTCTTCTATTATATAAGCTTGCTCGTTATAGTCACTAAGTTTATCTACAATAGTTTCTAGCTCATTTTTATTTACTTCTTTCAAGTGACTAAGTAGTATAATGTTTGCATTTTTTATTTGGTTTAAATAAAAATTCCCAAAATTATCTTCATACTCATAAAAATTACATAAATCCACTATTGTTATTACATTAGTGATTATCATTTCTTTATTTGAAGATTTACAAATATCTTGGCACAATTTAATTATATCTGATAACATAGCAACCCCAGAAGGTTCAATTATAATTCTATCCAAACTAACTTCTTCACTTAGTGATAGAATTGCTTCTTTAAAATTACCTATTAAACTGCAACATATACAGCCTGAAGGTAATTCTTTTACTGTGAAACCGCCCTTTATTAAATCACTATCTATGGAAATATCCCCAAATTCATTCTCAATAATAGCAATTTTTTCATCTGTATTTTTGATAAATTGATTTAAAAAAGTTGTTTTTCCCGCACCTAAAAATCCTGAGATAATATCGATTTTTATACTCATTTCCTGTCCCCTTTTGTCTTAATTTAACTTAATTCAATTATAAGAGTAACATATTAGAAACATTTATTGAAATTGATATTTTCTATAAAGTTTGAATACATATAAATTTCATTGATATATATTAACATGAGAAACTAAAGTTTTTTGAGTTTACATATTTATTACTTCGTATCTAAATCCTGTTTCTTTCATTAAATCTAAGTATGGAATTGGATTAAAGTACTCTGGTGAAAATACTCCTTCACCCTTCCAAATTCCTTTAGCAATAAGTTCTATAGTAAGAGCTGCACCAAATCCTGTTTGAGCTACTACTGCTTGCATACCCCAATCTTTTATCGATTGTTTATTTTCAAATGGTTGATATATGAATATTTCTTTTTTCTTTCCATCTTTTATACCTATACAATGAACTCCAACAAGCATCATACCTGTCATTTCATCACCTATATCTTTTGGTTGTGGTGCACATGCTGCAACTACATCTCTTGGCACAACTTTTACTCCACCTACGTCAACTTGATGTATACTTCTAAGACCTAATGAGTCTATTACTTTTAGTGCATTTATCAAAGCTGGATCTAAAGCTATTTTGAAAGTAGCTTTTTTAAGTCCATATTTACTTAAATATCTTTGCATAGTAACTACTTCTTCATGTTCTACTTTTATTAAAGTATTTTCTCCCACACCTTCAGGCATGATAAATGTTTCTTCTCCACAAAAAGCATCTTCCACTATAAATCCGTCCTTGTCTTTGTCATACTCCACATTTGGATTCATAACTTCATCTAAAATAGTCCATACGTTAAATCCAAATGTTATATCATTTTCTTTAGCACCTGGTATTTCTAAGTTTCCACCATCTTTTATATGCACTTCATATAGTTCATCAAATTCATACTCTGCAGCATATTTTGCAAATACATTTACTACACCTGGGTCTATACCCATACATATACAAGCCATTTGATTTTTATTTTCCCAGTTTTCATGTCTATCAAAATTGTACTTCGTCATAGGTTCTATATAACTATTTTCTATACCTATACCAAATTTAGGGTTATCCATAGGTACTGACCAAGTTCCCATACTTCCGTAATTTGTTCCACCCTCATAAGCAGCATCAAATATTTGGTTACTTACAAATGGTGCCGCAGCATCCATTACAAAATCTATATTATACTCTTTAATTAATTCAATCATCTCATTTTTATTTTTAGCATCAACTTGAACTGCCTTATAATTTTCTCTTTCCTTTAAATTTTCTATTACTTCTTTAGCTCTACCTAGATTATAATCAGCTACTAAAACAAATTCTAACCACTCTCTATAATTTTCTCTACTTTGCAGTATTCTTAATATTGATTCTCCTACTGCTCCTGATCCTACTAACATCATTCTCATAATAATTTTTATCTCCCTTATTTAAATTTATAAATATACATTTATACATAAATATGATTTTTGAAAATGAAAAAGGACAGAGTAATAAGCATACTAAAATTAAGTATCTTATTACTCTGTCCTTTTGCCAGTTGGTTATAGCCACGTAGGCGACGGTATCCGTTCTCTCCAAAGCTTCGTCAAATAATCTTCCTTTTGCCTGTCAGTTTCAAAAAAGATTAAGATAAATTCTTTTTTTTGCTTCTTCGGCCTTACATTTAAGTAATGTCTAAGATTATTATCATCCGATCATATTTATTTTACTATTATATTTTATAATATATATTTTCATTGTCAATATATAATTGGGATTGCTCTTTAAATTATGTATCTTACACATATAAAAAACCTTAGTAATAGTTTTCTATTTACTAAGGCTTATTTAATATAATTATTTTTTATTTTTTAAAATATTTTCTATTATTCCTTTACATCTACCACAACCAGTACCTGCATTAGTTTCTTCCATAACTTGCTCTACTGTCTCTGCACCATTTTTGACTGCTGCTACTACTTCATTTACAGATACATTTTGGCATTTGCAAACATTTTGTACTACCCTATCAATTTCTCTATATTCTTCATCATTTTCTATAACTATATCTGTCATTACCTTAATATCTTGTACTGTTCTAGCTCCTTGTGCTTGAGCTGCTCTAACTTTTATATATTTTTCCTTATCTAAAATCATATGCATACTCCTTATATTTAGAAATAATATTATTTATTACTTTAAATCTATTATTCCATTTTAGTGTAGGTTTATACAAATATCATTTTTTAATATAATTCTATCTTTTTGTATAAGTTAAAACTGCAATTCCATCTGAGAAACTATAATTTTTTAAATGTAAATTTATAGTTGGATTATTTTCCAAAAATAACTTTCTTCCCTTACCTAAGATGCATGGAATTATGCCAATAATGTACTCATCTATAACGTCAGCTTTTATAAATGAATCTGCTAAAATTGCGCCACCAAATATCCATATATTTTTTCCTTCTTCTTTTTTCAACTTAAGTATTTTTTCAACAATATCTCCATTTATAATCTCCACATTATCTTTATTTATATTAAGTTCCTTATTAGTAACCAGGTAAATTTTTTTATTTGAAAACTCATCAAAAGTTTCTCTAGGTATATCTTCATAAGACTTTCTTCCCATTACTATTGTGTCACAAGTTTCTAAAAATTTATTAAACTCAAATTGTTCTTTAGTATCCAGTGAATTATTATCTTCACCCACAATCCACTCAAACCCACCATCTTCGTCGCTAATATATCCATCTATACTCATGGCTAAGTTAAAGATTATTTTTCTGTTCATTATATTTCTCCTTTTTTCAATAATTAAATATCTTTAAATAGTATTTCCTCTATATACCCATTATTTATTCACTTAAATAAAAAAGATAGGAACGATACATTAATGTATTGTTCCTATCTTTTTATTATATCAGGTTATTCTTTAATGATTATTTAAATTATTATTCTACAAAGCTATCCTTTCCAATTAGATAATATAATCTGTCAGTATTACTAAATGAAAATGACTTATTTTTAAATAAACTAGCAACATTATTTTTTGTATCTTTGTTAAGCTCGTAATCATAACCGCTTATTTCTAGGGTTTTGCTATCTTTAGATAATTTTTCATAAGTTTTATCACTTACAACAAGCTGATTAGTGAAAAGTCCAGTTATTAAGATTTTCTTATTAAGAACACCTTTTATCTTTAGATCAATATCCTTTACTTTAAATTCCTTTATTCCTTTTTGCTTCTTTAAATATGATATATTCTTTATCCCATCATATCTAGGTATAATCATTGCTTCATCACCAGAAAGATTAACTTCTTTGAGCCTTTTATCTTTAGCCAATTTATTATATTCTGATTGCTTAATAACTACAGTTCCTTTATCATCTACTTTAAGCATATCAAAATCAGTCTCTTTTACATTTAAACCTTTCAATGCTTCATTTATTGCTTCTTCTTGTGATTTTTCCTGTTTATTGCCTTCTTCTGATATATATATAAGTCTGTATGGATAATCATTAGTTGATGATTTGTATACAGATACACCACCTGCTATAACTATTATTCCTAAAATAGCTGCTATAACTTTTCCTTTTGAAATTTTCATTTTACCATCTCCCTTACATTTCATTAATTCAATTTCTATAAATCCAACAAACAACGTGGAAAATATATTATTATTTTATATCAGGTCAGGTTTTACAACAATGGATTTACATTGCAGAAAAGTTACATTTTTGATAGGTTTAGTTTAAGTGATATTAATTCAAATAAAAAAGATGACATTAGCCATCCTTTTATATTTAAATATATTTTATTTTTCAATTATTTCCTTTAGATAAATTAATGCTTTCATCATAGTTATTAAGAATAATCATACAACTTTAAGCGTAATTTGCATTTTCTCTTTTTACATATTTACTTAATTTTGAACCTACTAAACTAGCCGTAATACATAAAACTATATCTCCTGGAATATCCAGTGGAAAACAAGATAATAATATTGCTACAAAAGGCATTTTAGTTCCCATATAGAAATTCAAAATAAAATATTTATACGTAAGACCTATAGCATAAGTCACTAAAAATCCACAAAAAGCTGCTATTAAGTACTTAGATATTTTTTTGCTTTTTATTTTTTCACAAACAAAACCTGTAACAAACGCACATAATATAAATCCTATTAAATATCCAAAACTAGGTCTTAGTATATATGTAATTCCTCCACCTGCTGCAAATATGGGAAATCCCATAAGACCTGTTATAACATATACTGTTACAGAAATCCCTCCTAATTTTGATCCAAGTAACATACCTGCTAACAATACAAATAAAAATTGTAGTGTGAAATAATCAAGATTTGGTATAGGTATTTGAATAAATGCACTTATGGCAATCATTGCTGCAAATAAGCCACAAATAACTATTTTGGATGTTTTATTTTTTAATTCAATCATTTTTATCCTCCTAAATTTTCTAAGTTTATATTTAGAAGTATAATTATGATTTTTATTTGTGTCAACTTTTTATTTTTTTAAGTTAACCTTTTTTCATTAACAAAAACATCCTTTTATGAAACTAGTACTATATATTTGTTACATATCCATATTTTTTTAATTCTTTTAAATATTTACTTTAGACATATAAATAATTTTATGTTATGATTAATTCATCAATTAAATAATAAGTAAATCAGATAATCGCGGGTAGAGATTTTCTCTACACGAGGAAAGTCGGAGCTCCACAGAGCAGGGTGCTAGGTAACGCCTAGTGGGAGTGATCCTAAGGAAAGTGCAACAGAAAACAACCGCCACTTTTGTGGTAAGGATGAAAAGGCGAGGTAAGAGCTCACCGTTTCTTCAGTGACGAAGAAAGCCGTGTAAACCCCACCCGGAGCAAGTCCAAGTTAGGATGAAAAAAGATGCTGCTCGCATCTTCCAATTGGTAGGACGCTTGAGCTTATTGGTGACAATAAGTCTAGAAAGATGATTATCTAATACAGAACTCCGCTTATAGACTTGCTTATTCTAATCTATATGAAATTAAAGAGTATAAATTGAGTTTATCAATTTATACTCTTTTTGTTTTTTATAATTTTTTTAAAAAAATAAAATTTTATCTTGCGGAGTTTGTCGAACTTTGTTATTATAAATATACAGTTATTTCCCCAATAACTGATTACTCCCCAAATAAATATATTCCCTAAAAACCCCTTTTTACAATATATTTTAAAATCCTTGCTTGATCGGTAGAGCAAGGATTTTTTTATACATTTTTATAAACTTGAACAACTTACTTCTCTACTTTTTCTTGAAGCTTCATTTTTCAAATATTTTTCATTTTCATTTGATTTATTATTATATTTTAATAGTAAAGCAGAATTCATAATAACTAAAACTGAGCCAGCATTATGAACAAGAGCTCCTACTACAGGTCCTAGCATACCTGTCATGGCAAGAATAACTGCCACAAAGTTAAGTCCCATGGAAAAAGCAAGATTTATTTTAATCGTCTTCATCATATGTTTTGATAATTTTAATAAATGAGGTAAATTATCTATATCATCTCTAACAAGTACAATATCTGCTGCATCTACTGCTATATCACTACCAACACCACCCATGGCAATTCCTACAAATGCTTTTTTAAGTGCTGGAGCATCATTTATTCCATCTCCAACCATACAAACCATTTTCTTTTCTTGTTCTTGGCTCTCTTCAATTATTTCTAATTTATCTTGGGGAAAACATTCTGATTTTACTTCTTCTATATTAACTTGAGACGCAATACTTTTTGCCACATATTTATTGTCTCCAGTTAAAAGAACAGGTGTAATTCCTAAGTTTTTTATACTTTTTATCATAAACTTGGACTCATGTCTAAGTGTATCACTTAGTATTACATAGCCAGCAATTTTATTATCTATCCCAATATAAATTATTGATTTGCCTTTATTTTTATATTTTTCTCTAATAAATCTAATTTCATCTCTTTTAAATTTTTCATCTAGAAGCAAATGTTTATTACCAGCTATTATTTTTTTATTATTTACTTTTGCAACTACTCCTCTACCTGGAGTTATTTCAAATTCCTGCGGAGGATTTATTTCTGTTTTATGATTTTCTTTAAAAGAAGATACTATTGATCTTCCAAGAGGATGCTCTGAGTATAGTTCACATGAAGCAACCATTTCATAAAGTTCTTCATTACTTAAATTATTCATTACACTTACAACCTCTTCCACCTTTGGCTTTCCATAAGTTAAAGTACCTGTTTTATCAAAAGTAATTTTACTTATCTTGGAAAGTCTCTCTAGTGCATCTCCTTCTTTAACTAAAATACCATGTTTTGAGACGTTTCCTATGGCTGCTACTATAGCAGTTGGAGTTGCTAAAACTAAAGCACAGGGACAAAATACAACAAGAATTGTAACTTCTCTTATTATTTCTCCTGTTACTAACCAAGTTAAAATAGCACTTGAAAAAGCAGCTATAACAATATATGTTGCCCATTTATCTGCCACACCTACTATTTTTGCTTTACTGGCATCTGCACTTTGAACTAGCTTTATCATTCTTTGGATAGAACTATCTTCTCCAACCTTTGTTGCTTTCATTTCAAAAGATCCAAACTGATTAACTGCACCAGAATATACACTGTCTCCTTCACTTAAATCAAGAGGAATAGACTCTCCACTCATAATAGAATTATCTATGGAAGTTTTGCCTTTTGTAATTACTCCATCAACTGGTATTATTTCCCCTGGATTAACTCTAAGTATATCTCCAACTTTAACATCTTTTGCATTAATAGATTTTTCCTCATTATTTACTATTATTCTTGCTAATGTAGGTGTTAAATGTACTAGTTTTTCAATTCCTTTTCTTGATTTTCTAACTGTAAATTCTTCAAGAAATGCTCCTATTTGCATTATAAATGCCACTTCACCAGCTGCAAATACTTCTCCAATTATAACTGATGCAATAAGTGCCATAGATACTAGTACATCTGCTTTTATATCAAACTCTGTAAATAGACCTTCTATAGCTTCTTTTATGATGGGAATACCACAAAGTATTATGGAAATCCAAGCTAAATCTAAATTAAATAATTTTATATGACTAAAACTAAATATAAGTGCAATTCCTGATATAACCAGAAATAAAATGTCTCTTTTTATTTCATCTTTAAATATGTCTTTCATAATATTCTTACCCCTCCTTATTAAAATATACCCCCCTAGGTATACTTGAATTATACCCATAAGGGTATATTTTAGCAACAAGAATGTTTATTTTCAAAAAATAAAACAAGGTTGTTAGCCCTTGCTAAACAACCTTGTTTTATCAAATTTATATTTAATTATTTTACATTCTCGAAAAATATTCAATTGCTTTTGCGAAATCTTCTATTGTTTTATCTGCATCTCCATGTTCTATTCCCTCTTTAACACAGTGATGTAAGTGGCCTTCCAAAACTATTTGCCCAACTTTATGAAGAGCTGATTTTGCTGCATTAATTTGCATAATTATATCTTCACAAGGTACATCTTCATCTACCATTCTATCAACAGCATTCAACTGACCTATTATTTTTTTCATTCTTCTGTGTATATTATCTGAATCCATACATTGTTTCATAAGTTATCCTCCTAATTGTTTTCATTTATATATAATGGATTTTTATCTATTTGTGTTATAGCCATTATATTATTATATGTTAAATTTTACTAGATAATTTTTGTGAAAAATTTTAACTTCTTGCATCATAATTAATTTCGCAAGTTAGATTATTTATATCTAAATCATCAAATACATTGTATTCATTTGAAAAGAAGGATAATAATATTCTCATTCTATCCTTTGGCTTTAAACCTTCTCCTATGTCAACTCTATTAAACACTTTATTTCCTACTATTCTATCTTGGTCATCTTTTAATATTATCTTCAAATTACTTAATGATTTTATCTCATAACTTTTTAAGTTAAGTAAATATGCATCAACATATAGTGTGTTAGCTTCTTCATCCATGGATTTTATTATTAAGTTTAAATCATCATTTCGACTATTATTATTTTTATTTTTTGAAGAATATGTTTTTATAAATCTACTTCCTTCAAGTATTTTTCTTTTTTCCTTAAACTGATTTTTTAATTCATTTTTCAATTTATGAACTTCTTCATATGGATATGATAATAACCCTTCATATACAATATTTATCTTATTATTATTTAGATTTATTAATGTTTCAATTGTTCCAATAACATCGCTATTGTTAATTCCCACAATCCTTTGATAAATAAGCAAGTTATAGCAATCATTAAATACTTCTTTTATAGGAAAAATCTCACTGGGATTGTCTAAAGTTGGTCTTAAATTTGTTTTTACCTTTTTATTTTCATCATATATCTCATTTAAATACTCTTTAGATCTTGTAGATAAATCTATTAAATATTTTTTCTTATTACAAGATACTGAAGTTCTATAATTATTTTTAAATTTAGCAGAAGGTAAATTATTATTTTTATATTTCTCCATATTAAAAATTTCTATTAATTTCTCATTTTCATATTTGTAAATCACACCTAATTCATAACTTATTAAATTGTTATGTCCATTTTTATCAACAAGTGTATTATTATACTCTCCTCTAATCATTATATTGTCAAGTCTATCTCCAGTAAAATCTTCAACAAAGAGTTGCATATTATATCCATTGTATGGAACATTTATGGTAAGGGGTAAATTATTTTCTCTATTTATAACAAGTTGCAAGCTGTTTGCGTAATTGCTTTTTTCATCAGGAAATTCCCCAACTAATATAACTTTGTCATCTGCATATTTATTAGTTATGCTGCCATAAGCTGCATCAATTATTACTTTTTTATTATTTAATGTCATAAAAATTCCTCCCCCAATTATTTAATCCTAATATATTATTTATTTATCATGGATTGTCCTTATTACTAATACTATCTCATGTTAAAAATTTATAATATTTTAATTTTTGGAGGAGGATTTTAAATTTATTTTTTACATGACTATGCTTTTATTTTCCAATTTAATTATTCTATCACATGTTAAAACAGATGATAATCTGTGAGAAATTGAAAGTACAGTTCTTTCAGAAGAAGCACTTTTAAGTACAGAAATTATTTTCTCTTCTGTTTCTGAATCTAAATTTGCTGTAATTTCATCCAGTAACATAATTGGTGGTGAAGTTACAATAGCTCTTGCAATTGATAGTAATTGTCTTTGACCCTGTGAAAAAAGATGATGAGATGCAAATGTGTCATATCCTTCTTCTAGAGTTATTATATAATCATGTAAACCTACAAATTTCATGGCATTTTCTATATCTTCTTTGCTTATTTTTTCATCTTTTAAACTAATCTGCTCCCCTACACTTCCCTTAATAAAAGAAAAAGATTGCTCCACATATCCAAAGATTTTTCGCTTTTCATAATTAGGTATTTCACTAACTTTCACATTACTTAAAGTAGCACTGCCACTACTTGGCTCCAAAAGTCCAAGGATTAATTTAAAAAGCGTTGTCTTTCCAGCACCTGTTCTTCCTGCAAAGGTTACACTTTCTTTGTATTTAATGCTAAGACATATATTTTCTAGAATATTCTCACCTTCTTCATAGTAGAAGTTTACATTATTAAGTTCTATATTTAAGTTATTATTTATAATTTTCTCATATGTAAAATCAACATTCTTCTTTGTTTCTTCTTTTTCATTTAAGAATTGATCTATTCTGTAAATCCCTGCTATGGACTGTTGAATATTTTGTAGTTCCATACCTAGATTTTCTATTGGTGTAAATATATTGTTTATTAACTCTATAGCTGCTGCAACAGTTCCTATAGAAATTCCTAAGAAAGATAAATGATCACTAGATAAAATAACTACAATAGCTATGACAACTGCTCTTAGTACCAAAATTATAGGAGAAAAAATTGAGTCATAGAAATTTATTTTATCCATAGCTTCATAACTTTCATCTAAATAATTCACATATTTATCTTCCATATATTCTTCTTTTGCAAAAGATTTAATCATCTGTATATTATTTATACTTTCTGGTATGTGGTTATTTACTTTAGCTGTTAAAACACGATACAACCTTTGTGCATTTAACATTTTTTTCTGAAATTTTCTAGTCAAAAAATACACTACAGGTATTATAAACAAAACTAAAATTCCAAGTTTATAACTAAATATCCAAATAGAAATTACAATGCCTATAATCTTAAAAGCATCTACAAACATACTGACTATACCACTTGTAAATAGTGAACCTACAGCTTCAACATCGTTGGAAAAACGAGATACTATGGAACCACTTTCATTTGTAGATAGGTATCCTATAGGTATTTTCTCCAACTTTATCATCATTTCTTCTTTAATTTTTCTTATTATTTTCTGACCAAATATAGTTATGACTCCTTCTTTTCCAAAATTAAAAATACCAAGAAGTACAATTGTTGCAAAGTATAGTAAGGATGGAAATAACAGACTTTTTCCTCCAACTGTTAAATAATCATCTATAATATATTTTAGTACTTGAGGCGTTGCTAAACTAAATCCAATAGTCCCAATTATTATGAAAAGAAGCAAAAAAGTAAGTGGTTTATATTCTTTAAATACATTTATTATTAATTTTACAACTTTGCTGTTGATTTTTATATGCTTACTGCTCATCTTTATCACCTTCTTTTCTTCGTTGTAAAGAATAAAGTTGATTATACAGTATAGATGAACGAATTAATTTTTCGTGACTTCCATATTCTAAAGTTCTGTTCTCATTTATTAATATGATTTTATTTAAGTATTTAAAAATTGATAGTCTATGGGAAATTAGTATAATTAAGCAGTCTTTGTAATGATTTCTCAAATTATCTATTATGATTTTTTCCGTATTCATATCAACTGCAGAGAAAGGGTCATCTAATATTAGCATTTTATTTTTATGATAAAGAGTCCTTGCTAAAGCAATTCTAGCTTGTTGACCTCCACTGAGTCTTATTCCACCATTACCAACCATAGTATCTATCCCATGTTCCATAAATTTTAAATCTTCATGAAAACAAACCATATTAAGTACGTGAGATATATCTCCATCATCTCCTAAAGTTATATTGTTGTAAATAGTGTCTGAAATTAAATGAGGATTGTGTCCTAAATAAGATATGATTTTACTTCTTTCAAATTCGCTGTAATTTCGCAGTTCTTTCTTGTCTATTGTTAAACTACCTTCATAATCATAATCTGCTAAAAATATTTTCCCTATGGTCGATTTACCACAACCTATAGGTCCTGTTATTCCAATTATTTGATTTTCTTTTCCTTCAAAATTAAGATTTTCTATTATATACTCTTCGCTATATTTAAAATATAAATTCTTAGCTTCAACATTTGTTTCTTCCTCTATCTCATTTAAGTTTTTATCAATTTGACTATATTCTTTTAAGTAAGGCTTTATCCTATTCCAGGATACTCTAGATTTTTGAATTGTGTTAAATAATCTGGCAATTCTACTGGCTTTTACTGCCATAACAGAAAATATTGAGATGTAGGCAGAAAATTCACCAACAGTAAAATCGCCTTTGTAAACCTTCTCTCCCATCATGATTATGACAAATACAATTCCACCCATGGCAATCACATTATAAATCGGCTGCATGGCATTTTCCCATATATTTGCTGTAATTGCTTTTCTCTCAAAGTCTTCTAGTTCTTTTTCATAAATCGTTTTGTTATCAGTTTCTCTGCCATAAAGTCTGTATAAAATTGCATTGTCTATCATATCGTAAGTTATATCTGATACTTTAGATATTTGACTTCTATAAGCTTTCGTAAATTTAAATATAATTCTTTTTAATTTTTCTGCAATAAGTATGGCAACTGGTATGAAGATGCAAGCATACAATGTTATCTTCACATCGTACTGTAAAAGTGTTATTAAGTATGATACAAAGAGCACTCCTGTGTCAAATACCTCTGTGGTAGATTTTCTCATACCTTCCACACAGACATCCACATCAGAAATGGTCTTTGTCATAATACTTCCCATATTTTCTTCACTTAACTCTTTTTCTGTTTTGTGCAAGATATTATTGTAAAGCATAAATCTCATGGTTGCTGTTGTTCTATTGGCAAATTGTCTCACATAATATCTTTTATAATATCTAAAAAATTGAACTATAAATGTAATAAATATAAATATTAATGCTAGATTTATTACATTATTAAAACTAATCTTTGCAATTAAAGCATCAATTAGTTTTCCTTGATAAATAGGCCTAGCAACCATCCCCACATTATACAAAACCCCAAATACAGTGAGCAGAATTACTGTCTTCTTTTCCTTAAGCCAGTAATTCTTTATTTTATCAGGATTTTTTATAGACTGGGTTAATCTTTTTTTCATATATTCCCCCCCTATAAATTTATTAATTGAGCTTTTCTATCTCTAATACTTTTTTTATGCAATTATCATTTTTAAAATTAGAAGTTTTTTCACAATCTTCTATTTTATAATCTGGAATCACTTTTAATTCTTCATCACATACTCCATCTTTATTTAAATACATACAGCTAGCCATTCTAATAATTAAACCACTATTTTTTAGGTTAATTAATACAGGATCTATAACTCCACCATCTCCTCCTGTAGACTCCCCTATTACTGTTGCAAATTTTGTTTCTTTGCAAAGCATAGAAAATAACTCTGATGATGAAAATACTTGTTCATCCACAAGTAAATATATATTTCCTTTAAATTTCAAGTTAGGATTGCCTTTTATAGTATAAGATGTATTTTCAAAATCAGTAAACTGTTTTAAAATTTCCTTTGGTCCATTCTTTTTTATATGCTCAGGTAAATTTTTTATGGGCTGTAATTTTATATTTCTTTTTTGTGTATATTTTTTAATTGTTTTACAGTTGTTTCTATAAATCCTATAACCACTTACTTTCGTATCATCTTTTATAAGTTTAGATAGTATCCCTTGCCAATAACTATCACTTCCACCTGCATTGTCTCTTATATCAATAATTAAAGCTTTGTGATTTTCTAATGTGTTAATATAGTCGCCTATTTTGTTGAAATCTTCATTAAAAGACCCACCACTTGAAGACATCGATGGCAAATAAATATATCCAACTTTATCTTTAATTATATCTTTTAAAGTCAATTCTTTTTTGAAAAAATGTTCCTTTGATATTTTTATCTTTGGTTTTATAGAATTATATCTGTTTATAACTTTTTCATCATTAAGAAAATCATACCAATTATTATTTGAATATGCTGTTTCAAAAAGTTCAAACCTACTTTTATTATCTATTAATTCCGTATGTCGATTATGTAAATCGCCTACTATTGATGACATTTCTTCTATAAATTTCTCATCATCAGGCGTATCTTCAATTCTCTTTAAATATTTTTCTTTGTTTTCTAGCCAATCCACATTATAACGTCTTTTATTTACATTTAAATAAGGATATCCTTTCTCTATGTTGTTGTACAAATATTCAAAGTCCTCTATTTTTTCACTTTTAGAGAGTTGACTATTTTTAGAATAAATACAATTACCTAGTCCCATTATAAGTATAAAAATCATTATTAGAAGCAATATTTTCTTTTTCATACAGTTCACATCCTTATTATTCCAATTACTTTGCCCATTGTAACATTACTTTATAAAAAATTCAAATGGCGAAATCTAATATGTATTCTAAATTTATACTTATACTTTATGATATATTTCAAATAATAATCGTAATTAGCAAAAATTTTTTAAATATTTACTAAAAATAAAATAGGAGCTGGATAATCATTACATCCATCTCCTATTTTTACATCTAATTTTAGTTTACATTTTAATATTTATATAATTTCACGAAAGTCTCGTTATAAGTTACTTGACCGCCTATATCTGATATACCTGATTTTATTATCCAGTTGGGATTTCCATGCTTTTTCCAGAAACCTGCATACATCATAACTACATCATCGCAAATAGAATCATCAATTTGTATTAAAACTTCTATTTTTCCTTCACTTGATTCCATATTTATCAGATTATCTTGATAAAATTTATATTTAGATGCCATCTTCTTATTAATAAATGCTTTGGCTTTGTTTTCGTAGTCCATATAATGCTGACTAAATAATGATTCATTTCCATGATTTGTTAATAACCTAAAGTTGTATTCTTCATCTACTTTATTAACGTTTAAGGCATTTTCATTTATAAATATTTCGAACTTTCCCGACTCAGTTTTAAATTTTTTATCTTCCCAAGCTATATATTCATGTATTGTAAAATAGTTTTTTGCAAGATAATCTAAGCTTATATCTTTATTTATATTTCTTAGCGGTTCTATCACTTTCTCCAAATACTGTCTTTTGTCAACATAAGGATAATTAGTAAGATTTAATTTTCTAGCTACTTCTTGGAAAAAATAATACTCGTCCATAAAATTATTTTCTGGTTCCAATGCTTTTTCAATATATGTTAAATAAGGATTAGTCATAGAACTATATAACAAATCTTCACTTTCGAAAACACTTGTTACAGGAATAAATAAATCACAACTCTCTGCTGTATCAGTTAAAAATAAATCAAAGCATACCTTAAATTCAATTTTGGACATAGCTTTTTCTAATTTTTTTAACTGAGGTAGTTGATTTAAAAGATTGCTCTTTGTTATTACTGCCATTTTAATATTCTTTTCTTCAATAAAATCACTTATCTTACTTACATAAAAAAATTCATCATCTGCATGTTTATAACTAAGGTAAGGATCTGTGTTTAATACATCTGGATAAACTCTATTTGCATAATTCACTCCTCCACCACTGTATCCTATTTGACCAGTTATAGCTCCTAATGTATTTATATATCCAATAGTACTTCCACCATAATTATATTTTTGCATACCATATCCTTGTAAAATAGTCGAATACGTTTCTACATATTTTTTTACTATAAAATCTAGGTGGGGTAAAGTTACTCCACACATTTTGCATAAATTTCTTAAGCTCAACTTATCTAAATAAGCTTTGTATTCATCAAAGTTTTTCACATATTTATTTATATAATCTTCATTATGCAAGTTTAATTCAATTATTCGTTTTGCCATAGCCAAAGCTAAAGCTCCATCGCCACCAGGTTTTATACTTAAATGAAAATCAGCTTGCTTTGCTGTAGGTGTAAGGATTGGATCAATAACGATAACATAAGCGCCTGATTTTTGAGCTACTTTGATCATATTCATTGTATGTATTGTTGTATTAGCTGGATTTTTTCCCCATACTATAATAGTTTTACTATTTAACATATCTTCCAATGAATGACTTTTCACATCTCCAAAATTTCTTTTTTGAGCCTCTATTCCTGCACTCCAGCAAGGCCCACCTTTTTGTTTACAACTGCCTCCAAAAAAATTAAAAAATATCTCTCCAATACTTTTAAGAAGACTTCCACTTCCATATTGTTCATAATATATGAAGGATTTTGATCCATAGTTTTCTTTATAATGATTTAACTTTTTTGCCATAATATCTATAGCTTCTTCAAAAGTTATTTCTTCCCATTTATGATTAACCTTTAATAAAGGTTTATATTGTCTATTTAGATGATTATGTCTTTTAACATGCTTTAGCCCCTTTTTACAAATAAATCCTTTAGTGTATGGATGGCACTTGTCCCCTTCTATTTTTACAATATTGTTGTCTTCAGTATATACATTGAATTTGCATGCATCATAGCAATCTAATGTACAACCTCCACTTAAAACTTTCATCTCATCACCCTCATTTTACCTAGAAATATTTTATATACAAATACAACCTCATCCAAGGAATATATATCTTCTACTTTGTGGATTCTCTACTTTGTATTCTTAACACAACTTTAGTTGTTCACATACAGTATATCAAAATAATAAAAGAAGTGGTGAATTGTTTTTAGTTTCACAATAAAAGCTCATTTAAAATAGTAATGAGCTTTTATTGTGAAAAATAATTTTTAATTTTTAACCTTAAAACTTCGTAAGTTTACTTATAAATTTTAGCTTTGTTTATTTTATCTATTTTATTTTTATACCTTAATTACAAAAAAATCAACGCTATCCTTGTTGTTTATTATTAATAGTTTCAAGGTATAATCATTATAATTTAATTCTGTTGAAAACTCATTTTCTCCCCATAATCTTCCCTTTACTGTCTCTATATCTATTATATCGCCATTGGTATTAAACACTTTTACTTCTATTAAAGTTTTAATACTATCTTCTTTAAATATCTTTTAATTTATTTTTACTAATATTAACATATAAAATATCATTTTTAACTGTTCCAGCATATTCATATACCTTATTTGCAGTATTGTCTTCAATCATTAAATTTATTAACACATTTTTATTACAGTAAATATTATACATGGAATATAATTTAACACTAATAGTTAACTTATCATAATTATAAAAAACATTTTCCATTTGTGGAGAAATTAATGGTTTATTATAAAAATCCATAAAATTCCCTCCCTTTTAAATTCTTAATTTATAATATGATAAACAAATATTTCAGCACCTTATATGAAATATATAATTTAATTCAATTTATTATATTATGCAGTTATTTCAATTTGATTATTTTCAGGCCCAAGTATGCAACTTTCATAATAACCATCTCCTGTTGTACGTGGTCCACTTATCACTTCATATCCTGCTTTTTTTAGATCTTTTGTTAACTTATCTACCTTTTTCTTACTTCCCACACTAAAAGCCAAGTGAATATATCCACTTTGCGTAAGTGATTTTTCTATTGCTTCCACCTCGGGACGTGTCATTATCTCAAGTTTAGTATTGTCATCAAATGTTAAAAAATATGTTTGAAGTCCTGTTAAAAAGTTATGATATCTTTTATCTATTTTTGCTCCGAAAAACTTAGTATAAAAATCCTTTGTATTTTCCAAATCATTTACATACATTGCTACATGTTCTATTCTCATTTTATTCTCTCCTATTTTATAAGTATATTTGATTTATATAATTGTCTTTTTTGTTATTGTAAGATTAGATTTTAATGAATCCTTACATAATAAATTTATGCCCCACATAATGTATTCAATAAGATCATGTATTTTAATTAGCTCTGGTAATTCTTCTTTATTAAATATATTATTTAGATTTTCTTTAATATTTGAGTAATCATCTACAATTGTAGAACAAATACCAATAACCTGAGGGTTTAGCATAGCTATAATAGACTGAGTATATCTAGTAATTAACTCTTCATGACCCTCCTTAGAATTTAAAAGTATTTCCATATTATCTGTAAGGTCAATTGGTAAATATTGAACCTCACCAGCCAAGTTATTCATCCCTTTAAGCATTCTTCCATTTACTATAATCCCTACACCTGCGCAATGATTGGCTGGCTGGAACAATAAACAAATATCTTCGTAATTTTCTTGATCTAAATAAAATCCAATTGCTGCTGTATTAACATCATTGCCAAAAATAATCTTTTGCTCGTATTTTTCCTTTAGTAACTGTATAATATTAATTTCATTAAAATCATCTATTCCCGTAGATATTACATTTTCATCTTTTATAATCCCAGGGATACTTACACCTATAACTTTAATATTTTCTACTTTTTCTAAAACACTATCTAAAATTTCATAAATATCTTCAATTGAAATTTTAGGTTTAGCAATTCTATTTTCCATTAAAATCTCATCTTTTAAATTGTAAACTCTATAAACAAGATGGATTCTATTACTATTTTTAAATATAGATAAACATAGATTTTTAGAATAATTACTATTTAATTCATAATGTTTTGAGGGTCTTCCTCCTGTAGATTTAGCATATCCAGATTCAATAACCTGATCACTTTTTAATAAATCACCTACAATATTATTAACACTACCAAGAGACAATCCTGTCAAAATTGATAATTCGTTTTTTGTACATGCATCTCTATTTATCAATGCATTAATTATTTTTTCCTGATTTATTTTTCTTAAATTTCTTGTATTACTAATGTTCATTTATTTTCCTCTTTTCAACTGAATAATTATAGTTTTTAATTATTTTAACAATCGTTAATACTTTTGATAAGTCTTATTAAAAGTATTATAATATATATCTTGCTATAAAGGTAATTTTTATTATAATGTTTTTTTTATACAGTCTTAATTTTATAAGTATCACTTGACTTTAAGTCAAAATTGAAATACTATCTTTTTATAATACATAGGAATCCGAGGTGTTGATTTTGAATAAAGAACTTATTAAAGGTAGTACTGTTACATTAATTTTGAATACTCTTGAAAAAGAGCCCACATATGGTTATGGAATGATTAAAGAAATTGAAAACAAATCTGGTGGAGTATTTCTTTTTAAAGAAGGAACTCTATACCCTATTTTGCATGACCTTGAGAAAAACAAATTTATTGAATCATTCTGGGAAAGTGAAAATGGTCGACGTAGAAAATACTATAGAATTACAAAGAAAGGCTTAACAGAATTAAAAAAACGTGAAAATGAATGGGAAGTATTTAGTAAAACAATGAATCTGGTATTAGGGAGGCAATATTAATGGCTACAGAAAATAATACTATTGAAAACTTTCTACAATCTGCATGTAGATTTATTTCCACAGAAGAAAAAGCCCAAGATATGAAAGATGAACTTAAAGATCATATTTATAGTTATATTGAAGAATATACAGAAGATGGTATGAGTAGTAATGCTGCCACAACTATGGCTTTAAAACAAATGGGGGATCCTTATGTTTTAAGTAAAATTTATAAGGATAAAATTTATAAGTATAATAAGTTATTTAGAATTTTTTCACTAATAATAATTACATCCATATTTATACTTACAGACTTTGCTTATATTTCTTTAAATAGTTATAATAATTTTCAAATATTTCTATGCTCATCTTTTACTCTACTTATTTCTTTACAAAGTATATTTGAAATTGTAGATTTTATAAGAATTATTAAAAAAGATCGTGAGCTTTCCAAAGAAGAACCTCTTTTTTATATTCAATCCTATAAAGAATCTATTTGGGATGAAAAAGCTATGAAGTATGTTCAAATTTGTTTATTTGGATTTTGTCTTATACTTTTTCTCTCTCTTATAGATAAATTTAATACTATTGAATCACCAGAAGTATTTTCTTCTTCTTTAGTAACCATAAATAGCATAAGTTTCACTTTGCTTGTGGTAATGAGCGTATCAATATTTAACCCTAAGAGAAAAAGTGCAATTGTATATAATGAAGGTATACTTATGTTTAATTCATTTGTTCCCTTTTCCAGTATGAATGGATATATGTGGTCAAAGGAAAATATAAATGGAAAAGCTTGTTATAGTCTTGCATTTTCAACTAAAAAAACATCTATATTTAAAAAGTCATCTTTGATTTCCAATGACAGAGCTTCTATAAAAGTTAGTTATTCTCAAATTACTTTATTAAATGAACTGTTTAAAAGTAATAATATAGATGAGATTAATAGTTAAAAATAAGTAATATAAAATTTTATGAAGAAATGAATAACCCCATGTTTCTCATATTCAATGAAGGTAATTATGAATTTTTTAATATCAATAATAGTTGCAATATTGCTGGCAGCTTTTGGTCGCAACTTTATCAGCCTGGTTTATAACTACTATTCTTCCTATTTTAATAAAAAGTACTTTTTCTACCTCTATTTTTATTATTGTTATGTACACAGGGGCTTTTAGAAATGAAAGTAAGTTAATTAAGTATTTAATGCCTATTAGAGCCGAGTTATCAATTATAGCAGGTATACTTACTCTAGCTCACAATATAAGCTTTGGTAGAAATCACTTTGTAAATCTTTTTACTGCACCAGAAACTATGTCAACTAATATGAAGACTGCTGCTGGTGTGAGTATAATATTAATTGCAATAATGGTTCCTGTTGCTCTTTCAGATGACACTAATTGCATAATAAACGTTGCGGCTTATAGTGTTGTATTTATAACTTATGCTGTAATGCGTATTTCTAAGTTTTTAACTAAGAAGTTATTATATAAATCAAAACAAGGTTCTACAATGGCAACTGCAAACTAAAAAAAAGTTGTAGATAGTTTATTATAATAACTATCTACAACTTTTTTATTTAATATGTTAGATGCTAGTTTTATTTATAAAAATATTAAACTCATTTAGCAAAAATTTTAATTCATCTTCGTTATAGTAAAAATGCCCTGATTTTTCTAAGTTTATAATTTTATAATCATTCTGTAATTTATTATTATAAGCTTTTAAACTTCTGTGACTAACAAGTTCATCACTTTTACAGTTAACAATTAAAGTTGGTATTTCTATATTTTTAAGTTTTTTTCTACTTAATGTTATTAAATTAAACAAGTCCACATATCTAGGTATCCAAGTAAAATAAGTTAAAGGCGAGCATCTATCAACACTAAAAGCTTTTTGTGCACGGTTTTACTAAAATGTCTTCTTCTCTAATCCTTCCTAAAGCTACTTTTATGCTACTAATCATCATATTAAATTTAACAAAAACTTTAAGAGGTGCTGATATTAATACAAGACCTTTTATTTTATTTTTATATTTTAAAGTAAATAATAGTGATATTAATGACCCCATGGAATGCCCTACTAATATGATATTTTCATATTTATCTTTATGTTTTAATATTTCTTTTTCAACTGTATCTAACCATTTATTTTTGTTGCTTCTTCCAAAATCTTTCCCACTTTTTCCATGTCCGTCTAATAAAACTGCTGAGTATGAAAAACCTTCTTTATGTACAATTTCTGCAAATTCTTTAAATTGATTTGGCCCTTCTAGTATTCCGTGAATAAATATAACCATAGTATTTGACTTTTTATTTTCAAAAGCAAAGGATTTGTGTATTTCTTTTTCTACTACCATTAAAACACTCCCGAAATTATTATATATTTTACATAGTATGTTACCTTTTAAAAGGGTGTATCATTTTTGATACACCCTTTATATGTCATTCGTTACAATTATTAATAAGCCAATGCTTCTTCTATCTGATTAAAATCATGACGAATAATTTCAACTAATTTGAACTCTTTATTTTCGTATTCATATTTAAATATAGTACAATTAGGTATACCTGTTTTCATTAGTTCATGAGCATCTTCAAAATTTGATAAGAAACATAAAGACGCCAATCCATGAGACACAGCTAAAACAGTATTGTGGTCTTCTTTTTCAATTATTTCCGTACATGTTTTAAGCATTCTTTCTTTAACTTGTGATAAAGATTCTCCACCATATTGAACAAAGAAACTCTCATAATCTTTTTTATCTCTAGGTTTTAAATCTTCACTTTCACCTTCAAATACGCCAAAACTCATTTCTTTTAAACCTTTTAATCTTACATAAGGTATACTTCCATTAGTAGCAATTTCCAAAGTGTCACAACATCTTTCTAAAGATGAACTATAGGCATGATCTATATGAATATTTTTTAAATACTCTCCCGCTATTTCAGCTTGCTTTTCCCCCAAAGGTGTTAATGGTGAATCACAATGTCCTTGCATTTTTTTTCTTAAATTAAATAAAGTTTGCCCATGGCGCATTAAATATAATGTTTTCTTCATATTCATTCCCCTTCTAACTTTTATGATAAATGTATCAAGAACTATGTAATTCTATATACATATGATAATTGTAGCATAAAAATTGTTAAGGTTAAGTAAATGAGTATTATATGCTTAGTCTAATGGGAAATTACGAAGATACTCCACAAATTTTGCATCCATAAATATCCTCACCAATGATATGTAGCACTATATAAATCTATAGTTCTTATATCTATGAATCAAGCTAAAGATTTAGGTCCTAGACTTGCATTCCAAGTACTACTATAAAATTACTATTTAAATTATTTGTTACATTTTAAGATAGCTCTCTTGTAACTTTTTTACACCTTCTAACTCCTTTATACATTCTTTAGCTTCATTGTTATTTATATATAATAAACAAGATATATCATCATTTTTCTCACTAATTCTAGTAGTTACTCTAACATGATCTTCTAAAACTTTGGTTTCAAATTTGTATATTAAATCAAGGTGACATTCCTCATTATCTATAATCACATTTACACTGTCTGCTACTATTTCCATATTTACATCTCTTTTTGTATCACTTTGTGATATGTTTCCAAACTTAGTGTATTTATATGAATGACCTTTATAATCAAATCTATTACTAGTCTTTATTTGTTCTAGTATGTACTTTCCATCTTCTACCTGATTAACAAAATCATCTTCTTCATAAAAATAATATTTCGAAAAATAATCTAATTTATATTTACTCATATTTCCCTCCTAAGTATAGTTTAAATTTAGTATCTGCAATTATATAAAGTAAATTCTAACTCTTTTAATTTCATTTATTATGTTGTATCATAATGTTTATGTTACAAGTTTAGGAGGATATTATGGAAGATACAACAATTTCAATAGAAGAAATGATAGAATTTATATATAGTAGATGTGCAGGCAATATTTCTAAGGATGAAATAGAAATGATTTTAGATTTACAAGAAGAATTTTTAGCTTCAAAAGGTTTAATTGAAGTAGAAGAAGATGAAATATATTAACTTCTAATTTAAAGTAGTTTAGATTTCTTTCTTATTATTTGATTGATACAATATAATTTTTAACTTGGAGGAGAAAATGTGTATTATTGAAACTGAAAGATTATTATTGAGAAAAATACAACAAAATGACTACAATGAAATGAAATCAATTTTACAAGATGAAGATTTAATGCTTTTAGGATGGGGAAAAACTTACTCCGATAAAGAGGTTAAAATTTGGATTGATAAAATCACACAGCAATATGAAGACTTTGGTTATAGTTATTATATAGCAATAGAAAAAGCAAGTAATTCAGTAATTGGAATAATGGGAATACTACCAATAACAATAAAAGAAGTAAAGTACATTGAAGTTGCTTATATACTAAAAAAGGAATATTGGAACAAAGGATATGCCACAGAAGGAATGAAAGCATGTGTGGACTACATATTTAATGTTCTTAATGCTGATAAATATATAGCTCAAGTAATTCCCGAAAATATTAATTCAATTAAAGTTGCTGAGAAATTAGGAATGAAGGTTATAGATGATTACATGAGAGAACATAACGGAAAAGATGTATTTCATTTAATATATGCATTAACTAAAGAAGAGTATTTTAAACATAAAAAAGAGAGCTGTTTTTAATTAGCTCTCTTTTTTACACTTATATTCTAAATTTAGTATGGTAAATGAAACACAGAAGTTAATTCAGGATCGCTTAACAATTGGTCAAAATGACTATGAGCAGAAATATATCCTATACCATGTCTGTCTTCATCTTTATTAATAACTCTATATTCATTACAAGCATTGACAATAGCCTCATAATCTTCGTGATTCTTAGCCTTGTATATGACTCTTTTATCTGATGGAACTTTCTTTATATATTTAGGTTTTAAATAAAACATTGCATCTTTTATTTTTCCTTCATTATATAAATCAAAAATTATTCTTCCATTTTTTCTATGCATGGGATGATCGTCGTATTTGTATGTGTGGGCCACATGAGTCACACTTTTATATTTTTGTTCGAAATTTAGTGCAACTTCCTTCATTAAATCAAAATGGCTTCCTGATTTGTTATCCATATCTGCAAGTATTAAAATGTTCTCTTCTTTAATTCCCAAATCATATAGTGCTGCATAAAACTCCTTGTTTCTTAGTTCTCCTTTTTCTTTTCTACTTTTATTTTTATAAAATTCATCATTAAACACATTAACTCCACTTCCATCCGAGCCTAATACTATAAATACATGATCTGAACCTAAAGTGTTTACAGCTCTTTTTAAGGCACTTCCTCCCCACAACACCTCATCATCTTGGTGTTGTGGATAGAATACAGCGTACTCTTTAAATCCTCTGTTATGAATACCTATATCTCTTTCAATGATATAATCTGAATTTGTTTTTTGTATCCAAAAGATTAATATAATTAATCCTATAAAAATACAAAGTAATATCTTTTTATTTTTACTCATTAATATTCACCACTTACATAAGTCTTTCTATATGATTATTCTATCCATTTTATAATAATACACTCTTTTTTATAAACCTCTTATATTTAGGATGCATCTTTTCCCTGAAATATTATTTTTTATATAACTTTTTAGTAAATTGCTTAATTAATCAAATATTGTTTGCCAATTAGGATCTTTTTCTGCTAGAAAGCACATTTTTATTTGCTCTTCCGTGTTTTTTGCCATATCTAATTCAGGCAATTCATTTAAACTAAAAAATCCACTATCACATGTTTCGATATTCTCTTTAAACTCACCACCAAGTACTTTGCATAACATGAAGACTTTACAAACTCCATAAGCATATCTTGGTATATTATGTTTATTTCTATCTTGAATTGCTATTAACTTACTAGGAATAACATCAAGACCTGCCTCTTCTTTAACTTCTTTAACAGTATTTGAATAAATAGACTGATCTACATCAACCCAGCCTCCTGGTAAAGCCCAAGTATCTGTACTAATTTCTTTAACTAGTAATATTTTATTATACTTAAAAATTGCTGCTCTTGTATCTAGCTTAGGTGTTTGAAAGCCCGTCTCGTTGCAAAATAAATCATTAACTTTATCAAAATTTAATTCTGTTTTTGAGCTAATCATTTCTGCTGATATATGACGAACCATTTTAAATCGTTCTATATCATATGGATCTTTTGAGTATGCTAGCCCTACTTGTGCTAAGTGCTGCAATTCAATTGCCCAATCTAACCATTCCATCTTATTTTCATCAGATTTCATTATAATATCTAATATATTTTTAGGATATTTTAGCTTATATGTAGCTTTTATTTTTTCTGTATCATTTGCCCCCCATAATGCTAATGCGAAGTCAACACATGCATCTTTTGAACATTGCATATCATAAATGGAATCACCTATGTATATAGTTTCTTCTTTATTCGCTTTTGTAATCTCTATATACTTCTCCATAGGCTCTTTATCAGGTTTGTGTTTTCTAGTATCATCTGCACAAATAACTAAATCAAAATATGAGTTTATCCCAAATTTTAAAAAGTCTGTCTCATATTCTTTTCTTGTCTTAGATGTTATAATACCTAGACTGACGTTTTTGCATTTTAACTCTTGAATTACTTGCTTTATTCCTTCAAAAAGTGTTATCTCATCAGAGTATTTTAATAAGTTTTCATTCCATTTTTCTTCAGCACCTTCTAAATCCTCTATTCCAAGTATTGATAAAGCATCCTTTCCAGGTATACCTAAGGCAAACTTTAAGTCGTCTAAACTTTTATTAATACCTTCTTCTTCTATAGTTTTTTGTAATGATTTTAAAACTACTTTTTCTGAATCTATTAAAGTACCATCAACATCAAATACTATATGCGTATATTTCATATAAATTTCCCCCAATTATATTATCAATCTATTAAATCGTTAGCCATTTTTATTAACCCATATTCATAATCATTTATAAATTCATCTGAAATAATAAGCTTTGGCATTACTTCTTTTGGAATTAAAAGTGTACAGTAATTTTTTATTTCATCTAATTTATCAGCAATGTATGGATTATTATATAGAACAATCAAATTTGGATTTACTAAAACTATATATGATTGAATTATTTTTCCATAATATTCAACAATATTAACTCCATTAAAACCACTTGTAGCATATTTCAAATTGTCATCACATATAGGAAGATAGTGTAATTCTCCAGCAAAGTTACATGTACCTTTCCATACATTTCCTTCTAAAACCATACTAGAACCTATTCCATTGTAACCCATATATATATTAACTACTGCTTCTTTATTATTTGTATCATGTCTTTCCCAGTATCCTTTGACAGCAACATTCATATCATTTTCCACATTTACAGGAACATTATATTTTTTTATAAAATAATCAATTAGATCTACTCCTTGTAACTCTTTATATTCTATAAAAGATACAATTTTACCATCTTTAACAGTACCTGCCACTCCAATCATTATACTTGCCAATTGAGTATATCGTGATTTTACTAATGATACTACATTATCCATTTCTTCCAGTATTCTATTTTTTGAATCAACACATCCATTATCTATTTTATTTTTACGAAAATCATTTACTATCCAATTAATCTTATTTCCTTCTAAATATAATATCAATGAAACTGCATACATGGGATTTAAACTATACTTTTTCGCACATCTTCCCCCAAGAGAATTTTTCATACCAGCTTCAATAACTTCATTTTTTTCAATTAAATATTCTATTACTGTACTTACAGTTGGAAAACTTAATCCTGTATATTTAGCTATATCTGTTTTACTTATGGATTCGTTTTCCTTCAGTATATTACAAACTGTTTTAATATTTATACTTTTTATAGTTTCTGAATTTGCCATTTAATTTTACCACCTTTAATTATACTTATTAAAATAGTTTTAAAAAGTATTTTAATAAGTATAATTAAATCAGTTTCCCTTCTTTATGTCAATATAAATAACAAAAAATTAAGCTCACTGCATTATCTTACAGTGAGCTTAATTTTTTATATGGCAAATATTTGCTTTCCTTCTTTAATTGTTTCTAAAACTTTTATAGTTTCTAGTTCTTCTACTGGTATTTCCAGTGGGTTTTTATCAACTATTATCATATCGGCTAGTTTACCAACTTCTAAAGATCCTTTAGTGTTTTCTTCAAAATATTGATAAGCCCCATTTATTGTAACTGCTTTTATAGCTTCCATTACTGAAATTCTTTGGTGTTCACCTAAGACCCTTCCAGATTCAGTTTTTCTATTAACAGCATTATGTATAGCCAATATTTGATTTGGAACCTTCACTGGTGAATCTTGATGTAGTGTAAATTTTATATCTTTTTCTAATGCCCATCCAATTGGCGATATGTTTTGAGCTCTTTCAGGTCCAAATACTTTATTGTAATGTAAATCTCCCCAGAACCTAACATGATCGTTGAAGAATGTAGGTATTGCATTTAATGCTTTAACTCTATCTAATTGGTCATATCTTAGAGCTTGACAGTGAACCATAACTGGTCTTAATTCTCTTCCATGTCCTGTTATTTCTACAGCTTTTTCGTAGCATCTTAAGAATTGGTCACAAGCTTCATCTCCATTTGTATGAACATTAACTTGAATATTCATTTCTATACAATCAACAAAATAGCTAGTTAAAACTTCATCACTTTGAGTTCCATATCCACAGTAGTCAGCTGTTCTTCCATCTGGAACTACATAGTAAGGCTTGCTTAACCAAGCAGTAAATCCTTGTGGTGAGCCATCTAAGCAAGTCTTACCTCCACCTAATTTATAGTGATTAAAGTATTCTCTCTTTGGAGTTTTTTCATTTTTCATTAAGTTTTTAGTTGAAGGTTGAGTAGCTAAACCTACTATATCTAAAAATAGCATGTTATTTTTAGCACAAGTTTCTAAAATATCGTTATAATGATTAGACTCTTCTACAGATGCATCTTGAGTAGTAGTAATTCCTAATGATGCATAAAGTTTTTGAGCTTTAACTACAGATTTTAATACATCTTCAAAGCCTGGACTTGGTATTATTTTTTTCTTTTCACTATCAAGTATAGCATTTTCTTCTAAAACACCATTTGCTTCTTTTAAATCTGGTGAAACAGTTCTTACAACTCCACCTTCTGGTACTATATAATCATCTCCACTGTATCCGTAAAGTTCTAGAGCTTTTGAATTTACAGCCGCTAAATGTCCTGATGCATGAGAAATACTTATTGGTATATCTTTGCTAACAGTATCTAAGTCAAATTTAGTTGGATGTAATCCACCTTCAAACTTAGAATTATCGTATCCAAATCCTATTAGCCATTTACCCTCTTCTACAGGATTTTCTTTTAATTCTTTTCTTAATCTTTCTAATAACTCTTCTTTAGAGTTTACATCTCCTAACATTACTATCATTAATGTTTGTGGCATGGCAACTATATGACCATGAGGATCAATAAATCCTGGTAAAACTGTTTTCTTCTCTAAATCAATTTTTTCAATGTCTTTTTCTAAGGCTAAAATTTCCTCATCATTTCCAACAGCTTTAATTTTATCATCTTCAATTAAGATTGCTTCAAAAACAGATTCATTTTTGTCTACTGTTATTATATTTCCATTAAAGTATATTTTTTTCATCTGTAATCTCCTTTTAGATGTCATAACTTTATACTCATATATAATATTTCCCCTATTTTATTCCCTATGCTTTCTTTAATTCTTAGTAATATAAATACCTTTATCTATTACATACTTTTTTTCTAGATATTTTTCATATGGAGGATATACGATAACTGTTATTGCTAATAATTCAACAATCATTAAATGATATTTAGGCATTATAATTAATGATATTATCCTAATTAACGAATATATATCTAATAATAGTGCAAATCTTTTTTTACCTTTATTAAATGCTTTTTCATCACTAAATTTATAATAAGAATATTCCTTTAAATTCTTTGTAGTGGCTGCATATTTATGATTTAAAAATATAAATCCACCTAATATTGCTATATTCATCCCATTTTCCATAAAAAATTCTAGTATTATACCTATAATTACTGTAATTAATATGATTTTATTATCTTGTTTATCTAACCTTGATTTTCCCATAATTTATCCTTTCTATATTTATTATTTTCCTGCTATAGAAAGTCCTGTAACTATTACTGATGGTGAACCAACATTACTCATAGGGAATTTTAAATCATTTCCTAAATCAACTATGTTTTTAAGTAAATCAAAGTAATTTCCAGCTAGTGTAATTTGCTCCACTGGGAAAGTCTTCTTACCATTTTCCACATAGAATCCTTTTGCTGCAAGAGAGAAATCTCCACTTACAGTGTTTGCTCCTGAATGAAGCCCTGCTAAATCTGTTATAATCACACCTTCACCGATATCACTCATTAAATTTTCAAAAGATTTTTCACCTTTTCTAAGATATAAATTGCTTTCACTGACGCTAACAGATGAAGCATAAGAAGCTTTGAACCCGTTTCCAGTAGATTTTACACCTTGTTTATGAGCTGTTTTCAAATTATGAAGTAATGTATTTAATTTTCCTTCATAAACTAATTCCTTTGTAAAAGTTGCCACACTTTCATCGTCGAAAGGCGCTGATGCAAGACCACCCTCCATTAGTGGATCATCAACTATAGTAACAATTGGTGAAGCTATCATTTGCCCTTCTTTTCCTTTTAAAAGTGAAAGACCTTTTTGTGCTGCATCTCCACTAAAAGTTCCTGCGAATGTTTCTAATAACTGTACCATTGCTTCGTTGTATATAATTGTTTTGTAGTTTCCTGATGGAATGCTTTTTCCACCTAATTTTGATAAGGCTTCCTCCACACCTTGAGCTGCCATTTCTCTTGGTTTAACTTCATCTAAAGAAGATGCTACCACATAGCCCACACCATCATTTTTTCCACTTTCATCTTGCACTACTGGCACCACATAAGACGTTAGGATATTACCTTTATTATTTAGTTCTAAACCTTTAGTATTGTAAATTCCGTAGTTTGATGAAGAATAAGAAATTTTACAACCATTTATATTTACAACTTTCTCTGAGTAGTTTTTAGCTTCTTTTTCTAAGTCTAATGCTAAATCTATCATTTTACCTGGATCTATATCTTCAAGTTCCTTAGAATAAGTTTTTACTTCACTATATGTTTTATCTCCCACATAAATAAAAGTTTCATCATCGTTTTCAATTAGGTTTGCACTGCTTTTAGCACTATTAACTAACATATCTATAGCAGCTTCATCTAATATTTCAGTATAAGAGTAGCCCATTTTATTATTGATTTTCCCTCTAAAAGAAAGTCCAAAAGACTTGGCTAAATTATACTTTTCCACTTCTCCTTCATAAACAGAGATGCTTATGCTTTCACCATCACTAAAATAAATCTCGCACTCATCAAATCCTGTAATTTTTGCTTTTTCAAATAACAAGTTCTTAAATTGTAAAAATTCCATCTACTCTTCACTCCTTCCACCAACAGTTATCTCTTTCACTCTTATCATAGGCTGACCTACATTTGTTGGAATAGAGCCAGAAACTGAACCGCACATTCCTTGAGCCTGAGCTAAGTTGTCACCAACCATATCTATATTCATAAGAACTTCACTACCCTTACCTATAAGGCTGGCTCCTCTTACTGCTTCTTTTATCTCACCATTTTTAACTAAATATCCTTCTGCTACAGCAAAGTTAAACTCTCCAGTTACAGGGTTTACAGAACCTCCACCCATTTTTTTAGCATAAAGACCATTGTCTATAGATTTAATAATATCTTCTGTTTTATCTGTTCCTGCTGCTATAAATGTGTTTGTCATTCTAGAAGTTGGAGCAAATTTGTAGCTTTGTCTACGAGAACTTCCAGTAGGTGCAGTCTTCATTCTTCGTCCATTTAATTTATCTACCATGTATGATTTTAAAATTCCATTTTCTATTAGGACATTTTTCTGAGTTGGAGTTCCTTCATCATCTATGTTGGCAGATCCCCAGTGATTTGGTAGAGTTCCATCATCTATGGCAGTAACTTTGCTAGATGCAATCTGCTGATCTATTTTATCAGTAAATACTGAGTTACCCTTGGCAACTGATGTTGCTTCAAGTGAGTGTCCACAAGCTTCGTGGAAGATAACTCCTCCAAATCCATTGTCTATGGCAACAGTCATTTGACCTGCAGGACAGTTTTTCGCATTTAGCATAGTGTATGCCACTCTTGAAGCTTCTTTTCCATAATACTCTGGATCTATATCTTCAAACAATTCAAAGCCTTTGCATGCTCCAGGTCCTTCATGTCCTGTTTGATTTTCATTTCCTTTTGATGCTACTGAAGTTATGGAAAGTCTAGTTCTTACTCTTTTGTCTTCTGTGTATAATCCTTCAGTGTTGGCAATTAGTACATTTTGCTCTTTGTCTAAGTAGTTTACACTTACTTGTGATATGTCAGAGTTGAAACCTTTTGCACTTTTGTATGCTTTTTTAATTACATTTATTTTATGTTGATAATCTACACTATTTGGATTTAATTTTATTGGATTTATGTCAGTAGTTCTTTTACAGTTGTTTAGTACTATAACTTTTTCTTGCCCTGCACGACCTAAAGCTAAAGCTGCTTTGTAAGCAGTGTCTAACATGGACTGAAGTGAGTTGTCATTTGTATATGCGTAAACGCTGTTGAATCCTTTGAAAATTCTTATTCCTATTCCGTAAGTTCTTCCCCCTAGGACATTTTCTATTTTACTATCTATAAGACTTAGGTTGTTATTTATACAGTCTTCTTCAAAGATTTCTGCAAAATCCCCACCTGTGATTAGGCATTTTTCAAGCACTCTAGTTGCTATTTCTTTTGAGATCATGATGTTCCTCCTTTTTTGGTATATGTATATTATACCAATTTTTGTGGTAGTTTTAACATATTTTAAAATGCGCTACATTTTTATAACGCATTTTTTCTTTTATAAGTTTATTAATAAATACCACTTTATATTTTATTTAAACAATCAAAGAAAAAGCTATAAAAAATAGATTACTCATATCTATAATTTATAGCTTTTTCTTTATTATTTATGATCTAATATTGTTTTAGAAATGTCTAAATCTTGATTTAAACATCTTTAACTATTTACTCTCTCTGAAACTAATGTCATTTTTAATAAGTTACTTAACTCACCTTTTAAATTATTCTTAAAAAGATAGTCCCATTTACAAGCTACATAATCAAGTAGTTTTGTACATACAACATGATTTATTATTTCGTATAATACCACTTTTCCACATAATACAAAGTAAGAAGCAACAATAGTCAATCCATTTATAACCATTAACAACTCTGCTAGAGTTGCATATTTAAAAACTGTTTTTTGAAGAATTTTTGCCAGTGTATCTGTTCCTCCATAAGTAAATCCTCTTCTGTACAACATTCCAGAACCTACTCCAGATATAGCACCAAAATATATTGTAACCAACATTAGAAAATAAATAATATATGTATGGATATCTTACATTAATAGGTCTTCATATTATCATTTATTTTTTTCTTCTCTTTTTACTTTTATTTCTATCACTGCTTTTTTTAATTTTTTCACTTTTTTCACTTTCACTTTTGTATAAGTTATTTATAAAATTAGGTAAAAAAGTTTTTTTCATATTTAGATATTCATCCCTATTTAGTTCATATCTAAGACAAAATAGAAGATTCTGTTTTGGCTTATAAGTTTTTATATATGTGAAGTTTAGCTTTTCAACACAACTAGTGCTATATTTATTTTCTTCGTATATAAGAACCACCAATTTATCCACTTTAGAAAACTCAAAACTTGATATTATAGTAACCAAAGCCAGCTCTGTAGAAAAATCATTTCCCCAATATTTAGGGTTTATACAAATACCCAATTCCCCCTCTTTTGATTTAGGATTAACATTATTAAACCCCACATTTCCTATTACCTTATAATCTTTTTTATAATAAATAGCATGGTTTCCTATTTTTCCTTTTTTATAATTATTTATGAAATAAGACTGTATAAACCTTTTACTACTATTTATATCTCTGTGAGCATTGAAAGGTAAATATTTAACTACAATTTCCTTACTAAGATATTCATATACATCCTCTGCATCAGAAATCTCAAAAGGTCTAAATATAAATCTAGGAGTTTCTATGATTTTCATCTGAGAATATATTGAATCTGAAATTTTATATCCAAATATATCATTCATAAGTTCTCTCCCCCCTTAAAAAATAATAGTACTAGTATATTTATATTATGATAAAAATTCCTTCCAAATTAAAAAAGGAATGCTTAGGCACTCCTTTTTTGTATAGTTATTAAATTTTACAATAATATAATTATCTTCTCTTTTTATTATGTCTATTTCTTCTTCTCATTCTTTTTCTTCTTAAATTTCTTAACCTAATACAATAGGCTACTACAAAGATCACTATTAAAGCTATTACTATAAATATAATATATGATCCTGAGTAAATTTTAAGTAAATCAAATTTATTTAAATCCACTTTCCCACTTACTTTTGATGAATAATTAGGTAGAGTAAAGTTTAATTCTATCTCTTTATTTGCAAGCTTCCAGGCACTTTTATTTTCATTATTGTATTCTATTTTGGCATTTTCATCGTTAATATCATTTTTATAATACATAACATCTTCTGTTGCTATAACTGGAACTGTTATATTCTTTTTAGGTCCAATAATACCGTACTTTCTGTATTGAAGTTCAATTGTGCCAATTTCTTCTCCAGCTTTTTTAAATACTTGTTTTTCAGCAGCAAAACCATAATCAACAATAGTTTTTGTATCATTAAATACATTTGTGCCATCTATTCCATAATCAGAATTAAGAGCTACAGTAACTAGATTTCTACCTTCTCTTTGGAAGAAACCAACAAAACAATGACCAGCTTGAGATTCATTGCCTGTTTTTCCACCTACATTACCATATTGACCAAGGATTTTGTTTCTTAATTTAATTGGTACAGCTTCTCCTTCTATATTAATTGTTATATTTGGACTTTGGTCTGATATTGTTTCCCTAATCCATTGGTTTTTGTAAGCTTCTTTTGCTATTACTGCTATATCGTAAGCTGTTGACATATTAATTTCTTTATTGTCTGGATCTACTGCATTCGCTTCTAGACCACATGGATTTACTACTTTTGTGTCTTCTAAGCCAAGGGACTTGGCTTTATCATTCATCATTTTCACAAAATCCTTGTAATTTCCTGCCACAGAGTCTGCCATTAAATATGCAGCATCATTAGCAGAATAAACCATAACAGCTTTCATAAGATCATCACTTGAAATTTTGTCACCCTCATTTATTCTTTTCAAGTTATTAAGTGCTGTTTGAGTAGTTTTTAGTGATTCTTGTGTAAATGGTATGGCTTCTCCCTTAGAAGTATTTTCTGCAAAAACTAATGATGTTAATAGTTTTATTGTACTTGCCACAGGCCTTTGAATCTTTGCATCTTTTGATGCAATAACTTCTCCTGTATCCATATCCATAACTATTGCTGATTGTGCAATTATACCAGGTATGTCACCTGTATTATTTAATCCATTTGCTACACTGCTTAAAGATGTACATATTACTAATAAAATAGTTAATATAAATGTATTAAAAGACTTATTTCTCATTTAAAACCTCTTTCTCCTTTTGTATTACTAGTTATAACTATAAAGTTTTATAGATAAGAATAATTTTATTCTTATAATTAAAAGTAATGCAATAATTATATCATAATTTCTACATAATTTGTCAAGACACTTCCCATAGACATTAAAAAATATTTAGTCTTCTTTACTGTAAATTTACATAGACTTCCCCCCATGTTATAATGTGCAAGTAATATAATTATGGGGGAGAAAATTTATAATGTTAAAAAGTAATTTACAAAAAATAATTCTAATACCTACAATAATATCCATGGTACTAATAAGTAGTGTTTTTCATAAAAAACTTACTTTTGCTGCTACCTTAAAAGTAGTCAATACAAATAGTTTAAATGTGAGAAGCGGGGCTGGAACTAAATATAAAGTTCTAGGAAAGCTTACCAAAGACACTAAAATAAGTGTTATTTCAGAAAGCAAAGGATGGAGTAAATTTACTTATAATAAGAAAACTGCTTATGTTAGTAGTAAATATTTGATTAACGCAAGTACTACAAAATATGTAAATACAAGTAGTTTAAATGTAAGAAGTGGAGCTGGAACTAAGTATAAAATTTTAGGAAAACTTAAGAGAAATACTAAAATAAATGTCATTTCAACAAGTAAAGGTTGGAGCAAGTTCACTTATAATGGGAAAACTGCTTATGTTAACAGTGAATATTTAAGTAATACTAAAAGTGTAATATTAAATGTACCATATATAAGCCAATATCCTGATTTACCTCTTGGATGTGAGGCGACTTCTCTTGCTCCGTTGTTACAGTTTAAAGGTGTGAATGTTTCAAAAACTACTATAGCCAAAGAAATGAAAAAATCACCAAATAAAAATCCTTCTCTTGGATTTGTAGGAAGTCCTTTTAAAAATGAACCTGGTATTTTCCAAACCATATATCCAGAAGCTTTAGTAAGTTCAGCTAAAAAGTATAGACCAAATAGTGAAAATATAACAGGTGCATCTGTAAAAACTATAGAAAAAGAGCTTAGAGCTGGAAACCCATCAGTTATTTGGATGTCTCTTAATTTAGTTACTCCTCAAATGGGTTACTGGTATGAAAATACTAAAGACCAAATATGGGTAAATAAAAACCTTCATGTCATGACAGTTACTGGTGTGGATGATGATAATTTTTACATAACAGATCCTGCAAAGGGTAAATACAGTGTAAGTAAAACTAAATTCGAATCAATTTACAATAAAGTTGGAAAAAAAGCTTTAGTTGTTAGATAGTTAAAAGAACGTAAAAAATATCTCAGGTTAAAAATAGCCTGAGATATTTTTTTATTAAATCTTTAAAATCCAATGGGCTATCTTACATCTCAACCATAGTAACCTTACGAGGTCTTCCCTTGATGTTTTTAGTTTGTAATGTTTTAAGTACCATTTCGCCTTTGTTATTTAAAACTTCCACAAAGGTAGATACATCCTGCACATTTATAACGCCTATATCTTCTGCTGTCATTCCTTCTATACTACAAAGTGTTCCAACTATATCAACTGGTCTCATCTTTGTCTTTTTCCCTGCATTTATGTGAAGTCTCATTATCTCACAACTCATACTTGCACCTTTACTCATTTTAACTTCAGGTTTCTCGCTTAATTTTCTTTCAAATTCAGCTTTTAATTTTTTCACAGATTTTCTACTTGGCGTTTCTTGTCTTAAAACTAATTCTCTTCCTGTATATGAATTAATTTCAGATACACGTCTGTCATCAGCTTTAGTTACAAAGGTGATTGCTCTACCCTCTTTACCTGCACGACCTGTTCTTCCTATTCTATGAACATAGTTTTCTCTAAGAACTGGTATGTCAAAGTTTATTACGTGAGTTATATTTTCTATGTCTATACCTCTAGCTGCCACATCTGTAGCTATTAAATATCTGAAATATCCTTTTTTAAAATTAGACATTACTTTTATTCTGTCATCTTGTTCCATACCTCCATGTATTTTGTCACATGGATATTTTAAATCTGTTAATTCATTATAAATCATTTCTACTTTCTTTTGAGTGTTGGCAAAAATCACACAACTATCTGGATTTTCAACTATTGTAACATCTTTTAATAAATTTATTTTTGCATTTTCTTCTACTTTATAAGCTACTTGAACTATTCTATCAACTGTTAAAGTTTTAGCTTCTATTTCTATTTTAGTAGGATTTTTCAAATATCTTTTTGATAAATCATCTATATCTTCTGGCAATGTTGCAGAAAATAACATGGTAACACGCTCATTAGGTAGTGCTTCTATTATTTCTTCTATTTGTTCAATAAATCCTAAACTAAGCATCTCATCAGCTTCATCTATAACAAGACATTTAATATTATCTGTAACAAAACTTCCTTCTTTTATATGGTCAATTGTTCTTCCTGGAGTTCCAACTACTATATGAGTCTTTTGCTTAAGTTCTTTTTCTTGAACAGCAAATGAAGACTTTCCATAAAGTGCACAAGCTTTTATTCTTTTAAATCTACCTATATTAAATATATCGTCTTTTACTTGTATTGCTAGTTCCCTCGTTGGTGCTAGAACTAATGCTTGGGGCTTATTTTCTTCCCAATCAACTAACTCACATAGCGGTATTCCAAAAGTTGCTGTCTTTCCACTTCCTGTTTGTGATTTCACAAGGATATCTTTATTTTGTAGGGCTACTGGTATAACTTGTTCTTGAACTTTTGTTGGATTTTTGAAATTTAACATTTCTAGTGATTTTAATATTTCATTGCTTAATTTATAATCTTTAAAGTTTGTTTTTGTCATTTTGTCATCTCTTTCTTCTCGTCATAGTAATCTTATCTATTATATCACACTAAGGCAATACTCCGTTTTTGTAATAAGTAGCTATTTTATATTTACAGATGATCTAGATAAGTTATTATTAGTTTTAATCTAATTTTTTTCGATAATTTTAAATTCTTTATTTCTTAATATGTTAAGTATTTGTTCATCTGATGTGATTTTTTTATTTGTATAAATGCCTGTTCTACATAAATCCTCTTCTTGATGTACATCACTACCACCTGTAGCTATAAGACTTGGATTTTCTTCATAAACAGCCTTTGTCAAATCATTATTATTGTTGTGTCTTGGGTTTTGGTTATATATTTCAATGCCATGCAAATAGTTTATATCCTCTAATTTACTTCCTTTTTGTCTATGAGGGTGGGCTTGAATAATAATTGCCTTATCCTTGAATTTATTATAAAAATCCTTTAATCCCATTTCTATCATCCACTCATTTTCTAAATAATCTTCTTTTTCCAATCCGAATACTAAAAAATCATTTGTATCGTTGTTAAAACTAATTTCCATTCCTAGACCTATGTAAAAATCTTTATCTTTACAGTATTCCATCCCTTTATCATAGCTATAGAAAAATTCCTTAGTTTTTTCTTTCCAATCTTCTCTTTTGCACTTTCTAAAATAGCCTTTTCTAAAATGGTCTGTAAGAACTAGTCCTGAGTAACCCTCTTCTATGTATTTGTCTATTATTTCTTCTATACTAAGACGCCCGCAAGGACTGATTTCTTTTGTGTGTATATGTATATCGTATTTAAACTTCATCTGTCTTCCCCTTATTTTTTACATGACTTAGGTATAAGATACCATCTTTTTATATAATTATCACTTAGTAAAGTAACCTGTTTTTCTATTATAGTTAAAAACTCATAACTTAGGCATTCTTATATGAAAACAAATTAATAAAATTTTAATGATTCAAATGATTTTAAAACTTTATCTTTTGATTTATCTGAATAACAAGAATAAAATACCAAAGTCCTGTCTTCCGACTCAGTTATATAATATATTTGATAGTCATTTTCTATAACTTTCACTCGCTTGTCTCCTATAACTTTATCATATACTTCATTTTCAATTTTACATTCAAGTTCTGTTTTATATATATCATTTGCATATTCTTCTAAACTTTTCTTTGTTTTAACTGCTCTTATATTTAAACCTTCTAATATAAGCGTCTTTTCATTAACTTTAACTGCTTCATTACTTGAAGGTGCAGCCATTGAAAGTATGCAACATTCATCTAAGTTCTCTAAATTAGTATTCCCATCATTATCAAAATTAGCTTCGTCTATGTCTTCTTGTGCAGTCCAATCTTTTGGTGTCTCCATTGAAAATCCAAACTTTTCATTAGTATATTTAATATTATCCATTTTACCATACCAAGAATCAGTAGATTTTTTACAGCCAACCAAAGATATTATAAAAACTAAAAAAATCAAAAATAATATTTTGTTTTTCACCATAATCCCCCTGTGTTTTAAGTTTCTATTTTATATTCTTATTATAATCTAAATCTACTGATAATTACACAATTTAACAAGCAATGAATTGAAATAATGTTCGATTCCTATACTCCTATTACTTTTAACTTATTTCTTACAAGAATATTTCTCCAAATTATAATACTAAGTTTTGTTAGACATAAGTACCATATCCAGCAAAACAGAAAAAACTTTATCTGTATAGTTAGAAAAGTTAACTAAATCACTTTAAATAGGGTTCTTTTGTAAGTGTCAAAAAATATATTGACATAGTTTTTGAAAAATAATATACTTAGTAGAAATATATATTTCGTATAACCTCAATAATATGGCTTGAGGGTCTCTACCAGAAACCAATAATTTCTGATTACGAAGAATGCTTACTTTAATTTAGTAAGCATTCTTTGCAATCAGAAATTTTTTTTATACAAAAATTTATAAATAATAAGGAGATGATACAATATGCTAAAAAAATTACCCAAAATAGAATTACATTGTCATTTAGATGGAAGTGTTAGACCACAAACAATAATAGATATTGCAAAAGAAGAAAATATAGAAATTCCATCACATGAATTACCAGAAATAGAAAACATCGTAAAGGTACCTTTTAATTGTGATTCTCTTGTAGAATATTTAAAAAGATTTGATTTACCAAATAGAGTTATGCAAAGCAAAGAAAGTTTGAGAAGAATAACTTTTGAATTGTTAGAAGATGCTAGTAGTGAAAATTTAAAATACATGGAAATAAGATTCGCACCATTGCTTCACACTTTGAATGGACTTAGTGTAAGTGAAATAATAGAAAGTATAATAGATGGAATCAAAGAAGCCGAAGAGAAATACCCTATAAAGGCTAATCTTATATTAGGCTGTATGAGAACTATGACTTTAGATGATGCAATATATGTGGTAGAAGAAGGAAAGAAATTTTTAAATAAAGGTGTTGTAGCTATAGACTTATGTGGTGCTGAAAATGAAGGATTTGCAATAGAGTTTAAAGAAGCCATTGATTTAGCTAGAGAATACGGATATAGAGTTACAATACATGCAGGAGAAGCTGCAAGTGGAGTAAATGTATTAGAGGCAGTAGAAATATTAAAAGCTGAGAGAATTGGTCATGGTATAGGTATAAGAGATGTAAAGGAAGCATATGACATCGTCAAAAATAATAACATAGTTTTAGAAATGTGTCCAACTAGTAATGTGCAGACTAAGGCAGTAAGTTCTTATGAAGACCATCCTTTTTATAAGTTTTATAAAGATGGATTAAAAGTTACTTTAAATACTGATAATAGAACAGTTTCTAATATTAATTTGACTAGTGAGTTTAATAATGTGGACAGTGTTTTTGAAATAAGTGAAGAAGATTATAAAAATCTGTACTTAGTTAGTGTAGATTCAACTTTTGCTGATGATAATACTAAGCAGTGGCTAAGAGAGTTTATATAAAACATGTAGACTTAGGTTTAATAAAACTAGTAAATAAGGGATGCAATAAGGTGAACCTACTTGCATCCCTTTTCTTATCTTCCTTCTAAAAATCTTCACGCATAGGTAAAAATAGAACTTTATTAACTTATAGCCATACCTAGCACACTTAAGTACTCCAATTAATAATTATCGATACCCAATACAGTATGTTAGTTGAAGGGTATTTTGGAAAATTAAAATTTTTAGTAACTAGATTTTTAGATTTTACTAGACAATAATAAATAACTATACTTGACCCATTTACTAGCTATTACCTATAATATACTAAGACAAAGAAATATTTGTCTATTATTAGTAAAACATTATATATATATTAATTCAAAAGGGGAAATATTAAAATGAGATATGTTGAGTATGGCAAAACTGGTAAAACGGTTTCCGTGGTAGGGTTTGGCGGATTAAGATTTGATTTAAGCAAAAGTAATGAAGAAAATGCGAAGTTAGTAACTTATGCCTATGACAAAGGTATAAACTACTTTGATACAGCTCCTGGTTACTGTGATGGCAGAAGTGAAGAAATTTTAGGTGTAGCCTTTAGACAACTAAAAAAAGAAGGAAAAACTGATTTTTATGTTTCTACAAAAGGTAGACCAACTGTTTGTGATACTGTAGAAAAAACAGTAGCTTCTGTAAAAAAATCACTTGAAACTTTAGGAGTAGATAAAATAGATTTCTATCATGTGTGGTGCATTAGAAAAATGGAACATTACAACCTTGCCATGAAGCCAGGTGGACAATATGAAGGTTTATTAAAATGTAAAGAAGAAGGTCTAATCGATCATATAGTATTCTCTTCTCATCAACCAGGTGATGAAGTTTTACAAGTACTAGATGACAATAAGTTCGAAGGTGTTACTATGGGAATAAATTTATTGAACTTCCCTTACAGATGGAAAGGTGTAGAATATGCATACAATAAAAACTATGGTGTTGTAGCAATGAATCCGTTAAATGGTGGAGCTATCCCTCAACATAAAGATTCACTGTCTTTCTTAGCAAAAGAAAATGAAACAGCTATAGATGCTGCTTTAAGATTTAATATAGGTAGCCCTCAGATAACTATTTCTCTAATAGGATTTGGTAGTTTTTCTGATATAGATCATGCTTGTAACATAGCTGATGAAAATGAAGTTTATAGTGATGAAGATATAGAAAACATAAAAAATAAATTAGGTGAGCATATGAATGCTACTTGCAGTGGATGTGGATATTGTAAAGTATGTCCTCAAGACATAAACACTCCAGCATATATGCTTTTATATAATGAAAAACAAATGTTCAAAAAAAGTGATGAGCAAATGATAGATGAAATTTATGGTCTTGAATGTTGGAACTACAGTATGAATAGTCAAGGTAAGGCTGCTGATTGTATAGAGTGTGGTCAATGTGAAAGCGAATGTACACAACATCTTCCTATAATTGATAGGTTAAAGGAAATAGCTAATTGGGAAGAAAAGGGCGTAAATAATGTAACTGTATAACTTTCTTATTTAGTAAGATAATAACTTTGTAAAATACATAAATATAAGTAGAAGAATATGTTCTGTTTATACAACATGTTCTTCTACTTTTTGTAGTTTAATTATTTGTAACTTCTATTGCTTTTTCAATAAGTTCATCTCTGTTTTCCATTTTTCTATGTCTTGTAAGGCTTTTAAATTATATACATATAAAATTTATTTTTAAAATAGTTATAAATGTGTTACTATGGGAATTGTATTAATATACATTTTTATAAAAAGAAATTTTCAGGAGGAAACTTATGAACTATATTACAAAGGACGAACTAGACAATAAAGAATTAGTATCTACATTCTCTATTAAAAATAATGAATTAATATTTGATGAAAACTCACCATACAAAAATGATTTTGAAGTAGGTGATATAGTAACATTAAAAAATAATTCTAAAGAAATGGGAGTTGTTTCCTTTATAGAAGAAGACGAATTAAGTATAAACTGGAATGATAACAGAGAATCTGTAGAAGCTTCTGCTAATTTAATAATTGTACCTCCTACTTTTGGAATACAATTATTTAAGAATAATGATTTACTTAATTTATGGGAGAATTTATCAAATGGTAAAAATGACAGCTTTGATCTAAAATGCCTTTATATAAATGATAAAATAATAAATGAAGTTACTTTTATTAGAGCATACAAAAACACTGACACTTTAGTAGACAAAAGATTTAGAAGAACATTTTCACTATATAGAAAGTTTGGTAATACCCAAATATTTAGAACTAATCTATATACCATTGATAATAAGAAAGTAGGATTTAACAGTTCTAGATTTGTATACTATTTATTACAAGATAATGTGGTTTATTACTTAGGAATAGACTTAGATCGTGATGACTTAACTACTTATTTATTTAAAAAATAATATATACAAAATAAAGGCTATAAATTATAGATAAGATATATCCATAATTTATAGCTTTTTTATTTACTCTTTATGATCTATTATTGTTTTACTAGTATCTAAATCTTGATTTAAGCATCTTTGGCTATTTATTCTTTCTGATATAAGCATTTCATTTAAAATACCTTTTAATTCATGAATTGTATTTTCTAATTCTTGTTTTTTATTTTTCCCTTTTACTGGTTGCTTATTATCTTCTAATTTTTCTTTATGATCTATTATTGTTTTGCTAGTATCTAAGTCTTGGTTTAAGCATCTTTGGCTGTTTGTTCTTTCTGATACCAACATAGTATCTACTAGTTTTCTTGTTTCTTCTATTAAGTTATCTACTTCTTCTTCTGTAAATTCTTCTCTAGTATCTTTATGATCTATTATTGTTTTACTAGTATCTAAATCTTGATTTAAACATCTTTGGCTGTTTATTCTTTCTGATACTAACATCATATTATACATACCTTTTATTTCTGTTGCTAACTTATGTATCTCTACACCTATCGTATTTAAATCTTTTTGTGAAAACTCCTCACTAGTATCTTTGTGATCTATTATTGTTTTGCTTGTATCTAAGTTTTGATTCAGACATCTTTGGCTGTTTGTTCTTTCTGATACTAACATCATGCTTAATAAATCAGATAATTCCTCTTTTAAATGGCTTAATGCATTATTTAATTTCATTATTTATCACCTCGTTATTATTTTATACATTTACATATTATTTTCCCATGAAAATTTTTCAATTTCTACAGGTATTTTTTACCATTTTTTTATATAAAATAACTTTCTTACAATAAATTTATACCCACTTATTTTCCAACTAAAACTTGACTTGTAAATTATTAAAAGGCATACACATTTTTGTGTATACCTTTCTTTTATTAATCTCAATATAATAAGATTTTATTACTTAACTTTTATATATTTTATTGTACTATGAGAGCTATAAATTTTCTTTCCATCTACTTTTCTATATGCTCTTACTTTAAAATAATATCCTTTTTTACTAGTTAATTTAGCCTTAGTCATTTTAGTACTTGGCGTATCTTTTATTAAAGTGTATTTTCCTTTTTTTGATGTCGCCATATAAACTTCATATCCATTAGTTCTCTTGCTTACTTTTGAAGAATAATTTAAGTTCACTTTTTTAGCAGTAGTTGATGATAATTTTAATATTGGTTGTAATGGTTTACTAGTAGCTTTTATTTTTTCACATTTTAATCCTTCGTAAATTTTATTATCAACCTTTTTATATGCACTAACTTTATACAAATAGCTAGTTGCAGATACTATTTTTGTATCCTTGTAAGTAGTCGTAGTATTTTTAGATATTGTCTTTAATAAATCATATTTTTTAGTAGATGCATTGTATTTATAAATTTTGTATCCATCTGCATTATTTATCTTCTTCCAAGATAATTTTAAAGAATTAGTTAGAACATCAGAAGTTTTTAGATTTTCTACAGTTTGTGGTAATATACTAAAAGTGGCTTTAGCTAATCCCATATAATCATTGCATCCTTTTACAGTAATTGTAGCAGTTCCTATTTCTTTGTTGTTTGAATAACTTACTGTATAATCTTTACCTTCTTCTAAAACTTTCTTTCCATCTGTTACTATTACTTCTGGTCTTTGATATTTATTATTATAAATTTGATTTTCTACTTTTATTGTAGCGTTTGCTATATTAGAACTTACAATTGCAATAGCATCATTTAATTTAGCTAAAGCTGCGTCTATTATTTGTTGATCTTTTAATAAAATATATTCTGTTTTATTAATTTCTTTAGCTTCTTTTAAAGCTTGTTGGAATTTTTTATATGATGACTCAGAAAAATCGCTTTTATCCAAATCATTGGCTATTTCTATAGCTTCTTTTAATGCTTCCTTAGATGGAGTTATAAGTCCATCTGGATTTAGTTGATATACAACAGCTTCTAGCAATTTACAATAAGCACTTATAGTCTCTTTTCCACGACTTCCCCATGTAGTCTCTATAAACTCAAGATTGTCTCTTTCAGGTTTGTGCATAACTTCGCCTATCTCAGTTTCATAAGCTCCTGAAGAACCTTCTTCTGGGTGCTCTGGGTCATCTGGTACTTCCCAGTTTACTGCCTCAAAGTATAAGTAAGGCATTAGTTTTCTAAAGTTTGCATGGTCACTCCAGTTTCCTGTAGAAGGAGTTGGGTAATCTAAGTTTAAATCAGTGTTATTAAATCTCATACCTGTTTGTAGAGCATCAGATAATTTCAGTGTTTGATAAGCAGGCCATGCATTATCAACATTATCTGTTTCTTTGTTGTAGTTACCACTATATACATAACGGTATGTACCAGCTAACATACTATCCATATTTACTATATAAAGAGTATTTGCTATTTCTTCTTCAGTCATAGCATTTGCATATGCAGATGAGCCTTTAAGTCCAACTTCTTCAGCTCCGAAGAACACAAATTTTACAGTATAAGGTGTTTCTTTGTTGGCAAGTCTTTTTGCTGTTTCTAAGTTTACAACAGTTCCAGAACCATTGTCATCCACACCGTTAGTTCCTACACTATCATAATGTGATCCTATTATAACCTCTTTAGTTGAAACTCCTTTTTTAGTTGCTACAACATTTTGAGAGTTATAAGCTACATTTTTTCTTTCATAAGAAAAATCTTGAACTTTAACTTCATAACCAAAAGACTCCAATTGTTCCTTTAAATACTTAGCTGTTTCTAGTTCTTTATCTGTACCAGCTATTCTTTGAGTTAAATTTTGGTTTAAATGTTGTAATACACTGTACGCATAATCTCCATATCCCGTGTTTTCTTTTGCAAAGGATACTGGTGTGTAAGCAAATACAGTAAATATCATTACTGCTGCCATAATTATGGCTAAAAATTTTTTCTTCATAAATTCTCTCTCCCTAAATTTTAATTAATATTTCATCTGACATTAAGTAACTTCATTCGTTTCAAATAGTTTCACTTAGATTTAGTTCAGAATATTCCGTTATTTGTTTTTAGACTATTTGCCTAAAACAAGATAAATATTTAATTGTTCATTAATAGTATTTAAGTGATGAATAGATTTTAAGTACCATATTAACTAGTATTTTTTAGGTACAAAAAAATCGCCCCTCAGTCCTAGGACTAAGAGACGAATTATATCCGCGTTACCACTCTCATTGATAAGTTATCATTCAATAATAAAAAATAAAAAAGTCCCTTGGCTATAAAGCCAAGAGACGAATTATTCCGCGTTACCACTCTTATTGATAAAAAACTTATCCACTCAATCTCTTAAGGCGAGATCACCGATTGACATACTAATAATTTCTGACAATCTCCTCCAAAGCTCTCTTCACTTTATATCCAGTTGCTAGGCTCACACCAACCCTAGCTCGCTGAAACTTAATAAAAAGTTACTCTCTTTCTCTCAGGATTTATGTATTGAATTATTTATCTTGTTAAAATAATAAATTACTTTCTAAATTATGTCAATATATTTTTAATTATAAAATTCCTAAATATCTAATTTTACCATTCTCCCTCAAAATCATTAACATTGTCCTTATTAACTTCAACTTGTTTAATTTGAGTTACAGCATCAACTTTTTCTCCATCGAAATGTTTAGCAGCCTTTTCTATAACTAAAGAACCTTCTTCAACTGCAGACATATAAGTAGTACCGTCTATAAGTCCATCTTTTATAGCTTGAAGACCATCTTTACTTCCACCTAAACCTATTACTTTTACTTTATCTTTAAGAGATGCATCTTTTAAAGCTTGTCCTGCTCCAGTTGCAGAGTTATCATCTTGACATATGATTACATCAAAATCCATTTTCTTTTGTATTAAATCTTCTGTTATTTTTAAAGCTTGCTCTTTTTCCCAGTTAGAAGTTTGTTTGTAAACTATTTCTATATTACTTCCTTTTAAAGCTTCTTCAACACCTTTTCTTCTTAATACTTGAGGAGTAGTTCCTGGAACACCTTCTATTAATACAGCTTTTCCACCTTTTTTTCCTAATAAGTTTTTAGCTATTTCACCTGTTAATGAACCTGTTTCAACTTCATTTTGTCCTATATAAGTTACTAGACCTTCATATTCTCCTGTTGGATTATCACCTATAGAGTTTGTAAATGCTATTATAGGTACTTTAGCTTCATTTGCTGTTTTCACTATTTTTTCAGATACTGAAGATTCCACTCCACATAAAGCTATCATATCTACACCTTTTGCTATAAAGTCTTCTGCTTGAGATAATTGTTCACTAGCATCCCATCCTGCATCTGCATATTCTACTTCTATACTTTTTTCTTTTGCTTTTTCGTCTATCCCCTTTTTAGTTGCAACGAAATACCCTGTTGAACCTGGTAATAATACTGCTATTTTTTTAGGTCCATTGCTTGACCCCCCTGAGTTTGAGCAACCAACTAGGCCAAAAGCCATAATTAAAGATAATACTACTGATAATTTTTTAATTACATTTTTCATTATAAAGTCTCCTCCCTTTTTTTATCTTTAAGCAAGTTTTTTCTTGCTATAAGAATCGAATCCAACAGCTATTAAAATTATTAATCCTTTAAAGATATATTGGAAAAATATATCTATACCTAATAAGTTAAAACTATTATTGATAACACTCATAAGAAGTACACCTATAATAGTCTTTAGTACAGAACCTGAACCCCCTGATACAGAAGTTCCTCCTATAACAACAGATGCTATAGCATCCATATCGTAAGAATCTCCAGCTACTGGACTGGCTGTTCCTAATCTTCCTGTTAATACTAATCCTGCTATTGCTGCTAATACTGCATTTATTATAAATACTTTTATCTTTTGATTATCTACATTTATACCATTTAACTTACTTGCATCTTGATTTCCACCCACTGAATATACATGTCTACCAAATTTAGTCTGAGTTAAAACTATATATGAAACAATTACTACTAGGATAAATACTATTACAGGCATGGGAATGCCAAGGAAGTAACCATTTCCTAATGAATCTAAGATTGGTATGGTTTGTGTAATTGGATACCCACCAGTTATCATAAGTAATATACCACGTACAATAGTAACCATTGCCATTGTTGCAATTAGTGATGGTACATTAATTTTGGCAACCATAATTCCATTTACTAAACCAATAATGGCACATACTGCTATTGCTGCTGCTATTGCTAAAAATAAATTTGTTCCAGTTGTTGCTAGTCTCATTACTATTACTCCTGAAAGAGCAGCGACTGCCCCAACAGAAATATCAAAATTGCCAGATATGATTACAAAAGTCATACCAGCTGATATTATACCTATTATTGATGATTGTCTTAATAAATTTAGTACATTTTGTTTACTCAAGAATGCTGGTGTTGCTATACTTATAGCTATACATAAAACTACAAAACCTATTAAAACTCCGTAGTCTCTAAAATTCAGCTTACTTGTATATTTTTTCATAATATTCCCCCATCTTAATGTACATTAAATATGCTATTCATTATATCCTGAACTGTAATACCATCATTTTTTAATTCGTCTACTATGGCTCCTTCTCTTACTACAAGTATCCTATCACTTATTCTGATTACCTCTTCTAAATCGGAGGAGATAAATATTACTCCTATACCTGTTTTTGCAAATTTTTCCACTGTCTTAAAAATATCCTCTTTTGCTGCTATATCTATTCCCTTAGTAGGCTCATCATAAATTATTAAATCTAAATCTTTTTCTAACCATTTAGATACAACAACTTTCTGCTGATTACCCCCACTTAACTCCTTTACATCTTGTTTTACACTATTTACTTTTATTCCTAAGCTTTCCACTCCACCTTCTGAAAACTCAATTTCTTTGTTTTTACTTACAAATATCCCATTTTTAAATCTATCAATTTGTACAGCTGCTGAGTTTGTGTATATGGCATGATCTAAAATTAGACCTAAGTTTTTTCTGTCTTCTGGTATAAGACCTATCTTGTTTGATATGGCTTCTTTTGGAGATGCTATGTTGACTTTTTTATTATTTAAGAGTATTTCTCCGCCTTCTTTTTTATCAATTCCAAAGAGAATATTTATTATTTCTGTTCTTCTAGAACCAACTAGTCCTGCTAGTCCTACTATTTCTCCTTTGTATATATCAAAAGAAACATCTTTTACTTTTGAGGTCCTTAAGTTTTTAGCTTGTAATATTGGATCCTCATCATATCTTGCATAACAATAATCTTTAGCTTCTATAATTTCATGATTTTCATTGCCTGTCATTAGTTGCGTTATCTTAAGTTTTGTTAAATCAGATACTTTATAAGTTCCTATCATTTCTCCATTTTTCATAATACTTGCACTATCACATACTCTAAATACTTCTTCTAATATGTGAGATATGTAGATTATGGTTTTATTCATTGACTTTAGTTTACTTATTATTTTAAATAAACTTTCTTTTTCGTTATTTGTTAAAGAAGTAGTTGGCTCGTCCATAATAATTATATCAGAATTGGCTGATATAGCCTTCATTATTTCTATCATTTGTTGATTTGCTATACTTAATTTTGATGTGATAGTATAAGGATTTATGTTAAAATCAAATTCGTTGCAAACATTTTCATATTCTTTTAGCATGGCCTTTTTATTAACAAAGATTCCATTTGTAAATTCTCTTCCTAAAAATATATTTTCTACAACAGTTAAAGTTGGAACAAGACTTAATTCTTGGTAAATTACACTTATTCCACTTTCTTTTGAGTGATGTGGGTTTTTAAAATTTATTTCTTTTCCATTTAATAAAACTCGTCCCTTAGTTTGACTATGTACTCCTCCAATTACTTTCATAAGAGTTGATTTTCCAGCTCCATTGGCTCCAAGCAAGGCTCTAACTTCTCCTTTTTCTACGGAAAAATCAATTCTATTTAACACTGAAACACTTCCAAAACTCTTGTAAATATCTATCATTTCTAATATTTTACCCATTATTTCACCCCCATTATTTCAAATACTTTATTACTTCATCTATATTTTCCCTCGGTGCTGATAATAGATCCCAAGATAAAACATATCCTTCTATTGATAGCTCATTAAGATTTGTAATATTCTCTTTAATATAATCAGGATAAACTGGGGCGATATCTTCTTTTCTATTTATTTCTATACCTGCATATATACTACTATTTAAGTTTTCTGTCATATATTTTAACTCTTCTTTTACAAAACCTAATGGATATTTGTCACCATTATAATTTAATACACCTATCATTTGTAGGTATTTATCGTTCGCTTTATTTACATCTAATTTAATTGTTTCTTTTACTAAGTTGTCACTTTCAAAAGGTAAACCTGCAGGTGCTTTTGTTATTCTATACATCATAGGCTTTATAAAGTCACATACATTTTGCAACTTTTCTAAATCTTGTCCAGCAAAATAGGATATAAAAGGGGAAAATGTATCTATTCCCACCTTCATATCCAACTTTCTGAAATATTGTGTTATTAGGGATACAGAATTATATACATTATTTGATTTAATGGCAAAAAATTTTTCCCATATTTCATTTTCAAACTTGTATCTTCCTTTTTCATAACTTTTTATATTAAGAGGAATCTGTTGATAATTATCATAACCATCCCTTATTTTTTTCATTTCTTCTTTTAGCATATTCACATCTATATTTTCTTCTTCATATATTTTCATACAATTATAACAGAAACAGTTAAACACACCTGTTAACTTGTTAGAGAATGAACCATATCTAATTTTATCTAAAAAAACTCCATCAAATTCTATGTCACTGAAGTTTTCCTCATATACTTGAATTAAGTTATCTATGTTTATTTTATTATTCGGACAATAAAATTCAAAGTTCTCATCTTCACATAATGCATAACTTTCTATTTCATTTAAATTATAATCTATCAGTAATTTACTGTTTTTAAGTAATCCAATTTCTGAAAATACTGGTATCCATAGATAAAGTTCCGTATTATATTTTTTTAATAATTCCTTCGTTCTTATGTATAAATCTTTATCTGTACACCAACCCATTATTACTTTTTCTATTTTAATATTTTTCAAAACATAACTTAGTTTATCTTTAATTTCACTAAATTCTAAATTATTACTGTTGAATCCACCTGTAAAAATTTGCAAAACTACTTTTTTAGAACTCACAAAATCCCTCCTATTTTAATAGTTTTTTAGCTAATTTTAATCCTCCATAAACAGGATTATTATCTTGTAATATAAACCTTAAATTTTCACAATTTGACATCTCTTTTATATTTTCAGTTACTAATTTTCTGTACAGTTTACTGTTAAATACTCCACCTGATAGTACAATGCTTAATTTATCTTCAGAATTCTTACTTATATTGTTTAATACATTTACTGATGCAACCGATAAATCTTTAGCTGATTCTTCTAATATCTCCATTGCTAAATAATCTTTTAAATCTGCTGCTAAAATTACAAGAGTTGCTATATTAGCTATTTCATAATTATTGCTTATAGAGGTTATTTTATAAGGCAAATTATTAAAACTAGATTCTTCATAATATCTCAATATATAATCAAATAATATGGAATATTTTCTACAACCATCACAATATAATAAGGTTTCTCTAAGAGCCTTTCTTCCGATTTCATATCCTGAGCCTAAGTCACTGAAATTATATCCCCATCCTCCACGTCTTAATATTTTTCCATAACTATTTATTCCTAATACTATAGATCCTGTGCCTGATATAATCACTACGCCTGGTTCATCAGCTTGTGCATAAAAAGCTAATACACTATCATTATATAAATATATTTGTTCTTCTTTTAATCCTGTCTTTTTTATCATATTGAATATTAATTCATAGTCATCTTGGGAGTCATATCCAGATATGCCAAATACTGCTCTTATTATATCTTTTTTATTTATATTTAAATCTTTGTATATTTCTTCTAATCCCAGGTTTAAATTTTGATAAGCAGCATCTATTCCTACAGATTTGTAGTTACTTGAGCCTGTTTGATAATTTCCTAAAATTTTTCCACTTAGATTGCTTATAGTAAACTGAGTTTTTGTCCCTCCTCCGTCTACTGAAACTAGATAGCTCATGTCTAGCACCCCCTTATATTTGACAGCGAATACTGGTATGTTGTTTCTTTCAAACACATGTTTATAGTCCCATTTAATCCATGTTCCTTTGATGATTCTAACACTATTATTTCGGGACAATTTTCTTTACCGACTGCATTAGAAATGTAATTCATCACATAATTAATATCTTCATTTTTTATTATTTCACATTGAATTACCACAGCCTCTGGATTTAATATACAAACTATGTTTAATATAGTTTTTGATATTATCATCACTAAAGTTTCTTTTAAAGCATCTTCTTTTTCTATTTTTATTTTATTCTTTAAATTTAATATTACCTGTTCAAAATTAAAAGTATTTATGTCATGTTCTCCTATGTCCATTATATTTAATTCTCCAGCAAAATTACTGAATCCAGTATATAAGTTTTTGTTGATTATTATTCCTGATCCAAGTCCATCTTCCACATATACTAAAACCATACTGTCATATATTTCTTTATAGTTTTTTTCATAAATTCCTAATGTGGCCAAATTTACATCATTTTCAACAAATGTCTTTATATTGTATTTTGATTCAATTATTTCCTTTAAGTTTATATTTTCAAGAATACTTATATTTGGGATATTCTTTATTATTCCATTTTTTACAGCTCCAGGTACTCCCAAACCTATTGCTTTAATTCTGCAACTTCCGCTTTTTTCAATCAACTTATCAATAACATGGAATAAGTCATTCATAAATATATGGTAATCAGAATTATTTACATAAAATTTATCTTTGTATATAACTTCTCCTATTAAATTAGATACTACTGCAGAAAATATATTATTGTAATAATATAGTGCTATGACATATTCTAAGTCTCCATTAATTTCAAAAAGTTGAGCTCTTCTACCACCTGTCGATTCTGCAATGGCACTTACTTTAATTTTTTCTTTATCTAGAAGCTTATGTACTGTTTTGTTAACTGTAGCTAAACTCAAATTAGTTATATTTGATATTTCAGGTTTTGTTATAGGACCTTGCTTTTTTATTAGATTTTTTATTAGATCTTCATTTACTTTTTTTATTGTCTGTGGCTTTCCTATCATATTATTCATTTTATTTGCACCTTACTTTATAAACTTTATTAATTAAGTTAATTGTATATTAGGTAAATCTTTGTGGCAACATTTATTTTACATTTTTTACCAATATTTTAATGTTTTTTACTCATTTAGAAAGGGAATATCATTTTTTGATATCCCCTTGCATCCTAATTCTTTTTAATTAATGTATCAAATGTAATATTGCATCAACTGCTTTTGATGCACCTCCAGCATTTTTAAAACTCTTTGATAACTTTTCTGCATTTTCTTCATATTTATTATTATTAATAACTTCAAATACAGCTTCTTTTATATTTTTAGGTTTGTCATTTTTTAATACAAAGCCAGCACCTAATTCAGCTACTCTTCTACATACCATGCCTTGTTCTGATTGTTGTGGAAAAAGTATTAGAGGTACTCCATAGTATAAACTTTCATTTACACTATTCATACCACAATGACTTATAAACCCATCTACTTCTTGAAGGACTTTAACTTGTTCCACTTTATTTTCCACTTTAAAATTCTCCGGTATATTACCCAATTGTGATATATCTGTATTGTTTCCAACAGACATAATCACATCTATATCATCATCTTTAAAAGCTTCTATACAATTTTTATAAAAATCAATATTTTTGTTGTTTACAGTTCCCAAAGATATATATATTTTTTTATATGCTTTTCTTTCTTTTTCTACACTTATATCAGCTACTGAAGGTCCTACAAAATAATATTTATCAGAAAAAGTATCAATCATCGGTTGAAATTCTTTTGATGTATACACTATGGTATTTGTATCATTATCATTTTGAATTATTGAAACAAAATTTTTCACATCATAACCATGACTTCTTAAAAATTCTAATTTTTTATTAACTTTTCTCATTCCAAGTACCATATACATAATCTCTTTAAAACCTTGCTTCATCTTAGGTGCAGTATACTGATTAAATGCAAATGTTGTAGTAGAACATATATAAGTAATACCCAACTTATTTGCAAATAATTTTCCCCAACAACATAAAGAGTCAGATACTATGCAGTCTGGATTAATTTCTTTTAGTTCTTTACATACTTTTTCATCTAAAGCTACTGTTGTATCTACTATCATTTCTATCATGGCAGAAAAATCTTTACCAATTTTTTTCTCGTCTTCTGGTCTAAGCTTAGGAATGTAATCATCACAACTTATATAGTTAGCCCCAGCTCCCTCTATTTTTTCTCTAAATTCTTCAAAAGAATAATACCACACCTTATGACCTCTACTAGTTAACTCTCTCACTACCTCTATAGTTGGATTAGTATGCCCATGTGCTGGTATAGAAAAAAATACAACTTTACTCATTTTTACTCATCCCTTATTTATTTTATTTAACTTATTACTTTATTTATTAAAATCTATTCCCATACCTCCCATAAAGTTTATAAGATTACGTTGATGAACTATTGCAATTCCTTTCTCTTCATCACCAAGTACCAATAACTTATCACCTGTATTAACATCAAATAACTCTCTAGCTTCCTTTGGAATAACAATTTGTCCACGTTCTCCCACTGTAACAGAACCAAAGAAATGTTTTCCTTTAGGCGGTATGGCAATTCCTGATTTTTCTTCTGAATAATTAACTAAATTATCCAATGTTACATTATATAATTTTGCAAGTTTAGCACAGCTATTTATATCTGGAACAGACTCATTATTTTCCCATTTTGCAACTGACTGACGAGATACGTTTATATTTTCCGCCACTTCCTCTTGTGTGAAATTATTTATTTTTCTTAATGTTTTTAAATTCATACTAATCATATTTTTCATACCTCCTATATTAATAATATTTGATATATACTATTAATTCTACCAACTATCCTTAACATTAATGTATATATTAGTGGCATTTTTAGAGAAATAATAAAAAAGCCACTGATTATTTTCAGTGGTTTTTTATTATTAATATTTAGATCTCTTTTTACCCACCTTAGTTGATACAAATACCATACTAATAGATAATAATATAATAAACATTTAAAAGTAAAATTAAATTATATACAACATTGTATATAGTCAACATTTTTTATGAAAGATTGTATATATCTTTACATATTCTTATCTTACGAGTTTATTAAAGGATATTAAAAATGGGCGTATCAAAAAAGATACACCCCCACATTTAATATGTATTCATTTAAAAATCTGTGGCAATTACAGTTAGCATTATTTCATCACCTAAATCTTCTCTAACAGAAGTACCAAATATAATATTAGCCTCTGGATCACATAATTCTGTTACTAAATTTGATGCATCATTAACTTCAAATAATGTTAAATCTCCTCCACTGGCAACATTAAGTAATATTCCTTTTGCACCTGTTATGGCAGTTTCAAGAAGAGGTGATTCTATTGCTTCTTTAGCAGCTTCAATCGCTCTATTGTCTCCACTAGCTGTACCTATTCCAATATAAGCTAATCCTTTATCCTTCATTATTGAACTAACATCAGCAAAGTCCAAATTTATAAGTCCTGGCATTTTTATTAAGTCAGATATAGATTGTATACCTTGCTTTAATACATTATCCGCCATAGAAAATGCGTCCATCATTGATGTATTTTGCGATACTATTTGTAACAACTTATCATTTGGTACAGTTATTAATGTATCAACGCTTTCTTGAAGATTTTTAATTCCTTCTTCGGCATTCTTCATTCTTATTCTACCTTCAAAACCAAAAGGCTTAGTAACAACACCTATTGTAAGTATTCCCATTTCTTTTGCTATACTTGAAACTATTGGCGCAGCACCTGTTCCAGTACCTCCACCCATACCTGCAGTTACAAATACTATATCTGTCCCTTCAAGTTCATTTATTATTTGAGATCTACTTTCTTTAGCTGCATCTTTTCCTACTTCTGGTTTGGCTCCAGCGCCTAAACCTCTAGTTATTTTTTCGCCAATTTGAATTTGCTTGTTTGCCATTGAAGAAAATAAGGCTTGTTTATCTGTATTTACAGAAATAAAATCTATTCCTTTTACTCCTTCACTTATCATTCTGTTGACTGCGTTGTTTCCTCCGCCTCCGATACCCATAACTTTTATCACAACATTATTGTTATCAAGCTCTATATTAATTCTATTTTCGCCCATTATTCTACCCTTCCTACTTATTAATTTTTTCTCAATTATTATTCATAACCTTCTGAATAATAAAATGTCCTTACATACACCATTTAATTATACTAAATATTTCACCACTTTTATATCTGATTTTGTAAAAATATCATTATTTTCCACATTATTCAATAAAAACTTGTATAATATAAATTAACATAAAAATATGAACTTCTTTAAAAAATAAAAAGAGATGTTAGTTTTAACTCAACATCTCCATAACTTTATAATATTTCATCTAATATATTTATTGCTTCTTTAACTAAACATGGACAAAATTCTAATAGTTTTCCACTTGCAAAAGCTTTTTCCCTCTCTTTAGGAATTGATATATCATATCCTAGTAATTCTTTACACATACATGAACCAAACATTTCAGAAAACTCATGTCTGAATTGCAATGTTTTAGCAGTACATAAATCTTTACTTGATTTTAAATCTGATTCTTCATAATACCCATATTTTAATCCTATTGCAATTACAGCACCACAACTATCTCCTGAAAACATACCACCACCTAATCCAGCAGTAATTTTTAATGCCATTTCTTCATCCAAATTTAACTTGTCTGCATAATATGTAAGCACAACTTGTCCACAATTATAGCCTTGTTCAAATAAATTTTTTATTTCTAATTCATTTATTTTCATACCCTCCCATTGGTATGATTATATAATGTTTAAATTAATTTATAAATAATAAGATTTATTAGACTTTGAAAATTAAATCTTACATTAGCCAGTTATCGCTGGAAGAATATATTTATTAATTAATGTGAGCCTATCATTTGGATTCATAATAAGTCTTGATGTTATTGCAATAACCATATCTTTTTGTGGGATGCAGCAAATTACATTTCCTCCATCTCCTAATGCACAGTGCATAAAAGTATTGTTTTCATCAAACAACCACCATAAATATCCATAGTGGTTATGGTTTATTACTAAAGATTCTTCAATATATTTTTGAGGAATAATTTGTTTATTTTCCCATAACCCCTTATTCAAATATAAAAATCCAAAGCGTGTCATATCACGTGGAGTTAGAGTTAGCCCCCATCCTCCAGCACTATTATTATCTGGGTCTTTTACCCATCCTGTTACATGCTTTCCAAAGAAAAACTTCTCATAATCCGATGCTGTCATTTCATAAGCTGGCATTTCCCTCATACCAATAGGCTTAAATAAATATTCATTGGCAAACTCTCTTGCAGATTTTCCTGTACTTCTTGTAATTATTGTTGACAGTATATGTGCACCTGCAGTTGAATATTTGAACTCTTTAGTTTCACTTTTTCCATTTAGCAAATCTAGTGCATATTTTGTCCAATCTGGACTACAACATAACTCTTGAAAAGGCTCTATTTCATAAGAATAAGTTGCCGTCATTGTAAGTAGATCCTTTATAGTAATTTCATATTTTTCTTTTTCATTAGTTTTATATTCTGGGAAAAAATCTAACACCCTCTGTTCCACACTTTTTATAAAACCTTTATCTATAACAATTCCAATAAGAGCAGATAAGATACTTTTCGTTACAGAAGCTACATGAATTGTATCATCACAAGTGTATCCATCATAATATTTTTCGTAAGCAATATATCCATTTTTTACAATAACAATGCCACTTATATTGCTATAATCATTTTTTATTGTTGTATCAAGGATTGAAAGTTTTTTTCTATCAATCTCTAGTGTGGCAGGATCTGCTTCTTTCCACTTATTAGTTGGCCAATATGTTCTTTTCAAATTAAACTCCTCCTAAAAACAATCATTTCTTTTTTACAGGACAATAAATCTCTGTAATAAGCTCTTCAGGTGAGGTAACTTGCTCAGGGTTGTTCATATATACATCATAAGGAAGGTTTGATAATTCATAATTTTCTTTTTCTAACCACTCACGCTGTTTTACATATATGGATGTAATCTTGGAATAGGAACCATTTAGGACTGTTTTGATACATAAACCTGGGTCAAAATCCCTACTTCCCCTTACAAACTCCTTAATTGGAATGGCAAATTCTATATCATAACCATCTATTTTATATTCTTTACTATGATAAATTGTCATAGGCGACCCAATCATAGTAAGATTATCAGTGGCTATTATTTTATACAATAAATTAAAAAATTGTCCATATCCCTGTGCACAGTCACTAACCGTAACCATTTTGCGAACAGAAAGAATACACATTGGTTCACATTCTACAAGTTGTATATCTATATTTTCAAAATATGACATAACTGATATTCCCTGACTTAAACTATAAATATCATTATATATTTGGTTCAAAGTATTCTCAAAAGCATATATTTTATTTTCTATTTCTTTTTTCTTTTCTTTAAGAACCAAAGAAAGATGTTCTTCAACTTGATTTTCTTCCAATTGAAGAATATCTTTAATTTCTTTCAAAGAAAAATCATAGGATTTTAATCTTTCAATAAAAAGCATCTTTTTTAATTGATCAATAGAATAATACCTATAACCATTATCACAATTAATTTTATCCGGATAAATTAATCCTATCTCATCATAGTAGCGAAGTGTTTTTGTAGATACTTTGCATATTTTAGAGAATTCTCCAATTGATAACATAATATAAACCTCCTTTGTGTGTTTCTTCATGTTCAATTTAACTATACACCTTGCCCCAAGGTCAAAGTCAACGGCACTTTTAATTAACTTGTTTATCAGACAATCTCAAATCTTTTATTTCTTAATAATTATTTTTGTCTATGCTTTTTATTGTCAAATTCATTTTTCCCACTTCTTGCTTGAATATTATAATCCAACTTATGATATATTTTCCTATAAATAGTGAATATTTACCAGCTTTTTATGATAATATGTTAAATAGTTAATATAACATGAAAAGAGGTGTAAGCATATGAAATATGATAAAGAAAAAATAGATGATATTAATAAATCTTCAAGAATAAACAAAAAAATTGCCCCTTGGGATAGGCCTCTTTTTTTAATGATAATAACCTTTATTGGAGGTTATATGAATGCATATACATATATTACAAGAAATGGTATTTTGGCTAATATGCACACTGCTAATATGTCTATATTTGGAATTAGTATTGCACTCGGTCAATGGCAAAGAGCACTAAATCACTTTATTCCAATAATTGCATGTATACTTGGTGCTGCATTTAGTGAATTTATTAAATCTCTAATTATAAAAAAGAAATACAAAGGTGATTGGAGAAAAATGGCCCTTGTTTTAGAAGCTATGGCATTGTTTTGCATTGGATTATTACCTAAATATGTGCCAGATTATATTGTTAATAATCTTGTTTCTTTTTTCATGGGATATTTATTATGTCTGTTTAGAAATTTCTTTGGTATTGCATATAATACAACAATTTGCACAGGAAATCTTAGAACTGTTGGTCAATTATTTTATGGTGCACTGGATGAAAAGAGCAAAGATTCTCTTATGAAACTACTTACCTTTACAGTCCTTACATTTTCTTTTGCCCTAGGTGCCATACCTGGGACTATAATTTCTATTGCCGTAAGTACTAAATCTGTATGGGTTTGCAGTTTTTTATTATTATTGCTGGTACTGTGGATGTCTAAGTTTGAATTAAATAGTAAATTACCAAATAATAATAAATAATTCATTCTTTATTATTTGCTAAAATGCCATTTATTTTATAGTGAACTTAAACTACAAAAGCTACTGACTTTAAATCAGTAGCTTTTTTAAGTTATTAATTATTTAAAAGTTTTTCCTTAATCATTTCTATATCATCTTTGTTATATTTCAACTGTGAGATACTAAAAGTAATAATAGCATTATCATAAACAATTACTTTTGTCTCTGAAATGTGTGAAACATATACTTCCTTGGCTCCCCATTTTTTTGCTTCTATTTCATCTTTTTTATAATCACTAACAAACTCAGTATATTCGTTTAAAGTACTTTCTAATGCTATTTCTAAAATTTTATCATATTTACTTTTAACTACTGTATAATAAAGTTCCCCTTTAGAGTCTTGTTCGTACTCATAATCATAACTGTTTGTCTCTTCATCATAAGTTTTCTTTTTATCTTCTGTATAAATATCATCAGAACAATCTACATAGGTTCCCAAAGGTGATGAAGAATAATTTTTATGAGTTTCTCTTTTCCCTGTAATACTTTGATCAAAATCTTCCAAAGATAATGGTATCTCATCCTTTGCAGTGTTATTTAAGGAATCCGAATCACTGATTATTGCAGCAAATCCAGTAATAATTAAAAAAGCTGTAATAAAAGTTCCTATTTTTTTAACTAAACATTTTTGTTTAAAATTCTTTTTGACATTTAAATCCAAGTCCTTATTTTTAACAACAACTTTATATTTTTTAAACTTAATAATAAAAGAAATAACATTTAAAATTATAAGTAATATAAATGAAATAACAAAAAATATGGTACTCTTACTTGTTAGTAAAGCTATTACTCCTACTTTAGTTAAACATATTATATATATATTTATAGCTAAGATAATTAAACCAAAGATACAATAATAATATTCTTTAAATACATTTCTAAATTTCAATTCTTGTCGTGGAAAATTTTTAGTCTCAGAATTATTTATAAATATTTGAAAAGTTTCATTACCACATATATACTCTAAATTTGATTCTTTATATAAATTTACATAGTCTGATTTTAAAGCATATTGATTCTTTACCATTTCATGTTTTGTGTTATCTACAAAGAAATTTATCAACTTAGGCTCTATTTTTTCAAAAGTCAAATACATAGCACTTATTTTCTTTATCATCCATCCATTTTGTGCTTTTTCACTTAAATATTCTTCTAAAAATTCTACATCTAAAATATCAAAATAATTATATTTTTTCATTTTGTTTTTCCCAATCAAAATGAATTCCCCTCCTATTTTCCTACTTGGTAAAACATCCTTTCTTATCAAGTATAAAAACTATAGCTATAGAAGAAATCAAAACAAAGGTAGCTATAAGTCCGGCTTCTGGCCCAAAGGATCCACCACTAATAACATCACTTCCCACTAAATTTAAATCAACAATACTAGAAACACCCAAATTTAGTCCGCTGACTTCAAATCCAAATATATTACCTTGAGCAAAATTCCATGCTGAATGCATACCACAAACTGCCCAAAGATCATTAGTTTTTGTAACATAAATACCATAAAAAAGTCCTACTAAAATAATATTTATTACTGCTATGTAGTTAACATCAGGATTGAATAAATGCATAAATCCAAATATGGTAGAAGAAAGAATTAATGCAAAAGCTTTATTATATCTAGCAGCTAAAACGTTCATTAGCCAACCTCTAGTTACTATTTCTTCCGTTCCACCTTGAATAATCCAACCAATTAATATGAACATTACACCACCAAGTGCAGACATGCCAACAGGCTGACTAGGATTTTTTTCCACTGAAATACATCCAAATAAATACAGTATTAAAACCACAATAGACATCATAACAAGACCAATTATGAAACCTTTTATGTATTTTTTAAGCCAACTATCTTTGCTAAATCCAAGGGTCGAAATACTCCTTTTTTCAATATATTTAACTCTTATAAAAACTAGAAGTGATATAAATATAAATGAGCCTAATTGAATAAATAGTTCTAATATCTTTAGATTTGATGATAGACTCTCTGAGAAAGATAAAATTATATACAATGGAATTATGCAAATTCCACCAATAATTTGACCTCCAGTCATAAATAAAAAAGCCAAAATTGTTGCCCAAATAAAATTAGGCAACTTTTTACTTCCTTTGGCTAAAGTAACAAGATCTTCTTTTTTTGAATACATAGTATCCCCCTAAGGCATTTCTATTTCGATTTGAAATTATATATTGGTTTGATTACATCAATTATATCTACCGTATCACCAACAAATTTTAAAATATCCTCTATAGGTTTATATGCCATTGGTGCTTCATCTATTGTCCCTTCACATACAGAAGTAGTCCAAATATCTTTCATAGTGTTCTCAAAGTCATTAATATTTAACTTTGCCTTTGCTTCTGTTCTACTCATAAGTCTTCCAGCTCCATGAGGTGCTGAAAAGTTCCAATCTTCATTCCCTTTTCCTATGGCAAGTATACTTCCATCTCTCATATTTATTGGGATAAGTAGCTTTTCTCCTTCATAAGATGATATGCTACCCTTCCTTATTATATTATCTTTAAAATTTATATAATTGTGAGTTGTATGGAAGTGACTAAAATCATCAACACTTTTATTTATCAATTTATTTAAAATTATATCTGCCATGACCTCTCTATTTATTTCAGCATACTCCTGACAAATTTTCATATCATGTAAATATTCTTCTCTATATTTTCCACTTAAAAAACATAAGTCTTTAGGATATTTCGGTTTTAAATCTGCATATTTTTTTATTAACTTTTTCAATTCATTTTGAATTTCTTTTCTTCTTCCTTGTTCCTTAAATGTCTTTATTAATTCTTCTTTTTCTTCATAAAACTTTTCTTTACCACTACATAACTCTATTGCTAAACTTTGATAGTATTCTGCAACTTGTTTTCCTAAATTTCTACTACCAGAATGTATTACTAAATATTTGTTTTTGTTCTTATCTTCATCAACCTCAATAAAGTGGTTCCCCCCACCTAAAGTTCCTATACTTCTTTCTATCCATTTGCTTTGTTTCAATTCTCTATAACAGTATAGATCTTGTAATTTAGTAAAGTTATATTTTTTACCTTCGTGAACATTTTTACCAGAAGGTACATATTGATTAATAATATTATCTAGTTCATCTAAAGGAAATTCCATTTCCCCTAGTTCTACAGTAAACATTCCACACCCAATGTCCACACCTACTATGTTAGGTATGACCATGTCCCCAAGCTTAGCAGTAAATCCAATAACACATCCTGCACCTGCATGAGCATCTGGCATTATTCTTATTTTGCCATTTTTAACAAATTCTTGGTCACAAAGCTCTTCTATTTGCTCCCTTGATTTTTCATCAATCTTATCAGCAAATATTTTAGCCGAGTTGTATTCTCCCCTTACTTCTATCATCCTTATCACACCCTTTTTATGTTGTAATATTATCTTATCATTTTTATTTTTATAATTGTGAATTTTTTACAAATAAAATGCCATTGATTTTTCAATGGCAAATTTACTTATTTTATATGAAAGTATAATTATTTAATTTAAGCTATTGCTTTAGATATTTCTTTATTATTCATTAATAATTTGATTAATGTTGGTATAAATATCAATTGTATTAGCATGCCTGGTATGGCATTAGTTAAACCGCCAACTACATACATAATTGGGTTTATTTTAGGTGCCAAAGTCAAAGATACTGCATATGCTCCTGCAATGGCAAATAATCTTCCCACTATCATGGCAGAAACTAGAGATAAATAAACTTTATTTGTTTTACTAAATACTAATCCTGAGATTAATCCATATCCACAAAGTTCAAAAGCCATAATTGGCATAACCGGAACTAAAGGCGGCATACCTGTTAATAGTCCACTAAGGACTGGAGTAATTATTCCCACACCGGCTCCATATATAGGTCCCAAGAAATATCCTGCTATTAAAACTGGAATATGCATTGGTAAAAATATAGGCCCTCCCATGCTAAACATGTGAAACACCATTGGTAAAACAATACCACATGCAATAAAAAATCCTGATAATATTAATTTTTTTGTTTTCATAAAATAAATCCCCCTGTTTATTAATTACAAATTTAAATAAATATAATTCCCTTGATAGTTCCTTTAAGTTTTTTAATTCTTTTCTATAACTACATAGTACATCTCATCATTTTCAAAGGCTTCAGTTACCTTTAGTCCAGCATTAATAAAAACATTTTTTTGCTCATTTATTTCCATTAATATTGATTCATGTACTCTTTCATCAGCACTACTATGAAGATTATTTAAAAACTCTCTACTATCTGAATGTGCAATCATTAATATTCCATCTTCTTTTAAACTATCTTTTACAAGATTTGAAATAGTTTGTGTTTTATTCTCTAAATGAGGATACATGGAGTATAAAATTATTTTGTCATATTTATGTTTCAAATCTTCCTTTTCAACATTTACTAGGTCAAAATTGACATTACTCAAATGATTAAATTTACTTTTAGCAACTTCTAACATTCCTTCAGAAATATCTACACCTTTGATTCTTCCTGTACATACTCTTTCATTTAAAAATGGTATTAAAACTCCCGTTCCAGTACCTATGTCCAGAATCTCATCGCCTTCTTGAATTTTAAGCTTGTCCAATAAATAATTAATTTTAGATTCATCTATATTAATCATATTGTCCCATTTTTTAGCTACAGAATTAAAAAAATCTGCTTGTCCCAAAATATTCCCCCCTAACAAAAAAAGCCATGAAGGTAAAAAACCTTCATGGCTTCGTTTCAAATTATTTTATTGACATAATTGTAACACACTTTAATTAATTTTTCATTAATTTTACACATTTATTATTAAATAGTAGCAATTATCTAGATACTTCTCCTGTAGACTTGTCTACATACCACCATCCATAAGTCTCTCTCATTCCATTGTCATCGTAGTTATCAGCAGTCATATGATATCTATTTCCTATTACTTCATATACTTCAATTGTGTTTGGGGCATGACCAATTTCTTTTCTAAAATAATTTGCAAGTATTTTTTTTGCCTTATCTTCAGAAATTCCAGCACTATTTAAACTTTTTTCTTTCTTTTTAACTACCTCTTGTATTCTCTTCTCTTCTTCTTTAACCATTTTTGCTATGGCATCTTCACAATCTTCTTTTATATTTGTTAAAGTTTCTTTTTGTGAATCATAAGACTTATTGTCTTTTATAAGTTCTAAAGCTTTATCAATATCTTTTATTGCTTTTGAGTAATTTTTATTAGAAAAATAATCTTGAGATGATTTCGTTAATTTATCAATTTTCTCATTTAATTCCTTGTCTTTTTTAACTTGCTCTTTTAAAGTTTTAGCTTCTTGAATTAAAATATCAGATCCATTTTCATAATTTATAACTTCATCTAAAAGTTCTAATGATTGATCAAATTCACGTTCTTCAAGAGATTTTAAAGCTTTAACATATTTCTCACTTTGATTGTATAAATCAGTTGCCACCTTGTCATCTTTTTTTTCTTCCAATGCCTTTTCAAACTCGGTTATGGCATCTTCATATTTTTTGTTTTTCAAAGCCTCGTTACCCAACTCTATGGCTTCATTGTAAGCTGCATCACTTTTACACCCCACTAGTAAAAACATACTTAATATGCATACTGATATTAATTTCTTTTTCATTTTGTATCCCTCACTTTGTATCTATATTTTGACATTGTAATTATATCAAAATATAGATTATTTTTCCATAAAGGTTTATAACTAATTGTTTTTTTAATTTTTTAATATACATTTCTATTTTATAATACTTTTTATTTGATTTTTAAGCTTTGGATTAAGATTTTCCTTTGAATAGACCTTTTTCCATTCTTCATTTAAGGATTTCTTCTGATCATTTGAAAAACTTTCGGAATGATCCGGATTAAGAATGTCAACCATTTCATAACTCTCAAAGTCAATATATTTACATAATTCATCTATGTGTTGAATTAAAAACCTCATATTATCATATGATACAAAGCTTCCACTTCGTCCATGTTTTGAAAGGTAACTACTTATTTGATAGTCTTCATTTGTTGCTTTAAAATATGCACCTGAAGCATCCATTGTTTCATTACTATCATTTACATATCTAACAAGCTGAATTTCTCTTATTAATTTATCTTTTTCTGTTAAATCTTTATATCTGAGGTTTATGTGTCCAACTAGTCCAAAATCCCAATCAGGATCTAAAATATAATGTTTACGCTCTTTAATTGTATCGTCATCAATATCCAATTCTTTAAGTTTTTCTAAATTTTTATCAATTTCATTATCTCTAATTTCTGTTAATTCTTTAATACTCAAATCCTCTAAATTTTTAGGTGATTTTTTTTCTGACTTTTTTTCATTAGATACCTCAGGGCTTTTAGTTATTTTTTCATTATCATTTTTATTTGCAAATACAAATACAATTGTTGATATACCTAAAGTAGCTAAAATCAAAATTAAACCTATTTTTTTCTTAAACATTTCTATTTTCATCCCTTCAATAAATTCATTCTATAAAACTTATCATTACTGTCATTTTATGTTTTCCCTGATTCTATTGAATTAGCTGTTTCACTAAATGATGATGTTATTATTGTTAATGAAAGAACTAATGCAAAAACTTTAGTTATTCTTTCATTTAATTGCATGTTAGTCCCCCCTCTTCCAAAACCAATTATATCAAACTAATAATCAATGTAAATAAATGGTAAACAATTATATTCTTTCAATATCTTAAGCTTAATTTATTTTCAAATAAAAAAAGTAGTTACTAACAAATATTTTTTAGTAACTACTTTGATCTTTAATTATTTCTAATATTATTAAATATTTCTTGCTACTTCATATGCATCCCAGATAGCGTACATAATATTTTGTACTTTATTAGCATCGCCAATCATTCTTACTCTTGGGTGTAAGAACTTGATTTCATCATATAATGATTTTTCTGAATTATATCCTATAGCAAGTATTGCTGAATCTGATTTTATTACTTCTTCTTTTCCATGGACTTCAATTACAAAACCTTCTTCTACTGATTTTATAATTTTAGCGCCACATTTTACATTAATTTTCTTAAACTCAACTAAGTCTTTCAACATATCATGATTTGCATGACATAAAGGACCTCCAACTTTCAAGATATCATCCATCATTTCAACAATAGTTACATCTTTTCCTTGATCCTTTAACCATAGGGCAGTTTCACATCCTACTAAACCACCACCTATAACTATAGTAGACTGTCCTACATCCTCCTTTTTAAGTAATACTTCCTCAGCTGTAAATACCTTTTTAGGTCCTTCTATAGATAATTTTCTTGGTCTAGATCCTGTTGCAATAATTACTGTATCAGCTTCGTATTTTTTAACAGTTTCTGCTGTAGCACAGGTTTTAAAATCTATTTTTACTCCAAGTTTTTCAAGTTCTAATTCATACCACTTCACAAGAGCAAGATCGTCTTCTTTGAAATCTGGTGCTCCTGCTGGAATTAAATTTCCGCCTAATCTTTCAGATTTTTCTATAAGTACCACATTATGACCTCTTAGTGCTAATACCCTTGCAGCTTCACATCCTGCAACTCCACCACCTATAATAAGTACTTTTTTCTTTTCATCTGCCTTTTTAATTTCTAGCTCTTTTTCTCTTCCACAAGCTGGGTTAACTGCACATGATATATTTGCATAAGTCTGTAATCTTCCCATACAGCCTTCTTGGCAAGAAAGACAAGGACGAACACTTTTGTAATCATCTACTAATATTTTATTTGGTATTTCTGCATCTGCAAGTAATGGTCTAGCAAGACCTATCATATCAGTTTTTCCTGCTACTATAGCTTCACTAGCTAAATCTGGATCTTCCATTCTTCCTGCACTAATTATAGGGACATTTACATTGTTTTTAAGTATTTCATTGTAAGGTAAATATAATCCCTTTTCTTGATACATAGGTGGATGACTCCAGTACCATGAGTCATATGATCCTACATCTGCATTTAGTGCATCGTAACCTGCATCAACTAATATTTTAGCTGCTTCAATTCCTTCTGGAATATCACGTCCCATCTCTTGGAACTCTTCATTTGGTAGTCCGCCCTTACACCAATCTTTTATAAAACTTTTAATACTATATCTTAAAGATACTGGGAAATCTTCTCCACATCTCTTTTTAATCTCTTGTACAATTTCACATGCAAAGCGTAAACGATTTTCTAAGCTTCCACCATATTCATCAGTTCTATTATTAAATAATGCAATTGCAAATTGATCAATTAGATATCCTTCATGAACAGCATGAATTTCTACACCGTCAAATCCTGCTTTTTTTGCAATTTCTGCTGATTCCCCAAACTTTCTTACATATTCTTTTACTTCAGCATTTGTTAACTCACGACATGTTACACCTTTTAAAAATCTATGAGGTATTGGTGAAGGTGCTACTGCTACATCTCCTACTATAGATGGAATACTAACACGTCCAAAACCTCCAGATAGTTGTAAAAATATTTTAGAACCATAAGCATGAACACGTTCTGTCATAGCCTTTCCTCTAGTAATAAAACTAAGTGGATTAATAGTAGGACAAGGCATAGATGGTAGTGCACATTTTTCAATATCATTCTCAACCATAGTTACCCCAGTCATGATTAAGCCAGTTCCACCTTTTGCACGTTCTACATAGAACTCTTCTCCTCTTTCATTGAAACTCCCGTCAGGATTACACAATCCCCCTGGCCCCATTGGAGCTAGTACAAATCTATTTTTTATCTCCAACTTACCGATTTTAATTGGCTCAAATAAAACTTTATACTTTTCTTGCATCATATTATCCTCCCCTAATACTAAATTTATTTTTGTAGTGAATCACTATCTAACATTCAGTATAGAATATGAAGTAACTTTATCTGCAAGGGTTTTTGTTAATTTTTTATTAAAGTATATTATTCTATAGGTATCCATAGCTCAATGTACGTATGTAATTTAGCAGGTTTCTCCACCTCTACAATTAAAATTTTTCCTATAATATCTCCTGCTATTTCCAATCCTCTAGACTTTGCATAGTTCAGTCCTTTCACAAAAACCACATCTGGATTTAAGGTTAACTCGTCATCTACCTTTTGTATTGTATGTAAACAAGAAGTACTTTCTAGTATTTTAACATTTAGATTCATTGGCAAATTTAGCTCATTTACTTTGTCCTCTAAAACAATATATCCAAAGTTGCTACAGTTGTTTTTCATATGTTTTATAACTGCTAATTGTACTGTTGGCATTGCTTTTACCCATTGATGGACTACTTTCTGTGATTCTCTATTTTTTGAGATTCAACCACATTCCTCATCATAAAAAAGTAATATTTGTGGTGACTTAGCAAATTCATATTTATCTAATAATTCATCAATAAGATAAATACTATTCATATTTTCTTCCATTGCTTCTGCCAACCCTTGATAATACCTAGCTTTTTCATATGCTTGATTTTTGAATTCTTCCATCCTCTCCTTAATAATCAGACGATTGTTTTCCTCTCCACTGAACTGTTTAACAATCATCTTCATAGGAATTTCCATGTTCTTATATTTGGTATAAGATAAAAGACGAAATACATCAACCACATTATAATAACGATTACCGTTTATTTCTTTATTAACTTTAATCAAACTTTCTTTTTCAAAATATCTAATAGCACTTGTTGTAACTCCTAATAACTCAGCTAAATCGGTTATACTATACTTCATTTTAAAAATTTCCTTTCTACCTAAAGTTACTTTATGTATTTTTATCCATTAGACTATTAATCAAGTCACATACTTATTTTATCACATCTAATATATGGTATAAAAAGGAATTTTAATCTATTTTTAGTCATTTTTCATCTGGTTCATTAACTCAAAGAAATATATTGATTCATGAGTCTTATAAAGATTTAACCATAAATTTAATACTTCTGGTTTAAAAACATCTAGTAATCTTAATACCTCAACTGTAAATTCTAAGGGAGCTATACCTGAGGCTGTAACTAAATTTTTATCATTTACTGCAACTTCCCTCTTATAATATTTTTCGCCAGGATAATTAGGTACTATCATTTTAAGATATTCCAAGTCATTACTTGTATGATATGATGAGTCTAATAATCCCTTCTTTGCAAGTCCTATGGTTGCACCACAAATTGCCGCAACTACAGTTCCTTTTTCCAAAGCTTCTTTTGCCTTTTCTAGTACGGGTTCATGAATTACTGATGTCCAAGTTTCTCCTCCTGGTAAAATTAAAACATCTTCACTATGAAAATTGCATTCATCTATATAAATTTCTGGTATGATTTGCAATCCACCCATTGTTGTTATAGGATTTTTATCAATTCCCACTGTAATTACCTTCAATGGATCTACTCCTTTTTTAAAATACCTTCCCGTATTTAGTTCTGCAGTCAAATATCCCACTTCCCAATCTGACATAGTGTCAAATACGTAAAGATACGCTTTTTTAGTTTTCATAATCTCCACTCCTTTTAAGTTAATTGTTTTGACTCATTATAAAATATCTTCACTGACATATTGTGTCAGTAAAGTTATTAAACTTGATAATATTCTATTAACTCCTCTAGAGCTTCAATCATTTTTTCCTTTAAATTTAGGGGTTCAATTATCTGAATAGACTTTCCATAAGGTATAATTAAATTAGGTACATATTTATAAATCACTTCTTCTTGAAGTAAAAAAATTACTTGATTTGAATTTCTTTCTTTAATATGATGTGCTAAAAACCAGTTCTGACATAAGTTATCCAAAGCATTTGCTCTTCCTCCTATAATTAAAGGCATAAGGCCTTGCTTATCTTCTTTATACTCCAGTAATGTTTTCATAAAAAATTTACTAGGAGAAAATGATTCTGGAGGATTAAAAGTATTTTCTGTATTTATAGTACTAATAATTCTATCCACTCTAAAATTACGAATTTCATTCCTCAAATGACAAAACCCTATTAAATACCAATTGTTATTCCAGTAAACAATCCCATAAGGATCAATAAGTCTTTCTTTTGATTTTTCTTCATTCCCTGTGCGATACTTAATCTCTACTGATAATTTATTTACTATGTTATGCTCAAGTCTTTTTAGCAATGACTCCACAGATAATTTTCCAATTGGTTTTATTACTTCAAATCCTGCTAAATGTTGCTTTATAACTTTTTCTTGTTCTTGATTTGAATACATTTTTATCTTTGACATTGCCTTATCTAATTCCCCATTAAAAAAATACCCAGCTTCTTTTGCAAGCATAGCTGCATGAAGTAATGCCGTTTGCTCCTCAGTATGAAAAAAGAGAGGTGCTTCAACAAAATTATTCAATAATGAATACCCACCATTATGACCTGCATCAGAAATAATAGGCACACCACTGGCACAAAGTGTATCCATATAACGATAAACGGTCCTTATATTAATTTCTAGTTTTTCAGATATTTCTTTTGCAGTCACCTTTTTATCTGAACTTAACATCCACAAAATTGACATCATATTATCAATTTTAGCCATAGCATTTCACCTCTTTTACACTATACAAAATTATTATAGAATTTATAAATTTATTTTCTCCTTTCTACTTACATAAAAAAATACATTGATAAATTTATCAATGTATTTTCATGGTAAAGATATATACTACCGTAACCCTCTACCATTTTGATAATATCAACTATATTCCATAAATTCCATATTGTCAATAAACTGAATTTCATATTTAAATATAACAAGTAATCTACTACTTAATATTTAATAATCGTTCTAAGTATATTGATTTAACTTGTTCATTTGCCAAAGCTCTCTTGGCTGGAGGTAATTTTAGTATTGCAGATAGTATGGCTGCCATTGCCCTATGGCTACTTAATGCTTTATTGTCAAATATAAGTTCTTGTAATTGTCCTTTTTCTATGGCCATTATAACGACTCTATGTACTGAATTTGCAGGAGTTATTATTTTTTCTTTTCTTTTCAAAAGTATAATGCTATTTTTAGGGCAATTTCTAGCACAAACTCCGCATCCTAAACAAACTTCCTCATTAATCTTAATTGTATTTTTATTATTTTCTTTTGTCTTACTTATTGCTCCTATAGGACATGCTTTTACACATTTTCCACAGCCTACACAAGAATCATAATTAATATTTGGTATGAAGCTAGTTGTTGCTACTGGATGCATATTACCAAATTTTCTAGCTGCTAATAATGCTTCACAACAACATCCACAGCAGTTACATATAAAGCTTACTCCCTGTCTTACATTTTCACCACATTGGACTAAATTGTGTTCATATGCTTCATGTAATAATTCTTTACACTCAGAAGCATCTATTCGTCTTGCATAATTGTATTTTATTAAAGAATTTGCCGTTCCATTAAAAGTCATACATATATCCATGGGAGCATCACATCCTTTGCCCACATGTTTCATTTTATGCCTGCAATAACACATTCCTACTCCTATATGTTCTGCTTCTTCTATTATGTGAGTAGCTCTTTCATAATCTAATATAGTTACTTCATTATCATTACTTAATACTTCTTCTTGAACAAAAACTCTCCCCAATTTTGTTTCTGCTGAATAAAATAAGTCCTTTATAAAATCCTCTTCAACATTTAGATATTGATAATAAAGTTCTGCTAAAAGCTTTTGATCAATATCATTACTAGTTCTCATCAAAGCGAACTCTATAAATCCAGCCATTGGAGGAGGAAGTATATATTGTTTTCCCTTATCATCTTCTAGATCTAATAAAATTGCTCTGCTAGCAAGTGTATCAAGGACTTTTAATGCTTCACTTTCACTTACGCTCCATATATTAGCGGCCGTTTTTACCCTAAAAGCTTTAATTGGTAATTGAGCGACTAATTCCGCTTCTTTTTCTGTAAACAACATAGCTAGTATTTTGTACAAAGTTTTTGAAGGAGGAGCCCCTTGGGGAAATCTATTTAATCTCTCCTCTAAACTTTTATATCCATTCTTTGAACTTATATGCGACACCTATATCACCCTTTTATTTATTATCTAAATTATTGTATAAAACAAATAATCTCATTTTACATTATGTAACTATTACTGATTTTTTATAATAATATATGAGATTTATATATTAACAAATCACTTGTTTTAAATAAAAAAATGGCTCGCCCACGATTTTAGTGGTAAAGCCATCTTGATTATATCTATTTTTCAATTGTAAATATTATATTTATTTTTATAACTACTTTTTATTATTGTGTAACTTCATTATAAATATTTCCTATTTTAGCTATTTCTTCTTGAGGAGCTGAGCATAATGGATAATAACCTTTACTAACCATCCACTGCCAAACCTCATAAGAGTGATTACAGCACATTGTAAATGCATCTTTTAAAAATTCTCTTAAATCTGGATTGCTACATTCCATGGCATTCCATGCATATTCTCTTCCAGCTCTTTTTAATGTAAGAAGGTATCCTGTTGCTATCTCTCTATCATTTAATTGTTCTACATTTACTCTAGGTGTAACAGGAATAGTTTCAACAGGTGCTTTTGTAAAATCATTTAAAGTCCTTTTTAACATTGGAACATTAAGTTTTTCTGATGGAGCACTAGCTTCTTTTACAAATCTCACTTTTAAGTTATAGTCTTGAACATGTGCTTGAAATTGACTTTCTATAATGTTTTTTAACTCTAAATCTGTAACTTGGTTTCTAAACATTGCCATATTAGTTATAGAGTTTACACAACTTAGAATTAATTCACTCAAGCTATGTAATTCTCCCGGTGCTAAGTTCATAATTATACCTCCTTAAATTTTAATTCAGTTTTATGATTTCCAATACTATGTCCTAATATTCAAATTAAATTTTGATATAAGTTTATAAATCTTTTTAAACTTCCATCATCCATTTACAAAAATGATAATATTTGTTTTTTATGGCTATCATAAGATTTTATAATGATGTATTTTTTACCAAAAAACAATAAATACAATTTGCTCCATAAAAAAAGACCTATAAATAGGCCACTTTAATTTACATTTAACAGTTACTAGTTTTTTTATTCAAATTTAACTCTACAATATCAAAATTCTATTTTTATATTTCCTCTACATTTTTTTCTGTAAATCTATCTTTACACATTTCTCTTAGTATTTTTAATTCTTCACTATAATCTACTTTACTTTCGTCCTTGTCATATGGCAATATCTCTACTGTTTTTATCTCAAAATTCTCTTCTTTATTTTCATTCCAGTCTTGTTGTAGTTTTTTACATTTATGACTATTAAGTTTTAATTTAAATTTATCACCATTTATTGTTGCATTTATGTTTTTATCACAACCTAAATAAACAGTATCTGTTTTTATAGACTTAAACATATATACACCCATCTCTGGCTTCATTTCTTTATATTGTTGTAACAATTCTTTTCTCTTTAACTTATCCATAATTAATCACCTCTTTTATTAGTATTATGTATTACACCTTCTTACTTAGAGTCTATTTCTCAATTTATTAACACATATATATTATTACTTCATTTATTAATTTATACTATTTCAGCATACTAATCAACCTACGCTCCGTAGAGTTGAATTCTACGGAGTGTAGGTTGTTATACAAATTGATATCATGTGAGATTGTTCTTAGAAAATTCCAAGAATATATGAATTATCATGAGAAATGGATGAAATAAATATATTGTACTAGAAAACAAAAAGGTATTGACCTATCAATCGATACCTTTTCGTGGATTTGTGAGGTAAAGATGATTCACGGGAATAATACCAACTATTATCTTTTAATAAGTTTGCTAATTCATAGAGCGTAAGTAGGTATGCTAAATGCTTCTAGTAATACTCATATCAAACTTTTCATATTATACAGTATAATACGTAAATTAGGAGGTCATATGTATAGGCGAGTTAAATCTAATAGGTCTAATAATGAATATAATAATTGTAATTCACAAGGTGATCAACTTATTGTATTAGCCGCCATTATTTCATCTATAATTTATCAAGAAATTCAAGATGATGATGAACTTAACACAGTCGGCAATTTATTTGTCGCAATAGGTAGTAATATTCTGTTAGGGGTTGGTCAAAGATCTGTTTGTACTAGCGATCTTAATAAAAATAATACTACAGAGAACCAAGATGATCAAAATCTTCCCACACTTCCTAATACTAATGTACCCTTGCGATCAAAAGGTAATAATAAAATGAAAAAAGGTAAAAAAGTAAAAAAAGTAAAAAAAAGACACAAAAAAATTTGAGTAAGATCTAAATAATCATACTATTTAGATCTTACTCATACTATCATACATATCTGGATATACAGAAGTTATACACAATAGCTAATTTTAGAATAATACTAAAATAGTTATTTATTTTAATTTGTTTTCTTTTCATTTATATATTATTATTGCATAATAAAAAAGAGTATTCCTGATTTGCTCAGAAGTACTCTCCTAATTTTAGACTTTAATAAAACAAATCTATATTTTAACTACTTTACAATATTCCAATTAAACGTCAATGTTGATATCTTAAGAAGATAATACTCACGATCAAATCAATTTTTCTTGCACACATAAATTTAGATACTTCAAATGCAAGAATTATTATAACAAAACCGATTATCGCATATGATAAATTAAGTTTTGCTTCTAAAGCTATATCTAATGATTTAAATATCTTGAATATTAATTTTATTATAGAATATCCAAGGACTACATATATTCTTGAACCATTAAGCATCATTGAGTTTATTTCTTTCTTGTGAAACTCTATAATCATACTATTTTAAAACTCATAGACTATCATAATAAAATAATTTATATATTTATATTAAAATCGAAAACTCATTATCTTTTATTTTCTATAATATTTGATATAATACCTTTGCATCTTCCACATCCTGTCCCTGCTTTAGTAACTTCTTGAACTTTCTCAATAGTATCTGATCCATTTTTTACCGCTTCTACAATCGTATCTATTGATACATTCTTACATTTACATGCATTTTTTATAAGAGATTCTATTTCCTTTAGCTCTCCTTCATTTTCAATAACTATATCAGACATTTCTTTAAGCTCTTCAATAGTTCTAGCTCCTTGTGCTTGAGCCTTTCTAACTTGTAAATATTTATTCATTTCTAGTGACATATGTATTTCTCCTAACATTTAAATTTATCTTCAATATTTTAATTTTACATTCTTATTATTTAGTATAAATATATATTAATATTTTATAAGCTAAATATTTAATTTAATAAAATATAATCTAGTATTTTATTAATTAGAATGTTCTTGCTAATTTTGTAGCATTTTCAAGTCCTTCATCAATAATTTCTTTTGCTTTATCTTGGAATTTATTGTGTCCCTCAATAACTACTGTTTCTATATCTTTTACACCGAAAAATCTCATCATACTTACCACATATTTAACAGCCATTTCAATTTCAGCACCTGGTCCTTTAGAATATACACCACCTCTTGCATTTAATAATGCAATTTTCTTGTTTTCAAGAAGACCTACTGGACCTTCTGATGTATATTTAAATGTTTTACCTGCGCGGTTTAAGTAATCAATATATGTATGTAGTACAGCTGGAATTGTTAAATTCCAAAGCGGGAAACCAAATACAACTTTATCAACTTCAAGGAATTGATTCAAATATTTATCAGCAACAGCTAATGCTTTTTCTTCCTTTTCCGTTAGAGAAAATCCTCTACTATCCTTAAAAGTACCATTAATCATATCTACGCCCATATATGGCAATTCTTCATTATATAAGTCAAGCTCTATCACTGTATCATTTGGATGTGATTCTTTATAGCTCGCTAAAAAAGTATCATATAATTTCACACTAACCGCCTCGTCTGATGGACGATTATTTGCTTTTACAAATAAAACTTTTGTCATTATCTTTTCCTCCTACTACTAAGTGTTATCATATTATTTATATATTTACCCACTACAAACAGAATTTAATCATAAAAATAAAGTCAACTTGATTGACTTTTTTCTTTATATTACAATACAATTAAGATAAAGTCAACTTAATTGACTATATTTGAGGAGGTTTCATGTATGAATTATCAAACATTTAGTGAATTTAATCTTGTATCACTTCTATCATTATCGTTTAGTTCATTAATTGATGAACTAAACGAAAGAATGAGTGAGTTAGGATTTAAGGATATTAGACCTGTACATGGATTTATGTTTAGTTTCATAAACCCTAATGGAGCAACAGGCATAGAGATTGCTGAATACTTAGGAATTACAAAACAAGCTGTAAGTAAAATGGTGGATTCTCTTGAGAAAAGTGGATATGTAATTCGTCAAGCTCATCCCACTGATAAGAGAGGACGAATTATTGTTTTAACCGAACGTGGCCTGTTAGTAATGAAATTAAAAGAAGAAATTCTAGCTGAGATTGAGAAATGTTGCATTGAAAATATAGGTATTGAACGAATGCAAATGCTCAAAGAAGATTTAACAAAATTAGTTTCTGGTGCAAATAAGGGTAATTTATCTTCTAAATCATAAAGTGTTTGTAACAGTATAAAATTAGACATTCACTAACTAAGAAAACTGAACTTACACACTTTTAGTAGACATATAAATTAGTCAATACTTGTACTAAGAGGGCTTTTTTATTCAAAGTAAAAAAATATAACAAGTAATTTAAAATACAGGTTGCTAAACAGATTATTGAGAAAGGTAAAATATGCAAAAAAATGAACATAAATACTTATGTTCATTTTCATGGATTTCAACGGTGGAGATGAATCGCAACAATCATATCCACCATTTATATTTGCACTTTTCTACATAATTTTTTCTACAGGGGGCGTTGAAAGAAACGTAGTTTTTTTATTACTAAATTATATATATTTATACCGACTTTTTTGTTATAAATATGTGTTATTTAATACTTTGTTTAAAGTTAAATATATTGTAAGGATCATATTTATGTTTTACTTCTTCAAGTCTATATTTATTTTCACCATAATACTCGTACATGTATTTTTTAATAGGGTAATATGGAAAATTAATATATGACCCTTCCGTAATATAGTAAATATCATCAATATTATATTCTATCCAATCTTTATTGATTTCTTTATAACAATTGTTTTTAAATATTGTTTCAATGAGTAATATATAAAAGCTATCTCTATAATAAAAAGCTGTATCAAATTTACCCACTTCACTTACTTTTCCACCCAATCCATATAAATTTAAATTAATTTCTTCACTGCCTCTAGGTCTTGGCTGGTTTATTAGCTCTACTAAATTCTGTAATGTGCAATAATCATAGTATTGTTTAACAAATCCTGAATAACTCTCAAAATATTGATACTGAGGGTATACAGAACCTAGTAAAAGTACAGCCTGTAAGAAAGAAACATAATTATATTTTAACTTAAACCCTTTAATTTTACTAAATGGTTCTAATAATCTATATAATTCACCTGGTGTTCCATATAAAAGTCCTCTACAGTTTATATTAATTCCATTGGCTGCTGAGTTAGATATGCTACCTCTCATATTGATTTCAGGTACAGCATTAGTAATAAAATGCTGCCAAACATCTAAAAATTCAATTTGAGTATATTTACTTGGATTTGAAATATCAAATTCAAATTTAGTTACTCTCTCTACTTTTAGAGGTAGTTTAAATGTCATAGCAACAACTACTCCAAAATTACCTCCTCCTCCACCTTTACATGCCCAAAATAAATCTGAATTAGTACATTTATTTGCTGTTATTAATTCACCTTCATAGTTTACCATCTTTAATTCCAATAAACTATCACAGGTAAGTCCGTATTTTCTACTTGAATATCCCCATCCACCTCCTAAGGCTAGTCCACTTATGCAAACTGTTGGACAGGCACCTCCTGGAAATGGGAATCCTATTCCACTTAGAAAGGTATAGAGTTGGCCTAGTTTGATTCCATTTTGCACTGTGAAAGTACTTTTTTCATAATCTATTTTTATGCTATTTAAATTGCTTATATCTATAACAGCCACATCATTTCCTATTGAAAATCCCTGATAATTATGACCTCCGCCTCTTACTCTTATTTCTAATTTTTTTTTCACACTATAAACTATAGCTTTTTGGACATCTTCTATAGACGTACAGTATATGATTTCCTCTGGGTATTTATTTATAGCTCTATTCCATACTAGTCTAGCTTGATTATAATACTCGTCTGCAGGAGTTATTATTTCTGCCATTTTCATCACCTAAAATTTTTTTAGATTTAACATAATACATATAAGTATTATATATATATATATGTTATTTTTATCATTTTGTGATGTTTTTCGACATTGTAATTGATTATTTCTTTTAATTTTAGTCAATAAAAAAACACACTAATTATTATAATCAATGTGTTTTCGCGGATTTCAATGCTGAAGATCCATACCTCCGGACATCTTTTGCAAGTTAATTTTAATGTGCTTCAATATACTTTTCTAAATCATCATGGTATATTTTGAGATTTAATTCTTGAGGCTCTGTTTTTTGATTTAATACCAAATCTACCATATAATGAGCCGTTTTTCCACCTATTGTCATTGATTTAATACAAGAAACACAATACACAACTACATCTTCGCATGGCATTTGCATAGCACGTTCCTTTTGCTTTTCATGTATCTCTCCTATAGGTAGTGTTGGATAATAACTGTCTCCACAACAAATAGATTTTGTTTTACTAAATTCTGAATCAATAACTTTGATGTTCATTTTTTTTAAAAGACTTCTAACAGCACTGTGTACTTGCGGTTTAGGTCTATATGCACATGAGTCTTGCACGGATACCTCCAGGCCCAAATAATTCGGTAATGATAAATTTTCAATACTGTCTAAAATTTCCCAAATAGATATTGTTTGTATACCTTCATATAGCGACCTGAATCTTTTATCGCAACCCGCGCAATTATTTATAATTGTAGAACCTTGTGGTAATTCTGGATTATGATGGCAACAAAGGCTGTGCATTTTAACTGTGCCAAAATATTGGTTCAATATTTTTAAAATTTCATTTCCTGCATGTGGCTTATATACATTCATGGCACAACCCGGATTAAAATAACACTTATCCATATCAATATCTTCTATTTTAATACTTTCCAATATAGTCTTACTCATTTGATTACTCATACTTGTGTTTCCTTTCAAGTTAAATTAGAATTTTTGTTATTTGTCATATCATCACAACGACTTATCCTTCTATATACCAAGGAGATATTCCAACCCTTTTTTTAAAAAAACTGTAAAATGAGGATATACCCCCAAAACCAATGGAATATGCAATATCAATAATTGCATCATCTGTTGTTTTTAAAAGAAATTTTACTTCTTCTAATCGTAAATTTGCAATATACTCAGTAAGCGTAATTCCATATTCTTCTTTGAAAATATCTACTATTCGCCTATTACTTATACCTATATTTTTGAGTTGTTTATCAAGTATATGCTTCTCATTCCACATTTCATCTATCAATGTTTTCACTTCTTGTGCAATTTCTTTTATTGGTTGATAATCACAAAGATCACTCCTACAACGCTTGCAAGGACGAAATCCTGCAACTTGAGCTTCTATTGATGTATCAAAGAAACCAACATTATCTCTCTTTGGAAGCTTAGACTTGCAAGACGGACGGCAGTATATTCCTGTGGATTTAACTGCATAGAAGAATATTCCATCATAGGCATCATCATTTTCCGATACCGCTTTCCACATTTCATCCTCGGTCATTTTCTCACCACCTTTTTAATATTCTTAGGCCCAAAATCGCGCATTCCGTAAATTTAAACAGCAGCAATTTATCACAACTTTTCAGATGCTCTATTTATTTTTCTCCATATATAAAGTGCAAAACATCATTCTCCTATGAGAAAATTATAACATAGTTGTGATGTGACTTTCTTCTACAATTTGGACATTCAATTATAAATAGAAATCAAAATAAATCATAATTCAATTGATAGATCAACTTCTGACGCAAATACTAAGTTACCTATTTCGTACAAAATCCCAAGTTCTTTTGAACTTGGGATTTATTTTTTATGTAAAAAGGGTGTCTCTCTACATTTTAGTATGACAACATCTTTTTTGTGAATTTCAATTAATCTATGTATTCAAATCTCTTAAATTACTATCAAAATTTAAACTATATTTATTTTATAAAAAATAAGCCGTAGATATATAGTAAGTAAAAGCTATAACTTTTCCACCAAACTCCATAGATAATTTTACATAAGTAGCATTTTTAGGGATTATGAGTTTGAACTTACTCTACTAAATTCATAGTTAATAAAATCTGTTATATTGCTTTTTAATGTTTGTATATGGTTGTTGTTATAGGCATAAAATTTCGCTAGTGAAACTATTTTATAGGTTTATAAATATCTAAAGAAGTCAAATTTAGTAACTTAAAAGATTTATATATTGGATTATTTATCTTGTATTTCCATATATCTATACTTCAAATCTTAGCTCACTTGTATTATATTTATATGTTATATAACTATATTTGACTAACTATTTAGGAGACTCTTAATATGATAATTTATGAAGATTCATGTGCAGTTGTAATAGAAAATGTTAAAGATTTTAATATACACCATATCTTTTCCAGTGGTCAAAGTGTTAGATGGAAAAAGCAAAAAGACAACTCATACATTTGTGTAGTGAAAGATAAGATTATAAATGTTTCTCAAATAGATGATATCCTTTATTTTAAAAATACTAATTTAGATGATGTAAAAAACTTTTGGGTTAATTATTTTGGACTTGATGTTAATTATTCGATAATAAAAAAAGAGATTTTAAACATATCTCCTAACTTATCTCATATTATAGATTTTGGGTCTGGCCTTAGAATTCTTAATCAAGATGAATGGGAGACTTTAATCACGCTAATACTATCTGCCAATAACTCTATGCAAATACTTGAGAAAGTAGTCGATAACCTATGTTCTCGTTATGGAGATTATATAGGCGAATACGAAGGAGAAAAATACTACTCATTCCCTACTCCTAACAAGTTATCGTCTCTTTCATTGGATGAACTTAGAGAGTGTAAGGTTGGATTTAGAGATAAGTATATAAAGTCTACCTCAACAGTTATTTATAACAATGATATTGATTTATATAATCTAAACAAACTAGATACCAAGTCATGTCTAGATAATTTAAGAGAACTAAGCGGTGTTGGCGAAAAGGTCGCAGATTGTGTTGCCATGTTATCAATGAAAAAATATGATGTATTTGCCGTTGATGTATGGATAAAAAGAATAATGGAAGATATATACTTTAGCAACAAAAGTAATTCGGTAAAGAAAATCAGATCATTTGCGGTAGATAAGTTCGGCGATTTATCAAGTTTTGTTCAGCAGTATTTATTTTTCTTTGCAAGACAAAACAAAGTAGGAAAATCATAATTTAAATATAATATGATAATAAGTTTAAATTTTCTTATTTCCATAAGTTTCTTTCTTAAAGTTTCCAACAAAATAATAAACCGTACCTATTATTAATGCACCGCCAACTATATTACCGAGAGTTACAGGTATAATATTATTAATATATCCCATTACAGAAATCTCTGATGTAGTATAGGGGGAAATCATCCCCATAACAAACAATGCCATATTTGCTATACTGTGTTCAAAACCGCTTGTGCAAAAACCGTAAACACACCAAATAAGTATAAGCATTCTTGCCGGTTCAGATTTTATTTTTGATGTACTCCATGTTGCCAGAACAACCAGCATATTACAGAGAATGCCTCTAAAAAAGCTTTGTGAGAACGGTAAATTCATTTTTATGGCACAGTTGCTTACTATATACTGTGCCGTCATAGGATTGTCAAGCAATCCAGCAGCTCCAATCAGAAGTGAAATCAATGTAGCTCCAATAAAGTTGCCTATATATACAAGTATCAACAGTTTTATCCCGTCCTTTGCAGAAACAGATTTGTTATACATACCTATGGAAATAACTCCGACATTTCCCGTAAACAATTCACTTCCGGCATATACAATCAAAGTAAAACTTAATGCAAACGATATCCCAAATACTATTTTCGCCAATCCCTTTGTTGACTCATAAAAATTAAGTGAGCCGCCTGCCGAATATGCCAGTATCATTCCCAGACCACAGAAAACACCGGCCATAATCGAATATACGAAGAATTTTAGAGGCACTGATTTAAAAAATCCGACCTTTTTCTCTGCACTGAAGATCATCTCTGTAAAACCTAATCGTTCCATAATTAACACTCTTTCTTTTTAATTAGTTTTTGATTCCATTTTTGATTTCATTAAAGGATATATTGCCATTCCGGCAATAAATCCAACTATACATGGTATTACCCAGCCAAATCCATGTGATGCAAAAGGCATACTATTTACAAATCCATCAATAATACCTATATTACAAGAAGTATTTAAAGCTTCACATACACTATATATCAATGTGAATATTACCGCTCCTTTGTAAGCACCATCGTTTGGTATGATTTTCGAAAACACACCAAGAATAACTATTACAACAAGTACAGGGAAAATAGCGGTATATATAGGATTTGCATACATTACAATTTTGTCAACACCAACTAATGCCATTAAACTACTTATAACGCATAAACAACCTGCTGTAATTTTATAATCGAATTTGTCCTTGCTCAATCTTACAAAAAAGTCCGCTCCGGCTGTCGCTTGTCCGACAGCAGTTGTAAAGCAAGCAAGTATTACAGCTGTCCCAAGTGCGTTCATAGCCAGCTGACCTCCGATTTTTCTATTTATTGCTACAAGAAGTTCAGCTCTTCCAATATCAGATGGGAAAATACCACTTCCGCATGCACCCATATAGAACAGACCACCGTAAACTATAAATAGCCCGATAAATGCCACTATAGACGCTATGATCATTACCTTTTTCTTATCATTTCCTAAATATCCCTTATTCTGAATATTAGCTAGGAATACGCTTGCCATAAGAAAACTTACTAAAACATCACCTGTCTGATATCCTTGTAAAAGGGAATTAGTAAACGGATTTTTAAGTTCTGTACTTACAGGTGCTCCTATAGGACGTACAATACCCGCTATAATCAATATTAACAAAATAGTAACTAAAATAGGAGTTATATTTTTCCCGATCTTGTCAAGTGCTTTACCTCTATCTTTTGCGATAAAAAATACTAAAGCAAAGTATATAAGTACAAAAGGAGCATATGGTAAAGAAGGGAAAATTCCTTGAATACCCATTTCAACAGCCGTCGCAGCTGTTCTTGGATTTCCTACAAAAAGAACTATAAACATTACTGCCAAAATACATAAGTTATAACAGTTTTTGCTAACGTGTTTTGTTATCTTTTCGGCTGAGCCATGTATTCCGATTACTATTATTGACGCTATAGGTATAAGTATACCCGACATAGTTAAACCTAGAATACCCGACATATAATTAGTTCCACTTTGAAGTCCTAATATCGGCGGGAAAATTAAGTTTCCCGCTCCAAAATATGTTGCAAAAAGCGCAAGCCCTATAAATAAACCGTCAATCATTTTATTACGTTTATCCATTTATGTCACCTCATTTTAGTAGTAAATAATTAAAGCTTATCAAGAGCAGCACTGAATTCTGCAATGATATCGTTTGCCTCTTCAAGACCTATTGAAAAACGAAGCTGACCCATTGAGATTCCAACTGATTCCATTTCTTCTTTAGAGTATGCTCTGTGTGATGTTTTTGCAGGGTAAGAAATTGTTGTGCTTACTCCAGCAAGACTTGGTATGAACTTGATACTGTCACAATTTGCTATGAAATCGCTTGCAGCTTTCTCTCCGCCAGCAAAATCTACACTAATCATACCACCACATCTTCCATCAATAAAAAGCTTCTGTCCAAGCTCATAATACGAAGATGATTTAAGACCTGGATAGTAAACGTTTTCCACCTTAGGATGATTTTCAAAGAATTCTGCTACTTTAACTGCATTAGCACTGTGCTTAGCAATACGCATTTCAAGAGTTCTAAGACTTCTTGCAAGTAACCATGCATCAAATGGACTCATTGTAGCTCCATAAAGTGTGCTGAAACGACGTAATTCATTAATATTTTCTCGGTTAGAAATAATAGCTCCACCAATAATATCACTGTGCCCTCCAAGGAATTTTGTAGCACTATATACAACAATATCTGCACCAAGAAAAAGTGGCTTAGCTAATGCTGCTGTCGCAAATGTATTGTCAACAATAAGCTTACAGTTATGCTTGTGAGCGATTTCACTTATATTTGGAATATCCATAACTTCCATAAGAGGATTTGAAATTGTTTCTGTATAAATAACATTTGTGTTTGGCTTAATATATTTCTCTATATCTTCTTTTAAGAAATCAACGAAAGTAACCTCTACACCAAATCTTGTTATCTCATTTTGAAGGTAATCATATACACCTCCATAAAGAACTGGTGAAGATATAATATGATCTCCTGTTTTAACATTACCTATTATTGCGTTAATAATTGCTGCCATTCCTGATGAGAATACAATAGCATCATCGCAACCTTCCGCTGCTGCTAAAATCTCACATACACCCTCTGTTGTAGGATTTGACATACGTGAATAAACATATCCCTCTGCTGTACCATCATAAACAGCATCAAGTGATGGTACATCATCAAATGAAAAAACTGAACTCATAAAGATCGGCGGAACTTTAGGTACAGATACACCACTTAAAGCCTTTTTTGTAAATTCCACTTCCCCTGCATGAATAACTTTTGTACTAAAGCTTTTTTCTGACATAGTTAATACCTCCATTAATAATATTAATTAAATATTCATTTACTTAAAAAATTGTCAAGATATTATCCGGATTTAATCTCTAATGAATAAAATACTGCCCAAATACATAATGTATTTTTTTGTTTCATAGTATTTTATTGACTATAATCATTTTATCCCATATAATAAACCTTGTAAAATATCGATAATTCATTATTTTTTATAACTAAAAGATATAAGTAGGAGTGACACAAATAAAAATTAGGAGTGACATAAATGAAAATTCAGCAATTAAAATATTTAGTCGAAATTTCAAAATATGGTACAATTAATATGGCAGCAAAGCACCTATTTATTTCGCAGCCCGCAATAAGTAAGGCAATAAAAGAGCTTGAAAACGAATTGGGTATTGAAATATTTTACAGGGATAATAAAAAAAGGCTGCAGTTTACTACCGATGGAGCGGAACTGCTATGGTATGCAAGAGATCTTGTCGGACAGGCTGAAAATATTGAAAATACATTTCACAATAAGAGTAAAAATGATTATGTCCAGCTCACTGTATCTTCACAGCATTACACCTTCGTTGTCAAAGTGTTTATTGATTTTATAGACAAACATTCAAAAAACCCTTTTAAGCTTCTTTTAAGAGAAAAGACAACAACTCAAATTATTGAAGATGTTTTTACACTACAAAGCAATCTCGGAATTATTGTAATCTCTGATTCTACTAAAAAATTCATGCAAAAATATTTAAAATCAAAAGGCTTAGAATTTAATCAATTGGCAACTGTTGGATATCATGCATTTATTCGTACAGGTCATCCTCTCGCAAATCAGGAAAGCGTTACAATCGAAGAATTATCAAACTTTCCATTTGTAAGTTATGAACAGGAAAGCTGCTCTCTTGATTTTGCGGAAGAAGCAATAGTGCTCAACTCCAAACAGTCTATTAATGTTCTCGACAGAGCAACTATGAATAATATTATTTGCAATACCAACAGCTACAATATCGGCACAGGAATCTTAATGAAGAAAATAATAGAAGATGATATAATAAGCATACCTATAAGTGACTTAACAGATAAAATAGATATAGGCTGGATAAGAAATAAACACTATCTTACAAAGGAGGCTAAAGAGTTTATTGAGTTATGTAAAAAATACATGTAACTATTTTTTACTCATATTCTATAATCTCTCTGTTACCCTTAAAGCCTGTATTTTTCTGTAGTAATTTCTTACAGGTGTAATTATATACTAAACTTTACATTTATTTATACCTCAAATACAAACATTTTCACAGTGTTCTTGATTAATTATAAAAAAAACAGAGAAAATCTATTAGATTTTCTCTGTTTTTTTAATAGATTTTATTGTTAATATATAATAATAACTGAATTATCATGTTTTTTCTATGATAATATAGAAAACACATTTAGTCTTCCATATAATATTTTTCAAATATATCTCACTCTCTTCAAGCGTTGGGAAAAGTTTTGGATAGCCATCAATCGCTAACACTATTAAGTCGTCTCTTTTAACTCTATATCCCTTCAGTGAGTTCATATTAATTTGTCTCCCATTTAATATTGGATATCCAAACTCATTGTCCGTGTTTTCAAAAATTAGTTGCATTTCTAAAAATGGCAATATAAATTCCCTTCCTCTATCATGCTTTCTTAGTTGTTTAAGATTTACTCCGCTTTTAATAAGACCTTTTATTGCCATTGCACGAATTTCTGAGCTCAAATAATGCCTTATTTAGATTAGATAATAGTTGCTTTGCATCAATGCAATTCTGACATTGGTTTGTGTTATCTAAGCAACAGACTAAAACTCATAATAAAAAAGCCACAAAAGATGAAATAGACCATAAAAGTTGCAATACATTAGAATAATTACAATTTATAGTAGATAATTATATGGATTATTACAATAATTATAGATGTCAATGGAATTTAAAAAAGCTGACTCCTAATCAGTATAGAAGTCAGCTTTTAATGGCGGCTTAACCAGTCGTTTTTTCTAGTGCCTTTGACAAAGGGTCCATTTTATACAACACAGGATGTTGCTGAAAATACCATTGTAATATGAATCGGAATATCTAGCCAAAGTACTGACATACCCATAGATATAACTAGAAAAGCAAGTATCAAAAGTGTTCCTCCAAAACTAGGTCTAAATTTATTCTACTCCATTTTTAGCCTCCTTTAATCTCTTACCATTAATTTTACTCATTGTGTATACTATCAAAAATAAAATTAATATTCCAAGGGGTATAAAAATATATGGTTTTAATCTAAAGATACCTATTAGTAAAAGCATTAAAAATACTACACTTGCTACAGTTAAGCCATATGGTATTTGAGTCCTAACATGATCTATATGGTCAGCCCCAGCAAATATTGATGCCATAACTGTAGTATCTGATATAGGCGAGCAGTGATCCCCAAATATTGCTCCTGATAGTACCATTCCTGGTACTACCATTGCGTACGAAGCATCTCCAGTTACCTGGTATACTAAGGGAATTGCAATCGGTGTTATTATAGCCATAGTTCCCCATGACGTTCCTGTTGCAAATGATACTATCATTCCAAGTACAAATATTGTTATTGGAAGTATCCATGCCGGAACTGAATTCCCAAGTGCTCCTACTAAGAAATCCGCAAGACCCATTTGTTTTGTAACCTCTCCTAATGACCAAGCCATTAAAAGTATAGCAGCTGTTAATACCATCAGTTTTAGACCATCCATAAATGTATCCATCGTTTCTTTGAAATTCATTATCTTATATCCTAGTGCTAAAACTACTCCACTCATTCCCATAGCAAATGATCCCCAAAGAAGAGCTGTTACAGCATCTGCATTTTCAAGAGTTCCCATAAAGCCTTCTCCTGCTCTACCTGTATATATAAATCCAAATACAGTTGTAACTATCATAGCTATAAATGGAATTATGAAAGTAGCAAGTTTTGGCTCTACATCCTTAGGTTCACCAAGCTCACTACTTATATCAAGCATAGGTTGAGCTTCATCACTACAGAATTTACCTGTTTTTATAGCTCTGTTTTCAGCTTTTAGCATTGGACCATAGTCAAGACCTGTTATTACTATCATACCTACAAATACTAGTGTGAATATCGCATACATATTATAAGGTATACTACTTATGTACGCTTTCATAGGGCTTGCAATAATACCCGCAGCAACAAGGCCTTGACTTATCATACCTATTTGAAACGCTATCCAATCCGAAATAAAAAGTGACGCTGATGGAGCTGCAGTTGAGTCTAGTATATAAGAGAATTTTTCTGAAGATATTCTTTGTTCCTTCGCTATATCTCTAAATACATTTCCATCTATCGCAGCTATTAGGCAGTCATTTACACTTATACACATTCCAAGTAACCAAGCACCTATTCCAACAGCTTTTCTACTTTTTATTTTATTTCTAGCCCAAATAGAAAGAGCTTTACTTCCACCCATTTTCCATATAAAAGAAATTCCTACTCCCATAAACATTGTAAACATTATTAGTTTTGCATTTCCAGAATCACATAGTTGATTTATTACCGTTTCTAATGAAAATGATGTAGCAGCAAATACATTTCCCTTATACATTATCACTCCTGATGCAAATATACCCGCAAATAGTGAAGGTATAACCATCTTCGTCTTAAAGCACATTACTATGGCTATTATTGCTGGTACCAATGCCCATAATCCATAATTTCCTTCCACAACTAACTCCCCCCAGTATTCTAATTTAATAAATCATATCTCAATTATTATTAGATTCTAGGGAGATCTTTTAAGTGCTCTAACTTTTAACTGGATAAACTATCTCTTCCTTATATCCTACTACTACCTTAACATATCCACTTAGTAATTTATCAACTTCTTCACTATATGTATCAACGTATAAGGGTTGAAATTTTAAATTTTGTAATTTATAAAGTGTAGATACCACTATTATGTTTTCTTTGCCTATTTCTTTTATCACATTTGCACTTATCTGTTGGTTTCCCCTTCCAAGTAGGTAACCTTGACCACCTGTAGGAGTGATTATTAGCTTACATCTACATCCTTTTTTTGCTTCTAATATGTCTTTTTCATTAGCATCTAGCTTTATAATTTCTTTATTTTTTACTATATCAACTCCAAGTAGTGTGCTATCTAAATTTAGATTATCCAGTACAGCTCTTGTTGTAGTCCCTGGTCCTATTATATAAAGTGTATCTTTTTCCATGTTGTCAATTATAAAAAGTCCTATAGCTTTTTGTGAGGCTTCTTCACTTAATGGGGTTGGTGCCTTTTTATTTTGCATTGATTTTTTATCATTTGGAACTTTCAAATATCCATAAAGTTTAGTATTTACTTTTCCAAGTCTATACTCATTTTCGTCAATATCTACTACTTCTTTTTCTATACTTGATTTTATTTCATCTTCTATATATCTAAGAGCTGTTTTTCCACCTGATTTGGGATTTATAGCATATACTGAAGAATGTATTTTTACACCTGCTGGAATTCCTAGAGTAACTAATTTACTTCCTACAGATTTGTAAATATCTCTAGCAGTACCATCTCCTCCAACAAATAATAATATTTTTATATCTTTATTTAGCATCTCCCTACATCCATATATAGTATCTATTTTACTAGTACTATTATTACAATTGTTTCCAACTACTTCTACTTCAAAACCAAGTTTTCTGGCTTCATTTTCTCCCATATCACCTTTGCATGTAATAATCTTGATTTTATCTTTTATTGGTAATAGTTCTTTTAATGCGATTATTGCCTTTTTGTGTGATTTAGGAACTGATCCTAAATTTATTGCCTTCGTTAAAACTTCTTCTCCATCTGTACCTTTTAGACCTACACTTCCACCCATTCCTGCTATAGGATTTACTATAAGACCAATCTCTATCAAAAAAATCTCCCCTCTTTTGTCTTTTATATTATAAATAGGCGCACCATGAAACGTTTAAATAAATCCACGATGTGCCTATTATAATTATTGAGTAAAGCTAATTTTATTTTTCTACTTTTTTCTTATATGCCCTCCAAGTTATAGCCCATTTATCACTATCATCTAATTCTGATTCATCTACTTTGTGAATACTACTTCTATAAGGTGCATTTATTGCCATATTTGCATCTTCATAAGCTTCATCTAATACGTGTGTTAATGTCGCTATATATTCATCTATATCCTCTTTAGATGGAGTTTCCGTTGGTTCTAGAGTAATTGGTTCTTCTATATAGTATGGGTGATGACTAGTCCAGTAATGCATACCAAAGTCCATCATTCTTCTTTGTATATCTCCAGTCGTAACTGTAGTATCATCTCTTAATTTTTCTAAGGTATATCTTACTTGCTCTATTCTTTGTTTTCCTTTTATATACGGAGCATCTACTGCCTTATGCTTCATAAGTTCATTGAATAAGTAGTTATTATTTAAAACAGCAATTTTCGCAACTTCGTATAATCCATCAGCACCTAAGCTTCTTATCCAAGCATATGCCTTTAGCACTATTTGTGGTACCCCACTAAATATCCTAACTCTTCCTATACTATTTTCTAAATCATAATTTAAATAGTACTCTTCTTTATCAGTATTGTAATCTACAAGGGGAGCAGGTAAGAATGATGCTAATTTATCAACTACACCTACTGCACCTGTTGCCGGTCCACCACACCCATGAGGAGCTGAGAATGTTTTATGTATATTGAAGAAACACATATCAAATCCAGCTTCCTTAGCTCTAGTAACTCCTAAAAGGCCATTTGCATTTGCTTGGTCATAACAGCAAAGTCCTCCTACATTATGAACTAAATCTGTAAATTCTTTTATTCTTGGATTAAATACTCCTGTATCTTCTGGGTTTGCTACTATAAATGCGGCTGTTCTTTCTGATATTGCAGTCTTAAATGCCTCAAAGCCTGGATATCCATTTTCATCTGGGAATATTTTTATTATTTTATATCCTTTTACTGCTGGAGCTGCTGCATCTGATGGATGTGAATATATTGTAGTTATTATTTCATCTCTTACATCTGAGTCACCATTTTTATCATGATACGCTCTTACTATTGAAGCCATAGTCATTATAGCCTGGCTTCCTCCACTTGGTTGAAATGAGAATCTATCCATACCAGAGATTTCTTTCATATACTCTTCTGTTTTGCTCATTATTTCTAGTATTCCTTGAACAGTACTTTCATCTTGAAGTGGATGAAGTTCTGTCACTTGAGGAAGTCTTGCTAATTTTTCATTTATTTTTGGACTATACTTGACAGTACAAGTACCTTGACCTATCTCTACGTTTAAATCAGCTCCTAGAGTTTGTTGTGAAAGTCTTAGATAATGTCTAAGAACCCTATGTTGAGCTACCTCAGGTAAATCTACACTTTTTCTTATAAAATTTTTAGGAAGTACACTTACACCATCACCTACAGCGCTTACTACTTCACAATCAGCGCTTGGTGGTATTACTCCTCTTTCTCCTCTTTGAGATAATTCAAATATAATTGGTTCATCCCATTTAGCTTGATGAAAATTTCTAACTTTATAATCTCTATTTATAGCCTTCACTATTATCATCCTTTCCTTTAAATTAGTTTAATATATTTTTTAATTCTTCAACTAAAGTATCAATCATTTCCTTTGTATGAATTTCTGTTACACAGTATAATCCACACTGACCTAACTCTTTGTAATCTTCACTTAAATCTTTTCCAGCAAAAATTCCTTTTTCTAGTAACTTACTATTTATATCTTTTACTGCTTTATTAGTAGAATTAAAATCTAATATAAACTCTTTAAAGAATGGAGAATTAAACTTTAGGCTAACTCCATCTATTTCGCTTAATTTTTTAGCTGCATACTGGCTATTTTGCATTATAGTTTGACCTACTTCATACATACCCTTAGGTCCCATAAGCGATAAGTAAACACCTGCTGTAATACCAAGTAGCGCAGATTGAGTTCCGACAAACTCCTTACCTTGTTCTCTTAAGTTTCCAAAAGATGTTCTGTCATATGCAACATCACCAAAGCCGTACTCACCTTCAACATCTGTTGGAGCTATTCCAAATAATCTTGATGGATATTCAAGTACATATTCTTCTTCATCTCTAGTAGATATGAACCCTGCTTGTCCTCCTCCAAAGTTCATATGATTTCCTAAAACTTGAACGTCTCCTACTACTATATCTGCACCATATTGACTTGGAGGTGCAATTACTCCTAGAGATATTGGGTCAACGCCTACAATACTTATAGATCCAGCTTCATGAGCTATGTCTGATATTTCTTGTCCTTGAGTTTCTATAAATCCAAGAGCTGATGGGTTTTCTATATAAACTGCACATACATTTTCATTCATTTTGTCTTTTAAATCATTTAAATCTAATAATCCTGTATTTTTATCGTAATCAACAAATATAAAGTTGATGTCTGGATCACAGTAGTTTTTCATTACTAAAAATCTTTCCATATGTATAGTTTTAGGGACTAGGGCTTCTTTTCTACCGTTTATTCTTGATGCCATTCTAACTGCTGTTGATGCAGCTTGTGAAAGGTCAAATGTAGGAACACTAACTACATCCATATCTACTAATTCTGCTACTAAACTTTCATATTCAAATAAGCTTTGAAATCTTCCAAAATCATTATATGGTTCTCCGCCATAAGCTGTTAAAAATTCTGCTCTAGTATTAACTTCATCACATACTGCTGGCACATAATGTTGATAGCAACCATAACCTAAAAAGTTTAAATTATCTTCACAAGTAATATTTCTTTTAAGTATTTTTTCAATATGAGATTTTAGAGCATATTCAGAATGAATAGCTTTAGGCAAATTCATCTCTCTATTTAATCTTATTGAATCTGGTACTTCACTATGTAACTCATCTAAAGATCTTAAACCTATTTTTTGTAGCATTTCATCTTGAACTTCTTTAACTGAGTTTGGAATATATGGATGTGAATCTAATCCCTTTATAGACATTTTATTACCCCCTTATTATATATACACTAACTAATTCTTACGCTATTCCCCCACCATCTACAACTAGAGCTGTTCCAGTAACCCAAGTTGATAGATCACTTACTAAGAACAATACAGAATTTGCAATATCTTCTGGAATACCTAATCTTTCTAATGGTCTACCTACTGCTGAATCTTTAAAGAATTCATCTTTATTAAATCCTAATTGTCTTCCTTCTTCTTGTAGCATATTTGTAGCAGTATCTCCTGGATTTATTGAATTGACCCTTATATTATCTTTACCATGATCTATAGCCATAGCACGAGTTAAGTTTACTATTCCACCCTTAACTGCACAGTAAGCCGCTGCTTTATCTCCACCTTTTAATCCCCATCCAGAACCAGTGTTTATTATACTTCCTCCACCATTTTTCTTCATAATAGGTATAACAAATTTTGATAGAAGATAAGTTCCTTTAAGCCCTACTCCAAGAACAAAATCCCATTCACCTTCTTCTAATTCAACTACAGTTTTTCTAACTGTAACACCTGCATTATTAAATAATATATCTATTCTTCCATAATCTTTCTCAATTTGTTCTACAACTTCTTTTACATTATCATGTGAAGTTACATTACATTTATAAAATTTTGCTTCTCTCCCTTCATCTACTATGTTTTTTGCTTCTTTTTCTCCATCCATATTTACATCAAGCATCATAACCTTTGCTCCATAAGCTGATAGTAATTGTGCCGTAGCTAGCCCTATTCCTGATGCTGCTCCAGAAATTACTGCTACCTTGTTACTTAAATCTAGTACTTCTCTTCTATTCATCACAGTACCCCCCATTTAGTAAATAACATACTAAGTATATAGTCTACTTAATATACATTGTATATTCTTGATTAGTAAAAAATAACCTTTAATTATTTTATATATATTAATTTTCACTGCTTAAATTTAAATAATATTCATTTAAATGATATTTATTTAAATAATATTCATTTAAATGATATTTTTTTAATAAGTAAAAATAACAAAAAACTATGATTTTACATAATAAAATTATGAATCATAGTTTTATCTATCATTACAAGTTAGCATATAGCTTTTATAATCTCTTACTATATTTATGCTACTAACTAATAGTTTTTATGATACGGTTTTAATGATATGACTCTTTTGATACTTTTCTCATAGCTACTACACTTGATACTACTATCGCTGTTATTTAACTCATTGTAATACCATTTAGTATGATTAAAGGTGTAAATATGGATAAAATTAAAATAACTCAGACATAATATTTAACATATTTCTTCACCCATAAACCTTAAGAACTTCTCCTTTACTTCTTTATATCTATATCTACTAACAGGTATCTCTTCTCTACTTTCTAATATGGCAGTATTTGATTTTATATTTTCCACATAAGTTAAATTAACTAAAAAACTTTTATGACATCTTACAAATTTGTCTAGATTTAAGTCCATTTCTGTTATTTCTAAACTATACCTTACATAGAAATCCTTATTTATTGTATGTATTAACATATCCTTTTTTGAACTTCTATATATGTTATTTCATTTGAGTAAATCTTGTAAGTATTAGACTTATTTTTTATTAAAATATAATGATTTTTATTTTTTTCAATTTCATTAATACAATTTAAAACATGCTTTTTTAATTCTTCTAATTCTATTGTTTTTAGCAAATATCTATAAGCTCTTACCTCATAGCCTTCTTACATATAATCTATTAAATCCTGTGTTTCTTTTTCATCTTCACAAATTCCTATCTTAATCATAAATTCCTCATTATACACAATTTTTATCTTCCTTAATTTTGCATAACATTTTTTGCTTATTTATATCAATTATTCTTTCAATGATCTATTATTGTAATTCTAACATTGATTTGTGTTTTCTAAGAAACAGATTAAAATTCATAATAAAAAAGCCACGAAGGTAAAAACTTCATAGCTTAGTTTAAAATTTTTATAATATAGGTGTCGTGGGAATATTTACGTTCTTTAAATATATATTAACTTTTTCTGAACTATCAATATAAGCAAGTAAAACATCTGATATATTTTCAATACCTTTGTTATGTAATTGTTTTTTTAGCCATTTATTACTCTTTCCTATGGATTTTAAATGACTATCAAGTATTTTTCCATCAATAATGAGATTTACACATAGGCCTTTATAATCAGTTTTAGTATTTAAATCCTTTGGTGTTAATGGGTTGTTCATAGACTTAAGCTGAATACTTAGATTACCACTTGTCTCCAAAATAGCAAACTCAATATCTCCTATGTCGAATACATCTTTTAACCTACATTCTTCAAGCAAGTCATTAATATTCATCTTAGTCTTTTTTAATCCGCCTTCATTTATTTGACCATTTTGAATTAAAATAGTAGGTACTCCATCTAGTATTCTTCTTCCTAAATAACTCCTTAGACTAATAATAGAAAGTAGTATGGGAAAAATAGCATAAATAATCATACCAGTTATACCTTGTATGTATGAAATGGAATCATCTATAGCTAGTTCAGAAGATATTGAACCAATTGAAATACCCACAACGTAATCAAATAATGTTAGTTGAGATATTTGCTTTTTACCCATAATTTTTGTTAGTACAAACAATATACTTACTGATATTATGGATTTTAATGATACTTTAAATATTTCATTAATCATTTTTACACAGCTCCTTATCTATACTATATCTTTTCTTTCCCAATCAAAACTTATGCAATAAAAAATGTAGCTACTAAGCTTTTATACTTAGTAACTACATTCTATTTAGTATGCTACTATTTCTTTAATTATAAACTCTTTTCCGCTGAGTAAGTCCCAAGCTTTGCTATCACAATGTGGACATACTCCTTTGTTCTCTTTTATATTAAATACTTTATTGCAGCTTTTACACATTCCATTTCCAGGCATGACCTCTATTTTTAGCTCTGTATTTTGCAATATTGTATTTTCTATTGCTGCTGGATAACAAGCTTCTATATATTTAGGAATCATTGATGATAATTCTCCAATTTGCAATACTAATTTTTCTATTTTAGCTAAGTGATTTTCAACTGCAACTTTTTCTACAGTTTTAACAACTTCTATTACCACTCCTAGTTCATGCAAATTTTTCACCTACTCTCATTGTCTATCTACTTATTTTCAAAAGCTACTTCTCTATAAGCATTTACCTCTCTATAAATTTCATCTTTTAAAGGATTAAGTTTATTTTTTCTTATTTTTCTAAATTGATAAATAGCTAAAGCTGCATTAGCTACTAAAGACACTAGACTTACTACAAAGAATGCTGTTGGGTTATGTGTTGTAGGTACTGGTGCTATTCTGTCAGCAAATTGTGGTACAGTCATAATAAACATAATCCAAAGAGCTAGTGTTTGAGCACGATGTTGTAGCCAAGCTCCTTTTTTTATAAAGAATGTTGGTATAGTACATGAAAGTAATAATGCCGCTCCACAGTAAATAGAGTGATCTGATATACAGTTGTAAGTATAAGCAAAGTTCCATAAATCATAAGCTATTATCCATGCCCATATCATATCTGGCCATATCATATCCTTTGTTTTATCTTTTGATATGAATATTCCACACCAACCACATATTGTGATTATGTTTAATATTCCTGCTATACCATTCATAATATTCCATGGTCCAGAAATAGTCCAAAGATTATCAACTACTCCTCCTCCAGTTAATCCATAACTGAATATTTGAAAATCTCTTATTGCAGCTTCCAATATGTTCACTGCTAAAATAATTGCTGGAAGAGCCAATGCCCATTTTTTCTTTTGTAAAGATGGTATATATCTAATTGCCATAAACCAAACACATCCAGCTAGTGCAGAATATGTTTTTACCCAGTTAAACCAAGTTCCTGTTCCATATTCATTCCCTGCAGCTGCCGTAGTTGGCCATACATAAATTGTTAAAAATGTAGGTACTATTATAAATAACAATATTCCCGTCCATTTTGTTGATCTTCCAAGTTCATTAAAAGCCATAAGTGCTAATAATACAAATAGGAATATTGCCAATCCCTGAAATGTCATTTGTTCATATAAAATTCCCATAATAAGTACTCCTATCTATTGCTTTATTTTACAAATATATCCTTAACCTTCTTAGCTACAATTCTACCTTGACGTTTTATAGCTGTTTTAACTACTGCTGGTTTAAGATCTTCATAAGCTAGGCCTTCTGCGTCATATTTTCTGACTAAAGATATGGCATCAAACTTACATTTAGTAGTACATTGACCACATCCTACGCATATATATTCATCTACAACAGTTGCTCCACAACCTAAGCATCTTTCTGTTTCTTTTTTCATTTGTTCTTCTGTAAAAGTAATACGAATATCTTTGAATGATTCTTTTGCCTTTATATCTGTTTTATGCTCAGCTTTTTGTCTTGGTGTATTGTCATATCCTTCTATTTGTAAACTTTCTTTATCAAATTCATGATAATCTCTTCTATCACGTCCATTTACTAAACTTTGTCCTGGTTGAACAAAACGGTGAATTGAAATAGCACCTTGTTTACCTGCTGCTATGGCATCAATTGCAAATCTTGGACCAGTATATGAATCTCCACCAGCAAATATATCTGGCTCATTTGTTTGATAAGTGAATGAATCAGCTTTAATTGTATTGTTAGGATTTAACTCTACTTTACTACCTTCTAATAAATTACCCCAGTCTATACTTTGGCCTACTGAAATTAAAACATAGTCTGCATCTACTACTTTTACATCAGCTTCATCAAACTTTGGAGAGAATCTTCCATTTTCATCAAATACAGAAATACATTTTTTAAATTCTACTCCTACTACTTTTCCCTTTTCTGTAATTACTCTACTTGGTCCATAAGAGTTGTTTATTACTATATCTTCTTCTAATGCCTCTTCAACTTCTTCCTCTAAAGCTGGCATTTGTTCACGACTTTCTAAACAGAACATTTCTACACTGTCTGCTCCTACTCTTACAGCATTTCTTGCCACGTCTATTGCAACGTTTCCTCCACCGATAACTACTGCTTTTCCATTAAGTTTTACATCATTTCCTAAATTAACATCACGTACAAATTCTACCCCTGGGATAACCCCTTTTGCGTCTTCACCTTCTATATTTAATCTTCTACCAGCTTGTGCCCCTATCGCTACGTAAAAAGCTTTGTATCCTTCTTTTCTTAATTCATCTAAAGTAATGTCCTTACCTACTTCTACCCCTATTTTAAACTCTACGCCCATTTGTCTTAGTATTTCTATCTCTGCATTAACTACTTCTTTTTCCAATCTAAAAGAAGGAATTCCTAGAGTTAACATACCTCCTAGAGCCTTTTGTTTTTCAAATACTGTTACTTTATATCCGTCTATAGCTAAGTAATAAGCACATGAAAGTCCTGATGGACCACCACCTATAATTGCAATCTTTTTACCATAATCATGTCTCTTTTCAGGAATAAATCTATGCTCTTCTTTTAAATCTTGTTCAGCTATAAACTTTTTGATTTCGTCTATAGCAAGTGGTGAATCTAAATCCCCTCTTGTACAAGCTGATTCACACTTTCTAGGACAAATACGCCCGCATATTGCAGGGAATGGATTTTCTTTTTTTATAAGTTCTAAAGCTTCTTTGTATCTTCCTTGTGAAGCAAGTTTTATATATCCTTGAACAGCTATATGAGCAGGGCATGCAGTTTTACATGGACTTGTTCCACTTTCTACTACATCCTCTCTATTAGTCCTATAGTCTTCATTCCATCTTTCTGGCCCCCACTTAGTATTTCTTGGAGTTTCATTTCTTTCTATTTTGTCTACAACAGGTTTGCTAGAACATAGCTTTTGCCCAAGTTTTAGAGCATTTGTTGGACAGTTTACTACACATTCACCACAAGCAACACATTTGTCTTTATCTACTTTAGATACGTAGTTTGAACGTACCATATCAGAATTGGCAAACATATTTGCTCCTTTTAGTGCTAAACAAGAACATCCACAACAGTTGCATATGGCATGAGTTTTTCCAGATCCATCTAAGTTTGGTATTTGATGCATTAAACCGTTTTCTTCTGCTCTTTTTATTATTTCAAAAGCTTCTTCTCTAGTTATTTCTTTACCTCTACCTGTTCTTATGTAATATTCAGCTGCATGACCTAATTGAATACACATGTCTTCTTTTAGGTGACCACATCCTTCTCCCATACTTTCTCTTGCAGTACGACATGAACAATCTGATACTGAGAATTTATCACTATCATTTAGATATTTTGATATTTCTTCATAAGATGCTCTTCTTGTTTCACCATCTATGGCAGTTTCTATTGGAATAACACGCATAAGTCCTACTCCTGGAGGAAAACTTCCTGTCGATCTTGGTCCATTTTCTACTCCATAATCATGAAATGCCTTAGGAATTTGAGGATATTTTTTTGCTTGTTCCTTCTTATTAACCATCATTTCCATAATTCCTGGTACCCACGTTTCATACCAAAAAGTGTCTACACCATCTATTTCATTGACAAATACTACACCTATTTCTGATAATTCTAGTAAAAGATCACTACATCTTTCAACACTTTTACCACATAAAGGTGCTACCTTTTCTGCCGTTGTCTTTTGCCTAATTTTCATACAAAGTAAAACTTCTGCCATCTCATCTGTTACAACTGGTTCTAAAATTTTATAACGTGCATCTTCTACACCAAAATACCCTCTAGATCCTGGTTTCTTTCCACTTACTTGATTCGCAAATTGAAGAACCTTTTCTTTTACTGCCATAATAATCCCCCTCTAAATTTTATAATATATATTAATTATTCCACTCTTTTACTTCTTGTCTTACCCAATCAACCCATTCATCCATACCTTCACCAGTTTTTGCTGATATTGGTATAACTTTTATATTGGGATTTAATTTTTTAATATATTCTTTTACTAAATCTATATCAAAATCAAAATATTCCATAGCATCAATTTTATTTATTAAAACTACGTCAACAATTGAAAACATTAAAGGATATTTTAAAGGTTTATCATGTCCTTCTGGTACACTAAGGATCATGGCATTTTTTGAAGAACCAGTATCAAATTCTGCTGGACATACTAAATTACCCACATTTTCCAATATTACAAAATCTATATCTTCAGTTCCAAGTTCTACTAAACCTTGCTTTGTCATGTCTGCATCAAGATGGCACATGCCCCCTGTATGTAGTTGTATTACTTTTGCTCCTGTTTTTGATACAGTTGCAGCATCCACATCAGAATCTATATCTGCTTCCATAACACCTATTCTCATCTCATCTTTTAAGGATTCAATAGTCCTTAAAACTGTAGTAGTCTTACCTGAACCTGGAGAAGACATTAAATTTAATAAAAAAGTATTATCTTTCTTTAGGTCTACTCTAAGTGAATCCGCTTGTTTGTCGTTATTGCCGAAAACATTTTCCTTTATCTCGATTACTTTGTATTTATCCATAACTCTCCCCTTAGTATTTTGTTAAATTTGTAACATTATTTTATATAGAATAAGATTCGCCGAATCTCATTCTGTAATTAAAATATATCACACGTTACCATATTTTGTAAACATCCACTTAAGGTTTTTATCTATTTTTTAACACAAATAATATTATATATTTGCATTTTTTTGTGCTATACTAAATAATCATATAACTTACTGTATTAACATTGCAGTTTTATAAAGAGGTATTTTGCATGGAAAAATTAACAGATAGACAAAGACAAGCTATTGCAACTAAAATCAGAATCACTCAAGTAGCCACTGAACTTTTTAAGTTAAAGGGGTTTGAAAGTGTAAAAATTCAAGATATTTGCCAAGCTGCCGAGATTTCAACAGGAGCTTTTTATCATCATTTCAAGTCAAAAATGGAGATAATTAATACGGCTTATGAGCAAGTAGATATTCTAGTAATGGATCGATTTGAATCAAAATATTTTTCTTCTAACCTGGATAAATTGCTATTTCTTCTATGTGAAGGTGCTAAAATGATGGAGGAACTTTGCTGGGTATTTGTAGGTGAAATATACAAAAACTTACTTTCCATAGAAGGGAAGTATTCTACTAAACCTGATCGTCGTATTGCGTTAAAAGTTAAATCTATTGTTGAAGATTCATTGAAAAGTGGAGAATTAGATAATTCTATTTCTTCTGAGGATTTAACTATGATAATAATGAGAATCTCCAGAGGTGCTATATTTGACTGGTGTCTTTACCAAGGTAGCTATGATCTTAAATCCAGAATGGAATTTGACTTAAATCTAATACTTTCTAATTTTAAACTAAAAAATTCTGATGAAAAAGTTCGTCGTTAAGACGACTTTTTTGTTTTATTTTTAGATAATTTTTTAACATTGCCAACGTTGATTTTCCAATATTTTCAGCTTGTTTTTTATTTTGTCAGAATTATCAAATTATATTTTTACACTTGTTTTTTATAATTTAGTGGTGCTAACATTATAATAATTTTATGACTCATAAAATTGAATCATTATTAAATATTGGGGGACAGTAAGATGTTTTTATTTAAAGCTCAGCCAATAAGCAATTGGCTAATGTTATTATTAGTATTCGCAGTACTTATGCTGCTTAATGAATTCAGTCGTTGTTGGAAGTGGGCAGGATTCGCATGTTTTTTAGTTTTACCTATAATTTTAACAGTTTTTGTATGGCCTAAAACTACAAAAGATACAAGTGTTGGAACATGGTTTCACTTTGCAAAAGTTTATTCAGCTTTAGTTGGATGTATGGGATTTTGGTTAATTCGCTATGTTAAAGGTGCAATTAATCATAAATGGGTTTTATATTTCCCACCTTTAATACTTGCAATAAACATTATGGAAGCAGTTATACGTGATTTCCAAATTGGTGGATTAGGTTATAATGCACAAGTCTTTGAAGGTATGATGGTAACTAGTGGTGCTTGGAATTATATGAATGGTATTGCAGGTATTTTAAATATTATAACTATCACTGGTTGGCTTGGAATTTGTATTAGCAAGAAAAAAAGTAAAGATATGTTATGGCCAGACATGTGTTGGTTCTGGATTATAGCTTATGATTTATGGAACTTTGCTTATACATACAACTGTTTAGGAGATCATGCTTGGTATTGTGGTATAGCTTTATTATTTGCACCTACTGTATGTGCATTTATATTTGGAAAAGGTGCTTGGTTGCAACACCGCGCTCACACTCTTGCATTTTGGGTAATGTTTGCTATGACTGTACCATCATTTATAGACCAATCACAATTTTCAGTTAAAGCATCACAAAATACAACTGCACTATTTATAGTAAGCTTAATTGCTTTACTTGCGAATATAGCAGTATTTATTTATATGGCTTATAAAGCTAGAAAAACTAAGACGAATCCATATACAAGTGAACTTTATACTGATTTAGATTGTTACAAGGAAGTAAAAGCTTTAGCTTAAAAATACAAAGCCATTTATTGTTTTGAGTGAATATACTCCTTAAACAATAAATGGCTTTTTTGCAATTAAAACTATTTCAATTTCATTTTTTATCTAAAAAACAAATCCTATTTTTTATAAATTAAAATCAACACAGAAATTATTATCAATCTTATTATCTAGTATTTCTCTGTTTAAATTAATCCAACTTTTACATTTATCTAAAATAATAGCGTCACTACTGATAACATTATTCAATGTTTCTAAAGTTGAATCCACATTATTAATATTCATAACTTCCACTTCAAAATCAAAGTTTTTCAATAGTTCTTCTACTTTTTTCTTTAAATTTCCCGAATTAGAAACAGGTGCATCTAAGTAAAAATTAGCTTTTTTAATTTTATGTTTTTCTAAAGTTTTTCCTATTTGCATAATCGATAGTTCTGTTTTATCTATAATACGATATGTTCCTCTAAGCCCTGCTAAATCTCTAATCGTTCCATCCATGCACTTAATTAATAGTGAATTAGATAAAGCTACTTCCAACGTTATTATAGTATTAAATCCATCAATATTTACAATACTATTTTCCAGATTATCCTTAACCTCTTTGTCTTTTCTAATCTTTATATTTTTCTCAGGAGAAATTGATCTTGCCAAGGCTAATCGTTGTCTTTCTGACAATAAGTAGTGATTGCCAACAAAAACTGATGCTCCTTTTATGTTATAACCTTGATTTAATAAATAATATAAATCCTGTCCAGCCTTATATAATTTATCAAGGTACTTGCCTGTAAATTCTTTTTCATCACTTGGAAAATGTCCTCTTTTAACAACTTTACACATGGTTTTCACTCCAGTATTTTAATTAATTTACTTTATACTTCATAAACAAAATTATCAATTAATCTAGTTTTATTTATATATACAGCTATGCCAACTAATACGGATCTATCTATTACTTCTACATTCTGCAATGATTCTATATCAACTATATTAATATAGTCAATTTTTGCTAAAGGCTCACACTCTATAGTTTCTTTTATAATACTTAATAGGTCATCCACATTCCTTATTCCTTTTTCTATTAAATCTTTTCCTTTTTTTAGAGCTTTATTCAATATTACAGCTGCTTGTCTTTCTTTTTCAGATAAATATGTATTTCTTGAACTTTTAGCCAAACCATTTTCTTCTCTAATTATTGGACAACCTACAATTTCCACATTTATATTTAAATCTTTTACCATTCTTTTTATAATAAATAGTTGTTGTGCATCTTTTTGCCCAAAGTAAGCTCTATCTGGAGTAACTATGTTAAACAATTTATTTACTACAGTACATACACCTGTAAAATGTGTAGGTCTACTTTTACCACATAAATTATCTGTAAGACCACTAATATTTACTACTGTAGAAAAATCCTTATGATACATAACATAAGTACTTGGATGGAAAATCAAATCTGCTCCTGCAAGTGCACAAATTTCTTTATCTCTCTCTAAATCTCTAGGATAAGTTGCTAAGTCTTCCTTTGGTCCAAATTGAAGAGGATTTACAAAAATACTTACAACTACTTTGTCATTTTCTTCAGCTGCTCTTTTAATTAAACTTTTGTGACCATGGTGTAAATATCCCATTGTAGGTACTAATCCAACACTTAAGCCTTTCTTTTTCCATTCATTTACTTGTGCTCTTATTGCATCAATTTTGTCTATAACTACCATTATTTCAATCCCCTTAATATAGTTTTTCTATAACGTCTTCATCTATTTTAAAACCATGCTCTTCACTTGGGAAAGAACCATTTTTAACTTCATCTATATATGAAGCAAAGGCATTTCTCATTCTATCACCTAGATTTTCATATTTTTTTACAAACTTAGGAGTAAAGTCACTAAACATTCCAAGCATATCTTGATAAACTAAAATTTGTCCATCACACTTATCTCCAGCTCCTATTCCTATAGTTGGAATAGATAGTTTTTCAGTAACCATAGCTGCTAATTTTGATGGAACTCCTTCCATAACTACTGCAAAAGCACCTGCTTTTTCCACAGCTAATGCATCTTCAATTAATTTCTTAGCAGCTTCCGCACTTTTGCCTTGAACTTTAAATCCACCAAAGGCATTTACTGATTGTGGTGTTAAACCAATATGTCCCATTACAGGTATAGATGCTTTTACTATTGCTTCTATATGATCTGCAACTTCCACACCACCTTCTAATTTTACTGCTTGAGCTCTACCTTCTTTTATTAATCTTCCAGCATTAACTACAGCATCATAAACAGAAGTTTGATAAGACATAAAAGGCATATCAGCTACTACTAAACTATTTTTAGCACCCCTTGCCACTGCTTTAGTGTGGTGAATCATGTCTTCCATTGTAACTGATAATGTATCTTCATATCCTAACATTACCATTCCCAATGAGTCACCTATAAGTATTCCATTTATTCCAGAATTATCTACTGCTTGAGCTGTTGAATAATCATATGCTGTTAACATAGTTACCTTTTCATTTTTCAGTTTAGCCTCTCTAAATGTTACAACTGTATTTTTCATTATCTTCCTCCAAATAGTTTTGTAATTTTTTATAATCTCTATTTTCATTTTTAATTTTTGCTACTTCTAATAAATCTCTAGATAATAATTTATATAATTCTTTATCATTTTCATTTAAAACTTCACAGTGTTTTACAATAGTATCTAAGTCTCCTCTTTCTACTGGACCTGTCAAACTCTCTACTAGACCTTGTTTTTTAATATTTTCCACATTATTTTCTATAAGAGGAAAAAGAGCACTTAATGCATCCTCCCTAGAAAAATCACAAGTTTCTAAGAAATTAACACCCTTGTTTATTAAAGCCAAAACTAAATTACTGACTGTAGCACAAGCAGCATGATATAAAATCTTATTGTCGCTGGAAATAACACCTACTTGATTTCCTAAGTTTTTAAATAAACTCACAAAATAATCTTTAAATTTTTCATCACCTTCTATGGTAATAAACGCTTTTTGAAAATCTTTATAAGAATTATACTTGCTAGAAATAGCAAACATTGGATGGATAGAATAAGAATATGCACCGTAATTTTTCATATTTGAAAAGATTGTTGAAGAAATTGAACCACTACAATGGCAGATAACCTTGTCTCTTATGTTCAACTGTTTTAATTCATTGTACACCTGTTGTATCTGAGAGTCAGGTGTAGTAATAAATATAACATCACTGTTATTAACTAATTCATTTAAGTTTTGAAATTGTTTAGTATTTGTAAAAAATGCCGCTTCTTTTGAAGAATGCGGGTTCTTACTATAATACCCCATTACATTTATTTTATTTTCTTTTAAATATTTGCCTAAGGAAAAACCAACTTTCCCGGCTCCAATAAACCCAAATCTTATAGTTTCCACCTCCTATATAAGAGTGTGTTACTTTCAACTTCATTCAATCTTTATGATTATCTAATCTTTAATATAAAATGGTGCAGTTTCGTTAAAATACTACCCACAGAAAATGTACCAGATATCTACATTATTTGTCAATAAATATAAAAAAGTAGTTATTAAATTTTTACACTTAATAACTACTTTCTATTTGTTAATTAGTATTTTTATAGACTATATATATCAGAAAATTCTATTTCACATATTTCAACATGCTTACATTTTCTGTCAACATCATATTGACTATTTTCTTCATTTATTTTAATAGGAATACTAAAAATAAATTCTGATCCTTTATTAACTATACTTTTAACATTTATTTTACCACCATGCAATTCTACTAAATTTTTAACCAAAGATAGACCTATACCACTTCCTTAACAACTTCTACTAAGTAAACCGTCTACTTGCTTAAATCTATCAAAGATAGTATTTAACTTATCCTCTGGTATACCAGTTCCACTGTCTTTTACAGAAACTATTATTTCATCATAACTTACGTTAACTATAACTTTTATAAATCCATTTTGTGGTGTGTATTTTATAGCATTAGATAAAAGATTCAACATTATTCTTTCTATTTTATCTGGATCACAATAAGTGATTACTTCTTCCTCATCAGTATCAAATATAAGATTTATTTTATTAGTTTTTGTATAATCTGCTACAGACAAAGTTATATCTTCAATAATATTTATAATATTTTGATTAGTACATTTTAGATTATATATTCCTATGTCCATTTTACTTATATCTATTAAATTGTTTGATAATCTTAACAATCTATATGAGTTCTGCTTTATATATTTAATATATTGCTTCAAGCTATCTATTTGAATATTATTATTTTCTATATATTTATTAATAATTTGCATAGTTCCTAATATAATATTTATTGGAGTTCTAAATTCATGAGATATATTTGAAAAAAACTCATTTTTTACAACTTCCAAATATACTGCTTCTTCTAATTTTCTTTTCTCTTTTTCTCCCTCTAATTTTTTTGTAATATCTCTGGCTGTTGTTACATAAATCTCTTCCTTACCTAAATACCTACTATTCCATTCAATATAAATATATTTTCCATCCTTATGTCTAAACCGAATAGTATTTCTAGTGTTTTTGCCATCTAAATTTTCTAAATTATCTCCTTCCTTAAAGGATTTTAATTCCTCAGGATGAACGAAATCTGATAATGCCTTAGATAATAGCTCTTCTTCTGTCCATCCTAAAACATTGCACCAACTATGACTTATTCTTTTTATATAGCCATCTTTTCCTACTATAGCTACTAAATCAACTGAAATATCTAAATACTCTTCTAGCTCTTTTTCTGTATATTCACGCTTTTTGTTTTCAGCGGAAACTTCATTTGAAAGCATAATATTCATAAGTACGACAGATATTTTGCTACATATGCATTTCATATACTCATCGATATTAAATTTAGGATAGTTGTTATTACTATAACTTATGCCTACAAATCCTATAAATTCATTACTTAGCTCTATTACATAATTTCCTGCATAATCTAAATCATCAGTAGATATATAATCTGAACTTGTTAAATTAGTCATTTTTTCTTTTGTAAACATATTATTAAGATAACTTTTATAAACATCTGAATATAAATTTTCTACGTTAAATGGGATAATTTCTACATTTTCAAGTTGCTTTTTCGCCTCTCTTAGTTTTATAAAAGGTACTAAACCTTTTTTATCTTTATCATACAATAATATAGAAATACCATCTGCTTGTGTATAATCAAGTATATGTTCTGCAACGTTAATTAAGATTTTATTTAAATAGAATGATCTGCTTCTATCAACATCTAATATATTTTTATTTGTTGTTGTATTATAGTTTTTGTATAACTCATCTGATAACATTTTCGACAGATCGATATTTTTAGTTGATGCTACTATATATTTAGGTTTTCCATTTTCATTATAAATCGGAACTTTATAACTTCTATAGCAATGAATATGACCATCAACCTCTATTTTTTCATTAAATTTCTGTGGGCTTTTACTCTCAAAAACATATTTATTGTTTTTTTCAAACTCCTTATAAATATGATGTTTCCAATAATCTTTGTTATATACTCCAATAATATCTTCTCTATTTATATTTAATATATCAGCAAAAGTTTTATTGCCATATATATACTTTCCGTCTTCATCTAAAGCATATGTACAAATATTAATATTATCTAAAATATCTTCTAATACTTCAATATTATATGGTTTTGAATTAACTTCTTTTCCTATAATAAAAATACTTTTTTCATCATTATAATTTTCCATGAAGATATTTGAATTAATTTTGATTAATTCTTTTGATTTTGAATAAAACTCTAGTATTTTGCTTATTTCTCCAGAATGTTTTGGTATATTATTGTATTCAATCTTTGTTATTTTACGTACATTTAAATTTAAAATTTCTTTATCCTTCAGCCTTGTATATTATTTTAATAGTCATATAATATTACCATATTTTACATACAGGAACAATAAACTATACACTTGTTATTTTGTATTATTTATACTAACAAGCATTCATCTTTTACCTTAACAGTACCACCCTTAAGAACTTTAGTAAATATTCCATTTTTAGGCATAATACATTCTCCAACTTGATAGTATATCTGACATTTGTCATGACATCTCTTACCAATTTGAGTCACTTCAAGCAGTACATCTCCTATTTGTATTTTCTGACCTATTGGAAGAGTATTTAATTCTATGCCTTCCACAACTAAATTTTCTCCAAAAGCTCCAAAATCCACATTGGCTCCTTTTTTTCTAAATTCATCTATCTTATTAAATTCCAATAAACTAACTTGTCTATGCCACTTCCCTGCATGAGCATCATTTTCTATTCCAAAATCTTCAATAAACTTAGCCTCATCTATTTCAGTTTTTAATGTTCCTTTTTTCTCACTTATACAAATTGCTAATACTTTCCCCATTGTCTATCCTCCAATTTGATTCATATATTTATTTTCTTTGTTGTCACAGCTTTCCAGGAAAAGATGCTTTTCTGGTTTATCATAAATATTTTCATATATTAATGCATTTAGATCTTTATCGAATATTTCATTATCAAGATGCTTCTTTAAATCTACCCCATAGTTATAGTGTAGACATTTTTTTAAAAATCCACTTGAGGTTAATCTGATTCTGTTGCAGTCTTCACAAAAACAACTACTAATAGGACTTATAAATCCTACCTTGCCTCTATAACCTTCTATTTTTATATAATTTGCTGGTCCACTTTTTTCAATTTTGTTTTCTTCTTTTACATTTTTAAAGTTTGATTTTATTATATTTAGTATTTCTTTATTATTGGTTCCCTTATGTTTTTTTGCTGCTCCTATGGGCATAAGTTCAATAAACCTTAGATCTAAATTTTTATTCTTAGTTAAATTTATAAAATCTATTATTTCATCTTTATTTATATCATCTACTATAACTGTATTTATTTTAACTTTAAGTCCCAGTTTCAATGCTTTATCTATTGCACTTAAAACTTCATCTAACTTATCAAATTTAGTAAGCTCTTTAAATCTATCTTTTCTTAAAGAATGTAAACTTATGTTTACTCCAGTAAGTCCATTTTTCTTAAAAGCTTCTAGTTTATCGTGTAACAATACACCATTTGTCGTTATATATATTTCCTCTATTCCTTCTATATTGCTTAATCTGTAAATTAAATTTTCAATATTTTTTCTTACAAGAGGCTCTCCTCCTGTAATACGAATTTTTTTAATTCCTAATAAAGCACACTGTGTAGCAATTTTTATTATTTCATCATCATTTAAAATATCTTTATTACATGTGTTTAATATGTTGTTATCATCTATACAATAGATACATTTTAAATTGCAATTTTCCGTAACAGAAATCCTAAGGTAGTCTATTTCTCTTCCAAATTTGTCTATCATTTAATTTCTCCTATTTACCAAATGAGCAATGAGGAAAAGTACAAACTCCACAATTCAAACACATTCCACCATTTCCATAAGATGCTATATCTTCAAAGGATAATTTTTCATCTGCTAAAACTCTTGGTAATACTAAATCAAAGATGGTTCTTTTTGAATACATGGCACAGCTCGGAACTCCTAGGATTGGTATATCTTTATGATATGCTAGTAAAAACATGGCCCCTGGAATTACTGGCGCACCATAAGTTACTATTTCTCCATTACAATCTTTTATAGCTGAAGGTGTAACGTCATCAGGATCAACTGACATTCCTCCTGTACAAATTATCATGTCGGCTTTTTCTTCCTCTATTGCTTTTAAAATATTTGATCTTATCATCTCTTTATCATCAGGTAAAATAACTTGTTTTACAATCTCTGCACCATAATATTCTACCTTTTCTTTCATTACAGGTAAGAAAGCATCTTTTATTCTGCCTTTATAAATTTCATTTCCTGTAGTTATAAGAGCTGCTTTTTTAGGTTTTATTTCTTTTACACTTATTATTTTTTCTTTTATTATTTTTTCAGCTTCTATTATTTTTTCTTCATTTATTATCAAAGGAATAACTCTAGTTGCTCCTATTTTTTCACCCACTTTAACCGGAGTATTGTTGTGCATTGTAGATACTATTATTTCACCTAACATATTTAACTTTAAAAGTAAGTCTTTGTTTACTTTTAATACCCCTTGTCTAGCAGAAAAGAAATCTATTTTACCTTCTTTTATTTCTTCTGATATATAACATCCTTCACCTAAAACTAAATCTTTTATTCTTGTTGCTGCATCATTTTCATGAAGCTCGTCTTCTTTTGGTTCCCAAACATATATATGTTCTTTTCCTATATCTAAAAGCTTAGGTATATCTTCTTTTTTAATTACATGACCTTTTTTAAATAATCTCCCTTTAAATTCTCCCGGTACTATTTTTGTAACATCATGAGATAAAATACAACCTATAGCATCTTCTATTTTTATTTGTTTCATACTCTGTTCTCCTAAACTATGTCTATTTTTCGTATATTTAATTAGATTTCACTAATATTTTTTAATATTTTTATACAAATATTATTATAACACATATATTCGAATCAAATAAAGTTTTATTGTACGTATTTACCGCAATAAATGTAACAAACTAGTTTAAGAGCAGTTTATAACTTCCAACAAAAAAAGGCATATTATTTATAATATACCTTTTTAATAACTTATTCATTTCATACCGCTTCACTATATTCATATTCTAAACTTTCTTTACTCTTTTTCAGTACATTCTTAGATATTATAAGAACAATAAGTTCTGATACAAGAGTAGCTATCCATATACCAAATCCACCAAATATAAGGATCATTACTATTAAAGTGATTGTTATTACAACTACTCCCCTACCTAAAGAGACTATTCCCGCTTGAACTGGCATATCTACAGCCACACAGAATCCTGAAGTTATTACATTATATCCCATTATTAAAAATGCTGGAGAAAATAATCTTAAAACATTTACTGTATAATTAAACAATCCTTCATCTACATTGTTAAGGAATAATAATACTAATTGCTTTGCAAATACAAAGACTATTAAAAACGATACTATTGATGAAATTCTTATTGTTTTCATTCCCATTTTTAATATCGATAAAACAGAATCTTTGTCTTTTTTACCATAATAGTAGCTACAAATAGGTTGTATTCCTTGTGATATTCCCATCATAGTTGTTAATACCAACGTGTTTATATAACAAACTACACTATAACTTACTAATGCATTTTCACCAATTACTCTTAATATACTTTGATTAAAAATTAGAATTACAACTGCCACACTTAATTCTGTTGTAGAATCTGGAATTCCTATAAACAGTACTTTTTTAACAACACTAAAATCAAAATGGAACTTTGTAAATTTAAGCTTACCTCTTTTTCTTAAAAAATGTATAAAGAAAAATGAGAATGAAAATACCCTTGCTATTCCTGTTGCAACTGCAGCTCCTTTAACTCCATAACCTAGTTTTATTACAAATATATAATCGAGCACTATATTAGTTATTGCAGATATTATTACACCTATTGTTGCAAGGTGAGGATAACCATCACTTTTTATTAATACTTCTAAGTAATATGAAGCTAAATAAAATAAAGTAAATAGCATTATAGTTCCCACGTATTCTTTAACATAAACCATTGTCGAGTTAGTTGCACCTAAGAATACTGCTATTTTATCTAAATTTAATAAACTGACTAACATTATAATTGCTGCTAAAATTACCATTACAACTAAATTCAATGTAAAATACTCATTTGCTTTTTTATTTTCTGAACTTCCTAACTTAATAGCAACTACAGTACTTGCCCCTGTTGCAAATAAAATAGATATTGCAAATAACATATTAATGTATGGTGTAGATATATTTACTGCTGCAAGAGCATCACTACCTACTCCTTTACTTACAAATATCCCATCTACCATCGAATATAATGAAAATACCCACATTGCTGCTACTGAAGGCACTACATACTTTTTAAATTGTGATTTTAAACTTATTGAATTTTCCATATTATTCATCTCCCTCCACTATAAAACTATAAACTGTGGTATAATACACATGTCAATAAATATTTTTTAATTTTTTGAGGTGATTTTTTGAAAAGAAAATATTATAAAACTGGTGAACTTTCAAAGATATATAAATTAGGTAGAGATTCAATAAAATACTACGAGAAACTAGGTCTTTTAAATCCTACTAGAGACACAAATTCTTATAGAATGTATACAATTAAAGATATCTGCAATTTAAATCTTATTCGAGAGCTTAGAACTCTAGATTTTTCTATGCAAAGAATCAAAGAATATATTGAAAATAGAAATATTGAAACTACCAGAAAAATGCTTTCTGAAGAAATTGAATTAATAGAAAAAAAAGTAGAAGTTTTAAATTCTCACAAAGACTCTTTAAGCAGAAGATTGTCCTCTATAGATAAATGTATAGAGCATACTACTTTTAATAGAATCGAGCTTTTATATATGACCAAAAGAAAAGCACTTACAGTAGACTCCAACGAATCTTTTGCAGAAAATAATGATTATTTAATTCAAAAATTAAGCGATAAGTTTGAAGATAAGTTTTATGTGTTAGGCAATAGCAACTTTGGAGCTGTTTTTGATTCTAAAAGTATTGCCAACGGAATTTATAATTATTACAAACATACCTTTTGTTTATTAGATGAGGATGCTTCTGATTATAACTTTGTTTTAGATGAAGGATATTATGTTACATATACTTACAAAGGTGACTATAATCAATATGAACGAGTTTTTGAAATGCTTTACAAATTTATTGAGATTAATAAATATACTATTTTAGGCGATCCTATAGAGATTTATAAAATAGATGTTTATGAAACCTCCATGGAAGATGAGTACGTTACACAAGTTCAGATTCCTGTTAAACTTTTAAGCGATCTTTCTTTCTAAAATATAAAAAGATATTGTCTTTAGACAATATCTTTTTATTAATTTCAATGGTGGATACTAATCCTAGGAATAATATCCATGATTATTCTAACTATTATTGCAATAGTTAATTTATACGCTCTAATCATCATTGCATCTATAGATATTCTCCACTTTTTTAAATCCTATATAAAAATCTAAATTAGTTGGATATATTAATGCTAAAATACAATAGTTAAAAATAAATAAAAATATTTTGCTATGTTGCAAATTTGCGAATATATTATTATAAGTGAACTCAGAAAGTCACCTATTCTTTCAACTGTATATAAATTACTCATAAATTTCTCTCAATCCTTATTTACTAATAAAATTAATAATAGCATCGTTTATCTCATTGTATTTACCTCTTTTTCACTGTTGAATAAAATAAAAGAATCACTCTAATGACTATCAGAGTGATTCTTTTAAAATTAAGATATCTTTATATTACTTTTCTCTAATATTAACTATTTTTGTAATCAATAAGCTTAAAATCACAAAAGCTATACTTATAATCCAAGTTTTTATTTCAAAATTATATAATAATAAATTAATCCCTGAAGCAGCAATTAAAACATAGCTAACAGAGAGTACTATTATATTTTTAGCATTTTTTTTAGATAAAATCATTCGTATACTTAAAGCAAACATCCGTATACCTATAAACGCCATAAGTATGCCTATAATATCTTGAATTATATAGTAATAATGAAAATCCATATATTTACTCCTCTTTATATAGCGTCTACAGATTCAGCAATTATATCAAATTCTTCATCTGTATAAGTAGTCATTGTAAATCCAGTCACACCATATATAAATGTTATTATTGGAGTTATCCAACTTATGAAACAGTATGGTATAAACTCATACGGACTAACGCCTAATGTTTGACTACAGAATATTGCATTAGAATTCCAAGGTATTAATGGTGCGCCAATTGTTGCAGTATCTTGTATTATTCTAGATAAATTTTCTGGCTTTAACTTAAATTCCTTGTATAAGGGTGACATTACAGTCCCAACAAATACAGAAGTAAACATCATAGACGAACTAAATGCATTTGCAAGATAACTAGCTATAAATGTACTTCCAATTAGTTTAGTTCTTGATTTTCCTATTTTACTTAACATAGGCTCTAATAACACTTCTAAGAACCCTGTCTTTTGTAGTATACCAGCTATTACAAATACTACAAACACTAAAAGTACAGTCTCCGCCATGCTCATTATTCCACCTCTATTTAGCAATCCGTCTGTATAAGTAAGGCCTGTCTCTATAGAGAAACCATTAAGCATATAACCTAGTAATTTGTTAACACTTTCTCCTTCTTGAATAAATGCTATAACTGAACCTACTACTGCAGAAGATAATATAGAAACTATAGGTGGCTTTTGCAATAATAATAAAATAAATAAGAATATCATCGGAATTACTGCTATAAATCCTATGTTAAAATTAGCTTTTAAAACTTCCATTACTTGATTTATTTGATTGTAATCTATAGTATTATTAGCATATTTAAATCCTATAACTGTATATAAAATAGTACATATTATATAAGATGGCACCGTTGACGAAGTCATATGTTTTATATGAGTTATAACATCTGTTTTACAAACTGCAGCTGATAAGTTTGTAGTATCTGAAAGTGGTGAAATCTTATCACCAAAGAATGCACCAGATATTATTGCTCCAGCAGTTAAACCCGCAGGAACTCCCATACTAGTACCTATACTCATTAAAGCTATACCAGAAGTTCCTAAAGTCCCCCAAGAAGTTCCCGTAGCTATAGATGTTAAAGAACATACTAAAAATGTTGTAACTAAAAAATATTTAGGTGTTATTATTGTAAGCCCACCATAAACTATAGTAGGAATTGTACCTGCTGCTGTCCAGGCAGCAATTAGCACTCCAACAGAAAGTACAATCAAGTTGGATTGGAAAGCTCCCTTTCCTACCTCAAATCCTAATTCTTCAATTTCACTATTCGTATAACCTAATTTCATAGCTGCCGGTACTACTATTAACCATGATAATAAAAACATTATTGTTATTGATGCATTAAATACAACCATACCAACTGTAGTTAGAGATATAATTGCGATCATCACTAAAGCCGCAAACTTAAATGTAGGTTTTCTTTTTTCAATATTTATACTCATTTCATATTTCCATCCTTTTTGATTTTTTTACTCAAATGTCCAGATAACGTTATCATTTTAAACGCAGATAATTTCTCTCTATTAAAACTAGCTTAATCATCATTAAGCTAGTTTGCTGTAACTATCCAATTATAGCTTTTTTTATTCTATTTAATCCTTCTTCTACCATAGATCTTGGGCAGGCAAGGTTTATCCTTTGATATCCTTTTCCTCCAATACCGAAAGAATTTCCACTATTTAAAGCTACCTTCCCTTTTTCAACTAATAATTTACAAACTTCATCATCGCTTAATCCAGTATAACTAAAGTCTACCCATAGTAAATAAGTACCTTCTGGTTTTCTAACTTTTAGAGATGGTATATTTTCTTTTATATAATTTATGGCAAAATCTATATTACCTTCTAGGTATTTAAGATATTCTTCTAACCACTCCTCACCTTCGTTATAAGCTGCTTGAGTAGCTACTAAACTAAATGCATTGTTTCTTCTTATATCTAATCTTATGAAAGCATCATCTAATATTTTGTAGTAATTTTCATTTGGTAATATAACTTGAGACATTTGAAGTCCAGCTATATTAAATGTTTTAGTTGGGGCCATACAAGTTATACTATTTTGTGCAAACTCTTCACTTATTGAAGCAAACGGAGTATGTTTATGATTTTTTAATATTATATCACTATGTATTTCGTCCGATATTACTAGTACATTATGCTTCATACATATGTCACCTAATTTTATTAACTCCTCTCTGGTCCAGACTCTACCTACTGGATTGTGCGGATTGCAAAGTATAAACATTTTTACATCTTTAATTTTTGATTCTATATCTTCATAATCCATTATATAGTTTCCATCTTCTATTTTTACTAGCGGACTTATTACAAGATCTCTTTTATTTTGATTTACAACACTATTAAATGGGCTGTAAACAGGTTCTTGTATCATTATTTTATCGTTTTCTTTAGTCATTTCTTGTATTAATATACTTATAGTTGGAATTACCCCTGGACTAAACATTAGCCATTCTGGCTTAATTTGCCAACCATATCTTCTCTTAACCCAATTCACAATAGACTTATTATATGATGCTGGCCTAGTTGTGTATCCATAAATGCCTTGTTCTAATCTATTTCTAAGTTCATTTATTATGCATGGTGCTGTCTCAAAATCCATATCTGCTATCCACATAGGTAAAAGGTCATTAGTACCATATTTTTTATCCATTTCTGACCACTTTGCTGAAAAATTATTACTTCTATCAATTACATCATCAAATTTATAACTCATAATTGCTATACCTCCAATATTTTTTTATTTTATAATTATATATAGCAATATTCATGCCAAATTTCATTATTATTTTTTATATTTATTAAAAACCTTGAAATTTAAACAGTCTTTTTTATTTTAAATTAAATAAATGTAATTGTTTTTGTTCAATTTTTTTTGACTTATTAATTTTTATTATAAAAGTAACCAGCAAATAAAAAAACAGGTTTAACGGTTATACATTTCACCCAATTAAACCTGTTTTTATCTAGATTTTACTTTCCATGTTCTTTTAAAAATGACCTTCCCTTTTCAGTAACTATAGATCCTCCACGTCCTGATAAAACTTTTACAAGTTCATACTCTTGAAGTTCAAGGAGAATACTCCTAATTTGTTGTTCGGTTAAAAACACTTGTTCTTCCAATGCATATTCGTATATTTTCTTTCTTCCTATTCTTTGTTTAAGGTTATAAGCTTGATTCATTTTGCTAAGTACAAAAATATAATCACTTATAAGTCTCTTAAATTTAAATTTATCATAGCTTTTTTCTTCTTTTGCTATTTCTTCACATGGATCTCTTTGTTCTAAAGATTCAAGGATATATTCTGGTAGATCAGACACTTCAATTATATCTTTACCTGTATATGAAAAATACTCAGCTAAATTACTTAATTCTCTTATATTTCCGTCCCAATTATATCTTTTAAATATATCTACAACTTCATCTGAAAGTATAAAGTTAGCATCTAAATTTTTCTTAAATGATTCAAATATTAAAAATAAATCATCTACCCGTTCTCTCAATGGACTTACTTTTAAAGGAAGAACATTTAATCTATAAAATAAATCTTTTCTAAATTTACCTTCACAAACTAATTTCTTTAAATCTCTATTTGTAGCTGCTACAATTCTTATATCTAGATCAACAACCTTATCTGAACCAACTCTTCTAATCTGTCTTTCTTGTATGACTCTAAGCAGGCTAGCCTGTGAATTTAAATCCATCTCTCCAATTTCATCTAAAAATATAGTTCCTTTATTGGCCATTTCAAAAAGTCCTATCTTTCCACCTTTTTTTGCACCTGTGAAAGCCCCCTCATCATAACCAAAAAGTTCACTTTGCAAAAGTCCTTCCTGAAAAGTACTACAGTTTACCGCAACAAATGGTCCTTCACTTCTATAAGATGCACTGTGAATAGATTGAGCAAAAAGTTCTTTTCCTGTACCACTTTCACCAATTATCAATATAGAAGAATTTGATTGAGCCATTTTATAAGCAATTTTTTTACTTTCCATAATAGATTCACTGCATCCAACTATATCTTCAAAATTGTATTTACTAACATTTCCAGAGTTCATAAGCTGGGCTCTAAGCTTTGCTTGCTTTTTCTCAGATACATAAAACTTAGCAAGTTTTATTATAAAACCTCTAAATCCACATATATCTGCATATCTAATATCTAAATTTATATCTATGTTTTTAACTCTAACAACCTTCTGTATATTTGCACTTTCCTTCTTTAACTGTCTAAAATCAAAAGATTTTATATAATCACCAATATATTTTCCAGTCATTCCATTTTCATTTACATCTAGTATCTCTCTTGCTGCATGACTGTAAAACTGAACAATTTTATCTTCACTTATACACACTAAGCCTTCATCTATTGATGCCAATAAAAAATCAAATTTATTTTCTAGTCTAGTTTGGCTTAATAAAAGTTTTTCTGTAATGTAGCTAGTAGGAACAACTTTAGCTATAAATTTATTCAATAAATCCTCTCTTATTAAGTGCTTTAAGTCTAGGTGAATTGCTATATCAGCTATACATCCTAAATCTATTATTCTATATCCAAGGTCAATTATTTTACAGTTATGGCAATCTATTAAAATTTCTTCTCCTGGTGATAAAACTATAGAATCAGGTAAAATATTATCAGCTCCAGGGTAGCTAGGTATAAAGTTTTGTATATTAATTCCTAGCTTATGTATAATCGTTATAGTTTCAAGTGCCATACTTTTAGATAAATTATATACAAATACCTTCTTGTGTTCATCTAGTTTTGATATTTTTTTTACACTGGATTTTTCGAAGGTTAAATTAGGTATGATTATTTGTGTATCATTTGAACACATTGCTGAGATTTCATCATATTTTAATCTCACAGAAAGAACGATTAGTTTTTCATGTAATAGATTAAGATTATCTTCTTCAAAAGAATAAAGGTTTATGTTTATATTACTGCCTAAAAAATACTTTATTTGATTTGAATAAACCTCTCCTGCATCTTTTTTTAGTGTTATTATAGCTAGTTCTCTTTTTTCCATCACCGCTCCTTGTAAACCATCCATATATTTATTAAGTCCAATTATATCAATAATCTTTTTGAAAATCAAATTTCATAATAAAATAAGCCACTTTTTATAAAAAAGCGGCTTATCAATATAATCGCTATTAAGTTATTTTCCTAATATTTCATTTAAATCTAATGTTTTAGTTCCATTTTCTAATATAAAACATGGTATTCCTATACCATCTGTAGCTCTTACTTCTTCATATATATCTAAACCTTGGCGAAGAGCTAAATATTCTTTTAAATCTGGTAAACTTGCTGATAAATTTTTAAAATCAACCTCTATATTTCTATCTCTTAATTGGCATAATGCATATAATGTATCTGGACATAAATGGCTTCCTACTACAGTTATTTTCATAATAATTCTCTCCCTTTTAATTTATAATTTTTATGTAAATTTTTTATTTGTTTATAACAGCTATAGCTTCTATTTCGCAAAGCACACCCTTCGGTAATTCTTTAACTGCTACACAACTACGAGCTGGATTAGATATAAAGTATTTTGCATATACCTCATTAAATTCTGCAAAATCTGCCATATCAGCTAAGAAACATGTTGTTTTAAATACATTTTCGATGTTAGTTCCAGCTGACTCTAATATAGCTTTAACATTTTTACAACTTTGTTCCGCTTGTAACAATATCCCTTCTGGTACTGATCCATCTTCTGGATTTACTGGTATTTGACCTGATGTAAATGCAAAGTTGTCTATTTGATATCCTTGTGAATAAGGTCCTATAGCCCCTGGTGCATTTGTTGTTTCAAGTATTTTCATTATAAATTCACCTTCCTTATGTTTATATAAATCTTAATAATCTGGTATCACCAAATTCTTAGTTTATATAAAGCAAATACCATGCCAACTTATAAAAAAGTTTACATTTTTTGAAACTCTTTATAACGCTCATACTTTTTAGATTGATTAATTATATTAATTTTATTTTTTAATTATTTATTATTCCAGTGGGTTAAATTGTTTAAACTGTTCAATCTTTTCAACCTTTTAATACCCACTATTAAATTCTCTATTTATAAACTCAACAACTATCTAATAATTAGTTTACTTGGTTCATTGACATAAACACTTCATCTTTGACATTTAAACCTTTAATTTTCTCCAAATTATCAAGTTTACTTGCGTCAAATACAAGTAAATATACTGTTATTATTACAGTTAAAAGTGCAAATAATAATTTTTATGATTTTGTTGCTGGCATAAAACATATTCCTTCCTTTTTTAATAATTATCTTTAAACAACAAAAATACACATATAAGTATTTTGTACCGTAATCAAATTTACGTTCAATGTACTACATGTGTACTCCCTTTTTGTTTAGTATTTAATTCACTTTAATTATAATATTTTTTAATAAAAATCAATATTTGTAAATAAATTGTTGTTTATTATACTTATAATTTTCATATTCTACTTATTTCAATAATTTATAATTCCTAAATTGTATAATTCAAGGGGAAGCTCTTATTTTTTCATATACTTTTACCCTATTTATCTCTCCTATGAGTGAGACTCCCTCTATTCTTAACAAGAAGTATCTCAGCCATTATTCCAAAAGCTATCTCATCCACATCATTAGATGAAATATTTATACCAACAGGAGCATAAACATTATCTAGTTTTTCTTTAATCACATTTTCTTCAATTAAACTCTCTTTAACTTTAATCCATTTTTTTCTACTACCTATCATGCCTATATAGTTGGCATTTTTATTTATTACACTTCTTAAGCTAATAAGATCACCTTCATAGCCTCTAGTAGCTATAATCACATAAGTATTATCGTTAATATCCATATCTTCAACTATTTTAGCTATATCTCCAGCATAAATTTCATCTGCATTTTCAAATCTATCAGTATTTGCAAAATCTTCTCTATCATCTACTACAACAGTGTAAAAGTCTAAATTTTTAGCTATTTTAAATAGTGCCAAACCTATATGTCCACCGCCGATTATTAAAAGTTTTGGCTTTGGCTTAAATATTTTTATATATCCATAAGCAGTTCCACCACATTGCATACCTAAGTTCCCAGAATCATTTAAAGTATATTCAAAGTTGCAATCGTCCCCACTTTTCAAACATTCAATACATTTGTTTATAACTTTATGCTCTATCATTCCACCACCAACAGTTCCCATAACATTACCACCTTGAAATACCGTTATAGTCGCTCCCATTTTTCCAGGTGTAGAGCCTATTGTTTTTGTTATTGTGGCAAGAGCCACTTTGTATCCTTTTTTCACTTCATTGTATATTTCTTTTAATAAAATTTCGTCCATTTATCTACCCTCATGTCTTTGTTTCATATATAATACAGCTTCTAACACTCCACCAGCAATTGTTCTAGCTTTGTCGGATATGGTATAAGAATTTTTCACTTCTTCTATACGTGGATCAATATCAGCTATTTTTAATCTTACTTTTATCTTACTTTTATCTCTAATTATTCCTCTCAAAACTCCATCTATAGTAGCTTTTACTTCAGTTATAGTTTCATTTTCAGTATCATTTATTTTAGCTATAACTTCTCCTTTTTTTACTATATCACCAATTTCTTTCATATTTGATATTATCCCTGATGATGGTGAGTATATTACTCTATCTTTACTTACTCCTTTTACAGTCCCAGGTATACCTGTATTAGAAATAGCATATCCCTTTTCTATTATTCTTCCCAAATCATGACCTCGCATAGTCTCTATTACTATGTCCACATCTTCTCCTGCACAGAACCCTGGTCCTAATGCTATAGTTATTGGTGCCATATCCTTTCTTGTACCTAAATTTCTCTTTGCTAATATTGCATCTACTAATGCCAATGGTTTTAATTTTTCAATATAATTTCCAGATGGATCTATAATCACAGGAATTTCATTTCTATCTAAAATAGAGTATACTTCCTCTATATTATTTGCTTTCTCACATACAACATTTTCCACCACAATTTTATTTTCGTATACAGCTTCACTAAAACACACTGATCTTCTTATGGCAGATGGATTTTCTATTTCTAGAATTACTACTTTAAATCCACATCTATGAAGCTTGTATATCGTTCCTGTGGCTATGTCTCCACCACCCCTAATTACTATTATGTCCTTTTTCATTTTCTGCCCTTCTTCTTAAAAGATTATTAAAATCATCTATATTATCAACATCAAATAGGGTATTTTCCCTAACATTAACATATTTTATTTTATGTGAAGATTTGATGATACTTTTACCACCTTTATCTCCTCTTAAGTTTAACAACTGTTCTTTATATGTACTTGGATATATGACTGGATTTCCACTCTTATCTTTATACTTTGGTATAACAATACAGTCTGTATCTTCTTTAAAAACTTTTATTAGCTTTTCTATATCCTTTTTATTTATAAGAGGCTGATCTCCAACAAAGAACATGTATCCTTCACAATAATCACAGTTTTTTACTCCTAGTTTTATAGATTCACTTTGACCTTTACTCGGATATATATTACTTACTACTTTATAATCTAATTTTTCTCCAAACTCTTTTATTTCTTCATATTGAGTAACTAATATTTTCTGCTTAAAATTACCTTCTGATATTATATTTAAAGTGTACTCAATTAAAAACTTATTATTGTACTTCATAAGAAGTTTGTTTTGACCCATACGCTTCGAAAAACCTGAGGCCATAATTATTGCTGAAATCAAGTTTATCATCCTTTTTGTTAATTCATTAAAAATATTTTAATATTTTTCATTTATATGAGTATCAGTATGAGGATTATCTTCTTCATTTATATACTCATTATTTTCATTACTATTATCTAAATCTTCATTATTATCCACGTCTTCATTATCGTCTGTATCTTGGTTATCGTGTATATCTTCGTAATTATTCATATACTCTTGTAATACATAATATTTTTCGTAATACTCATCTGTACTATCAATTTTTACAGCCAAATTTAAAAATACTGCCAATATTATCAACCCTGCTATATAATATGCAAAATACACATTCTTATCTTTGTTATAGTTTTGTGAACTGTTCAAATTTTTAGTAGCTATACCATTATTACTTACTTCATTTTTCATTTTATAATTCTCCTAAAATCATTATTTTTCTAAAAAGCTATTCTTCTCATAATAAGAATACAGGTACTAATACATAAGCTTCTAATTTTATACTACTATATATTTGAACATATTTTCCATATTTATACAATATTTTATAGTTTTTTAACGCCTTTATAATATGATGCTGTTATAGATATTTTGTATTACATTAAATAGTTTCGCTATTATTAAATAAAAATTCATTTTTTAGAATGCTTCCATATATAAACTTATTAATATACGATGAATTTTCATATTTCACTTTATTTATAAGTAAGGTAGCATTTCTTTTATCTTTTATATTTTCTGTCTTATTAATAAATAAAATTTTTTCTCCTCCAGAAAATTTAAATAATCCATTTTTATCTAAAATAACACTCTTTAGATGTTTTACTTTTACTTTTTGTGATTCTTTATCATTTATAATCTTTAAAAATTCATCTAGTCTATGAATGTTATCTTCATTAATATTTAATCCTATAGTTTTAATGTCTACTACCCCTATAGTTTTAGTTGTTTTATTATAAACAACAGGCTCTAAATCTTTCCATCCTTTAAGTGGTTTTTCCTTGGAACCATCACCTTCTATTATTACTATATCGAAGTAAGGTGTTATTTTATCTAACACTTCAAAGCTTAAACCTTTTATCTTAGATTTATTTGATTCTACGTTATTTACTATTTTATTCCCTATTACATATACTCCATTATTGCTTTTTTCTATTAGATTATTATAATCATTATTTTTCATTTCACTTAGCATAATCATCTTGTCATAAAACTTTTCACTGGGAACATATATATTTGTTGTTGTTGTAAGTAACACCTTATAATCTTTTCTAAGTAAAGAGGAAGCAGAGAACATCAAAGATGTTTTTCCCCCTGCTCCCACAATAGTTATTATATCTTTATTTTTTATATCAAAAGTGTCAATTAAGTTCATTACTTTTCCATCATGGCCATAAATACTTTTTCTGGTGTCATAGGTAAAGTATTTAAATTTATTCCTATACCATTGTAAATTGCATTTTCTATGGCTGGACATGGTGTATTTACAACAACTTCACCTACAGATTTTGCTCCAAATGGTCCCGTTGGCTCGTAACTTTCTTCAAAGTCTACTATTATATTACCAACATCTTTTCTAGTTGGTATTTTGTATTGCATAAATGTATTAGATGCTAATTCACCTTTACTTGTATAAACAACATCTTCATATAATGCCATACCTATACCTTGAGCTATTCCACCTTCTACTTGTATTTTTGCTAAGTTTTTATTAATTACTGTTCCGCAGTCAACTACCGCCACATAGTCTATTATATCAACTTTTCCAGTTTCTTTATCTATTTCTGTTTCCACAAATCCTGCTATAAATGGTGGTGGTGAAACTGGACTTCCATGAGTAGCATATCCTATTAGTTGGTCTTTATTAGGTCCAACAGTTACGTCTACTGCCAAATCAAATACTGATATTGATTTATCTCCATCTAATGACTTTACACAGCTTCCGTCAAACTCTACATCTTCTTTATTAAGTCCTAATCTTTCTGCTCCAAGGTTTACTATCTTATTTTTCAGTTCTATTGCAGCTTTTACTACAGCCATACCTGTAACATAAGTAGTACTTGATGCATAAGAACCTGGATCATATGGCGAAGAGTCTGTATCTGCTGAGTTTACTACTATTTTGTCCATTGTAGTTTCTAAAATTTCTGCACACATTTGAGCAAGTATAGTGTCACTACCTGTACCCATATCTGTTGAACCAGTAAGTAGTGTATAGTTACCATCATCATTTAATTTTATTTCTATAGATGCAGTGTCTATTCCAGCTATTCCAGAACCCTGCATAGTAAGGGCCATTCCCACACTTCTTACTTTTTTAGGGGATATTTCTCTAGAAGGATATTTTTCATCCCATTTTATAAGCTCTTTACCTTTTTTAATACATCTATCTAAGGCAACACTATTTAAATGCTTATCGTAAGCTGGAGATACTTCTCCTTCTTTTATTATGTTTTTAAATCTTACATCTACTGGATCCATATTTAATTTAGTTGCTAACTTATTTATAGTTGCTTCAACTGCAAAACATCCTTGAGTAGCTCCATATCCTCTAAATGCTCCTGATGGTGTTTTATTAGTATATACTACATTTCCTTTAAATCTAGCAGCTTTTAACTTTCCATACATAGGCATAGTTTTTTCTCCAACTAGTCCAAATGTAGTAGAAGCATGTTCTCCATATGCTCCTGTATCTGATAGAGCATCTATATCTATAACTTTTATTGTTCCATCTTTATCTGCCCCAACTTTTACATTTAGTTTCATGGCATGTCTAGATGTTGTACATGTAAAAGTTTCTTTTCTATCGTATATTATTTTAGCTGGTTTTCCTGTTTTCAAAGTAACAAGTGCAGAGAATATTTCCACGCATGCCGTTTGCTTTCCACCAAAACCACCACCAATTCTTGGTTTTATAACTCTTACTTTGCTTGATGGCATATCTAAAGCTCTTGCTACATGTCTTCTTACATGGAAAGGTATTTGTGTAGAACTTACTACAACCAATCTTCCCATATGATCTAAGTAGTTGTAAGCTCTATAAGTTTCCATCATCCCATGAGATTGTGCTTGTGTATAATATGTGTCTTCAACAACTATATCACATTTTGATAATTCTTCTTCTACATTACCTTTTTCATATAAATGTTTAGATACTATATTTCTCTCTCTTTCCATTCCTATATCGAAGTTACAATGTAAATCTTCTGTATGTACTATACTTTCATTGTCTATAGCTTTTTCCATATCCGTTACTGGAGTTAATACATTGTACTTAACTTTTATCATCTTCATAGCTTTTATGGCAGTTTTTTCGTCCTTTGCTGCTATTATAGCTACTTCATCTCCCACATATCTTACTGTTTTATCTAGTATTAATCTGTCATAAGGAGATGGTTCTGGAAATGATTGTCCAGCTAATGTGAATTTATTTTGTGGCACATCTTTATATGTTAAAACGCATTCAACTCCTGGTACCATCATGGCTCTTTTTATATCTATTTCTTCTATAACTGCATAAGGATGTGGACTTCTCAGTATTTTAACTACTAAGGCTTCCTTAGCTGCTAAATCATCTGTGTATACTGGCTTACCAGTAGCTATTGACATTCCATCTATTTTTGCTATGCCTTTACCTACTATTTTCATATTACTTTACCCCCATATATGTCTTTATTGCTCTAAGTTGCCCCATATATCCTGTACATCTACATAGATTTCCAGTTAAATAATGTTTTATTTCTTCTTCACTTGGATTTTCTAGCTCTCTTTTCATAGCTATTACAGTTATTATAAATCCTGGTGAACAGAATCCACATTGCTCTGCACCTTCCTTAACAAGTATCTCTGCAAATTCACTTGCTTCTTCTTGTAAGCCTTCTATTGTTGTAATATTTTTATTATTAGCTCTGACAGATAATGTGGAACATGATAAAGTTGGTCTTTTATCTATCCATACACTACATAGCCCGCAACATCCAGTGTCACAACCTCTTTTTACACTTAGATTTCCTACTCTTCTTAGTGTATCTACTAAATATTCGTCAGCTTCCACATCTATATCAATTTTTTTTCCATTTACATTCATTGTGATTAACATGATGATACCTCCATTAAAGCGTTTTTAACTAGTGATTTACATATAGCTTTTCTGTATTCCTTGCTAGCTCTCATATTTGAACCAAATACTAATTCTTCGGCAGCTATTTCACTTGCCTTCATTATATTTTCTTCATTTAATTCATTCTGTGATAAAAATTCACTTGCTTTAACTGCTATAGTTGCTCTTTGAGGTCTAGCACCTACACATATTTTCAAGTTATCATTTTCTTTAGATACAGCCATATTTAATATAGGGTAATCACTCCTTGAATTTCTCATACATTTATATATAGCATTTGCATTGTTTTTCTTTATATATAATTTAACTAGTATATCCTTTTCATATTTTTTATTTAGGAATTCTTCTAATAATATTCTTCCACCATTATATAACTCTACTTCTGTTTGTAGCGCCAGTAAACCTACTATTAAGTCAGAGAAACCATATCTAGAGAATACACTTCCTCCAACAGTTACTACATTTCTAAATTGAACACCTATTATATCTCTAACTGACTTTGGTAAAACTCCATCAAAGTATTTATTTAATATAGGGCTAACTTCTAAATCTCTTAGTGTAGTCGTAGCTCCTATTTCTATATAATCTGAACTTTCTTCTATAATGTTTAAGTTTAAGGCAGATAAATCTATCCCCGCGCCTATTCTTTTTTTCCCCATTCTAAGGAAAGCACTACCTCCTATAACTATGTTGTTTTTTCTTTTTGTAAGTATCTCATAAGCTTCTTCAAGTGACTGAGGTTGCACTAATTCCATTAGTGTAAACATAATTCTTCCTCCCATAAAATATATTTTGTCATCATAATTTTAACCTTGTATATTATATCATAACTAACTAGATTCTTCTAAACATTTTATCATTTTTTTTAAATAATGTTCGTATTTATGAATATTTCATTATCATATAAAAAAAGACATATAAGAATTTCTTATATATCTTTTTTATATTTATGCAGTAAGTGCATTTTCTTCGCACATTTCTTCCTTAGGTAAAACCATGTTAAGTATTACTGCTAATATGGCAGGTAATACAGTTTTTGATTCTCCAAATATTAATTGTATAGACTCTGGAAAAGCATCAAAGAATCCTGGAACATAAGCAACTCCAAGGCCTAATCCTAATGATACAGCAATTATCATTGCATTTCTTTCAGTTAGTTTATCAGTAGTTATAAGTCTTATCCCACTTACTACTATCATAGAGAACATTACTATAGAAGCGCCTCCAAGTACACTCGCTGGCATTAAAGATATAAGTGCTCCTACTTTTGGGAATATACCCGATATTATTAATATGAAAGCTCCTGTTGCGACAACAAATCGATTAACTATTTTTGTCATAGCTACTATACCAACATTTTGACCAAAAGACGTATTTGGCAATACATTAAATATAGCTCCTATGAAACTTCCTATACCATCTGCTAAAACTGCTCCAACTATTTCTTTTTCACTAGCCTCACGACCAAGACCAGAGTTCGCTATGGCTGTTGTATCTCCTATAGTTTCTACTGTTGAAACCATATATACAAATATCATAGCTATTATAGCATCCATATGGAATGAAAATCCTAATTGAAATGGCATTGGTATAGATATAAACGCAGCCTGAGATAAAGATGAGAAATCTATTTTACCCATAGGTATAGCTACTAAGTATCCAACTATTAATCCGATAAGTACTGATGATATACTAAGCATTCCTTTAGTATATTGTTTAAAAAATATAACTGTTATAAGTACGATTGTTCCTAAAAATAAATTTGATAGTGAAGCAAAGTCAGCTGCCCCTACACCACCTGCAAAATAATTAACTCCAGTTGGTAAAAGTGCGATTCCCATAGTTAAAACAACTATTCCTGTAACTACTGGTGGGAAATATTTTCTTATACGTTTTAATACTAATCCACCCACTAATATCTGAAATAATGCCCCTACTAAACAAGCTCCTAGTATTCCTTCTATTCCATATTTAACACCTATTGCTGTAGCAGCAGGTACAAAACCAAAACTAGTTCCCATGACTATAGGAAGCTTTGCTCCTATTGGCCCAAGTGGATAACATTGCATTAATGTTACTATACCAGATACAAACATGGCACATTGTATTAGTGATGCTTTTGTAGCATCATCCAGGTTTAGAACATTTGAGATTATTATAAGTGGTGTAACATTTCCTACAAACATTGCCAATATATGTTGTAAACCTAATGGTATTGCTTCCGTTAGTTTAGGTCTTCCGTCTAGCTGATAAATTACTCTTTTGTTCATAAAATTCTCCCTTTATCAAAACCAAATTGTTTATTTGTATATTATTGTTCGTCTTTCCATTTTTAATTATATATGTTCCTCCATTTTTTTACAAGTTTTTTTACGAACATTTTTTTATTTTTTTTATTTTTTATGCGATGTTTGTTCTTTTATTTTATATTACATAATAAAAAACCACCTCATATAGAGGTGATTTTAAATAAATACGTATATTTAAAAATATATAATTATTATTAAAACAATAATAATCTAATATATTATTCTTCTTGCCGTAACATATCCCTTAACGTAATATGATGTTGACAAACTTTCGTATTTTACTGATTTTCCTGGACTTGGTGAGTGAATAAATTTACCATTACCAACATACATGCCCACATGTTTAATAGAATTTGTTCCACTATTAAAAAATACCAAGTCACCTGCTTTTAAATTACTTTTACTTACATGTTTTCCATTTTTAGCTTGATCTCTCGATGTTCTATTTAGATATATTCCTGCTTTTTTATAAGCATAATATGTAAGCCCTGAACAGTCAAAAGAATTAGGCCCTGCAGCACCATAAACATATGGTTTACCTACTTGCGCTTTAACTGTAGATAGTACTTTATCAAGTTTGGAATTACTTGACGGCTTATCAGAAGAAGATGTTGATTTATAACTTACTTTTATATCACTTGAATCTCCAGCGTATACCTTTAAGTACTTTGTAGATACATACCCTGTAGACGAGCTAGATAATTTTACCTTAGACCATCCATTACTATATGATGATATTACACCAACAACACTATTCTTTTTAATTGTTTTTTTAACACTATGTTTAGCAGAAGCACCTGATCTTACATTCAGTGCTGATGCTGTAACCTTACCTACTTTTCTTATTGAATCTGATGTAGTTGTTGATCCTGAAATCTTAGTATATTCATCAGTAATATATCTTGTTTTTCCTTTGTATTCAACCTTATACCATCCATTGCTACATCTTGATATGTATTTAAGCTTTGTTCCTTTACTTACTGTACCTACTATAGAATACTTTGTTCCAGCTCCACTTCTTATATTAACTCTGCTTGCTGTAACTTGCACAGTTTTAGAAGTCGAAGTTGAAGTAGAACCACTTTTTACTTTTGAGTATTTATTACTTACATATCTAGTACTTCCTTTATATTTAACCTTATACCATCCATTGCTGCATGTTGATATATATTCAAGTTTTGTTCCTTTTCTCACTGTGCCAGCTATAGAATATTTTGTGCTAGATCCTGTTCTAACATTAAGAGCATCACATGTAACTTCTACAACCTTGCTACTCCTAACTTCACTAGCTTCCACATTTTCGTTGATAGCTATTGTTGGCATAATACTTGTAGCTAACACACCTACAGCCATTCCTTTTGAAATAGTTTTTGCATTTTTGTTAAAAATCATATTCCACACATCACCTCATTTTGTAACTTATTTGTAATTTTTGTAACCCTTTTGTAACCATTTTAGCATAACCACCACAAAAATTTCTATATTTTTACAAAATAAATAACAAATTAACAAAATAATAACCCCCTATATTTATATAGGAGGCTATTGTAGTTTAGTATTTAAAGGCTCTCTTCAATTTATACACTATATATATCTGAAAATTCTATGTCGCACCTTTCTACATGTTTAAATTTTCTATCAAAATCATAATCTTTATTATTTTCTTCTTTCAACTTAATAGGAATATTAAATGTAAACTTTGATCCTTCATTGACTTTACTTGTTACATTTATTTTTCCTCCATGCATTTCTACCAAGTTTTTCACTAGTGATAATCCTATACCACTACCTTCACACATCCTATTAAACGAACCATCAACTTGTCCAAATCTATCGAATATAATATCCAATTTATCATCTGGAATACCTGTACCAGTATCTTTTACTGAAATAATTACGTCCTTTTCTGTAGCATTAATATCTACCTCTATATATCCATTCTCTGGTGTATATTTTATAGCATTTGATAAAAGATTTAACATAATTCTTTCTATTTTATCTGGATCGCAACAAGTAATTAACTCTTCAACATTTGTATCAAATATAAGATTTATTTTGTTATCTTTTGTATAATCTGCCACTGAAACAGTTATATCTTCAATCACATTTATAATGTTTTGATTAGATGATCTTAGTTCATACACTCCTGTATCCATCTTGCTTATATCTATTAAATTATTTACTAATCTTAACAATCTATAAGAATTTTGTTTTATATAATTAAGATGTTTTTTTAAATTTTCTATATCTAGATTATTTTGTTCAATATTTTTATTAATAAGTTGCATAGTACCTATTAAAATATTTATTGGTGTTCTAAATTCATGAGACATATTCGAAAAGAATTCATTCTTTACAATTTCCAACTGAACTGCTTCTTCTAAGTTTCTTTTTTCTCTTTCTATTTCTAGGTTTTTTGTAATATCTCTTGCCGCTGTCACATATACTCCTTGATTAGATATGTACATGCTACTCCATTCAAGATGAACATAGTGCCCATTCTTATGTCTAAATCTAATAATATGTCTAGTTATGTCACCATCATTGTCTCTAGAATTGTTCATCCTAAAATTTTCTGCTTCTTTAGGATGAACAATATAATCTATCGGCATCGATAATAATTCTTCTTCTTTCCACCCCAAAACTTTATACCAGTTTGGGCTTACTCTCTTAAAATATCCATCTTTGCCTACCATAGATACTAAGTCTGCGGAAACTTTTAAATACTGCTCTAACTCTATTTCAGTATATTTGCGCATTTTATTTTCCGCAAACACTTGATTTGAGAGTCTAATATTTTTTATTATCATGGCTATTTTGTTACATATATGCTTCATATACTCGTCACTGTTATATTTAGGTGAATTTCCACTAATATAACTTAAAGTTATAATCCCGATAAATTCATTGCTTAGTTCTATTCTATAATTTGCAGCATAATCCAATCCTTCAATACATATTTGATTGTAGATTGGTAAATTGCTTATTTGGCCCTTTGAATACATAGTATTAAAGTGACTTTTATATTTTTCTGAGTATATATTATCTATTCTACATGGTATAAATTTTATATTCTTAAGATGTTTATTCGCATTCTTTAGTTTTATAAAAGGTATTAAACCTTCTTTACCGTTATCATACATTAATATAGACAGCCCATCTGCCTGTGTACAATCAAGAATGCACTCTCCTATATTACTTAGTATTTTATTTAAATCTGCATTATGGTGTTTAATATCATTATAATCACTATTAGTCATTGTTCTATTAAAATTTTTATACACCTCTTCTGATACTGCTTTTGCCAAACTAATATTTTCTGCTATAGCTACTATATATTTAAATCTATTATTTTTATCATAAAGTGGGCATTTGTAGCTTTTATACCAATGAACATTTTCATTAACTACTAATTTTTGATTAAATATTTTAGGACTTTTATTGTTCAATACCTCTCTATTATTTACTTCAATTTCTTTACAAATCTCGTCTTTAAAATAATAACTATTATAGCTTCCTATTATATCTTCTCTTGTCAAATTAAATATATCGTTAAATGATTTGTTTGCATATAAATACTTACCATCTTCATTTGTAATAAATGCCGCAATTTTAATATTATCTAAAAGGTCTTCAAGCATCTCCATTGTATATGATTTTGAATCTACTTCTTTACCTATTATAAAAATACTTTTCTCATTATTAAAATATTCTATGATAATGTTGGAATTTATTTTGACTAATTCATTGGATTTTGTATAAAAATCTAATGTTATATTCATTTCTTCTAACTCTATAAGTCTATCCTTAACATTATTTTCTTTACTTTTAGTAACTTCTAGAATATTTAAGTCAAGTATATCTCCTATATTGTAATTTAAACGTTTTAACAAACTTTCATTGCAAAAAATTATTTTCCCAGTACAACTTAACACAATAATATAATCACTAATTTTATTGTATATTGATAACATTTCCAATCCCCTCTTACCCAATTAATAATATTTTTATATGTATTTTTACTACATATTTTACCACATTTTTACTTCTAGTATCATTTATTTAATTATACTCTATATAATCTCTATATTAGTAACTTGTTATTATAAAAGTAAAAATCCATGTTTTAACAGATAGTATAAATGAATTATTAAATTATATTATTAGTCTAAAAAATAGTTTTTCATAAAAAGAAATAGAGAGCCATTATTTAATAACTCTCTATCTCTTTTACTATTAAATTTTTTATAATTAAGCTTGTTTTCCAAAGTGTCTTTCTAATAATCCTAAGAATGCTTTACCATGTCTAGCTTCATCTTTACACATTTCATGAACTGTATCATGTATAGCATCTAATCCTAATTCTTTAGCTCTCTTAGCTATTTTTAACTTTCCTTCAGTAGCTCCGTATTCTGCTTCAACTCTAGCTTCTAAGTTTTTCTTAGTATCAGCAACAACTACTTCACCTAATAGCTCAGCGAATTTAGCAGCATGTTCTGCTTCTTCGAAAGCTATTCTTTTATAAGCTTCTGCAACTTCTGGATGTCCTTCTCTATCAGCTTGTCTTGACATAGCTAAGTACATTCCTACTTCTGTACATTCTCCAACAAAGTTAGCTCTTAATCCTTCAACTATTTCTTCGTCAACGCCTTGAGCTACACCTATTCTATGTTCATCAGCCCAGTTCATTTCACCTTTCATTTCTTCAAACTTTTCAGCTCCTACTTTACATACTGGACATACTTCTGGAGCAGTTTCTCCTTCATGTATATAACCACATACTGTACAAACAAATTTTTTCATTTTCTATTTCCTCCATTTTTTATTTATATTCTCTTACTTTTAGTAGTCAATTTTAAATGTTAATACTTACTTATGTTTTTATATATACCCGCCACCTTTTGCCTTAAACAAAATTTAAAAATTTTATTTAAAAATTATTTTCGCAATGGCATTATGTTTAGCAATTAATCCATTCATTTTTCATAAAAAAAGTCATTGGAGTTATTTTCCCAATGACTTTTTTATATAATTCATACTTTCTAGTATTGATTTTTGCTATTTTTTAAATCTAGAATTTTACCTGAACATTTTCTCTTTCTTCATGATTTTCCAATTCAAAGAAAGATTCTTCCTCAAATTTAAACAAACTTGCAATTATACAACTTGGCACACTTTGTACAGTTTTATTAAGATTTTTCACTGTTCCATTGTAATATCTTCTTGATTTTTCAATTTCTGACTCTATGTTTTGTAATTCTTTTTGTAAGTTTATAAACTGACTGTCAGCTTTTAAATCAGGATAGTTTTCTGAAATCATTAATAATCTACTTAATGCATTTGATAATTCTCCTTCATATTTTAACTTATCTTCTGGAGAGCTTGAAATAGCATTTCCTCTTGCCTGTATAACATTTTGCAAAGTTTCCTTTTCATGAGCCGCATATCCTTTTACTGTTTCTACTAAATTGGGTATAAGGTCGTATCTTTTCTTCAAAAATACATCAATTGTAGAAAAACCTTCTCTAACATTCATTCTAAGTGATACAAGTTTATTGTATGTTGAAACACCCCATATTACAACAACACCTGCTACTACTAAAATAATAATTCCTGTCATCGTCACACCTCCATTTATTTAATTCTACCAGCTTGAGCCTCCGCCACCTCCAGAGCCTCCACCACTAAATCCGCCACCTCCGAATCCTCCTCCTGAGCTACCAGAGGAAGTATCTATAGTGTGACTTGCTGTAGATTCTACTTTATTTAAATCATTTACAAACATATTTAATGCCATATAGTTATTTAATGGATAATAAGTGTCATAGTAAGATGGTTGCTCCATAGAAATATCTTTAAATTTATTCGTCCATTTTTTAGTTACTCCAAGAACCTGCGCATAAGGAAGTGTATTATAAAAATACTCTGGGTCCTCCTCTAACAGAGCTTCTAACCTTTCTTTTTCCGCTACTTCCATAAAGTTTCTAAATCCTACTATCTGGCCTAGCAACTCTTTTCCATAATCACTTCTTTTAGGAACACAACTACTTAAGATATTTCCAATTAAAGATACTAATATACTAACTATTATTATAGATCCATCTAAGTCAGTGAATAAAAATGGTAATATTATCATAATTAAATAAATAAAACTAATAACTATTACACCAATAACTTTGTTATTTTTCTTAATTAATCCATGTCTTTTCTTTAATAATTGATAAAAAACTAAGTAAAATCCAAGATGTAAAACTAATAATAATATACTAAACATAACATAGCCTACTATGGAGCCATGGTCTACCTCTCTAGCTACCATCATACATGATATTACAGGTATTGAAGATATTATGCTTAATAAAAATCCTGATTTTTTAGAAGCACTATCTCTCAATTTTTTTTCATATTTAAATTCTTCTCTCACACCTTTTGCTGCCTTACTTACTTCTTCTCCAAAATAAGTTTTTAATTTTTCATCAGTTACTTTTTTACCATTTCCATATCTAAATAAACTATTAAATAATTTTTTTTCATAAGGTTTATGATTACTACCTATCTCTTTTAATTTTTCAATGGTAAACTTATTCTTTTCCTTCATAATGATTTTTATATATCCTTCACTTGCCCAATAGAACAATATAGATGTAACTTGTGAATTACTAATATTTTCATTGAAAGTATATCCAACTTCTGCACTATTCATAGATCTAGGTGGATAAAATTGAACCACTGGTGTTACTGGATTTTTATCTTTAAATCTAAAAAATAAAAACACAATTATAAGTAAAATTACAGGCGAACCAAATCTCACAATGTTTGCAGATATGGGTAAAGGTCTTACAAATAAATTTTGATCTATATCAAGACTTAGTTTTACATCTTCCCCCGCATATATAGTATTTTTGTTTGTAAATATTACATTGTTATCATTTTTTTGTAAATTAAATCTATCAGTTCCAAAATTAGCCCCCTTTTCATTAAAATTCACTGTTGCATCATCTATAAAAAATGGTGAGTTAACATTTACTTTCAGATTTTCTAATTTTCCGTCTAAAGTTGTACCTACTATTTTAAAGACAATATTATCACTAAGCCTAGGCTCTATAGTGTAGGATACTTTAAAATCACATTCATCTTTATTACTATCTAAAGTAATAATTCCATCTTTTTCATTATATGATACACTTTTATCATTTACACTCATATCTAATAAATAAAAATTTTCACCTTTTATAATGTCAAACAAGTCAATCATAAGATTATCTTCGCCTGTATAATTCTTATTTATTTTTATTTTGAAATCACGCTGTATTTCATATTTTTTATCATCTGTTATATTAATGTCTATAAACTGATTTTCGATTGTATACGGATATTGTTTTATTGGTGCATTTTTGAAAGCACCTTCATTCAACATGGCATTTACTGTAATTGCATTGTAGGGTTGTATAGTTTTTATTGAATTTACATAAATTTTATTATTTTCCACCTTATATTGTACATTCTTTGAATTTTTATTACCATATTCACCATCGGTAACATTTATTTTCTCCAAATTCGCTTCATTAGGATAGGTTATTGTTGACGTAAAGTTTTCAATATTTGTGTCCCATTGATCTCCTAGAACGTTAAAATAAATATAATCACCTTCTGGTCTTTCTTCGTTGTAATTTTCTATGGTGTATGTAATTTTATAAGTTTTATCACCGCTTAAAGTTTCATCTTCATCACCTATTCTTATCTTCATGTCAAAAGAATCTTCTATCTCATATGGCGCTCCATCTACAGATACGTCTTTTATAGTATAATCTTCTAATCGTGTAGATGTAGGTATACTCCTAATAATTCCATGGCGTTCTTCATTAAAATATACATCTATAGTTTCTGTTATCTTAAACTCTCTTTTGTCATTTACATCCACATTTACGTCCATATTTTTAATATAGTAACCATCATCTTCTGCATATGCTTTAAATGCAAATATATTTATGGATATTACCATAAGCATTAAAAATAATACTATTTTTTTAAATCTTTCCACTCATTCCCTCTCCTTTTTATCCCTTACTAAATATAGCAACATAGATTAATCATTTCAAAAAAAGGTTTTCAACCTATGCATTAATTATATATATCAGAGAATTCTATTTTACATTTCTCTATACTTGAATTATTTTTTTCAAAGGAAGAAACATTTTTTACTTCATCATTAATCTTTAAATTTTTAGGCAGGGCAAAAGTAAAAGTAGATCCTTCGTTTTCTACACTATCAACTTTTATATTTCCTCCATGAAGTTTTATTATTGATTGAACGAGATATAACCCTATCCCACTACTCTCATATCTTCTTTTGCAATCTGCATTTACTTGTCCAAATCTATCAAAAATAATTTCTAATTTATCTTTTGGTATACCTCGTCCATTGTCTTTTACGCTTACAAAAACAAATTCTTTGTCATCACTTATATTTACAAGTATTCTGCTATTTTCATTTAATGAATATTTAATAGCATTAGATAATAAATTTAACACTACTCTTTCTATGGCATCTGGGTCACAAGCCATTTCAATTTCCTCAAATTCTGTATCAAATATTATTTCTATACCTTTATTTTTTGCATGTTCTACCACGGATAAACATATATCCTCTACTATACTAACTATATTGTTTTTACTCAAACAAATATTATAATATCCAATATCCATTTTGCTAATATCAGTTAGGTTGTTTACCAACTTTAAAAGTCTATAAGAATTTTGTTTTATGTTTTTTAAATATCTCTGTAAATCATCATTTGACACTTCATCATAATTTTCAGAACACTTTTCCATAACTTGCATTGTACCTAGAATAATATTTAAAGGTGTCTTAAACTCATGAGACATATTTGTAAAGAAATCACTTTTCATAGCTTCTAATTCTATTCTTTCTTCAAGATTCTTTTGTCTTTCTTCCTCAACTATTTTTTCTGTAATATCTTTACCTGTAACAAAATATCCACTTATCTTTTCTGAATACTCTATATTCCAATGAATCCACTTATAAGTGCCATTTTTACATAAGTATCTTGTTTTGATTTCAGTTTTTCTATTTTTTTTATCATCTATACTTGATAGATATTTGTTTATATCTCTTAACTCTTTTAAATCTTCAAAATATATATAATCATATATACCTGTATTTAATAATTCTTCTTTGGTCCAGCCTAGTATTTTAGTCCAACTGGAGCTTAAATTTATTATTTTTTGATTTTCATTATATATGCAAACTAAATCTGTTGATTTTTCTAAATATTCATCAAGCTCATTTTCTATTATTGTTCTTCTTTGATTTTCTAAAATTACTTCTTTATTTAATAACCAACTTCTTAAAATTATTGAGATTAATTTACAAACACCATTCATATAATCATAAGGCATGCTGTTATATACTGTTTCTCCCTTGTGTATAATATTTAGACTTCCAATAAACTCATTATCTACAGAAAGCTTGTACATACTAATAATGTTGTTTTCAAAAGATTTTTCAAGTTCATGATGTTTGTGCTTATTTCTATTTATTAAGTTTTCAATTCTATCTCTATGATATAATTCTGTACCTTCCTGTTTTACAATTTCTAATTCTTTTGTATCCATATTAATTTTAGTAAATATTTTAGTATATTTTATATCGTCTCCCAATTCTATAAATGGAATTAAAGCTCTTTCTTTTTTATTGAAAATATATATGGATATTCCGTTTGCTTCTGTATTTTCTAATATGTCTTTACATATATGACTAATCGTTTCCTTTACACATTCATCAGATTTTAATGTACTCACATCATTTAAATTTCTATATATATTCATTTCCTCCATAATATTCCTCCAAAATAGATAATCTTAAAATTTCCCTTTAATACTAATTATAGATTTAAAATACTTTAATATCTACGACCTTTTTTAAATTTCTTAAAAAACTCGTTAAATATAAAATTTATATATTATATATGAATTAATAATTTTAAAAGAGTATATAAAAAGTGATATATCAAAATAGTTTATATTTCAAAATATCACCTTTATGCGCTTCCTAGTATTTAAATTTTCTTAAGATTTGCTAAACATTGCATCAGCATATCTTAATGATTCTAAATATATAGATGAAATTATCTCTTTATCTAAATTATAATTTTTATTAAATTTCTCAACTACATCCCAATTACTTAATTCATATTCTTTTACACATTCTAAAGAATCATATAATACTCCCTCTTTATTTATAAATGCCATTTTAACGATTTCAGATAGTTCTAAAGGATCTAAAATTGACAATATATCTTCCTCCAAAATATTATCTATTAATGATAATAATCCAATCATATATGCATCATGCCTCATATAGTTATAATCTAATTTAGTTATGATTTTTTCCATAAATGTTGCCCTAAATAAAGATGCTTTTGCAAACTCATCATTATCCTCGCCTGACATATCACGTAAAAACAAAAGCATTATCCATCTTTGAGTTTCTACAATTCCTAAACGTACTAATGCTTGTTTTACTGAATTAATCTCAGTTCCTCTATAATATATAGATGTATGCATCAAAGATAACAATTTATAGGTCAATCCCGCATCTAATTTTATTATTTCTTCTAAAGCATCAAAATCAGGATTACCTTTTGATATCTCTTCCCATAGACGTGAATAAGACGAGGATGCAATGCTAAGGCTGTCTTTTGATATCATTATAGGTTTACTAAAATAGTAGCCTTGGAATAAGGTATATCCATCTTTCATTGCATTTATATAATCATCCTCTGTTTCAATTCTTTCTGCAACAAGCTTTTTACTATTTTTATATTTCCTAGCTATTTTTCTTCTTTTATATGAATCAAGTAAACTATATTCAACTTTTATAATATCTACATAAGGTAATAATGAATCATAAGTACCATCATCCACAAAATCATCAAGTGCTAATGTATATTTTTTATATTTAAGAAAAGCAACTCTATCTATTAACTCCTGATCCATCTTAGTATTTTCTAAAATCTCAATTATAATGTTCTCGGCATTGAAAAGCAAAGGTATATCAGACATTAATGATTCTTTATTAAAGTTTATAAAACCATACTTTTTCTTAATCAAAGAATATAAATCAAATTCTGATAAAACATTATAAGTTAACTCCCTTGTAGCTTCATCTTCATCAACATTTGCATATCTATTTTCATTACTATTTCTATGTAATAATTCATATCCAAATAGCAATTTATCACTATTAAAAATAGGTTGCCTTGCTATATAAATTTTCATATAAACCCCCAAGCATTTAAATATTTTTCAACTAACATATATATATTAATACATGCATCTACAAAATACCATCAATTTAGACATATTAATTATTTTATATCACATTTGAATAAAATTTTTTAGAATATTAGGCTCTATTAGAAAAAAATAAATATAAAGCCAATAATTGCAATCATTTTGATTATCAACTATTGACTTTATATTTTTAGTAATAAATGTTTTTCCCACACATCTACGATTAGACGAAGTAATGCATTTTTTTATATTTGCTTTACAGAAGAATTACTTATACTTTTGTCTTCACTTCCCATTATAAAAACTCCAAGTCCCATTACTAATGCTCCACCAACCATGTTTCCAAGAGTTACTGCAACTAAGTTGTAAACAGCTCCTGCTAAAGTTGCTCCTTGAATAGCTGGTGATATTAAAGCCACAGAGAATATTGTCATATTTGCAACACTATGCTCAAATCCACTAGTTATAAAAGCAAATAAACATAAAAATACCATAAGTATTTTCGCTGTATCGTCGTTAGTTCTAAATGAACATAAAACTGCTACACAAACTAATATATTACAAAGAACTCCTCTAAAGAATAATGACATAAATGGTGCTGATGCTTTTGCTATGGAAGTTGTTGCAAAAAATTCCATTATGGGGCCTTCATTTACAAGACCTGTTCCAACGAAAAATCCTGCAACTAGTATAGATCCAAGTAAATTTCCAACAAAACTAGATAGCCATACTTTGTTCATATCTCCTGTAGAGACACCTTTATTTAATCTACCTGCAGTCATAACCATATTGTTTCCAGTAAATAATTCTGTTCCTGTCATTATCACTAAGCATAGTGCTACTGCAAATGACAACCCCATTATGATTTTTGTTGCAGGAGAGTTTGCTGCACTTAATAATCCCCCTACTGTAAATATTAATATGATTCCTAATCCCACATATAACCCTGCGAAAGCTGCTGATACTAAGTATTTTAATTTACTTCTATTTAATAAATTAATCTTATTTTTTGCAGCGTTGCTTAATTTTAATACTGTTTCATTATGCATAATAAACCCTCCTGAATTTTTAATATTTTATGCCGCTCCAATAAATATTTTCATTTACTTTAACTATATCTGCAAACTCTACACCTTCTAAAGCCCATTTTTTATATTCCATAAATCCAGTTCTATCAATTATATATCCAATATGCTCTTTACCTCCTGGAGCATCTTTATCTATATATTGTTTAACATATTTATAAGTATTAAGAACAATTTTGATAATTGATTCTTCATCTGCCCAAACTAAAAAATCTTCAGCAAGTCTTGGATTTTTCTTCCCAGTTCTACCCATAATAGCTAATCTATAATATTTATTTTCATCTCTAGTCCATGCACTTGTTGGACAGTTTAGTGTACATTCTCCACATCCTATACATTTGTCGTGATTCCTTACTATTTTGTAGTTTTCCATTTTGAGAGCACCTGTAGAAAGTTTTTCACATTTTTTCACACATGCACCGCAAGATACACATCTATTTTTATCATATAGAGGAAGTGTCATTCCTATTATTCCAAAGTCATGAGTTCTTGCTTTTATACAGTCATTTGGACATCCGGTAAAAGCAATTTTAAAATGTAAATCGTTTGGGAATACTGCCTTTTCCATTTCCTTAGCAAATTCAGTAGTGTTGTATTGTGCCTTTGGACAGACTTTATTTCCTATACAAGCACATATGTTTCTAGTTCCTGCTGCTGGATATCCTGAGTCTTTTGTTTCTTGATTAATATCCATTTTATCTATAACAGGTTGAATGATTTTATTTACTGCTTCCATATCTTCCATTTTGATACCAAGGATTTCAAAACCTTGTCTAGTTGTAATATGAATTTCTCCATTACCAAACTCATTAGCTATTTTTGAAACTGTCATCAAGCTTTCTGAATCTACACATCCTCCAGGAATTCTAACTCTTAGAGAGGTTTCATATTTTTGTTTAGTAATTCTATAAGCATTTTTCATTACTTTTTTAGTATTTACATCTCTTAACATTATCTTTCCCCCTAGTCTATAAGATTTTTCGCATAAGAATAGTCAAATACAGGACCATCTATACAAATATAAGTGTCATCTATTTTACAGTGTCCACATTTACCAACACCACAACACATTTTTCTTTCATAAGAAACCCATATGTTTTTTTCGTCTAAATCTCTTTTTAAAAATTCTCCCACAGTAAACTTCATCATCATTGGCGGTCCAACAACTATGGCAGACATATTGTTTATATCTTCTATATTTAAATGTGGAATGTATTTTGTAACAAGACCTATATTTCCATCGTATCCTTCCTCAGCTCCATCAACTGTTACAAGAATATCTAATTTTTCACTCCATTTTTTTAGATCATCTTTGAACAATACATCTTTGGGAGATTTGAAACCTACTACTAGCTTAAAGCTTTTGCATTTTTCTGGATTATGGTAGAAGTGCTCAACTATTCCTCTTACGGGTGCTAAACCACTTCCTCCAGCAACAACTACAACCTCCCTTCCTTCGTATAAACTTACATCAAAGCCATTTCCATAAGGTCCTCTTATGAAAAATCTATCTCCTACTTTGTAGTTAAATAACTCACTAGTTACTTTTCCCACGTTTCTTATAGTAAAATCTATATAGTTTTCTCCATATCCACTTACTGAAATTGGCGATTCTCCATATTTTGGTATGGATATTTCATAAAATTTTCCTGGAAGTATATTTTTAGTATATGTCTCTACTCTAAAAGTCCATTCAATTTCTGTATGTTTTACTATACTTTTTATTGGTGCTGCTACTGGTATATAAGCATTCATTTACTTTTCCTCCTCATTGACTACTTCTTTTACTTTATCTATACACTTAGAAAATGATATATATTGTGGACATACATCGTCGCATCTTCCACACCCTACACACATGTCATATTCAAATCTTTTGTTAAAGTCGTGAATTTTGTGCATTACTTTAAATCTCATTCTCTCACCTTGTTTTTTTCTAAATGAGTGGCCACCTGCCATATCTGTATACCCATCTACTTGACATGATGCCCATACTCTTCTTCTCTCTCCTACTTTGTCGTTTTCTTTGTAGAAAATATCTTGCATTGTAAAGCAGGTACAAGTTGGACAGACAAAATTACATCTTCCGCAAGCTATACATCTTGCATCATATTCATTCCACATTTCATGTTTTGATAATTGGGCAGCATTTATATTTCTTGGAATCTCCACTGATATGTTATTTAATCTTACATAATCTACTTCAAAGTCACACTCTTTACCATCAAATACATTTAAATCTTCGTCTTTTATATCTAAATAAACTTCTTCTTCTCTTATATTTAATCCCATTGAGTAATTGTCAGCTTTATTTGACTTCATACTTACACAAAAACAATTTCTATAACTTTCTTTGCATCCGATTAGAACAAACTTAACTTTTTCTCTTAGTCTTTCATAAAAGAAATCCTTTTCTACTCCATTGTTTAAGTAAATTTCATCTAATCTTTTTATTCCATTTAAATCACAAGCTCTAAGAAAAACTAATAACTTCTTATCATCTACATCACTTGTTTTAAATTCTTTTTCAGTAAAATAAAAAAGTATTTGATTTATTGGCAATATTACTTCTTTTACAGAAAAATTAGACTTTTTATTAAATTCTATGTCCTCTATTCTTTCAATTTCTTCGTATTTCGTTAAATCCGTATCAGAAAAAGTACCTTTGAAGGGTTTTGTCACCGGTGCTAATATTTTGTATTCTAACTTTAACCTTTCTAAACCTTGATTAAATCTTTGCTTATCTAATTTAATTTTCATATATTCTCCTCCCTTTAACTTGTTAAAAAAATAATAACACGCCATATTACCCAAAATCTATGATATTAATCACATGTTTATGAAGAAATTATGAATTTTATTTTTTAATATAAAAAAGCACCCACCAAAAGGTAGGCACTTATATTTATGTACTTTTAAAATATGATGATAGTTCATCTCTTTTAATATATACTTTTTTATTTTCTATTTTAACTAAATTTTCATCTTTTAAAACTTTCATAGATCTAGATAGAGTTTCTCTTTTACATCCAAGCATATCAGCAATATATGTTATAGTTAAGTTGGCATTAATCAAAGTCCATTCATCTTTTTCTACACCAAATTCTCTACCCATTCTATAAAGTTTTGCAGCAAGCTTTTTGTCCATTCTTATGGATATTGAGTTTTTAAGTTGTCGATAAAGTCTTCTATTAATATTTTGTAAATGATTTAATACGTTTTTAGTTAAAGTAAAATCATTTTCCATAATGTTCATAAAATCCTTAGAATTGCACTCTAGTAAAGTGCTTTTTTCGAATGCTTCACATGATACTGCGCTACTTTTATTTTCATCTATAAAAATATCATTTATCATTTGACCTTTTGGAAGTATAAAGATAATTTTTCTTTCACCACTTTCATTTATTTTAAATAAGGAGATTTTGCCTTCCTTAATAAAATAAATTTTATCAACAATATCTCTTTCATAAAAAAGAATTTCTTTCTTTGACAATTTTCTAGTTATAATTATTTTCTCCAGATTAACCTTACTTTCTTCCTTAATATTTTTAAATACCTCTATATTATTCATATGAGTACCTACTATTCAAATCTATTTTTATGGATTTTATTTTCATCAAATTTATCTATGAATTTATTTTCTTCATCACTATAACCTATTGCTACAAGAGAGTATGGAATTAAATTTTTAGGTAAATTCAAAGTTTCTCTAACTTTATCCATAACCTTACGTTTAGGATGAACTCCTACCCAACAAGAAGCCAATCCTTGATTAGTACATTCTAATAAAATATTTTGTGTACATGCTCCTAAGTCATGTATCCACTTCCCAGGTTTTAAGAATCTTTCTTTGTTTCCTGTAATTGCTATACATAGTTTTGCATCTTTAATATGCTTTGATTTATGATGAGTCTTTGATAAGTTAGATAAAATTTCCTTATCATCTATAACTACAAATTCCCATGGTGAAGAATTCTTTGACGATGGAGCTTGCATAGCTGATTTTAAAATCTCAAATATTTTTTCTTCTTCCACCTCTTCGTCTATATATGTTCTTATTGAACGCCTATTTTTTATAGCTTCTAACATTTTATCCTCCCCCTTAATAGCTTAAAGCTTAATTACAAATTTAAAATCTATTTTTTATTATTCTAACAAATTTATTAAACTTCTAAAATATACTTTTCATATATATCATAACTAAATTAAATGTCTCGGGCAGTTAATATAATAACACTCATAATAAATATAATAATCAGGATTATATTTTACCTCTTTATTATTATTTATAATTCCATCATAACATTTCTTAATTTCTTCAAGTCTGTTTTTTTTCAGAGGTAATATATTCTTTGTAATCCTCATAACTTTCCCAGTCATCAGAATAAAGTTCTTCATTTATTTCCTTTTCAATCTTTTGTGTAATTTCTACTAATTTTTTATTAGCCTTACATACTTGATTCATCTGCTTTAGTGAATAAAAATATTTATTTAGCCACATAGCATCTTCTAAAAGTTTGCTTTTATCATATAGTTGTACGCAATGTTCATAGTCTCCCAAAATAAACATATAATCTGTATTTAATAAAATACAAGCTATCTTTCTTGCTTCCTCTAAATTTCCTGTAATTGCTAATTCTGTACCTAATACGAAGGCAATCTTCTCATTAATTATTATATATTCAAAAGGATATGTATATATGGACTTTAATAATGAAATACCTTCTCTTTGATTATCATTTATTAAGTGACTAACTGCTTCACAATATTTATATTCTTTTCTTGGAGATAACTCATATGCCCTATGAAATAACTTGCATGCTTTTTTATAATTTTTTCTTTCAAAATTTATTCTTCCAAAAGCATAATAAGTTTTATCATAATTTGAATTGCGATTTACGGCTTGAGAAAGTAAATCATATCCTCCATTTTCACTTTCTTTATCACATCCCTCTTCTATTAAAAAGTAGGCAATACAAGTAGCCCATAATGAAAAACTATTATCAGAGAAACTTTCTTTATTTTTAACATAACATTCTTCTAAGATTTCAATTGATTTATTTGTACTTTCTCTAAGTTCAAATATTAACATGGCAAGTAAACAATAGGCTTCTATATTTAATGGATTTTCACTTATTTCTTTTTTAAGAATATCTCTATATTTCGCAAAATAAACAGCACTTTCATCAAGGCATAAATTCCTAATACTATGAAGTTCTTCTTTTATTTTTTCAATTCCATTAATGACTCTCCTTAATGAAGTAATTGTCTATATCTTTTTTATAAGTATAAGTTATTTTCTTAACATAAACTATACAAATTTTGAAATAAGAAAATTTTTCCATTTGTTTATTTACTATTTTCTTGGGTATAAATCTTACATGATTAAAAATTGGAGATGATATTATGGAATTATTTACACCTAGATGTAAAAAAAGAAGTTTACTACTTATAGCAGGATTAGTTTGGATATTTGCTGGTGGTATGGTATCAAAACTTGGATTTAATGTGTTATTTACTTCATCAATACATCCATTTACTTCATCAATACATCCATTTACTTCAATAATGGTTGCTGTTGTTACTTTTTTAATATTTTTTAACTTTATTTTTATAAAGTTAGTTAAAAAACATAAAGTTAGAATTTCTGAAAAAGAACAGGATAAACTATGTTTATTTTCTTTCTTTGATGTTAAAAGTTATGTAATAATGATATTTATGATGGGCCTTGGAATTACTATTAGATCCATTAATTCAATAAATCCACTTTGTTGGGCTGCTATATATATAGGAATAGGCCTTGCTTTACTTAGTGCAGGTGTTGCCTTTATGGTGGAATGGAAAAACTGGAATTAATTTGCTTACTTTATTAAAATCAACATAAAAGCAGGGGGCGTTACATTTTTGTAACGCCCCCTGCTTTATATATTAACTAACACTTATCTTTCTTTTAAAAGCAAATGCATTATCATACAAATACTCTTTTTTATATTTATACATAAAGATTAAAGATACTACCATAGTAGCAACTTCTGCAAAAGGAACGACTAGCCAAACTCCATCTACTCCCATAATTCTAGGTAATACAAATATTCCCATTAGGAAGAAAACAAAAGTTCTTAATAAAGAAAGAATAGCTGATATCTTCCCATTTGAAAAAGCTGTAAACATTCCAGAACCAAATATATTTATTCCTGCGACTAAGAACGCAATTGAAAATATCATAAATCCATTATGACTTATCTCAAATAATGTGCTTCCTTTTGTAGCAAATAAAGTTATTAATATTTCTGACATAGCTCTAGACATTATAAATGTTATTACACCAAATGCTGAAATTATTATAATACTATATTTAAATAATTTTTCTACCTGATTTTCATCTTGTCTTCCATAGTTATAACTAATTCTAGGTGACACACCTGAGGTAAATCCTAAATAAGCTGCATTCAATAAAAATTGTATATAAAGCATAATAGTAATGGCAGCTACTCCTTCTTCACCTAAAAATTTAAGCATAACAATATTAAATAAAAAAGTTGTAAGGCCTGATGATATTTGTGTCACCATTTCTGACACACCATTGAAACAGCTTCTTGAAATAACTTTAAAGTTAAATTTAGGCTTTACAAAGTGTAATAAGTTTTTTTTGTTGAAAAAGTAAATTATACCTACTAAACTTGGTAAAACATATCCTATGCAAGTAGCTAAAGCTGCACCCCTAACCCCCATATTTAACTGAACTATAAATACATAATCTAAAGCTACATTTAAAATTCCACCAGCAACAGAACTTAAAAGCCCTAAATTAGGCACACCAGCCGTTACTAAAAAATAATCAAAATAAAGCTTTAATATTATAAATGGTGTAAAAATTATCATAAAGAATAAATATTCTTTGCAGTAAAAAAATAAAGACTGAGTTGATCCTAGTGCATATATTATGTCGTTCATAAAAATAATACATATTATTTCAACAACAATTCCTACAATAATAGCGCTTATGGTAATAAGGGTAAAGTACTCTCTTGCCTCTTCATTTTTATTTTCTCCCATGGTTTTAGCAACAATTGCACTACCTCCTGTCGCAAACATAACTCCTATTCCTATTAATACATTAATTACAGGATAAACAATATTTGTAGAAGAAAGTGCATTTGCACCTACAAATTTAGATATAAACATCCCATCAACTATAGTATATAATGAAAAAAACATCATCATTATTACAGTTGGCAAAGTATATTTTATTAAAGAAGTCAACGTGACTTTCTTTTCCAATGAATTTTCCATAAAGACCTCCTTGCAATATAAACTCACTTATCTTATAATAAACTATCCTGTTAATGGATAGTCAATAAGGAGGATTGTAAAAATTGAACAACAATATAAAATATTTTTCCACGGGTGAATTTGCAAAACTGTGTAATGTTCACAAAAAAACACTTTTTTACTATGATGAGATAAATTTATTTAAACCAGAAAAAGTTATGCTCACTGGATATAGATATTATTCTGAGTATCAATTAGAAACTTTCAATATTATTTATACTTTAAAAGATATAGGTATGCCTCTAAAGGAAATAAAAGAATATATGGATAATAGAACCCCTGAAAATATGTTAGAACTTTTTGAATATGAAACTAAAGAAATCGAGAAAGAAATAAATAAACTTAAAAGAAAACAAGAAATTATGGCTAACAAAATTAAACTTATTAAAGAAGTAAATAATATAAAGCGTGATGTTTTACTGGAAGAACAAGAAGAAGAATATATTATTTTAAGTGATTTAATAGATAATAATAAATTAAATAGTTTAATTGGTAACAATAAAGATGCTTATGATATTGATGCATATGTTAATCTTTTGAATCTTGCTTATGATAATGATTTGAATTTTGGATATGCTGGAGGTTCTATAAAAACAAAGGAGGATTTACTTCAAAATAATAATTATAGTTATTATTACATAAGAGTAAACAAAAATTGTAATTACGAAAATATTATAGTTAAACCTAAGGGAACTTATTTAGTTGGATACTTAAAGGGCTATTATTCAAAGGCGCCTATTATTTATAAGAAACTTTTACAGTTCATCTATAAAAATGATTTAGAAATAACTGGCTTAGCTTACGAAGATGTTTTAATTGACCAAGTTTGTGTAAAAAATCCTGATAATTTTGTTCTTAAGGTATCTATTCAGGTAAATAAAAAGGATAAAAACTAGAGAATTTTCTCTAGTTTTTATCCTTTTTATTATTATATTGAGTAATCCCAGCCATTGTCATCGTTATAAATCATTAGCTTTGTCATACCACCTTCTATTTTAATATCTTCACCAGTTATAAAACTTGCTTTTTCACTACATAAAAACATAACCATATTAGAAATATCTGAAACTTGACCAACCCTACCTACTGGGTGTTGCAATTTATCTTCTTTTGAATGTTTTACATTATCTTCAGTTTCAATCCAACCAGGACTTATGGAATTAACTCTTACTTTTCCAGATAAGCTTATACTTAAAGCATGAGTTAAAGCACTAATTCCACCTTTTGCTGCGCTATAACTTTCTGTATTAGATTGGGACATATAGGCCCTTGTAGATGAAATATTCACTATGGCGCCATTTTCATTAAAATTATTCATAAACAATTTCGAAAGCATGTATGGTGCACTAACTCCTATTCTTAATACATAATTGAAGTCATCATAGCTACAGTCAGACAAAATTCCTCCCTTACTTATACATGCATTATTAATTAAATAATCTATTTTATTGTATTTTGATAAAACCATATTGACAAACTCTTTTAGTGTTTCTTCCTTTGCAATATCTCCATGACAATATAATAAGTTATTATTTCCATACTTATTAATTAGAGCATTAGCACTATTTTTGTCCATATCTATAAAACAGACTTTTGCTCCTTTTTCTAAAAATGATTCCAATATACCCTTTCCAATTCCATTGGATCCACCTGTTAAAACTACCACCTTATCTTTCATATGTTATTCTCCTTATTAATATAATTCTTATAAATTTTAATGCCCGAAATTATATAATTTATAAGCTTTCTTTATACTTTCCATTAACATAGAATTTATCTAACATATCTAACTTTGATAAAATAAATCCAATAAATCCAGCTAATCCAACGAATAAATCTATCAATAATAATTTATCAGAAATTAAATATAAGCCACCTTTTACTCCAAGTTCAAAGTGTAATTTATTAGCATTACCTAAGTCATCATTACTACTTTCAAAATAAATGGTATTCGCTAAATTTCCTTTAATATAATTATATTTCAAATTTTCTTTGGACTCATTATTTTCATTTGAATAGATTTTTAGCTGCTTTATTTCCCCATATTTTTCATTTAACATATTATCTAATTTATTCTTATATTGTTTTGGATTATTGATATCTGCAATTATTGTATGCAGATCCTTACTTACTTTGTCATATATTTGCGCATGGTAATCAATCATTTTGTTGTTATAAAAAGTCAAACATGCATAAACTACTACACTTACAATTAATATATTTCTAAATAAAATAGTCATCTTATTTTTTATATTATTTTTCTCAAACCAAGTTTGTTTAATAATTCCTTGTAACTCGTCTTCCATTTCTACTCCTCCATCAAATCTGTCAATTGATATTTTAATAGCATCTTCTTGGCTATAACCTTCATCCTTTAACTCTTTCACCGATTCCAATAAATGCTCTTTCATTTCTAACTTAAGGCTTATTGTTTCTTTACTTTTATCCTCTTTATATAAATTATCTAAGTATTCATCTATTTGTTTCATATTTTAATTTTCCTCCCCTAAAAATGAATTCATTATATTTTGAATAAAGTACCACTCTTTCTTTTTTATGGTAAGAGCTTCTTTTCCTTCTTCAGTAATTTTATAATATTTTCGTCTTCCTCCAACTCCCGACTCCGCTCCCAAGTAGGATTCAATCAGCGATTTTGACTCCATACGTTTTAGTGCCAAATACATAGTCCCTTCTTTTAACTCAAATGTATTATTGCATTTTATCCTCACTTTTTTTGCTATTTCATATCCATAACAATCTTCTTTATTTAATATTGATAAAATCAATGTATCTATATGTCCTTTTAGCGCCTCTTTGTTTAATTGCATAATTCACCTTCTTTTAAGTTTATTTAATCATTACTCTATAATGCAATGTATTAATAATATAAATATAATATACAATACTCTGTAATGCAAGGTATTTTTATTCTATTGTATGAAATATATCTGAAACTTTTATTAACCTATTCTTACTCTAACTTTTATAATATTGTAATTTATGCGAATATTAGCAAGTATTGAGTAAATACTAAATTTGACAATACTATATACTTGGAGGAAAATATGAAAAAATTTTTAACATTAACCCTTTGTTTTATTCTACTTTTTACAAATATATCTTACGGTCAACCTAATAACGTTAAAACTGCAATACAAGACCTAGATACTGTAAATAATAGAGTAAATCTTATGATAAAAGAAATTACTGGAGATGAACCTCTAAATATTGATGAATTAACAAAAGATATAAAATTTTGTGAATCTATTTTGGCATCAAACTCTAAACAAATATCAAACGCCTATTCAACAGAAACTAATATACAACTCAGAAGAACATATTCTACAATATTATATGTCATAGCTTTATATGAATTAAGCTTAAGTAGTATGCTGGTGTATATAAATGATGATAGTAAAACTAGTTATTTTATAGATACATGTGCTGTTTTTAAGCAAGGTAATATGTCATTACATGAACTTAAATCAGAAAACAATTAGTATATTCAAATATTATATGTATTAAGACAGCCTTAGATACCAGGAGGAAGTTATGAAGAAAATTATATCACTAACACTTTGTTTTACATTGATCTTCACACATATATCTTACTGTCAAACTAATAATATTTCCGATGCCATAAAGGATTTAAAAATAGTAGGTAATAAAATTAATATTATGATTGATGAAATATCTGGAGATGAACCTTTAGATATGTCTAAGTTTAAAGAAGATGTAAAATATTGTGAATCTATATTGGCATCACGTTCAAATAAAATATCAAAAGACTATTCAAATGAATCTGATATTGAACTTAAAGCTGCTTATTCATCTTTATTGTATGTATCATCTTTATATGCATTAAGTTTAAACAGTATAATAGTATATATACACAATAATAGTAAATCTCATTATTTTATTGACATATGCACAACTTATAGAAATGGAACTCTTGCATTAGATGCAATTAAATCAAACTTTTAAAACTGGTGACTATAAAATCACCAGTTTTATTTTTTATAAACCTTTATTAACACTTATATATCTTATATTTTCACTGTGATATAATTTATTATATATAAAAATTGGGAGGCAATTATAATGGGATTAAATAGTACACCTTCTGCTGAACGTGTTCATATTGGAATATTTGGAAAACGTAATGCAGGAAAATCCAGCGTAATAAATGCAATAACAAACCAAAGTATAGCTATAGTATCTGATATAAAAGGTACTACTACAGATCCAGTATCAAAAGCTATGGAGTTACTACCTTTAGGACCTGTAATAATTATAGATACTCCTGGTCTTGATGATGTGGGAGAACTAGGCAAAATGCGTGTGCAAAAAAGTTATCAAGTTTTAAACAAAACGGATATAGGGATTTTAGTAGTTGACGGAACTTTAGGTGCTACACCAGAGGACGAAGGTTTAATTGCTAGATTTAAAGAAAAAAACATTCCTTACATTATAGTCATGAATAAATTAGATTTAGTAAAAGATAATTCTCCATATATAAATGAAAGTACATATAATCTATCTAACACTATTTGGGTAAGTTCAACTACTAATGAAAATATACATGAATTAAAAGAAATGATAGCTAAGCAAGCTCCTACGGATGAACCTAAGTTTAAAATTGTTGCTGATTTGCTAAATCCTTCTGACTTTGTAGTGTTAGTTGTACCTATTGATAAAGCAGCTCCTAAGGGAAGGCTTATTTTACCTCAACAACAAACTATTCGAGATATCTTAGAAGCCAATGCTACTGCCATCGTAGTTAAAGAGCACGAACTTAAAGAAACCATACAAAATTTGGGTAAAAAGCCGAAGCTAGTTATAACAGATAGCCAAGTATTTGCAAAAGTTTCTGCCGAAACTCCAAAAGATATTTTATTAACTTCATTTTCTATTTTATTTGCCAGATACAAAGGTGATTTAGAAGAAACTATAAAAGGCGTTAGAGCTTTAGAATCTTTAAAAGATAATGACACTATTTTAATTTCTGAAGGATGTACTCATCACCGTCAGTGTGATGATATAGGTAAAGTAAAAATTCCTAGATGGGTAATACAACACACTAATAAACAGCTTAACTTTGAATTTACTAGTGGAACAGAATTTCCTTGTGATTTATCTAAATATAAAATGATTATACATTGTGGTGGATGTACTTTAAATGAAAGAGAAATGAAATATAGAGTAAAATGCGCCAAAGATCAAAATATACCAATAACTAATTACGGAATATTAATATCCTATATACAAGGAATATTAAAAAGAACAGTCGAACCATTCCCTTATATTTCTTACTTGTTAGAAGAAAAATAGGAGGAATACATCATAACTAAAATTAGTTATTTATAGAAATAATAATCTAATTTCACAAATAATATATTTTAGCATATTATAAAGGAGCACTTCAGTTTTATACTGAAATGCTCCTTTATTTATATTACAAATCACTAATAAATTATCTATTAATAATTTTTTTACTAAGTTCCATAATTAAACTTGCAACTACAGCAAGCCCAAATGAAATTCCTAGGCTACTTAGACCAAATGACATTGGTATTGAGAAAATATCTCTCATAAAAGGTAATAATGTTAAAGAAAACATTACTAAACAAACGCCAACTGCACCTAGTGCATATTTATTACTTCTAAATCCTAAACTAAATATTGTTTCAGTATTTGATCTTGCAGCAAATGTTTGAACTATTCTAGATAATGTAAGTGTTGCAAAAGCCATTGCTGTTCCAAGTTCTGGCGAAGTTTGCATTCCTATATATTGTGCTAATATTGTTACCATACCTATTACACTACCTCTAAATGCTACTGACTTTAAAGTTCCTCCTGCTAATATACTTTCATCTGGATGTCTTGGTGGATTTTTCATTATACCTTTTTCTGGTTGCTCAAATCCTAATGCTATAGCTGGTAGAGAATCCGTTACTAAGTTAATAAATAACAATTGTATTGTAGTAAATGGATTTGACCAATCTGCAATAACTGCAAACAATATGGCAATTATACCACCTAAATTTCCCGAAAATAAATATGTGATTGATTTTTTAATATTATTGTAAACTGTTCTACCTACCTCGATGGCATTTACTATAGTAGCAAAGTTGTCATCTAAAAGTACCATGGCAGACGCATCTTTTGCAACTTCTGTTCCACTTCCCATGCCTATACCTATGTCTGCTTGCTTAAGTGCTGGGGCATCGTTGACACCATCTCCTGTCATGGCAGTAATTTTATTTTTTTTCTGCCAAGCTTTAACTATTCTTATTTTATTTTCAGGAGAAACTCTAGCGTAAACTGAAATATGTTCTAGTTTTTCATCTAGTTCTTCATCAGTTAAATCATCTAACTCCTTACCTGTAAGGGCTAAATCATCATCTTCCATTATTCCTATATCTCTACCTATAGCTGCTGCAGTAGTTTTATGATCCCCAGTTATCATTACTGTTTTTATGCCTGATTCTTTAGATTCTTTTACCGCTTCATAAACTTCTTTTCTAGGTGGGTCAATCATTGCCATTAATCCTATTAAAGTAAGTTCATCTTCATCTTCTAAAGTTGGTACAAAGTTTTCATCTTTAATTTTTTTTGTAGCAAATGCTAAAACTCTTAATGCTTTATTTGAAAAATCTTCGTTTGCTTTTTTAAATTCATTTATAATATCATCATTTATTGCTACTACATCTCCACCATCTAATGCATATTTACATCTGCTAAAAATCACATCTGGTGCACCTTTTGTAAACATGTATATATTATTATCTACTTTGTTTATTGTAGACATTAATTTTCTATCACTATCAAAAGGTAGCTCATTTAATCTATTGCATTTTTCTCTTAATGTTTTATAGTTTATGTTGTTTTTCTCTGCATGATTTATAAGAGCAACCTCTGTTGGGTCTCCTATTTCCACACCATCTTCTGTTACATCTGAGTCATTACATAAAGTTGATGCTAGAGTTAATGCTATTTCACTTTCATTAAGTTCACTAGTCGATGCTATGTCATCGTTGCTAGATAATGCTATTTCTTCATCTATATTAGTAGCTAAAACTTTTTCTTTATCACCATACATATAAAAGTCAACAACAGTCATTTTGTTTTGTGTGAGTGTTCCGGTTTTATCTGTACATATTACACTTGTTGAACCTAAAGTTTCAACAGCTGGTAACTTTCTTATAACGGCTTGTTTTTTAGCCATTGTATTTGTTCCTTTTGCTAAAACAATTGTTACTATGGAAGACAATGCTTCTGGTATGGCTGCAACTGCTATGGCAATGGCAAACATAAATGAATCTGCTATATTTGCTCCTCTAATAACTTGAACTAAGAAAATTAAACCTGCTAATATAACTATACCTACACCAAGTTTTTTACCAAATTCATCAAGTTTCTTTTGCAGTGGTGTTTCTTTATTTTCTGCGTTATCTAGTAAGTCTGCTATTTTTCCTATTTCACTTTTCATTCCACAGGCTGTAACTACATAAGTAGCTCTACCATAAACTACCATAGAACCACTAAATACCATATTCTTCTGATCACCTATGGCACACTCTTCATCTATTTTATTTTCATGTTTTAAGACTGGTTCACTTTCTCCTGTTAACATTCCTTCTACCACTTTAAAAGTCTGAGCTTCTATTATTCTTCCATCTGCTGGCACATAATCTCCAGCTTCCAAAACAACGATATCTCCCTCAACTAAATCTTTTGATGGAACTGCAATTTTGATTCCATCTCTAATTACTTTTGCATTTGGTACAGATAATTGTTTTAAACTATCTAGAGATCCTTCCGCTTTTTTAGTTTGAACTACTCCTAGAATAGAGTTTAATATAAGTACTGCAAAAATAATTACTGATTCTACTACTTCTCCTAAAAATATTTGAACCAAGGCTGCAATTAAAAGTATTACTACTAATGGATCTTTAAAACTATCTAAAAACAGCTTCCAAGTTGGTACCTTTTCCTTTTCTTTTAGTTCATTTGATCCATTTTGTTTTAGTCTTTTCATAACTTCCATTTGAGATAATCCATCTAGGCTACTCTTAAAATGTCCAATTGTTTTTTCACTCGTTTCCTTATAAAACATACCATTTCCTCCCATTATTATGAAATTCATTTTTTGAATTAATATAAATACTACTAAATTTTGTTAAAGTGATAATTTGCAATAAAAAAAGACCAGCAAAGTAGATAGGACTACTCTGAAGGTCTTGCTAACAAGTTTAAACTCGCTAATCAACCGGGATTTTACTCCGTTCTGACGACTGATTATCACAATAATGTGAAAGCTACTCCCCTTCGTGGGAATTTCTTTATTTGTTAATTATTATAAACATAAATGAACACTTATGCAAGTTTTTATTTGTTAATTATTTTTTACTTTACTTATGCTTTATTTTATCTCCTTAATTTTATACTTCTTGTTTTAAGCAAGATTTTAAATCATCATCTGGTGTACTTATTGTTCTTAAATCAAAAGTATCAACTAAATATTGAAGTACATTAGGACTTAAAAATGCTGGAAGCGTTGGTCCTAAGTATATCCCCTTTATTCCTAGAGACAACAATGCAAGTAAATCTGCTACTGCTTTTTGCTCATACCAAGATATAATTAGTGATAATGGTAATCCGTTTACATCAGTTTCAAAAGCATCTGCTAATGCTGTTGCTATCCTAACTGCTGAATAAGCATCGTTACACTGACCCACATCTAAAAGTCTTGGAAGACCTGCAACCTCACCAAAGTCTAATTTATTAAATCTGTATTTTCCACAAGCTAAGGTTAATATTACACAGTCCTCAGGAACTTTTTCTGCAAATTCAGTATAATAGTTTCTGCCTGGTCTTGCACCATCGCATCCACCTATTAAGAAGAAATGTCTTATTTTTCCATCTTTTACTGCATTAACAATTGTTTCTGCATGAGAAAGTGTTGCATGGTGTCCAAATCCAACTAAAATTTCATGTGGCTCTTGGTCTTCTTCATACCCACCAAGTTCCAATGCTTTTTCTATAATTAGACTAAAATCTTTTTTACCGTCTTTTCCTACTCCTATATACTGAACTCCATCCCATCCAACAACACTTGTTGTAAATATTCTATCTTTGTAAGACTCTCTTGGTTTCATCAAACAATTCGTAGTCATAAGTACACAACCTGGAATATTATCGAATTCTTTTTGCTGATCTTGCCAGGCTCCACCAAAATTTCCAACAAGATGATCATATTTTTTAAGCTCTGGATATCCGTGACATGGAATCATTTCACCATGAGTGTATATGTTAATACCTTTACCTTCAGTTTGTTCTAATAACATTTGTAGATCCCATAAATCATGACCTGATACTACTATAAATGGCCCTTTTTTCAAATGAACATTTACTTTATTAGGTTCTGGATTTTTATAAGTCTTTGTGTTTGCTTCATCAAGCTTTTTCATAACAGCTACACTCATTTCACCAGTTCTCATAGTCCATCTGATTAAATCCTCTACACTTAAATTATCATCAGTTGTAGCTTCTAGTGCCCTTACATAAAAGTTATCAACTTCATCGTCAAAATATCCCAGTTCTCTTGCTTGATGCCCGTAGGCTGATATACCTTTTAGTCCATATACTATAGTTTGTCGTAGAGAGCGAATATCTGGATCCAATTCTCCATTATACATTATACCTGCTTTTTTTGAATCCTTAAGCATTTCTGCTTTTGTTTCACTTAAGTTATATGTAGCATGTTCTGTATCATTTTTAATTTTTCCTATTTTTTTTCTTAATGACTCTTTTATTTTTTGAGATTCTTTTAACATTTTTACATGAACTTCAGCATCAAAGTTTACATTTGTTAAAGTTGTAAATAAAGAATTTTCAATAAAACTTACTATATTCTTATCTACATTTTCTCCTTTTTCAACTATTTCTTTTGCATAACAACTTATGCCTTTTATTTGGTAAATAAGTAAATCCTGAAGATTTGCAACTTCTGGTGTTTTACCGCATACCCCTATTTTTGTGCATCCTTTCCCTCCTACTGTTTGTTCACACTGATAACAGAACATAGGATATTCCATTGACATATTATTTCCCATTTTCTTACCTCCAAAAGTTTTATTCATACTATAGTCTTCACTAAATTTCTAAAAAATATAGTTACTTATTTAATAGTTTGAAGGTTTTCATAATCAAGAAATTAGTTTTTGAGTCCAAAGAGATTTACAATTTCAATATAAGGTATAAATTTTTTAAATTTAACCTTTTATTTCATATGTCATCTATGGGACTATTAATTTCTAGATATGGCTAAATTCTATATATATATATATATATATATATATATATCCATAGCCTCTTTAAAATAATGTCCTCTTTAGAGTGTATTACTATAAGTTGCATTTTTATCTCTTGTAATCTTACTAAATTTTATTATTTAATCGTAATTTATCTTCTTCTGTATTTATTCGCATCCTCTTCTGTAATTTTTCTTAAAACTTTACAAGGATTTCCAACCGCTATAACTCCTTCTGGTATATCTTTGTTCACTACACTGCCTGCCCCTATGACTGAATTATCTCCTATTTTAACACCTGGCAATATAGTAGCTCCTGCTCCAATCCAAACATTATTTCCAACTGTTATAGGCCATGCAATTTCTAGCCCCATATTTCTTTGATCTACATCCAATGGATGTCCAGCAGTGGAAAAACAACAATTTGGTGCAATAAACACATTATCTCCAAATTTAACTTTTGCTCCATCTAAAATTACACAATTATGATTTGTATAAAAGTTTTCGCCAATTTCAATATTATATCCATAGTCGCACCAAAATGGCGCTGTAATAACATAGTTTCCTTTTACCTTTCCTAATATTTTATTCATTATTTTTTCTTGTTCTTCTTTTTTAGAAGGTAAAATTTGATTATATTGGCAACATAAATCCTTACAATAATTTCTATCCTTAATTAGTTTTTCATCATAGTTTGCATCATATAAATATCCCTTTTCAGCTTTTTCTTTTTCTGTCATATTACCCCTCCACATATTATAATTTTTATTACTTAATTATCCTTCAAATTTCATTTTTAAGTCAAGTTTTACCTAATCTATATTAGTAACATTTAATTACAAAAAATACCTGTTAATTTACAATACGTTATGACGTATATACTATTATAATAAAGAAAGGAGCCATTAATGATAAAAAGAATAGGATTATTTACTCCCTTTGCAATTCTTGTAATAATGGGACTCTTAACACATGAGAAATTTTATAAGTTAGCAGGAATGAATATGCAAGAGGCGGGGTACTTAGGCATCATCAATACATTTATTTTATTTCCCATAGTATTTTTAATATATGGTCTATATTGTGCCGTATGTGGAAAAGATGCTCTGTTTTCTGTTATAGCAACTTTTATTCTTTATATGTTTATAATATTTAAATCTTATGTGAAATACATACAATTTTCACTTTGTTTAATCAGCATTAATATTTTTTTAATCTCTTATTTTATAATGAGAATGCACTTAAATCAGAAGAGAATTTAATAAGGTATAAAAAATCCAGTAGGAAACTTACTGGATTTTTTAACTTCCTTTTTTCTATTATTTATTTTTTAGGTGTATACATACATTTATTCAAAATTCACGTTAGTAGCAGTTAAAGTAAAAAAATCATAGTCATATTCATTGCTATCACTGATTCCTATGCCAAACTCATATCCTTCTTTTGTTATATATATTTCATAATAAATTCCCCTCATTTTAATTTTTTCTTCTAATTTTATTTAGTAATAAGTATAACATTTGTACATGTTACAAAATACAATCATACCTTTGCATACATTTCATTTTCGTAATATTTATGGAAAAGTATGGAATCTAGTACTATAATATAAATTGTTTTAAAATAATAAATCTAAAAAATAATATGAGGTGATATTATGAGAAATAATATATTAAAAAAAGTTATGATTACAGGATTAGTATCGACTGTTTGTATGGGAGGAGTATTTACGGGAAATTTCCATACAAAAAATGGTAATTACGTATCTACTGCTTATGCAGCTGCAATTAAGGAAACTGTTTATTCAGCAAAAGGTACTGCTAAATCAAGTCTTAATATAAGAAAGGGCCCTAACACTACTTATACTAAAGTTGGCTCTTTAAAGAAAAATGCTAAGTTTACTATTGTTGCTAAAACGGATAATAATTGGTATAAAATTAAGTTTAACAAAGGTTACGGATATGTTTCTTCTCAATATATAACTATTGCAATTAATAAACCTGAGCCAAGCGAGACTCCTTACTCTGTAGCTGGTACTACAAATGATAATCTTAATGTTAGAAAAGGCCCTGATACTACTTATGCTAAGGTAGGCTCTTTAAAGAAAAATACTAAAGTTACTATTGTTGCTAAATCTTCTAACAACTGGTATAAAATTAAACTTAATAGTGGTTACGGATATGTTTCTTCTCAATATATAACTATTGCAAATAACAAACCTGATCCAAGTGAGACTCCTTACTCTGAAGCTGGTACTGTAAATGATAGCCTTAATGTTAGAAAAGGCCCTGATGCTACTTATGCTAAAGTTGGCTCTTTAAAGAAAAATGCTAAGGTTACTATTGTTGCTAAAACGGATAATAATTGGTTTAAAATCAAATTTAATAATGGTTATGGATATATTTCTTCTCAATACATAACTATTGCAAATAATAAACCGGATCCAAATGAAACTCCTTACTCTGAAACCGGTACTGTAAATGATAGCCTTAATATTAGAAAAGGCCCTAATACTACTTATGCTAAAGTTGGCTCTTTAAAGAAGAATGCTAAGGTTACTATTGTTGCTAAAACGGATAATAATTGGTTTAAAATCAAATTTAATAATGGTTATGGATATGTTTCTTCTCAATACATAACTATTACAACTAATAAACCTGGCACAAACGAAACTCCTTGCTTTGCAGCTGCCGCTATTACTAGCAACATTAATGTTAGAAAAGGCCCTAATACTAGTTATGCCAAGATCGGCTCTTTAAAGAAAAATGCTAAAGTCAGTATTGTTGCTATAACTTCAAATAATTGGTATAAAATTAAATTTAACAGTGGCTATGCTTATGTTTCTTCTCAATATGTAACTCTTACTGAAGTTGAAGAGTTAGAATACTCGGCTACCGCTTCTATTTTATCTAGTGTTTATGTAAGAACAGGACCTAACACTAATTATGAAAAAATTGATTCAGTAAAAAAAGATGCTAAAGTAGATATCGTTGCTATAACTTCTAATGGTTGGTGTAAAATTAAATATAATAACAAATTCGGATATATTTATGGTGGATATGTTGATATTTTAACTAAATAAAAGAATAAAAAGTAGCACTTTATCTTAAAATAAAGTGCTACTTTTTATATTATCAATCTTATAATCAGATATTATAATTTGTTTATCATATATAATAAATTATAATTGCTTAGGTACATCTATTGTTATTTTTTTACACTCACTACAATAATATCCTTCTACTTTTGAGTCCATCCACTCTAAAATTATAATTCCTTTTATAAAAGTAGATAAAATTGCACCCTTATCTTTTTCCTTTGGAATCCATTTAACCGAATCTCTTCCTCCACGTATAACCCCCAACACCATGTCATTATTGCAATATGGGCATTTCATATATATTCTCCTCTTAAGTATATTTTTAGTTATAATATATTTTCTAAATATTTTTTAGTTATTAATCCCAATTATATATATTCCATTTTTTATTTTTATGTTCAATTGTTCCCTTTATTTTCGCTTTGTACTTGTTACGTTCCAGATTATTGTACATATCATACATATCCCCATAGTGACCAATAACATAATAGTCTACTCTAATAGATCTCTCATATTTATAAATGTTTGAAAAATCAATCAAAAGCCCTTTATTGATTAATTGAAAGATTTCATTTTTTATTTCTTCGTCCATTGGATATATTTTTCTCCTTTTATTTGTAGAAAAACTGTCTATAATCTTATTTGCAATTATATCTTTGAATACTAACATATTCTTGCAATATAATTTACAATACCATCCATCATCATGAGCAAGATAAACAAAATTATTATTAATTCTATTAAAAAATGGGGATTTTAAAGGTTTTCCAAAATGTGATAAATACAGAAACTCTGCCTTTTCCTCAGGTGTACAACTGTTTTAACTCTCTTCATTATTGTAATCTATCCAATGAAAATTTCCCAATCCATAAATGTCTTCCTTAGACAACTCCAAAATTTCATTTTCTCCATTTGCTGTTTCTAAAAACCAATTATAATTAAAATTATTAGCAATATAATCTCCATCTGTAACTAAAATATTTTCTATACTTATTGGGCAATACTTAATAAACTCTTTAAATTCCATTCCGTAATATATACAAAAATTCTCATTAGCATTTATGTAAAATACATCTCTTATTTGTCTCATTAAACTTTGACCTCCTCTTAAGTTATCATTTTATATTAATACCTAATTGGCTTAAAGCTTCAACTGCTTCTGAATATACTGTTGAAAAAGTTTTTACATAATTTCTACATAACATGCATTCATAAGGCTTATTATACATATCTAAATAAGATGGTGTTTCTTTAATATTTGCTATATATTTCATCTAATCACATTTTTATTTTCAATTATTTAAACATTTTTATAACTAAATTATACATTAAAAACAAAATTTTCTGCTACAATATAATATATTTAGAAAAAATTTATCCAAAAGAGGTGTTATCATATGAAAATTATTACACAAAAAGAATTGAAAAAAATAATTGATCATAGAAACAATTTTGAACCATTAGTACTAAGAGAGTCTAGTTTTAAGCATATGAATCTAACTGGTTGGAGTCTAAGTAATATAGATTTTACACTAAGCTCTTTTCAAAATGTTAAACTTGATAAAGTAAATTTTCAAGATAGTATTGTGGAAAATGTCCTATTCGATGGATGTACTATCCATGGTTCAAACTTTAAAAATGCAAATATGAATACGGCGTCTTTTAGATATTGTGATATGAGAGAGTGTAATATCGAAGGAGCTGATTTATATGGCGCAGTTTTAGAATATGCCAAACTGGACAGAATTCGCTCCGACGAAAATACAAAATGGTTTCGCCTTCGATGCCCAGAAGCTGGTGCATTTTTAGGATATAAGAAGTGCGTAAATGATTGCATGGTTCAGCTATTGATTCCTGAAGATGCCAAAAGATCCTCTTCAACTCTGCCATCTTGTAGATGTAGTAAAGCAAAAGTTCTTACAATCAAGAGTTTTGACTTTAAAGAAAACTTTGATGAAGCCTGGTCTTTGGTAGATGAGAACTTTATTTACAGAAAAGGTGAATGGGTGGAAGTAAAAAATTTCAATGAAGACCGTTGGATGGACTCCACTACAGGTATCCATTTTTGGATGTCAAGAGAAGAGGCACAAGCCTATTAAACAAAAATAAACTCACTATGTAAATTTATAATAAAAAAAGCTGTAGCTAGTTTGTTTTCACAAACCTGCCACAGCCCTATTTTTTTAGCAATTAACTAATTCCTTACACGAGAGAAGTTTGCCGAAATACTCTAATAAATCCTTACAAATTTTTAAAGTATTATCATTTACATCTAATCTTGGATTAAATTCAACAAAGTCCATTGACTTAACAATTCCTGTTCCCATAAGACGTTTTAAAATATATTTAGTATCTTCTACAGTATATCCTCCAGCAACTCTAGTTCCTGTACCTTCCACTATGAATTTATCCATAAAGTCTATATCTAGACTTATATGAAGACCATCAATATTTTGTTCTTTACATTTTTTTATTATATCATTAACTACATCTTCTAATCCTATTTTATCTATTACCTTTTTATCATAAAGATTTACTTTAGAATTATCTAATAAATCTTGTTCTCCCTTATCTATATCTCTTCCACCTATATGGAATACGTTTTCCTCTTCTATTTTAACACCATCATAATATAAATTAACTAATCTAGAATCTCCATGTCCACATAAACAAGCTAAAGGCATTCCGTGAAAATTCTTACTTGGTGATGTTGCTGATGTGTTAAAATCCCCGTGAGCATCAATCCATACAACTCCTAAATTTTTTGAGTGCTTGCTAGAACCTGTTATACTTCCAAGTCCTATTCCATGATCTCCACCTAATATTAATGTAAAATTACTGTTATCCATTGCTTCATCTACTGCTTTAGATAATTTTAAATTTAAATCATATATACTTTCAAAATATTTAATATCTTTTTCATTTTTAAACTTATCTAATTCCATCACTTCTTTTACATCAATATCTCCAAGATCTGCAACTTCTATTTTCCCGTTATCTTTTATTAAATCAATGACATTTGCATTTCTTAATTTTTCTGGTGAATGTTGTGTTCCATTATTGTCACATCCATAATAAGTTGGAACTCCTATTATACTTAATTTCATAATACCTCCCCCTATTGACACTCCTTGGTGTAAATCTAAATCTTTATTAAATTTAAACAACACACAACATATTAGTTGTTTATACATAATATTATATAATATAATCTGTGATATAGTTTATTTGTTTTATATAATATTAATTAAACTCTTACTTTTTTAATCCAAAATAACTAATATACCTAAAGAAATGTAACTATATCTGGTAACTACATTCATTTTATAAATTGATTAATATATTAAAAATCACAAAACAAACTAGACGTATAACAAAGCCTAATACTATTAGTTTATACTCTTTTTTGAAAAATGCTACTATAGAAGCTATTACACTAAAAATTCCCACCCCTTATAATAGTTTATAACATAAAAATAAGGTGGTTAAAATACCCACCTTATTTTTATCCTAGCTCTTATTCCACAGATTTAAGTGCATCAATCATATTTATATTTTTTAATTTTTTATGCATCATTAACATAACAAGTAAAGCAAAAATCATTGTAATCACTCCAGATATGATATAACTACTAATATCCACCGTTGGTATCATCATCATATTATCCATTTCTGCCGTACTTACTAAAAATACATATAATAGTTTACCTAAAACAGATCCTGCAAGTATACCAAGTACTGTTAGTATTATATTTTCTCTAAATATATACATATCAACTTCATTATCATAGAAACCTAACACTTTTATAGTAGATATTTCTCTAATACGCTCTGATACGTTTATATTGATTAAGTTGTATAATACAACAAAGGCTAAACTTCCTGAAGCAACTATTATTACTATCATAACTAACCCTAAGTCTGCTGATTCACTCATGCTTTTCATTTTAGATGCGAGAGTAACATTTGCAACTTTGCTATTGTCCATAAGTATTGATGATAATTTATTTTCATCATAGATTTTAGAATTAAATTTTAATAATTGTGCATTATATGACACGTCTTTTTTAAATATATTCTTATAATATGATGGTGATAAATAAATATAATGACCAGTGTAATTTTCTACTATATTATCTACTTTCATCTTGTGATCATTATTATTTGAATCTGTTAAGGTTATATAATCTCCCGTAGACACATTTAAAAGTTTGGCTAACTTTTCATTTATAATAGCACCATCATTACTAAGTTTATACTGAGTACCACTAGGTCTATCATTTAATAAGATAAAGTCATTTAATTTATCTGTGATTTGTGGGACATACATTATTGCACTTTGTTTGCTCATATTTTCTTTGCTAAAAGTAACTGATTCTTGATAAATATTTAAATCATCCTCATAATTATCTAGAGAACTTAAACATTTATCATATTCTTCATCTTCTTTCTTAGTACTGCTATCATCAAATACAACCATTGCATCATATTTTATTAGTTTACCAAATTGTAAATCTGATAAAGATGAATTTGATTTTTCAAGAGATATACCTGCTACAAGCATAGCCATACATCCTGATATTCCAAACACTGTCATAAACATTCTTCGTTTATATCTAAAAAGATTTCTAAAAGTTACTTTTTGATTAAAGTTAAGTCTCCTCCATATAGGCGTAATTCTCTCTAGTAATATTTTTTTACCTAGCTTCGGTGCTTTTACTCTCATTAAATTAGAAGGATTCTCTTTTAATTCTTCTTTTAAAACAATAAATGATGCTCCCACTGTGCAAAGTAGTGATGCTACTAAAGATTGAATTATATATGATGGATAGAAATTTATTATTACTTTAGGTAAAGTAAAGCTCGATGAATAAGCTATATTAACTATTAATGGTAATGCAATACTTCCTACTAATATACCAACTATAGCTCCTGCAATACTAGCAATTGAAGCGTAAACTATATATTTTCTAGCTATTTCTAAGTCTCTATAGCCTAGTGCTTTTAAAGTTCCTATTTCTATTCTGTTTTCTTCTACCATTCTTGTCATAGTAGTTAAGCATATTAGCGCTGCTACTAAGAAGAAAAATACAGGAAAGACTGATGCTATTTTGTCTAAACTATCAATTGAACCTTTGTATGTTGAGTAGCCTGGGTTGTCATTTCTATTAAAGCAATAATATTTACTATCATCAAGTTTATTTAATTTTTCTTTTTGACTGTCTATTTCTTTTCTAGCATCTACTAGTTTTCCTTTATTTTCTTCAATTTGTTTTTCTCCATCAAGAAGTTTTTTCTCAGAGTCAAGAATTTCTTTTTGTGCTTTGTTAAGTTTTTCTTGACCTTGCTTTTTACCTTCTTCAAATGAATTTTTACCCTTTGCTAACTCTTCTTTTCCTTTATCTAGTTTACTTTGAGCTTGATTTAGTAATGTCTTTCCTTCAGTAATTTCAGCTTTTTCTTTTTTGTATGATTTTACACCTGATTGATACTGAGTTATTCCACTAACTAAAGTTTCCAGCTTTGATTTATTTTCGCTTGCACTTTTACTTGCACTTTCTATACTCTGTGAAAGTCTAAGTGCTAAAGAAATATTTGATGAATCTTTTTCTAATGCATTTACTAAATCACTTAATTGGTTTAATCCTAAATTAGGATTTGATATAATCATTTTCCAATATTGAATTTTTCCGCTTGGAATTTCATTATTTTCATTTAAATTCTTTGTACTATCTTTTATATCTTTAGATAGTGCATCATATGTAGATATCAAAGTATTCAAACCTGATATTTGATTTTCATATTCTTTTGTATCTTTTGTAGGATCAATTCCTTGATTTAAGAATACTTGCTTTGACTCATCTAACTGAGTCTTACCACTTTCAAGTTGTTTTTGACCTTTGGCTAAAGTTTCTCTTTGCTTATCAAGTTCTCTTTGACCTTTTTTTAATTCAGATTCACTATCTTTTAATAATTTTTCCTTATCTTTTATTTCTTGTTGAAACTTTGCTAAAGCTTTCTCATATTCTACTTTACCATCTAAAAGTTGCATTTTACCATTGTCTATTTCTGTCTGAGCATCTTTAAGCTTATTTTCATTTTTTTCTATTTTTTTATATGCTTTATCAAATTCTTTTTGCGACTCTGATTTAACTTCTTCAATTCTTTCTATTGATCTATGTGAGTATAAATTTTCAAGATATTTATTGTTTTCTTCCATTCTATCTTTGTACTCATTCTCATAAGCTCCAAGATTTTCTGTATTTCTAAATCTTACGTAAATTTTACTGTAAACATCCATGGATATATCAGAACTATTTATAAGTGTAAAATAATCTATGCTTCCCTTTCCTACAGTAGTTGTTCCCCTAGACATATTATCTATGTACATGGGACTTTGAACAAATCCGACAATTTTAAAAGTTTTCTTTTTAAAATAACTTTCTGTATCTTTGTCTGATTTTATAACGTATTTATCACCTATTTTTAGATTTTTATCTATTTTCAATGCATTTATATCTATGGAAATTTCACCACTGTTTTGAGGAAGTCTTCCTTCTGTAACAACTGGTGTATTTATCTTATCAGCGCTACTTTCATCATACTCCATAAATTTAACTACATGATTTGTATTAGTTAAATTCACATCCACACTATGGCTTGCATAATAATCAAGAATTTTATCATTATTTTCTAGTAGTTTTAAATCATTTTTGTTAAGTCCAATAGTAGATATTATCTTGCTATCCATTAAATTTTGTTTTGCAAAATATTCATTAATGGATTCTTTTAAATCTGGCCCACAAGATTTTATTCCAGCATAAAAAGCAACACCTAAAAAAATTATTGCCATTATAGAAATGAATCTACCTTTTGAAGATAGTATTTCTCTTTTTATTGATTTTTTATATGCTCTATTTTTCATCTATCATCCTCTACCATTCAATAGATTCTACAGAAATAGGCTGCTCATTTATTTGTACATTTTGAACTTTTGCATCTTTAATATTTATAACTCTATTTGCAATTGGTGCAAGTGCTGCATTGTGAGTTATAACTATTACAGTTGTGCCCATTTCTTTGCATGTATCTTGTAAAGTTTTTAAAATTTGTTTACCTGTTTTATAATCAAGAGCTCCTGTTGGTTCATCACACAGAAGTAATTTTGGATTTTTTGCTATGGCTCTAGCTATAGACACCCTTTGCTGTTCTCCTCCTGATAATTGACTTGGGAAGTTATCTTTTCTATGACCAAGACCAACAATCTCTAAAGTTTTATCTACGTCTAAAGCATTTTTTGAAATTTGCGTTGCCAGCTCCACGTTTTCTCTGGCAGTTAAATTTTGCACTAAGTTATAAAACTGAAATACAAACCCCACATCATATCTTCTGTAATTTATTAGCTCTTTATTACTAAACTTAGAGATATCAACATTATCAATAATTATGTTTCCTTCATCACAAGTATCCATTCCTCCGAGAATATTCAGCACAGTTGTTTTTCCAGCACCACTTGGTCCTAAAATAATTACAAACTCCCCTTTTTCTATGGAAAAATTAATACCATTATTAGCAACAACCGTGTTTTCTCCAATTTTGTATCGCTTATACTCATCTATTATTTGTATATATGACATTTCTTCCCTCCATCATTTTGCTTTACCTGCTCACTGTTATTAAATAGACACTCTGTTTGGTTAATGCTATAATACATAAGTATAAATAATATACAAACTACTTACAATAATCACATGCTATCATATTGTTATTAAATAGACACTTAATCTTTTTCTGTTGATTTAATAACTTGTAACATAAAATTGTAATTATAAAAATTCGCTACCATTTTAAGTACCGTGTGGAGCAATGAAATTTCCGGTAGCAACCTCATTTAGAGAAAGGATTATGTATATGGCTGGTATTAAAGGAAATAGGAGAATTTTATATACTAAGAAAATAATTAAAGATAGTTTACTTGATTTACTTAAAAATAAAAAAATTCACCAAATTACAGTTACGGACATATGTAAAAATGCTAACATAAACAGAGGTACTTTTTACACTCATTATAAAGATGCTTATGATTTACTACAATCAACGGAAGATGAATTTTTTAATCAAATATTAGAATATATAGAAGAAACCCCACTAGAAGGTTATAAAGATGTTTTATTGCTTAATGCTCTTAAACTTATTGAAGAAAATAAAGAGTTGTGCAAAATATTATTTTGTCATCATATAGAAAATAATATTATGGATCGTATCTTTTTACTGGCAAGCAAAGCTGAAATTGACAAACTTATAAGCTCTTCAAAGGTTGACGGTGTATTTTTAGATTACTTTATAAAATATAACGTGGGAGGAGTTTTTTCCGTTGTTCAAACATGGCTGGAAAATGATTTAAATGAATCTCCAGAAGAAATAGTAACTATAATAAACAATATTGTTGCTTTTCATCCATAACATTGTAACTTAATTTATTTATAATAATTGGGTATATCATTTGATATACCCAATTATTATAAAGTTTATTATTTTGTTAGTTTGAACTTGTTGGTATAAATGATCCTACTCTTAAAGCAAACTCATTCATATTCATTGTTTGAAGGACAACTTGCCCTGGTCCTGTAAGCTTAGTTAAAAATAACCCTTCTCCACCAAAGAACACATTACCTAAGCCTTTAACCATTTCCACTTCATATTTAACAGTATCTTCAAATCCTACTAGATTTCCTGTATCTATTTTTACAACTTCTCCTGGAGCTAAATTCATTTCTATAGCATCACCGTCTATTTCTAAAAAAGCAGTTCCTCTACCTCTTAGCTCTTGTAATATAAATCCTTCACCACCGAAGAATCCTGTTCCCATCTTTTTATTAAAAATAGTTTTTAGTTCTACTGAAGACTCAGCAGCAAGAAAAGCTCCTTTTTGTATAGTAAAGCGACCTTCACTTACATTTATAGGTATTATACTTCCTGGCACAGTTGAGGCAAAAGCTATTTTAGCATCTTGCATTGCAGTGTAAGTTGCCATAAACATAGATTCTCCGGCAAACATTCTTCCTATACCTTTTAGTAATCCACCTCTTGTATTTGTATCCATTTTTATTCCTTCAGTTTGATAAAACATACCTCCACTTTGTGTAAACATAGATTCACCACTTGATAAACTTACTTCCACACTCGGTACTACTTTTCCTACTATCTCATAGTTCATTAAATTTCCCCCTAACTTTCATTTATCTTTATTTGTAATTTACTTACTAAATCCTATACATCGCATCCTATGATTTAGGAGATTTTTTAAGATAATAAGGTATCATTATAATACTTCCAATTAAGCAATCAAAAGTATCCATCATAGTATCTACTAACCCTCCTGCTTGACAGTTCATTCCTAAAAACTTATCTATAGAAAATTCTATAAGTTCCCAAAGGCTAGCACCACCCATACTAAACATAAACATAAATATAACAAAGAATATTTTTCTCTTAGTACTATTTATTTCTATATTACCAAAATAGTTAAATAACACATACGCAACACTACAAGAAATAATCCCTGACCACATATGCAAAAAGTCGTCATAATTTTTTATAGAAGCATATAATCCAAAGGAAGAACCCAAAAGACCTGCAAATAAAATAAATATGACTAAAGTTATTATTAATGTAGTATCAAAGAGCTTATCAAACTTCTTGTTTAAGTAAACTAATATAATTGTTCCTGCTAAACTAGCTAAAGCAAATAATATATTTTGTAACTTATTTTCAATAACAAAATATATTATGGAACCTAAATAAATAATATATATAAACATAGACATCCAGTTTAAGACTTTTTTATTATTCATAATTATGCCCCCTAAAATTCTATTAGATAGATAATCTATTTGTTATATTTATAACTATAACACAAAATTTTTTTTCATTCACCTCTATATTATATGGAAATTTGTTAAATATATAAAAATATAACTGAAACTCTACGAAGAGTTGATTGAAAATATAAGACTTACAGTTTATTCTTATATATGTGGAGGTAGTAAATATGAACTGTGAAAAAGTAGGAAGTCTAATATTAAAACTTAGAAAAGAAAAAAATATGACTCAAAAACAAGTGGCTGACTTATTAAACATCAGTGACAAAACTGTTTCAAAATGGGAACGAGGTCTAGGCTGCCCTGATGTGTCAATACTTACAGAGTTATCAAAAATATTTGATATTAATATAGAAAAAATATTATTAGGAGATTTAAATCCTAATGATGTAGATGGAGGAAATATGAAAAGGATCAAATTTTACGTTTGCCATAGCTGCGGCAATATAATAAGTACAACTGGTGAAAGTGAAATCTCTTGTTGTGGAAGAAAACTAAAAGCAGCTATTCCAAGTATAATAGATGATAATCATAAAATAAATATAGAAGAATTGGAAAATGATTATTACGTTACCATTGATCATAAAATGTCTAAAGAACATTATATATCATTCGCTGCCTATGTAACTTATGATAGAGTGCTTTTAATAAAACTATATCCAGAGCAAAGCCCAACGGTAAGGTTCCCAAAACTTAGTGGAAAATTTGAAAGAGGCAAATTTTATATATATTGCAATCAACATGGATTGTTGATGAATGGAAAATAATTTTATAACGTTAAAAAGACCATCAATTTAGATGGTCTTTTTAATGTTTAATGTTTAATTTTTACTTAGCTTACCATTATAAGAAGATACTCCTCCACTTAAGTTGTAAACTTTATTAAATCTATTTTTAGATAAAATATCACAAGCTCTTGCACTTCTTTCTCCAGAAGCACAATACACAACTATTTCACTATCTGTATATGAATTTAAAGTTGATAATTTTGATGAAAGTGTATCAACAGGTATATTTCTAGCATTTGGAATGTGCCCACCTTTGTACTCCCCTAAACTTCTCACATCTAAAATTAGTATATTGTTGTTACTCATCATCTTTTGTAGTTGGGATCCAGTTATAGTAGTATAACCTCTTTTTCTAAATAGTCCTGAAAATAATCCCATAACATCTCATCCTCCATATTTTATGCATCTTTTAAAACTTCTTTTAATGCATTATATGAAAAATCTATGATTTCGCTACAACTTACCTTATTTTTCTTCAAATTAGCACAAATTTCTGTATTATATTCTTCTCTTACTTTTTTCATTATTTCTTTTGAGTATTTTCTAGCTTCATTTGGAGTAGAACTATCTTCTCTACCTTTTATATAACCTGCTACTAAGACAGCCGCATTGACTGCTCCACATAGACTACCCACTGTTATACCAGTTCCCATTCCACTTCCTAAAGCAACAGGTATGTCTGTTTTAAATTCTTCATTATATGATTTTATTAGTGCTTCTGCACAAGTATACCCTTGACTATGATATATTGATGGTTTTGTCATTTTAATGTCTCCTTCTCAGTTCATTTTAATTATACATATATTGTATCACTATTTTAGTTTTTTTCTGTGACTTTGTCACAAACAATATATTATTCCATATAATTATAGCCTAATCTGAAAAACATAATTTTATCGTCATACATCCAAAACTCCAAAGAAGTATTATTTTTTCTATCTACATAACCTAAAATATTAGTTCCCTGCTCTACTCTTTTATAATAATTTCTTCCATAGCATTTTATTATTTTAACTTTATCATCACCAATTTTTATATCTTTATCACTGGATATATTCTTATCATTTACAACAAATCTTATAATTTTATCATCATATTTTTCTGTTGCTACTTCCATTTTTTCATTTAAATAATAATAGTTATATTTAACATTATCTTGGCTAAGTTTATTTATATACCCATACTTGGACTTTACATTGTCATTATTAATACTTTCACCTAAATATATACCACTTACATTTTCTTTTGATAAGTCTGTAGACTCACTAAAAAAATGATGATAGGTTCTTGAAAAACTTAAGTGAAAAAAAGACATAAACATAAACAATAAACCTAATACCACTAATAATTTTTTCTTCATTTTTATTTACTTAATTTATTTTTTAATTTTATGTATCTAATTCACAAATATAAAGTTTATTTTTATCTAAATCAAATATGGCAACCGTAAAATTGTAAGACCATCTTTCATTTATATCAATGTCTGCTTCTTCTGGATAATTTTCAGCATATCTATCTCTAAAATAATAAATGCCATTCTTTATATCCCTAGGTATATGTCCGCCATCTTCGAAATAACCATCACCATGAAATCCACCATGACTATTTTTAAATTCCAATACAGAGGAATCTTCAGGTATTGATATTCCTATCTTATCATTGTAAGTAGATGGTGTGTTCATATATATTTCATAATCTTTTTCCTATCAATAAGTTTAAATCCAACAATATGAATAAAATTATATAAAATTTTCTTTTTTTTATTAGAATCATCCCCCTGATTCCTAATAATTTTTATGCTTTATTTTCTATTCATGTATCTCCTCATCATCTTCCACATATTCCAAAATATCCCCAGGCTGACAATCAAGTGCCTTACATATTTCATTTAATGTGGAAAATCTCACAGCTCTTGCCTTATTATTTTTCAATATTGATAAGTTGGCCATGGTGATTCCTAGTTTTTTAGAAAGTTCTGTGGCACTCATTTTTCTCTTTGCCATCATCACATCTAAATTTACAATTATAGCCATTTGCTTTCCTCCTTAAATAGTTCTATCATTCTCATCTTTAATATCTATTATCATTTCAAATAATTTAGATGAAATAAGAGCAAATACCCCTATGGCAATTGATAAAAATGAAACTATTACACAAGGTAAAATAGCAAACGCATAAAGATATATATTAAATATAAAGTAAAAAATTATATTCATTAAGTTAAAAAGAATCACCTCACTAAATGAACAATAAGCAATATTATTTATCAACTTTGGTATACTCTCAGAAAAAGGATTTTTACTTGTTATATGAGAGCATAACTTTTTCAAATTAAATAAAGCGATTACATAAGGCGTTGCACAGATGTAGATAATCGCAGTCATAACCGTTATATATTTTGATTCAATATTTATGGATGTACTTTTACTTAGTGCACCCAAAATAAAAGGTAAACCTGCCAGCATAATTAATGTTAAGATTATTCCCACCGAAACTATAATATTTAAAATCTTAGAATAATTATTTTTCATTCTATATTGTCTCCTTTTAGTTATGTTTTTTTAATTTATACACACCTTTAGTCTTAATAACTACTGCACTTATTATTGAAGTAAATAAGAATAAATATGCTATTGGAATTAAAAAGAATGGTTCCTGTAAAGTTCCATCTTCTAAAACTTTGCTTCCTATTAATTCAAAAGATACTACACATAACATAGTCATTAATAAACATAATAATGTAATTTTGTATTTTTTCATTTTCTTATCTCCTTTTAGTTATGTTTTTTTAATTTATACACATCTTTAATCTTAATAATTACTGCACTTATTATTGAAGCAAATAAAAATAAATATGCTATTGGAATTAAAAAGAATGGTTCCTGTAAAGTTCCATCTTCTAAAACTTTGCTTCCTATTAATTCAAAAGATACTACACATAACGCAGTCATTAATAAACATAATAATGTGATTCTGTATTTTTTCATTTTCTTATCTCCTTTTTTATTTTCTATAATTATATTAATACATTATTTATAAAAATACAATAAAAATTTATTGTTTTTCAATAATTTTTTATTGATAAATTATTATTCCATCATTATCTTAATTCTATAATATTTTAAATTTAGATAAATAAAGCATTTGGAAGGTTGCTATAATATAAGTTTTTAATTACAATTTATGTAATTAACTTTCTGCAATCATACTTAATTATTAATGGGAGGTACTATGAAGAAAATACTATTTGTAACTGACTTATATTACAATGCTAAAGGTAGAAATTACTATGAAGAAGATCTTTTTCTTACTTCTGTACTTAGAGAGGATTTCAAATTACTTATTTGTAATCCAAAGGATATAAATAATTTTAGCGAAGACTTTGATTTAATCTTGTTAAGAAATACAGGTCCTGCTGCTAATTTTGAAGAAGAGTACAAATTATTTAGAAATAAAATAAAAACTCATAATTTGCTTACTTATAATTCTTTTGATGGCCATGGTGATATGAATGGGAAAAATTATTTGATGGAACTTACAAATAAAAATATGCCAGTTATTAAGACTATCAATAATATTAATGACTTTCATAAGCTACCATATGCTGAGAATTACATAATAAAACCCATAGATGGTGCCGATTCCATAGGTTTAGAATTCTTAAGCAAGAAAGAAATATATAAAAGAACTAATCCAAATAATTACAACATCTTAATTCAACCATTCATAGATTTTGAGTATGAAGTATCTTTTTATTATATAGATAGAAAATTCCAGTATGCTCTTTATGCTCCAAATAAAGAAAAAAGATGGCAAATGGAAGAATATACACCTACAAATGAAGATTTTCATTTTTGTAATATTTTATTAAATTGGAATAGTTTAAGTCATGGAATTCAAAGAATTGATGCTTGTAGAGATGAAAATGGTCATTTACTTCTTGTAGAAATGGAAGATTTAAATCCTTATTTATCTTTATTAGATATTTCTCCAACTTTAAGAGATAAGTTTGTTTCTTCATTAAAGGAATCTTTAAATAATCTTTTATAATAAAATAGCAACTATTTTACATTCTCTAAAATAGTTGCTATTTTATTCTTCATTTAATTAAACTACTTTTGTATCTTTTTTTTCATTCGATTTTAATGACTTGTCCACAGCAACAGCTGTTGTCATTGCTCCATTAACATTTAACATTGTTCTTCCCATATCAAGAATTGGATCTATAGCTATTATTGCTCCAGCCAGTGGGAAATAGGCTCCCATTCCCATTCCTGAAATTACCACAGATACAGACATAGTTGCAGTTCCTGGTATTCCTGCAATACCTAATGAACTTATTGTTATAACTATTATTAACATTACATAGAAAGTAAAATTCATATCTATCCCGGCCATATTAGCAATCAATACAGTAACTAATGCTGGATATACTCCTGCACATCCATTCATACCCATATTTGAACCTAAGCTGGTTACAAAACTGGCAGTTCCTGAGTCTACTTTCATATTTTCAGTTAAAGCTTCTATAGTAACAGGTAGCGTTCCCAAACTTGAACGAGATGTGAAAGCTAGAATTAATGCTTTTGATGCGTTTTTAATATAAGTTATTGGATTCATTCCACTTAAAGTAATTATCACCAAATGAACAACAAACATAATTGCCACACTTATATATAATGCTAAGATGAAATCTACAACATTCAAAAGTGAATTAACTCCTCCACTTACTATAGTACTAGCCATAAGTGGTACAACTGCATATGGCATAAGTTTTATCACTGTAATAGCAACTGAAACTATAATTTTATAAAAAGCTTCTACAATATCTATAAAAGGCTTTATTATTTCTAAGTATTTTTTTCTAAGTCTTCTTATTGCAAGACCTATAAAAGCTGCGAAAATTACTACTGCCACTGTATTTCCATCAGCCATAGCCTTAATTGGATTTGATGGAAGTAAATTTCTTATTGTATCTGGCAATGATGTTATCTCTCTAAGTTCTTCACTAGTTTTAACTACTTGTACAGAAGAGCCTAAATCAAATATATTTGCCACTATCACAGCAATAATAGCTGCTATTGCTGTTGTTGCAAAAAACATTGCCATAGATCTAAATGTTAGTTTCCCTAAGTTGTCTTCTTTCATATTCATTATAACTCTAATTATTGAAACTAAGACTAAAGGCATTACTATCATTTTTAATAGATCCATAAATCCGTTACCAAATAATCCATACCATGTACTTACTTCATTTATCCATGTAATTGATGTAGGATCTTTCGGAAACTGAGCCAATGCTTGAATTAAAATCCCAAGACCTAGACCCATAAAAATTGAAATTACCATTAAGTTTGTAAATTTAAATTTCTTGCTTATTCTATTTATTATAAAAAATAAGCCTACTAGTACAACAACCATTAATACGCTGTATATATTAGTTATCATTAAAAATTGCGATAAAAATGTATTACTCATATTATCCTCCCAAATATTTATTATCAAAATGATAATTTAAATTATATCATTATCATTTTGATAATACAACACTTTTTTATAAAAAAAGAAGTATCTCTTAAAAAACTTTGAGATACTTCTTTTAAAGTTAACTTCTTTTTATAAAATCTACATTGCACTTTGGGCAGTGAATAGAAATCTTACCTTTCCCCTTAGGTACTCTCACCTTTTGTTTACAAGAAGGACATTTAAAAAATGCATATGATTTCTTTTGCTCCTTGATCTTATTTTGTTTATCTAATGATAACTTCACTTTATTATGAAAATTTAAATATAGTGTTCTTTCTGAATATCTTTTATTAAAGTTCTTAGAAAACATTCTAAAGTATATAAATACCACCATAATTAAAGCGAGAATGTAAAAAATTTCACCAAAGAAACTTGCTCTACCACTTAATAAAGATATTATTAAACTTACAAATACTAACTTAAACAGAAATTGATTCAATTCATCATTTCCATATCTTCCATACATAAATTTCATTAATTTCTCTTTCATTATTAATCTCCCTTGAAATTTTAATCTTTCGTGTAAAGAATTTTAACATATATAATGATTTTTAACAACTCATTTCCATATTAACAAAAAACCTTATTATAAAAATCATATTTGGGGTATCTATTAATTATATTTATCTTGTTAAAACAAATGTCATTTTCAATTGAGAATTCAGACCAACTTTTTTTCTTGACATAATCACATTTTAACAGTAATATAATATTATTAATTGAGAACGAAAATTTAAGTGAGAGGGATTAATATGAGCAATAGTAGATATGAAGAAGCAACAAAAGTCACATTAATATCCATTGTATGGAATGTGATTTTAACATTTATAAAAATTTTAGGAGGTATATTAGGAAAATCAAATGCCATGATTGCAGATGGTCTTCACTCTGCATCAGATATAATTAGTTCAATAGGAGTTTTAATAGGTAATAAAATTGCAAAAACACCAAATGATAAAGAACACAATTATGGACATGAAAAAGCAGAAACTTTAGTGTCTTTTTTATTGTCTATGTTACTTATAGGTGTTGCACTAAAAATAAGTTTAAATGGATTAAATTCACTACTTCATTTGGAAGATGTGCAAGTCCCTACGTTTTTACCTCTAATTATTTCTGTAATTTCCATAGTAATAAAAGAATATCAATACAGAATTACTATAAAAGTTGCTAAGAAAATAAATTCGCCATCGCTAAAGGCAGATGCATGGCATCATAGATCTGATGCTTTATCTTCTGTGGCTGCATTTATCGGTATAGGTGGTTCTTTACTTGGATTCAAAGCCCTAGATCCTATTGCTACAGTAATTGTTGGTTTATTTGTTGCAAAAGTTGGGTTAGATATTTTTAAGGATGCAATTAATGAATTAATGGATTATTCCATAGATGAAAAAGATGAATCACAAATCATTACAATCGCAAATTACACAGACGGTGTTTTAAATATTGGCGAACTTAGAACAAGAAAACACGGTTCAGTGGCTTATGTGGACTTAACTATTTGTGTAAATAAAGACTTAACAGTTTTACAGGGACATGAAATTGCAAATAAACTTGAAATTTCTATTCTAGAAGAATTACAAATTGTAAAAGGTATAACTGTTCACGTTGAACCTTGTATAAATCATTATAATTGTTGCAGTAATATATTTTCACAAAAATAGCATTGTAAATTGTCATTTGACCAAATTGCCCACAGACTTTTATCAGCTATGCACATTTATAAAAAGGCTAAGGCGTTATAAAAGGCTGGTAAGGATTTATTCCCTACCAGCCTTTAAAAAAATTTATATTAAATAATAAAGCACAGATATTAAAATTATGGGCATACTTAAAAAGTCCTATACATATTATAGTAATACCTATAATTAATGATTATTTTTATTATTTCAAAAGGTGGCTAACGGAAGGCCACCTTATTTTTTATTTAATCATTAAAGCTAATATTATAACTGATAGTATCTAGATTATCATTGATGTAATGTAATTTAACAATATCCAATGCTTGATTAAAATTGAGTTTGTATTTCTTTTGAACGTAATTAATATCTTCTATAATTTTTTTTACTCCCTCTATAAACTCTGGATTTTCTCTACAAGACTCACATCTCATATGCAGTCCTTCTCCGGACTCATAAAAGCTTGAGCCACATATATTACATATAGACATAAACATTCCTCCAATATAATATTTTATTAGATTATATGCTTAGTCACTTAGATTATACTTCTATTATTTTAACGTACTTATTACTAGCAGTAACGTATGTATCAAGAATAGTCTTATACATCTTAGTAGAACCGTTTTTAGCCGTCAAAGGACCTTCTTTTATATTGGCATTTGTCTAGCAAAAAAATCTATCATTTCCTCATTAGTATCCCGTTCACAACAATGAGATAGTCCACTTTCATCACAATATTCATCACTTTCTTCTGATGATCAAACTGCGTTTGTGCATATAGTATTATATCTTCTTTAAAATATCTTCATATAATGTTTCAGCCTCATCCATTGCAATTACCAACGTACATGTATAATTACTGTAACTATCTAAATAAGCTCTCACTCCACCAGATATTTTTATATCCCTTAAATCTTTGTTAGTTATACAAATTATAGCGTTAACGTATCTCTTATATATCAATTCTAATAAACCACTGGTCAATTGACTAGCATACTCTTTTTCTAATATATATATTACCTTTTTAATACTATTTGCTAGGTCTTTTATATTCATCCTTATCACTCCTATTTAGGTGGCACTAATCTAATTTTTGTAATCCACCTTGAATCCCAATTCAACGGTAATACTACTTGGTCACCACCACCAGCTAATTTACTACCACTTTCTGTTATTTGTTCTGCAACTTTTCCTATGTTTAAAATTTCACCTTTAGGAACTTCTATAACTGCTTCATACATTCTACTATTTCCCCAACTTGGTAACAAAGTACTATCTATTTTAGCCTGTATTCTGCTCTCTGCTGGAGTAATTGTTAAAAATGAATCTCCAGCATCTGCTCTACCTCCAAAAGTTCTATAAACTATTATTTTATCTTCAGTTATTACAGTTCTATAATTGACATCAGTAAACGTCTTGCTCAACGTGTCAGGTAGATATGCCTTTTCAATTACTTTTACTTTATCATCAATTCATATTTGGCAGACGATATAGGATTTGAACCTATGCCAACGGTTTTGGAGACCGCCACTCTAACCAAACTGAGTTAATCGTCCATAATAAAATAAGGACTGAAACTTTTAACTTCAATCCTTTTATAATTACATATTTTTTTCTTCATATTCTTTTTTATATCTATAATAAGTAGGCTTTGTAAGTCCTAATAATTTCATACACTCCGTAGACTTTATCTCACCTTTTAGTACTCTTTTGTATTCTTTAGAAGACTTTTCAAAATCCATAGTTCTTGGTCTACCATAATCAGACCAATTACCTCTTTCTTTCTTAGCTTCTATACCTTCACTTTGTCTTTTAGCTCTTTTTTCCATCTCAGCATGAGCAAATGATACATACATTTCGATTAACATGTTATTGATAGTTTCCATCATCATAGTAACCATATTTTTATCTAATTTACTTAGGCCCTGACATGTTGTAGTCTTATTATTTTCTTTAAGCGTAAGTTCTTTATTTCTACCTAATCTATCTAATTCAGATACTATAAGAGTTACTTTTTCATTATTAGTTTCTATTTGATATTTAATAGTTTCAAATAAATCACTCTAACCAGGTCTATTGAAGTTTTTACCAGTACACTGGTCAGTATATATTTTATTATTTAGTTTAATATCATTGTCTTAGCAAAATTTATTTATAGATTTATTTTATATTGTAAATTCTTTAAATATCCCTTTAAATCCACATTTCTCAATTTTATCTCTGTATTTTTTTATCTCTTCTTCGCTATCATAGCTGCTTAAATACCAAATTAAATTTGTAGTATCTATTCTCCTACAAATCTCTTGTATATAAGGCAAATCTACTTCAGAAAAAGAGAATCCATGTGAATATATCTCAGTAATATGTGATAAATTATTAAAAAAAACTTTAGACTTATTTATTATTTCACTGGTATCTTTTCTCAATGCGTTGTGTATTTTTATAAAATTACCTTCTGCACTTGTATACTCATCTTCTAATGCATCATATTCTTCATTATGACCTACAACAATGTCAGCTCCTTGTATTCCATGTATATGAAAAACATTATTTATCTTATATACAACTTCTAATGTTTTTGTATAATTAAAATTTAAAAACAAATCTTGTTTTGAGTCTATTAAATTTTTAAATTTTTGATTTGGCTTACTGTTTTTTACATCAATCGTTTCAATCCAGTCAGATAATAATTCTTTAATTTTTAATGTAGGTTTGTAAAAATCACTTGAAGCAATCTCATAGAGGAAATCCATTTCGCTCCAATCTAAATCACCATCTTTGTCGTATTGTTTTTCTACCATATCTTCTAAAAGCATACCAAAATCTAATTTTCCTAAACTAATTTCTATATCATTCCATTCATTATCATATCCTTCTGCTTGCGATATTAGATTAAAAATAAAAATTGCTACTTCTTTTTCATCGTACTCTAAATTACCATCAGGCAACATACTTCCTTCAATACAATATAATGGAGTTTCATCTACTCCTGGATATCTTTCTAGTAAATATTCACGAAAGTCTTCATATTTTGTTTTTAGATTATGATTTAGATCAAACCCATTACCTAAAATAAATAATTTACTCATGACATCCTCCTTTATAAATTTTATATTAATTTCAATATAAAGTATATGAATTTATAGACAAAGTGGAATATCTTTTTTAGAATACTAATCTCCACCATCTAGTTTATATGTTATCTGAAATAATTAATCTCTTTTTAATTACCCGTTGTTAAACTCACTTAACTAACTATAATTCAACTCCAAGCTCTTCCTTATGTTTTACCGTCCATATAAGACACAATATGTTCCACACGAAAGCTCTTAAATGATTTTCATCATCGTCACCTCTTAGATTTTATAGATAATGTCTTGCAGCACTATCTATAAATCTATTACCTAAATAAATGCTATGATGATTAAATATATCTTCACTCTCATAATCAAAGTACTTACGTTTAATCCAATGAGTTGCTGCTACTGGGTTAAATATAAATGTTATTTGATAATACAAGTTAGGATTATCTAAAATACCTCTCAAACGGTCGTCTAGTATATCAACATCGCTTTCAGCTAATTCAGTAGCTTCTTCGCACCATATCCATGTAAGTTTTCCAGTAGGAAGGTTTATAGATTTTAGTTTTTCTCTTTGTTTTGCATAATTAACTTCCCTAAATATAACTGAATTACCTGTAATTCTGCTTCCATTTCAAGATGGTTAAGAGCTATCTAGAATACAGTAATGCTCTTATCAAGTATATTGAATTATATCTAAATACAAACAAAATACCGTTCACGTTGAACATTGCATAAACTGCGGCGACTATAAGTGTTGTATCTAGTATAAAAACTCAGCTTAAATATTTAAGCTGAGTTTTTTATTATTGTAAATTTATTTCTTTAACTGACTTAATTATTGGTTTAATATTTTCTTTATCTGTAAAGTCAACAGGTGTTACATAAGCATCTAACATGCCTTTTGTGTTTTCATCCATTTCTTCTTTTTTTTGTCTTTTCAATATTCTTTTAAACATATTCATCATCAATTTATCTGTTACAGTTAAACTTTTATAATTGAAAGCACCTCTTAAATAAAATTCTTTTATATTATCTAAATCTTTAAAATTATTTTTCTTTACTTCTTCATAAATTTTGTCATCCATAATAGATAGGCCTACATAAAATACTATGAGATTTTTACTCTTAAATTTATCAATCTCTTTATAAATATTTTTAAATCCTTTTATAGTCCCTGCATGAAGCCAACCACCAAAAATAATATTATCATAGTTTAATAAGTCTACTGTACTTATATCATCTATTTGGGATACTCTACAATCTAGTTCTTCTCCTATCCATTTTGCATATTTTTCCGTACTACCATACCTTGATTCATAAACAACTATACTTTTCATATTAATTACCTCCTATTTATTTAGTGCATTTTCCACAGATTTCAAATATGCTTTTGATGATACAGTTGCACCACTTATAACATCTACATTTACATTTTGCTTTTCTATTATTTTTTTCGACAATTCATCACCTACATCTGGAGTTAGTGGTTCTGACAATAGTTTAATACTTTCTATTTTCTTCCCCTTCACACTAACTTCTACTTCACTAGTCCATCTGTTCTTAGAATATTTTCCTACATAAGCTCCATCCTCTAATTTGCTTATATCTACACTATTTATTTCAACCTTTTTCCCTTCTTTTATTCCTCTTGTTACTGCAAACAATCCGCTCACAATTATAACTAAAAGAGCACATAAAAATATTTTAGTTTTTTTCAACCTCATTAGTATCTCCCTTTAGAATTCAATTTTAAATTTATTTCCATATTTATTAATTATTTTTAAATAATCCGTAAATCATAAAATCCACATATTCATCTATTAACTTGTTTAAAAATTCTTTATCTTGATTATTTGATAAGACCATATTTGATATAAATCCATTTATTGATATCCAAGAAAAAAATGCATATTTTTCTGTATCAACATGGCGCAATAATCCTTCTTCTAAATATTTATCATATTTTTTTTTAGTCTCTTTTATTTTTAAACTGTTTTTTTCTTCTTCTGTAAAATCAAAATTTGATTTTTTAATTATATCAATATTATTTAGCATTATTGCTCTATATTCTTTAGGACTTTCTAGAATTAGGTTAATGTATGTTTTAAATAAATTTTTAATATTAGTTTCTTCGTTAGAATCATTCAATTTTAAATTACTCATTGTATGAATTATTTTTGATGATTTTTCTTGCCATATTGATAATACTATGTCTGCTTTATTTTCATAATAGTTATATATTAAAGAAGGAGAATAATCTATCTTACTTGCTATTTTTCTAATGGATAATTTTGAATATCCTTCCTCTATTATTATTTCACTAGCTGCTTTATGTATTTCTTTTTTGATTTTTTCTTTTTCTATCTTACGTCTTTCTTGTATTCCCATTGTTCCTCCTTGCAAACCTTATTAATTTTATATACATAGTTCAATTTATGAACACTGTTCATATTATTAATAGTATCACATTTCACACAATTTACTATAAAAATATTTCGACATTTTCTTTTTCACATAAAAAAAAAGAGGTCTTCACCTCTCTCATTTATATAAAATATATAACGTTGTCTATATCTTCTTTATTCATATTACTTGTGTTATATTTGATTTTTGCAGGTATTCCTACGGCTGTACTATTAGAGGGCATATCTCTTAAAACAACTGAATTAGCTCCTATTTTACAATGATCACCTATATTAATTGGCCCTAATATTTTTGCTCCAGAACCAACTACAATATCATCACCTAAAGTAGGATGTCTTTTAAATTCTTTTTCATTTCCTGTAGCACCTATAGTAGCTCCTTGATATATAGTAACTCTGTCTCCAATTATGGTTGTTTCTCCGATAACAACTCCACTTCCATGGTCTATAAGTGTTCCCATACCTATTTGCGCTCCTGGGTGAATTTCAATTCCAGTAAAAAATCTACTCAGTTGAGATATTGCTCTAGCAATAAAAAATCTTTTTTTATTATAAAAGAAGTTGGATATTCTATACATTATAAGAGAGTGTACAGAAGGATATAGTAAAAATACTTCTATCTTATTTCTAGCAGCTGGATCATTCTCTAGTATAAAATTTATATCTGCTCTTGTATGCTCAAATAACATAATCTCACCTCTCTAAAAAATACCCATGGACATATATTTGTCTACACCATCTGGTGCAACAGTAACTATTTTTTTATTAGGGTATTTTTTAGAAATTTCTATAGCACCAAATACATTTGCACCAGAAGATATTCCTACTAGAACACCTAATTTCTTTGCAAGCAATCTAACCATTTCAAAAGCATCTTCATCACTTACTGTAATTACCTCATCCACTATATTTTCATCGTAATTTTTAGGTATAAAGTTTGCACCTATTCCTTGAATCTTATGTGGACCTGCTTTTTTCTCAGTAATAAGTGGTGATGCTAAAGGTTCTATTCCTATTGCTTCTATACTTTCATCCTTCTCTTTTAAAAATTTTCCTACGCCACTTATTGTTCCACCTGAACCTATCCCTGCAATAATAACATTTATATCTGGAACCTCTTTGTATATTTCTGGTCCTGTTCTTTCATAGTGCACTTTTGGATTATCTTCATTTTCAAATTGACCAAGATTTGTATAGTTATCATTTTCTTTTAATAGTTCTTCCAATTTTTCAATAGATCCATTCATCCCCTTAGATCCTTCTGTTAATATTAATTCCGCTCCAAAAGCTTTTACAAGCTGTCTTCTTTCCATACTCATAGTTTCTGGCATTATTATAATAACTTTATAACCTTTTAAGCTTCCTGCCATAGCAAGAGCTATCCCTGTATTTCCACTTGTAGCCTCCACCAATACACTACCTTCTCTTAATACTCCTCTTTCCTCAGCTCCTTCAATCATGGAGAGTGCAATTCTATCTTTTATACCTCCACCTGGATTATATTTTTCCAATTTAACATATACATTTTCATATCCTATTTTATCTAAAGATATAATAGGTGTATTACCTATTAACTCCAACCCATCTTTATATATCATTTTCATTCCTCCCAATATTTTTAATTATCAAAATGATAATATCATTGTAGCATTATCAAATTGATAACGCAAGCATTTTATTATCAATTTGATAATTTTTTATTTTTCAAAATTTTACCTGTTTTAAAATATTAAAATTGATAAAAATTAACAATAATAATATGATATACTTAAGTAAACCACATTTTTTTAGAATAAATTATGTTGGGAGGTTGAATCTTGAAATTAATTGATATAAAAAATTATATACAAAGCGTTTGCCAAAATATTTCAACTTTACTTGATGTAGATGTTACAGTAGTATCAAAAGATTTAGTAAGAATAGCTGGCACAGGAATTTTTAAGGATAAAATTGATGAAAAAATCTCTGATAAGTCTGCTTATTCTAATGTATTAATATCTGGAGAACCTTACATCATAAATCGAGAGATAGAACATAGTTGTAAAAATTGTATTCATAGCAAAGACTGTAAAGAATTAGCTGATATTTGTACTCCAATAAAACTTGGTGATCACAATATAGGAATACTTGGTATAGCAGCTTTCACAGAGGAACAAAAAAATAAAATTTTATCTAAGGATCAAGAATTATCCGAGTTTATCAGTAGTATGTCTAACTTAATTTCTTATAAATTAGATGAATTATACAAAGAAGAAATTAGAACTGTTGAAGAGTTGGAAAAAGAAGAAATTGAAAAAGCAATAAAAAAATATGGAAATAATACACAGGAAATGAAGCAAGTTGCAAAGGCATTAAACATTGGAATAGCCACTCTTTATAGAAAAGTAAAAAAATATAATATTAATGCCGAAGAAGAATAATAAAAAACAGTAGATTTGCACTTCGCAAATCTACTGTTTTTTATTATTCTACAAATATTACAACTTCATCTAAAGTCATTTAAATTTTGCACAAATAGCAAACAGCTTAATCATTCATATATATTTAAAATTGTGTTTATTTTCTTTTAATCTATGATATTATAAAATAAGTTAGATTTGAAAAACTTTACTCTTGTTTTAAGGAGGTAATTATGAAAGATAAATATATTATATATTTTATAAGTAGAACAAAAGCAGAAATGATAAAATTTATAGATAACAAACTAAAAAAAAATAACTTAGATGATTTAATACCTAGTCATGGTAATATACTTACTGCACTCTTTGAAAGTGATAAACCTTTAACTATGAAGGAAATTTCAAAGAAAATCGGAAAAGATAAATCAACTGTAACTGCTTTAGTAAATAAATTAATAAGCTTAGGATATATAGAAAAAGAAAAATCTATCTCTGATAAAAGAATAACTTATATAAAATTAACTCAAAATGCAAGAAATATAGAAAATAGTTTTAATCATATATCTTCTCAAGTTAGAGAAACTGCATATAATAATTTCACAGAAGAAGAGAAAAAAGAATTCTTAAGATTACTAAAAAAACTTAGTACAAACTTCAGAAATGCTAATAAATTAGATTAAAAAAACTGTAGGAAGCTATAGTCCCTACAGTTTTTTTAATCTAATTTTTCTATTAGTCTACAAAAGTAACTACTTCCTGAAGTGGTTTGCGAGGTAATTTTTCAGGAGTATTATCCTCTGCTATACCAACAGATATCATGGACATTAATTCGTAATTAGGCTTTTCAAATCCTATTAATTTTTCTAGCTCTGCCTTAGCATGAGTAGGACCTGTCATATAACAACTTCCATAACCCATTTCTGTCGCTGCTAATAAGAAGTTTTCCACTGCTGCGCCTATTGCTTGTGCTGCTGATTGAGGAGATACTAAAACATCTAGGACTTCCTTTGTAGCTCCATTTTCTTTTAATATTTTGTACTCTATCATATCGTAAGGCTTTGAATAAACCATTACAACTGCTGGAGCATTTTTAAATGAAGTATAGTATTTTAGTACACTCATATGTATTTTTCTATCTTTTTCAGTTTTAGCTATTTCCCCAATTTTTTCATGACTTGTAGCTACTATTTCAGCCATTTTATTTATTAGTTCTTTATTAGTTATTACAACAAAGTTCCAGTTTTGTTGATGTTTTGGTGATGGCGCTTCAATTGCTGCCTCTAACATTTTTAATATGTCTTCTTTTGGTACTTCCACATCTTTAAACTTTCTCACACTTTTACGATTGTAAATCATATCTAAGTTTGCCATTTTATTTCTCCTTTTATGTCTTAATTATAATATTTATAAAAACTTAATTTTTATCAACTGATTTAGTAAAATTACTAATATTTCAGCAATGGCATTACCACCTAATATATTAGTACCATGATTCCCTACAACTATTTCACCAGTTGCATATAACCCTCAATAATTTGTACTAGATTATTTTCTACTTTATTCTTGTCATTTATTTTTATTACAGATAAAGTGCCAGAGATACTACTTGTATATAAAATGACCTTCTTCATATGGACACTAAGTTTCCTCTTCTATTAAAGTCTTCATCTTTGCCCAGTTACACAAATTTATTAGATTTTTCTATAGTATTATTTTCCTTTATATTAAAATACTTACTTCTTGATTTAGTATACATTCAGAACCAATCTCTCTTCTTTTCAATTCCTCCACAAAACTAGCTCCCTATATGAGACAACTCTCCATTTTTAGGATTACATATAGGAAATGTCTGAATGTAATTCATATGTTGACTCCTCGATTAGTTTTTTCGACAGACCAATTATACCTAATAAATAGTTTGTCGTCAAACTATTTTTATAGTATTGTTAAAAATTTAAATAACTTCTTAAGTTCCTCATCCACTAAAAGTAAATCAAGCAGTAGTTTATTATATGTGGAATAATTTAGTATTTTAATTATAAAAATTATTAATAAATCTTAACCTACATAGAAATTAACCTCCTTGGAAATATTAAAAAAGAAATTATATTTTTATTAAAATACCCTTTTTTGAATTGGAGGTTTATTATATGAAAGAGATGCCAACAGCCATTGATGGAACTCTTCGAAAATCTTTTCTTCGTGTGCCAGAAGTTATTAGAGAATGTAGTGGAATTAATGTCTTTGGAAAAAGAATTAAATCTTTAGTATATACAACAGATTTAGCTATTATAAGAAATGTCAATGCAGACGCCATTTTAGCAGTGTATCCATTTACCCCTCAACCAATAATTACTCAAGCCCTACTTTTAGCTTCTGATGTGCCCGTTTTCACAGGAGTTGGAGGTGGACTAACAAATGGACTTCGTTCTGTCATGCTTGGTACAAATGCTGAAATACAAGGCGCTATAGGAGTCGTTGTAAATGCTCCCACCTCTAATGAAACACTTAAAAGTCTATCTGACACACTAGATATTCCTGTGGTTGTTAGTGTCATAAGTGATGATTGCGATATAGAAGGAAGAATAAAGGCAGGGGCAAGCATATTAAACGTTTCTGCATCAAAAGATACTCCCAAAATAGTTGCAAAAATAAGAAAAGAATATCCAAAGTTTCCTATTATAGCAACAGGGGGACCTACTGATGATACTATTAGAGAAACAATAAAGGCTGGCGCCAATGCTATAACTTGGACACCACCTACAGTTCCTCACCTTTTCAAAGGTGTAATGAATTCTTATAGAATTAATGTAGAACATCATCACTAAAAGTAAATTATAAAAAGGCAGTGAGACTCACTGCTTTTTCTTATTTTTTATAAGCTTTTACTATTTCACCATAATATAAATAATGATAATCTTCTTTAGGATAATTCTTTTTCAACTCTTCCGGGAATTTATCTTTATCTATAAGATCAACATATTTTATCTCACATTCGTAGTACATATCACAATTGTCTACAACTGGTGAATCAACAACTTGACTTGGTATAAATTTAATTTCGCCTTCTTTTTCCTTATCTATATCTCTTCCTGACTTTGTTCCACAAATAGTTAATGCTTCTTTAAAGTCATCACTATATGGAATACTTATAGTATAATCCTTAGCATATTTTATTAATTCTTGTGTATACCTTTGTGGTCTAACCATGGCAACGAAAAATGGTCTATTCCAGCTATACCCCACATATCCCCAAGCAATTGTCATTGTATTTACTATATTTTCATTTTTTACTGTAAGAAAAGCTCCCCTTTTACTTAGGTTATCCATTGCTATTCCCAAATCTTCATAAAAATTCATTGTAAATTTGCCCCTTTCTATAAAACATATCTTTACTAGAAATTATATCAGATTGTAAATATATATTAGAAATTATATTCTACTTTTTCTTTTCCATGTTATTTTAGATCTTCATAATAATAATTATATAAAAGATTTCTATATAAAAAATTATTTACTCTCCATAGTCTATATATTTGTCGTTGCATAAATATCTAAATGATCCAATTCTTTCAAGATTTTTTCTTGAGGCAATAAAAGTGGGGTCCAAATCACTGGCAACTCTGTAGTGTTTTATTGCTCTATTATAATCTCTTTGTTTTTCATAATAAATTCCTAATAAATTATGGATTCTACCCGAAGATAAATCCTCAATCATAGCCTCTTTAATTTTACAAATAGCCGAATTATAATCATTTATTTTTAAGTAATAAATAGCTTTATCTATTGTACTATTAATACTATTTTTATCTACATATGCTTTAACCATTTTACTCAACTCCCATTTTTATAATATATTACTATTATATTTATATTTTAGTTAAGTTCATATTAAGGTTTTTATTATTATATAAAGATTGTGTGAAGATTTTCATGAAAAAACAGCAATATTTAAATTGCTGTTTTATATACTATAACTTTTTCTCCTTAAATCCTCCACCTTTTACTTCATCAATATTATTAATTGACACAAAGGCATTTTTATCTTCTTTATATATGATTTCCTTTATTTTAGCAATTTGACTGGATGCAACTACACAATATATCATCTTCTTATTTGCCTTTGAATAAGCCCCTTGTGCATCTAAAAAAGTTACACCTTTTCCTGTAACTTTCATTATGCTATTAGCAATATCCGTATTTTTCTCTGATATAAGTAAAATTAACTTTTGTTTATTAAAAATATCTTTTGCCTTTTCTATTGATATAGATGTTAAATACATAGAAATTAAAGTATACATTGCCTTAACTCCACCAAATAACATACCGCCTGCACAAATAATAAAAAGGTTTATTACTAAAGATGCATTTTTTATAGATATGTCATATTTAATTTTCAGTGCTGCCATTACAATATCTAAACCTCCCACAGATGAGTTCGCCTTAAATATTAAACCAACTCCCACACCTATTAAAACTCCTCCAAAAATGCTTTGAATCATTAAATCATCAATCCTTATATATTTATAGAGATTTTCTGAAATGCCTAAGGCAAAAGAATAAATAAACATATTGATTATACTCGTAAAAAAGAACTCCTTGTCCACATACTTTTTACAAATTAAAAATATGGGGATATTCATAATTAATATGGCTATTCCTTGATTAATTCCAAATAACTTATTAAATATAACTACTATTCCTGCTAGACCACTACTAAGTAAATCTGCTGGTGATAAAAAACCGTTAATTCCTATGGCGCATATTATTATTCCTATAATTATTAATAATTGCTTTCCTACCTTACTTTCTAAAAAATCCACCTGTCACTCTCTCCCCCTTTAATATATATCCCCAATTAATATTTTACCTAAATTTTCATTATAATGGATAAGAATTATGTAAAAGGATTTTTTTAAATAAAAAAAACTGCTTATCTCAATAGATATACAGCTTTTTTATATTTTATTATTAATATACAGGTATTATTGGTACATCTAAAAATTCTTGTATTGGTATGTCTACTTTTGTATCATCATATTCTTTTTCATATATTTAATATTCTATAATAAGTTAGCCAATTTGTTTTCCTAATTTTAATCCTTCTACACAACCCCATCTAAGATGATCTCCCACGTACACTCTTGAAATTTATTCTTGTTTACCAATTTTGCTAATTTTTTTAGATTCTTCTGGAAAATAATAAGATAAAACTTCGCAAGTAGCTCCAGATACTACAGAATATCCAGATAAATTCGCTGGTAATCGATGGGAAGGTCTGTTGCAATTTGTTGTATTTTGTATTTTATTATATGCTTATTCTTACTTTTCTTTTATTGGTATCCAAACTTCGAATACTGAGTCTAACGGATCTGCATTAAGATATAATTCTATATCAGGTTGATTTGCATATTCATAAGAAGAAGATGGCAACCATTCAATTATTGCTCTTTTTTCAACTTCTTGTATAGCTTCTGGCATTTTACCTTTCCCAGGAAATACAGCCCAGGTACAAGGTTGAATTATATATTCATACATACCTTCTTTTATCTCCTTATTTGTCTCAACTCCAATATAATATTCCCACTTATCCATAATATCCATACATGCACTAACTCCAAGTACTCCTTTGCTATTTTCATCCATAAGTGATATTAATTCATTTAACTTATTATTTTGTGATACTTCACTCCAAAACTTAGGGACTTCTTTAAAATTTTCTTCAATATTTTTACTCATTTCTTTTTTTAAACCTACTATTCTTATTTCATCTCTTTTTCTTATTTGATATTCCATATCTTTCACTCCTTTTATAGTAATTTTAAAACTAATTGGAGGATATGCTTTTAGAACAGTTCCTTCTTTACTGGCTATAGACGGAGAAACATTGTGTATCTTTTGAAATGCTCTATTAAAAGATGTAGGACTTTCATATCCATATTTATAAGATACATCTACAACCTTGTCTCCTTTTTGTAAATCAAATGCAGCTAAAGTCATCTTTCTTTGTCGTATGTATTCCGAAAGAGGAACTCCAGCAATATATGAAAACATTCTTTGAAAATGATACGTACTACAGCATGCTATTTTCGCTGCCTTATTATAATCTATATTTCCCTGTAAATTATCTTCAATATATTTTATAGATTCATTTAATTTGTTCAACCATTCCATTAACTAACCTCCTTTAATTAATATTATATTTGAGTAAAAATATAATAACCTCTCATTTCGTGCACAATAATGAGAGGTTTACATGTATAACACTCTTTATTCAATTCTATATCTAAGCATAATATCCTTTATTAATATAAAATATTACATCCTGTTACAAATTTAAATTAAGAACCACATCAAACTACTAAGCTTCCTATAAAAAAACATACTTTTGTATAATTTTAAGAATAGATTTTATTAAAGCATAACGAATCTAAGTATATTCAATATTTATAGTTACCATATGAAATTGTATTGAGTATATTATTAATATAAAATAAATTATTAAGGAGGTTATTGTGAGAAATATAATCGACTATGTTGAAAATGAGTTTCATACTATAAATGAAGTTATAAAAAGTGAAGAGTTTAAATCTATCAAAAATAAAATAAATAAAACTATCCCTTACTCTTCTTTAGTTGGTATCCTACTTGAAAATCACGAACATTATCATGTTGTAAAAAATAGCGGTGTGGGGGGTATTATGCAATATGATCCTTTTTGGTGGAAGGTTGGAAAATATGATTTCATTTACCTAGATGAATTATCTTCAAAATCTAAGTATATTAACAAAACGCTGAACGCTTGGCTTAGTCAAATTTCAGATGAAAAACGCAAACAATTTATTGAGGCATAGTTTGAAATTTTGAATTCAACTAAATGTAAAACTATTACTGATATCGCAGCTAATTAGAAAATTAACTTACCTATTATCCTAGATGCTATAAAACACATGGACCCAGAAGAAAAAATTCTTATTATAAAGTTATTTAGGCAATTGGCCTTTCTATCTATTAATGGCATGTCTAAAAATGATAAAAACTATGTAGTTCTACAAAACAGAAGTAAATAATAATTCTTGAATAAAAAATTTGCCTGCTTAAAACACTGTGTGAGAGCCATGCAATTTCACAAAACGACCTTGTTCAATCCAAGTGGTTATAAACTAAAAAAGTGTAATGAGATTATAAGTAAATCTCATTACACTTTTTATTACTTATCTTTATAAGAACAGCAATAATCTCCGTAAGTTTTAACTCTTACTTCAAAAGCTGATTTTTCAGGAACTATAAAGCTGTCCCCTTCTTTGTAAGTTCTAAATTCACTTTCACCAGGTAAACAAATGTCCATTTCTCCGCCTATAACTTCCATTAATTCTTCAACACCAGTGTTAAATACATATTCTCCTGGCATCATAAATCCTAATGTTTTTCTTTCGCCATTTTCAAAATACACAGTTCTACTAGTTACTTTTCCATCAAAATATACTGTAGCTTTTTTTACAACTTTTACATTATTAAATTCCATAATTTTCTCCCTTATTATTTATATTAATATAATAATTCTATAAACCTCTTGCTTTATTAACACAAGATTTCATACATTCTATTATTGCACTTCTAAATCCTTTTTCTTCTAAAACTCTAACTGCTTCTATAGTAGTTCCTCCTGGAGAACAAACCATATCTTTTAATTCTCCTGGATGTTTACCAGTATCTAATACCATTTTCGCACTTCCCATAACTGCTTGAGCCGCAAATTTGTAAGCTTTATCTCTAGGCATTCCATCTGCAACAGCACCATCTGCTAAAGCTTCTATAAACATATATACATAAGCTGGTGAAGAACCACTTACTGAAACTACTACATCCATTAAGTTTTCTCCTACAACTTCTACTTCTCCAAATCCACTTAGAATATTGCATACATAATCTAATTCTTCTTTAGTTACTAAATCATTATGACAAACTCCTGTTATTCCCTCGCAAACTAATGCTGGAGTATTAGGCATTGTTCTTACTATCTTCACATCTCTATCAAATAAAGAATTTAATCTTTCTAAAGTTTGACCTGGTGCTATAGTTACTATAATTTGATTTTCTCTTATATGGTCTTTTACTTCATTTATTACTGATGCATAGTATTGAGGTTTTACTGCTAAAACAACTACTTCAGCTTCTTCTATTACTTTTAAATTACTTTCTGTAGTTTCAATGTTTAAACTTTCTCTTGCTGAAGCTAAACTTGGAGCATAAGCATCTGATGCTATAATTTCTTCACAAGGAATAATTTCATTTCTTATGATACCTCCCATCATAGCCTTAGCCATATTTCCTGCTCCAATAAATCCTAATTTTTTACTCATTTCAAGTATCTCCTTTTCCCAAATCAACACTGTAGCTACTATTTATATTACTTATAGCAACTACAGTGTTTTTATTTATAATAAATTTTAATTGTTTATGTTAAACAAATTAAGGTCTATAAAGCTTGTTCAGTACGATCAATTATTTCATCTTGAAGAGCTTTGCTTAAGTTTCTGAAGTGATCGCTATATCCTGCAACACGAACTATTAAGTCTTTATACTCTTCTGGACTGTTTTGAGCATTTATTAATGTTTGTCTATCTATAACGTTAAATTGTATGTGATGTCCATCCATATCAAAATAAGCTCTAACTAAGTTTGACATTTGATCTAAACCATTTTCACCTGCAACTACACTTGGAGTGAATTTTTGATTTAGAAGTGTTCCACCAGTTCTTAAGTGGTCCATTTTAGATGCAGATTTTATAACTGCAGTAGGTCCATTTGTATCTCCACTCTTAGATGGTGAAATACCTTCTGAAACTGGTTTATGAGCAAGTCTTCCATCTGGAGATGCCATCATTATTTCACCAAAATAAACGTGGCAAGTAGTTGGAAGCATGTTTATTCTGTATTGTCCACCCTTCATATTTGGTCTACCAGTTATTGTTTTTTGGTAGAAGTTAAATATGTTTTGCATTATATCATCTGCATAATCATCATCATTACCATATTTAGGTGTTTTGTTGCTAACTAAGTTTTTCATTATTTCATGACCTTCAAAGTTATCTTCTAAAGCTTTCATTAATTCTCCCATAGAGAATTTTTGCTTATCAAATACATTGTATTTAATTGCTGATAAAGAATCTGTTATTGTTCCTATACCAACACCTTGGATGTAGTTTGTATTATATCTTGCTCCTCCAGCATTGTAGTCCTTACCACTTGATATACAATCATTTGTTATTATTGATAAGAATGGAGCTGGCATGTATCTAGCATAAATTTCTTCTATTACGTTACTTCCCTTTATTTTTATATCTAAGAAGTATTCTATTTGCTTCTTGTAAGCTTCAAATAATTCTTCAAACGATTTGAAGTCTTTAGCATATCCTAGTTGTAATCCTAATTGCTTTTTACTTACATTATCATAACCATTGTATAAAGTAAGTTCTAATATTTTAGGAAGGTTGAAATATCCTGTTAATATATACGCTTCGTTTCCAAATGCTCCTGTTTCAACACATCCACTAGTTCCACCAAGTCTAGCATCTTCAATTGTTTTACCTGCATTTAATAACTCTTGTATTATTGCTTCTGTATTATAAAATGCTGGCTGACCCCATCCTTTTCTTGAGATTTCACAAGCTCTTTTTAAGAATTTACGAGGAGTTTTTTTACTAATTTGTACGTTTGAACTTGGTTGTAATAATTTCATTTCATCCATACAGTCAAGTATTAAGTAAGAAACTTCGTTAACTCCATCTTTACCATCTTCAGTAATACCACCAGTGTTTATATTTGCAAAGTCAGTGTAAGTTCCACTTTCTTTTAATGTTATACCTACTTTAGGTGGTGCTGGCTGGTTGTTGAATTTAACCCATAAGTTTTCTAATAATTCTAAAGCTTTTTCATCATCTAAATCTCCAGCTTCAACATCTTTTTCATAGAATGGATATAAATGTTGATCTAATCTTCCTGGACTATATGCGTCCCAAGGATTTAATTCAGTTGTTACACCTAAATGTACAAACCAGTACATTTGTATTGCTTGCCAATAAGTTTTAGGCTTATGAGCTGGCACTACATCACAGTTAGCTGCTATTTGTAATAATTCTTCTTTTCTAGCTGGATTAGTTTCAACTTCTGCTAATTCTCTAGCATAAGCTGCATATCTTTCCCCTAAAATTATTATTGCATCACAACATATATCCATAGCATTTAATTGAGCTAATTTATCTACAGCCTCTTTATCATTAAAATAATCTATTTTTTCTTTAGCTGCTTTAATATCTGCTTTGTAATCTAAAAATCCTTTTTCATAGATTTTTTTTGAACCAACAGTATGTCCTGGTCCACGTTGTTCCATAAATTCAGTAAAAATACCATTTTCATAACAAGTTTTCCACTCATCAGTCATAGCATTTAAAATCTTATGTCTTACTGAACGTTTTTCCCAGAATGGTATTATTTTTTCTTCTTGTAATTTCATATCTTCTTCAGTAACTTTGAAGAAAATTAAATCTCTATTGTTCATAACTTTCATATCTTCTAAAGTATGACAACAAAGCTCTGGGAAAGATGGTGATGATTGAGGTGAATCACCTTTTTCACCAACTATTAATTCTCCCTCGTTGATACAAAGTGTTTTATTTTCCATAAGATGTTTAAAAGCTAAAGCTCTCATTTCTGGAACTGAAACAGATCCTTCATATTCCATATAAGCATCAGTCATTAAATTAGCTCTTTCCATATAAATATGTGGAGTAGCCTCTACACTTTGCTTTCTTAATTTTTTAATTCTTTCATTCATTCCTCTTTCCATGGTTTAACCCCCTATTTTTGTATTATTAAATCCATTTTTTATAAACAGTTCTTGAAGTTCTTTCATTCTGTCTTTGCTAGGAATTGTAAAATTTTCACCTTTGTACTGCATATCTAATCTGTCATATTTGCTGCTAGCAATGTTATGATATGGTAATAAATTCACTTGTTTTACACTTATATTTTCTTTTAAAAATTTAATTATTTCTTCCATATCCTTATCATCATCATTTACAGTTCCTATAACTGGAATTCTTATATAAATATTTGCATTATTTTCACTTAAATATTTTAAATTACTAAGTATAAGGTCATTTCCCTTGCCCATATACTTTTTATGCTTTTCATTATCCATAGTTTTAATGTCATATAGAAAGGTATCAACATATGGTAAAACCTTTTCATAATTAATTTCAGGTGCATATCCACATGTATCAATAGCCACATTATATCCCTTTCTCCTTATTTTCTTTAACAGAGAAACTATAAAATCGCTATCTTGTAACATTACTTCCCCACCGGATAAAGTAACTCCACCAAAAGAAGATTCATAGAACATACTATCTTTTTCAATTTCTTTCATTATGTCATTAATTGAATAATCATTACCCACAATTTCTCTAGCATTATTTACACAATAATCTAAACATTTACCACAAACCTCACAATTAGTTCTATCATATTTAACGATTCCACTTTCTTCATCTTTTGTGTTATGTGAACAAATCTTAGTACAATATAAACAGTTAGTACATTTTTCTCTATTGAACATTACTTCTTTTTTAAAACTTTGACTTTCTGGATTATGACACCACCAACAATTTAGTAAACAACCCTTAAAAAAAACTGTCGTCCTTATTCCATCTCCATCATGGATAGAATATTTTTGAATACTTATTATATTTGGTATTTTCATAACCTCCCCTCTATATTTCATGTATATGAATTTTATTTCCTTATAATTTCATAATAGTATATTGTTATTAATTTGTCATTGGTTTTTTTCAATATTTTTATATTTTTTTATTAATATGAAATTATTTCTTATTTATATAAGTTGACTTATTAAGCATATTATTTTAATATTTAAATTATTAATAATAAAATTTTGAAAGGAGTTAAGTTAATGAACTATAATACTACTATAGGTTTAAAAATAAAAGAACTAAGAACTGAAAAAAAATTCACTCTAAAATATTTAAGTGAAGAGACTAATTTATCAATCGGTTTTTTATCTCAACTAGAAAGAGGCATGACTAGTGTGGCTGTAGATTCTCTTGCTAAGATTGCAAAAGTTCTAGATGCAAATGTTCTAGACTTTTTTGATTATCCAGATGAAATTAATCAATCTTGCGTAACAAGAAGTTATGATAGAAAGTACACTGTAATAGATTCAGAGATTATTCAATATACTTTAAACAAAGATACTTTTACTTATGATATGCTTCCAAGAATACAAGAAGTAATGCCACATAAGTATAATGAACCTGAAGAAATAGAGCTCTACTCTCATGAAGGAGAAGAGTTTATATATGTACTTGAAGGTATTTTAACTTTAAATGTTGATAATAATATAACTGATTTATATCCTGGTGATAGTGCACATATTAAGTCAGAATCACCACATAACTGGAGTAATAATACATCAAAGTTAGTAAAAATACTTACTGTAAATACTCCTAACCCATTAAAAAAATAATTTCATTAGAATGAAAAAAGGATATGATATTCATATCCTTTTTTCTATATCCATTTACCACTTTTTACAAAATTTTCTGCTCTTTCATGTGCTCTTTCAACTATATTCTTTTCATAACCTATTAAGCTTAACAACTTAATTGCATTTTTTGATTTAGCCCTATCTTTATTAAGTTTATAATCAAATACTATATCATCATCTGTAATTTCTTCTTCAAAATGATAATTGTCATATTCCTTTTCCAGTAAATAAGTCAACTCAATATCGTGAGTTGCTGCAATACAAATAGTATTTGATTTATTTAAATGACTTAAGACTTCAGAGGATGATGCAATTCTCTCCACTGTATTTGTTCCTCTTAAAATTTCATCTACAAAACAAAGACATGGTACATTTTCATTACATTTGTCTATTATTCGTTTTAATGATTTTATTTCTACCATATAATAACTTTCTTCGTTTAATACATCATCTTTAAGGGCCATTGAAGTGTATATATTAAAAAATGTTCCTTCATATTTTTTAGTACATGAAGTATAAATACTTTGGCATAAAATTTGATTTATAGCCACACTTTTTATAAAAGTTGACTTTCCTGATGCATTGGATCCTGTTATAAGAACTCCTCTATTTATCTCAAGTGAATTACTCACTGGATGACTAATTAGTGGATGATATATTTCCTCAAAATTAGTAATATTATCTTCTTTTTTTAAACTAGTTGAAAGCTGTGGTTTAGAAAAATAATCTAAAGAAGTTCTAAAAGAAGTGATACTTATTAAGGCATCAATACCGCCTACATATTCGTAGATATTTTTCAAATACTCTTTATTTTTTATAATAGTTTCTTTAACTTTTTCATAAGTTATTAACTCTGATAAAGTAATCATATTAGCATATTCACTAAAAAAATTTAGATCTGATAAGATTGAGTTTGGATTTTTAGATACGGATTTTTTCTTAATTTTTTTAACCTTTTCCAAGTCTTCATCAATATTCTTTAAATTATTGTCTAGTTCTTTTATCTTCATATCTTTTATTTTAAATGCTACATTTATGGTTTTAATTATATATGTAAATCCACTAGTATCAATTTTTCTATTCTTATTATTAAAACTTATAAATATGTTTAATGCTACACTTAACATTGTTATAATAAGGAAAGATTTATTTATACCCATTAATAATAATGATATAAAAGGAATTGCTCTTAAAGTTCTATAAAATTTCAATCTATTTTTAGAGTTGTCCTCTTCTAAAAACAAACAAAGAGTGGTATTAGCATCATAATTATATCCTAAATTTGATAAAATTAATTGTAATTTAAGTCTTTCTTCAAAATTATGCATAAAATATTCAATAATATTATCTCTTTTTTTCAACTCTTTCAAAGTATATAAAGGATTTCTCAGCATATCATATAATACTTCTCTTCCCGCAGAACTTTGTGTATTGTTTATTTTTTTATAAACATCATCCATAGACAAATCACTCCATGTAATGTCATCTACACCTTTCTTTTGATCCTTATTTTTAAAAAAAGTAGCAATATTATTCATTTTATAATCCGCATCTTCAATATTTATTTCACACCCATAGTTTTTAATTATTTTAGCTTTGTTTTTATTAAATCCCTTTCTGAATGAATATAAGTCATACAATGAACAAATTATAATCATCAAAATTATACAAGCAACAATTTTTATTATATCCCCCATTTTTCCCCTCCTTTTTACTTTGATCCTCAATTTTATATTTTATTCTTTATCTACTCAATAGTACACCTTTATTTTTTATATAACCTTGTTTTAAATATAAAATATACATAATTTCTATTTATTGTAGATAGACTCTATAAACAATATTACTATTTAAAAAGCATACTTTTATCATTTTGATAATAGCTTTATAGAAAGGAGAAAATATGGTAAATAAAATTAATGAATTATGTGAAAAGTATTACGACAAAATAGTTAAAATAAGACATCAGTTGCATATGTATCCTGAAGTTGGTTATGAGGAATTTAACACCTCCAAGCTAGTATGCAATGAACTTAAAAATTTGAACTTAGAAGTAAAAACCAACGTTGCGAAAACAGGTGTCATTGCATTACTAAAGGGAAAATATCCTGGCAAAACCATACTTCTTAGAGCGGACATGGATGCTCTTAGAGTAAATGAAGAAACTAATTTAAAATTTAAATCTAAAATCCCAGGCGTCATGCACGCTTGTGGTCATGATGGTCATACAGCTTCACTACTTGGTGCTGCTATGATATTAAGCGAACTAAAAGATGATTTACATGGAAACATTAAGTTTATGTTCCAGCCAGATGAAGAAATTGAAGGTGGAGCAAAACCAATGATTGATGAAGGTATATTAGAAAATCCTCATGTAGATGCTGCCTTTGGCGGGCATTTGTGGGGAGAAGTAAAAGAAGGAATGGTAGGTATTAAACACGGTCCTATGATGGCATCTCCAGATATATTCAATATAAAGATTATAGGTGAAGGTGGTCACGGTGGTGTACCACAAAATTCCATTGATCCTATCCCAATTTTATCTCAAGTAATAAATACATTCCAAACTATTGTAAGCAGAAAAAATAATCCTCTTAATCCATTGGTCTCATCTTGTTGTCATGTTAAAGCTGGAAATACTGATTGTCATAACGCAATTCCTACAGAAGCAATTCTTGGCGGTACTGTTAGAACATTCGATGAAAAAACTAGAACCTGGGCAGAAAAAACTATAGAAGACATACTAAATGGAATTACTACTAGCCAAGGTGCAACTTACGAATATGAATATATAAAACAATTTCCACCTTTGATAAATGATTTCTCTATGACAGATTTAGTTATGTCATCTCTAAAAAAAATTGTTGGTGAAGAAAATGTTTTTGAACTAAATGAGCCATCTATGGGTGGTGAAGACTTTGCATATTTAGCAAAAGAAGTTCCTGCTTCATTCGTATTTGTTGGTATAGCAGAGGATGAAAATCATCCTGTAGTTCATCATAATTCAAAATTCCAATGGGATGATAGAAATATGAAAGTTCTTTGTAAAGCTTTATGTCAAGTTTCAATTGACTATTTAAATAGTTAAATTTTTTAAGGGGGGATTATCTTGGGTAAAGTAAAGGTAGAAAAAAAAGAAGGATTGCTAATGCAATTCTTGAACGTTGTTGAAAGGGTTGGTAATAAATTACCAGATCCAGTTACTATTTTTGTAATACTTTGGTTTGTTGTTATGATATTATCTTATTTTGTTGCAAAGTCAGGCGTTACAGCTATACACCCTGGACAAATTGATGAAGCGACTGGCAAGAATTTAGTAGTTAAAGGTGTAAATTTATTAAGCAAAGAACAATTGCAATTATTTTTAACAAATATAGTTACAAATTTTACAAGTTTTGCTCCTTTAGGATTAGTACTTGTTACTATGCTTGGAGCAGGTTTAGCTGAAAAATCAGGATACATGGAAACTGTAATGAAAAGTACAGTTACTAAGGTTCCAAAAAAATTACTTACTGGAACTATAATATTCGTTGGGATAATGGCCAACGCTGTTGCAGATGCAGGTTTTGTCGTTCTTCCACCCTTAGCTGCTCTTGTATTTTTAGGTGTAGGTAGACATCCTCTTGTAGGTTTATTTTCTGGATATGCTGGAGTTGCCGCAGGATTTTCTGCCAATTTAATTGTAAGTATGTTAGATGTTCTTGTTGCTGGTTTTACTATTCCAGCAGCTCAAATAATTGACCCAAATTATACTGGTACTCCTGCAATGAACTGGTATTTCTTAATAGTCTCAACACTTATACTTGTAGTTCTTGGTACATTTGTTACAGAAAAATATTTAGCTCCTCGTTTTGAGGGAAGTGATTACCTGGCTACAGATAGTGATAGTGATGTTGATTCAGAAATCACTCCATTGGAGAAAAAGGGTATGAAATATGCTTCTATAGGATTATTAATCTGTATAATTATTTTTATTGCTTTATGTATAGGACCAAATGCATTTATGAAAGATGCAAAAACTGGCTCACTTCTTGCAGCTTCTTCTCCTCTTATGGCTGGTATGGTCCCAATCATTACTATAATATTCTTTGTACCTGGTCTTACTTATGGTATTATAACTAAGAGAATAAAAAATGATAAAGATTTAGCAGCTATTTTATATGAATCTATGGCTGGTATGGGTTCTTATATAGTCTTAGCCTTTGCTGCTGGGCAGTTTTTAGCTTTATTTAATTCGTCTAATATGAGTTCTCTTTTATCTATTAAAGGTGCTCTATGGCTAAAAGGTATTGGTCTTACAGGTCCAGGGCTTTTAGTAGCATTTGTAGTATTTGCAGCTTTCATCAATCTATTTGTTGGTAGTTGTTCTGCAAAATGGGCTGTAATGGCACCAATATTTGTTCCAATGTTTTTAATGCTTGGATATGACCCAGCACTAACTCAAATGGCTTATCGTATTGGTGACTCTATAACAAACCCTATAAGTCCAATATTCACTTACTTCCCTGTTATATTAGCCTTTGCTAAGAAATACGACAAGGATATAGGCATTGGTACGGTAATGGCAAGTATGACACCATACTCACTACTATTTGGTTTAGCATGGATCGCTTTATTAGTTATCTTTATGATATTTAATTTACCACTTGGTCCTGGTGGAGGAATCTACTATCATATGTAAATATTACTCTTTTCATAAATATAATTAATCTGAGCGTATAAAGCTCATATAATGTGACCTTTTATAATGTAACTAAAGAGCTATATCTTAATTGATATAGTTCTTTAAATTCCTACAAAAACGGGGGTAATAAAATGACAATTAATGAATTGGCTAAAGTAAATAAAGACTATGTTATAAGTTTAAGAAGGGAGTTTCATAAAAACCCTGAAGTTAGTTTTAAAGAATTTAATACTTCAAAAATAATAAAAGAAGAATTAGATAAAATAGGAATAGAATATATTTCATGTGCTTCTACTGGTGTAGTAGCTACTATAAAAGGCAATCATCCTGGAAAAACAGTAGCTCTTAGAGCTGATATAGATGCTCTGTCTGTTCAAGAATTAAATAACATGGAATATAAATCTCTAGTTCCAGGTATGATGCATGCGTGTGGTCATGATGGTCACGCTTCTATGCTTCTTGGTGCCGCAAAAATATTATATTATCTAAAAGATGAAATCCATGGTACTATAAAACTATTTTTCCAACCTGCAGAAGAAATAGGTGAGGGTGCCAAAGCTATGATAAAAGATGGAGCTATGAATAATGTTGATTCAGTTTTTGGTATTCATTTATGGTCAAATATTGACGTTGGTGAAATATCTGTAGAATCTGGACCTAGAATGGCTAGTGCTGATTGGTTTAGCATAGATATTACCGGAAAAGGTGGCCACGGTTCTGCTCCTCACGAATGTGTTGATGCATTAGTTGTTGCGTCTTCCATAGTAATGAATTTACAAAATATAGTGAGCAGACAAGTTGATCCTCTTCATCCTCTAGTTCTAAGTGTCGGTATGCTTAACTCAGGTAGTAGATTTAATGTAATTGCTGAAAATGCATATATGGAAGGTACTACAAGATGTTTTAATTTAGATCTTAGAAAAAAACTTCCTGACATGATGGAAAATATAATTGACAATGTAGCTAATGGCTACGGAGCTAAAGCTTCTTTAAATTATAATTTCCTTTTATCACCAACAATTAATGATACAAATTGCTCTGCCATTGCAGAAGTTGCTGCAGAGAAAATAGTAGGTAAAGATAAAGTAATAAAATTTGAAAAAGTAACAGGTAGCGAAGACTTCTCTTTCTACCTTGAAAAAGCTCCTGGCACTTTAGCTTTTGTTGGATGTAGAAACGAAGAAAAATCTGCTTGTTACCCTCATCATAGTGGCAATTTTAATATTGATGAAGATGCATTGGAAATAGGTACAAAGTTGTATGTTAATTATGCTATTGATTATTTAAATTAAAAATATCAACAAAGGAAAAGATTTGCCATTATTAAAATAAAAGAGTTAATGAAAAGTTAAACTATAATAATCCTTTAAATTACATAAAATCATAACCACCCGTAAAACGGGTGGTTTGTACTAAGGCTATAAGCCTTTTTTGCTGGCACCACCTAAAGGCCGTTGTTTTTCACTTCGTTCAAGCCATAATACCATTTATTACTAGGCAATCTATAAAGGTATTTCTTGTTACCAACCCCCCTTTAAAATGTTCCATATATTCTTTTACACTTAATTTATCTTTAAATATATCGTAATTTTTCTTGTTCCTGTATATATATAATATGAAGAGCGAGAAATGTCAGCAAGACTACATAATGCTAATATAGAACACCCTTCTTTATTTAATTCTTTAATTGCAGTATATATAGTTTTTTCTTGATATTAGTTAGCCTCGCCTACTTTCTATTTCCTCCAATTTTAAAAAAGCATTCTCCATTTCTAAATGTTTATTTTGAGCTTCAAGCCGTTTTCTATTGATATAAAAAATTTTAACTTCATTTGAATAAAAGGTATTTTTAGAGGCTGTTTTACCAACTACAATCATTTTACAAATAGCCATTAGGACTATTTCACCATTTAAATACATTTCAACTGATTTAATTTTTGTTTTAAAATCAACTTTAGGTTTTCGTGACATAAAAATATACTCCCTTCATAGTGATAGTTTTATTATTATAACTGTCTACTATAAAGAGAGCATATCAAATTTCATTCAAGCGTAGAATCTAATTTTATAATCTCACTAATTAACGTATTTATTTTTTGTTATGGTAGCAAGCTTGCAAATATAATTGGATTGTATGTAGGTTTTGCATTTGAAGGATCAAAATTAGTTACTCTAGTATAACCATCTTCATACCATGTATTACCTGTTGATTCCATCATTAAACCGTCCCCTAAGTACACCGATACATGGCCTATACAATAGTTCTTACCTTTGAATGTAAACTTATGTTCACTCGGCCCATCTGCACCATAGTCCCAGAATATTAAATCTCCTGGTTTTAAATTGCTTACATTCATATTTTTATCATACCCCTTTGTAAGAACATACTTTGCTTGTTCCTCAACAGGTTTGTAATACATTTTTCCAGTATCTTCACCGTACTTTATTAGTTCCTTATTTCCTACAGCGAGTAGCACTTCCCCTGCAAATCTATTACACATAAGTTGATCATCAGCTGAGCCATAAGGAGTTCCTATTAATTCGAATCCCTCTATTAAAGCTTTTGCTCTTTTATTATTTTCATAACCACTCGCAGCTTTAACACTACTTATTAATCCATTTTTATTACTTTCAAATACTAAATATCCTATTTTAACAGTATCGTTTTTCATCATTTTATAATTTGATGGATTAAAATAATATGATTTTTCCCAGATTGAATGAAGTCCACTTAAAGCATTGGAATAAGTTGGATGGAAATAATATGAATCACCATCTACTTCAGTTATTCCCTTAGCTGCCTTTCCATCTTTTGGTGAGAAATAGTATAACTTATTATTTATTGTTCTAAATCCTTTATGTATTCCACCACCATATAAAAAGTAGTATCTTTCATTATCAACAGTAACCATACCAGTTTTACTTGTTCCATCTTCATCTATATAAAGATATGGCTCACCATCTTTGTAAGTTATTCCAAATACTTTTTCATCCTCTAATAAAATACCTGTTTCCTCATGGAACTTATAATACTTTCCATCTATTATCTGAATTCCAAATAACATTTTGTCAGTATATTTGTCAAAATAATGCTTATCATTATTAATAGTTATAAGTCCACTTAATGCTGCTTTAGTCTCTGGTGAAAAATAGTATTTATCTCCATCAACTTCTCTTAATCCACTTAGGGCTTTTCCACTAGTATTTGAAAAATAATATCTTTCTTCTGATATAAATCTTAAACCTGTTTGTGCTTTGTAGGTTGTTGTAGAAAAGTAATATTTATCTCCTGATAAACTTCTTAAGCCACTTAAAGCTTTTTTAGTTGTTTTTGAAAAGTAATATTTATCTCCATCAATCTCTCTTAGTCCACTTAATGCTTTTCCACTAGTCTTTGAAAAATAGTACTTATCTCCCGATAAAGTTCTTAAACCACGTTGCGATTTAAAGGTTGTTGTTGAAAAATAGTATTTATTTCCTTCTATCTCCTTTAACCCACCTAATGCTTTTCCAGTTGATTTTGAGAAGTAATATTTATCTCCATCAACTTCTCTTAGTCCGCTTAAACTCTTTCCGTTACTTTTTGAAAAGTAGTATTTGCATCCATCTATAGTTCGAAGTCCAGTTTGCATTCTTCCTGTACTAGAAAAATAATATCTGTAACCTTCTATAGTTTGTAGCCCTGTAACTTTCTTGCCTGTTTTTGGACTATAATAGTATGTATAGCCACCCTTTTTGACAAAGCCCTTAAGTTGTGAATAGACTACATTGCTATTTTTAGTATTTTCACTTTTTGAATAAAAGTCTAACGGTTTTAATACTATGATTGATGCAAATGCTACTAAAATAATAAATTTTATTGATTCTTTTGTAAAACTACTTGACACTATCTCATCTCCTCCCCTCAAATTTATTATAAGTTAAAATGAAGCTTAATAAAAGTATAATTTGTAATATTTTACCTAAAAACCAATAAATTGTATACTTTTTTCAAAATAGCGATAATTTTTATTATGAATTTCTATTTACCTTTGAATCAAAAAAATATAAAAGGATGAACTTATATAAGTTCATCCTTTTATATTTTTAATATATATTAATAAATTTTGCCTGGATTTAAAATATTTTTAGAATCAAAAGCAGTTTTTATTCCTTTTAATATATTTACGTAATTTTCATCTTTAGACTCACAGAAATATGGACTCTTGGCATATCCTATTCCATGCTCTCCTGAAACTTCTCCATTTAATTCTCTTGCTTTACTAAACATTAGTTCAAAAGCATGATTAAGTCTCTTTCTCCATTCTTCTTCTGGTAAATTATCTTTATGAGGATAAACGTGTAAGTTACCATCTCCTGCATGACCAAAGCTTTTTATTTTAAGACCTACCTCTTTTTGTATATCATGAGTATATCTTATAAATTCTGCAACTTTATCTCTAGGTACAACAACATCACATTCATCTATTACACTATTTGCTTTAAATGCTTCTAAGAATGCCCCCCTTGCAGACCATATACTTTCATTTCTCTCTTCTGTATCAGAAATTAATACATCATAAGCTCCACATTCTAAACAAAGTTTTGCCACATTTTCATATTCTTTTTCTATTTCTTCAGTAGAATTTCCATCAAATTTTAATAGCAAGTATGCATTTGATGAATTATCTGGGAACTTCTTACCTAAAAATTCTTCTGCACCTACAATAGCTTCTCTTTCCATAAATTCTACTGCTGTTGGTATAGACTTAGATTTTATTATTTTTGGAACAGTATCTATAGCTGACTCTAAATTAGGGAAAGGAATTAGTAAACTAATAGCTTTTTTAGGTAGTGGTAGTAATTTTAAAATAGCTTTAGTTACAATTCCTAATGTCCCTTCAGAACCTACTATTAAATCTTTTATTGCATAGCCAGAAGAGTTTTTAACAACTTTTCCACCTACATTAATTATTTCTCCATTTGGAAGTACAATCTCTAATCCTCTTACATAATCTCTTGTCACTCCATATTTTACTGCTCTCATACCTCCAGCATTAGTATTTATATTTCCGCCGATGGCAGCGCTTTTTTCTCCTGGATCTGGTGGATAAAATAAATCATGTTCTTCCACAAATTGACCTATAGTCATAAGTAGTACCCCTGGCTCTACAGTTAAAGTCAGGTTTTCTTCATCAAGTTCTAATATTTTATCCATCTTACACATGTTCATCATGATTCCACCATAAAGGGCAACAGATGCTCCAGAAAGCCCTGTCCCTTGCCCCCTTGGTGTTACAGGTATATTATTTTCATGAGCATATTTCATTATTTTAGAAACTTGCTCAGTACTTTTAACATAAATCATTACCTCTGGATATTTTAACTCTCCTGCCAACTCGTCATGGGCAAAGTCTTCACTTATTTCATCGCCAACAATAATATCTTCCTCATTACAAATACTTTTTAAAAATTCTATATCATTTTTATCTAATTTTTTATACATAATATTCCCCTCCTACTATTTTAAGATAGTGCAAACTCAGCTTGTGAATTATTCTCTTTTTTTATGTTTTCTACCTTTCCAATTAACATTGGTATTATTTCATAAATATCACCTATTAATGCCAAGTGAGCCACGTCAAATATAGGAGCATTTTCATCTTGATTAATAGCAATTATATAATCAGAGCCTTTCATTCCTGCAACAAATTGAACTGCTCCAGATACACCGCAAGTTATTATAAGTTTTGGTTTTACAGTTCTACCGCTTAACCCTATTTGTTTTCTAGGATCTATCCATCCTGATTCAATAGTCGGTCTAGTGCCTGCCAATTGGCCTCCTAAAAGACCTGCTAATTTTTCTGCCATTTTTATATCTTCAGCTTTTTTAAATGCTCTACTTACAACAACTACAACTTCTGCATCTTCAATACCCACAACTTTATTTTTCACTTTTGTTTCTAGTACTTTTATATTAGATTTTAATTTATCTTTTCCTATCTCACAAATTGTAGTCTTTCCACTAGGATTTTCAACTTTCTCAGGAGCTGAAAATATTTTATATCTTACAGTAGCAAATTGTGGTCTATGATTTGGAGTGTTTATATGTGCCATTATATTACCACCAAAAGCAGGTCTTATTTGATCCAAATCTGTATTTTTCTGAATATCTAAAATAGTACAGTCAGCAGTAAGCCCTGTTCTAAATCTTGCAGCAAGTCTTGGTGCCAAAGATCTACCTATAGTTGTTCCACCAAATAACATTATTGTAGGTTTTATCTTTGATATATAACTTTCCACTGCTGCCGCATATGGTTCTATTCTAAATTTATCTAACTCTTCATTATCATAAACAAATACTTCATCAACACCATAAGAAAGTAGTGGTGCACATTTATCTTTTATTTTATTTCCCACAAATACACAGTAAACTGGATGATTTATTTTGCCTGCCAATTCTCTTGCTTTTCCTATTAGTTCATAAGTTACTGGATGAATTTCTCCATCTGAGTGTTCTACATATACTGTTACACCTTTCCACTCATCTTTATTTATTGCCACTATCTTATCTTCTTCAAATTCAAAAGCACCTTCTGGTCCTTTTTTTACACACATTTTACACATTTTACAAGCTGCATTTATTTCAACTTTTCCATCTACTTCTTCCAATGCTCCAAATGGACAAATTTCTAAAACTTCTTTTATATTATTAATATTCTCAGAATTTACAATTATTTTTGCCATTTTTATTTCTCCCTTCTATAATATTTTCAAGTCTACTATTTTATTAAATAAAGCCTCTGTAAGCTCCTCATTACTTCCTCTTAATACGTTTTTATCTGTGTTTGGAGTAGGCGGGAATATCCTTTTTACTTGAGTAGGCGAACCATTTAACCCATAATGATTTTCATCTTTATCTTCAAAATCATTTAAAGTAAACATTGGTATCTCTCTATTTTTAGTAGCCATTTTTAACTTGAAAGAAGGTAATCTTGGTTGAAATATATCTTTTTCCACAGTTATTAAGCATGGGTAAGTTATTTCACACACTTCCATAGAAGTTGGTAAATCAATTTCTACAACTATAGAATTTTCTTTTACTTCTATTATTTCAGTTACATTTGTCACATGAGATATATTTAAAAACTCAGCAATTTCTGATCCAACTTGAGCTGTATCTCCATCTGTAGTTTGTTTTCCACATATTATTAAATCTGGATTAGATATTTTTTTTATTCCTTGAGACAAAGTGTAAGAAGTTGCCAGTACATCAGCTCCACCAAATTTTCTATCACTTATTATTGCTCCTTCATCAACTCCCATAGAAAAACTTTCTTTTATTACTGTCTTTGCTTGAGGTGGTCCCATAGTTATTGCTTTTATAGTTGCATTATTTTCTTTTTTAATTCTTAATGCAGTTTCTAAGGCAAATAAATCGTAAGGATTCATCTTCGAATCTACTCCATCTCTTTTTAAAACGCCAGTTACTGGATCAACTTCAACCCCAGTTGTTCCTGGAACTTGTTTAATACATACTAAAATTTCCATTATTCTTCCTCCTTAACTATTTAACAATTACAGATACGCCATCTGGAATGACAACTACCTTAGCATCTTCACCTTTAATCTCATAAGCTAAATTTAAAGCTTCATTAAAATTGTAAGCATGTTTCATATGCATACTTGTAATCATTTTAGGGTCACATTCATCAGTAACCATTATTACAGTGAATTTATCTAAAATTCTTGCTAATATTTGAAATTCCCATTGATCAGGAACAGTATCTTCTTTCTTAACATTTCTCACATTTTCTAGTATTTCTTTTGGTGAAGGTGCATTAGCCACGTTATTATAGAAAGACTCTCCTCCATGGCCATCATTGCAAGCAGCCACCATTATTATTACTCCACCCTCTTTGCAAGTAGCTTCAGCTGCTGTCATCCCTTTTACTGATTGATAAATATTTTGATCTAGAGGATATCCTCCATTTGTACTTACAACTATGTCAGCTGGAATTTTATCTATTTTTGATAATTTAGTTACAAATTCACAACCTTGTTTATGTGCTTTATCTACATCTCCGGAAAAAGATGCTATAACCTTTTTATTCTTATCTATAGCCACATTAACTATAAATGCCAATTTTGCAGTTTTTGCGGCATATACCATATCTTCATGAATAGGATTATTACTCAAAGTTCCAGTTCTTGAATTTTCACTATCTATAAACTCACTACAATGGTTGTACATTATAGTTTTTGCTGATGCTATGCCAGGAAGGACACTTTTTCGTCCACCTGAAAATCCTGCAAAAAAATGCGGCTCTATAAATCCTTCTGCCACAAGCAAGTCTGCCTTGGCAGCTAATTTATTTATATAAAAATCTCCACCAGAAGGAAGCACCCCCATTTTTATCATATCTTCATCATTTGTAGATTTATGAATTACAATTTCTTCTTTTTCTACTATTTCTTCACCTAATTTGAAAATTAATTCTTCTTTTGTACTAGGTCTATGAAATCCTGTAGCAACTAATATTTTAATTTTTGCATTTGGATTTCCTTTTCTAATTTTTTCTAAAATTTGAGGCATTATTACACGACTTGGTACTGGTCTAGTATGATCACTTGTTATAATAACAATATTTTCTTTACCTTTTGCTAACTCTTCTAATCTTGATGTGCCAATTGGATTGTCTAAAGAATTCTTTACAATTTCACTCTCACTTTTTGTAACGATAAAATCATGTGATTTAGAAACTAAAATAGCTTCTAAGTTTTTATCTTCTATTTCTAAGTTCATACCTTGTTTTGAATAAGGTACTTTTATAATTGTCATAATACTTTCCCCCTTAAAATTAAAGTCCAAGTATAGGTAAAAACCTACCAAAATATACTATTAAACCAAGTATGATTACATATCCTAAACAATACTTAACTGTTGAACTAAAAATCTTACCTTCTTGACCAATTAGTCCTGTTGCAGAAGTTGCAATTGCTATACTTTGTGGTGAAATCATTTTCCCAGCTGTAGCACCAGCCGTATTTGCTGCAGCAATCCAATAAGGATCTATTGATAATGACTTAGCTGCTTTCACTTGTAATCCTCCAAATAATATATTGGCTGAAGTATCACTACCAGTAACAAATGTCCCTATAGCCCCAAGAAGTGGCGAAATTAATGGATAAAAACTTCCTGTCATTGAACAAAGTCCAAATGATATGGAACTAGTCATACCACTATGTGACATAATCTTTGATATGGCAACTATAGACATTATAGTAATAAATGATGTTTTTAATTGTATTACTGTATTTTTAAATACCTTTGCCATATATGAAAATTTTATTTTTTGAATAAATCCTGCAATCACTGTTGCAATTATAATCATCATACCAGGTGTATTTATCCAAGAAAAACCTGATGTAGAAGTAGAATCCCCGCTGTATATATGAATATTACTACTAAATTGTCCTACAAATGAATTTAAACTCGGTACTAAAGGACTTGTTATTAAAATTAATGTACAAAGAAAAATATAAGGTAGCCAAGCTAAAATTCCTTCTTTAGCTGATACTTTCTTTGCAATTACTTCAGTATCCTCATCTGTAGTTAAATCTTCTGATTTTTCTTTATTCCTATTCATAAATTTTGCCATAATAATTGTACATATCATGGAGCAAATACTTCCTATAAGTGCTGGCAGTTCAGCTCCCAAGTATTTGGCTATAAAAATTTGAGGATTGGCAAAGGATGCCCCAGATATTAAGGTAATTAAAAAACACCTTTTACTGCTTTTATATTTCTTTCTGTTAAAATAACTAATAAAAATGGAATTAATATTATAAAACCTGCAAGTTGTAATGATGTGATAAAACTTAGTTGAACAACGTCCAGATTGGTAACTGTTGCTAGTGTTGTAATGGGTATTCTTATTGCTCCAAATGCAGTAGGAACAGTATTGGATATTAAACATATAACTGCTGCAAAAATAGGATTAAAGCCAATGGATGCTAGAATACTTGCTGGTATGGCAACAGCTGTTCCATATCCTGCTACAGCTTCAAGAAATCCTCCAAACCCCCAAGCTAGAATTAAAACTTGGATTCTGTTATCAGTAGTTATACTAGATAACATAGTTTTCATAACATCCATTGTTTTAGTTTCACAAGCAAGATTATAAGTAAATAAAGCTGCAACTATCACCAAAAGTATTGGCCAAAGTGCAATGGCCATTCCCTCTATTGAGGCTGTTACTCCGTCAATAACAGGCATTTTCCAAAATATTATTGCAATTAGTAAACTTAGAAACGCAGTAAACAAACATGTCTTATGTGCTGGCAATTTTAGTACACCTAAAGATACTATAAGCCAAACTATAGGAACTAAAGCAATAAAAAACAAAACATATTCATTCATTAATATATACCCCCTTGTTTATACTGGTCATTCCAAAGGTGGTCAGTGGTATTACCACTTTTATATTTAAAGTTTATTCCAATTTTTTTCAAAAAACAATAATAGTCTGAAATTTAACAATTTTTTTTATATTTTCATAATTTATTTAAAGACATTATTTGTCAAAATTTTCTTCAATGTACTTCATATGGGCTTCCATGGCTTTTAAAGCTTCCTTTTCATCTTTTTTAATTATTTTATTACAAATTTCATGGTGCTGACCTAATAAAAATTTATCAGCCTTATCATTTTGAATAATTTCAGATCTGGCATCTTCAATAAATCTTTCAAATAACATGGATGCTGTGTTAAATAAACTTTCTATTAAACAGTTTTTACTCATAGATGCAACCTTATTATGAAATCTTTTGTCTAATTCAACTAAAATTTCATTTCTATTTGCTCCTTTACTTTCTTCTTCCATTTCTTTCACTATACTAAGTAATTCCCTGCAATCCATGTCAGTTGCTCTAATAGCCGCAAGCCTCGCATTTTCCACTTCTAAGACTTTTCTAAGTTCAAAAATATCTTTATACTCACCATTATTTAATTTAAACATCATGGATAAAGGTTGTAATAATGATTTTTCAGTATTCGAGCAAATAAAATTTCCTTCTCCATGAATGCTCTCTACTACTCCCATGCTTTCCAATACTCTTAACGCTTCTCTTATAGACGTTCTGCTTATATTCATAAGTTCTGATAATTCTCTTTCTGATGGTAGCCTATCACCCTTTTTTAAATCACCATCAATTATATTTTTTTGTATTTGTTCAATTACTTCCTCGTAAACCTTTTTATTTGATATACTATTAAACATAAAATTCCCCCCATTGTACGCTATTTCGTCATAATTAAATTATATATTATTTTTTAGAAAAATGAAAATAAGTAAACATTAAAAAATTGTCATGTTATTGAGAATATTGTTGTTTTGTTTATATATCAAATATTAATTTAATAATATTATCCAAAAGTATTTTGTATACTTGCATTAATAATGTAGATTTTTACATTATTATCCATTATTATGAGTAGTAATGAATTAAATACATTTATAGTTAAATAAAGGGGGATAAATTATGAAAAAGTATATTTGTGATATTTGTGATTATGTTTATGATCCAGAAATAGGAGATCCTGATCATGGAATAAACCCAGGAACTTCATTTGAAGATTTACCAGATGATTGGGAATGCCCTTTATGTGGTGTTGGCAAAGACGAATTTTCTGAAACTGAATAATTAAAAATTAATTACAAAAATAGTATATCAAAATTGATATACTATTTTTGTAATTATAATTTATTTTATATAAGACCTTATATTTTGTAGTTTTTTACTTAGTATAGTATGCAATGCCAATGCTACCAGGACCCACATGAAGACCAATTACTGGTCCTATAGATTGAATACCAACCTTTTTACCAAGCTTATTTTCCAAAGCATTAGCTAATTTGAGACCTTCTTCTTCACAATTAATATGATGTACAACAACATCTCCTAACCCTTTAGATTCTATATCATTTAATACAGTTTCTACTATCTCATCTACAGCTTTTTTTCTAGTTCTAACCTTTTTGAATACAGAAGTTTCACCATCAACAACAGTAAGTATTGGTTTTATTTGTAATAAATTTCCAAACAAGGCTACTGCTCCACCTATTCTACCACCCTTTTTTAGATATTCTAAAGTCTCTGGTGTAAATAAAAATCTACCGTTATCTAACACCTGACTAGCTACATCTTCAACTTCATCTATACTTTTTCCTTCACTTGCAATTTCACCAGCTTTAATTGCAGCAAATCCCATTTGCATACAGTTAGTCTTTGAATCTATTATACGTATATCTGCTTTAGGATAATCTTCTATTATCATATTTTTTACCATATTTGCATTTGAATATGTACCACTCATTTTTGATGATAAGAATATTCCGACTATTGAATCTCCATCTTTTACTATCTTTTCAAATGCACTTAACATTTCTTCTGGTATGGGCTGAGATGATTTTGGAATTTCGTCTACTTTGCTCATTTCTTCATAAAAATATTTATTATCTATATCAACTTCACGTCTACTTACTCCATCCATAACAACGTTTAAAGATATTATTTTTATATCATATTTATCTATATACTCATTTGGAATATATGATGTACTGTCTATAACTACTTTTATTGCCATATACTTCACTTCCTTTTAATTGATTCTGTTTATAAGTACATTAATTATTATATACTAAATTTATTTATAAAGTTAAGTTAATATAAAAAAGTAGTCCCAGAGGGACTACTACTTAATCTCCTACTCCAAAATCTGTATTGTTAATCAATACCTCGATCTTAGGATTATTTATTAAAAACTTATATTTTTCACTAAACCAAGCAACTAATTTTTCATCTCTTTTCACTTTAGATGAATTATTAATAAAAACATTAATAGTTGCATGTTCAAAATAATCTTGTATAATTTCCATATCTTTATCAATCATTTCTTTGGTTTGACCTTTTATTCCTACCATAATACATGGAGAATCAAAATATTTTTTCAACTCTTCAACAGTCTCAAATTTTGCATTTTTATTAAGATATACATTTCTAAAGTTATTATCAAAAGTCTCCACGCCTATCTTAAATGTTATAGGAATTTCAAAGAAATCTCTCATTTGTTGAATTTTATTTTTGTATACCCAATGACTTTCTAAAAACAATCTTTCAATTTTCTTTTCTTTGATTATTTCCTTTATTTTAAGTAAAGTATCCTTAGGAATTTCAAAGCAACTTCCGGAATTTATTACTTCCAATACTTTATATTTGCCAGTAACATTTTCTAATACTTCAAAATTAAGTTTATTTATCTCTTCTTCATCTTTAGAATTATCTAATATATAATCACAAAAGCTACATTTTCCCCATTTACACGGAAAAGCTTTAAGTAGCACTATTTCACGCTGATTTTTATTTATTACTTCACTATATCTATCCATGTTGTTCATTCACCTTCTGTTTAAATGATAATTTGTAACTTTTAGGTAAAGCTGCTACACCTAAAGCTACTAAAACTACAGCTAAAAATTTATCTGCATAATCTGTACATACTTGAGTTATAAATACACTAACTACCATTGGCACATTAAAATGACTTAATATTTGTACTATATAAGAAGAACCAGAAGATGTGACTCCTCCAAATAAAAATGCTGCTATTACTGCACTTATAATACTTGTTGGTAACGTAAATATAAATACTCCAAATGGTGTTTTCTTTCCACTCAAAAATCCTTTTTCATACATTAATCCTGCTAAAATCCCTGTACTTATTTGTACTGGAGCAAAATACAATGAATACGGATCAAAAGTCATTCCACTTACTAAACTACCACATACCCCCGTCATAACTGCAAATTTAGGTCCTAGTAAACAAGCCACTAATATTGTCCCTATGGAGTCTAAATAAATAGGTAATCTTAATGTTAATGCTATTAATGCTCCTATTATATTTAAAGAAATCCCCATTGCCATCAAAGTCAAATTTCTTGTATTCATACTCTTATTCATTTTATATTACCCCCTGGATTGTATCTATTTCATCTTCATACCCTTTAAATATTCTTTTTAAGAACATTTTCATAAAAGCTTTTTCATCTACTTCTGTTAAAACATAAGCATTTGGATCATTTTGGTAAAAGTTAAATGAGTCTACTATAGATTGACCCATTGCCACTCCATCATGAGCTACTTCTACATAAGAATCAAAGCCTTTACATAAATTTCTATCAATGAAATATGCCACTGCAAGAGGATCATTAATTACACATCCTATTATGTGCTCTTGTTCCCAATGAAAATCTATATAAAATCTTGTTATTTCACTTATAAATTTTGATTTTTCCTTATCAAGTCTATTTATAAACTCGATAATATTTGGTGTTAAAACTATTCTTCTAGTTACATCTAGTCCTACCATATGAATTTTTTTAGGTAAATTTTTGTAAACATAATCAGCTGCATGAGGATCTACCCAATAATTAAACTCTGCAACTGGCGAACAGTTTCCATGTATCCTAAAGGCTCCACCCATAGATACAAATTCGTCTAAATTATTGAAAACTTCTTTACTCTTTATTAAAGCTTTTGCAATATTAGTCATTGGCCCTAAAGCTATTATAGATACTTTTTCATTGTTTTTTAAGGTATCAATAATAAAGTCTACTCCACCGTCTAATATTTCCTTGTTTACATCTTCATAGAAATTCTCTCCTATACCATCTTCTCCATGAGTATCTTGCGCTGTTACAAGGTCTCTTTTCAGTGGGAATCTTTCTCCCATATAAACTGGTATATCAAGTCTTTTTGATATTTGAAGTGCTTTTGAAGCATTTTTTGCTCCAATATCTGCTGGAACATTGCCACTGCAGATTGTAAGTCCTACAACTTCTAACTCCTTGGAATTTAACGCTAGAAGTATTGCCAGGCAATCGTCTATACCTGGGTCACAATCAATTATTACTTTTCTTTTTTCCATATTTTATCTCCTCCCAATCTTTCTAAAGGAGATCCTATACGCTTTTTTGCACAAAAAAAGCCGTATCTAAGGATTAACTTAAATACTGCCACTAAATAAGCTAACCTAGTTTTTTATACTTGGAGGATCTCGAACAAGTCCTAGATTATTTTTATAACCTAGTATTTTCAATTGTTTTATTATTATAAAACCACAATTGTCTAGTCTTTTAAAGTTATCCACAACTAAACAATTAATATTTTATCACAATTATATGTTTAATCCAATAATTTTATTATTATATTTAATAGAGTAATATTTTTGATGTACTTTTTCATAACAAGACCTATAAGTGAAACATTCTAAAACTTGCTTTAGATATTTTCCGAAGTGATTTAGTTTTGTGCAAGTGATATAGACTGCTTCTATTGTTTTGAAGAAGTAGTCTATTTTTTATAAATTTACATAAAAAAATTATTGTAATACTTTGTATTTTTGCAATCTTTGTGATGGTAGGTTGTAATTTTTATGAAAAACCAGTGTTACACGGTTATTATTCAAGTAAATCTATAGGCAGGTATACTATTGAACTTTCATTCTAGTAAGATGACAAAACATTTGTTAAGTATATTTACAACAGAGAGGTTGATAAAGGTATATATTAAAATTCAGATGACAATCAATAAAGATAAAATTTGTAAACAAAACACCACAATATTTCTGACAACAATTTGATGATGTAGAAGAATATAAAAAATTATGTAACTAATTAAAATTTGGTATTAAGGTAAATAAAGTATAGGTTTTATTAAATTTAACAGAAGAAAATAGTTTAAAATGGGGATTTTGAATGAGAATAAAGAAGAAAATTTTAGGTGCATATCTTTCACTAGGGGTAGTTCACAATAAAGAGCTACTTTAATTCTTAAAGTAGCTCTTGTAGTTCGATGGATTTTAGTCTCTAAAACCTTTACTACAATTACAGCAAGAAAAACAACGACCACATCTACGACACCTTAGCCTTCTTAAAAATCTTCTACCGCAGACAGGACATGTAAAAAATAGTATTGATTTAAAACACCTACTCATTAAACCACCTCTTTATAAAAAATTAAGCTTAAATTCACATTTAAACTTACTGTAAGATATGCATAAAATGTATTTTTGTGAGTTTTTTCAATGAAAAATGTATAAGTTAAAATACTGTTATATAGACCTGAATATTAAATAAGTGGATGGTAGTTCACGAATAATTGCATTGATTGGTTTAATTGCATTTTTAGTATTAGTAATAAAAATAATATTCAATTTTTGTAGGTGATGAAAATGGAAACACATAAAATAAATGTAACTATTACTAATTTTAGTTAATATTACATTTTAATACGGGCAATATTATAACATAAAAAAAGAAAGGTATAATCCCTTTCTTTTACTTGTTTAGACATAAACAATAAAATTGTTTATTTTAGGTTTGCTGGTCCAAATCCTAATGGTAATATTTCTTCCAGTGTATATTCTATATAATCATCAAGATTGTTTCTATCTTTCGCTAAGTAAATTTTAAATTCTTTTGGTTTACAAAATTCCATCATTACCTGTCTGCATACTCCACATGGTGAACAATATTCTCCTACTTCACCTGCTTTGCCTCCTACTATGGCAATTGCATCAAATTCTTTTTGTCCCTCTGATACTGCTTTAAAGAAAGCTGTTCTTTCAGCACAATTTGTTGGAGTATATGATGCATTTTCAATGTTACAACCTTGATATATTTTTCCATTCTTCCCAAGCAAAGCTGCTCCCACATTAAAATTAGAATATGGTGCATAGCTCATCTCTTGTGCTTCAAAAGCATTTTTTATTAATAATTGTATATTATTCATAAATTTTTAATATCCTTTCCAATTTAATACTTTAATATATTTAGTATGTGCATACAAATATATAAAGGATAATTATTATAACATCTATAAATGAAAAAGTATATATATTTTTGAAACTTATTTATAACTCTTATCTACTAATTATAATATATATATCATCATTATTTTATACAATTAATTTTATGATTTTATCTATTTTTTTTCCAAGGCCATCCCAAGTTTTGTTTGTCATATTTATCTCAGGTTTTTTTTCATCTTTTCTAATTACATTTATTAAACTTTCCATATTTCTCGCAATATTTTCTTCAAATTTTGATAAATCATCTTTTAATGGAGTAGTGCAATTTATCATCCTCGGCATTGTCAAATATAATATATTGCCAGAATTATTTATTTCATCTCCAATAAAATCCTCCAACCCATTAATTTTACTAACTATTACTTTACACCCACATGATAAAGCTTCCAGTGCAACTATAGGAAGTCCTTCATAAAATGAGGGCAATATAAAAATATGACTTTTATTAAATAACTCTGATAGCTCTATATGATTTAATCTTCCTTTAAAATTAACTTTGTATCTAGATTTTTTTGATATCTCTATTATTTTATCAATCTCTTCTTTATCACTTCCACTACCTGCTATATTTACAATTATGTCTTCTTTGTTATAGTTTAAAAGATTAAGACTATTTAATAAAGACTTTATTCCCTTGCTCTCACAAATTTTACCTGCATAAGTTATATTAATTTCTTTACCTGTTTTGTAGTTTTTATTATAAAAAACTTTATCGTCATAACCACTACCTATAACAGTAACCTTATCATCTTCAAAATTAAAAGTCTTAATTATATCTTCTTTTTGATCCTTATGTAAAGCAAAAATATAGTCCAACTTATTTATATTTGAAATAATATAATCCTTTTTTAAATCAATATTTTTCAATTGTCTAAGACAAGTTCCATGGCAAATTCCAATTACTTTAATATCTTTTACTTTTTCTATTACTAAACTAGTAATTAGATATAAATGATTACATATAATAATATCTGGCTTAAAATCCTTTATTGCCATATTTAAAATACTTAAAAACTCTTCTTTAATTTTATTTATCATATCTTCAGTAAGCTCTTTATATTTTGTACTTTCATAGGGTATAATATCGCTCATACCTATTACTGAAAAAGGTAATTGAGGAGTATTATAAGTCATTGGATAAAATTTTATATTGTCATTAAAATAAGTTTTTTCATCTTTTATATCTATGCCTGCTATTATACCTTGCTCATGACCTAATTTATGTAAACTTTCAATTACTCCATTCATATACACTCCACTACCTGTACTGTTTGGTTTTTGAGCTGTAATGTGTAGTATTCTCATATCGTCCATCCTTTTTATTTTTTTATAATATGTAAGTAGACACAGGATGAATCATCACTTTCTTTAAATCTTGGAAATATCATGCCATCATTATCTTCTTTTTCCAATTTTCTAATTTTATCTTTAATATACTCAATCCCTTTATGTTGTCCTATTTTTATCATTTCATTTTCTTTAAAAATATTATACCTATCCCAGGCACAAGAAAATCCATCGCTACTCATCATAATTTTTACCTCGTCTTCTACATCCATATAACCATGTATAGATTTTTCAACAGCTTCCTTGTTAAATTCCAATATCCAATATCCTTTTTCATTATTTTTTTTAAGTCTATTTTCTATTATGAGAGGAAGTAAAATATTCTTTTTTTCCAATATAGTTAAATTCCCTCTTTTATTTAACTTTTCCATCCTTGAAAATACTTTTTCATCAAGTCTACAAACACGGTCATCCTTGATTATTATATTTTCATTTAATTTATTTAAAAATAAAGTACAATCTCCAATAAGAAGATACTCTAGTTTATCTTCATAAAGTTTTATCATTATAGCAGAAGCTGAAGGCACATCTAGATTTTCTATTTTTAGCCCATTTAATTTTAATAAATATTCTTTTTTTACATTTTCTAATCCTTCTAGTACTATTTCTTTCAGTGTTTTATCTTTCCCTATATTCTCTTGTAAGTATTTATTCCACCAAGATACGTACCACTTAGCATCACTTTCTTTAGATATTAAATTTTTATTATTTAATCCTGTGGCTCCATCTAATACCCACGCACCTTTATTACATAATCCCACCATATCTTCATTGTAAATTCCACTACCTTTATCACAAAGTAGCTCAAATTCCTTAATACCTATTTCCATAGTCTCCTCCAAATTATGATATAAATATTTATCTGTAAATATTATTGTATAGTAAATATAAATTATTACAAATATTTATTAGTAAGAAAAATTTACTACTCTTAAAAAGCTGTACCATCAGTTTGATGATACAGCTTTTTATTATATAGATTCAATAATTTTATTTTTTAATGTGAAAGTTATGTTTGTACCAACACCTTTTTCACTATCTATTATCATTTTACCACCATGTAATTTTACTATCTCATTACTTATGGCAAGGCCAAGTCCACTACCTGATTTATTGAAATCTTCTTGGAAAAACTTATCTAAAACTTTGGTTAAGTTTTCTTTATTAATACCAACACCATTGTCAGTAACAGTAAATGTTGTAAATTCTTCTCCTTGCGATACAACTACTACAACATATCCACCCTCTGCAGTAAACTTGATGGCATTTTGAACTAAGTTAATTAAGACTTGTCTAAGTCTATTTTTATCGCCTTGAATGTCAAGAATTTCTTCTGTTTTAAATTCTGTAAGAAGTGTAATATTTTTTTCATTTGCCTTAACTGCCAACTGAGTTACTACACCTTTTGCCAATTTAGTTACATCTACCATATCAATTTGAAGTCTTATTCTGTCTGAAGATAAACGAGAGAAATCTAGTAAATCTTCTACTAAAGATATCATTCTTTCAGTTTCATCTTGTATTATTCCAAGACCTAAATCTAACTCTTCTTTACCTATACCCTCATAAGCTAAAGTTTCACTCCATCCTTTTATAGATGTTAAAGGTGTTCTAAGCTCATGAGATACAGAAGATATAAACTCTTCTTTTAGTTTTCTACTCTTATCAATTTCCACAGCCATATGCTCAAATGTTTGAACAAGATCTGCTATTTCATCATCATGCAATTGTTCTTTTTTCAGTTTGATATTGTAATTTCCTTGAGCTAATTCATTAGCAAACTGTTTTAAGTTTTTAAGTGGCTTAATTAAAGATTCTGCAAATCTTAAACTAAGCAAGAATGCAATAAGCAAAATAATCACACCTGCAACAATAAAGAAGAAAACAAGTTTAATTATGGTATTATCAATATTTCTTAAAGATAAACTATACCTAACAACACCTTCTATTTGGTTATTAACTTTAAGTGGTACAGATATACTCATTACATGTTCATTTGTTCCTACAATATTGTATGCATAAGGTGCTAAATCACTACTTCCTTTTAATGCCTTATTTACATCTTCATATTCATACTTTTCATTAGTTTTTATTCCATATTTATCTAATATTACATTTTTATTTTTATCTATAAATTCAATAGAAAAATTTGTATTACTATTTACTTTTCCCTTTTCAAAAATATTGGAAACTTTATTTTCAAAACTAGTAGACTCCATTCCTATCCCATCGTATATATCCGTAGTATAGTTTGCTTGAGAAATCAAGGATTGTTTAGCTGAGTTGTAATAATAGTTTTGAAGATAAAACATAAATAGCCCTTCAAATAATGCTACTGTTATAATTATCATTATAAAATAATACTTTATGACTCTTTTTCTCAGACCTTCTAAATGTAGCACCTATTATTCATCCTTTCTAAAACAATATCCATAACCCCAAACTGTTTGGATGTACTTAGGTTTTGATGGATCATCTTCTATTTTATTTCTAATTCTTCTTATGTTAACATCGACTATCTTAAAATCGTATAAGTAATTACTTCCCCATACCTCATTTAATATTTGATCTCTACTTAATGATTTTTTAGCATTTACCATTAAGTATTTCACTATAGAGAATTCTGTAGGTGTTAATTCAATTTCTAATCCATTTTTATATAATTTTCTTTTGTCTATGTTTAATACAAAAGGATCAGATATTATTTCATTGCTCTTAAGCTTATTATCGTCTTTTTTAACTCTTCTTATAAGAGCTGATACCCTTACTAGCAATTCTTTTATGCTAAATGGTTTTACAATATAATCATCAGCTCCAGATATAAATCCTTCTAATTTATCTTCTTCTTGGCCTTTTGCAGTTAGCATAATAACTCCAATTTGGTCAAATTGTTGTCTTATAAATTTACATACATCTATTCCACTCATATCAGGTAACATTACATCAAGTAGCGCTATTGATATGTCTGGGTGATTTGAAAGTTGCTCGATAGCTTCTGACCCACTACCAGCTTCAATTATTTCATATCCTTCTCTTTTTAAATTTATACTTACAAAACTTCTTATGCCTATTTCATCTTCTAAGACTAATATTTTTTCCTTCATTTTTTAATAATTCCTCCCAAAATTTCTATTTCTATTCATAAATTATAGAAAAATATTCCTTCATATTTTCCAATGTTAAGTCATATTTTTTAAAAGTATCTTTATTATTAACTACTAATTGGTAATAGTTATTGTCTGTTTCAGCCAAGATACTATCCATCTTAGGATTTGATTTAGTATCCTCAACTAAGTTTTTAGCAGATATACCTATTTGGAACAATTCTAAAGGCTCTTTACTACTCTTATCATAGTAATAGAAAATATAATATGGTGTATCACCTGCTATGCTCTTTTGAATATATAGTTTATTTGCAAGATTATCAGGTACTAAAAATTTAAAATTATTCTTATAGTTATAATAAACTTGGCTTATAAATATTGTATCTGCATCTTTACCAGTTTTATTATTCCACTTTCTCCAACTCACAAGGGCTGATGGCTTACCATTTGATCCAAAACTTTCAATCATATTATTATTTAGTACTGGTATATCTAAAATTCCATCACTATTTTCATCTCTTACAGGCACATAGTAAGAATTGAATATAAGATTATCATCATTAAATACTTTTTTAAGTTTACTATCTTTCATAAATAATATTTGAGTTGCATAACCATTTTCTTTTAAAGTAGGCATACTTAATATTACACCTTTTTTATTATTGTAGACTTTTCCAATTACTAAGTATAAATCATTTAAGTTTTTCACATTAGGTATTTTAATGGCATTAGTTGCAGATAACTCATTATTATTTGAATAATTTAACATAGTTGCATACATTTCACCACTACTGCTATCATAATTCATCATTAAAATATCTAGTTTTAAGTCATTATCTATAAATCCTACTTTTATTTTCATCTGAGAATATTTTTTATAATCTTCTAACCAAGTTGGTTTTATTTTGGAAATTCTCGTGACTTTATTGTCTTTTATACTATATACATTCATAGTGGTCACTGACTTGTTTTTTATAAGTAATATAACCTCATCACTTCCATCATTATTTAAATCATAGAAGTTTGCATACTCTATTTCCTCACCTTCTTCAAGATAACTATCTTCTAATGTATATCCTTCATCATTTTTGGAAATAAGTACAAAACCAACCTTATTTATTTTCAAATTTACATCTTGTTTTTTTTGAAATGCAATTATATTTGAGTCTACTTCATTTATTTGCCCAACCTCACCTGAGTTATCCGGTAAAACTAACGTGGTTCCATCTAAGGATTTGTTTATAAAGGTGTATAATTCGTTATTTCCTTTATCGTAAATAATATTATCATCAAGTAGGTTTTCAGGTAAATCACTACTTGTATCACAGCCTGTTGTCATTATACATATAACAAATACTAAGGCTGCTATTTTTAGTAACTTCATATATTCCCTCCTATTTATATTTGTCAGCAAAGAAGTTCTTAAAATTATTTATCCTTTTTTCTTCTTGTTTTATTTTTTCTTCACATAAACCAGACCTTCCTAGTCTATCGGCCAGAGAAAGTAGGCTTATTTCTTCATAATCAGAATCATTAATTATTTCTTTTTCTTTAAAATATGGTAGCTTTTTATCGTAGAATAGTGGTTGCATGTGGTGCTTTACTAAAATACATACTTCATTAATAAACTTTTCATCTTCTATCACTTGATGTAAAAATTGTCTAGATAGTATTTCTCCTTGTAAATCATGTCCATAAGCGGTTATTTTATTTTTTCTTTTTTTTGTGGTTGTTAATTTCCCTAAATCATGTAGTAATGCAGCCCACATAAATACTCTTTTATTTTTAGATTTATCTTTTAAATAACTTGCTTTGTCAATTACTAATAAAGTATGATTTAACACATTTCCCTCAGGATGATGAGTTAAATTTTGTTCTATATCTTCTAAGTTTTTAATTTTAATAAAGGGTTTTTGATCAAACTCACCTTCATCAATTAACTTTCTAATTTCCACTGATGGTTTATCACTACTTTGCAATATATCATCCACTTTTAAAAATATTTCTTTACAAGTCATAATAATCACTCTTTCTACTTTATTATACATGAAATTTTTCAAAATAAAAGATTACTTCCTTAAGTAAATCTTATTATATTCTAACATAAGATTGTTCTTTTATTTATATTTTCTTTTTTTCTTAAGATTTCTTATTATTATCTATTATGTATTTATACAAAAAAAATATAAAGCTAAATCTAAAGATATATAGTAAAATAAAAATATACCTTTAGGATTTAGCTTTTATAGTATTTTATTTAGTTTTTAGGAAACTTGTCATCTGACCAAATTATATCTTCAAATTTATATTCATTTAATTTTGCTTCCTCAACTTCGATCTGAGGATTTTCATCAATAGGTTCTTCATATTCTTCCATACTTCTAAAAACATTACCTTCTACAATTTCGTCTTCCTCGTTATTAACCTCTTCTACTTCAATAGTTTCTACTGATTTAGTTTTTACATCATCTTCTTTTCTTGATTTTTTAGATGATTTTTTACTTTTATCTTCTTTAGTAGGCTTACTATCTTTTTTCGACGTCTTCTTATTTGGTTTATTTGATTTACTTGATTTGCTTGTGTTATCTTCACTTGGTTGTTTTTTGGAACTCTTTTTGGATGATTTGTTTGATTCCTTTTTAGCTTTTTTAGATTTTGTTGATTTTGCTGATTTGCTATCTTTAGGTTGAGCTTCAACTTCCGGTTTATCTTTTTTACTTTCCACATCTATAATTTCTTTTGGCTCATCATTATCACTTTTATGTTTTTTATTTAAAGCTTTTCCTTTTTTATTTTTATCTTCATCAGAAGTAGATTTTTTCTTAGCTCCTAAGTTAAAATTAATTGCTTTCTTTTTCTTTCTTGTTGGTTCTTCTTTTACAATATCTTCATTATTTGGTTTATTTTCATCTACTAAATCATTTAATATTACTTCATTGTAATCTTCCACATATGAAGAATTTTTCTTATTATTTCTTGGTTCTTTGTGTTTTGCATTTCTTCTAAGGTTATTTTTTGTATTAAACAAGTTTACACCCCCTTAAGCCTACTTATTATAATATATATTCAGTTTAAGGGAATATATTTAACTTTTTATAAATTATTTATTATTTTTAGGTGGTCTTGGTCCTATATATTGATATAAATTACTTTTTAACATACCGTTATATAACTTTCTTCTTCTACTTGCCTCTCCGCCAAATTCATTTTCAAAATCTTCGTAAGAAGTAATAAGATAGTACGACCAATTTTTAAGTTTTCTAAATGTATATCCTAATTGCTTATAAAGCATCTTAACTGTATCTGTATCTTCTAATCTTTCTCCATATGGTGGGTTAGTTACTATAAATCCATATTCTTCATCACTAGTAAACTCAGTAGCATCGCCATAATTAAATTCTATATAATCTGCTACACCTGCTATTTCTGCATTTTCTCTAGCTATTTCTAAGGCTTCTTCGTCTATATCGTAACCATATATTTTAAACTCTATATCTTCGTTTACCTGAGCATAGGCTTCTCTTCTTACATCCCACCAGATTTTTTTGTCCATAGTTCTCCATGACTCAGAAATAAACTCTCTGTTAATCCCTGGAGCCATATTAATTCCCTTCATAGCCGCTTCTATTAAAAGAGTTCCAGAACCACACATTGGATCAACTAAAGTTCTTCCCGGTCTCCAAGGAACAAGTTCCATTATAGCAGAAGCTAAAGTTTCTCTAATTGGTGCCTTATTTGCTCTTTCTCTATATCCTCTTTTATGAAGAGCCGTTCCTGATGTATCTATTGTTAATGTTACTTTATCCTTATGTATAAATACAAATATAGGGTACTTTTCTTTATCTTCTTTTAGTAGTCCTGTTTCTAAATAGCTTTTCTTTAAACTTTCAACTACAGCTTTTTTTACTATAGATTGTATATCTGGTGTTGAGTATAATTTTGATTTTATTGAAGATGCCTTTGATATAGGAAACTGTGCACCAAAAGGTATATATTTTGCCCAATTTATTTTCTTTGTTCCTTCAAATAATTCATCAAAGCTTTTAGCATCAAATTCTGCCACCTTAAGATGGACTCTTTCTGCACATCTTAAATAAATATTTGATTTAGCAATACCCGCTTCATCAGTTTTATATGTAATCCTTCCATCTTCTGTTTTAATTATTTCATAACCTAAATTTTGTATTTCTCTACTTAACATTTTTTCCACACCAAAAAAACATGGCGCTACTAAAGTATATTCTTTTTTCATTTGTTCCTCCTGTTCTTAATTCATACTTCCCATTTTGTAACCACTTAAATCTAAGGTAACGTATTTAAAACCTATTTCTTTAAATTTTAGATTTACTTTATTTATCATCTCGTCATCGTAAAATTTGCAAATTTCTTTTTTATCAACTTCTATTCTTGCAATATTGTCATGCACTCTTACTCTATACTGACTAAAATTATTATCTTGTAAAAAGTTTTCTCCTTCTTCTATCATTCTAAGCTTTTCTTTAGTTATTTTATTCCCTACTGGTATTCTAGTAGCCAAGCAAGAAAAAGAAGGTTTTTTATATGTGGCAACATTTAATTCTTTTGATAAAATTCTAATTTCTTCTTTGCTTAATTTAGCATTTTTTAAAGGACTTATTATGTTTAATTCATCTAAAGCCTTTAGGCCAGGTCTATAGTCATCTAAATCACTTAAATTAGTTCCATCAAGTATATATTTAATATTATGTTCACTTGCTATTTCTTTTATTTTACTAAATACAAATTTCTTACAATGATAACATCTTAAAGGTCCATTTTCTATAAATTCTTGCGAATCTAGATTATCAATATTGCAAAGAATATGATTAACCCCATATTCTTTCGCATAATTTACAGATTCTTCAATTTCCCTACTTGAATGCATCATAGCACTAATAGTAATAGCCACAACATTTTCTCCAAGTACATCCTTTGCAACTTTTAATAAAAAATTGCTATCTACGCCTCCTGAATATGCTATTGCTACTTTTTTCATTTCTTTTAAATCATTAGTTAATAAATTTAATTTATCATTTAATATTTTATCCATATGTTTTATCCCACCCACTTAAAATAATTTATCTACTCTAGTATATATAAAGATTTTTAATAAATCAAATTTTAAATTTTGCTTTGATAAATGACCTATTTCTATATTCATATTCTAAGGGAACTTTAACCATACATTGATCCATGCATACTCTACCCACGACCTCTAATATTTCTCCTTTTATAGAAACCTTCGGATTATGTTGAGTCCTATTAAATCCGTCTGCATATCCTATGGAAATTGTCCCTATCTTGCTCTTTTCTCTTGTTTTATAAATATGACCATAACTGATACCTATATTTTCGTCTAATATTTTGATATTAGTTACAACTGATTTTAATTTTAAATATGGTTTTAATTCTATATCCTTATTTACTTCATCTGATGGATAATATCCATATAATATGATACCTATTCTAACCATATTAAATAAATCTTCATTTAAATCAATTATGGCTGCACTATTTGCAACATGTTTTATTGGTATATTAATATTTAAAGTAGTTAGTTCTTCAATTACTCTTTTATATCTGTTTAATTGAACTAATGTAGTTGTTTTATCTTTCTCATCTGCCTTTGCAAAGTGAGTAAAAATACCTTCTATATATATGTTTTTTAAATTGTTTATCTCTTCAATAGATTTTTTAGCTTCTTCTGCCAAAAAACCTAATCTGCTCATTCCTGTATCAATCTTTATATGTACCTTAGCTTTTTTATTTAATTTTTTTCCTATTTCATCTATTTTTTTAGCATATTCCAAGTTATATACTGTAATGGAGATATCTTTTTCTATTGCTTCTTTTATCATATGTATATCTATATATCCTAAACATAAAATAGGCAAATTTATATCATTATTTCTAAGTTCTAATCCTTCTTCTATTCTAGCCACTGCAAAAAAATCTATATTCTTATGTTCCAAGTATTTAGAAACCTTCACAGAACCACACCCATATGCATTTGCTTTTACCACACAACATATTTTCATTTTTTCTTTCAAACTATTCTTTATTTCTTTTCAAACTATTCTTTATTTCTTTTAAATTGTAGCCTATGCTATCTAAGTTAATTTCGGCCCAGGTTCCTGATTTGATTACCATATTTACCTCCTCAAATCTTTTGGTATGGTTTTATTATATAATTTCATATTTTTTTTTACAATAAATATAATGTTTATTTAAATTCAACAGTGTTATATCTTCTCTAAAAGTTTATTATTCTGTTGATTTTTCAAGGAAAATTATTTTTTAATTTTCTTATATTTATGTAACATTCAGCACTTTAAAATTCAATATTTATACTTTTGAAAATTTTATCGAATTTTATATAAAAAAGTATTGTTATATTTAAAAGAAAATTATATAATGATACAGGATTATTTGAAGAAATGCTTTTCAAGTAAAAGCATAATAGTAAACTTACTTAAAAAATGAATATTGAAAGGAAAATGTAATAATGAGTCAAAAATTACAAAAAAACTTAGGACTTGCTGCTGCATTATCTACAGTTGTAGGTATGGTGATTGGTGGTGGAGTATTCTTTAAACCACAAGCGGTTTACACTTTAACAGGAGGGGCACCAGGTCTTGGAATATTAGCTTGGTTTTTAGCTGGTATACTTACAATTACTGCTGGTTTAACTGCTGCTGAGGTTTCTGCTGCTATTCCTAGAACTGGTGGTATGATGGTTTACATCGAGGAAATTTATGGTAAAAAATCAGGAATGTTAACAGGTTGGATGCAATCAGCATTATTCTTCCCTGCTACAATTGCTGCATTAGCAGTTATGTTTGGTAACCAAACTTGTATATTGCTTGGATTAAATGAAAATATTGCTATTCCAATATCAATTGCTACGGTATTATTAATAAGTATATTAAACACATTTGGAAGTAAGACTTCTGGAACTATACAAACGGTTGCAACCATAGCTAAATTAATTCCACTTGCTATAATAATAGTATTTGGTTTCATTAAAGGTGGTGGAGGTAATCCTATAATTACTCCACTAGTTGCTGAGGGTGTATCTCCTGCATCAGTAATAGGACAAGTATTGATAGCTATATTATTTGCTTATGATGGATGGATTAATGTTGGCGCTATAGCTGGTGAAATGAAAGACCCAGGGAAAGATTTGCCAAAGGCAATCGTTGGTGGTTTATCAGTAACTATGGCTGTTTATATAGTAATAAACATAGCTTATTTATGGGTACTACCAGCTGATCAAATATCTCAATTTGCTAACCCAGCTTCTGCTGTTGCTCAAGTATTATTTGGAGAAGTAGGTGGTAAAGTTGTTACTGCTGGCATATTAATTTCAGTATTTGGATGTATGAATGGTTATTTATTAACTGGTCCAAGAGTTCTTTATACTTTAGGAACACAAAAATCATTACCAGGATACAAAGTTGTTGGTGCTTTAAATAAAAATAATGTTCCTGCTAAAGCAACATTAATAATGGGTGTTTTATCTTCATTATATGCATTATCTGGACAATTTAACTTATTAAGTGACCTATCAATGTTCGCTGTATGGTCATTCTATGTATTAACTTTCATAGGTGTTATAATCCTAAGAAAGAAACAACCAGATTTACACAGACCATATAAAGTTCCTATGTATCCATTTATACCAATGGTAGCTATAGCTGGTGGATTATTTGTTGTATTAAATCAATTATTATTTGCTGGTATGACAAATACTATAATTTCACTTGGTGGAGTTCTAGTTACTTTAGTTGGTTTACCTCTTTACAACATAGCTCAAAAGCAAGTTGCTAAAGAAAACAACAATTATGACTTAAATAAAGTTGCATAATAAAAATAAAAGAGCTTTCTTCATACTTATTGAAGAAGCTCTTTTTTAATATAATAAACAAATTTTAATTTTTCATAAATACATAAAAAATATCCTTTTACAAATATTAATATATAATTTATGAATTAAATTTTAATAATATTACAAATTAACATTTTTGTTGAATTTATAATTTTCATTTAGAAAATATGTTTGAAAGGAAATTTAGATTATGAGCCAAAAATTACAAAAAAATTTAGGTCTTACTGCTGCTTTATCTACAGTTATTGGTATGGTTATTGGTGGTGGAGTATTTTTCAAACCCCAAGCAGTTTACACTTTAACTGGTGGAGAGCCTGGGCTTGGTATGATTGCTTGGGTAGTAGCTGGAGTTATAACAATAACCGCCGGTTTAACTGCTGCAGAAGTTTCTGCTGCCATTCCCAAAACAGGCGGCATGATGGTTTATATTGAAGAGATTTATGGTAAAAAGTTGGGTGTTCTAACAGGATGGATGCAGTGCGCTTTATTTTTCCCTGCTACTGTAGCTGCACTGGCAGTTATGTTTGGTAACCAAAGTGCAAAACTAATAGGAAACGAAAATTTAATAGTCCCCATAACTTTAGGTGTTATTTTACTTATTAGTATTTTAAATACCCTAAGTTCTAAAACAACTGGTCTTATTCAAACAATAGCTACCATTTGTAAGTTAATCCCTCTTATCTTAATAATAATCTTTGGTTTTATAAGAGGTAATGGCAATAATCCTATAACTTCTCCTTTAGTAGGCCCTGGCGTATCTACTGTCTCTATTATAGGCCAATTATTAATCGCAATATTATTTGCTTATGATGGATGGATTAATGTTGGCGCTATAGCCGGAGAAATGAAAAATCCTGGCAAAGATTTACCAAAAGCGATCATTGGTGGTTTAGCTTTTGTTATGGTTGTTTATATCATAATAAATGTTGCTTACTTATGGGTTTTACCAGCCAGCGAGTTAGCGAATTTTGATTCACCAGCTTCTGCAGTAGCAGAAGTAATATTTGGCCCTATTGGTGGAAAACTTATAACTACAGGAATTCTAATTTCTGTATTTGGTTGTATTAATGGTTATTTATTAACTGCACCTAGAGTTCTTTACACTTTAGGTCAACAAAAATCCATCCCAGGTTATAAATATTATGGTCCATTAAATAAAAGCGGAGTCCCTGGAAATGCAACTATAGTAATGGGTATTTTATCTGCCATTTATGCTTTATCTGGTCAATTTAACTTATTAACTGACTTATCCATGTTTGCAATTTGGTCTTTCTACGTATTAACATTTATAGGTGTAATTTTACTTAGACAAAGACAACCTGAATTAAATAGACCATATAAAGTTCCTTTATATCCAGTAATACCAATAATAGCTATTGCTGGAGGATTATTTGTTGTAATAAATCAATTATTATTTGCCGGCATGGAAAATACCCTAATATCTTTAGGTGGTGTAATTGTCACTTTAATCGGACTTCCTCTTTACTCGTTAGCACAAAAACAAGCAAATAATGATAATAATAAAGCTGCTTAAATTAAAAATATAAAAATAGCATGATAAATATGTATTTATCATGCTATTTTACATTAAATTACTTCTTTTTTTTCATATAAAAATCTCGTAATAAAGTATGATATAAGCAATATTAATATTGTTAATATTGCACTAAAAAGATTAATATTTATTTCACTTAATTTGTTAAGTATTTTTATAACTGTTTGCATATCATCAACAGCTAAAGATGGTATCATCACAATAATCATAAATATAAATATCATTGCCATTCTACCTTTTTTCATTCCAAAATATAATAAAACTGGAATTAGTACTGATACTAAAGTAACTGCGCTTATTATGCCAATATATAAAATTATTTTATAATCAATTCCACTTAAATCAACTACATTTACTTTATTAGATATAAAAAATATCAAAGAACATAATATACTTGCTACAACAATAGTTATTATACAGAAAATATATCTAGAAATAACATATTCATTCTTTGTAACAGGTAAGTGCGAAATCATATAATCTATTCCATATGAATCTTCGTATGCCATAGTTTGATATGCTATAACATAAGTCATCATTCCCATTAACATTGTTGAAAAACTGGGATTTATTAGTGATGCAATACTAAATGCAACTAAAATAAATAAAGCCATTTTCTTTACTGAGAGAAAATTATTAAAACTTAAATTCACTAAATTCATTATATTTCTCATTACTTATTCCCCCTTGTATAATAAGTTAAAATATCTTCCAAGTTAGGTTTATCATAAACCACTTCTTCACCAAATAGCTCATAAGCTTTTTCTTTATTTTTTACTAATCCTTCAAATCCAAAAGTATTCTTATTTACCGATATAAATATATCTTCTGTATCTTTTTGTAATAGTTCATTTTTACCTTTTACTATAATATGATCTTGTAAAATACTATCTTTATCATCAGCTAAGAAAATTTTTCCCTTATAAATAAAAACTAAGTAATCTCCTATTTTATCCAAGTCACTAGTTATATGTGTTGAGAAAAATACTGTAGCATTGTCTTCCTCAATTCTTTCTTGTAACATTTCTAGTACTTCATTTCTAACTAAAGGATCCAGATTCGCTGTAGGCTCATCCATTATAATTATTTTAGGACGATGAGATAATGTCATTACTATATCAAATTTTTTTTGTTGACCTTTAGATAATTCTCTATAAATTTTATTTTCATTTAATTCAAATTCTTTCATATATTTTTTATAAAGTTTTTCATCCCAGTCTCTGTAAAATAAACAAAGGGATTTTTTTATCCTACTTAATTTTGATTCTTGTAAATATCCATTAAATTCCCCCACATATCCTATTTGCTCTTTTAAAGATAAATCATCACCTTCATATTCTTGGTTAAATAGTTTAACAATCCCACTGTCTCTTCTCAACATACTAAGTATTAGTTTTATTGTGGTTGTTTTCCCAGATCCATTTGGTCCGATAAATCCTGTAACAAAGCCTTGTGGTATTTTTAAATCTTCTATTTTTAAAGAAAAATTATCAAAATCTTTTCTCAAACTATTAATTTCAATTGCATTCATTTTTTAAACCTCCTCATAAATACTTTTAATAATCTCTATAAAATCTTCCTCATTTATTCCCATCTTTTTAGCGCCTAGAATTATTTCCTCTAGCTTACTTTCCATCTCAAATAATGCGGCCTCTTTTAATCTTTCTGTACTTTGACTACATACATAACTACCTTTGCCTGCAACAGTTTGTATGTATCCTTCTTTTTCTAATTCTTCATAAGCCCTTTTTGTAGTAATTATACTTACCTTTAGTTCTTTAGCTAGAGATCTTATGGATGGTAGTAATTCCTCACTACGTAAGTCTCCACTTAGAATCTGTGACTTAATTTGATTTTGAATTTGTTCATAAAGTGGCACTGCTGAAGAGTTACTTATAATTATATTCAACTGCTATTACCTCCTTTCATACATAAGGTATGTATATAAGTGTTTATATTTGTTTATAGCTGTATATATATCATATATACATATATTAACTATTTTGTTACACCTTGTCAACTAAAAAAATCTCCTTTGAAATTAATCAAAGGAGATTTCTAATTATAATAAATTTTCTTTATATTCATTTTCTTTAAAACCAATTAAGACTTTTTTATTATCTACTAATAAAGGTCTTTTTATAAGTTTTCCGTCACTTACAAGTATTTCAAGCATTTCATCTTCACTTGCTGTCTTTAATACTTCTTTAAGTCCTAATTCTCTATATTTTACCCCACTTGTATTAAAAAATTTCTTCAATTCATGTCCACTTTCTTCATAAATTTTTTTCATTTCTTCTTTTGTCGGTGGTGTATCTACTAAATCTATTTCTTCAAAGTTTATATTATTTTCCTTAAGCCAATTCTTGGCTTTTCTTGCTGTAGATCATTTTTTGTATCCATAAAGCTTCATATTATTATTCTTTCCTTTCATAAAAATTCCACGGCACCAATTCCACCTCTCCATAAGATCTTTCCTTTAATCTATTGGAGTACTCACCTTTATAGTTTATTAAATGTAGTATAACCAATTCCACATATCTTATTGCAATTTGAATTATATTCCACATATCTTCCACATGAAGAGTTGCTCTATTCCTTTTTCTACTTGGATGAACTATTTTATTTCTGAAATAAGTAATTAAATCTACTCCATCTAAAAATTTACTTTGAATATATTCATCAAATAAATAAAGTTCTTCCTTTCCTGTAGGAATTTTACAATTGTTAAGCAACTTTCTGATGTTTGTTGATGATAAATTTTCATCAAATTCCTCATCACTTAAAATCTTTTGTTGCTCAACTAAAACGACATAAGATAAAGTTTCAAGTGCAATTTGCATGGAAATGATATTATTTTCAATTGTAGTATTACCCAATGTTTCTATATACCAATCAATAACTTGTTTAATAGCATGTCCATAGTATAGGTCATTTAATCTTTTACACATTAACGCCATATATTTTTCTATATTGTGGTTATTAGCTATGGTATCCTTCCAATTAGGTACAAATCTAAAAGGACTTACTATGCACTCTCTACATAGTCTAAATATGTTATTGTTTAACTCATACCCTTTAACTATGCATATATCAACATATCTCCCACACATAAAACTAAGTGCCATAGATATGTTATCCAACACATCGTTTATATTATTTGTCTTAAATAAACTGTTATCTTTCTTTTTCATTCTTCCGATGTGGGTAATTATAGTTCCAGATTTATCTTTTAGTTCACGATTTAGTTCCTTTGTAAAATCATATCTTTTATCAATGGTTACTTCTAAATCTCCTATATTAAATTCCATCCTCCCAGCAAATAGCTTATCTTCATGCATTATAAGTTTGCCTGAATATCTATCAAGATTTACTATATAAAAATCTATACTATCTACAAAATAATTTTTCGACTTAATATATCCATCATTAATGTAACCTTCTAAGAATAAATCACTTGACGCTGTTACTGTTACGTTTATTGGTTTATAACCATAAACTTCTAATATAGCATTATCATAATCTAGAGTTATATCTACATCATAATCTTTTCTTGATAAAACTTTTCCTTTAAAATTTATAGACATGGGAGTGGTCATTTTATAAAATACTTTTCCGTAGCATTTATATTTTTTATTATATAAGTAAACACAAAATCTTCCTTCATGGATACTAATATCTTCGCTTACATTATAGTCTAAATAATCTAAAGATATAGCATCTTTAAGTGATTTCATAACTACTCCACCTTTTCTAATATATTGAATTTAATTATATCATAATAAATATATTCATTGTTGATAAAATTCCATTTTATATGCAAGAACAGATTAGAAATAACTCTAATCTGTTCTAGATACTTAGCATTTAACTAAACATTCCTTTTTATTTTCTTCCGGCTCTTTAGATTTGTAATCATTAATATCTATATAAGTCATTTCCTTATTATTCATTGTCTTAAATGCCTTTGACAACATTAATTTTATTCTATTTATTTGATTTACTTCACTTGCCGATGGATCATAATCTATTGGAATTATATTTGCATCTTTATATCTTCTTTTTAGCTCCTTAATAGATCCTTTGCCAATTATATGATTTGGTAAACATCCAAAAGGTTGCATGCAGATAACATTTTTCACATCATCTTCTATAAGTTCTATCATTTCACCTGTTAATAACCATCCTTCTCCTGTTTGATTCCCAAGAGATACTACTTCAGAGGCCTTTTTCGCCAAATCTCTAATATCTTTTGGAGGAGAAAATCTATTACTTTCTTTTAATGATTTTATATAAGTTTTTTGATAAAAGTTAGCAATTTTAATAAATAATTTAGCTAGTATTGTTGATTTATTACTCCCTTCTAAATATTTACTTTTGAAAAGAGTATTTACAGACCAAGCAGTAAAGAAATTAATAAGCTCTGGCATTACTGCTTCTGCACCTTCTTTTTCCAATATATCTACAACATTATTATTTGCTGTTGGATGAAATTTAACCAAAATTTCTCCTACTAATCCTACTCGTGGCTTAGTGATATTTAGTATTTCTAAGTTATCAAAGTCTTTTACAATATTTCTTATATTATTTTTAAACTCTGAAAATTTACCATTTTTTACAGATTTTTTGCATTTAATTACCCATTTATCATAAAGTTTATTAGTGCTTCCTTTTACAGCTTCATAAGGTCTGACCCTGTATACTACCTTCATTAATAAATCTCCATAAATCGCACTCATAATAGTTCGGTGTATTAATTTTAATGATATATTATCCATTACACCATTATCCTCTATATTATTTACACTTAGTGATATAACCGGTATATCACTAAAACCTGCCTCATATAGCCCCTTTCTCAAGAAACCAATATAATTAGTTGCCCTACATCCTCCACCTGTTTGAGTAATAGCTACAGAAGTATTATTTAAATCATATTCACCTGATTTTAAAGCCTTTATTAATTGACCTATTACAATTATTGCTGGGTAACAAGCATCATTATGTACATATTTTAGTCCCTCTTCTATTACTTCTCTATTAGTATCTTGAAGTATTACCAAATTCCATCCACAAGAATTAAAAGCCTCTTGTAAGAATTGAAAATGTACAGGAGACATTTGAGGTGCAAGTAGAGTATGCTTCATGTTAAGCTTTGTGTTTTTCACATAAGGCATTTTCTTAACTTCTATATTTTCTGCCCTTATGTTATTTTCTTCCCTTTCTTTAATCGCTGCTTTTAAAGATCTAAGTCTTATTTTTGCCGCTCCCAAATTATTACCTTCATCTATTTTTATTACAGTATAAATTTTAGATTTTTCACTTAAAATCTCTTCTACCTGTTCTGTAGTTACTGCATCTAACCCACATCCAAAAGAATTTAACTGAACTAACTCTAAATTATCGAAATTTCTTACAAAAGATGCAGACTTATATAACCTCGAATGATATACCCATTGATCTACAACACGAAGAGGTCTATCCAAATTAGCAAGATGACAAATACTATCTTCTGTAAGCACTGCCATGTCTAAAGAGTTTATTAATTCAGGTATTCCGTGGTTAATTTCTGGATCTAAATGATAAGGTCTACCTGCTAAAACAATTCCTTTTAAGTTATTTTCATTTATATATTTTAGTGCATTTTCTCCTGCTTTTCTTACTTCATTTTTAAAATTATTCTCTTCTTTTGTTGCTTCGTCCACTGCATTAAATATCTCCGACTTTGCAATATCACTGAAATTGTCTTTAATCACTTCATATAATCTATGTTTTAATCTTTCTTTATTATTTAAACTTAAGAAAGGATTAATATATTTAATATTTTTTCTTCTTAAATCTTCCAAATTATTTTTTATAACTTCAGAATAAGATATTACCACAGGACAGTTATAGTTGTTATCAGCACTTTTGTCTTCTTTGTATTCATGGGTAACAGCAGGATAAAAAATTGTTTTTATTCCTCTGTCGATTAAGCTTTGAATATGTCCATGAACCATTTTACCTGGATAACATACTGTTTCTGATGCTATTGAATCTATACCTTTTTCATATAATTTCTTTGACGATCTTTCTGATAACAGCACTCTAAATCCTAAAGATGTGAAAAATGTATACCAAAATGGGTAATCTTCATACATATTTAAAACTCTAGGTATTCCAATTTCCCCTCTTTTTGCTTCCTCTTTGCTTAATGATTTATAATGTTTAAATAATCTATCATACTTAAACTTAAATAAATTAATAGGATTTTCTTTATATTTTTTTACACTTTTATCTCCATTTAAAAAAGCTCCATTTTCACATCTGTTTCCAGATATAAAAACTCCTCCTTCTGAGAATTTATTTATGGTAAGCAAACATTTGTTTGAACAACCATTACACCTTTTAACTGTAGTATCTAGTTTAACATTATTAAGTCCATCATAATCTAACAATTGACTTTCATATCCTTCTTCGTAATGTGATTTTGCAATTAAAGCACAACCAAAAGCTCCCATTAATCCAGCAATATTAGGTCTAACAACTTCCCTACCTGTTAATTTCTCAAAAGCTCTAAGAACTAAATCATTGTAAAAAGTTCCACCTTGAACAACTATATTGTTGCCCAGTCTACTAAAATCTCTTATTTTTATAACTTTAAATAAAGCATTTTTTATTACCGAATAAGAAAGTCCCGCAGAAATATCTGCTACTGTAGCTCCTTCTTTTTGCGCCTGTTTAACCTTAGAATTCATAAATACTGTACATCTAGATCCTAAATCCACAGGATTTTTTGAATTTATACCAACTCTGGCAAAGTCCTCTATACTCATAGATAAAGATTTAGCAAAAGTTTCTAAAAATGAACCACATCCTGAAGAACAAGCCTCATTTAATATAATGCTATCAATTACTCCATTTTTTATTTCTAGACATTTCATATCTTGACCACCGATGTCTAAAATAAAATCTACATCTTCATTGAAGTATTTAGCAGCTTTATAATGAGCTATGGTTTCTATTTCTCCATAATCAACTTTTAATGCCTTTTTGAGTAATGCTTCACCATATCCTGTTACGCAAGATGAAAGAATCTTCATATCCTTAGGTAAAATTTTGTATATGTCTTTTAAAACTCTTATTGAAGTTTCTAAAGGACTTCCTTCATTGCTACTATAATAAGAATATACTAAATTTCCATCTTCATCTATTAATGTAGCTTTTGTAGTAGTTGAACCTGCATCTATCCCTAAATAAACATTACCTTTTACCTTATTAATATTTACTTTTTCCACTGAATTTTTATCATGCTTATGTGTAAATTCTTCATATTCATTAAAATCTTTAAACAAAGGCTCCAAACCCTTATTCCCACTAATATCAATATGATCAATTTCGTCTAATCTATCTAATAAATCATGTAATACTAAAAAATCTTCATCTTTTGATAGTAGACTAGCACCCATAGCTATATATAGCTGAGCATCTTCTGGAAAAATTATATCTTCATCTTTAACTTTTAACACATTTTGAAACGCTTTTCTAAGCTGAGATAAGAAATATAATGGCCCTCCTAAAAAAGCAACTTTACCTTCTATTTTTCTTCCACAAGATAAAACACTTACTGTTTGGACTACAACAGCATTAAATATACTCATAGCTATATCTGATTTTTTTGCACCATCATTTATAAGTGGCTGTATATCTGTTTTTGCAAATACACCACATCTTGAAGCGATTGGATAAATGACATTATAGTCCTTCGCCATTTCATTTAAACCTTTTGCATCTGTTTTTAGAAGTGTGGACATTTGATCTATAAAAGCCCCAGTTCCACCAGCGCATATTCCATTCATTCTTTGATCAATACCACCACTCAAATAAGTGATTTTGGCATCTTCTCCACCTAGTTCTATTACCACATCTGTTTCTGGGTGAAATGTTTCTATTGCCTTTGTAGATGAAATAACCTCTTGAACAAATTTTAAATTTAAATAATTTGATATATCTATTCCTCCAGATCCTGTTACTACCACGGATACACAAATATCCCCTAATTTATCATAAACATTTTGTAGTATTTCTTTAACAGCTTTTTTAACATCTGAAAAATGTCTTCTATATTCCTTATAAATAGGTATATCATCATATAAAATCACAGTTTTTACTGTTGTTGATCCTACATCTATTCCCATATTGTATGTCTTTATCATAACTATCCCTCCATGACATATAAACCCTTCTCATATTCCATGTATACTAAAATTTTTATTACGACTTTATAGTATAAATTATAAGGCAAAACTGCACATACTTAATAATGTTAATTAAATTTTAATATAATATCAATATAATATTTAGAATTCATATTATAAAATTTAAAATATTTAATTTTAACCTTATATATATTCTAACCCTTAAATGCTTTATTGTAATGTATATTTATAATTTTACTTAAAAGAACTTTTACCTTTATTACCTCGCATTTTTGTATATTTGAATTTATTTAAATATACCTTATTAATTAATTATGATTAAGAAGCATATAAATATGAAGGAAATTGAAAAGAACTAATAAAAAGAACAATGATAATTAACTTTATCATTGTTCTTTTTATTAGTTTATATTATTTATTGTTTCATTGTTTTTTTCATCTATATTGTTAAAAGTTTTCTTATAGAATACTCCAAATATTATTACAGTACTTATTATAGCTATAATATCTGCTATTGGTTCTGCTAATAAAACAGCAGTTAGACCATCTTCAATAAACATAGGTAAAATAAATATTAGCGGAACTAGCAATACAATTTTTCTAAGCATAGCAATAATCAGTGATGTCTTTGCTTGACCTAAAGCTAAGAAAGTTTGTTGGCAAGCTATTTGAGCTCCAAATAAGCACATACCTGCAAAATATATTCTCATCGCCCATGAAGTTATTTCAACAAGCTCTGGTTTATTATTAAATATACTTACGAAAACCTCTGGGAATACCATTATTAATAATACCATCAGTGCAGAATATGCTACACATATTATAAATAATAATTTAAATGTCTTTTTAACTCTATCCATTTCTTTAGCCCCAAAGTTATAACTCATTATAGGCTGTGCTCCTTGAGTAAGTCCCATCAGAGGCATCATTATCACTTGCATAATGCTACTCATTATTGTCATAGCTCCTACAGCTAAATCTCCACCGTATTTTAATAATTGATTATTTAAACTAACCAATACTAAAGACTCTGTGGCTTGCATTATAAATGGTGCCACACCTAAGGCTACTATTGAAAGAGCTAATTTTTTATTAAGTTTTAAATATTTTTTTCTAATTTTAAGAATACTTTTTTTACCAAATAAAAATTTTAATACAAAAATAGCAGATACTCCTTGTGCTATTATAGTTGCTAAAGCAGCTCCTTTAACTCCCATATTAAATCCAAATATTAAGATTGGGTCAAGAATAATATTTATTGCAGCTCCTATAATAACAGTAAACATACCTATTTTAGTAAATCCCTGAGTATTTATAAATAAATTCATTCCTAAAGATATCTGTACAAATATAGTACCAATTAAATATATAGATAAGTAGTCTAAACCATATCCTATAGTAGCATTACTAGCTCCAAAAGCCCAAAGTATAGGTTCTTTGAATAAAAAGAATACTATTGTTAAAATAATTCCTCCAGATATAAGCATAGAAAAACAGTTACTCATTATTTCCTCTGCTTTATCATTATCTTGTTTACCCATTTCTATAGCAGTTAGTGGTGCCCCTCCAGCCGCAAATAGCATTGCAAAGGCTGATACTAATAATATTATCGGCATAGCGACACCAACACCTGCCATAGCTATATCTCCACTAGCCATCTTACCTATAAATATTCTATCAATGATATTATATAATAGGTTTACTAATTGACCTATTATAGTTGGGATAGCCAATGTAAATAGTAATTTACTAATACTTCCCTTTCCTAAATCAATACTTTTATTACTCATATTATTACTCCTTATAATTATTACATATTATTTATCACATTGCTATAATATAGTATAGAGTAACCCAACAGTCAATAGGAGATAAAAAAATGAAAATGAATTTAAGAAAATTAACTACAGGAGAGTTTGCTAAACTTTGTAATGTTACAAAACATACATTGTATCATTACAATGATATTGGATTATTAAAGCCTAATTCCTGTGATGATAATGGCTACAGAATGTATACCTATGATCAATTAAATCTATTTTATTTTATTTCTGTTATGAAGGAAATGAGTATGTCTTTAAATGAAATTAATTCATTTTTAAATAATAGAACACCTGAAAAAGTAAAAAATTTATTTGAAAATAGAATTGATGAACTAAATGATGAAATAAATAGAATTAGAGAACTACAAAATACGCTAAAATCAAGAATTGAGAAAATTAATTATGCATCTTGCATAAATAGTGAAGAAATAAAAATTGAATATGAAGAAGAAGAAAAATTATTTCTAAGTAAGTCTTTAAAAAATGATGCTGATAAAAACTTCTTCTTCATGGTCAAAAATAATTTTAACCAGTTTATTAATAATTATAGCTTGAATGATTCTTTATCTACTTTACTAAGTATAGAAAAAATAAATGATAGTTATAATTTTACACCAGAAAACTTTTTGTTTAATTGTGAAACAGAAATACCTACTTCTAGGTTATTTATTAAAAACTCTGGTAAATATTTAGTTGCATATCACAAAGGATCTTACAATAACATAGAATCTACCTACGATAAAATGATTTCCTATATAAACCGTAATAATTTAAAAATCGGTAACTATTCTTATGTTAAAAATCTATTGGATGCATTAACCACAACTAGGACAAATATGCATTTATTTAAAATCACAATAGAGTTGTCTGACTAAGATCCATATTTTATAAAACCACCTTTTTATAAATTAGGGTGGTTTTATTTTATATATTTTGTTTTAAAAATGAATAAAATATATATCTATTTAACTTATTAACTTATTTTAAATTTATAATAAATAAAGTTATTGAAAACAAATTTTTATACGTATTGATAAGTTAAAATCAATTAATATACAGAAGCTAGTATATGAATAAGTAATAAAATTAAAAATAGCCTTAGATTTTTAACAAGCTAAGGCTATTTTTAATTTACATAAGTTTATAAAATTCCTTTATCCTTATAACTTTGTAAACTTTTTATTATATAACTTAAAGTACAGAAATCTTTATCAACTTTTTCACTTAAAATTCCTAAACCTTCTATAAGTCTTTTTTCTCTAAATTCTTCTAAAAGTATCATTATACTTATAGTATTAATACCTCCATCTTTTGTATCTAGCGTTCTTGATTTCTTTACATAATTATTTTCCATAGCTTTTCCTATGGCATTTTTTAAATTATCACTTATTTCTATTTCTGGCATTTCATCATATATTCTTACTTCATCTTCTTTATAGTTAAGATTTGAAGCTTTACTTAAGTCAGTATTTACAAATATAACATTTTTAAAAGTTGATCCAGTAAAATCAACGCTTTCTAGTTTAGCACCTTCAAATAAAGTGTCTTCAAACTTAGCTTTTGTAAATCTACTTCCTTTTAAATTACTTCCTACAAACTCAGCAGACTTAAATGTACATCCATAAAAGTTACAAGATTTAAAATGAGCCCCTCTTAAACTTGTAAAATTGAAGTTTGATTTTGAAAAATCACAATTATAACAATTACTTCTTTTCAAATCTTGATACATAAAATTTTTGTTCATTTTTGATGTCTTGTTGTATTTAAGTGCAGTATCTATTTTTTTATTGTTAGTCATTATTTCCTCCATAAAAAAACTCTTATACCAAACGATATAAGAGTTTTATATTTATATATTGGTTGCGGAGATAGGACTTGAACCTATGACCTTTGGGTTATGAGCCCAACGAGCTGCCAACTGCTCCACTCCGCGTCATTATTTCCTGCTCTATTATTAGGATAACATAATTAATTCAATATAACAACCCTATTTATTATGTACGAAACTTTTTATTTATTAAAAATAAATACCTACTTTAATAAGTATGGTCATAAAGTAGATATTTTATAACCATTATTTTATATATAAATTATTTAATATTAAATTTTTCCGAAAAAAACTTGCAACATTTGTCGAACTTTGTTATCATTAATAAGCAGTTATTTCCCCAATAACTGATTACTCCCCAAATAAAATATATTCCCTAATAAACCCCTTTTTATAATATATTTTAGAATCCTTACTTGATCGGTTAAAGTAAGGATTTTTTTTATTTCTAATTTTTTCAAAACAAGACATCTTTTATGCAGATGTCTTGTTTAACTATTAAATATTGCCTTTTGAAACTTGCATTCTATTAGCGACAAAATCAACTAAGTCCACTGTTCTTGAAGAGTATCCCCACTCATTATCATACCATGAAACAACTTTAAACATTCTACTACCCATGGCCATAGTTGATAATCCATCTACTATTGATGAACGTGCATCTCCTCTGTAATCTATTGAAACTAATGGTTCTTCGCTATATCCTAAGATTCCCTTCATTTCATTTTCTGATGCTTTTTTAAATGCTGCATTTATATCTTCAACAGTAGCATCTTTCTTTAATACACAAACTAAGTCTACAAGTGAAACAGTTGGTGTTGGAACTCTTACAGCAAATCCATTTAATTTTCCTTCTAATTGTGGTAAAACTTTAGCAACTGCTTTTGCAGCTCCTGTTGTCGTAGGTATCATTGATTCTCCAGCAGCTCTTGCTCTTCTTAAATCCTTATGTGTTTTGTCTAAAATTCTTTGGTCATTTGTGTAGGCATGTATAGTAGTCATTAGTCCTTCTTCTATTCCGAATTCTTGATCTAATACTTTCGCAAATGGTGCTAAACAGTTAGTTGTACAAGAAGCATTTGATATTATATTATGAATGTTTTCATCATATTCATTTTCATTCACACCCATAACAATCGTCTTGTCTTCATTTTTTCCAGGTGCACTTATTATAACTTTCTTCGCTCCAGCTTCAATATGTTTCATACAATCTTCTCTTTTTACAAACTTACCTGTAGATTCTATTACCAAGTCCACTCCCAATGCTTTCCATGGAATTTGACTTGGATCACCATATCTAAGTATTTTTACCTCATTGTTATTTATAACCATGGTCTCTTCATCTTTAACTTCTACATCACCTTTAAATATTCCATAACAAGAATCATATTTAAATAAATGTGCTAAAGTGTCTGCTTCTGCTCTTGCATTTATAGCCACTATTTCGAAGCTACCTTTTGGCATTTCCTCTACTATTCTAAGCACATTTCTACCTATTCTTCCAAAACCGTTAATTCCTACTTTTATTTTCAAGTCTATTCCTCCCACATATCATTTATAATTATTTAGGGTACACTATATATTTATTTTCATCTCTTTTTCTTTAGCTTTCTAAAGAAATATAAAATCATCATTAATATAATGTATATTAAATATGTTATTTTTCGATAAATAGTTTATTTAGTGTGTTATATTTACAATATATAGTGTACACTACATTTTTATAGTACACTATTTTATATACAATTTCAATATCTTTTTAATTATTTGTATACAATAAATATTACAAAGCGTCATCATTTATAAATATTCATAGTTTTTTATATTAATTCATATACTCTTTTAAGATAGTAATAGGAGTGATGAAAATGAAAATAACTCAAAATCAATATATAAATAAACCCAAATCATCTAAAAATATGAATAACTCAGAAATACCATCAACGATTAATTACTCTTGTGATATTTCTAATGGATATATTCAAACTAAAAACTTATCATTATTTAATGGAGTTAGTGAAGAAATGGATTGTGGTGGAAATAGCACCTTTGACTGTGCTTATTTTTTATTATCTAATCCTAAAAAATCAAACGTAAATATTTATGTTAAAAGTTCTATAATTTCCAATTTATCATCAAGTCCTGTTATATCTAAAATATATTACTGCGTGGAAGATGTCATAGGAAATTTAGAAAGTTCTAGTGATATAACTATAACCAATTCAAATTCTTGTGGAAGCATGCCTACTGGCAAGATATTTTTTGGTAATGATATTGAAAAAATTTATGGTATTTATAGTCAAAACTTAATTATATCTCCTTATAATATGCATATTTCCAATGAAAATGGTGGCGTAGTTATTTCTCCTGGGTTTAGTTACCTATTTGAAATTAGTTCTGTTAAAGAAGAAATAACTTCAAACTTTGTCATGTCATTTTCATGGTGGGAAGAGCCCTTATCCTCCTTCTTGGATTAAGAAATCTTACAGTTATATTATTAATCAAATAAAAAAACTCCTTTCTTTACAATGATTTCATTGTAAAGAAAGGAGTTTTAATTATAAGCTGTATTTTACTTCAGAAAAATCAAATAATTCATCTATATTTCCATTTAGAATATATTTTGTATACTCATCTTTTGAATTAGTATTATTTTTTCCTATATAAATAACCCTTAAACTATCACTATTATTAGTATTAAAAATATTAAAAGCCAATTCTCCACTTTCTTTATAAAATAAGTTCTTTTTATCATAACCACATCCAAAAACATACTTTATTCCATCTACTGGACAAGTATTATTTTCAGTTATACATATAATTAGAAATATGAAACGTTGAAATTTCAATAATCTTATAAAGCAAATGAAGTTATATTATTATACAGTTATACATAACCTTTTTATTTAATTTTATAATATTAGTGTACGGTAACACATAGGCCGTGTCAAGGTTTGATTCTGTGGAATATTTTGTGCTACAATTAAAATAAAAAGGAAATTTTGTAATATGATAAGCTATAATCCATGACAAAGGAATTTCTAAGACTAAATTGAGAGAAATGGCTAATTTTAGTACACATACGTTGAGTAAATTATCTAAAAATGAAAGTGTGAGTCTGTATATTATTGATAATATTTGTTTGGCTCTTAACTGTAAAATTGAAGATGTAGTAGAAATAAAAGAGGAGTAACCGACATTGGCTGCTCCTAAATTTTTGTTTTTAATCCTAAATCGTTCACAACGATATAGAACTTTTTGTACATAATTTACGAGTCATTTAAACTATCTTGTTTTTAATTGTTATAAAGTTTCTCATTAATAATAAGAAATTTACATCACAATTTGTGATACCTAGTAATTGATATTACTTAACTTTTTGCAGATAATTCCCGTAAAAATGTAATAGTTACAATCTATTTTATGTAGACACTTAATGTCTATTTGTAGACTTTATTCTAAGTAAGTATCGTAAAAAAATTGTAAATGAAGCTGAAATTAGACACTAATATTTTTTTAAATGAAATATAGAAGTAAAACACTTATTTTCGACTGTGTATAAACGATTTATAGCCTTTATGATTTATTCCTTTTATACTTTATCCTTCCATTTCTATAATTCAATTTTAGATAGTTATTATAATCATAAAATTACATTTTTATTTAGCAGCATTAAATACTTAATACTCTAACCTCGTATAAGTGATTTAATTATTATTACTTAATCTTTGTGCATTTTCCGTTATGTAGAAGTAGAAGTACTTAACTAATATGACTTATAAAAACTACATAAAAAATATAAAATATCCCCTCCATATCACCTTTTAAAATTGATTCTAAGCAAATAAAAAAGACTAGATTATTTCTCTAGCCTTCAATCAATTCTTTTTTATATTTATAATAACTATTTCTACTAATGCCTATTAGTTAAGGGGTTTTCTTATGCAAAAAATAGAATTGATAAGGTGAATTGTACCATAAGTAAAGGAAGTTTTTTATATGTTTCCTCGTATGCTGCACGTTGAGACGGTTGTCCTTTTGTCCCACAAAGATGCAGATGGATTTATTAGTGTAAAAATGGAATATGAGGACGGTGTTGATAGCATACCCGAACGAGTTACTTATTCAATGATACAGGCCTATGTTGAAGGAAAATACGGCTTTAAAGTGCATACAGCCTATATTGCTGAGGTTAAATGTTTGCTTGGTTTATCTATATATGATGCACCAAACAAGGTCGAAGAATTGAAATATCCATATAAACCAGCACCAGTTCATAAGGTGGAAGCAATTAAGGATGCCTTGAAGCATTTTGAGCTTATATGATGTTATACTGATATAAAAAGGCCTTTGAGGGATTAGTCAAAAGATACTTTGCATAAGTTTTTATTAGGGGTTTAGAGATTTTCGCTTATCCCTACAAACCATAAAAGCGGTTATGTATGATACTGGGTACAAACCGCTTATTTTTTTGTGCCTACAACAATGCACAACACTAATAATCATTTAAGACCGTGTGAACTATAGATTTACCAAATATTATGTCTTATAATGTATAATTATAACAGAGTTATTCAGATGAGTATGCATAGCATTAGTAACTATGCTTAAGCAGAACTCTGTTTCTTATTAGACACGTATAAAGGAGATACCCTAATGATAGATGAAATGAACGTTAATAAAGCTGCCAATATGTATAGTCTAAGGCAAAGTGAACATTCTATGGACTTAAGTAGCACAGAAGAAATGGTGCATTCGTTAAATAATGAAGGCAAGATTATAGAGGTAAGTCCGTGTTGGTTAAAAACAACTGGCTATGAGAGAACTGAGGTAATCGGTCGCTTTTTTGGTGAATTTTTACTTGATGAGAGTCGTGCCGTTGTTTATAATGAATTTTCACATCTAAAAGATTATGGATTCGTAAACAACGTACGATTGAAGTTAAAACGTAAAGATGGCGTTGTAATGGAAATTGTACTAAATGGTACTTCCAGATATCAGGAGGATGGTGCTTTTGAACGCACATTCTGTGAATGGAGGTCTTTAGACTACTTTATCAACTCAGTAGAAAAAGTGAATCAACTTTTAATTAAAGAAAAATTTTTCAGAATGATTGGATATATCAAGTCCAATATAACATTATTACTGTTAAAGGGTGATGATTATAATTACTGTGAGTCATTGAGTGAAATACTGAATGAACCTTCTGAGGTAAAGCAAGCTACTGTAGAACCAAATGTTGATAAATTTGAAAAACTGGATACAACTCAGATTATACGAATCAATGAGATTAAAGAACAAATAAATGCTAATGAACTGAAAGGTCAAGTAAATATTCTTAGAAGTGATAGTGAAAGCTATACAGCAGTTATGCGAGTTAATGATGAATTGATACCAAGAAGAGAAAGAATTCTTTTAATTGACTTTATTTGTTCTGAATATATGTTGAAAGATTGGAAAGAAGCGTTTCTAAATTTATGTAAATTAATTGAATCGGTTACTCAAATGATAAAAACAAATTTAGAAGTCAAAAGGCTTGTTGGTGAACTTCAAATAGCTTGTGAAACTGACAGGTTAACTGGAATAAATAATAGAATGATACTGGAAAGAATATTATCAAAGCAAAAGGACTCCTACGATAGATACAAGGAGAAAAGCTCTGTAATAATGGTTGATATTGACTATTTTAAAAACATAAATGATATATATGGTCATAATGTTGGAGATAAAGTACTTGTTGAAATAGCATATATTTTGAGAGAAAACATTCGTAAAACAGATGCAGTAGGCAGATGGGGCGGTGAAGAATTTTTGATTGTTTGTGAGCATACCGGAATAGAGGATGCAATGGTAATAGCTGAATCTTTACGAAATAAAATTGAATGCCATATGTTTGAAGAAAATATTCATCTAACTTCGAGCTTTGGAGTGGGTGAGTTTTCCGAAGGACTATCAATAGAACAAGTAATAGATACTGCAGATAAAGCATTATATAAGTCAAAACACTCTGGGCGTAATTTAGTTTGTAGTTGTGAACGGGAATAGCTACATAACTGTCATAATTACTGCAAAACCGTCTTCTGCAAAACCGAGGAATTTTTATCCGCTAATAATCAAAAGTAGAGAAGCTAGTATTGGTGCCAGTAAAATTATATAAAAAAAGTCTCCTTTGGATTAGACGACTCTTTTTTAAGTCTTTATATTATAACAATGGTATTTACCCAGTAGAACTTTCTGATTTTCTTTCTCTGCTATAATAGGCATTGGTGAAAAAAAATCAGAAAGTCTAAAAAATTAAAGTAAGGTTTATTAGTTGGTGAAAATTCTGTATATCAGAGCAATAGCTCCATTAAAATCTGCACTCAAATATTATATGAAAAATATCTCTCTTTTTCAATAATTTTTTACTATTTAGAAAAAAGTATATACCTTTTTTCGTAAGCCTTTACATTGTAACAAATATATTCTTACCCCATAGGGCTTCTGGTTCTATATTTCTAATCCTCCACAGTATTTATGCATAAAATTTACATAATATTACCCCCTTTTTATTATTTTTTATTAGCTTAATAGTTAGAGTTATTATTTTTTAACTTTAAATACTCTAACCTATCTATTTTAAGCTTAGTTTCCTTTAGAATATTCTTATCAACTAAAGCATCTTTTTTTAAGTAAGCATAAATGGCTTTAATTAAAATTGTATTTAGAGTTTATTCAATTAAAGCTATTCTAATGAACATAAGCAGATAATTATTGGATGTTCATTGATTTTAATTACGACATTGGGCATTGTGTAATTCTTCAATCAATTCTTTTTTATATTTATAATAACTATTTCTTGCTACTCCTATTAACTTCATTACCTCTGTATCTTTAAGTGATCCATTAAAGTCTTTACTATATTTTTGTATTTGTTCCTTAGCAGCTATACTTTTTTTAGTAATTAACTTAGTTCCTTTTTCAAGTCCTATCTGTTTACCATTTAATCTAGCCGTTTCAATTCCTTCTTTTGTTCTTTGTTGTAAATCCTTAACTTCTTTTTCTGCTTGAATAAACGCTAGTTTTATTTGTTCTTTTGCTAGTGCTAATAAATACTCATTCACACCTTTTAAAATGCTATCCACTGATGTTCCTGTTAACTCTATATTATTTGTTAATGCTTGCTTGTAAGTAGTTGTATTGATGTGTGGTTCTTTAATAAATATTAACTCTATACCTTTATTGTATAACTCTTCATATAGCTTATAACCTTCTTCCACATTTCTACTCATTCTACTTACACTATCAAATACAATTGTGTCTCCTGATTTAACTTTAGATAATAACTTATTAAATTCTTTTCTACCTTCTATTTTAGTTCCAGTAAATGATTCTTCTAATATTATTGCACTTGGATACAAATCCTTTATATTTCTTATTTGGCGTTCTATTGATTGATTTTTAGTTGATATTCTACAATAGCCATAAATTTTACTCATGTTTAAGTACCACCTTCTTATATTACAGTATTAAAATTAATGTTCATTTGTTTTTATACTACGATATTAATATACTATAACTAATGAGTCAAGCACTTTTGGTACTTTTTTATTTAGCATTAGTTTTGATACTTTTTAAGACTGTATTAAAAAAGGTTCTTTATTTTCTTGAACATTATTGTCTTGTCTAAATATTGTTTTTACTTATATTTTTAGTGATTTTAATGTATTAGTGAATGTTCACGATAACAAGTGTTTTGTTGAACATACCTAAAACCTAAATTTTGATATATCATTCAAACTCGTATATATCCTCCTATTAATTTCTATATAAGTTTATATCCTACATTAATCATTATTCATTAACCTTTTTATCAAATTAATATTTTTACCAGCTAATCTTGGTTTTCTTCGAATAGGATATAGCTCTTTTAGTCTATCTTGAATTTCTTCATAAGATTTACCATCTTCCGTCATATAGCTAACCCTTCCTTCTACATTTCTAATGTCTTCTATATCTTCCATACATAAATAGTTTCTTACTGTATCATTTGGTTTTAAGTCTAATCCTAAAAAGTCTTTTATATCATTAGATGTCATACCGAAAAGCAATTTATATATGTAATTAGTTTCTTTTGCATAAGTATTTTTTCTTCTATCACTAGGATCATGCTCTAAATCACCTTTTTCAATAAAATATTTTATTGTATCTGTAGTTTTTTTCTTTCTTTCTTACCAAGCAATCTTAGAACATATTGTTCAGCATCTTCACTGCTCAAAATAAGATTTCTCATTCTGAAATAGTCTCTTATTACATTTTTATATATCACCTTAGATTTAGAATCTGTCATCAGATTTATTAATAAAGAATACCCTTGCTCCGATAGTATAAACAAATTATTAGCTCTATTTACTGAGTTTTGAGTATATATTTTATTACTAATTAAATTTTTAATACATGCTTTGTGGTCGTTTGAAACGTCCTCGGATTTTAGGTCTATAATATCTACTCCAAATTCAAAGTATTCATCCCCACTATCAAGTATAATATTATTATTTATAAGCTCATTTATTCTTTTTATTTTACTTGTAACTTCAGCTTTATTTAATGGATCTACTGCGTGTAACATTGCTATTTGAGGAACAGTTAAGATCTTTTGACCTTGACCAAATCCACCATATAGTTCTTTTACAGATGTATTCACATCTTTTATTTTAACATCTGTACCAGTACATACTATATCCCATTTTAATTGTATATTACCCATTTAGAACCTCCATTATTGTAATTATTTATACTTCATATATTATACGAAATGTTTTCGTTTGTAATCTTCTTTAAGTTTCTTATTTATGAATTCTATTTGCTCCATTATACCTAATTTATTTAATGTATCTTTATCCACATTATCATCTCAAATACATTATAAACTACTTTTATAGTTAAAATGTTACTTATATAAATACTAAAATAAGAGAGGTTTTTAAATAGCTATTTTTATATTTATAAATAAAGGATAAAAGTGTTATTTGGTCTAATATAATTAATAGTATAATAGTAAGAAATTTAACAAATAAAAAGTATACGGAGGAAATAATTTGAAGAAATATATACTTATATTATTTTATATTTTATCTACGGTTATTTTAATAATTGGATGCCAGACAAAAGAGGATACCACAACAAAATACTTAAATACATTTAATGAAGGTCAAAAAATAGCTAAAGAAAATGGATATTCTTTAAAAAAAGATAAAGATGAATACGATTTAAAATTAGATATTGAAGATGAACATGTATTTTCTATGATTACATCATCATGTAAAGAAGGTGGATATGATGAAAATATTATTGAAAAAAACAAAAATAATTTTAAAATTAGTACATATCAATTAAATGAACATTCTAAATTTAATGATGGAATTGTAACATTATCTTTAATAGTTAGTGAAAATAATTCTATTATTGGTGCATTTTTAAATTACGAAGGATATATTCCTAGTATTACCTCAGTAAAATTTACTGAAAACTTAATTAAAAAATAAAACCACTTATTTATAAAATTATGTATGGTATTACTATCAGAAATAAATTGAACAAGATTTTCTGTGTTTTCGTAGACATATATATTTAACTTTATACAATAATGTGATACTAAATAATTATCTCTCCGTTTATATCTATTACAAAACTATTTCTTTATTATTTGTATTACTTTTGTAATTCATTAATATTTCCTTTTATAATATTACTAGATTTTAAGCCATCAAGTTGCTATAATTAAATGTAAATATATATTGGAGGAATTATAAATGCATAATGTATCTAACAATATAATAATACTAATAAGTACAATTATATGTTATATCTTATTGAATAAGTTTTATACGTATAAATCATATGAAAATAATAAGTACATAAAAATCAAATCTCTTATGTACGCTTTTATATTTATGCTAATATTCTATATAAAAGAAGTAATTGGAACATCAGGATCTATATTACTAGGAGCGCTAGGAATATATTTAGTGAACAATATTTTATGTAAATATTTTGAAAATTAATAATATGCAAAAGATAAATAAAAAACACTTACATATTTGTAAGTGCTGATAATATTTACATATCTATTTTTTCAACCATCATAGAAGGTATTGTAATTTCTCCGCCCATTGTAGATGTATAAGTTATTAAGTCTGAGCTTTTACCCATAACTGTTATATAATCATCTTCTAAAACTCTCGATGTTACAATTGAACTATTATATACACAATACATTATATTATCATAATCTCCATTTACAGCTAATCTTACTTGAACTTCTCCATCACCTTCCATGACTTGTACAACTTTTCCCTTGAATTTAATTTTTTCTCCTACATAATCCTTTGGATTTCTAGCTAGATCCTTATATCCTATTCCTGTATCATAACCTTTTTTCTCTTTTTCTTCTGCTTTTCTCTTTTCTTGCTCCTCTTCTGCCTTTTTCTTAGCCTGTTCCTTCGCTTCTCTTTTTTCATTCTCTTGTTCTATTGCTTTTTGTTCTTCTTTTTTCATTTCAAACCATGGTTTGGCTTCATCTAATTTGGATTTTAATTCTTCATTCTCTTCTGATAAATTATTATACTTCTTAACCAAAGAGTTATAATCATTTACTAATGAATCATAATTATCTGATATTGCAACATTCTCACTACATAAAATAAAAAATGATATTACTATAAAAAATACTATAATTTTTAATATTACTTTCACAGTTCCTTTAATACTAAAGTTTATATCTGTTTGATTTTTTAATTCTTCTTTGATTTTTAACCTAAATTTATTAAAATTATCCTTCATATTCATTTTTATCCCCCAAATTTAAATTATTGTATTAAAACTAATACTATTCTGCATCATCTGTATTATCGTACTGTGATTCTTGATCCCAACTATTATCAGCATTATCCGAATTATTATTTGAATTATCATAATTATCATCATATATTTCTTCTTCACCCGTATTAGAGTTATAATAATACGCACAGTAAGGGCAATTTACTTCTACATTATTAAAAACACTTATTCTTCTGCCACAGTTAGGACATGGTATTTTACTATCGTCATAATTTCCATTAGATTTATTTTTATTTTTTACTAGACGCATTTGACTTGCTGCTTGATGATTTTTTGCTTGTTTTATTTGAATTGTCTGATTGCTCATCTTTACTTTCTTCTGTTTCTTTCTTATCCTCTTTTTTGTCTTCATCATTTTTTGAAGTTAGTAAGTCAACATTTTCATTACATAATTCTTCGCCTGTATCTGCATTCATGATATAAACTCTACCCTTTACATCTTTAATATCATCTATTGATTTAACATTTTCATTAGTGCTTGAATTAGTTACCCATTCAACTTGACTATATGCTTTATTCTTAGCAGTTATATCAACTGCCCACATTGGATCATTCATAACGCCATCTACAGATACATCTTGTAACCCAACTGATATTGTATCATTTGTTTTATTTTCAACTAAAACTTTATATCCAACTGTTTTCATACTTTCATCTTCAGCTGGTTCTAATACTGTAAATTTACACACATCATTATCTAATATAACTTTTTTAGTAAAATTATTATTTTCATTCTTTGTTATTTCTTTAGTTTCGTTATCATTACCTTTAATAACTTTGTTTCCTATGATACTAGCTCCACCAATTATAAATACCATTACAGCAACTATTATTGTGGCTTTTTTCTTATCTGTAACTTTGAAGATTAGTGCTCCAGCGAATATTAAATTTAGTATTGACCATATTTGTAAATCTGCATATGAACCAATATTGCATGAACCCGTAATACCTCCAAGAATATAAAATACTATTGCGGTGATTAATACTCCTTTACTTTCTCTTGATGCTAATGTTAATATACCTGATACCAACATTATAATTGCCAATATAAATCCAGCTGTACCACTTACTTCTCCATTATTTACAATTGTATTACCTAATCCTGCTATCATACTTTGTAATCCTACAAATACACTTAAAACAATACTTATGATACCTATAACTTTCTTCATAATTATCCCCCTCCAATACTTAAATTATTGTATTCAAACGCCATAAGGCGAATAACTCAATTGCAAAAAGCCACTCATTGGGAATACCTTAGACTCTAAGTTACTCTATTTCATTGGCTTCTACATCTCACTAAATTCATCCTCATTTATGTTATATTTTTTGTATATGTCATTTTGTTTTTTTATATCTTTATCCGTAAATCTACTAGGAAACTTTTCTAAAGTTTTATTATCTATATGATATAATGATAACTCTTGTAATTGTTTTATTTCTTTACGTTCACTTTCTGTTATTTTATCGTCTAATATATATGGTATTATTTCAGAATAATAAGCAAATTTTCTTTTTATATTAAATATTTTCTTTTGAGTTTTCTCATACTTATCATGTTCTTCTTTTTTATTCGTACCTCTATATTCCTGTGCATTTTCATAAAAATTTTTAAACTTACTAATATCCATACTGTTTAATTTTTCATTATATTCTTTTAATTCATCCTTATAACATTCAAGGTCATCAGAATTAATATTTAGTGTATATTCAATATCAGGAATATCAAATTTCTCAATATATTCATCTACTCTCTTCTTTATTTGATTAGAGTCCATATTCATACTTTCAATATCTGATTCATAATCACAATATTTCTCCATTTCTTCATTGCTCATTTTGCTTTGACATCCAACCATAAAACCACAACATACAATTATAAATAATCCTAAACTTAATATTTTCCTCATATAAAACACCCCTTTTTATTGCATTCTAGTATTTCTTTTAATTCATCTATAACTTAATATCTTCTATCTCCGATTATGTTGTAGACTTCAATTTATATTTCTTTATCATCTTCCTTATAAGGTATAATACATCTTATTAAATCATTTTTAAGTTCTTCTAATTCAACTCTTTTTTCTTCCATAAAATCAATTCCTTTAGTTAACATCTTTAACTTCATATTTCTTATCAAACTTATTCTGTTTATCTATTAATGAAAATCCATATTTTTCTACTATAGATTTATACTCATCATTATCTTTCATTTCGTCTGAAAGTGGTGTATCTGAATTACATATTTCTCTCATGCATATCCAAGTCAATACCTCATTATCATCTATAGTATCATCTTTAAGCATATCTGTGATTCCATCTGTGTATTTTACACTTCTATTTATTTGATTGTATTTATTCTTTAGTTCATTATATTTATTTATGTTATTCTCATTTGTGTAATATTCTTTCATTTCATCCAAATTTATATTTTCTAAATCTCTACTTATTTCTCTCATTGATTTTTGACAGTTACGAAATTCATCACTATCAATAGATTTATTTTCATATTTAGATTCAATATATCCATCTATAATTGCAATTTTATCTTGTACTTTATTGTAAAGATCATTAATTACTGTTTCCTGATATTTAATATTTTCTATTTCTTCATCACTTATTTTACCTTCATTACCACAACCAACTAGAATAGTTACTACAAAAATATTCATAATTACTATACTTAATAATTTCTTCATAATATACCTTCCAAATTTAAATTATTGTATTCGAGCTCCATAAGGTGAATAACTCAATTGCAAAAAGCCACTCATTGGGAATACCTTAGACTCTAAGTTACTACATTTCATTGACTTATACATCTCACTAAATTCCTCAAAGGGTGTCACATTTTGAAGTGCTCCCCTTAAAGTAGATAGTTTAAAATTTCTCTAACTTGTTCTTCTTTTTTCATTTATTGAATGGGTATAAAACTTCACCAATAATTTTGTTTAATTTTAAATCGCTTAAATTAATCATTCAATTCAACCTCTTCATAATTTAAATCGTATTTTTTCTTCAATTCTTCTTGGAATTTATATTCTTCTTTATTATCCTCATCATCGCTCTTATAAAAATCTAATCTACGTGTAATTAATTGTATATCTAATGCATGGCAATATTCATCATATGTCAACACATCGTCGTCAAAATAAGTAAATATCTCCGTATATAATGAAATGTATTTTTTTATAGATTTTTGTGAATCTTTAGCATATTCAAATTGTAACCCTGCGTCATCATTACCCTTATCGTATAAATTTCTATAATATTCTTTAACCCCATCTATATTTAATTTATCTTGTTTCTTTTTACACTCATCAAATTGTTTTTTTAATTCACATAACTCTTTATAATATTTCTCTGAGTCAAGTTGGTTTTTAGCCTCATGTATGCTCTCTACTTTTTCGTCAATTTTATCTGTTAATGCATATAACTCCATCTCTACATTTTCAATATTTTTACTCTCATTAATAACATCATCTTCACTCATTTCACTTTTACACCCAACCATAAAACCACAACATATAATTATAAATAATCCTAAACTCAATATTTTCTTCATTATATTACCTCACAATTATTTTCAATAAACATTCTATATGATAATCTTTCAGCATCATTGAAAGTTTTACATTTCATTATTTTTTCGTATGATTTAGTTTGTTTGAATTCTTTAAAACACTCATATGAATTTTTTTCATCAGGAGACGCCCATAAAAGCGTTGACATGAAAAAAGGATTAGTGTCTAAGCTATACTCATCATCATAAAATTTAGATACATAAGCGTGCATTATCTCGTGCTTTAATGTTAATATTATATCTCTGCTATTTTCACTTTCTATATCATATTCATCAAGAAAAATATAATTTTTATCTATATCAATTTTGTATTCTTTAAATCTGAATCTTCCTTTAACATTTTCTTTGTCAAAGTAACTCCAATTTACATTTAAATCTAACTGACTAAACAAATCTTTACTATCAAAACATCTTTCATTTAACTCACTCATTGCTACATTATACAAATCTTGTAGGTATATTTTTCTGTAATGCTCTAATTGTTGATCTATTGACTTAATTTCATTATTAAGAACTTCTAGTTGTTGATCTATTGACTTGAAATATAGATTATAATTAGCATCGCTTTTGTCAAAGTCAATTTCATTTACAAATTTAACTAATGAAACTACAGTTATTTTCTTCTGTTCTTCGTCTAGCATATTGAATGTGATATGATTATTTTCTAAAACTAATTCATCAAACAATTTTTCTACTTCATTAAGATTATTTTTGAAGTTAAATTTTTTACATTTTTCATTTAAATCATATATTTCATAACTTACTATTTCAGAAGATCCTTCAATTAAACTTAGCATACCTTCTAATACTTCATTAAAATTATTTGATGCAATCGCTCTCACTTCATTGAAACAATAATACTTATTATCTAAATCATACATACTGTCGCATAAATCCTCAATCTCTAAATGTAATCTTCTCTTTTCATTAATTAACTCATTTTTATTTATAACTAATCCCTCCAATATTTAAATTATTGTATTCAAACGCCATAAGGCTATCCATACCCCTAGGAATGTACGTTTGAGAAAACCACTCAAGCCGTCCATTCTTCCCCTACTAAGGGGAGATTTATACTTTTTCTCACATGGTACCACTTTTAACGAATAATAGTTTATAGAAGTTCGTTATTTTCGGTACCAATTAAATGAACTCAATTGCTCTTGGTCGCTTACCGTTGATTCTTGGCTTAGTTTTATTAACATTGATTCCACTATTGACTATAATATTTGTCAAGTAGTTAAACGTCAATTCATTCCTGTCTTTACCTCTTATGCCTAATGAATGAGCATGAGATATTATTTCATTCTTTTGTTCATCAGTGTATATAAGTACATTTAGCCAATTATCTTTGATGTATTCAATGAATGAATCATTGTCTTTCTTATCTATTCTTTTGTATAAACTTTCATTATCTTTCTTTTGAACTATATTTGTGAAATGTGTGAACCATGTGAATGATTCTTTGTTTACTAATTCTCTAAACTCATAATAATGTTGCCTTTGAGCATATGTTGGTTTTTTATTTTTATCTTTTGAATTAATAATTCCGTTTAATGCCCTAGAATTAAGTATGTATAAATTTTTTATATTTCCTCTATATCTTCCTATGAACTGCTTAATTGCTACTGGATCAGAACTCTCAACAATTATATTCTCAATGTTATTATTGATTGTAAATTCGAATCCCTCTCTTATGCAACTTGTTCCTATTAAAATGTCAACTTCGTCTGGTAATTTTTTATATTTACATATGTAATCTTCTAATTTATCCATGTCATCAGTTCTCAAGTTATCTTTATTAGTTCTGCTTACTATAGCTCTAGCTTTATGATATTTATTAGCAAATTTTACTGAGTCTTTAGCTGATGCTGACATAAATAATGTTTTTCCTTTTGATTTTTTTATTACATCATCTAAATATAGTTCACTTGTTATCAAACTGATTGATTCTATTATTTTGTATTTATAATATGGAGTGTCTAGTAAGTTATTGATTAGTTTTTTGAGTTGTCTATCGTATTTGAAGTCATCAGTTGTTGCTGACATACCTACTATTATTAAGTCTTCATGTTTTTTTAAACCAAATATTTCTCGTTGCATTTCCTTATTTTTATCTAATAACATAATCATAATATCATATACATATTGTGCTTCTTTGTTAAATGTATCTGTTAGCATTGAATGAAATTCATCTAAAACTATTAATCTGAATTTATTTAATATTGATATGTTATCTTCAAGCATAAATTTGAAAAAGTTATATGTAACCATGTGAGCAATTCTTTCACGTTCTATGTTATCATAACAAGTTCCAATAGCATTAGTTTCTTTATACATTAATGCGTTATAAAAATTTGCATAATTATTTAATCCTAGTTGGCTATTATTATCTAGTCCTCTTACTATATCTTTATATTCTTCGTCTATTAATTGTTGATATTTTGTTATTGATCTACTTGTTACAAATAATACTTGTTCAGGTCTAATATTTTTTAATTGTGATGGCAATGTTTTCAATGCCCAAAATGTTTTACCTGTTCCAGTTCCTGCTTCAACGAAGTTTATTTTAGATTTGTCTATTCTTGAAGTGTCAATTAAATTACTTACTGTTATATCTTTTTCTTCTTCTTTTAATAAATTGCTCATCCTATTATACCTCCTAATGTTTTCTATTTAACCATTGCAAATACACTTCTTTAGTTTCATCATAGTTGAATATAAAAAACATTTTTTTAGTTTGTCTGTGTACATCTACGCGAACTGGCATTATACCATTTGATATATAAAATCTGGCTTGCTCAGGATTATAAATATATTTTTTTCCATCTCTCATCTTATTCACCTCACTTTTTTAAATTTGTATCACCCTCTCTATAAGAAAATATCTATTTTTTAAGCATTTAACCTTCTTGTTTGCAACAATTGTATTATGATATTGATATTGTATTGGTCAATCTAGTTCCCCTATAATTATTATACGACTCAAAATCTTAAATTTCTACCAACGTATCCTTGAAACGTATATCTTTTAAATTACATCTAGTAATACACATACACTGTAACAGTTATTTCCGTCAATTTCTTTGATTAAATCTTCCTTCGACACATTACTTTCAAATAATTTTCTTATGTAAAAATAATTTCCTTCTTCCTCAAGAAACATTTCTGCTACTAAATGTTTAAATTCTTCATAGTCGCCATCTTCTTTTGCTTTAAATAATGAATCCATCAAAATATTGATTTTCCCTGATTTATTTCTTTCATCAATTATGTTTTCTCTTTGCTCTGCCTTAGCAAACCAATTTTCTCCAGTTAGTTTTTTACTTATTCTTGCTATCATTTGTATACCCCCAATTAATTTATTTTCATTTGTTTTACTTTACACTTGACTCATGTCTGTTTATTAGTATTAAGTCGTATAGATCCTTTATCGTCATAGCTGGAAAAGTATCAGCTAAAAATTTAAGTCTCTCTAATGTCATTATAATTTTTCCATTCACACTCATCAGCGTTTGCGTATCATGCACACCTTTTAAATTGGTAGGCATCACCTAACATTGTAAGTGCAAATGGCGTAACTAAGATAATAACTTACTTACAACTGTTGATTTTATAGCATCGGCTCAACTCACCTTTTGAATTATTTATAGTTGTTCTTCTGCGTTACAACTACTTGAAAAAATCATATCAAAGTGATACAATATTTTCTTATTAAATTTTAGTGTTTTTATTTGAGTTTCTTGTATCAGGAGTGTTACGAGCGCTCTCTTTTTTATTTGCAATTTACTTTATATTCATTAAAGTTGAAAATCCTTGAAACATATCAATTATTTCATCATCTTGAATAGACCTTAGATATCTCTTTGTTATTGATAAATTACTGTGTCCCATGATTCTACTTACTGTATATATATCTGCTCCATTCCTTAAAAACTGCTGACAAGCTGTATGACGAAAAGTATGAGGAGAGCATCTTATATTCTTTCTTATGTTAATATTTTTTTCTAATTTTTTAACCATAAGTTGTACGCCTTCATTAGTTAGGGGTTTCCCAGTTCTACTAATGAAATAATTTTCAACATTAAAATAATATTTGGTAGCGTAATTATCTCTTATCCTTTCATATTTAATCATTATTTTCTTTAATGATGGACTTATTGGCACTACCCTTGTTTTCTTTCCTTTTCCTTCAAAAACTATAATTGACGTTTCTCCTACATCATTTATTTTTAATCTGCATAATTCTCCTACCCTTATGCCCGTATCCAATAAAGTTGCAATGATACATTTATTTCTAGCATTTAAGAAATTGTCCATTTTGAAATAATTAATCATGGATTTAATCTCGTCATTATTAAACGCTTGTATTATACCGTCTTCTTCTTTAAGCAATCCAATTTTATCTACTTTGTTAATGTAATCTTCTTTAACACAAAAGGAAAAAAATGCTTTAATGGCTCGTATATGAGTATTAACACTGCTTGGCTTTAATCCTTTTTGTTTCAAGCTAACAATATAATGCTTTATATGAAACTTAGAAATTTTACTAACATTAGTCACATCATGTTCATTCTCTAAATATTTAGCGAACATATTTAGAATGGATCTATAACTTTTAAATGTACTCGATGATAAATTTTTAATTTTTATCTCATACTCGTATTCTTTCAATATATCTTTAAGCAACAAAAAAACACCTCCACAACAACAAGGTTATGTAGGTGTAATAATACATTGTTCAATAATATAATTTTAGAAAATAATACTTAGTCTAAGCTGTATTTTACTTCAGAAAAATCAAATAATTCATCTATATTTCCATTTAGAATATATTTTGTATACTCATCTTTTGAATTAGTATTATTTTTTCCTATATAAATAACCCTTAAACTATCACTATTATTAGTATTAAAAATATTAAAAGCCAATTCTCCACTTTCTTTATAAAATAAGTTCTTTTTATCATAACCACATCCAAAAACATACTTTATTCCATCTACTGGACAAGTATTATTTTCAGTTATACATATAATTTCATCTTTATTTGGCTTTATATTCATTTTGCTTATTATTGCTTCACAAGCTTTTATTCCAATAGCTAACCCTGGACATTCATGACCATGAAATCTAATAGCTTCTTCCCATAATAAACTATTCATATTTCCTCCCAGATTTATGTATTATTTAATCCTTACTTTAGCCGCATTTGCATGGGCATATAATCCTTCTTCAACAGCTAAATCATGCGCTACTGGTGCTAATAAATCTACTGCTTTTTGACTTAATCTTTGAGTGGTACATGTTTTTATAAATGTTCCAACCCATACTCCACCTGTATATCTAGACGCTCTAAGAGTTGGTAATGTATGATTTGTTCCTGACACATAATCACCAAAAACTTCAGCTGATAACCCTCCTACAAATAAAGACCCATAATTTATTAGTTTGTCTATTATTTCGTCTTCATTTTTTAAGCTTATTTCTAAATGTTCTGGTGCATATTTATTACTAAGTTTGACTGCTTCATCTAAAGTATCAACATATATTATTTCTCCATTGTTTCTCCATGATGATACTGCTATATCTCTTGTAGGAAGATTTTTTAAAATTTCATCTACTTTTTTAGAAACTACTTCTCCCAATTTTTTATCTGTAGTAATTAAAATACCTCTAGCACTATAATCATGTTCACATTGTGCTAAAACGTCTGCTGCAATATAATCAGCATTTGCAGTTTCATCTGCTATAATTAAAACTTCACTTGGTCCTGCCACAAAATCTATTCCAACATTTCCATAACATTGTCTTTTAGCTTCTGTTACATATTTGTTTCCTGGTCCAACAATAATGTCCACTGGCTTAATACTTTCTGTTCCATATGTAAATGCTCCTATTGCTTGAACTCCTCCAACAGCATATATTTCATCCGCTCCTGCTATATCCATTGCAACTAGAGTTTTCGGATTTATATCTTTGCTATTTCTCATAGTTGGTGAACAAGCACAAACCCTTTTAACTCCTGCAATTTTAGCTGGAATAATTAACATTAGCGCAGTAGAAAAAAGCGGATATCCTCCACCTGGTACATAAGCTAATGCTGATTCTATAGGTATATGTTTTTGACCAAGTATTACACCAGGATAAATTTCTCTTTCAAAGTTATTTTCAAAGCTTTCTTTTTGAACTTTTGCAAACTCTTCAATATTTTTTACTGCAATTTTAACATCTTCAATAAATTTAATATCTACTTGTTTATATGCTTTTACTATTTCATCTCTAGTAACTCTGTATCTTAATCTTGGATTTTTATCAAACTGAAAATTATATTTTCTTACTCCAATATCTTTATTAAGTTTTATATCATTTAATATTTCTCTTACTTGTACCTTTACTGCTTTTTCAGTTTCTACATTTTTAAACTGAGATTTTTTTAATACTTCCATTTTTACTCCTCCTATGATAACTATGCAATAGATCAAATATTCCCCTATTTTATTCTATATAAAAATAATCCTATCTATTTACAAACTAGATGTCAACAATAATTCAGGTAATATAATTTTTTATTTTATAAAGGGTTAAATATAAATAAAACACCCCTCATACTTATTAATATTAGTAAGTTGAAAGATGCTTTATTTTAAATTATTTATATTTCATTCGCTATTAAATATCCCATCTCTTTCGTACCTATAACATTTCCTATCCCATTATATATGTCTATCGTTCCATATCCTTTATTAAGTACTTTCGTAACAGCTTCTTCTATTTTTTTTGCTTCTTTTTCTAAATAAAATGAGTATCTAAGCATCATAGTTACTGATAATATTGTGGCAATTGGATTTACTTTATTTTGACCTGCAATATCTGGTGAACTTCCATGTATTGGTTCGTACATTCCAGACTTATCATCTCTTAATGATGCAGATGGCAACATTCCAATAGAACCTGTTATCATTGAAGCTTCATCTGAAATAATATCTCCAAATATGTTATTAGTAACTATTGTATCAAACTGACTAGGGTTTTTTATTAACTGAATGGCAGCATTATCTACGTACATAAAATTAAGTTCAATATCTTTATATCCTTCACTTAATTCATTCATTATTTTTCTCCAGAGTTTAGAACTATCAAGAACATTTGCTTTATCTACACAAGTTAATTTTTTATTTCTAATTCTAGCAGTTTCAAAAGCTTTTCTTTCTATTCTTCGGATTTCATTTTCATCATATTTTTCCACATCATAAGCTACTTCTACATTATCTATTACTTCTGTTTTTCTTTCTCCAAAATAAATTCTACCTGTTAACTCTCTAACTACAACAAAATCTATTCCTTTTTCTACTATATCACTTCTTAGATGCGATAATTCCTTTAAACTTTCATGCATTGTTGCTGATCTTAAATTTACAAATAAATTAAGTTCTGATCTTAAATCTAGAAGTCCTTTTTCTGGTCTTATGGAAGGCTCAATATTATCCCATTTAGGTCCTCCAACAGCTCCAAGTAATACTGCATCACTTTTTTTACATTCAACTAAAGTTTGGATCGCCTACTTTATCTATGGCTGCTCCTTCGATTGCTATATCTATGATCTCTTTCTTACTTTTATTAAATACCACATCTCTTTGAAGTATAGATGTTGAATTATACAAATGAACAATTGCTTTTTTACATCCATTTAAAGCTTCATCTATTAATTTTCTCAAAAAATTGTATTCTGTCTTAGAAGCTGAAGGAAATCCTATTTCAATCTCTTTAAATCCAACTTCAATTAACATATTAAACATTTCAATTTTTCAAAAACGCTCATTGGAATAGGTAATGATTGATTACCATCTCTTAAATCAACAGAACACCAAATTGGCGCCATATTTATTTCATTATCCGGCCATTGTCTATTCTTAAAATTTTTAGGCTGAAAATTTATTTTTTTATATTTTTTACAATCAAAATTCATAAAAAACTCCTCCTTATTTTTAAATAAAATTCCACTATTTTTTAATTATTTTCAAAATTTAACTTTTGTACATTGTATTCAATATAAAATTATACTTTTTGTAAGTTTTAAACATTTCTAGAAATAAAAAACCTCATCTCTATATTTAGAGACGAGGTTTAACTCTCGCGGTACCACTCTAGTTAACTTTAATAAGTTCCCTTTACAACAATCCGATACCAAATTCCACCAAACTTTGGCTCTCTGTAAACTTCAAAATTCTTACTACTTCTATTCTTAGCTTTCCAATTATTTAACTTATTAGTAGTAATATACTAGAGTTAAACCTACGTCAATATATTTTTTTAGAATTTTCTGAATATTTTATAATTTTTTAAGTTATAGCTTCAAAAAAACTTCTCAATTCTTACATTTATTTATATTTAAGGGAATTAATATTATTTCTATCTAATAATATATATAAAGGGTTGTAGAATACTAAATTATCATGGAAGGAGATTATGAAATGGATGACATATACAAAGAAGCTCATAAAATGGCCAAATCTATTTATGAGGAGTACAAAGATGTAGACTATAAATTCCAATTTCAATTATGTTTGTCTTACCTTTCTGATAAAAGAATTACTGAGAGAATCCAAGAAATTTTAGCTGAAGTAAAAGTAAACGAAGAAGAAGCTAGAATATTAGAAAAAGTTGAATTTTACTATAAAAACTTTTTCAAAAATGAAGAAAATCTTAAGTTTAGACTTTGGCAAAGACAAGATAAAAGAAGAGTCTATTTATCTGCATCATACATTGTTAATAAGCCTTATATAGACTTAATAAGCAACAAATTATTTGATAAAAAAGAAATAAAGAAATTTTAGTAAAAAGGTGATATCGTGCTAAGAATAGTGCGATACACTTTTTTGCTTAAAAAAGAGCTGTTACATTTAATTTAAAATTATTTGTAAAACAGCTCTTCTATATTTTATTATTTATCTTCAATAAGATTTCTCATAGTTTCTTTATCCATTGCTCCTGGAACATATTTAGTTATATATCCATCTTTATCAATTATAAATGTAGATGGGAATGAACTTATTCCATATCCGTATATTTGACTTCCTCCTTCATCAAATACCACAGGGAATGTATATCCTTCCTCTTTTAGAAATTTTTCTATATCTTCCTTACTTCCTTCATTACCTAAATTTGGAGATGCTACACCAAGTATTATCACATCATTTTTATTTTTATTATATTCTTTGTATAACTCTTCTATATAAGGCATTTCTCCTTTACATGGAGGACACCATGTAGCCCAATAATTTAAAAATACTGTCTTTCCCTTATAATCACTAAGCTTATGTTTTTTTCCATATTGATCATATAAATCAAAGTCCAAAGCTTGTATTTTCTCGTCCTCTTTATTAGTATTTGCACCTTGACTACTTTCTGTCTTATTTTGCATTTCCTTTTTAGATGTATTCATATTGTTAGTAAATCCATTAAAAAACATTAACAAACCTGAAATAATAAGAATTATACCTCCAAATTTCTTTATAGCATCCATATGATTTTTCATTTTATCTACAGTATTTACAAGTTTATTGTAGAATAATGACATTATTATAAATGGTAAGATAAATCCTATGGTATATACTCCTATTAATAAATAAGATGATGCTGCACTTTTCGAACTAGAAGACATGATAAGTACAGATGCAAGTATAGGACCTATACATGGAGTCCAACCAAAACTAAAAGTAAATCCTAATAAAAATGAAGATATTGGAGTCATTTTTTTAGCTTTCATTTGAAATCTTTTATCTTTATTAAGAAAATTCACTTTTATTATATTCATATAAAATAGCCCCATGAATACTATAATAGTTCCACCTATCACCATAATTAAGCTTTTATTTGCACTAAAAAATGAACTTAGTGCATTTACAGATGAGCCTAGTATAAAGAATGTAGTTGATATTCCAAGCGTAAAGAACAATGTATTTCTAAATAAGGCACTTTTTATAAAGCTACCATTTTTCATATCTTCAATACTACTATTGGATAGCATACTTAACTATATTGGTAATATTGGCAATATACATGGTGATAAAAAGGATAGCAATCCTTCTGTAAACACCACTATTAAATTTAATTTTTCCATCACAATCTCCCTAAATTATTTTTATATACTATTTTTTTCTTCTATTCTTTTTTTGTCTAAATATGAAATTGCACTTAATACAGCGGTTTGTCCTTGTCCTGCTGATTTCAAATATTGATATGGCTTACCTGCACAATCTCCAGCTACATATAAACCTTCTATATTTGTTTTCATATCTTTATCACATTTTATATGGGGTCCATCTACTTCTACCCCAGGTACCATATATTTTGGTGATATACTATCTTTTATTACAAAAATTCCATCTACTTCTAATTCTTGATTTCTAAGTAATAATTTATTAGCTAACTTATCGCCTTTTATTTCTTTCGCTCTATCTTCTATTATTTGTATACTTTCGTTAAGTTTATTTGTCATTTTATATGTTGGTATATAATAAACTTCACTTGCTATTTCACTCAAGAAATTAGCATCTTCTTCTCCCTCATGATTACTACCTATGATTGCAACTTTTTTATTTCTATATAGAGCAGCATCACAAGTTGCACAATATCCTACACCTTTTCCTAAGTATTCTTCTTCACCTTTAATCATTTTTCCATATTCTACTCCAGTAGCAAGAACAACAGTTGTAGCTTCATACATATCATCTCCACTTACTAAAGTAAAATAATCTCCCATACTGTAAATGTTGTTTATCCTTTTTTCTGTAATTTCTACTCCCATGCTATTTACATGTGATATAAATTTATTTTTTAATTCTATTCCACTTATTTCTTCAAATCCTAAATAATTTTCTACTGAGGGTGCTTTTGTAATTTTTACACTAGCACCATTGCTTCCAAATATTATTATATTTTTATTTCTTATTTTTGCATTTAATGATGCTGCTAGACCTGCTGGTCCACTTCCTACTACTGCTATATCGTATCTCATATTTAGTCTCCTATAAATTGTTATATTATAATATCCTTTTAGCTCCAACATACACGCTGTTCCAATAACTATTGTTTATATCAACCTTTTTTACAACACTTTTAGAATTTGGCGCATGTATCATTTGACTATTTCCTACATAAATTCCCACATGTGTTACAGTTCCATCAGATCTTGTGCTTGAAAAAATTAAATCTCCTGGTTGTAGATTTGATTTACTTACAGATTTACCTACTTTGTATTGGTCTCTAGACACCCTTGGAGTTTGTACTTTATGTTTTATGAACTAAACCCGAGCAGTCAAAACTATTTGGACCTTCTGCACCCAAACATAAGGCTTCCCTAATTGTTCATGAGCTGTTTTAACTATTGCTTGTGCTTTTGATATATTGCTTGAATTGTTGGTACTTGATTCTGTTTGGGAATTAGAACCAGCGTATATAGATATATAATCTCCACTTGCCCATCCAGTAGATTCATTAGATAGTTTAACTTTATACCATCCATTACTTTTTTCCAATAAATCTACTATATCATTATTTCTTAACCTCGAAATTACTGCATAATTTTCAGAAGGTCCTTTTCTTACATTAAGACTAGTCCTTACTTTTACCTGCCCTTTTTTTCCTATAATATTTACACTATTATCTGAGATTAAATTATTTACATTTATATATTTTATACTACCATAACCTATTATTCCATTTGACAACTTTACTTTATACCACCCATTATTTTTTTCTAATATCTGTAGTTTATTACCTAATTTAACTTGAGTTAATGCAGTGTAATTAGTACTTGGTCCACTTCTTATATTTAAAACACTCGTGTTTACTATTCCTTATTGATTATTAACATATACACCTGATATAGACATCGCTATGCTCATTATTGTTAATCCTGCTATTAATTTTATATTTTTTGTCATCATCTCTCTCCCTTTTTATGTATTAGTATTATAAGATTATCTAGTTCTTATATATTTAATATAACAAAAATAAAAAATTGTCTCAATTAGGCATTTTTTCGTAACCTATTTAATCATTCAATAGAAAATATGATTTTATTATTACATCACACTGCTTCTACTTATAACATGCATTATAAATAATGTTGTTACATTATAATATTTTTCAAACTATAATTTATATAATGTGCTTTTTAATAAACAAACTTCTAGCAAAAAAAGCTATTACACTAGCTATTAGTGGAATAACTCTTTTTATGATTAAATAATTATATTATAAAAATAACCCAATTTTATCTATCAAATTATTTTTAGGTATAAAGCCTACTAGTCTATCCATTTCTTTACCATCTTTAAATACTATTACTGTTGGAACTGTCGATACAACAAATTTTTCTGCTAGTTCCATACTCTCATCAATATCAACTTTATAGAAATCTGCTTTATCTACCATTTCCTCTGCCAATGAGTTATATACTGGTGATAACATTTTACATGGTCCACACCAAGTTGCAAAGAAATCAACTACAACTATTCCTTTTTTATTTTTTACAACATTTGCAAATTCATTTGTTTTTATTATTTTAGCCATTTTATATTTCTCCTTTTATAATTTTTATAATTCTAACTTACTTAGTAATAATATTATTTAAAAGAATTACATTTAGTAAATTATTTTATTATCAGTGTGATTAGTATAATAAAATTAAAATTTAATCTCAATTAGGCACTTTCTAGTAACTATATCTTTACAAAAAATTCCCTTATAAAATTTTATAAGGGAATTATAATATTTTATTTTACTTTAACTAATTTTCAATAGTTTTCTACTCTCTTCACAATATCCCTTATCCTTAATTAGACATAAAATATTGTTAATTTCATATTCAGAACCTGCATAAACCATAACTGCCAATTCGTCATTATCATCAATTACATCATATTCATCTATACAAGCATTTATAAGAGATATTATCTCTTCTTTTTTAGGAGATTTAAATCTTAATAAAGCTTGGCACTTATTATTTATAGTTTTTTCCACTTCAATTTTCTCTTTTGTAAATTGATCTATCTTAGCAATTCTATTGTTAAATATATCCATAACATCTGCATAAACAGCACTACCTGTAGGTTCTTTTCCTGCTCCTTTACCTACAAAAGATAATTCTCCTATAGAATCTCCATTAAATACAACAATATTGTATTCATTATCTATTTGAGATAATAAGTTATTATTGTCAACAAGGACAGGTCTTACATAACCACTAACCTTTTCATTTTTCTTCTTACTTTGACCAACTAACTTAATTTTGCATCCCATTTGTTTTGCATAATTAATATCCTTCATATCAATTTTTGATATACCTTCTAAGTAAAAGTCTTTCCAATATACTCTACCATTGTAAGCCAAAGTTGATAAAATAGATAATTTTCTAGCTGCATCATATCCTTCCACATCAGCTTCTGGATTTGCTTCTGCAAAACCTAATTCTTGAGCTTCTTTTAATACTTCATCATAAGACAAACCTTCATTATACATTTTGCTTAAGATAAAGTTTGTTGTCCCATTTAATATGGCATACATACTATCAATAGAATTACCTTCTAATGACTCTGTTAAAGGTTTAAGAACTGGTATTCCACCACCAACAGATGCTTCAAATTTAAGACTTACATTATTTTCTTTTGCTAACTTAACAAGTTTATCCCCATACTCTGCTAGCATATCCTTATTAGCTGTGACTACGTTAATTTTACTTTCTAATGCTCTTTTTATATATTCATATGAAGGATGTAATCCTCCTATTAACTCAACTAAAATATCGATATCCTCTTTAAATACATCTTCAATATTTTCAGTTATTATATTCGCATATTTAGATGATTTGTATTTATTTTTATCTCTTACTAATATGCTTGTTATTTCTATATTTCTTTTATTCTTATTTCCCTCAATCATTTGTACTAGACCTTTTCCCACTGTTCCATATCCAAGTATAGCTATTTTCATATTAAGACCTCCTTTTTACTTTAAAAACAAATTTTACTTTTCTCAATCAAAAAAGAGACTAATTCCTCTAAAGGGACGAGTCTCTCGCGGTTCCACCCAATTTAGTTTTATTCATAATAAAACTCACTTTAAACTTTAACGCAGCTTACGGTTAATCTTACTAAAATCAACTGGATTACTTCAGATCACAGCTCCTAGGTAGTTTTCAATCCCTCTAATTTGAAAAGCCTTACAGCCCATGAGCTTTTCTCTCTGATAATCGAATTAGATTTACTTTTCCTATTCATCGCTTTTAAATATTAATTTGTATTTTTTTAAATAAAAAACTCGTCCTTATAAATAAGGACGAGATATATTCCCGCGGTTCCACCTAAATTGACTTAAAATCCACTTAATGCTTTAACGCAGCTTACGGTTAATCTTACTGAAATCAATTAGATTACTTCAGATCACAGCTCCTAGGTAGTTTTCAATCCCTCTAATTTGAAAAGCCTTACAGCCCATGAGCTTTTCTCTCTGGTAATCGAATTAGATTTACTCTTCCTATTCATCGCTTTTAAACTCTAAATTTATATTAAATTAATATTATAAGAATTATTATTAAATGTCAAGATAATTTTTAATTTATTAATCTATATAAAAGAAAAATAATTATAAACGATACAAGTTTATCTTATTTTTCTTTTATATAGCCTTGCATTTATTTCACAACCAATTAATATGGTCCAGCTGCTTAAATAAACCCAGGTCATAAGCACGATAATTCCACCTAAACTCCCATAAATAATATCGTATCTTGCAAAATTATTTGTGTAAAATGAGTAACAAAATGATGCTACTAACCAACATAAAGTAGACACTATAGCTCCTGGTAATACATCTTTAAAAGACAATTTTTTATTAGGAGTAAATCTATATAGGTTCATTAAAATTATAATTACAGTTATAATTCCCACCACGTATCTACAAAGGTTCCAAATATACATAAAATATTGATCCAAGCCAATTAAATTAAATAAAAATGAACCTAACCTCTCACCAAATACTAAAAATATCATAGATGTAAAAATCAAAACAACTAACATTATTACAAATACTAAAGATATGAATAATACCTCAAAATATGGTCTGGTTTCCCTAATATTATAAGATCTATTCATACCTCTAATTAGTGATAATACTGCCCTAGACATGGTGTACATTGCTAACATAAAACTTAATATTAAAAAACTAAAACTTCTGTTTTCTATGGCAGATTGCATTAATGATGATACTATATTAAAAGCACTTAAAGGTAATATTTTCTTTAATAGAAATATATATTTGCTAATTTTAATTATGGGTGTATATACCACCAAACTTATTGTAAATATTAAAAAAGGAAAGAAAGATAACAGTAAATAAAATGACATTTCAGCTGCTTTGGAGTTTATTTCTCTATAATTAGAATATTCCATAAGAAACTTCATTCTTTTACTATATGTCTGGAATTTACTATTAAGTCTATTTTTCATATTATCCCTCCTATTCTATATTTTTCTTATTTACTATTTCAATATAATAATTAATACAATTTTATTTTTTTATATTTTACATTTTAACTCATACTTAATACTTCATGTATATCTGACAATTCCGTTTTTTCATTTGTATATATTTTCAACTTTTCCAATTCTAATTCCCTTTTTATATCATCAGAAATATCCATACACGAAATAGCTATCTCTTTATTATTAAGTTTCTCTACTAGTTGCATAGTACAATATAACATCATTTCATCAAATCTATTTTTTATAATTTCCTCCATGAACCTGTCTTATTAAGAGATTTTAATACTTCATTACTATTATCTAGTTCATCAGATATATTATTAAAAAGAGAATTTAGACTTTCCATTCCATTATACTCTAAGTTAAAGTAATAGTCTTTAATCTTTTTATTAGCATAAATAGTATCTCCTTTTTTATTACAAATAAGCATAAAGCTATGTATATCATTATCAACTATACTATAAAATACCTTCCTATTTTAAGTTAATATTCTTGATTTATTTATATATATGTATAATTCAATAAAACTTACCCCTATAACAATTAATGATAATATATATGTTATACACACTGAGATTAATATAGCGTAAAAAGAAGTTTTTTTAATTGTAAAAATAGAGAAAACAGATTCAGAGCCTAACATGAAAATAATAATACTTAACGCCATAAATAAATATTTTTTCTAAAGTCGTTTCTAAGTATGGATTTTCAACATCTCATTTAATAGTTATTTTAGATGATAAAATAATTAATCTCCTCAATAAAATATTATTTTATTTAAATATAATTTTTGTTGCAAAGTATATATTACCAAATATTTGCAATCAAAAAAAGTTAAATATATAACTTTATATATATGAATACTAGGTAAAAATACCAAATATGATTATATAAAAAAAGTAATAACTTTTGATATTTTTAATCAAAAATCATTACTTTTCCTTTACTTTATTATAAACTTCATAAGAAAACGAATATCTCCCTTATAATATTATTTTTTTTTACATTAATTTGTTTAATATTTCGTTTATACTTTTCTTTATACTGGATACTTTACTATCACAAGTAACTTCATCATTACCTTTTACTGCTACATAGAACTTTAATTTTGGCTCTGTTCCAGAAGGCCTAATAGCTATCCATGATTCATCTTCTAAGAAGTATTTTAATACGTTTGCCTTTGGTAAATCATCTATACCCTTTGCGAAGTCTTTAACTTCAACAACTTTTTTATTGTTTATACTTTCTATATCATTATTTCTAAAATGAGAAATTATCTCCCCAATTTTTTCTAATCCTTCTATTCCAGCTAAAGTTAAAGATATCGTTTCTTCTTTGAAGTATCCATATTTTTTATATAACTCCTGTAATCCTTCATATAAACTCATGCCTTTTGAATAATAATATGCAGCCATTTCAGATATTAATAAAGATGCAACTACCCCGTCTTTATCTCTTGCATGAGTTCCAACTAAGTAACCATAACTTTCTTCGTATCCAAATAAATAAATCTTATCATTTTTCTCTTCAAAATATTTTATCTTTTCACCTATAAACTTGAATCCTGTAAGCACATTCATAACTTCCACATTATTTGCTTTTGCTACGTCTGCACCAAATTCAGAAGTAACGATTGTTTTTATAAGCACTGAATTATCTTTTAATTTATGTTCTTCTTTTTGACCTTCTATTATATAATTAGTTAGCATTCCACCAATTTGATTTCCTGTAAGGAGTGCATAATCTCCAGAAGTAGTTTTTACAGCCACCCCAACTCTATCACAATCTGGGTCTGTTGCTATTACTAAATTAGCCCCTTCTTTTTTAGCAAGTTCTATTCCTCTAGTTAGTGCTCTTTGGTCTTCAGGATTTGGATATTCTATTCCTGCAAAGTTTGAATCTGGTACCTCTTCTTCTTTTACAATAAGAACATTTTCAAATCCAACTTCTTCTAATGCCCTTTTTACTGGTACATTTCCTGTTCCACAAAGTGGTGTATAAACTATTTTAAATTCTTTTCCTACTTTTTTAACTAATTCTTTTCTTATTACTTGTATTTTAACTGATTCAATAAAGTCAGTGTCCTGTTTTTCATCTAATACTCTCACTAAATCTTTATTTTCTTCAGTTAGTGTAGGTATTATTGAGTAATCTTCAATTGAATTTATTTCTTCAGTTATTGCATTTGCTATTTCTGGCATTACTTGTGCCCCATCTTCCCAATATACCTTGTATCCATTATATTCTGGTGGGTTGTGGCTAGCCGTTATAACTATACCTGCTATTGCATTTAAGTTTCTAACTGCAAAAGAAAGCTCTGGCGTAGTTCTTAAACTTTTAAATATATAGGCTTTTATATTACATGCTGCTAGTGTATTGGCAGCTTCTATACAAAATTCTCTAGACATAAATCTATTATCATGAGCTATAACTACTCCTCTTTCTTGTTCTACTTTAGTAGTATTTTTTAATATATAATTAGCTAGACCAAAAGTAGCTCTCCTAACAGTATATTTGTTTATTCTGTTTGTTCCTGCTGCAATTACCCCTCTAAGTCCAGCTGTCCCAAATTCTAAATCTTTGTAAAATCTATCTTCTATTTCTTTTTCATTATCTTTTAAATTAATCAATTCTTCTCTAGTTTTTTCATCAAAATATTTATTATCTATCCAATTATTGTATTTTCCCCTATATGCCATTTAAGTTGCTCCTTTACTTTTTACTTTTTATCCATAATCACATATGAATAATCATATGTATATTTTATCCTTATTTTTCTATTTAGTAAACATGAACCGCTAATATCTAAATTAATTTTTTCTACAAAAACTACAAAAGTATTAGGTCAAGTTAAAACTTGACCTAATACTTTAATTTATCCAACAATATAAATATCTATACTTCTTACTCCCCAATTATAGCAAGCCGAGGAGCTATTCATAAATATATCTATTCTATTTCCTTTTATCCCACCGCCACAGTCTTCTGCTACAAAAGTCATATTAAATTTAGGTATATACACTTTTGTACCATAAGGTATTATTCTAGGATCCACTGCAATAGTTCCCCATCTTGGGCGTGTTCCAGTTGAAGTTGAACTATCACCACTATAGGCAGTAGCTGACACTACCATTTTATCCCTGTTAATATTTGAAGATTTTTTTTGTGTTGATAAATTTACAACACTAGCCGCATAACTCGTTCCTGTACCTTTTATAACAACCTTATTAACAGGCTCTTCTCTTATCATTTCCTTATTAGCAACTCTAGACACCAACTTACCATCATGATAAACTTCTTCATATACAATTGTTTTTCTTCCTTCTTTTCCTTCTTGAGCAACTTTAGTAACTCCCTTTGGCAAAGATTTATCTGTTTTAACTTCAGTTTTATATGATATTCTTGAATGCTCACTAACAGAAATTTGCTCTACATATGTAATTTTTATATTCATATAATCTTCTAATTTACTATCTAAACTAGGGTATATAATATCATCTTCGTTATAACATATATCTTTTTCACTCAATAATTCTTTTACAGTCTTACAATAAGTGTCTACAGTTGTCACCTTTCCATTCACTTGTAAAACTATTTGCTCTTTTTTCAATATAAAATATGATGCAAGAAGAACACAAAAAGATAGAGTTATTAGTAAACTTCTAAAAATTATATTATTTTTAAAATTATTTTTCATTTTTACTCCCCCTATAAATATTCAATATATAAAACTTAAGTATTTTAAATTTCAAACTGTTTATATATTTATATTTATAGAAGCAATAAAATATGTAACTAATCTGTAACTAATATTTAATTTTCAGATTCATTTTTGATAACATTTAGTAACCATCTCAATTTTAGCTATAAATTTTTTTAATATTTTGTAATAAATTATCTTGCATCTTTAACTATGTTGTAAATTCTAACGTAAGTTTCTCCAACTTCTTCTGCTGATTTAGCTTCTTCTTTTGACACTCTATAATATAATTCTGTTAGCTCTATAGCCACATCCTTTGCATTTCTTTGTGAAGATCCTGTTATTTTTGTTTCTGCCATTTCTATTTCCTCCTAAAATTTTCTTAATAATAACTTTGTTTTTTATTTTCTATTTTTTCAACTATCCACTTCATTACATCTTCTTTTACTTCTTCTTTGTTAATCTCATTTAATATTTCATGTCTACCATCTTTATATAATATACATTTTACATCTTCAATACCTGATTTTTCATATCTAATTTTTAGATTCAATAAACCCTTTCCGTTATTCCCAACAGGATCTTTATCTCCTGAAATTATTAATATGGGTAAATCTTTTCTGATTTTTATTATATTTTCTCTATCTTCTATAAATTTAAGTCCGTGTATAAAATCTTCAAAAAAACCACAAGTACATTTAAATCCACACATTGAATCATTTATATATTTATCTACTTCTTTTTCATCTCTGCTTAACCAATCATAATCTGTTCGACATGGTTTAAAGACTTTGTTATTTGACCCAAAGAATAAACTATCAATAAATTCACTAACATATTTTCTGCCTTTAATTTTACAAGTAGATTTTACTATTATATTCGCTAAATCTAGTTTTCCACCAAAATCTCCATTTGAACCAGAAAGTATTAATCCATCGATTTCATCTCCATATTTTATAGCATAATTTTGCGAGGCAAATGATCCCATACTATGACCAAATAATATTAAAGGTACATCTTTACTTTCTTCTTTTATTATTTCTGTTAAAGTATGTATATCATCTACTAAACAATCAAATCCATTTTCATCTGCTAAATAACCTGCATTTTTTAAATTTTTTGCCGTTTTGCCATGACCTCTATGGTCATTAACATAGACATTATATCCATTATCTGTTAAGAGTTTAGCAAAATCTTCATATCTTTTCCCATGCTCTGCCATACCATGAGATATTTGTACTACGCCTTTAACAGTTACGTTTTCATCACATACAAACTTATATGTAAATATCTCATTCTCATCTATTTTAGAAGTAAAATAAAAATTGCTATATCTCATAATTTTCACCCTTTCAATTAATCTTCTATATTAAGTATAACAAATATTTAACATATTTGTCTTTACATACAAAAAAAGTAGCACGATATTTATTCGTGCTATGGTGGGTTAAATTACTTAAGCTAATTTTTCATTTAATGTTTAATAAACTTTATAACTAAATAATATAATAATATTTTTTACAAATCAATTATATATCTTAAGGAATGATTCTCTTTTGGAATATAAATGTGTTTAGCTAAACCGTTGTATAATTATATACTTTATATAGCTTATTAATAATTTGATAAAAATAAGTCATTTTAAAACCCCCATTTTAAAATGACTTATTGAAAAGAATAAATTTAATTATTGCAAAATCCGATCACAATTTCCCCAAAAGATTTTCCCTTCCAATAGGAAAACCTTTTCAACCAATTACTCAAAGTTTAAATTTAATATACCCAAACTTTTGCTTGTAATAAAAATTTCCGTTTTTCTATTACAAATATAATTATAAAACATTTTCCTAAGAAAAGCTAATACTTTTTTTCTCATTTTTAAATAAAATTTTTTATTTTCATAGAATTTTTATTTTCCACTATAGATATTTTTTATTTAAATCCATCAATAAATTATTTCATTAACAATAATCAACATATAAATCCATTATATAATATCTAATAATATCAAAAAAAATAAAGATACATTCGCATCTTTATTTTTTATATATTATTTATTTAATTTACTTTTAACTATATCTTCCACGTAAGATTTGCATCTTCCGCATCCTTTTGTCGCCTTAGTTTCTTCTACAACTTTTTCAAAACTATCAGCTCCATTTTTTATACTATCTTCTATTTTGTCGAAAGATACTTTTTTACAATTACATACATTCTTATTTAAACTTTCCATATTTGCCCTCCAATATATTATGACTAATTTTATGTTTATATCATATATAAATATATTTATTCCCCTATATGTATTATAGTAAACAAATATTTTTTTCTATATTACAACACTTCAGAATAATTTTTTTAATGTATAATTATTTTTTTACGAATTATATATTTAAATCTATGGAAGAATTATTATTATGGGATTATAATATATTGAAATAACTTAATTTTCATATGGAAAGGGGAACTTATGAATAAATCAAAAGTATATTATACTAATCTAAGAACAGATTTTAAGAGCAATTTATTAGACAAATTACAAATGCTAGTCAAAAAAGCTGGCATAAATGACATTAATTTTGAAAACAAGTATACAGCCATAAAAATCCACTTTGGAGAACCAGGAAATTTAGCTTACTTAAGACCTAATTTTTCTAAAGTTATTGTGGATTTAATAAAATCAAAAAATGGTAAAGTATTTTTAACAGACTGTAATACTCTTTATGTTGGTGGTAGAAAAAACGGCCTTGAGCATTTAGATTCAGCTTATACTAATGGCTATAATCCATTTACTACAGGATGCCATATAATAATAGCTGATGGCATAAAGGGTACAGATGAGGCTCTTGTTCCAGTTGAAGGTGGAGAATATGTTAAAGAAGCTAAAATAGGCCAGGCTATAATGGATGCTGATATTTTCATATCAATGAATCATTTTAAGGGACATGAATCTACAGGTTTTGGTGGAGCATTAAAAAATATAGGTATGGGATGTGGATCTCGTGCTGGTAAAATGGAAATGCACAGTAGTGGAAAGCCTTTTGTAAAGGAAAATAAATGTGTTGGCTGTAGAGCATGTGCAAAAAATTGCGCTCACGATGCTATTACATTTGGAGAAAGTAAAAAGGCTTCTATTGACCATAATAACTGTGTTGGATGTGGAAGATGCATTGGATCATGTAATTATGATGCTGTAAATTCACCTACTGATGAATCCAATGATATACTAAATAAAAAGATAGCAGAATATTCTAAAGCTGTATTACAAGGTAGACCTCATTTTCATATAAGCTTTGTTATAGATGTATCTCCAAATTGTGATTGTCATAGAGAAAATGATTTAGCTATTATTCCAGATGTTGGTATTTTCGCTTCCTTTGACCCTGTTGCTTTAGACATGGCTTGTGTAGATGCTTGTAACAAGCAAAGTGTAATACATGGTAGTTATTTAGATGAACAAAAACACCATTGTCATGACCACTTTATAAATACTCATCCTGAAACAAATTGGGAAGTTTGTATTGATCATAGTGTCAAACTTGGTATTGGGAGTAAGGAATATGAATTAATTGAAGTATAAAATTTGAATACATAAAGAGTAGTAATCTTATATTGTACTTTATTCAATAAAAGTTACTACTCTTTTTTATATAAAGTATATTGATACATCTTATATAAAGTCTAATTTTAATATTTTGTTCTTTTATTTTTATTTACTTTATCATACTAAATATATAATCAAACTTTTTAATACTTAAAATTTCATGAGTTATAAATTTTCCGTTATAGTATAAACTATATGTTGTGAAAGGAGTTGAGGAATTTTGTGCTTGAACTTTATTTTCATACCTAACAATATGTAAATCTATATCTTTTTCCTTTGCATAATCCTTTATCATAGAAACATATTTAGAAGTAAAAGGACATTGGTGTGAATAATATAAAACAAATCCTTTTTCATCAATAGATTCTTCTTTTACTGTGTTTTTAAATTTAGGCATAACTTCACTTTCTTCAAAAGGCATATACAATAATTCAAAATAAGGCCTTGCAATATCAGCTACTAAGAAGCCCTTTTTTATAAAATATTTTTTATCAGATAAAAATGGTTTCTTTTTATCCGAGGATAATACTATTAATCCCTTCTTCCCCTTTTCTTTACTATCTTTTATACATTCTTCTAGTAACTTACTCCCTATACCTTGTCCCTTATATTTCCCCGACACCCAAAAACAATTTATAAACATATAATTATCTGCAATAATTGGGCACCAAGCATTTTCAACAGGTATGTATTCAATAAAAACTTTTCCCCTAACATCACCTTTTTTAAAAACTAGATTGTCTTTTAATCTATCTTTGAGCCAAGTTTTTTTTGATGATACTTGAAACTCTCCTTTTTTATCAGAAATAGCACAACATATATGTTCTTTATCTATATTTTCAAAATTTATATCTATAAAGTCCAAAGTAAATTCCTCCTTAATTAGCTTCTACCATATATCTCAAAACTGTCTTAAGTTTTTCTGATGAAATTTTTCTAAAGTCAGAAATATAAATTTCTCTATGATTTTTATCTTTTATCAATAAATTTTTCTCATGACAAAATTCTTTCATAAGTTGAAATGTTTTATATTCCTCATCAAAAGATCCTCTATGCATCATTTGAACACACATACCTTCATATATATTACCAAATTCTATCTCATCTAAGTACTTATTAAACTTTTTCTTTTTAGTCATGTCCACCGCCAAATCAAAAACTTCTTTAGTCACAAAATCAGGTTGTCTAATCATTATGTTATATACTAAATTATTTTTATCAAATACGTCTTTTTTCTCACCTTCTTCGTCTAAACCCCAAATTCCTTCCAATGGATATACAGTGTAATCAAAATATCCATCTGGAGTTATACCTTTTTTAGGCATCATTTTGATTGCATAAGCTATTGAATATAATGCACCTACCTTCTCAGAGAACTCCTCACTGTTTGGATTCCCACTGCCTTTTATTTGTATAAACTTAAATTTTTCAATGTTTGCAATTTCAGGTTTTGTTTTTGGTAAGTAATATTGCTTTTCTTTTTTTCTCCATTCATGTTTCATAACAAATCTTCCTTTTTCTTAAATTATATTAAGTATTTTTATTATACATATTTAAAGTTTCTTGCATTTTTTCTAAAACTATATTTCTTATATGCAATGGCTCTACTACTTTAGCATATGGACCAAAAGAAAGTATATACCCATACAGCCATTCATTCTCTGGAAATTCTATATTTACTTGGTAAGTTCCATTTTTATTATCAATAATTGATTCTTCTGCAAAATCATCAAAAGCCCTATATAAAGCCTCCTTTTTAACTTCTAATTTTACCTTAACAATATTGAAAACTTCCTTTTCTTCCTTATTTATTTCTTGATTTTCAAAATATCGTTTTATAAAACACTCATTCTTTACCTCAAAATCTTTTATTCTACTTATTCTAAATAATCTAAGGTCTTCTTTTAATCTGCAATATCCATATAAATACCAACTTTGACCTTTATAAGTGAGTTTAATGGGTTCAATAATTCTCTTAGATTGATTAGCTAAACTATTAATATAACTAAATTCTACTAATTTATTATTTAAAATTGCATATCTTATTTTATCGAATTTATCATCTTCATATGTTTTATTTCCCCATCTTGATAAATCTATATCTATCCAGTTATCGTTGTCCTCTTTATTGTTTACAAATCCAACTTTGTTAATTACAGAATTTATGTTTGGATATTCAATAGTAGATAGGGCTTTGAGTGCTAATGTAATACTTTCCTTATCATTTTCAGATAATAAAGTTTTATTTATAGAAAAACATTCTAATAAACCAATTCCTCCATTTTTTCCTTTACTCATATATACTGGCACTCCTGACAAAGATAGAGTTTCTATATCTCTATATATGGTTCTAGTTGATACTTGAAATTTATCTGATAATTCTTTGGCTGTTACTGTCTTTTTATTTAAAAGTATTAAAATAATTTCAGTTAATCTATTAATTTTCATGTTATTACCCCACTATTTTTAAAATCATACACAATACTTTTCAATATAAGTCTTCTCACTTATTTTAATATTATCACTATTAATATGACAACATTATGTCTTATTTAAAATATTTTGCACAAAAATTATATATCATTTATTATAATTTAAATGTAAATCTTCATTTATAATTTAATCCAAATTTCATTTTAACTTACTTATACCTTTTTATTTATATTTTTCCTCGTAATACAATAAATTTTTAAATGTTATTTAGAAAATAATAAAGCTATAACTGATAAAATTCATTTACCAATTATAGCTTTTCAAAGTAAGATTAGTTTACATATTTTAATTTATAAAAAAATCAATTAACTTTTATTAATTACATATCTTTTACTAATATAACTTTTATTTCATCATGAGTAGCTTCAATTGGGTTAGTAGCACCACAAGCATCTGTAACTGGAGTATTAGCAGCAGATACATAAGCTTATACTGCATGAGTTAATGCATCTATACCTATAGCAGCTGTTAAAGACACTGACATACTCACCATTAAACTAGAGTCATTTATTGACTATGTAATGGATTAAATCTATTTTTTAATAGTTGCATTTCTTATTGTTACATTATAGTTTTATGTATAGTAATATATTGTTTATACTTAACATAAAATTAAAACATCATTTAAAAAGCAATATTAACTTTTTAAATGATGACTAATAATAAGAAATTATTCTGAAATATTCTAATATATCCACGTTTGATTATCAGTAACCTTCTCTATAAATATTCTTCCCCTATCTTCTTTGTATTTTGCTTGATGAAATTTAAATACCATCTCATTATCTTTTGTTTTTCCTATTACTTCAATCTTTCCCTTTGTTGTTGATAGACAATATTTAAAACATTTACCTTGTCCATTTTGCAAGCTTTTAGCTCCTTCTACTATATCAATCCCCTCTTTAAGTGGAACTTGAAATTGATTTTTTACACCTGTAACTGGTCTACACTGAAATACATAGTAAGGTACTATTCCTATAGCAGTTATATTTTTTAGCAATTCTCCAAGAATTTCAATACTATCATTTACTCCTCTTAACAAAACTGTTTGATTTTTTACTATAACACCAGCATCTCTTAAATATTTTATTGCCTCAGTAACTTCCTTAGTCACTTCTCTAGGATGGTTAAACTGAGTTACTACATAAATTTGTTTTTTTTGTCCATATTTGCTAAGTATCTCTTTAAGTTCATTATCTCTTGTTATTCTCTCAGGATAAACTACAGGTATTCTTGTTCCAAATCTAATCAAATCAATATGAGGAATGTCACATAATGCAGCTAAAAATTTTTTAATTTTAGTATTACTATTTAAAAATGAATCTCCTCCAGAAATTAGCGCATTACTTATTTTTTCATGTTTTTTAATATATTCTAACATTTCTTCAAAATGTGTAGCTATCTCTTCATCTGATAAACCTACTAAACGTTTTCTAAAGCAATGTCTACAATACATTGCACAGTGATTTGTAGAAAGCACTATAACTGTTTGCTCATATTTATGTTGCATCCCTGTAATAACAGTATTATCTGCTTCTCCACTCGTATCAAAACTTCCACTTAAATCAATTTCTTCTATTGAAGGTATGCACATTTTTTTTATAGGATCATTTTGATCATTAAAATCAATTAAAGATAGATAATAAGGTGTAATAGACATAGGATATTTTTCAAGTATTTCATTCATTTTTATTTCTTCATCTTTTGTTAGGTTCATGTATAAATTTAAATCTTCTGCTTTAGTTATGTTTTTTTTTAATGACTCTGTATTATTCAAGATACCACCCCTTAATAAGTATATAGAATTTTAAAATCACTTTAACATATATCATTCACATAATCAATGTATATGAAATAGTTAATTTAATAGTAAGAATATTACAAAATATTAATATATATATTACTAAATACTAGATTATACGGTAAATTTCCTTTTTTTCATAGATATTATCTTATAATTTTTCTCACTATTGCACCTATACCAACCCCCACAGTTACTGTCCCTAAAATCATTTCAATATTAGATAGCATCAATGATATTTGGACTGGTTCACAGCTATATCCACCCACACCTAAAAATATACCTGAACTTAATGCTAACGATTCATTATAATCTTCAATGAATCCAATAAAATTAAAATGCTTTAATGTTTCTAAATTATAAATAACGTAATTATTATCAATATCCAAACCAACAATTAAATATAACAACGCAAATACTGCTATTAAAAATATTCCCATAAATAGTGCATTAAAAGGTCTCTCACCATAACCACAAGATACCCTATACAAAAATGATCCTATTCTTGGAAGAGGGTCCAGGGTTTTACTTTGAATTTTCTTACATAAATAATAATATTCACCAAAGTTATTATCCAGAGTATTTTCTTTAAATTTATTGGCAATAGCCTGATAAGTTAAATATAGCCCTTCATATTCTTCTCTACTTTTTTTAATTTCTACTAATTTATCAAAAAATGTTTTTTCATCTAATTTAGTTTTATACTTATCATCAAATTCAAAATCTAAAATATAACATTTGTGTGTTTTAAATCCACTTAAGTCACTATCCGAAATTTTTATTTCATTCAATTCACATTTATTTGCTATCATACTTTTCATCATGCATATTTCAAATGAAGTATTTTTTATTAAACAATTTTCAAATATTGAATATGATAAATCACAATTCTTAAATTTACTATAAAACTCACAATTATAGAATTCACAAGAGTAATTTGTTGTATTATTCAATGATGGTGACTTTATATTATCTTCCATAATAAATATACAATTTTCAAAAATAACGCCACCTAAAATAAATTTGCAATCATAAAATTTACAACCTATCATTCTACAATTGATAAATTTTGTATTTGCAAAAGTACAATCTTTGAAACTTGCACATATTATGTCTTTATTGGAGATATTATAATAATCTTTTTCATCTAACAATCCTTTTTTTCCAATAAATTCGTTTTCTATTATCTCATAACTATATCTACTATCTGGATTATAATCAGTCATCTCCTTTTTATGCTTTGTAATATAGCTATAATTTTTTTCGTTATTCTTTTTTCTTTTTTCTAATTGAATCTTTAATTTATAATTTTCTTCTTTAAAATTTACATAAGCCATAGTAATTTCTCCTTTTACAAACTCTATAACTTATTATTTGCATAAAAAAAGACTTAAATGCATTATAATTTAAGTCTTTTATAAATATTAATTTTCTAACAATTCATTTCCTTGTACATCTTCAATCTCTACACTCTTACCAAGTAATTGTATTCCTATAAACATAGCTACAAATGATAATGGTAAAACTAAATAAACAGGTAATCCCAATCCTGCTGGTATATAGCCAAAAACTATAGTAATAACTCCAACAAATATAGAATAAGGCATTTGTGTTCTAACGTGATCTATATGATTACATCCAGCACCCATTGATGAAAGTATTGTTGTATCTGATATTGGAGAACAATGATCTCCAAATATAGCTCCAGTTAATACTGCAGATGTTGCGACTATTACATAAGACATATCTGTATTTATTGAATATGCAAGTGGTATAGCCAGTGGCATAAGTATTCCCATTGTTCCATAAGAAGTTCCTGTTGCAAATGATATTATTGCTCCAAGTACAAATATTAAACTTGGGACTATAAATGGAGGTAGCGAACCTGATAATAATGTAATTAAGTATTTTGCTGTTCCAAGTTCTTTTATTACAGATGAAAGTGACCATGCGCATATTAATATTACACCTGTTATTACTAATGTTTTCATTCCATCTACCCAAATATCTAGCGCTTCTGACACACTAAACATTTTTTTACATACACCCATAACCATAGCAACTATTCCTGCGAATAACGCCGATTGGAAAAGAGCAACAGATGCATCTGCATTTGAAAAAGCTTCTTTTATTGCATCAAATGATGCTGGTGCATTTTGCATAAGTTGTATTATTGCTGTATCTTCTCCTCCCATTATTGCAGTATATCCACTGTAATAGAAAGCAAATAATGCACCAACTATTAACGCTCCTATTGGTATTATTGCATTCCATACACTTAATTTAATACCTTCTAATGGTTCCATGTCATCATGTTTACTTAAATTTTTATTTACTTCATCGTTTGAAGTAAGATTTTGACTTCCTCTTCTACATTCTAATTCGGCTTTCCTCATAGGTCCAAATTCTTTTAAAAGTAAAGCTGTCATTACTATAAATCCTAATATTAATAGATTATAAAATCTAAATGGGATTGTATTTAAAAATATTCCGAATGGATTTGCTTCAACACCTATACTTTCAAATGCTGTACCTATAAGTCCAACTTCTAAACCTATCCATGTAGATATTATTGCTAGACCTGCGACTGGTGCTGCAGTAGCATCTATTATAAAAGCTAATCTTTCTCTTGATACTTTCATTTTATCTGTAACTGGTCTCATCATAGGACCTATTATTAAAGAGTTTGCATAGTCATCAAAGAATACAAATAATCCTGCGAACCAAGTCATTATTTGAGCACTTTTTGCTGTTTTTGCTTTATTTGATAAGGCTTCTGCTATGGCTTTTGCTCCACCCATTTTGCCCACTAAGTTTATAACTCCTCCTATTGCTAAAACTTGAAGAATTATACCTGCATTCCATGGATCTGCTAGAGATTCCACTGATCTTTGAATTAAATCTAAAAATGAATAAAATATTGCCATAAAAGGATTGTTTCCAGTTATATTTAATATAAATCCTCCTGACATAATGCCTAGAACTAAAGAGACTATAACATTTTTGGTTATAAAAGCAAGTGAAATGGCAACTAGTGGTGGTATTAAAGTCCATAAACCAAATTTACTTGCATTTTCTGCCGCAACATCAACTTCTTCTGCAAAGGATAATGCCGTCGTCATTATGAATAGCATGGTTGTCATTAAAAATAATCTTAAATTTCTTTTTCTCATTTTATTTCCCCCTAATATTTTTGTAGTGAACATTATAAGGGCTATTTTTTTCATTAAAAAAACCTTGATGTAAGAGCATCAAGGTCATAATTATACTAAACTATAAATCCATTTGATAGCTCAACACTAATTTCTTAGTGACAGTGGCACATATATTATATATACCCCCAGCCAAATAACCTTAAAGCTTCAGTTATATGCTTCGGCGATGTTTCCTTTCACAATAAATCAACGTTGCTTAACTCCTTATTGTTACTTATAAAAATCGCACCTCTACCTCAAATATTCACTTATTAATATGAGTATATATTACCTTACAATATTTAGCAACAATTAATTCTATCTTTTTACCATATATGATTTATAAATATTTTTTTATATTCAATTAATATTTTAATATTATTTCTCTATAATTTTATTATAATGATAAATTATGGGAGGAATTATTTGTATGAGTATTTTTTTAATTATTGTTATTACAATCATAATGTTAATATTTAGTGTTTTTAATGATATTTTTCTTGGATACGGTTTAACTATTTCTTTAATTTTATTTTCTTTAATCGGTTTAAAAAGAAATAAAAACATAAAAGACCTTCTTAAACTATATGCTTTTGAGTCAAAAAGAAGCTTTCCCATTATACAAATTTTATTATTAATTTCAATTTTAATAAGTGTTTGGTTAAGTTGTGGTACAATCCCTGCAATAGTTTATTATTCATTAAAATATATTAATCCTAATCTATTCATTTTGTTTTGTTTTTTAATACCAGCCATAACATCTTTTTTAATTGGAACTTCTTTTGGTACTGTAAGCTCAATAGGTATACCTCTTATTATCATTGCACAGGCATCTAATATTAACTTGAATTTAGTTGGAGGGGCGATTATGTCTGGGGCATATTTAGGTGATAGATGTTCACCTCTATCTTCTAGTTTACTTCTGCTTTGTAATTTAACTAACGTTGATTTATTTAACTATGTTAGAAAAGTTTTCATCTTTGGTATTATTCCAACTGTAATTAGCGTTATTTTTTATCTATTGTTCTCATTTAAAAATCCTTTAACTTTTATTGATAACTCACTAAGTTTAACTTTACACATTGATTTTCATATAAGTTTTATTTTATTAATACCCGCTATTATAATTATTATTTTGTCATTAAAAAAAGTTTCAATTTCAAAATCAATAACCATAAGTATAATAACATCCATAATAATTTGCTTTATTATTCAAAAAATAAATATTATAGATTTGTTTAATTATATTATATTTGGATACGAAGCTTCTTCGTCTTTATCAAATATTATTAAGGGTGGCGGTATTATTTCTATGCTTAAAACTTGTTATATAATTATTGTTTCGTGTTGTTTAACAGGGTTTTTTAGTGGGTTAAATATTTTTGACGGTTTGAAAAAATATTTGAAAAAAATAAAGCTAAATAGAAGTAAGTTATTTTTATCAACTTTATTTCTTGGTTTAATAATTGCCTCTATTGGCTGTAGCCAAACTATAGCTTTTATTTTAACTATCGAAATACTTAGGGATACTTATGAAGATTATAAAAATGAAGATATGGCTATGGAATTTTCCGATTCTGCCATTGTCACATCTGCCTTAATTCCATGGTGTATAGCTGCACTTGTTCCTACTTCAGTCTTAGGTATAAGTAGTTACAAATTTATTCCCTATGCTATTTTTCTATATATTGTCCCAATTTGCCATTTATGTTATTGTATCTACTTGGACTATTATAAAGATAAATCACAAAAAATTTTTTCTAAAACAAAGGCTTTTGATAAATAAATTAAGTATTATATCTCTTTATAAAAAATACCATTAAATTCCTAATCAGCATTGGCATTATGGTTTTAAGTAAGGTCTTCTTGAAATATTTTTTATAATTTATTAAATAAAAATAGCAATAATTTTAGCCATTCATACTTAAAATTATTACTATTTTTGTTTTGTATTTTTAACTATTTTATATTTAGTAAGTCTTTTATAACCTGAGATGACATTATCAATCCTCCACAGGAAGACATAAAAGGCATACTTCCTGGTAGTATTCTATGACCATTTGATATCTTTTCCTTAACTTCTATAGGTTGTTCTGTGGAAAATACTACTCTTAAATGCTCTATTCCTCTATCTCTAAGTTCTTTTCTCATAACTTTATCCAATGGACAAGTATGAGTATTTGAAATATCATTAATTTCTATCTTTGTGGGATCAAGTTTGTTGCCCATACCCATGGAACTTATTATTGGTATATTTTTATTTAAACATAGCTGAATTAAATGAATTTTTGATGAAACCATATCTATAGCATCTACAACATAGTCATACTCTTGACTAAATATTTTATTACTACTTTCCTCATTAAAAACACAGTTTATTGCTTTTATATTTAAGTCTTTATTTATATCTATCAATCTATCTTTTACTACTTGAATCTTGTCTTTGTTTAAATTAGATATTAATCCAGGTAATTGTCTATTAAAATCACTTTCTTCAACTTTAGCATAATCTACTATAGTTATATTTCCTATACCAGCTCTTATTAAAGCTTCTACACAAAAACTTCCAACTCCGCCCACTCCTATGACAAGAACATGAGAATTTTTTAATTTTTTCATTCCTTCTTTTCCTATAAGTAGATTTGTTCTCATTGTAAAATTATTATTCATTTAAATTCTCCTTTAAAAATTACAACTAAATCTACTATTTAGTTTTCCCTAGAAACATAAGTATATTACTTAAATACTAAAAATCCCTTTAAACTATTGTATATACAATAAATTAAAGAGATTTTTTATAATAAATTAAGCTATTAAACTTTCTTCTTTTTCATCTACATCTACACTTTTTCCAAATATTTGGATTCCTATAAACATAGCAACAAACGCTAAAGGAAGTATTAAATAAATAGGAAGTCCAAATCCTGCAGGTATATATCCAAATAATATTGCTATACTCCCCACAAATAAAGCATATGGCATCTGTGTTCTCACGTGATCTATATGATTACATCCAGCTCCCATTGATGAAAGTATTGTTGTATCTGATATTGGAGAACAGTGGTCTCCAAATATAGAACCTGTAAGCACAGCACTTATACAAACTATTATATAAGACATTTCAGGACTTATTGAATGAGCAAGTGGTATAGTAAGTGGCATTAATATTCCCATTGTTCCATAAGATGTTCCTGTTGAAAATGAAATTATTCCACCTAGTACAAATATTATACTTGGTAATAAAAATGCTGGCACAGATCCTGATAATATTTGTATTAAAAACTTAGCCGTTCCAAGTTCTTTTATTACTGATGAAAGTGACCATGCACATATTAGTATTACACAAGTAATAACTAAAGTTTTCATTCCATCTACCCACATTTCTAATCCTTGTGACACAGTAAATATTTTTTTACATACACCCATAGCTATGGCAACTATACCTGCAAGTAAAGCTGATTGGAATAGTGCTACTGATGCATCAGAATTAGAAAACGCTTCTCTTATTGCTACAAATGATAATGGTGAATTATTAATTATTTGAATTAAACTTGCATCATCTCCACTCATTATTGTGGTATAACCACTGTAGTAGAATGCAAATAATGATCCCACTATTAATATACCTATTGGTATTATAGCATTCCAAATATTTAATTTAGCACCTGATAATGGCTCTAAATCACTATGCTCATTACTTATTTTTTCATCTATATCTTTATTAGAAACTAAATTTATATTTCCCCTTCTAGCTCTTAACTCCGCTTCTCTCATTGGACCAAACTCTTTTAATAGTCCTGCTGTTATAACTATAAATCCGAGAATCAATATATTATAAAATCTATATGGTAATGTACTTAAAAATACACTAAATGCATTTGTATTTACTCCTATAGCATTAAATCCATCTCCAATTAGTCCAACTTCTAAACCTATCCATGTTGAAATCATTGCTATTCCTGCCACTGGTGCAGCTGTAGCATCTATTACAAAAGCAAGTCTTTCTCTTGAAATATTCATTTTATCTGTAACTGGTCTCATCATAGGACCTATTATTAAAGAATTTGCATAGTCGTCAAAGAATACTAAAAGTCCTGCTGCCCATGTTATAAGTTGAGCACTTCTTGCACTTTTTGCTTTTTTAGCTAATGATTCAGCTATTGCCTTTGCTCCACCCATTTTAGCAACTAAGTTGATTACTCCACCTATTGCTAGAACTTTAAGCATAATTCCCGCATTCCATGGGTCAGCCAATGCTCCTACAGCTCTATCTACTAAATCTTAAAATGCATTAAATAGTGCCGAAAAAATATTTATACCATTTAAGTTTAATAAAAATCCACCTGACATAACTCCAATAACCAAAGATACTATAACATTCTTAGTTATAAAAGCTAAAATAATAGCTACAAGTGGTGGTAATAATGTTAATATTCCATACTTTTGTGCATTTATTACAGCCATATCTTGTTCAGCTGCAAAACTTGGTATGCTTGATATTAGAATCAGCATTGTTGGCATTAATAATAATCTTACATTTCTTTTTTTCATTTTATTTCCCCTATGAGATAATTGTGAATATTTTAGGGTTTAGTCATTTTTAAACAAAAATTTGCTTCGTTCATGTGGCTAATGGCTTTTAAAACAAATCCATTATTCCATTAAGTAGTTAGAAATTAGTATTTTTTAATAAAGAATTATGATTTCTTTGTAATAAAAAAACCTTGATTTCTTCATCAAGGTTAAAATTACATACTAAAAATATTATTAGTTCTTCTCAATGATAGCTCAACACTAAAGTTAGTGACAGTTGTATATATATTTTATATACCCCCAGCTATATAACCTTAAAGCCTCAGTTATATACTTCGGCAATATTTCCTTTCTTAATAAATCATCGTGCTACCTCATTATCAATACTTATAAATATTGCGCCTCTACCTATATATTCACTTGTTTTTATAGTATATAATATATACCATAAAAACAATACATTTTGTTCTAATTTGTCAAAATTATATTTACTTTATTATAATCATCTATGAATTTATATAATAAAATACAAACCCATAAGATATCCAATCTGATATATTTGAACTCAATAAAGAGTAATTAAGTTCATCTAAAGTTATTTTTTTATCATCTAATAAATATACATAGGTTTTATTGTTTTCTTGAAATAATTTTAAATATTTAAAACTATATTCAAAATAATCTTCATCTTTACTATCCCTATATTGATCTCTAGAGTCATCTTCAATCATAAAGAATTTATTGTCTTTGCAAGATAAATAAGTTAGTATTGGATCATCCTGTTCAGTATATTGAACAATTAATATGCTATCTTCTTTTTTCTTTTTGCTATTATTATAAAAATCATTCCATATCTCTTCATTTGCTACTATTTGTTCATTTTCTATAACTATAATATTATTTTTTTTTGCTTTTTCAACTGTTAAATTTTTCGATTCTCCATATGATTTTAATAGTTCTTTTACTTTTTGTGAGTCTTTTTCTGAATATATTTTAAGCTTTTCCTCATTAAAAGTATCTATAGTCTTTTCAGTATCAACATTTTTACATCCTACTAAGCTACAAAAAATTAAGCAAATAATAATAGAAATTATCTTTTTCATCTTATCCCCCCTATATGTTGATTACTACTATCTTCTTTTTTTTTGAAGTAATTCCTTCATTTTTCATTCTCTATGATTATAAAAATTGCGACAAATTCTTTAATTTTTAATATTTATTAAAGGAAATTCTCACATCTTGTTGAATATTAGTAAAATATCTGATTACAAAATATACGGAGGAATAGACTATGTTGTTAATCAATAATACTAGTACAAATGCTTACTTTAACTTGGCTATGGAAGAATATTTTTTAAAAAATACTACTGAAGACATATTTATGCTATGGAGAAATGAGAGTGCTATAATCGTAGGTAAAAATCAAAATACATTATCTGAAATTAACTATGAATATGTGAAAGAAAATAAAATAAAAGTCGTAAGGCGACAATCCGGTGGCGGAGCTGTTTTTCATGATTTAGGGAATATAAACTTTACATTTATTTCTTGCAATGATAATAGTTTTAGCGACTTTAAGCGATTTACTATGCCAATAATAGACGCTCTAGAAAATTTAAATATATATGCTGAGTTTTCAGGAAGAAATGATTTACTTATTGATAATCAAAAGTTTTCAGGCAATGCCCAGTATAATTATAAAAATAAGGTAATGCACCATGGTACACTATTATTCTCATCTCAAATAAATGATTTATCCAGTGCTTTAAAAGTAAAGCCATCTAAGTTTCAAGGAAAAAGTGTAAAATCTGTTAAATCTCGTGTTACTAATATAAGTAATCACTTAGAAAAAAATATGACTGTTTTAGAATTTAAGGATTATTTAATGAACTTTATAAATAGTAAGGATAAAAATAATCACTCTTACGAATTAAGTAAACAGGATGTAAATGAAATAAATATATTAGTTGACGAAAAATATAATACTTGGCAGTGGAACTTCGGTCATTCTCCTAAATATGCTCTTAATAACGAAATTAAGTATCCCGGAGGTAATATAGAATTAAGTTTAAATGTTGAAAAAGGACTAATTAATGAGATAAAATTCTTTGGAGATTTTTTTGGTAAAAAGGATGTTACTTATATAGAAGATTTATTGAAAAATGTAAAGCATAATGAAATTAGTATTAAAACTACCTTAAGTAGTATGGATATAAATGATTATTTTTTAAATTGCAATATTGATACTTTAGTAGATGGTATAATGGGAGCTAAATAAAATTTAAGTGGTTAATAAAAAATGAAGAATAGACTTTACGCCTATTCTTCATGCATTCTTTTATTTTCAAAATTATCTAAATCCTTATTTAGTTTATTTCCTATTTTCCAAGCAAAAAAAGTTATTAAAATTAAAGTTAATACTTTCAAAGGATTTGTTATAAAACCAACAATATCCTTTCCTATATAACTAACTATAAAAAACATAACTAATTTTCCTGCTACTACTGCAGATATAAAGTCTGTAGTATGCCTTTTTGCTAATCCCTGAGATATTGTAACCACACAAGCTGGTAAAAATGGACAAGCATAAGCAAAAAATAATAGCTTAAACCCTTTTTCTTCTACCCAATCAATTGCTTTTTCTACTTTTTCATTTTTTAATAATTTAATAAATTTTTTATTACTAATTTTCTTTACTATTAAAAATAGACATATAGTTCCAGCTGTAGAACCAATCCATGATATTATTAACCCTTGAAACATACCAAATAAGGCCGCGTTAGCAGTAACAATTGCAACTAGCGGTAGTATAGGTAGAAAACTTTCTACAAATACACTTGTCAATCCAACAATAATAGACAATAACCAATAATCATTTACTATATTATATATGTTTTGAATATATTCCATAAATATCTCCTTTTTTATGATTTAAAATAATTATACCATAATAAGTTTTGTTTAAATCTATTATGAATAAATTTTCATTTTTTCTTAACAATTTGCACTTTTATACCCTATTTTCTTAATTTTTTCTTACTATTTTGTTATTAATTTTTTTAAATTTATAGAATAAAAAAAGATTGCTAAAAGCAATCCTTTCTATTTTAGAACTTGTTTTACGTGTAAATCCATTTGAGGATATGGTATTGAAATCTTTTCCTCATCAAATCTAATTTTAACTTGTTCTAATAAATCATAATATACAGTCCAATAATCCGGTGTATTTACCCAAACTCTTACAGCAAATTTTAAAGAACTAGGAGCTTGTTCAAACAATCCAACAAATGGCTCTGGATAATCAAGAATTAATTTATTTTTAGATACTATTTCTTTTAGTACACTTCTAACTTTTAAAATATCACATTCATATCCTGCTGAAAATGTTAAATCAACTCTTCTAGTTTCTTTTGTAGAATAATTTATTAAACTTCCATTTGATAAAGTTCCATTTGGTATTAGTACCACTTTGTTATCTACTGTAGTTAAAGTTGTATAAAATACACCAATTTGTTCAACTGCTCCTTCAAATTCAGCTGCCTGAATATAATCTCCAACCTTAAATGGTCTAAGAAGTAAAATTATAAATCCTCCAGCAAAGTTTGATAAACTACCTTGAAGTGCAAGACCTATGGCAACCCCAGCTGAAGCAACTATAGCTGCTAATCCTGATAACTTTAGCTCCCAATATGCACCTGCAATTACAAGCACTAATAAGCCTTTTAAAGATATACTTATAAATGACCTTGTAAATCTAACTAATGTCATATCTATATTTCTTTTTTCTGCAAAAGTTACAAATCTTTTTGATAATCTATTTATTATCTTAAATCCTATTATTATTAAAATTGTACCTATTATTAGCTTTACTCCGCTACTTAGTGCCCAATCTAGCATTTTGGTAGCCATAGTTTCCATGGTCATATTTTTAAGATTCATATTTTGTATTTCTTCAATCATCAATTTACCTCCAAGTCTATTACATACATAAATAAAATAATACACTTTTTCACGAAAATTGTCTAGGATTGTTGTAAATAATTATAAGAAATCATATAATGTAAATTTATGTAATTAGTCTATTAAATATTCATACTCACTTATAAAATAGATTTCTACAGGCTTTTCTTGACTACTAAATAAAAGCGGTGTAAGAGAATAAGCATAACTTCCAGCATTATTTATGAAAATCAAATCATTAATTTCAGCCTTAGCAATAAGTATATCTTTAGCTAAAATATCAACAGCTGTACATAAATTTCCACCTATAGTAACCACTTCTTTGTGATTTTCTTCTTCATTTTCCCTTTTTATTAAACTTATTGTATAAGAATCATAAGAAGTAAAAAGTGGTTCCATCATTTTTAGATTATCTTTTTTATTAGTATAAAACAAAATAAGTTCACTAATTGTAGGTTTAAAAAAACCATTATATCCATTTTGTACGATGAGATATTTTGTACCTCTTGATTCTTTAATATCAATTATAGGTGTAACGTAAGTTCCACTTTTACAAACTAAAAATCTTCCAATTTCTATAATAAATCTAGCATTTAACTTTTCTTTATATATTTCAATTAACTTATTAGACATTGTGCTCAGTTTATCAATGTCTAAATTTTTATAAGAGTCTCCATATGATATTCCCAGCCCTCCACCAAAATTAATAAACTTAAGATTAAAGTTCATCTCTTCTTTACAGAATAAAGCAAGCTTCAATACATATTCATAATAATTGTATATTATCTCATAGTCTAAAATTTGTGACTGAAGGTGTACATGAACTCCAACGATTTTAATATTACTTAAACTATCTATAAAGTTTTTATTTTCTAACAATGTTTCTTCATCTACACCATACTTACTACTTATTGGGTCACCACCAAATATATTATAATTAGCATTAATTCTTAACCCAACTTCCAAGTGAATATTTCTATCTTTCCCTATTTCATTTAATAAACTTAATTCATTATAACTATCAGCTGTTATTATGCATTTATCAATAGATTTTTCAATATCTTTTCTTCTTTTTCCTGGTGCAGAATAAATTATATTGTCTTTATTAATATTTGCTGTACTTGACATTTGCACCTCTTCAGCAGATGCAGCATCAGCACCTATATTATTCTTACTCATCAGATTCAATATATTTTTATTTGGATTAGTTTTAACTGAATATAAAATTTCAAATTCTTTAAATTTATCTTTTAAAATATTAATAGATTTTAAAATCTCTTCTTCATCATATACATAAAAAGATTTATTTACCTTCCTCATTAATTGTCTCAAAATATTATTATCTATCATTTTCATCCCCCTAGAAATTTTAAAAATATTCTTTATATATTCCTATAAAATTCTATATTTCTTGTTTTTATCCTTTATTATTGCATATATTTAAATCCATTAACACATTCTTATTGATTAATAAAAAATTTGCTTCGCTCATGTGTCAAAGATATATCTTCCCTTCTCTACAGATACATCCGTTGTTCCGTTTGAATGATTTGTGATCATAAAAAAAAGATCTTCCTTATATGAACATTAAGGAAGATCTTTAACTACATTAACGGTGAAAATAATCGAAGTATTAGTCTACCAAATTTAATAGGCCATTTTATATTTTCACACTCTTTTAAATTTATTATTTGACAAAGTTCTAATGTTTCAATAAAATCATCTCTTACTTTTAATACACTATCGGTATTATACAACCATGCTCCACATTCAAAATGAAGATATAAACTTCTAAAATCTAAGTTAATGCTTCCTACTACTGCATATTCATCATCAACTACAAAAGTTTTAGAATGCATAAAACCTGGTGTATATTCATAAATTTTTATACCATCTTTTATAAATGAATGATAATAAGATTTTGTAACCGCATGAACAAACCATTTATCAGGAATATGTGGTGTGACTATTCTTACATCTACACCTGATTTTGCTGCTATTTTCAAAGCTGTTGCCATTTCATTGTCTATTATTAAATAAGGAGTATTTATATATACATAGTTTTTCGCCTTATTTATTAAATTTAAATATACGGTCTCTCCAATAGGTTCATTTACTAATGGACTATCATCAAAAGGCTGAATATACCCTCTGCCTATATATTTTTCATTTGTATAATTTTCAGGCTTATATTTTAAATAATCATCATCCGTATTATTTATAAAGTCCCACATACTTAAAAACATAACTGTTAAATTAAAGACTGCATCTCCCTTAATTAATATGGCAGCATCTTTCCAGTGCCCATATTTCTCATAAGTATTAATATATTCATCAGCTAAATTAATTCCGCCCATGAAACCTACATAACCATCTATTACTGTTATTTTCCTATGATCTCTATTATTTAATCTATTCGTAAATAAAGGCACAAATGGATTAAACACTCTACATTCTATCCCATATTTTTGTAATTCTTCTGCATATTTATATGGTAACTTCATTACACATCCAACATCATCATAAATTACTCTAACATCTACTCCTTCTTTAACTTTTTGCTTTAAAATATCTAAAATCGTATTCCACATTATACCTTCTTCAATAATAAAATACTCTAGAAATATAAAATGTTTTGCCTTTTTTAGCTCTTCAACTAATTTTTCAAACTTAGCTTCTCCTGGTGATAAATATTCATTATAACAGTTTTCATATATAGGACAATTTGCATAATTCAATATATATAAAGACTGATTTTTAGCATACTCACTTTCTTTTTCCAACCTTTTAAAAATATCATAATTTTGGATTAAAGATGATTTCATTTTAATATTTTCATTTTTCATTTTTTTCTTTTCTCTTTTACTTAGTTTATTACCTCCGTAAATAAGATAAAAGGTTCCTCCAAATATGGGTAGAATTAATATTGGTACTATCCATGCAATTTTATAACTGGGATTACTTTTTCCATTTAATATATATATTACTAAAATACATCCAATTATCAGAGATATTAAATAAAAGTATAAAAAATATTCTCTACACTGTAGAATAACTAAAATAATAATATATATTTGCACTGCCAAAGTTAAAAAGAAAAATATGAACCTTTGAATAGAATTTTTATATGGTTTTTTCATATATATTTTAATTTTCTCCTCTTTTAAATTTCACATATATAAATAGTATATATTAGTTTATGTTTCAGTGTGAAAATTTTCCAATAAATAGTTATATCAACTAAAAAAGACTTAGAAAAACCTAAGTCTCTTTAATATATATTATTACATTTTGCTTTTATTGTTAACAAATAATACTTTATCATTTTTAGAATAAATAAAAATCATTGTAAATTAACATATTTTTAAGTTTTTTTTCTATCATTTGTTTTGCCACTAGAGGATTTGCTTTTCCTTTTGAAGCTTTCATAACTTGCCCCATTAAAAATCCTATTGCTTGAGTTTTTCCTGCTTTAAAATCCTCTATTGATTTAGGATTATTATTTAAAACTTCATCAACAAATTTTTCTATTTCATGTGAGCAGCTAATTTGAGATAATCCCTTTTCCTCAATAATGTCTAAAACAGGTCTATCACTTTTAAATATTTCTTTAAATACTTCTTTTCCTGCCGTATTACTTATCTTACCTTCTTCTATTATATTAAATAATTGTACTAAATTTTTAGGTGAAATTTTTATATCATCCGCTTCCATATTATTAGCATTTAGTAGACGAAGTAAATCTCCCAATATATAGTTTGAAGCTGTTTTAGGATTTGCTCCTTCATTTACAACTTCTTCATAAAACTTTGCTAGTGCCTTACTTCCTATTATTATAGAAGCATCTTTTTCACTTAATCCATACTCTTGTACAAATCTAGCTCTTTTCTCTATTGGCATTTCAGGTAATAATTTTTCTAAGCTTTCAACTTTATTATCATGTATTATTATAGGCGTTAAGTCTGGTTCTGGGAAATATCTATAATCATGAGCTTCTCCTTTAGAACGCATCGTCAAGGTTTTACCCTTTCCTGCATCCCATCTTCTAGTTTCTTGTTTTATTTTATATTCTTCTCCATATTGGTATAGTTCTTTTTGTCTTATTTCTTCTTTTTCCAAAGCCTTTTGAACTTCTCTAAAAGAATTTATATTTTTTATTTCTACTTTTGTACCGTATTCTTCTTGTCCATAAGGTCTTACAGATATATTTGCATCACATCTTATAGATCCTTGATCCATACGACAATCTGATATTTCAGCATATTCAAGTATTGCTTTTAACTCTCTCATAAATTCTGCTGCTTCACCTGGAGATCTTAAATCTGGTTCAGTAACAATTTCTACTAAAGGTACACCCGCTCTATTGTAATCTATAAGGGATACTGGTTCATCTTCTAAATGGACAAGTTTTCCTGCATCTTCTTCTATATGTATTCTGTTAATTCTAACAGATACTTCTTTTCCTTCGTAATTAAAATCTACCTTACCATTTACGCACATTGGTAGTTCATACTGTGATGTTTGATAGTTTTTACTTAAGTCTGGATAAAAGTAGTTTTTTCTATCCATTTTATTATAATTATTTATGCTACAATTTACAGCTCTTCCAGCTTTTATTGCTAAATTAATAACCTCTTCATTTAGTACTGGTAGCGTTCCTGGTATTCCAAGGCATATTGGACATGTATTTTCATTTGGTTTAGCTCCAAATTCAGTAGAGCAGGAACAAAATATTTTTGTATTTGTTTTTAGTTCTGCATGTATCTCTAGACCTATAACAGTTTCAAGTAACATAAATTACACCTCTCTTTCAAAGCTAAGATTTAGTCTTTTCTCGAGTGCATAAGCAACTTTGTATATTTTATCTTCAGTGAATACGTCTCCAATTAATTGAAGTCCTATAGGTAGACCTTCTTTACTTTTTCCTCCTGGCATAGATAGTGCTGGAACTGTTGCTAAGTTAATATTTATTGTATAAATGTCAGCTAAATACATAGCTGTAGGGTCTTCGCATCTTTCTCCTATTTTAAAAGGAAGTATAGGAGATACTGGTCCCATAATAATATCGTATTTTTTGAAGGCTTCCTTAAAATCTTGTTTTAATTTAGCTCTGAATTTTTGTGCTTTATTATAATAAGCATCATAATATCCTGAAGATAGAGCATAAGTACCAAGCATGATTCTTCTTTTTACTTCTTTTCCAAATCCTTCACTTCTACTTTTTTCAACTAAGTCTTCCACAGAGTTATAATCTTTAGCTCTATATCCATATCTTATAGAGTCAAATCTAGCTAAATTAGAGCTAGCTTCAGCTGAAGAAATTATATAGTAAGGAGCCAATCCATCTTTTGTAGCAGGCAGAGAAAATTCTTCCACTTCTGCGCCAAGCCCTCTTAGAATTTCTATATCCTTTAATATAGATTCTTTTATCTCTTCATTCAATCCCTCTTCTTCAATAAACTCTACAGGAATACCTATTTTCATTCCTTTTATTCCAGAATCAATTCCTAAGGTATAATCTTTTTTTGCAAGATTTTTAGTTGTAGTTCCATCTAAATCATCTTCTCCTGCTAATATATTTAATAAATAGGCATTATCTTCAACAGTCATGGAAAATGGTCCTACTTGATCAAGAGATGAACCAAAAGCAATTAAACCAAATCTAGATACTAATCCATAAGTTGGCTTCATTCCAACTATCCCACAAAATGAGGCTGGCTGTCTAATAGATCCACCTGTATCTGAACCTAAAGCAAGTGGAACCATATTAGCTCCTACTGCTGCTGCAGATCCTCCAGAAGATCCTCCTGGGACTCTAGATATATCTATTGGATTCTTTGTAATTTTAAAAGCAGAGTTTTCTGTTGAAGATCCCATAGCAAATTCATCTAAATTAGTTTTTCCTATTAATATAGCATCTTCTTCTTCTAATTTTCTTATAACTGTTGCATCATAAGGAGGAACAAAATCTTCTAGCATTTTAGATGCACAAGTTGTAGTTATTCCATTTATACAAAGATTATCTTTTATTGCAATGGGAACTCCTGCTAGTTTTCCTACTTTTTCTCCTTTATCAATTTTTTCATCTAATTCTTTAGCCTTTTTCAAAGCTTTATCTTCTTGAATGGATATGAACGCATTTATATCTTCTTCTTTTCCTTTTATATTTTTAATATAATAAGTCAGTATTTCTTCACAAGAAATTTCTTTATTTTGTATTTTATTAACTAATTCTTTTATTCTATATTCTTTCATTTAAGCATCCTCCTACTCAATGATTTTAGGAACTTCTATGGAAGTTTCTCTCATATTTTTGGAATTTCTATATAAATCCTCCATATCACATTTTTTGCATATGTCTTTTCTAACTACTGCAACTTTTGGTCTTTCAGTTTCAACATCTTCAAGATTAAGTTTATCTAAAGTTTTAAATTGTTCTAAAATATTTTCAAATTCTCCTGCAAATACTTCAGCTTCTTCTTCACTGAATTTAAGTTTTGCCAGCTTTGCAATATATTTAACATCCTCTTTAGTAATTGCCATTTCCTTCACCCTTTCTTTTATATATCAATTATTTATGGACTTAGTCTCTTCATATCCCTTGGTATAAGAGTCGCCTCTCTAATATTTTTAAGTTTTAATATTTTCATAGTAAGTCTTTCTAGTCCTATGGCAAATCCTCCATGCGGTGGCATACCATGTTTAAATGTTTCTAAATAGAAATCAAAATCATCTGGATTTAGTCCAAATTTAATTATATTTACTTTTAATATTTCATAATCATTAATTCTTTGTCCACCTGTAGTTATTTCCAAACCATCATATATCAAATCAAAACTCTTAGTTAATTCTTTATTTTCATCATCTGGCATTGTATACATTGGTATTTTACTAACAGGGTATTTTGTTAAAAATACAAAGTCACAGTTGTACTTTTCTTTAATATATTTAGAAATTAGTACTTCACCTTCTGCATCTATATTTCCAATTGGTGATTTCTTATTATATTTATTTAGCAATATTTCATGAGTTTCTTGTAAAGTTATTCTTGGAATAAATACTTCATTAGGTAAGTCTATTTTATACATATCAAGTTCCTTTTTACAAACTTTATTTAAATGATTGAATAAATAATTTATAAAACCTTCTTCTAAGTTCATTAATTCAAATTCATCTTTGATAAATCCCATTTCCACATCTAAACTAATATATTCATTTAAATGTCTCCATGTATTATGAAATTCAGCTCTATAGGCATGACCTATTTCAAAAACTCTTTCAAAACCAGCTCCTACCATCATTTGCTTATAAAACTGAGGTGATTGTGCCAGAAAAGATCTTCTATCAAAGTAATTTACAAGATCCGCCTTCTGTTGATGAATCAATAATTTTGGCTGTGTGAATTTGCTCAAAATTTTTTCTTTCAGATAATCTCTAAAAACAGTTTCTATTTCACCTTGTACTTTAAATATTGCTCATATCTCAGGTCTTCTAATAGAAATGGCTCTATGATCTATTTGAGTTTCTAAAGCTGCTTTGTTTTTAAAACTATTAATTTCAAATGGAAGCCTATCATAGTACGTATTGCCTAAAGTCGTAATATCTTCAGCTAATACCTCTATTTTTCCAGGCGCTTTTTCATTACTACATACTTTTCCAACAACTTCTATAGAGTTTTCTAATCTCAAATTTTTAATTTGATCTTTTTCACAAACTAACTGAATTATTCCTGACTTATCTCTTAGCCTTATAAATACTACTTTGCTTATAAGTCAGTAATTTTGTGTACCCACCCTCTAAGTAGCACTTTTGGGTTTTTGCAATCATTTAATTCATTTATAAATATTCTTTCCAGTCCTTCTCCTTTCTCATCATTAACAAATCCTCTTTTTAACTGTGCCATTTTATTCAATCCTTTCTTTTATTATTTTTATACATTAAAAAACGCCCCTATACAAAAGTATAGGGACGTGATATTTACGCGGTACCACCCTAGTTGACTATTTTTAGTCCACCTTAATTACGTACAGAATAAATATTCGACACGCTTCCTTGATAACTGTAGGATTCCGTTTAGGTCTACTCTTTAATATAAATTTCGGCTAACCACTCCAAAGTGTTCTTCAACTAAATTATCATACAAAGCTTCCACCATCCTTTGCTCGCTATAAATCAACATATAGTTTACTCTTTTTTTTATAGCATTTTTCTATATATTTTTAATATTATAAATTAATTTACAAATAAAATCAATAACTTTTTGTTATATTTCTAATCATTTCATCAATGCTTCACTTATATTATAATAGCCATTATTCACTGTTTAAAAGTATTATATTCAAAAGATATAAATATGTTCATCCATTTTCATAATTCTACAAAATATTCATTTAACAAACTAAAAAACTCTTTCCCATGTTTAGCTTCATCTTTGCACATTTCATTTAGTGCATTATAAATAGTATCTAAACCAAGTTCTTTGGCTTTTTTAGCTAATTTCAATTTACTTTGTATTGCTTCGTATTCATCTTCTATAATTAATTTTAGATTTTCCTCTGTCCAAGGTTTAACTACTTCTCCTAGAAGCTCTGCTAAAATAGATGCATGCTCAGCTTCTTCGTAAGCTATTTTTTTATAAATTTCTCCTACTTTTATGTATCCTTCTTTCGTAGCAATTTTACTCATAGCTAAATACATACCTACTTCTAAACATTCCCTAGAAAAAATAGTCCTTAAATCACAAATCATATTATCATCTGCTTCTTTTGCTATCCCTATATTTTCCCCGAAATCAAATATCTTCTGTTCTTCTTTTATATCAACTTCTTCAAATTCTTCACATGGTGCATCACAAATAGGGCAGACTCTTGGTTTTTCATCTTCTATAACATATCCACATATTGGACAAATCCACTTATTCATTTATATTTCCTTCCTAATATTTCCTCAAAATTATTTTATACTTATATTATGAATATATTTACATTTTTTTATTCTTCCTCTATTTATTTATAATTTTATAATAATTTTCAATTTTTATTTAAGAATAATAAATGTGTATCTTAAATATATTGTAAGTAATAAGAATTATTATTAATGGTTTGATTATTGCCAAGGAGGACATATTTATGGGACTTTTAACAATATTATTAACTGGATTTGCTTTAGCCATGGATGCCTTTGCTGTTTCTGTAACAAAGGGTATGACTCTTAGAAAAGCCACATCTTTTATATCTTTTAAAATTGCTTTTTTCTTTGGATTATTCCAAGGATTGATGCCCTTTATTGGATGGTTTGTAGGTATTCGGTTTCAATCATATATAAAAGCTGTGGATCATTGGATTGCCTTATTTTTGTTATCTTTTATAGGTCTTAAAATGATATTTGAAGCCTATGAAGATAACCAAAACCCCGAAGTAACTGTAACTTGTGATGATGAATTGGATAATACGGAATTAATAATTTTATCCATTGCTACTAGTATAGATGCTCTTGCTGTTGGAATTAGCTTTGCATTTTTAAATGTACATATTATACCACTTTGTTTAAGCATAGGCATAATTACTTTTATTTTATGTTTTTTAGGCGTTATGATTGGTAAGCTTTTAGGTCCAGTATTTAAAAACTATTCTCAGATTGTAGGTGGTATAATATTAATACTCATAGGTATTAATATTTTAAATGAACATACTAATTTTATTTATAGAATGTTAAATTAATTTACATACTAAAAAACTGTAGATATTACAATCTACAGTTTTTTAATTCTATTCAAATTAATAATGATATACTCTTTCCACTCTACTACCTATACAGCTTAATGTTTCATTTGTTATTGTTCCACTTAATCTACTTAATTGATTTACTGGTAAGTAAAACTCTCCATCTTGCCCAAATAATGTTACAATATCTCCTTCTTTAACATTATCAATATTAGTCACATCTACCATTGTTTGATCCATACAAACATTACCTACTATTCTTCCATATTGACCATTTATTAAAACTTTAAAATCTTTTTTAGATACTGCTCTAGAAAACCCGTCTGCATATCCAATAGTAATAGTAGCTATTTTTATTGGAGTTGATGTAGTAAAGTTATTACCATAACCTATATTTTCACCAGCTTCTACTTCTTTTACCATGGCCACCCTACATCTTAATGACATTGTTGGCTTTAGTTGCTCCTTATCTGGTAATTTACTTAATATAGTGTCACATGGATCGCAAGGTACGCCGTATAATATAATACCTGGTCTAGCTAGGTCTCTATGTATTTCTCTATATGATGCTATACCATAAGAATTTTGTAAATGAATTTTTCCTAAACTTAACTTTTCATTTTTTAGTTTATTAATTATATAATCAAAGTTCTCAATTTGTTTTCTTGTAAATAATATGTCTTCTTCTGCCTCACTATCAGCTCTACATAAGTGAGAGAATATACCTGTAATTTCAATATTTTTCAAATTAAATATTGACTTAATATCCTCTAAATTATCTCTATTCTCACCTATTCTGTTCATACCAGTATTAAGCGCTACATGACATTTAACTGTCCCTGGTAATTCACTTAAACTTTTAGCATATTTACTGTTTACTAAAGTCTGAGTTAAATTATATTTTATTAATTCTTCTTTTTGACAAACAGGTGTATATCCTAAAACTATTATTTCACCTTTAATATTTCCTTCTCTTAATTCTATTGCTTCGCTAATGCACGCTACTGCAAGATATTTTATCTCAATACTTTCAAAATAACTAGCCACTTTTACTGCACCATGTCCATAAGCATTAGCTTTTACTACTCCTACTATTTCACAATCTTCATCTAACATGTTTGAAATCACATCTATATTATGTTTAAAATTAGTTAAATTGATTTCTGCAAAAGCTCTTAATTTAGAAGTATCAATTTCGTCTCTGCTATTATAAATTTTTGCCATCATTGTATTATCCCCCTAATATACTCTTAAGTTAAAAAATCATATTATTTCATATAGAAATTCTACCTTAATTATAACATATTTTTTGAGTATTAAAAATATTCTATAAAATACATTTTAAAAAATAAGCCAAATAAATGGCTTATTTTTTATCATTACCCATCATACTCATTAGTAGTTTTGTATGGTTGAGTTTTTTCTCTTCGTTTGTTCTTTATTCTTCCTTTATTTTCTGAGCAACGAGGGCATTCTTCTCTTTTTAACCTTTTAGAATTAAACTCATCAACTACTTTTTCTAGCTCTTCTTGTTCTTCCTCTTCTTGTCTTATAAATTCATCTTCATAAAACTGCATTTTTTCTTTTTCTTTAAAAATTTCTTCTATTTCATCTTCATAATATCTTGCCAACCTTTTATCTTCAATTATTCCTAGTAACTTTCTTGACCCAATATATGCTGCTGCACCTACTCCTGCAGTTACTGCACCAAATATTAAGGCTTTTCCAAGCTTTCTGTTTACATGTTTATAGTGCTCAATACATTCAATACTTTTCATATTAAAATCTCCTTCCTTAAAAGGTTATTATATATAAATAGTATTTGTATTTCTTCTGTAAAAAAGTTATCAATTTTAATATTAATATTTGTAATTAATATGTAAGTTTCAATAATTTAGCATTATATATCAGATAATTCCATTGTTACTCTCCTTGACATATCATCATAAGTATCAATTATTTGCTCCTCATTTATATTATACTTATCAAATATAACACTTATAGTAGTTCCTTGATTTATCTTACTAATTGCTTTTATTTCTCCATTTAACGCATCTACCATTTGTTTTACTATATTTAATCCTAGTCCTGTTCCTTCTTCATGTACTAAATTGTTATTGTCAAATCTTTCAAAACGATTAAATAGCTTGTCTAACTTTTCTTCTGGGATTCCAATTCCAGTATCAGTTACTTTAATAATTACTTTCTCCTCTTTATCCTTGATGTTTACAAATATATTCCCATTATTGCGATTATATTTTATTGCATTTGATAAAATATTAAGTACAATTCTTTCAATAAAATCTATATCAGCTAAAATATATATTTCTTCCTCCTCAGTATCAAAGATAACTTTAATATTCTTATTTTTAGCAAAATTTAAAACAGACATAGTTAAATCTTCTACTAAAGCTACTATATTTATTACTTTTAAATCTAAATTTATTGTATTAGTTTCAAATTGGGTTGAATCTATAAAGTTGTTAATCATTCTAATTAATTTATCACAATTTCTTTTTATTATCATATTATATTCATGTGACTTTTCATAGTTATATTGTGTTTTATCCAAATCTAGTAATTGAACAGTTGAATAAATCACATTGACAGGTGTTTTAAATTCATGCGATAGATTTGATAACATTTCATTTCTACCTAATTCTATTAAACTTTTTTGTTCAAGCATATTTTTTAATTTTTCTATTTGAACTTCTGTATTTAAATCCTGAATTATTATCATATTTAATAAGGAATCTTCTTCATTACCTTGAAGATTAATTTCTTCACCTAAGAACTCTTTATCTTCAAATTTTAATCTTATATCATTTTTAGAAAAATTATTATCATTTTTTTTATTACTTCTACTAATTATTAAATCTTCATAATTAAATCCAATTATATTATTTTCATTTTTCACATTTAGATAAGATTTCATTTTTTTATTAATAAAGATTATTTCATTTTTTTTACATAATATTATCCCTACAGGAATTAACATTAATGACTCGTAAGCCCATGTTTTATATTTTACTATTTCTTCGTTTTTATTTTTCTCATTAACTAAGTTATAATATAAATTTTCATTAGGTTCTTTTATCATATCTCTCATTAAGAGTTTCATAATAGTATAACTATATATTATATTTAAAATTATTATAATAAAAAATAATATATTCTTTATTTGCATCTGATTAAAAATTTCGGATGTAGCAAATATTAGTATTTTTCCTAATCTATTAATTATTATTATTTTTAAATCATCTATAGTATTTACATTTAAATATTTATTCATATTTTTTATATGAAACAAATTTATGCAGTGTATTATTATGCAAAATATAAATACAAATAGTTCTACATTTTTTATTAATCTTTCTAAAACATTTATATTAATGCAATATACTGCTACAGTGTATAAAGCAATTGTACTTACTATCAAAATGTTTACTATTTTCTTAATATTATAATTTGTTTTATATTTATGTATAACTAAATAGAATATAAAAATTTCACTCAATAAAATTATTAAAGCTAAAGATTTTACTCTATAATCAAAGCTATTCTTATGATATATGCTATATATGACATACAATATATTAAGCACCCCTATATATGCTATTGATATAGAAATATCTTTATATCCCCTGTCTTCTCTTATATCTAAACATATTTTACTTATTATATAACTAAATATACATACACTACTTGAAAATGTAATTGCTATATAATATGGAATTAAAATATTAAACTGGTTTATAATAATACAGATTAGTATACATGATAATAAATATATTTTAAAAAACTTTTTCATAACTTTATTAGTTCTTATTAGTTTTCATTCCTTTCTTTATAGATATTATTTATCCAACAAATTAAAACAATCAAATAATTTAAATTATATATACATATTAATTGTTTATTATTCTATTATAAAAAAGTTATATCTACGAGCATTTATGATAGCTTGCTATGTAAAAAAGCTAAACTAATAATTAGTTTAGCTTGTATTCATTAAAATTAGCTAAGGAAGTGGCCTTACTGTTATCTACCCGAAAGGATTTGTTTTATACTCTTGAATGAGCTTAAATTTTAACGTTCATGGAAAGCTCCTTTGAAGAGTTTCACGTGTTAGTTTGAGATATTACCACTACCACTTCCTTAATATAATTGTATTTATATACATATAATTTTGTTCATAATTTTTGATAAATAATAATATTTTATTTTATTTTTAGTAGTTATATTTTATTTATCTCTATCATACATTATTAATTACTATAATTTTATTGTGAATGTTTATTTTCTTCTGATTCTTTATTTTGTATACATTTTTCTGGATTAATGTAAATGACTTCCCATTGATTATCTTTATTTTTCTTGTAATCAGCTATTTTTTTATCTACTCCATTAGTTAATTCATAAAAAAGTACATAATATTCATTATCATCTTTGTCTTTATAGTATGCTCTTTTTGTATATCCATCTTCATTCACAATTACATCTCCATCAATCAATGAACACCAATTTCCATATTCTATTTCTACAAAAGTTTTAGCATCATATGCCCATCCATGATATGGTGCACATAAATAATTTTCACTACTATAATCCATTTTTACTATTTTATAACCATCATTTTCTTTATCTAGGTATATATATCCATAGTAATATGCAAATAAACCTTTGTCCTCTTTGGATCCTTCAATAACTTCTAACTCTACAAAGTATTTTAATAAATTTGGGTTGTCTTCATCTGCCGGAACATTATTCACTTTAATAAGATTAATATGAAGTATATTTTTAAAAGAATCTAAAAAGTCATTGTATGGTAATTCTTTTTGATAAGATTTTGATAAAAAATTATACGCTACTGGATACGGTCCCTTCACTTCTCCTAATGATCCACACCCTGTTTCATTGTCTTCTGTTGGATTTGCAGCTTCTCTAAGTACATTAAAGTAGTTTACCACCGTATCCTTTCCTGATCTAAATGGCTTTGATGGTAAATCCATTTTATATGGATTCTTATTATAAAATTCATTCAAAATATTAAGATTATCATCGTTTAATATTGCCATATCAGACGGTCTAAAAAATCTTTCTAAATCGTAATTTTCTTCTCTACTATCAACAACCTCTAAATCTTCTCCTACAACAGATTCATCAACTAAATTTCCACCTAATATATATTTATTTTCTTTCTCTATTGCATCTATTCTTAGTGTTGTCATCATTATCATTATTAAACATAATAGTAAATATTTTAGATTTTTCATTTTAATCTCCTTTCTAAAAATAAATAAGGTCTTATTTATATCTTTTACATTTTTTTCTAAAATACACTAAAAATGTTTTTAATTTATATAAAAAGTTAAAATTTATATTTCCATTTATTTTTCTAATGACTTTTATATTTCAATAATCTACAATAATTACTGTAACATAAGATAAAATCAAAAGGGGATGATTTCATTGGAAAGAATTGATGAAAGGGATACTATGTTCGCAAGAGCTCATTATAAGAAAAATAGTATAGTTTATAAAGACTACTATGCTAAAAATCCAGAAAAAAAGGATATTGATGATAGTTTTAGAACTAGACCAGAGCTATTAGAAGAAGGTACAACTACATACAATAAACTCAATTCACCAATTGCAGGAAGTGCCTTTGCTTTTTTAAGAGATATTAAAGATCTATGCGAAGGAGATGTATCTCCTATAAAAATAGATGGAGATAGTAAAACATTTACGAAAAAGATAAAAGGAATTGCTTCTTTATACGGTGCTTGTATGGTTGGAATAACCAAGTTAGAAAAAAAACATATTTATACACATAGAGGTAGATCTGAAGAAGACTATGGACAAGAAGTTAATCTTGACCACAAATTTGCCATAGCATTTGCTTGTGAAATGGATTTAGACATGGTTAATAGAGCTCCTATGATTTCTGAAGTTATTGCAACATCTAAAAGTTATGTTGATGTTGCTGTTATAGGTATGATAATTTCATATTATATTAGAAGTTTAGGGTATGAAGCTAGAAATCATGTTGACGCAAACTATCTTGTTATGCCTGCTCTTATATCAGAGGATGCAGGACTAGGTCAGATAGGCAGAAATGCTATTCTTACAAATAAAAATTATGGTTCAAGGTTTAAATTAGGAGTAGTAACTACTAATTTAAACCTTGATATTGATGACAAAATAGATTTTGGATTAGAAGACTTTTGTAAGGTATGTAAAAAATGCGCCCTTACATGTCCTACCCAATCTTTATCTAGAGAAAACAAAATTAATAAAGATAATAATTATAATTGGACTGTAGACGTAGAAACTTGTTATGAAAAGTGGAGATACTTAGGCACTGACTGTGGTATGTGCATATCAGTATGTCCTTTTAGCCAAAACCTTGAAAGTGTTAAAAAATATAGTTCATTTAAAAAAAATGGAGCTGCCATACAAGAAGTCTTAGATGAATATAAAAGAAAATTTGGAGCTAGAGTATTCGCTCCAGGAAATCCTACTTGGCTAAGATAAAAATTTAATTTCATTTGTATTGTTTAAAATTTACTATCCCCTCTATATAACTAGAGGGGATAATTTTTATTTATTTTTCTAACTTTGGAAACTTACCCTCTTCATTGTAACATGAATTACTTTAAACACAATTACACCAACTATTAAGTTAATACCTATAGCTGGAAGTACAACTGCTGCAAATAACATATTTAAATTCATATTTCCAGGAAGACCTACTAATATCTGAGCTGATGTTAAAAATATGAATCCACTTATTGCAGTTCCTAAAGACATTAATACATTGGAAACTATAAAATCTTGATTTTTATCAGCTAATTTTTTCATAAAAGGAACCTTATACATAGCCATCATAACTAGAAAACTTATATTTGTAGTAAGAAACTTATCTATAACATTAGGTACTTGACCTCCAGGAAATGAAGTTGTCATTCCAGAAAATATACCAGCGATTATACCACATATTAAACAAGCTTTATAATCATCTTTATTTATAATCATTATTGTAAATAACATTATTAAAGTCATATCAGGCTTTACACCAAATATAGCAGGTTCTATCTGGTGTAAAACTAAACCAATTCCTAAAAGTACAGCATTTAAAACTAATTTTCTTGTATTCATTTTCATAATAATATCCTCCAAAATATTTTTTAATTATATTTAAATAAATTAATTCCTCTTTTAACCTCTTAAGAGTTTTAGTTCATACCAAGATTTTCACCTACCTTTATTTTTTGACAATAAAAAAACTCCGCCCTAAATAAATAGGACGAAGTTATACTCCGCGTTGCCACCTAATTTGTGTATTATAAATACACCTCTCAATATTGGTACCATCATACCTCATTTGCTATAACGTGCAAACCACGGTAAAGTCTACTTTCACAAAGATTTCGATTTACTCCTCAAAGGCCCATTCATCAAATTTCTTCTTGTCAAGATTCCACCACCCTCAACTCTCTATTTTGAACCTAAATTTGACTACTCTCCCTTATCAAAGGATTTAATTTATTATTAATAATATAGTATGTAATTTATTTAATTTTGTCAACTAATTTTATAATCTTTTTATTTATTAAATTATTTTAAATGGATTTAAATTTATTTCACTGCTTATAGTTTCAATACTTTCAATAGTATCTAAAAATCTTTTCATTGCATCCTTAAATATATCTTCTGTATCAAAATGACCACAGTCCACTATGCACATACCCATGTCCAAAGCATCTTGCGCTTCATGATATTTAACATCTCCTGTAATTATTACATCACAATTTTTAGATTTTGCTAGTCCTACCATATCAGAACCTGCTCCAGTTACAACTGCTACCTTTTTTATTTTTGTATTTAGTTCTCCAACAACTCTTATATAATCCATACTTAATTTTAATTTGATTTTTTCGCATAAACCTTGTAAGTTTATTTCATTATTAAGAGTAGAATATCTTCCAAGACCTACAGCTTTCCCTTTGTTTTCTAATTTATAAACATCATATGCTACCTCCTCATAAGGATGAGCATTAATCATTTTTGATATGGTCTTTTGTAATATACTACCTGGAACTATAGTTTCAATTTTAACTTCTTTTACTTCTTCTATTTTACCTTTTTCACCTATGAAGGGTTTCGAATTATCTTCTGGCCTAAACGTTCCTATTCCAGAACAATTAAAAGTGCAACTGCTATAATTACCTATATATCCTGCCCCACTTTCTCCTAAAGCTTTTCTAACTATTATTTCATGAGTCATAGGTGTATAAACTGCAAGTTTGTATAAAGTTTCACTAGCAGTTACGTCAAGTATTTTGCTATTTTCAAACCCCATAACTTTCATAAAATAATCATTAAGACCATCAAAGGCTATATCAAAATTTGTATGCATGGAATATAGCGCTATATCATTTTTTATTAACTTATGTATAAGTCTTCCCTTCAAATCTTTTGTGTTAATTTTGTTCATTTTTCTAAAAATAAAAGGGTGATGTGTAACTATTAAATCCACATTTTTTTCTATAGCTTCTTCGATAACCTTTTCATTTGCCTCAAGTGAAACTAAGACTTCTTTTATTTCACTATCAAAATCCCCTACTAATAATCCTACGTTATCCCAGTCATAAGCTAAATTAAGAGGATATTTATTTTCAATTTTTTTAATTAAATCATCTAACTTCATTTTTTCAACCCCTTGTTAAATTAATTCTTTTAATTTTTCTATTCTTTCTTTGGCTAAATTTCTTTTAAATATAACTGCCTCAGTATCTTTATCACCTAATTTATTTATGATATTATTGTATTTTTTTATTTTATTATCAATAAATTCTGTTAATAATTTATCTTTTTTTTCTATTAATTTTTTTCCTACTTCATAATATATATTATCTTCAACTATTGTATTTTTGCCAGTATATTTTGCTATTATTATTTCATAAAGTCTAAAATCTTCTCTCTCTAAACATTCATCTAAAATTTCATATCCATTGTTTAATAAGTATTGTCTTAATTCTTCTTGAGCTTGCATAGGTTGTAAAATTAACTTTTCTACGCTATGAGCTACTTCTTTATTAGCTTCAAGCAGTTCACCTATTAATATCCCTCCCATACCTGCAATTATTACTTCGTCTACTTCATCTTTTTTTAATACTTCTATTCCAGAACCGAGTCTTAAGTCTACCTTATTTTCTAATTTATTTCTTTTCACTTCACTTCTTGCATTTTCTAAAGGTCCTTTATTAATATCAGCTAAGATAGCAAAATCTATTTTATTTTCATTTAAAAGATATATAGGAATATATCCATGGTCTGTTCCTATATCAGCTAATTTTTTCTTTTCACTTACTAAAGATGCTATTTTTAATAATCTATTCGTTAATTTCACTTTATTTCTTCCTCTCATATTCACTTTTTATATTGTCTTATTATATGTATTAACAACTTTTTAAAATTTTATTTCCGCATAATTAAAAATTCGCCAAAGTTGGCGAATTTTTAATTTATCTATATTAATCTAAATAGTCTCTAAGTTTTTTTGATCTACTTGGATGTCTTAATTTTCTTAAAGCTTTTGCTTCTATCTGTCTTATTCTTTCACGTGTAACATCAAACTCTTTGCCAACTTCTTCAAGAGTTCTTGCTCTTCCATCTTCAAGACCAAATCTTAATTTTAATACTTTTTGTTCTCTTTCATTTAATGAACCTAGAACATCTTCTATTTGATCTTTAAGTAGAGAATATGCTGCTGCTTCTGCCGGAGCTAAAGCATCTTCATCTGGTATAAAGTCTCCTAAATGAGAATCTTCCTCTTCACCTATTGGAGTTTCTAAAGATACTGGGTCTTGAGCTATTTTCATTATTTCTCTAACTTTTTCCTCAGACATCTCCATTTCTTTAGCTATTTCTTCTGGTTTAGGATCTCTTCCTAATTCTTGTAATAATTGTCTTGAAACTCTTATTAATTTATTGATTGTTTCTACCATATGAACTGGTATTCTTATAGTTCTTGCTTGGTCTGCTATGGCACGAGTAATTGCTTGTCTAATCCACCATGTTGCGTAAGTCGAGAATTTAAATCCTCTAACATAGTCAAACTTTTCAACAGCTTTTATTAGCCCAAGGTTTCCTTCTTGTATTAAGTCTAGGAATAACATACCTCTACCAACATATCTTTTTGCTATACTTACAACTAATCTTAAGTTGGCTTCAACTAATCTTTGTTTAGCTATTTCGTCTCCTTCTAGCATTCTTTTTGCTAGTTCAACTTCTTCATGAGGTTTAAGCAAAGGAATTTTACCTATTTCCTTTAAATACATTCTTACTGGATCATCTATACTTATCCCCTTTGGAAGAGATAAATCTAGTTTATCCATTTCGATGTCATCTTCTTTTTTGATTTTTTCATCAACATCATCATCTATGTTTTCCATATCTAAAGTTAAGTCGTCATCATCTGCTGAAAAATCAATTGTAACTTTTTCTGTTTTAGCCTCTAATATCTCAATCCCTAAATTACCTAAAGTTTCATAAAGATTTTCAACTTTATCTTTATCTAATTCTGTATCTGAAAAGGCTCCCATTATTTCATCTAATGTAAGAGATCCTTGTTTTTTACCTTTTTCAATAAGACTTTTCGCTGCTACTCTATTCGCTTCTTTGTTATTTGCCACACTCAAACCTCCTTTCGTGAATTATAAGCTTTTTAAGCTCTTTTGTATATCTAATATTTTTAAAGTTATATTCATAATTTCTAATTCTACCTCTTTCATGGTGTCTTTATCTATTCTATTGTCACTTAAGCTTAATTCTAAATTTTTCTGCTTTTGAAGTAATTCATCAATTTCTTTGTGACGCTTATTTTTTTTCACATTTTTAATTATTTCATCAACATTTTTAGAATTGTAAGTGCTTATGCTATTTAATGATATATTATCCAAATCCTTCAAATATTCTTCAGATATGTTTAAACTTTTGATTTTGTCAATAGTTATTTTGTCCAATTCTTTATTTTTAATTATTAGATTAAAAATTTCTTTGCTGTCATTAATTAAGAAATCATTCTCACTAATTTTTAACAATGCAATAAGACGAAGTTCTTTATTTTCCATTAATAGTTTAATAAAGGTTTCTTCTACAAATTTTTCACCGTTTTCGATATTTTTAATCTTTTCTATTGGTTTTTGTTCAGTTTTTTCAAAATTTTTATAATTTTTTTTACTTTTATTAAAGTTTTTTCCAAAAACTTCTTCTTTCATTGCATCCAAACTAATATTAAATTCTTTACTTACATACTTAATGTAATAATCTTTTTCAACTGGAGATGATAAAGTTTTAATTATTAATGCTGCTTCTTTTGCAAATTTTATCAAATGTTCATCCTTATTAAAATCAAATTTTCTTTTTAAGATGTTAATTTGAAATACAATATGAGAAACTGAATTTTCTATAGCTTTCAAGAAACCTTCTTTTTTGTACTTTTTGACAAAGTCATCCGGATCTTTGCAGTCTTTTAAATTTAAGATTTTAACATTAATATTTTGTCCTCTTAATATTTCTATAGCTCTAAGTGTTGCTTTAACTCCTGCATCATCTGAATCATAGGATATTATAGCAGTAGATGCATATCTCTTGATTAGTTTGCCTTGTTCATTTGTTAAGGCTGTTCCGAGTGTTGCTACTACATTTTCTATTCCATGTTCATATAATGATATTAAGTCCATATATCCTTCTACTAATATTAAGGTATCATTACTTATACTTTTTTTTGCATAGTTTAGTCCATATAAGTTAAATCTTTTATTAAATAGTAAAGAGTCAGGTGAATTAAGATATTTGGGCAATGAGTTATCAAGAACTCTTCCTCCAAAACCTATAACATTCCCCCTATAATCAAAAATTGGAAACATTACTCTATTTCTAAATCTGTCGTAATATTTATTACCATTTTCTTTATGCGTAACTAGTCCACTTTTAACTAAATCTTTTTTTTCATAACCTATTGATAATAAATAATCCATCAGACTATTCCATGAGTCTAGAGAATATCCTAGTCCAAACTTTTTTATTATTTTATCACTAAGTCCTCTTCTTCTAAGATAATCATACCCTGGATTTTTAGAGTTAATCAAATTTGCAAAATAGAATCTAGCAGCTTTTAGATGAATATCTTGCATAAGTTTAATGCTTTCCATCTTTGCCTTATCTGCTTCACTTAAATTTGTTTTAAATTCTATTCCATTTTTTTCTGCTAATAATTTCACAGCTTCTATAAAATCCAAATTTTCTATTTTCATAATAAAATTTATTACATCTCCACCTTCACCACATCCAAAACATTTATAAATTTGTTTTTTTTGATTTACATGAAAGGATCCTGTTTTTTCATTATGAAATGGACATAGACCACTATAATTACTTCCTGAATTTTTTAAGTTTATGTACTGAGATATTACATTTACAATATCACATCTGTTTTTAACTTCATCTATTAAATCTCTCATATTATTCATATTTTCACCCTCTGGTGTATTATTCGTAACATTTCTATTTTACATTAAATTTTTCATTTGTCAAATACTATTATACATAATTCGACTTTTTTTGTTAATACCCTTCTTTTTTTTATTACTTTTTATAACTTTTTTCAAGAATAAATATTTTTATTTTCACACCTTAATTTCTTTCATTTGTCGAATTTCACTATAAAATATGTTTTTTTCAAATATTTCAATTCCTATTTTATAATATTTAATTTATTTGAAATAAATTTATACTATTTCTCCTTGACAATCTTAATTATTTTAATACGCGATATTTATAGTATTAAAATAAATCTAAAAATTATGTGATTTTATTAAAAATAAAAGCATTTGATTTGTAATCAAATGCTTTTATTTTTAATATTCAGTTCTAAAATGCATAATTTTCGAATTCCTCAAAGTTGTTTAATATTTTTCCTTCTTCATTAATAAATATATGTGTAGAATTAAAATTCATTTCTTTATTTACAGCACACTTTATTACCTTCATATTTCCTTTTAAATAATCTTTAAAATCTTTATATAAATCATCATCAATATAACAAACATATACATTTTTAAATTTTTCAAACTTTTCTAATATATACTTATAATTTCTATATTCAAATGCTGTAAGTATGATATTCCCATCATAAGACAAGGCCTTTGGTATATCCATTAACCCCGTAGTTACTATATTAACCTCTACTCCTTTTTTTAAAGCAAAATTTACTATTTTATCTAAATCTTCATAGAAAAACGGATCTCCACCTGTAAAAAATACTTTTTTTATACCTACGTTAAACAATGAGTCTATTATACCTAGCCAGCTACTACAAATCAGCTCTTTTCCTATATTATTATATGGTGTACATAAACATAAAGATTTTAAATATTTTCCACAATTTGTACATCCTCCACTACAAATATTATTCAACTTAATATGAGCTGTTAAAGTATCTCTCTCATTTAAATTATTATTTAAATATAAATACATATAACCTCCTATTTAATCACATGTCTATTTTATTCTCCTGAAAGTACAATTTGTGGTCTAACTAAGTAGTTATCTTTTTGCTCTAAAATTTGAGAATTTATAATATACTCTGGCCCATCACTTGTATTAAATGAAAAATAATTTTCACCTATATTAACTTCATCCATTATATAAGTTGGTGCATATCTAATAATTATTCTAGTTATATATGATGGAGGACAGTGCAGGGTATCCTTAAATCCGCTCTCATAAATTTTAGGTAATGCTACAGAACCTTCACATACTTCATCTATATTAATAGATTTTAATACTTTATTTTTTTCATATATTTCTTTACATTTATCTTTATTAATTTTTTGTCTTTCTACAATTTGAAAATTAGCTAGATGTATGTGCAAACACACATCATCATCACACAGATTTATAAATTCCCATAAAAAAGTTGAACCAACTTTCATAATAATATCTGGAGGATTTAGATATGTCTCATTATTTATAAAATATCCATCTTTACATTCTCCCTTTTTTCGTTCATAAAGAAAAGTAGAAAGTTTATTGGTGTTAATTTTCATAGGAGGATATTTTATAAAATTTCTAGGTAAATGATACTCTATCTTTTTACTAATTTTTTTAACTGTAAATTCCATAATATCCTGACACTCGTCTGAAGAAAATAGATTTTTCATTATAATCTTATCATTTTCTTTATATTTAGAAAAATCTATAAGTAAGTCAATTCTTTCTCCTGGATATAGTACAAAATATAACAATTCTTGAGGTTTATCAATATATCCACCATCACTACCTATTTGAATCATATTACTGTTATCAGACAAAGCTATCTTATACGGTCTACTGTTAGAACTATTAAGTATATTAAATCTATACAATTGATTTTTTACATTTAAATTAGGCCATACTTTGCCATTAACTAAAATAGTATCACCATAAAACTTATTTATCCAGTAAGGATGATTTGAATTAGTTTTTTCATTATCATAAAAAAGAGATCCATCTTCATAAAAGGACTTATCCTGAATGGTTAAAGGAATATGATACTCATCCTTTGGTAAATTATACTTTTCGTCTTTTATAAAATATAAGCCACATAGCCCTGAGTAGACTGAATACCTAGATACCCCTGGACTTTGTTCATAGTACCAAAGCATAGCACTTCTTTGCTCATTTGTATATTTATAATAATTAGTAGAATAAGTTGGCCCCTTAAGACCTGTTGCTGTATACCAAGCTTTAGGGTGACCATCGTAAATTGGAGGTACACATATTCCATGAATATGCATAACTAAAGTAGGAGGCCACTGACCTTCTTTAGAATCACCATCTATATCATTAGACACTATATTATTAGGATTAGGCCAAGTAAGTGTCTTGTCAATTTTAAACATGTATTCTCCTAATATTTTATTATTCCATTGTATGTTTGTATTAACATTTTCATCCACTTCAAACGTAGGTCCTGGAGAATGTTTTACATATTTAATACCTTTATTGTTTTCATCTTTACATAGTCCCCCAAACCCCCATACCTTCGTTTTATTAAAACCTTCCGGTAATATTTGTTGATAAAATTCACAGGCATCTATGCTATAATGATGATTTATTTTATCTTCTCTTTTATAAAAAGATGGTACAAAAACAGGTAGTTTATCTAATTTATTTTTAAATTTAGGAATAAATGATGGATTTAATTTTTTCATAAATATACTAACTTTCACCTACCTTTTAATGTTCTATATAAAAGTATTATTCTAATTAAATATATGTTTTTTATTTTTTTTAATTCCTCATATAGACATAAGAAAAACTCTCATGAGAGTGTTTATTTACTATCATGAGAGTGCCTATTAGTTACTGTATAAATTAAATTTCAAAAATTTTCAAGTACTTAAGTGACTCTATATTATTTACATTTACAACATTTATTCTTATTAAGGCAATTATTGTTACAAGTTTTTTTCTTATTACAAATGTCATTTACAAAAGTAGCATTAAATTTAATTGTATTTTTCTTATCTAAGCAACAACACTCTCTTTCACAGCAACAATTACCCTTAAGATCGCATATACATTCAAAACAGTGTCCACATTCACATTCAAAAACAAATCTACAGCCTCTCTTGCTTTTTTGGAAATGAATCATATTACAAAAGCATCCACATTTGCAACATCGTCTACATTTACAACAACGTCTACATTTACATGATTTTTCACATATATGATCACAATGATGGTTTTCATGATGACATTTTTTTTCACAGCAGCAATGTTTTTTATAACTTTTATCTTTACAATAACATTTACGCTTGTCCTTATACATATATTTCACCCCTCATTAAGGATATTTTTTAGCTATCCTTGATATACTATATGTTAAATTTAAAAAATTTGTTACTATATGTAATATAATTAATTATTTTTATATTTAAAGTCAAAAAAAGGAGCTAAATGCTCCTTTTCAATATTTTTATTTTATTTTGTTGATAATTTTCTCTATTTAATTTTTCTTCTCTGTATTTAATTAATTCATTTATTTTTGTGATATAAGCAATATTTTCACTTAATCTAATAAGACTTGTAAGGTAATATAAGTCAGTACTTCTTGGTACCTTTTTTCTTATAACTAAGTCAATGGCAGTTTTAGCGCTTTCAAAACATCTAAGATGAGTATGACCATCCTTAAATATTTTTTTAGTATTATAAGCAATATAGCCATTTTTCACTTGGAAAATGATAAACTCTTTTTTTTCATAAACTTTATTATACATTTAACCAAATCCTTTTAGTCATTGTAATTCAATCTCATTAAATTTTATTTACTAATTAATTCTGATACAGTAACAAATTTGTATCCTTTTTTCATCATCTCAGGTATTATTGTATCTAATGCTTTTACAGTGTTTTCTGTTGCATAATCATGAAGCAAAATTATGTCTCCATTTTGAGCTTTATTTATTATAATATCAGAAATTTGTGATGAAGGTGGATTTTTCCAATCTTTAGCATCTATAGTAGTCCAAAGTATTATTTTATACCCACATTCTTTTGCAATTTCCCCCAGCTTATCCTTACTATAACTTCCATATGGAGGCCTAAATAAAGTTGGTTTTTTTCCTGTTAGTTTAACTAACGTATCTTCACATTCTTTTATTTCTTTCTTTATATCTTCACTACTTAAGTTGCTAATGTCAGGATGAGTAAATGTATGATTACCTATTTCATGTCCTTCTTTAGCTGCTCTTATTAATGGTTCGCTATACCAATTAGCATGCTTTCCTACCACAAAGAAAGTTCCTTTAACATTATATTTATTTAGCACATCTAAAACTTCATGGGTTTCTTTTGGATGCGGCCCATCATCAAAGGTTAATGCTATTATTTTTTCTTCTCGTGAACCATTTTTAAAAAATATATCGTTATTTTGTACTAATGAAGATACCTCATAATAATTAGGAATTATAATAAACAAGGTTATCATAAATAATAAAATGCTTTTAACTTTAGATGTCATTATAGTCTTACTTCCTTCCTTGTATTAACCAAAAAAGTTTTCTGTGTAGTAAGTTTTATATTTCCCTCCAAATACAACTCCTACACCGATATATTTATAATTCCCCAAAATATTTTTTCTATGACCCTCTGAATTCATCCATCCATTATGAACAAATATAGCACTTGTTTGGCCAACTGCAATATTTTCTCCTGCGCTTAAATAATTAATGCCTTCTTTTTCCATTCTATCAAATGGAGTTTCATTTTTTAAATTTACATGATCAAAAAAATCGTTATTTTTCATATCTTCACTATGTTTTCTAGCACATATAGTTGCTTTTTCATCATAAGATAATTTATTTAAATTATCTTTATATCGTGTACTATTTACTAAGTCTATTATTTGATACATAAAACTTTTTTCTATATCCTTATCTTGTGGAGCATATATATTTTTTATTTCATCTTCACAAGATTTTTCAATTATTTGATAAGCACAAATTTTATTTTTATTAAACTTATCATAGAACACTGTAATATACTTTTTATTTTTATATATGATGCTATACTCGTCATTAGAGGATATTTCATATTTTATATTTCCTTTATTTCTATACTTTAATGCTTTATAATTTTCTTTTATATCTTTTATATCTTTGTTGATATAAATCCCTTCGTTTTCACAAGAATCAATATTATTTGTAAATAAAGCTACTACTTTATTATTCTTTATTCCTACCATAACAAAATTTTCTTTATAAGCATTGTACACATACCAATTAAAGTTATACTCACTTTTGTCTATTCTATTCGGTTGATTTATTCTTTTTATAACAGAATCTTTTGAATCACCTATTTTAATTTTTTTAAAGTTATATACTTTTTTTGTATTAGTTTCTTTATTATCATCTTTTTCAATTCTTATTTCTGAATCTTTTTTCAAAAATTTTTCTTCTATTGCATTTCTAATTTCCATAAAATAACCTGCATTATAAAAAAACACCAGAAATATCACCAGAAATATAGATATTATTTTCTTCAAAAAATCACCCTTTCAAATTAAAGTGAAATAAAAAACAACTTCACTAGTATTAAAAAAGCTTTATCATAAGATAAAGCTATAATTTAACACAAAATAATTCGTCTAAACTTCTTCCAAAAACAGATGGCTTATCAAATTTCCATGTTCCTTCATAAATTAATTCTCCATTTAAATAAAAAGTACCTTGTCCATGTTTTTTGCCATGCATGAACTCTCCCTCATATCTTTTATCTTCACTCCAAATATAAGTTCCAAATCCATGTATTAGATTATTTTTCCACTGTCCCTCATAAATAATGTTTCCATTACAATCAAAACATTGACCTTCTCCATCCATCTTTCCTTCTTTAAACTCTCCATTGTATTTTACGTTATCACTCCACGTAAATATTCCGGTTCCATGTTTTTTACCATCTTTCCATTCACCTATGTATTCATCTCCATTAGAATAACTCATTTGGCCTATTCCATTCATTAAGTCACCCTTGAATTTTCCTAAATAAAGGTTGCCATTTTCAAATTTGCATTCACCAATACCCTCTCTTAAGTTATTTTCAAATTCACCCAGATATTCCATGATAACTTTACCATCATTATACATTGCATAATAGCCCCTACCATGTAATTCATTTTTCTCTATTTTTCCTATATATTTATCTCCGTTTGAAAAATAGTAAATCTTATCCTTGCTACATGAAAATTCGTCTTCTTCATTTAATTCTTCTTTTTCTACTAAAGACATTTCTTCCTCAGTTGCTACAGCTTGTTTTTTTTCTGCTTTTCTTTTCATACTTTCAACTGATTTAATCGTTTTTTTATAGATATTAACCTCACTTAAGTAATCTTTATATATATTAACAAAATCTTTTGATATACTCATCTTCATCCCCCATTTTCTCTATGGTATTTCTTATATATTATTATAAAGTAATAGAAATTTTTTTTCCATACTTACTTAGTTTTATAATTGTATATATACGTATTTTATTAATTCTTATAGATATTATAATATAAACTGTATATAAAAGTTTCTATCTTTATTTTAAATTAATAAAAGCCAGAACATAGTCTGGCTTTACTTTATAAGAATTTTTCTTTAAATCCTTTACCCTTAACTTCATTTATATCATTAACTGAAATAAAAGCTCTATCATCATATTTTAATGCTATCTCTTTTATTTTTGGAATTTCCCTAGATAAAACTACACAATAAATAATTTTTTTCTTTTCATGAGTATATCCACCTTCTGCATTTAAAAATGTTACTCCTCTAACTAAATTATCCATAATCTCAGCTGCTATTGGTTCTGAATTATTAGAAAATACCATAACTGCTTTTTCATCATTTAATGCATCCTTTATATAACTCATAACTTGAGCATTTATAAACATTGAAATCAAAGTATATAAAGCTAAATTTGCTCCAAATAATAAAGAACTTACAGATACAATGGCTAAATTTGTTCCGAAACTAGTAGTTTTCATCGCAATATTTAATTTATTCTTTAGGATTGCGCCTAGTATATCTGTGCCTCCAAGAGATGATTTTGTTCTAAATACGAGCCCATTACCTATTCCGCATAATATTCCACCATACACACTTTGCAGTAGTATATCATCAATTGGAATAATATTTCCTATGTCTTGCGTTATACCAATAATTACAGAAAAAAGTATCATATTTATTAGACTTGTAATTAAAAAATCTTTCTCTAAAAATATAAATCCTAGAATAAAAATAGGTACATTAATAAGAAACGTAATTAATCCAACATTTATATTAGATAAGTAATTAATTGCTGTTGATACACCAGCTACTCCTCCACTTAACAAATGTGCCTGTCTTAAGAAACCATTTACACCAATGGACATAATTGTAATACCCACTATTATTATTGAGTACCTTACATAAATATTGTCATGCTCCATTGTATTAACCTTACTCATAAAACACCCTCCAAATAAATAAAACGAATTGTAACAAACATATTTCTTGTTTTTTACATTACTATATTATCATATTTCTTCCAACTATGCATGATTTATTTCATTTTTTTTTCAAAGGGAAATTTTGCATTCAATACATTTTTAATACAAAGTCTCTATTTTCATATTTATTTCATAGATCCACCTATAATGAATTTTCCACTTTTATCAATGTAGTTATTTTTACTTTCATTAATTTGAGCATACCCTTCTAGAAAATCAGATGCAGATTTAAACACGGGTTTGATTACCATTTGTCCCTCTTTATTAATAAAACCCCAATGCCCTTGTGAAAAATGACTTTTTTTTACATTCACCCTGGCTAATCCTTCATTAAAGCTACATGCATAATCAAATTTTGTATCAATAACTAATTTGCCTAATTTATCTATATATCCCCATTTATTATTAATACATACTGGAGCCAAATCTTCTTTGAAGCTCTTTGCTTTATCATATAAATAGTCAATAACTAGTTTTCCATTTTTATCTATATATCCCCACTTATTATCTTTTCTAACACTAGCTAAATTTTGTGAAAAGTCAGATCCCATAATAAAATCTCCATCTATAATTATGTTTCCACTTTTATCTATATAACCATATCTATTTTTAATTTCTACTAAAGCTCTTTCGTCATAAAAGTTATTTACATAAGAAAAAATAGGATCTATAACCATATCTCCTTGCTTATTTATAAATCCCCACTTTTTATTTAACCTAACTCCACAAAGGCCTTCATTAAAGTTTAAAGCTGCTCTATACTGAGGTTTTATCTCCTGTTCTAAGTTCCCATTAAAAAATCCATATTTACCATCTATTCGAATTTTTGATAGCCCTTCACAAAACTGATTTGCGCTTTCAAGCTGCAAAAATAAATTTGTAATGCCCTTATTGTCTATATATCCAAAAACCCACTTTGTATTATTCCTTATTTTTTTTATATAAGTAACAATGCAGTAGCCTTCTTTAAACCTACTAGAAACATAGTTATATTTAGGTTTAATAGCCATATTATACCCACTATCAATAAACCCATACTTACCATCTCTTAGTATTGGCAAAATCAACTCCCTACTCATCTAATCTCTCCTAAAAATAATAATCTTTCTATATCTTATTATTTTTTTAACTTACATATACTAAAATAAAATTTCTGCGCCAATAAAAAAAGATATAGCTTAAAATTTTAACCTATATCTTTCTACATCTTATTATTTTTTTAAAATATTTTTTACTTTTTCAGTCACAAGATAACTACTATCTGGATCTTCATATCTTAAGGAATAGAAACAATCTTTTGCTTTTTTCAATTGATTATTTTCATAGTATAACATTCCCATTCTATAATAAGAATCATCGAAATATTCATAAGATTTAGTAAATGTATTAACATATCTTTGATAATAAGAGATGGCTTCATTATCTTTATTTAATTTTTCATAGCATAAACCTGATTGATAAATAGATGCTGATTTAAAAGTACCATTTTTACTGTTTTCAATTGCCAATTTAAAATATTTTAAAGCTTTTTCATAATCTCCAGCTTTTTCATATGAAATACCCTTCATAAATAAAGCTTCTTCACCTTGCTTTATTAATTTAGCATCTTCTGCCTTTTGTTTTGCATCATCTAATTCATTATTTGTTTTATCTAAATCTTCTTCTTTTTTAGATATTTCATTTTCTTTCTTTTCTAACTCATTATCTTTAACACTTAACTCATTTTCTTTTTCAGAAATTGCTTCCTGCTTTTTACTTAGCTCGTCATGAAGCTTGTCTAATTTGTTCTTGCTATATATTGCTGTAGCTCCAATAACTACAATTAATAATCCAACTATAATGTAAGCCATATTTTTCTTTTTACTCAGTATATTTTTATGTTCTTTTAACTTTTCAATTTGTTTATTTTCTTTTTTAGTTACTGCCACAGAAAATTCTTCTTCATTTATAGGGTCATGATCTTTATCAAATAGATAATTATCTGCATCTACAAATCTAAGTCTATCTAATAATTCTTCCTTTTCTTTAGTTTTACCCATCTTCTCATATAATAATATTAATATTACATATGGTTCAATAAGTTCAGGATCTTCTAATATTAAAGAGTCAAATATTTCCATAGACTCTTCATTCATTTCTTCATTAATAAACCTAATAGAGTGATTATATCTTTCTAAGAACACTTTAAATTTCCTTGAAGATAATTTGTCTACATATTTCCTTGATAATTCATTATTTCCATAACACTGAGCTGTGTAAAAACTTTCAAAAGCTTTTGCAAAGTCACATTTTAGTAATTTTAAAAGACCTCTTAAATTTAAAATATCTTCATCTTTAGGATTAAGTTGTAATGCCTCATCTACCAATTTAATGGCTGTTGTTATGTAACTCTTTTGTGCTAACTCCAATGCATTATTATACTTATTATAAGACTCTAGTTTTATTTCCTTTGGCAACACATTAGTATGTGCTTTTAACTCCTGCTGTAAATTAAGTATTGTTTCATCTTTATAGTTTGATGTAACATAAGACTGTTTTAATGCCTTTAAAGTTTCATTATTTTCATCTTCATCTATCTCAAAGAAAGTAAAGTCACTATTTTTTTCTTCAATTAAATCTATATTTAGAATTTTTCTAGGCATATTATCTATGTCTATTCTAATCTCTTCTCCTAAAATTTTAATCTCCTCCCTTACATTGTGTATACTTTAAGATATCATATTTGTTATATTAAGTCAAAAAATTATATATCTACAGATATTTTGTATAATTTTATTTTTAAATATATTGTATATTTTAAAAATAAAAAGACCTAGATTAAACTAGGTCTATAATTTACTCTTTTTCTACAGGTATATCTTCTTCCTTTTGAGTATTATTATTGTTGTTATCCTTATCATTGTTGCTCTTATTGTTTTCTTCACTATTATCTTCATTTTTATTAGAATTGTTATTAGAGTTATCCGTAGTAGAAGAATTATTTTCTTCTTTTTTTGATGGTTTTTCTTCTTTTTTCGTTCCTATCGCCACAACTTTTTGTTTAGATGGATAGAAAGATGATGCTATTTTTTCTTTTTTTACTTCTTTTCCATTTTCATCATAATAAATTCTATAAGTTGATACACTATAAGAATCTCTTCCATATTCTAGTATTTTTTCGTTTCCTTTTTCTAGTGTTGGATCTTTTTCTTCTTTAGTTGGAGCTTTAGTTACTTTATCTATACTTGTATTAATTTTTATATTTTGTTTTTCTTTATTACTTCCATAAACCTGGCAAGTGATTACTCCATTATTGTAGTAATTTTTAATATATACTGGTTGATCATAATCATTCTTAAACACAAAATCTAATCCACTATCAGATACAACAGCATCTCTGCCCTTATCTACGTAGCTTGATGGTATAGAATGATTAGATACTTTCACTATATCGAGACCTGCATATAAAACTGCATTATACAAAGTTGTAGAAACTTGACATACTCCACCACCTACACCCTGTACAGCTTCTCCACTAACAATTACCGTTGCATTTTTATATCCATTTTTAACTGTTCTTAATCCTGTATGTTTATTATAAGAGAATTCTTCTCCTGGCATTAATAATACACCACTAGTCCTCTCTGTTGCTATTTGAATATTTTCTATTCTACCAGGGCTTACATCTGATAAAACTGTTTGAAAACTTCCAAGTAAAGTATTTATATCTTTTAAATCTTCTTTTCTAATCTTAGGTTCTACTTTTGTAACAACTAAACTTTCTTCAAATAGTCCTTCTTGTAAAGATTTTTTTAAATTAGCTATTGTGGCACTAATATCAACTTGTAAACCAGCTTTATCTTGACTAATTTCAATATTATTATCTGATACATTTAACTTTGCATCTTTCATACTTACATTAACTTCTTCTGATATTTTTTCAAGTTCTGAAGTTACTTTATCTTCATCACAATCAACCACTACATTTATATAGTTTTTAATACCAAAAGTAGATTTTAGTGTATCTACTATATTTGAAAAAATATTTTTATTTCTATTAACCTTATAAGCATTATCTATTGTTTTATCTATATCGTAATTTGTATCTATATCATTAGGATTAATATTCCATGCTTTATCATTATATTTAAATGTTATTGTATCTATTTTGTATTCACTTAATATTTTCTTTTTTGCATCTTCCTTACTTAAATTTCCTACATCAATATCTTTCACATAGGTATTTTTAGCTATTTTGTCATTGTTAATTTGCATATAACCAAATCCGAAAGTCAAAATTAAGATACCACTTAATATAACAATAGCTAAATTTATTCCTTTTAAATTCTTCATTATGTGTCTCCTTGTTGTATTACTTATGTTTAAACATGTTGTACTTTGTCATTCTCTAAATTATAAATAGTTTTGTCATAAATATTAATCATATATATTTCTTTAGGTTTAAACCAACCTGTTTTAACCATAAAATAGTAGTATATATTACCATTTTCATTTATCATATTTTTTACTTCATCATTACTATATTTTTCTTGCTTATCTTCATCTAGTAATTCTATACTATTATATTTTTTACCATTTTCTTTTAATTTGTCCTCTAATATTGATTTAGCCTCGTCTTTATTTATAGAAAAAATAATCTGTCCACTATCATCATCTATTTTAAAGTATGCATCACTGTAGTCACAGTTATAATCTTTTTTGTCTGATTTATATGAATAAAGTTTTTTAGTCTCGGTGTCAATCAATACCTCATTAATAACTTTATCGTTCTTTGCTACTTCACCGTAGTAATATCTTTTTCCATTTACAGTTTGTAAGTAAGACACTACAGATAAATCATCTTTATTTTCATTACTTCTTCTTGATATTAAATTTATAATATCACTACTTGTCATAGTATAATTAGAAACATATTTATTATACTGCTCTATTAAATCATTTATTTCCTCTTCATCATAGTATGGACTTAAGTAGCTTAAATATTTTAATGCATCCTCATACTTTCCTTCACTTGCTAAGCTTTTAGCTTGATTAATATAATAATCATGCATAACCTTTATACATTCTTTCTTTGCATTTTGTGCCAAAGAATAATATTTTTCATCTTCTTTAATCACTTTATCATACAATTCTATGGCTTCATGGTACTTTTTTATAGACTGACTTTTAGTTCCTTCTTTATATATTTGTCTAGATTCAAAAAGAGATTCTATATGTTGTTTAAATTCATCTAATCCTTCATTAACACCATTTAAAGAAGATGTGATTTGTAAAAATGAAGATGCCGATTCGTAAGTAATATTTTCTTCTTTATACATTTCATCTACTCTTTTTCCTAAGTCTATTAAATTTTCTGGGGCAATACTTATGGGGTTTAGTGCATTAACTGTGTTTACAAGCCCCATATACTGTTCTTTTGTTACTTGTCCATTAATATACATATCTGCACTATTAATAAGCAATGCAGACAACTTCTTAGATACTTTTTTATTAAATTTACTCATTTTAGAATCAGAAAATTCTTTTTCTATATCATCATAGTAATTTTCAGCCATAGTATACTGTCTCTCTTCTATATATGTAATTAAAGTATTGACTTCATTATTTATGTTGAAATTATCACTACTAAAATAAATAACTATGAGTAAAAGTAATAGCGCCAGAGCCGAGAATGAAATTCTTACTATATTTCGTCTATTATCATATATTAGATTAACTACTTTATCATAAAATGCCTTAAAATTCATTATTTTTTCCTTTCTTAAATTAATTTTTCCATAAACAAACTTTTATTAATTATAACATAAATATGCATATTTTTCATTTTTTCATTCATATTACTAAAAGGTCAACATATATCAACAATAGACTAAATTTACATGTTTACAGTGAAACATTCACAAAAATAATACTTATATCATCTAAACTTCCATTTTTACTTAAGTTACTTAATTCCTTATCATAATTTTTCTCTAACTTCATTTTAGAAAATATATTCTTATTGTACTTTATCAATGTATTATCTATTTCATTTACCATACTTTTATATGAACCAAAGCTATTTTCAAAGCCATCTGAATAAATTATTATGTTGCTTATATTCATGTCATATCTTATGACTTTATAAATCATTTTATCATAAGCCATTTCCTCTGCTAAACAATCCACTATATTTTTGTTGTATGAAGGCAATACTTTTTTAATATTATTATCTTGTTTAATTAAAATATCTCCATCACCAAGTTTTAAATAGATTATATAATCATTTTTTATCATAACTCCCAGCAGAGTAGTACCATATACAAAATAGTTATATTTAAATACTGCTGGAAGACTTTTTTTCATATCTTGTTCAACTAGCACTCTCCATCCATTGCAAATTTCTTTTTGTAATGTTTCATTATCTAATAACTCTTCAATTTTGCTTATATCTTCATCTGCATATTTTTTTAATATCTCAATTGTCACTTCACATGCAAACTTTGATCCTAAGTCACTATTAGTAAAAAATTCACCACTATGGCCATCTGCTACAGCACATATTAATCCATCTTCTATATTTTCAAATTTTAAATAATCCTGTGATGATTTGTTTTTAATTATATTTTTATATCCTACCACACTTTTGCTAAAAACCGAAAATTTCATATTAACCTCCTTATTCAATTTACTCTTATAAAATAATATGTTTTAAATATAAAAAAACCGCAAATTTATTAAAATAAATTGCGGTTTTTTTATATTTAAAGCCCCTTGACTATGATATTCTTTTTCTCTTTCTGTGAATTGCTCTTTGTGTTTTTCTATCAGTTTTAGCAGGAACAGTTTTCTTAGACACCGTAATAGGTTTTGCAATAATTTGTTCCCATTTAAACGCACATAATATTAGAGATGAACATACTGTGACGAATACAGCTAACATTAAGTAATAACTAAACCTTATATTTACACCTAGCAAAGCATTAACTATTACTAGTGTTAATACTACAGGACAACAAACAACTGCCGACTGTACTGTAATCTTTAACATTCTTTCCCCTATTTTTCTTATGTGGTTAAACATATTTATGCCTTTTCCTATTAACCTCTTAAATGTTTTCTTCATGCCCCTCACCTCAACTTTATAAATATTTATAAAAATAACATTATATCTATAATAATAACAAACTTATACAATTTTGGCAATGTTTATAAATTATATTGTAGAAAAAAAAGTTATTTTACAATCTAATAAAAGCTGATTATTTAAACATAACCTTTTAATAGTAAATATCTTAAATTTGTAACATTAAATCTCAATAATTAATAAAATAAATAGATATATAATTTTTTTAAACGAGGTGATTTTATGACATGTCTTCCAAACTTAGGAGAAAAGGCCCCAAACTTTAAAGCGAATACTACCTTTGGTCCCATAGAACTTTCTGATTATGCGGGTAGTTGGTTAGTACTATTTTCTCATCCAGGAGATTTTACTCCTGTATGTACTACTGAATTTATAGCATTTACAAACTTAGCTCCAGAGTTTGAAAAAAGAAATACTAAGTTATTAGGTCTTAGCGTTGATAGCAATGCTTCTCATTTAGCTTGGGTATATAATATTTTGCAAATTACAGGAATAACTATACCTTTTCCAATCATAGAAGATCGAGATATGAAAATAGCAAAACAATACGGAATGATTTCCGAAGAAATGAGTTCTACTTCAACTGTAAGAACTGTATTTATAATAGATGATAAGCAGATTCTAAGAACAATACTTTATTATCCACTAACCACTGGAAGAAATATTCCTGAAATACTTAGAATTGTAGATGCTTTACAAACTTCTGATAAATGTAAGGTGCTTACTCCTGCTAACTGGTTACCAGGTACTCCTGTTATGCTTCCACCACCAAAAACTTTTAAAGAGTTGCAAGAAAGAGTTAATAGCTGTAACAAAGAATATAAATGCTTAGATTGGTATATTTGTTTTATTGAAGATGAGTGTAATAAATGTAAAAAAAGAATAAAATCTTCAAAAAAAGCAATTGAGAAAAATTCAATATTCATGAGACCTCCAATAGATGTAGAATTAAAACCTGACACATTAAACCCTAAATGCCCTGATTTAGCACCTATAGTTGGAGAATATGTTCTTGGTAATCCTAAAAATATAGATCCTAACTTTTTAGATTTTATAATTTATGCCTTTGTACAAATTAGCTCTAATGGCGAGTTAGTTGTTCCAACTCCAACTTATTTGAAATCTTTAGTAAAATTAAGAGATATAAATCCAGATCTTCAAGTAATAGCTGCCATCGGGGGATGGGGAGCAGAGGGATTTTCTGATGCAGCTTCAACACCAGCATCTAGATATGCTTTTGCTAGAAATGTACAAAAGCTTATAAATGATTATAAATTAGATGGAATAGATATTGACTGGGAATATCCTGGAAGTGGTGCTGCTGGAATTAAATCAAGACCTGAAGATAGAGAAAACTTCACACTTTTATTAACAGCCCTAAGAGATGTACTTGGACCTGAGACTTGGATAAGTGTTGCTGGAACTGGTGATTATGGATATATTAACAGAAGTGCTGAAATAGATAAAATAGCTCCTTTAATCACTCATTTCAATCTAATGAGTTATGACTTTACTGCAGGGGAAACTGGCAAAAATGCAATGAATCATCAATCTAACTTATTTGCTTCTGATTTCTCTTTACCTGGATATAGTGTAGATAATATGGTGAATAATTTAATTGATGCCGGTATGCCATCTGAAAAAATTCTACTTGGTATACCATTTTACGGACGACTTGGTGCCACTATAACTAGATCTTATGATGAACTTAGAAAATCTTATATAAATAAAAATGGGTTTGAATACAGATTTGATAATGATGCAAAGGTTCCTTATTTAGTTAAAGATGGTGAATTTGCCATGTCTTTCGATAACGAAGTATCAATTTTCATAAAATCACAATATATACGTCAAAATTGTTTAGGTGGAATATTCGCTTGGCAATCAACATTTGATCAAGCTAACATTCTCCTAAGGGCTATGTATGAATCAATAAATAATCCTACAGTTTTTGAAAAAGAACTTCAAGATACTTTTGGGCAAATACCTTCTTTGTAAATGAATAACAAAAAGCTATGAACTAGATTATTCTAGCTCATAGCTTTTTAAGTTAACAATATGTAAACTAACACAGGTATTGTTACTACACTACATAACGTTGTGATAAAAATAGTTTTAGATGCCAGATTTATATTTCCTTCATACTCATTACAAAACATTATAGTTATAGTTGCTACAGGCATTGCTGAAACAATTATTATAATTCCAAGTATTAGTTCATTTGTAACAAAATGTTTTAATATTAAGAAAAAAATTATAGGTATAATTATTTGTTTTATAAAGGTATATGGATATAATCTTTTTTCTAAAAATACTTCTTTTATTGGTATTTGCGCTAAAGAAGATCCTATCAGCATCATTGCAAGAGGCGTAGTAATTCCACCTATCATGGAAGTTGTTTCTTTTATTATTAATGGTACTTCCATATTTGTTATATATATAATAATAGCAATTATTGATACTACAATTCCTGGATTAATTAAAGTTTTAATATCAAAAGATAATTTGTTACTTTCAGATATTAAATAAATACCATAACTGTAACAAAAAACATTAAATACTAAATTAATAATTGCCGCAAAAAACACTGCTTCACTTCCGAATATTGATTCTATAACTGGAAAGCCCATAAATCCAATATTTGCGAATATAGTCATAAATTGATATAATTTTTCATCTTCTTTTGGTACTTTTAAAAATTTAGCCAAAAACATACCTATAAAAGGTAAGATTGCATATAAAATTATGGCAATAATAGCAATATCTAAAACTAGCTTTGGATCTCCTTCTTTACCTCGATTTACTACTGATGATAAAATCAAAGCTGGTGCTGTAATATTTAAAAGCAGTGAAGATATTTTTTTATTCACATTAACATCTAAAATATTCTTCTTATTAGCAATATAACCTATTACCATTATTATAAATAAAACTAACATTTGATTAATAATTACTCCAATATCCATTCATTTCCCCCAATAATAATAAAAATTTATTGTCTATATATTATAAAAATAAAATAAGCAATATATAGTAAATTAATAATCATACCCTCTACTTTACTTATCTTTCTATTTGAAATAGCAAGAAGATATACTATTAATGTAGATACTATCATTACTAACATATCTGTAAAAGCTTCAACTTGTACAGGTACATTACTAATATAAGACGACACACCTAGAACAAATAATATATTAAATATATTTGATCCTACTGCATTTCCAATAGCAATATCACTTTCACCTTTTTTCGCTGCAATTATACTTGTAGCTAGCTCTGGTAGAGAAGTTCCAACAGCAACTATAGTAAGCCCCACTAAGTTTTCACTCATTCCCCAAGCTATGGCAATATTTGAAGCGCTATTTACTACAAAATCACCTCCTATTATAATACCTAAAAGTCCGCCTATACTCAATAAAATACTTTTTGGAAGTGACATTATTTTATAATTTTCTTCATTCGTTTCATCATTACTATTTATAGCCATATCAATTAAATAATATATGAAGATAATAAATAAAACTATAAATATTAATCCATCTGCTCTTGTTAATATATTTTCATTATAACCTTGGAATTTTACATCATAAGCTAAAATAACCAACACTATAGATGACAATAGTAAAAATGGAAATTCTTTAAGAATTGTTGATTTTTGTACATATATGGGTCTTATCATTGCCGTTACTCCAACAACAAATAATATATTAAAAATGTTAGATCCAACCACATTTGCTATAGCCATTTCATTTTGTCCACGCATGGCAGCCGTTATACTTACAGCTGCCTCTGGCGCACTAGTTCCAAATGCAACTATTGTAAGACCTATTATAAGGCTTGGTATATTAAATCTTTTAGCTATGGAAGAAGCTCCTTCTACAAAAAAATCTGCTCCTTTAATTAAAAATAAAAATCCGATTAATAAAATTATGTATGTCATTTTTGCCCTCCTAAAAGTCTTTTTTATTAGTTTGTATTAATACTTTTATGTTATGCAAAGTATATTTTTTTAAGTAAAAATAGATAATATTTGTATAAATATTTAGGAGATGTGAAATGAGGAAAAAATTTATAGTTTTATTTTTATTATTTAATATTTTACTATGTTTTGGTTGTGAAATGAACGACTTAAATGATAGCAAAATTCAAACAAAATTAACTACTTCTGATATAAAGCAATTGGTTGGTGTTACATACGGAGATGTAGAAAAAATTTATGGTTCTCCGGAAAAGTCTACTTACTATCTAGACATAAAAGACTTATCTTCTGTTCATCATAATTATATTAGTCTTAGAGATTTTAATCATTATGCCATTATAAAAGCTTATTATGATATAAATGATGACGACTCTTATGTTATACTTTGGTACAAAGATAATAAAGTTGTAAAATCTTCATTTAATGAAACTGACATAATTAATGAAGATTATTTTGGGACAAGTATAAATAATATGGATATAAAAATAGATTATAATAAAAATTTTTCAACTTTAAATGAAAATTTTATTACAGATAGATATAGAAATTATATAGGCAATAATATTAAAGAATTTAATACAACATATAACTTGATTTGTCCAAGAATAGCTGTTAATTTATTAAATGAAAATAAAGTACTTTATTTTTATGACATTAAGAGCAAGGAGCATTTGAATAAACATTCTTTGTTTATAATTTGTAATAATAGTATAATAACTGAAATCAGCATTATTAATTCTTCTAATATATGTGAAACTATTATAAATTATATGAAATAAAATTTACCTAATAAAAAAGTACATGAATAATTCATGTACTTTTTATAGCGTCTACTTTTTATCAATATTATCTTTATTGATTAAATATTTTAAGTCAAAATACTTTAGTAAGTAGTTTTTTTCATCTTTTATTTTAATCTTTGCATTTATTGATCTGTTGTTTATCTCTTCATTAAAATATTCTTCAATCTTCATTTTACTATCCATATTTTTAACTATTTCACTATCACTAATATCATTTATTAAATCTCTTATTACTTCTTTTCTACATAGAGTTAAATGATGATTCACAATACGCGGAAGATTAAAGTAAGTAGTATTTATTATATCACAATGATGTAAATCTTTTTTTAACCTATATAAATTTTCTTTTCTTCCCATATCAAATATAAGAAAACATCCATAATCGTACTTACTTCTAAGTATTCTTCCCATGGCTTGTTTTAATTTAATTATCATTTGAGGTTGGTTTACATCATAATAAGTTTTATTAAATTTATTCATTATAGTTGAGTAAAGAGGGTCTTTAGGATTTAAGTTAGGAATTTTGTCTAAAGTTACACACGTCAACCCATCTCCTGGTACATCCACACCTTCAAAACAACCTTTTGAACCTAAGATGACACATTTTTTATTAAAATCTTTTAATAATTTTATATACTTTTTGTTCATGTAAATTTCTATATTTTTTTCATGGAGAAATTCTTTTAAAATCTCATAAGTCTTTTCTTGTCTATCTTTTGAGTTAAACAAAGATAACATGTGACCATTGGTATAAGGTGATAAGTTTCCTATTACTCTGCTCATATCTTCTATAAATTCTTTATTTTTGTAAGAAGATATATCATCTAATGTAATAATTTTTATTCTTCTTTTATAATCAAATAAAGGTTCAATTACCTTTTCCTTATGAATAAATCTGTCTATCCCTAAAGTATTAGCAAAATGTTTCATATTATTATTTACTGTTAAAGTGGCTGATAGGAATATGCCTGAATTTAAAGAAGATAATATTTTTTCTTCAAATAAATCAGCTATATTTAAAGGAACAACTTGAAATAAGAAATTGCTAAAATCCTTATGCAAGGTCACAATTCTTGCATATAAATCAGCTTCGTTGTACTCTAAAAACACTTCTATTGTATTTTTTAAAGCTTCCAAGTCTTTAACCTTACTTTCACCTTGTTTATAAGTGTCATTTTCTTTATCCAAATTATCATCATCCATTTGTCTATCCAAAATGTATAAAATAGATTTTAAATTGGAAAGGATTTTATCTAGTGAGGTTTTTATACAATCGCCGTATTTGCTATATGTTACATCCACCAATCTTTTGTCTTTATATAAAGAACCGGCTTTTTCTTCACTTTGAAGATTTATCTCCCAACTTAAGTTATAGTTAGAGAAAGTTAAGTAATTATTCACTTTTCCGTATTCTAAAATGTATTCAGCTTCTTCAATTATAAGATTTATTTCTCTACTTACTTTAGACTTATTGTTTGCTTCCATTTTTATATAATTATAAAATCTGTCAAAAGGTTTTAGAGACTTTTTCTTTCTACTAGTATAAGTAAAAGTACTGTTATGTACTAATTCAAATGGATAAATCTCTTGTAAAAAATACTTCAAACTTCTAAATTCAACTTCTGAAGCAAAAAACTCATAGCCTTTTTCCACTAAATTATGTGCTTCATCTACTATTAAGTTTTCTATAGGCTTTTCATCTTTGTAAGGCCATCTAGCAAGAAGAGAGTGATTAACTACAGTTATATCTTCTTCTTTTAATTCCTCTACTCTTTTTTTGTAAAGACATTCCTTGTAACATTTCTTTGGTTTACAAAGATTAGGGTCACAGAAAACTTGTCTTAAATGAGTGATTATATCTGGAAAATGATTTAAAATAAAGTAATTAATCTCTTCAATATCTCCATAAATTCCTTCTTTCACAAGTCTTTCCAATATGATTAAAGATAATATTTCATTATCACTACATTTATTCTTATCATACTCATTAATATATTTTTCTAATTTTTCCACACAAATATAATTACTTTTTCCTTTAATATATCCAAAGGAAATTTTGCCCTCTAAACCAAGAGATTGTATTACATTTGGAATATCTTTTTTTATAAGTTGCGTTTGAAGTTCCTTTGTATCTGTTGAAATTATTATCCTTTTATGATTTAGATAACTTTCCATTATACTTGGTAACAAATATCCCACACTTTTTCCTAAACCTGTGGGAGCTTCAATACAAGCAATATTTTCTCCTCTTGTGTTCATAGTTTCTCTTATCATTTTGCTTAATTCAAATTGGCCTGGTCTAAATTCATAGTTAAAACCTTTTTTACTTTGCCAGATTTCACTTTTCTTTAATAAATACTCATAACAAAATCTATTATCTATAAGAGTGTTTTTCATATCTTTTTTATTTTCATTAATAGTTTCATCATCTTCATAAATCACATCTAAGTCTTCTAGATTGTAATTTCCATCATCAATAATGTTACTCCAAACCCATTTGTTTAATCCAAATCCATTTAAAGTTGAATTTATTTTAAAAGTTAAATTTTCCAAAGTCATGCTTTTACTTTCTTCATTTTTCAGTCTCAAAAGCAAGGCATTTACAACTTTTATTGTATCTATAACATCATCTAAAGCTCTGTGTTTTTCACAAGATAAATCCTTTGTTAAAGTATTTTTTAAATACTCCAAATTATATTCTTTATGATAAGGCTCTAATATAACAGCAAGTTCCATAGAGTCTAAAATTTCATTTTTTATTTCTGGAATATAATGAGATAAAAATTTATTTTCAAATTCACCATTGTGGCAAATTATTTTTTTATCACCTAAAAATTCCTTTAAATTTTTTTTTATATCCCCTAAATTAGGAGCATTATTTAAATCTCCTTTATTTAAATTGGTACAAAGAGAAAAAATTTCAAGAGGTATTTCTTTTTTATTTTTAATTAAAGTATGAAAAGAAGTTGCTTTATTATTTTCTATTTTAATAGCTCCAATTTCTAATATTTCAGCTGTAAAAGGATTTAGTCCACTAGTTTCTAAATCAAGAAAAACTACATCTTGTACTATACTTTTAATTTCATTTATATTCATGACTCATCCTTTCATAGTTTATTGAAGAATTTTTTTACTTAACCTTATTATATTACCACTAAAGTAATTTAGTTTAATCATAAATTTATTATATTCCTTTTGGCAATAATATGTATAGCTAAATTTCAATAAGACAGAAATGGAGGTTTAGATTTGAAAAAAAACAGCATAAATAAATTAATAATTATAGGTGCATTTTTATTAGTTTTTGCATTTGTGATTGCTAATAACAATTCAATATTCACCAAGATAAAAACTCAAATTTATTCCAAAGATATTAGTACCGAGGAATATAACTGGTATTTCAATCCCAGGGAAGATGGTAAACAACCTTTACCCATAAAGGAAGCCGATTTTTTCAGAAACTACAACACTTATTATGTTGGAAATCCCAATGAAAAAGTAATATATTTAACTTTTGACTCAGGTTATGAAAATGGATTTACTAACCATATGTTAGATGTATTAAAAAAACACAATGCTCCAGGTAATTTTTTTGTAGTTGAAAGTTATATCAAAAACAATCCAGATATAATAAAAAGAATGGAAAAAGAAGGTCATTTAGTATGTAATCACTCAGTAAGTCATGTTTCCATGGCATCGATTCATGATCAGGAAAAGTTTAAAAAGGAACTTTTAGATGTGGCTAAGACATATAAAGAGGTAATAGGAAAAGAAATGCCTAAATATTTTAGACCACCAATGGGAAAATTTAGCGAAGAATCATTAAAAATGACTAGCGATTTAGGTTATTCCTCAATTTTTTGGAGTTTTGCTTATGTTGATTGGTACAACAACCAGCAACCTACTCACGAGTTTGCCAAAAACAAAATATATTCTAGAACTCATCCTGGTGCCATAGTTTTACTTCACTCAAATTCAAAAACTAATAGCGAAATATTAGATGAAGTAATCACTCATTGGGAAGAAGAAGGATATACTTTGAAATCTTTAGATTACCTAAATAATAAAAAATAAAAGTTTAAAAGCTGTAAGATTTTTACTTACAGCTTTTTCTATGCATCCACAAAAACTTCTTTACCATTATAATCCCCTATCCAATAAGGTTTATATATACTGCTAACTTCTATAAGTCTAATATTTTTTATTATATGTTTATCTATGGAATTATTCTTAATCTTACTATCAAAATAATTTAAAATTTCATTTTTTACTTTTTCAATTATATAATCTTCTTTAATATTAGATTTTTTTATAGAACTTCTAGCAATATACCTTTTAACAGTTTGTGGCACACACTCAATTGACTTAGAATGCCCATTATAAGTATTGACCATCATAATTATGTTATTGTTTATATCATCGTTTCTAAAGTTATTCTTATTTTTTCTTCTACTAATAATCTCATATTTTAGTATTTTATATTCCACATATTCTAAATGTATATTTTCTACTTTTCTATTAAATTGATCAATTTTACTTATTAATGGTGTCTTTCTAAATATATGTTTCATTGCATCTTTTTTTCTTACTTTTATCTCTATAGAATCTGCTAACATATTTATCCTCCTTAATAAGAAGATGATTAATTAAAAATTAAAAATCCTTCTATATTATATTAATTAATCTTGTCCTCTTATGTTTGTACAAATTAAATAAATGCCTAAATATACTTAATTTTCCTTCGCTGAATAAAAAATAATTCTTTGTTAAAACTAAATTCGTCATATAAATAGATTTGGGAGGAAAATATGAAAAAAATAACTACTATTACTTTAATATTTTTTATTTTTTTTACATTCTATATAGAAACTGATGGAAATATTTATATTGAAAGTAATGCTGATGAAGATAGGCCTATAACTATTGATACTTTAATTCCTAAAAGAGGTGAACAAAATATAATTTCTACTCCAGAAATCAAAATAAACTACAATAGTAAATTTATTTTAGATAATTATAAACTCTATCTAAACTATAAAGAGGTAACTAATAACACTATACTTACATCTAGATATATTTACTATAAATGTGATAAAAAATTAAAAAGAGGGGTACAGGTTGTAAAACTTGAAATCCCAACTGAAAACAATAAAGTAGAAGAAATAGAATGGTATTTTACAGTTGGAACACCTTTTTATAATAATTATAGGGGAATTTTCTTTAATAACACTAAAGAACTAAATATGCTTACTTCTTACGATGATTTAAATAATATATGCAAAAACACAAATCATTTAGATTATATTTTCATTACAGAAAAAATAAATAGCAAGGAAAATAATAAACTAGATACTCATATAGACAGTAAGAAGTATAAAAAATTAATTGATTGTTGTAATAAATATACTAATAACAATGATTTTATTTCCATACCAGGTTTTGAATTAAGTACAAAACTAAAGGGTGAAAAAAATACAACTCAAATTAACACTTTTAACTGTGAAAATCCTTTTTTATTTAAAGACAATATAAGTCTTGAATTACTTTATAAAAAATTATTTTACTATGAATATAACTTAATCTGTCAATTTAAAGCTGATGATAATTTAAGCAATATTGATTATTTCAAATATTCACCCTATGGGGACGAGGTTATCACTTTACTTGAATTAAAAAAAGAACGAGATACAAAAGAAAATAGAGATATATTAAATTTGGGCGCATATAAAGAAGCCTTGAATAATGGTTGGCATGTAAGTCCTATAACATGTGAATACAATGAGTATCCCAATACGAATATTGGAAAAGATCTTAGAACTACCGTACTGTGCGAAGATTTAAGCAGAAGTAAGGTTATCGATGCCATAAAAAACAGAAGAATATATGTTAGTGAAGATAATAATGTGGATATATATTTTTCATTAAATAAAATGCCTATGGGCAGTATAGTAAAATCTCCTTCTTACGTTAGGATTATTGCAAGTGCCATTAATAATGATGAATATGATAAAATAAAAAAAATAGAAATTTTTAGCAATAATAATGAAATAATATATACAAAAGAATTTAATTCAAATTATGCAAAAGTAGATTTCACTTTAAAACCACCGAAGGAAAATACCTACTACTTTGTATTAATAACTGATGAAAGCAATAAAAAATCTGTAACTTCTCCAGTTTGGATTGAACCATAGAGTTATATTTTTTATGCAGTATATCTCAAATATCTAAGACATGGCACCATTACATTTAAAGGCTATTTCTATTCTCCATTATTGAATGCTTTGTGTATAACCTTTCAGTAAAATCCTCCTGCATTATATAATAAAAATCCACTGACTTATTAAAACTAATAAATCAGTGGATTTTATATTTTAAAAACTATATCACAAGTTTTCCATAAACTTCTAATTAAGACACAAAAAAATCATCTAAAGTAGTATTTTCTTTTCCGTTGTTTCTGATTATACTTAAACGAGTATTTTTATTCATGTTGGAGCCAGGAGATGTATATATTATATAATTACCTTCCAAAGTAGCTCCATAAATAGAAGACTTAGAAGTAATCAAAGATTTCTTATTTGTAGACATGTTTTTCTTGTATATATAACTCTTAGTCCAGTTAGAATTTGTATAACTATAGTATATACAATTATCGCTAGTAGCAAATCCATAACCATTGCTCACTACTTTAGTTATTTTTTTGCTAGATAAATTATATTTATATACATTGTTTACTTGTTTGTTATAATCATATTTATTATAATAAATATTTCCTTTATAAATAGAAATTATCTCTTTCCCTTCAGAGCTTAATAGTCTTGTATTATTCTTACCACTAGTGCTTATACGATATATATTTTTTGAAGTTTGGTAGTATATATTAGATTTATAAATCTCAAAATCATAAATAGTGGAACCAGATTTAATAGATTTTTTACTACTTCCATCTAAATTCATTCTATATATGCCATATTTTTTTAATGTTCCGTAAAAGTTAGACTCTTTAAAATTATACTTGCTATAATATATTTTCCCATTATCTAACTTTAGATTATCACCCTTATCTAATATTTTACCATTTGTACCATCAGTTTTTACTCTGTAGATATAAGGATAAGTCTCTCCAGTTCCTGAACAAGTATCTACTACTGTGTATATGTAACCCTTATACACAACTATATCGTCAAAACTCCACCAATTCTTCTTGTAATGTATAAGTTTCTTTTGCTTATTTTTTGTATTCACTCTATAGATTTTATTGTAGACTGAGTAGTAAACATAGTCACCTGACTTTGCAGATAAAGTAGATGTTGTTGATTTACTACTAGATTCCGCCTCAGAAACTGATGATAGCACTGGTGATAATAAAAGCATTAAACTTAAAAACACTGGCATATATTTTTTAAATAATTTTCTTGTTTTCCCCATATTCCCTCCTTAAATCATATACTCTTTGCAAATATTATACCATATTTTTACATATAGTACAGTACGATAAGGTAGTAACATTTTTGTTGCTATCTTAGAACATGTCATTTTAACAAAAAAAGATGATGTTTTTCTTTTAACATCATCTTTAACATTTAATAGGTATTTGAATTTCAGTGATAAACTCATTTTTATTTTCCGTTTCATGTATGTCTATCTTGTATATTTCCATTGGATTACCTGTAATTATTAATTTGTTTTCCTCAATAAAGTCAAACATATTTTGTATATGCTCTTTGTTATTTGCATAGTCTCCACTATAAGTTAAAGTTACATAATAACCTTCTTCGAATACTATATTGTAGTCTTTGGCATTATCTTTTAGTAAACAAAATACAGATTCAAAATCTGTAGTTATCCCATTTTTAAGTGAATCTACCTTAAATACAGATCCAACATTGTTATTTCCTAGAATACCAAATTTATTATTATGATCTTTTTGAAGCTTTTGTATTAATAAATCAAAATCCTCATCTCTTTTAATTTGACCATTTAATATTAGACCTTTTCGTCTTTTTAAATAAGATAATTCTACACTATTTAAGTTTGGATTATTAGCAGTATTTTCTATAGATTCCATTCTCTTTCTCATATTTTCTTTTTGTTTTAATAATTTTAGAATTTGATCATCTAGTAAAGTTATGCCATTTTGAAGTAATTTATTGGTAGAATTCAAATCTCTATTTTCTAAATACTCTTTAATCATTTTAAAAGAGAAGCCTAAACCTTTTAATTCTTTTATTAAATTCAGTCTCCAAATATCAGAAACGCTATAAAGTCTATATCCATTGTCGTCTCTAGTAGGTTTTATTATTCCTATCTTTTCATAATACATAAGTGAATCTCTACTCATGTCATACATTTCAGATATTTCTCCAATTTTATAATAATCTTTCATTTTTGCTCCTTTTTTAACATATACTGAAATATATTATTTCACAAAGAAAAATATTTTTCAATAAAATTAAAAAATATTTACTGATTTTTATTGACCTTGGTATTATACCAAGGATTAAGATATAAGCATAAGGAGTGATACAATGACAAAAAATTTATTTAAACAATTTCTAAGGTACTTGGGACCTTCTGTTGTTGCCATGTGGGTTTTCTCACTATACACAATAGTTGATGGTATATTCGTTAGTAAGGCCGTTGGAGAATTGGCCCTTGCTTCAGTAAATATTTCTATGCCTTTTATTAATTTGGTATTTGCCATATCTGTGTTATTTTCTACAGGTGCTTCTACAGTTATAGCCATGTATCTTGGGAAAAAAAATTTAGAAAAAGCAAATGAAGCTTTTTCACTTAATTTAGTTACTATTACAGTTCTTGCAATTATCATAACAGTTACATCTATTTTAGGTCTTGATTATTTAGCTAAAATTCTAGGTGCAACTCCAGATACCATAGCTTATGTTAAGGATTACTTATTTATAATCTCATTATTTAACATATTTTTTATTGTTTCTTATTCTTTAGAGGTTATTGTCAAAACTGATGGATTTCCATTCTTAGCAACTATTGGTGTGATAATTTCAGCTATAGCAAATATAGTTTTAGATTATATCTTTGTTATAGAACTTGGATACGGTGTAAAAGGTGCTGCCTTTGCCACTGGTATAGCGCAAGTACTTTCAACTGTATTTTTCTTAAGCCATTTCTTAAGAAAAAAATCCACTTTAAGATTTGTAAAATTCAAATTTGACTTTGATACTATTAAGAGAATAATTTGCTTAGGTTTCCCTGATTGTACTACAGAATTAAGCGTGGGAATAGTTACAATTTTATTTAATCAAACATTACTAAGATTAATAGGTCAAGATGCATTAATATCTTATAGTGTAATTTGCTATGTTAATACACTTATATTAATGACTATGATTGGAATAACTCAAGGCACTCAGCCTTTAATAAGTTTCTACTTTGGTTCAGGAGAAATAGACAAAGTGAATTATTTATTAAAAATGGGACTTAAAACTGTTTTAATAACTTCTATAGCAGTATTCGCCTCATCTATTTTATTTGCAGGCAATATTACAAGTTTATTTATTAATCCTGAGGAAACTCAGTTATTTAATTCAACAGTTTCTGTATTTAAGTTATATTCAATTTCTTTCTTATTCGTAGGATTTAACTTAATTATTTCTGGATTCTTTGTAGCCATAGAAAAGCCTATATATTCTTCTATAATTTCTCTTGGAAGAAGTTTAGTATTGGTAACAATAAGTTTATTCTTATTGACTACAATATTTGGAGGTAATGCCATATGGATTACAACTGCAGTATCTGAATTTGTTTGTTTAGTTATTGCTTTATCATTATTATTTAACTTTTTTAGGAAGAAAAAGTTAAATTCTGAAAGTGAGCCATCGCCCAAAATTATGAAAGATTCCATAGTTTTATAAATCTATACTCCAATATAGATAAAAGGCATGTTATTAAATTTAATAACATGCCTTTTTTATTTAGTCATCAATATCTATTGCATCAACTGGACAACTATCACAAGCTTCTTTTGCATTTCCTAATACATCTTCTGGTATATCAGTATTTATTGCATGAGCTATATCATCATCAGTCATATGAAAAACTTCAGGACATACTTCTGGGCATGTTCCACATCCTATACATAAATCATCATCAACGTAAGCTTTCATAACTACACCTCCATATTTTTCTATAATATGGTTTTATAATTCCCAATTATAATTAATATATTACATTTTTTACAATCATTTCTTAATAGTAGCCTTTATAAATTCTTTAATTATTAGATTTGCTACCAGCCTCATAGATCCTCCAAGTGGAATATTTCCATATTGATCTATCATTAAATCTATAACTGGATATTTAGTAAATTTATCAAATTCTGTAGAAGTTGCATTATCTATTGTTTTATTTTCAATTACACAATCTTTTTTAACATTACAAAATAGTGAGATTTTTTGTTTGATAGACTCATCGATAGGTTGTTCTGGCCGTGTTACTATTATACTAGGTATAATTCCAATAGATTGGGCTGTTTCACAGAGTTTTGAGTTAGTTTAGATTTGTGCTCACCTGAGCTTTTAAGATATATGGTACTAAAGTTACATGTATAAATAGATAGTTATTTCTTCCTAATTCTATAGACTCTTGCCTTATGGCTTCCATAAAGAGTTGACTTTCTATATCTCCTACTCTTCCCCATATTTCTATAATTACAACGTCTGATTCACTTTTTTCCCTACAATGTAAATAAGTTTTTTATTTCGTTAGTTATATGAGGTATGACTTGAACAGTTTGTCCTAGGTACTCTCCTTTCCTTTCTTCGTTAAGTACGTTCCAATATACTTTTACTGTAGTTAAGTTAGAGTATTTGTTTAAATTTTCGTCAATAAATGTCTCTTAATAACCTAAATCTAAGTCAGTTTCAGTTCCATCTTATATTACGAAAACTTCACCATGTTGATAAGGACTCACAGTCACTGGATACACATTTATATAAGGATCTAGTTTTTGTGCTATAACCTTAAGGTTTCCTGCTTTTAATAAAGAGATGCGGTAGTTATCCCCTTACCAATACCTGATGCTACTCCACCTATTACAAATATAAATTTAGTCATATTATTACTTACCCCTCTACATATGTTTTAATATTCATAAATTTTTAAAATATTTTTAGCAACTTCAACCTTTGCAATTCTTAAATCCATTGCTTGCTTTTCAATATATTTATGAGATTCTTCTTCGCTCATTTTTAAATATTGAATCAAAGTTAATTTAGCTCTGTCAATTAGCTTTATATCATTTATTTTTTTCTTTAGCTTTTCGTTTTCATTAATAATAGAATTAAATCGTCTTCTATGAATAATATAAGAATTAATCATATTAATAAGCATAAGTTTATTTAATGGTTTTTCCATTATATAAATTCCTTTACTCTCAATACTATCTATATTCTCTTTAGGTGAATTATTTTTAACTATTAGTATTATAGAACTATTAGTATTTTCATTTGCAAATACTGCTAAGTTCTCTCCATAATCATCACTTAGAGGTGAGTTAATTATTATTAAATCAAAGTTCATTTTTTTTATTATTTCTCTACACCTAAAACTATTTTCCACATCTAGAACGTTATAATCACCACTTTCCTTTGCAATATTAGTTAATAGTTCTTTACTTTTATTAGAACTAGATACAATTAGAATATTTTCCATAAGAGTCACCCTTTAAATTAAAAATAACCTATTAAAATTTTATTTGAAACATCACAAATATGCAAGTTTACAACAATAAATTTCATTTTTCTTAAATCAAAAAAGAGTCACTCACAAAAGAATGAAAGTACTCTTGCTTAACATACGTTTATAAATACTCTTACTTTCACATAGAATTTAAAGTTATTTTTTGTACTAATTTATGAATTTTCATTTTATTTAGTAAGATTCTACATCTTATCAAAATATATGTCAAATATTTTTTATGAATTTTATCTTCTAATAAAAATTCTATAATAAAAGAATAATTTTTTTAATTTTTAGTTGACATTTTTTCAAAATATGCATACAATAGATTCTATAATTATTAAACAGCAAAGGCGCTGTAGGTACTTTTACCTACTGCGCCTTTTTTTATTTCGAAATATTTTTATATTATTATTCAATATTCTGACAATACTAAAGGAGGATACATTATGGAAAGATTATCTAAAATTTTTGGGAGCTTAGTATTCAATGACAATGTAATGGAGGAAAGATTGCCAAGGGATATATATTTAGTTTTAAAAAATACTATACATCAAGGTAAACCACTTGATATTAAAATTGCAAATGTGGTTGCAAATACTATGAAAGATTGGGCAATAGAAAATGGGGCAACGCACTTTACTCATTGGTTCCAACCTATGACAGGAATTACTGCTGAAAAACACGATAGCTTCATTTCACCTACTAGTGACGGTAATGTTATAATGGAGTTTTCTGGCAAAGAATTAATAAAAGGAGAACCAGATGGATCATCATTTCCATCTGGAGGACTTAGAAGTACTTTTGAAGCAAGAGGATATACCGTATGGGATCCAACATCTTATGCTTTTATAAGAGATACAACTTTATGTATACCAACTGCTTTTTGTTCTTATTCAGGTCAATCTTTAGACAAAAAGACACCTTTGTTAAAATCTATGGAAGCTCTTGATAAAACTGCAGTAAGATTATTAAATCTTTTAGGTTACGATGACGTAACTAGAGTAATAACTACTGTTGGTCCAGAACAAGAATATTTTTTAATAGATAAAAAATTATTTAAAAAAAGAATGGATCTAAAATTTTGCCAAAGAACTTTATTTGGAGCAAAGCCTCCAAAAGGTCAAGAAATGGAAGATCATTACTTTGGTTCAATCAAACCTAGAGTGGCTGAATTTATGAAAGAACTAGATCTGGAACTTTGGAAACTTGGTGTTTTGTCAAAAACTAAGCATAACGAAGGTGCTCCATCTCAACACGAATTAGCTCCCATTTTTACAGTTACTAATGTAGCAACAGATCACAATCAAATTACAATGGACTTAATGAAAAGAATTGCGGATAAACATGGTCTTGTTTGTCTATTACACGAAAAGCCTTTTGCTGGTGTAAATGGTAGTGGTAAACACAACAACTGGTCACTTTCTACTAACAAAGGAAAAAATTTATTGGAACCAGGTAAAAAGCCTTATGAAAATAAAACCTTCTTATTATTCTTCTCTGCAATTATTAAAGCAGTAGATGAATACCAAGACCTGCTTCGATTATCAGTAGCAAGCGCAGGAAATGATCATAGATTAGGTGGTAACGAAGCTCCTCCAGCTATAATTTCCATGTTTATAGGTTCGGATTTGAAGAAAATACTAAGATGTATTGAAAATGATTTACCTTACAGCGAAGAATTGTTAAACAGAATGGATATTGATGTTGATGTTCTTCCATCTTTTATGAAAGATACAACAGATAGAAACCGTACTTCTCCTTTCGCTTTTACAGGCAACAAATTTGAATTTAGAATGCTTGGCTCTACTTGTAATATTGCATGCCCTAATACTATTCTAAATACTATTGCGGCAAATAGTTTATGTGAATATGCAGATATATTAGAAAAAAGCACTAATATAGACGATACAATTTTTGAGATAATTAAAGATACAATGAAAAAACATTCAAGAATAATATTTAACGGAAATAACTATGCACAAGAGTGGGTTATTGAAGCTGAAAGAAGAGGCCTTTCTAATTTTAAAACTGCTGTAGATGTTCTTCCTCACTATGTAGACGAACAAAATATTAAGTTATTTGAAAAATTTAATATTTATACAAAAGAAGAAGTTCAATCAAGATGCGATATCTTACTAGAACAATATTCTAAGACTTTAAATATTGAGGCTTTAACAATGATAGATATGGCTAAAAAAGATATAATACCATCAGTATGTGCTTACTCTAAATCTTTAACTGACACTGCTTTAAATAAAAAATCACTAAGTTCTGATATTGATTGTAGTTTAGAGATTTCTTTAGTTAAAAAACTTTCTTCCTTAAATGCTTGTTTGGATATCAAAATTGAAAAATTAAATACATCATTATTAGAAAGTAAGAACTACCCTAACCCTAAAGAAAATGCTGAATTTTATAGAGACAATATTAAAGTACAAATGCAGGAACTTCGTGCTATAGCAGACGAATTAGAGTCAATAGTTGGCAAGGAATTTTGGCCTTTCCCTACTTATGCAGACTTATTATTTAGTATATAATTAAAGTATTTTAATAAAGACATGTGTATTAACTTAAAATAATTTTAATTGCAGTCTGTTATATGATATCAACAATAGGAACATTTTTTATAAAACTTATAACTGGATTAGTAGTAATACTTGCTATAGATTTTATAGACAAAAATTTGAAAACAGATGATCCTGTAAATATTTAATCTTATAAAGAAGAAAGTATCACTACAAGTTTTTATATTAGACTTTCTTCTTTATATGTTTCAAACTTAATAATTTTTTCTGGTATTTTTACATACTTTTAAAATAATTCAATTTCTATCGGAGAGCCCAAATATTTAGGCACGGATTTTAATTCATTTGTATATTTAATGTGGATATTTACTTCTAATTTAGTGTCAAAATTTATAAACATAACAATTGTTTATGAATACTTTATTTTCCTCTTTATTTATAGCAGTGAATTTCTCTTCTTCATTTTGTTCAAATTTGCCAAGGTGTATATTTCTCAAGTTCACATTATAATACTCATCATTTATTAATCCTAATTCTATATAATGCTTCATAAGTAGTTTATCTTCTATGCTATCTAATTATAACAGCCTATACAGAATCCTTAAAAAGTAGTTACCTTGTATTGTGTATTGTCATTTTTTTAATAAAAATATTCAGACTTTTTCTAAACTCTCTAAACTTCATATATCTTTCCCAATTTTTAATTAGTTCATATTTTTACTTTGTTACTAATACTATCAATTCCAATATATGCATACTAATTTTTCTATCCATTTTTTTTAATAAATCAAAGCAAACTTTTAATTCTTCATACTTTTCATCTAAACTTATATCGTTATTGCTTACCTCTTCAATAAAGTTAATTGTTTCTTCTAAATCACCTTTATATTTTACATCGTTCTCTTTAATAAACTTTCTAAAACCTTTCAATTTTTTGTCAATATTTTTTGATTTTTCTTCTTGAATCATTTCTTTTCTGTATTCAAGTAAACATATTTTAATTTTTTCTAAATCTTTTTTACTATAATTCCAAACAACATTATTTTCATTTTCACTTATATTATTAATCATGTTTTTATATTTATCTTGCAGTTCTTCTATGGCTATTACTATTTCCATATAATCATTTTCTTTTAATACTTCTTCACATCTGTTCAAATCAAATTCTATTTCTTCAATACTCAACAATTTTTTATCTCCTTTTGTTATTTTTCTATATTATATCATTCTCTTGTACCAATGCATAAAAATAAGATTGCTCAATGAACAACCTTATTGTATATTTTCTATTCAGTCGTATTATTTTCCTTAAATAAGAAAAGTGCAATACTTATAAATATAGTACTTAAAGCTAGAAAAACAAGTAATTGACTAAATGGTAAGTAGGTAACTGTAGGCGTTTCAAGGCTCTCTAGCATCTTTGAAGAAATATGGCTTACAACAACTGCAAATCCATTATTTATAAAATGCATAAACATACTTACACCAATGGAATTTGTTTTACAAACTGCGTATGCAAAAGACATACCTAAAATTGATGTAGGTATAATTCTGATAAAATCCATATGCATCATGCCAAATAAGATTCCAGAAGCAATTATAGCTCCTCTATATGATTTATTATTTTGTTTAAAAGATGTTAGTATGAAACCTCTAAAAAATAATTCTTCGCAGATTGCTGGCATCAATGCCACCAAACAAAGATTTAAAAGCAAGTTATCTTTCATAAACAAAGCATTATTTAATCCTTCCACAATATCTTGGTTTTGTGGAAAATAGTATAAAATTATATTAGTTATTACAAATACAATTAAATAGGTTCCAATCCATAGACTAAATGCTCCAACTAAATGCTTAAACTTAGGCAGTTTTAAAGAAAATACCTTTCTGAAATCACTTTTTATATAACAAGCAAATAAAAGTGGTAAGGCTAAAATCATAAGTTGCGTCAAAGCTATTCCAGTCATTCCAAATTTCAACTGAACATAACTTCCTATATAAATTAAAAGCACCAATCCAACAGCATATAAAACAACTCCATCGCTTACACTTGGCATAGTACCTTTTTGTATATCACTTCTTTTTTCTAAGAATGAAAAACTCTTTCCACTTCCAAATAATATTTCTTCAGAATTAAACATTTTTGAAAGTAAAATAACAGCCAAAATTACAAAGGCAAAGTTTGATATAAATACCAATGCAATTAATCCTAAGTTAGCTTGGAAACTAAGTACACTTTTTATTAATAAAGATATGTTTACAACAGGTATTACAGCAGTAGTTCTATCCAGATTCATGTTTGGTATCATAGATGCATAAGAAGGTATTAGCACTAAAAACATAACTGGCGTAATATAGTTTTGTGCATCTTTAAAGTTCTTTGCCAAAGAACAAACACACATACTTACTGCTGATACTACCATGGCAAATAAACAAACACAAATTATTGTAATAAACAATGGCGCAGCCAAGATGGAAATACTTAAACTATGAGAAAATAGCTCACCTGTCATATTTCCCGTTGTTAAAATATACATTAATGTCAATAATATGGAGGCAACATTTAGTATAGCAGTTACAATTGCACAAATAGATACTGCCATATATTTACCCATCACAAGTTCTAAGTTAGTAATAGGTAATGTAAATAAAGTTTCTAATGTCCCTCTTTCTTTTTCTCCAGCCATAGAATCAATAGCTGGATAGATTGCCCCTAGAAGTACTCCCATAATCAAAATAAATGGCAGTATTTGACCCAGTACAAACCCTGCCAGTTCTTCACTTTTAGCCACATCAACAGTTTCATATACTACTGGCTCAAGAGTTTCTTTAACATCTAAATTTGACTGTTCTATTTTATTTTCAATTTTCCTGTCTTTGTACAATGAAAAAATACCCTCTAGTTTACTATTTACACTTGATGAGTTATCTTTTGATGAATTTATGTATATTTTATAATCTTCTATTTTATTTTCACCTTCTACACCTATGTATGCATCAATATATCCTTCTTCCAAATCTTTTTTATAATTGTTAGTATTCACTATATTAATATGTCCACTACTTTCATCTGTATAATTTTTAATTATTAATATCAACTCTTTGTTTGGATTTTTTTCAAAGGCGATATTAATATCTTCATTCTCTATACTATTCATAGACATAGTCATGATTTGAGACATAATTAACATAAGAACAGGATATAAAATTAAGGGAAGTATAATTCCCATAAATAATGTTCTCTTATCTCTAAGAATATCTATCATTTCTTTCTTAAAAATAGCTTTTACCATTTTAGTCCTCATTTAAGTCCCCCCTTTCACTTGCTAAGTTTATAAATATATCTCTAAGACTATTTGTATTATATTTAGATTTAAGTTCTTCACAACTCCCCTCAGCTATAAATTCTCCTTTATGCATCATATAAATTTTATCACATAGAATTTCAGCTTCCTCCATATAATGAGTTGAATACAATACAGTTTTTCCTCTATCTCTTTCTCTTTTCATAAAATCTATAATAGATTTACTACTAATTACATCTAAGCCTAATGTTGGCTCATCAAATATGTATATATTGGGATTGTGTATGAGACATCTTGCAATAGACGTTCTTTGTGTTTGGCCTGTAGACAAGTTTTCTATTCTATTATCAATAAAGCTTTCCATATCCATAATTTCAATTATATTATCTATAGATTTTTCTATTTCTTCTTTTGACATCTCATATAGACTTCCAAATGTAGTTAAAAGTTCTCTAGGAGAAAGTCTATTATATAGCTTTGTATTTCCTGATAAATATCCAATTTCTTTTTTAGCTGCATTTTTATCTTCTTCATAATCATAATTTCCTATTTTAATATATCCAGAAGATGGAGTTAAGATTCCGCCAAGCATTCTAAGTAGTGTAGTTTTTCCTGCTCCATTTGGTCCTAGTATTCCAATAATCTCTCCTTCTCCTACTTTAAAGGATAAATTATTTACTGCTAAAAATTCTTCCTTTTTTGTTTTAAACTTTTTCTTATTACTATTATCTTTCACTTGTCTAGAAAAAGATTTACACAAATTTTCTACCTTAATCATTAATAAACCCCATTTCTTCTTCTCCTTAATAATTACTTTTTATATAATTATATCATTTCCATTTATTGTAAATCTATATTAAATAATACAAGACTGCCTTCAAAATCAATTTTCCGGCAGCCTTTACTTTCTAATTTATATACTTACAATTTTATTTTAAAATATTCTTAGGATTCATAAATAAAAATCCATTACCTTGAATTGTTCTTAATATTGGTAGTGTCTCAGTATTTTTTATTAACTGACCATATAACTCAGTTTCACTTAATTTTCTTCCAAATTCTTTTTTAGACCATTCTATTAAAAGAGCTAGAAATCCTGTTACATGAGGTGTTGCCATACTAGTTCCTGATAAACTTTCATATTTTCCATTTAAAAAAGTTGATATTATGTTTACACCAGGTGCCACCAAATCTACTTCTTTATTAGAATCACTAAATCTTGCAGCAGATTTAGAAAAGTCAACAGCTCCAACGCTAATTACTTCATTATATCCTGCTGGATAAGAAAACTCATCTGTACTTCCACCACCGTCTCCTTCATTGCCTGCTGCACATACTACTAATATATTGCTTTCTATTGCTTTTTTTATGGCTTGATGTAATTGTGAAACGTCTGTAGATGTTCCCAAAGACATGGATATTATATCTACTTTTTGACTCATTGCAAAATTTATGGCATCTATAATACTATTCATACTTCCTAAACCATTTTTATCCAAGGCTTTTAAAATTAACAATTGTGCATCTGGAGCCACCCCTGTCACTCCATAATTATTATTTGATGCTGATATTGTTCCACATACATGAGTTCCATGTCCATTGTAATCTTGATATTTATTTATATCACTGTTGTCCTCAGTAGTGAAATTTCTACCACCTATTATCCTGTTTTGTAAGTCTTTATGAGTTATATCACACCCAGAATCAATCACTGCAATTTTAACATTTTTTCCTGTAATTCCTTTACTCCACATAAATGGTGCATTTATCATATTTACACCATCTGGAATATAATCTTTATCAGAAGTTATTGATATATTTGATTTTTGGACCATATCTTTATTATTAATAATTGGAATTTGTTTTACAATTATATTTCCTAAATTTTCCAAAACTTTCACCACCACAATATTATTTAATATAGAAATTTAGACATTTTTCTACATTAAATAATATTCTGATTTATGTAAAAATGTTCTTTGCAAATAAAAATAGCCTCAACATAAGTTGAGGCTACTTTATTTAAAAGTATATATTTACTTATTATGCGTTTAAAGCTTCATCTTCGTCTTCGTCTTCAACAAGAGTACTTAACTTCTTATCCATTGACCAAAGAACTACACCACAAGCTATAACTATTGCAGCAACTACACCATAAGCTGGAGCAAATGAATATCCTGCTAAGAATTCATATAAGTATCCATAAGATTTTCCAGCTATGAATATTGCAAATGGCCAAACACCCATCATAAGTCCTAAAACTTTAGTTGGAGAGAATTTAGATATGAATGAGTTTCCAAGTGGTGAGAATACCATTTCACCAACTGACATTAACACACCTACCATTACTATCCACATTAAGTTAGCTTGTCCATCTCCTCTTACTAATTCAGCAACAACCATAACTACGAATGCTAATCCTAGTAATATCATACCTAAAGCAGTTTTCTTAAACATACTTAAGTCACCTTTTGGTGAATTAGCACGTTTAGTCCAGTAAGCTGCAAGAACTGGTCCAAGAGCTATACACATAAATGCATTTAATGAATCGAACCAAGCTGATGGAACTGCAAAGTTTCCTATCATCCAGTTAGCTCTATTCGCTGTATCAAAGTCTGGTCCCCAGTGATATAATACTGGCATGTAAGTTAAGTACCAAACTACCCAGAATATTATTGAGAATATAGTTACAAGAACTATAGCTCCAACTCTTTTCTTCTCTAATATAGTAAGAGGTGCATTATCTTCTTTCTTAGCTGAAGTTTCTTTAGCTTCACCAGCTTTGAAAGGTTTTTTACCTACATCTCCCCAAGCAGCATTACCACCGAACATTAACCATAAAGCATCTAAGAATAATAATCCTGCACATGCTAAGAAAGTAAATCCATATCCATATGCTGCAGCTATAAATGCAACAATAGTTGTTCCTATGAATGAACCTATGTTAACAAATGAATATTGAACTGAGAATGCAGAGTCAAGTTGATCTGGATCATCAAATAACTTACCATTTATTGCAGAAATATTTCCTTTAAAGAACCCTGTTCCTACAGATACAAGAGCTATCATTCCCCAAACTAGAGCAGGAGATCCTTGAGTAGCTGCTTGCCATCCACAAACATATCCAAGACCCATTAATATTGCCCCTAATACAACACATAATCTAGGACTAATCCATCTATCTGCTATATATCCACCTAATATTGGTGTTAAATATGTGAATGCAACTAAGTTTGCACTCATTTTTGCTCCTTCTGTAGCATCTAATCCTAATCCCCCAGAAGCTACTGAAGCAACTATAAATACCGCTATTAGCCATTTTGATGAATAGAATGCCATTCTTTCAAGAGTGAAAGATAAAGCACATACATAAAAGCCGAAAGGATATTTCTTTTTAGTTTTTACTGTGTTTTCCATGTACTACCTCCAATATAGTTTATGTTTTTTATTAGAAATTTCCCAATGCCTAGTCACTATTAATCTTATGCCTTAAATAATAGGTCTCTTTATTTACTTATCTGCATGATTCCATTTTTTTGACTGGTGCATTTGGAAACTTCTAAATGTGTAATGTTTATTTACCATACATAAATCTCATGATAGCGCTTGTTGTCAAATATGGTTTAAACATATTCTAGGAATCTAAAAACTAATTTTACTCCCTATACAAAATGTACCAGAAATCGTTATCGTAGTCAATTTAAAAAATGTATTTTTTTGTCATAATTATTTTATTAATATAAAAATCATTTAAAACATTCCGACTATTTCAAATTTTACCATATTTTTATATTAATTGTCTTAATTAAGAAAGCTATGGCGAAAAATGTCAATCATTTTTCACCATAGCTTTTAATTATATTATTATAAATATTTTTATTATTTCAATTACTAATTCTAAAACTGTAACTAAAACCATAAATGGATAAACTAATAAAGACATAGGTGTTGTACTAGTCAACATCCAAATTAATAAAATACAACATAAAATACTTATTATAAAATCTAATAAAATATGAGTTTTTTTCTTTTTAAATATATAATAAGCCAATGCTATAAGTAATAAAATCATTACTATTCCAATAATTACTTTGAAAGTAAGAAGATTAACTGTTGTGAAAATTTCATTATTATATTTTGATTTATAAAACCTTAGATGATGGTTTACTCCTGCTTTTTTACTAGACAAATCATGAACTACTTTTAGTCCAACTACCATTGCTATTTGAACAAAAGTAAATATATAATAAAATACTTTTTTAACTGTTTTACTCATATTATTTTGTAGGATCTCCTGTTACATATGGATTTCCTTCATTACTCCATCCAATCCATCCATCTGAATATAAAGATGTATTATCAAGTCCCATTACCATAGCGTCCCAGTAAGTCTCAGCAGCTCTCCATCCACTTCCACACATGAATGCTAAGTGATTATTTAAATCTATTTTACAATCATCTTTCCACATAGATAATATTTCATATCCATTTCTCATTGTTTTATTTCCATTTCTATAATAATCCATTGAACTTGAGTCAGTTTTTCCTGCATATCCATATACAGCACCTTCTATACGGCCTTTAATTTTATGATAGCTATATCCACTTTCTTTTCCTATATATTCATCCCAAGTACGATTATCTACAAGTGTATAATCGTCTTTTTTTAAGAATTTTTTTGTTTCTTTTATTGTATCTATCATATCTGGATTTGCTGGTGCATCTACTCCAAAATCCTTTTCAGCTTTTGATTTTACACTTTCTTTTTCTAGTTCATATCCCTTTCCATTCCATACATCAAATCCACCACTCATTACACGAACATCTTGTACACCTAAATATTTAAGTATAACAGCATATCTACAAGCTGCAAGTGGTTCTGGACTTGTCACTATTACACAATCCTTAGAAGTAATTCCATTTTTTAAAGCTAAGTCTAATAAGCTTTTATCATCATTTAATCTCCACTCTTCTATATTATTCACATATACTTTTGGAGTCTCAAAATCATCTGTATTTATATGTACTGCAGTTGGTATATGACCTTCTAAATAACCTGATTCTTCATCATTTCCCCATCTAACATCTACAATTTTTATATTTTTGCTATCTGTAAAGTTTTCTGGAGTTTTTCCATCTACAATTTCTTTTACCACATCTGCTGGAACATACATATCATAATTTTTATATGATTCTAATTCTAAAGATTTATCTTTAATCCATTCATTAGCATCATAAGTTGATACATTATTTATTCCATTAGAAGATAAATAATTTGCAACTTTACTTGCATCTTCTCCATTTGTATCATATACAATTACATTTTCATAAGACTTTAATTTTTTATTTTCTAAAGCATCTGCTAAATAGTCATCTTTATTATCTGCTTTAGATTCTAACCAATCTGCAGAAAAATCTGTGGCTCCCGGTATATGACCACCCCTTGATGCACCTTCACTAGCCCAACCGCTATATACATCATTTCCTCTTGCATCTACAATAATCGTCTTTTCATCTTTTAATGATTTTTTTACATCCTCTGTTGCTACTGATTTTGTATTGTTTTCTTCACTAGTTTTATCTTTTTCATTACTGGCACAACCTACAAAAATCATTGCTGATAAAGTTGCACAACAAACTAGACTTAATAATTTTTTTTGCATGTTTTCTTCCTCCATTATTCTGATATGTAGCACTTGTATTATATCTTTCCCAATAATATATGGTCAAATTAATATTTTCTATAATAAGTACATCTATATAGAAAAAATTTATAAGTGACTATTCTACAACAATAAAAACCATATACTTACTTGTTAAGCATATGGTTTTGCATAATCATTAATTTAATTAGAGTATTTTTATCCTAACGCTGCTAATTGTTTTAAAATATCTTCTTTAGGAGATTCGTTACATATTACGCTTTCTTCGATTATTAAACCTCCACTCCCATAGACGGACAACCTAAAAATAATATGTCTGCTTCTTTTACATTATCTAATGTGGCTTTATCAGCATTTAATAATTTTGAATTTCCATTATTTTTGCTACCTTCAAATATAGCTTGCGCCATAGATTCTGTATTTCCTGTTCCGCTCCAAAATATTATATTTATTTTATTATTTATAATTATTCCTCCTTGAGATTTATTTAATATAATAATATCATCATTATATCATTTGATAAATGAAGATAATTATTATTATCACATTTTTATCATTACTAAATATAAAAAAGTCTGAACTAAAATAATTTTATGTCCAGACTTTTTATTTATTAACTTACATGCAATTTACTATAAACTCCACCACTATTAATCAACTCATTATGAGTTCCTCTTTCAACTATACCACTATCTGATAGTACTACAATTTCATCAGCATTTTTTATTGTAGATAGTCTATGCGCTACAACTAAATTAGTTCTGTCTTTGCTTAACTCTTCTAAAGATTTTTGAATTTCTCTTTCTGTTACATTATCAAGGGCCGATGTAGCTTCATCAAGAATTATTATTGGAGGATTTTTTAAAAATACTCTACATATAGATATTCTTTGTTTTTGTCCTCCTGAAAGCTTAACCCCACGCTCTCCTATATAAGTGTCATAACCTTCTGGTAAACTTTCAATAAAATCATGTATTCTTGCTTTTTTAGCCGCAGCTATTACATCTTCTTCACGGGCATCTGGTTTTGCACATAATATATTTTCTTTTATAGTTCCTGTAAATAAAAATACATCTTGTTGAACCACACCAATATTTTTTCTTAATGATTTTAAGCTGACATTTTTTATGCTTTTTCCATCTATTCTTATGTCACCTTCTTCAAAATCATAAAATCTAGGTATAAGATTACAAAGAGTGGTCTTCCCTCCTCCAGATGGTCCAACTAATGCTACCGTTCTACCAGCTTCAATTGATAAATCTAAGTTTTTTAATACTTGTTTTTTATCTTCATAAGTAAATGAAACATTATCTATTTCAATATTTCCTTTAATATTTTTTAACTCCATAGGATTCTTTACTTCTTTTTCCACATCTTCTTTAATTATTTCCATAAATCTTTCAAATCCAGTCATACCATTTTGATATTGTTCTGTAAAGTTTATTAGTTTTTTAATTGGCTCTATAAACATCTTTACATATAATATATAAGCTGCGAAGTCACCTAAATTAATTTCACCTAAGTAAGTAAAATATCCTCCAGCAACTAATGCAACTAATTCTAATAAATCCATAAATAAATTCATTCCTGAGAAATAGTCAGCCATAACTCTATAAGCTGTTTGTCTAGCTGATTTAAAAATATTATTTCTATCATTAAATTTATTTAGTTCTTCTTCTTCATTACAAAAAGATTTTGTTACCTTCATTCCAGCTATAGAGTTTTCTAGTGTAGCATTTACTTCACCTGTAGTTACTCTTGTTTCCATAAAAGCATTTTGCATTCTTTTTCTTTGCCTTGCTGCAAATATTATTACGAAAGGTAGTATAGCAAAAATTATTATGGTAAGTGGTATGTTTATATTTAATAAAATAATAAATGAGCCTATAAACATAACTATTGATATAAATAGATCCTCTGGTCCATGGTGAGCAAGTTCAGAAATATCCATTAAATCGTTAATTATTCTAGACATGGTTACTCCGGTCTTATGATTATCAAAGTATGAGTTAGGCAATTTTTGAAGATGAGTAAATACTTCACTTCTCATATCAGCTTGCATCCTAACACCTACCACATGCCCCCAATATTGCATAAAGTGATTTAAAAATGCCTTTATTATAAATATAAATAATAAGGTAAATCCAAAAATTACGAGCATTCTTAAATCCTTATTTGGCACAACCTCATTCATTATATCCCTTGTAATCATTGGATACACCAAGTTACATATAGCAAATAATAATGCTGCTAATAAGTCCATAAAGAAAAGTTTCTTATATGGTTTATAATATTTTACAAATTCTTTTATCATGTATTCCTCCTAAATTTAATAGTAATATAAAGTTTACTATATATTTATATACATTGCACATAATATTCAATCAAAAAAATCATTCCAAAAGGAATGATTTTTTCTAAAATCTAAGTTCATACTAAATTTATTCTGATTCTTCCAATATATCTGCAATATTTTGCATAGCATTCAAAGATATTTCTGCAAACTCATCAAAACCTATTCCCGCAAGTTCTATGGCTCTCATGGCATCTCTATTAGCATTAGCTGCAAATCTCTTTTCCTTCATTCTTTTTATAACAGACTTTGTTTTTACGCTAGTAAGTTTTTTATCTGGATAGCTTTTAGCTATGGCTGTTATAAAACCTGTTATGGGATCTACTGCATATATGGCTTTTTCCATTAAACTTTCCCTAACTACTCCCTTATTGTCATGATGCCCAAGTATGGCTCTATATAATTTTTCATCTCCAAATTTTTCTTCTTTTAATAATTCAACACTTTTAAAAGCATGAGCATCATTTACAACACCAGGCACTCTTCCTGTAATATCAGAATCTAAATCATGTAAAAGACCTGCCACTGCCCACTCTTCTTCCTTTTCTGGCTCTAATTTTTTAGCCAGTTCTTTCATTACAGCTTCTACTGCATAACTATGTTTTAACATATAATCAGTTTTTAAATACTTAAATAATATTTCCAATGCTTCTTCTCTCATTTTTATGCTCCTTTTTCTATAGATTTCCACATACTTATATTCTACAGCTTACATTATTTACCTCTTATTGTTACTTTAAAAATTTATTTTTTTATTGTATATTTTTTATTTTCAAATTTATTTCCAATATTTCAAAAATAATATAAATTTTTTTACAAAAATGTTAAACACTATATAAGAACAAATTATTTATTAAAAAAATAGAAAGGAAGATGACATAATGAGTAACAAATTACCTAAAGAGGCCTATGGAGGTGTGTCAGGAAAGGATTATGTACCTTATATAACTGATAAATCTAAAAAAGGCGCAAACATTCCAGTATTAATAATAGGAATAGTACTTTCTACTGTGTTTGCAGCATCTACTGCATATTCTGGTATGAAGTCAGGTTTAACAGTAGCAGCAGGAATTCCTGGAGCAATTATTGGTTCCATGTTCGTAGGAGTTTTTGCAAAAGATAAAGGAATACTTGGCAAAAATATTATACAGGGTATGTCTAGTGGTGGTGAATCTGTAGCTAGTGGTCTAATTTTTGTATTGCCTGCAATTATTTTAATAGGAAGCGATCTTACTTTTTTGGAAGGTTTAACAACAGGTGTTGCAGGAAGTTTATTTGGTATAGGCTGTTCTTCTCTAGTTTACAATTACCTAATAATAGAGGAACATGGAAAACTTATGTATCCTGAATCTATGGCCATTTCTGAAACATTAGTAGCTTCACAAGGTGGCGGAGATGCTATAAAATATATGGGTATTGGCTTTGGAATAAGTGGTATAATAAACGTTCTAACTGGATCATTTTTAAATGTGATCAATAATGTTATGACTTATTTAGGGACTCCATTTTATAAGTGGAAGTTTTCTTTAGAAGTAAATCCACTTTTACTAGGTATAGGATTTATAGTTGGATTAGAGGTTTCATTAACTATGTTTGCTGGTTCTATATTATCCAACTTCGCAGTTGCCCCATTAATAGGATACTTCTCAGATATGGCTCGTGAGGGAATGTTCATATGGAATGACCCTGCCGTTGCCATAAATACTATGGATGTAAATGCTATATCAGGAAGTTATGTAAAATATATTGGTGCTGGTATGATGCTTTGTGGTGGTATAATTGGTGCTATAAAACTTATTCCAACTATAGTAGTTTCTATAAGAGAAACTTTAAGTGCTAAAAAAGGAAATAATGAAGATGATAAAGGTAGTTCTTCTGAAATTTTAATATTAACAGGCGGTATAATTGTAGGTTTAATTGCCGCTTATTTAGTATCTCAAAGTATTACAATGGCCGCTGTTGCTATTATAGTTTCATTTATATTATCATTCTTATTTGTTATAGTTTCTGGACGTTTAACAGGTACTATAGGAACATCAAACCTACCTGTATCAGGTATGACTATTGCATCTTTAGTTATATTAACTCTAGTTTTTGTCATGTCTGGATGGACAGGACTTGCAGATAACAAATCATTACTTTTATTTGCTGGCTTTATGGTTACTGCCATATCTGTTGCTGGTGGATACTGCCAATCTCAAAAGGTAACTTATATAATTGGTGGTAGTAAAAAAGAAATGCAAAATAGCTTCGTACTAGCTTCTATAGTAGGTGTGGCTGTAGTTTGTGGAACAATAGTTGTACTTTCTAGCCAATTAGCAATCACAGGTGCTGATGCTCCTTTTGCATTACCACAAGCCAACTTAATGTCTACATTAACATCGGGTATAATGTCTGGTAATTTACCTTGGGTTATGGTTATTGCTGGTGTAGTTATGGCTTTAGTGTTATTTATGTTAAATTTGCCAATAATGACTGTTGCTATAGGTTTTTACTTACCAATATCTACTACTTCAATCATATTAGTAGGTGCATTAGTTCGTTTATTTATAGAAAAGACTGCTAAAAATGATTTGGAAAGAGAAGCAAAGGTCTCAAATGGTATAAGTTTATCTTCAGGCTTAGTTGCCGGTGGATCTATAATAGGCTTAATAGGTATAATACTACAAGTATCTGGTGTAATTACACCTAAAGTTCCTACTGGATTTGCTGCATCAAATTCAATGGCATTACTTCTATTAGTTATTCTTGTTATTGCAACTACCATTCCTATTGCATTTGCAAAGGTTAAAAATAATGAAGACTAATGAAGAAATTTTAAATTTAAAATTTAAAATTTGTGATAATGTAGAATATATGATAGACAAAAATGGAATAGTTACTTTACTTGAAAAACAAGACAGTAAAATACAGCATATTTTAAGAAAGTTAAAGTTTAAAATACCAATGTATAAAGAAATTGAACTTGATGAATATTGTAGTTTAGTGTTTATGATGTTAAATGGCAAAAATACTGTGGAAGAAGTAGGAGAAAATTTAGAATTGAAGTATGGTGAAAAAGTTCATCCTTTATATGAGAGATTATTACTTTTTATAAACCATATATATACAGATTGTAAATATATTGAAATAACTAATTAGAATTAAAAACTATACTGACTAATTAGCCAGTATAGTTTTTTTTCTGCATTTTCGTTTTTCTTCAACTATAACAACAACCCAAAGTATTATAGCAATAAAAATATTTATAACATTGCATATGCCAGCTGCTATAGATATTTCAAACTGTAGACTTTGAGATGCCATTAATATGAAATTCCAAATAGAATGAAAAATAATTAAAGGCCATATATTTTTCATCTTCATTGCAAGACCAACAAAGGCAAAACCTAGTAAAGATGAATAAAATACTGTAATAAGTGCATCAAGTAAAGAATTTCCCATTACTATAGTTGTTATATGTACTATGGAAAAACCTAAACTACTTACTATCATAGCCATTATATAAGATTTTTCACTTTTAAATGAGTTTAATATTATACCTCTAAAAATAACTTCCTCACAAAAACCTGCCATAGCTGTACCTATAAATACAGTTATTATAAACATATAAATTGAACTATCATAAGCTGATATATGTTTGTTTAATTCAGTTATAAATTTACCTATCATAAATATTAAAACTATTAAGTACGGTACAAACCATATGAAACTTTTTAAGTTTTTTGATGGAAGGCTTATATCTTCCCAATTATAATATTTTTTTATAAAATATAAAATAAATACTGTTGGTGGTATTTGAATTATAAGTTTATAAATAATATTGCTTGAATTTATATTCATTGTTCCTAGCACATTTTCTCCCAATACATTAGATACAACATTTCCTATTAAAATTCCAATGCCCATGGTTACTAAATATCCTATTAATGCCAAAATTCCAGCTTTCTTTTTACTCATAAAATCGCCCTCTTAGTTTTTATTTTTATTATAACTTAATAATTTGTATACTGTAAAATAAGTTTTCTGCTCGATATCTTATTTTTAATAATAATTCAAATTAAAATTAGTTTGATATATTAATAGTAATTGGATAAAATAATTTTATCAATAATAATATAAATAATAAAAGGAGTTTATAATGATAATAAACATAACTGATTTGGCAAAAGCCGCTCTTGATAAGATGTTCAAAAACTACGAAACAGATAACTTAGATAATAAAAAATATGTTCGTATCTATTTGAAAGAAATTGCATGACATGGACCTGTCTTTAATGTAGCTCAGGATGAGCCTACTTCAAATGATAATATATATGTTGTAGACAACAAATACCATGTAATTATCAATAACGATTTATCTTCTAAGTTTTCTGTAGTAAATATTTTTTATAAATCAACAATGAGTTATGGTGATTTTTATATTTCTACTGATTTAGAATGGAAAGATGAATATCACTACTGCAATTGGAGCAAACCTTGGTAATATTCTCCCCTAAAAAAGGAGGTACTCTTTAAACCTCCTTAAATACTTATATTATCATTTATTCCTAATGTATTTAGTAATTTATCTTCATTAATATCCGTCATTATTCCGTTTTCATGCCAGTGATACTTACATCCACAATAATCTAAAAAAACACATTGAGGAACAAATCCTAAACTTTTTGCTTTAAATCCACCTGATATTAAATTAAGAACACATGCAACACCGATTATTCCTATATCTCCATATTGAAACTTTGTTTTAATAGTAATATCTGATTCATGAGGAATTATGTAAACTTGAAAATTATAACCTTTACCTAGCTTATCATATCTATTTACATTGCATGATTTTGTACAATGAGTACATATATATCCTTCTTCAGTTTTTACTGCTTTACAATAATTTTCATTTTTGGCTCTCATACATGATGGAAGCAATAACCTTTTTTCTTTTGACTTAATAAACAGCTCCCTATAGGATTTATTCATTATCTCAGCTCCTACCATGTTTAGATGGTATTCTACTTCTTTTCTTCTACATGTAATATAGTCTTCTCTGTATTTATATTTTTCTTCTGCTAAAATTAAAAATTCACTCACATTCTCTGTATAAATACCTAATTCTATTTTAGCTTTATTTTCAAATATCTCTTCTATTTCTAAAGACGACAAAATTATTTTCTTAGCTTCATCTTCTCCTATACATATAAAATATTTTTCCCACGGTTCTAATCTTTTAACTTCCTCCTTAAAATCACCAATTGCATCTAAATATCCCATTAATTTTCCAAAATTATTTATATTAAGTTCAATTTGTTTATTATCTTCTATGTTCAGAAAATATGTTTCCATCATACCTCTCTTCTTATCAACACTATTCTTTATGATCTCATATTTTCTTAAATAAGATAAAATTATTAAAATATGCTTAGGTATTATTTGAAGATTCACTGCCCTATTTATATAGTTTTTCCACAAAACCCCCATCATTAATATTTCCAAATAATACTCTGAATTTGTTCTTATATTTTCAATATTATTTTTTTCTAAAAAGTTAATAAAGTCTTTTACATACTTTTCACAAGTATAAGATATATTTTTTTCAATATCCAATGTAAAACTTGATAATTTTTTATAAAATAAATTGGAATTATAATTTCCTTTACACAAAGAGTAGGTTATTTCTTTCATATATGGTTTTTCCCTGCCTTTTTATAGTTATTTATTATAAAATTCCATATAAAAAACAAACTTCCTTTTAAAACTATTATTCTTTAATTTAAAATAAAAAAACTCATGAAATTATATTACTAATTCCATGAGTTATTTATTTATTTATTTCCGAATGCATCTTCCCAGTCTTTTTTAAACTTTTCAATTCCTTGATCTGTTAGAGGATGATTTAACATTTGGTATACAAGCTTAGCAGGCACTGTTGCTATATGAGCTCCAGCTAACGCTGCATCAGTAACATGAACTGGATGTCTAACACTTGCAGCTATTATTTCTGTTTCTATTCCATGTATATCAAACATTTCTGCCACAGTTCTTACTAAATCCATTCCATTAGTTGATATATCATCTAGTCTTCCTAAGAAAGGTGATACATAAGTTGCTCCAGCTCTTGCAGCAAGTAACGCTTGATTTGCTGAGAATATTAAAGTAACATTAGTTTTTATTCCCTCAGCAGCTAATACTTTTACAGCTTTTAATCCTTCTGCAGTCATTGGTATTTTCACAACCATGTTTTTGTGAATTTTTATTATTTCCATTGCTTCTGCTATCATGCCTTCAGCATCATCACTATTTACTTCTCCACTTATTGGTCCATCAACTATTGAAGCAATTTCTCTAACTACTTCTGTAAAATCTCTTCCTTCTTTTGCTATTAGAGATGGGTTTGTAGTTACACCACATATTACACCCATATCATTAACTTTTTTAATATCTTCCACATTTGCTGTGTCTAAAAATAACTTCATATTTATAATCTCCTTTGCTCACTTTTCTTTTGTATGTACGTTATTTTTTGAAATTAATATATTTTATTTGTAAATACTTGTGTCAATATATTTTTTATATATCAATTCTCCATTATTATTATACCCATAAAGATAAGTATTTGCCACATTTCCTTTTACAAAACTTACGGGAGTATATTTTTTTCCATCTAAAACACTTTTATTTGACCAAAATTCCACTGTAATTTGACCTCCAACTGTATAAGCATGAATATAGATTGGATAATCATAAGAATTTTTAAATCTTAAGTTTTTACTTCCCGTTGCTAATGTCGCATCTAATCCTCGTTGTACATAGGGTACAGATTTTGAGTGATTATATCTTTCTGTTGGAAGAATGCCTGCTTTTAATTGTGTATTATACAATGTTGTAGAAACTTGACAAACTCCACCTCCTGGAGCATCTTTATGAGTTCCATTTATTATAACTGGAGCCATGTAATAACCATTGCTAAGTTCTACAGGATTAACTTTATCTTCATATGATAATTCTTCTCCTGGCATTAATAATGTTTTATCAATTTTTTTTGCTGCATTAGCTATATTCAGTCCCCTGTTATAACCTGTTCCACCAAAGTACGTTGTTGCAGAAGAAATTTTATAATCTACCCCTTCAAGATCTTTATTATTTATTTTAGGTTTAATTGTCTTATATTCTTCTTTAATAATTATATTACTTTTCACTACTTCATTACTATTTATTTTTTCAATTATTTTATTAATCAAATTTTTTTCATCGATGCTTTTACCATTTTCACCTTTTATTATGTTTAATTTGTCTCCATTCATTTCAAATGTTGGTTCAATAGCTACTAAATGAGTATCATCATAAATTTTATTGACTTCTTCTTGTAAAGCTTCATTATTAACTTTTATATCAAAATTATAATTCCTTTTTACGCTTAAATATATTAAACCAAATTGTTCTAAAAATGATTTATCTTTACCATAACTCATTATTTTATTTTCAACTTTTTTTACATCTAACTTATCAATTATATTGGATACTAAAATTTCATAGTCTTTATCATCTAATTTTATAATAATTTTATTGTCATTGATATCATTTGCCAAAGCATTTACCTTTGTATTTAATTGCTTTTCATTTAGTTTTGAAACATCTTCTTCATACAATGTTATATCTGGGTAAACTAGAAAGTCATATCTTTTGGCACCAAAATACATTATTGTAATTAGTACAAAAAAACATGCAATTCCAATACAAATCTTCTTTTTCTTTTCTATACCTTTTATTGTGTATTTTCTTTCTTCTATTATTTCTCCTTTAATACTTTCTAGTTCTTCACTATTTACATATTCTTTATCATTAAAATTTTCATATTCTTCACAATTATGTTCTTTCATCGTAAGTTTACTTTCTAAACCTTCAGCTTTTTCTTCATCAGTGTTTTCCATATTATTATGAATTTCTGACTTGCTCTCATCCAAATTTTCTTCTGTTAACTTTTCCTTTTCTTCTTTCTCCTGCTTTGCCTTTTGGCGAGCTTTTCTTATAATATCATTATTCTCATCGTCTCTCTCCACAGTATCCCCCCTTTGATTTCATCACTAGTAAATTGTATTAATAAACTTAAACTTTATTCGTTTAAAAAGATTTCATTTTCGTAATCAATTATTATATACAAATTTGTATATAATAAAAATTTATGTTAATATAACTAGGTATAAATCATAAGAAAAAGGTGATAAAATGACAAAGTTCAAATATGCTTTTGATGACAATAAAAGATATCATACTTGGAATTACTATCTTAGAAATACATTTGGTGAAAAAATATTCAAGGTTTCTATAAATGCAGGATTCACTTGCCCAAATATAGATGGAAAAGTAGCTTATGGTGGATGTACTTACTGTTCCAAAGAAGGTTCTGGAGATTTTGCCGGTAATCCAAAAGATGATTTAATAAAACAGTTTAAAGAAATTAAAGAGATGATGCTTAAAAAATGGCCAAGTGCTAAGTATATTGGATACTTCCAAGCTTATACAAATACTTATGCTCCTCTAGATGTTTTAAAAGAAAAATATGAAACTATCTTAGAACAAGATGATGTAGTAGGACTTTCTATTTCTACCCGTCCAGACTGTTTGGAAGATGATGTAGTAGAATATTTAGGTGAATTAAATAAAAGAACTAATCTATGGGTAGAGTTAGGTCTTCAAACTATTCATGACTCAACTTCAAAGATTATAAATAGAGGTCATGATTATAAGACCTTCATAGAAGGAGTAGAAAAGTTAAAAGCTAAGAATATAAAAACTGTAGTTCATATTATTAATGGTCTTCCTGGAGAAGATTATAATATGATGATGGAAACAGCTAAGGCTGTGGCTGATTTAAATGTTCATGGAGTAAAAATACATTTGCTTCATGTTATAAAGGATACTCCAATAGCAAAAATGTTAGAAAAGAACATGATGACTTTAATGGCGCAAGAAGAGTATGTAAATCTAGTTTGTGATCAGTTAGAAATTCTTCCATCTGAAATGGTAATCCATAGACTAACAGGTGATGGTAAAAAAGAAGATTTAGTAGGTCCTCTTTGGTCTTTGAAAAAATGGGAAGTACTAAATGCCATCGATGATACTCTAAAATCAAGAGATTCTTATCAAGGTATAAAGTACTCATCTTCAAAATAATAAATTTTCACATTAAAAAAGTCCTTCGTAAAATTATTTGCGAGGACTTTTTTATAATTTATAATTATAAATTTTAAAGGGCAATGTTATGCTTGACCTGCAACCTTTCTAAGGTCTAAATCAAGACTTTCTTCACTTGCAGATGGTATTTTAGTAACACTTTTAAGAGCTACTATAGCAGAAACCATCATTAAGCAAACTCCAATTATTTTTACAGTATTAAATGGTTCTCCCATGATTATCCATCCAATCATTTGTGCAAATACTAATTCTATTGATGCTATTACACCAGCAACAGAAAGTTCTATTCCACTTTTTACACCACTTGTATAACAAATATAAGCAAGAGCTCCTGAGAATAATCCAAATCCTATTATATTTAAAACTACAGATATATCTCCTAAACTAGCTCCAACCTTAACAAAATTTACTCTACCTACAAGAAGTAACGCTCCTGTTAAAAATGAATAAATCATCATTGTTAAATTGTTTACTTCTTCTAATATATTTTTACTTATTATTGGCATTAAAGAATAAAGAATTGCTGCCATAATACCACTTATAATTCCGAATGTACTTATACTTTGTAAATCTAAACTTCCTCCTGTAACAGCAAGTATAGCTGCCACTACACATATACCTAAAGATAATAACTTCATTTTATTAATTTTCTCTTTGTATATAATTTTAGAAAAAATTGTGATAAATATTGGTGAAGTATAAAGTAATACAGCTGCTACTGCACTTCCTGCACTTTTTATTGAATTTACATAGCAATAATTAAATAATCCTTGGCAAAGTAATCCTATAATTATGGAATAAATTAATCCTTTTTTTGATATTTTTAATAAACTTGGATTTTTTATAATTGCATATGAAACTAATATAATACATCCCATTGAAAGTCTTAAAAAACTTATTTCTTCTGTTGATAATCCTACATTGCTTAGGTTTGTTGTAAATAATCCTATACTAGACCAAAAAAGACCTGCTAGTAATATGTATAAATATCCCATCTTTCTTTTCCTCCATTTGAAACTCTATAATCTGTCTTTTGATTCCAATATTAGTTGTAGCAAATAGTATGCCAACTTTTATATTTTAATTTTCTTTAACAAATTTGTTGAAATTCAGCCATTTTTTTTTATTATACTTATACAGTTCAATTTTTTTTAGATTTAAAATAAGTAATTTAACAAAATAAGTTGATTTTAACTTATTATTCCAATATAATTAAGTTATTTATGACTTATTTGTACTATAGCGAAAATTAAGCAATATAATAAGTCGAAAACGACTTATTATAAAAAAAGGGGGATAACTTTGAAATTCAAAGAAGATTTTTATAAAAAAATCATGGATGCATCCCATGATGAGATTTGTGTCGCTGACAATGAAGGTAATCTAATTTATTGTAATAAAGCATTTGAAAAAAACTATGGAATAAAAAAAGAAGAAATGCTTGGTAGAAATGTTAAGCTTTTATCTGAAAAAGGTTATTCCACAGTAGGAGCCATACCTCAAGTTTTAATAACAAAAAAAACTAGTTCTATGGAACAGTTTACTAATACAGGAAAAAAGCTTGTATTAACAGCTACCCCCACATTTGATGATAAGGGTGAAATTGAATTTATAGTTGAAAACACTAGAGATATTACAGAACTTAATCAAATAAAAAATAAATTAACAGATACACAAAATGAAGTTAATAAATATAAAAACGAAATTGAAAATATATATAGAACTACCCTTAAAATAGAAACTGATATTATTCTTACAGGAAGTGTTATGAAACCTATAATCAATACAGTAAATCAAATTTCAAAAACAAATGTTATAGTTTTACTTCTTGGTGAATCAGGTACCGGAAAAAGTTCATTAGCCAGATATATACATAAAAATAGTAGAAGAGCTGATAAACCATTTATAACTATTAACTGTGCAACAATATCACCAGAACTTCTTGAATCCGAATTATTTGGCTATGTACCAGGTGCTTTTACAGGCGCTTCAACTAAAGGAAAGGCTGGTCTCGTAGAGCTTGCTCATGGCGGAACTTTATTCTTAGATGAAATTGGAGAGATTCCTCCAAGCCTTCAAGCAAAGTTTCTTCAGTTAATTCAAGAAAAAACCTTTACTCCAGTAGGTGGCATGAAAGAGAAAAAGGTAGATATTCGAATTATATCTGCTACGAACTGTGATTTATTAAAAAAGGTAGAAGAAAAAACATTTAGGGAGGATCTTTACTACAGATTAAATGTTATTCAATTAAAAATACCTCCTCTTAGAGATCGAAAGGATAATCTGATTGAATTAATAAAACATTATTTTAATAAGTATTGCTTTGAATTTAATATAAATAAAATAATTACCAAAGATGCTATAAAGTTAATTTCTTGCTATGATTTTCCTGGTAACATTAGAGAGCTTCAAAATATTATACAAAAACTTGTATTAACCTCTACTACTCATGTTATTACAGAAAAAAATCTGCCAAAAGATATATTCAACTATAACTTCGATTTTAATATAGAAGATAAGGAAGACTTTTTTAATGAACATGATTTTGATACTTTAATGGAATCCTACGAAAAAGAGATTATTTCTAAAACCTATAAGCATTATAAAAGTTCATATAAGGTTGCCAAATGTTTAAATATATCTCAATCCAAAGCTAGTAGGCTTATTAGAAAGTATAATCTATAATAATTTATAGATTATACTTATAGCAAATAAAGAAAATACCAGAATAAGCTGGCATTTTCTTTATTTATTTTTCCCAATAAGAAGGTCTTTTTATAAATATAGGCAATTTAGTTTTAGAGTTTCCTCTTGCACTATTTATTTGAGACTGAGTAAGATACATTGTATTTTCTAAATTACAACCTCTAATATCTGCACCCCTCATATCTGCTCCTATAGCAATTGCCCCACTTAAATCCGTATCTTGTAAATTTGCCCCTATTAATAAAGTCCCTGCTAAGTTTGCTCCTATTAAGTTTTTATTCCTAAGGTCTTTCCCTATAAAATCAAAGCCTAAGGGTTCATCCTTTTTTCTTTTAGAACTTATTTCTTTTATTACATTTGCTCTAACTTCTTTTAATAAATAATTTACCTTTGTTCTATGTTCTTCAACATTGATATTTAATATTTTACTTGCACAAAGATTTGTAAGATTTTCTGTTTCTATTATCATCTGATTTATTCTTTTTCTCAAGTCTTCACTTTCTGTAAAAGTAAAACTATCATATAAGTACCAAATCATTTCTTGTAAATTTTTTACTACTACAAAAACGTCATACATTTCCTGTGATTTTTCTTGTGAATTTTGCCAACTTACATTTTCATATATATTTTGAGCAACTTTTTGACCGGCTCCAAAACAGTCATAGTTAATACATCCCTTAAGATTCTTTTTACTTAAGTCTTTATGTATTTTACAAGTAAAATCTTTTTTAAGATTTTTACAAGGTTGTCCTGCAATCTTATCTTCTGGAAAATTATCCATTGTAGAAAAATATAAGGCTACACAACAAAACCCAAAGCATTTACTACAATCTATCTTTAAATTCTTATAAAAATTCATCTCATTATAATTTCTATACCTCATTTTGACTCCTGTTATTTAGTAAATTTATTATAAAAATTCACTAACATTCCTTCTTTTATATCTTCCATTTCATTTATACATCCTAGCTCTTCTAATATTGTTAGAGCAAAAGCTAAAGCAGTTGCTGGTCCTCTACTAGTTATTATATTATCATCTATTACTACAGCCTGGTCTTCTATATAATAAACATTTTCTTTTTCTTGGATAAAACCAGGGTAAGATGTACATTTCTTACCTTCAAGTACATTAAAATATTCTAATGTTTCTGGTGCAGCACAAATTGCAGCAACAATTTTTTTATTTTCATTCATTTTAGTAATTAATTCTTTTACACAGTTCGCTTTTAGGTTTTCTGCTCCTGGTAATCCCCCTGGAAGTACTACAGCGTCATAATCACTAGTATTAATATCTTTAATATTACAATCAGATTGTACTACTATATTATGAGTTCCTCTCACATACTCACCTTCAATAGAGCACATTTTACAATCGACATTACCTCTTCTAAGCACATCAACTACTGAAAGCGCTTCTATTTCTTCAAATCCATCTGCTAATAAAACTAATACTTTTTTCATTTCTTCCTCTCCTTAATTCGTAGTAATAATTTTTAATTGGAAGCATTATCATATTGAAATTTTTTTTCATTCTTGCTATTATTTAATAGATAGTTATTATAAGCAAAAATTTAGAAAATTCAAATATATCGTTTAGCTATACACAAAACTTATGAGGTGAATCAATGTTAATAAACACACATTTTATTATATCTAAATCTGTATTAGATAATCTAGAGTCAAATAAATCTTTCTTTTTAAGTGAAAAGAATTTTATTTATGGTAACATTAAACCAGATATCTCTTCGAAATATGTGCTGAATAAGCATTATTTAGATGAGTCTCTATCTATGGTTCTTGAAAAAATAAAATATCTATGTCACTTAACTTTAGATTCTTTAAAAAAATATTTTTCCATAAGTAAGCTAAGTCAAGAGTTAGGTGTTATTTGTCATTTTCTATGTGACTTTTTCACTACTCCTCATAGCGAACGTTGGGAGTTTACTCATAGCATGAATAAGCATGTTGTCTATGAAAAGGAGCTAGCTTCTTATGCTAAAGACATGGATTTTTCAAATTGTGATTTAAATTACAAAATTGATTATAATGTGGAAGAATTCTTCCATAACCTATACAAAAAATATAAATCTATTCAAACTAGCTATGAAAATGACTTAAAGTTTTCATCATATGTTTGTAGCATGATTGTAAATCATGTTCTTGACTCAATCTTGACTAACACAGCAAATTCTTACACATTAGAAAATTGTGTATAAAATAAATAGGACTATTATTTAGTCCTATTTATTTTTTTAATTTTTTCTATTCCATCTCTAACGCTATTAACTATATAAGATGCACTTTCTTTAACATCTTTATTTGATTTATCCATTGCAAAACTATATTTTATATCTTTTAACATACATATATCATTAGGTGAATCTCCCATAGTTGCAACTTCATTTAAGTTTATATTATATTTTTCACAAATATGCTCTATTCCATGACGTTTAGATACGTGATTAGGAACTATATTTAGGGTATAAGGCCCAGATAAGTAAATATCACAAACTTCACTAAATTCATTTTTGTAATAATACTCTAATCTTTTAAGTTCATCCATATTATTTGACACTATACCTACATTTCCTACTAAGTTGTCAAAATTTTCTTTTTTAAACATTTCTTCATCTAAAATATAATCCTTAGTATAATTACTAAAAACTTCTTCTCCTCCACTCAAAATAATATCTCCATTATATTTTAAATAAAGATAAGCTAAGTCTGATTCAAATCTGCTTATAATTTTTCTCACTAAATAATCATCTATTGGCTCTTTAAATATTAAATTTTTATATTTATCAAAAATGAAAGAACCATTTTCACAAATAAAATATCCATTTAACTTAATTTTTTCATTTAGCATATTATATGCCTGTTTAAAAACTCTTCCTGTTGCCACATGGAATATTACACCTTCTTTTTCTATCTCCTCTATGGCTTTTATATCTTCATCACTAATTCCATTATTGTAAAGTGTTCCATCTAAGTCACAAAATATATGTCTTATCATTTTGCCTCCTAAAATCTATATCATATTTATTAATTCTAATCTTAAGTCATTTAACAAAGTTTTACACGCTCTGTATCTAATTTGTTGTCTATCACCATTGAATATGTATTTTTTCACAATAGTATTATTATTTATTTTAATTCCCATATATACAAGCCCTAAAGGCTTTTCTTCAGTCCCACCCTCTGGACCTGCAATGCCTGTTGTAGATAATCCAATATTAGTATTATGTCTTGCAGCAACTCCTTCTGCCATTTCTCTTGCACACTGCTCGCTAACTGCGCCTACAGAGTTCAGAGTTTCTTTTCTTACATTTAAACTCTTCATTTTTGCTTCATTTGAATAAGTTACGCAACCTTCCATAAAAACTGAAGATATACCAGGATAATTTATTAGATAAGAAGATACCATTCCTCCTGTAAAAGATTCTGCAACTGCTATAGTTAAGTTGTTTTTTACTAAAATTTTTGCAACTTCATCTTCTATTGTGGTTTCATCTTCTCCATATACAGTTTCCTTAAATCTATTTTTAATTTCTTTTGCTACTGGTAAAATTAATTTTTCTACTTCTTCAACAGTCTTCCCCTTTGCTGTTATTCTTACAGTACACTCTCCATCCTTTGCATAAGTTGCTATGGTAGGATTTACTTGGTTTTGAATCAAATCTAATAAATCATTTTCCACCTTTGATTCTCCCACACCAATAATTCTAATAACTTTTGACTCAAGTATATCTTCACTATTTTTTTGTAAAAATGGTTTGACAAAGTTATCAAACATGGGCTTCATTTCTCTTGGAGGCCCTGGCATTACAATTATAGTTTTATTATCTTTTTCCATAATACATCCTGGCGCTGTGCCATATTTATTTGGTAGTATAATAGAGTTAACAGGAAAATAAGCCTGCTTTTTATTATTTTCAGTTGGCGTTTTTTTCATTTTATTATGTATTTCTATAATTTTATCCCATGAAGGTTGGTGAAATTCCATTTCTAAGTTAAAATATCTGGCACAGACTTCTTTTGTAAGATCGTCTTCTGTTGGACCCAGCCCTCCTGTTAATACTACTAAGTCACTTCTTTTAAAACTTTCTTCCAACTGGTTTAGCAACCTATTTTCATTATCTCCTACAGTTATTTGATAATATACATCAACTCCCATATTTGCTAATTCATTAGATAAATAATGAGTATTTGTGTTTAGTATATCTCCTAAAAGTATTTCAGTACCTACAGTAATAATTTCTGCTTTCATTAATATCACCTTCTTATTTATTTTAGAATGATGGTGGTGTCATAGCACAAACTAAGACACATATTTCATCACCATAATTTTCATACACATGAGGAATTTTACTATCAAAATAGAAACTATCACCTTTTTCTAAAATATATTCCTTATTTTCTAGTATTATTTTCATCTTCCCCTCAATTATATATCCACATTCTTCTCCTTTGTGAGAAACTAGCTCTTTATTTATTTTAGTCTCTTTACTTAATGTAATCAAAATAAATTCTATGCTTTTATTATTTAAGTTTGGCATCAGCAACTCGTAAGACTTCGTAGAGTCATTAGTATTAATAGATTTTCTATGATTTTTTCTAACTACTATCTTTTCCTCTATATTTTCATCATCTTCATCAAAGAAGTAACCAATGTTAACTTCTAATACATTGGCAATTTTCCACATAACTTTTATTGATGGGACTACCATATTTCTTTCAATTTGACTTATAAGTCCTGTACTTAACCCACTTTCTTGTGATAAATCTATAATACTAAATTTCTTACTCTTTCTCAATTCTCTAATTTTTTTACCAATGTCAATGTTCATATCAATATCTTTTTTCATTTATTCACTTCCTTAATCCTCTTCAATCCTTATAATCTTTTATTTTTTCAATATATTAAATTTCCCAATTTATTCATATGTAATACTTTTTATATTTTCATAAATATAATACTACATATATTTCCAATTTATATTAAAGATAATAAAATTTCAAGTAAACTTAAAAAGTATTTATAATATTTAACAAATAAGTTTACAAAAGACATATTTTTTTAATATATTCACAGTATTTTATTAATATTCTTAATATTTTTTCAATATATTGAAATTTGGTAAATTTTGTATTATAATTAAAACAATTTCAATATATTGAAATTTCCAAAAAATTTATGGGAGGTTATTATGAAAACATTAATCAGTTCCGAAAATATATGGGTATTATGGGCTTTTATTACAGGTTGGGCAGCTTTTAGTATTTATTTAGAACAAAGATTTGAATGGGCTTCTAAAGTTTCAGGTGCTATCATCGCTCTTGTTGGAGCATTAATTTTATCTAATTTGAAAGTTATACCTACAGAGTCAGTGGTGTATGATCAAGTATGGACTTATGTTGTTCCCTTAGCAATTACTCTACTTCTTTATCAGTGTAATATCACAAAGATATGGAAAGAAAGTGGAAAGATACTAGTATTATTTTTAGTTAGTGCCATAGGTACCATGCTTGGATCTACTTTAGGATTTTTACTTTTAAATAAACATATTCCTGAATTAGGACAACTAGCTGGTATGATGACTGGTTCATACATAGGTGGTGGTGCAAATTTTGCTGCCATGGCAAGCGCTTTTGATATTCCTGGAGATTTAGTTTCAGCTGCAGTAGTTTCTGATAATCTGTTAATGGCTCTTTATTTCTTTGTATTAATTTCTATTCCATCTATCGCTTTCTTTAGACAAAAATTTAATCATCCTCATATAGAAGAAGTTGAAAAAGTAGGAATAAAAGAAGGTGAAACAGCTGCATCTTCATATTGGAAAAGCAAAGAAGTGTCTTTAAAAGATATAGGATTTTGTATAGGTTCTGCTTTTATAATAGTTGCTACATCTGTAAGCTTAGCAGAGTTTTTAGCTTCTATTATACCAACGTCTAATGCGTTCTTAAAAATAATTAATACTTTACTAGGTAACCAATATTTAATAATAACAACTGTAACTATGCTTTGCGCTACTCTTAAATCAGATTTTTTTGGAAACTTAGGTGGTGCTCAAGAAATAGGCACATTTTTAATTTATCTTTTCTTTGTGGTTATAGGTGTTCCTGCGTCAATATCATCTATAATTAATAATTCACCACTTTTACTAGTGTTTTGTTTAATAGTAGTCTTAATAAATATGTTAGTAACATTTGGAGCTGCAAAATTATTCAATTTTAACTTAGAAGAAGCTATTTTAGCATCTAATGCATGTATCGGTGGTCCTACAACTGCAGCAGCTATGGCTGTTTCTAAATCTTGGTCTAAACTTATAGCACCGATTATGCTAATAGGAACTTTAGGATATGTAATAGGAAATTACTGCGGCATAATAGTTGGAAATTTTTTAATGTAGCAAGTAAACTATTTATGAAAGAAGGGGTATTATGATATTTGATTGTCATTCTGATACTTTCACTCATATTACTTTAAGAAGAGAAAAAAGCGAAAATAATATTTTTAAAAATTATCATTTGAATAATTTTAAAAAAGGTAATGTTTGTGGTAGTATCTTTGTTATATGGATAGATCCACCCTATGATAGTAATCCATCCCTTAGAGCAAAGGAAATAGTAAGTGCTTTAAAAGATGAAATTAATGAAAGCAAAGATATTATTAATGTGGTGAGATCATATAAAGATATTGGAAAGTGTTTTCTCAAGAGCAAAGTTGATATTGTAATTGGTATGGAAGGCTTAAGTCATATAGGTAGTGATCTAGATAAAATTAACTATTATCATAATGAAGTTCACGTTAGACATGCTTCTCTCACTTGGAATGAAGAAAACGAACTGGCTACTGGAGTTTGTGGTGATGATAATAGGGGGTTAACTTTAGTTGGTAAAAATACTGTTAAAAGGTTAGAAGATTTAAACATGTTGGTAGATGTATCTCATCTAAACGAAAAATCTTTTTGGGACTTAGTAAATGTGGCTTCAAAACCAATAATAGCATCTCATTCCAATGCAAAATCATTATGTGATGTTAAAAGAAATCTATCTGATGAACAATTAAAAACTATTGCAAAAAGCGGTGGTGTAGTTGGACTTAATGGATTTAGCGGTTTTGTAAGTCATAATAAAGATAAGCAAAATCTCCAAGGATTTGTTGATCATATAGACTATATGTCAGATTTAATAGGTATTGATCATATCTGTTTAGGTTTTGATTATTGTGATTATTTAGAGAGTGATACACTTTCTTCTTTTTCACAAGATGTGAGTAATCCCAATGTAGAAAATCTTCAAAGTGCTTCTCATTCTAACAATGTTACTAGAGAGCTTAGAAAAAGAGGTTATCTTGAAGATGAAATAGATAAAATAACTCATAGAAACATATTTAGAGTCATGGAAGATGTTTTAAAATAAAGAAAAGAAGAATGCTGCATTTAGTACATTCCTCTTTTCTTTTTTAAAAACCACGCTATTTAAAAATTAAGCTATCTGTGGTACTTTCAGATTTAACAACTTAAACATATAATTGTTACTAGAAAAATAAATTTACCACAAAACTACAAGCGATTGGAAATTATTTGCTTGACTAAAGCTAAATGCTAGTGGCAAAAAATAATATATGTGAATTTTTATCTTATGTATTTTACATGAGTTATATTAAGGAGTTGTTAATTATGAAGAAAAAAGTGGCTGTTTTAATGGGTGGAATTTCTACAGAGAGGGAAGTTTCTTTAAATTCAGGAAGATCTGTTCTTAATTCTTTAGATAGAGATAAATATGAAGTACATGAAATAATCTTAAATAATAAAATGGATGTTATAAATAAAATGCCAGAAGGTATCGAGTTTGCTTTTTTAATGTTACATGGTAAGTACGGTGAGGATGGTACTATACAAGCCATATTAGAATCTATGGATATTCCTTATTCTGGATGTGGACCTTTAACTTCTGCCATGTGTATGGATAAAAATATTACTAAAAAAATGTTAAGAGATTCTGGTGTTCCAACTGCGGATTGGACTATAGCAAAATCAATAGATGATATAGACTATGACAAAATAGAAGAAATGGGATATCCGATTTTTATAAAACCAAATAGTGGTGGTTCTTCTGTTGCTACTTTCAAAGTTGAAAGAAAAGAAGATGTTGAGGCTGCTGTAAAGGCTGGTTTAGAAGTTGATAATGTGGTGATGATAGAACAATATCTACCAGGTGATGAATACACTTCTTTTGTTTTAGATGGTGAAATTTATCCAACGATAAAAATATCAACTACTAAAGGTTTCTTTGACTATGAAGCAAAATACTCAACTGGTGCTAGCGCAGCAAAAGAAGAAATAGTTTATTTAGATGATGAATTACAAGAACAAATTGATAAAGCATCTAAAACAATTTGGGATATATTCTACTGTAGAGCTTATGTAAGAGTAGATTTTATATTATCAAATGGAAAATTTTATGTTCTTGAACTAAACACACTTCCTGGAATGACAACTACAAGTTTAATCCCAAGAAGTGCTAATGCTAAAGGTTTATCTTATAGCCAATTAGTAGACAAAATATTGGAGACGTCAATAAAATAATAGCCTAGACTAAAACAAGTTTATTTAATATAATTACTTTATATAAATAAAGCTTAGAGGTGATAATTTGTTATTCTCCGATTTAACAATTAATGAAAATGAACCAATATATATTCAGATAAAAAAATATTTGGAAGAAATGATTTCTAAAGGACTTCTTCCTCACAATTCTAAGCTTCCTTCAACAAGGGAGCTTAGCTTGCTTTTAAATGTAAGTAGAAACTCTATTATATCGGCTTATGAAGAGTTAAAGTCTGATGGTATTATTTATTCTATTTCTGGAAAAGGAACTTTTGTGAATAGTGATAATAATATCAGTAACAGTCACTGGAATATAAATTATAAAAACTTTGAAAATGATTATATGAAAACTGCCAATAAGATGGATATTATGAAAAGTGAAATACGATGGAAATCTGGTCAAATCTCTTTTAAAAGTATATCTCCTGATGGCGATTTATTTGATATGGAAGAGTTAAAAAAATCTTTTTTAAATAGATTTAATTTGGAAGGTCACAAGTTACTAAACTATGGCTATGCCCAGGGATATAAGCCATTAATAGACTATTTACATAGATATATGAACAAAAAAGGTGTAAATACTACAAATAAAGACATTCTAATAGTCAATGGTTTTACGGAAGGATTAAATCTTATAATCTCAACACTAACTAATAAAGGTGATTATATATTTTGTGAAAATCCTACACATAATACCTCTATAAAAATAATGAAATCCTATGGACTTAATATTATTCCAATAAACATGGATGAAAATGGTCTTGATTTTAAAGACTTAGATATGAAGTTAAAAAAATATAAAAGCAAAATAAAATTTTCTTATATTACTCCTTCTTATCATAATCCTACAGGTATGGTTATGTCTCCAGAAAATAGATACAAGTTTTATAATTTAATGAAAAAAAATAACATCCCAATTATAGAGGATGGATTCAACGAGGAACTTCTCTATTCTTCTTCTCATATATTTCCTATTTGTTCTTTAGATAACAATAGCAATGGTGTAATTTATATTGGTAGTTTTTCTAAAATATTATTTCCAGGACTTAGAATAGGATGGATTATATGTGATAAAAATCTGATAGATAGATTAGAAAGTGTAAAAAGATGTACTACTATACATGTTTCTTTCTTAGATCAAGGCATCTTGTATGATTATTTACAAAATGGAGCCTTTGAAAAATATATAAAAAAGACTAGAAAGTTTTATGGGGATAAATTTAACTTTGCCAAACAGTGTGTTGAAAAATACATAGAATGTGATTATATATTAGGCGATGGAGGACTTCATTTGTTTTTAGTTTTTAAAGATTTAAATACTCGAAAACTTCTTAATGAATGCTATAAAAAAGATGTAATCTTTATGCCTGGTGATTTATTTTATATTGATGATAAAGGCCAAAATACCCTTCGACTAGGGTTGTCTCGACTATCTGATGAAGATATAGAAAAAGGAGTTAAAATTATAGGTGAAACTATAAAAGAACTAGACCATAAATAAATTATAATTTCTTTACATATAAAAAATGCGTAAAGTCAATGGCTTACGCATTTTTTATATATAGATGTTATTTTTTATACATATATCTCCCATAATAAAAACATTATAAAATTCAACTCATAATAATAGTATTACTTTATTTCTCTTATTCCAACAAATAATATATCACTTTACAATAAGTTTGTATTTTAAAATATACCTTTTTATATTAAAGGCTTCCAAGCAATATACTTTATATGTTATAATTATATTAAACATTTAACCTTACTTATTAAATTAAATCTGTGATAAGTAAATTTTAAATATTAATGACATAATATAAATGACAAAACTTTTTATAAATATACATAGGGAGGAATCTTTTAATGACGGGTGTAAATCTTAATAGACAAGAATTAGAAAATATATATGGTCAAATAAGTCCTTTTGAATTCAAAAATAAACTTATAGAGCTAGCTACCATATCGAATAGGAAAAGTACTAGAACTTTACTTGATGCTGGTCGCGGAAATCCAAATTGGGTTGCTGCCACACCTAGAGAAGCATTTTTTACTTTTGGTCATTTTGCCGTAACAGAAAGTAGACATTCTTGGGATAATGGTGATTTAACTGGAATACCTAAAAAAACAGGAGTATATGATCGTTTTTGTAAATTTGTTGATAAAAATGCTACTATGCCAGGCATAAATACTTTAAAAGAAATTATAGATTATGGTATCAATGATTTAAAATTTGATGCTGACCATTTTTTACATGAATTAACTGATGCAATAATTGGAGATAACTATCCTTTCCCTGACAGAATGCTTGTTCATATAGAAAAAATAGTTAAAGAATATCTAAAAACAGAAATGAAATATGACTTAGAAAAAGGTGGAGACTTTAATGTGTTTGCAGTGGAAGGTGCCACTGCTGCCATGTGTTATATATTTGATTCATTAATAGCAAATAACTTACTTCTTAAAGGAGATAAAATTGCCATAATGACTCCTGTATTTACACCTTACTTAGAAATTCCTCATCTTCCAAGATACGAGTTTGAAGTTGTATATATAAACTCTGATGAAGTTGATGAAAAAGGTGAACATACTTGGCAATGCTCACAAAAAGAATTGGAAAAATTAGCAGATTCAGATATAAAAGCATTATTTGTAGTTAACCCAAGTAATCCACCTTCAGTAGCCATCTGTGATAAATCCATATCAAAAATAGTAGATATAGTTAATAATCATAATCCTAATTTAATGATTATTTCCGATGATGTTTATGGTACTTTTGTTCAAGGATTCAGATCTTTAATGGCAGATTTACCATACAATACCATAGGAACTTACTCTTATTCAAAATACTTTGGTGTAACAGGTTGGAGACTTGGTACTATTGCTTTACATGAAGAAAATGTATTTGATAAATTAATAAAAAATTTACCTTACTCTATAAGAAAGAGAACCAATAAAAGATACTCTGATATGAACCCAATACCAGAAAATGTACCTTTTATAGATAGAATAGTTGCTGATAGTAGACAAGTAGCCCTAAACCATACTGCCGGTCTTTCTACTCCTCAACAAGTTCAAATGGCCTTCTTCTCTGCATTCACTCTTATCGATAGAAAGAATGAATACAAGAAAAAAACTATGGATATATGCATTAGACGTAAGCAATTGTTATTTAATTCTTTAGGTTTAGAATTAAATAATAATCCAAATGATGCTTGCTACTATACTGAATTTGATTTATTACAATGGGCTGAAAAAAACCATGGCTTAGAATTTGCAAACTATTTGAAAGCAAACTTCAAACCTGTGGATATATTATTTGATTTGGCTCAAGACTCATCAATTGTTCTACTTGGTGGTGGTGGATTTGCTGGACCTGAATGGTCTATAAGAATTTCACTTGCTAACCTATATGATGAAGCTTACGCTACTATTGGTATAGCTTTAAGAAGAATACTTGATGACTACGTAACTAAGTGGAAAAAAACTTTATAAGTTAAATAGGTAGCTATGTATAGCTACCTATTTTTGTGTATTCAGTTTTATAAAACCCTCTTTTACTAATATATCCAAAGATTCTTTCAACTGTTCTAAATCTGTAATTTCCAGAGAAATAGTTATATCATTATTTATATCATTTAATTTCTTAAGTATGCGTATTACATCCATGCTTCCTTTATCTATTCCATAATGACTATCTTTATCTTTATAATTATTATGTAAGTGTATATGATTTAATTTATAAGAAAGATTATTTATCCATTCTTCCACACTTATTTCAGAATAAGCATTTATATGACCTATATCTATACATATAGAAAAATTATCTTTATTTGTTTTCTTCATTAAATCATCCAAAAGCTCGTAATCTTCATCAAGTACATTTTCTATAACTATTTCCTTATTATTTTTTCCCTTTATAAAATCAGTCCAAAAATCATACGCGTTATTTTTCCATTCTATATACGTATAAGTCCTTGGTGTATATCCATTATGATAAAGAATTTTATTTGCGCCTAAACTATTTGCTACCTCGTATGCTTGATCCATTCTCAACTTTGTTATCCTTTTTATTTCACTATCGCGACTTGCCGGACACAAATCTGCATATGGGCCATGAATTATTAAATCAACATTTTTATATAAATCTTTTAGCTCCTTTTTGTATATCTCCATAATCTCATATCTATTATCCAATATATAAGGATTAGCAAACTGAACAACTTCCAAACCTACATCATATTTTCTTAGTATTGGTAAAATTTTTTCTGTTTCTACTAACTGAGATACATAAAATTTCATCTTATTCCCCCTAATTTTTATATCTTGTATAATTCTCTTCTTTAATCCTAATACTATAAATTTTACATATCTTTTCAATAAACATCAAACTTTCATTTATAAAATTTTAACTTTTCAAAATCACTAGTCTATGAATATGTATTTGAGTTATAATAAGTTTATATTTTGACTAATAATTATAAAAATATAAATAAGGTTTAAAATATTATTACTATATTTGAAAATCATTGTTTTTTATAATTTTATCTATAAATATAATAAATGATAATATGCAAAGGTGATAGAAATGAATTTAATAAGCTTAGAAAATATAAGTAAAAACTACTCAGAAAAGGCATTATTGAATAATATTTCTCTGGGTATAAATGAAGGAGAAAAAATAGGACTTATCGGTGTTAATGGTACTGGTAAATCTACTTTATTAAAAATAATAGCTGGAACTGAGGAAAGTGAAACTGGAACTACAATCAAGGCTAACAAAGTCAGAATTGAATATCTTCCACAAAACCCGTACTATGATGAAGAAGCCACTGTTCTTGAACAAGTGTTTAAAGGTACTTCTTCTGAAATGAAATTAATCGGTCAGTACCAAGATATATTAGAAAAAATAAATAATACTTATGATGAAAGTTTAAATAATAAACTACTTTCTCTTCAAAGTAAAATGGATGATTTAAATCTATGGGATTTAGAAAGTGATGCAAAAACTGTACTTATGAAATTAGGTATAAAAAACTTTAATCAAAAAGTCAAAGAATTATCTGGAGGACAAAGAAAAAGAGTATCTCTTGCTTCTGCTTTAATTACTCCTTGTGAATTGTTAATTCTAGACGAACCTACTAACCACTTAGACAACGATACAATAGACTGGTTAGAAGAATATTTAAATAAATTTAAAGGTTCATTACTTATGATAACTCATGATAGATATTTCTTAGATAGAGTTACTAATAGAATAATAGAATTAGACAAAGGTAAGTTATTTAGCTATGATGGTAACTACTCTGTTTTTTTAGAAAAAAAAGCCGAAAGACTCGATTTAGAACAATCATCAGAACTTAAGCGTCAAAATCTACTTAGAACAGAACTTGCTTGGGTTAGACGTGGAGCTCAGGCCCGTAGTACTAAACAAAAAGCAAGACTACAAAGATTTGATGAACTTGTTAATGCAGATAAAAATGTAATTGATGAGAAGTTAGATATATCTGTAGGATCTTCAAGGCTGGGAAACAAAATTATAGAAATACATAATATATCTAAAACTTTTGATAATAAAAAAGTAATCGATAATTTAGAATACACTTTAGCTAGACATGACAGAATAGGTATTATAGGAAAAAATGGTTTAGGTAAGTCTACTCTAATTAACATACTTGACGGGAAAATCAAACCAGATAGTGGTGAAATTGAAATAGGTGAAACAGTTAAAATAGGTTGTTTCTCTCAAGATGATTCACATATGCATCCGGATATGAGAGCCATCGATTATATAAAAGAAGAAAGTGACTATATCACAACTGCTGATGGAAGTAAAATTACTGCTTCTCAAATGTGTGAAAAATTCTTATTTGATGGAACTATGCAGTATACTTATATTAGAAAGTTGTCTGGAGGAGAAAGAAGAAGATTACACCTTCTTAGAATTTTAATGTCTGCACCTAATGTTCTTTTACTTGATGAGCCTACAAATGACCTAGATATAGAAACTTTAAATCGTCTTGAGGACTACTTAGATGAATTCAAAGGTGTCATTATAACTGTATCCCATGATAGATACTTCCTTGATAGAATTTGTAATAAAATATTCGCCTATGAAGGTAGAGGTAAAATTCATATATATACAGGAAATTACAGTGATTATATAGTATATAGAGAAAATGAAAGAATAGAATTTGAGGAATTTGATCAAAGTGCTCCTAAAGAAGAAAAAGTTAAAAAAGAAAAGCCAAAAAATGATAAAAAACTTAAGTTCTCTTTTAATGAACAAAGAGAGTTTGACACTATTGATAATGATATTGCAAAATTAGAAGAAAAAATAGAAAAACTCGAAGGAGATACAAGCAAGTTTGCAACAAACTTTACAAAACTTCAAGAAATAATGAATGAAAAAGAAAAGTTAGAAGAAGAATTAGAACATAAATATGAAAGATGGGAATATTTAAATAATCTAGCAGAAGAAATAGCTAACCAAAAATAAGTTTGCCTTCGTACATAACGCCAATGTCTAAGTCTTTATTTCGTGGCATACTTATCCTGTTACTTAAAATTTAGTTTGGAGGTTTAGATAATGAAAATAATCGCCAATAGAGGACTAAGTGGATTTTATCCAGAAAACACCATGTTAGCCTTTAAAAAATGTCTTAACTTGAACATATATGGCATTGAACTAGATGTTCAAAAAACAAAAGATAATCAACTTGTAGTTATACACGACGAAAAAGTTGATAGAACATTTAATGGTACCGGTTATATTAAGGATATCACTTTAAGGGAACTTCAGTCTTTAAATTCTAATTTTAAAAATTATGAAAATAATAAGGACTGCAAAATACCTACTCTAAAAGAAGTTCTTATATTATTTAAACCGACAGACTTTATAATAAACATAGAACTAAAAAATAGTAAAATAAAATATAAAAACTTAGAAGAAAATGTGATCGACTTAGTAAAGGAATTAAAAATGGAAAGAAGAGTAATTATATCTTCTTTTAGGATGAAAAGCCTTCATAAAGTAAAAGTTCTTTGTCCTAAAATAGCAAGGTCTTATTTGATAAGTGAAAAATTTTATAAATATAGACTTAAAAGTATGATCTTTTCAAAATCTATAAAAAACAAATCTACTTATATAAGCAGTAGTTATTCTATTACAGACAATAATTTTATTAAGAAATGCCACAGAAGGGATCTACAAATTCTTTGTTACACAGTAAATACTGTTGAAGAATACGAAAAACTATTAAAACTTAAAGTAGACGGAATATTTACTGATTTTCCTAATATACTTTCTTCAATAAGCAAATAAACTTAATCTACATTTATGGAATTTTAGTCAAGTTTTGAACAAGCCAAAATGTATATACAGATGTATTGACATAATCTCTTAGTAAATATAAAATAAGCTTATATTCTGCTGGGAGGTTTTTTAATGGAAAAAATATTAGATAATTACAAAGCATTGCTAAATAATTTGGATAACTTATATAACGCTGATATTAATGACTATGATTTAAATAAAACTGGATTATTTATAGTAGATATGAATAATGGATTTGCTAAAGAAGGAGCCTTATCCTCTCCAAGAGTAGAAAAGATAATAAAACCTATAGCTAATTTTGGGAAATCAATATGCTCTAATGTAGATACAATTGTAGCTTTTACAGATACTCATAATGAAGACGCGGTAGAACTAAAAAGTTACCCTACCCATTGTCTAAAAGGAAATAAAGAAAGCGAAATTGTGGAAGAAATACTAGATATAAATAACATAGAAATACTAGAAAAAAATTCTACCAATGGATTCTTTGTTATGGATATAGAGAAATACAAAGATTTAGATAATTTTATAGTTGTAGGATGTTGTACTGATATTTGCGTATATCAGTTCGTACTAACTTTAAAAACATATTTCAATCAAAATAATTTAGATAAAAACATTATCGTTCCTATGAATTTAGTTGAAACTTATGATATAGATATGATTCATAGTGGTGATTTCTCAAACACTGTTTTCTTAAATAGTATGATACAAAATGGAATTAATGTAGTTAAAAATATTTTAATATAATTAAAAAGGTGCTATTTCAAAAAGAAATAACACCTTTTTATTATAATTGCAAATTAGGCTACTATATTGTTGGTAAGTGCCATGCCTAACAATACAAAGCCAAGAAAAATATTTATAATTCCTAATGTACAGTCTTCTGATTCAGTATTCACCAATATTTCTTGGAATCCTGTATAAAATAATCCGGCTATACATAAACATGAAATAATTAAAATCGTTGGTATTCCTAAAATATAAATTTCATTAATACCTAAAAATAACGCTAAAAATAATAATAAAGTTTCCTTTACTGCTGTTAATATCATTATCTATTCCTCCATTCCCCCCTTATATCCCTATTGTATTTCACTTCTTCCAACAAATCCATAAGATTTAAAATTTTCTGTAAATACATCCAATAAAAAATACACTTCTATTGAAGTGTATTCTAATAATCGTACTCTTTGCAGTTTTCACAAATAATTATTTTTAATTTGTTATTACAAATACTTTTATATGATAATAATAATTCATTTAGTTGAGCATCTACTAAATTTATGGAACCTTCACTAATTAAAGTTACTTTTTCTTTTTCAATAATAATCTTCATATCATTTACTTCATTCTTTAAAAAAGTTGTTATTAGCTCCTTGCTCTCTAAATCTTTATTATATTTTTTATAAAAATCAGAATTTTTATCTATATCATTATCTATTTTTTCTTTTATTGTATTTATTGTACTTTGTGTATTATTTGTAGGATTAAATTTATTTAAATCATCAAAGCTTAAGCTATTAGGATTTAACCCAAGATTTCTTATTTGCTCATCTAGTTCTGTTGGATCTACCCCATATCTTTCCATTAATTTATTTTGCATCTTCAAAAACTTTTCTTGAGATATATTATTTTCTCTCATATATTCATATATTTTAGATGTAAATTGAGACATAGTCATACTTCCATCTGCCACAGAGAAATATAAATCATACATATAATTTTCAAATTTATCTACATCACTGTCTTTCACTTTATTTTTTAATTCATTAAAATCAATTATTCTATCATCAGACATGTTAATTCCTCCTGCCAAAATTATACTTAATATGAATTATACCACAATTATTTAAATATACATAATATAAAAAGAAATGTGGTGATTATTTTGTCATTTCGTCTCTTCCTTGTTTTCGCTATTTTATTAATCTTGGTTACACCTCAAAATAAATCATCTTAAGGATAGTTTACTATCCTTAATTTATGCTTTTTATTATTTTTATTTCATTTTCATAACAGTTAAGATAACAATTCATATTTAAAGGTATGGTAACCATAGGCATACAGTGACCAGATTTCAAGTTATATATTGTTGGTTTTTTATTTTTTATAGCAATTTCTTTAAGTATATTTAAAATTCCTTCATCATTTTCAAATGCTTTTTTACAATTTGTAAATTCTCCAAATATTATTCCCTTACAATCATTAAATTTTCCTGCCATTTGCATGTGATTTAACATTCTATCAACTTTATAAGTATACTCTCCTATTTCTTCTATAAACAATATTTTATTTTTAGCGTCTATTTCATATTTAGTTCCTAGTGTTGAAACAATTACAGATAAATTTCCTCCAGTTATTATACCTTCACAACAACCTCCATATAAAGAAAATAATTTTTCATTATATGGATTTTCAATTATTAATTCTTCTTTGAAATTTAAAGCTTTTATCAATGAGTTATGTGTAAAGTTATCCCATTTTTTAATACTTGCTGCCATAATTCCATGATAAGTTGCTAAATTAGATAGCTGATTTATAGCTATATGAAGGGCTGTAACATCAGAAAAACCTATAAATATTTTAGGATTATCTCTAATTATAGTAAAGTCTATTAAATCAAGAATCCTAGCACATCCATATCCTCCCCTAACACAAATAATAGCATCTACATCCTTATCTAAAAACATTCGCTCCAAATCTAATGCTCTATCTTTATCTTTGCCACTTAAATATCCTTTGTATGATAAATAACAACTTTTACCTATTTTAACTTGATAGCCCAATCTATTTAATTCATATTTTATTTCCTCTATTTTTATATTTCTTAATGGTCCTGCTGGTGCAATCAACCCTATTGTATCTCCTTTTTTTAAAAACTTTGGATACTTCATATTATCCCCCATTCCATAATATTTTACTTATTTATTAGCATTTTATACGAATTCCCATCGTAATATTACTATGAGTAATTTTTATAAATATTTATAGTTATATATTATTAAAATCTTTCTAGGAGTTGATTAATATAAAAAAAGAAAAAATAATATTAAAATTTACCCTGCTTTCTTTTATTATCTATATGGTTACCATGTTAATTTTTGAGGCAATTATATATACAGTAGCTGGAATAGGTTTTTTATCTTTTTTAGGATTTACATATGATTCATATATGAGTGTTATAATCTTTTTAATAATTTGCTATATTATGCTTATACCTGCTGATTATTATACGTCTATTTTAATTGGTTTGTTTAAAGCTAAAAGCAATATTTCTAGGTTTCAACAAAGAGCTATAGATTTTATTTTATATACTTCATTTTCTTGTTTAGTAGTTGGGATTGTGGATTTTTTTATGGATGGAATAAGTATAAGTCCTGCTAATCAAATTCTCTTTGTTTTACTTTATTATCTACTAGAAATATATTCTGATGTATTACTTTTAAGCAAATAAAAAAAAGTCTATCAAAAGATAGACTTTTTTTTATTTGCTTAAAAGTAATTTTTCAATTTTCTTGGTCATTTCGCAGGATTCACTCCAAAACTCACCTATATCTACTATAGTTTCGCTTACATTTGCAAATTCACATGCAAATCCTGTAACATGACTATTTATTGTTGAAAGAACACTAGATTTCAAATTATTAAGATTTCTATTTTCTATTTCATTTATAAAAGCTTTTATTAGCTTTCCATCAGCATTCTCTTTATCAAATTTTATTACTACTTCTTTCTCATTTATAAATTTTTTAATAATAATAGTGTTTTCTTGCAAGTCTGCATAAATTTCTCCATGAGTAAACATAAGCGTTATGTTTCTATTTTCTTCCTTAGTAAATGCACTAATATTAAGTGTAGCTGTAATACTATTTTTAAATTTAAGTATGCTTATTAAATTATCAGAAACATTATTATCACAAGAATATACACATTGACCATATTGTCCTTCTTCTAATATATTCTTCAAGTTCTCCTTAGTTAGATTTATATGTACTGCCTGGATCATTTCATCATCATCAAGGTAAATTTTTTGAGCGCAATAAGGACATTCTTTATCTTTACTACATCTTATACATAATTCACTCATATCTAGTTGTAGATTTTTTCTTATAAAGTGATTTAGTTGACCAAAAGAAGAAATCTTTTCACATTGTGAATTTGTTAAGAATTCAAGTATATCTAAATCATAACAACTATTTGTTAAAATAAGAGGAGCTGTATCATTGTCCAATCTCCAGTTTCCTCTTACAAAATTATGTACAAATTTCTTGTATCCTATATAAGAATTATAGTTAATATTAATTAAACTTCCCATCTCTTTACTTAATATTATTTCTCTAAGCTTTAAGAATAATTTTGAATATCTAAAAGGCATTGCAGCCATAAAAACTTTATCTTTGTTATTTTTACATATATCTTTTAAATGAACTAATTTATCTAGATTGTTAGCCACAGGACCTTCAACTAAAACGTCATAACCTTTTTCTAAAGCTGTCGTAGCTATATAAAAGTTTGTATTATCATTACTACAAACTATAACTGCATCTGCCATTTTTTCTTTTTCAAAAAAATCATTTATATCTTCAAATACTTTATCTTCAGATAAATCGAATATTTCCTTAAACTTTTCTTTTCTTCCTATTTTTCTTTCTACAACTGCTACAACTTCACATATATCATTATTATCTTTTATAAATTCACCATAAGTGTATCTCCCCCTTACACCTGCTCCAATTATAGCTAATTTAATTTTATTCATCAAAAAATCCCCTTTATTAGAAAAATAAATTACTTCTATAAATAATTATAATATATATCTTTCATATTTAGATTATTTTCTTAACTTATCTTGTCTTTTGGTATATAAAAACATATATAAAGCTGCAGCAAAAATTATTAAGTAACCTACAACACTAATACTATCTGGATATACACCAAATAAGAATATGCTTAAAATAGCTGAGAATATTATATTGCTATAATCAAATATGGAAATTTCTTTAGCTGGCGCATATTTATATGCTAAGGTAACTCCAAATTGACCTAGGCTAGCAAATACCCCTGCTAATATTAAATAGGTGAACTGCATAGATGTCATTGGCTCATAAACCATTAGAAACATTGGCAAAACTGTAATTAATGAAAATGTAGAAAAGAAAAATACAATGGTATAATACTCTTCTTTATTTCCTAGCATTCTTACAAAAGTATAAGCAAGAGCAGCGAATACTGCACTTAAAAAGCCTATCATGTATGGGACAACCCTAATATCAAAAGTAGGTTTTATTATAAATAATGCTCCAATAAATGCAACAATTATAGCTGATATTTGCTTTACATTAATTTTTTCCTTTAATATTAAAGCACAAAATATTACTACTAAAAATGGACTTATTTTATTTAGCATATTTGCATCTGATAATACTAGTTTATCTATAGCATAATAATTAAAAATAACTCCAATTGTCCCAAATATAGAACGATAAATTAATATTTTTCTATTTTCTTTTTTTCCTGTAAAACTTCCTTTATGTTTTATAATTAAAAATAATGCAATTATTGCAGCTACTAAATTTCTAAAAAACACTTTTTGCATATTAGGTAAGTCACCTGATAATTTTATAAAAGCTGACATAACTGCAAATCCAAAGGCAGATAAAATTATAAAGAATATGCCTTTTAATCTGTTTGATCTTGTTATTTCACTCATTTTTTCTCCTTTTATTATTAATTTTTTCTAAAATTGTACTAATCTATTTTATATGGGTAAAATACAATAGTCAAATTTTTTATACCCATTTCATTACATTTATATTTATACATATTCATATTTTTTATGATAGTATATTGCATATTTCTAAATTATCTATACAATATTAATAGTGATATTATTTTACAATTTTAAAGTAGAAGGTGAATAAATGAAAGAAAAGTATACCGTTCCTATATATCAAAAAATAGCATTAGATTTAGCAAATAAGATACATACTGGGGACATAAAAGAAGGTAGTACTCTTTATGGTCGTTCTATACTTGCTGGAAAATATAATGTTTCTCCAGAGACAATAAGAAGATCAATAAAACTACTAGAAGATATCGACATAGTTGAAAGTATAAAAGGTAAGGGTGTAATAGTATTATCTTCTAATAATGCATTATCTTTTATAAAAAAATATGAAGATATTACAAATATATCTTCTTATAAAAGTAATTTATATAGATTACTTGAAGATAAATCAAGAATTGATAACGATATAATTCTTACATTAAACAAAATATTAGATTATTCTGATAGATTAGAAGTTATTAATCCGCTAGTCCCTATACAATTTACTGTAGAAGCTCACTGTAAATTTATTGGAAAGACAGCTGCCGAGACTAAATTTTGGCAAAATACAGGCGCTACCATTGTTGCAATAAAAAGAGGAGATGAATTAATTATTTCTCCAGGACCTTATATAGTATTTATGGAAAAAGATATCTTATTAGTTGTTGGTGATAGGTATATTTACAACTCAGTGCCAACTTTCTTATACGATTAAATTTTTACTTGGAAATTTACTATTAATAAAGGCATATGAAGTTTGTAATCTTCATATGCCTTCTTATTATTCTTCGTCTTCTCTAGCCCAATCAAGCGCTCTAGATACAGACTTTTTCCATCCCTTGTATAGTTTTTTTCTTCTCTCCTCTTCCATAAAAGGTACAAAATGCTTATCTAACTTGCAATTATTTTTTATACTACTAAGATCATTATAAAAACCTACTGCTAATCCTGCTAAGTATGCTGCACCAAGAGCAGTTGTCTCTACAATTTTAGGTCTATCTATATTTACATTTAAAATATCTGATTGAAACTGCATTAAGAAATTATTTTTACTAGCACCACCATCAACTCTTAAATCTTTTAATAATATATTAGAGTCTTCTTCCATGGCAGAAAGCACATCCTTAGTTTGATAAGCTATAGATTCTAAAGTTGCTCTAATTATATGCTCCTTTTTTGCACCTCTACTAAGACCAAGTATACTTCCCCTTGCATACATATCCCAATATGGCGCACCAAGACCTGTGAAAGCTGGTACCACGTATACACCGTTTGTATCCTCTACTTTATTTGCATAATCTTCACTATCAGAAGCATTCTTTAACATACGAAGTTCATCTCTAAGCCATTGAATAGATGCACCTCCCATAAATATACTTCCTTCTAATGCATAAGTTACGCTCTCTCCAATTCCCCATGCAATTGTTGTTAATAATCCATTTTTTGATTTAACTAATTTATTTCCTGTATTCATTAATAAAAAACAGCCTGTTCCATAAGTATTTTTAGCACTACCTTCTTCAAAACAAGTTTGTCCAAATAGTGCTGATTGTTGATCTCCTGCACAACCTGTAATAGGCACTTGTTCTCCTAATATATGCATATCTGTATTACCATATACGTAGCTAGATGGTTTAACATCAGGAAGCATACTTAATGGAATATCAAGCTCTTTCAGTATATCTTCATCCCATTTTAATTCATTTATGTTAAACATCATAGTTCTAGAAGCATTGGAGTAATCTGTAACGTGAACTTTTTTATTTGTTAGTTTCCATATTAGCCAGGTATCTACTGTTCCAAATAAAAGATCTCCTCTTTCAGATTTTTGTCTAGCACCTTTCACATTGTCTAATATCCATTTAACTTTCGTTGCAGAAAAATATGCATCTATTATAAGGCCCGTCTTATCCCTTATAACCTGCTCTAAATTTTTCGCCTTCAATTCATCACAAATCTTTGAGGTCCTTCTACATTGCCATACAATAGCGTTATAAATAGGTCTTCCTGTATTTTTATCCCATACTATTGTAGTTTCTCTTTGATTTGTTATTCCTATAGCAGCTATTTCTTTTGGATCTATTGACGCAGTTTCTACAGCTTCTCTCATCACGCCACTTTGACATCCCCAAATTTCCATAGGATCATGCTCTACCCATCCTGACTGTGGGAATATTTGACTGAACTCTTTTTGTGATACAGATACTATTTCACCTTGTTTATTAAAAATTACCGCTCTAGAACTTGTTGTTCCTTGATCGAGGGCAATTACATATTTTTTTTCCATCAATCTTCCTCCCATTTAAAAAATGAAGTTCTATATTAAAATCATATTATCTTTCTATATATTTTAATTATATATTTTCATAATTAGTTTGTAAAAGAATTTTACATATTGTTTTAATTAATTTAGATAATATACCTCTTATTTTTCCATTAAAAAAGATCCCCGCAGGGATCTTAAAAGCATTCTGACAAATATATTATAATATAGTTATGTTAGCTGCTTGAAGACCTTTAGCACCTTCAACTATATCAAAGCTTACTTTTTGACCTTCTTCTAATGATTTGAATCCATCACCTTGTATAGCTGTGAAATGAGCGAATACATCATCTCCACCTTCTACAGATATAAATCCGAATCCTTTTTCGTTGTTAAACCACTTTACTGTTCCGTTATTCATTTTGGAATCTCCTATAAACCTACATCAAGCTTTTCTTGACTTACTGTGTATTTCTACAATATTTATTATAACATTATATTTTCAAAATAGCTACCTTTTTATTTTTGCAATTTTAATTGCCTAAATGTCACTTATATAAACATTTATAGTATTTTCATTATACTGTAACTCATTATTATATTAGCTATTAGCAATAGGGGAACACCATATACAAATTTGTTGTGTTTGGTTTTATGATGAAACTTATACATTCCCATTAACAGCCCTAGACTTCCTCCTATAATGCATATAAAAAACAAGTTCTTTTCTGGTATTCTGTAAGTATTATTTATAGCTTTTTTCTTGTCTATATTCATTATAAAAAATCCAATTAAATTTATTATTATTGAGTAATATATCAATTTACCTCTCCTAACTAACTTCCTCAATTTTTATACCTTTTACTATGCTATCTATTATACTTGCATTGTTGTTGTAATTTTCCATATCTGTTTCTAAATGTATGCGAAAATCCCATTGCTCTGTAGAGATTAATATGTCTTCATTGAAAGATTCTTTGCCATCTATTTTAGTCTTATATGTAGCTTTAATAGCTGGATAAGATAAATTCATACTCATTTCATCATTTATACTTTTATTATTGTGTTTCAAGTCATATATATCTTTATTTTCTATGTATACTGGGAAGTCTGAATACTCTTTATGCTTCATTCTTTCTAAAGTAAATTTAATATCTTCATATTTGTAACTTTGTTTGTAATATCCATCATCTTTATTTTCTTCATCTATAAATTCACTTTCTGTAAAGTACTTACTATTGCTCACCATTATTAAATTTACAGACGGTGTATTTTTACCTTCTTCCACCACTTCTTTCTTACTTTCTTTGTTATTGCATCCTACGCTAAATAATAAGCATAGTGATATAATTAAGATACTTAATCTTTTCAATTTAATTCCTCCTTTTACCCTACACTCCATATAAGAGTAGCTATAGTAGAATTTATTTCTTCTTCTATATACCCATTATGACTTATGTCTTTCAAAATTTGTATTATTTTCTTTTCCTCATCCTCATTGATTCTTCTAATTATTTTTATTCTTTTTATATAGGTTCTACAGGCTTTTTCCAATGGTTCCTTATAAAGCCAACGTTTCTCTTCATAATTGATTTTTGGCATATAACCTTGTAAAAATAGCATATTAAGAGTATATAAAAAATTTAAATTTTGTTCATTATCTAAAATATTAAAAATTTTGCCTAGTTTATCATAAACAGATTCTTTTCTTTTTATATTGCTTCTTAGTACACAATATTTCTTACTAGCTTCATTCATTTTTTCAAGAGTAGACGCACTTTGTATGGCAGGAGTCATGGATGCAAAAACTAAATCAAACTTTTTATATAAATTTGATTTTTTCATATTTAGTTCATGCCAATCTTCACAAATAAAATAAGCATTATTAATATTAAACTTTCTTTTATTCTCATTAGCATAATCTATCATTTTGGGTGATAAATCCATTCCATATATATGTCTACATTCTCTAGATAATGCAAGAGTATATTTTCCACCTCCACACCCTACATCTAGTACTTTAAAATCATCATTTATTAAATTTTCATATTTTAAAAGTTTTATAAATTTATCATTTTCCATAGTTGGTATTGTATAATTTCCAAAATGATCTGCCTTTTCATCCCATAAGTTTATATTAGCTTCTTTATCCTGATCCTTCAATCTCCACTTCAATTTTATTTCGTTTATATCCATTTATTCCCCTCCCTGACATTTCCCCTATTTATATTGTAACAATTTATATTCAAAAATCATAAAATACTTTATATAATTTTAAATATAAGGGGGTTGAATATGGACTTTTCAATAATAAATAATGAGATGACTAAAGTTTTTTCATCTTATCGACCTAATTATCCTACAGCTATTGCAAAAATGCAAGGTAATGAAAATAATCCGTCCTTAGAAGGTGAAGTGCTTTTTTATCAATTAGATGACGGTGTCTATATTAAAGCTTATATTATAGGAATACCAAATACTGATTCTAAGGGTGAACCTACAAAATTTCATGGTTTTCATATACACGAAATAGGAGATTGTAGTCTTGGAACACCTCAAAATCCTTTTCCATCTACAGGAGGGCATTTTAACCCAGGTAACAATAATCATCCTTTTCATGCAGGAGATTTACCTCCTATTTTGTCTGCTAATGGTGTTGGTATTTTATCCGTATTTACAAACAATTTCCGTGTAATAGATATACTAGAAAGATCTGTTATTCTTCATGAGGACCGCGACGATTTTACTTCCCAACCATCTGGTATGTCTGGAAATAAGATTGCTTGTGGTGTAATATTACCTTATCATTATTAAATAGTTTTTAGAGTATTATTAAATAGTTTTAATGATACTCTTTTATTTTTACAAACTTGACAATAATCAGCAATCTAACTACCATTTACTTAGTAGATTTTATTATTTGTCTAATTTTTTTAAGTGATGCATAAGGAGGACTTATGATTGAAAAGTATGATTTTAAAAAAGAGTATAAAAACTTATATTCATCAAGACAAAAACCAATATTAATAGATGTTCCACCTTTAAATTATATTATGATAGATGGTAGAGGAAAGCCAACAGGAGAGAACTACCAAAATGCTATGCAAATTTTATACGCACTTACTTATACTATTAAAATGAGTAAGAAAGGAGATAAGCATATTGATGGCTATTATGAGTATGTAATTCCTCCTTTAGAAGGTTTGTGGCACTTAGAAAATGGTAAGCTTGACTTTAATGTAAGCAAAGACAAATGGCTATGGACTTCTATGATTGCCCAACCCAACTTTGTAGATGAGTATATTTTTAATTGGGCTTTAGATGAATGTAAAAATAAAAAACCTAATTTAGATTTTTCAAAAACTAGATTTAAAACTTTTAATGAAGGTCTTTGTGTACAGTCTATGCATATTGGCTCTTATGATGATGAACAAAAAACTATTGCTAAAGTCGAAAAATATATTGAAGAAAACAATTTAGCAAATATTACAAGTAATATTAGAAAACACCACGAAATTTATTTATCTGACCCTCGAAGAACTTCACCTGAAAAATTAAGAACCATTCTTAGATTTCCTGTAGAGAGAATTTCATTTTAAAAAAAGGGCTGTGTTATAACAATATTTAATTGTTTATTACACAACCCTTTTAATTATTTATTATTTACCTATAAACATTTGTGTCCAATATAAAGTTCCATTTGAACTTTTTGCTACTCCCACACCTATATCTGTGAAGTTTGGATTTAATATGTTTTCTCTATGTCCTTGAGAATTCATCCAAGCATTTACAACTTCTGCTGGATTTTTTTGCCCCATAGCTATATTTTCTCCTGCTGCTCTATAGCTTATGTTAAATTGCTTCATCATATCAAATGGTGAACCATAAGTTGGAGAAGTATGGCTAAAGTAATTTTTATTTATCATATCTTGTGACTTTAATGTTGCCACATTAGATAATTGAGTGTTAAAAGATAATTCACTTAAGCCTCTTTTACTTCTTTCCACATTAACAAGTCTAGTTACTTCTTTTTGGAAGCTTGAAAATGATCCTGTTGCACTTTGATTATTATCAGTACTTGGCTTTTCAGCTATATTATCATTTTTGTCATTTGTGTTGTTATTATTTTGGTTATTATTGTTTCCTGGTTTAGTATTGTTATTACTTTGGTTATTATTGTTTCCTGGTTTAGTATTGTTATTACCTTGGTTGTTATTGTTTCCTGGTTTAGTATTGTTATTACATTGGCTATTATTGTTTCCTATATTAGTATTGTTATTACATTGGTTATTATTGTTTCCTGTATTAGTTTTGTTGTTACATTGGTTATTGTTATTCCCTGTATTAGTTTTGTTGTTACATTGGCTATTTTTATTTTCTGTATTAGTTTTGTTGTTACATTGGTTATTTTTATTTCCTGTATTAGTTTTGTTGTTACATTGATTATTTTTACCTTCTTGTGATGATTTATTATCTGATTTTAAAGGTATTTCATATTTTTTACCATTTACATTAAGGTGTATTGCTCCTTTTGTCTTATAATTATCAATTGCTTTTTTACATAGCGCGCTTGATGATACTACACTAGATCCTGCTATTACAGTAACTAATCCAGCTGTCAATAATGTCTTTAATTTTTTATTCATACTATCCACCGTCCTATTTTCTAATTTTGTAACTTTTTTGTAACCTTGTATGTACAGGTTACCCCTGTGATTAGTATTCTAACATCATTTCATTAGATTTTTTACTGTTATTTAATGTAAATTTATTATTTTGCCCTTAAAATCATTGAAATATACATGATTTTTTATAAAAAAATACAACATAATTTTCATTATGTTGTAACTTTTCAAATTCATTTTGTAACCTTTTTGTTAATTATCAAAATCTATATGATATGTTTGTCCATTTGATTTTATATCTAAATAAGATAAATTAAATTGTTCTTCCATTACATCTATTTTGTACTCATATATTACATCATCTTCTTTTTTACTCATAAATATGTAACTACCTTCTTCTTTATCTTCTATTTCATCACATATTTCATCATAAATTTCTTCTCCACTTATTGACCCTTTATATCCAGATGCATATATTTTATCTTCTATCATTTTATATAACTCTTCCATTTGATGACACTCCTTAATAATAATTTTTTATTATAATTATATATTATACACAAATATAAAGTAATTAAAATATTTTCTTTATTTCCTATCTTATAAATCTATGGCCATAATTAACTTCTTATAAAAAATAACAAAAATCCAAATTATTATTAATATTCAATTTTTAATTCATCTGCTATTATGTTTACTGTGTACTTAGCAACTTACCTAATAAAATCGTAGCATTTATTGAATTTTTCTTCACTTCCTCCAAATAGTAAAACTATTGATATGTTTGTCGCTGATAATGTGGCAAACCGAGGCAACTCTAACAGTACTATCATCTACGTTCATATCAAAATTGATTACTATTGCTTTTAGTACTGATTCTGAACATAATAATTTTTCATTTTTAAAGTAGTTCTGTGCCTCTTCTCCAATTGAATTTAAATCAAATTTTTTCATAATAAATCCCCCTTATTTTTTCATAATAAATTTACATTAAATTCTAATTACCTCTTTATAATTAATGTAAAGATAATCTTAGTGATATGGATTTTAATATCCTTGATGATGATGAAAAATTTTTCGTCATCATCTCCCCTTATTTTTACTTCCACAAAAATATATCGTTAATATTACAACAGTTATATTAATTAGATTACAAACCACTCTCCATTCAATAAAATTATTATTATTTTAAAAATCTTTTCCTATCTCATTTATTTTCTTTTTATACTTTTTATGTTAAAATAGTTATTATATTTTGATAAGCTTGAATATAAATTTTAATAGATATTTTGTTAATAATATAAATATAATATTTGTTTCAAGTATCAAAGATAAATAGATTAAATTCTATTAAGGAAACAGGAGGATTGAAATGAGCATAAGACAAAAATTTGCCGAATCATTTGCAAAATCTAAAACAATGAGCGGCCCAGAAAAAAGAGCCAACGAAATAATGGGGAAAATCCTTTTAAAAAAAGCTATACTTCCAATAGTTGCTATGGTTGTAGTTATTATAGCATTTGCTGCACTAAGAATTAATGGTTGGTATGCTTTTGCAATAAACATAGCAATAGCAATTGGTACTTTCTTCTATATGAGAAATGCAAGTAAAAAGTATCAAGCTTTTAAACCTTATGTTGGTAACTTAATAAAAGTTGAGAAAAAAGGTAAAAAGGAATATGTTGCAATCATAAAACAAGGTAAAATGCCTGTTAAATTACAAATCGCCTATGGTGGAGAAGATTTAGAAAACATTAAGAAAAATCAACTTGTACAAATAAGCTACAACCCAGATTACAAAATAGCTATACTAGTTACAAAGCAATAATATTGATTAATACATATAAAAAACTTCTACTAAAAATAGTAGAAGTTTTTTATTATTCTCTAATCTTTACTAAGTACATAGTCTCTATAAATCTTCAGTGCCTTTGCAAGCTGATCTGGACAAGATGTATTCTTATTTCTACAAGGTATATATTCAAGCTGATCAATTATTTCATCAATATGTCCTCCTTCAACAAAATGTTTTAAAGCTATTAATGATCCATCACATCCTCCATCAAATACAACATCTAGTAAAATATCATCTTCTATATTTAATAAAATCGATTTTGCACAAACACCATGAGTATAATATCTATACATTTTCTTCACCCCCATAATAATTTATGATTAAAAAAATGCTATAATGATATTATAATTGTTTATCTTAATATAATTTAATGTTTAAGAAGTAAAGCTGAGGTAAATAGTAATAGTAAAATATTACTCATGCGAAAGGAGTATAACTTTGAAAAAAGAATATTATTTAGAAATGGGTTTTCGGGGGCTAACTCTTCTTTTTTGGCCCATAATAATATACAAATGGATTTTCATTCCAAATATTTATATGGAAAGAAATTCTTTTTTAATCTTTACTATTTTGGCAGTAATATACATAATAAATATTGGAATTTTACAAATAAAATATAAATTTTTAGATAATATAGTAATATGCTATAGAATTTCCACATTAATGTCTTTTATATTAACATTAGCATCTTTTCTGCTATATCCTACTAATATAACATTAATGTGGTTAAAATTATTATCTATTTTTATCTACTTCTATATTTCTTTTAAAAATGTTTATAATCACAAAATAGAAGAATGTGTAGTAGGTATGATTAGTGCAGTATTATTGTTAGTCATAAGCATATGCTATTAATTACCATATATTTATATAAGGAAATATTAGACATAGTATATATTTTTTGGTATTATTTATACTGAAAGCTATTATAAAATTTTAAGGGTACAAAGGAGTAACTAATAATATGGAAAAGAAAATATTAGCTAAAGTTGGAGAAAAAGAAATCTCTAACTTAGACGTTCAAAGTGCAATCCAAGGACTAGATCCTTACCAAGCACAACAATTTCAAACTGAAGAAGGTCAAAAATATGTATTAGATGATTTAATAAATCAAGAATTACTATACATGTATGCAAAAGATAACAAAATAGACCAAGATGAAGAATTCAGAAATGAAATGAAAAGAGTAGAAGAAAATGTATTAAAACAATACGTTATAAACAAAATATTAACTAGTGTTAAATTAACTGAAGAAGAAAAAAGAGCTTTCTTTGAAGCTCAAAAGCAAAACTTCTCTAAACCAGAAACTGCTTCAGCTAAACATATATTAGTTGATACTGAGGAAAAAGCTAATGATATATTAGGTAAAATAAATACTGGTGAAGTATCATTTGAAGATGCTGCTAAAGAACATTCTTCTTGCCCATCAAAAGATGCTGGTGGAGACTTAGGGTCTTTTGGAAGAGGACAAATGGTTCCAGAGTTTGAGGAAGCTGTATTCAATATGAATAAAGGTGAAGTAAGCCAACCTGTTAAAACTCAATTCGGATATCACTTAATTAAATTAGAAGATAGAAAAGAAAGTATTCTTCCTGAGTATGATGAAGTTGCTGAAGAAGTAGGAAAAACTTTATTATACCAAAAACAAGGTGAAGTTTATCAACAAAAACTAAACGAAGTTAAGAATACATTACCTAACGCAGTTGAATATATGAGTAACTAAATTAATAAAACAGCTCTTAGACAATCTAAGAGCTGTTTTTTATTATATAAATATTCCATTACTTTTATATTTTTTAGTTATTAAATTAAAATTTACTTCTGTCACTCCTTTAATTTTATACACTTCCTCAAATATAAAATTATTTAGTTCTTGAAAATCTTTAACATATCCATGAACATGTAGTTCACTTTTCCCCGTCGTAGCATATACTGATTCTATTTGTGGATGTTTGCAAAGTTCATTTGCAACAAAATCAATTTCACTTGGTGTTGCAGATATTTGTAAAAACAAAGCTGTATTAAGTCCTACTTTAGGTGAGTTAACCTGTACTGTAAACTTTTCAATTATTCCCTCTTCTGTCATTTTCATAACTCGCTCTCTTACAGCCATACGAGATAGATGTACTTCTCTTGCTATTTCTGCATAAGAAATCCTACAATCGTTTGCCAATAGCCTTAATATGTCCATGTCAATCTTATTTAACTTCAGGCCAATTTTATTAAAGTTCAAAGTATCTTCTTTCATAAAATCAACACCCCCCCTTAAAGTCAATTATATCATCATAAAATAAGGGTGTATACATAATTTCCCATTATATGTTGTTTTTTGTATATTATTTTAAACTCTTTTGTACTTTTGTATGTTAAAACTTTTATTAATTTATCTAAATAGAAATTTTGTTATCTTCTAAATAAAAGATCTCTTTGTTTCTTTACTATTCTAAGTGCTAGTTTAACGATTTCATTTAAAATAAGTACCATAGAAGATAATAAAATTATTTTACACCACATAACTACACTTAATGGAACTGAGCTAAAAAATTCTCTAAATATTTGTGTAAATAATATCTGAGCTACTGCTGTAAGAAAAATCACTTCAAGAGCTAATTTATTTTTGAAAAAATTTGGTATTGTACTATTTAGTCCAAACTCTCTACAGCTTAATGCATTAAACAATGCACTAAATGCAAATAATGAAAATATAACAGTTCCGTGTTCTGTTGGCGCAGCGTTAAGTATATTAAAATACTCTTGTAATTGAACTATAGATACTATAAGCATTGCATTAATAAATATATTAATACACATACTTCGAGCTATAATACCTGCATTTCTTCTTATTGGTTTTCTTTTAAGAACATAATCTCTTACAGGCTCTAAGCCTAAAGCTAGCGCTGGAGGTCCATCCATAATTATATTCACCCATAATAATTGTATTGTTGTAAAAGGCATTTCTTGTCCTAAAACTTGTGATATTATAGCTGTAATAAAGGCAACTATATTCACTGTAAGTTGAAACTGTATAAATCTTTGGAAGTTTTCATATATTCCTCTTCCCCATTTTATTCCATCAACTATAGTACTAAAACTATCATCTGTTAAAATTATATCCGATGCGTTTTTTGAAACTTCGGTTCCTGATATTCCCATTGCAATTCCTACATCTGCTTTACTTAATGCTGGTGCATCATTTATTCCGTCTCCAGTAACAGCTACAACTTCCATATTCTTTTGTAATGCTTGTACAACTCTCATCTTTGTGTCAGGTTTTGAGCGAGCAACTATGGATATTTCATTAATTTCTTCTCTTAATTCTTCTTCTGACAATATATCAATATATGTAGCTTCAACAGCTTTTTTATTTCCATCTAATAATCCTATTTCTTTTCCTATGGCTATAGCTGTATTAATATTATCACCTGTAAGCATTTTAACTTTGACACCCGCATTATAAGCTGTTTCAATAGATTCTTTTACTCCTTCTCTCAAAGGATCTACAATTCCCACAAACCCACTAAATATTAAATCACTGTCATTTTCATACAGCTCTATATATTCATTAAGATATTGTACATCTTCAAATGTTGCAGCAACTTCCATAGATGCCCTATCTATATTTTTATAAGCGAATCCTAAAGTTCTCATTGATTTATTTTGAAGTTTTTTAATTTCACTTAATAAATGTTTTTTTATTTGAGGTGTCATTCTAACAATATCTTTTCCTTTTTGTAAATAATCACATTTTTTTATTAAAACTTCTGGAGCCCCTTTACTTAGAAATATTCCCTTATTCTCTATATCAATTAAAGAAAACATTCTTTTTTTCTCTGAGCTAAAAGGTACTTGAGATAATAAATTAGTATTTCGTCTAAAACTCTTATAGTCTTTGTCAATATGATATAAAAGAAGAGCACATTCTGTTGCACTTCCTATATATTTATAAGACTCGTCCACTTTTTCTATATCAGCCGTTGAATTTACTATGCAGTTTTCTTCAAAATAACTATAACTCCTATATCCTTTACTATTTATATACTTTCCATCAATATAGGCAACTTCCACAACCATCTTATTTTTAGTTAAAGTTCCCGTTTTGTCTGAACAAATTACAGACACACATCCAATAGTTTCACATGCTTCCTTTTTAGTTACTAGTGCATTTATTTTAGCCATCTTTTGCATAGTAATAGCTAGTGTAATATTAACCATAGTTGGTAGACCTTCTGGAACAGTAGCTACAATCAAAGCTATGCACACCATATATATATCCTTTGCAGGCTCTAATGATTGTAAAAATGGAATAATTCCTGAACTATTTAAACTTATTTGTCCATTTATACTCATTTTTGTAATCATATATATACATAATAAAAATGATATAACGCCTGAAATACCTGCAATCTTAGCTCCTAATTTACCAAGTTTTATTTGAAGTGGAGTCTGTACACTATCATCACTTATATTTTGAGCTATCTTGCCCATCTCAGTTTTATCACCAGTAGCAGTTACAAGCATTGTTCCTCTTCCATAAGCTACAAATGTTCCTCCAAATACCATGTTTATTTGTTTTGCTGGTATTGTCTCTTGTTCTATTATTTCAGTTTTTCCATAAATAACTTCCATTTCTACTATTTCATCTGAACTCTTAGCAACATCTGCCGATTCTCCTGTAAGCATGTCCTCTCTTAACTTTAAATTTATTGACTCTATTAACCTTCCATCAGCTGGTATCATATTTCCGCTTTCTATATAAACTATATCTCCAGGTACTAAGTCTCTCTTAGAGATCTGATGAATATTTCCTTCTCTTAATACTTTCACTTCTATATTGTCAGTTAACTTAGATAGAGCTTCAGCTGCTTTTTTTGATTTACTTTCCGTTATAGCTCCTATAGATAACCCTAATAAGACTGCTATAAAAATTCCAATGGCGTCATGTATTTCTCCTATAAATGCACTTATTACAGCTGCAGTTAGCAAAATAAGTATCATAGGTTCCATAACACTCTCACTTATAATTTCATACAAAGGCTTCCTTTCTTTAACTTTGAACTCATTATAACCATAAGTCTTTCGTCTTAATTCTACGTCATTACTACTTAATCCCGTTTCACTGCTTGCTTTTAAATACTTTAAGCTTTCATTAGTTGATTTATTATAGTATCTCATATTTTTATCCCCCTAGTTACTTTCATTCAAACTTATATAAATATATGTATATATTTATTTAGATATTCTAGTAACTGGGTTAAAAAGTATTAACATATGTTCAAATAAAAAAATAGATAAACTTTATTAGAATTTATCTATTTCCTAAAACTATTTTTATATTTTTACAGTTTTATGTATTTTATCGTAACAATATTCAATAATCTCTTTTCGTTTTATTATCCCAATAAAAGTCTTATGGTCATCAATTACTGGAACAAAATTTTGATTTCTAGCCTTCGATATTAAGTCTTCAATATTTGCTTCCACACATACTGGCGCATTGTCCTTTCTTCTTTTTATTGTACTAATTGGCATATCTTCCAATGCTTTAAAATCTAGTGTCTTCTCTTGAAAATTGTCTTTTAATGTCCACAATAAGTCGCCTTCTGTTATAGTTCCTACATATTTCCCTTCACGAGTCAATATAGGGATAGATGAATATTTATGATACTCCATCTTTTCTAGAGTTTGTCTCAATGTATAGTCTTCATAAATAAAAGCCACTTCACTTTTTGGTGTTAAGAAAAACAATATATTCATTAACATTACACCTCCAAAATTAACTAGCTAATTATAAAAGGATTTCCCTTAATATTAATTTTACCATATTTACCTCATAATTAAAATTTATATTTTGAAATTCAATTTAAAGGGTATAAATATATCATTAACTTTTTGGGAGGCAGAAAATGAATTATCAATTAGAATTAGAAAATTACTTATATAAAATATACGATGAAAAAATTTATCAAATACTTGTAAAAGAAGACTTATCTAAATTAAAAAGCATGAATTTAAATGAAATTAAGTCTTTAATAAACTCAAATGAAGTTTATTTAGGCAGCGATTTATATGAATATATTGTAAATTTAATACCAGAAGGATTTAAAGGATACCTTTTAAGAGAAGCCATTTCAAAAAAACATAATCTTACTTATCCTCTACTTTATAATGAAGAGGGGCAACCATTAAGAGTTCATACTCATAATAGTTTTTCTACTATACTTTGGAAAGACTTTACTAATGAAACATTTATTAAAGATTTAAACAATAAATTTAGTTGTGAGGACTTTTATGATTATGTAAATAAAAATCTTGATATCATATATAACAATTTAATTAATAAAATTGAAATTTTTAAAAATGATAATGTTATTATTATACCTTATAAGAATAACAATTTAGTTAATACTGTGAAAGAAATGATTATAAGCAAAAAGCTAAATTTTTCTTATGCTTTATCTTTTGTAGATATGGATAAATTAAGAGAAGAAATGGAAGCCTTTGCTATTGATCTTTCTTACTACGATGAGTTTGATAAACTAGAAGACGATTTGGAAGAATGTTTAAATAAGTTTTTTAGATACAATGATAGTGAGTTGTATGATTTATTAATAAACAAAGAGAACTTTACTTTAATAGATAACGATAAATTAGTTAAGATAATCTAATTTATATAAAAAAAAAGCCACTTTAATAAGTGGCTTTTCTTTCACATATGACTAGCTATTACTAATATTTTGTTACTAATTAATACTAATATATATGAATTTTAATTATATTCTCACTACGTTAGCAGCTTGAGGACCTTTTGCACCTTCAACTACGTCAAATTCTACATTTTGTCCTTCTTCTAATGACTTGTATCCATCACCTTGTATTGCTGAAAAGTGTACGAAAACATCTCCTTCACCTTCTACAGATATAAATCCAAATCCTTTTTCGTTGTTAAACCATTTTACTACACCAGTTTTCATTTAATTAAATCCTCCTAAAAACACACTTTAATTTAGCTGCTTAAAAATGCAACTTTAACCTAACTTTAACATATATACATAGTTTTGTCAAACTTATTTGTTTCTATACTATATTTATAATTTTTTTATTATATAATTATATTTTTTAGTAATTTACTTTAATTAAATGAAATTTAATGGCCTTATCACTCCATCCTAAATCCCACGGAACTAGTAGTCTATCTGTATTATGACAAGTTACTAAAGGATATCCCTTTGAGTCAAATCCTGTCACAGTAGAAACATGAGTTATTCTTCCTTTTTTCTCATATCCAACAAAATCTCCAGGTGTTAAGTTGTAAGCCTCTTTGTATACTTCTTCATAACTTCCTTTAGAAATATAACTTCCTCTTCCACTGTTTACTATATAGTTTTTAAACCCTTGTGCATTTACCCAAGCTTTTGTTGCACTACCACTATCATAATTCCAAATTTCATTTTTCTTGAACTTGCCACTCTCATACATTATTTGTGATGCAAAATTGGCACAATCTCCACCATCACCATTAAAATCACGATACTTTGTATTAAACTTTAATCCAAACTCTTCATCAGCAGCAGCTCCACAATATCTATGTGCATAATCTATAGCTTTTTCTTGCTCTTTTGTTAACTGTGGATGAATTTCTTCGTGATTTATAATATAGTTCTTTATATCGTCAGATTTAATATTCTCTAAATTTAAAGAATCAGCAAAAGGGTCTGTATACCATTCCTTTGTAATTATATAGTTTCCATCTTTTATTTTTACATGAAGGTAATGATATGTACCTATTCTAAACATATTTGTTTTATCTGGATCATTTTCATAAGAATATTTATATTCTGTAGATACATCACAAATAATTCCGTATAGATTTTTTTCCCTTTCCCTCATTTTTTTTATTTTAACTTTTGTTTTTATATTGTTAAAATTTACTCCTTGTTTACTTGACCAGTTTTCTAAGTACTTCATTTTTTTTACTTCTTGCTCATATGCCCAAAGCCCAAACTTTATATTAGTATCATAAATACCTTTTAATATATCTTCATTTTTATCTAAGATTGCTTTGTTTCTATAATCAAAAAGATTTTCCAAAAGTACAGTATATTGTTCACTTATTTCCTTTGGATGTTCATCACTATTATAAGCTTCTCTTACCAATGCTTCTTCTTTGCATAGATTATTAAGTTTATAATTAAAAATAAATGCAAAAAATAAAACCAAGGACAAAGTAAATATTATATACTTAATATACTTATTTTTGGCTACGTTCAAGCATTACACCTCCCAATAAAAAATACATCAATTTTTGATTTAATTTTAGTATGTCCAAATAGTTATAAATAATTTTAGGATTATTTTCAAATTTGTAGATAAAATTGTATTAATACACTTTTTATTTTCTGATTAATGTATAAAATCTTAACAATTTTCTATTTTTTATAGTAATATAAAACTGTATGATAATTTTATTGCTTTAAATTGGAGGTTTATATATGTTAAGAAAAGTAGCTGCCATAAATGATTTATCTGGTATTGGAAAATGTTCTCTAACTGTTGCTATTCCCATATTATCAGCTTTAAAAGTACAATGCTGTCCATTTCCTACAGCTATTTTATCAAGCCAAACTGGTTTTAGTGAATATACTTTTTTAGATTTAACTGACGAAATGAAAAAATACTCAAATACTTGGAAAAGCTTAAATTTGGAAATAAATACTATATGTAGTGGATTTTTGGGTTCCATAGATCAAATAGATATCGTAAGTAATTTTATTAAAGAAAATCCTAGGTCTTTTGTTATTGTTGATCCAGTTCTTGGTGATGATGGTTTACTATATCCAATATTCAATGAAAAGACATGTGAGGAAATGAAAAATTTAGTTATACATTCAAATCTAATTACACCAAATATAACTGAAGCTTGTTTATTGTTGAATAAAGAGTTTCGAAAAGATTTTAGTGAAAAAGAAATTATAAATATAGCTAAAGATTTAAGTGATTTAGGGCCTGAGAAAGTAATTATAACTGGTATAATTAGAAATGAAATGATTTACAACTTATCTTATGATAGAAAAACTGATAAATCCTTTACATACGGACTTAAATATGATAAATGTTCTTATAGTGGTACTGGTGATATTTTTGTTTCAATAATATGTGGGCTTATAACTAATAATTATGATTTAGATTTTGCAGTAAAAACAGCATCTGATTTTATATACAAATGTGTTTCTTATACCTCTAGGTATGAAAACGATAGAAATCAAGGAGTTATGTTTGAAATGTTTTTAAATGATTTAACTTCAATTTAATAAAAAATCTAAATATTAATGGAAATTTATTCTATATCTTCCTTTAAACTTATAAAATATAATATAGGACTAAAGGAGGATATTTTTATGGATATAAATCAAAAATCTAAAGAACTTGCTTATTATATTAAAGGTACTAGAGAGTTTAAAACAATGAATAGATGTAAAGAGGAACTTGAAAGAAATAAGTCTTTAAAAAGACATCTAGATGCATATTTAAATAAAAAAAATCAAATTTATTCTAGATATAAAATTGATGATGCAAATAAAAGAATTTCCAAACTTGATAAAGAATATATTAATTTCTTCAACGATCCTCTTGTAACAAATTACATGAATAGTACTAATGAATTTAATTCTATGATGAAAAAAATTTATTCATCAATAGAAAGTGAGCTCTTAAAATAAATTACATTTCTAATATATAAAACTTCCATATAATCATATGGAAGTTTTAATATTTTATTTACTTTCATAAATATAAGGAATTATGATTTATGTAATATGTTATCATTATATATTTTTAATTTGTTAGGGGTGAAATACAATGAATTTTACTAATAAAGATATTTGTGAGAGAGAAAAAAAGGTTTTATCAAGTATTCAAAAACTACCTTATTGTCCCATAGCTATAAAAAATGGAAAAGGAGCTTTACTTTATGACTATGATGGAAATGAATATATAGACTTTCTATCAAGTGCTTCTTCTTCAAATATAGGCCATGGTAATAAAGAAATTACCCAAGCTGTAAAAAATCAAATGGATAAAATTACACAATATACTATTGCTTATTTCACTTGTGAGCCACCAGTAATTCTTGCAGAAAAAATAATAAATTTAGCTCCTGGAGATAACAATAAAAAAGTTCTTTATAGTACTAATGGCTCAGAGTCTATAGATGCAGCCATAAAATTATCAAAAGGATATACTGGTAGAAATAAAATCATATCCTTTTATGGAGCTTATCATGGAAGTACTTATGGGTCCCTTTCAATTTCTGCCATAAGTTTAAATATGAGAAAAAAAATAGGTTCTCTTTTACCCGATATTTATCATTTTAACTATCCTATTTGCATTAAATGTCCCTATGGTAAAAATGAAGCTGAATGTAACCTGGAGTGTTTTGAAGAAATAAAAAGTGCTTTTCAAATGTATTTACCTGCTGATGAAGTAGCTGCAGTATTTTTTGAGCCTATTGCCGGTGACTCTGGTATTATTGTTCCACCAAGAAGATACGTAGAAAATTTATATAAATTATGTAAAGAGAATAATATACTATTTGTTGTTGATGAGATTCAACAAAGCTTAGGTAGATGTGGTTATTGGTTTTCTATAGAGCATTTCAATATTGAACCTGACTTAATTGTTATGGGCAAATCTTGTGGCGGAGGTTTACCTTTAGGTATAGTAATTGGTAAAGGTGAAATTATGGAGTGTTTAAATGCTCCTGCTCATGCATTTACTCTTTCTGGAAATGCTACAGTGTGTGTTGCAGCCTTAAAAATGATTGAAATATTTGAACGAGATAATATTATTGAACAAGCTAAAGAAAAAGGTTCTTATTTAATAGATAAATTGAATCACTTAAAAGATAAGTATCCTAATGTCATAAAAGATGTGCGTGGTTTAGGCTTATCTATCGGCGTTGACTTACCCGACAAACTTGCTACAAAGAAAATATGCTATCAATGCATCAAAAATGGTCTACTACTTATATCCTTAGGTGAAAATACTCTTAGAATTCAACCACCTTTAATTATTAATAAAACGCAACTAGACAAATCTATTGAAATATTAGAAAATTCTATCAATGATTTCATCAAAGGAAAAATCAGCGATGATGCTTATATTTTTATAAATGGATGGTAAGTAAAAATGAGGTTAATATTTGAATTATAAAGTTAGCAGGTGCATTGTTGAAGAAACTTTTTTATCTTATGCTAAAGAAGAAAATTTATCTGAAATATGCATAGATTGCTATGGTGGAATAAATAATATTACTTTTTCGACAAATGTTAAAAATGCTTTTGAAAAATTAAACTACTCTGCCTTAAAAAATTATCCTCGTGGAAATTCTCTTAAAGAATCTATAAAGAGTTATTGGAGTCGTCGGGTTGACTTAAGCTTTAATAATATTATATTAACCGAAGGCTCTATTAACGGAATATATTTATGTAATAAATTATTTTTGAAACCTGATGATAATGTTTTAGGATATACTCCTCAATTTCCCGAATATGCCATGGATGTTAAAATGCATGGAGGAAATTTTAATTACTATGCTTTAAAAGAGGAAAATAACCATGTTTTTAATGAAAATGAATTTATAAAACTTATAAATAAGACTCACAAATTAATATATTTAGACAATCCAAATAATCCCACAGGACAAATTATTTCACTTAAACAAATTGAAAAAATAATTAAACTATCAAAAAATCATGACATAGTTGTTATAGTCGATGAAGCTTATGGTGATTATATGAATACAGAAAATTCTGCAATAAACTTAATAAACAAATATGATAATATAATCATACTTAAAACGTTTTCTAAGTTTTTTGCTTTGGCAGGAATTAGAGCTGGTTATATGATAGTCCCAAATAATTTCTATAATCTTATAAATAAAATTTCTAATCCTTATTGTATTAATGAAATTGGGCGATAAATGGCTTCTATAGCATTAAATGATAATAATTTTATAAAAGAAACCCTAGATATAAATAAAAAGATTAAATCTTATTTTTTTAAGTCATGGAAAAATCTCATAATCTCACACACTGATAAAACAGTTTCCATTTTTTTATTGCATCACAAAAATCCAAATATAAACCTTGAAAAAGAATTTGCCAAGTTTAATGTTGTTGTAGTAAATGGTTGTGGCTATATAGGTTTAGGTGAAAATTATGCAAGACTAAGAATCCCAAAAGAAAAAGATTTAGAAAAAGTATTACTAGCTTTTGAATATATTGATAAGTTATAAATATGTAAAAAAGGAACTGTAAAATACAGTTCCTTTCTATCATTATTTTGATTCATATCCTCTTTGGAAAAACTTAACTAATTCTACTATAGGTATTACTGTAAATGATATTAAAAGAGATACACCATATTCCATAATTGATATACTTTCCAATCCAAAAGCATTTGACAAGAATGGTATATAAATTACTGCAAGAGTAAGTAAAAGTGATAATATCATTGCACCCCATAAAAACTTATTTTGAGATTTTATAGTAAATACAGAATTTCTTCTAGATCGAAGGTTAAATGAGTGGAATATCTCTGCCATTGACATAGTTAAAAATGCCATTGTCATTCCATCAGCACTATTTACAAACTCCCACATTCCACTTTCCATATAGTGACCAACTACATATGCCACTATAGTTATTATGGCTATCATAAATCCTTGCCATATTATATCAATATTTACTCCATCAGCAAATATGCTTTCTTTTGAATTTCTAGGTGATCTTTTCATTATGTCATCTTCTGCTTTTTCTGTTCCAAGAGCTAAAGCAGGAAAGCAATCCGTAATTAAGTTAATCCATAATAAATGAACAGGTTTTAAAATGACAAACCCTACTAAAGTTGCAAAGAATATAGCTACAACTTCACTTAAGTTGGATGATAATAAAAACTGTATAGATTTTCTAATATTATCATAAATTCTTCTACCTTCTTCTACTGCATGAACTATTGTAGCAAAATTATCATCAGCAAGAACCATATCCGATACGTTTTTTGTAACATCTGTCCCCGTTATACCCATACCCACACCTATATCTGCGCTTTTTATGGCTGGAGCATCATTCACTCCATCTCCTGTCATAGCAGAAATTTTTCCTTTTTTCTTCCATGTGTTTACTATTCTAACTTTATGTTCTGGCTGAACTCTAGCATATACTGAATATTTTTCTATACTTTTTTCAAACTCTTCATCACTAATTTCATTAAGCATTGCACCTGTTATAGCTTCACTACTATCTTTTATTATTCCTAGTTCCATGGCTATGGCAACTGCTGTATCTTTATGATCTCCTGTAATCATAATAGGTCTAATTCCTGCACTATTACATTCTCTTATAGCATCTACTACTTCTTCCCTTACTGGGTCTATCATTCCTGTAAGACCTACAAATATAAGATTATTTTCTAATGCTTCACTAGTAATCTCTTTTGGTACTTCTTCATAATATCTTATAGCAGAACATAAAACTCTAAGAGCTTTATCAGCCATATCTTTATTTTCTTTAATTATTTTATTTCTAATTTCTTCACTTAAATCTTCTATTTTGTTATTTATTAATATCTTATTGCAACGTTTTAATATTACATCAGGAGCTCCTTTTGTGTATTGTACATAATTATCTTTGTTTTCATGAATAGTAGTCATCATTTTTCTGTTTGAATCAAAAGGTAGTTCCTTAACACGAATTTCATTTTTTACTAAATCATTTTTATTTAAGCCTAATTTATATGCATAATTGACTAAAGCACACTCTGTAGGTTCTCCTATAGCTTTTTTACTGTCTTCATCTAGTGCTGCATCGCTACAAAGTGCCATGGATTTAGTCAAAAGTTTTTCATCTTCTCCATAATATTTAACTACTGTCATCTTATTTTGAGTTAAGGTTCCTGTTTTGTCTGAACAAACAATTTGAGCACATCCTAAAGTTTCTACTGCAGTTAATTTTCTTATAATAGCACTTTTCTTAGACATATTTGTAATTCCAATAGCTAAAACTATTGTGACAACAGTAGCTAAACCTTCTGGTATAGCTGCTACTGCCAAACTTACAGCAACCATAAATGTATCTATAAATACTTCACCGCTTAAATTAGGATAAGATTTCCCAAGGGTAAACAAAAATATAAAAATACATATTCCTATAACTAAAAAGCTAAGAGTTTTGCTAAGTTGGCTTAGTTTAACTTGTAAAGGAGTTTGACTTTCTTTTGTATTAGAAAGTACATTAGCTATTTTTCCCATTTCTGTATTCATTCCTGTGGCTGTTATTACAACTTTCCCACGACCATAAACAACTGAACTTCCCATATACACCATATTTTTTCTATCACCTAAAGATATATCTTTTTCACCAGATGATAATGACAATGTGTCATTATGCTTTGTAACTGCTACAGATTCTCCTGTTAGTGCAGCTTCTTCAATTTTTAAACTAGCACTTTCTATAATTCTTCCATCTGCTGGTACTGCATCTCCTGCTTCTAATAAAATTATATCTCCTGGAACAACTTCTTCACTTTTAGTTATTAATTGTTTATTATTTCTTATTACTTTACATGTTGATGCAGTCATACTTTGCAAAGCTTCTATAGCTTTTTCTGATTTGTTTTCTTGATATACTCCAAGTATGCCATTGATTATTACTACTGCAAATATTATAAAAACATCTGTAAAAGATTCATTAGCATAAGCTGCCGTTATACCCGATATTATAGCTGCTACAATAAGAATAATCGTCATTGGATTAGTTAATTCTCTCAAAAATTTTACAATTATTGGTGTCTTTTTACCTTCTTCAAGTTTATTAAATCCATTTTCCTTCAATCTAATTTTACTTTCGTCTTCGCTTATTCCTCCAAAACTAGATCCTAATGAATTTAATATTTCTTTGTAACCAGTCAAATATTCTCTCATTTTGTTACCTCCTTCTTATTATTATGAATATAAAAAATGAGACCTATGCATAGAAAAATCTATACACAAGTCTCATTCATTAAGGTAAACCAGACTGAATTTTCAGCCAAGATGTTGACTTACCTCGCATATACTGCGGAATTACTCCCTCGTGGATTAATTTATTTTAATAATATATTTATAGTATAGTATATTATAATTGTATTTAATTTAGAATAAATTTACATAAGTTTTTTTATTATTTTACACAAAGTTAACATCTTTATATTATGTAAAAAGGTAGAACTAAAAGCTCTACCTTCTCCCCCCTATTTATTTGACCTTATTTATTATAAGGCATTTGCTGCATCATTTGCTGCATATACATATAATAATTCATCCACATCTCATCATGTTGATTAGTATAAGGAGACATATTAGAATTATCTAATGATGGATATTTATTAGTAAAATTTCCCATGCATTGCATTGGTGCCATATTATACATCGGACTTACATAAGTTGAACATGAATTTTCAAAAGAACAATCATTGTCCATATCCACATAAATTATTTCATCGTAACATTTACATGTCTTTTCTACTATAGTTTCACAAGTATTTTTGCAAGGTTTTTTACATCCACACGATGGCATTGAAGGCATAGCTGGCATACTAGTTCCCATATCCATTTTAGGTTGTACTGATTGATTTGATACACAATTATTTTCACAATTTTGTAGTTTATTACCACATTTATCTAGCATCTCTTCACATTTCTTAGACTTACCTTCATATTCTTTTATCTTATCACCTGCTGTTTTATAACATTCTAATGCTTTTTCATCATATTTTAATGCCTGATTATATAAACATTTAGCTTTATCATTATAGCTTTCTGCTTTTTCATATAAACATTTAGCTCTTTCACAATTATCTTTAGCTTCTCTTTCTATACACTCTGCTTCTTTTTTTAAAGCTTTTGCTTTTTCACACAATTCCTGTGCTCTTTGCATTAATTCTTTTGCTTTACATTCATCATTTCTAGCTTGATTTTCACTTTTGTTTGCATTTTGTAATAAATTACATGCCTTTTGTGATAATAGTTTAGCACTCTTTTCACATTCCTTAGCTTGGTTAAATGTTTGTGTTGCATCTACTTCATATTTGCAAGCCTTCTCAAATAATTCTTCTGCCTTTTTAGCTAGCTCCACACATTTATCTACACAAGTTATCTCATAATCCCCACAAGGGCACTCTACATAAGAAGCTATTGGTTTCTTTTCAGTAGGACATGGTTTACAGGATGAAATAGGTGTACATTCTACTATAGTTTCGCAAGGTTTGCAAACCTCACATTTTTTAGTAGTCTTTACAATTTCAACTGGTTTACAAGCTTCATTTTGAGGAGCGCAAGAACAAGATTGTTTCTTCTTTTTTTTCATAATAAGTCAAACTCCTTTTGTTGTTTTTATTCCATAAGCCCTAAAACTTATGTTACTTAATATAATTATATGAAAAGCCTGTAATGTGGTTACTTATTGTAATATAAAAAAACAATACAAATAGGCTTTACTTGTATTGTTTGAGTTTAAAAATATTTTTAATTGAAATATACACTTGTTGCTTGAATATTTACTTTATATTCATTTTCTAAATCTTTATTTATAGTTTTTCTTAATTCTTTTAGGTCATAATCTTTTTCATTATCAAAATCTCTTTGTAAAAATTTATTTAAATCAATATTTTCATAAGCTTTTACGTCAAATTTGAATTTATATCTATCAAGAGGAAGATTTAGATTAACCTCTGACTTATATCCATCTATACTAAGATTTTTACTTATTGGTAAATTTGACTCTATATTAATATTATTATTATCTAAATTGTTACATTTTATAGTAACTTTATTAGGTAGATACTTTTCAATATCCTCTAAGTTATATTTATCACTTTCTATATAAACATCACCACTATAAATATTTACTTCTTTTATGCCTAATATTTCTCCAAGTTGAAGTGATACATAATTTTGTGAGCTTATACTTAATTTATTTAAATTTTTAACTTCATTAGGTAGTGATAAAGATCCACTATATGTGTCAAAGGAAAATTCATTTAAAAATATATCATTTTCTATAATTAATGCTCCACTTTTACTTGTAACTTTTAAATTCACATCTTTGGGAACGTATATCATTATCATGTTCGTATGGTTAGAAAATACATTTTCTAGAAGCTTAGAAGTAAAATCATCTATGCTTTTAATTTTATTCATAGATAAATTTTTATCCACTTCTTTAACTGATAGTGTTTTATCATTATCTCTAACCTGTACATCCATATTTTCATAAAGCCCTCTAGATTTAACTACTACCTTATCTGTATTACTTTTCACAATTTTTGTATTAACATAATTAGTGTTTATATTTAACTCATCTACATCTATACTTTTTTCATATATTGTATTTTCCATATTCACTTGTTCATCAAAATCTTGTAATTTATTTATAAAATAAGGCATAGAGAAAAAACCTGACCAAACAGTTCCAATTAATCCTACTATAATTAAAACTATGGCAAATATTGATAGTTTTTTATTCATTATCTCTGCCTCCTTTATCTTCTTCCATATTTATATTTCCTTTTGACTCATTTGCATTGATATATATTTTTCTTGTTTTAATCCAGTGGTTATATGTTTTATAAGTTTTCTTCATATATTTAACTATAAATATGAATATTTGCCATGCAAGAATTTGAAATCCTATAAAGGCAATTGACAAAAAAATAAAGAAAAATGCTATTTGTGGTGCAGACCAAGAAAAACTAATCATTAGTGGTATTGCTATAAAAAAAGTAATTAAAGATAAAGATAACATGCCTGCTATAAATGCCATAAAACATACAACCATAAAAGCAGGTACAATTAATACTAAAGATAACAAAGTCAAAATTACTCTCACACCTTTATTTGATAATGAATTATTATTATTTAAACTGGGTGTTAACTTTTCATCTAAAAAATCTTTAAATTTAAAACAATATTCTTTCATTTTTCTTTTATATTTAATAAATATATCTTCTATTTTATCTTTTTTATTAATTTTACTTTCATCATCTTTGGTTTGATTAGTTAAGTCTCTAACTATTAATTTGGGTGAACCAAGAGCTGCAATAGTCTCCAAATCACTTTTTCCTTCTATTTCGCCATTTACAAAATACTCTTCATAGTCTCTTATTATGTCATTAATTTCATCTTCTGAAAAATCTTTTTTTAAATAATCTCTTAAAATATCTAAAAACTCTTTTCTATTCACAGTCTGTACCTCCTTCATCATTCAAAATCAAACTTACTGCACTTACAAAATCATTCCATTCATTAATCATTTTATTTAAATAATCTTTTCCAGTAGTTGTTATTTTGTAATATTTCCTAGCTGGGCCCTCATTTGATTCTAGTATATATGCCTCAAAAAACTCATCTTTTGTTAATCTTCTTAATATAGGATATATAGTCCCTTCATTAACATTAATAACTTTTGATATATTTTGCACTATTTCATATCCATACATATCCTTCTTACTTATTAGAGCTAGGACACATATTTCCAGTACACCTTTTCTAAACTGGGTATTCATATGTCTTCTCCTTTCAATTTTTTACAAATAAATTATTAACTATAACGCAGCTACTGTGTATAAAACAATACTATGTTAAACTTATTATTTGTTAATATTAGCATAGTACTGTGTAAAGCACAATAGATGTTTTATTAAGATTTACTTACAAAAAAATTACAAGTTATTTCACTTGTAATTTTAATCTTATTAAGTTAAAGTACATATCCTAAATAAAAATTATATGAAACAAAGAAAATAAAGAGCATTATTAAGAATCTTTCAATTGCTACTAAAAATAGTTCAACAATATTTAAATCAATTATTGATGTTTTAATAAAAGGTATTAAAAAACTCACACTTATACATTGAAGACTTATAAATAACCCTATCATTATCCTGCTTAAATAATAAGTGTTATTATTTATGAATTTTATCGCCAAAATGTTATTAAAAAAGTTTAAATTAACTATTTTAGATATTAATACACTGTTTGGAACATTGAGTTTTGTAATGATAATACAAATAAAGTTGTTTATTATACCCATTACAAAGGTTATATTATACACAATATTTCCTATAAAAAAAATAATTATAATTATAGGAATTAGGTCCATCAATATATATATTACATCATTTAAATATGCCAAAGATAAACTAATAAATTTTTTATTGGTTTTATTTTCATAATATTTTTTAACTGCTATATTTAGCTTATGCTTTTTACAATTAACATTTTTATGACCAGATTTAAAATAATAGCTTTGTTTTTTCTTCTTTAAAGGATAAAGCCTACTTATGATAACATTGCATATAACTAAAACTATCATTTCAATGATTAAAAATTTACCCATATTTATATCTATCTTGTTGCATAAATCACTAGTTAAACTTAATGATAAAACTGAGAAGTTTAAAATTGTAATCACACACTCTCTTTCTCGAAGTTTTCCAGCCTTATAAAGGCTATACGTGACAAAAGCCCCACATACATTATCTACTAAGAAATACACTAAAAAATTTAAAAATACCTTTCCACTTACTCTAAATAGTTTCTTCATAATTTTATGAGTAAAAGCTTCTGTAATTTCAACTAATCCATAATCTAATAAAAGCGGCATAAATAAAGATGCAATAGGAAGAACGATACTTAAATTTAATATTAAATCTTTTAAAATAAATATAAAACTGTCGTCTATAAAAAAAATTTTGCCTTTTCCAACTGATATAAAAACAAGTATTATTAGACTAAATATTTTTGTAAATACTAAAAATTTGTTTATGCTTGATTTGTTTACATTTATTATATTTTTCAAAATAGATAATGAAATAAAAAACAGAATGCTTATATTTATAAATATGGATGCTTTATTCTCTAAAAAATAAGACATATGATATAATAATGTTTGAGTTTGGTTATTAATTTTTATAGGTATGAAAAAAATAATTATGCCTATTAGTGAAAATACATATATTTTTATTTTTTTTAATAAATCTTTACCATTACGCGAGTTATTTTTATTATAACTACCATGCTTAATATCTTCCATAATTTCACCTCTTTTTCTATGTTTTACATAAGAGGTTAACTTTCCTTTATAATTTTAAAATTTATTATCAAAATCATTGTCATTGATTATAATTAAATACAAAGGTATAATACTATAAAAGAAACTTTCTTTTCGAGGTGATATTTTGAATGAAACAGAGAATAAAAAAACTATACTAATATTAACAGCTCAGTTTGGTGCTGGTCATATTAGTGCAGCAAAGGCTATAAAAGAATATATTCAAGAAGAAGATGATAATATAAATATTTTAATAGAAAATTTTATTAGTGCAAGCGTTCCTCGTATAAATAAACCTATGGTAAAAATGTACGAAAGCAATACTAAGTATGTTCCTGGACTATATAATTATTACTATTATATAAAAAAATCTTTTGATGCTAAATACGATATATCTTATAAAATATATATGCCAAAACTTGCTGAATACATAAAAAGCATTGATCCAGATTTAATTATTTCAACATTTCCATGTGCCGCAGCATGTGTAAATGATTTTAACTCAAAACATCCACACAAAAAAATACCGTCTATAACTGTAATAACTGATGTAGTAGATAGCTTAGAATGGATATTTAAAACAACGGATATGTATTTTGTGCCATCCTATGAAATAAAAAATAGATATGTACAAAAAGGCTTAGATCCTAGTATCTTTAGAGTTACAGGTGTTCCTGTAAGTAAAAACTTCATTTGCGATAAAAAAATGCGTAGTGATAAAGTTAGACTACTTCTTATAGGTGGCGGTCGAGGTTTATTTGATTTTGATGAAAGTTTTATGCACTGGCTTGATGATTACTTAAATGAATATAACGATGTACTAGATGTAACTATAGTCACTGGTAGCAATAAAAAACTATACGATACCTTAACTATAAAAAAACCTCTTCAAAATATTGATGTAAGAGGATTTGTTACTAACATGCCTGACTTATTAAAGAATTACGATTTAATGTTAACTAAATCTGGTGGCGCAACATTATTTGAGGCAATTAGCTCAAATACTCCAGTAATAGTAAAAAATCCAAAAGTTGGTCAGGAAATAGAAAATGCTAAATTTATCAGAGATAAGGGAATAGGTATTTTATATGATAACGATGAAGATTTAAAAGATTTAATAAAAGATTTATTAAACAATAAATTGGATTCAAGAGTTGAATTTATGGATGAAAATATTACTTATTTCAAAAAAAGCATACATCCTGATAAAATAAGTGATTATGTTTTTGAACTTCTTAAATAACAAAAAAATCATGTTTGCATATTCAAACATGATTTTTTAATGCTTTTATAAACAACTATTTAAAGGAATTAAAATTAATTACCTTTCCTTTTGTATTATCTTCATTACTTATTCCCTTATTATTTTTATTAATATTCAGCTTTTTAGATTCACAAACAACTTTTATAATCTTATAAATAATAAATACCGTAAATATTACACCTGCGCAATTTGTTATAAAGTTTAAATATGAATTGCTTCCCCCTCTATAAATTAGAATATTAATAATTCTTAAAAGTGATACTAATATTAAATTTGTTTCTATCATTGAACATATTTTATTAACTTCAACTAACATTGACTTTTTCTTTAATAACCTAATCATTGCCAAACTATTTCTATTTAAAGATTTTAATATATCCTTTAGTACTATTATACTAATATCTTTATTAAATACCTTTAGTCCTGGGATTATTAGCGCTAAAGATAAAAAGATACACGTATTATAAAAATATACATCATCTAGATCTGGATTTTTACTTGATAGAAAATAAGCAATTATTATAAAAAATATAACTAAACCAGTAAAATTCACTCTAATCTCTTTAATTCTAGTGTAAACTGAATAAACTATTGCAATAGCACACGAAACTTGAAAGGCAACTACTATGTTACTTATAAGAGTAGCATTAAAAAGTAATACAGGAACTACAATATATGCTAATATATCCTTTAACAACCTAGACTTCATACAACCCCTCCCCCATTCCTTCTGTAAGCCATTATTTTTATACTAAATTATATTAATATTACTTTCTATACATTAATAAATAAATCCTTTTTATTACACCATAAAATTTTCATTTTATACTAAATATTCTAAATTGTTTTAAAATTACAATAATTAACAATAAAAAAAGCAAAGACTTAATCTCTGCTTTTTTATTTATATATCATTGCTTATTCCATATAGTGGATTTATTCTCTCTTCATTAATTCTAACTTCAAAGTGAACATGATTTCCCGTTGAATTTCCTGTTGATCCTACCTTAGCAATAACTTGTCCTTTTTTAACTATTTGACCCACTTTTACTACTACACTATTATTGTGAGCATACAATGTTTTTTTATTATCAAAATGTTTTATTTCTACTACATTCCCATATCCACTTTTATAACCTGCAAAACTCACAATTCCATCATCACTTGCAAGAACAGACGTATTTTTTGGTGCAGGAATATCAATACCATTGTGAAAATTTATTTTTTTTGTTATTGGATGTATTCTATATCCATATCCAGAACTAATATACCTGTAATTTTCTAAGGGCCATTCTCCTTTTATGTAACTAGCATTACTATTTTTCAGAACTTCTTCTTTTTCCTCTTTAATTTCTTTTATTAATAAACTTTCACTATTTTCACAACTTATTAATTGTCTCTCAAAAAACATTTTAAAAAATTTAATTTGACTATATTTCAAAATATCTATATTAATTTTTTTTCCTAATAAACTACTTTCTATATATTGATTTTCATTTTTTAATATACAGTCCAAATCTTTTATTCTATTATTTAGATCTTCTTCTTGTTTTGTTATTGATATTAATATATCTATGTTATTACTTTGGCCATAGGAAATATTACTTTGAAAGCTAAACATTAAGCTTATAAATAAAAGAGTATTAATAGCTAATACCTTTAAATATTTATTCATTTTATTCCTCCTTTTCCTATAAACATTATTATTGACCAAGTTTAATTTTTTTATAATTCTATCTATAATTTTCATTTAAATTAAATAAAATATATTAAGGGCAAAGGGGGAATTTTTATGGATATAAATTTTAAGGATTATTTATCTCTAAGTATTTTTGTATTTTCATTTTTATATTGCTTACTTTACATACTTAGAGACTGCTACTTTGCAACACAAAATTTCCAAATGAAAAAATATATAAATAAAGTATTGCCTTTTTTTACAAAATATAATGGATTCTTTCTTATACTCACATTTATATTTTTAATTTTCAATCTTTATAATGCATATATTACAAAATTATTATTCTATATAATTGTAATGACTATTATTTTAAGTCTCATATTTATTTATATACCAATAAAAAAACTTACATCTACAAAATATTTGAGATTTTTATCTTATATTTTATTTATAGGTGTATTATTGATACCTCTAATATAGTTTTCTAATAAATAAAAAATACTGTGGACTTTTAATCCACAGTATTTTTTATAGTAGAGATATTTATATTAAAATATATTTTTTGCATAATCTACATATAAAGATTGAAGTATTTTCATATCATAGCTAAGCTCTTTTTGAAGATTTGACACCGTTTCATAATCTTTATTTTCTAAAGCTTCTATAATATTTGTAAATAGACATTTACTTGTTAAGGTATCTTTCATTACTTTTGTTTTTAACTCTGTAATTGCATTCCAATTTACTTCATCTAAAGCATCCATATTTTCTTTTGTATGTAATTTTACATAACTTCTTAATCTATCCATATGATCATGAATAATTCTAAATCTTAATTCTTTTTTCCATTTATCAATGGCACCTGTTCTAAAAGAGTTAATTATACTGTCACTAAACACATTTCCATTTTTTAATGATTTAAGTCTTTCTTCATATTTTTTAAAGTTTTGCATATTTTCATATACTGTCGCAGGTGGCTCACCAAATCTTATTCTTCTTTCTTCTTCATTGTAATGTTCAAACACATCATTTTCATCTCTATACACTCTATTTTTATCTAAGTAGAAACTTTCTTGTCCTAGGTCCTTAGATATTTCTTTTTCTAATGCTTTAGTTGTTAAATTACTTTTTGCAGTGGCTATAATTCCATCTAACATAGTTTGATAGCAACCTGCTATAACTAAATAAGCATTAGAAAGAGGATTCGGTGATCTAAGCTCAAACCTTAAAGTTTTAGGATTTTTTGCATCTCTCACAAGTCCAACAAGAACTGATCTATTTCTTGATGGCATTTCATAAGTATGACCAAGAGATGTTACTATACAAACAGGTGCTTCAAAACCTGGCACTAATCTTTCAAATCCGTCATTTGTACAAGTTGCTATTGGATTTAAAACTTCATAGTTATGAAGTAATCCCATTAAAGCTCCATATCCTATTTCATTTAAGTAGTCTTCTTTCATATTTTTTGGAGCAAATAAGTTTTGGATTTTTCCATTTTTTAACTTTACACTTGCACCAATATGAGCATGACCTCCACTACCTGCTACACCATATATAGGTTTAGCCTTAAAAGTTACTTCTAGTCCGTTCATTGTAAATATATCTTCTATTACTTCTCTTACTATTAATTGATTGTCTGCCGCTCTAAGTGGTGAATCAAACTTCCAAGACACTTCTAATTGTTCCATCGCATGATTTGTTTTACCTTCTATACTTATAGAACTTTGTATTCCTCCAACTTCTTTATGAGCCATTTCTGGACTTATTCCTAAGTTTTGTAATTTAATTAATGATTTTTCTAGGCAAGTTCTTATTATTCCATGAGTTCTTTTCCAATATTGCTCTTTTAAACTTTGAGATACCGCTAATTTTTCTAAATCTGCCTTGTCTTCTGGTGTATTCACCCAAAATTCCAATTCCGTAGCTGCTGTCAAAAGTATATCTTCTATATCATCTACACTTTCTATTCCTATGTTATTTATTAAATGCGGATATTCCTTAAATAAATCAAGCAAAGATTTTTTAAAATGTCTTTCAGCTTTTTGTAATATGCCTCTCGAACAAACTTTCTTATTATCATGAATTAAAAATGCTGGAATTTTCAGTGTTCCTATTGGTAAATTAGTGTTTTCATCTATATGTTCTAAATTATAATCAACATACCATTTTGAGTTAATATCCGGCATTAAATCTACCTTTGCATTATTTAACGTTGCTATATCATATAATTCAACAGAGGATCCATCTGTTTGTATTGCTGATTTTAAAAATCCTTCAACATCTTCTAAGAAAAACTCTATAGGAATTTTCTCGTCTGTTGCGTTTCCTCCTAAATCTACTCCAACTAAAGATACAAATCTTATATTTTTATGTCTTGACATTAACTCTTTAAATTCTTCGTCATTATAATTATTTTTATTAACATAGTATAGCATGTCATTAAAGTTTTTCATTTTTTATTCCCTCCAAATTTAGGTCAAATGTATTCCGTATCATTTTTTATTTCATCGCCGAAATAATTCGTAATTTCATTTATTTTATTATAAACAATTTAATAATTCTTCGCAATATATTTTTTATTCATATTCATTATATAATTAATAATAATATAAATAATATAAAAAGTTTAACTTTTTATTAATAATAGGTTATACTTAAAAATAGATATTATAGTTTATTTTAATTTTATATTCTTTAATTATAGTATTACACAATTATTATTTAGGAGAAAGATTTTATGGAATATATAGTTTTTGATTTAGAGTTTAATCAAGGATTTGATAGAAAGCTAAATAAGACAGTTTCTAATGAAAAATGCCCTTTTGAAATTATTCAAATAGGCGCTGTCAAGTTGGACTCTAACTTAGAAATAATTGATACTTTTAACACTTTTGTTAAACCTCACATATATAAAGAAATTCATCCCTTTATAAAAAAAATGACTAACATAACTAATGAAGATGTAAGAAATGCACCTTGTTTTTCTGAAGCTTTTAATATGTTTAAGTCTTTTATAAATAATGAAAACAATATACTCTGTGTTTGGGGCAGTGGAGATTTAAAAGAATTATATAGAAATATCAATTATTATAATTTATCTATTGATAATTTATCTAGCACTTATATTAATGTCCAACATCATGCTTCTGTTTACTTTAAAAATCCAAGTGGAAAAAGCATTGGTCTTCAAAATGCTATTACTCTTTTAGAATTAAATGAAGATAAATCTTATCATAACGCTTTAAATGATGCTTATTATACATCTTTAGTATTTCAAAATATTTTTAACGATGAAATAGAAACTAAAAAATATAATTTCGATAATGATGATAAAAAGATACCTGTTGCAAAAAGAAAAGTAAATTATGATAGTATTTTCGGTGAATTCAAAAAGATTCTAAATAGAGATTTAAACAAAGAAGAAAAAAAAATTATTCATCTGGCTTATAAAATGGGGAGAAGAAGTAAATCTTCTACCGAAAAAAATAATTTGAAAGATTAAAAAATCCTTCCTTTATTATTTGGAAGGACTTTTTATATTATTTGATTACTAATTCCACCGGACAGTGATCTGACCCTAATACTTCTGTATGTATTTTAGCACTTACTAACCTATCTTTTAGTTTTTCAGATGCACAAAAATAATCTATTCTCCATCCTGCATTCTTTTCTCTAGCCTTAAATCTATAAGACCACCATGAGTAGATATTTGCTTCATCTGGATAGAAATACCTAAATGTATCAATAAAACCTTCATTAATTAGCTGTGTAAATTTATTTCTTTCTTCATCTGTAAACCCAGCATTTTTTCTATTAGTTTTAGGATTTTTTAAGTCTATTTCTTTATGAGCCACATTTAAATCACCACATACTATAACAGGCTTTATTTCATCAAGTTTTTTTAGATATTTTCTAAAATCATCTTCCCATTTCATTCTATAATCTAGTCTTTTCAATTCACTTTGAGAATTCGGTGTATATACTGTCACCATATAGAAATCTTCAAATTCTAGGGTTATTACCCTTCCCTCTTGGTCGTGTTCTTCAATATTTATTCCATAAGTTACACTTAACGGTTCCTTTTTTGTAAAAATAGCCGTTCCTGAGTATCCTTTTTTCTTTGCGTAATTCCAATATTGGAAATATCCTTCAAGCTGTAAATCTATTTGATTTTCTTGTAACTTTGTTTCTTGCAAGCAAAATATATCTGCATCAACTTCATTAAAGAATTCCATAAAATTTTTACTCACACAAGCTCTTATTCCATTCACATTCCATGATATAAGTTTCATATTTTTCTCCTTTTTATTAGTCATATTTTAATCTATTTGCTATATCCTCTGATTTAACTGATGATACATACATACCAGTGCTTAATTCAAATCCTCCAAAGTTAAACTTTCTTGGGACAATATGAATATGTACATTATACTTATCTTTGTAATCTTTTTCTATATTTACAGGGTGAGTATGAATATATAAATTAAATGGACTGTTTCCATACTCTTCATATATTCTTTCAAATAATTTTTTTAATATAATGGATAATTCTTTTAGATTATCATCATTTAAGTCATAAAAATATGTATTACTTTTAAATAAAACAACCGTATCTCCTGTAAACCTGCAAACCTCAGGTACAAAAACTAAAAAATTTTCGCTATCATGTATAACCCTTTTTTTATTTTTAATCTCTTGTATAATAAGATGATTATACATATTTATACCCATTTTTTTATAAAATTCCTCACAAACTTTATATTCATTTTCTAAATCTGGAGGAATAAATGGTAGAGATAAAATTTGAGAATGAGAGTGCATTAATGAAGCTCCTGCTTCTCTTAGATAATTTTTAAATAAACATATATATTTAACATTTTCATCTTTTTTAAGCGAGTTAAACCTAGCTTTATACATTAGTAGCAAATTATAAAACTCTTCTTCTATCATATTATAAAAATTTCCGTTATGTTTATATGTATCTATTATTACCTCATGTTCTCCTTTTATTTCATTTAGAGGGTTCTCATCTATAATAGGATATTTATTCTTAACTGATTTAATTATCCATTTACTATCTTTATTTATGACATAAGTTTCATCAGATATATTATCTTCATTCCCTCTACAAAATGGACATGATTTGCTATACTCATTATTTTCAATGGTTTTATTACTTTTACTATTCATTTTATCCAATGGCCTATTGATTCTTTCTCTTGCAATAATAACTTTACTATTATTTAATGTATCCATTCCAAGCTCTTTCATTATAAACTCCTCTATCATATAGCCTTATTTATAAACTATTATTTTAAAAAAACACCTTACATAAATTATATTTTAACAAAGTTTCTTTGTAAATGCTTTATATTATTACTTTAATTATTATTGTACTATTGGAATTTCACCATATGCAATTAAAAAGATTGTATAAAAAATAATTAAGATATTTATTAAATTTTTTGGAAATATTTTTTTTTATAATACTGCAGTTTATTCGCCATTATGCTAAGATTAAGGTAGATTGAGATTAAATAATCAATTCATATGTTTATAAGGGGGAATATTCAAATGAAATTTTCAAAAAGACTTAGTTCAATGCAACAATCACCAATAAGAAAGTTAGCACCATTCGCTTCAGCTGCTAAGGCTGAGGGAGTTAATGTATACCACCTAAATATAGGCCAACCAGATATAATAACTCCAGAAGGATTTTTTAACACAGTTAAAAATTTCGACAAAAAAGTTTTAGAATATGCAGGTTCTCAAGGAATGCCTGAATTAATTGAAGCTATAAGAAAATACTACACTACATACGACATGAATTTTGCAAGTGAAGATATTATAGTTACTAATGGTGGTAGTGAAGCTTTATTATTTGCTTTTATGGCTGCATGTGATCCAGGGGACAATATATTAGTTCCTGAACCATTCTATACAAACTACAATGGTTTTGCACAATGTTTAAATGTTGAGGTAAAATCTGTTACTACAGTAGCAGAAAACGGTTTCCACCTACCTTCTAAAGAAGAAATCATCGCTAAAATAGATGATAAAACTTCTGCTATACTAGTTGTTAACCCAGGAAATCCAACTGGATGCGTATATACTAAAGAGGAAGTTCAAATGATAGCTGAAATAGCTAAAGAAAAAGATCTATGGATAATAGCTGATGAAGTGTATAGAGAGTTTGTATATGAAGGACTTGAGTATACAAGCTTTGGAAATATTAAAGAAGTTGAAGATAGAGTTATCATTATTGATAGTGTTTCTAAGAGATACAGTGCTTGTGGTGCCAGAATAGGTTCTATAGCTTGTAAAAATAAACAATTCATGGCTGAAGTAATGAAAGTTTGCCAAGGAAGACTTTGTGTTGCTACAATAGAACAATTAGGTGCTGCAGCTTTATATAATACTCCAAAATCTTATTTCAAAGAAGTTAATGATGAGTATAGAAACAGAAGAGATACTTTATATAATGAATTAATGAAAGCAGAAGGCGTTATATGTGAAAAGCCTATGGGTGCATTTTATATAGTTGCTAAATTACCAGTTGAAAATGCTGAAGATTTCGTTGCTTGGACATTAAAAAAATTCAGAAGAGATAATGAAACAGTTATGTGTACTCCTGCTGAAGGTTTCTACTCTACTCCAGGTCTTGGTAAAAACGAAATTAGACTTGCTTACGTGTTAAAAGAAGAAGACTTAAGAAGAGCTGGTCAATTATTAAAAGAAGCTCTAGAAGAATATTCTCAATTAGAAAAAGAAAAATCTGCTTTAGCTAATGCTTAGTATATAATTTTAAGCGCAATTAAAAACCATCTTACTTTTGTAAGATGGTTTTTTTATTAATTTAATTCTTCTTTATTTAGTATGTACTGAAGAGTTTCTAGAGCCTCTTGATATCTTAATCTATCACTCTCATCTAGTTTATATAGTTTTTGTTCTAGCTCATCACTTAATTTGCTAGTAAAGTTTATAGCTAATTTTTCCCCTTCTTCTGTAATAACTATCATGTATTTTCTTCTATCTGCTAAATCCTTTTCCCTGTAAACATAGCCTTTTTTAGTTAAGTCATCTATCATACTTGTTAGACTTCCTTTTTCTATATTTAGTTTAGCACATAGCTCTGTCATACTTATACTACCATGATTTTTTATGAATACTAAAGCTCTTAATTGCGTTTTATTTACATTGTATAATGCCGAATATTTCTTTAGGTATTCTAAGTAAAGACTTGAGTAAATTTTAGGAAAGGTTTTTGATAAAAAACCAATTGTATTTGTTACTATACCGTTCATTTAATCACCTCAGATGCTTAATTTATTGACTTTTTCCCACTTCTATAGTTTACAATAAAAATATTTGTAGTACAATACTTTTTGTAAATATCCCCCTTTTAATTTTCTAATATTATTATAGCTTACTATAATATTACTTTTTATGAAATTATTATATTAAAACTTATAAATATCCAGTTCAATTTAATTTTAGTTAAAATAAAATAAAGAGCCAATATGGCTCTTTATTTATAATTAGACTCTTAAGTCTACTTCTATACCTATACAATCTTTATAATCGCTTATAGCTGGCTCTAAATATTCTTCTACAAACTCTACAACTTGCTGAGGAGCTCTTCCTACAAAGTTCATAGGATCTAGTATAGATGTTATTTCTTCTTTATTTAACATTTTGAACGCTTTATCTTCAATTATTAAGTCTATTAAGTTATTGTTTAAGCCTTCATGCTTGACTCTGTAAGCCGCTTTCATAGATAACTCTCTTATTACCTCATGTAATTCTTGTCTATCTCCACCTCTTTTTACAGCTTCCATAAGTATATTTTCTGTAGCCATAAATGGTAATTCTTCATCTATATGCTTTCTTATCATGTTTTCATATACAACTAATCCATCAGTTACATTTATACCTATATCTAATATTGCATCTGCAGCCATAAATGCTTGTGGTATAGAAAGTCTTTTGTTAGCTGAGTCATCTAAGCTTCTTTCTAACCATTGTGTTGCTTCAACTAATGCTGGTGATATTGATTCAGAAATTATAAACTTAGATAAAGAAGCTATTCTTTCACTTCTCATTGGATTTCTCTTGTATGCCATAGCAGATGATCCTATTTGATTTTTTTCAAATGGCTCTTCTAATTCTTTTAAGCTTTGTAATAATCTTATGTCATTTGTCATTTTATGCATACTTTGTGCTATTCCTGCTAGTACATTTAGTACTTGAGAATCTAATTTTCTAGTATATGTTTGGCCACTTACTTTATAAGATTCTTTGTATCCCATTTTTTCACATACTATTTTGTCTAATTCTTTTATTTTATCTGTGTCATTTTCAAATAAGCTCATGAAACTTGCTTGAGTTCCAGTAGTTCCTTTTACTCCTCTAAGCTTCATATTTTCTAATCTATAGTTTAAGTCTTCTAAGTCTATTATTAAGTCTTGTGCCCAAAGAGTAGCTCTTTTTCCTACTGTTGTAAGCTGAGCTGCTTGAAAGTGTGTAAATCCTAATGTTGGAATATCTTTGTATTTTAAGGCAAAGTCTTTAAGATTATCAATTAAGTTAACAAGTTTAATTCTTATTAATTTTAATGCTTCATTCATTTGAATAACATCTGTGTTATCACCAACATAAGCTGATGTTGCACCTAAATGAATTATACCTTTTGCTTTTGGGCATTGAAGTCCATAAGCCTTAACATGACTCATTACATCATGTCTTACTTCTTTTTCTATTTTTTTTGCTTCGTCAAAATTTATATCATCTATATGAGCTTTTAATTCTTCTATTTGCTCATCACTTATGTTTATTCCTAGTTGTTTTTCACCCTCAGCTAATGCAATCCATAGCTTTCTCCAAGTTGAAAACTTAAATTGAGGAGAAAAAATATAACTCATATTTTTACTACAATATCTTTCTGTTAAAGGATTTGAATATATTGTGTACTTATTTTCTATCATTTTTTGCACCATCCCTAAATCTTTTTATTCTACAAAGATTATTATATATAATTCTACGAACAATAACAATACTTTTTATAATTTTTGTTCATATCATTTTTTGTTTAATTTAAAATTATCTTTGCCTAGTATGTAATCAATACTTTCACTATCAACAAAATTTAATACATGTTTATATCTTATAGCATAGTACTTATCACTCCATCCCAACTGTTTCTTTATATCTTCTTTATCAGCTCCAAGCATTAAAGAAATAGCTGCATATGAATGCCTTAAATCTTTTGCTGAGTATTGGGGCAATCCCGCCATATCAAAAGCTTTTTTTACTATTAATCTTACATTCCTATCTGTAATAGATTGACTTTTTTGTGTTGTAAATATGTAATCCTCAGAAGGTATTATTATTTCACTAAGTCCAGAATAATATCTATAACTTTCTATCAGTCTGAAACAATATGGATGAAGTTTTATAACCCTTCCTTTTTTACCTTGCCCAAGTCTTACATAAAAATTATTTTCTTCATCTACAATTAAGTCTTTCCATTTGACTCTTACTAATTCATTTAATAAACATCCTGTTGTAACTAGAAATACCATTATTAACCTATCTCTGGCATTGAGCTTATCTAGAGAATCTATTAGCTGATTTATTTCTTGTATACTTAGCACATCTTTTTTACATTTTTCTCTTGTAACTATTGGCTTTTTAACAAAAGTAAATGGATTCAGTTCTATATATTTTTCTCTTTTCATAAAAGCATAAAAACTATGTAAATAACTAAAAATCTTCTCACTAGTTGATGTGGCATATTCATCTTCTACAAAAGATATAAAGTCTCTACATTCATTTTTTGTTACTTCTAGTAAGTCTTCAACTTTTGTTTTCTCTTTGAATAAAATTATTTTACTTAAATAGTCTTTTTTTGTTGCTGGTGTCATTTTTATTGAAAATAATTTAAATATTTCAAATTCTCTCTCGTTCAATATATAACTATTATCCATAAGGTCTCCTTTCATTATTATTTTAATCACTTTTTGACTTTATATATTATTAATTTATTTAAAAATAATTAAGAAGCACATAAGTGCTTCTTTAAGTCATTACTTATTTACAGAATTAACTAGTATATTAATTAATTCACTGGATTTTTCATTAAAAGTAGTTATAAACGTTAAATATTCACTAGCTCTATTCATAACCATATATATTTTATTAAGATCTCCTATAAAGTCATTTACTTGATAGTCTTGATCTTCCTCATTTATAGTTTGATTATACAGCATTTCTAATTCGCAAAATACAACTGCCTTATATTCCAAACTTTTAATAAAGTATAAATTCGATATCGTTATACCACTTTTTTTACCATATTTAGTTAAATTATCATCTCCAACAATATATGGAATACTTACATCATCCAATGCTTTTTTAAGAAGATATTGAAAATATATTGTTTTTCCATTTTTCAATTTCTTTTTGTTATATGGAAATACAATAGCTATATCGCTGTAATTTAATCCTTTGTTATTTACAAGGTATTCAATTTCCCATAATATTGAGTTAATTTGTTCTTCTAAATCTTCCACTTTTACAATTTGAGCTGAAATTCCGCCTTCCACAAGAATATCACCAGGTATATATATGTCTCGATTTACATTACTTCTCAAATCTTTTATATAATCATTGCTATTTCCACAAAATTTATTAGAAAATTCGATAATTGATTTTTTCTGTCTATAGTTTTTTGTAAGTAATATTTTTTCATCAAAGTCAACACACTCTAAAGGGCTTTTAAATATATTTACACTATTATATATATTTAAAGATTCACAATAATACATGTTGAATATATGTTTCGTTTCGTATAAAAATTCTTGAATAAATTCAATATCTCTTTTATCAAAACTTTCACTCTCATCTATAAATATACCTTTAAACATTTTTTTATTTTTTATAACATTTTTAGCTTGTTTTATCAAATTATTAAAAGTTTTTTCATAATCTTTTTTTAATAAACCATAATCTAGTATTAAATTGTACTTTTTAGATAATTTAAATACAAAAGATGAAATTGTATGTATCTCTAGGTTGTTATTATCTTTATATAATAGTTTAAGACTTTCTCTAAGTTGATTACAAAGTTGTTTCGTATGAGTAAAAATTATAAAATTATGGTGTGGATATATACGTGCTAATTTTATTGCTCTACTCATCATAATAGTTGTTTTACCACTACCCGTAGGGCCTTCTATTAATATTTTTCCATAATTAATAGAAAGTGACTTTTCTAATTGTTCGTCTGTAATCATAGTAGCACTATAATTGTAATCCCCTTGAGAAAAAGTTATTTTTTTAAACTCTTTGTTAATATGATAAGCTCCATTTAACTCATAGTATTCTGGACATATATCTAAAATATATAAATTTAACTCTATTTCATTATTTTCTTCCTTTAAATAATTGTCCATTTCTTCCCTATTATTAATTATATTTTCTAATTTTCTCTTATCTATTATATTGTGACTAACAAAATCTTCTAAGCCATATGTATCTTCTATATCCACATAAGGCATGACAAATACGTAATTAAAACTAATATTATTATGAAACTGAGCCATTTTCAATTTTAACAACTCATATTCTTCGTTCATTACTTCAATTAACTCTTCATCTAATATACAAAATAAGTCTTCACTTGTATCCATAAATTTGACAAAAAGTATTTTATTATTTTTTATATATAACAAATCTGTGTTAATTCCTCTAAAAGGAGTAACCTTTGGCACTACATTTGTATTGTCATAGTTCTTTTCGTAAAAAATTTTTTCAACTTCTTTTACTTTTAATGCATCTAATTGTGAGTTAATATTAATATTTTGTCTCAATTTGCATTCCCCCTTTATAGTAATTATATCATTTAAACATATATTTTACTATATTATCAAATATATACATTTTATTATAGTAAAATTCATTTTACATAATCATCCAAGCAGTTGCTATACTTACTGTATAAAGTAAGTAATGTTTTACATATATTTTAATTAAAAAAGGAGAGTTAAAACTCTCCTTTTTATTATTTAGCATATTCTATTGCTCTTGTTTCTCTTATTATACTTACTTTTATTTGACCTGGGTATTCAAGCTCGTCCTCAATTTCTTTGGTCATCTTTCTAGCTAATAAGTGAAGTTCTTCATCATTTACACTATCAGGTTTGACCATTATTCTAATCTCTCTACCAGCTTGAATTGCATAAGATTTTTCTACACCTTCATAAGAGTTAGCTATTTCTTCAAGTTTTTCTAATCTCTTAATATATGCTTCTAAAGTCTCTCTTCTTGCACCTGGTCTCGCTGCAGATATAGCATCTGCTGCTGTAACTAATACAGCCTCAACTATTTGTGGCTCATAATCTCCATGGTGTGTACTCATTGCATGTATAACATCCTTAGATTCTTTATATCTTCTAAGTAAATCCATACCTATCTCAACATGAGTTCCTTCCATTTCGTGGTCTACTGCTTTACCTATATCATGAAGCAGCCCAGCTCTCTTAGCTAGTTTTATATCTGCTCCAATTTCTGCAGCCATAATTCCTGCTATATGAGCAACCTCTATTGAATGTTTTAATACATTTTGTCCATAACTTGTTCTATAATTCAATCTACCAAGCAGCTTAACTAATTCAGGATGTAATCCATGTACACCAGTTTCAAAAGTAGCTTGCTCTCCAAACTCTTTGATGATATTATCAACTTCTTTTCTTGCTTTTTCTACCATCTCTTCTATTCTAGCTGGATGTATTCTTCCATCTGATATTAGCTTTTCCAAAGCTATTCTTGCTACTTCTCTTCTAATAGGATCGAAGCCTGATAAAATTACAGCTTCTGGAGTGTCATCAATTATAAGATCTATCCCTGTTAAAGTTTCTAGAGTTCTTATATTTCTTCCCTCTCTACCTATTATTCTCCCCTTCATTTCATCATTTGGTAAATTTACAACAGTTACTGTTGTTTCTGCAACATGATCTGCTGCACATTTTTGGATAGCATAGCCTATTATTTCTCTAGATTTCTTTTCAGCTTCTTCTTTAGCTTGCGTTTCAATATCCTTAATCATTATAGACATCTCATGTCTTACTTCTCTTTCAGCATTTGTAAGAATTATATCTTTAGCTTTTTCACAAGTAACCCCAGATATATCTTCAAGCTTTTCAAGTTGCTTAACTTTTATTTCTTCTACTTCTTCTTCTTTTCTTTGTACTACTTTTAACTTTTCATTTAAAGTTGTTTCTTTAGTTTCTAAGTTTTGTTGTTTTCTTTCTATTGATTGCTCTTTTTGAAGAACTCTTCTTTCGTAATTTTGTACTTCCTTACGTCTTTCTTTTTGTTCATTTTCAGCGTCAGTTCTCCATTTGTGAATTTCTTCTTTTGCTTCTAATAATTTTTCTTTTTTTATTGTTTCTGAGTCTTTATTTGCTTTATCTATTATACCTTTGGCTAAGTCTTTAGCTTCACCAATTTTAGTTTCAGATATATTTTTTCTAACAAAATATCCAACTATAATACCAATAGCTAAACCAAGTATGCTGGCTATTATTTCTATGACATCCACCTCCTTTTGTAATAATCCCAAAATATCAATATTATTCTTTAGCATCATTTAAATTATGCCCTTTTTCACTATAAGGCCCAAGTTTTAAATTTAATAAAGTTTCTTTATCTATATTCTTGGAATACTTTAAATAAAATCATCATAATTTAAAATATTTTATCCTCATTTAATTTTATAATTTTTTCTAATTCATGTCAAGTTTATAGGAGGGGTGTATTCATTTTTATTCTTCACTTTCACTATCTTCTTCCACAGCTGTTTTATCAAGGTTATAATGTTCTCTAACTTTAGTATTTATTTCATCAGTTAAGTCCATATTATCAGCTAAGAATTTCTTAACATTTTCTCTACCTTGTCCAAGTTTTATATCATTATAAGCATACCATGAACCTGATTTTTTAACTATGTCAACATCTGCTGCTATATCTAATAAATCACCTATTTTTGATATACCCTCTCCATACATTATATCAAATTCAGCTTGTTTAAATGGAGGTGCAACTTTGTTTTTAACAACTTTTACTCTTGTTCTATTTCCAAGTATCTTATCCCCTTGTTTAATACTATCTATTCTTCTTACATCAAGTCTTACTGATGAGTAGAATTTAAGAGCACGTCCACCTGTTGTAGTTTCTGGGTTACCAAACATTATACCTACCTTTTCTCTTAACTGGTTTATAAATACGGCTACACAGTTTGATTTTTTTATTGAACCAGTTAACTTTCTTAAAGCTTGAGACATAAGCCTTGCTTGAAGACCAACGTGAGAATCTCCCATTTCACCTTCTATTTCTGCTTTTGGAACTAAGGCTGCTACTGAGTCAACTACTATTATATCTATGGCTCCAGATCTTATTAAAGCTTCTGTTATTTCAAGAGCTTGTTCCCCTGTATCTGGTTGTGAAATTATTAAGTTATCTATATCCACACCTAAAGCTTTAGCATATACTGGATCTAGGGCATGTTCTGCATCTATAAATGCAGCTATACCACCGTTTTTTTGTGCTTCAGCTACTGTATGTAGAGCAACTGTTGTTTTACCTGAAGATTCTGGTCCATATATCTCAACAATTCTTCCCTTAGGAAGTCCACCAATACCTACTGCAATATCTAATCCTATAGATCCTGTAGATATTACGTCTATATTCATTGAAGTAGCTTCCCCAAGTCTCATAACAGATCCTTTACCAAAGTCTTTTTCTATTTTTCCTAAAGCCTGATTAAGAGCTTGTAATTTTTCTTTTTCTATACTCATATTATTTCATCCTTCCTTTTCGCAAACATTTGTTCTATATATCACTTTTATTATATCTTATAAAACTTTCTTAGTCAATTGAATTTAAGCTTTATCTTCAACATATATTATAAATTAGTTTAAATATAAAGACATACATTTATATTTATAAACTTATATATAAACTTTTATACGAATATTTTTTATTTTTTAAAAAAATCCTTCCTGAATTTAATTCAGAAAGGATTTATAATTTATTTACTATTCATAAATAATTCTTTATTTTTATATAAGTAGTCGGCTCCAGAGTATAAAGTGAAAAATGTTGCAATTAACATAAATATTGTTCCAACCTGTAATAATAGGCTATTATCTATATTAGCTCCAAGAAGTAATATTATTATTGCCAACATTTGACTTATTGTCTTTATTTTTCCTCCGCCACTGGCTGCTATAACTTTTCCATCAGCTGCAGCTATAGCTCTTAGGATACTTACTGTAAGTTCTCTTGCAACTATAATAATTACCATCCAACCTGCAACTAAATTTGATTCTATCATACATATAAGAGCTGATATTACTAATAGCTTATCTGCTAAAGGATCCATAAATTTTCCAAAGTCAGTAACTAAATTATTTTTTCTTGCAATATGACCATCTAGAGCATCTGTTATTGATGCAATAATAAATATTAAACAGGCAATTAAATAATGGTTTGTAATGTCTAACATCATTATAATTACAAATACCGGTATTAACAAAATTCTAAGTAATGTTAATTTATTTGGTAAATTCATCTTGTATATCCCCCATTAAATCATACTCTAGGGCAGTGTTTATTTTAACATTCACAAAATCTCCTGGCTCTAGATCAGTATGTGATTTTACATATACTATACTATCAATTTCTTCTGCATCTAGTTGAGTTCTTCCAATATATACATTATCCTCAATTTGCTCTTCTATTAAAACTTCATATGTCTTTCCTATTTTGCTTTGGTTTATTTCTTCTGAGATGCTTTGTTGAACCATCATTATAACATCTCTTCTCTCTTCTTTAACTTCTTGTTCTAAATGATTAGGAAGGTTATCTGCTGCAGTTCCTTCTTCTCTCGAATAAGGGAATACACCCAGCTTATCAAACTTAACTTCTTTAACAAATTCCACAAGTTCTTCAAAATCTCTTTCGTCTTCTCCTGGGAATCCTGTTATTAGTGTTGTCCTAAGTGTTGCATCAGGTATTACAGTTCTAATCATATTTATTTTATCTAATAATTCTTCTTTAGTAGTTTGTCTATTCATTAATTTTAATATTTTATTACTTGCATGTTGTATTGGCATATCAAAGTAAGAACAAATATTATCATTTCTTTTTATAACATCTATTAATTCTTTTGTTATTGATTCTGGATATGAATACATTATTCTTATCCATTTTAATCCTTCTATTTTAGCCAATTCTTCTAATAATTGTGGTAATCTTGCATCTCCATATATATCAGAACCATACATTGTAGAGTCTTGTGCTATAACTACAAGTTCTTTCACTCCACCTTGTGCTAAGTTCTTAGCTTCTGCCACTATATCTTCTATTTTTCTACTTTTTTGCTTACCTCTTAATTTAGGTATTATACAGTAAGTACAATGCTTATCACAACCTTCACTTATTTTTATATAAGCCATATACTCTGGTGTAGAAACATATCTTGGTAGATCTTCATTGTAGACAACCTCTATATCATTTAAGCTAACTACTTGTTTTTCTTTTTGTAAATTTTCTAAGATTTCGTCAATACTTTGGTAACTTCCTGTACCTACTATTGCATCTATTTCAGGAATTTCTTCTTTTAATTCGTCTGAATATCTTTGAGCTAAACATCCTGTAACAATAAGTAATTTTAAATTTCCAGTTTCTTTAAGATTTGCAAATTCTATTATAGTTTCTATAGATTCTTGTTTTGCTGATTCTATAAATCCACATGTGTTTACTAATATTATATCTGCCTCATCAAAATCCCCTGTAAGTTTGTAACCCTTTTTATTTAATATACCCATCATTATTTCTGCATCTACTAGGTTTTTCGAACAACCTAACGATTCTAGTGCTATTTTTAACATTGTTTAACTCCTTCCTTTGCTGTCTTATGAAAACTTATTAATTTTTCTGTTATATCATTTATGTCTTCAAATTTCATTATGTCGTTATATTTATATTGGTTTACTGAATGCATATAAAGAGGATCATAGTAAAATACTAAAAACTTTTCAACTAACTCTTCATAATTTTCATTATCTAATAATTCTAAGTATTCATCTACAGTTTTATTTCCAAGTCTTTTTCTAAATGTATTTATACATTGTCTTAAGGCTTGTATATTATCTTCATTTCTATCATAAATATAATCTTTACAAAGTCTTTTTACTCTGTCTTTTATATCACATTCTATAAGTATGTGATACCCATCTCTTATTATTGCTTCATATATATCACTTGGCACTAATGAATGACCTACTCTTTTACTTTCACTTTCTATAAATAAGTAATCACTCTTTGAGAAAAATAAAGATTCAAATATTCTAGAGTCAAAAGTTTTTTGAGTTGGTGGCTTTTCATCATAAGTTATAAATCCAAATACAGAACCAGTATTTCTGGCCATATACTCCAAGTCTACTACGTCTATATTGTTTTTCTCTAATTCTATTAATAACTCTGTTTTTCCAACTCCAGTTAATCCATGAAGAACTATAAATTGCTTTTTATTCATTATATTACTTAAATAATTTTGTACATAATTTCTATAAGATTTATAGCCTCCTTCTAATTTATACATATCTATGCCAATGGAGCTAAGTAAATTGGCTACAGAACCACTTCTCATTCCACCTCTTGCACAATATATTACTATATGTTCATATTCACTTGACAATTCTTTTGCTAATTTGTACATATCTTTTAACTTTGGAGAAACAAAGTCAAAGCCTTTATCTATAGCTTCATGTTTCCCCTCTTGTTTATATATAGTTCCAACCTCACAATACTCATCATTATCAAATAATGGCATATTGTAAGCATTTAATATATGATCATCTAAATATTCTTTTTCTGTTCTAACATCTATAAAAATTGTTTTTTCTAATTTTAAAGCATTTTCTATTTTAATTGTTTTCAAATTTTATTCACCTTCTAATTTTGCTAATTCTTCCATTGTTATTAATACTTTTCTAGGCTTGCTTCCTTCACTAGGCCCAACTATTCCTCTTTCTTCCATTGAATCAATTAGCCTAGCTGCTCTGTTAAATCCTATTTTGTACTTTCTTTGCAACATAGAAGATGATCCTTGCCCACTTTGTACTACAAAGGCAATAGCATCTTCTAAGAATTCATCCACATCATCATTTTTAATATTAGCAGTTTTTGAAATAGTTTGTATTATTTCTTCTTCATACTTAATTTCTTCTTTTACTTGTCCTTTTACAAAGTTTATTACTTTTTCAGAGTCATCTTCTGATATATAAGCTCCTTGCAGTCTTACTGGTTTTGCGGCTCCTAATGGATAGAATAACATATCACCTTTTCCAAGTAGTTTTTCTGCTCCACCCATATCTAGTATAGTTCTTGAATCTGTTTGTGATGAAACTGCAAAGGCAATTCTAGATGGAACATTAGCCTTTATAACTCCTGTTATTACGTCAACAGAAGGTCTTTGTGTTGCTATAATCAAATGCATTCCTGCTGCTCTAGCCATTTGAGCGAGTCTACATATATAGTCTTCTACTTCGTTAGCGCATGCCATCATTAAGTCAGCTAACTCATCTATTATTATTACTACTTTCGGAAGTTTTGTTTCACTTTTTTCGTTGTAACTAGTTATATCTTTTACTCCTAAATCCGCAAACAACTTGTATCTTTTATTCATTTCTACTACCGCCCAGTTTAATGCATTTGCTGCCTTTTTAGGATCAGTAACAACTGGTGACAATAAATGAGGTATGCCATTATAATGAGCAAGCTCAACTACCTTTGGATCTATAAGCAATAGTTTTACTTCATCTGGTGTTGCTTTGTATAACACAGAATTTATTATTGTATTTATACAAACTGACTTACCTGAACCTGTAGCCCCTGCTACAAGTAAATGTGGCATTTTACCAATATCTGCAATAACTGGATTGCCACTTATATCTTTCCCAAGCCCTATGGCAAGAGATGATGAATCATCTTTAAATTCTTTACTTCCAATAACATCTCTAAGTCCTACAACCTGTGGTTCATCATTTGGAACTTCTATTCCTATGGCGCTTTTACCTGGAATTGGAGCTTCTATTCTTATGCTTTTTGCAGCTAAAGAAAGAGCTATATCATCTGATAAATTTACAATTCTACTTACTTTAACTCCTGGATTTGGTTGTACTTCGTATCTTGTTATAGTAGGTCCTAGAGTTACTTGACCCATTTTTGTATCAACACCAAAATTAGATAATGTTTTAATTAATAAAGATGCATTTTCTAATGCCTTTCTTTTATCATTTTCATTACCTTTGTGTCCAATTTTAGTTAATAAATCTAAGCTTGGCTTTGTATAGTTTTCATAATTTGATTGACTATTAATCTGTAAATCATTTGTATCTCCTAAGTTTATTGGAGCAGTTTTTTCAATACCAGTATTAGCCTTAGTTTTAGTATTATTCATTGTATCGCTCATTTTAATATTAGGATTTGTATTTTGAAGATCCTTAAGTACATCTAATTCTGGCATACTATTTGTACCTTCTAAAATTTCTAAATAATCATCGTCACTTTTGTTGAAACCTACTATTTTTATTGTTTTATCTTCGTCATCATAATTATTAGGCTCAACTAAGGTATTTTCTATTTCTTCATTTTTATCATTTTTATTAAAAATATTCTTTAAGAAACCTTTTTTATTTTTACCAACTTGAGTAGTTTCATCAACTTCTTCAGTTACTAAATTAATTGCAGACTCTTTTAAGTTCGATACCTTATCTTTTACATTTATATTTCCGCTTTTTATTTTATTAGACTTATTAGTAATACCTTCTATTAGATCTTTTAGGGATATATTAAATGTGTACATAACTGTAATGAATAGAACAAATATACTAATTAACCATCCTCCTGTTAATCCGAATACTGCTTTAATAAAGTATGCTATTGTTGATGTAATTAGACCGCAACCACTTCCATCAATCCCCATTTGCATAACATCTCTATACATATTTGCTTTTAGAGGATTATCCACTGGAATTTTTCTTGCATTAAATAATCCATAAAAAATAAATAAAAAGACTATAAAAATATAGACTGTCTTACTTTTTTTCATTCTATATACATATTCATTTCTCTCAAAAAATCCAAGCATACCTATAATTATTATCAACAATGGAATAATTACGGCAAGAGCTCCAAACAATCCTTTAAAAGTGTCTTGTATAAATTGTCCTATAAGGCCCATGGAATTTGAGTTTAAACTATATAATAAAAATATCCCTATAAATACAGTCACTAGATTGTAATATTCCCCAGATACTATTATTTTATCTTTGTTATGCTTTTTATTCTTAGCGCCTTTACTTTTTTTCTTAGCCACCAATCTCACCTCTTATTTCTTATACCTTATCAATTCAAATTTATAATTTATCCACAGACCAAATCAATTATAAATTCTTTAAAAGTTAAAAGTGTTAATGTATACATTAACACTTTTAATTATTAAATCATTATATCACATATTACTTATTTTAAACAAATCTTATTTATTTCCTTCATTTTTGTTGTCTTCTTTTATTAACTCTCTTAATTTTGCTAATGCTTCTTTTAATCCACCAACTTCATCTATAAGCCCACATTCCACTGCTTCTTTACCTATTAAAACACTTCCCACATCACTTACAAGCTCATCTTTTGCATGCATAAGCTTATTTAACTCTTCTCTTTCTATATTAGAAGTTCTTGTTATAAATTCTACTATTCTTTCTTGCATTTTCTTGAAATATTCAAAAGTTTCGTTAACACCTATAACTAGCCCATTTGTTCTTATTGGGTGAACAATCATTGTTGCAGTTGGAGCAATATAAGAATAATCTCCTGCTGTTGCAAGGGGAACTCCTATGGAGTGACTTCCTCCAAGTACAAGTGTTACAACTTTCTTAGATATACTCTTAATTAATTCTGCCATGGCAAGACCTGCTTCCACATCTCCACCTACAGTATTTAAGATAACTAAAATACCTTTGATTTCATCGCTTTCTTCCACTGAATATAATAAAGGTATTATGTGTTCATATTTCGTAGATTTTTTCTGTGGGTTTCCTACAAAGTGACCCTCAATTTCTCCTATTATAGTTATACATTGAATTTCTTTTTGTGCATTAGAAGGCATATTTGGAACTCCCATTTGTTTTATATCTTGAACTTTATCACTGTCTTCATCTTCATCTTCACCTTCATTATCGCTATTGTCAGCATTATCACTTTCATTGTTTTTAAGTTCATTTTTTTCTTCATCTTCTGTTTCATCTTCAAGTCCCAACTGATTCAAATCATAGTTATTATAATTATTATCATTTATGTATTCATTCATATTGTTTTCTTTTTTTATCATTTATTTCACCTCATATAATATATTTAATTTTATCTTTCCCAATGAGAATGAAATAATTCTTAAGTTTCTTATCTTAAGTTTTGACCACTAAAAAAGCAAGATAAAATATATCTTGCTTTTTTAATCTGATATTAATCTGCAAATTCATTATGAATAGCATGAACAGTTTCTATCATATCTTCTTCTTTTACTAAACAAGTAAGACATGTATATGAATCTGATGATTGTAAAAGAGTAATACCTGCCTTTGATAAAACTCTAACTACTTTTGCAATAACACCAGGAGTCTCTGTGACTTTTGAACCAATTAAAGTTACTTTTGCACAATGCTTTCTAATTTCATATTTTACATAATATTTTTGTAAAATTTCTTCTACAGCAGAAATATTATTTTGTTCCAATGCAAAGGCCTTTTCTTCTGTAAAGAAGTTTATCATATCTAAGTTTATATGCTTTTCTTCCATTTCATTTAATATTTTTGAGAACAATTCTTCGGATGATTTTACTTTAACTTGAGCTATATTATCTTTATGGGCTACTGATGTCATAAATCTAGGTTGGAAGTCTTCGTAATCACTTATTATACCACGAGTTAAACCGATTCTAGTTCCTTTACATGTAGGATTTAAAGTATTTTTTATTTCTAAAACAATTTCTCCATTTTTAGCAAGTTCTACTGCTCTTGGGTGAATGACTTTTGCTCCTTTTTCTGCCATTTGGAATACTTCTTCATAATCACAGTAATCAAGTATTCTTGCTGATGGCTCTATTCTTGGATCAGCAGTCATTATACCATCCACATCTGTGTATATTTGTACAGTTTCACTTCCCAGTGCTTTTCCTATGGCAACTGCAGATGTATCACTACCTCCTCTTCCCAAAGTAGTAACTTCTCCATCCTCTGTACCCCCTTGGAACCCTGCTATAACAACTACTTTGCCTTCATCTAGCTCTCTATGAATTCTTGTTGGATTTATTTCCTTTATTTTTGAATTTGAATAAACCTTAGTTGTTATTATTCCAGCTTGCAATCCTGTTAGAAATATTGATGGTATTCCCCTAGCTTCTAACATAGATGATAGTATTGTTCCTGATATTATCTCTCCACAAGACATTATTAAGTCAAGTTCTCGTTTTTTAGTTTTTTTGTTAACATTAGTACATAAATTTATTAGTGTATCAGTCGCATAGGGCTCTCCCTTTCTTCCCATGGCTGAAACTACTATTACTAAGTCACTTCCCTTTTCCTTGTATTGTTCTATTATATTACACACTTCATTCATTTTTTCAACTGATGCTACTGATGTACCACCAAATTTTTGTACTAGAATCCCCATATATGCCTCCTAAAATATTCCATCGTATTCAATGATTATCATATCATTGCCAATTTTTTTTACATTCCTCCACGGAATTTCTAAGTCTCCTCTATCCCTTTTTATACCAAAAAATCCTCTTTCTCTTGGTATTGAAAGTGCCAATATTTTCCCTGTAGTTTCATCTATTATAATATCGCACTCACCAATTATTCCAAGTCTTTCTCCACTAACTAAGTTTACTATTTCTTTTCCAGCTAATTCAGATAAATTCATATTTTTCACCCCGATAAATTAAAATTCACTTCGTTCATATCGTCAACGATTTATCCTCGTTATTACTTGGGATAAATTCGTTACTCAAATTGAATTTTTTACAATTATATCTGAACACCTTCTACGTTTTTTCCTACTATACACACTCCTAAGTTCTCTATATTAAATACTTTATTAATAACTGCTTCAACTTGTTCCATATTTACGCTATTTATATGTTCAATAATTTCATCTTCGTTTTTGATCTTATTATTAAGCAACATAGACTCACCATGAGATAGCATTTTTGAACTAATACTTTCTAAGCTTAATATATAATTACCTTTTAACTGTTCCTTACTTTCTTTAAGTTCTTCTTCAGTAACATAGTTTTCTTTTATATTTTTTATTTCTTTTATTATTAAGTTATAAACTTCTTTTAAGTATTCTTCACTGGTACTAGCAAATATACCCAACTCTCCACATTTTTTATATAGAGTTTGAGATGAGTATATGGAGTATACTAATCCTTTGTCTTCTCTTATATTTTGAAAAAGTCTAGAACTAGTACTTCCACCAAATATATTGTTTATAACCGCTAAAGCATACGCTTCCTTTTCATTTTCTTCTGGTATAGCTTTTAAATTAATTGCTATATTAACTTGTTCACTATCTTTATTTCTAGTTATAAAACAAGAATGAAACTTAGCTTCTTTTACTTCTATGTCTACTTCCTTTTCTTCCCATTCACTGAATCTTTCTTCTATAAGCTTTACTACTTCTTCAAAATTAAAATTACCACAAATTGATATGACTGCATTATTAGGAACATAATACTTATTATAATGATTTAAAATGTCTTTTCTTTTTAAACTTTTAATAGTCTGTCTATTTCCAAGTATGTTCATACCTAGCCCATCATCAGCATATATATTTTCTACTAATAAATCATAAGACAAATCATCTAAAGAATCTTCATACATTTTTAATTCTTCTAGTATTACTGCTCTTTCTCTGTCTATATCATTATTATTAAAAGTTGAATTTAATATCATATCACTTAAAACATCTATACCTATGTTTATGTGCTCATCTAAAAGATGAACGTAATAGCATGTACATTCTTTATTTGTAAAAGCATTTATTTGTCCACCAATATTATCTATATCTCTTGCTATATCTTTTGCGCTTCTATTTTTAGTTCCTTTAAACAACATGTGCTCAATAAAATGAGACACACCACTTTCCTTAGGTGTTTCTATCCTAGATCCTGTATTTATCCAAATCCCAAGAGATACGGATTTTAAATAAGGTATTTCCTCTCCCACAATGGTAAGACCATTTTTTAGGGTTTTACATTTATACATATCGTCCTCCAAATTCTTCACTACGTCATTATATACTTTAATTTTTACAAGTTAAAAAAATTTATAGTATTAATTATAGTTTAGGAGCTTAATTTAATCAACAATAAACACATCACTAAGTTTTCCTGGTTTTAAGTTTTTTTCTCTTATAATTTGAATAATATCATCTATACATTTTGTTGTGGCATCTGTTGGATGCATTAATACAATACTTCCATCTACTATATTTTTATTCTTTACTCTTTCAATAATTTTCTCAGGATTGTCTCTGTCTTGCCAATCAATAGTATCCACATCCCATTTGAAACATATGTAATTTAAACGTTCTGCCGCTTTAACTGTATTTGATCCAAAAGAACCTGCTGGAGCTTGAAAAAATTTAGTTTCCTCTCCAATAGCATCATCAATTATTTTCTTAGAAGTACTTATTTGATTATAATTATCATCGTAGGAAAGATTAGCATAGTCTAAGTGTTTATACCCATGATTACCTATCTCATGTCCTTCATTTTTAATTCTTAAAAGCAAGTCCTTTTTATTTTCAGCCCATTTTCCTGTAACATTGAAAGTAATATGTACCTTCTCCTTTTTTAAGGTTTCCAAAATAGATATTACATACTCATCCTCCCATCCCAGGTCTACGTTGCAAGTTAATGCAACATAGCCACTATTTTTTTTAGTCCCCTGGGTATAGGGGGCTTTTGCCAAGTCTAGAATATTAATACTTGGAATTGCTTGGTTTTTCTTAAGTGTAAAAGCAATTCCACATATTATAAGCAGAATGATTAGAATAAAAGTTATTATTTTTTTTAGTTTACCTTTGTTTAGCACCATCATTATCATATTGGTTTCCTCCTAATATGTACAAATTATTTCTTATTTTAAGTTTATTATTACAACTTATAATTTATTCTTAGGAATAGGACTTGTTATCTAAAAATTCGCTTCGTTCATGTTGCCAACGATATGCCTTTGCTTACACTTCAATCAAATATGTTGATTAAAATTCAATACCTTTAAGCGATGCATGGACGAAGTTCTTTATAATAAAAAAAACGAGACTATGTCTCGTTCCCTTATTTTATAAATGAATTATTATTTATTTTTTCTTTCCGGTCTAGGTAATAATACTTTTCTAGATACATTCACTCTACCTTTGTCATCTATTTCAGTAACCTTAACTTCTACTTCATCTCCAACGTTTAATACATCTTCAACTTTTTCTATTCTTTCGTGAGCTATATTTCCTATACGAAGTAATCCTTCTTTTCCTGGAAGTAATTCAACGAAAGCACCGAAGTTAACAACTCTTGTTACTTTACCTTTGTATATTTCATTTAACTCAACTTCTGCAACTATATCAGATATTTTTTGCTGAGCTAATCTTATCATATCAATATCTATACCAGCTATGAATACTTCACCATCTTGTTCTATATCTATTTTAACACCAGTTTCATCTATTATCTTAGTTATTACTTTACCACCAGCACCGATAACGTCTCTTATCTTATCTGGTTTAATTCTCATAGTAACTATTTTTGGTGCATATTTAGATAATTCTTCATTTGGCTTATCTATACATTTTCTCATTTCATTTAATATATGAAGTCTGCCAACTCTAGCTTGAGCTAATGCTCTTGTTAATACTTCTTCATCTATACCAGCTATTTTTATATCCATTTGTATAGCAGTTATACCTTTTTCAGTACCTGCAACTTTGAAGTCCATATCTCCTAAATGGTCTTCCATACCTTGTATATCTGATAGTATAGCCATTTTTCCATCATGTTCTATAAGTCCCATTGCAATACCTGCAACCATATCTTTTAAAGGTACACCAGCATCTAATAAAGATAATGTAGAACCACAAACAGAACCTTGAGATGTAGAACCATTTGAACTTAATACTTCAGACACAAGTCTTATAGCATAAGGGAATTCTTCTTTTGAAGGTATTACTGGAAGTAAAGCTCTTTCAGCTAAAGCTCCATGACCTATTTCTCTTCTTCCTGGTCCTCTTGATGGTCTAGCTTCACCAACAGAGTATGCAGGGAAGTTGTAGTGGTGCATATATCTCTTGTTTTCTTCTTCATCAAGTCCGTCAAGTATTTGAACATCACCTAATGCTCCAAGAGTTGTAACTGTCATTACTTGAGTTTGTCCTCTTGTAAATAACCCTGAACCATGAGTTCTTGGTATAAATCCATGGTCACACCATATTGGTCTTATTTCATCAGTTTTTCTAGCATCTGGTCTTCTACCTTCATGAACGATAGCTTTTCTAACTTCTTCTTTTATTATAGAATCTAGCGCAGCTATTATATCATTTCCAAACTCTTCTAAAGTTTCTTCATCAAAACTATTTATAGTTTGTTCTTTTACAGCGTCCATAGCTTCTTGTCTTTCAAGTTTTTCAACAACTCTAACAGCTTCCTTCATTCCTTCAGTAGCTATTTCTCTAACTTTAGCTTCTATTTCAGCATTTGGTTTAGTTTCAACAAATTCTATTTTTTCTTTTCCAACTTCAGCTTGAATTTGTTCTATAAATTCAACTATTTTCTTAATTTCTTCATGCGCTTTTAATATTGCTTCAAGCATTAATGATTCTGGTACTTCATCAGCTCCAGCTTCAACCATCATTACCGCTTCTTTAGTTCCTGATACTACTAAGTGTAGTGAACTTTTTTCTCTTTCCTGCGCTGTAGGGTTTACTACAAGTGCTCCATCAACTAAACCTATGCATACAGAACCTGTTGGTCCATTGAAAGGTATTTCTGATATTGATAAAGCAACTGACGAACCTATCATTGAAACTATATCAGGAGTACAATCTTGATCCACTGATAAAACTGTAGCAACAACTTGCACGTCATTTCTAAAAGTTTTTGGGAATAAAGGTCTTATAGGTCTATCTATAAGTCTTGATGTAAGTATAGCTTTTTCTGATGGCTTTCCTTCTCTTTTTAAGAATCCACCTGGTATTTTACCAACTGAATATAATTTTTCTTCATAATCAACACTTAGTGGGAAAAAGTCTACACCATCTCTTGGTTGAGCTGATTTTGAGCAGTTTACCATAACCATAGTCTCACCATATCTAAGTATTGCACTACCACTAGCAAGTTGTGAAATTTTGCCTATTTCAACAGAAAGTTCTCTTCCTGCTAAATCCATTGTAAAAATTTTATGTTCAAACATTAATGCTTGTACCTCCTCTTATACTGAAACCACTATTTCTTCTATGTACTATATTAACAAAATTACTACTAATTAACAATATAATTATACAATGTAAAGAATTAGTGTTGTAGTATACCCTCTTATTTATTAATTAGAAGAACTTATTGCTAAAATTTGAGGCCCTGTGTGTGCACATATACAAGATCCACCTCTAGTAATAAAGACTTCCTTTGCTTTTATTCTTTTAGCAACTTCTTCTTTAAGTTTTTCAAAATCTGATTCATTAGAACCATATCCTATTGTAAGAACTTTAGATTCTAAATCATGATCATTAGCTTCTAAAATCATGTCTACTAGTTTAGAGGCCACTTGTTTAGCTCCTCTAACTTTTGTTACTATTTTATTTTTACCATCTTCCATGGTGCATATAGGTTTTATATTTAACATATTTCCTACAAAAGATACTACACTTGGTAATCTTCCACTTTCTTTTAAATAATCTAATGTAAAGGGTACGAAAAATAGATTTACACTTTCTCTAATGTCTTCTAATTTATCAACTATTTCATCAGCACATAAATCACTATTTTCGACTAATTCACACGCCTTTATTACATATTGTCCACTTCCTAAAGATAAAAATAATGTATCAAAAACATATATATTTCCAGAAACATCATTTTGGGCCATCATTGCGCTTTGATATGTTCCTGAAGTTTTTGATGATCCAGTTAAGCAAATCACATCATACCCTTCATTTACATATTTTTCAAAAGCCTCTTTGAACTGAATGTATGTCACTTGAGATGTTTTAGGTAAAGTTTTACTACTTTCTAAAACATGATAAAATTCTTGCTTAGTAAAATCTATACCGTCTTTATATTCTTTCCCATTTATGCTGATAGTAAGCGGAATCATATCAAAAAAGTCTTTTTGTTTTATTTCTTCAGGAATGTCGCACATGCTGTCACTCAGTATTTTAATCTTCATGGCTACTGCCCCCTTATAGAAATTAATTATTCATTCTTTTATCAATACAAAAAAAGCAGATACCATAAGTATACCTGCTTTTTAAATAAAGTAATAAGATTATTTTCTTAATCCTAATTTAGCTATTAATGCTCTGTAACCTTCTAAGTCTTTTTCTTTTAAGTAACCTAATAAGTTTCTTCTTCTACCAACCATTTTTAATAATCCTCTTCTTGAATGGTGGTCTTTTTTGTGAACTTTTAAGTGCTCGTTTAATTCGTTTATTCTAGCTGTTAATAAAGCTATTTGAACTTCTGGAGAACCAGTATCTCCTTCTTTTCTTCCGAATTCTTTTATTATTTCTGTTTTATTCATTTGATGTACCTCCAAATAGTTTAATATAATCGCCATTTACTAAGCATTGATTGGAGTATTCATATGCCGAGTAATGGTTACTTTGATTATTTTATCATAACTTAGCTACTTTTGCAAATATACTTTTTATATATATAATTAGTATCCATCTTTAATTGTATTTTTAATTCGTTTAAATCTTTAAACTTCTTTTCATCTCTTATTCTTTCCAAAAACTCAAGTTTTATAGTTTTGCCATAAATATCTTTGTCAAATTGTAATATATTTGTTTCTACTGACATTCGTTCTCCATTTACTGTAGGATTATAACCAATATTTGTAGCTCCAACATATACTTCATTGCCTATATATACTTTTGTAGCATATATACCTCTTTTAGGTATAATAAGATTTTCTTGTAGCCTAAGGTTTGCCGTTGGAAATCCTAAAGTTCTACCTAGTTGCTTTGCATGAATTACTGTACCTTCAATTGTATAGTTTCTTCCTAAATAGTTCTTTATTTCATCCACTCTTCCTGCATATATTAAATCTTTTACATGAGTACTACTTACTCTTATGTTATTGATAACTACAGGCTCAATTACCTCCACTTCAAATCCATATTTTTTACCTAGTATTTTTAATATTGGCGGAGTACCCTCTCTCTTTCTTGCAAAAGCAAAATCATGTCCTATAATTAGTTTTTTTGCTCCTAATTTATCAACTAATATTTGTTTTACAAAATCTTCTGCTGATATTTCTGCCATATCTTTATTGAATGGTATATCTATAACTACCTCTACACCTAATAACTTAAGCTTATTCATTTTTTCCACTTCTGTTATTATTTCTCTAGTTAAAATGTTAGAAAAATAACTAATAGGACTGTTTTGAAATGTAAAAACTATACTTGTTAATTGTTCTTGTTTGGAATAATCAATAGTTTTTTCTATAAGAACCTCATGTCCTTTATGAATTCCGTCAAATTTACCTATAGTAACAACACTTTTATCAAAACTTTCTATTTCATTTAAAGAATTTATAATAATCATGTCTTTTCCCCACTGATATAAAAATTATTCTATAAAAATTTTATCACTCTTTAGACTAATAGTGTTACTATTTTTTAATAATTTTCCAGTTCCTATAAATTCATCATTACAATATACTCTGACATATTCATCATTTTGTGATAAATTATCATTTGTAAATCTTTTAGAATCTATTATTCCACCATTTCTATAGTATTTAAGAGCAGTATCTTTTAATTCAACTTTTTTAAAATTATCTAGAACATAATCAATATCATATAAGTAATTTTCTAAGATGTTATCATTATAATATTTTTCTAATTCTTCTAGTGTTATTGCATTCTCTAAGTTAAATTTTCCAGAAGATGTTCTAAGTAAAAAGGACATATGTCCTCCACATTTTAAGTACTGTCCAATATCATGACATATACTTCTAACATAAGTACCTTTTGAACATTTTACTAAAAATAATACTTTATTTTCAGTTATATTTAAAATTTTTATTTGTTCTATGTTAATTTTTCTAGGCTTAATTATAATAGTGTCTGCTTTTCCTTTTCTAGCTAAATCACACATTTTCTGTCCATTAACCTTCAAAGCTGAATAAACAGGAGGATATTGATTAATTTCTCCTTTTTGTGTTTCAAAAGCTTTATATATATCCTCATGTGTAATATTTGAAGCGTCACCTTCAAATGTTATTACTCCAGAAGAATCATAAGTGTCTGTAGCTGCACCTAATGTTAATTCACATATGTATGATTTTTCTTTATTTAAAATAAGCTCACTTACTTTTGTAGCCTTATTTAAACATATAGGAAGAACTCCAGCTGCATCAGGATCTAGTGTTCCTGTATGACCAACTTTTTTCATGCTTAAAATTCTTCTCACTCTACTTACAACATCGTGAGATGTCATACCTGTAGGTTTTAATATATTTACTATTTTATTCATTAAAAATCATCCTTAAATTTCTTTTAATGCTTCTTCTAATATTTTTATTTTTGCATTTTCCATACTATCATTTACAGTACAGCCAGCAGCCCTTATATGTCCGCCTCCACCAAATATCTTGGCCAAGCGACTTACGTTTGCATAGGATTTAGATCTTAAGCTAACTTTAATTTCATTATCACTTTTTTCTTTAAGTAGAATTCCTATTTCAACATTTTCTATATCTCTAGCATATGGGACAATACCATCTATATCCTTAAAATCAACATTGTATCTTTTAAGCATATCTAGTGTAACCATCATTATAGCTACTTTTTCATTAATAATTTCCAGTGTATTTAGTGACTCTCCCAATAATTTATAAAAGTTAAAAGGATTACTACCAAAAACATTTTGAACTACTTTTTGTGTTTGCGCTCCATTTATTAATAATTGCTTTGCCATATCAAAACTACTTGCATGAGTATTTGAATACGTAAGTTTTCCAGTATCCGTCATAAGACCTGTGTAAAGAGCTGTAGCTATATTTTCATCTATAGATTTATAATTGTTTATTTCTTCATTTCTTATAAGTAAATTATATACTAATTCACTAGTTGAAGATGCTTCAGCAACTACATAGTTTAAATCCCCATAAAAATCATTACTTGCATGATGATCTATATTGATTAATTTTATACAATTACCTTTGATATCATCATCTACACAAATTCTGTTTTTATCTCCACAATCTAAAGTAATCAAAGTATAGTTTTCTATTTTCAACTCTTTAAATTCACTAGAGTTTATTATGTTTACATCTTCAATAAGAAACTGCATATTTAAAGGCATATCATCATTCATAACATAATAAACATTTTTATTAATTTTTTTTAAGAAATAATAAATTGAAAGAGTTGAACCTATATTGTCTCCATCTGGATTAACATGAGAAGTAACGACAAAATCGTTACTTCCATGTATATATTTTATAATATTATCTAGACTATTCATTGTCATTTTCCTCAACTTGTGTTTGAGGCTTATCTTGTTCTTTTTGTGATACTTTTTTTATAAGGCTGTCCATGTACATACCTTTAATTAAAGAATCATCTACTTTGAATATGATTTGTGGGATATGTCTTATTTTTATACTTCTACCTATTTCTCTTCTGATGTAGCTTTCTGCGTTTCTTAAGCCTTCTAAAGTAGATTCTTCATCTCCACCTAAAATACTTACGTATATGTAGGCATAGCTTAAATCGCTAGTAACTTCCACATCTGTAACACTTACCATAGAGTTTATTCTAGGGTCTTTTATTCCATTAATAAGCATAGTACTTACTATTTTTCTAATTTCTTCGCCTATTCTACGTGTTCTATTATATGATGCCATAATATCAACCCTCTTTACCTGTAGTTAATTGTTTATAATTTTCTTTCTATTTCTTTTGTTACGTAAGCTTCTACTATATCTCCAACTTTTATATCGTTGTAGTTTACGAAACTCATACCACATTCGTAACCATTATTTACTTCTTTTACGTCGTCCTTAAATCTCTTAAGAGCTTGTATTTCACCTTCATGGATGATTATACCATCCCTTACTATTCTTACTTTACCGTTTCTGAATATTTTACCACTTGTTACATAACATCCTGAAACTGTTCCAACTCCAGATATCTTGTAAACTTCTCTTATTTCTGCTTTACCTGTGTCTTCATCTCTATATTCTGGATCTAACATACCAGTCATAGCTGCTTGTATATCTTCTATAGCTTTGTATATTATAGTGTAACTTCTTACGTCTACACTTTCTTTTTCTGCAAGAGATTCTGCACTTGGTACTGGTCTAACGTTGAATCCTATTATTATTGCATTTGATGCAGCAGCAAGCATAACATCTGATTCAGTTATAGCTCCAACACCACCATGTATTACTCTAACTGCAACTTCGTCGTTAGATAATTTTTCAAGTGATTGTTTTACTGCTTGAGCAGAACCTTGAACATCTGCTTTTATAACTATATTAAGCTCTTTAACTTGACCTTCGTTCATTTGCTCGAAGAATTGGTCAAGTGACATTCTTTGGTTAGATTTTAACATTTCTTCTCTAGCTATTTGTTGTCTTTTTTCTGCAACATTTCTAGCTATTTTATCTGAAGGTACAGCTACAAACTGATCTCCACCTTGCGGAACTTCTGAAAGTCCTAATATTTCAACAGCTGTTGATGGTCCAGCAGTTTTAACTCTTTTTCCTTTTGAGTTTATCATTGCTCTTACTTTACCTGAAGCAACTCCACAAACTATTGGATCTCCAACGTTTAGAGTACCACCTTGTACAAGTACTGTAGCAACTGGCCCTCTACCTTTGTCAAGTTCAGCTTCTACAACTGTACCAACAGCTCTTTTATCTGGATTAGCTTTTAACTCTTCCATTTCAGCAGCTAAAAGTATCATTTCTAGTAATGTGTCTATTCCTGTTCTTTGTCTAGCTGAAACTGGAACTGCTATAACATCTCCACCCCAGTCTTCAACAAGTAAGCCTTGCTCAGATAATTCTTGCTTAACTCTATCTTGGTTAGCTGCTGGTTTATCTATTTTATTTATAGCAACTATTAGTGGAACTCCTGCTGCTTTAGCATGGTTTATTGCTTCTATTGTTTGAGGCATTATACCATCATCTGCTGCAACTACTAATATCGCTATGTCTGTAACTTGCGCACCTCTAGCTCTCATTGCTGTGAAAGCCTCATGCCCTGGAGTATCTAAAAATACTATCTTTTGTCCATTTATTGATACTTCAGATGCACCTATATGCTGAGTAATTCCACCTGCTTCACTGTTAGTAACATGTGTACTTCTTATAGCATCTAGTAAAGATGTTTTACCATGGTCAACGTGTCCCATAACTGTTACAACTGGTGGTCTTGGTTTTAAATCTTCTTCTTTATCTTCTTCTATTTGCATTAATTCTTCTATTTCTTCCTCAGCTTCTTCATCATTTGAACCTGCAACTAATGTAAATCCATATTCACTTGCTAAATGAGAAGCTATTTCAAAGTTAACTTCTTGATTTAAAGAAGCCATAGTTCCCATTTTCATAAGCTTCATTATAACTTCTGTAGCTGGTTTTTCTAAAGCTTCAGCCAATTGTTGAACAGTTAAAGTTCCATCAACTTTTATTACATTTTCATCAGATTCTTCTAAAAGATCCATAAGTAATTCTACTTCATCTTCTTCTAATTCAGATTTTTCGTTTTCTACTTCAATTCCTAATTCTTTTATTTTTGCTAAAATGTCCTTATTTGACATTCCTACTTCTTCTGCTATTTGGTAAACTCTTGTTTTATTCACAAGATCACCCCCTATTATTATTTGTTAATCCATTAACTGTATGATTTTATTTACGAATCCTATATCTTTAATTCCTATAACTGCTCTAGAATCTTTGCCAATAGACATTCCTAAATCACTCTTTGTAGATATCTCTACACAATTTACTTTTCTAAAAGATGTTTTATCATTGAATAATTTTTTCGTATTATTCGATGCATCACCTGCAACTATAACTAAATTTAGCTTTCCTTTTTTTAGATCTAACATAGTTGCATCTTCTCCAGATACTAATTTACCGGCTCTCATTGCAATGCCCAATAATGAGTGTATTTTATCCATATTATTTTTCATATGATTCTAACTCCGCTAATAATTTTTCGTATACCTCATTTGGCACGTCCATTTTAAATGCTCTATTTAAAGCTTTGCTTTTTATAGCTTTTTTTAAACATTCAGAATCCTTGCATATGTATGCTCCTCTTCCATTTGCCTTTCCAGCTAAGTCTATAAAAATTTCGCCTTCTTTATTTTTTACTATTCTAATAAGTTCTTTTTTATTGTCTCTATCTTGACAAGCAATACACTTTCTTTGAGGCACTTTTTTTGTTTTTTTCAAAGTAATCCCTCCTTATTCTTCGTCATTTAGTTGAGATTCACTTTTAATGTCTATCTTCCAATTCGTAAGTTTTGCAGCAAGTCTAGCATTTTGTCCTGCTTTACCTATAGCTAAAGATAATTGATAATCCGGCACTACAACTAATGCTGATTTTTCTTCTTCATTAACATCTACTTTAACTACTTTTGATGGGCTAAGTGATGCGCATACAAACTCAGCTGGATTTTCACTGTAGTTTATTATATCTATTTTTTCTCCACCTAATTCATCAACTACATATTTAACTCTAGTTCCTTTTGGTCCTACACAAGCTCCAATTGGATCTATTTTTTCGTCTATTGAATGAACAGCCATTTTAGTTCTTGATCCTGCTTCTCTAGATACAGATTTAATTTGAACTATACCTTGGAATATTTCTGGTACTTCTGATTCAAATAATCTCTTAACAAGATTTGGATGGCTTCTTGAAACCACTATTTGAGGTCCCTTATTAGTTTTCTTCACTTCTAATATATATACCTTTATTTTGTCTCCAGCTTTGAAATGTTCTCCTGGAATTTGCTCAGTTTCAGGCATAGATGCTTCTATTTTTCCAAGTCTTACATAAACAACTTTTTTATTATCAGATACTCTAGCAACTTCTCCAGTTACTAATTCTCCTTCTTTTTCAATAAACTCATTGTATATTATTTCTCTTTCAGCTTCTCTTATTCTTTGAACAACTACTTGTTTAGCTGTTTGTGCTGCTATTCTACCAAAATCTTTTGGAGTCACTTCATTTTCTAATACATCTCCAAGTTCGTACTTTGGATTTATTTGTCTAGCCTCATCAAGTTCTATTTCTAAAAAGTTATCATATAAATCTGACTCATCAACAACTCTTCTTTGTGAGTAAACTCTTACTTCTCCCTTTTCTGGGTTAAAGTCTATTCTAACATTTTGTGCTGAACCAAAGTTCTTTTTGTATGCAGTAAGTAATGCTTGTTCTATAGTATCTATAAGTACATCTTTGTCGATACCTCTATCCTTTTCTAATTCATCTAGTGCTTCCATGAATTCGTGATTCATTTTTTTATCCTCCCTATATTAATGTTACTACTAAAACTTAATAGCTAACCTAATAAGCGCAACATCTTTTTTATTGAATTCAACCTCTTTATTATCTATTATAACTTTAATATTTTTCTCTTCTGTTAAACCAACAAGCTCTCCTTCATGTAGTTTAGAACCGTCAATTGATTTATAAAGCTTTATTTCCACATCTCTACCTTGGTATTTCACAAAGTCCTTATCTTTTTTAAGTGGTCTATCAAGACCAGGAGATGACACTTCTAAATAATAATTATCTTTAATTGGATCTTTTTCATCTAGAATTGGATTTAATGCCCTTGTAACTAATTCACATTCATTTAAAGAAACTCCGCCTTCTTTATCAATGTAAACTCTAAGGAAGAATTCTCCACCTTCTTTAACGTATTCAACATCTACTAACTCTAAATCGTTGGCTTCTGTTATAGGTAACACTATTTGTTCTATTTCAGTAGCAATGTTCTTTTTCATATTGTTTACCTCCTATTCAGTTGTATTTATAGTATTTAAAATAAAAGAGTGAGCACAGATGTCTCACTCTTAGTTTCTGCAAATATACTATTTTATATATCATATTATCATAAAAATGTTATGTTTACAAGCTTTTGTATTGATTTTATATTTGTTCTAGCATTCTTTCATTAATAATAAATTATTTATTTTAACTTTTATTATCTGATCCTCTTAGTTTATATAAGTTATAAATATTTATAATAATTATTATAGCATTAGCTAAAGCTACAGGATAAGCTCCAACATTTAAACCATATATAACAAACATTAAACACCCTATGGAGTTTATTATTCTTAATTTATACATATCTGTCATTGTAAGAGATATGACAATTAGAATGGATGCTGCATATCCCACTAGTTCTATAGGCTGAAAACTAAACATATTAATTCCTCCTTATAATTATAAGTACATTAATATACTTAGTTTGTTCATTTTTTATACTATAATTCACTTATAATTTACTAAAATAATGAAAGTTGATTTTTATCACTCATATTATCTAAAGAACCATGATTCGTTAGAGTTTCAATTACAGTTTTTGAAATTTTAGTTCTCTTCCTTAGGTCTTCTTTAGATATAAACTCTCCATTTTTTCTTTCTTGCTGTATGTGTATAGCTGCATTCTCTCCCACACCTTGTAGCGCTATCATTGGCGGTAGGATTTGTTTTTCTCCCACAACTTTAAATTCTGTCGAATCTGATTTATAAATATCTACTGGAAGAATTTTTATATTCCTTGCATGCATTTCATAAGCAACTTCAAGAACTGTAAGCATATTTTTTTCTTTTGCCGTTGCATCATTACCTAGGGAAATAATTTCATCCATTTTATTTCTTATGGTATCTAACCCTTTTACAATTAAGTCAGCATCAAAATCTTCTGCTTTAGTTGTAAAGTATGTGGCATAAAATGCTTCTGGATAATGAACTTTATAATATGCCAACCTAAAACTCATCATTACATACGCAACTGCATGAGCTTTAGGGAACATGTATTTAATCTTTTGACATGAACCTATATACCAATCTGGCACATCATTTTTCTTCATTTCTTCTATAAATTCAGGTTTTAATCCTTTACCCTTTCTAACACTTTCCATTATAGTAAAAGCCATTTTTGGTGGAAGTCCTTTAAATATTAAGTAGTTCATTATATCATCACGCGTGGATATAACTTCTTTAAATTCAACTGTTCCTTCAACAACTAAGTCTTGCGCATTGTTTAACCAAACATCAGTCCCATGAGATAATCCTGATATACGTACAAGTTCTGCAAATGTTGTTGGCTTTGTATCAAGAAGCATTTGTCTAACGAACTTTGTCCCAAATTCAGGTATTGCAAGACATCCTATTGGACAATTAATTTCCTCTGGAGTTACACCTAAGGCGTCTGTAGATGTGAATAAAGACATTGTTTCTTTATCATCTAGAGGTATTTCTGTAGCAATCTTACCTGTAATATCTTCTATCATTCTGATTATGGTTGGAACGTCGTGTCCTAGTATATCAAGTTTTAGTATCCTACCACTTATCGAGTGATAGTCAAAGTGCGTAGTTATAACTCCACAACTTGTATCATTGGCTGGATATTGTATAGGAGTTATATCGTAAACATCTTTGTAATCTGGTATAACCATAACCCCACCAGGATGTTGTCCCGACGTTCTTTTTACTCCTGTGCATCCATTTGCAAGTCTTAGTACTTCCGCTGATGTAGAATTTAAATCATTTTCTTCCACAAACTTTTTGGCATAACCAAAGGCTGTTTTTTCTGCAACTGTTCCTATAGTTCCTGCTCTATATACATGACCTTCTCCGAAAAGTTCTTCCGTATATTTATGAATTACTGGCTGATAGCTTCCTGAGAAGTTAAGGTCAATGTCCGGCTCCTTATCTCCTTCAAATCCTAGGAAAACCTCAAAAGGTATATCATGACCGTCTTTTTTTAATGGTTTTCCACATTCAGGACAGTCTTTTGCAGGTAAATCTACTCCAGAACCCCATTCACCTATTTCATAGAAATAAGAGTACTTACACTCTGAATTTTCGCAAATATAATGAGCTGGTAGTGGATTGACCTCTGTTATATCACTCATGGTAGCCGCTAGTGAGGAACCAACAGATCCTCTCGAACCAACTAGATATCCATCTGCAAGAGATTTTGTAACTAGTTTTTGGGCTATTATATACATCACTGCATAGCCATTGCTTATAATTGAGTTTAACTCTCTATCCAATCTCTTTCTAACAACCTCTGGAAGAGGAGAACCATAAATTCTTTCTGCCTTAGCATTACACATATCTCTAAGCTCTTTATCTGAACCTTCTATTACTGGAGGAAAGGTTGCATTAGGTATTGGGAGGATATCTTCTATCATATCAGCCACCTTATTTGTATTTTCTACTACAACTTCATATGCTAAATCTTCTCCTAAATACTTAAATTCATCTAGCATTTCGTCTGTAGTTCTAAAATGAAGATAAGTCTCTTCTTCATCTACTTTAAAACCTTGTGAGTATTTAAGCACTTTTCTGTATATAGCTTCATGTTTGTCTATAAAATGTACATCTCCTGTAGCTACAGGAATTTTTCCAAATTTCTTTGCAGCTTCAATCATTCTTCTATTTAAATCTCTTAATTCTTCCTCGTCTTCAACTTCACCTTTATCAATCATAAATCTATTATTATCAATTGGCATAACTTCAATATAATCATAAAGAGATATTATTCGCTCTAAATCTTCATCACTTTTGTTTTGCTTTATAGCCTGAAAAACTTCCCCAGCTTCACAAGCTGAGCCAACTATTATTCCTTCTTTATATTCTTCTAAAATACTTTTTAGAATTCTAGGAGCTCTATAAAAATGATTTACATGAGCATCAGATACTATCTTATATAAATTTTTTATGCCAACTTCATTTTTAGCAATTAATGCTACATGATTTGTTCTTAATTTAGTATAATCTATGTCTCCTAAAATTGTATTTATATCGCTTAATTTTTCTGCACCCCTCTTTTTTATCATTTCTAAAAATTTAATAAATATATGGGCAGTAGCTTCCGCATCATCTACGGCTCTATGGTGATTAAGCAGTGGAATTCCTAGTTCCTTAGCTATAAGATTTAATCTAAATCTTTTCATATGAGGAAGTAAAGTTCTCGCTAATGTTAAGGTGTCTACTGAAGTATTTTTAAATTCAATATTTTGTTCTCTACATTTTTGTTGCATAAATCCCATATCAAAGTCTGCATTATGAGCAACTAATACACTATCGCCTATAAATTCAATAAACTTTGGTAATATTTCTTCAATAGCAGGTTTATCTTTTATTAAATCATTTGTAATTCCAGTAAGTTCTTGAACTTTGTAAGAAATATCCTTTTCAGGATTTACCAATTGACTAAATCTATCAACAATCTTAAAGTTTTCTACTTTTACTGCACCTATTTCAGTAATTTTATCATTTTTATTTGAAAAACCTGTAGTTTCCAAGTCAAATACTATGAATGTCTGAGATAAATGTTCATCGTTAGCTTTTTGTATTACAGGTAGATCATCTTCTACTAAATAACCTTCAACTCCATAAAGTATTTTTATATTGTTAGCTTTTCCTGCATCCATCGCCTCTGGGAAAGCTTGAACAACACCATGATCTGTTATAGCGATTGCCTTATGCCCCCAATCAGCTGCTTGTTTAACTAATTTTTTTGTAGGACATAAAGCATCCATTGAAGACATTTGAGTATGAGCATGCAATTCAACTCTTTTGCCTTTTTCACAAGTATCTTTTCTCTTAGGTTTTTCTTCTTGTCTAATACCGCTTATAGTCATGGTGATTTCTCTTTGATAAGTATCGTATAATACATCACCTTTAATTTTTACATAAGACCCTTCTTTTACACTATCTAATACCTTGTCCTTATTTAAGTCATTTAAAAACAGTTTACAGTTAATAGAGCTTGTATTGTCTGTAATAGACATAATTGAAAGTATTTTACCATTTCTTAATTCTTTGTTTTCTATATTAAATATTTCTCCTACAATTGCTACTGTCTTAGATTTTTGATTAAGGTCTTTTATTTGATGTACTAAACTATTAACATCCTCTCCATAAATTAAATGTTCATCATGCTCATCATTGATAACATAACCTTGTTCTTCATTATCTTCATCTACTACTTCAAATTCCATTTCCTTAATTAAGTCTTCAATTTCTTTATCTGTTCTTTCTATTAATTTTTTTCTATCTGTCTTTTCACTAACTGCTTTTTCAACTTTAACTTGATAATCAATTCCCAATTCTTCTAACAATACATTTCTTATAACATCCTCTATATTGTTCTTTTTTAGTTTTTCATAAAAAATATCTTTAGGAATTTTTATTTTTAGCATATTATCTAAACACATATACTCTACTTGTTTCTTCCATCCTTCAATAGCTGGACAGATTTTTTTTAATATATATAAAATATTATGCCAATAGACTTTTACTATATCTTTTTCTGATTTTCTACCAAAACCATTAAACTTAATTTTAAGTCTAATATTTTTAAAGTATTTCAATTTACCTAGTAACTCTTCTCTAAGTTCATCTAAAATCTCATGAGATATCATATCCTTTGACATTAAATACATATAAAAAATTTTCTCTTCTTTAAAGTACACAACCTTAGATACTTGCACTTCTTTTAGTTGCTTTTCCAACCTACTATTTTTAATTTCTAGCTTTTCTAAATAGTCTTTAATATTATCCATGAGATTATCACTTCCTTTCCTAGATAAATTATTATATCACATCTGAAAATAAATTTATTACCATGTTTTATAAAATAAAATTTATTTTTTTGGGATTAGCTTCAAATTACCACTTAGTTAATATTATATAATATGACCACAATTCAAACTAAGGCGGTGTTTAATATGGCATGCGATAATATTTTTGACATAAATTATATGTCCACATATTATGATAACCTAGGAGGAAAAAAGTTATTTAAAAGCTGCGTAAAAGAATTTAATTCAAAAATAGATAAAAATGTACATCTTTATTATTCTAATAAAAGAGATACACCCATATGTGCGCTGCCAAAACTAAGAATGTTGTTAGTAACTAGAATTGGCTTTCTATCCTTTTGTTATAATTTTTACTTTTATGTTAATACTTTCAATTATTATAATATAAATATATCTGAAGAAAATTTAAAAATAATAGCAAAATGTGTCTGCTCTCATGAGGTAGGCCATATACTAGACGATAGTATTTCAAACAATAAATGGGAGCATTCCAAAATACTTACTGATATTATAGAAAAAATGATATATTACAATATTGATATTTCCAGGGAGGATTATTATAAGAACAATTTACCTAGAGATTTGGAGGAAAGTGTAGTAATTTTTAAGAAAAATTTAATAGAAAGAGAGTCTATTGCCTGGGAAATTGCAAAAAACATTATAGATTTCAAAAATGAAAAAGAAAAATTTCTATTTTCAAAAATTAGGGAGTACGCTCTTGCAACATATAATTATGGAGATCTTAAAACCATTGTAAAGGAAAATAACCTAGAAGTTTTCTTTAAGTATAAAAGATATTTTATTTAATAATATAAAAGCTTTCTTGAAATAAGAAAGCTTTTATATTATTTTTTAACTTATCTGAAGCATTTTCCTTGAAATATATACTTTTTAATATAATTTAGCTCAAAATAATTAAAATAATTACATTTTTTTTCATACTTATATTTATTTTTGTGAATATTTGGTATTATAATATTATAAATATTATTTTAGGAGGTATCTATGTATGGATGATAATATTAAAAGATTAAAAGAACTTATAGATAGTCATAATAATATTGTATTTTTTGGTGGGGCAGGTGTGTCTACAGAATCTAAAATTCCAGATTTTAGAAGTTCCTCTGGTTTATTTAACGAAAAATCAAATAGAAATTTTACTCCTGAGCAATTAATATCTCATACCTTTTTTATGAGATATCCAGAAGAGTTTTTTAAATTTTATAAAGATAAATTAATTTATGAAGATGCTAAACCAAATAATGCTCACATAGCTCTAGCCAAATTAGAAGATATAGGGAAATTAAATGCTATAATCACTCAAAATATTGATGGTCTACATCAAACGGCTGGTAGTAGAAATGTCTTAGAGCTTCATGGATCTATACATAGAAATTATTGCACTAAATGTGGAAAGTCCTATACATTGCAAGAAATGTTAAATTTAGATGGAAATATCCCTTACTGTGATGCATGCGGTAGTATAGTTAAACCTGATGTAGTTTTATATGAAGAACCCTTAGATAATTCCGTTGTAAACGAAACTGTTAATGCTTTAAGTAATGCAGATTTATTAATTATTGGAGGAACTTCATTGGTAGTTTATCCTGCTGCTGGTTTTATTGACTATTTTAATGGTGATAGTATAGTTCTTATAAACAAAAGTAGCACAGGCTATGATACAAAGGCTTCTGTAGTCATTAATGACTCTATTGGAGAAGTACTTTCACAAACAGTATTATAAAAATTAAAATATAAAATTATATAATATATTAAAATAAGGTAAGATACAATCTTACCTTATTCTTTTTCTTTTTTCTTTTCATATACATCCTTATATATTAAAACAGCTTCATAATATGCTTCTTCTTCGCTTATCCCTTTTTCTTGTGCTATTTTCTCAGCTGAGTCTTTTATAATCGATGCAGCTTCAAGTATGTTCATAGAAACACCTTCCCATTAATTATCCTACTACTTCTTAACATATATTATTCCCCCAAAAAACTATAAAATTACCTTAATTTATTAAAAATTACATTTATTTATAAAAAAAATAAGCTCTTTGACATAAAACGTCAATAGAACTTATTTTTTATTATTTATTCTTCTTTATGTATTTTCACATTATTGTCCATATCTTCTTGAAACTTTACATTACTATCGTGTTTTAAAATTCTTTGAACTTTGTCTATTATTCTTGGCGTTACCGTTAAAATATTATCTACTAAATTAACATTGTCCTCCAAAGAAATTAAACGTGTTTCTCCATTTTCAACAACAACAAAAGCTACAGGTGATATGGTAATTGCTCCACCACTTCCTCCTGCAAAGTTAGTATCGCATTTCGTATCAGTTTTACAATTTTTATTATATTCTCCTCCGCCAATACCAAATCCTACAGTTACTTTTGATATAGGCACAATAACAGATGCCTCTGCTTTTATAGGGTTGCCTACTATGGTATTAGAATCTATGGAATTTTTTATAGTCTCAAGAGTTGTCTCCATAATGCTTTGTATTGAATTTGTAGCTGTCATTTTTGCCACCTTCCTTAGACTTAAGTTTTATTATTCTTATAAAAATTGGAATAGATCTAAACATGGTATTTAATCTAAATTTTATATGTGCTTTTACACTTCCTTTAATATTATTTTCATTAAACTTAGGTACTATGTTTAAATATATTTTCTCACATTTACATATATTTGTTATGTTTCCATAAATCCCATTAATTAATGCATTAATATATATAGTTACATATGGATTAACATCACTAAAATATATATTTGAGTATAACTCTATTATTTTTACTTTTTTAATCAAATTTAAAATATTATCCAACTCTTTCTCTAATATTTTTAAATCTTTTAAACTTCCTCTTTTTTTCTTTTTCTTTTTCTTTGGCGGATATAATTGAATATTAAATCTTATCAACTTGAATAATAATTTAATTTTTAATTTTATAACTATTTTTTTATTATTAAAATTAATCTCAAATATAAAATGAGAATATGATATTAATAATAAACTCAATATAAGAAAAATACATATACATATATATTTCAAATTAAAATATCTCATATTATATATTGTTAGCAAAACTTATGGATATATACTAATTAAAAGGAGATAGGCCCTAGGGGCAAAAAAATCATAGGCAATATGCCTATGATTTATATTTATCTAGATTTTGATTTATTTTTACTTTTTTTACTCGTCATGGCACTTTGTCCAGAATGTGCTATTCTTTGCTTTTGTCTTCTAGCTGTTCCACTATTGTTGTAAATACACATTCCCCAACATGCAACTGCAACCATAAATAATATACCTCTTAGTGTATCCCCCATTTTAAACATATGTACTCCAAAGAAAAAACTCGCTATAGCAAATAATATATATATGATCATTGCTAGTTTACTTTTCATACGTTTTCCCCCTTAAATTATTATCATCTTACTAAAATAGTATCACATTTTAAAATAAATAATAATTTTTTATTAAATTTCTTCTTCATTTTCAAAACTATCTATTGGTGGCAATTCTTTTAAACTTTCAATTTGTAATAATTTCAAAAATTCCTGTGTTGTCTTATATATAATGGGTTTTCCTATTTTATTTAATCGTCCTGCTTCTCTTATTAATTCATGTTCTAAAAGTGTTTGTAAAACTTTATCACATTTAACACCTCTAATACTTTCTATTTCCACCTTAGTAATAGGTTGTTTATATGCAATAATAGTTAAAGTTTCTAGTGTAGCTTGACTTAAAGATTTTCTTTTCTTTGGTTCTAATACCTTTTTTATATAGTCAGCATACTCTTTATTTGTACACATTTGATATTTATTTTCTAGTTTTATAATTTGAATTCCTCTATTATTTTGTCTATATTCATCGATCAATGAATTTAACATAAATTCTATTTCTTTATGTGAAAGTTCTTCATTAATAACACTATTAAGTTCTTTTATGCTTATAGGTTCTCCATAAGCGAACATAATTGATTCAATTATATATTTTATTTCTTCTCTATTCATTTTCCACTCCACGCTTTATTATAAGAATATCATCAAAAAATTCATTTTGAACTACAACTATTAACTTTTCCTTTATTAATTCAAGAATAGCTAAAAATGTAGCTATAGTTTCATCCTTATCATAAGGCCCTACTAATTCGACAAAGCTTACTTTATCTTCTTTTTTCATTAAATCTCTTAAGTATGACATTTTTTCTTCAGAAGATACTACTCTTTTTTTAACTATCATGTCTAATTCTTCTGTTTTATCAAAACCTTCTATAACTTTTGTTTTTAGTATCATAGGAAGAATTGTTCTGATAGCTTCTATAGATATTTCGTCTAAGTCTATTTTATTTTCTACAATTACTTCTTCTTTTGCTCTAAAGAAAGTATCACAAGTATAGTGAACATTTTCTTTAATACTTAAAGAAGCTTCTTTAAATCTCTTATACTCTTCTAATTTTTCTACTAATTCTAACCTTGGATCTTCTTCATGCTCTTCATGATGCTGTTTATATAGTAGATACTTGGACTTTATCTCAACTAATTTAGAAGCCATTATTATAAACTCACTGGCAACTTCCAAATCCATTTCATTTAACATATCAATATAAGCTAAATATTGGCTCGTAATTTCTGAAATTGATATATCTTTTATATCTATTTTTTGTTTTGAAATTAAATCACAAAGTAAATCTAAAGGTCCATCATAAACATTTAAATGTATATTATACTTCATTAAATTACCTCTTATACAAATATACTTACTATAGCATAAAATGCCATCATTATTGGCCCTGTTACATAAGAATAAATGCCCGTAAAAATAGAAATTAATAACACTATATATCCTACATTTTCATATTTGTAAATAAATTCATTATATTTATATGGTAATAACGATGATATTACTCCCCAACCATCAAGTGGAGGTATTGGAAGTAAGTTAAAGGCTCCAAAACCAATATTAATCCACATCGCTTGTTCAAATATTATTTGTATGGCATACATATCAATGTATTTAACTATTAATGCACAAATAATTGCACCAACTAAATTTCCTAGTGCTCCTGATAAGGATACTATTATATTACCTACTCTATAGTTTTTAAAGTTATTCGGATTAACTGGCACTGGTTTAGCCCATCCTATATGAAATAACAATAAAGTTATCAATCCTAAAGGATCAACATGCTTTGCAGGGTTTAATGTCATTCTGCCATTATATTTAGCAGTATCATCTCCTAATAAATGTGCTGAGTATGCATGACCAAACTCATGAATAGATATGGCTATTGCAATACCAACCAACGATACTAACATGTCACTTAAATTAAACATATGTATTCTCTCCTACTAATTTTTTTGTAATACTATTATTATATCAATTAATAAAATTATAATCAAAAGATTTATGATTTTATTAATTATAAAAGCTATGCAGTACATAAAAATATGTACTGCATAGCTTTTTAGCATTATAATAAGTTGTCTACTATTCTTCTTAACATTTGTAAGTAAGATGCCTTATTTATATCTTCATTATTTATTATTTTAGTTTCGCCCACAAGCTCTTTTCCTCTATAAACTTTTACAACTCCTAATTCTGTATTTTTCTTTATTGGAAGTTTTAAATCTTGTTTTATTTCTACTTTCTTTTGGAAATCTTTTTTGTCACCTTTTTTTACTAATACACTTAAATTATCTTTTGCTACTAAATCAACATTTTCTTTTTCACCTTTTTCAAATTTAACTGTTGCTACCTTATCTTTCGCTCCACAAATTTTGACACTTTCATAATTTGCAAATCCATAATTTAAAAGACTTGTAGCATCTTTAAATCTTATTGGAGAAGTTTCTGCACATAATGTAACAGCTATTAAATGTGTATTATTTCTCATTGCAGATGCTGATAAACAATATTTTGCTTGTTGAGTAAAACCTGTTTTTACTCCTGTAGCTCCTGCATAGTGCTTAACTAGCTTGTTAGTATTAGAAATTCCTATTTTAGCTTGCTTTTTACCAACTACAACTTCATCCATCCATGTAGTTAAATACTTGGAAATTTTCTTATGAGAAAGAAGTTCTTTAGACATTAGTGCTATATCATAAGCTGAAGTATAGTGATCATCCACAGGGAGTCCATTTGTATTGACAAAATTTGTATCTTTCATTCCCAGCTCTTTAGCTCTTTTATTCATAAGGTCTACAAACTCTTCCATGCTTCCACCTACATATTCTGCCATAGCAACACAGGCATCATTGGCAGATGCAACTGCTATAGATTTTACAAGTGTATCTACCTTTTGTATTTCTCCTGGTTCTAAGAAAATCTGACTACCTCCCATACTAGCAGCATTTTCACTTATTTGAACATCATCTTCTTCTTTAATTTTTCCATCTTCTAATGCTTCACAAATTAGAAGTAGTGTCATTACTTTTGTTACACTGGCTGGTGGTAATTTTTGATGAGAATTTTTCTCGTACAAAACTTTGCCTGTAGATGCATCCATCAGTACTGCTGATTTAGAAGCTATATCTAGTTTAGCTTCTTTGGTATTGGCAAAAATAAAATTTCCTTGACTTATTACAATAACTAATGCAAGTAGAAAGCTAATAAACTTTTTCATATCGTCACCTCTTAATTGTATTTAATTTTATTAACTTTTGTATTATTTCTCTTATATTATTTTTTACCAATACTTCTAATTTATAATTAGTATCTTTTACATATTATATTTCTTAATAATTGATAATTTCACTTTCTATATCAATTATTTCAGCATCACAGTTTTCTTCAATAAAATTTATAATTTTTTCCTTTGATTGATCACTGTCCTTACTATTTAAATCAAGCTTTACCATACCAATACTTATTCTTTGATGTAGATCTTGATTTTCAACTTCTCTTATACTAATATTAAACTTGTTTTGTAATTTGCCTATTATACTTTTCACAATCATTCTCTTCTCTTTTAAAGAGTGCGCAAAAGGTGCCCTTAAATCAACTTTAATAACTAGTATTTTCATTTAAATTCCTCTTTTCTATTTATAATCTTCTTTTATTGCCTGTGCTATTATTTTATTTATATTATCCATCATTTTATTAAATTTTTCTTCAGCTAATATATAATTATATATTTTTTCATTATATCTTATTTTATTCTGAATTTCTTCCATTTTCCTTATGGATTTTTTATCTATTTTTTTATTATTCATAGTGGCATATTGAAGATTGTATCCTGTCTTTTTATATTCATTTAATAAGAATTCATTATTTTTATCGCTTTTCATTACTTTCATATTGTCTACAAAATCTTTATACTCTTTACTATTTTTTATTTCACTAGCCAACTTTGTAGCTGTATCATATACACTCATATTACCCTCCTAATTCATATTAAAATTTTTAGGTGTTATAAGTATATATGCATTATGAATGCGTTTTTGTTTATAGTTACAAAAAAATACCTCAGTATTTTTAATTCAAATACTGAGGTATTTCTAATTATACTTCCATGATTATTGGTAATATCATTGGATTTCTCTTAGTTTTTATATATAAATATTCCTTTAAGTTTTCTTTAATATTATTTTTTAAATATGCCCATTCTTTTATATTCTTTTCTTCACATTCAGTTAAAACATCTTTTATTACATTCTTAGCTCCATCCATTAAATCTTCTGATTCCCTAACATAAACAAATCCTCTAGATATAATGTCTGGCCCAGCAAGTACTTTACCATCTTCTTTAGATATAGTAACAACTACTATCATAAGTCCATCTTCAGATAAATGTTTTCTATCTCTTAGAACTATGTTTCCTACATCTCCTACTCCAAGTCCATCGACAAGTACATTTCCTGTCGGTACTGTAGCAGTAACTTTTGCAGAATGTCTATCTAGTTCTAAAACTTGACCAGTTTGCATTACAAATACATTTTGATCTGGCATACCAAGCTCATTAGCTAATTCTGCATGACGTTTTAACATTCTATATTCTCCATGAACTGGCATAAAGAATTTTGGCTTAACCATTCTATTTATAAGTTTTAAATCTTCTTGAGCTGCATGACCTGATACGTGTATATCAGCTATATCGTTGTAAACGACTCTCGCTCCTCTTTCAAATAAAAGATTTATCACTTTCGAGATTAGCTTTTCATTTCCTGGTATTGGATGAGCTGAAATTATTACTAGATCTCCCTTTTTAATTTCTACTTTTTTGTGTTCGCTACTTGACATTCTAGCAAGAGCCGACATTGGTTCTCCCTGTGTTCCTGTAGTTATAATTACTAATTCATTGTCATCATATTTAGATATGTCATTTAAGTCAACTAATGTATCGTCTTCCATCTCTAAATAGCCAAGTTCTTTAGCAACACCTATTACATTAACCATTGATCTTCCTGAGACAGCAACTTTTCTATTAAATTTAACCGCCGTATTTATTATTTGTTGTAATCTATGAATATTTGATGCAAAAGTAGATACTATAATTCTACTACCATTTGCTTTTCTAAATAAATCATCAAGACCTGCTCCTACTGTTCTTTCAGACATAGTAAATCCTGGTTTTTCCACGTTTGTACTATCTGCTAACATTAAAAGAACTCCCGCACTTCCAAGCTCACATATTCTGTGAATATCCATAACATCTCCATCTATCGGTGTAAGATCAATCTTAAAGTCTCCTGTATGGAAAATAACCCCTTGCTCTGTGTGTACAGCCAGCGAACAAGATCCTGGTATACTGTGGTTATTTTTTATAAATTCTACACTAATATTTTTAAGCTTAATTATTTGTTTAGGAGTAACAACATTTAATTTTACATTATTAAGTTTATGTTCTTTTAATTTAACTTCAATTAGCCCAATACTAAGTCTAGTTCCGTACACAGGTACATCGATTTTTTTAAGTATATATGGAAGAGCTCCTATATGATCCTCATGTCCATGTGTTATGAATATACCTTTTACCTTATCCTTATTTTTTAATAAATAAGTTATATCAGGTATAACTATATCAACACCTAACATTTCATCTTCTGGAAAACTTAAACCCGCATCTATTACAACAATCTCATCCTTATACTCTATTACGGTCATATTTTTGCCTATCTCGTTAAGACCACCTAAAGCCATTACTTTAACCTTGTTGGTGTTTTTCTTAAACAATTGCATCATCTCCTCTGTCTATTCAATTTTCAATTTAATGTTGCATATAAAAATAATATTAAATCACGCACTTTTTACCAACTAAGTTTATTGTATCATAAATTTCCTTATATTTTAAGTATATTTAAAATACTTTTATCCATTATCTAGATAAAATACCTTTTTAATGTACAAAATCAACAAAAGTAAAAAGATATAAGTTCTATTTAGAACTTATATCTTTATTGCAGTCTTGGCATAATCCATAAAATTTAACATCATGGTCTAATATTTTAAACTTATAAGCACTTTGTATTTCATTTTCCACATTGTCCATTAAATCATCTTCAACTTCAATTATTTTTCCACATTTTTTACAAATTAAATGGTGGTGATTATGAGTTTCTGATTTATTTAAATTAATTTCGTATCTAATACATCCATCATCTAAGTTTAATTTTGATATTACTCCAATTTCATCTAATAACTGCATTGTTCTATAAACTGTTGCAAGGCCTATTTCTGGACAATTCTCCCTAACTAAATCATAAATTTCTTCACTGCTTAAATGTCTGTTTTCATTATCAAGAAGTATATTTATTATAGCTCTTCTTTGAGGAGTTATTTTTAGTCCTGATTCCTTTAATTTACTTTTTAAATTTTCCATTGTATTACACATAATACCACCCGTTTTCAATTGATAATCTTTTGTAATTATTGTAAATGATAAATTCACTCATGTCAATATTTAGAAAATTATTAATATATTTATTTTTTTATAACAATATTTATTATACTTAATTATATATAAAATCATGTAATATTTTTAAGTTTTTGTCTTTTTCCCATTTAATTACATATTGTGAATTGCGTTTTAATCTTCCATCTTCTCTATATTCATTACTCGGGAATTCCAATTGTTTTATTTTATAATTAGTTAAGTCCCTTGATATTATTGCTAAGTCTAAAATTTTATCTGGAGATACGCTAACATTTACATGTTTAAGTAGTATTTTTATCAATTCTGGATATTTAAAAACTGATACTTTCGATAGTTTATAAGCTAAGCTTTCTAGTATTTTTCGTTGTCTAGCATCTCTATAGAAACAGTTGTCTATTTTTCTAAGTCTACAATAAGCTAAAGCTTGATATCCATTTAGTAAATGATTGCCACTACTAGTTATATATTCTATATTATTACCCTTATTTTCAATTTCTAATCCATAACATGCATCTATTACTTTATTTAGTCCTTCAACTTCTCTATCCTCAATATTAACTTCTACTCCTCCTAGTACATTTATAACATCCACAAAACTTTTAAAGTCTACAATAGCATAGTCTTTTAAGTCAAGATTAAAATTATTATTTATTGTTTTAAGTAATAAATCACAGCCTCCATATGAAAAAGAATGGTTTACTTTGTCATATCCTTTACCGGGTATATACACTAATGTATCCCTAGCTATAGATGTAAGCTTTAAAGCTTTATTTTTATTGTCTATAGTTAGAATAATCATAGTGTCAGCTCTAGAAGTTTTGCATCCTATACCATCTTTTCCTATTAATAATATATTATAAATTTCTTTTTCTGTGTAAGAATCTATATCTTTAGCAAAAACACTATTATTTAATATCATGGGAAAAATTATTATAAGTATTATGCTTATTAGAGTCTTTTTTTTCATTTTGTCATCCCCTTTACTTTTTTCAATATTTTCCCCAGTAATTTTAAAATTAAACTCCATAATTATGTATATTATTTTTAGTTTTGAACATAAAAAAACTACCTATTAAAGGTAGTCTTTTTATTAGAATTCGTCGTCGTTAAGCCCTTCTTCGTCCATTAATGTATTGTAAACATCAACAACTATTTCATATTCTTTATCATCTTCTAAAGGAACTAACATCTCTCCTTCTTCATCTTGGTCTATTCTAAATACTAAAGCCTCATCACTATCTTCGTCATCAACAGGCATTAATATCGCATATTCCTTATCATTAGCTTCTAAAGTTAATATTACTTCAAATTCACTCTCTACTCCATTTTCATCGATTAAACTTATTATATTATCTTGCATCTAGATCACCTCAATTTCTTTCTTCTTTTTTATATTATATATTATACTAAGATAATTTCAAATATATTATTAAAATATTATTAGAAATTTCTTTGTAAGTCTAAATAACCTTGTAATATTATTACTGCTGCCAGCATATCTATTACTTTTTTTCTATTTTCTCTTCTAACATTACCTTCAATTAAAGACCTTTCAGCAGCCACTGTCGATAATCTTTCATCCCAAAATTCTATTGATAAATCTGTTTCTTGCTTTAATAGTTCACAGAATTTTTGAACTTTTTCTCCTTGTGGTCCTACAGTACCATTCATATTCTTAGGTAGTCCTGATACTACTTTATTTACTTGTTTTTCTGAAATTATCTTTTTAATTTCTTCTATGTCTTTTTTCTTGCCAACTCTTTTAATAGTTGTTACACCTTGAGCAGTTATTCCCATTAAATCACTTACTGCAACTCCTATAGTTTTATCTCCTATATCAAGGCCCATTATTCTTCCATCAAGCATGTTTCTTCTCCTTTTATGTAGCCATCATCATCCTTCTTAATTTTTACATAAATATAATTAATAGGGACTTCTATTATTTTATTTTATCTTATTTTATTTTTCTCATACCTTATTTTATATTATATTTAAAAAATTAGCCAGAATTAAATTCTGACTAATTTCAATTGATATTCTATTTATCATTAAAAATTATCATGTTAATACTAATAATTAATATTGGTATTAATATATATATGGATGCTGTAGCTGCTGCTACTATTCCAGAATCATTAACTAATAATGCTATTAAGCATCCTACCATAGATGCAATAAACCCTTTAAATATCATAGGATATTTATTAGATATATTTTTCATATGTCTTGACGGTCTAAATATAAATATACCTATAACAGCTATTCCCGTTAATAAAATATTAACCCAAACAGTGGATCTTGCTAGTTTTAAATTCATTGAAATTTTTCTAGAGAAGGTTAATATTATGGCACTTGGCCCTTCTCGAAGTATTTCCATTACAAAGGCTCCTAAATGAGATTCTGTTCCCATTAGTAAATCTAATCCAGCAAATCCTAACACTAATAAAAATGCTGCCAATCCTACCATTATTATTTTCTTTAAATCTAGCTTAACACCATATATCAACATCATAAATATTAAGAATGCAACACATTCAGATATAGCTGCTCCAACATTAGCTCCCATAAATGGTGATGCAGTTGTTATTAATATTACAACAAACAATGCTCCGACTAACCATTTATGTATTCTTTTGTTATCCAATAAAACTGCTAGTCCAAATATAGCGCTTCCTATAATAACACCTTGGTATTCATTCCCTACTCCATAGTATCTAGCACCTACTATAGCATCATAACTCATCACACTATATTTCATGAAAAATGTTCCAATTATTGAGTCAAATACTACCAGTCCTATTGTTAGTAAAGCATAATATGACATTTGTTTTATATCACTATGTTTAAATAATAATCGTCCAGATAAATATATTAAAATAGTCATCGCTATCACACTTATTATTATACCCATCTGAGTTTTAGCATTAAATATTGGTGCAGATAGTAAAGCAAGAGGCATTATTATACCTAATTTAATAAATTCTTTTAAGACTATAAATACTTTATCTTTATAAGGTAATTTATCTTTAAAGAGTAGAGCTAGCATTGCCATTACTCCTGATACAGATACAATTCCTACAAAAATATTAACTAAAGTAGATCTTATATTATTAATTGAAACTATTTTTTCATATTGATTCGATAAATACTTTATATTATCATCTTTTTCAATATAATCAAATGTTCTACCTATCATAATATCATTTGATAGTCCAAATTCGTTTAGTATGTCCACACCTAAATCTAAATTTGCTATTATACCATCTCTTCTTGTGGTAGCACTCGACAACAGACCCTTTTTATAATCACTAAACTTAATTACTGGAGATAAACGTCTTTTATTATTATAATCTAGGTCACTTTGAGATTCACTTACAATATATACTACATCATTTTTACCTATCATATTGAAGACTTCACTTAAGTAAGTATTTACATTAGTATATATATTTTTTTTAATTTTGTTATAAGTTTTTTCATTTAAATTAGATTTATATTTATCTAATCTATATGTATCACCTAGTTCTATAAATAACGCATCATTATCTTTATAATATGATTTAGTTTCTTTGATTAATTTTTCATAGTCTGTTCTTATTCCATAAGGCATCGATAAATCTTTTGTGTTTATATTATCTACATTTCCTGAATAAACTCTACCAGAGGTGTCCATACATATTAACCCAGCATTTCTTATTTTTACTAAATTATTATTTTCTACTATATCGCTATTTCCTAACAGCGCCATTTTCTTATTATGGTCTGATAATGTTTGGCCTAGCACTCCTAATGTAGAACCATAACTACCTTGTTCAACATTAATATTAATCGATGCATTAATGTCCAAATTATTTATTTCCTTAGGATTTTCTCCTGTAGCAGACTTATATATTAATCCACTCTCTTCAGTTAAGTTCACAAAAGAAATAGGACCATTACTAATAACATTAGCTCTGCTTCCTGCACCTATACTGGCATATGACCTTGCATCGTCATTTCCTTGATCTCCTCTAGTATTCATTAAACCAATATATCCACTCTTATTTAACTTTTCATTTAAAACAGGTATTCTTTGTAAATCATTTATATTAGATCTATTCATACTTATATAAATGACTTTACCTTCTTCAGTTGCTGCAAAGGAATATTCAGGAATAAATCCAATACATATCATGATTAATAATAGTAATGATATTACTTTTTTCTTCATTATAATTGACCTACTTTCTATTTTGATAGATAACACTTAAGAATTTCTTCTAGCAATTCCTCTCTTTCGCATTTTCTTATTACTGTTCTAGCGTCCTTTTCCCCTTCTAACATTACCTTAAATTAAAGATCTTTCAGCAACCACTGTTGATAATCTTTCATACCAAAATTCTATAGATAAATTTGTTTCTTGTTTTAATAGTTCACAGAATTTTCGAACTTTTTTCCTTTTATGTGGCATCATCATCCTTCTTAATTTTTACATAAATATAATTAATAGGGACTTCTATTATTTTAAAAAATTAGCCAGAATTAAATTCTGGCTAATTTAAATTACTATTCTATTTCATCATTAAAAATTATCATGTTAATACTAATAACTAATATTGGTATTAATATATATATAGATGCTGTAGCTGCTGCAACTATACCTGAATCATTAACTAATAATGTTATTAAACATCCTACCATCGATGCAATAAATCCTTTAAATATCATAGGGTATTTATTAGATATATTTTTCATATGTTTAGAAGGTCTAAATATAAATATACCAATTACAGCTATTCCTACTAGTAATATATTTACCCATACAGATGATTTAGCAAGTTTTAAGTTCATAGATATTTTTCTACCAAATGTATTAAATATAGCTTGCGGTCCTTCTTGTAATATTTGTTGAGTAAATACTCCTAAGTGAGACTCCATTCCTAACATTAAATCTAAACCTGCAAATATTAAAACCAATACAACTGCTGATAAACCTAATATTATGATTTTTTTGAAGTCTAACTTAACATCAAATATTAACATAATAAATAATAAATATGCTATACATTCAGATATGGCACCTCCAACATTTGCACCCATTGAAGGGAATGCACTTGTTATAAGTATTACAAGTGATAAAACAATGGTGAACCACTTTGGCATTTTTTTGTAATTAAGAAGTACTGATAATGCAAATACTGCACTTGCTATTGTTACACCTTCATACTCATTACCAACTCCATAGTATCTAGCTCCAACTATTGCATCATAACTCATTATACAGTTTTTCATAAGAGGTGTTCCTATAACTGAGTCAAGAACGATTAAAGCTATGGTAAGAAATGCATAATATCCCATTTGTTTAATATCATTGTCTTTAAACAGTAATCGTCCTGATAAATAAAGTAAAATTGTCATTATAACAACACCGCTTACTAAGCCTAACTGACTCTTAAAGTTAAATATAGGTGATAGTAATAAGGTTAAAGGCATTATCAATCCTAATTTAATTAACTCTTTTAATATTACAAATATTTTTTCTTTGTGAGGTAGTTTATCTTTACATAGTAAAGCTAGCATTGCTATTACCCATGATGCAGATACAATTCCTACAAAAGTATTTACAACGGTAGATCTTATATCATTTATTGAAACTATTTTTTCATATTGTGAAGATAAGTAATTTATATTATCATCTTTTTCAATATTATTTAATGTTCTTCCTATCATAGCTTCATTTTTTAGGCCAAATTCATTTAAAATATCAACACCTAAATCTAAGTTAGCTATTATTCCATCTCTTCTTGTTGTTGCACTTTCTAATAATCCTTTTTTATTATCAGAAAATTTAATTACAGGAGCTAAACGTCTTTTATTATTATAGTCTAGAGTACTTGGAAACTCACTTACAATATATACAACATCATTTTCGTCTATCATATTAAATACTTCTTTTAAGTATGTATTTATATAAGAGTAAATTTGCTTTCTTGTTTTGTTATATGTATTTTCATTTAAGTTTAATTTGTACTCATCTAGCCTATACGTGTCGCCAAGCTCTACAAATAAAGCATCGCTGCTTTCATAATATGTTTTTGTATCAGCAGTTAATTTGTCGTAGTCTGTTCTTAGTCCATATGGCATATTTAAATCTTTTACAGTAATATCATCCACATTTCCAGAATCTACACGACCTAAAGTGTCCATACATATTAATCCTGCATTTCTTATTTTTATTAATTGATTATTTTCTACAATATCACTGTTACCTAATAATGCTACTTTTTTGTTATTATCAGATAATGTTTGACCAAGTAGTCCTAATGTAGAACCATAACTTCCACTTTCAATATTGTTATTAATAGATTTATTAACAAATAGGTTATTTATACCTTTTGGATCTTCTCCTGTAGAGGCTTTATATATTTTTCCATTCTCATCAGTTAAATTTTCAAAAGATATAACTTCATTATCAACTACATTAGCCCTACATCCAGCACCTATACTAGCATATGACCTTGCATCGTCATTTCCTTGATCGCCTCTTGTATTCATTAAACCAATATATCCACTCTTGCTTAACTTTTCTTTTAAAACAGGTATTCTTTGTAAATCATTTACATTAGCTCTATTCATACTTATATAAATGACTTTACCTTTTTCTGCCGCAAAGGAATAATTCGGAATAAATCCAATACATATCATGATTAATAATAATGATATTATTTTTTTCCTCATTATAATTGACCCACTTTCTATTTTGATAGATAACACTTAAGAATTTCTTCTAGCAATTCATCTCTTTCGTATTTTCTTATTACTGTTCTAGCATCTTTGTAGCTTGTTATATAACTAGAGTCACCAGATAGGATGTATCCTATCATTTGATTGATAGGATCATATCCTTTTTCTTGCAGAGCTTGATAAACATAATTTATTGTTTCTCCTACACTCATACTTTTATTTTCTGTAACTCCTTCGAATTTCACTGTATAATCGAAATTATTATCCAAAATAATTCCCCCTTTCAGTTATTTAATTTGGCTTTTTATAACCTCACTTGCATAACTTAAAGCTTCGTCTACTTTTGATATATCAGTTGCTCCAGCTTGTGCCATGTTTGGTCTACCGCCACCTTTACCATTAGCTATTTTTGCAACTTCTCTTACAATATTTCCTGAGTGTATACCTTTTTCTATTACATCATTTGTTGCAGTAACAACAAAGTTTACTTTATTATCTACTACATTTGAAAGAACTACTACACCACTTCCAACTTTGTCTCTTAGAGAGTCTGCTGTTTCTTTTAAAGAGTTCATGTCTATTCCTTCAAATTTAGCACACAGTAGACTTACTCCAGATACATCAACTTTTGAATCTAATAAAGCATCAACTGATTGTAAATTTAATTTAGTTTTTGCATCTTGTAATTCCTTAGTTAGAGATTTGTTTTCTTCTACTAAAGTATGAGCTCTTTGAACTAAATTATCTTCTTTTGTTTTTAAAGCTACACATATGTCATTTATTACTGTATCTCTATTTGTTAGGTATTCATAAACAGCTTTACCAGTTATAGCTTCTATTCTTCTAACACCAGCTGCTACTCCTCCTTCAGATAATATTTTGAATAATCCAACTTGAGAAGTATTATTAAGGTGAGTTCCTCCACAAAGCTCTACTGAGTAGTCTCCCATAGATACAACTCTTACCTCATTACCATACTTTTCGCCAAAGAGTGCCATAGCTCCTTTTTCTTTTGCGTCTTTTATGTTCATAATTTCACTATTTATGTCTAATGCGTCTAAAATAGCAGTATTTACTTTTTCTTCTACTAATTTTAACTCTTCTTTTGATATTGGTTCAAAATGAGTTACGTCAAATCTTAGTCTTTCTGGAGTTACTAATGATCCAGCTTGGTTAACATGATCACCTAAAACTTCTTTTAATGCTTCATGTAATAAATGAGTTGCAGTATGGTTTCTTGCAGAAGCCATTCTTATTTCTTTGTCAACTTTTGATTCTAATTTATCATTTACACTTATTTTGCCTTTTTTAACAAATCCTATGTGTTTTATAGTGTTATTTGCACCTTTTTTAGTGTCAACAACTTCAAATATAGTTTCTTCATTTTCTAATGTACCTATATCTCCAGCTTGTCCTCCACCTTCTGCATAGAAAGCAGTTTCATTTAGTACTACTACAGCTTTTTCACCTTCACATATAGTATTTACTACTTCATCACCTTTAACTATAGCAGTAACATTACCACAAACATTTAAGTTTTTGTATCCATCAAATGTTGAAGCTATACTTTCATCTAATGTCGATAGCGGATCTTCTTTCCAACCTTCGTCTTCCATAGCACCTCTATCAGCTCTAGCTCTTTGTCTTTGTGCTTCCATTTCTTCTTGGAATCCATCTTCATCTATTTCGTAACCTTGTTCTTCAAGAATTTCCTGAGTTAAGTCCATAGGGAATCCATAAGTATCATATAATTTAAATGATTTTTGTCCACTTAAAACTTTTTCATTGTTTTCTTTTAACTCAGCTATATAAGAATTTAATATTTCAACACCTTGGTCTAAAGTTTCGTTGAATTTTTCTTCTTCTATCTTAATTACTTTTTTAACGTAGCTTTCTTTTTCTACTAATTCTGGATATGCCTCTCCACTTACTTTTTTAACTCTATCAAATAGTGTATATAGGAAGTCTTCTTTAATTCCTAATAATTTGCCGTGACGAGCAGCTCTTCTAAGTAGTCTTCTAAGAACATATCCTCTTCCTTCATTTGATGGTAATACTCCATCAGCTATTAAGAAACTCATAGCTCTCATATGGTCAGTTATTATTCTTATAGATACATCATTTTTAGCATCTTCTCCATATTTAACATTTGTTGATTCTTCTATTTCTTCAATAATATATTTTATAGTATCTATTTCAAATATATTATCTACGTCTTGCATTATACAAGCCATTCTTTCAAGTCCCATACCAGTATCTATGTTTTTGTTAGCTAGTTCTGGATAAGTTCCATCTTCTTGTCTATCAAATTGAGTGAAAACTAAGTTCCAGAATTCTAAGTATCTATCGCAATCACAACCTGGCTTACAATCTGGATTATCACATCCAAATTTTTCACCTCTATCAAAGTATATTTCTGAACAAGGTCCACATGGTCCTAGACCTATTTCCCAGAAGTTATCGTCTTTTCCAAGTCTAACCATTCTTTCTTCTGGCACACCTATTTCTTTAACCCAGTAATCGTAAGCTTCATCATCATCTAGGTATACAGTTACCCATAATTTATCTTCTGGTATATGTAAATGTTGTGTTATAAATTCCCATGCCCATGTTATAGCTTCTGTTTTAAAGTAATCTCCAAATGAGAAGTTACCCATCATTTCAAAGAAAGTACCATGTCTAGCTGTTTTACCAACATTTTCTATGTCACCTGTTCTTATACATTTTTGACAAGTAGACATTCTTTTACTCGGTGGTACTTCCACTCCTGAAAAATAATTTTTAAGTGGTGCCATACCTGAGTTTATAAGTAATAAACTTTTATCATTGTTTGGTATTAAAGATGCACTTTTACCTACATAATGTCCTTTTGATTCAAAGAACTCTAAAAATTTTTTTCTAATCTCATTAGCTCCTAAGTTTTGCATTAGTTTTACCTCCTATAATTTATATCTTTTACTTTACAAATAAAATTTCCTATTTTTTTCTATTGTTTAAGTAATAATACATACTTACCCGAAATTAGCAAGTATATTTTAAAATTTACTTTACTTAAAATAAATTAAAAAACCTCGCACCTATATAAAACTATATAGGGGCGAGGTATATTCGCGGTACCACCCTAATTATCATAATAAATATGATATCTTCGGAAAACCTTAGCTATAACGTAACTACCGTCAATCTATACTTAATTTCCAGATTGATACTCCAAGACTGCTTCAAATATTCTATTCTAGGAGTTCTCACCACTTCTCCTTCTCTGTGAAGACTTCAAATACTTTACTACTTCTTTTCACTGTATTTAAATTATTTGTAAAATTATATTTTCTTATAGTAATTCTACTAAATTTTCAATTTATAATCAAGTATATTATAAACTTTTATCTATAATTCCTCCGCCAACTACTTTGTCTCCTTGATATATTACAACAGATTGACCTTTAGTAATAGCTCTCTGAGGTTCGTCAAATACTATTCTTATGGAATCTTTTCCGTTATTGTATACTGTAGCTGGTGATAGCTTTGCAGAGTATCTTATTTTTGCTTCTACTCTAATAGGTTCAGTAATCTGGTCTACAGTAATTAAATTAACATCTTTTGCTATTAATTCATTGCTGAATAAATCGTCATTTGACCCTAATATGACAGTGTTAGTTTCTGGGTCTATATCAAGAACAAACATAGGTTTACCAAAAGCAATACCTAGTCCTTTTCTTTGTCCTATTGTGTAATATATTATTCCTTTATGTTTTCCTAAAATATTACCTTTAGTATCTACAAAGTTTCCTTCTTTGATACGCTTATTTGAATGTCTTTTTACATAGTTTGCATAATCATTATCTTTAACAAAACAAATTTCTTGACTATCTGGTTTATTATGGACATCCATCCCCATTTCTTTTGCTATTTCTCTTACTTTATCTTTTTCATAGTATCCTATTGGAAGTAAAGTATGCTCTAATTGGTCTTGTGTCATATTGTATAGTGCGTAAGTTTGATCTTTCTTATCAGTTACTGACTTTACAAGTAAGTATCTACCTGTTTCTTCGTCTTTTTCAATCTTAGCATAATGACCAGTTGCAACATAATCACAACCTAGTGCCATAGCTCTTCTATATAAGTCATCGAATTTTATATGTTTATTACATGCTATACAAGGGTTTGGTGTTCTTCCTTGTAAATATTCATCAATAAAATAATCTATTACTTTTTCTTTAAATACATCTTTAAAATTTAATACGTAAAATGGTATACCAATTTTGTCTGCAACAGCCCTTGCATCTTCTACTGCTGCCAATGAACAACATCCACCATCATTTTCTATTAAATCGTATTCTTCATCGTCTTGCCATAATTTCATAGTAACGCCGATTACTTCGTATCCTTGTTTTTTAAGTAAGTATGCAGCAACAGAACTGTCTACCCCGCCACTCATACCTATCATTACTCTTTTGCTCATTTTCTAAATCACCTCATTCTCTATATTATATATACTTTAAAAGAATTTTAAAAGTATATTTTTAAATTCTCCAAATTTCTTGCTTCGTTGACAAAAAAAATCTTTGAGATAAGTTACCCCAAAGATTTTTTTATTTTATATTAGTCTTCTTCTATATCATGGTGATGATCATGATCATCGTCTATAACCACATCATCTAATTTTAAATTATTTGTAAAATTATATTTTCTTATAGTAATTCTACTAAATTTTCAATTTATAATCAAGTATATTATAAACTTTTATCTATAATTCCTCCGCCAACTACTTTGTCTCCTTGATATATTACAACAGATTGACCTTTAGTAATAGCTCTCTGAGGTTCGTCAAATACTATTCTTATGGAATCTTTTCCGTTATTGTATACTGTAGCTGGTGATAGCTTTGCAGAGTATCTTATTTTTGCTTCTACTCTAATAGGTTCAGTAATCTGGTCTACAGTAATTAAATTAACATCTTTTGCTATTAATTCATTGCTGAATAAATCGTCATTTGACCCTAATATGACAGTGTTAGTTTCTGGGTCTATATCAAGAACAAACATAGGTTTACCAAAAGCAATACCTAGTCCTTTTCTTTGTCCTATTGTGTAATATATTATTCCTTTATGTTTTCCTAAAATATTACCTTTAGTATCTACAAAGTTTCCTTCTTTGATACGCTTATTTGAATGTCTTTTTACATAGTTTGCATAATCATTATCTTTAACAAAACAAATTTCTTGACTATCTGGTTTATTATGGACATCCATCCCCATTTCTTTTGCTATTTCTCTTACTTTATCTTTTTCATAGTATCCTATTGGAAGTAAAGTATGCTCTAATTGGTCTTGTGTCATATTGTATAGTGCGTAAGTTTGATCTTTCTTATCAGTTACTGACTTTACAAGTAAGTATCTACCTGTTTCTTCGTCTTTTTCAATCTTAGCATAATGACCAGTTGCAACATAATCACAACCTAGTGCCATAGCTCTTCTATATAAGTCATCGAATTTTATATGTTTATTACATGCTATACAAGGGTTTGGTGTTCTTCCTTGTAAATATTCATCAATAAAATAATCTATTACTTTTTCTTTAAATACATCTTTAAAATTTAATACGTAAAATGGTATACCAATTTTGTCTGCAACAGCCCTTGCATCTTCTACTGCTGCCAATGAACAACATCCACCATCATTTTCTATTAAATCGTATTCTTCATCGTCTTGCCATAATTTCATAGTAACGCCGATTACTTCGTATCCTTGTTTTTTAAGTAAGTATGCAGCAACAGAACTGTCTACCCCGCCACTCATACCTATCATTACTCTTTTGCTCATTTTCTAAATCACCTCATTCTCTATATTATATATACTTTAAAAGAATTTTAAAAGTATATTTTTAAATTCTCCAAATTTCTTGCTTCGTTGACAAAAAAAATCTTTGAGATAAGTTACCCCAAAGATTTTTTTATTTTATATTAGTCTTCTTCTATATCATGGTGATGATCATGATCATCGTCTATAACCACATCATCTAATTCTGCTATGTGTATATTATTTTTTTCTGCGTAATCTATTAATGCTGCTTTTATAGCTTGTTCTGCTAAAACTGAACAGTGCATTTTAACTGGTGGTAAACCATCTAGGGCTTCAGCTACAGCCTTATTAGTAATTGCTAAAGCTTCATGTATACTTTTACCTTTTACCATTTCTGTAGCCATTGATGAAGAAGCTATAGCTGAACCACATCCAAATGTTTGGAATTTACAGTCTTTTATTATTTCATCTTCTATATCAAGAAATATTTTCATTATATCTCCACATTTAGCATTTCCAACTTCACCTATTCCACTTGCATCTTCTATTTGTCCAACATTTCTTGGGTTTAAGAAATGATCCATTACTTTATCACTATATTGCATAATCTTTTCCTCCTAATATTTTCTAATCTGTCTATTTTAATTTATTATTTATTTTGTTCTTTTAAATAAGTTTGATATAAAGGTGATAATCCTCTAAGTCTTTCAATTATTTTTGGTAGATTTTCTAATATATAATCTATATCATCTTCAGTAGTAAAATCTCCAACAGTAAGTCTTAAAGATCCATGTGCCCATTCATGAGTTAATCCTATTGCCATTAGTACGTGAGATGGATCTAGAGAACCAGATGTACAAGCAGAACCACTTGAACCAGCTATTCCCACTTGATCTAATAATAATAATATTCCTTCACCTTCTATGAATTCAAATGAGAAGTTTGTATTACCTGGTAATCTATCAGTTCTATGACCATTTAGTATTGTATGAGGTATTTTCTCTAATACGCCTTCTATAAGTTTCTCTCTAAGTCTTGTTAATTCTGATATATGATGTTCCATATTTTCTTTAGCTATCTCTGCTGCTTTTCCATATCCTACTATTGAAGGTATATTTTCTGTACCAGCTCTTTTTCTCTTTTCTTGAGCTCCACCATGTATAAGATTGTGTATTCTTACACCTTTTTTCATATATAAAGAACCGATTCCTTTTGGTCCATATATTTTATGAGAAGACATGCTCATTAAATCAACATCTATATCTTTAACATCTACTGGTATATTACCAGCTGCTTGAACTGCATCTGTGTGCATTAAAGCGCCATGTTCATGAGCTATTTTAGCTATTTCTTTTATAGGTTGTATAGTCCCTATTTCATTGTTTGCATACATTATACTTACAAGTATAGTAGTATCTTTTATTTCTCTTTTCAATTGTTCTAAATCTACTTTTCCGTTCTCATCAACATCTAGATAAGTAACTTCAAATCCATGTACTTTTTGTAAGTATTCACAAGTATGAAGTATAGCATGATGTTCTATTTTACTTGTTATAATGTGATTTCCTTTATTTTTTCTAGCAAAAGCCGTTCCTTCTATTGCCCAGTTATCACTTTCACTTCCACCATTTGTGAAGTATATTTCACTTGGGTCTGCATTAACAAGTGAAGCTACTTGTTTTCTAGATTTATCTAAAGCCGTTTTTGCTTCTCTTCCAAATAAGTGGAAACTTGAAGCATTTCCAAAGTAATCAGTTAAGTATGGCATCATTTCATCTAATACTTCTTTTTTTACTGGAGTAGTAGCTGAATAATCCATGTATAATCTTCTTTTTTCCATCGTAAATTCATCTCCTATTTTTTATTATTCATTAACTCTGTTATATCAAATTCTTTTATATTATTCTTCTTATTGTAGTCATCAACCATATCTTGTAGTGTAATGGAATTTAGTACGTCTTCAATTCCCTTTTTTAACTTTTCCCATACTAATTTAGTAGAGCAATCATTTGAGTTTTCACATACTCCTTCATCTATAATACATTGAGAAAGTGCCACAGGCCCCTCAAGTATAGCAAGTACATCACCTACAGTAACCTCATCAGGTGCTTTATTAAGAAGGTATCCGCCTTGCGCTCCTCTTACACTAGTTATTAATTTTGACTTCTTCAATGTAGAAAATATCTGTTCTAAATACTGCTCTGGTATTTTTTGTTTACTGGCAATCATGTTTAAAGGCATAGGCCCTTCATTAACATGCAAAGATAATTCAAATATTGCCTTCAGTCCATATTTACCTTTAGTTGATAATTTCATTTTTTATCACCTTCTGTGTTCAATACAATTCATAGTAAACTTGTATGAATTACTTTGATATTATTGTATTATTTCCTACTATTTTTGTCAAGATTATTTCTGACTATTTTTATCAGAATTAATTACTTAACATTTAGTGATAATTAATTTATACCCACAAATAAAAAAAGATAACTTGAAAAACCAAATTATCTTCTTACAATTTTTTCTATTTTCGATATATACTCCAGTATCCAATTTGTTCAAACCCCAACATTTTATAAATCGCACCTGCTGCTTCATTATCACAAAATAAACAAGGGATTCTATTTTCTTCTAGCAATTCATTACAAATCTTTATTAGGCATTTGGTAGCATAGCTTCTATTTCTATATTTAGGATGAGTTCCTACCCCTATAATCATAGCGTTATGTCTGTTTTCTGAAGTTGTTTTAGCCATAGAAACTACTTTTCCTTCTCTTTCTATACAGTAACCTCTTCCAGTTTTCAAACTAGACTTAATATTATCTACTGTTGTATCTTCAAATTCATCTATTTCTTCATATAATTTTACTATTTTATTCAAATTGCCAAACCTTATCTTTCTAAGTTTAATATTATCTTCTATGTACGGAGGTAGTAGGTTTTTATTAATTAATTTAAAAATATTAACTTTTCTATATCTTCTTAAGTAAATCTTCGCCTCTAGTTTTTCCAATGATTGTGATTTTCCACAGACTTCTTCACAATTACTATCGTTTATAAATTCTGCAAAATCATCTACATCAAACTTATCATAAGCATAAAATATAATAAATTCAAAACATTTTAGTAAAATTCCTTCAATTTCTCCTTTTTCATTTATTCCACCGTAAATGCTAAAAAAATAACTATCATATCCATATCTTTCAATATCACTTAATAAAAATATATTCTCTTCTTTTTCTTTATGCAAATATTCAATAACTTTCTTATGATAAGTACTATTTAGTCTTTGAATCATTAACATTCCCCCTGATATATAACCATCATTTATTAAAATTACTAAAAACTCCTCAATATTAATCATAAGTTTATTTAATCTCACTTGCAATTAAAAATTGTACTTACTAATATATATAGTTAAATAATTAATTTTTTATGATTTTTATTGGTAATCTTTTATAAGAATTTTAAATTATATAAAACAAATAATAATCTTAAAATATATAACAAGGATGTGTAAAAATGACCGATAAAAAAAGACCTAGTACTAAAAAAATGAAAGATTATGAAAATGAAAAATTAGAAATAGCCAGTGAATTAGGAACAATTAATATGAATGATGTTCAAGTAAATGTTAAAATAGCTGCCCAAGATGAAGCAAAATATAGCAGTAAAACTACTACAAAGCAACACAACTTAAATAATCAAATGAAGACTACACCTCACGAAAAAGTATAGTTAAATATTGCTGACAAAATAAAAAAACAAATATACCATTGGTATATTTGTTTTTTTATTTTGATTTATTTTTAATTAATTTCCAATAATTTTCGAAAGAACTTTCATTTTTATTTTTACCATGCACATAATATTTTTTATCCTTTATTGCATTTGGTAAATACTGCTGCTCTACGTAGTGATTTTCAAAATTATGAGGATATTTATATTCAACACCTCTACCTAATTTTTTTGCGCCAGCATAATGAGCATCTTTTAAATGATCTGGAATTTCTCCTGTTTCAATATTATCCAAATCATACAAAGCCATATCTATGGCGTTGATTGCCGAATTAGACTTAGGACATTGTGCCAAATATATAGTTGCTTGTGCAAGAGGTATGCGTGCTTCTGGAAAACCTAATTGAAGAGCCGCTGAAACACAAGCCTCAGTTGTAGTTATCGCCTGAGGCACTGCCAAACCAATATCTTCACTTGCAACACATAATAATCTTCTTGTTATAGATTGAAGGTCTCCTGCTTTTATTAACCTTGCCAAATAATGAATTGCTCCGTCAGCATCGGAACCTCTTAATGACTTATGAAAAGCTGACAATATGGAATATCCATCATCCCCACCTTTGTCATAGTTTAACATTTTTACAGAAGAGCAATTTATAACATCATCTAACGTTACTTTCACTGAATTATTGAGAATGTCTATTCCCACATTAAAAACTAATTCCAGTTTATTTAAAGCACTTCTCATATCACCATTACAAGTATCTGAAATATACTCTAAAGCCTTGTCTTCTATTTTAATACTCTCATACGAGTATAAACTTTTCATTTTATTTACAGCCCTATTTAGACCTTCTAATATATCATTTTTTACAATAGGCTTAAATTCAAATATTGTACTTCTACTTAAAATAGCTTTATATACTACAAAATATGGATTATCTGCAGTACTAGCTATTAATGTTACTGATCCATCTTCTATTACTTCTAATAAAGATTGTTGCTGTTTACGATTTAATGCTTGTATCTCATCAAGCATTAAAAGTATGCCATTATAAGAAAATAAATCTTGCTTATTTGCATCAATTACTTCTTTTATTTCTTTTACTCCACAATTTACAGCATTTAGCTTTACATATTTTTTATTTGTACAATTTGCTATAATATTTGCAAGTGTTGTTTTACCCGTACCTGGAGGGCCATATAATATCATATTTGGAATAGTATTATTATCTAATAATTTATTTACAATTTTCCCTTTACCAATTATATGAGATTGTCCCACCATATCTTCTAAGCTTTTAGGACGTAATTTATCTGCCAAAGGTTGCACATCTTTCACTCCTTTATATGTAAAAAAGGTATCTTATAAAGATACCTTTTTTATTAATAATTACTTCTTACTTTTTTAAGTTCTGGTATTAACTTATCATTAAGAATTTTTATATGAGTCCCCTTCATCCCTAGAGATCTAGACTCAATTACCCCTGCACTTTCAAATTTTCTAAGAGCATTTACAATTACTGATCTTGTTATTCCTACTCTATCTGCTATTCTACTTGCAACAAGTAAACCTTCATTTCCTTCTAACTCTTTGAAGATATGCTCTACTGCTTCTAATTCTGAATAAGACAATGTTCCTATAGCCATTTGAACTACTGCAGTTTTTCTCATTTCTTCTTCCATTTCTTCACTTAGGCCCCTTAGAATTTCCATACCTATTACTGTAGCACTATACTCAGATATGACTAAGTCATCATCTGTAAATATATCATTATATCTTGATACTACTAGTGTACCAAGTCTTTGTCCACTTCCTAGTATAGGAACAATTGTATGATATTTTTCTAATCTTCCTTGTTCATCTGGAAATACTTCTAATACTTTCTCTCCCGTTAGGTTTTCATGTGTTTCATCAATTTTTAAAACTCTATCTGCATAAGCTTTAGGGAAAACTTGTAACTTAGTTTCTTCATCTTCTATAACAGAACTATCTTGAATATCTGTTAAATAAAGTCCTATTACTTTTCCTTTTGCACTTATCACATATATATTAGCATCTAGTACTTCCCCTAATGTTTCTGCTAATAAATCAAATGATACACTACTACCTCCGCTTGTTTGAAGAGTTTTATTGATTCTTCTTGTCTTTTTTAATACTTCACTTGCCATTTAATCATCTCCTTAACGAAGTTTAAGGTTTCAAGAATTTAATATTCTCTAGCTTCCTAGTCGTTTACTTATTTTACCTATTTCATTCTAACACAAAAATGTACACTAAACAATAAATTGTTTGTATTTTTGCCAATATTCTGTCATCTCAGTAATTTTATTCTAAAATTCTTCCTTCAGCCTTACATTCTTTATTAGAACATACCTCTTTTGTCTCACTTTTTGTTTGTTTTTCTATCATGTAAGAACCACATTCTTTGCAAACTTCTCCTGTAGGTTTGTACCAACTTATGAAATCACACTCTGGATAATTTGAGCATCCATAAAAAGCCTTACCTTTTTTAGATTTTCTAAGAATAATCTCTCCTTCTTTACACTTAGGACATTTTACTCCTACCTTATTAACCAATGGCTTTGTGTTTTTACAATCCGGATAATTTTTACATGCCATAAATTTGCCAAATCTACCGTATTTAATAACCATGTTTGAACCACATAGTTCACATATTTCATCAGTTTCTTCATCCATATTAATTTTTTCTATTTTTTCGTTAGCTTCTTCTATAGCTTCCTTTAAAGGCTCATAGAACTCACCAACAACACTCTTCCACTTGATATCGCCTTCTTCTATTTCATCTAATTTACTTTCCATCTGAACAGTAAAGTCAACATCAATAAATTTTTGGAAGTTTATATTTAAAATGTCCGTTACTATCATGCCTAATTCCGTTGGATGTAAACTAGTCCCTTGTTTTTCAACATAACCTCTATTTAGGATAGTCGTTATTGTAGGAGCATAAGTACTAGGTCTACCTATACCAAGTTCTTCTAAAGTTTTAACTAAACTAGCCTCAGTAAATCTTGCTGGTGGCTGAGTAAAGTGTTGAGAAGGCATAAATTGATTAACTTCTAACTCATCGCTTTCTTTTATTGGAGGTAAAATTTTATCTTCTCTTTCTGTAAAATTATAAATCTTAGTGTATCCATCAAATTTCATTACTGAACCCGTCGCTCTAAATAATGCATTGCCTATTTTGCAATCTACATTTAGTACATCGAATACAGAGTCTTCCATCTGACTAGCTACAAATCTTCTCCAAATCAAATTGTAAAGCTTAAATTGATCTTTACTTAATGAACTTTTTACACTATTTGGTGTTCTAAGCACTGAGGTTGGTCTAATAGCTTCATGGGCATCTTGTACTTTTTTCTTTTCTTTATTATTTTCTTTTTTATCAGTATTTACTTTATAGTAGTTTTCTCCTAATTCTTCTAAGATATATGACTTTGACTTTTCCTTAGCCTCTTCGGATATTCTCTTTGAATCTGTTCTTATGTATGATATAAGACCTACTGTTCCTTCTCCTTCAATATCCACACCTTCATATAATTCTTGCGCTATTATCATTGTCTTTTTAGTTGTAAAAGATAATTTATTAGCTCCATCTTGTTGAAGCGCACTAGTTGTAAATGGTTTTGGAGCAGACTTTCTTCTTGTTTTTGATTCAATTTTTTCTACTATTAATTTTCCATTTTTTATATCATCTAAAATTTTATTTACTTCTTCTTCATTATTTAAATCTATTTTTTCATTATTAAATGATACAAATTTAAATAATACAATTTCTCCATCTTGAGTTTTTCCTTCAATTTCTAAATTCCAATATTCTTTAGGTACAAATTCATTAATTTCTCTTTCTTTTTCACATATTAATTTTGTTGTTACTGATTGTACCCTACCTGCACTAAGGCCTTTTCTTACTTTTGCCCAAAGAATAGGACTTATTTGATATCCTAAAAGTCTATCTAATACCCTTCTTGCTTGTTGAGCATCTACAAGTTTTAAATCTATGTTCCTAGGACTTTTTATAGCTTTTTTAATAGCATCTTTTGTTATCTCATTAAATTCTATTCTACATTCATCATTTTCGTCAATGCCAAGTATATATGATAAATGCCAAGAGATTGCCTCTCCTTCTCTATCGGGGTCAGTTGCCAGATATACTTTCTTAGATTTTTTAGCTTCTTTTTTTAATTCTTTTATTAAATCACCTTTACCTCTGATATTAATATATCTTGGTTCAAAATCGTTATCTATATCAACACCTAAAGTACTTTTAGGTAAATCTCTAACATGACCAACTGAAGCCTTTACTGTATAATGGCTTTTTCCTAAGAATTTTTCTATGGTTTTAGCTTTTGCAGGCGATTCCACAATTACCAATGTTTTCGCCATTTTTACACCCCCACCCTTAAATTATTTTAGTTTATGCTAAACATTTTATTATTCATTTCAACAACTAAGTCTCTTAGTAATAATTCATTTATTATAGTATTCACATTTTTTATATCAATACCAGTATTATCACAAATTTCATTAATTTGCAACATACCTTGCCTTTTTATAACCTCAATTATTTTTAATGCTTCATTACTTAAATCCTTAATATCATATTCTATACTATTTTTATTATTATTAAAACCACTATTATTATATTCATTTAAAATATCATCAATATTTTCTGTTAGTTTTGCACCTTCTTTAATTATTTTATGACAACCTTTGCTCAAATCTGAATCTATATCACCAGGAACTGCAAATATATTTTTACCCTGGTCTAATCCTAAATCAGCAGTAATTAAAGCACCACTTTTTTCTCCTGCTTCAACAACAATAATACCATCACTTATTCCACTAATAATTCTATTTCTACATGGAAAGTTCCCTCGAGTTGTAATATGACCTACATTATACTCAGATAAAATTAATCCTCCATCTTCTAAAATTTCATTAGCGAGCACTTCATTAGTAGATGGCCTAATATTATCTAGAGATGATGCTAAGACTGCTATAGTCTTACCTTTTCCCTTTATACACCCTCTATGACAACAAGAATCTATTCCTAATGCAAGTCCACTTATTATATTAATATTACGCTCAGATAATTCATAGCTCATACGATGTGCACAATTTATTCCATAGGGAGTAGGTTTTCTAGAACCAACCATCGCTATATTCAAGTTATTATTTATTATGGACAAATCTCCTTTATAAAATAATAATAAAGGAGGACTATAAATATTTCTAAGTTTTTCTGGATATTCTTCATCTTCTATACAAATATATTCAATAGAGTTTTCATATAGCTTTTCCTTAATTTCATCTAAATTGAAACGACTAATATATTTTACTAGATTTTCTTTAATATTTAAACTTATATTTTTCAAATTATATATATCTTTTTCACTAAGACTTATAATTTCCTCTACGCTTCCAACTTCTTCAATTAATTTACCAAGGGTTATAGTACTTAATCCTTTTATAGATTCTATGCATAAATAAATATCTCTTTTATTCATAATTCACTCCAATCTAGACTTAAAAATATGTATAATAAGCCTTTCTAAATGAGTAAGATTCTAATATATGACTTGAGTTTATATCTTCTTTACCTTCTAAATCCGCTATTGTTCTGGCAACCTTTATTAATTTTGTATAACTTCTATTACTTAAATCATGCTTATTATAAATTTCATCTAAAATATTTTTTGTATTATTATCTAATTTACAATACTTGTCTATCATAGATGTAGACATTTCATTATTTGTACTTATTAATTCATCTTTAAATCTTTGTCTTTGTATTTCTCTTGCTTTTTCAACCCTAACTCTTATTTGTGAAGATGTTTCTTCATGAGATTGTTCATTAAGTTTTTTAAAAGGTATTTGAGTCATTTCTACAAATATATCAAATCTATCTAAAAGTGGTCCTGATAATTTATTTCTATATCGAATAATATCAAAACTTTGACAACGACATTTTGTTTTTGATAAATATAAACCACATGGACAAGGATTCATAGCTCCAATAACTAACATATTACAAGGATATTTTACATTGTGTCTTACTCTAGCTATATTCACATATTTATCTTCCATAGGTTGTCTTAAACACTCGAGTATTCTTCTATCAAATTCTGCTATTTCATCTAAAAACAATACTCCTCTATGGGATAAAGTAATTTCTCCTGGTTTGGAGTTAAAACCTCCTCCTACTAAAGATTGCATGGTTGTACTATGATGTGGAGATCTGAAAGGTCGCTCTTTAATTATTCCATATTCTTCATCAATTAGCCCTGCAATACTATAAATCTTGCTTATTTCAATCATTTCAACTTTATCCAATTTAGGTAATATAGTCCTAATACTTTTTGCTATCATGGTTTTACCTGATCCAGGAGGACCTACCATAATAAGATTATGATTTCCTGCAGCACATATTTCAGCAGCTCTTTTTGCAAAGTAATTACCCTTCACATCTTTAAAATCTTCTGTGTAACTACACTTTACATTCTCTACTTCTAAGTCTTTATATCTTAAAGGTCTGCTTTTATTTTCATTGAGATAATTAATACATTCTTTCAATGTTTTTACAGGTATAATTTCTATTCCATCAATAAAATTACTTTCTCTTAGGTTGTCATATGGTATGAAAATTCTTTTAAAGTTTTCTTTTTTAGCTCCAATTACTAAAGATAAAATTCCCTTTACTTTTCTCAGATGTCCATCTAAAGATAACTCTCCAACAAAGACGCATTCATTTAAATGAGAATCCTCTTTATTTAAATATTTTCTTAATATACCAATGGAAATAGGTAGATCTAAAAATGAGCCTTCTTTTTTAATATCTGCCGGTGATAAATTAACCACTATCCTTGAATTTGGAAAATCATATCCACTATTGATTATTGCGGATTTTACTCTTTCCCTTGCTTCCCTTACTTCCGTACTAGGTAACCCCACCACATTAAATGATGGGATTCCTCTACTTATATCCGTCTCCACCTTTACTAAAAAACTGTCTATTCCTATCAAATTATTAGAATTTATTATACTTAACATATTTACCCTTTCCTAAAAAGCATTTACAATATGATTTATTTTCTTTTCATTAAAATAAATTTCAATTACATCAAACCTAATAGATAGGTTTTCTAAAGAATTATCTAAAATATAATATTTTGCCACATTAGTTATTTTTCTTTTTTTCTTATAGTTCACTGATTCTGATGGATATCCATAATTTATGTTGCTTCTACTTTTTACTTCAACAAAAACTAATTCTCCATTTAATTTTGCTATTATATCAACTTCTCCCATTTTCGTTCTATAATTTTTTTCTATTACTTTTCCGCCTTTTGAAATAATGTATTTTAATGCAATTTCCTCTCCTAGTTTACCTTTTTCAATATTATTCATATTTTCACCTTATTATTTTTATTATGTGATTATTGTCAAGGTAATTATCATATATACAAATTTTTTTATAATTGATAAATTATTCAAATAAATATATGATTATTAAGAAGGGGTTGGTGAAATTAATTATTAAAAGGGGGATAATTAATGTCTAGAAAAAAATCTAGAAAGAAAAGAAAAAATAATAGCAAATTATTTTGGATTATAATAATTGTTATTTGCATTATGGGAGTTTTTTTCATCTATAAGGGCGTAAACAATGATACAAACGAAAGCAAGAAAAATAATACTATTCCTATATTTAACGAAAACGTTGAGACTTATGAGGCTTCCATATTAGCTGCTGGAGATGTTATGGTCCATACTCCTCAGCTTCAGGCACAATATGATTATTCCAATGGTACTTATAACTTTGATAATAACTTTAAGTACGTTAAAAAATATATTGAAAATGCTGATTATAGTTTGGCTAATTTGGAGACAACCTTAGCTGGCAATGATGTATATCAATATAGTTCCTATCCCACATTTAACTCTCCTAACGAGTTAGCTGATGCACTAAAAAATGCTGGTTTTGATTTATTGTCAACAATAAATAATCATAGCTTTGACAAAAGTGATTTAGGGGTTAATAGAACTTTATCAACTTTAAAAGAAAAAGGATTTGATACGGTTGGTACAAGAAAAAATTCTTCTAGCAACGAATATATAATAAAAGATATAAATAATATTAAAGTTGGTATCACATCTTATTCTTATGGAGATGTCAAAAATAATAATAAATATTTAAATGGTATTAAAATATCTGAAGAATGTGAAGATAAAATGAATATTTTCGATTCCTCAGATGTAAATAAAGCATTTGAAACTATTTCTTCTACAACAGATAAAATGAAAGATTCAGATCTACAGGTGGTTATTCTACATTGGGGTAAAGAATATGCAAGAAAAGAAACAGATTTCCAAAAACAATTGTCTCAAAAGCTTTGTGATAATGGAGTTGATATTATAATAGGTTCTCATCCTCATGTGGTGGAACCTGTAGAAACAATTACATCTACAGATGGCAAAAACGAAACACTTGTAATTTACTCTTTGGGAAATTATATCTCTAATCAAAGAAGGGAAACTGTGGGAGCATATAGTGAAGATGGCTTAATGGTTAATATTAATATAAGCAAAAAAGCCAATGAACAAGAAGCTAAAGTGAAAAAAGTCACTTGTATACCTACTTGGGTAAATAAATATAGTAATGGTTATAAAAATGTTTATGAAATTGTGCCCATAGAAGATGAAAGTGATTTAAATTCAATTACTTCTTTAAATAAATATAATGTAAAACAATCATATAATAATACAGCGTCATTGATAGATGATTCTGATATAATCACTGTAGTAGATAGTCCTTTCAAGTAAATTCTACACTTATTTAATAAAACAAAACCCAGTCTTGTTTTTAAGACTGGGTTTTGTTTTATTCATTTTTACCTAATTTAAATCCACTTGTTGGTGTTATTTGCATATTAATTATTCTTTTAATATTATTCTTATCTAAGTTAACTTTTTCTTGCATACTTGCGTTTAATGGATATTTATTATTTTCATATTATAAGTAAAGAATAAAATCCTTCGTACACTCCTCCGCCTGTTCCACTGTAGTTGTCTCCCCATAGAAAAACGATTATCTCATCTTTTTTATCATCATTTAAGTCTTCATGAGAATATATGTATCTATCATTGCTATCATTTTTAATATTATCATTATTTATTATAATCTTCTCTAATTTTTTATTTGATTTATTATTATGGATTTCTTTATGTTTACTATTGAAACCTACTGTTAAAATACTACTTATTTATCATTAAAATTAAAGTAAATTTTTTCATAATGCCTCCTTGTAAATATATAAAAAAAGAAACTAATAATAGCTTCTCCTTTTATTTTTTATATATTATTGTATTTTGTTTAATTTAGTTATTTCCAAAAAAACTCTTAAATATACAAAATAAAACTTTTAATTGATAATATACTAATTTATAGATAATATAAAGTTATATGAATATTTTATATTTTTAAGAAAGGGGGGCTAAAAATGTATAACTATAACAATCGTAATACTAAGAAATTTCTTATTTGTTTTTGCTTAAGTATATTAATTATAGGAGTATTTTCCTTTGCTACTATTAACAAAACATCCATTTTTTCTAAAAATAAATCACAAGAAGCATCTATATTTACACCTAAAAAAGAAGACGTTAATAAAGCCTCTTTATTAGCTGTAGGCGATACTATGGTATATAATGCTCAATTAACTTCACAGTACGATGTATCTAGTGCAAAATATAACTTCAATAATAACTTTGAGTATGTAAAAAAATATGTTGAAGAAGCTGATTATTCCATGGTTAATTTGGAAACAACATTAACTGGTAATAAAATTTATAGATATAGCTCTTACCCAAAATTTAATTCACCCGATGAGCTTGCTGATGGTTTAAAATATGCTGGTTTTGATTTAATTTCCACAGCAAACAATCATGCTTATGATAAAGGGTACTTAAGTATTAAAAATACTCTTGCTACCTTAAAAGATAAAAGCCTTGATGTAGTTGGAACTAGAGAAAAAAACGACAAAAGATTTATAGTAAAAGAAATCAATGGCATTAATGTAGGTGTTACTTCTTATTCTTACGGAAGAATTATTGGAGATAACAAATATTTAAATGATGTTAAAATACCTGATGAATACAAAAATAGCATTAATATTTTTGATTCTACAAGTGTAGATAGGGCATTTGATAATATAAACTATACTCTTAAAGAAATGAAAGATACTGATTTACAGGTAGTATATCTTCATTGGGGAGATAAATATTCTCTTAAAGAGAATTTTTTCCAGCAAAAACTTGCTCAAAAACTTTGTGATGCTGGTGTAGACGTTATAATAGGTTCTCACCCTCATGTGGTTCAACCTGTAACTACAATAAAGTCTAGCGATAATAAGCATGAAACTGTAATTGCTTATTCTCTTGGAAACTTCTTATCTAACCAAACTAGAGATCAATTTAGTCAATATACAGAAGATGGTCTAATGATAAATATAGATATTAGTAAAAGTAGCACTGATGAAGAAGCTAAGGTTGAAAAAGTCACTTGTATACCTACTTGGCAAAATAAATATTACAATAGCACAACTGCTAAGTATGTTTATGAAATAATACCTATTGCAAACAAATCAGATTTAGATAAAATAGACAACTTATCAAAAAATAAAGTAGAAAAATCTTATAAAAATACTTCGACACAGGTTGAAACATCAGATTTAATAAATATAGTTGAAAATCCATTTAAATAAAAAAAGATAGCTCTTAAGAGCTATCTTTTTTTATATTATATTTAATTGGCTATTATTATTCCTATTAATAGTATGGATACTACTAACATTATTAAGAAACTGCAAATAGCAATTATTTTTTTCACTTTCTCTTCATCTTTGAATACAAATATAAATACATTATAAGTAAATATACCTATTGCTCCACCAATAGTATTTGTTATAATATCTGTCACATCAGTGGCACCTATACCAAATATATATTGGCACGACTCAAACACAAGACTTATTATCATTATACTTAATATATTTTTAAAGATTTTTTTATTTTTTAAAAATATACTTATATAAATACCTAAAGGTATAAATAGTATTATATTCCCGAATAAGTCTAATTTATTATAATTTCCTTGAATTATATCATTAAATGGTATTAAATTTATTGTTCTAGAACAATACCTATCTCCACTAAATACTTCAAGAGGTGACACATATTTAAAAAGAATATTCCATAGAAGAAATCCTATATAAAATACAAATGGTGTAATCAGTAGGATATTAATTGTTTTTTTCTTCATTTCAAATCACCACCTTACTTACAGGTAAATAAACTATATGCTTTCTTGCCTAATATTTTCAATTATATTTTCTTTATTTATTTTCTTCATTGGGAAGTATGATGAAATAAATGTGATTACAAATATACCTATTATGGCTATAATAATTGCACTCCACGGAAGCACTAATCCAAACTGAATAACATCGCCTAGAATTACATTCATAAGAGCTACAAGACCAATTCCTAAAGGGATACCATAAACAAGTGATAAGGCTCCATATAGTAAGCTTTCTAGGTATATCATCTTATTAAATCCTCCAGGCGTAACTCCTATGGATTTAATTATAGCCAATTCTCTTTTTCTTAAGTTTATATTTGTGCTAATTGTATTTACTATATTAGTTATACTTACTAAAGAAATTACTGTAACAAACCCATATACAAATATTTGCATTACTATAAGTGTGTCTTCCATCTCTTTTACTTCTTCCATTTTGTCAGTTACATCATATCCATATTTTTCTGCTACATCTTTTACTGCATTTCTTGTACTTTCTTCTTTATTTGTAGAAATATGAATATTATTAGTACTTACGTCAAATCCAAGTTTTTTTCCTACTTCATCATATGTTATAAGATCTAATCCCATGTAATTGTACGATGAGCTGCCTGTTGGTATATCATCAGTTGTGGCCATTATTTTAAATTTAATTTCTTTTCTTATTTCCTTATCTCCGTCATATTCCAAAGTATAACCTGTAGCTGTATCTCCTACTTTATAATCTGTTAAATTTAATTCATATTTTTTACCAGGTTCTTCGTAATAACTTTTTCTTACAAGTATTACTCCTTTTTCTTTTATTGCCTCTTTCTTATCAAAACTACCTTCTTTAAGATTTATTTTACTTATTTCAAAATCTCCAGGCATTTTTGTTATACAATTTTGTATATTATATACAGTTTTATCGTCTACTTTTTCTGTTGAAAAATTTTCATCTATTACATCTTTATTGTCTTTAACCATTTTATTTTCTGGTACATAAATTCCCATTCCATAATCATTAGCTGCAGCAATTCTTTCCACACCATCTATATCTTTTAATTCTTCTAATGAATCCTTATCCATAGTGCTATTTGAAGATAAATATAAATCATAATTTACCGCTCCGAACTGTATTTTATTAGCATTAATAAATAAAGTCATAAATCCACTAAAAGATATAAATATAACCACACTTATAATAAGAGAAAATAAAGTTATTCTAAATTTCTTTTTATTTCTTCTTAAATTTTTATAAGCAAGCACACCTTCTGCTTTAAATAAAGATCTTACTATTTTTGAATCTTTTACTTTTCCAATTTTTAAATTAGAGCTATTTTTTATAGCTTCTAGTGGCGATATTTTCGCTGCTTGTCTTGCTGGAAGTATAGCTGAAATTAATATAGTTATTATTACAATTATTGCACTCAATATAATAACTACTGGGCTATATACCACCCTTAGTCCCAGTTCTCCTATCATAGAACTTTCATAAAATTTGCCTATTAGTTTAAATACCAGATCTATGGCAACTGTTCCTGCAAGTAACCCTATTGGTATACCTATAATACTTACTAAAAAAGCTTCCATTAGCACAAGTTTTGTAGTTTGACTTTTTGTTGCTCCTACGGAATTTAAAATTCCAAATTGTTTTTTACGTTCACTAATAGATATGGAAAAAGCATTGTATACTGTTGCTATAGTACAAATAATTACTAAAGAAGTAACAAGGATTATAATTTTATCAATACCTCCATTAATATTGTCATAAGTACTAGAACCTAATAATCTTAATAAATGTTCATTGAACTGTAAGTTTTCATAATATACTCCATTGTCATTATTATAATAAGAAGATTCTTCTTCTCCATCTACATTTTTTGCTTTTAAACCTAAGTTATTAGCAATAACTCCTGCTATGTCATAAACTTCTTTTGGATTATTAGCACTAATAGCTACATTTACATCTTGATTGTTATTAATACTATTTATATCTAAATAAGTTATGGCTGTTGTAACTTGTTTTCCAAATTCAAAACCAGGTTTATTTATGATACCTACTATTTTGTATTCTTCCTTCTTGGTATCTATAAGTTTTTCATCATCACTTACCCAATAACCTGTTAAATCCTCACCATCTTTAGTCACTCTTTTTCCTACACTAAGAGTAATGGTGTCGCCTATTTTCTTTTCTTTTAGTATTCGTGAATCTTCACTAATTACTATTTCTTTGTTGTTCGCTGGCATCTTACCTTCTTTTAAAGATATTTGATATCCATCAAAGGCTTCTTTGTCGTAAGACTTTAACTCTAATAAATCATTTTCATCATTATATTTTCCAAAATCTAAGTTTTTGCTATAAGCATATTTAGATATTCCTGCACTTTTCATTATTTTACTTAAATCTTTCTTTTTTACATTATAAAATGTGGCATGGAAATCTCCTTCTCTTTCTACAGTTTTTCTAACTTGATAATCCATCAAACTGTTATAAATAGTTCCTATACCACAAATCAATGCAGTAGATAATATAATTCCTATAATTGTAACTATAGTTCTTTTTTTATTTTCTTTTAAATATCTAAGTGTAAGAGACGTGTATAAATTCATTTATATCACCTCGTCACTTTTTATTGTTCCATCTTCTATTGTTATAACTCTATCTGCTTGAAGTGCTATGTTTGGATCATGAGTTATCATTATAAGAGTTTGCTTATATTTTTTCACTGATAACTTTAGTAACTCTATAACTTCTTTTGAATTTTTACTATCTAGATTTCCTGTAGGTTCATCAGCTAAAACTATGGCAGGTCTATTTACTAAAGCCCTACCTATGGAAGTCCTTTGTTGTTGACCACCACTTAGCTCGTTTGGAAGATGATTTTCTCTTTCTTTAAGTCCTAAAGTTTTTAATAAATCATCTAAGTACTCTTGATCTATCTTTCTATTATCTAGTTCTGCAGGAAGAAGTATATTTTCCTTAACAGAAAGTACTGGTATTAAGTTATAAAACTGATATATTAGCCCCACATTTCTTCTTCTAAATATGGATAAACCTTTTTCTTTTAAGTTATATATATCAACATCATTTATATAAACGTTACCTTCACTTGGCTTGTCCACGCCTCCTATTAGATGTAATAAAGTACTTTTACCACTTCCACTAGGACCAACTATGGCAACAAACTCCCCTTTATTTATTGATAAGTTTATGTTTTTTAAAGCATCTACTTTAGCTTCATTTTTACCATAGGTCTTGCACAAATTTTCAATTCTTAAAATCTCCATATTACCCTCCATAATTTCTCACTAACTTTTGTAAGTTTTAATTTATATTTTCATTGTAGGTTTTTATACTTACATCTCGGTGAATGTAAAATTACAAATTAGTCACCATAAGTTTTATGAAAAATTATATGGAACTCAGTTCCTTCGTTTTTTTCACTGTTTACGTAAATATCTCCATTTTGACTTTCTATAATAGACTTAGACATGGCAAGGCCTATACCCACACTGTCTTCCTTTGAAGTTTTACCTTTATAAAATCTTTTGAAAATATGAGGCAAGTCTTTCTTGTCTATTCCTTCTCCGCTATCTTTTATTACAACTTCACAGTATAGAGGATTTTGATCATAACTAATACTTATTTTTCCGCCCTGCGGAGTGTGTTCTATACAGTTTTTTATTATATTTACAAAAGCTTCACTGGACCAATTTATATCACCAGTATAACTTGTATTTTCATATCCATTTATGCATAGTTCTATATTTTTAATTTCCATAGTAATTAAACTTGGTGCAACTGCCCTTTTAATTAATTCATTAATTTTAACTTCTTTATTCTCAAAGTCTATTACCTTGGCTTCCACTTTAGAAAGCTTCAACATACTTTTTACTAGCCATTCCATACGATTTAGTTGAGATTTTATCTTATCTAGAAATTCTATTTTTGTTTCTTTTGGTAAGTCCTCATACATTAAATCATTCAATATTACTAAAGAGGTCATAGGTGTTTTTAACTGATGAGATATATCTGAAATAGTGTTATTTAAAAATAGCTTTTCATTATTTAAAAGCTCTACTTTTTCTTTTAATATATTAGTCATTTTAATTAACTCAGTTTTTAAAAGACCTATTTGACCCTCTTGATTTCTATTTTTCATTTCAAATTTTCGTCCTTCAGAACTATTATAAACATAGTCTGTCATGTCTTTTATATCCGCATAAATTTTTCTAAAATAACTTAAAGCAAGGATAATAAATAATATTAAAATAATGCATATAAACACCCAGTTAATATTGAAAATGTATTTTATACTTTCATTTATAATAGGCTCATTTTTCAAACTTATATAGCTATTATAATTATATTTACTTAGTATTTCTTTTCCCAAATCTACATTCTCTTTTGAATTTCCCTGTGTAACTATATCTATAATGTCTTCTTCCAGTTCAGGTCTTTCTGATAGAATATTTCCTATAATTGCTTGATTATTTTCAACTACTTTTTCTTTTATAATACTTAAATTAAGTAATGTTACTCCACCACACATAACAATAGCAATTAGAAATAAAACACTAAATCTCCTTAGAAAACTTTTTATCTCAACATTATATCTAGTCATTTGCTTCACTTCCACTCCACTTGTATCCCATACCCCTAACTGTAATTATTAACTTTGGATTACTTGAATCATCCTCAATTTTTTCCCTAAGGCGTTTTATATACACAGTTAAGGTATTATCATTAATAAAATCATAAGTTACGTCCCATAATTTCTCTAAGATTTGATTTCTACTTAAAATTATATTTTCATTTTGAATTAAAATTAATAATAACTTGTACTCAGCAGAAGTTAAAAATACCTCTTCGCTACCTTTATAAACCCTAGCCTCTAAAGTATGAATACTTAAATCTCCATATTTTAAAATTTTCTTTCCCTTATCTTCGCCTTTATTTCTCCTAACTACTGCCTTTATTCTAGATATAAGCTCTCTTACTCTAAAAGGCTTTGTCATATAATCATCTCCGCCAATATCAAGTCCCATGACTATATTCACCTCGTCATCACATGCTGTTAAAAAAATTATAGGTATATCTTTCATCTCTCTTATTTCTTTACAAAAATCATAACCATTACCATCTGGCAACATTACATCTAAAAGAATTATGTCATAAGATTTTTCGTTTATATTAAGTCTTGCACTTTCTAAATCTTTGCATATATCTATTTCAAAACCCTCTTGTTCTAGAGCATATTTTACTCCAAAAGCTATTGTAGAGTCGTCCTCTACCATAAGAATCTTTATCATAATAACCTCCAAATTTTTCATCATTTATAATTATTATACAATAAGTTAAAAAATATAATAAGACCGCTTGATGTGACATTCTAGTCATAATACAAAAGAGTACTTATGAATTTATTTTTACTCAAATTCATAAGTACTCTTTTTCTTGATTTTATTATTTAGGCAATATTATTATTAACTCTGTACCTTTATTTATTTTACTTTTTACATATATATGTCCATTATGAGCATCGACTATGCTTTTTACTATTGATAAACCTATTCCTATGCCTCCAGTTTCTTTATCTCTTGATTTATCCACTCTGTAAAATCGCTCAAAAATAAAGTTAATATCATTTTGAGGAATTCCAATTCCATTATCTTTAATAGATATGACAATATTATCATCATCTTCATATGCTTTTATATGTATTTTCCCATGAACATTTGTATATTTAATAGCATTGGATAGTAAGTTTGCCAATACTTGCGAAAATTGTTCCTTATCAATATTTATATATATTTCTTTCAAATCATAAGTTATCTTAATATTTTTTGACAATGCATCTCCTTCATAATTGTAAATAAAGTGTTGTATAAATTCTTTTAAATTAACCTTACTTTTATTCAACACATCATTTTCGCTATCGTATTTTGACAATATTCTAAGCTGTCCTATTAAGTTGCTGAGTCTTAGTGCTTCTTCTCTTATACTATTAAGCCTATCTGGTGTAGCCTCCCATATTCCATCTATCATGCAATCTAAGTGACCTTGAATACTTGTTAAAGGTGTTCTCAGCTCATGAGCCACATCTGTCGTTATTCTTTTTCTAAGTAACTCTTGTTCATTTAATTTGTAAGATAATTTATTAATTGATTGAACCAATTCTTTTACTTCTTTTATCTTGCTATTATATTCTAGCTTGTCATTATATTTTCCATCGCTCATATTTTTAGCTTTAGAAGATACATTTTCTATAGAACTTGAAATTGAGTTTGATATAATTAAGGCAATTATTAGTGCACTTCCTATGGATATAAGACTTATTACTTTCATAAAACCATTTATTATATTTAAAAACATAATATCATTTTCCATATAATACAATGACTCATAATATGAAATTTGTGCGTATCCTACTTTATTGTTCTTTTCACTATGTATGGCAACTCTGTATTCCTCCAATTTAGGAATCCAGTTTTCTTCTATGCTTTCCATATTTTTTTTTATATTATTTAATATTTCATTAGATTCATTTTTTTCATCTTCTAAAATTCCATATATTAACTTATTGTTTTTATCATAGACTCCCAACACTATACCTTTTTCTATGGAATCTTCAGCCAATTTTTTTATTAAATGTGTATCCCATGTTTTATCTTTATATATATTGTTTAAATCAAAATTTATTAAGTGATTTACCTCTGACTTATTGCTATCATCTACATATTTACCAAATTCTGATTCAAAAGCCTTTGTTACAAATATTGTTATTGATAATATAGTTAATGCTATTATTGTTAAGAAAGATATTATTATTGTATTCCTAAGGGATATACTTTTATTTTTTAAGTCCAAATTTATAGCCTATCCCATAAACCGTTTGTATTATTTTGCAATCTTTAGGATTTTCTTCTATTTTTTGTCTTAGATTTTTTATGTGGTTATCAACAGCACGATCATCTTTTTCATAATATCCTTCTTCCAATTGCTCTAATATCTCAATTCTTGTAAATACTTTGTGTGGATTTGAAATTAACATTAATAATATTTTATATTCTGTATTAGTCAATGAAACTAGTTTATTTCTTATTCTTACATCATAAGATAAAGTATCTATTTCTACTTCATTTCCAAATTTTATAATATTATTATCACTTAATTTGTTATTTCTTTTTAAAATAGCTTTTACTCTAAGCACCAGTTCTCTGACATTAAATGGTTTACATAAATAGTCATCACAACCTAAGGTAAAGCCTTCTATTCTATCTTCGTCCTCTATTTTAGCTGTAAGCATTATTATAGGTATTTCAGATTTTTGCCTAATCTGCTTACATACTTTTTCTCCGCTTATATCTGGCAACATTCTGTCTAAAATAATTAAATCATAATCTGCATCTTCAAAGCTCTCAATTGCACTTTTTCCATTATAGACAACTGTAACTTCATATCCTTCTCTATCTAAATATGCTTTTACAAACTCACAAATTTTTTGTTCATCATCAACTACTAATATTTTTATCATATAATTTCTCCTATAAAAGTTATATATTATAGTATTTCTTTAATACTTCTTTATATTATAAAAGACCTGTTATAACAGGTCTTTTATTGTATTTTTATATTCTAAGTAATAATTTTGCTAAGGTAAAGTATACCATAAGTGCAAATGTATCTACAATTGTAGTAATTAATGGGCTAGCCATTATCGCTGGGTCTAATTTTAGTTTTTTAGCTATTATAGGTAATAACCCCCCTACTACTTTAGCAATTATAACTGTAAAAAATAAACTTAAACATACGGTTAAAGATATAAATAAATCCGTTTTTTCTAAGAAATATATTCTAAGAAAGTTCACACTTGCTAAAATAGTTGCAACTATTAAACTTACCCTAAACTCTTTAAACATTACTTTTAAATAATCTTTCAACTCAATATCTCCAAGGGCTAATCCCCTTATTACTAAAGTTGAAGATTGTGAACCTGCATTACCACCTGTATCCATCAACATAGGAATAAATGCAGCAAGTATTACTACTGATTGCAATACATCATCAAATTTCTTTATTATGGAACCAGTAAATGTGGCAGATATCATTAACACTAATAACCATACAACTCTATTTTTTGCCAAGTCTATTACTGGAGTTTTTAAATAAGACTCTTCATTTGGTTTTATAGCTGCCATCTTTTGAAAATCCTCTGTATTTTCTTTATCTACTATATCCATAACATCATCTACCGTTATAATACCAACTAATCTATCTTCTTTGTCTACTACTGGCATACATGTTAAGTCGTATTTCTTAAACTCTGAGGCTACAATCTCTTGATCTTCCATTGTACTTGTACTTATAACATTTCTGTCCATTATATCTTCTATAGAAGTCTTTTCATCATTTAGTATTAGTTCTTTTAAATGTAGTGTTCCTTTTAATTTTCTATTGTTATCAATTATAAAGCAAGTATCCACATCTTCTTTGTCTAAAGTATCACGTCTAATGAATTTTATAGCATCTTTTACTGTCATACTTTCTTTTAAGTCTAAAAATTCTATAGTCATCATTGACCCTGCTGTATTTTCATCATATTTTAAAAATTGATTAATAAGTTCTCTTTTTTCTTTTGAAGTATTTTTTAATACTTTTTTTACCATATGAGATGGTAGTTCTTCTATAATATCCACTGTATCATCTAAAAATAATTTGTCTACTATATCTTTTAATTCACTATCTGTTATAGACTGTATTATATATTCTTGCATATCCGATTCTAAATATGAAAATACTTCAACTGCTATATCCTTTGGCAGTATTCTAAAAGCTAATACTATTTCCTCTTCTCTTAAATCCACCATATCTTTTGCTATGTCTACTGAATTTAGGTCAGCAAAGTATTCGCTCAACTCTAAAATTTTTCTTTTTTTAATTAAATTGCTTACTACTTCTACCATAATAATCCCTCCATAATAAAGAGTTCATATTATCTATAAAGAGATTGTAATAAATATGAACCCTTCTTCTTTTTGCTTTTGCTTTTTTCAAACTAGGATCACCGTCCATATAAATCACATCCTTTACTTTCATTTGTTTTTATTATATTAAACAAATATGTAGAACTTATGTAGTTTTATAAATTTTAAAATTATATATTGTGCTTCATATATAATAAAATTATAATTTACATAATATATAAAATAATTAATAAGAAAGGATTTTAATATGAAAATAACATATATTCATCATAGTAGCTTTGTTGTAGAACTTAAGAATTGCATATTACTTTTCGACTATTTCCAAGGAAATCTTCCAGAATTTAATAATGATAAAAAACTGTATGTATTTTCTAGTCACTCTCATCACGACCATTTTAATAAAAACATTTTTAAACTAAAAAGAATACATCCTGACGTAACTTATATATTATCAAATGATATAAATGCTACAGAATCTAAAAATATAAGACTTATAGATGCAAATGAAAAACTAGTAATTGATAATTTAGAAATAGAAACTCTACAATCTAGCGACTTAGGTGTTGCCTTTATTGTAAAAATCGAAAACAAAACGATTTATCATGCCGGGGATTTAAACTGGTGGCACTGGGAAGGAGAAAACTCTCCTGAAGAAAATACTTATGCTGAAAATTTATTTAAGAATTCTATAGACAAAATAAAAGGAATAAACATAGATGTAGCCTTCTTACCTTTAGATTCTCGACAAGGGAATCAATATTATTTAGGTTTTGATTATTTTATGAGAAATACTAATACTAAAATAGCATTTCCTATGCATTTTTGGAGCAACCACTCTTTGGTTAAAACATTTAAAGCTTCTAACCATGCTTTAAATTATAAAGATAAAATCTTAGAAATAAATCATAATAATGAGGAATTTCAACTTTAAAATAAAAGGTCAACTTATAAAAGTTGACCTTTCTTATTATTTATCTTCCAAAAGATAGCTTTTCATTATATTTTTAACTTTAGGTACTAAATATTTTGATGTGGATTTGTCTTTCATATTTTCCATAACCATGGATATGGCTAACTTAGAGTCATCCAAGTCAACTGCAACAAACCAACTATTTTCATCTCCACTTTTGTCTTCTTTAGTGGATTTTATTTCTGCTGTTCCCGTTTTACCTGCCAATTTAATTCCATCTATTTTACATAAATATCCACTTCCATTAGGGTCATCTATAACACCAGTAAAATCCTTTTGTAATTCTTTTAAATCTTCTTTTCTTATTGCTTTATTATATACTTTTTCTTCCTTATTTTCGCTTATTACAAGCCTTGGAGTCATAATTTCACCTTCATTTGCTAAGGCTGAGTATGCCATAGTTACTTGCAGAGGGGTTGTCAGAGCTTCTCCTTGTCCGTAACCTGTATCGCCTAGTAAAATTTCATTTTCTATTTTACCACTGTTTGAAATTTGAGATTTTGTCATAGGGTATTCAAAGTTTATATCTGATCCTAAACCAAACTTCTTGGCTCCTTCTATAAAGTTCTTACTACCTACTTTAATAGACTTATCTGCAAAATAAATATTGTCAGAGTTTACAACAGCATCATATAAATTTACAGAGCTTATATTTTTTACTCTAGTAACTTTATAATTTCCCCAAGAAGATGATTTTTGCCAATTTAGTCCTTCTATTTTCATTTTTTCATTAGGATTTATTATTTTATTTTCCAATCCTATAGATGCTGTTATAAGTTTCATAGTAGAGCCTGGTGAGTATAAATTGTTTGCTCTATTATCAAAACATGCATTTTTATTTTCTTCCCACTCTTTTGCTATTTCTTTAGTTTTATAAGTTACCATTGTGTTAGAGTCATAAGAAGGCGAACTTACCATAGCCAATACTTCTCCATTACTTGAATCCATAGCTATGGATGCTCCTTTTTCTTTATCAATTTGAGCATATATTTCTTTTTGTAGCTTAGAATCTATTGCTAGCTTTATATCATCTCCATCACTGGGTTTTGTCTTAGCTACGGTTACATTACTGTCTCCTCTTTCAATATATATATGAGCTCCATCTGTAGCTCTTAATTTATCTTCATAAACTTGCTCCAATCCATTTTTGCCTATTTGACTACTACTTATATAGTTTTTATCGGATTTTTTCTCCATCTCTTCTGCTGTTATATCACCTATATAACCTATAAGACTTCCAAAGGCCTCACCTTTTGCATAAACCCTAGATGTTACCTGTTGTATAGTTATTCCTTCTATTTTTGAAACTTTATCTAACTTATCATTTTCATATTTTGAAAGCTTTACAATGTTCACGGCATATTCTGGATTAGTGTTACTTTCAAATTTTTTTTCTATATATTCTTCACTTATATCAAGCGCTTTAGCTAAATCTTTTATACTCTCTTTTTTAAATACTTCACTGTCTATGTTAACATAATTTGCCTCTCCATTGCATGCTAGCAAGTTTCCATCTCTCTCTAGTATTTTGCCTCTATTCCCCTTAGTTATCTCAGCTTTTATCTTATCTCCTTTAATCATCTCAGGTAGAATTAAGCTTTCATCCCAACATATCTTATATTTGTTATCTTCTTTTTTTAGCTTAATTGTTGCATCATCACATTTTAGTTTTCCTCCAATAGTATTCATAGAAACAGTAATTGGTATTTCTGATTTATTTTTAATCTCTCCAACATCTATTTTTATGTTACTTACATTCATAGCAGAATAAATTGCTGAATATTTTTTTACAAATTCTTCTTTTCCACCAAACTCTTCTTTTATGTAGTTTTTAGAATCTGTTGTTAAAGTTTCATATACTTCACCGTAATTTTCTTCATTTAACAACTTGTTGTAGTTTTTCACAGTATTTTTTATTTCATCCTTATTACTACAACCACTTAATACAAATACCGTTGTTATTATCATGATAATAAATATTAGTTTACTTAATTTCTTTTTTCTAATCATTATAAATATTCTCCCCTCATAAATTATTTAATTGACTCCCTATTTTTATTTTACTCTTTGTTTATTAGACCTTTATATTTTACAAAAGGTTTTAACTTATTTATATTTTTTAAATTGCAACTATATATACTCTGTTATATAATAAGTTTTTACTAGAAATTTAAAGGAGGTATTGATTTGAATTTAATTGATATATATAGCAAGGATTTTCCTGTTTTCATAAAGGAATTAATAAATACGACTGAATTTAAAAGACTTAGCAATGTGGGTATGAACTGTGGATGTGAATATACTAGTTTTCCCATATTTTCAAAGGGTAAGAATTATACTAGATATAATCATAGTATAGGAGTTTCGCTTATAATTTGGCATTTTACAAAGGATATAAAACAATCTATAGCAGGTCTTTTGCACGATATTAGCTCTCCTGTATTTGCTCATGTAATTGACTTTTTAAATGGAGATCATGAAACACAAGAATCTACAGAAGAAAAAACGGAAGAAATTATAGAAAACTCCATAGAAATTCAAGAAATATTAAAGAAATATAATTTAAGCACTAAAGATGTGTATGACTATCACATGTATCCCATTGCAGACAATAATTCTCCTCTTCTTTCTGCAGACAGATTGGAATACACCTTAGGTAATGCTTTTTACTATGGTTTTAAATCTATGGAAGAAATAAGAGATATGTATGATGATTTAGTAGTAAGTATAAATGAATTTGGACAGAGTGAAATTTCATTTAGTACTTTAGATAAAGCTATAGAGTTCACATCTGTATCTATTGAAAACTCTAAAGTATATACTTGTAATACAGATAGATTCTCTATGCAATACTTAGCTGATTTATTAAAATTGGCAATAAAAAAAAGAGTTATAAGCATGAAGGATTTATATACTGTAGAAGACGAGGTTATTGCTAAATTAAAAAAAGATAAAGAATTAAAATCTAAGTGGAATGATTTTACAAATCTTTCTCAAATATTTACTAGCAAAGAAAAACCTGAATGTGGATATTGGGTTAACATTCCTGCAAAAAAAAGATATATAAACCCTCAAGTAGTTTCTAAAGGAAGAGTTTCAATTTTGTCTGAAAATTTATCAAAAGAAATAGATAATTTCTTAAATGTTGATTTTAATATTTGGTTAAGTGGAAAATAAAATTTTTAAGGTGGTAACATTTTTGTTACCACCTTTTAATAAAAACAAAGAAGTTTTAATTTTAAATATACTATTTTATAATACATAATTATAATTAAAAATTATTGCGTAGAATGTTTATTTAAATATCCACCTTTAAAATGCGCCAATTCAAAGGATATTATAAAGGCTTCTGGCTCTAATTGTTCAGTTATTTTAATAACTTCTTTCTCTCTTATTCTATGAGTCATAACTTCTAATCTATATCTTGTTTCATTATTTCTACCTTTTCCTTCAAGTTTTGTTACTCCAAATTTATGACCTCTTAATATATTTATTAAATCATCATTTTCCTTCGTTAAATTAATTTGCACTACTCTATATCCTATAGCAAGTTTCTTTTCTAATTTTCCTCCTAAGTATACCCCTATAGCATAACCGAAAACATAAGCCACAATATTATATATGTTAGTTAAATCAGAAAATACAATTCCTAAACTTACAATATAAATTATTCCTTCTACAAATGCTGCGAAAGGAGCTTTTTTGTCTTCACCTTTTACAACAAGCACCGTTCTAAGAGATAAAACAGGTACATATATTAGCTGTAAAACAAATATTAGTATAACTTTAGTAATCATAAGGCCTCCATAAATTCCCATCTAGTTATTAATATAATTTAAAATTATATAAAATGTCTCAACCATATCATTATTTTTTAATTTTTCTTTATTTTCACAAAATTTCAGTTAGAATACATTTCTATAATTATCATTCCCCCCTTCTCTTCATATCCTGTATTCCATAATTCTTTAAATGAAATCCAGTTATAGCCACCATAAGTAGCTATTTTTATTGATAATTCATTGTCAGTTTTTTCATATCCAACAATTAAAAACCAATGCCACACAAGTTCTTTTAACTGTGCATTTTTATGCTTTAATAAAAGAAAGGGTATTGGTATGTCTTTATTTATTTGATTTATAATTACTTTTTCTCCGTCAAATAATGAGTTATCTCCAGAAAACGCTGTCATCTTTATTTCTTTGTCATTAACATCTTCTAGATATTTTCCAAACCCATCTATATATAATTGTAAAGTATTAATTCCTGTCATTCTTGGACGAAGATATGGTTTCATAATATGTGAGAATTTTATATAATCTGCTTTTTTTAAGTAACTTACATCAAATGGATATAAGTGCTCACTATTTTTAAGTATGTTTAAATAAACACATAAATCGCAGGCTGTAACGGCTGCACAACCTCCTAATTTCATCATGGGATCTATAAACCAATTTTGATTTCCACCATAATGATCATCTATATTAAAATATGTTAATTCTTTTTTCATAGTTAGTATTTCCTTTCAAATATCATCCCCTCAAGTACATATTAGCACCTTTAATATTATATTAAAACTAAAAGTGTATATTAAAATTCCTACATATTTATACAGTATAATTAAAAAAGCCTTAGAGGTTGTTAAATTACCAACTTCTAAGGCTTTTTATTTATATTTTAATGATGGAATAACCTGATTCCTGTAAATGCCATAATCATATTATATTTATCACAACATTCTATAACAAGATCATCTCTTAATGATCCTCCTGGTTGTGCTATATATTTAACTCCACTTTTGTATGCTCTTTCAATATTATCTGAGAAAGGGAAAAATGCATATGAACCTAAAGTTACATTTTCATTTTTTTCAATCCATGTTCTTTTTTCTTCTCTAGTAAATACTTTTGGCTTTGTTTTAAATATATTTTGCCATTTTCCTTCAGCAAGAACATCCTCATACTCATCACATATATATACATCAATGGCGTTATCTCTTTCCGCGCGACTAAGTGTGTCAATAAACTCAAGGTCAAAAACTTGTGGTGATTGACGAAGATACCAATTATCAGCTTTCTGTCCTGCCAATCTTGTACAATGAACTCTTGATTGTTGACCGGCTCCAACACCTATAGTTTGACCATTTTTCACATAGCAAACTGAATTAGACTGTGTATATTTAAGTGTAATAAGAGCTATTTTCATGTCCATAAGCGCTGACTTTGCAATTTGATTATTTTTAGTTACAACATTTGATAAAAGCTCATCATTAATGCTAAGTTCATTTCTACCTTGTTCAAAAGTAATTCCATATACTTGCTTTTTCTCAATAGGATTTGGAACATAAGATGAATCTATTTGTATAATATTATACTTACCCTTCTTTTTACTTTTAAGTATTTCTAAAGCTTCTTTAGAATAAGCTGGAGCTATAACTCCAGCTGAAACTTCTCTTTGGATAATCCTAGCAGTGTGAATATCACACTCATCTGACAATGCAATAAAATCACCATAAGAGGACATTCTATCAGCTCCCCTGGCTCTAGCATAAGCACTGGCAAGGGGTGATAATTTTCCCAGACCATCTATCCAGTATATTTTAGAAAGTGTGTCATCTAGTGGTAGTCCAACTGCTGCACCCGCTGGTGACACATGTTTAAAAGAAGCGGCGGCAGGAAGTTCTGTAGCTTCTTTTAATTCCTTTACTAACTGCCAACCATTAAGTGCATCAAGAAAGTTAATATACCCTGGATTGCCGTTTAATACAGTGACAGGTAAATCCTTGTTTTCTTCTGTAAATATTCTTGATGGTTTTTGATTTGGATTGCATCCATATTTTAATGATATTTCCTTCATAGTAATACCTCCCTATATTTTACTTGCATCCATGGTAAGTTTTACTGCATAAAAAACGCCTGGACGCATTTATTAATGCTGCCCAGACGGTCGACTAATCCTTATTAATACACTCCCTGTAGGTAATCCTACTCAGGTAACACCTGTTTCCGTCAGTTGTGTATCTAATAATAATGATAGTTGAAATATTTTTATACTGAAATATAAAACATTAGTTCTATTTATAAATTACTATATTTAATTTTCTTTAATATTATAAATAACCGGTTTATGTAGTATTATATATCTTTCAATTATATTCATTACTTCGTATATCCATTGTAGTTCATTAGTTTTTTCTTCATTTTCTAATATCATCTTTTTAATTAAATCTGTTTTATACAATTTGCCCCAAATAACATTTTTTACTCTTTCATTTATATTTAATTCTTCCATTAAATATTTATTATCTAATATTAATCCTTCACCATCTTCTTCAATATATTTATCATCGTATAATAATTTATCAAAATATACATCATATGAATCTACTTGTATTGCATCTGATTTGTATTTTTCTTGTTTTTCTACCATAAGGCTTATCATATTTTTGTCTAACCAGCTATCCTTACTATCAACATATAACATATATTGGCCTGTTGCATATTCTGTTGCATAATTTATGGCCTCACAAAGTTTGCTCCTTTCCATATTAAGCAATCTAATTCTTTTATCAAATCGAACATAACCTATAGCAATTTTCTTTGAATTATCCGTACTACCACTATCAACTAGTATTATTTCCATATTTGTATATGTTTGATTTCTAATACTATCTAAACACCTATTTAAATTTTCTTCTGCATTATATATTGGTACTATCACACTAACTTTGTACATATTCTCTCCCCCCATAGATTACCTTGTACATTTTTCATTTGTTGCATATTAAAAATATTAACTCCCCATAATTAATATTTTTAATACTATCATATAATAATACTATCTATAGATAGTTTCATATTATACAAAAGTATTATTTTTGCTTATCATATGTAAATTTACATTTTTGTCTACTTATAATAAATTCTTTATTTTACTTTGCATACCTTGTTATTTTAATTATATTTTTCCTCTGAAATTCTTCATAAAGCGATAAACTACCTTATAATAATAAGCATTTATAGTTTATAACCAAAATTAAAATAAGAGAGCTTATTTATTAACAAGCTCTCTTATTTACGCAAATAAATGCGCAATATTTTTATATTTTTCAATTAGCTTTTCATTATATACTAAGCAACATTACCATCTTTTATAGTTATAACCTTGTCTGCCATTTGGGCTATCTCATTATTATGAGTTATCATAATCAAAGTTTGTCCAAATTCACTTACACATTTTTTTAGCAAGTCCATAACTTCATTAGTAGTTTTTGTGTCTAAATTTCCTGTAGGCTCATCTGCAAATATAATTTCCGGTTTATTTGCAAGAGCTCTAGCAATGGCAACTCTTTGTTGTTGCCCTCCACTTAGCTCATTTGGAAATTTATTTATCTTGTCTTTTAATCCTAGAATACTAATAAGACTATCTATATATTTTTTATCTATTTTTTTATTATCTATATTTATAGGAAGTACTATGTTTTCATAAATATTAACTACTGGTATTAAGTTAAAACTTTGAAAAATAAATCCAAACTTTTCTATTCTTAATTTTGATAATTTATCTTCTGACAACTTGGATATATCTTGATCATTAAGAAGTACTTTTCCACTTGTAATACTATCTAACCCGGCCATACAGTGAAGTAATGTACTTTTTCCACTTCCACTTGGACCTATTATTGTGGTAAACTTTCCTTTTTCAAAAGACAAATTAATATTATTTAAAGCCTGTACTTTATTCTCACCTTTTCCATATGTTTTGCTTAAATTTATTACATCTAATATACTCATATCATCATCTCCCTTAGTCATTTATTCTCAGTCCTTCTACTATACTTAGCTTAATTATTTTATTTCTTGATAAATAAGTTGCCAATAAGCACATTACTATTGTAGATATTCCAAATTGAAGTATTTCATTTATTGGTATATTATATGACATGCTATTTTCTATACCTAGGCCTTCAGCTCTTATACTATTTACCATATAAATAAATTTAGAATAACTTAAGGTAGCTACTACAGATGATACTAATATGCTAAATAAGGCATATATCATACTTTCCTTTACTATCATTTTCTTAATATTTTTCATGCTCATACCAATCGCCCTAAGTGTTGCTAATTCTTTTATTCTCAACATAATATTAGTTTTAATTATACATATTATATTTATGGAAGATATTATAAGTGTAAGAATTACAGATACTAACACTTCCTTTTTATTTTCTTCTGATTGCTCTTTAAAGCTACTTTCATATTTATATTTACTTTCTATTTCCTTAAAAGAAGAACCCTTTGTTAATTTATCTAGAGCTTTATTTACTTCCTCATCTTTTCCATCTTCTAACTTTATTGATATTTTGTTGTAGTCTTTTATATTAGTTATATTTTTCAAATCATCTTCATTTATAATCACTTGAGCTAAATAACCTAAGCCTCCATCTTGAGTTATAACATAATCTTTATCTAACAAGCCACTAACTTTAACTTTTATATTTTTATATTCCAATTTACCATTACTCTTTACAGGTACTTTTATATCAATTACGTCACCCACTTTAACTTTCTTTAAAGCCTTTGCATTATTTGTACTTTGCATAGGCGAGTAAAAATAATTTGAAACTAGAGCCCTTGGATAGTCTTCTTTTTTTTTCTCATAAATATTGCTACCTTCTTCTATATATTTATCTAAACTCCTTATAAAGCTTTTGTTATATCCTTTTACACCAGTAATAATTTCTAGATTATTTTGATTATCTTTAGAAGACAGAAAAGGTTTAACATCGTCACTAATGTTGTTTAAGCTAGTTTTTAAATATGCTGTTAAATTCATACTAGGATAAACTTCTCTTATATTATCAATCTTAGATATCTTATAAATAAGGTTACTGTCATAATTACAATAAGCTTCTTCAGTATTATAAAAATTATGTCTTAAAATTACATCAGTATCTCCCATGGCCATAACAGACAGACTACTACTTCCAGAGTTCTCTTCATCATTATTAAAAATTGCCATCTTACTTATAAATAGTGATCCTGCTAGACTTATGGAAAGTATGGATAATATAGTTCTACTTTTATTTCTCCACACATTCTTAAATGCCATTTCACCAGTTAATCCAAATATTTTTCTAATTAATTTATGATAAAACTTATCTTTTCCTTTTTTTGTGTTGTTACTTATATCTCTAATAGCCTCCATAGGACTTATTTTTGAGCCTTTGTATGTGGAGAAAATACAGGAAATTAAAACTGCAAAAGATGCTAATTCTAATGGTTCCATTATACTTTCTTTGCTTATATAAATATTTTGCTGACTTCCATAAATACTACTTATTCCTATTAAAGAAATTACATACCCCAAAGCAAATCCTAGGACTAAACCTAAAATAAGAACAATTAAACTTTGAATAAGTATCATAAGTTTAATATTTTTCATTCCTATAGCTCTTAATATACCAATTTGCTTTGTCATATCAATTAATATTATATTAAATATGTTGAATATAACTAAAGCTGCTGATAACATTGGTATTAGCTTATTTTTTATGCTAAATGTTGTGTTTTTTGACATTTCATAATCATCTAGTGCATTGCTAAGCTGTGTATTTATAATTAAATCCCCATCATTTAGTTTATACTTTCCTATAATTTCATTAGCCTTAGACATACTAGGAGTTTTTGTATTAAACTTTAAAATACCGCTATGAGTTACAAGTTCTTTTGGAATAATGTTTTGATTACTTGAAAAATAAGTAAATCCTCTAACATTGTAATATTCATTTCCTTTATAGTAACCTTTATAGTAAGCTTCAGGCTTTTGAACTATTCCAACTAATTTAAATTTCTTTTTCTTACTATAAATTTGATTTTCATCTTTATTATCCACATAATGTTTTACAACAGTAAAGTCAATTTCTTCATTTAATTTATTGTCTAAGTGCATTTCTTTCAATGCTCTTTCCTCTAAAACTATTTCATTTTCATTTTTTGGATAAGTACCATTTATCAATTTATATCCGTAATTATTAATAAAATCTTCATTGTAAGAATCTAGCTGAATGGATACTCCATTTTTATCTACAATACTTCCTAAATTAATTACATCATGGATTTCTTTTACTTCTTTGTCTTTTTCTAATTGATTTGACACACTATCGCTTAAATTCTTGTATTCAGCATGATAATCACCGAAATTTTTATAAGCTTCTTTAATATTTATCTCACTCTTAGTCTCTGGTATAACGTTTAATGTAAAAATTAGCATTACTGCTAAAGAAATACTTGTTATAAGAGCTAAGCTTTTGCCTTTTGGGCTTTTTAAATATGACACTGCTAATTTAAAGCTAACTTTCATCTTTGCCTCCCAGTTGCTATTTATATAGTTAAAGGGTATTACCTTTTACATATAAAAAGATAACACCCTTTGATTTTTTGCTCAATATCTATAGCACAACTGGTATTTTTATTGTTCCAACTGTCATATTCTAATTTTTATAAGGAAAAATTTATTGTTTTAATGGTATATAAATTGTACTTATAAATTTATTTTCTTCATTTTCAATTTCCAATTCTCCATCATACTTTTTAAGTGATGATTTAATACTCTCAATTCCAATACCATGAAAATATTTATCTTTTTTACTGCTTATTATTTTATTATTTTTTATTATTACTTTATTTACCTTACTATTTTCACACTTTATAATATAGTAAGACTTTACAATTGTACCTCTTATACTTATATATTTTTTATTTTCATTATTTTCAATCTTGTCACATGCTTCTATTGCATTATCTAGCAAATTTGAAAATATACTTGATACGTCTATCATGTGTAAAAAATCACATTCTGAAAAATCCATATTACACAAGAAGTCTATGTTTTTCATATTACATAGCTTGCTTTTTTCACTTAGTATAATATCTAATATAACATTTCCTGTATTATATATATTTTCAAAATCCTTAATTTCATTATTAATACTATTTATATATTCATCAACATTAGAACTTTTGTTTTGAATAAGTTTTATATTTGTCATATGATTATTTATATCATGATAAAGTCTTTTTACTTTTTCTTGTGATTCTTTTATATTTAAATAATAATTATATTCCATGTCATGCTTTTTATTAAGTAACTCTAGCTTTGCTTTTTCCTCAGTAGATTTTAAAAGCTTAATAAGAGCAAGTACAAAAACTATATTACTTGCAACAACTATATAAGGTAAACCGAAGTCAGCAAAATTTACAAATGGCATAATTTCAACTGATTGATGGAATTTCAATTTATTAGCGGTTACTATATCATAAAGATCATAAATACTATTAGATGCCTTATTCAAAAATAATATTATTAGCATATTTGCAACAATTGTAAATCCTATATACAAATAGTATTTTTTATTAAGAGATAAATTTTTTAACTTATCAAAGGAAAATGCAATTGAGATAATCAATAATGAACTTATCATAAATCGTGAAACATCGAATACCATATTAAATTCAAGATTTAATTTATCTTTTATAAGTAAATAAATATACAATATAATATACTCAAGACTAATCTCTATGCCTCTATATATTGATGTATATAAAATAGAATATAAAAAAGCCTTTTTAAAATCAAAAGAATATGAAATTTTACAAATTATAAATAATAAAACAACTGAAATTACTATACCTTTGTCAAGTCCATATGTCACCATTTGTACTCTAATAACCAAAAACATTAATAATAAGTTTATTATTTTCAATAACATATTTTTAGGCTTGTATTCATATCCTATTTTTTTCATAATAATCAAAAATGATAATATAAATAATAAACCATCTATTATATTTTCAAACTGATAAAATTGAATATTTAACATAATTTTTCTCCCATTGAATGAAGAAACTTACTTTTAAAATCCTTAAATCTATGCCTACTAACAGGCACTTCTTCTTTATTATCCATAATAGCCACATACTGCTTTATACAGTCTACATACTCCATATTTACTAAAAAACTTTTATGGCACCTATAAAAATTACTATTATTAATTTCTTTTTCTATCTTATCCAAAGCGCTTTTAACTTGATGATTTTTATCTTTTGTGTGTATAGTCATATCTCTTTTTTGTATTTCTATATAAGTTATGTCACTTACTTTCATCTTTAAAGTATCACTTTTTTCATCTATAATTATATATTTACTATTTTTATTAATTTCATTTATGCAGCTTATAATATGCTTTTTTAGATCTTCATATTTTAATGGCTTTAACAAATATCTATAAGCTCTTACTTCATATCCTTCTTGAATATAATCTACTATTGATGTAGTAAATATTATCTCAGCATTTCTATTATCTATTTTTCTAATTTTTCTTGCCGTATCCATACCATTTAATTTATCCATTAGAATATCTAATAAGAATATATCTGCATCTTGTGGATAATTGTTGAAAAGATCTTCCCCTGAGATAAATGTAAGTATTTCATATGATAAGTCTGCTTCATCTAAGATTTGAGTTAAGTAGTTTTTTATTAATTCTCTTTGTTCTTTTTCGTCTTCGCATACTGCTATTTTTAACATTTACATCCTCCAAATTACTCCCTTACTAACTTCTAGTTTTAATTAGATATTTTTATCTTTACTATTTTTAAATATTTTATATCTACATACAATTATGTGTAGAGTAAGTTCTTAACATAAATCTTTTATAATATTTAATATAGTTTTATCTTATTGGGCCATGGATTATTTCGTGCTATGCTCCATGTCTTATCAATATATTGCAGAGTATAAATTTGCTCTACTTTATGAAAATAATAAGAACCTTTTGTAGTAACTTTATATCCTACCTCATCTTCTTTCAATAGCCTCATTGCTTTGGCTATACTAAGTTCAAGTCTGTAATCTTTATTTAAATCACTATTAAACATCTTTTTATAAAGCTCTTTATCTAAATTCATATTGTAAACATTCCAAAATAACCAATAAGATTTTCTTGAAAATTTAGTAAAGTTTAATACTAATGCACAGGCAAATTCATTATTATTTATTGCATTTATATATTCATCCACTGAGAAAGTATTTAATCTAAACTTGTCATCAAATAATGAGGCAGCTCCTGGCCCTAATCCTATAAAATTCTCTCTCGTTATGGATGAATATTTTTCTGTATTTGCCTTAGCAAAAGTCCATACAGAAGTTCTATCTAAACCTATTTCTTTTGATAAATTTACAAGTTCAAAAAGCATTTTTTTCTTTTCATTGGAAGATAGAGGTTTTCTTTTGTTATTAGCATAAGAAAAATCAATAAATGGATAAGTAGAAATTTGAGTTGCTCCAAGTTCAAAGGCCAAAACCATGTCTTCCTTTAGCTCCTCTATACTTTGACCCGGTATTCCAAATATTAAATCTACGTCTATTGTTTCAAATCCAACTTCTTTGATTAGCTTTATTTTTTCAACTTCATTATTTGCTTTTCTACCTAGGTTTTCTAAGCAGTTTTTATTAAAGGACTGAATTCCAACACTTATCATATTAAATCCTAAGGCCTTTAACTTATTCAACAGATTTAAATTAATATTACTTGGATGTAATTCTATGGCTAAACTGCCTTTCAAATTGAAGTTTTCTTTTACAACATCTATAATTTCTTCAATATAGTCTATAAGTAAAGCTGGCGTTCCTCCTCCAAAATATAAAGATGTTATGTCCTGCTTTTTATATCTTACATTAGCTAATTTTATCTCTTTTAATAAAGCTTCCTTATATTCAAAAGCCTTTTTTTCATCATATAACTCTTTATTGTAAGGACAAAAAGAACATATACTTTTACAAAATGGTATATGTATATATAACCCTAAATTGTCTTTATTATTTAAATCAACATAATTTAAATCACCATTATCATTGCACTTTACAAACTCAAATGGCTTAAAACTTCTGTTTAACACTGGTCTTAAAATATTCGTCAGCATATTCTCTCCCCTATACAAATTTCAAATATGTTTTCAAAGTTTCATAGATTATCTTAGGATTTCCACCAAACAATAAGGCAAATTCTGCGGCAAATAAATATCCACATTCATTGCATAATCCGTCTATTTCCACACATCTTCCACACACAAATCTCTTTTTATTTTCTACTACCAAACATTGCTTGCAAGGTCTGTTCCAATTGTTATCCAAATAATAATCTAGAGCTGAGTATAAATTAAATATAGGATAACCTTCCTTCATAAGTTGTTTTATAGTATTTACCACTTCAATTTTTTGCTCTCTGCTCAAACTTAGATCCTCTGTACCCTCATAAGGTGTGTGAAAATTAAAGGAAATACTCTTTATATTTTTAGTATTTTTAACTAATTCGCAAAGTTCCTTTACATCCTTATAATTTCTATTATTAATGGCCATATATACACAAATATTGCTGTCATTGGCTTTTTCCACATTTTCTAATATGGTGTCAAATGTATTGCCTCTTATGTAATTGTGATTTTCTTTAGTTCCATCAATACTTAAAAATATAATATCTGCTTCTTTAATATCTAAATCTATAGTTCCGTTGGTAACTATATTAACTAATTCAAAGCCTATTTCTTTAGCTTCTGCAATTAAGTCCTTGGCATTTTTCCCACTGTCATTCCAAAGAAGTGTTTCTCCACCACAAAAGAATAAAATTCTAACACCTTCATTATAAAGCTTAAGCATTTCCTCTTTTATGTCTTCATAAGGGTGAATTATTTTATCTATGTTGTTCACTGCACAATGCTTACAAGTAAGATTACAGTAATCTGTAAGTATTATAGTTGCAAGTATTGGATTAGTATTTTTGAAAAATATTGTTTTTAATCCATAAATTGAAAATTCTATAAATGATTTTAGCTTCATAATTCACCTACCCCCAAATTTAAATATATTAATAAATTTTTCTGTCGTTTTATTCCAATTTTATAATAACATAAAAGGAACTGCTAAACTATAAGCTTAGCAGTTCTCTTATATATGCTTTCGTATATTTGAGTGTCGAAAATCGTGTATTTCGACAAATTTCAAGGGAGCACTTCAATAATGTGCTCCAACTTTTATGAATTAAAAACCACCCTCAGTCCAATAAGGGTGGTAAGTATAAAACACATTTTAATTTTTATTTGTAAATTTATCTTTACTTCTATTATTTTTGTTGTTACTTCTATTAGGTCTTCTACTGCTCCTATTATTTCTTTTAGCTACTACAGTTACATCCTCTGCACTAGAAACAAAACTATGATTTTCTACAACTTCAATCTTTTTATTTATAAGTTTTTCTATAGCCTTATAAAGATCTCTTTCTTCCATTGAACAAAACGCTGTTGCTCTACCACTTCTTCCCGCTCTTCCTGTTCTTCCAATTCTATGAACATAAGTCTCTGCAACTTCTGGCAAATCATAATTTATTACAAATGGTAGTTCATCAATATCAATTCCTCTTGCTGCTATATCAGTTGCTACCAATACTCTAATTTTACCTTCTTTAAATTCATTTAATGCTAGTTGTCTTGCATTTTGAGATTTATTACCATGTATAGCAGCTGCACTTATCGATGATGATATTAGATCTTTTGTTATTTTATTTGCTCCATGTTTTGTTCTGGAAAATACAAGTACAGATTCTTCTGGATTATTTTTTAATAGCTCTATAAGTAACTTGGCCTTTTGTTTTTTACTTACAAAATAAATATTTTGTTCAACCATCTCAGTTGTTGATGAAACTGGTGCAACTTCTACCTTGACTGGATTTTTAAATATTGAATCTGCTAATTTTGATATTTCTTTTGGCATAGTAGCAGAGAAGAATATGTTTTGCCTAACCTTTGGAAGGTGGCTAATTATTCTTTTTACATCATGTATCATACCCATATCTAACATACTATCAGCTTCATCTAAGACAAAGTGCTTAACATCATTTAATTTTAAGAATTTTTGATTGTATAAATCAAGCATTCTACCTGGAGTAGCTATTAGTATGTCTACACCTTCTTTTAATGCTTTAACTTGAGGATTTTGAGATACTCCTCCAAATATTACTAAACTTTTTATATTTGTATGTCTTGCATAAGCCACAAAATTTTCTTCTATTTGTATTGCCAATTCTCTCGTAGGCGCTAGTATTACCGCTTTTATAGTTCTTTTGCCTTTTAGTGATTTTTTATCATTATATATTTGTTGTATTATGGGAATTGCAAACGCTGCTGTTTTACCCGTACCAGTCTGTGCGCATCCTAACAAATCTCTACCTTCTAATAATGGTGTTATTGATTTTGATTGTATTGGTGTTGGTTTTATATATCCTTCTTCTTTTAGTGCCTTTTGTATTGGCCTAATTATGTCTAAGTCTGTAAATTGCATTTATTTCTCCTTTTTATTTCCTTTTATATTAATCTAAATTGTTTACAAAATAAAAATAAACACTTTCAATGCTAGTTAATATCTAAACATAAAAAGTGTTTATCTTTTATATTATACATCATATCTTTTAAAATAACGATACATTTATTATTTACTACTTAATTCTTTAATTATCTTAGTTTATTTTCTAAGTTCTTTCTTCTATTATCTAATGGATTTAAGTTTATATGATGAACTCTTTCTTCTTCACTAGGTTTCATTATTACATCTTCCATATATATCTTACCACTTGGAGTATGGGCTATTACCCTAGGCTGATTATAACCTTTTGAATATACCCATGTATACCTCTTATTTATTACTCTATCTAAATCTTTAACTGATACTAATGCCTTTGCTTGTGGATTTCCATATCGATCTTTTAGTATTATAGCTATTGTTTCATCGTCTATATTTTCATATTCATTTTTTTCTCTTTGGTCAGCAAGCTCTAAATTAGATTTTCTGTTATCTAGCGTATCTCCATTTATATGTCTAATTGGAGCTGATGACCCCGTATCTAGTATTACTGATTGAATATTTCTTTTAGTGCTTTTAACTTTTTTATTTTCCTTAGTTGTAGTTATATTTTGAACTAAATAACTATTGAAGTCTTTATGCCATTCAGCAAACCAAACTCCCATTTCTTGTACCTTTTCTAAATCTTCTGTATCTATTTTAGCTATAAACTCAGAACCATTCTTTTTAAGTATTGTTATGTTAGTAACTGAACCTTGAATCTCATAATTATTCTTTGTTGTTTTATAATTATTTATGGTAATCACCTCTATATTTAAATTGTATTATTTAAGTGTAACAGAATTTGTTAATAAAAGCTAATAAGTTTTATTATTATCACTTCTAGTTTGTAAATATTAAAATGAATTAAATCTTTACTACTTAAAATCATAATAAAACAAATTGAATAACTTGTTCTCATATTATCTATACTCAATATAATGGAACATATAAGAACTAAAAAATCAACTAATAATACTACAAATCTTGTTCCAATCTGTTTGGAACAAGATTTGGAACATACATTGGAACAGCTACACATATTTTAAATACTATAGTTGGGACTTATTGTTCTGATTGCTCTAATATAGAAACCCTGTTATTTATTAAATATAAAAATATAAGTACTTATGTGCATGCGCGCGTATAGGGTTTTGGGGTCATAGGAACAGCATATTGGAATAAAGTAAATATTGATTAGAAATTCTTAATAAAATCACTCCATATTATTGTATGCCTGTTTATTTAAACAGATATTTTGATAATATATATTTTTTATCATATTTAAATTACATTTTTTGACATGTTTTTACTAAATTTTATGTTATATTTCTAGTAGGTTAAGTTTTAACGTGGAGGGAAAAATTTTTATGAAGAAATTATTAGCAATACTAAGTTCTTTTATAATTTGCTTATCAATGGTAGCTTGTTCTAGTTCTGATGAATCAAAATCACAAGATAATGCATTTATAAAAGATATTAAGAAATCTTTTGAGGCTAGATCAAATTATCTGGATGATGTTGAATCTGGTAAAGTCACATCAAGTGAAAATGAATATCTTAAGGAAGCTGTAAAAAAAGAAAAAGAAATTATAGAAAAGTATAATGATGCTGAGTTTGATAGCCCAGAATTAGCTAAACTTTCAAAAGATTATATTAATGCATTAAATACTCAGGAGGAATCACTTAAATATTATTCCAGTGATTACACTAAATTTGATAAGCTTTGGACTGAAGGATATGACCAAAGAAGTACAATTTTAACTACTTTAATAGATAAATTTGGTTTAGTTATTAGTGATGATGCAATAGAAGAGCTAAAAACAAATGCTCAAGTAGTCGCAGAAAAAAACGATACTAAAGAAAAAGTAGATAAAATGCTAAAAAACATAAAGTTCAAAAAAGTTAAAGATGAATATGGCTGGAAATATTATGAAGCTGTAGTAGAAAATACTACCGGTTTAGATTTAGAGTACTTCTATTTAGATGTAAAACTAATAGATTCAGATGATGTTATAATCGAGTCTATTCCATCGCCTGTTGATGGTACTTGGGCTAATGGTAAAAAGGTTAAGTTAACATTCTCTACAGACAAAAAATTCAAAAAGTTAGAATGGACTGCAGATTATTCTATTAAAGAATAAAATTTCTTACAATATATAAAAGAGTACGTATGAAAATAATTATAATTATTTTCATACGTACTCTTTTATATTTACATAATTCCTAATAATTCAAGTGGTGGAGACGAGTCGTATTGAACCCCTCTCCAAATAATTATTATCTATATATAACCTTCCCATCAATATCCTTAACAGTCTGACATCCAGTAAGCCTCATAGTAGCCTCAAACTCACCAACAATCTTCTTAACATACATCTCAACACCTTCTCTACCGCCACCAAAAGATGCAGTAACAAAAGGTCTTCCAATAAGCACACCATCAGCCCCAAGACCAATCAACTTAAGAACATCAACACCAGTTCTAACAGCACCATCAACTAAAATAGTTAACTTACCTTTAACAGCCTCAGCAATAGCAGGTAGCACATCAGCAGCACCTGGAGTGCAATCTAAAACTCTACCACCATGATTAGAAACAACTATAGCATCCACACCAGCTTCCACAGCAAGCATAGCATCTTCCACAGTCATTATACCCTTCACTATAAATGGTAGCTTAGTAGCAGCTTTTAGCTCTTTTAAAGCTTCCACATCCTTTGGTACAACAGTTTTCCCATGCATTGATAAAGTCACAAGACCACATGCATCCACGTCTACACCAACAGCAAAAGCTCCAGCTTCTTCAGCTAATTTTATTTTCTTTATTATATCGTGGTTTTCCCAAGGTTTTATAAATACTATACCTTGTCCATTGTTTTCTTTTAATACATCTAAGTTATCCATTAAGAAAGAGTCTACAGCAGTATCTCCAACCATTGGGAAAATTCCACTTTCTATACATCCTTCTACAACTGGAGTTATGTATTCTCTTTCACTTATTTTTCCACCCATATTTAATGTAGTTCCTGTTATAGGAGCTGCAAATATTGGTGCTTTCATTTTCTTCCCAAATAATTCTACTGATGTATCTGGATTTGATACGTTATGTATAACTCTCATATTTATTTTAATATTTTGTAAACTTTTGAAGTTTTCTACAAATGCAGATCCAGTATCTTTTCCACCCATTCCTGGAACTTCTCCTGCACAAACTACTCCATTACAAGCTTTACAAACTCTACAACTTCCATTTAAGTTTTCTCTTGCTTCTTTTAGCATGTCTTTATAATTCATTATTATGATCCCCTCCAACAATAATTTATCTTAATAATTCTTCCATTTATAATTATAGTCTATAAAACATTTTTAAGGAAACTTTTTCTATGTATTGGTGTTATACCATGTTTTTCTATTGCTTCATAGTGTTCCTTTGTACCATATCCTTTGTTTGATTTAAATCCATACTCTGGGTATATTTCATCATAGTCACACATCATTCTATCTCTTGTAACCTTAGCTAATATGCTGGCAGCTCCTATAGATATGGATTTTGAATCACCTTTTATTATTGGATTTTGTTTTATATCCACACCTGGTATAGTTACAGCATCTACCAATAAATAATCTGGTTGTTTTTTCATTGAATTTATTGCTTTTTTCATTGCCATGAATGTGGCATTTAAAATATTGTAGTCGTCTATTTCTTCATGGTCCACAATTCCTATTCCATAATCTAGTGCATGTTCTTTTATTATTTCGTATAACTCTTCTCTTTTGCTTTCTTTTATTTTTTTAGAGTCGTCTACTCCTTCTATTTTTGTGTTTGGTGGTAAAACAACTACAGCTGCAACTACTGGTCCTGCTAATGGCCCTCTACCAACTTCGTCTATTCCACCTATGTATAAATACCCTTTTGAGTATCCGTCATTTTCGTATGTATTTATAAGTTCTAATCTTTCATCTTCTTTTCTTATGGCATCTAGTTTTTTTGCCAAAGATACAGCTAACTTTTGCACTGACTTTCTTTCATCACCTTTTAAAATATTTATATATTCTAAGTATTGTTCAACTTTTAAATTATCTACTATTTCTTTTATCTCTTTTACACTTTTGTTATTCATGGTAATCTCCTTAATGTTTATTCAGTTTTATTATGTACTTACCTTTTATATTTTATCATATAATTCACTACCTTCATATGACCAAGGATTTACCCTCGTAAAAAAGCCAACAGAACTATTTATCTGTTGGCTTCATATATATATTTAATTTAATAACTAATTTGCTTTTTCACACATTTTTAAATCTTCTTCTTTGTTATCATCAATTCTTGCTACTTTATAATTAAATGCTATCATTGCCAATGAAACTAATGGATTTATTAGATTTAATAAGGCATATGGCGCATATACAAAGGCTGATACACCTAATGTTCCTGCAATATATGCTCCACATGTATTCCATGGTATTAATGGAGAACTTAGTGTTCCACTATCTTCTAGTGCTCTTGATAACATCTTTGGATGTATTCCTCTTTTTTTGAATTCTTCGCTATACATTCTTCCAGGTATAACAATTGATAAGTATTGTTCTCCAGCTATTATGTTAGTAAATGTACAAGTTAACATAGTACACAGTACTGTTCCAAATACTCCTTTTGCAGCTTTTAATATAGAAGATGCTATTGCTTCAAGCATACCTGTTTTTTCTAGTATTCCACCTAAACCTAGGGCACATATTGTTAATGATACTGTTGACATCATATTCATAAGGCCACCTTTAGATAATAACATGTCCACTGACTCCACACCTGTGGCTGATACATATCCATTTGTTGCTGCCTCTAATATAGCTCCCATATCTTGCCCTTGGAAAAATACTGCTATAACAACTCCTATCAATGCTCCTCCTATAAGTCCAGGAATTGCTGGTACTTTTAGCATTACTAGCACAATTACTGCTATTGGTGCAATTAATAAAAGTGGTGATAGTGTATTATATGAAGATTCTAATGTATTACTAATTAATTGTATTTGACTTATATCTAATTCTTGTCCAGAATATTTCATTCCCATTATACCAAATATAACTAAAACTATTATTAATGATGGTATAGTTGAATATAACATATATTTTATATGAGTAAATAAATCAGTACCTGCCATTGCTGGTGCCAAATTAGTTGTTTCAGATAAAGGAGATAACTTGTCACCAAAGTATGCTCCTGATATTATAGAACCCGCTACTAAGCCTGTTGGTATTCCTAAACTTTGACCAATACCTAAAAGTGCAACACCAACTGTTCCCATTGTACTCCAAGATGATCCTGTTGCTAGAGATACTATGGAACATACTATTACTGATGCCACTAAGAAAATATTTGGTGATATAACTTTTAGTCCCCAATAAATCATGCTTTGTACTACTCCACTTATTATCCAAGTTCCTATAAGTATACCTATTATCATTATTATTAAAATTGCTTGCATTGCCATTTTAATACTATCAAACATACTACTTTCTAGTTCAGACCATTCAAAGCCTAATCTATATACACCTATAGCTCCTGCTATGGCTGCTGCTCCTACCAGTGGTACATGTGGTGACGATCCATACATAAATATTCCTATTCCTAAAAATAATCCTAAACATATTATCGGTATCATCGCCTCTAATAATGTGGCCTTCCTACTAACTTGCTGTTTCATATTAATTCTCCCCTTATCAATAGCGTAATGCTTTTTTTTTGAAACTTATTAGTTCGTACTAGCTCTTATTATTTTCCTCATAAATCAATATGTTTTGCTGTATCACCTGCTTTATAATTTAAATATACAATTTGTTATATTTTATTATAATTTTAGCACGATTTTTATTAATTGTTAATTTTTTGTTAAATTTTTTTAAATTTTTTTTATTTTTTAACATTATCTTTTATTATACTTGTTTAAACATTTATTTTTATGTAATTTTATAAACAAAAAATACGTAGGTATCGTTTGCCTACGTATTTTTAATAATCCTCATATATTAAATATTTCACAAATACTGCTTTTATCACTGCATTAACTTGATATGATTGTTTAACTCCTGTTTTGCACCAAACAGCAAAATGTTCACAGTTATTAGCATGAAGTAAAAATTTTCTCTCACCTACTCTACTTCTTGCCCTCTTTACAGTTTCTTCTGGTGTATATAGTTTAAATTTAATTTTGTTTTTAATTTTGTAGAGAATATATAAGGCTTGCACATCATCTATTAAATCTCTACCTAGCCCCTCTGCCCTTATCCTACTAACATTAGAAGGTTTGTCTTCTGAGAACTTATATACATAATATTTATCAGAGCCTCCCAGAAAATTTTCCATATCTGTTTCATCTATAACCATCTCTCTAAAAAACATATCTTTTTCTTTCCCACTATAATGAATAACATGGCTTTTATCTACAAATATGCCAAAATGATTATATATGCCGTGATTAACACATATTACGTCTCCGTATTGAGGTTCAATCAAAATATCACCTCCCAATAAATATTTATATATATAATTTATGATTTATTTTTTATAATGTTATTTCTCAAAAAAATATATGTTTTATATTTTTTTATAGTAATCTATTTTCATATATTTAAAAATTTATTAATGCTGGTACTAAAAAAGTGTGTAAATTAACATATTTTTATCTGTTTATTTACACACTTTATATTACATCTCTATTCAAATTTAACATAAACATTATTCTTATTTCATTGTCTTTTCAAGTATTTTTATTATTTCTGCCATTTTTTCATCAGTATCAGTATCATTATTATAACAAGCATCTTTTACGCAATGTTCTAAATGCTGTTTCAAAATTAGTATATTAGATTTTTTTAAAAGAGACTGCGCTGCTAAAATTTGATTTGATATATCTATACAATAACGTTCTTCTTCTATCATTTTTATTATTCCATCAATCTGTCCTCTAGCTGTCTTAAGTGATTGAATCGATTTTTTTTTATCTGTATTCATTATCTTCCTCCTCTTCGCCACCCCTACAGGGTGTATGTGTTCTCATAATAAAACATTTTATTAAAGTTGTCAACTTCCATCTAATATTTTTTTAATTCATAAAGTTTATATTTTATTCTTATATAAAAATTAAGACATAGGATGGATATTATCCACCTATGCCCTAATAAAGTTATTTTATATTTGTATCTATAGTAACTACTGAATATGCATCTCCTAATGTAAAAACTATTTCTTCATTACTTAATGTGCTATCAAGTAATATTGATGATTGTTCTAAATTAACATCTACTGACTTTACTTCTTTAAGTTCTTCAAATAATCCCGTTACTCTTTTTACACAGTGTCCACAATTCATTCCTGTTATTATTATTTTTTTTATCATATTTATATCCATCCTTTTCAATTTTTTATTTATATGCTTTGAATCCTTTTAATCTAAGTGCATTTGTTATTACTGATACTGAACTTAAACTCATTGCTGCAGCTGCAATCATTGGGTTTAATAATGGTCCTCCAAATATATACAACACTCCGGCTGCTACTGGTATACCCACTGTATTGTATCCAAATGCCCAGAATAGATTTTGTTTAATATTTTTCATTGTTTCCTTACTTAATTTTATAGCTGTTGGAACATCCATTAAGTCACTTCTCATTAATACTATGTCTGCTGATTCCATAGCTACATCTGTTCCACTACCTATTGCTATACCTATATTTGCTTGTGCTAGTGCTGGAGCATCATTTATTCCATCTCCTACCATTGCAACGAATTTACCTTGTTCTTGAAGTTTTTTCACTTCATTTGATTTATCTTGCGGTAAAACTTCTGCTAGTACTATATCTATTCCAACTTCTTTTGCTATCGCATTAGCAGTCTTTTTGTTATCTCCTGTCACCATAGCAACTTGTATTCCCATACTGTGAAGTTTTTCTATTGCCCTTTTACTACTTTCTTTAACTACGTCAGCTACTGCTATTATTCCTGATATCTCATTTTCCATAGCTATATACATAGGTGTTTTACCTTGAATTGCTAATTCATCTGATTTTTTACTTAGGTCGCCTAGGCTTATTTTTCTGTCATCCATAAGCTTTTTATTTCCAAGTAATACATTCCTGCTATCTATAGTTACTTCTATACCATGACCTGGTATAGCTTTGAATTTTTCTACTGTCATAAATCCAGTATTTTTTTCTTCACCAAATCTTACTATAGCTTCGCCTAGTGGATGCTCTGATCCTTTTTCAGCACTTGATGCTATTTTTAATAAATAATCTTTATCTACATTTTTACTTACAACTATATCTGTAACTTGAGGTTTACCTTCTGTAATTGTTCCTGTTTTATCAAATATTATAGTATCTATTTTATGTGATAATTCTAATGCTTCTCCACCTTTTATTAATATCCCATTTTCTGCACCTTTACCTGTACCTACCATAATTGCTGTAGGTGTTGCAAGACCTAGGGCACATGGGCAAGCTATTACAAGTACTGATATAAATATTACAAGTGCAAATTCTAAACCTTTGCCTCCAACTGTTAACCAAAGTAATGCTGATACTATAGATATTACTATAACAGTTGGTACAAAATATCCTGATACAGTGTCTGCTAATTTTGCGATTGGTGCTTTTTTACCTTGCGCATCTTCAACTAATTTAATAATTTGAGATAAAGCAGTGTCTGATCCTACTTTTTCTGCTTTAAACTTTATACTACCGTTTTTATTTATACTTGCACCTGTAACTTTAGATCCTATATTTTTCTCTACAGGTATACTTTCACCAGTAAGCATAGACTCATCTACAGAAGTATGCCCTTCTATTACTATACCATCTACTGGTATTTTGCTTCCTGGCTTAACTATTATTATATCTCCAACTTCGACTTCTTCTATTGGAGTTTCTATTTCTCTTCCATCTTTTACAACTATTGCAGTTTTTGGTTGAAGCCCCATAAGTTTCTTTATAGCTTCACTTGTTTTACCTTTTGATCTTGATTCTAAATATTTACCAAGTAATATAAGTGCTATTATTATTCCTGCACTTTCATAATATAGTTGGTGATGCCCGTGACTTTGTACCATATCTGTAGTAGCTATTTGGAATGTTGTATACGCACTATATAAAAATGCTGATAGTGTTCCTATTGCTACTAATGAATCCATATTTGGACTTTTATTTATAAGTGCTTTAAAACCATTTGTATAGAATTTATTCCCAGCTATCATTACTGGTGTTACTAATACTAACTGAATTAATGCATAATTTAATGTACTAGTAACTGGATCTATAATTTCTGGAACTGGCCATGGTCCTATAGGACTTGGTACCATCGGTCCCATTGCTATATAAAATAGTGGTATAGAAAATGCTACTGCTACCAAAAATTTTGTAAACAGTGTTTTCATCTCTTTTTCTTTTCTTATTTTATCTTCATCTACACTAGCATTTCTGTTTTCGCTTTTTTCTAATACCTTGTAACCTGCTTTTTCTATTACATTTCTTATTTGTGTTAATTTTAATTTAGATTGATCATAATTTATCGTAGCTCTTTCTGTAGCCACGTTTACACTTATGCTATCTATTCCATCAAGTTTATTTACAGCTCTTTCAATTGCTTTTGCACAGGATGCACAACTCATACCACCTATTTTGAATTCTATCTTACTGTATTTAACATCTTCTAATAGATTAAATCCTGCTTTTTTTACTGTTTTCTCTAAGTCCTCAAACTTAACTTTTTGATTGTCGTACTCTATGTGAAGTTTTTCTGTCGCCATATTTATACTTTGGTTAACTACTCCATCTATTTTTTTTACTGCTCTTTCTACTGCCTTACCGCAAGACGAGCAGGTCATTCCTGTTACCTTATAGCTTTTTTTTACTATATTACTCATGCTTATCACTCCTTTAACATTTTTTATACTTTAATGAACATTTTAATATTTGTTCAGCAGGTTACTCCACCCACCCCCACCCCCTGGGGGTGTTTTATATTTATTATTATATACTATATTTTTTAGTTGTCAATAAGGTTTTTATGTTTTTTGATGAAATAATATTGTAAATATTATTTCATCCACTTTTATAATAAAATAATTCATTAATTCTGAAGCTTAATTAATTCACAAGTATGTTCTTCAATCTTAGGATATAAGCTAATATATATCTTATTTTAAGTTAAAATAAAAAAAACTATTTTGAATCTTACTCAAATATAAGTAATTTCAAAATAGTTTTTATACTAATTTATTTTTATTTATCCATATAATCCATAGGTTCTTCTAAAGATATTTGTCCTATTTTACCTTCTCTATACTCATTTAAAACAGTTTGAGCTATTCTAGTATAGTCAAGTTCTTGTTTTCCTAGTATAAATCCTCTTTTTCTACCTATCATTTCCATAGTTTCAAGAGGAGTTTCTCCTAACTCTTCTAACTTATATCTTGCTTTTAATTTCTCCGGTTCTATTTCCATAATCTTTTCTATAAATTTAAGTCCTAAAGTATCTATATCAAGTATTTCGTCTTTTATAGCTCTACTGAAAGCTAAGTTAAGTGCAACTTCTTGATCTTCAAACTTAGGCCAAAGTATACCTGGAGTGTCTAGTAATTCTAAATTTCCTTTAAGTCTTACCCATTGCTTACACTTAGTAACTCCTGGCTTATCTCCAGTTACAGTACTTTTTCTTCCTGTAAGTTTGTTTATAAGAGTTGATTTACCTACGTTTGGAACACCAACTATCATAAGTCTAATAGCTCTTTCTTGTCTTCCCTTAGCTTTAAGGTTGTCCATCATTTCTTTAGTAACATTTTTACACTCGTCTACTATTTTATTTACTCCATTACCTTTTATAGTAGCTACAGGTATTGCTTTTATTCCTTTTTTATCATAGTAGTTAACCCATTTGCTTAAGTTAGCTTGATTTGCTAAGTCACTTTTGTTTAAAACAACTACTCTTGGTTTATCTCCAACTATTTCATCTATTTGAGGGTTTTTACTTGAGTAAGGTATTCTAGCATCTAATAACTCTATTACAACGTCTACCATCTTTAAGTTGTTTTGAACCAATTCCTTAGTTTTTTTCATATGCCCTGGATACCAGTTTATATGTAGATTATCATCCTTTAAGTACTCGTCATAATCACTTCTTCTATAATCTCTTGCCATATTTTCACTTCCTTATCTTTTATAAGTACTAATTTATTTCATCCTAATATCTAGGATTTCATTTTTTTATTATATCTATAATTTTGTCCATATTTCATCATATTAATGACTGAAAAAAAGGAAATCCCCAAAGAGATTTCCTTCCTAAATTAACTTAAAAAGTTATTATTTATTTCTAGCTTCTTTTATCTTAGCAGCTTTACCAGTTCTAGTTCTTAGGTAGTTTATCTTAGCTCTTCTTACTTTACCTTTTCTAGTAACTTCGATTTTTTCTATTTTGGGAGAGTGAACTGGGAAAGTTCTTTCTACACCAACATTGAAAGATATTTTTCTAACAGTGAAAGTTTCTCTAGCTCCTCCACCTTGTCTCTTAATTACTACACCTTCAAATACCTGAACTCTTTCTCTTTTTCCTTCAACTATTTTAACGTGTACTCTTACTGTGTCCCCAGGTCCAAATGCAGGAACTTCAGCTTTTAATTGTTCTTGTTCTAATGATTTTATTAATTCGTTCATTTTCTTCCTCCTAAATTCATAGACGCTCTTAATTACTGACCAATGTAAGCAGAGGAGCGGCCGTTATTTATCAACAGTCTTAATTATACTATATTTATTTACTTCTTACAAGACTTTTTATACAAGTCTGGTCTTCTAAGTTTCGTAATTTTTTTAGATTCATCAAGACGCCATTTTTCTATTTTTTGATGATTACCCGATAGTAATACATCTGGTACAGACATACCCATAAACTCTCTCGGTCTAGTGTAATGTGGGTATTCTAATAAATCATCTTTGAAACTTTCTTCTTCAAAGGATTCATTTTGGCTAAGTACACCAGGAATTAGTCTAGCTATAGAGTCTATCATAATTAAAGCTGGAAGTTCTCCACCAGTTAATACATAGTCTCCTATGGAAACTTCATCCGTCACTATTAAATCAATTATTCTTTGATCTATTCCTTCGTAATGACCACAAAGTAATATGATATCCTCACCTAGGGATAAATCACAAGCTATATCTTGTTTATATACTTGCCCTTTTGGTGTTAAGTATACCACTCTAGGATTGTTTATATTGTGAGTCTCTACAATATGCTTATATGTGTCATATATAGGTTGAGGAGTCATAAGCATTCCTGCTCCTCCTCCAAATGGATAGTCATCCACTTTTTTATGTTTGTTTGCTGAAAAGTCTCTAATATTGTACACATGTACTTCTATTATTTCTTTTTCGATAGCTCTTTTCATTATACTTTCACCCATATAAGAGTTAAAAATATCTGGGAAAAGAGTCATAATGTGAAACCTCATATTATCACCTAATCTAACATTCCTTTTATAGGATCTATTATCATTTTCTTTTCTTCTATGTTTATTTCAGGAACAAATTTTAATGTTGATGGGATAAGATATTCTTTATCATTATCTCCTTTTACAACATATACATCGTTAGCTGAATACTGTAGTACGTCTTTAAGAGTTCCTACTTTATCTCCACCTACTGTAAATACTTCTAGTCCTATTAAATCTGCGATGAAAAATTCATCTTCATCAAGGTCTACACTGTTATCTCTAGATATATAAAGATTTTTAGTTTTAACTTTTTCAGCAAGCTCCACAGAGTCTATGCCCTTTATTTTCATTATAACCATATTTCCTTTATATCTAACTTTTTCAACTTCATATTCTTTTTCGAAGTTTTTATCAAAATAAAAGCTTTCTAAATCATCAAATCTGTTTATATCGTCCACATATGGATATACTCTAACTTCGCCCTTAAGACCTTGAGTATTTACTATCTGACCGATTCTAAAATGAGTTAACTTTTCTTTCATAGTCTCACCTTCTTTAAATTGTTTCTTTCTTTTTCAAAAAATATATCTTTAATATCAAATAATATTTGTTTTTGTTTTTAGCTTTTGTTTTTAGTCTTTGTTTTTAGTCTTAAAATTATTTTATATTTATACATTTAATATTTGTATGATTATTTTCAACTTTAAAGATTATTATAAACAAAAAGGATTAGGCACATACCTAACCCTTCTATAATATTTCAAGTGAAACCTTGACATTTTCTTTATTTCCAGCAGATTTTAACACAGTTCTTATAGCCTTAGCTATTCTTCCCTGCTTTCCGATAACCTTGCCCACATCATCTTGAGAAACTTTTAGTTTTAAGATAATTTCATCTTTTTCCATAGTTTCTTCTATTGTCACTTCGTCAGGATTATCTACTAGAGCTTTGACAATATGCATAACTAGCTCTTTCATATACTCATCTCCTAAAAACTAATCCATAATGGATTATATTAAGTACCTTAATAGTTTAAATACTATTTAGATTGTTTTTGAGCTTCGAACTTTTCAGTTATTCCGTTGTTAGCGAATAATTTTTTAACAGTATCAGTTGGTTGAGCTCCTACTGATAACCATTTTAAAGCTTTTTCGTCGTTTATTCTTGTTTCTTTGTTAGCTGAAACTGGATTGTAGAATCCTATTTCTTCTATGAATTTTCCATCTCTTGGTGCTCTAGAATCTGCTACTACTATTCTGTAGAAAGGTTTTTTGTTTGCACCCATTCTTTTTAATCTTATTTTAACTGCCATTACAGTCACCTCCGAATTTTTTTGTCTATTTTGTGTATTATTTATTTAAAGAAAGGAAGTCCGCCAAGTGCGCCTCTTTTCTTCATACCTTTTTGATTACCCATAAACATCTTCATCATTTTTTTCATTTCATTTAATTGTTTTACAAGTCTGTTTATGTCTTGCACGCTTGTCCCACTACCTTTTGCTATTCTTCTTTTTCTAGAAGCATTTAGTAGCTCCGGCTTACGTCTTTCTTCTAAAGTCATAGATTGTATTATGGCTTTAGTTCTTTTCATTTCTTTTCCATTTAAGTCCACATCACCAAGTTGGTTTTTTATGTTACCCATACCTGGCATCATTCCAATAATTTTATCTAATGGACCCATATTTTCTATTTGTTCCATTTGAGTTAAGAAATCTTCGAAGTCAAAATCTTGTTTTCTTATTTTGCTTTCTAATTCCTTAGCTTTTTCTAAATCCATAGCATCTTGAGCTTTTTCTATTAAACTTAGTACATCTCCCATTCCAAGAATTCTCGATGCCATTCTGTCTGGATAGAATGGTTCTAAATCGTCTAGTTTTTCACCCATACCTATAAATTTAATTGGTTTTTGCGTTACAGCTCTTATTGAAAGTGCTGCCCCACCTCTTGTATCACCATCTAGTTTTGTAAGAACTACACCGTCTAAGCCTAAAGCTTCATCAAAACTTTGTGATACATTTACTGCATCTTGACCTGTCATAGAGTCAACTACTAATAAAATCTCATGAGGTTTTATTTCTGTTTTAATAGATTTTAATTCATCCATTAAAGTTTCGTCTATATGAAGTCTACCTGCTGTATCTATAATAACTAAGTCATTGTTATTTTTTAGAGCATGACTTAATCCTGCTTTTGCTATATTTACCGGGCTTTCTTTGTCACCCATATTAAATACTGGTATATCTAATTTTTCTCCTACAACTTGTAATTGTTTGATTGCTGCAGGTCTATAAACGTCACAAGCTACTAATAAAGGTCTTTTACCTTGTTTTTTGAAGTAATTTCCTATTTTACCTGAAGTAGTTGTTTTACCAGCACCTTGAAGACCAACCATCATAATAATTGTAGGTGGTTTCGAAGATATCATTACTTTACTTTGTACATCTCCCATAAGAGCAGTAAGTTCTTCGTTTACTATCTTGATAACGTGTTGAGCTGGAGTTAAACTTGTCATAACCTCTTGTCCAACACATCTTTCTTGAACCTTTTTTATAAAATCTTTAACAACTTTAAAGTTTACGTCTGCTTCTAATAAAGCAAGCTTAACTTCTCTCATTGCATCTTTTACATCTTTTTCTGTAAGTTTTCCTTTTGATTTTAACTTACCAAGTGCACCTTGCAATTTATCTGATAAACCTTCAAATATCATTTTAACAACTCCCTACATATTTGTTCTATTGTTTCTAACTTAGGGATTAAATTAGCACAATCTCTATTTTGCAATAAATCTTGTTTAATGTCAACAATTTTATCTTCAAGTGATTTTAGGATTTTTTCTTGTTCGTTATTTTGCGATACTAAGTGAAGTTTGCTTTCATATTCTCTTAATATCTTCTCTGAACGTTTAAGTGTATCGTAAACTCCTTGTCTAGATACATTAAGATTTTCACTGATTTCACCTAAAGAATAATTTTCTTCATAATAAAGTGAAACTATTTCTTTTTGCTTATCAGTTAGTAATTCTTTATATTGTTCAAATAATAACCCGATTTCCACCATCTTCTCTATATTCATAACTTCACTTCCCAGTGTATACTGTAAAGGTTAATTACTTTACACATTGTATTTTATATTAAAACTAATTTATTGTCAATATATATTTCGTCTAAATTTTACCCAAATAATGCCTCTGAAAATGCTTTAGCATCAAAGTCTTGTAAATCTTCAATTTTTTCTCCTACACCTATTAATTTAACAGGTACATCTACTTCAGATTTAACAGCTAAAACAACTCCACCTTTTGCAGTCCCATCAAGTTTAGTTAAAACAAGTCCTGTTATATCACATACTTGTTTAAAGCTTTTTGCTTGAGATACAGCATTTTGTCCAGTAGTAGCATCCACAACTAGTAATACTTCTTTTTTAGCTTCTGGATATTCTCTATCTACTATTTTGAATACTTTTGATAATTCATTCATTAAGTTAGCCTTATTGTGTAGTCTTCCTGCTGTATCACAGATTAATAAATCAATATCTCTTGCTTTTGCAGCTTTTATTGAGTCAAATATCACAGCTCCTGGGTCTGCGCCTTCTTGATGCTTTATTATATCTACATCACTTCTCTTAGCCCATACTTCTAATTGGTCTATGGCAGCAGCTCTAAATGTATCTCCTGCTGCGATTAAAACTTTTTTACCTTCTTTTTTGTATCTGCTAGCTAGTTTTCCTATTGTTGTAGTTTTTCCAACTCCATTAACTCCTACCATTAATATTATTGTTGGTTTATGACTAACATCTAAAGTTGAATTTTCATTAGTTAATATTTCTTCTATTATTAACCTCAATTCTCCTTTAACATCTTGTGGATTAGTTATTTTTTTAGTTTTTATTGCATCTGTTAGTTTTTCAATTATATTCATTGTTGTATCTACACCAACATCTGCTGTTATTAGTATTTCTTCAATTTCTTCTAATAGATCATCATCAACTTTTGTATATGATTTTAAAACTTGGTCTACTCTGTCTGTTATACCTTGTTTAGCCTTTGATAAACCTTGTTTTAATCTTTCAAATAAACTTATTTTAGGTTCTTCAGTTTTATCTTCAATAATTTCTTCTTTTTCCACCACTTCATCTACTTGTGGTTTCTCTTCAAGTTGAACTTCTTCCTCTATTGATGTATCTAAAGAAACTTCTTCTATCGTTTCAACTGTTTCCTCTTTTACTTCTTCATTTTCTTCTAATACTATTTCTTCTTGAACTGCTTCTTCACTTACAGCTACTTCTTTCACTTCTTCTTGTATTTCTTCTTTTTGGTTCTTTTTGAAAAACTTTTTAAACACTCTGCTTCCTCCTAAGTATACTTTACTTTTCTTGTTAAATAATATCAGTCATTTCTTCTGCTTCATTTAAGCTTAAAGCTATGACTTTTGAAATAGCTCTTTGTTCCATAGTTACACCATAAATATAATCTGCTGCTTCCATTGTACCTCTTCTATGAGTTACAGCAATAAATTGAGTTCTAGATGTTAATTCTTTTAAGAATGTTCCAAATCTAGCTATATTACTATCATCTAGTGGAGCTTCTATCTCATCTAGGATGCAAAACGGTGTTGGTTTTGCTAGTAAAATGGAGAATAGTATACTAATTGCTGTTAATGCCTTTTCTCCTCCTGATAATAAACTTAAATTTTTCATCTTTTTACCTGGTGGTTTTGCAGTAATTTCTATATCACTTTCTAGAATGTTTTCTTCATCTAAAATAGTTAAATTTCCTTCTCCTCCACCAAATAATCTATTATATACATATTTAAAGTTTTCATTTACTTTATCAAATTCTTCTTTAAACTGTACTTTCATGTGTTCTTCCAACTCTGATATTATCTCTTCTATGGCCTCAATAGATTTTTGTAAGTCTTCTTTTTGCTCACTATAGAAATCATATCTTTCTTTTGTTTCTTTGTATTCTTCTATGGAATCTACATTTACATTTCCTAAAGATCTAATATCTTTTTTAATAGAATCTAATATCTTTTTATTTATTTCTATTTCATCATCTCTAAGCTCTATAGCTTGTAAGTATGTTAGATTATAGTCTTCAAATAATTTAAAGTTATTACTTTCCTTATTTGACTCTAGTTTTTCAATTTTAGATTCAACTTTAAATATGGCTTCTTTTAACTCCATAAATTGTTTATCAATATTTTTAAGTTTTATATTATTATCATCTAGATTTTGTTTTAAGTTTTCTCTAGCTATTTTTTTATTCTCTAATACTTTATTATTTTCATTTAATTGACTTTTTAAATTTTCCTTTTCTCTATCTTCAAGGATTATTTTTTCTTCAATATCTTTTATTTCATTTTCTTCTTCATTATTTTCTTTCTCAATTAAAAGTTTTTTACTGTGAAGTTGATTTAAATATTCTTTTATCCTTTCCATATCTGCATTAAAGGACTTAAGTATTTCTTTGTCTTTTGTAAGTTGAAGATTTATATTATCAAATTTACTTTTTTCAGTTTCGTAAATTTCACTTTCTTTATTAAGTTCTTCATTTAAGACTTCTATATTTTCTTTGTTGTTTTTATGCTTGTCATCAATATCTTTTATTTGAGATTCTAATACTTCTTTCTTTTGAAGAGTATAACTTAAGTTTGATCCTAGATTTTGTTTTTCATTCTCCAACTTTTTCATACTAGATAAGAAATTATTTATTTCTTCTTCGTATCTTGAATAAGATGAATTACTAAATATTAATTCTTTATCTAAGTTTTTTATTTCTTCTTCATATGATTGAATATTATCTTTACAGCTTATTATGTCTTTTTCTATGGATACTAGTTTTTCTTGTATAGATGTATTTTCTTCCTTTGTAGTTTTTATTTTTTCGTTAAACTCATTTATAAGTCTTTTTCTTGATAAAATATTTCCACTTGTTTTTAGAGAACCTCCTGTTAAAGAACCTCCTGGATTTAATATTTCACCTTCTAGTGTTACTACCTTATATTTATGTCCAGTTTCTCTAGCAAATTTAATTCCTTCATCTATATTGTCTATTACTATAGTTCTTCCTAGTATATTCTCCAGTATATCCCTATATTTATCATCATAAGATATTAAATCACTGGCAATTCCAATAAAATTAGTCCTAGTTTGAATATTGTTTATCTTTTTAGATTTGATAATATTCATAGGCAGAAAAGTTACCCTACCAATTTTATTATGTTTTAAATAATTTATGGCCGCTTTTGCACTATTTTCATCAGCTGTTATTATATTTTGCATATAAGCACCAAGTGCTGCTTCAATAGCTTTTTCATACTTTTGTGGAACAGTTACCACTTGTCCTAAAGCTCCATATATTCCATTAAGATTTTTATTTTTAAGAACCTCTTTAACTCCTCTGTTAAATCCTTCATAGTGATTTTCCATATCTATATAAACATTTAATTTGGAGCTATATTCTTTTAGAGCGTAGTTATTATTTTGTATCTTAGTATTTAAGTTTTGATTATCTTCTTTTAATTTTCTAAGATTTTCATAATAATTATTTACTTTATTTTTTAAATCCTCAATTTTTTCTTTTTTATTATTTATTTCATATTGGATTTCTTTTAAAAGTTCTTCCTTAGATTTTAATTTTTCATTTATTTCATTAATCTCTACGTCTATATTTTCATTTCTTTGATTAATATTATCTTTATTGGCATTTAAAGTTGATAATTTATTACTTACATCTTGTTTTTCATTAAGTAATTTGATTATTTCATCTTTTAAATTTTCAATTCTATCATTCAACTCTTCAATTTTATTCTTATTGGTTTCATTTTTTTCCATAAAAATATTAAGTTGATTCTTAAATTCATTTATTGATTTTTCTTTTTCTTCTTTTTCATTGTTTATTTTTTCTAAATTTTTTTTATTATCTTCTAAAGATTTATCTATATTTTCTAGCTCCTCAGTATTTCTTTTTATTTTAGTAGAGCTATTATCTTTTCTTTGATTTAATAAATTAATCTCATAGTCTTTTTTATCTATTACAGATTTAATAGAGTTTATATATTCTGTAGATTTTTCTATGGATTTATCTATTTCTTCTATCTGAACGCTGACTTCTTTTGAGTTTTCTTCAAATAATATTTTTTCTTTATCAATATGTTCTAATTCTTCACCTAAAACTTCATATTGACTATTTATTTCTTTTAATTGTTGTTCTATTCTTTGTATTTCCCTTATATAATTGTTTACTTCTAATTTTTTTAACGTTTCACTAAGATCTAAGTATTTTCTTGCTTTAACTTGTTGATTATAAAGTGGTTTAATTTGATTTTCTATTTCCACATATATATCGTTTATTCTATCTAGATTTTCCTTAGTGTTTCTTAAGTTTCTCTCTGACTCCGTCTTTTTATATCTATACTTAGATATTCCACAAGCTTCGTCAAAAACTTTTCTTCTGTTTACTGGGTTATTGCTTAAGATTTCGTCAACTTTCCCCTGCTCTATAATAGAGTATCCATCTTTCCCAATTCCTGTATCTAATAAAATTTCTTTTATATCTTTTAGCCTACAGTTTTTATTATTTAAATAGAATTGACTTTCACCATTTCTATAAGCCCTTCTCTTTATGGTAACTTCACTATAATCTATATTTAACTTTTCATCTGAATTATCTATTGTAAGAGCTACCTCACAGAAATTCATAGGTTTTTGGTTATCAGATCCAGCAAATATAACATCTTCAAGTTTATCTCCTCTAAGACTTTTTATACTTTGTTCTCCAAGAACCCATCTAACAGCATCAGATACGTTACTTTTACCACTTCCATTTGGTCCAACTATTGCTGTTACACCTTCTTTGAAGATTATATCTGTTTTGTTTGGGAAGGATTTAAATCCTTTTAACTCTAATCTCTTTAAATACAATGCTTACGTTCTCCCTTCCTTACAAAATTTGCTTCGCTTAAGCCACTGCGTGGGCGCTACACTTCATATCGCCAACGAGATGTCTTTCCTACAAGTTATAAATATTATAAAGTTTTTTGTACATATCTTCTGCTTTAATATTTACTACCTTATTATCATCTAACATTATTATGAATTCATTTTCGTCTATATTTTCTGGTTTTATCTTCATATTAATATTAAGTTCATTCTTGAAGAATAATTTATTGCTCTTCTTATTACCAACTACTTTTGATATGTTTTTATTGTTTGTTTTTATTTCTAAATTGCTTACAGTCTTATTTTGTATAACAAGATAATGTAAGTAGTCTTTGATCATTTCCCCTTCAACTAATTCTCTAAAAGCTGGATGATAAGGTCCGTCTACTATTCCTTTTCCAAGCTGTATATCTTCTGTTGCTTGAAGCCCAACTCTTATAACATTTATGTTGTTAACATAAAATAAAACTAAAAGCTTTTTAACAATTGAAATACATTCTTCTAAAGTAAAAGGCTTATATTCCCCTTTATTTAATAATGTTTCAAGTCCTGTATCTTTTACTACTAATGTAGGATAAATTCTTACACAAAATGGATTTAGTTCTATGAATTTTTTTGCAGTTTCAATACATTTTTCTTCTGTATCTGAAGGTAGCCCAACCATCATTTGAAGTCCTAAGTTTATGCCAGACTCTTTAATTAAGTGTGAACTTTTGATTACACTTTCTATATCATGTCCTCTAGCGCTATCATGAAGTACTTTTGCATCCATTGATTGTACTCCAAGCTCTATTATTGTTGTTTTGTATTCTTTTAATCTATTTAGGATATCTACACTAATACAGTCTGGTCTTGTTGACATTCTTATATCTGACACTAAACCCTTTTCTACATATTCTTTAGCCACTGATAGTAACTCATTTTGTGTTTTTTCATCTATTGCTGTAAAACTACCACCAAAAAATGCAATTTCCACACTGGCATCCTTTGGTATAGTAGGTAAATATTCTTCTATAATATTTCTCGCTTCTTCACTAGTGACTTCTGTGCTAACTCCTGTTATTTTCTTTTGATTGCAAAATATACAATCATGAGGGCATCCCCTATGTGGCACGAATATGGGTATTATTCTCTTTTTCATTTTATAAACCTCTTAAGTTAAATTTTTTGTGATTTAAGAGCAGATTTTGCAGCAACTTGTTCTGCATCTTTTTTACTTTTGCCTTCTCCCACACCTAATACTTCATCATTGATTCCAACTTCCATAACAAATCTCTTATTATGGTCTGGCCCTTTTTCTTCAACTAAATTATACCATATGTGTTGTTCACCTTTGCTTTGTAAAACTTCTTGAAGATATGTTTTATAATCTCTAAATATTTTACCTTCAACAGAGTTTTCTATTATTTCTTCCATAAATTTAAATATAAATTTACTTGCTTCTTCTAAACCACCATCTAAGTAAATAGCTGCAATTACTGCTTCTAAAGCATCTGCTAGAATTGATATTCTGTCTCTTCCACCAGTAGCTTCTTCACCTTTTCCAAGTAATAGGTACTCTCCTAAATGAATTTGTCCTGCGACTTCACTAAGTGATTCTTCACATACAATATTTGCTCTTAGTTTTGTAAGTTCACCTTCTGGAAGATTCTTTTCTTTTTTAAATAAATAATCACTTATTACTATACTTAAAACTGAATCTCCAAGAAATTCTAATCTTTCATTGAATTTATAATTTTTATTTTCATTTGAATATGAACTATGAGTTAATGCTTCTAAAATATAACTTTTGTCCTCAAATATATAATTAATTGTTTCTTCAAATTTACTAATGTTATAAATTGCTTTCTTATTAACGTTCATTGTTCCTCCTTAAATAATTATATCATTTTATAGTGTACTATTTTCAATAAAATAATGCAAAAAACCTATGGAGCAGAAAGCTTCATAGGCAAAATATTTTAATAATTTTCTGTTCTATTTCTCTTCGTGATCTTCGCAGCTGCATACACATCCACAACAATCTTCATCTTCTTCTGATGATAATATTATTGCTTGGCAGTTAGGGCAAATAACATCTACTGAATCATCAAATAATAGTTCTTCGTCTATGTCAACTAAATCGCCACAATTTGGGCATTCCATTTCTATGTAACTTAATTCATCTTCATCATCGTAATCTTCATCATCGTAGTCATCATAATCATCGTCAAAATCATCTTCGTCTTCTTCATATAATATGTCTTCTACATCTGATAAATCTTCGTCAACACTTTCAACATATTCCACTAACTCATCATAATCTTCTTGCATATCGTCTAATGTGTCAGCTAAGTTTTCAAGTACATCTATTATCTTGCATATCATTTTGCCTTCTTTAGTTTCGCTTTCTATTTCTAAACCTTCTGCCAAACCTCTTAAATATGCTACTTCTTCGCCTAGATACTTCATATATTAATACCTCACTTTCATTTTATTTATAAACTAAAAGCTCATATATCATTATTATTGAGATATATAAGCTTTTTATACATTAAAATATTAAACTCTTGATAAATATTCACCAGTTCTAGTGTCTATTTTTATTTTGTCACCTTCATTTATAAATAAAGGTACTTGAACTACTGCACCTGTTTCAACTGTAGCTGACTTAGTTACGTTCGAAGCAGTATCTCCCTTTATTCCTGGCTCAGTTTCAGTTACTGTTAATTCTGCAAAGTTTGGAGCCTCTACTTGGAATGGTTGTCCTTGGTAGAATCTTATAGTTGCTACTTCGTTTTCTTTTAAGAATTTTATAGCATCTTCAACTTGCTCATAGTTTAAAGGTATTTGATCGTAAGTTTCTTCGTCCATGAAGTAGTATAATTCACCATCATCATATAAGTATTGCATTTGCTTAGTCTCTATTAATGCTTTTGGGAATTTATCACTTGGGTTGAAAGCTTCTTCTCTTATAGCTCCTGTTTTTAAGTTTTTGTATTTTGTTCTTACGAAAGCTGCACCTTTTCCTGGCTTAACGTGTTGGAAATCAACTATTAAACAAGGTTGTCCATCTTTTTCGAAAGTTACACCTTTTCTAAAATCTCCTGCTGTTACCATATCTGTTCCTCCATCTAAAAAATTTGTCATCATATATGTCTTGATGATATCTATTAACTTCATCCCAATACATATCATCATATGAATTTAAATTTTTAATATACAATAACTTATTAAGTAAATTGCATATTTTTACAAAATAATTTTTTCTCTTAATATAATATCATACATTAAGTTATTTAAACAAGTTTTTAACTAACTACTTTATTATATTTTTATAATTTCTCTGTTTTTTATACTAAATCACTTAATTCAAATAATGTTACTTTAGTAAAAATTTAATAAAAGCCTTTATTTACTTATAAAGTTACGTTTTTAGTGACTTATAAATCATAACTTATTTATTATTTCTTCACAAATTTTTTCTATACTTTTATTATCTGTATTTATAATTATATCTGCTGCTTGCAAATATCTTTCTTCTCTTTTCTTCATTAAAGTTGATATATATTCTTCATTCATATTATCATTTAAAATTGGTCTATCTTTGCTATGTTTTACTCTTTTGTATATGATATTAGAACTTGCTGTAAGCAATATCACTTTTCCCATTTCTTTCATTAATTTAATATTTTCTTCCTTTATTACTATTCCCCCTCCACCGGAAATAATAATATTTTTTTCATTTGATAATTCTAATAAAACGTCTTTTTCACATTTTCTAAAATACTCTTCTCCATTAACAGAAAAAATCTTATCAATAGTTGTATTTTCTTTTCTTTCAATATATTGATCAGTATCAATGCTTTTCATTTTTAATACTTCACTTAGCTTTTTTGATACGGAACTCTTACCAGTTCCCATAAAACCAATTAGTATAATATTATTTTTTTGTAAATTAATTTCTTCCTTATAATACTTATTGATTATTTCCAGAGAAATATCTAAATCTTCAACTTCTATTTGCCCTGGCGCGGATGCTTTTGTTCCAGAAGCAAATGTTAAGCAAGAACCAAATATCTGACCGCTCATACGACTTATTATGCCCTTAGTTCCCATGGAAATAGTTATTATTGGAGTTTCATTATATTTTTCTTTCATTATACTAGTAACTTCTAATAATTTAATTACATCTATATAATCATTGGGCATAACTGCCAATTTTGGAATATCCCCATTTAGTTTTTGCATTTTTATTAAATCTTCAATCATTTCACTTTTAGAAGGAGTCTTCTCAAAATCATGTTTAGAAATAATTACTTTAATATCATTATTATGAGCTATTTCAACTAATTCTTTTATTTTTTCATCTCCAACTCTAAGCTCTACATCAATAATATCAGTAAGTTTTTTTTCACATATGTTTTTATATAAATCTATATACTCATTTTCACTTATATTTATTTCTCCGCCTTCTTCTTTACTTCTGATAGTAAAAATCAAAGGCTTTTCATTCAAATTTTTTTTTATTTTATCTAACAAATCACATACTTTTGTAATATCTTTAATATATTCATAAAAATCACATCTTAATTCTACAATATCTACATCCATAGAATATATTTTTTCGCATTCTTTTATTACTTCATTTTCACTTTTACCTACTAAAGATGTACAAATTTTAGGTTTGCCACAACCTAGTCTTATATTTTTAACTCTTACACACTTCATATTATTCTCCATAAGTTCTATTTTTTAATCATATACATTTTAATTTAATTAGATTGTATACTATTATTCTACTATTTGAACACAATAAAACTAAATAAAATTTTTTTAACATAAAAATATAAGTAAATTATTGTAAAATACCATAATATATTGTAATTTATAATTAGAGATATGAGTCTCATATCTTTAATTTGTTTTTTGTTATGTGTTGTTTAAAAATGTTTATTTATGTGTGTATGTAAACGGAAAAAGAGTTGTCTCAAAATGATTTTTAAATCATTAAAGGGATAGCTCTTTTTACATTTTTCACATTAAATAGCGCATCGCATAGAGTTTGATCTTAGAACAAAGGTAATTATATGTTTTCCTAAATATTCATTAATTAAAATAAAAAGAAACCCAAGTATAGTTCTTAGGTTTCTATATACAAAGTTAATTAATAACTTATTATATTTCTCTTGCCACGTCTACTGCCTCTTTAACACAATTCAATGCTCTTCTAGCTTTAATTGCGTCTCCTATTATATGATAAGGTATATTATTTTCATCACAATATTGTGATATTTCCTTATGATCACGAGCTCTTGAACCTATTGATACAACTGTATAATCACAAGGTATTTCTTCTAAAACACCCTGTTTATCAATAGTAATTGAATTCTCTTTTATTTCTACACATTTAGCATTAGTTATAGTAGTTATTCCTTCTTCATATAAATTCTCCATTACACAAATCTTACGAAGTTGGCCTAAATCTTTGGCTACTTCATTTAACATTTCAACAGCAGTAATCTTTCCAACTTTACCTGATAGATACTCAGCAACTTCAAGACCTACTAATCCACCCCCTACTACTACTACATTCCCCTCTATTTTAACTTTCCCAGCTAATACATTATGAGAGTTTGTAACATTAGCTAAATCAGAGCCAGGTATATTTAGTTTTATTGGAGAAGATCCTACTGCTACTATAACTTCATCTGGATTTACACTTTTAATTACTTCAGGTGTTACCTTTGTAGAAAGTCTAATTTCAATACCTGCTTTCTTACATTCTTCTCCCATATGGATAGCTGCCAATTTCATTTCTTCCTTCCTTGGTGCTGCTCCAGCTAATACAAATTGACCTCCTAATGAATCACTAGCCTCACATATTACCGGAATATGTCCTCTTTCTTTTAAAGTAATTGCAGCTTGTAGCCCTGAAACTCCTCCACCAATAATCAGTACCTTTTTAGGTTTTTCAGTTCTTCTTAATTCATATTCCTTCTCTCTTCCTAAAGCTGGGTTTCTTAAGCAGGTTATAAAAGGAACATCTTTGGAATTAAATCCATCATAGCATCCTTGGTTACATCCAACACAACGTATAATGCTATCAGCTTTTCCTTTCATAGCTTTGTTACAAAACTCTGGATCTGCAAGTTGTCCTCTTCCTATAACAACCATATCCGCTTTGCAGTCCTTAATAATTTCATCAGCTTGCTCTGGATCATTTATTCTGCCTACAGCAACTGTTACTAAACCAGTCTCATTCTTTATTCTTGTTGCATTATCAACATTAAATCCTCTTGGTAAATCTACTGGTGGTACTTCATATTTAATAGCTGCACTTGAAAAGTTTCCTCTTGAAACATCAACTACATCTACACCTGCATTCTTAGATAATTTACAAAATTCAATTACTTCTTCAATAGTTAAACCATCTTCAACATAATCATCAAATGCATCTATTCTCATAAATAGTGGCATATCTTCAGGTATATTATTACGTATAGATTCTATACATTCTAATAAAAATCTTGAACGATTTTCAAAAGACCCACCATACTCATCTCTTCTTTTATTAAATGCCTTACTTAAGAAAGAATGTGGAGTATAGTTGTGCCCTGCATGGAACTCAACCGTATCAAACCCTACTTCTACTGCACGCTTTGCTGCTGTTCCAAAAGCTTCAACAGCTTCTTTGATTATTTCTATACTAGCTCCTGGTATTACATAATCAGGAGATGCTTGAAAGTCAGTAGGCAATACAACCATTGCACTTGAATCCCCAAATAATACTGCTGATCCTCCTAACCATAATTGAGCACCAATCAATCCACCTTCCTTATGAATTGCATCAACTAATTTCTTCATTCCTGGAATGTATTTATCATCAGACAAAGCTAAAAAATTCTTTGGTGATGATTTACTGTATACAGAACATACTTCTGTAAAGTTTAAACCATTTCCACCTTTTGCTCTGGCTACATGATAATCAATTAGTTGATCAGTTACATAGCTATCTCCATTAAGCATTTTTGTCCCCATAGCAGGAAATATAACCCTATTTTTTATTTCCAATCCCCTTATTTTTATAGAGTTAAATAAATGATTATAATACATAATATCCCCCTTAAAATTTATTTTTTATCAAATTAAGATTCTTGTTTTATTTTATTATATTCCATCACTTTGATTTAATCAATATGTTTCAAACAAAATGTTTTAATACTGTAAAAAAAGAATATATCTACACTTTTGTAAATATATTCTCACTTACCAACTTAATTATTTTTTAGTATATTCAATATATATCTTATATACTCTATTCTTTTATCTTTATCATTTATCAATTCATTTTTTAAGTCTTCTGTATTAAGATCACTAGTAGGATAAATAATTGATGATAAAAATACCATCTTTGCATATGTAAATTTATTTTCAGATATTTTAATTACTTTTTTTAAAACTCTATCTAACTTTTTATTTAAAGATTCTGTGATATCTATTATTTCTCTTGATATTTCTTCATCTTCACCAGCCTTAGTAGCTTCCTTTTGCATTACAAGCACTCCTGGATATCTTAATGCATATTCCATTATTTCATTAGTACACAGGATTAACTTTTCTTCATCACTAAGCTGTTCATTATCAAGCTTGGAATAAGCTAAAATTGTGTTCTGAATATAAAATCTTTGAACATTTTTTATCATTTCATCTTTACTTCTAAAATAATAATTTATTGCACTTACATTTACTTCTGCTTCCTTTGCTATTGTCCTAATTGGAACATTTAATGAACCATTCTTTCCAAAAAGATATAATGCACTATCTAAAATTTTTTCTTCTATATTTTTAAGTTCTCTCACTTTTTCACCTCTTATAAGAAATTTAAATTTATACCTTTTAATTTTATAACTATATTATATTTTCAATCAAACTATTTATATTTATAGCTTTTTACTATATTAACATTCACAAATAATATTATATCATAAGACTATTTATGAAAATTACTTTTCTATATACTAACATCAATTCATTGTTGTCAAACCAATCATAACTATATAATATCCACTAAAGCAGCATCATACAAATTAGTACTGCACTTTGTAATTGTTTTATCACATGAAAATAGGACGATTAATATCGTCCTATTTTCATTCAAAAGTTTTTTATATAAGATTTAAAAGTCGTTTCATATTTTTCATCATTTTTACTTAAATTAAGTTTGACAGATATCTTATTATTTTCTATCATTACAGATATAAAATCAACGTAGTCACCTATTTCATACCCTCCAGTTTCACTATTTCCACTACTATTTAGCGTATTTATAAACAGTTTTTTATTGCTCTTATAACTTATTTCCTTATCTTTTACATTTCTATATTGATTTTTATATTTACACTTCATTGAATTAATTTTTTTATAAGATGAAGTATCTCCGTTTATGGTATTTCCATTCAAATCACGTATACTTATAATTCCATCACTATTTTCTATAACTTTATTAATTTGATAACACATTTCTTCACCTTGTTCATATAATTCAACATTGTCTTCAATAGTTTTTTTATATTTATTACTAAAAAATAAAAATGAATATAAGCTTAAAGAAATAGTAACTATAATAAATAAAGATATTATGCTTTCTAAAAGCAAGTAACCTTTTCTACTTTTCATATATTCCCTCTTTGTATAGCACTCTTCCGCTTACTGGCACTATTGTAATATATTTATACTTATCACCTTTATTAATGCTTATAGTTCCACCACCATTTTTATATAGACCACTCGTATAAAAAGATATTAAGGAATTGTTCTGGCCTATTGGAAAGTTTAAATTTACATTCTTAGGTAAATACAATCTTTTGTCTTCTTTTTTATTTTTATGTAAAATATAAGACCATTTGTTATTTTCATTTAAAAACCTAATATAAACATTAGTATTGTTTAACATATTCTCTCTTCTTACATAACGTATGTCTGAACATAACTCTCTCGCAAAAATTTCCATTTTATAATTATCACCTTCGTATTTCATAAAGCAAATACTAGATAAGATGACTATTATACTTATTGTTACTATAAGTTCAAGCGTACTCACATTCCTTCTCGCTTCATATATTATTTCTCCTCGTAATTATACAACATAATCAAATCACCTTCATTTATTTCAGCAATTTCATCCTCAGTATTTTCAACATTAACTTCCATATTTAAATCTTCTTCTTCATTCATATTTGATTCTTCTAAATTTTTCTCTGTTTTCCCAAACCAAGGATTTTTAATTTTCACACTTATCAGTGCATATTTATCATGATTATTAATTTTACTTTTTGTTGAAATTTTATAATGAATGTATTCTTTTGTAGACAAACTATTATCAAAAGCCATATCTATAGTTCTATTTGTAAGGCCTGTATTTTCAATTTTCTTTACTTTATTTATAAATATTGCGCTATTATTTTTAGTTAAATAATTATAAAATTCATCTTCTCTTTCCGTGTTTTCCATAGCATATTTAACTTCTTTAAGCATATTACTATAAATAAGTTCAATAACTCCAAGATTTTCTTCCTTAAGCTTTTCAGTTTTATATTCTAACTCACTGATTCTGTTATTACTTAAAATCAAACTGGAACATGTAATACATATTAAACTAATTATTGTAAATGTAATAACAGACATAATTAAAATTGAACCTTTACTCTTTCTTTGTAACATAAGTATTAAGTTCCATTTCTCTATTATTATCTGATACTTTAACTCTTAAATCATAACAATTATAATAACTAATTGGAGTAACTGAAGTTTTTATTTTAAAATTGTTCACCGTTTGCTCTGCATCATATCTGTCTGTATTAGTACTCATTTTTATTTTATTTCTTTCATCTTCGATTTTTTCTTTAGCTATATATAACATCTGTCTATTATGATTATTTTTCTTAAGCAAAATAATATTATTATGCAATGTTGATGTGATTATAAATACTATCATACTAACAATAAATAAGCTTATTACACATTCTAAAGTTGTGAATCCTTTTCTTTTAATCCTCATCACCCTTCCTAAATTTTTACTTTAGTGAATTGAAATATATATTCTTTATTTCTTCAAGATCATCCTCACTCGCTTTTATATTTTCCCATATTTCATAAGCTAATAATCCTTGATTAATTAACATATTAATGCCATAAACAACCTTTAAATTATTATTTTTAGCCCAAGATAATAATTTAGTTTCATAAGGCTTGTATACAATATCACAAACTAGTAAATTTTTAGGTGGATTTATATTAACATCTATTGGACAGTCCTTAGATCCCATACCTATAGGCGTAGTATTAATTAAAATATCAAAGCTTTTCAAATCATTTTCTTCTACTGGATTTGTGTCATAATCGGCTTTTAATAAGAAATTACTATTAATTAAGTTACAAATATTCTTTGCATTTTCTTCACTTCTATTTCTAATTTCAATATAAGAAACTTCTTTGTTAGCCAATTCTACTGCTATACTTCTACAAGCTCCTCCAGCCCCTAAAATGATTATTTTTTTATCTTTTAAATCATAACCTTCATCTGTTAAAGATTTTATAAATCCTATACCATCTGTGTTATAGCCTACTAATTCATTATTTACATTTTTTATTGTGTTTACAGCTCCTATAAGTAGTGCATTTTTGTCTACTTTATCTAGGTATGGGATTATATCTACTTTATAAGGAATTGTTACATTACAACCTTTCATATTAAAAGTTTTTATACTTTGTGCTGCATTTTCTAAGTTATTTTTTTCTATTTCAAAACACATATAAATATTATTTTTTTTATATTTTTGTGATAAGTAATTATGTATGCTTGGTGAAAAACTTTGGCTTACTGGTTGTCCAAAAAGACCTATTAATTTTGTGTTAGAATTTATATTCATAGTAGCTCCTTTATTATGTTTATTATCATATCTTTAGTAATTTATACGTCTTATTTTAACTATAAATCGCATATTTTCTTATATTCATTATAGATAAAGTTTTCATCAATTACTTTAATAGTTTTTTCATTATCATTAATATTTTTTTCAATATTAAGTTCCATCTCAATTAATATGCAATCATCTTTGTTAGTTCTCATGTCTACTTTTCCCTTATATTTGTTCACTATTAACTTTGCAATGGACATACTTAAATTAAGAATTTTTTCTTCATAATTATCAAGGTATTGCTCGTAATTATATCTTTTGAAATTTTCTATCATAATTATTACTTTATCTACTTTGGTTTTTATACTAAAATCAATTGTACTTTTTATCCTAGAGTTTTTTACTACTACAGATAATAAGGTAAGAATAGCTTTAGTCATATCATCTGAATCTATTTTTGTATATACTTCCTCTTCATCTGTATCAAATACTATGTTAATATTTTTATAATCAGTATACTTATTTAATTGAGTAACTATATCTTCACACAAAGATACAATATCGTAAATTTCATTACTTTCATTATGGTTATCTTCTTCTAACTTAGATAATTCCATAATCTTATTAATTAGTGTGATCAAAACTTCCACATGTTTTTTCATAACTGATATAGAGTTGGCAAACTCACCATTAGGCTCTCTCTTAATAATATCTTTACAGTTTCTTTCTATAAATTGATTACTGCTATGAAGTAAGTTAGCCGGTGTTAACAGTTCATGTGACATATTTATAAAGAAATCATCCTTGTCCTTATTAATAATTTCACTTTCTAAAATTTCTTTTTTCATAGATTCCACTTTAATTTCTTCTGTAATGTCTCTAATTATTAGTACCATTTTAGTAGATTTATTAATATTAATAAGTACTACACTACTTTCAATATTTATTAACCCTCCGTATCCATCCTTTAGAGTTTTCCTTATATATTTAATATTTTCATTTATATTACCAGAACTAATTGCTATGTCATTATATATTTCATCCAAGTCCATATTCTCTATATCTTGAATTTTGAATAATTCAAAGAAAGTATCATTTGCATATTCAAACTCTTTACTTTCATAATCTAATACACATATTGCCTCTGGTATAGTATCTATTAAAGTTTTATATTGATTTGTACTAACCTCCAATTTATTAAGTAACTTTTTATAGTTAGAAATATCTTTTATTTCAATTAAACTAATTTCCTCATCATCCTCAATAAATTTTATTCTGTCTATATATAATGAAATTTCTTTACTTTCATCATCAATATAATTTATTTCACCTTTTGTTGCGCTATTTAGAATAATATTCTTAATATCACTATTATTTAAGTCTATATCTAACTTATTATTATTATAAACTATCTCTTTATTTTTCTCTAATATTATAGAGTATGGTATATTTTCAACTATCTTTTTATACTTTACATCATTTTCTTGTATCTTTAAGGCCATTTTCTTTTCATACGTAATATCAGATAATATACAAATGACTTTTGAAGATTCATATTCTTCATATAAAGAAAAGACACATTCAAAAATCCTACCATCCTTTATTGTTACCTCAGTAATTACGCTTTCACCATAATATCTTGCATCTTCTATACTTTTTAAAAATTTTTCTTTTTCTATCATATTGTCATTTAAAAAATTATCTAGTTTTATCGCTGTATGGTAGTCCTTATATGAATTAAACATAGTTTTAAATACAACATCATTATTAATAATATAGTTATCTTCGTCAATTAATAAGGCACTTTTCTTAAATTGCCCTAGAAGAATATGCAGATTTTTTTCTTTTAAATCATAGTCTTCTTGCAATATTTTATTAACCATTCTATAATTATTCAATCTTTCATCATATAACTTCATATTTATGGCACTTCTACTTAAATTACTTTCTGTTTTAGCATATTTTATGTTAGGCTGCTCAATGTAAATTATATAAGTTTTAAAGAATATAAGTGAAACAATTAATAAATCTAGAAGTATATTACTATATATAAGCCAATTAATAATATGACTTTGCAATACTAAGATAAAATTAATAATATAATATAATGAAATAGTCTGTATCACCTTAGGATATTTACTATAAAATAAGTAGATATTTCCTATAATAAGACTTATAATCATAAAATTATTTAAATTAGTATGTATATTATTAAGGCTTAAATAAAATGAAAATATGCAAGCTACATAATTTATAAAAAAAATGATTCTTCTATGTAAGTTAATCTTTTCATCATTAGATATAAGATAAAATAATATTAGTACTATTATATCCCCTACTAAAAACATATAAAATAAATTATAATCATTAGCAATTATAGTATTTGCTACTATTCTTTTTAAGTAATAGCATATTTTCATTGTTAGAATAGTTCCTATCAATACTAATTGAATTATATTTTTTTTGCTTTTTCTAATACCTATACTAGATAAAATAATAAAAAAAACACATAAGAATAAGGAAATCGTTAGTGTGTTCAAATTTACAATAAAGCCATTCATTACTTCCCCCCCCCTATTTTTAAGCGCTAAGCCAGATATATATCAGAAAACTCTAAGTCAATAGACTCTCTATCTATTATAATGTTTTCAATTTTATGTTTATTTTCTTTAGTACTTTCTAAATAATTACCTTTAAGGATTACTTCAAATTTGCTTCCATAGCCTATCTTGCTATTAACTTGAATCTTGGCATGATGAACCAAAGCTAACTTCTTAACAAGATATAAACCAACCCCAGTTCCTTCTGCGGTTCTAGATAAGGATCTATTAACTTGTTCAAAGTTTTCGAAAATAAAATCAAGTTTATTGCTAGGTATTCCACTACCATTGTCTTTAATAGCTATTGTTATATCTTTTTTATCTACTTTTAATGATACTTTTATTTTTCCGCCTTTTTCAGTAAATTTTATTGCATTAGATAATAAGTTAAGTATAATTTTTTCAATTTTTTCTTTATCCATAAAAATTAGAACTTCTCTTTTATTGCTTTCAAATGTTATATCTAAATTTTTAGGTTTTGTATATGCTCTACATAATTGAACAAGCTCTTCTAAATATTTAACTATATCATAGATTTTATAATCTCTATAATATATACCTGCCTCTATCTTACTTATTTCTTCTATATTATTTAATAATCTCTTTAATCTGTAAGAATTTTGTTTAACTGTTTTAGTATAACTTCTTACACCATCATAATTATATATATCTTTGTTGTTATCTAAAAATTTATTAACTTCAAATATAGTATTTATTGGTTTCTTTATAATCGAAGATGCTCTTGTTAAAAATTCAGTTTTAAACTTGTTTCTTTCTTTTATCATTCGAAGTTTATTGTACACACTCTCCAGTTGTTGTTCAATTTCTAAGTCTCTTACTATAACAAGTAGATTATCTTGTTTTGGCACTTGTTCTATGGCTATTGATATTTTTTTATTTTTTTCTTGATTCATATAAAAAGTTTTAAAATTAACTTCTTCATTATTTTCTAAGTATGTATCTATTATTTTATTAAAGTTGTCTAGTCCCATGTCTTTTAACAACCTCATCATGTATTTATTAGTGTATACTTGTTTTTTTGTATATTTATTCACTAATATGATTCCTTCTGGTAAAGTTTGAATTAATCCATAATAAGTCTCTTTATTTTCATCAAGTTTATTTAATGCAACTTCATGTTCCGTACAATCACTGGCAATACTTAATATCATTTTTTTACCATTTAGCCTAAAAGTCGATGAAATGAAATCTATAATCTTTCCATTTTCCAATTCAAGTTGGCTTTTTTCTTGCTCTTTATCACCATTTTTCAAAACAAATATATTATGTAAAAACTCATCCTTGCTATCTTTGCTTATTCTTTTTTCTATTTTGTCCATAGTCCACACATTTTTTATAGATGAATCTAAATCAAAAATATCCATTCCTATTTTATTAATGTAGCTAATATTATCCCCATCATGAATAAGTACACCATCACTTAATATATCCATTAAAGTTTTATATCTTAATTCGCTTTTTTTCAATTTGTCTTCTTCAATAGATATTTCAGTAATATCTTTCAATTCACAAATTATGGTTTCCCCACCTTCAAAGTAGTCTTTTACTAAAACTAACTTATACTTCTTATTAACAAATTCTATTTGTAAAAAATTTTCTTTTCCAAAATCCATCTTACTTATTTGATCAAATATGTTTTTAGGATCTTTATTTAACTCATTACTTATAAAATCACTAAAATCAAAGTTTTCAACATTATAATTATTTCCTATTATAAATTCATCGAAATACTTATTTTTAAAAATACACTTATAATTAAATGCATTTAAAATTATTATAGGAATATTAATTACTTCAACAATACTAGCTAATTTATCATTAACAGTTTTAATTTCTTCCCTCATATAGTTCTGAATATACGTTTCATTTTCTACTTCTTTTATTGTTCTTGATATATATTGCTTATTCATACGAAACTTATTTTTGTTCAATTCATTTTCTTTATGTTTTATATATATAACGTTAATACATATAATGCTTAAAATACATAAGTTAATTAATATTTCATATATTACATCCATAGTCATGGAACCATAAAGTACTGTATATACTAGTCCAATAGTAAATATTAAAGGAGTGATATACTTTTTCAAACTACTTTTGCTTTTTATTTTTATTTGAAATAGTATAAGAAGTTTTAGAAAAATAACTATAGATGATATTTCCGTAGCATAGTTCATTATTAGTCTAATATTATATTCTTTTAATTGCATTATTAATAAATCTAAAAAAAATAATGGTAATATTAACAATATATTTTTGTCTTTTGATATTTTATATATAAATATTAACAATAGTGGTATAGCAATGTTAGTAATAATTTTTAATAAATATAGTAATTCACCATATTCATTTAGAATCATAAAGCTTCCCCCCTTTATAGTATGATAGCAGTAATAACTTATTTATTTTTAAATTACATACATTTTGATTCATTACTAAAAAACACGATTCTTGAGTATAAACTTCATATTTTTTTCTCTTTTTTTATCATATAAGTTATATTATCATAATTATATTAAATATTTTGTCAATTTCTGGATATAAGCGAAAAAGTTATATACGACAAAAAAAGCCTTATTCAAGGCTTTTTTCTGATTTTAGTTCTTTTCTCAACTTTTTAAGAGCTTTTTTTTCAATTCTTGATACATAAGAACGTGATATGTTAAGTTTTTGAGATATTTCTCGTTGAGTTTTATATCCCAAAGGTGTAAGTCCATATCTTAATTGAATAATTTCTTTTTCTCGATCTGTGAGAATTTTATCCAACTTTTCATAAAGCTTACTTATTTGTACTTTTAATTCAACCTGGTCTATTACATAATCAGGTTCAGTACCTAATATATCTATTAAGCTAATGGAATTCCCTTCCTTATCTACACCAATAGGGTCTTGAAGAGAAACTTGCACCTTATTCTTTTTATTAGTTCTGATATTCATTAGAATTTCATTTTCTATACATTTGGATGCATAAGTTGCTAGTCTTGTTCCCTTATCTACTTTAAATGTCTCTATAGCCTTAATTAAACCAATGGTTCCTATTGATATAAGATCATCTTGGTCCTCATTAGAGTTATTATATTTTTTTGCTATATGAGCAACTAATCTCATGTTTCTCTCTATTAAAATTTCTTTAGCTTCTTGATTATCTTCATTTTTTAATAAAGATAAATAATGTATCTCTTCTTCAGGGGTTAATGGTTTTTCAAATGATTTTAGAATAGTCAACAGGCCACCCCCTTTTTTAGGTGTCACTCTAAATTATATGAAAGTGACCTGGTAAAGTTGACTATTCTTCGTTAAATTTATTTTAAATTTTCACAGATTTCTTTGAAAGTTGGAGTTGCTGATTTACTTTCCTTTTCTGTTCCCTCAATTATAATCGTTATGGCGTATTTAGGATTTATTTCTGGATAAAAACCTGTAATCCATCCATGAGATATATCCTTTCCATTTAAACTACTTTGAGCAGTACCTGTCTTTACACCACATCCTCCTTGTAAATGTGATAATGCTTTTGCTGTACCAACCTTTGATACTTTCATCATCATGTTTTTAATTCTAGTCATAGTGTAAGGAGATATTATTTCTGACTTTTTATTAGGTTTGTATTCTTTTATGATGTTTTTATTATTATCTATAATACTATTATATATATATAGTGGCATATATGTACCATTATTAGCTATTGCTTGAGTAAGTTGATTAATTTGAAGCGGAGTAAATTCTATATTAGCCTGACCAATTGCTAAATTACTAAGAGCTATATCTTCAGGTATTTTAGAATCTTTTTCTTCATCTATTCCTATATCTATTTTTTCATCTAAATGAAGTGTTTTTATGGCTTCAAATATCTTTTCACTACCTACTCGTTTTGCTATATCATAAAATGCACAGTTACAAGAATTAGCTAATGCATCACTAACATCTTCTGAGCCATGGGAAACATTATTATTGCAATTTAAAACTTTACCAGAAGTTCCTATCTTTGCACTTCCATTACAGTTATATCTGTAATTTTCATCTATTGCATTATTTTCAAGTGCTGCATATAATACTACTAGCTTAAATACAGATCCTGGAGGGTATGTAACAGCTAGAGCCCTATTTTGCAGCTCACCTTTTGCACTATCACTATAATCAGATATTTCATTTTGATTAAAGTTTGGTCTAGAGCACATTGCTAAAATTGCACCAGTTTTAACATCTGATATTATTACTGAACTAGGATTTTCTTCTTTATCCATAATTTTTTCTACTTTTTCTTCTATCTTAGAATCTATGCTTATTTTAAGGTGTGAAGAATTTTCTCCATTTGAACTTTCTTCTATACTTCCTTTTAAATAATTAAGACCTTTATTATTTACTCCTGCTTTAAACACGGATACATAGTTTTTATTACTATCTTTTAGTTCTTCATTCATATATTTTTCTATACCACTAACGCCATTATTTTCTGATTTTTTTACATATCCTATCAAATGAGTTAGTAGGCTATTATCTGAATATCTAATTGTTTTTTCTTTTACTGAAATATTTTTCTCTTTTAATTCATCTATTTTACTTTCATCAATATAGTCAATGTCTATTTCAATAATTTCATTTGATAACTGTTCTTGTACTGCTTTATATATATCTTCCTCCGTTAATTTTGTTGCTTTTTTTATAAGGGATACATTTTGATAATTACCACTTATTATATCTTTTGGTACAAGCAATACCTTAGTTTCTTTCTTATCTGTAAGAGGTAAATTATTTCTATCATAAATTATTCCTCTTCCACTATTTAAATTTATTGTTTCTAAACTTTGGCTCTCTACTTTGCTTTCATATTCTTTATTTTTAAATATTGCTAAATTTGATATTTCATATGTTAGATAAGCGCACAATAATAAAAAAACAACAAAAAAACAGTTTATCCTTCTTCTTATTAATTTATTTGATGTATTTTTTTTCTTCCTTGTCATCCAATCACCTCTTATCATTTGTAATTATTTTTGACAACTAAAAGAAAAAAAATACTGTAATGGTAAATTTTATATTTAAAATTATGTTTTATTTTTGAGCATAAAAAAAGCTCCCTATTGGAAGCTTTCATATTTTCTTTCAAAGAATCTGCTTGCTTTTCCTAAAATTTTTGTTAATATTTCTAAATCTTCACCTTTAAACGCCTCTAATATAGCATCTATCATCTCTTTATGGAAGATACTATGGACATTAAATACTTCTTCTCCTTTTTCAGTTAAATTAACAAGTACTACTCTTCTATCTTCTTCAATCCTTTTTCTTTCCACGTAACCCTTTTTAATAAGTCTATTTATTGCTGTAGTTAGCGTTCCAACAGTAATTCTCAAATCATGGGCAATTTCTCCCATTGTTCTATTTCCTTCTTTACCTATTGCTTCTATAGTATGTATTTCCGTAATGGATAAATTAGCAAATTCCGTATTTTTCATTGATTTTTCTTCAATATGTAAAATGTCATTAAATAATTGAACTAATAATTTATTTAAAACTTCCTCTTTCTTATTTTCCATAATTTTGTACTCTCCGTCCTTTATATTATAAATGTATTATAATAAATTTTTTGACACAATTCAATCTATACTATTTATATTTAATTTTTATAATAATACATTACTGTTTTATTGTCTTTTCATACTCTTTATTTATCATACCCATAAATATTGTCTACTAATTACAATATTAAAAAATGCACATTTATTTTCATAATTGTGCACTTTAATATTATTATTTCGTATAGTCTATATTTTCTTCTAAATAAAATCCAGTTGTTAAATCTCTATGATCTATGTTTTGTAGTTCTTCTAACCAGTTTTTATCAAATTTCCAGTTATCTGGATTATTTATAAATTCATCAATAGCTTTTCTATATGCTTTTATTACTTTTTCAGTATATTCATTTGATTTTAGATGTCCTTCTACAGTTAAAATAGTAACACCAGATTTAATAAGTTCTGGAATAAATTCTATCATACATAAATCTTTTGCAGCATAGAAGATAGTACCACCTTCATCCTCATATATTGGACAATACTGACCCGGTCTTTTTTCTTCTACTAAATTATAATTTTTTTCCTCGTCATATTTTCCAGCGTCTTTACTTGTCATATAATTTGATAATAATCTTCTACCTGAATATGACATTACCATTGAACCATGAACAAAGGCTTCTATTTCTAAATCTAATGGCGCATTTTTTCTTATTTCAATTGTGTCCTTAAGCGCTAATTCTTTAGCAATTACAACTCTTTTAACACCTAAGTCATAATAAAATCTTGCTGTTTCATAGTTATAAATATTAGCTTGTATTCCCATGTGAACTTTCATGTTAGGCGTTACTTTTCTAACTATTTCTAAAGTCCCTGGCTCGCATAATATTAAACCATCTACTTTTATGTCATTTAACTTTAATAAGTATTCTTCTAGCTTAACGAAGTCATTGTTATGTGGCAATAAAGATATAGTCACATAAACTCTTTTATTTTTTTCATGTGCAAATTTTATGCCTTCTTCTAATTCTTCCATAGAAAATTTGTTTGAAATAGTGTCCATTCCAAAAGTTTGCCCACCTATATATACACTATCTGCTCCGCTTTCAAGAGCAACTTTCAATCCTGCCAAATCTTTTGCAAAGGATGATAATTCTAAGTTTAACATTATTATTCTTCAACCCTTTCTGCTTCCTTGTAACTTAGAGCTACTCCATCTCCAATTGGTATTAATGATGTATTTAAGTAGCCACAATTACATATATAGTCTAAATAGTTTCTCATTCTTTTTACAATAGTTTTTTTTCTTCTCATTACAAGATCATCGTCAGCAATCATACCTTTGTAAAGAATATTATCTGAAATTAAAAGACCACCAACTTTAAGTTTATCTATTACTAAATCGTAGAATAATTGATATTGACCTTTAGCTGCATCTAAGAAAATCATATCAAATTCACCTTCAACATTTTTTAATAATTCTTCCGCATCTCCTTCTAATAAGGTAATATTATTATTAAATCCTGATCTTTCAAAGTTTTTCTTTGCTTGTTCAATCATTTTTTCATTTCTCTCTACTGTTATTATTTTAGCCTCTCCATTTGTAGAAGTTGAAAATAAAATAGATGAATATCCTATGGCACAACCTACTTCCAATATAGTCTTTGGATTTTGAACTTTTAATAAAACTTTTAATAAATCTGATACTTCTTTATGCACAATAGGTACATTATATTCAGCTGCATATTCTTCTAATTCTTTTAATAAACCTTCTTTATCTTTTAGTGTTTCTCTTATATATCTTTCAACTTCATTATTTACAATATTACTCAATTCTTTCACTCCTTAATTTATTACTTAACTTGCTCTCTTCAAATTAATAGGATTATATCTCAAATTTTTAAGACATAATCCATACAAACTATCAATAATATACTTACCCTATTTATCTGTAGAATAACTATTATTTCTTTCTTCTCTATCTTTTCTGTATTTCTCCACATTTTTTACATGTTCTTCATAAGTTTTACTATAAGTATTTCCACCTTCTATAGTTGCCACAAAATATAAATATTCTGTATTATCTGGATATAAAACTGCTTCTATAGATTTTATCCCAGGATTTGCTATAGGTGTAGGTGGTAATCCTGCAACCTTATAGGTATTATATGGAGAATCAATTTTTAAATCATTATAAGTTATACTTTTCTTTCTTTCTTTGAAAATATATTGAATTGTTGCATCAGATTGTAATGGCATGTCTATTTTTATTCTATTATAAAATACACTCGCTATTATTGGTCTATCTTCATCAAGTACAGCTTCCTTCTCTACTATAGATGCCAAATTAACTACTTCATATAAAGATTTATTAAGTTCCTTTTGTTTTTTTTGTAATTTGTCAGTATACTTTGAATCAAAAGTTTCAAGCATATGTTCTAAAACTTCTTTTTCACTTTGTTTTTCACTAAAATAGTAAGTACTTGGATATAAAAAACCTTCTAAAGATTTAATCTTTTCGTCATCTAGAAATTTGAATTTCTCCTTAAATTCTGTTGGGTTGTTTATAAGCTTTTCATAAGCACTTTTTTCACCCAATTTATTTTTAACAAGAATATCCATAATCTCAAAAGAAGTAGATCCTTCTGGAACAGTTATCTTTATACCTTCGTTGTAAACTTTACCTTCAGATAAATCCTCAATTATTTCCTTATTTGAATAAGTTTGATTAAATAAGTACTTTCCAGATTTAAGCTTTGAAGAATTATTACTTACTCTTACATATAATTTAAATAAAGTTTTATTTTTAATTAAATTGTTTTCTTTTAATATATCTGTAACTTGGCTTAGAGCAGATCCTGTTGGAATATCGATTACGATGTCTTCTTTATTAGCTTTATTGTATGGGCCTATTTGTTGAATAACTACAAAAGTTGCCACAATAATTAAAATTAAAACTGCAATTATAAAAACTACAATTTTTTTACTTTTGTCATTGTTCAGATTCATAAGTTGCTAACTCCTTATCTCTTTTATATCCTTTTTATTATAAATCTAAGGTTAAAATATTTCAATAAAAATGTCGTAAATTAAAAAATTCACTTTGCTTAGTTCAATATATTAAAAATTAAAAAAAGCTTAACTTTATTTTTTACAAGTTAAGCTTTTTTAAACATTTAACTAGAATTTACTTATTCCATCTTTTGTCACAACACCATATATTAATTTTTTAGGTTCAGACTTTTCTTCACTTATTATATAAGCATTTTTAAATCTTTTCATAGCATCTTCTAATTTATTTTCTCTATTTAAGTGCATTAAAGCTATAGTATCTCCTTTATTTACAAAGTCTCCAACTTTTTTCTTTAAGATTATACCTGCGCTTAAGTCTAACTCATCTTCTTTAGTTTCTCTTCCTGCACCAAGTATCATTGCACTTACTCCAACAGCTTCTGCTTCTATTTTATCTATGAAACCTTTTTTATCAGATTTTATTTCAACTATATTATTAGCTTTAGGTAATAAAGAGTAATCATCAGCTACTTCAGGATTGCCCCCTTGATTAGCAACAAATTCTTTAAATTTTTCTATAGCTGCACCAGATTCTAGTGCTTCTTTGATTCTTTTTACTCCATCTTCATAATCAGAAGCTACCTTAGATGATACTAGCATATATGCACCTAATGTTTCACAAAGTGTCATAAAGTCTTTTGGTCCTCTTCCTTTTAAGGATTCTATTGCTTCTATAACTTCTAAAGAGTTACCAACAGCGCTTCCTAAGGGTTCATCCATATCACTTATTATGGCTATAGTTTCTCTATTCATAGCCGTTCCGATCTCTACCATTTCTTTAGCTAATGCAAAAGAGTCATCTAAAGTTTTCATAAATGCTCCATCTCCAGTTTTAACATCTAAAACTATGGCATCAGCTCCAGAAGCTAATTTTTTACACATAATAGATGCAGCTATTAGAGATATATTGTCAACTGTTGCTGTAACATCTCTAAGAGCATACATTTTTTTATCAGCAACTGCTATTGATGCTGTTTGCCCACAAACAGCTATTTTTATATCGTTTACTGAGTCTATAAATTTCTTAGGAGTCATTTCTATTGAAAATCCAGGTATGGCTTCTAGCTTGTCTAGAGTTCCTCCTGTATGTCCAAGGCCTCTACCTGACATCTTAGCCACTGGAACACCACAAGCTGCCATTAAAGGTGCTAAGGCGATTGTAGTCTTATCTCCTACTCCACCTGTAGAGTGCTTATCAACTTTTACACCATTTATTGCAGATAAGTCCATTACCTCTCCAGAATTCATCATAGCCTCTGTTAAATAGGCAGTTTCTTTCTTATTCATTTTATTTAAGTATATGGCCATTAAAAGAGCTGATGCTTGATAATCTGGAATTTCTCCCTTTGAATATCTATCTACGAAAAAATCTATTTCTTCTTTTGTTAATTCTTCTCTATCTCTTTTTTTTCTTATTATATCGTATATTCTCATGATTGCCTCCTAAAAATTCACTTTGCTCATGTCGCCAACGACATTTATAAACAGATCCATTGATATTTTAAGATGTTGGAAATTTTGCTACATTATTTCATTCTTAAAGCTTTCACCATTAACAGGTAATTTAACATTTAATATATCTGCTACAGTAGCTCCTATATCTGCAAAACTTTTTCTTATACCTAAATTTATTCCACTTTTAATATTTTTACCATACACAAGTACTGGTATATATTCTCTCGTATGATCAGTTCCTTTATAAGTAGGGTCATTACCGTGGTCTGCGTTTATTATTAATATATCATCTTCATTCATTGATGATATGATTTCAGGTATTCTAGCATCAAATTCTTCTAATGCTTCTTTATATCCTAAAGAGTTTCTTCTGTGCCCGTATTTTGAATCAAAATCAACTAAGTTTGTGAAGATTACTCCATTATTTTCTTTTTTAATATAGTTAATAGTTTGATCTACGCCATCCATATTGTCCTTAGTATGTATAGCTTCAGTTATACCTTGTCCATTAAATATATCTTCTATTTTGCCCACACCTATGACATCTAAATTAGATTCTTTTATTGTATCTAATACTGTAGGTTCAAATGGGTTTAGTGAGTAATCTCTTCTGTTAGAAGTTCTTTCAAAGTGTCCTGCCTTCTCACCTATATAAGGTCTTGCTATTATTCTAGCTACAGCATTATCACCCATCATTATTTCTCTTGCAATTTCACACATTTTATATAATTCTTCAAGAGGTATTATCTCTTCATGAGCTGCAATTTGGAATACACTATCTGCTGAAGTATAAACTATTGCATCTCCAGTTTCCATTTGATGTTCACCATACTCGTCAAGTACAGCTGTTCCAGAAGCCGGCTTATTTCCAACGACTTTTCTTCCTGTTCTTTTTTCAAACTCGTCTATTATTTCTTTTGTAAATCCATCTGGGAAAGTTTTAAACGGATTTTCTACTAAGACCCCTGTCATTTCCCAGTGACCTGTTGTTGTATCTTTTCCACATGATAACTCATCACATTTACCAAAGGATCCCATCGGGTTTTCTTCTTTTGATAAATAATCTATTCCATCTATATTTCCAATACCTAATTTAATCATATTAGGTATTTTTATATTTTTATGGTTTTTAACTATATTACCTAAAGTATTTACTCCCACATCTCCGAATTTTTCTGAATCTTTAAGTGCGCCTACTCCAACACTATCTATAACTATCCATATTACTCTACTCATACAAATTTCCTCCTTATATGCCTTCTTTTTTCCTTGGATGCTTGTCCTTAATTTCTTTCCTAACATTATTGTCCATTTGGTTTAAATATAGCTGCAAGCTAGCTAAATTGGAATTACCCAATATTCTACTTACAACAGCTAAATTTGCCCCTCCTTTTAATAAATGTATAGCAAAAGAATGTCTAAGTATACTAGGATTAATATTTTTACTTATATTAGCCATATTAGCATATTTTTTAATTACTTTCCAAAGTCCTTGTCTTGTAAACCTTTGTCCTTGAGCATTAACAAATAGTGCCTCTTCTTCTGTTTTGGCTAAACTAGGTCTTCCTTCTTTTATATACTTCTCTAAATATACTTTAGTTATTTCACAAAGTGGTATTACTCTATGATTTTTACCCGTATTACAGTATAAATAATCAATTTCCAAGTCTATATCTTGTAAATTTAATTCTACAAGTTCTGAAACTCTTATACCTGTTCCATATAATACTTCAAAAATCGCCTTATCTCTCATTTTTTTAGGACAACTTAAATCAGGAAACTTTAGAAGAGCTTCAACTTCTTCTTCTGTTAAAATTTCAATATTTTCTCTTTTTATTTTTGGTTTCTTTATAGTATTAGCTGGATTAGTTTCGCTAATACGATTTAAAAATAAATATTCATGAAAAGACTTAACAGAAGAAGTTACTCTTGATACTGTAGCAACAGAAATATTTTGTTTTTCTAAGTTTACCAAAAAATTAATAATATCATACTCTGTTACATCTTCAATTTTAATATTCTCTGACTTTAAATAATCTAGATATTTTTTAATATCCGTATAATATGAACATATGGTATTTTCTGATAATTTTTTTTTGGATTTAATATAGTCAATATATTGTTGTAAAACTTCCATAAATAACTCCTTTTATCTTACTAGGAATTGTAAAATACCAATGCTAATTGCATTTAATAATAATTGAACTGATGTACATATTACTATTATAATAATACCATTTAACAAGTATCTTCTACCTAAAAATAAGATCCCTTCTTTTCTTCCTCGCTTATATTCTTCGTAGATATTTTTAACATAGTAAAAACTCACGGCAATAATTAATATTGCCCCTGGTATTATAATAAAATTTTTTATTACCATAATCAATATCATTTTTATACTTTTAAGTTTAATTAATAAAATAAAGCTATTAATAGTATAGCCTATTGATATTCCTTTTAATAAAAAGCTTATTATAGCTAAAGGAAAAGTAAGTACAAATAATGAAAATAATACTATACTTCCTAAAAAAATGATGTTTTCTCTTAAATTAGAAAAAACTACAGCACTTATGTTTATATCACTTCCATGGCTATAGTAGTCATTCAAATTATTTATACTATCTAATACTATATCTTGTCCATTTGAAAAAATCTTATTTAAATAAGTTCCTATGGCTACAAATATAATAAAGATAATACTTAAATAAATTATTTCTTTACTTATTCTTAAACTATCTTTTTTTCTTATTGTTTTTCTCAAATTTATAACCTCCTCTTATCCTAACATATATTTATGTTAGAAAAGAGGAGGTTATGCTTTATATTAATTCTTTAGTTAATAATATTCCAATAGCAGTTTTTGAGTCACAAATCTCATTACTAATAACCATGTTATATGCTTCATCTTTATCAATTTCATAAACTTCTAAAAATTCATCTTCTTCCAAGTTAATTTCTCCTGGAATTAAATTTTTTGCTAGATAAATGAAGACTAACTGATTAGAAAATCCAGGTGTAGCATAATACTTATGAATCAGCTTTAAACTATCTACACTATATCCCGTTTCTTCTTTTAACTCCCTTATGGCACAATCAAGAGGATCTTCTCCAATTTCAATTTTACCAGCTGGTAGTTCATATAATTCTTTTTCTACTGCTTTTCTATATTGCTTAACTAATACAATTTTATTATCTTCTGTTATGGCAACTATGGCCACTGCGCCTTTATGTTCAATTATTTCCCTTTTTTGATATCCTTTATTAGGCACCTCCACTGTGTCTACTCTAAGTTGTATAGTTTTCCCAGTGTAAATTAAATCACTACTTACAGTAGTCTCCTTTGTTATCATCACAAACCTCCATTAAGTAATATGCAGCAGTACTTGCTGCATCAAAAAATTCCTTATCTTGTTCGTAATTTCTGCCCATACTTCTTACTTTAAGGTTAAAATAATCCAAGTCTTCTTTACATTTATCGTTATCTAGATAAATTATATTGTGTTTATCAAATAGTTTATTGTCTTTTACTTGTTTTTTTATATAATCAAATTTCTCTTTATCGTAAATAGTTACAGGAATATTTACGCTCACATTTACAATTTCATTAAATATAGTTATTGCATGATGTGATATCCCTCTATGCCTTTCTCTTAAATCAGCAAAACTTATTCTAGGAATCGCTATAGGGTTTCCTCCTAGTTTTCTAATAGCATCTAATATAGGCCCTTGTTCTATCCCTGTAAAGCCATATTTTGTACCTGTTCCTGCTATTCCAGGTCCCATAGATACAAATACTGCATCAGCCTCTATTATTTCTTTTGCAGTGATTAAAGCTGTATATATGTTTATACATTCATAGTCACCTCCAAAAGCATTTCCAATAGTAATAGTACTGTCAATTAAATTTTTATCTTTTAGATTTTGTACATTTTTACTTAAATAAATTGGAAGAGCTGCTCCGTCAGTCATTATATATACTAACTTTTTATTTGGATTATGCCTTTTATATGATGCTACAAAAGGAGTTAGCATACTGTGAAGAGTTCCTACAACAACTGGCATCTCATCTAAAGTTTCAAAGTTATTTATTATATCATGATGTTTATTTTCATGATCTTCTACAGAATCTACTTTAACTTGATAAGGAGTATATCTAAGCTTCATAATATGACCTTCTGGTGATAAATCAGATTCTTTGTTATTTAGATTTGCTATAACGAAGTGATATCCACCAGTACCTAGACTTAGCTCAACTGCTGTAGTATTAAGTATTGCTTCATCACCTATATTTATCTTTCCTGTTATTTTAGGATAGTTATAAGCTCTTTGTATTTGTCCATTAATATTAACTCTTATATCGTCTAATACCTCGCTGCTATCGACTATTTCCTCTACTATTCCTACTTTTTTACTAATCATAAGATTACCTTCCTAATCTATCAATAAAATTTAATGCTTTATTCTTTTCTATAATCTTTGTTAAAGAGAATCTTTCAGTTAATAAATGAATTAATACTAAAAATACTAACCATCCTATTCTTACATTTAATGTATATCCAAAAGCCATAAGAATACCTATTGATATACCTAGTACATTTGAACCAGTATCTCCCATCATAGCCTTAGCTTTTAAATCAAGATTAAAATATGCTAGTACATTTGGAAGTATAAGTAATGGAAGTATTTTTATATATCCAGTTAAAGTTATGAATATAGTAATCATAATAACTAAGTATACTTTTATAGCTCTACCTGGTCTTAAGTCAAATAAATTCATTAGATTTGTAGATAAGGCGATTATTAAAGTATTTATTATAATATCAGCAATATTCTTAGATATAGATACTGATATTATAAGTCCAACAAAGCCACCAAATAATGCTTTAAATCCTCCTGTTGTAAGTTTACCTTTGAAAAGACTTTTAAAATGCCCTTTTAAACCACTTACATCTCTATTTCCTATAGTATCGTCTATTATACCTGCAAAAAACATAGCCATCATTCCAAATATAAATAAAAATAAACATAACATACTTATAGCATCTATAGTAAAGAATGCCACTATTATTCCATTTATTATTACCATTGGAAGAAAGACTATTCCCATACTTACAGGTATCATTTCTCCTTTATAATTCGGTCTTATACAATTACTGTCGGTAAGTAAGTTCTTGAATAAAGGTATCATTAGGTACGTTCCTATTAAACCTAATAAAAATATTATCCCTCTAAATACATATGAATACAATAGATTACCTCCATTCTTTTTTCTTTTGTCTTAGTACTTTCTTAATGTGATAATATTGTTTTCCTCTATGAATAAACCCTTTTAAATCTCTTCCTGTTTCACTATGAGTCATATTAACTAGTACTTCTTTTATTCTATATCCATATTTTAATATATCTATGGTCATACCAACTTCCACGCCATATCCAAATGGAATTTCATCAAACTTTTCTAATACTTCTTTTTTGAATAATCTTTGACCTGATAAAGTAGCATCTAATTCTACACCTGTCATTTCAAGTACCGATTCTTTTGCAAGACCTTTAACAAATCCAAGTCCTCCTTTTTTCTTTGCAGGAGGGAATTTTGCTATTATAACATCAGCTTCATCATTTAATATTGGTGTTATTAATTTTGCAACTTCTTTTGAAGAACTACCAAGGTCTCCATCTAAAAATCCTATTATATCTGCTTTTGTCATAGCAACTTTTAAACCATTGTTTAAAGCATAACCCTTACCTCTATTTTTGTCTTGAGTTATAACAGTTATTTTATCACTTTTTACTTCTTTTGCTACTTTTGATGTATTATCACTAGAACCATCATCTACAACTATTATCTCACTTATTTCTTTAATATCTTTGATATTTTCTAGTGTATCCTTAATTTTATTTTCTTCGTTGTATGCTGGTATTATTATACTTAAATAAGGATTCATTTTCTTATTCTCCTTCAATTATTAGTTATTTTTCATAAGCAATTAATTCTTTTGCTAGGTCAGAATTTCCATAATGACCAACTGTATTTTGATTTTTTAATAATGAAGTTAAAGAAATTTTTCCCATACCTTCATTTATATTATCTATTGTTGATATATTGTTTTCTGAATATAATTTTAAGGCTTCATGGTTGCTATCACTTTGAGAAACCGCTACTAAATATTTATTTTCTTCTTTTAATTTATCTAAAATTAATTTTTCTTTTGCATTAAACTTATCTTTTGCATCTTTTCCAGTTAATTCTCCAAATAATACTACTGAATCATAATCTTGGTATTTCTTTTCATCTATGTTGTTGATTTTTATTACACCTAAATCTTCTAATGCATATAATTGATCATATCCTTTTGCACTACCTAAAGAACTTACTATGTAACTTATTACATCTTGTGATGATTTAAATGTTTTATTTAAGTCTTTTGATAAAGCAGCTAACTTTTCTTCATCACTTATGTTATCTTTTATAACTATGTTAAAAGATGCTGTTCCATTTGCATTTGTTATTAATTTTTCTACATCTTCACTGTAGTCATTGTTTTCATTTGTTAGTATTATTCCAGTATTTTTATCTGTTAATACATCCTTAGTTAATACATTAATATTTTTATCAATGTATTCTCTTGTTGTTTCTATATCTCCATTTAAAGATTCAATCTCAGACTGTAAATTTTTATTTTTTTCCTTTAATTCATCAAACTCTGTATTAAAGCTTTCAAGTACTTCACTTTGTTGTTTACTTAAAGCTTGGTCGTAGTTTAAGTTAAAACCAACTAGTATTCCTACACCTAAAGCTATAAATATAGCACCAATTGTAACTATATAGTACTTCATATTTATATTCATGTTAATCCTCCTAATTTATATATTACAAGTTTAATAGTAATTTTAATTTTAATTGTATTATTCTGATAAATTGCTGTGTTGTTGGTGATAAGTACGCAAGTATCAATACTGGGAATAATGCTGCTATTATCATTGCCCAAATATATTTAATCTTTAGTTTACTTTTATACAGTAAATTAACACCCTTAGCATCTATTAATTTAGATCCTATTTTTAATCTTACAAGGAATGTACTAGCCATACCTTTTCTTCCTTTTTCCAAGAAATCTATCATATTCGAATGTGTTCCAACTGCAACAATCAACTCTGCCCCATATTCATAAGCTGTAAGCATTGCTATATCTTCACTTGTTCCTGGCGCTGGGAATACTATAGCATCAAGACCTAAGTCTTGTATTCTTTTAAGACCTGGTGCTCTTCCATCCACATAAGCATGTACCACTATTTCACTAGCTTTTTTTAGTGTTTCATCACTAACACTATCCATATCTCCAACTATAACATCTGGGACATATCCAAATTCTACTAAAGCATCTGCACCACCATCTACTCCTACAAGCACTGGTTTTACTTCTTCTATGTAGGAAATTATTGTACTTAAGTCTTCTTTGTAATCTTGTCCTCTAACTACAATTAATACGTGTCTATCTTTGTATTTTGTTTTTACTTTAGGAATTTCTACTTCTCCTAAGATGAAGCCTTTTTCTTTTTTTGCATATTCTATAGTATTATCTATGAATCTATCTAATTCTACAGACATATTATCATAAGCTTCTTTTATTTTTATAGATACCTTTCCCTTGTCTAATACACTACCTTCTCCCAAAAGTTGTCCATCTCTATAGATTTGCCCATTGTTTACTTCTATTATTTGTCCTTCTTTTAATTCATCAAATAATTCTTGTCCAACATTATCTATAATTAAAATATTTTTATCTGTTAATATTCCTGGCCCTTTATTTGGATATTTCCCACTTATAGACTCAGCTGCGTTAATTACTAGTTTGACTTTACCTTCTACAAGAGAATTGGCTGCTACTTCATCTATATCCATATGATTAATAACTGCAATCTCTCCCCCTGTAAGTCTCTTCGCAAGCCTTTTTGTTTTTCTATCTACTTTAATAGGGGCTTCCACTCTCATAATTAAAACCTCCGACATTTTATTAAAATCATATAACATTATAACATTATTTAAGAACAAAGGAAATATTTTATAGTTTTATAAATTATTATATGTTTTTTAATTTATTAAAAACAATTAGTTATATTTCTTTTACTTTTTTAATAAGTAAATTTTTTTTATTTAAATTAGGGTTCATTATAACTTCATCTAAGAGATAATTAAGAACTTGTCCTACGGCTTTATTTTCATAGCCTTGGTCCATGATATCTTTTCCATTCACTTTTAGACTTTTCATTGTATAACATTCTTTATTTTCTTCAATTTCTTTTAATATATCTATAATTTTTCCAAAATTTTTTTCATCTTTATTAATAACGCTATTTATATCTAAATAATCTTCAAACAAATTTTTATCAATTTTATTTAATATTTTTTTTATTTTAATTTTATCTAAATTTTCAATATCAGTTTCTTTAATTAAATTTAAAATAATGTCATGATTCTTATTTATTTTATTTGAATATACTAATTCCTTGCAAAACATCTTACAATTTATATTTAATTCTTCAATTAAGTAATCTAGCACTACCAATCTTTTTACTAATACTTTATCAATTTTTTTTAATATACTAATTTTTTTATACAGCTTTTCAATTTTATTTTCATCTTCTTCACTACTTATATTTAAATTATTTAATAATTTTGTTTTAAAAAGGTATATAATATTTTCCGGTTTATTGCTAAGTATGATTTTATTAAATTCATCAGTTATTCTCTCAAAACTAATATTTTTTATTATTTTTGCATTATTGTAAATAGCTAAAAAAGTGTCCATCTCTATTTCAAAATCTAATTTACTAGAAAATCTAATGGCTCTAATCATCCTTAAGCCATCTTCATTGAATCTATCATAAGGGTTTCCCACTGTTTTAATAATTTTATTTTCAATATCAATCTTTCCTCCAAATAAATCTACTACTCCTTCTTTTTCATTATAGGCCATGGCATTTATGGTGAAATCACGTCTTTTTAAGTCTTCTTCTAATTTACTAGTAAAATCAACATTTTCCGGTCTTCTATGATCCGTATATTCACCTTCTATTCTGTATGTAGTTATTTCATAGATTTCCCCATCCATCACTACACTTATAGTCCCATGTTCTATTCCTGTTTCTATGCATTTAAAGTCTCTAAATATACTTTTAATCGTTTGAGGAGTAGCGTTAGTTGTTATGTCATAGTCATTAGGTTTAAGACCTAATATGGAGTCTCTAACGCATCCTCCTACTATATATGCTTCCAAACCATTTTCATATATTTTATCTATTATGTATTTTACTTTTGGAGGTAAATTTATTTTCATTTTTGTATCTCCTTCATATATTGATAGTTTTATTTATCTATGTTCATTGCTTAAAATTTGCTTCGCTCATAACGCCAACAATATACCTTCATTTCCTTCAGGTATATATGTTGCTTAAAATTTGCTTCGCTCAAAAAATAAAGCCTTCTAAATAATTAGAAGGCTTACTGTAATCAATTTAAAATTATTTAACCATGCTGTGTTCTAATCTTAATTTATCTGCAATCATTGCTATAAATTCAGAGTTTGTTGGTTTACCTTTAGTATTGTGTACTGTATAACCAAATAATTGATTTATTGTATCAACCTTTCCTCTACTCCATGCAACTTCTATTGCATGTCTTATGGCTCTTTCAACCCTACTTGGAGTAGTGTTATATTTTTTTGCAATGCTTGGATATAATTCTTTAGTTACTGCTCCTAAAAGTTCTACATTATCAATAACCATTTTAATAGCTTCTCTTAAATATAAGTATCCTTTTATATGAGCTGGAACACCTATTTCATGGATTATATTTGTTATTTCTGTTTCTATATTTCCTGTATTTTTAACATAATCACTTCTTGTCATTTGAACTTCTTGATTTTGTCTTATTTTTGGTTCTCCGCCAACAACTTTATTAGTTACTAACTCTCTAATTCTATTTATGAATATTACAAAATCAAAAGGTTTAACAATATAGTAATCTGCTCCTAAATTTATAGCTGTTTGAGTTATCTTATCTTGCCCAACAGCAGATAAAACTATTATTTTTGGTTGTTTAGGAAGATCCATTGAATTTAATTTTTCTATTACCCCTAAACCATCTAAATGTGGCATTATTACGTCTAATACTAATAAGTCTGGTTGCGTTTTTTGTACTAATTCAAGAGCTTCAATACCATCTTTTGCTATTCCTAATATTTCAATATCTTCTTCATTAGATAAATATTCCTTTAATAGCTGGCAAAAATCTTTATTATCATCTGCTAATACTATTTTAATCTTTTCGTTCACTAAAATTCCCCCCAATAATAAGTTTTTCTTATTTTAATTTTTTTTTATCCTTACTCTTTTAGGTTTATTCGACACTGTAAAATTATATTCCTTCTAAGTGTTAAAATATTTTATTATCAATTTACAATTTTAACATTTCATCGATGAAAATACCATATCCTTTTTTAGGATTATGTTTGAATACATAGGTTAAACTGCCAATAAGTTTGTTATTTTGTATAATAGGGGCACCACTCATCCCCTTTACAATTCCACCTGTATAGTCAATTAATTTATCATCAACTACTTTTATTAACATATTATTGTCTTCTTTTATTATTTTTTCTATTTTTATTTCATAGGATTCAACATTTCCTTCTTTTGATTGAAAAAGTACATATGCACTTCCAGTTTTAACATCATCTTTTTTTCCAATTTCGATAACTGGAAGATTAAACTTGTAGTTATAATTATAAAAATTTCCTTTTATTCCATTGTTTGAATTTATAGAAAACTTTCCAACAGAATTATTATAATCTATTATAGCATTAATTTGACCAATATTTTTTTCATTATTTTTGTGAATAGATATATTGGAAGCATTGTAAATATTTCCTTCTTTGATATTTAATAACTTTTCTGTATCCATATCACAAATACCATGGCCTATGGCGTAGAATTCATTCGTAATAGGGTTGTAACAAGTTAAAGTACCTATTCCAGATATTTTATCTCTTACCCAAAGACCTAGTTTATATTTATTATTTTCCTTTTTAGTCTTAATTTTACATTTTTTAATTTTGTTATTTCTTTCAAACATGATTTCTACTTTATCTGAACGAAGTTTATTTAAAATATTTGTAATATCCTTATAATTATTAATTTTTTCTCCTTCTATAGATATGATATTATCTCCTATTTTTAGACCTCCAATATATTCTATGTCATCTTCTTCAAATCCTATAACTAAGGCTCCATCTGTATCTGCTTTAATTCCCACAATGTTTCCAAGGGGGTACACATATTGCTTATTTGATATATTTTCATTTTGAAAAGTTTCTAAGACATTATTATATTTTTGTTTTAATAACATATCACAAAAAATTAATAAAGCAAAAATAAAAAAAATGCTTATTATAAATCTATTGTTTTTTTTCATACTTAATCTCATATCCTTCTAATAATAATTTCTATATTATAATTCCATTAAATAGTTAAAATATACAAAAAAGAATAGAAAATGATTCTATTCTTTTTATTAACAATATTAAATTATTTTAATTAAATTAATGATTTTCCTTTGTTAAGTTAACAATTTCTCTAGCATGTTCAATAGTTGTATCAGTTATATTACTGCCAGCAATAAGTCTAGCTATTTCATTTATGCTCTCTTCATCTTTTAATTTTTTAATAGTTGTATAGGTTCTACTTTCATCACTATTTTTTGATATACAAAAATGTGTGTCTGCATTAGCTGCTATTTGTGGTAAATGTGTTATACAAAGAATTTGTTTTTTCTTCGCAATATTATGTAACTTGTCACCTACAACTTGAGCTGCAATACCACTTATACCTGCATCTATCTCATCAAACACTATAGTGTCTATCTCATCTATATCTGCAAGTATTGTTTTAAATGCTAGCATAAACCTAGACATTTCTCCACCCGATGCAACTTTATAAATTGGCTTTAGATCTTCACCTAAGTTAAATGATATCATAAATTCTACTTCACTATTTCCATTTTGAGAATAATTAGATTCAGTGAAGTTAACTTTAAAACTAACCCCCTTCATATCTAGGGATTTCAATTCACTTAGTATAGCCTCTTCTAAATTTATGGCAACTTCTTGTCTCACTTTTGTAAGAGAATAAGCTTTTTTGCTTAGTTCTTCTTCTAATTCAGCTAATTTATTTTTTAGACTTTCTGACATTTCATCTCTATTTACTATTTCTTCTAATCTAGATGAAATTTGATCCTTATATTTTAAAATATCGTCTATAGTATCTCCATATTTTCTTCTTAAATTATTTATTTCATCTACCCTTACTTCAATTTGTTCAAGTTCATAAGGTTCAAAATCAATATTTTCTTTATAGTTTCTAAGGTCCCTACAAGTGTCTTGAAGCTCATACATAATTCGTTCTATAATTTCACTGTATTCACTTATAGTTTCATCATACTTGCTTATTTCACTTAATTCCTTTGATGCCATCCCAATTAAATCAACTGCATTTACACTTCCATCGTGTAACTTTTCATAACTTAAATTAAGATTATTATATATTTTTTCACTATTTCTATAGATTTCTCTTTGTCTTAATAAACCTTCATACTCATCTTTGCTTAATGCTGCTGCTTCAATTTCATTAATTTGAAATTTTAATAAATCTATTTCTCTTTGAATTTCTTTTTCATCTTTATTTTCATTTAGTGTATTTAATGCTTTTTTTACTTTGTTATACTCTGTGTAAGTATCTTTATATTCATCTCTTGGTAAATCTATTATTTTACCTCCAAATAAATCTAAAAACTTTATATGAGTATCTTTATTAAATAATACTTGATTTTGATGCTGTCCATGTAAATCAATAAATGTAAGTGCAATTTCCTTTAATATGGACATTTTAATAGTCCTTCCATTTATTCTAGCTACACTTTTTCCATCTGCATAAATAATCCTAGTTATAATTAGTTCGTCATCTTCTAAATCTATGTCATATTCATCTAATATACTTTGTAAATTACTACTTGGAGATGATACTATAATCTCTGCAATACCTTTTTCAGTGCCTTTTCTTAAAAAAGACTTATCGTATTTGTTTCCTAAACATAAACCAAGAGCATCTATTATAATAGATTTTCCCGAACCAGTTTCCCCTGTTAATATGTTTAGATTTTTGCCTAAGTTGATTCTACTTTCTTCAACTAAAGCACAATTTTTCATATATAATTCAAGGATCATTTTATGCCCCCTTTATCATTACTTGTTATTTATTTAAGTTATGAGATTCTTCTACAACTTCAACTATTTTTTTATCAAAAGACTCTTTGTTAAAAGTAAAGTCATCATTATTGTTTCTTAAATGAATTAAGTATTCTATATTACCTTCTGGCCCTTTTATTGGTGAGTAATCAAGATTTAAAATTGCAAATCCATTATCCACAGCAAATGTTGATATCATCTTTATAACTTCAATATGAACTTTTTTATCTCTCACTACACCCTTTTTACCAACTTTTTCTTTTCCAGCTTCAAATTGAGGTTTAATTAATGCTACTACCTCTCCATCACTATTAAGTAATTCTTTTGCCTTAGGTAAAACAAGTTTAAGAGATATAAAAGATACGTCTATAGAAGCAAAATCTGCAAATTCTTTTGTATCCTCGATTGTAACATGTCTTATATTAGTTCTTTCCATACAGACAACTCTCTCATCTTGTCTTAGCTTCCAGGCTAATTGTCCATAACCAACATCTATTGAAAATACTTTTACTGCACCATTTTGAAGCATACAGTCAGTAAATCCTCCTGTTGATGCTCCTATATCCATACAAACTTTATCTTTAATAGTTACACCAAAATATTTCATTGCTTTTTCAAGTTTTAATCCACCTCTACTTACATAAGGAATTGGATTACCTTTTACTAAAATATTAGCATCTTCTTTAACTTCTGTTCCTGGTTTGTCACATCTTTGATTGTCTACAAATACAAGACCTGCCATTATAGCTTTTTTCGCTCTTTCTCTGCTTTCAAAATGCCCTTTATCTACAAGTAAAATATCTATTCTTTTTTTCATTATACTATCCTTCTAATAATAAATTTTTTATTCTGTTTGCTATTTGTTCATCTGACATTCCTACTGTTTCAAATAATTGATCCACATTACCATGCTCAACATACTTATCAGGAATACCTATATTTTCAACTTTTACATTATAATTATTATCTACTACAAATTTATTTATTCTACTTCCAAATCCACCACTTATAACATTATCTTCTATAGTTATAACTTTAGAATGTTTTTTCAATAATTCATGCAATAAATCTTCGTCCATTGGTTTTAAAAACCTTGCATTCACTATTGTAGGATTAATATTATCTTTAAGAAGTATTTCCCTTGAATTTAATGCTTTTTCAACCATGTTACCAATAGCTAATACTAATACGTCATTTCCTTCTTCTAATACTTCATAAGTTCCTACTTTTATATTTTCATAAGATCCCTTATCAATATAATATGAATTACCTCTAGGATATCTTATGGCTACAGGCCCGTCTGTCTCAGCCGATAATTCCATCATTAAATCTAACTCTTTTATATCTTTTGGCGCCATTACAATTAAGTTTGGTACAATATTTAAGTAACTTAAGTCAAATACTCCATGATGTGTTTCTCCATCATTACCAACAAGACCTGCTCTGTCAATTAAGAAAGTAACATTCTTTTTAGTTATAGATACATCATGTATAACTTGGTCGTATCCTCTTTGTAAGAAAGATGAATATACTGCAAAGTATGGTTTCATTCCTTCCTTTGCAAGACCTGCTGCAAATGTTGTAGCATGTTGTTCAGCTATTCCCACATCATAATATCTGTATGGATAAGATATAGCAAAAGTGTTTAACCCTGTCCCCGAAGGCATAGCTGCTGTAATTGCTACAATTTTATCATCTTCATCTGCCATACTAACTAATTTTTTCCCTACATGAGAAGATATACTTTCTTTTGTAGATGCTTTAAGCCCTTGTTCTATATTAAACTTGGATACACCGTGGTATTTATCTGGCGCATGCTCAGCAAACTCATAACCTTTACCTTTTTCAGTTATAACATGTAATAAAACAGGCCCCTTTTTGTTTTTAGCTTTATTTAAAATATCTATTAGTTCTTTAATATTATGGCCATCTATCGGTCCATAATATTTAATTCCAAAAGACTCGAATAAATCACAGTCCTGTGGTGTAAATTTGCTTATAATTCCGTCTTTAAACTTATCTGCTGTTTTATATATAAAGTTACCTGTTTTTGTCATAGATAATATCTTCTCTATTTGGTCTTTAACTTGATTTGCTTTAGCATTTCTGATAATGCTAGATAAATACCTAGACATGCCACCTACATTTTTGTCTATAGACATTTCATTATCATTCAAAATTATTATCATTTTCTTATTTAAATAACCTAAGTGGTTGATAGCCTCCAGTGCCATACCTCCTGTTATTGACCCATCTCCTATAACAGATACCACGTTGAAATCTTCTCTCTTTATGTCCCTTGCGCATGCAATTCCAAGACCTACTGATATGGATGTAGAACTATGTCCTGTATCAAATATATCATGGTCACTTTCATTTTCCTTCGGAAATCCGCTTAACCCATTAAGCTGTCTAAGTGTTGCAAATTCGTCTTTACGCCCAGTAACAATCTTATGTACATAGGATTGATGCCCCACATCCCATATTAATTTGTCTTTTGGACTATCGAAAACTTTGTGCAATGCCAAAGTCAGCTCAACAACTCCTAAATTCGAAGCTAAATGACCTCCAGTTTTTGAAATAGAGTTTATTAAAAACTGTCTTATTTCTTCTGCCAATTCTTCCATTTCATCAATATTTAATTTTTTTATATCTTCCGGAGAATTTACTTCATTTAAATAATTACACATAATTTTCCTCACCTTTATAATGGTCTAATTTATTTTAATTTTGTATTTAAAAATAACTCATACTAAAAAAGCCTTCCACAGAAGACTTTGATTTTTATAGTTTCCATGTATTTATTATAATTTCCTATAAAACAAAAAAATTATATCATATAATACATTTTTTTTCAATTTTAAGCCATAATGGCTCCAACTACTATACCTAGTATTGCTCCTAATATAACTTCTTTTGGTGTATGGCCTATTAACTCTTTTAAAGTTTCATGTTCAATATGTTTTTTATTTTGTAAATCTTCAACTATTTTATTTAAAATAGCTGCCTGCTTTCCTACTGCTCTTCTTACACCGGAAGCATCATACATTACTATTAATGCAAAAACTACACATATGACAAATTCAGCTGAATCAAATCCCTTTTGTATACCCATTACAGTTGATAAACTCGTAACAAATGAACTATGCGAACTTGGCATTCCACCTGACATAAATATTCTCGAAAATTCCACTACTCTTTCTTTTCCTGTGAATATTTTTATAAACTGCGCTAAAAAACAAGCAAATATACTTATCCATAATATATGGTTGTCAAATACTTGTGTAAAAAAATCCATGTGGCCTCCTTAACAATCCCTACTAATTATATAATCTCCTAGCTGATTTAAAAAATCTATTTCTGATGATAATCCATCTATACTAGATTTTCCCTCTTCTATTAACTGTCTAGCTATTTTCCTTGATTTTTCAAGTCCTAGTAGTGAAGGATATGTTGATTTGTGGTTTTCTATATCACTTCCAATAGGTTTTCCTAATTTAGCTTCATCTCCAGTTATATCTAATATGTCATCTACTATTTGAAAAGATAATCCAATATTTTTCCCATATTTAGTTACTTTTTCCAATTCTTCTTCACTAGCTCCACCAATTATGGCACCAGCTCTCATACATCCGATAATCATAGCTGCAGTTTTATTTAAGTGAATAAAATCTAATTTATCTTTGTCTATTATTTTATTTTCACTTTCAACGTCTACAACTTGTCCTCCTATCATACCATAAATACCTGCATGTTTTGCAATTTCATTTATGGCCTTCAAATATTTATTTGAATCTTTTTTATCTATGGATGAAGACAACATCACCTCAAAGGCATAATTTAATAGAGCATCTCCAGCTAGAGTTGCCATTGACTCTCCAAATACCTTGTGATTTGTAGGCTTACCTCTTCTTATATCATCATTATCTAGTGCTGGTAGATCATCATGAATCAAAGAATAAGTATGTATCATTTCTATAGCCACTGCAAAAGGAATAGCATCTTCTTCTTTTCCACCAACTATTTTACAACTTTCTAAAGTTAATATGGGTCTAAGCCTCTTACCTCCAGCTTTTAGGCTGTAGTTCATAGCCTGCATTATAGTTTGTTGATATCCTTCTTCTTTTGGCATATATTCATTTAAAAGTGCTTCTATATAATTAATTTTTTCCTTTAAAACATCTTTAAATTCCATTTACTCTTCCCCCATATAAAAATCTTCTTCAACACCCTTTTTATTAAATTTACTTATTTTAAGTTCTGCATCTTCTAATAATTTATTACAATGTTTAAATAATTTTATTCCTTCTTCATATAAACTTAATGAATCATCTAAACTAGTATTTTTTGATTCTAATTTCATCAAAATATCTTCTAATTTTTCATAAGCTTCTTCGTAAGTAAGTTTCATGATTATACCTCTTTGCTATTAATTTTATTTACATTACACTCTAAACTACCGTCTTTTAAAGTTATATTTATATCCTCATTTACATCTACTTCTTTTATAGAATTAATAACTTTATTATTTTTTTCAACAATAGAATATCCTCTACTTATTGTCGCAAGAGGACTCAAGTTATGTAGCAGAGCTGCTTTTTTTGAAAGCTTTTCTTTAGAAGTCTCTAAATTTTGTTCTAATCTAAAATTTATTTTATCATAAATTTGGTCTAACTGTATAACTTTGTCCCTGATTACATAGTTTTTCATATAATTATTCATTTTTTCAAAGGTATTCACAAGCTTTTCATTATCTAATATTACTTGATTATTTAAAGACCTATTCATTCTATTTCTTATATTATCAAGTCTATAGTAAATTTGTGACAAATCTGGTGTGGCTATTTCTGCTGCTGCAGAAGGTGTTGGCGCTCTCATATCAGATACAAAATCACAAATTGTAAAATCTGTTTCATGGCCTACTGCAGATATTATGGGTATTTTTGATTTAAATACTTCTCTTGCCACTCTTTCTTCATTAAAAGACCACAGTTCCTCTAAAGAACCGCCTCCTCTTCCTACTATTATTGTATCCACATTTTTCATTTTATTAAAAAATTCAATTCCTTCACAAATATCTTGAGCAGATTTTTCTCCTTGGACATTTACAGGATATAATTTTATATCCACCTTTGGAAATCTTCTTTTAGTAACATTTATAATATCTCTTATTACAGCACCAGTAGGTGATGTTACTATTCCTATAGATTTTGGTATTTTAGGTATTTCTTTTTTATATTTAGTGTCAAATAATCCTTCTTTTTTTAGTTTTTCTTTTAATTTATTAAACTCAATATATAAATTGCCTATACCTTGAATTTCCACTTCATTTATATAAAGTTGATAGGCACCATCTCGCTCATATACAGAAATATATCCTGATGCAATTATTTTAACACCATTGTCCAAATTTAAACTTTTATCATAATTACTTTTAAAAATAATACAATTTAATTTTGACTTTTCATCTTTTAGTGACAAGTAAACATTACCACTACTATGAACCTTAAAATTAGAAATTTCGCCTTTTACTCTAAGGTTATAAAGAATGGGGTCATTTATTAATATTCTTTTTATATATGAATTTGCTTCGCTTATATCTAAAGCTCTAAGTTTCATACATCCACTCCTAATAATTATTCATTTTATTTAATCCTATTATAGCACATCCTACGCCATTATCCGTTGCATATTCTTGATCAGTAAAGTAAGCTTTTATATTTTTTCTTTTTAATTTTTCACTTAATTCTTTTTTAATGTATTCACTTGCAGACACTCCGCCTCCAAATAATACTTCTTTTAACCCATACTTATCACATATGTAAATTAAAGATTTATACATGGATCTAACCAAGGTATCTAAAAGAATTTTACTAAGATATTCTTCATTATATTCATGAATTATTTTATTTATTTGGTTTTCTATCCCCGATAAATTCATATAGCCTTCTCTTACACTTGTTTTCAATCCATTTTTAATTTTTTCATTACATTTTAAAGCATTCTCATCTATATATTTTCCACAAGGAAAATTATAATTCAGTCTAACACCTAAGCGATCTACTAACTGACCAAAACTCACATCTAAACTTCCACCTACAATTTCCATATTATAGTTAGTATCTTTTTTTTCTACTAAAAGTATTTCTGTAGTTCCACCAGACATATGAACTGCTAAAAACTTATCTTTATTTTCCAAGTTATTGTTAAACAGGCTTGCTTCTATATGATTTTCTTGATGAGTTGTTTCATAAAAAGTACAGCTATTAATGCTACTTAATAATTTTGCAAAATTATACCCCACAGAAAAAACAGGCATATAAGAATTATCAACCGGTCTTGGCTTAGTCGATGCACATATACCTACAATATTATAATTTTTAAATTTTTCATTTATTATTTGCGATAATTCTCCCATATTATTTACATGTTGAAAAACTGCTTCACTTTGTCTAAGGCCCTTATTGTCTTTCTTAACTTTTAATATTATTCTTTCATTTAATAATATCTCCTTATTTAAAGAGATAGCTGCTATAGAAGTTGTATAGCAGCTAGTATCAAATCCTAATATGATATTATTGTTCTTGTGTGTCATTAACAACACTTCCTAATATTCCGTTTATAAATTTAGGAGATTTATCGTCACAGTATAATTTTGCTAAATCTATAGCTTCGTTTATTGAAACCTTGACAGGTACTTCTTTATTCATGTATACAATTTCACAAATTGAAAGTTTTAATATAGCTAAATCTACTTTTGCTATTCTACTTAGAGACCAATTTAGGGCATGTTTTGTTATTAACTCTTCTATATCATAGCTGTGTAAGCTTAGCTCATCACAAACTCTTTTCATATATTCCATATCTATTGCGTTGTTCATATTTACACGTTCTAAATCAACACAACTTTCATTTGAGAATTGTAATAATAATTCTTCATATCTATTTATTATGTATTCTTCGTTATTATTTAAGAAATCTTCAAAATAATTATTTATATCTTGTAAATCACCTTCTAATATATCTATTTGATAAATTAATTTCATTAAATATTCTCTACTTGTTATTTTTTTTGCCTTTTCAATATAACTTATTTTGCTTACATTGTCGTTTTTCATTCTTAATGAACCTCCTTCAGTCTTATTATTTACCACTTAAGCAATAAAAAACCCTCTGATTTTCAGAGGGCTTTATTTAATTTATTTAGTAATTTGCTTAGATTCTTCTTTCTTAGCTTGTTTTGCTAATTTAGCTTCTTCTTTTTTAGCTTGCTTTGCTAGTTCTTTTTCTTCTTTTTCTTTCTTGAAGCTAATTTCTTGAACTTGTATATTTACTTGAGAAACTTCTAATCCAGTCATTGTTTCAACTGTATTTTTAACATTTTCTTGTACTTTAAGTGATATGTCTGGTATTGACATACCGTATTCAATAGTTATAACTACATCTAAAGTAACTTTACTGTCTTCCATTTGGATTTTTACACCGTTGTTTTTAAGTAATTTATCTGTTAATGAAGTTATTGTCTCTACACCTTCTACTTCTAAAGCAGCTAATCCAGCTATTGTAACTATAACATCATTCGAAATTTTAACTTGCCCTAAATTATTGTTATTTTCCATGAGATTGTTACCCCCTGTATTAAGGTTTTTATAATTATATATTATCATAGCAAATTATAGTCAGTTTTGCAAGAAAATACCTCAGCATTTTCTGAGGTTTTAGTGATTATATATTATTATAACCTAAAAATAGTAATTAAAATCAATTTATTACTTTTGACTATAACTATTCATTAATTTAATTTTATCGTAAGATACTCCAGCTTGCTCTGCTACTAAGTCAAATATTCTTGCTGCCTCACTCTTAGATAAATCTTGTTTGTTTACTACTACATTTACATTGCTTTCACCTATGTATACTAAAGCATTTTCAAATCCCTTAGCGCTTAATAAATTTTCTATTTTTAATTCTGTTTCTTGATATTTAACAAGTTGAAGTTTCATATTAGATGCTTCTTCTCTTGATTTATCTGTAGTAGAAGGATTATTTATTATTTCATTTAACTCTTCTGATAAATCATTTCTTTGTTTTTCTCTTGTCATTTTCATATCAAGAATATATGTAGACTTGCTCATGTTTTCCTTTGAAGTCAATTGCTCTTCTATTTCTTTGCTTGTTTCCACTGATTTGTCTTTAACTTCATCACTTTCATTATCCTTACTATCCACAACAGTTATTTCTGCCGTCTCCTTACTATTCTTTTCATCCTTATCATTATTTTCTGTTTTTGTTTTGTCCGTATTTTTATCTTGCTGAGCCTGTTCATAAGCCTCAAATTCTTTAGATACAGTAAGTGCTGACTGTTTACTTAACTGATAATTTATAACTCCAACAGCTATTAACATCGTAGATAATGCTAACACAACAAAACCTCTATTTTTAAAATTAAATTTCATTTTTATCCTCCACCCCTTATTATTTACCGTATATCTCTACTTGATGACCTGATATTTGTAGAGATGTTTTAACCGCATCATATAGTAATTCTTTTACCGCTGGATCATTAGCTCCACTTGATACTACTATTACACCTTTTATTTTAGCTTCAGATGTTTTTAATACTACTGGGTCATTTGAATTTGATGTAATCATTGTTTTATTTTCTGTTGAACTAGTAGTTGTCCTCTCTCCTCCAGAAGAATCTTGTTCTTTAGTAGTTTCTGTTGTTGTATTAGAATTATATGCTGGAACAATTTCTTCGCTAGATCGGAAGGTAATCATAACATCCACATCTCCAGCTCCATTAATTTTACTTAGTATTTTGGTCAATTTACCTTCTAAATCTTCCTTTTCCGCTTCAGCAGCAGATGTTTTAGTTTCTGGCTCCGTACTAACATTTGATTCTTCTTTTTTTCCATCTGGCATTACTGATATGACTATGAGAGCTAATATACAAATTCCCGCTAAAAAAATTAATGGTTTCAATTTCTTCTTTTCCATATCATTGAATAATTCGTTAAATTTTTTCAACTTACTCCAACTCCTCTTAATCAATTTCTATATCCTCAATGGATATATCTAGTACCTTTATCAAGTCTTCTTTTAGCTTGCTTTCTTTTAAGTTCAGCTCACTTTTACTTCTAAAGACTTCTTCTTCTTTTGTGTCATTAGATTGTATGTCCTTATTATTGTCATTATTACTGTTTTTTTCTTTTATTTTTATAGTTTCAATATCGGACCCATTGATTGTTAAGCCTTCTAATTCATATCCGTACTCGTCTAATTTGAGTTGTAACACACTTTTAAGACCATCTTCATATCCTTTGCTTAAGTTTTCATTATTTGTTTTTCCTGCTAAATCATTATAACTATCCACATACATCTTTGAGTAATCGCCCATTTTTTTTAATATTGTATCTTCCAATGACATGTTGCTTGAAAAAAAACTTACTACAGGACTTATTATCATAAACACGAAAATAAAATTACATACCAAATTTATATATGGCTTTACTTTAGTGTTTGGTAAAATCATATCTACAATATTTATAATAAATGCCCCTACTATAATCGATATTATCCATTCCTTTATACTAGCAATAATATATCCCTCCCTTTTACTTTAAGTTGCTACTGCACTTATGGAAGTTAATATAGCTATGGTTACAAAAAACATTATTGTTACAGCAATAATTGTAGCCAAAATTATTATCATTAAATTTGATACTTCATTTAAGAAGGATGATATGTTATCCTCTCCAATTGGTTCCACTACTATGGCACATAATTTATATACAAGTATTACTGATAATATTTTTATTATTGGTATTAAGCATAATCCTACTAAAATTACTAATCCCACTCCACCAAATACATTTTTTATGAGCTGAGATGATGATAGCAATATATCAACAGAATCTGATACAAAGCCTCCAACTACTGGAATAAAGTTTCCAACAGCAAATTTAGCTGTTTTTACTGTAAACTTATCAAAGGATGTAACATATAAGCCTTGTATTGATACTAGTCCTAGGTACAAAGTGAATACAGCTCCTAAAGTTACCACATTAATTTGTTTGATAAACGATGATAATCTGTTTAATTTGATATTATTAGTTACGTTATTTATTACTAATATGGCAAAAGCTAAAGATATAGCTACAAATATAAATTTTTTAAATACGATATTTATAGCTGCAATACCTCCAATAAAAATTGGATTTAAGGCTGTCGATGTGATTGGAAACCCTACTAAAACTAAAAGTGAGATCATTATTGGTATAATTACATTAACAAGCCCTATAATACTTTCTATAGTTGCATAACATAATGCCAATATATCTTTGAAGCTTACAAGAGTTAATGTTACTACAGTTATAAAAACTATGTAATTTGTTACTGTACTTATGCTTGATGATGAAAAAGAATTTTCTAGACTTTTTATTATGGATGATAATAAAGCTAAAACTAAAATGCTAACTGCAATTTTAATACTAGTTTTTATTTCAGAAAAAACTGCTGTTTTAATTTTGTTTTTATCAAATAAGTCTAATATATTTGTATTTCCGCTTATCAAGTCTTTTATATACGTTTTTAGATTTATGTCTTTTATTACATTGTCTTCTTTTACATATTTTTCTATTTCATCTATGTTTATTTTACTTAACTGATTATCTATATATAGATCTATGTTATTTTTAGTATCCTCATATTCTTCATCATTGTTCTTATCCTGTGCAAATGACGCAGATGTAAAAGAGAATAAAATAATTAAAACAAGACCTAAAATTTTGTTTTTCATAATAAATCATTCTCCTACTTTAAATTAAACTTATTATGGTATCTACGATGGATAAAAGTATCGGGAATGACATTGTCATAATGATTATCTTCCCCCCAAACTCCAACTTAGTCGCAATGTTTTTTTCCCCACAATCGTTACAAAGAGAAACGGCAAATTCTATAATATAGCAAATACCAATTAACTTAATTATTAAACTTATGTACATAGCTGGAATATTCACCTTATCAGCTAAAGACTGTATTCCTTCAACTATAAAATTCAGCTTCATAACAACAGATAATAAAATTATTACTCCTGCTGTTATTGCAACAAAATTTGCCATTTCTGGTCTATCTTTTCTTATAACTAAACAGAGTATGGTAGAAACCATTGCAATCCCAACTAATTGCATAACTTCCAAAGTATCCCCTCCTCTTTAGTAAAGTTGAAACATTGTTCTAACTGTATTAAATAAATCACTAATTTCTGTTATTACTAATCCTAAAACGATTACCACACCTACAAGAGTTGTAAGCGTTGCCCAGTCCTTTCTATCAACTTTTTCTAAAATCATATTCAATACTGATATTAATATACCAATACCTGCAACTTTTAATATCAATGCTATTTCCATATTAACCTCCTAAATTAAAATTATTCCTATACAAATACCTATAAATGTTATTAGCTTTTTATAAAGTGAACCCTTTTTAAAAATTTCTTCTTTGCTATCGCTAGTAAATTTTTTTAAATTTTCGCAAGTTAAATCTATTAATCTTTGCTGTGATTCTATATCACTTTGTCCCAGAGTTAAAAATAATTTTTTTAACTCATCTATTTCTTTATTTTGTAGATTTGTCTCCTTCTTCAGTTTTATAATATTTTCATTTAACATCTCTTCTAAGGTTCTCCCATCTTCTTTGCTTAAATCCTCTTGCATATCTTTACAAAAATTACAAAGGCAATAATCTTGTTTTAATGATGCTCTATAAAAAACTTCTTCTAATGTGTACAACCCAAAAGCTAAATCCATTCTGATTATTTCCAATATCCTAATGACTTCATTTAACTCCTTATGTCTTTTAATAAATGCTTTATGTATAATATCACCTATTAGATAACTGGCTCCTATTAGAATTCCTATAAAAAATATTTTAATTTGCAAAGTACCATCTCTTTTCTTGTAAATCATATATTTTTTCTACCGTTCCTGGTCCCCTTTTTGCAGAAAGTAAGATAACCTTTTTGAATAATTCTTCATCTAATAAATTATTTAACTCTTTTCTGTTTCTTATATCTTCAATGGAGTCACCATGCACTGTGGTTATAAGTCCAACACCTCCATTCAAGGCAGTATATAAAGCTTTTATATCTTTTTCCGTACCAATTTCATCTGTTATTATTACATTTGGTGACATTGATCTTAAAACCATCATTATACCCACATCTTTTGGACATGTTTCTATAATGTCTGTCCTAATTCCCACATCCATTTGAGGTATTCCCAAATAAGAGCCTGCTATTTCATTTCTTTCATCTATTAAAGCCACATTTACACCCTTGAAGTTGTATTTCTCAGTTCCATTACTTAAATTCCTTACTATATCTCTTAAAAGTGTGGTTTTACCACACTGAGGTGGTGATATTATTATGGTGTTATTTATTTTAGTAGGACCTTTTATAATATGATCCATGACTTTGTCAGAACAGCTTTTAACTTCCTTAGATATTCTTATATTCAAAGAAGATATATGTTTTATATTTTCAACTTTTCCATTTTCAACTATGGCTTTTCCAACTATACCTACTCTATGCCCCCCTCTTAAAGTTACAAATCCCTTTTTTATATCATCCATAAATGAGTGAATAGAGTATTTGCATATAATTTGAAAGGTCTGATCCACATCTTCTTTAGTTACTATATAAGCCTTGTCCATATTTCTGTCTAATTTATTGTATTTTTCATTGTAAAAGTAGTCTTTCTGATTTCCGTTAATTATCAAAGGTTTGTTGATTCTAAGTCTTATTTCTTCAATATTCTCTCCCTGAATTGTTTTAATCTTATTCCTTAAATTAAGAGATAATGAATTAATAATTTCATCAGATAGTTTCATCACCTTGTCCTCCTCTCTTGTTTATAATATTTATATTTATTAGATGTATTAAATATTACTTTTAGAACAACTTTTATGTTCTTGAGTCTGTTGACATTCTTATAGGCTGTGGTAGTATTTAATAATAATCAATTAAATTAAGGAGGCAAAATGATTTATTTATCATTAAAATATAGTATTCTTATCACTTTATTAGTTACTGGAGTTTTTCTTTCATTTGGATATGTTTATAGTCTTATTGAGAGAAGAAATAGTTCATATGTGTACTCAGCTTTTGGCAGTAAAGGAATTTTGTTTACTGGTGTGCTTGGTACAGCTGTTCATGAAATTGGTCATTTAATTATGTGTTTAATATTTCATCATAAAATAAGTGATTTTCAATTATTTAATTTTAAAGGATATAAGTATGAAGAAACTCTTGGATATGTTTCTCATAGGTACAATGATAGAAGTTTATATGAGAAGGCTGGAAACTTTTTTATTGGTATAGGGCCCATGATATCTGGTACTTTATTTATAGTTTTTTCTTTTAAATTATTACTACCTTCTATTTATGAAAGTATTAATATTAATAGTTATTTTACTCACTTATCTTCAATAAATATTGAAAATGCAATTTTTTTATTGTTATCTCTTAGTAAAAATTTATTAATTTCTATTTTCAATATTAATAATTTGGGCGATATTAGTTTTTATATTTTTATTTACTTAATGTTTTGTGTTTCCTCACATATCTCTTTAAGTAAAAAAGATTTTGAAAATAGTAGTGTTGGTATATTATCCTTATTTTTGATTTTCTTTGCAATTTGTTTAGTTAGCATTTTTTTTAACCTTAATTTAAGTTACTTATTGCTAATTTTCATGAATATGATAATATGTGTAATATTTTTCTTATCAATAGGATTGATATTCTCTCTTATTTCACTTTTTATATCTTATATTGTTTACAGTATAATGATATAATCGTGAATAAACTAAAACAAAACTCAAATTAAATTCAAATTATTAGGAGGTAAAAAGTTTGATATCAATTATTTCACCTGCCAAAAATATGAGAAATATTAAAATTAATAATATAATTACTAAAACTATAGGCACAAATAGATATTTTACAAAGGAAACAAAAGAAATAGTCCAAGCATTAAAGTCATTAAACCCATGTGATATACAATCTTTAATGAAAGTTAATGAAAAGATAGCATTCCAGTCTTATGCATATTTTCAAGACTTTAATTTCAAAAAAGAAGGCGTATGTGGCCTTTTAGCTTATGACGGTTTAGTTTTTAAAAATATAAAGGCAGAAGATTTTTCTATAGAAGATTTTGAATTTGCTAATAATCATATAAAAATATTGGATGCATTTTATGGTATTGTAAATCCTCTGGATGAAGTTCTACCTTATAGACTAGAAATGCAATATCCCATAAAAATCCATGACAAAAATCTTTATAAGTTTTGGGATGATAAAATATATAATAAATTATATATTGAAGATAATGTGATTGTTAATTTAGCTTCTGAAGAATATGCAAAGACTGTAAGGAGATTTTTAAAAGAAGATGATATATTTATCGATATAGATTTTAAAGTCCATAAGGACGGAAAGTTAAAGACTCTTGCAACATTAGCAAAAATGGCTAGGGGCCAAATGATAAAATATATAGTTGAAAATAAAATAAATGATCCTGAAAATTTAAAAAATTTTAAATTTAATAATTATAAGTTTTCTCATAATTTATCAACTAGTAGAAAACTTGTTTTCATAAAAGAAGATTAGAATAGAAAAACTTCCAAATTAATTGGAAGTTTTTTAAAGGAATTTATTATTAGTTTTCTTCTTTGTTTTCTTTAGATTTTTCATCTTCTTTTTTTGCTTGTAAATATGATTCTATATCTTCTACCACATTACCATTTACAAAGTGTATAGCTTGATTTATAGCATTTTTTATAGCTTTTGAGTCTGAACTTCCATGAGCTTTTATTACTCCACCTTTTACTCCTAAGAAAGGAGCTCCACCATATTCCGAATAGTCTAGAAATGCTTTTAGTTTTCTTAAGTCTTCTTTTATCAATAATGCTCCAAGCTTTCCTTTTGTACTACTCATTAAAGTTTCCTTCATAAGCTTCATCATTCCCATTGCCACACCTTCACAAGTTTTTAACATTATGTTACCTGTGAAGCCATCGCAAACTATTACATCCGCTTTAGATTCTATAACATCTCTACCTTCCACATTACCTATGAAATTTAAATCCATATTTTTTAATTCTTCATAAGCAGTTTTTACTAGCTCATTTCCTTTTCCTTCTTCAGCTCCGATGTTTGCAAGACCAATTCTTGGATTTTCCATATTTAACACTTTTTTAAGATAAATATTAGCCATCATAGCAAACTCACTTAAATTTCTAGACTTACAATCTGCATTAGCCCCACCATCTGCTATTATAGTCATACTTCCTTTTATATTTGGCATGCAAGGACAAAGACAAGGTCTGTCTATTCCTTTTATTCTCCCAACTATTAAAGTAGCTCCTGTAAGTAAAGCTCCTGTACTTCCTGCTGATACTATGGCATCAGCTTTTTTTTCTTTTACTAAATTTAAACCTACAACCATAGATGAATCTTTTTTTCTTCTTATTGCTTGAACTGGTTTATCTTCATTTTCTATAATTTCTGTAGTATGTACTATTTCTAATTTATTTCTATCAAATTCATAAGATGCAAACTCTTTTTCAAGTATTTCTTTATCTCCTGTGATTACTATTTCTACCTTATATTCTTTTATAGCATCAACAACTCCACCTACTATGGCTTTAGGAGCATTATCTCCACCCATTCCATCTACTACTATTCTCATAATTACCTCCTCGTATATTTATGTATAAATTTATATATAACTACAAAATATTATTAGTATTTTACAGTAATTATTTTATTTTTTAAACTTCATTTATTTTTATATTTTAACAAAAAAACATGTAGATTACTCTACATGTTTTTAAAAATATCATTATTCAGATACTATTTCTTTACCTTTGTAATGTCCACAATCTGGACAAACTCTATGTGGTAATTTTGGTTCATGACATTGTGGACACTCTACGAATCCTGTTGCTGTCATTTTTGAGTTAGCCGCTCTTCTCATTTTAGTTTTTGATTTAGCTGTTTTACGCTTAGGTACTGCCATTTAAGCCACCTCCTTAGTCATTTTTAAATAAATCTTTTAATTTAGCAAAACGTGGATCTATATCATCCTCGTCATTGGCAATTTGGCTGCATGGACAAGTTTCCCTATTTATGTTAGCTCCACAATCTTGACAAAGGCCTTTACAGTCTTCTTTACAAAGAGATTGCGCTGGTAAATTAAAAATTAATGTCTGTCCTATTATGTCAAGTAAATTTACTTCATCACCGTCAATAATAAAAGCATCATAATCTTCAAACTCGTCTTCGTCAAAATCTTCTTTCACTAAGAAACCTTCCATAGCATATTCTATTGGTACTTTAACTTCATCTAGACATCTAGCACAACTGTCTATTATTTCGAAACTAACATTAGCATCCAAGTAATATCCCTTATTCGTTCTAGATATCTTACCTATTAGGTTTAACGGTGAAGCTATTTTATATGTGTTCTCACAATAACTAATAGTATCAATTTTTTGTGAAAAATTCAAGTCTATTTTATCAGTTTCTTTTCTATCTAACTTATCTAGACTAATTATCATACTTTCACCTCGTTATATTACCAAATTTATTATACAAATCTAGTCAATGTTTGTCAAGTATTTTTACTTGATAGTTAAAAATAAGGTTTTAATACTTTATTTATAAATATCTTTAAAATATGTTATTAAAATTATTTTAAGGTAGGTCCAGGCCTACCTTAAAATTTAGAATATTTTCAACAAATAAAATATTTTATGATTATTTAACTAAAGCTAAAGTATCTCTAGCTATCATTAATTCTTCGTTTGTAGGTACTAATAATATTTTAACTGCAGAATCTTCTGTAGATATTACTCTTTCTTTCCCTCTAACTTTGTTAGCTTCTTTATCTAATTTCATTCCTAAGAATTCCATGTTTGAAGCTATAGATTCTCTTATTTCTATTCCGTTTTCACCGACACCAGCAGTGAACACTATAGCGTCTACACCGTTCATTTCAGCAGCATAAGAACCTATATATTTTTTAACTTTTTGTACATATGCATCTAAAGCAACTTGAGCTTTTTCGTCACCTTTTTCTGCTGCACCTTCTATATCTCTAAAGTCAGAAGATATACCAGTCATTCCGTATACTCCTGATTGTTTATTCATCATTGCATCTAATTGATCAGCATTTAAGTTTTCTTTTCTCATTAAGAATGGTAATATAGCAGCATCTATATCTCCACATCTAGTTCCCATTATTAAACCTTCTAATGGAGTGAATCCCATAGAAGTATCTACACATTTACCACCATCAACAGCAGCTATAGAAGCTCCGTTTCCTAAGTGACAAGTTATTATTTTAAGATCTTTTATATCTTTACCTAACATATCTGCAGCTCTTTGAGATACATATTTATGAGAAGTTCCGTGGAATCCGTATCTTCTTACACCGTATTTAGTGTATAACTCATGTGGTAAACCATATAAGTAAGATTTTTTAGGCATTGTTTGATGGAAAGCAGTATCGAATACAGCTACCATTGGTACTCCTGGAAGTATAGCTTTGCAAGCGTCTATTCCCATTATGTTAGCTGGGTTGTGAAGTGGAGCTAAGTCTATACATTCTTTTAAAGCAGCTTCTACTTCGTCAGTTATAACAACTGAAGTTGCGAATTTTTCACCAGCATGAACAACTCTATGTCCTACTGCTTCTACCTCTTTAATATCTTTTACACCACCGTAAGTTAGGTCAACTACAGCGTCTAAAACTAATTTTATAGCTTCTTCATGATTTTTCATTGGTTGTTCAACTATGTATTTACCTTCAACACCATCTTTTTCTTGCTTAAGTATAGAACCTTCTATACCTATTCTTTCTACTAATCCTACACATAATACTGCTTCATTTTCCATATCTATTAATTGATATTTTAATGAAGAACTACCACAGTTTAATACTAATACTTTCATTATTAGCAATCCTCCTTAAAAATTTAAAAATTTTCCTTAAATTAATATTCAAAATGACTATTTAACTTTATATTGTCAATCATAATAAATATAACACCTTTTTAATTAAAAGTACATACTATTTATAAAAATATCATTATGTAATATTTAAATATTACGACATAGCTCTTTTATCTTATTATTTATTTGGTATAATAAATAATTAATTATATTTAGCTTTCAAAATAAGATGTTTTACTTATTATTCATATAATAAAACATATTTATGTACCATAATAACACATTTATATTATTCTATTATTATTAAGTATTTCCTCTATTTTTGTCAACTTAAAAAATATAATATACTAATATGTAGTAAGAATTACCAAAAGGAGGATTGTATGAATTTACTAGGATTAATCGTTGAATACAACCCATTTCATAATGGCCATAAATACCATTTAGAAAAGTCAAAAGAAAAAACAAAGGCTACTCATACTATGGCCATAATGAGCGGTTCTTTCTTACAAAGAGGAGAACCTGCTTTATTTGATAAATATACAAGGGCTGAAATGGCAGTAAAAAGTGGCGTGGATTTAGTAATAGAACTTCCAACTCTATACGCTTGCCAAAGTGCTGAAATATTCTCACATGGAGCTATAACTACTTTAAACTCTCTTAATTGCGTTAATTCAGTTTGCTTTGGTAGCGAAGAAGGTAGTGTTGAAATTTTAAGTACCATAGCAGAAATTTTAGTTAAAGAGCCTAAAGAATTCAAATCAACGTTAAAAAAACATTTAGATGATGGTCACGTTTTCCCCGCAGCAAGAAGTAAAGCTTTATATGAATATATAAAAACACAGAATCTTTTACGTTTAAATGAAAATAAGCTTCAACAAATTTTGAATTCTTCTAATAATATTTTAGGTATTGAATATATTAAAAGTTTAATCAAATTGAATAGTACTATTAAGCCTTACACTATTACTAGAATTGCTTCAGAGTATAATTCTAGTGATATAAGTAGCAATATTTGTTCAGCTACAGCTATTAGAAATTTTTTAAAGGACAACACTGATTTAAAACACATTGAAAATGTTATCCCAAAAACGACCTTTACTGAAATAAGCAGTAGAATTGATAGCAATTTTACTCCTGTATTTGATTACATGTTTTACAATATATTATCATCTATTATTATTAGAGATTATGAAAATTTACACAGCTATTTTGAAGTAAATGAAGGTATAGAAAATAAAATTTATTCAAATATATTCACATCTTCAAATTTAGAAGAATTAATAAATTCTACAAAATCAAAACGTTATACCATGACTAAAATAAAAAGAACTTTAAATAATATTTTATTAGGTATTACAAAAGAAGATGTTATAAGTGTAAAAGACTTAAATTCAGTTCCTTACATTAGAGTTTTAGCTTTTAATAGTAAAGGTCGTGAAATCATAAAAGAAATCAAGATTTCTAGTGATATTGAAATTATCACTAAATTTTCAAAAATAAGTTATGTTGACGACTCTATATTTAAAACACTTATCAAATATGACTTAAAATCTAGTAATATGTATAATCTTGTTTATTATAAAAATAATAAACACTTATTAAAAGGGCCAATGGATTATTATTTATCGCCTAAATATTTGCCATAAAAAAAAGAAAAGGACTCTGTATATAGTCCTTTTCTTTTTTATTAGCTGATCTTTTCATATTTTACTTTTAAAATTAATATAATACCTTAAAGTCTTTATTTATAGGTGATTTTATGAACATATCTAAATTAACAAAATATTTTTTACCCAAAATCATAGTTTTATTATTAATTATTGGGATTATAGTTTTTCCCAACGATTCCATTGAAGCTGCAAAGAATGGAATACATATATGGGTTAATATATTGATGCCATCTTTACTTCCTTTTATAATCGGTGCTAATTTAATAGTTTCATTGAGGGTTGTTGATATAATAGGTGCCATAATAAACCCCATAACTCAACTCATTTTTAATGTATCAGGAAAAAGTGCATTAGTTTTTGCTATTTCAGCTGTATCAGGCTATCCTGTAGGAGCTAGATTAGCTTCAGATTTAAGATTAAATCAAGATATTTCTCAGTATGAGGGTCAAAGATTAGTATCTTTTTGTTCTACATCTGGTCCTTTATTCATAATTGGCGCCGTTGCTGTCGGTATGCTAAATGATGCAACCTTAGGATATGTAATGCTCATCTGTCATTACTTAGGTTCTATAACCGTCGGTCTACTTTTTAGAAGATATGGAAAAGAAAAAAGAGAAAAACCAAATAAAACCATAATTAATAATATAAAATACATAATTAATACTCCCGAAAAAGATGGTTTTTTTATTTGTTTTGGAAATGCCGTTGTAAGTGGTGTAAATACGTTATTAGCTGTTGGTGGTTTTGTAATAATTTTTTCTGTTGTCTTTAAAATACTAACTTTATTCGATATTATAGATGGTATATCTTCCATATTGTGTTTGTTATTATCATTTTCAGGCATGACAAAAGAAGTTTGTTCTGCTTTCATCAGTGGATTATTCGAAATCACCATAGGTTGTAATAACGTTACTAATATTACATATGTTTCTGAGGCAATTAAAGCTAGTTTATGCAGTTTTATTATAGGTTTTAGTGGTTTATCTATATTAGCTCAATGTTGCAGCTTCATAGCTAAGACTGACATTAAAACCAACATTTACATATTCAACAAATTTTTACACGGTACATTTGCAGCTTTATACACTTTTTTACTTTACCCTGTAAGTGAAAATTATTTACCTGTTTCAAATTTTTCATCCATTTATAACTCTATTTATAATAACAATATTCTAAATCATTATTTTTATAATTTCAAAATATTTCTAGTTGTAACCGTAATTATTTATATAATATTCAATCTATATTTTTTATACATAACAAGAGATTAATTTATAAAATAAGGAAAGCTCCCAACTTAACTGGGAGCTTATTTTCTATTCTTCTCTTAATTCTCTTTTATTTCTTTTTACTATTTCCAAAGTTTCAATCAAATTTTGTTCAACAGAACTTATTACATCTTCTGCATATTCAATAGAACCTTCTCTAATTTCAAGGGCATATGACTCTGCTCTACTTATAATTTCTGAAGCTCTTTCTTTTGATCTTTCTACTACTTCATTAGATTCTACAATATCATCAAATTGCTGTTTAAGATTTTCTTCGAACTGCTCACCTTCTCTAGCCTTAATTTGGGCTTCCTGATTAGCTTGTTCTATAATTTGTTCTGCTTCTGCTTTTGCTTCTGTTATTATTCTTTGTCTTTCTCTATTTATCCATATTGCTTGATTTACTTCTTCTGGCATTAATGCTTTGATATCATTAATTATAGCAAGAATTTCTTCTTTATCTATACTAATTGATTTCCTTGCCAAACCTTTAAGTGGTGCATTTTCTATTAATTCCTCTAGTTCTTGAAATAAATCCATAATTTCTAAATCTATTTTCATACTAATCCCCCTAAATTACTATTTCGTCTTACTTTCTATTGCCTGAATAACTTCTTTAGGCACTAAATTCTTAACATCGGCTCCAAAGTTTAAAACTTCTTTAATTAATGACGAACTTACAAAAGAGTATTGTTTGTTAGTTGGTAAAAATATTGTTTCTATATCAGGATCTAATTCTTTATTCATATGAGCCATTTGTAACTCATAATTGACATCGTCTTCACTTCTTACTCCTCTAACTAAAGTATCTATTCCGTTTTCTTTACAATAACTAACTAGTAAACCTTGGAATTCAATAACTTTAATATTATTTAACCCCTTTGTGCAAATCTTAATTAACTCCACTCTTTCTTCTAATGTAAAAAGCCCCTTTTTATTAGGATTTATAAGTACTCCTATTTGTAATTCATCAAATAATTTGGCAGCTCTAAAAATTATATCTAAATGTCCATTGGTAATTGGATCAAAGCTACCAGCAAATATTGCTTTATGCATTGGTTTGTCCATGTTATTCCTCCACTTTATAGAATGTTAACGTTGTATTTCCATACTTTTTATCTCTACTTTTGTATAACCTGCCAATATTATCTGGAAACTTATCTTTAGTATCATGCTCTACAACAATAATTCCATCCTCTTTTAAAAGATTATTGTTATCTATACTACCTAATGCATCACTAAACATATTCTTATAATATGGAGGATCCATAAATATAACATCAAATTTTTCACTTTTTAAAGCGAGAGAATTTATAGCACTTTTAAAATCTAAATTTAATACTATGCTTTCATTCTCAACTCTCGCCTTTTTTATATTAGACTTTACAATATTTATACTTTCCTTACTATTATCTATAAAAATACATTTATTCGCTCCTCTTGATAAACACTCAATTCCTAAAGAACCTGTACCAGCAAATAAATCTAATATATTACTATCCATTATATATGGATTAATTATATTAAATAAAGATTCTTTAACTCTATCTGTTGTAGGCCTTACGTCATCATCTTTAGGAGCATTTAATTTTAGTCCTCTTGCCTTTCCTGAAATAACTCTCAAAATTATGTCTCCTTTCTTTATTTTACCATAAATTTTAATTAATTTAATGAGATTTCTTCACGTTCACTAAATTTATACAATATTTCTTCTTTTAATCTTTTATTATCTTCTTGTTGTAATTTTACATCTTGACCAATTATGTATCTAGCCTCTAATTGAGCCTGTTTTAATATTTTAATATGTTTAAAAATATTTGCAACTTTTAACTCTGGAAGGCCATGTTGTCTTGTTCCAAAAAATTCTCCTGGCCCCCTTATTTCTAAGTCCTTTTGAGATATTTTAAATCCATCTGTAGTTTCTTCCATTATGGACATTCTTTCTCTACACACTTCAGTTTTTGAGTTATATATTAATATACAGTAAGATTTATGTTTTCCTCTTCCGACACGTCCTCTAAGCTGATGAAGCTGGGCTAGACCAAATCTTTCTGCATTTTCTATTATCATCAATGTAGCATTAGGTACATTAACTCCAACTTCAATAACTGTAGTAGATACTAATATGTCTAGCTTTTTATTTTTAAAATCATCCATTATGGCATCTTTTTCACTTGGTTTCATCTTACCATGAAGCAGACCCACTCTTAAATCTGAAAAGAATTCTCTTTTTAGTTCTTCTACAAGTTCAACTGCTGCTGTAGCTTCTATTTTTTCGCTCTCATCTACTAAGGGGCAAACTACATAAACTTGCCTTCCTTTTTCAACTTCACTTCTTACTAAATTTTCATAAGCTTCATTTCTTCTTTTATGTTCTATTGCAATAGTTTCTACAGGTTGCCTTCCTGGTGGCAACTCATCTATTATGGATATATCTAAATCTCCGTATAAAATTAAAGCTAATGTTCTAGGTATGGGCGTTGCCGTCATAACTAAAATATCAGGGCTATCTCCTTTATTTGATAATCTTCCCCTTTGCCTAACACCAAATCTATGTTGTTCATCTGTTATAACTATGCCTAAGTTTTTAAATTCTACCTTATCTTCTATAAGGGCATGAGTTCCAATAAGAATATCTATTTCTTGATTTTTTACTTTTTCTAATACTTTTTCTTTTTGTTTTTTTGTAAGATTTCCTACTAGCAACTCAGATTTAATATTAAAGACCCCTAAGGTTTCTTTAAACGAATCATAGTGTTGTGATGCTAAAATCTCTGTAGGGGCCATTAAAGCCCCTTGATAACCATTTAAAACTGCACTTGCTAATGCAAGTAATGCTACTACTGTTTTTCCACTTCCAACATCACCCTGAACCAATCTATTCATTACTTTTTGTGATGTCATATCTTCAATAATTTCATTTAACGCTCGACTTTGAGCCCTAGTTAGTTTAAATGGAAGAGATTTCATTATATCATTTAATCTTTCTTTTTCTTCAAATTCTATTCCACTAGTTTCATTTATCCCACTTTTAAAATAAAATAGCCCTAACTGCAAAATCAAAAATTCTTCAAAAACTAATCTATATAACGCAACTTTTAAAGTTTCTTTGTTAGTTGGAGAATGTATATTTCTAACTGCAAAATCAATACCACACAATTTATATTTTTCTAATATATATTGTGGTAGGTATTCTTTTACCTGAAATTCTTCCTTCGTAAGAACTGATTTAATCATTCCTTGCAACTCTTTATTAGTTAAACCATAAGTCAAAGGATATACTGGCTCAATTTTACAAGTAGAACTTGGCTTATTAGTGTAATGTTCAACTTCAATAGGTATAAACTCTTTAAAATTATTTTCTATCTTAACCTTTCCAAAAACTAAAATACTATCTCCACTTTTAAACACCTTGGTAATGTATTCTTGATTAAAGAACGACATTTTTATATATCCACTCTCATCCCTTACATCCACTTTGGTTATTTTCATACCTTTTCTTGGACTATAAGTATCTATTTTAGTTATAACACCTTTAATAGATACTTTATCTTCATTTTCCAATTGGTTGATTTTTTTTATAATACTCCTATCTTCATATTGTCTTGGAAAATAATATATTAGATCTTTTAAAGTAAAGATATTAAGCTTATGAAGTTTTTCAGCCCTTTTAGGACCTATTCCTTTAACAAATTGTATTTCCTTATTTAAGTTATTCATAATTATCACCTACAAATATTATTTCCTTACGAATAAAAAATCCTGTATAATATACTAATTTATAGTACGATTATACAGGACTAATTAATCATTATTCAACTGAAATTAAGTAATAATAAAGAGGTTGTCCTCCATAGTGTAATTCCACATCTATATCTTCAAATTTTTCTTCTAATGAATCTCTTAAAGCTTCTGCTTCTTCTTCAGAAGTATCTTCACCATAGAATAAAGTTATTATAGCACTATCTTCATCTACTAATTTTCCTATAAGGTCAGCCGTTATTTCATCCACATTATCTCCTGCAGATAATAATTTACCTTCAGCAATACCTATTATATTTCCTTCTTTTACTTCCACATCATTTATAACTGTGTCTCTTACAGCATAAGTTACTTGACCAGATTTTACTGAAGATAAAGCTTCCATCATGTTTGCTTCATTTTCACTTACGTCTGCATCTGCATCGAATGTCACTAAAGTAGCAAAAGCTTGTGCAACATTTTTAGTTGGTATAACTATTATGTTTTTATCACTTAATTCCTTAGCTTGATTAGCAGCCATTATTATATTACTGTTATTTGGTAATATTATTATATTTTTAGCATTTAAATTTTCTATTGCTTTCATAAAATCTTCTGTACTAGGGTTCATAGTTTGACCACCTTCTATTATGTGATCAACACCAAAATCTTTAAATATTTGTGCTAAACCTTCACCCATAGAAGTAGCTATAAATCCGTACTCTTTTTCTTCAACAGGTACCTCTTGTGTTTGAGCCGTTTCATTTAATACCTTATTTTCATGTTGAAGTTTCATATTCTCTATTTTTATTGTTAATAATTGTCCGTATTTTAATGCTTCTTGTATAGCAAGACCTGGATCATTTGTGTGAACATGTACTTTTATTACACCTTCATCTCCAACTACAGCTAAGCTATCTCCAAATTTCATATACATTTCTCTTATTGCTAAATCATCTATTTTATCACTTTCTAAAATAAATTCTGTACAGTATTGGAACTTAATATCTTCACTAGATATATTTTGTTCAACATTAACCTCTACATTACTAGACGCTCCGCCTTCTATAGATTCTATGTTTCTTCCCTTTAATGAAGATAACATGCCTTCATATATAAGAACTAATCCTTTACCACCTGAGTCTACAACTCCAGCTTCTTTTAATGCCTTTAGTAATTCTGGTGTCTTATTTAGCGATTCATTAGCTTTCTTTACTACTAATTCTAGAAATTCTATCATATCCATATTTGAATTAGCTACTTTTACTGCATACTCTCCACTTTCTCTAACTACAGTAAGAATAGTTCCTTCTATTGGTTTAATTACAGCTTTATAAGCAGTATCAGATCCATTTTTAAGAGCGTTAGCTAAATCCACAACATTTAAACTATCTTTACCTTCTATTGATTTTGCTATTCCTCTTATTATTTGTGATAATATAACTCCTGAGTTTCCTCTTGCTCCCATTAGAGAGCCTTTAGAAAGAGCTTTACCTATATCTGTTATATCATCATTTTGAACTTTAGATAATTCTTTAATTGCATATGATATAGTTAAAGACATATTTGTTCCTGTATCACCATCTGGAACTGGAAATACATTTAATTTATCAACTAAATCTTTATGGTTTTGAAGATTATTTGCACCTGAAACAAACATATCTCTAAATCTTTTTCCGTCTATATATTGAATCATATTCTTCCTCCTATATTACTTAACCCTGATACCTTGCACGTTAACATCAATTTTGCTAACTTTTATTGATGTTGTATTTTCTACTGAGTATTTCACCCTGTCTATTATGTTATTTGCTACAGTAGAAATATTAATTCCATATTGCATTATAACAAATAATTCTATTTCTATTTTATTATCTTCAGTTTCATATATTTTAACGCCTTTAGTAGCATTGTCTCCTTTTAACAATTCAACAATACCTTTTATCTTTTGTGAGAAACCTACTAATCCGTAACTCTCCATTGCAGCTCTATATGCAATTTGAGCTATAACATGTTTATCTATTTCTATACATCCATATTTATTATTTACTTTAGTAGTCATGGTTTTACCCCCTCATTTTCTTTTTTAATAATATTTTGTACAATGTTGAATTATTATTTCATCAATCCAACAAATTTCCTTTATTTTAATAAATTATAGTTTATATTTCTATTTTAGACAAGATATATAATACTATAAGTAATTAATAATTAAAAGTTATTTAAATTTAGCAACTAAAAAGACGTTTATTGTCAATACTATGTATTAAGAAATAGAAGATTTAAAGTTTTTATGTTTTAAAACATAGCGATCTACAGCATAATAAAACAATGATAATAAACTTTTATCATTATTTTTTCTTTTAATATTTACATTAGCAAAATTTATATATATAATTTTATATGATAATGAGAAAATCTTCAATATGTAAAGGACAATTATATATTTTTATTGCAAAAATTCAAATTTTATGTTAATATAAATATGTTTTTAGTCTTAAAATAGTTATCATTTTAAGGAGGTGTATATAATGTCAAGAATATGTTGCGTATGTGGTAAAGGTAAAGTTTCAGGGAACCAAGTATCACACTCAAATAAACACAGCAAGAGAACATGGGCTGCTAACTTAAGAAACGTTAAAGTTATAGAAAATGGAACTCCAAAAAGAGTAAAAGTTTGTACAAGATGCTTACGTTCAAACAAAGTTGATAGAGCTTAATAATAAATTTATTTTATTAGTAAGGAGCCTACAAAAATGTAGGCTCTCATTTTTTTATCTAAAAGTTTATCTAATTTTTTTCTACTTTTTATTCGTTCTCATAAATTTTAAAACAATATTAGAAAGCCATTTTGGTAATTTTACAGTTACCATTTTCATACTTATCCCCCCCAAGTTAGATAATTTTCAATATTTCACATTAGATTTATACCATAACATTTACTAATTTCTATGCAAGTCATTTTTTTTATAGACCTTTAAATTAAATCTTACTTTATCATTATTTATGTCTATGTTTATATCCAAAAACTTCAATATAACACCTTCCCATTAAATTATATTAGAGAAGGCTTTCATTTTAGAATTATAAATTAATTATTACATTATTTTTTCTTTTTATTCCAAATACACAACCTCTAATGATATAATCAGATGTCTCGCATAAATAACAATACTTTCTTGTCCCATTTTTGTTGAATTATCATAATGTTTGTTTTGATTGTTAGAATTTTATATCTTTAAAGGTAATACTTCGTCGTTTTCCTCATAAGTTATATTTCCAATATCAACTGAATTTCTATTTGTATGAGCCACATCAGCCTTTTAAGAAGCTTTAATAATATATGCAACTAAATCATTTAGCCTTGTCCGTTACATCATATTATTTTTTACTTAGTATAAAGTGAACTCCTCTTATTCAAATTAAGAGGAGTTCACTTTATACTAAGTTATAATTTCTTATAATCAATGCATATCCATCTTCAATTTTTATACTACATTCATCTTCTAACATAACATTAGATATGCCTAAAGATGATAAGTATCCCATTTTAGCATTGTTCAAAGGATACTCTAATTTTTTAAGTGTTATATTATTTACATCTGCCATTATTGGTACAACTGATACGGTATCTCCCTTTTTACCATGTAAAATAACTTCTTCGTTTCTTATAATAGTAATTTCTTCTTCGCTCGTGATTATCCTAGGTGTTATATTCATTTCTCGAACATAGTGCATTAAACCTATATTTGCAAGAGTATGATCTATTCGTCCCCCTAAAGAACCATAAAAATCTATTTCTTTTGCTTTTAGTTCTTTTGCTAAATAAATACAAATCTCTGAATCTGTTTCATCCTTATGAGATGGATAAGTTTTAAAAAATACGTTTTTATTTTTATAATAATCCACAAAATCATTATTAATAGAGTCTAAGTCTCCTATTATATAATTAGGTATTATACTCATTTTATATAAATGATTACATCCACCATCGGCTCCTATTATAAAATCATATTTTTCCCTAAGTATTATTTCTTTTGTCCTATCATAATTTTTTATTTCGCCATTTAATATAATACAAATTTTCATTAATATCTCCTAAAGACTTGCATTCTTTCTCATTAATTTTACAGTTTCTTCTATATTTTCACTATTAAATATAGCTGAGCCTGCTACTATTACATTTGCTCCAGCTCCTACTACTTGATTTATATTACTTGGTTTTATTCCACCATCTACTTGTATATCAACATTAAGATTTTTCTCATCTATTAACTTCTTTAATTCTTTTATTTTTTCTATCATACTTTCAATAAATGATTGTCCTCCAAAACCAGGGTTCACAGTCATTATAAGTATCATATCCACATCTTGAAGTACATGTTTTATAGTTTCTATCGGTGTGGCAGGATTTAAAGCTACACCTGCTTTTACATTGTGTGACTTAATATTTTGTATAGTTCTATGTAAATGTCTACAAGCTTCCACATGAACTACAATTAAATCACTTCCTGCATCAACAAAATCTTTAATATAATTATCTGGATTTTCAATCATAAGATGTGTATCAAATACCATATTAACGTCTTTTCTTAATGATTTAACTATTCCAGGACCCAGTGTTATATTAGGAACAAAATGTCCATCCATAACATCTATATGTAAATATTCACATCCTGCTTTTTCTACCTTTTTAACATCTTCTAAAAGTTTTGCAAAATCTGCTGATAATATTGATGGTGCTAATTTTATCATTTTTAATATCTCCTTTTCACTTGTCTTATCTCATTGAGTAGTTGTATGTAACTTTCATACCTTACTTTAGAAATTTCCCCTGCTTCAACAGCTGCTTTAACTCCACAACCTGGCTCATTTTCATGTATGCATTTATTTCCAAACCTGCAGCTACCAACTTCATCAAACTCTATAAAATATTCTTTTAATTCGCTTTCTTCTATATCATCCAGTGTTAATGAAGAAAAGCCTGGTGTATCTGCAACTATACCTCCACATTGTAGTTTTAAAAGTTCAGCATGTCTTGTAGTATGTTTTCCTCTTTTGATTTTATCACTAACTTCACCAGTTTGTAACTTAAAATTTTGATCTATTTCATTCAATAAACTGGATTTTCCAACTCCTGATGGTCCAGCAAACACTACTACGCTATTATTTAGCTCTTCTTTTACTTTATCTATATTCTCTTTAGACTTACTGCTAACTGGAATTACTTTATATCCACTTAATTCATATATTTCTTTTATTTTATTTGTTGTATTGTCCTCATCTAAATCAACTTTTGTAAGAATAATTACAATTTCTAAGTTTTCTTTTTCAGCAAGAACTATAAATCTATCTAATAAAGATAAATGAGGTGTAGGGTTCTTTACAGCAAAAACTATTAAGGCTTTTTCCACATTAGCAATTGGAGGTCTTATAAGCTCACTATCTCTTTTATCAATAGTTTCTACAACACCAATCTTTTTCTCCTCATCCACTATGCTAATTTTCACTCTATCACCTACTAGAGGAGTTTGCTTATTTTTTCTAAATATTCCTCTAGCTCTACATTCATACAGTCCCTTTTCTGTATCTACATAGTAGAATCCCCCTATTCCTTTCATTATCCTTCCATCTAACATTAATTACCTCCTTATTTTTTAACACTTTATTATATATTACCACAATATTTTTATTATTTTAAATTTAATTCTTATATATTGTTTTTTATATCTTAATTTTTTCAAAAAATAAATATAAGTAAGCATGATGCTTACTTATATTTTGTATATATGATTTATTTTTATTCTTCTGCTTCATTTTTGTTGTTTACATTGCTAGTTTCTTGCTCTCCAGAGCTATTATTTCCACCTTGTGATGGTTTTTCTTCTGTCGGTTTTTCTTCTGATGGTTTTTCTTCTGATGGTTTTTCTTCTGATGGTTTTTCTTCTGATGGTTTTTCTTCTGATGGTTTTTCTTCTGATGGTTTTTCTTCTGATGGTTTTTCTTCTGATGGTTTTTCTTCTGTCGGTTTTTCTCCTTTACTTACAACAATATTAACAACATCACCTTTTTTAACACTTCCAACACCTGCAACTGGATTTTGATTAATTACAGTACCTTCTTTATAAATTTCACTATAACCATAACTTACGCTACCCAATTCTAGACCCTTATCTTTAAGAATTGTCTTAGCATCTTTTAATGAGAATCCTATTAAATTTGGCACTGATAATTCTTCTGGCCCTAAACTAATTACTATAGTAACAGTATCTCCTTTTTCAAGTTCAGTTCCTTCTGGTGGAGTTTGAGATATAACATGGTTTTTTTCAATATCCGAATCATGTTTTTCAGTTATAGTTAATTTTAATCCTAAATCATTAATAACTTTATTTGCATTTTCCAAGCTCATATTAAGTAAATTAGGAGCTTTTATTACATCAACCTGTTCATTTTTATTTAAAAGCCCAAATCCATTAGTTACTACTCCCGCTACTCCAAGCATAGCTAATACAAGCAATCCAATCAGAACACCTTTTAATCCTCTTCTTTTTTTCTTTTTGGACCTTCTCTCATAGTTATTAACGTCTTCTCCTTCGGGTTGAATAGAACCATCATCTTTAGCATCTCTATTTTGTTCTTTACCTAATGTTTTAAATTTAGACTCATCTACAACTTCAACTGGTGGTATTCTTCTTGTAGCAAAATCATCATATTGTTTAATAAAATCTAAATCTATATTTTGCTCAATATATTCAATATCTTCAATAACTTCTTCACTACTTTGATATCTGTCTTCTGGAGATTTTTCTGTTAATTTTTTTATTAATGTTCTGATACTTTGAGGTATTTGAGTTTTTTCCTCTAACGTAAAGTCTATTTCTTCATTTATATGTTGAAGAGCAATAGAAATAGGACTATCACCTTTAAAAGGTACTTTACCTAATAACATTTCATATAAAACAATTCCTAAAGAATATAAATCTGCATTATTTTTTACCGATTTACCTTTAGCTTGCTCTGGTGAAAAATAGTGAACAGATCCTATAATACTTCCTATATTAGTCATAGTAGAATTTGTAGCTGCTTTAGCTATTCCAAAATCTGCAACTTTTACATTTCTACCTTCACTTGATATTAATATATTATGAGGCTTTATATCTCTGTGTATAACTCCTTTTTTATGGGCAGCCCCAAGAGCTTTTGCTATTTGCTTAGTTATATCAAGAGCAGTATATTCATCTAAAGTTCCTTCAGATTTAATAATTTCCTTTAGATTTTGACCATCTACATATTCCATAACTATATAATTTACTTTTCCGTCACAACCTACATCATATACATTTACTATATTATGGTGAGATATATTAGCCACAGCTTCTGCTTCTCTTTTGAACTTTGCTAAAAACTCCTCGTCATCAACAAATTCCGGTCTCAAAACTTTTACAGCTACTACTCTATTTAGAAGTCTATCCTTTGCTTCATAAACAAAGGCCATCCCTCCATCTCCAATTTTCCTTATGATCTCGTATCTATTACCTAAAATTGTTTCTCCCACAATATCACCATCCTAATCAATCTTACTTAAGATAACAGATATATTGTCCTTGCCAGAATTATTATTAGCCTCATTTATTAAATCTTGGCAAATTTCTTTTATATCATTATCTTGTTTAATAATATTTTTTATAGATTCATCTTCTACACAACCAGTAAGTCCATCTGTTGCTAAAAGTAATATATCATCTTTTTCTACTTTTTCTCTAAATATGTCTACTATAATTATTTCTTCTGCTCCCATTGCTCGTGTAATTTGATTTCTACGAGGATGGAATCTAGCTTCTTCTTCCGTTATTAAATTAGCATTTACCAATTCTTCTACAACAGAGTGATCTTTAGTTATTTTTCTAAAATTGTCACCTTTAAATAAATAACCTCTGCTATCACCCACATTGGCTATAATCAAATCATTTTTGTAAATAACAGCTACGACTAAAGTAGTACCCATACCTTCACAAGAATTATCTTCTAAAGCTTTGGTATAAATTTTCTTATTAGCATAATTATATCCTTGTTTAATTATATCATCTAAATAATCCATTTTTATGCCACCACTTTGGGAAATATTCTCTTTTAAAAAATCTATAATACTTTCTACCGCTATCTTACTTGCCACCTCTCCTTTTTTATGGCCACCCATACCGTCAGCTAAAGCAAATACTCCTATACAATCATCATCTGTTTGTATAATCTCCCCCATACAGTAGTCTTCATTATTTTTTCGAACTTTTCCCATATGAGAGTCACAATTATAAATCATAGTAATTACCCTCCTTATTTACTTGTGTTTACGTCTAAGCTGACCACAAGCTCCTCCTATATCAGATCCCATAGATATTCTAACTGTTGCTGGAATATTATTTTTTTCTAGGATATCTCTAAACTTATAAATATAAGTTTTATCAGGTCTTTCAAAATCTCTTTCTTCTACTTTGTTAATAGGAATTAAGTTGACATGACATAACATTCCTTTTAAAAGTTTTGCAATTGCATCGGCTTCTTTTTTAGAATCATTTACACCTTTAATCAATGAATACTCAAAGGTTACTCTTCTATTCGTTTTTTCAATATAGTACTTACATGCTTTTATTATATCATCTATCTTATATGCATTGGCAACTGGCATTATTTTTTTTCTTTCTTCATCAAAAGGAGAATGTAGGGAAAGAGCCAAATTAATAGGTAATTGTAAATCTGCAAATTCGTACATTTTAGGTACAACACCACAAGTAGATAAAGTTATATGTCTATATCCTATATTTAATCCATTTTCTTCATTTACTAATTTTAAAAACTTTTTAGTATTTTCAAAATTATCTAGAGGTTCTCCGCTTCCCATTAAAACTATATTAGATACTCTTTTATTGGTATCTTCTTCAACTTTCATAATTTGATCTAAAATTTCCCAAGGCTCTAAGTTTCTAATTAAACCGTCTAATGTGGATGCACAAAATTTACATCCCATTCTACACCCTATTTGATTTGATATGCACACAGTTATTCTATCACCATAATCCATCATAACTGTTTCAACCACATTTCCATCATTTAATTCAAATAAATATTTTTTGCACTTATCTATTTTTGATTTTAATGATAATTCTTGTTTTATATTTCCTATATAAGATACTTCTTCTAATTTTTCTCTTAAACTTTTCGGTATATTATTCATATCGTCAAAAGTTTTAGCACCTTTATATATCCAAGAAAATATTTGGCTGCCTCTAAATGTTTTTTCACCTATACTTTTTAAAAATTCTTTTAACTCATCTTCTGTCATATTTTTTAAAGCCACTTTATTTTCTTTCATTTCATCACTACCTTACTCTAATTAATTTTGATATAAAGAAACCGTCCATTTCATGAACATTAGGATAAATCTTCATATAACCTTTTTCTTGGTTATCTAAGTCTACCTTAACTTCATTTATAGGGGCTAATTCAAAGTTTTTATTTTTTTGCAAAAATTCATTTATCACATCAATATTTTCACTATCTTGTATAGTACAAGTACTATATATTAAAGTTCCACCTTTTTTAACATACTTAGATGCATTTTCAAGTATTTTCTTTTGAATTGGTGGTAAATCTCTAAATTCTTCTTTTTCTTTATATTTTATTTCCGGCTTTCTTCTAATTATACCTAAACCAGAACATGGAACATCCGCTAGAACATAATCAAATTTTCCTATACTATCTTTATCTAAAGATAATCCATCATATTCCTGCGCATCTACATTTGTAAGATTTAATCTTTTGCAAGATGCTTTTATTAATTTTAATTTATGTTCATAAATATCTCTAGATACTACTTGTCCAGTATTATTCATTAATGTAGCCATATGTGTAGTTTTCCCGCCAGGCGCACTACATACATCTAAAACTAAAGATTTTTCCTTTGGGTTCATAACTTTCCCCACAAGCATAGAACTTATATCTTGTACAGTAAATAATCCCTCTTTATAAAGAGTGTTATTTTCTATATCTTTTAAGTTCTCTACTTTTATAGCTTCGTCTACCACATTCACTTTGTGCGCTTTAATATTTTGTTTTTCTAATTTTTCTATTAATTCGTCTCTAGTAATTTTTAAACTATTTGTTCTCAAATATATACTTGGTCTTTGACTATTAGCTTCTAATAACTCTTCTGTAAATTCTTTTCCAAAATGTATCACCCAGTTTCTTATCATCCACTTATCATAAGAATATTTAATGGCTAGATAATCTATATCATCTTTAACTTTTATTTCTCCTATGGTTTCTTTTTGTCTTATAACATTTCTAAGGATTCCATTAATAAATCCTGACACTTTAGAATTTTTCTTCTTAGCTAAATTTACTGTTTCATTTACTGCAGCATAATCAGATATACTATTTAAAAACATTATTTGATATATTCCCATTCTAAGTAATGTTTTCACGTATATTTCCATTTTATTTGTTTTTACTTTTGATAATTTATCAATCATATAATCTATATAATATTTATTTTCTATTACTCCGTATATTATTTCCGTTGCCAATCCTCTATCTTGATTTGATAACTTCACATCTTTAAAGTGTTTATTTATTGACATATTTGAATAGTTCTTGTTTTTTTCTATATCTAAAAGAACTTTGTATGCTATTTCTCTTGCGTTCATAATTTTCTCCTTGTTGATCAAAATTTAATTAAGTTTTGATTTATTTTATTTTTTAAAATTTGCTTTGCTTATATCTCCAACAACTTCACTTCCTTATCACTTCAGGCAACTCCGTTGCTCAAAACAAAACAGGTCCTAGTAAACTAGGACCTAAATATTAATCATCACGATTATTTGCAATCATTAGCAATCTTAATAATTGAAGTATTGCAGTAACTGCTGCTGCCACATAAGTTAGAGCTGCTGCTTGAAGTACTTTTCTACTTTGTCTTACTTCTCTATCGTCTACAATTCCTAGAGATGTAAGTTGAGTTAAGGCCCTACTTGAAGCATTAAATTCTACAGGTAGTGTTACTATTTGAAATAATACTGAAGCAGAGAATAATAATATTCCTATTTGTAAAAATATTCCTCTTGTTGTAAAAAATCCTATCATTATAAGTATCCAAGACATACTTGAAGCAAAATTCACAACAGGCACTAAACTACTTCTTATGTTTAAAGGTGCATATCCATGAGCATGTTGTATAGCGTGACCACATTCATGAGCCGCTACTGCCACAGATGTGATAGATGTCCCACTATAAACATCTTGAGATAGTCTTAAGACTTTAGATCTTGGGTCATAATGATCACTTAGTCTTCCTCCAACCATTTCTATTCTAACGTTATATAATCCGTTACTATCTAATATTTTTCTAGCTGTATCTTCACCAGTATATCCTCTATTTGCTCTTACATTGAAAAATCTATTTGTTGTAGAACTAACCTTATATTGAGCATATAGAGTTAGCAATATAGCTGGTATCAATAAAAACATTGTTGGATCAAATCTATAATAACCCAAACCACCATATCCATACATTGGCATTTTAAACACTCTCCTTATTTATTTGTAAAGAAGTTAATTGCTTCCTCTATTTCTTCAATGTTAATATTTGTATCTATACAAGGTCCATTAGGTCTAGAGTTGAAAACTCCAAGAACTGGAATATCCTTAACATCTCTTACCCCCGATGTTAAATCTCTTTCGCAAGCAACTGCTATTACTGCTTTTGGTTTATTATCAACAATAATTTTCCTTGCTAATGTTCCTCCCGTAGCTATAAATACTTTTGTATTATACTTTTCTTTTATTTGTAATAATTCTTTTATTTTGCACATACCACACTTTTTGCAATTTTCAACATTATTTGTAACTTTTAGTTTGCAATTATGATTTTGAATACAATGTGGTATTAGAATTATTAAACTCTCACTATTAAAACCATATTTATTGCTATAAATATAAGCATTATTTATTTTAATAAATATTTTTCTTATTTCATCTTTTGATATACCCGCAAATTTTCCCATATTACTTATGATGGGAAATATGCATCTTATTATTGTATAATTTATTTTCATTAAATGTTTATTAACTTCCTTATCATTCAAAATATAATAAGTTATCATAGTGGAAAATAATATTAATAATATTATTCCAATGACCATGAGATTTATCACTAAAGAAAGTATATTTATATATTTTGATAAAAATAAATGAATAACTAAGGCACCTAAAATAAGAGTTATTAAAAAAACATTAACTACCTTAACATATTTTTTTGTATCAGTCATAATAAACCTAGCCTAAAACAGTATTTTCTTCAATCTTATTTCCTTTTATATATTCACAAACTGCCACTCTTTTTTTATTTGGCATTTGTATTTCTTCTATTAGTAGAACATTTTCCTTTGTTGATACTCTTATACCATCTTTATCAACTTTCAGTATTGTTCCACACGGTTTGTTACTACTTTCATTTAAAACTTTAGTTTTCCAAATTTTCATAGTCTTATCTTCATAAGTTGTATAAGAACTTGGCCAAGGATTAACACCTCTAACCAAGTCATGAATTTCTTTTGCAGTCTTTGTAAAGTCTATATTTCCTAAAGATTTATTCATTATTGGTGCATATGAAGACTCTTCATCATTTTGTTTTATTCTCGGTGCACATCCTTTTTCTATTTTTTCAATAGTTTCAATTAAAAGATCCCCACCTTGCTCCATCATCATATCATGAAGCTCACCTGCTGTTATTTCATGACTTAGTACAAACTCACTTTGAAGTATTATATCTCCTGTATCCAATCCTTCATCCATATACATTGTAGTTACACCAGTTTTTTCTTCTCCGTTTATGATTACCCAGTTAATTGGTGCTGCACCTCTATATTTTGGAAGTAATGATACGTGGACATTAACACACCCTAGTTTAGGTATATCAAGTAATGCTTTAGGAAGAATTTGACCATAAGCCACAACTATTATTAAATCTGGGTTGATTTCTTTTAATGTATTTATAAATTCTTCATCTCTAGCTTTTACTGGTTGATATACAGGTATGTTATGTTTTAGTGCCAATTCTTTAACAGGTGGCATACCCATTTTTTTGCCTCTTCCAATGGGCTTATCAGCTTGAGTAACTACTCCTACTACATTAAGTTTTTCATTTATTAATTTTTCTAGACATCCTTTAGCAATGCCTGGTGTTCCCATAAATACTATTTTCATTTATATCACTCCTACTATTTTTCTACTTTATCTACAAATAATACTCCATCTAAGTGATCTATTTCATGACAGAAAGCTCTAGCTAATAGTTCTTCTCCTTCTATTTCAAAAGTGTTTCCATGTCTATCTTGAGCTCTTACTTTTACTACATAGGGTCTTTTAACTTCTCCAGTTTCTCCAACTACACTTAGACAACCTTCTGCATCTATTTGTTCTCCGCTAGTTTCTATTATTTCTGGATTTACAAGTTCTAATAAACCATCTCCTACATCAATAACTACTACTCTTTTTAATATACTAACTTGTGGTGCTGCAAGACCAACGCCATCTGCTTCGTACATAGTATCTGCCATATCTTCTAATAAATCTATCAATTTTTGATCAAATTTTTCTACAACCTTTGATTTTTTTCTAAGTACTGGCTCTCCAATTTTAGCTATTTGTCTAATTGCCATAATTCTTCCTCCTCTAATTAAAGAATGTTGTTTGGATTAACATCTATAGAAATGTTCACATCTTTATCAAACACAATTTCTTTTTTCGTTATACATATATATTTTATTATACCTTTTAATAAATTAATTTCAATATTATCATCTTTAAATAATAATTGATATCTATAGTTTTGATTAATTTTTGAAATCGCACAAGGACTTGGACCTAATATAAAATCAAAATCTTCTATTCCTCTTTCTTTTAATAAATAGGTTAATGAGTTGTACATACTTTTTATATTATTCACAACTAATTTCTCACTTTTTCCACTAACAACTACACTTATCATATTATTAAATGGTGCATAGTTGAAGATTTTTCTTACTTTTATTTCATCTTCATAAAAACCTTCAAAGTCATAATTTAAAGCTCTTCTAATTACATAGTGGTCTGTATCGTATGTTTGAAGAACTACTTTACCTTCTTTATCACTTCTACCAGCTCTTCCTGATACTTGAGTTATTAATTGAAATGTAGTTTCAAAACTTTTAAAATCCGGAAAGTTTAACATCATATCTGCTGATAAAATACCAACTAAAGTTACATCTTTAAAATCTAATCCTTTACTAAGCATTTGAGTTCCAATTAGTACATTAGCTTCTTTGTTTTTAAATTTATTTAAAATATTATCTAGTTCACCTTTTTTAGATGTGGTATCTTTGTCCATACGAAGTACTTTTGCATTTTCAAAAATTCTTTTTATTTCCTCTTCAACTTTTTCTGTACCTATTCCAAAAGGCTTAACATAATCACTTCCACACTCTGGACAAGTTTTAGGTATTATTTCTTCATATCCACAGTAGTGACATCTCCCAATGTTTTGGTGTTTATGATAAGTTAATGATATATCGCAGTTTTTGCAGGAAAACACATATCCGCATTTTCTACAAGAAACAAAATTGCCATATCCTCTTCTATTTAAAAATAATATAACTTGATTATTTTTATCTAAAGCCTCTTTAATCTCATTTTGCAAATCATAAGAAAACATACCCTTATTGCCTAAAGTTAATTCATTTTTCATATCAACCAGCTCTATTTTAGGAAGAGGCCTTTTATTTGCTCTTTCCTTAATAGCAATTAAATTATATTCATTATTTTTTGCTCTATAATATTCTTCCACTGATGGAGTTGCAGAACCAAGAACTAAAGTAATGTTTCTTTTTAAAGCCATATATTTTCCAACTTCAATAGCAGAAAACTTTGGATTTTTTTCTGATTTATATGCACTTTCATGAAATTCATCAATTATTATTACGCCTAAACTATTAAATGGCGCAAATAAAGCTGATCTAGCACCAATTAATATTCTTATTTTACCATTTTTTATAGCTTTAAAAACATCATGCTTTTCTCCTTCAGATAATCTACTATGAAAAACTCCTACTATATCTCCAAATCTATTTTTTAATCTAGATATGGTTTGGGGTGTAAGAGAAATTTCTGGAACTAGAAAGATACTATCTAAACCTTGTTTTAAAGCATAATCTATTATTTCCATATAAACTTCTGTTTTACCACTGCCAGTTACTCCATGGATCATATATGGCTTTTTATTTTCATCAAACATCTCCGAAGTAACTTTATCCACAGCTTTTTTTTGTTCTTCATTGAGTATAATTTCCTTTTTATTTTCATCATAACATCCTTTAGGACTCCTATAATAATCTTTTATGTTAAAGACTACTAAATTTTTATTTTGTAAAGAAGTTATACTTGATTTCGATGCTTTTAATAATTTAATTAAATCATTAATTTCTATTTCTTCATTGTATCTTAAAAATTCTATAATATCTCTTTGTTTATCTCCCAATCGAATTTTATTATATGAAACATATTCATCAATAAGATCATGATCCATGCTTAAGGAAATATAACAAATTTTCTTTTCATTTTTTTGACTTTTATAATTCCAATGTATATCAATCAGATTTTCTTCTTTCATTTTTAATAAAAGATTGTTTAAAGTAGATGAAAGTCTTAAATCCTTAGGGTTAATATTTTCTTCTATAGCTTTTTCTTTTATTAATCTCTCTAATTTTATCTTATTTTTATTTTCTATTATTTTATTTATAATAAATTGTCTGCTTTTACTTAAGCTATCTATTTTCATGTATAAACTATCAGCATCTAAATTTTCCATATCTTGCGATAAACTTATTTCTTTGAAGCTATCCACCTTATATCCTTTAGGATGAAGTAAAGATATACAATCCATATAAGTACATAAATATCTATTTTTTATCCAATGAATTAAATTTATATCTTCTTCCTTAAAAATAGGATGCTCATCAAGAGTATCAAATAATTCTTTGAAATCCATATTATCTTCTACTTTATTGGTGATAAAAAATACATAGGCTTCTATAGGTTTATTTCCCCTTCCAAAAGGTACTAAAACTCTATGACCTACTTGTACATCTTCCAATAAAAACTCCGGTATTTTATATGTAAATAAGTTATCTGTATATATGCTGTTATTTTTCACTATAACTTTTGCGTATTTTTCACTATACATAGATTGCTCCTTAAAATTCGCTTCGCTCATATCGCCAACGACAAGTCCGTTGCTTAAAACTCCCTTCACTAATATCATAAGCGACAAGTCCGTTGCTTAAAAATATAAGCACCTATAAATAGATGCTTACTTTTCTAATAATGATTTTACTTTATCTAATATGACATTTGCAACTTCATCCTTTTTCATTTGAGGATATTTATTTATGTTGCCTTCTTTGTCAATTATTTTTACTATATTTGTATCAGTACCAAAGCCTGCACCTTCTTCAGTTAAGTCATTGGCAACAATAAAGTCTAAGTTTTTCTTATTAACTTTACCTTTGGCATTTTCAATAAGATCATTAGTTTCAGCAGCAAACCCCACTAAAACTTTGTCTTTTTTAATTTTTCCTAGTTCATAGGCAATATCCTTATTTCTATCTAATTCTATAACTAAATCATCATTACTTTTTTTAATTTTTTTATCACTATAAGCCTTAGGTTTATAGTCTGCAACAGCTGCACTTTTTATTATGACTTGATTTTCATCTAAATTGTCTATAATTGCATTATACATATCCTCAGCAGATTGAATTTTTATTAGTTTTTTTATATTAGATGGTGGCTCTATATTTGTTGGACCACTAACTAAAGTTACATCTGCTCCTCTATCAGCTGCTATTTTTGCAATAGCATATCCCATTTTTCCTGTGGATCTATTAGTTATGTATCTTACTGGATCAATTCTTTCTACTGTAGGTCCAGCAGTTATCATTATTTTTTTACCTTGTAGATCATTATTTTTATTATTAAGTAATTTTACCACTTCATTAACAATAATTTCTGGAGAAGCAAGTTTTCCCTCCCCTTCATCACCACAAGCAAGTCTACCACTCTCTGGGTTAACAAAATTATAACCTAATTCTTTTAGTGAACTAATATTTCTTTGAAGAATCGGGTTTTTGTACATATTAGTATTCATAGCAGGTGCTATAAGTACTCTTCCTGTAGTTGCCATAACTGTAGTTGTTAACATATCATCACATATACCATTTGCTACTTTCCCAATTACATTAGCTGTAGCTGGTGCAATTAAAAACACATCAGCTTTTTTTGCTAAAGATATATGTTCAACATCCCAAGTTTTTGGTTCTTCAAACATATCACTTACTACATAATTTTGGCTTAATGATTGAAAAGTTAGAGGTGTAACAAATTCAGTTGCACCCTTAGTCATAATTACATGAACATTTGCATTTAGTTTCTTTAGTCTACTTACAATATCACATGCTTTGTATGCTGCTATTCCACCACTAACACCAATTACTACAGTTTTATTATTTAACATAACTTACTCCTCAATTAATTTACTTTGTTCTTCTGCATGTAATGCTTCTTGTATTTCTATTTCTTCTTCAGTTAATAATCTATAAGTTATTTTTCCTTCTGATATTTCTTCAGTAGCAAGCATTACTGGTTTTCCTTTGTTTATTTTGGTCTCAATGTATGGCTCATTTCCATCAACTATTTCTCTTGCCCTTTTTGCTACTGTTCCTACTAAATAATATCTGTTGTCTATTTTTGATAATACTTCATTTATAGATGGTTTCATTTTATAATTCCTCCTTAAATTTTCTTATTATTTCATCTTCATATCTTGTAGCTTTATTTTTTTCAGCGCTTATAATATTTTCAATTTCTATTGCAGCTTCAACTTCTCTATTAGTTTCGTTGAAAATAAAATAGTTATAATCTTTAATTTGTTTTATTTCTTCAAAAGCACAGCTTAATCTTTCTTGCATTTGCTCCTCAGTTTCTGTACCTCTAGAAGACAACCTACTTTGTAATTCACTAAGAGTTGGTGGTAACACAAATATTAAAATTGCATCTGGATAAATTTGTTTTACTTGTCTTGCTCCTTGCATTTCTATCTCAAGAACAACATCTTGTCCTTTTTCTAAGCACTCCATAACTGGTCCTTTTGGAGTTCCATAGAAATTACTATAAGTTTGAGCATATTCTAGAAACTCATTTTTACTTATCATATCATTAAACTTTTCATGAGTTAAGAAGAAGTAGTTTACACCTTCAACTTCACCAGTTCTTGCTTGTCTAGTTGTTGCTGATACAGAAAGCTTTAAATCTTTATTTCTGTTCATTAATACTTTACAAATTGTGCCTTTACCTGCACCAGATGGCCCCGATACAACTAATAAAAGACCTTTCTTGTTTATAACCATTAATATTTCATCCTTTCAACTTATCTATTAGTATTATACATTTTTATAGCATTTATCACACTTAATTCTACTCAATGTTTTGTATTTGTTCTCTGATTTTTTCTAATTCACTTTTAACTTCTACTACTAAATTAGTTATATTTATATTAGATGACTTTGAGCCTGTTGTATTAACCTCTCTATTCATTTCTTGAATTAAGAAGTCAATTTTTCTACCTATGGAATCATTTTTCACTACAGTATTTTTAAGTTGTTCAATATGACTTCTAAATCTAACAATTTCTTCTGTTATAGAGCTTTTATCTGCAAATATTGCAACTTCTTGAGCTAATCTATTTTCATCTATTATACTTGGATTTTCTAGTATTTCAACAATTCTAGTATTTAATTTTTCTTTATATTCATCTACAATAGTATCTGAGTATTTTTCTATTTGATCTACTAAACCACTTAATATATCACATCTTTTTAATGTATCTTCTGCAAGTTTTTTACCTTCTTCTTGTCTCATTTGTCCAAGCTTTTCTAATGTAATATCAAGTGCTTCTTTTAAAATGTTCCAGTATAAATCTTCATCTTCTTCTTTTTCCTCACATTTTACTATATCAGGAAACTTTGCCACACTCATAACACTTATATCATCTTGTAAATCAAATTTTTCTTTTATTTCTTTTAGAATATTTACATATTGAGCAGCTAATTTATCATCGAACCTTAAGTTTACATCCTCAGAATCGATCAAGTCAAGCTTTATATATAAATCTACTCTTCCTCTTTTAACAAAATTTTTTACGTAGTTTCTTATTCTATCTTCTAAAAAAGATATCTTTCTAGGTAGGCGTACATTTATATCACAATATTTGTGATTTATAGTTTTACACTCTACTAAAAAATGATAATTATCATTTTTAAATTCTCCCCTACCAAAACCTGTCATACTTATAGCCATATTATTATACCTCCAAAATTCCTTCGCATATTTTTTCTGCTCTTCCACTCATATAAGTTTCTTCATCAACTAAATCTATTTTTATGCTACCACCTTCAGAAATAACATTTACATTTTTACATACTTTATTTAAATAATTACTTATAATAACTGATGCTGTCATTCCTGTGCCACAACCTAATGTATATCCACAACCTCTTTCCCATGTTCTAACTAATATGTTTGATTCATCTATAACTTTCACAAAGTTGACATTAGTATTTTTCACAAAAATTTCATATTTTTCTATTAATGGGCCATATTTATGTATATCTTCCATGTTTATATTGTCTACAAAAACAACAGTATGAGGAACTCCCATCAACATAGAGCTAATAGTAAATTTTTTATCTAAGATTTGAATATTTTCATTTATAAAAACTTCTTTTTTGGTGTTAACAGGTATATCATCAGATTTAAAGCTTCCTCTACCCATATTAACTGTAATTGTATCTATCTTATTGTCTTTAATGTTAATCTTTATCTTCTTTATTCCATCTAATGTATAAACATTAAATTCTTCTTTTTTAATTATATTATTGTCATAAACAAATTTAACAAAACATCTAAGTCCATTTCCACACATAGATGCACGACTTCCATCAGAATTATAGTATACCATTTCTACATCTGCCACATTACTATTTTTTACAACTAGTAGACCATCAGCTCCAACTGAAAATTTTCTATGGCAAACTTTCTTTGCTAATTCACCGTAGTTATCACTTTCTATACTGTCATTTCTACCATCAATTGCTATGAAGTCATTACCTATACCTTGTAACTTCCAAAACTTCATTCATATCTCCCCTTTTATACAAACAGTTCTAACTTCATATTATACAATATTTTTTTAAAAAAATAAATATGAATACGTCTCTTACTTTATTATTTAATAATTCTTATAAATTGTTTTTATCATAATTTTTCTTAAATTTTTTTAAGTCATTCTTAATACTTTCATCTAAGTCATGCCATCTAATATTTCTTATAGCACCTTCTAAGGCGCATAGTCGATTTAAACAAGCACTTTCATCTATATTTTTAATCTTTATCCAAGCTTTTTTACTTCCTATTTTCCTTAGGCTTTCAATGCTATATATTCCAACTTCATTTAACTGTTTTTCTAATACTTTCCCTATATTAGGTAGTTTACTTAACTCCCCCATTTTCTCGCCTCCAATATTTCTTCTTAGTTATAATTTTATTGTATTTTCATATTTATGTAAAACTTTATGTTCCCACTATTCACATCTTGGTTATAATATGTAATAATAAGTTTATTACTTATGTTTGAAAGGAGAGTATTATGGCATTAGATGGTTTAGTTATTCATAGCTTGGCTTATGAGCTTAGCACAAAGCTTGTAGGTGGTAAAGTGGATAAAATTCATCAACCAGAAAATGATGAATTAGTCTTGCATATAAGAAACAATAAAGAAAACTTTAAATTAGTATTAAGTTCTAGCGCATCAAATCCTAGAGTTTATATAGCAAATGATTACAAAAAAGAAAATCCAATTAAAGCACCGATGTTTTGCATGTTATTTAGAAAATACATACAAGGTGGCATAGTTACAGGAATTTCTCAAGTTGATTTTGAAAGAATAATAAAAATCAGCGTTGAATCTTTCGATGAATTAAAGGAAAAAACAACAAAAGATATATATATTGAAATAATGGGAAGACATAGTAATATAATTTTAACTCAAAACAACAAAATAATAGATTCTATAAAAAGAATTCCTCCTAGTATAAGTAGAGTTCGTCAGTTACTTCCTAATATGACTTATGAACTCCCGCCAGCGCAAGATAAAATTAACCCTGTAAAAGGCGCATCTATAAAAAGTTTTATCAATACTTTAAGAGAATTCGATGGTCCTATATACAAAGGTATCTACGCTAAATTTTTAGGAATAAGTCCATCTGTAGCTAAAGAAATTTGTTACAGATCCAATTTAAACCCTAATGACAAAGCAGAAGATAAAACTCGCGATGAGTTATCTGTCTTATATAAAGTTTTTTCTGATTTATTTACTAAAATAAAAAACGACAAATATGATCCTTGCATCGCTATAGATGAAAATATAGATAAAGTAATTGATTTTAGCTGTATAGATCTTAGCTTCTTAATAGGAAGTAAATTCATAAAAAATGATTCTATATCCCAAATTATTGAAGATTACTACAAAACTAAAGATTTCAAGGATAGAGTTCATCAAAAGACTTCTGATTTGAGAAAAAGTATTTCTATTAAACTAGACAGACTTTATCATAAACAAAAAAAAATAGAAAAAGAATTAAGAGATGCTGATAATGCTGATGAATTTAAAATCAAAGGTGAATTACTTACTTCATATATATACATGATAGAAAAAGGTATGGAAAGTGTAGAAGTAGCAGACTTCTATGACGAAAATTATTCAAATATTATAATACCTTTAAACAAAAATTTAACACCCTCTGAAAATGCTCAAAAATATTTTAAAAAGTACAGTAAATTAAAAACAGCAAAAATAGAACTAACTTCTCAAATTACTATTTGTAATGAGGAAATTGAGTATTTAGAAAATATAATGCTTGGTATTGAAAACTGCGAAAATCTGGATGAATTAGCAGATATTAAAGATGAATTAATTAGATTAGGATATGCTAAAGCTCCTTATAGATATAAAGCAAAAAAAGATATAGATCTTACAACAAAACCTAATCAGTTTACATCTTCAGATGGATTTACAATTTTAGTTGGAAAAAACAATAAACAAAATGATTATTTAACATTAAGGATTGCTGATCCAGAAGACATTTGGATGCATACTAAAAATATACCGGGCTCTCATGTTATTGTTAAATGTGCTGGAAAAGAAGTACCTGATGAAACATTATATGAAGCTGCCATGCTTGCAGCTTTCTATAGTAAAGGTAGAATGTCTTCTCAAGTTCCTGTGGATTACACTATGAAAAAACATGTAAAGAAACCTAGCGGATCAAAACCTGGTATGGTTATTTATGAAACTAATAGCACAATTTACGTTACTCCAACAGAGGAAATAGTAGTAAAATTAAAAAAATAATACTAAAAAGGTAATAAGTCTTCCCACTTATTACCTTTTTATATATATTTATTTGTTTTTTAACTGGTTGCATTCATGTAAATAGTACTAATGTTGTTGAAAAATCTAATAACACAAATTCTAATAAAGATAAGTTAAAGAAAAAAGTCATTGCATTAGTTGTATGTCATCAATCAAAAGATGATTTATCTAAAGAACTAGTAGAACCTGGTTCTTCAGAAATTAAATATAAAGTATCTTATGGCACTTGTGGAAAGACTAGCTGTTTATATGAATGCTAATTAACATTAATCATTTCCAATAAATTAAAGGTAGAACTCCTCCCCCGTTGTTATGACACAATTATGATTCGAGAAAATAATGACGTAAACATAAGCAACGCTGAAAGATCACAGATTGCAAACAATTCTAATAGCTACATATTCTTAAAAATTCATTCTGATGTAGATGATAATAAAGCTTTAAACGGTATAATGACCCTTTGTCAAACTCCTAATAACCCTTATATAAAAAATCCATACAAAAAAAAGCAGAACTTTAACTGATTGTATTTTAGAATACATGATATTAGAAACTGACGCCAACAGCCGTGGTGCATGGGAAACTGACACGATGCCTTGAATTAATTGTTGTAAAATCCCTGTAACAATTGTGGAAATGGGTTTTATGTTTAATCAAAGGGAAGCTACTTTAATGGCATCTGATGACTATCAAGACAAATTGGTACAAGGCATATCTAACTGTATACATGAATACTTTAAAACAAATGATTAATTTTTTTCATATTTAACCATTACATTAATATTTTAACATTACTAAACATTTTTACCTTTATTTCAGTTATATTATTTACAATCTTGTTACATTATTATATATTTTAATTATAATAGTATATTTTGTCTAAATTTATCTATTTTATGATAAGTGTTGTCATAAAACTACAAATAGAAATTTTAGAACAAAATATCATCTTGTATAGGGGGAATTTATGAAAAAAATAACAAGATCATTTCTTGCCATATCACTTACAAGTTCTATGATTTTTCAAAACATGTTATTTGTAAGTAATGGTGAAGAAATAATTACAAAGGGAACAAGCAAGGATGCTTATGTTAGTAGCAAGTCTTTAGACAATCAATCTTCTACTATACAACCTGATCCAGAAGCTACTCCTCATCGTAACATGGGAGAAACACCTTCTACCTACTCACTTCAAAATCAATTACCTGATTTAGAAACTAAAGGTTTGACTGAAGCTAATTCTATAGGCTTAGGAACAGTTACTACAACTACACTAAATGTAAGAAGTGGCCCATCAGCATCATATAGTGTTGTTGGTACATTAAGTAATGGTACTAAAGTAGATATAATAGGCAGGGATAATAATTGGTACAAAATATCAACTAATAATGTAACTGGATATGTATCAGCTCCTTATATTAAGTTAAGTCCACTAGAAAAAGGAATTGATGTAAGTAAGTGGAACGGAACTATAGACTGGAATAAGGTAAAAGCTGATGGAATTGATTATGTAATAATAAGAGGTGGATTCGGAAATGATACTGTAGATCCACAGTTTCACTCTAATATGAAAGGTGCAAGCGATGCCGGATTAAAAATTGGTGTATATTGGTTTAGTTATGCCACTTCAGTAGCTAAAGCAAAAGAAGAAGCTGCCAAGTGTTTAGAAACTATCGCTCCTTATAAAAGCAAAATAACTTATCCTGTATTTTATGATTTTGAATATGCTAGTGTGGATTACGCTAAAAAACTAGGAATAACAATTACTAAGGATTTATCATCAAAAATGGCAGATGCATTTTTAACTGCCATAAAAAACGCAGGATACGTAAACGGCATATACACGAATAAAGACTTTGGTGATCAATATTTTTATGAAGATATGTTATTTGCCAATAATTTATGGATTGCGCAATATTCATCAGCATGTACATATCCTAGGCCATATATGATGTGGCAATATACAGAAAAAGGTACAATTAATGGTATTGGTACATCAAGTAAGCCTGCTTACTTTGATATGAATTATACTTATTTAAAACCAATAAGTAACCAAATACCAAGTAATAAAATTGACTTATCTTCATCTTCAATAAGTGAGATAAGTTCAAAAACATATACTGGAAGTGCTATAAAACCAAGTATTGCAGTTACTCTAAATAATAAAACTTTAAAGGCTAACGAAGACTATACTGTTACTTATTCCAATAATACATCTATAGGAACTGCAAAAATAACAATTAATGGAATAGGAAATTACAACGGTTCAAAAACTACTACTTTTAAAATAATACCAAAACAAGTAAGTAATATTTCTTTAGTTAAAAAGACTACAAGTGCACTTACCTTATCATGGTCTAAGCTTGATGATGTAAGTGGATATAAAATTTATAAATACAATCCTACTTCTGACTCTTATGAGCTTTTAAAAACGATAAGTAATAATTCTACGACTTCTTATATTGATGAAGTTTTAAAACCTGCATCTGTTTATAATTATAAGATTAGAGGATATAAGTTAATAGACGGAAGTTACTACTATGGAAATTATTCAAATGTATTTAGTGAAAGTACAAGAATAAACAAGGTTACTAACCTAAAATTAGATACTAGAAATGCAACATCTTTAGAAATATCTTGGGATAGAGTAAAAGATGCAGATGGATATAAAATTTATAAATTGGATACAAATACAAACACATATAAAATAATTGATACTATAAATAGTAACTCTATAACATCTTATAAGCACAGTAGCATAATATCTGCAACAAATTATTACTATAAAGTAAAAGCTTTTAAATATTTAAACGGAAGTAATCGTTATAGTGATTATTCTTCAACCTTAAAAGCTGCTACTAGACCATTACAGCCAAGTGTAACTTTAAGTTCAACTAAATCAAATTACATAAAAGCAAACTGGACAAAGATTAGCAAAAGAACAACAGGCTATCAGATATATATGTCAACTTCTAAAAACGGAACCTTTAGCTCTATCGGTACAACTGAAAATACAAGTTTTACAAAAGGCAATTTAACAAAAGGTAAAACATATTATTTTAAGGTTAGAGCTTATAGAACAGTTGATGGTGAAAAGATATATAGCTTATATAGCAACGTAAAAAGCATTGTATGCAAATAAATTAAAGGGCTTATTTTCTAAGCCCTTTAATTTATTACATTATATAACCCCCATTATTTCAAATAGTTTTTTAAAATTATTTACTGTCTTATCACTTAAATTTACTGACTTACATTTTACCTTATCATAAAATTCTTTAGCTGCCATAGTCTTATTATCAATATAATTAATGCTAAATTTATTCTTATCCTCCTCACTAATAAGAGTTTCTACAAACTCTGCATATTTATAAATATCCTTATCTTTATTGTCATAGGTATCATTACAATTCACAAAGAATATATCTTTATTTATTTTTAAATTTAAGTTTTCTATTAACTTGTCACACTCTACAAATCCAGCCTTATCATAGTCTAATATTATTTTAAAATCACATCCCCAACCAATTAGTATTGATACAATTACATTTACATTTCCTGCACCAACAGCTGGAATAATATAGGGCATTTTTTCTTCTGGTACATTAAAGTAATATAACATAGCCGTATAATACATATAGTCAGTTATACCTTCTGTTACAATATTTAATTTTCCTCCTTGTGGTCCAATATTGAATCTTAAATCTGCTCCTATAGCTTGAACTAACGGACTTAATGTCTCTCTTTTTGATACGCTATTTAATTTATTATCATAAGCTGTGTTATAAATATTTGTATTTCCTTTTTCATCCTTTTCTATTGCCCTTATATTTATAATATTATTTGAATCTATCATATAAGGCGAATGAGTAGAATAGACTACCTGATTATTATTTTTACACAAATCATAAAATAATCTAAGCAGTTCTCTTTGAGCATTTACATGAAGATATACTCCAGGCTCATCTAGTAAGTAAATTACATTTGTGTCTTTTATATCATTTGCTAAAATATCTATAAATAAATTTAAATACCATCTAAGTCCATTACTTCTTTCATTAATATTTGTTGTATTTTCATTTGTTTTCACAAGAATCTTTATAAAATCATTTTTGAAAGATATTTTAATTTGTGCATTTTCTTCGCAATAAAATTCATTGAATTTTTTTTGTATATTATACTTAACCTTTTCTTTAATTTTGTTTCTGAAAAGTTCTAATTGATTTTCATCATCATTTTCCATAGCAAGTAAAAATTCCTGTGCATTTATTTCACTTGCTAATAAAAACTTATATAAAGCTCCCCTTCTATCTCTTATTTGTTTTTTTACTTCTTCCAATTGGTACTCACTTTGTAGTTCTTCTTCACTTTTTCTATGATAAAGTATAGGTAAAAGTGAATATTTTTTTCTTATTTTACTTTTAATAATTTCTAAATGCCTTATAAGAGTATATCTTTTTTCATCATATACTATATTCGACTCATTCTCAATTTGTATATTGTCACTGAAGCCATCTTCTCCACTAACACAAATGTAGTCTCCCCCATAAGAATTGAGAATATATAATAACTTATTGAGTGTCTTCTTGTACTTAATCCAAATAGTATTATCAATATTTTCCATAAAGTTGATATATTTAGCTACATCACACAAAAATTTACTATCCAGACTATCATAATAATTTTCATGTAAATATGAAATTAGCTCACTTTTTAAATAATTGATTGATTTAATCAGTTCTATATCCTCATTAAATAACCTTGAATATCCTCCTTTGAACTCAATTTCCCTATGCTGTGAAAAATAAAAATAAGTAACATCATCTTTAATATCCTTGTATTCTTTTAATAGTTCTATTTCATTTTTAGTAAATTTAAGTTCTACAACTAACGATAACTCTTCATCTAAAGAACCATTATTAAACTTATAAAAATCATCTAATATATAGTGACTAAAAGAAATTGCTCCTAGGATTTCAAGTACATTACTTTTCCCACTATCATTTTTACCTATTAATGCAGTAACATCATCTTCTAACAATAATGTATTTTTTTGAGTTCCTATTGATTTATAATTATTTATTATTACGCTTGATATCCTCATACAATTCACGCCCCAATTTAATCTTCTATAAATTATATTAATATAAGTATAAAAAAAATCACAAATTATATATATAGATAATTTGTGATTTAATATTAAAATTTATTATTTCGTACTGGCAAGTTCTCCAATAGAACTGCTCTCTTCTTTTTTAAAGTCCTTATAATTTATTAATATGTTAACAATTATACCTACTAAAGCAGCTAAACTAAGTCCTGTTAGTTTTGAATTACCAGCTATAGGTATACCTATTTCTACTCCTGTAAAGTGCTTTACATAGCAAGTAGTAAGACCAATAACTAATATTATTAACATTACTGAAAGATTTCCATTTTCCTTGTAACATTCGCTATCTCTTATAGTTTTTATTCCTATGAAAGTAATCATTGAGAATAAGTAAATACTAATTCCTCCCATAACTGCTGTTGGTATTGATTGTAAAAATGCACCAAACTTACCTACACAAGATATTACTATGGCAAACACTGCTGTAAGTCTTAATAGTTTAGGATCATAGTTTTTAGTTATGGCAAGTAATGCTGTATTCTCACCATAAGTTGTGTTGGCTGGTCCACCCATAAATCCTGCGAATAAAGTTGCTATACCATCTCCTAGTAATGTTTTATGAAGTCCTGGATCTTCTAAGAAGTTCTTACCAACAACAGCTCCATTAGTAGTTATATCTCCAACATGTTCCATAAATACTGCTAAAACTACTGGTGCTATAATTATTACAGCTTCAAGCGAAAACTTTGGTGCACTAAAGTTTGGGATAGAAAAATAACTAGCTTGACTTACTGCACTAAAGTCTGTTATGCCTACAAATTTACTTACTACTATACCAACAAATATGGCTATTATTACACTAAACTGTCTAATACTTCCTTTGGCAAACTGATTAATTCCTACTGCAACACCCAAAGTTATAAGTGCAACAAGCAAATTGTTCATTGCCATATCTATAGCTGTTGGTATTAAATTTAAACCTATTACTATTATCATAGCTCCTGTAACTTGCGGTGGAAAGAATTTTTTCACTTTTTCTGGCCCCACAACTCTTACTATTATTGACATAACCACATATATAAGACCTGCTACAATTATACCACCTTGAGCATAAGACAAGTCTCCATTAAAAGTCTCTGCAACTTGATTTATTACTGATATGAAAGCAAAACTTGATCCTAAAAATACTGGTACTTTAAAATCTGTACACTTATGGAATAATAGTGTTCCAACTCCTGCACAAAATATTGCTACTGATGGATCAAATCCAGTAAGCAGTGGAACTAATACTGTAGCTCCAAACATTGCTAACAAATGTTGTATTGATAAAATGGCTTTTTTCATTTATTTTCCCCCTAAGATTTTAACTATATCGTCGATTTATTCTTCTATGCTAACTGAATCCTCTGCATCACACTCATTTAATTTAACAGATATTATTTCTGTTTTTGATGTTGGCACATTTTTACCTACATAATCTGCTCTAATAGGTAACTCTCTGTGGCCTCTATCTACTAAAACTGCCAATTGTATAGCTTTAGGTCTTCCCACATCCATAAGTGCATTTAAAGCTGATCTTACTGTTCTTCCTGTATATAATACATCATCAACTAATATCACTATTTTGTCTGTAATATCAAAATCTATTTTTGTTGAGTTAACAACTGGATCAATTTGTTTTTTACTTAAATCATCTCTATAAAGGGTTATATCCATTTCACCTATTTCTATTCTTTGGCCTTCTATATTTTCAATTTTATCTGCTATTCTACTTGCAACTGGAACGCCTCTAGTCTTAATTCCTATAAGTACTACATTCTCTATTCCTTTGTTTCTTTCAATAATTTCATGACTTATTCTTGTTATTGCTCTTCCTATTGCTTTTTCATCCATTATTTTTGCCTTTTGCATAAGAATCCTCCTAAAATTTTTGTATTTAAATAATTTTATTAAATACCATGTAAATTCCAAAGAAATATTGTTGTACATAAAAAAAACTTCTTATCTTAAGACAAGAAGTTAGTATTTTTCACATAAAAAAATTCTATTATTACATGCCTTATGATCTCTCTGTATCATTTTAAAGGTATTTAATTACTATCACCTATTATATATAATTAATAAGTTTTTTTCAAGTATATTTTACATTTTCCATTATCTTATTCGATTAAGTATTTTTTGGAAATACGTTGGTAACTCTGAATTAAATTCTACATATTCATTTTTACTAGGATGAATAAATCCTAATTTCTTAGCATGAAGGGTTTGCCCTTCCACTTTTAATTTGTTATTTTTAGGACCATATAAAGGATCTCCTAAAAGTGGATGATTTAACGATGCTGCATGAACTCTAATCTGATGAGTTCTTCCCGTTTCCAATGTAGCTTTTACTAAAGTATAATTTTCAAATCTTTCGATTACTTCAAAATGAGTCACCGCTCTTCTACCATCTTTAACTATAGCCATTTTTAATCTATCTTTTGGATTTCTTCCAAGAGGCTTATCTACCGTTATTTTATCTTCTTTAAATACACCATGGCAAATAAATTCATACTCTCTAGTTATTGAGTGATCTTTCAATTGATCAGCTAACGAGTTATGTGCATTATTATTTTTTGCAATCATCAAAAGCCCAGAAGTATCTTTATCAATTCTATGAACTATACCTGGTCTAATTACACCATTTATAGATGATAAATTATCTTTACAGTGATATAAAATTGCATTTACCAAAGTATTATCATAGTTACCTGGCGCAGGATGAACCACCATATTTTGCGGCTTATTTACTATTAGTAAATCATCATCTTCATATACTATATTTAAAGGAATATTTTGCGGAGTAACTTCTAATAATTTTGGAGCTGGTATTTCAATTACTATTTTATCTTCTTCTTTAACTAAGTATTTTGCTTTTTCTATCTTATCGTTAACTTTAACTTTTTTATCTTTAATAATTTTTTGTATATAACTTCTAGACATATCCCCCAGCTGACCTGATAAATATACGTCTAATCTTTCACCTTCTTCTTCTTCAAGGACTAAGAACTCTCTTATTTCATCCATTATTTCACCTGCTTCTCATCTTATTCACTTGTAATTATATATATACATAGCAATATTGTTCCTACTACTACAAAACAATCTGCTAAGTTAAATACATAGCTCCATATTATATGAAAATCTAAATAATCAACTACAAATCCTAATCTAACTCTATCGATTAAATTACCTATCGCACCTGATATTACTAGTAGTATACCTATTTTCCCAAGATTATTCACTTTTTTAGTATGTAAATAATAAAGACCATAACAAGAGGCAATTGCTGCAACTACTATAAAAATAGTTTGATTATTTTGTAGCATACCAAAGGCTGCTCCCCTGTTTTCCACATAAGTTAAATTAAAAATATTATTTATGACAGGGATACTCCCTATTCCTTTTAAATAATTCAATACCCAATATTTTATTATTTGATCTAGTCCAATTAATATAACTACAATAAGTTCATACATTTTCAAATCCTCCTAAACAAGTCTCATCTTAATTATACAAAAAAAGCATCTTTAAAGAAACAAATTTCTAAAAGATACTTTTTTATCTTATATATTATTTAATTAGGAATTTTTTCATTGTTAGTATTTTTTTCTAAATGCTCTATTAACTCTGAAATTGTTACAAACTTATATCCTTTTTCTAATAAGTCTGGAATTATTATATCTAAAGCTTCTATTGTTTGAGACTTAGGATTTCTTACTTTATTATAGTCGTGTAATAATATTATGCACCCATTTTGTATTCCACTTTCTATTGATTTCACAATAGAACTTACTCCTGGACTTTCCCAATCTCTAGCATCTACATAAGACCAAAGTACTATGCTCATATCTTTTTCTTTTATTATTTCACACATATCTTTACTTATGGCTCTATATGGAGGTCTAAAAGTTTTTGGGTATATTCCTGTCACAGAATTAACTGCACTTTGAGTATCTCCAATTTCTTTTTTAATTTTGTTGTATCCATTTTTTGATACATTTATATGTGTATAAGTATGATTTCCAATTTCATGACCCTCTTCAAATTCTCTTTTTATTATTTTTTTATTGTATTGAACTTTTTCTCCTATAACATAAAACGTTGCCTTCACATCGTATTTTTTCAAAACATCTAATATTTGTGGTGTGAAGTCTTCATCAGGACCATCATCAAAAGTCAATGCAAGAAGTTTCTCATTTGTATTACCACATTTAATTATTAAATCTTCATAATCAAGTTTTGATGATTTCTCAAACATTCCTGTTTCTATATCTTTATTAGATATATTTCTAATACTTATACCTATTAAAACTATTACACCTAAAATTAATGCATAAATAGTCTTTCTCATGGGAAGCACTCCTTACTTATTTTTATTCAGTTTCTCCATCTAAATCATTTTTATTTAAGTCAGTTAAATCTTTAATATACTCACTATAATACATATTGTCATATGAATTAAGAGGATTTCTATCCATATGTTCACTTTCATCTGGTGGAGTAATAATTTCTTTTGCACAAGAAGAACAAAGAGTAGTTTCTGGTATTATATCTAATCTTTCTTTTTCTATTTTTTTATTACAATTTGTACAAATACCATAGCTGCCATCAGAAAGTTTGTCTAAAGCTTCGTTTATTTCATTTAAAACATATTTTTGATGATTTATTAAACTATTATCCATGTCATGCATATATACATCTGTTCCTATATCGCCTATATGATTATCTACACTGGATAATTCTCCACTACTGTATTTTTCGCTAGTATGTTTGGTTATATTCCCAAATAGAGTATTATCTTCCATTTCTTTTATGGTCTTTTTTACTTGATTTTTTTCATTTTCTAGTTTTTTTCTGTAGTCCATAATATCACCTCATTTATTTTCTGTATTCTTGTACTATATTTAATAATTTTGCTATGTAACTACCAATAAAAGGTAGGTCTACCCAACTAAATAGAATGGTAAGCACTATAGCTGCAAGAAATGTAAATCCAATAGCTTGGCCAAATCCCTTTCCCACACCAGCAATAAAATTGATAATAAATAATCGCCTTTTACTATCTGTCAAATACATATAGTCTCTAATTCTACTTCTTTCGATTATTATTATTAGTTTTTCTAAATATCGTTTAATAATACCTAATTCTTTTTGTGAATCATCACTTAAGTACATTCCATTAATAAGCCTATCAATATCTTCAATACTTACATATTCTTCAGTATTTTTTTTGCATTTTTCTGTATAGGAGGCCTCTACGGCCTTATCTATATCTAAATATTTTTCATCTTCAACATTGAATTTTTCTTTTTTATTTTTATAATTTTTTAGATTTTCTGCAGATATACGAGTTTTAAACTTCATTATTCCACATCCTTTTTATTTTCATAACATCAAATTTAGTATATGAAAAAAACTTTTAAAAATACAAAATAAAGACTAAGTAATTTTCATTTTCTTAGTCTTTCCTTTTTTATTATTAATTATTTCTTTTTATATATATTAGTATAAAAAAGGAAGCCCTTTTGGCTTCCTTTCTATTATAATGCTCTTAACATTTTTAGTACTATATCTTTCGAATTTTCAGCTGCTTCTATAACAAATTCATCGTATGTTACATTAGCACTTCCATCAGCCTTATCTGACATTGCTCTTATTATTACGAATGGAATATTATTCAAATAACAAGCATGAGCAATAGCCGCACCTTCCATCTCTCCACAATAAGCATTAAAATCATTTTCTAACTCTTCTTTTAACTCTTTAGAAGATATAAATATATCTCCCGTTGCTACTCTACCTTTAACTATTTTAAATTCTTTATCCTTTACTTGAGCAAGAGATGATTCGTATGCAGCATTTATAAGTCTTTCATCTGCTATAAATATAGAATTATCCATTTGTGGTATTTGACCTTTTTTATAACCAAATGCTCTAGCATCTACATCATATTGTATCGCTTCTGTTGATATTACTATATCATTTACATCTAATGATGAATGTATAGCTCCTGCTACCCCTGTATTAACTATAGCATTTACATTAAATTCACTTATTAATATTTGAGCACATAATGCAGAGTTTACTTTTCCTATTCCACATTGTACCAATACTATTTCTTTATCTTCTAATTTCCCTTCATAGAATGTCAAGCTTGCTTTTTTAACAGTGTTTTCTATTTTCATTAGGCTTTTTAGAGTTGTAACCTCTAATTCCATTGCTCCGATTATTCCTATTTTTTTCATATTTCCTCCTAATTTACGTGCATTTTTAATAATAAGCATTTTATTATTAAAAAACCGTTCTAATAAATTAGAACGGATATTTTCAATATATTTAATAATATGTTTTATAGATAAATTTGTCAAGAAGCCAAATCTATATAACTGCCACCAATACTGCGCCTTCCGATGTATAAACACCCATTGATGGACCTACTTCCATTACATAAACTTCTTTAAAGTCATGATGATTTTCTAATACTTCTTTTACTTTCATAGCTCTTTCTGGGCAATTTGCATGCCCTATAGCTAATTTAGTTCCACTTGTTTTATTCACATTATTTTTTATATAATCTATAACTTTATTTATTGAGTTCTTATCTCCTCTAGCTTTATCTATAGGCTTAACCAAACCATCAGTGACATGAACAATCGCTTTCAAGTTTAAAGCACCTATTATTTTACCTGCTAAAGCATTTATTCTTCCACCCTTTATTGCATTTTCTAAAGTGTGTAAAGCTCCATAAAACACTAATTCATGTTTTAATTTTTCAATAGTATTTAATATTTCATCCATATTTTTATCTTCATCTATCATATTTGCAATTTTTGATACTAATAATGCTTGACCGATTGAGCCTGTAGTAGAATCTATTATCTCTATTCTCTTTTTGCTTCCATTTTCTTCTTCATACATATTCTTTGCAAGTACTGCACTATTATAGATTCCTGATAATTTGCTTGTTAAACATAATACTATAATGTTGTCTTCCTCACAATCAAAAGCATCTAAGAATTGATTAGGAGATGGACATGATGTTTTTGGTAATTCACTATAGTCTTTCATCATTTTATAAAATTGTGGTATAGTTATATCTGTTCTTGTTGAATAACTTTTATCTCCAAAAGAAACCATTACATCTACTATTTCAACTTTACTACTATCTATAATTTCTTGTAAAAGATCACAACTACCATCTGTTATTAATTTTATATTTTTCATTCAAAAATACCTCTCCTTAAATATAGTACATCAAATCGGCCAACTGACCGAGCAGTAAGTATATTTTATCTTTTATAAGGATTTTTGTCAATATTTATAGAATGAAAATGTTTTTTGTAATTTGACAATATTTTTTTGTGACATTATAATAGGTGTAGATAAGTAAAGTTAGGAAGGTTTATAATATGAAATTAGATAGAGGAACCAAACAAAATCATAACATGAAGGAAAAGATTTTATTAACTTCTATTGATTTAATGACTAAGAACGGCATAAACAATACTTCTTTAGCAGATATTGCAAGAGAAGTTAACATAAGTAAAGGCACATTATATTATCATTATTCATCAAAGGACGATATTATTTTTGACATAGCCGATAATCATTTGAGTATAATATCAGAAGCATTATTAGATTGTTTAAAGGAAATAAATTTTCATTTTACTACAGAGGAGTTTGTATTAGTAGTACTTAAAAATATTTCAAACATTGAAAGTACTGGTAGAATTCATATGTATTTAATTTGTGAGGCAATAATGGGTAATAATGCATTAAGAGAAAGAATTGGACTTAAATATGTTGAATGGAGAACTACTTTAGAAAATCAAATGACGCAAATTATAACTGATAAATCTCATGCAAAAGGTGCTTCATTCTTATTAATGTCTGTAGTAGACGGACTAGTAATACAGGCCCTTTTAAAAAGCGAAAAAATACCTTACGCAGAAATAGCTAAATTCTTAATAGATTATTCAAATAAAAATAGAACTACCTCTTTATAGTTATTAACTAGGAGGTAGTTCTTTTTATTATCTTAAATTATTATTTTCTAATAACTTTTATTCCTGTATCATGTCCATTTAAATCAAACACTTCTAAAGTATTCTCTTCTACTCTTTCTATATCTAGTGCTAAAGTTTCATTTTTAATATATTCATCGAAATTACTTATAGCCTTTGCTATTTCATCATCTCCACAGAACTTTATATCAATATTATCTAATACTTCAAAGTCATTAGATTTTCTTAATTGTTGAACTTTTGATATGAATTCTCTTGCATATCCTTCTTCTATTAATTCTGGAGTTAAGTTTGTATCTAGAATTACGAATATGTTGTTTTCCATACATACATCGAATCCTTCTTTAGAAGATATATTTATTAGAACCTCATCTTTACCAAATTCGAATGTTTCTCCAGCTAGATCAACTGCTACTTTTTCCCCAGCTTCTAACTTAGGTACTACTTCGTTAGCATTTAATTTTCCTAAAATTCCAGCAAACATTCCCATTTTCTTACCTAAAACAGGTCCTAAAGCTTTGAAGTTTGGCTTTAAGCTATAGTTCATATATTCACTTAAATCAGCTGCAAACACAACTTCTTTAACGTTAAGTTCTTCTTTTATTAAATCTACAACGTCACTTATTTGAGCTTCATATTTTCCATCAACTAAAACTTTTTGAATTGGTTGACGAACTTTTATTTTACTTTCTTCTCTAGATGCTCTACCTAAAGTAACTAAAGCTTTAGTTATTTCCATTTTTTCTTCTAATTCTAAATCTATTAATTCTTCATTAGCTCTTGGATATGATGCTAAGTGAACTGATTCTTCATTAGTTAAATCTCTGTATATTTCTTCAGAAAGATGTGGAGCAAATGGAGCTATCATTCTACAAAGTTCAGTTAATAATTCATAAGTAGTATTGTATACTGCTTTTTTATCTTCTGTTAACTCAGTAGCCCAGAATCTTCTTCTAGAACGTCTTATATACCAGTTTGATAAATCGTCATTTATGAAAGCTTGTATACTTCTTATAGTTTTGTTAACTTCGAATATCTCTAAGTTTTCTTCAGTTTCTTTCTTTAAATGGTTGAATCTTGATAATATCCATCTATCAAGTTCTGGTCTATCTTTATAATCAACAAAGAAATCAGTTGGATTTACATTATCTGTATTTGCATATAAAGCAAAGAAGTTATATACGTTTTTGATAGTTCCTATGAACTTACTTTGTATTTCTCTAAGACCTGATTCATCAAATCTTATTGGAGTCCATGGTGGAGATACGTATAATAGATACCATCTAAGAGCATCTGCTCCGTATTTATCGAATAATTCAAATGGATTTACTGTATTTCCTTTAGATTTACTCATCTTCTTACCATCTTTATCAAGAACAAGGTCATTAACAAGTACATTCTTGTAAGGAGCTTTTCCTGTTACAAATGTAGATATAGCAAGTAATGAATAGAACCATCCTCTAGTTTGATCTATACCTTCACAGATATAATCTGCTGGGAATAATTGATCAAAGTTTTCTTTATTCTCAAATGGGTAGTGATGTTGAGCAAATGGCATTGAACCACTATCGAACCAACAATCTATAACTTCTGTTACTCTTGTCATTGGTTTACCACAACATTCACATTTTAAATGTATATCATCCACATAAGGTCTGTGAAGTTCTACAGTTTTTGGATCTATATTTTCTATTGCTTTAGCAGCTAATTCTTCTCTAGAACCTACTGATTGTTTATGACCACAATCACATCTCCATACGTTAAGTGGAGTACCCCAGTATCTAGTTCTTGATACTGCCCAGTCATTTAAGTTTTCTAACCAGTTACCAAATCTTCCTTCACCAACGAATTTTGGATACCAATTAACACCATTATTGTTTTCTATTAATTTATCTTTCAGTTTAGTCATTTCTATATACCAGCTTGGTTTTGCATAGTATACAAGTGGTGTTGAACATCTCCAACAGTGTGGATAATTATGCTCGACTTTTATTTTTGAGAATAATTTATTTTCTTTAGCTAACCATTTTATTATTTCAACGTCTAAACCGTCTTCCATAACAAATTTACCTTCCCATGGAGTAGCTGTAAACTTACCACTTTCATCAACTGGTTGTAATACTGGTAAGTTATATTTTCTTCCTAAGTTGTAGTCATCTTCTCCGAAAGCTGGAGCAGTATGAACTATACCCGTACCATCTTCAGTTGTTACATAATCACCTAAAGTTATGAAGAATGCTTTTTCATCGGTAGTTACAAATGGCATTAATTGCTCATATTCAACACCTTCCAAGTCAGCACCTTTCATCTCTTCTAATATTTCATAAGTTCCTTCTCCTAAAACTTTATTAGCTAAAGGTTTTGAAACATAGTATATTTCATCATCTTTTTTAACTTTTAAATAATCTACTTCTCCATTTACTGTTAATGCAACATTTGAAGGCAGAGTCCAAGGAGTAGTTGTCCAAGCTAAGAAATACTCATTTTCAGCATCTTTTCTTCTGAATTTAGCTACAACTGTATTCGTTTTAACTTCTTTATATCCTTGAGCAACTTCATGTGAAGCAAGACCTGTTCCACATCTTGGACAGTATGGAAGTATCTTATGTCCTTCATACATATATCCTTCTTTATTGAATTTATCCAATATCCACCAAACTGATTCTATATAGTTATTATCTAATGTTATGTATGGATTATCTAAATCAACTTCATAAGCCATTCTTTCAGTCATGTTTCTCCATTTACTTTCGTAAGTAAATACTGATTCTCTGCATTTTTTATTGAACTCAGCTATTCCATACTCTTCTATCTGTTGTTTATTAGTTAAACCTAATTCTTTTTCAACTTGAAGTTCTACTGGTAAACCATGAGTATCCCATCCGGCTTTTCTTTTAACTTGATATCCACTCATTGTTTTATATCTACAAACCCAGTCTTTTAAAGTTCTAGCAACAACATGGTGTATACCTGGGTTACCATTTGCTGTTGGAGGTCCTTCATAGAATACAAAGCTAGGATCATTTTGCCCTTTTTCTAATGTTTTTTCTAGTATATCTATTTGTTTCCAATATTCTGACACTTGACTCTCAGCATCTTTTACTGAAGAATCTACTAGCGGCTTAAATTTTGCCATGTTAAGTTCACCCTTTCTTAATCATTTATTAGTATAAAATTTAATTATTCCCATTTTTGTTGACTTAAATGCCAATTTGGATATTTATAACTTCGGTTAGTTTAATTAAAAACATGGTATTTTGAATATAAAAAACTCGTCCCCTAATAAAAGGGACGAGTTGAAATCGCGTTACCACCCTAGTTCTATATATACTTATAAGTATCTATAACACTCTATAGTTTAACGGCACTAACCGGCACAGCTTAATTGATTAAAATCTTTCAGCCTGCAGCTCCAGAGTGATTTTCAACTTTATTCAATACATTGGTTCTCAGCTTGTCCAACTCTCTGTAGAATATCCAAAAGTTTACTCTCTCTATCATTGCTTTTTAAAGTATATAATTATATTCTTAAAGTATACAATAACTTATCTTTTCAGTCAACATAATTATTATTTAAACATTTTTTCTTATTCCATAGATGAAGCTACTTCATCCTCTGCCAAAATGTTATTCTCATCTTCAGATAAATCAATCATATTGAATGATTCATTACAGTGTTCATCTACATTGAAAAATATCTCATCTATATTTGTCATTTCATCTTGAATTAAAGACTTAAATTTATTTCTAAAAATTTTAAACTCTTTAACTAAATCATCATATTCTTTTGTTAATACTACTATTCTTTCTTTACAATTTTCTATAATTTGTTTTGACTTTAATTCAGCATCTTCTACTATTATTTTAGCTTTCTTATTTGCTGCATCACAAGTATCTTTAGCTGCTGTTTGAGCAGTTATTAAAGTATCATTTAGAGTTTTCTCTATAGTTTTATATCTGCTCACTTGTTCTTGATATAATTTAATTTTTTCTTTTAAATCTAAGTTTTCTCTATATAGATTTTCAAAATCTTCTTTTACTTTATCTAAGAATACATCAACCTCATCTTCATGGTATCCTCTAAATCCTTTTTTAAACTCTTTATTTTCTATGTCCATTGGAGTTATCATATATTCTCCTCCTACAATAATAATTTTCCTTGAATTTTAATTTTCCCTTTTTTTGTTAAATCGCCAATATTAATTATTTGTGATCGTCCTTTTCCCCTGACAGAAATTAAAGACTCCGGTTTTATTTCTTTTGAACATGATATGACTTTTTCATAATTAACCTGAACTTTTTCATTGTTTATTAACTTAGCACTTTCTTGTCTTGATATATTATATAAACCACTTATTATACAGTCTATCCTACTTGAAGAAACAGTAAAGTTAATTTCTTTATAATTAGGCGGATTGTAAAGAACCTCTTCCCTAGAAATTTCGTTTAATTTTACATTATTCCTAGCAACCTTCTCTAAGTTCATTAAAATAAAATCACAGATATCAAAGGTAACAATTACCTGACAAAAGTTCTCATGTATAATTATATCTCCAATTTTTTCTCTTTTTATACCTAGACTTAATAAAGAACCCAGATAATCTTTATGACTGATTGATTTAAACTTGAAATTTCCTTCAATTTGTATAAATCTCAAAGTTTCACTTATATCTTCATATTCCATATAAAATGGATAAATAAATACTATTTTTCGTTCACTTTCATCATATCCACCATCGACTGTATATTTTAAGTCATCATTTGAATTTAAAATAGCTTTAGCATTTTCCACTTCAAATGGATTTAAAAAATCACTAAATCTTACGTCATAATTTTTTAAACAGCCATTTGCTTTATCAATTATTCTAAACATCTTATTTTTTAAGTCTATATCTTTGATGTGAGATGTTAATTTTAACTTGTCCATTTTATTACCTATTCTACCAAACCAAACTATATATTAAATTTTTAACCATTGATATTACGAAGAACGCTATAATTGGCGAAAAATCTATTGGTATATCTATATATCTAAACAAAACTTCTCTAATCGGTCCTACTAAAGGCTCAGTAAACATACTTAATATCTCATATGCTTTTGAATATCTAGCTCCTGGAAACCAAGACATTAAACATTGTATTAAAATAAGCCAAGTTAGTATGTTTAAAAGCTTAATAAGTAATACGGCTATCATTTGCATGGTTTTTCTCCTTTATATATTATTTTTGCCACGGAAAAAATGCTTTGCTTTCTAATTCTTTTTTAATATTTGCGTCTATGTCCACATTATTGGGTGCTAAAATAAATATTGATTTAGAAACCTTTTGCATACTTCCATCTAATATATACACTGCTCCACTTATAAAGTAGTATATAGATTTTTTAAGTTCTGGCTCTTCTTCTACACTTTCTAAGTTGACAATTACTGCTCTTCTTTGTCTTAGATGATCTGCTATTATAGTTACATCGTCATATTTTTTAGGTTCAGCAATAACCACTTTCATTTGACTGTTAGTATGTATATTAACTACTTTACTGCTTCTTGTTACATGAGAGTTAGCAGCTTCTAATTTAGGTTCTTCTTGATCTTGTTCTTCTTGAATACCTTCGTATCCTTCATCTTCTCCATCATATTCTTCTTCATCAATTGACATCCAATCTTTAAACTTCTTTATAAATCCTTCACTCATTTTATATTCCTCCCTAATATTTTCTATTTATTATAATTTCTTTGGCCAAATATTGAAGTTCCTACTCTTATAATTGTAGCTCCTTCTTCTATGGCTATTTTAAAGTCATGGCTCATTCCCATAGACAAAGTATCCATTTCTACATTTGGTAAGTTTAAATCCTTAATTTGCAATGATAAATTCTTTAAACTTTTAAATACTTTTCTTATTTCTTCTTCATCATCTATAAAAGGGGCCATTGTCATTAAACCTTTAATGTGTATATTCTTATAATTAATAGATACATTCTTAACAAAATCTATTACAAACTCTTCTTCAAGTCCATGCTTACTTTCTTCTTTTGATATGTTAATTTGAACTAAGCAATTAATCTCTTTGTCTATTTTTTCAGCTCTTTTTTGAATTTCTTCACATAAAGCTATTCTATCTAAGGAGTGAATCATATAAACTTTATCAATTATATACTTCACTTTATTAGTTTGTAGAGTCCCTATTAGATGATATCTAACCTTATCACCAATAACTTCATATTTTCTGGCTAATTCTTGAGGTTTATTCTCACCTATATCTGTAATGCCTGCATCTATAGCCTCTAAAACCTTATCTACATCCACAGTTTTAGTAACTGCCATTAAATTCACTTCTTCTTGTCTATTACTTTCTTTTCTTATATTATCAATATTTTGTTTAATGGATATTATATTATCTTTAATTGACATAATTACCACCTTCTTATTAGTTATACTAGTTAATCTTTGCAATTCTTTTATTAATAAAATTTGGCTTTAAAATGATTCTGTCATGTAATTTAACCGTATTTATTCCATTAGCTTCATTACTTCTAAAGTCAACATATATATAAGTATCGTCTTCAAAAGAAATTCCTTTAATTTCTATAAATTCAGGCTTATTATTTTCTTCATTTATCACATATACACCTGTTTTATTGTCTTTTTTCACTAAAGATTGTTTAGGTATTCTTAAAGCTTCCATTTGTTTATATATTATATCAAATTCTTCCACTCTTGTATCATAAATTCCAATATTTTGTTGCGTAAATTTAACTATTATAATAGAATAATTATCCTTCTTACATATTTTATATATCTCTCCATTTATTTCATTATCTCTAATTCCAATTTTAACACTATCACCTTCATTAAACAACTTGTTATCTTCTATTACAAACGCCATGTAACAATCATTATTATTTATCACTCTTGCAATGATAGTATCTTGTTTTATCTTTTTATGGTTAGTTGCAGTTGGTATATAGTTATTACTTGCATCATCTATATCTTCTTTAGTTATATTAGATAAATAATCAGTGCTATATTTATTTTCATTGTTGTCATATTTGTAAGATATAATTCCTGATGAACTTGCACAGTAGTTAGTAGAATTAGATTTTATTTTTTCTTCTAATATGTTTAATTCTTCTTTTTTTACAGATAATATCCCAATTTTTAATGAATTATTTTCACTTTCCAAACCTTTTATTTCTTCTTTTAAATTTATTAATTCTTCATTAATATTCTCATCTATATTGTTATTGTACACAGTAGCTATATTCTGAGATTTTTGAACTTTTTCATTGCTATTCACCAACAAAGATAATGTTCCATTAGTATCACTTTTTATTAAATATTCATCTCTTACAACAATACCTTTTTCTTTAGTTTTCATAGTATAAAAATCATCTTTTAATACTAGCACAGATGTATTTAATCCTATTATTAAAGCTATCCCTTTAAATATTAAGTATATAAATACTCCTAGTATAAAAAGTCTAGAATATTTTATTTTCTTCAATGGATTCACCCCAGTATTTAAATAGTATTCTTAATTTAAAAGTAATTAATTTATAATTTCTTTAAATATTATTTAAATCCTTCTTAATATGTAAATAGATTTACATTTTAATCCTTATCTTCTATGCAAATTTCTTCTTTTTTCTTAAAAAAACTTAATTTTATTTCAGAAATCACAACTGCAATAGATATAAAAACAAATCCTATAGCAAGTTTTGTTGTAATTTGTTCATTATAAACTATAATGAACAACATAATGCCAAAGACAGCTTCCAAACTCAATATTAAAGAATCTTTGTTTTTACAGTAAATTGATGTGGCCATAATATTATCGCTGCAAAAAATCCAGATAGTAAAATAGCTAAATCTCCACCTGTTATATCTAAGTTTTCATTTAATGATACTAATACCATTCCCTTTATACATCTAAAAATTAAGAAATAAAGTTATTGCCATAACTAGACCGCTCTTCAAATATTCCTTGTCTATTACCTTTAATTTTTTATAATAAATTAATATTAGCGTTAAAGATCCTACAGAAAATCTTAATGCCAAAATATATTTTTATCTTTCATTTTGTATCTCCTTATGAATAAGTAGCTTTAAAATCAAACCATCCCATAATAATTAAATTATTCTTATAATATTAGAATATATTTCCAATAAAATGATATCTCTTTATACATACTTTTTTTTCTTTGGATAAAAATAAGATAATGAAGTGTTGATTAGGAGGAAATAATATGTCTGAAAAAAAATTATATTGCAAAGCAACTAATTGTGCTCATAATTACGATGAATGTTGTCGTGCTGGTTACATAAATGTAAGAGGTAATTCTGCAGTAAAAACATCTGAAACTACTTGTTCAACATATTTTGCAGATAGTTTAGGTTTTTTTACTAGTGCAATAGAAGTAGGCGGGTATACAACACCAAAAAATATAATTTGCGAAGCTTGTAATTGTATTTATAATAATGACACACATTGCACTGCAGATAGTGTTCTGATTAATTCTCATTTTTCATCATGTGAAACATTTAAATGCAAATAATAAAAAAAAGAGAGATATTAATCTCTCCTTTTTTATGTAAATTAAAATTATTTTATAACATTTATACCCATATATGGTATTAATACTTCTGGTACTACTACTGAACCATCAGCTTGTTGATAGTTTTCAAGTATAGCAGCAACTGTTCTACCTACAGCAAGACCTGAACCATTTAATGTATGGCAGTATTCAGCTTTAGAGTTTTTATCTCTTTTAAATCTTATACCAGCTCTTCTAGCTTGGAAGTCTTCACAATTTGAGCAAGAAGATATTTCAACGTATCTATTATATGATGGCATCCATACTTCTAAGTCATATTTATATGCAGCAGTGAATCCCAAGTCTCCTGTACATATTCTAACAACTCTATATGGTATGTTTAATTTTTGTAATAAATATTCTGCATTAGCAGTTAATTTTTCTAATTCATCATATGAAGTTTCTGGCGCAACTATTTTAACCATTTCAACTTTGTTGAATTGATGTTGTCTAACAAGACCTCTAGTGTCTCTACCTGCAGAACCGGCCTCTGATCTAAAGCATGGAGTATAAGCAGTATAATTTAAAGGTAATTCATCATATGATAATATTTCATTTGCAACTATATTTGTTAAAGGTACTTCTGAAGTTGGTATTAAGTAGTAATCAGTATCTTCAACTTTGAACATATCTTCTCCGAATTTTGGAAGTTGTCCAGTTCCTAAGAATGAGTTTGTATTAGCCATAAATGGTGGTATAAACTCTGTGTACCCTTGCTCTTCTGTATTTGTATTTAAGAAAAAGTTAGCTACAGATCTTTCTAATCTTGCACCTTTGTCTCTATATAATGTAAATCTTGAACCAGTTATTTTAGCTCCAGTCTCAAAATCTAATATTCCTAAATCAGTACCTATATCCCAGTGAGCTTTGAAATCGAAATCAAACTTTTTTGGCTCTCCCCATTTTCTAACTTCTACGTTATCTTCATCAGTATCCCCTTGAGGAACGTTTGCATTTGGAACATTTGGTATTCTAAATAATCTATATTGTAATTCATCTTGAACTTTTTTAACTTTTTCATCTAAAGCTTTTATGTTTTCAGATAATTCTTTAAGCTTAACTTTTTCCGCTTCAGCTTCTTCTTTTTTTCCTTCTTTCATTAGTTGAGGTATTTTCTTTTGTTCAACGTTCATTTCGCTTTTTAAAGACTCAACTTCTTTTAATAACTCTCTTCTTTGATCGTCTAGCTCAACAACAGCATCAAGGTCGAATTCTTTTTCTCCCCTTCTATCCATTGCTTTTTTAATATCTTCTAGATTTTCTCTTATCCTTTTGATATCTAACATTTTCTTTCCTCCTACATTTTATGTACAAATTGAATTATGTATATTCCCTGAGAAATATAAAACATAAAGTATAATCAATCCATTTTAACTATATTTTAAGCATTATAAATTATATTGTCAAATAATTTAACTTCTATATAATGAATTTCAATATTATTACTTTATTATATATAAGATTATAACCAATAATATTAATTTTTTCACATATTATTCTAAAAAATATAAAAAATTTGTATTAATATAAAAAAAATGGTTCTTTATAATAAAGAACCATCTTTTTTATTATTTATTTACATTTATAATTAATAAAATTCAATTCACATTAGTCAACTTTTTGTTTATTTCTATTTTCCCAGAAATCAGCATTTTTAATTCCTAACGGTACTGGGTCAAATGTAATTTCCTCACTAGACTTACCAGACTTCATTTGGGATTCGTAGTCTTTAAAACACTTCATTACTATGTTTGATAGTAGAAGTATGGCTACTATATTCAGCCATGCCATAAGACCAACACCTATATCACCCATTGTCCATGCAAGCTTTGCAGACTTAACACAACCAAAGAATATCATTATTAACATTACAAATTTTAATACGTGTGTTGCCATCTTACTTCCTTTACCAGTAATCCTCTTAATCATATAATTTAAGTTAACTTCAGCTATATAATAGTAAGCCATCAACGTAGTAAATGCAAAGAAAAATAATGCTATAGCAACGAATGCTGCTCCAAATCCATCTATTAATGTATTAACAGCGCCTTGAGTATAAGCAGGCCCTATTTGTTCAACTGTATATTGAGGTCCTGCATTGTATAGTACTGTACCATCTGCATTAAAAGTAGTATAATTATTAGTTATTAATATCATAAATCCAGTTGCAGAGCAAACGAATAATGTATCAACATATACTGAAAAAGCTTGAACAAAACCTTGTTTTACAGGATGAGATACTTCTGCAGCTGAAGATGCTTGTGGTCCAGTACCTTGACCAGCTTCATTAGAGTAAACACCACGTTTAACACCCCAAGCTATAGTAGATCCTAATATACCAGCAAAAGTTTGTTCAACACCAAATGCTGATTTAAATATTGTAGCTATAACTCCTGGTAAAGCTCCTATATTAAAAATTATTATTATTACAGCCATTAGTATATATGCTCCACCCATAAATGGAACTATAAATTCTGCAGCAGCACCTATTCTTTTAATTCCACCAAATATAACTATACCAACTAAAATAACTAATGCTATACCAGTAATTGATGTACTTAATCCAAATGCATTTTCAACAGATACTGCTATTGAGTTAGATTGAACACCTGGCATTAATATCCCCATTGCTAAAAGTGTAACTATAGCGAAAGCCATACCATATACTTTTGCCCATCCTTTTTTGCCAAAACCTTTTTCTATATAATATGCCGGACCACCACAGTATTCACCTTCATGCTCTTCTTTATATATTTGACCTAATGTAGACTCTGCAAGTGCTGAACCTGCTCCTAAAAATGCTATAACCCACATCCAAAATAATGCTCCTGGACCACCCCAAGCAATAGCTGTAGCAACACCTGCTATGTTACCTGTTCCTATACGTCCTGCTAGTGCAGTACAAAAGCCCTGGAATGATGAAATACCTTGTTCAGATTTTTCACCTGCGAATAATAAATGTACCATTTCTTTGATATTTCTAATTTGAGAGAATCTAGTTCTAAGAGAAAAATAAATCCCAGCACCTAGACATAAGTAAACTAGTGCACTACTCCATACGATGTCGTTGACCGCATTAACAATGGTTTCCATAAAACCCCTCCTAATAATAAAATTTGTCCCTAAAAAAATTAATATACCTGCGAGTAAAAGATATATTTATAAATTATATTTTTAGCACTTCATTTTATAACTAAAAAGAATGCTAAAAACACATACCTTAATACTCGTATTTAGACTAATTCTATGTTTACTCCAAATTTCCTCCTTTAATTTTCAATTTTCTCAAAATTTTCTGAATTATTTTTTCAGTATGACTATTCTGATTTGACTATATATTCCAAATTATAATAAAAATTAGAAAATATATAAAATTATTATATATTTGCAAATAAAAAAGAACTAAATTTATTACATTCAAAAATTCAGTTCTTTTTTATTATATAAATATTTAATTTTTGTATTAAAATTGTTTTTATAGCAAAATAGTTATTATATTGCTACTACCTTCATTAATAATTTTTTGTAATGTTTTTTGGATCTTATATCTTATTTCTTCTGGCATAGTATACAATTTACTTTGTAATTGTTCTTTCACTAAATCATTTAATGATTTACCAAACATATTTGATTCCCAAATTTCAGCTGGATTTTGCTCAAATTCTTCAAGTAGATATTTTATCATTTCCTCTCCTTGATTTTGATTTCCAACTATAGGAGATACTTCTGTTGAAATATCTGCTTTTATTATATGAAGAGAAGGTGCATTTGCTTTTAATTTAATTCCATATTGCTTTCCTTGTTTTGTAATTTCTGGTTCTTCTAAACTAAGTTCATCAAGAGATGGTGCAACAACTCCATATCCTAAAGTTTTTGCATCACATAAAGCACTTTCTATTTTATCATACTCTGTCTTAACCTTTGATAATTTTGTAATTAAATTAAGTAATTGACAGTTTCCTTCAATTTTAAATCCACTTTGTTCTTCTAATATTTCATAGAATAATTCTTGCTTTGTACGTACATCAATATTTATTACTCCTTCACCAAGACTTACATCATCTACTTCACAATCTTCTAAGAAAGGTAATTCATTAAATCCATGTACTACAAAATCTATATCTCTTATTTTATCAATAGATGCTATAGATTGCTTTAAAGTATTAATAATATTACTCTTGATCCAGTGATTATTAGGTAATCCTTCTACCCAATCAGGTAAATTAATCCTTATTTCAGCTAGTGGGAAGTCATATAGAACTGTTTCCATAACTTCCTCTATATCCTTTTCGTCCATTTGATCCACATCCATAGGTACTACAGGAACTGCATATTTTTCCTCTAAGTCACGTCTTAAGAATTCTGTTTCTTCACTACCTGGATATTTAGTATTCAATACTATTGCAAATGGTTTCTTTAATGCCCTTAGTTCTTTTATCACTCTTTCTTCTGGGATTATATAGCTACTTCTATCAATTCCTGTAACAGAACCATCTGTAATTATTACAATTCCAATTGTAGAGTGATCTTTGATAACTTTTTTTGTTCCTATTTCAGCAGCTTTTTCAAAAGTCATAGCTTCCTTTGACCATGGTGTAGATACTAGTCTTTGCTTTCCGTCTTCTTCATGACCTAAAGCCCCATCAACTATGTATCCTACGCAGTCCACCATTCTGACTTTTAGAGATACTGTGTCTTTGATTTTTATTTCAACTCCATCAGCTGGAACAAATTTAGGCTCTACTGTCATTATGGTTTTTCCTGAACCACTTTGAGGTATCTCATCTTTAGTTCTTTCTCTTTTGAAGTCATTTTCTATGTTAGGTAACACAAGGGTTTCCATAAATCTTCTAATAAACGTTGATTTACCTGTTCTTACAGGTCCAACAACACCTATATATATGTCACCTTGAGTTCTTTTAGCAATGTCTTCATATATATTGTTCATAATAATTCCCTCCTGCATATAATTTCTTAGTTAATTATATTTCAGGAGGGAATTTTTTATTACATATATATTTATACCTTATTTAATAAATATTTATTATTTGAATAAGCCGTTATTAACTATTTCTTCCATTTCATGTTTTTTTGATCTAGTCATTAATTCTAGCACAGCTTTGTTAGGATTAGCTCCTTCATACAAAACTGAATATATAGCTTCTGTTATTGGCATATCAATATTTAAATCTCTAGAAACTTTATATGCTACTTCTGTGGCAGTTATTCCTTCAACTACCATTTGAACTTCATCTAATGTTTCTTGTAAAGATTTACCTTGCCCCATAAGTATACCCGCTCTTCTATTTCTACTATGCATACTTGTACAAGTAACTATTAAATCACCTATACCAGCAAGTCCTGTAAAAGTATTTACGTTAGCTCCCATAGCAACTCCAAGTCTTCCGATTTCTGCAATTCCTCTTGTCATTAAAGCTGCCTTTGTATTATCTCCATAACCTAAACCATCACACATTCCTGCACCAAAAGCTATAATATTTTTTAATGCACCACCAAGTTCTACTCCGATTATATCAGGATTAGTATAGACTCTTAAATATGGACTCATAAAAGCATCTTGTACTTCCTGAGCATATTTTATTTCTTCACAAGCTGCAACTAAAGTTGTTGGCATATATTTAGAAACTTCCTCTGCATGTGAAGGTCCTGATAATGCTACATAAGGGCTATTAGGTAATTCTTCTTTTGCCACATCTGAAAGTCTAAGTCCAGTTCCTTTTTCTAAACCTTTTGCCACGTCAACTAAAACCTGCTCATCCCTAAGGAAAGGTTTAATTTGTTTGCAAACACTTCTTACAGCTTGAGATGGAACTGCAAGTACAACAATTTCACTATCTTTTATAACTTCCTCTAAATCATTAGAAACTATTAAATCTTCTGGGAAAACAACATCAGGTAAAAACCTACTATTTTTTCTAGTATCATTTATTTCTTTAACTTGCTCATTATCTCTTGTCCACATGAAAACTTTATGATTATTTTTATGTAAGCTAAGAGCTAGTGCACTACCCCAGCTTCCAGCACCTATAACACACATCTTCTTCATAATAAACACCACCTAGTATAGTAATTTAATTTTTCTTTTCTCCTATTTTTCTTTCTGTACCGTTTAGTAATCGTTTAATATTTTCTTTATGAGTTATTGCTACTGATATGGTTAAGAATAATGCAACTAAAACACCTTTAGTATTATGATTTATAAGCATGATTATAGGAGATAAACCAATACCTAGTATAGAACCTAGAGAAACATACTTAGTTATAGCTACTATTATTATAAAAAATCCTAAACACATTAGCGCAACTAGCGGATTCATCCCTAACATAGAGCCTAAAGAAGTCGCAACTCCTTTACCTCCTTTAAATCCAAGAAAAGCAGGATAATTGTGACCAAGAACAACAGCAACAACTGCAAAATAGGCACAAATGCTTTGGTCCATATGAACTCCATAAGCAATTAACCTTGCTATTAATACTGCGATTAATCCTTTTAAAACATCTCCTATAAAAGTTAATGCTCCTGCTTTTTTACCTAATGTTCTAAGTACATTGGTAGAGCCTGCATTACCAGAACCCTGAGTTCTTATATCAACTCCAGCAAGCTTCTTTGCTACTATATATGAAGTTGATATATTCCCAAGAAGGTAGGCAATTATAATTATAATTAAATAAATTAACATATTAACCCCCTAAAGTCTCTATCTTTTTCTATCCTTTTCTCTATATTCAAATTGCATTGATGTTCCTTCAAATCCAAAGTTTTCTCTTATTTTATTTTCTAAGTATCTTTGGTATGAGAAATGAGTTAAATCTTTACTGTTTATATATAAAGTAATCTTTGGTGGCTTAGTTCCAGTTTGAGCACCATAGTATATTTTAAGCCTTTTACCTTTATCTGATGGAGGTTGATTAAGCATCACAGCTTCACCAATTACATCATTCAATTGAGAAGTACTTACACGCTTAGAGTGTTCTTCAGCTACTTTATCTACTGTATCTAATATTTTGCTCATTCTTTGGTTAGTTACTGCTGATACGAATAATATTGGAGCATAGTTCATGAATGGGAACATATCTCTTATCTCGTTTGTATAATTTCCAAGTGTCTTATTGTCTTTTTCTATTAAATCCCATTTGTTTACTACAAATATGCAAGCTTTACCTTCATCATGAGCGATACCTGCTACTTTTGTATCTTGTTCTGTAACACCTTCTGTAGCATCTATAACTATTAACACTACATCAGCTCGAGATACTGCAGACATAGCTCTAAGTACTGAGAATTTTTCAACTCTTTCATATACTTTACTTTTTCTTCTTATACCAGCTGTATCTATTAATAAATATTGTTGATCACCTTTTTCAAAGTATGTATCAACGGCATCTCTTGTTGTTCCTGCTATTGGACTTACTATAACTCTCTCTTCTCCTAATATTTTGTTAAGTATAGAAGATTTACCTGCATTTGGTTTACCTGTTATAGCAACTCTTATTATATCTTCGTTATACTCAGTGTTTAATCCTTCTGGGAAGTTTTCCACTATTTCATCTAATAAATCTCCAAGTCCCATGGCATTTGCACTTGATATTGGATGTGGTTGCCCAAGTCCTAACTCATAGAAATCATATATATTATCTTCTAAGTTTATATTATCTATTTTATTTACAGCTAAAATAACTGGTTTATTTGTTTTTCTTAGCATTAATCCTACTTCTCTATCTGCAGAAGTTATTCCACCTTTACCATCAACAACGAATACTATTACATGAGCCATATCCATGGCAAGCATAGCTTGGTTTCTCATTTGAGTTAATATTATATCATCATTTTCAGGCTCTATTCCTCCCGTATCTATTAAAGTAAAGTATTTATTTAACCACTCTACCTCTGTAAATATTCTATCTCTAGTAACCCCTGGTGTATCCTCTACTATTGATATTCTCTTTCCTGCTAATTTATTAAACAATGTAGATTTTCCAACATTTGGTCTACCTACTACTGCAACTATGGGTCTATTATCCATATTTATTCTCCTTCCTATTTAGTTATCTTGTCTACTACATCAGTACCTTTATTTTCGCATGGTACTACTTCTAAATTCAATTGTTCTTCTAATTCTTTTAAGGTTATATTGTCTAAGAAAATTTCTTCATCAGCTTTCATCATAGACCTAGTAATATACAATGTTTCACCTAAGTCTTCACTTTTCAATTGATCAATTAAATCAGTAGCTGTTAAAAGACCACTAACTGTTATTGTTTCTCCAAAGAAATTATTTTTAATTCTATATACATTAATTTCTATATTTTTAAATTTATCCATTATTTTATTAGCCATACGGCACATAAATTCATAAGCAGATTTTCCTGTTGCAATAGATACCTTTTTTGATTTATTTAATCTTGAACCAGATATTGTATCTAAATACTGTACAATTTCTGTTCCCATTTTTGTTATCATTCCAACACCATCTTCGAATTGGTCAAATCCCTCATACTCATCATATTTTAATAATGGTCTTTTTGCAAGAATATAAAACTCATCTGATAAAAATGCAAATCTAGTATTTAATTTATCCAAATATTTTTCTTGTAATTTATTAACTTGGTCAATTGTATATCCTGCACTTTTTTCATCAAATATATCAAGTCTAGCAAGATTATCTCTATGTCTAGTAATTCCAACTGGAACTATAGCAGCACTTTTTACGTAAGGATGTAAACTTGATAAATCTTCTAATGATCTTTCTAATTCTTCTTTATCATTATATCCTGGACAAAGTACTATTTGAGCATTCATTTCAATTCCTGCTTCTGCAAGTCTTCTCATTATATCTATTAGCTTTCCTGCAAATTTATTGTTTATCATTTTTCTTCTTAGTTCAGGATTTGTAGTATGTACAGAAATATTTATTGGGCTAATCCTATATCTTATTATATTATTAATATCATCCTCACTCATATTTGTTAAAGTAACGAAGTTTCCTTGTAAGAAAGATAGCCTTGAATCATCATCTTTAAAATAAAGTGTTTCTCTCATACCTTCTGGTAACTGGTCTATAAAGCAAAATACACATTTATTTCTACAACTTTTTGCTTTATCTATTATAGGGTTAGTAAATTCTATGCCTAATTCTTCATCATAATCTTTTTCAATTTCGTATAAATATATCTTTCCATTTTTTTGTTTTTTAATTTCTAGCTCGATATATTCTTCACTTATTAAAAATCTATATTGAATTATATCTTCAACTTTCTCTTTATTTACAGATAAAAGTATATCGCCAACTTCGATACCCATTTCATCTGCAATACTATTTTTATAAACTTTACTTACTATATTATTAATATTTTTTACGTTTACTTCCATTTTGCATATCACCACTTTTCCACATAAATGTATTATCTAATTTTAGATGTAAATACATCATTTAATCATACATGATTTAAAAAAATTAGTCAACTTGTATCTAGCTTTCAACCATATTAATTAACAAAAGGTACCCCCAAGGTACCTTAATGTCTTACTACTATAAGAATTTCCTCAGTTATTTGATGAACCATTCCATCCACACTTTTTGCCACTAGTAAAGCTTTCTTTTGCATATCATCATCATCATTTGCATAAAATAGAGGACATCCTCCTGATATAACCATATTTTTATCTGTAGTTATCACTGCCATTGTATATGAATTAATACCTATATCATTTCCCATCTACTTACTTTCCTTTCCTTCAATTTTTAGTTTTTTTAATGCTAAGTGTTTACCTCTAGCACTATCTAGTATTGGGCAAGATTTAACCGCCTCTATTACTTTTCTTTCATCTTTTTCCATTGGTATAAATGCTATATATATAGCTTGGCTAACTGGATCTTTTCTCGGTATTGGAGTAAAAGCAGGTTCATCACTTTCTTTAAGTACTCCAAGTCTTGAGTATAAGTTATAACATATTGCCTGTCTCTGACCAGGATAACTTAAAATTCCAGCATTAGTATAACTATTATTTTTAGGTCTTATTTCAATTCCTATACCATCTTTTAAATACCTCTCTCTATCCTCTTTTAAACCAACATTTGTTATTCCTTTTAAATTACCAACTTTTAACAAAGTACCCTCTACAAAACTAATATCTACAATAGATACTTCAGCTATATCAGCAATGCATTGTCTTGATAGCGCATTTCTAAGAAGAAGAGCTATTGAAAGGCCAACTACTGTACTTATTATTGTTGCTGAATTATCACTTATATTAGTTTCATTGCTTAGACCATAAAAACATGCAACAGTTATAAAGGATGTTACAATACACATGTAATTTCTAATTTCGTACGTTCTAGCTATTTCTTCAATAAATGAATTTCCTCTAGGAACTAACTGTGTAGGTTCCAGATCTTGTAGGGAATTCCTTCTACTACTTCTTACTTGTCTAAACTGTTCTGCTGCTAAGGACAAAAATGTAATTGATGTATAAGATCTATTTATCAAAGCTGGAATTAATAATGCTCCTAATGAAGATGCCACAAAGGCTAATACTATTTGTGATGTTAATATATTCGGTTGGGTTGGATATTGTTTGTTATCAAGATTCAACATAATTAATCTTGAAGTAACTCCTATTGTTAACCCTATAAAAAATATGTTGTCCATTTACTCACCTCTTTCAATCACTTTTATTTGAAAAGTTATGATTTTTTCTTATAAGCACTTTGCTTGCCTTTTGATGTATCTATAATAGGAGTACTTCCTGCTGCTTTCATAAGAGTTATTTCATCTTTAAGTAAAGGTATCATAACAATTACTACAGATTTCTTTTTTAGATCAGTCTCAGAAATTGCTAGTAAATCTCTTTCATCAACATCTTTGTCCATGCCAAGCTGAATATAAATATTGTGCATTATAGCCTTTTGTTGACCTATATCATTTATTGTTCCGAAGCTTCCCATATCTTTAGGTACTATTTCTATGGCAACACCTTTTTCCATATATTTCTTCCTACTGTCTTTTAGACCAATATTACCCATGACTACATCATTAACTTTTAAAAGAGGTCCATCAAATGTTACTTTTCCTAGATATACATCTGCTAAATCATTAACACTTTTTCTTCTTAATAATCTTCTAAATATAAGTGATAACACTATGGCTCCCACAGTTGAAGTAACTGTACAAACTAATACGCTATCGTTATATATTCTAGAAGTAAATATGTATATTAAAGAAGCTATCAAAGCAGAGAACAAGCTTACATAACTTCTTACTTCATAAGTAGATGCAATTTCATCAATATATGGCTGTCCCTTATCTATCAAGTCATCATTATCAATATTTTCTAAAGTGATTTGTTCTTGTTGTGATAAACCTTGAAATTGTTGTATTCCTACTGCTAAAAAAGTTAAGGCTGAAAACTCTTTATCAATTAATGCAGGCAAGGCTACAGAACCAAGAGATGCGGCTAAAGCTGCCACTATTATTTGTTCTATATAATCCTGTGGTCTTGATGGGTATTGTTTATCTTTAACTCTTAGTACAAAAAATCTACATAAGGTTCCTATAATCATGGCTGTAATAAAAGCATGTCTAAATAGAGCGTCATTTATTTGGCTATTATTCATAAAACTAAATCCTCCTAATAATTTAATACCTTGAAACTAAATTTAAAGTTTTCTACTAATAAATCTATAAATTTAGTTTGTGCAAAAAATAAAAAAAATTTCCTAATAATCTAGGAAATTTTTTTCGGTAATCTTACTATAAATTTGCTACCCTCACCAAGTTCGCTTTCTACGCAGATGCTACCCTTTAGAGAGTGAACAATATGTTTTGTTATGGCAAGACCCAAACCTGTACCTCCTACAGATCTACTTCTAGCCTTATCTACTCTATAAAATCTTTGGAATATTTTACTTTGGTCTTCCTTTGGAATACCAACTCCATTATCTATAACTTCTATTACTATTTCATCATTTATAGATAATTGGTTAATAGTTACCTTACCTCCTTCTGGAGTATATTTAATAGCATTATCTATTAAATTAAGAAGCAACTGTTTAAGATAATCGCCATAAGCTTGAACTACTATTTCTTCATCTTCAAAATTATATTGTAGATCAATTTTTTTTGAATTAGCTATGTAATTTATCATCTCATATACTTCTTTAAATACATCATAGAGTAATATATTTTCCATTACTAAATTATTTTTACTTTCTATTGATGATAATAAAAGTATATCCTCAATTAATCTTTTTAGCCTATCTGATTCTTTTTTTATTATAGCTAAAAACCTATTTCTCTTATTTACTGGTAAATCTTCATTCATTATTAATGTCTCTACAAATCCATTTATTGATGTCAAAGGTGTTTTTAGTTCATGACTTACGTTAGCCACAAAATCTCTACGCATATTTTCTAATTTTACAATCTCTGTTATATCTTCAATATTAATTATAGAACCTATAATAGCATTTTTAGAGTCTTGTAGATATACAGGGTCAATTTTTATTCTATAGACAATTTCATCATCTAAAGTTACATTATTGCTTTGATTTTCTTTACTTCCAATATATCTTTCTATACCTCTTAAAATATCATCAACATCAATAACTTGTTTTAAATTTTTTCCGTCTTCTTTTCCATTACATTTACTTTTTATCATTTTACGTGCTTCATCATTAATTAAAATAATATTGCCATCGATATCAATAACTACAATTCCATGTGAAATACTTTTAAGTACTGAGGTAAGTTGAAGATGCTTATACTCCACTTCTTCAATTGTACTTTCCATTGTTTCCATCATAAAATTGAAGTTTCTAGTAAGCTCTCCTAATTCACCTCTAGCAGAAGTTTGTAATCTTGCATGAAATTCTTTATTGCTTACCTTATTTGAGATTTTAATAAAACTTTTTAAAAATCTTCTTATAGTTATAGTATATCGATATAAAAGTATTGCCACACTACAAGCTAGTAACATAACAAAAAAGTAAACACTGCTAATAGGTTCCATATATTTTCTCCATTTCTTACTCTATTTTATATCCTATTCCTCTAATAGTTTCAATATATTTTTCATTACCATCTGGACTTTCTATTTTTTTTCTTAAATATCTAATATGAACATCTACAGTTCTAGTCTCACCATAAAACTCATATCCCCAAATTTTATCTAATAAAAAGTTTCTAGATAAAACTTTTCCTTTATTTTGAAGTAAAATTTTTAATAAATCAAATTCTTTAAGAGTTAAATCTAGCTTTTCTCCATTTCTAGTTGCTTCATGTTTTATTAAATCAAGTTTTATATCTTTTACAGTTAATATTTCTTCTTCTCTTGGTGAATTCATATTATATCTTCTTAAAACAGAGCTTATTCTAGCTAATAATTCTTTAATGCTAAAAGGTTTTGTTATATAATCATCTGCACCACCTACCAAGCCTTCAACTTTATCACTTTCCATATTTTTAGCTGTAAGCATAATAACAGGTATATTTTTAAGGTCCTTATCTCCTCTTATTTTCTTTAATACATCTATACCACTTATATTAGGTAACATCCAATCAAGAAGTATTAAATCAGGTTTATTTTCTTTAGCTTTTAAAAACCCATCAAATCCATCATAAGAATAGTCTACAATATAATCTGAAGTTTCCAAATTAAATTGTAGTAGCTCTACTATGTGCTCTTCATCATCAATTACAAGAATCTTAGTACCCATTATTACTCCTCCTTATCTAATTTGAATCATCGTTCCTATTCTCTTTGATGTTTTATTATGTTTTCTGTAAGAATAGAATTTATCGTGATTGCAATTAGTACATATTTGAATATTTATTATATTTTCTTCTTTAACTTTATAATCTTTTAACATAAGTTCGTTAATTTTCCATAAATCCAAATAATATTTATTATCTTTTATTATATCGAATTTTCCTGCATTATTTGCTAAATTTATGTTAAATTTTTCAACTAAGTCTTTTGAAACTTCATAACAGCATGGCCCTATTGATGGTCCTATTATACATATTAAGTCTTCTGGTTTAGAATTATAATTTTCACTCATTTTTTCTATAGTTTTTTCACTTATCTTATCATAAGTCCCTCTCCACCCTGCATGAACTATTCCTATAGCTTTGTTAACTGGGTCAACAATTACAACAGGTACACAATCTGCCGTTAATATTAGTAATGGAACTTGAGGAACATTAGTTATTAAAGCATCTCCATCTATTCTCTGACCTATATTATGTTCATCAATTTTATTAACAATACTAGAGTGAATTTGAGAATTTCTTGTTAAATTTGTTAACTTAAATTCTTCTTGTGTAAATGTCTTAAATAAATCATCTTCGTTTTTTGCATCTATATTAGTTGTTGTTATAACTAAGTTAACAAAATCTAATTCTTTTTCTACTCTATCTACAGTTATATAATTTTCCATTTTATTTATCCTTCTCCATTAATATCGTTTTTAATTCATTAACAAAAGTATTTATATCTTTAAATTGCCTATAAACAGACGCAAATCTAACGTAAGATACTTCATCTATATCTTTTAGTTTGTCCATTATCATTTCTCCAATTATTTTTGTTTCTATCTCAGTCATATAGTTTTTATTTATTTCATTTTCTATGTAAGATACTACCCCTTCAATTTGATCAATTGAAACTGGTCTCTTTTCACAAGATTTTATTAGACCATTTTTTATTTTTTCTCTATCAAAGTACTCTCTTGTATTATCTTTTTTTACCACCATAACAGGTGTTGTTTCAATAGTTTCGTAGGTTGTGTATCTTTTTTTACAAGATTCACACTCTCTTCTTCTTCTAATAGAATCACTATCTGTATGTCTTGAGTCTACAACTTTAGACTCCTTATAATTACAATAAGGACATTGCATAATCTTCCTCCTTAGTTAAGTTAGTTTAAATTTTCATTTCATCAATATCTAATTTTCTTTCTGAGCCTATATTTACTATTATTGTGTCACATCCTATTTTTAATATATCATTCCAAAATATCATATCTACATCCATTCCTCTAGAAAAAAATCCTCCACTTCCTTCTCCTGTTGTTGAAAAAGATACAACCTTACCTTCATTAACATCTATGTCTATGTCTGTAATAAAACCCATTTTCTTTCCATTTTTCACATTGATAATTTCTTTATCCATTATATCAGATACTCTTATCATATTATAACATCCTCCTTAAAAATACAAAAAAAATATATTTCTCTCTTAATAATTTTTATGCAAAAAAAATCCTTAGTATTCTTCTACTAAGGATTTATTCTTCATATTTAATTATAATTAAATGTACTTTCTCATATTTTTCAGTGCATTTTTTTCAATTCTTGAGACTTGTGCTTGAGATATTCCTATTTCATCTGCCACTTCAATTTGAGTACGGCCCTTATAAAATCTCAAGTCCAATACAAGTTTTTCTCTGTTATTAAGTTTTTTTATTGCTTCTTTCAGTGCTATTTCTTGAAGCCAGTGCTCGTCAGTATCTTTTTTATCCTGAACTTGATCCATTACAAATATGGCATCACCATTATCTTGGTATACAGGGTCAAATAAAGATATGGGATCTTGTATAGCATCTAGTGCCATAACAACAGATTCAACATCTAACTCTAGCTCCTTTGCTATCTCTGAAACTGTTGGTTCCTTTGAATTGCTTCTAATTAATCTTTCTCTAACCTGAAGAGCCTTATAGGCAATATCCTTTAATGATCTACTAACTCTTATAGGATTATTATCTCTTAAATATCTTCTTATTTCACCTATTATCATTGGAACCGCATAAGTTGAAAACCTAACATTTTGACTTAAATCAAAATTATCTATAGCTTTTATAAGACCGATACAACCAATTTGAAATAAGTCGTCAATATTTTCTCCTCTATTGTTAAACTTTTGAATGATACTTAGAACTAGTCTTAAATTACCCCTAACAAACTGTTGTCTAGCTTCTTCATCGCCTGCCTTAATTTTAACTAGAAGATCCATCATTTGAGCATTTTTAAGAACTGGCAATTCAGATGTATTCACACCACAGATTTCAACCTTATTAATTTGCATAAGTTTCAGTCCTCTCTTAAAAGATTCTTTATATGAAATTATTTACATATCATATATTTTTATACTTTTATCGAGATTTTATTTAATTTATACAAATTTTTTCATTTCCTTTTTTAACCTGCTGATAATTTTCTTTTCAAGTCTAGAAATGTAAGATTGAGATATACCAAGGATATTAGCTACTTCCTTTTGCGTTTTTTCATTTCCTCTTGTACTTAAACCAAATCTTAATTCCATAATTTGCTTTTCTCTATCTGATAATTTGTCCAAAGCCATAAATAATAAATTTTTATCTATTTCCTCTTCAATAATTTTATATATTTCATCATTTTCTGTTCCAAGTACATCTGATAGCAACAATTCATTGCCATCTAAATCAGTGTTTAAAGGTTCGTCAAATGAAACTTCGGCCTTTTTCTTATTATTTTTTCTAAGATACATTAATATTTCATTTTCTATACATCTAGATGCATAAGTTGCTAATTTAATATTTTTATTTGATTTAAATGTATTAACAGCTTTTATAAGCCCAATAGTTCCTATTGATATTAAATCTTCAACGTCTATACCTGTATTTTCAAATTTTCTAGAAATATACACTACTAATCTAAGATTTCTTTCTATTAAAATAGTTTTTACATTATCATCCTTTTCGAGTCTATCTATTAGTAATTTTTCCTCATCTGGTTTTAGAGGTGGAGGCAGTATATTTACACCGCCCATGTAATACATGCCATTAGGTTTAATTATACCTAATTTAGATCCTATATTCACTACCCAAGAGTTTATTTTCCACTTCATTTTCATTAATGTTAATTTCAATTATAACCCTCCCCATTTTTAGACCTAAGAAAGTATACTTGGATTTAGTATGGCATCATAATTGTCGTCTTTAAAATTTGATATACCAAGTACAATGTTCCCTATCTTTTTATTATCAATTTGTAAATAGTCGGCTTTAAATCCTAGTACCATGTTAGTTTTATTACTAGTAGCGTGGTTATAAGGAATTAGCCTTACCCTGGATGATATGTCTTCACTTAAAATATTGATGATTTCCTCTGCCAAGAGTACATCAACATATTCATAATTATAATTTTCAGGCAAATACTTTTCTAATAAAGAAGAATTCACCATAACTACATCACTTTTACTTAAAGGATCTTTTAGCAAGTTTCCACTATCTAAAAGAGCAACACACTTTAGTTCTTCTCCAAGAAGCGAAATTGTCACTTCCTTAGTAAATTCTTTAATATGATTTATTAACCTAATATCCGAATATATTTTTTTTAGTATAAGGCCACTAATATATACGGAAACTATTACAAATGAGATTTTTATATGTTCTATCCCTGTAAAATAAATTATAAAATATGTACTTCCACAGATAAAAAAATTCACTAAAAAAAATACGGTAAGTATTCTTATAAAGTCATTTTTATCTGTGTAAACGAATGATATAAATCCTATAATTACAATAAATATTGCTTTTGAGGGTAATGTATATAATAAATAAAACCTTGGAAGTAAATAAATTACAGAGTAAATAGTTCCAACTATTGCCCCTATTATTTTTCTTTTATAAGAATTTGTATTTTTTGCAAGTGTAGAAGTACAACTTATAATAATATAATTTATTAATAGGTTTTCAATAATGTAAAGGTCTAAATACATTAATTACTCCCCCCTTTTTATGTTTATATTATAAGCTAGCATAAAAAAATAATATGTCATTTTTAACAGTCGAAACTCAATTACTTTAATATAAAAAAACACAAAAAAAGGAAAAATTCTTCTTTTTCCTTTTTTAAATAATATTTTACTTCTTTTTAATTAGTATAAAAACACATATATTGTTCATAATTTGTTATAATTAATAACTTTCTTTATAATTCATAATATGCAACATGAATAAATATTATAACAAAAAAATAAGAAGCTTAAGCTTCTTATTTGACTATGTATATTAACTATTTTCTATTTCTTCTTAAAAAAACTGGAATTGGTGGTAAATCGTCATCTATATCATGAGCCGGCTTTTTATCTTCCACTTTTTCCTCTACTTTTTCTTCTTTTGTTACAACAACTTCTTCTACAGTAGCTTTTTTAGTTGCTATTTCCGAAGGTCTATTAGTACCTCTGTTTTTAAATGAATCCTCAAATCCTTGAGATGGATTAGTTTCAAATCCTGTAGCTATTACAGTTATAGTAATATCTTCTCCTAAATCTTCTCTTATAGATGTACCAAATATTATATTAGCTTCTGGATCACATGATTCTGTAACTAAACTTGATGCTGCATTAGCTTCAAATAGTGTTAAATTAGCTCCACCAGCAACGTTAAGTAATACTCCTTTAGCTCCTTTTATTGAAGTTTCTAGTAATGGTGATTGAATAGCTTCTTTAGCAGCTTCTAAAGCTCTATTTTCTCCACTAGCAGTACCTATTCCCATATGAGCTAATCCTTTGTCCTTCATTATAGAAGTAACGTCGGCAAAGTCTAAGTTTATAAGCCCTGGCATTTTTATTAAGTCAGATATAGATTGTATACCTTGCTTTAATACATTGTCTGCTATAGAAAATGCATCTACCATTGATGTATTCTTTTGTACTATTTGTAAAAGTCTATCGTTAGGTATTGTTATTAGCGTATCCACATTAGCCTTTAAATCTTTTATGCCTTCTTCAGCATTTTTCATTCTTATTTTACCTTCAAATCCAAAAGGCTTAGTTACAACACCTACAGTAAGTATCCCCATTTCCTTAGCTAATTTTGCAACTATTGGTGCAGCACCTGTTCCAGTTCCTCCACCCATACCTGCAGTAACAAATACCATATCTGTTCCGTCAAGTAATCCTACTATTTGTTCTCTACTTTCTTCAGCAGCTTTTTTTCCTACTTCGGGCTTAGCTCCCGCACCTAATCCTCTAGTTAACTTTTCTCCGATTTGAATTTGGTTTTCTGCCATAGATGATAATAGTGCTTGCTTATCTGTATTTATAGAAATAAACTCTACTCCTTTTACTTCTTCTCTTATCATTCTGTTAACAGCGTTGTTTCCACCGCCACCAACACCAATAACTTTTATAACAGCATCATTGTTGTCAGTTTCTATATCAATTCTATTATTATTCATTATTTTTTAACCTCCCTATCTTCTGAATTAAACAGTCATGTATTATGATTATACCATTTTACTTGTATTTTTTGTTAAATTACTATCTTATTCCATAAAAATACCAATTTTTACTCTTGTTATTAAACATGTATAATAGATATTTAACAATCTGTCTTGTATATTGTCAAATAATATAGATAAATATTCCTTAAAATAATATACTATAAAAGCGTCTTATTCTCTATATTATTATACTCTTAATAGCAATGATTTGAAAATAGATATTTCCTAATTTTATGAAAAATTTCAAATATTTATCTATTACGCTTATGAAAACATTTTTTGTCATTAATTTACAACATTTATCTACTTTAAATTTTACTGTGAAACTGTGGTAATATTCAAGTGATTTTTTCACAATATTAATGCATTTTTTCTATTTTTTAAATAATTTTATTAATTTGAATACGGGCTATATAGTAAATAATTGTCATAAGTAAAATCTACCTTTCCATAATGCTCTTTTCTATTTTGCAAATCTATCATAACTTTACTAAGCTTTAATATGTTTTTTTCTATGTTATTATCTTTATTAAGACATATAGTAAGTCCTGTTTTACCCTTCATGATAATTTCTTTTTCTTTTGTAAAATTAACTGTTTTAATTTGTAATAGTATGTTTTCTTCATCCAGCTTTTTATATAGCGTAATAAGTTTATTCTTATCATTTTCATTATTAAATTTTAAAGTTTTATTATTTAATGTGTAAGCAATAGATATAACTAGTTCATCATTTGCTATCTCTTTTAATTCATCTACAAATTTTCCTTGGTCATCTATATAACAATAAGACTTACCATTATACAAAGGTCCAATAATATTTTTTTCTTTTACATTTACTATAAGTTTGTTTGGTATCTTCCTTTTTATTTCACAATCTTTAACATAGGCACTTTCTTTAACTCTGTTTTCTAAATTTTGTAAATCATAGAAAAAAATATTCTTATTTTTTTCTAAATTTAAAAGATTATTAACATCCTCTTTTGATAAATATTTATTATTATTTATCACTACGTCTTTTAAAAAAAAGAAGTCACTTTTTAAGAAGAAACATGTTCCTAAAGTTAATAACAAAGAAAAAAATAAAATTCCCATAAGTTTATTAGTATTTATCTTTCTTCTTTTTTTCAAACACACCCCTCCTTAGTTTTTATTATATATAAAATACTTCTTTTACTCTCAAAACTCCTACAAAAGTTTTCCATTTTAATAAGCAAATTATGACAAAAAAATATAAAAGGTCTAAGAGACCCTTTATATTTTCCTAATATCTGCTCCTAAGTTGTTTAATATACCTTCTATATTTTCATATCCTCTTTCAACATGATATATATTACTAATTTCACTTTCTCCATCAGAAGCAAGTGCTGCTAAAATCAAAGCTGCTCCACCTCGTAAATCAGGTGATTTAGTTTTAGCACCATATAATTTACTAACACCATTCACTTTACACAAATGAGTACTTATTATCTCTGTGTTTGCTCCCATTTTATTAAGTTCACTACAATGCATAAAACGATTTTCAAAAATAGTCTCATAAAAAATATTATTTCCATCACTCAATGCCATAAGTGCCATCATTTGGGCTTGCATATCTGTGGGGAAATTAGGATGGGTATCTGTTTTTAAAAAGTTTATTGCTTTAATTTTCTTTGGTGAGTTTAAAATAAGACCCTCTTTAGTGTATTCAATATCACATCCTGCTTTTATTAGAGTATTATTTATAGGATCCATATGAGATCTTACTATTTTATCTACTTCTAAACATCCTCCTGTAATCGCACTGGCAACCATATAAGTTCCTATTGCAATCCTATCAGGAATAACAGTATGCTCTACTTTATCTAATTTATCTACACCTTGTATTTCTATAAAATCACTTCCTGCTCCGCTAACTTTAGCTCCCATTTTATTTATATAATCTTGCAGATCCTCTATTTCCGGTTCCTTTGCTGCATTATATATTCTAGTCGTTCCTTTAGCTTTAACCGCTGCTAAAATAATATTTTCCGTAGCACCAACACTTGGACTATCAAGAATTATGTCATTCCCTATAATTTCTTTTCTTTCGCAGTTTATAATCGAACCTTCTTCTATCCTTACTCCTAGTTTTTTTAAAGAGTTAAGATGCAAATCTATTGGTCTTTTACCTATTGCACAACCCCCTGGCTCATATATTTTAACATGTTCTAATCTACTAATCATAGCTCCTAGTACAATAATAGAAGATCTCATTTTCTTAACATATCCTTCATCTATTTCATTAGATGTAAGATTAGAGCTATCTATTACTAATACATGGTCATTAAAATCAATTTTACAACCTATGCTTTTTAATATCTCTATCATTGTATATACGTCAGCTATTAATGGAACATTATGAATGATATTAATATTTTCATTCAACAAGGACGCAGCCATTAATGGTAAAATGGAGTTTTTCGCCCCTTTTATACTCAAGGTTCCGTGTATTTTGTTTCCACCAGTTATTAGATATTTAGACAAAATGAACCCCCCTAATCATAATATTAAATCCCTTATTATTAAATATTATGAGTTAGAGGGGGTATGTGTTACTTTTTCTTTATTCCTATTGTTTTTATTTCCTTAACTTCTTCAGTAGCCTTTGTTTCTTTGGCTATTTCTTTTAATTCTTTCTTTTCTTGTTTAGGAGTATTATTTTCTTGTTTTTCATTATATGCTTTCATAATTTCATCGTATATTAAATCTATTGCTTGAGGTTTTCCAATAGATTTACTTGAATTAGCCATGTCTATTAGTAATTCCCTATCTCCTAGTAATTTAAATACTACTTCATTTAATTTTTCAGGAGTTAAATCTTTTTCTAATATGGCAATTCCTGCACCTTGAGACTCTATACTCTTAGCATTATATTCTTGATGATTTTCAGCAGTATAAGCCTTCGGTATTATAATAGATGGTTTTCCAAGAGCTGTTATCTCTGCTAAAGATATAGCCCCAGCACTTCCTATTACTATATCACTAGCAGAAAGTCCATCAGCCATATTATCCAAATAAGGCATTACTCTTTGATAAGGTTTTAAAGAAATTTCTCCTAAAGACTCCACAAATTCATCATAATATAGCTTTCCAGTGGCAAATATAAATGCAATATCTTCTTTTACCATATTATTTATTACAAGTCTCATTGCATCATTAATTTCTTCTGATCCACCACTACCACCATAGCAAAGAACCATTTTTTTATCTTCACTTATTCCAAGTTTTTTTCTTGAAGTAGATTTTCTTGATTGTAATATTTCTTTTCTTACTGGATTTCCTGTAAGAACTAGTTTATTTCTACTTTCTTCAGGAAATCTTTCATGAGAATCTTCGAAACTTGTAAGGACTCTTGTAACCACTTTAGAAAGTATTTTATTTGTTACTCCAGGGAATGAGTTTTGCTCATGAACTATTGTTACAGTTTTATTTAAAGCTGAGTTAAATAAAACTGGTCCACTTACATATCCACCAGTTCCTATTACTATATCTGGTTTATATTTTTTAACTATTCTTCTAGATTGTTCTAATCCCTTACATAGTTTAAATACCCTTTTAACATTTTCAAAATCTATTTTTCTTCTAAACCCTTGTACTGTTACAGTTTTTAACTCATATCCGTATTTTGGAACTATTTCTGATTCTATACCTTCTTCTGTTCCTACAAATAATATCTCACAATCAGGATTTTCTTCTTTTATTTTGTTAGCGATTGCTATTGCTGGATAAACGTGTCCTCCCGTTCCTCCGCCTGATAGTAATACCTTCATTGTATCATCTCCTGTTATTTAATCTTGACATGTTTTGAGATGTTTAACACTATTCCTATCTCACCCATAAGCATGGTCAGTGAGGTTCCTCCATAACTTATAAATGGCAGGGCTACTCCTGTATTTGGCATAGTCGATGTGGCAACAGCAATATTTAATGCTGCTTGAATACCTATTAGAGCTCCTATACCTATTACTAACATGCAAGCAAATATGTCTTCACATTTTAAAGCTATACGAACACATCTATAAACTAATAATATAAATAACATAATTACTAATATACATCCTATTAAGCCCAATTCTTCACCTATTATGGCAAAGATAAAATCATTCTGTGGTTCTGGTATGTAAAAATATTTTTGTTTACTTTTCCCTAGGCCTAGGCCAAATAATCCTCCTGATCCTAGTGCATACAAACTTTGTATAACTTGATATCCAGCTCCTAGTGGATCTTGGAATGGATCTAAAAAGGAAGTAATACGTTTTAGTCTATAAGGCTCTATCATTACTAAGATACCAAATAGTCCCACTCCTGATAATCCCATAACCCCAACAAATTTCATATTCATTCCTGCTACAAACAACATAACAAAGGTTACAAGTATTACTGTACCAGCTGTAGACATATTAGGTTCAAGCATTATTAACACAAATATTAGCATAGGCATAAGTAAAAGTGGTAAAACACCTTTTGTCAAAGATTTTATTTTATCATATCGTTTTTCAATTAATTTTGCTGTAAACACAACACAAGCAAATTTAGCTATATCTGATGGTTGGAAAGTTGCCCCTCCAACGCCTAACCACCTCTTAGCACCATTAGCTTCGATTCCAAGCGGTGTCAAAACTAAAAGTAAAAATATAATGGCAACTATACAAATCGGCGTTGCATATTTTTTCCAAAGTTTATAATCAACATTGGAAAGAACCATCATTCCTATAAATCCAAGTGTTGCATAAATTAAATCTCTTTTTAAAAAGAAATAGGGATCATTATGTTTAAATGAAGATTGAATGTAACTTGCACTAAACACCATGATGATCCCAAAAAATACTAAAATCATGGTAGTATAAAATACTACTGAATCAAAATCAGTCTTCATCCCCCTGTCAATTTGCTTTTTTAAAATTTTACTAGGCATCTGATAGACTACCCTCCATTTCGCAGTGAATTGCTTTGAAGGAGTTATTTTAAGTTGTTTACATTATCTTTGAAGTCGCGTCCTCTCACCTCAAAACTTTTGTACATATCCCAACTTGCACAAGCAGGAGATAATAAAATTACATCTCCACTTTTAGCTAAGTCATAAGAAGCTTCTACAGCTTCTTTCATATTATTAACTCTAATTATAGTTTTATAATCTTTTTCTTTTGCACATTTTTCAATTATACTTGCTGTTTCCCCCATTAAAACTAAGGCTTTAATGTTTTCTTTTCCTACTTCTAAAAGCTCATTAAAATCACTTTCCTTATTATATCCACCAGCTATTAGTATAATTGGATTTTCATAAGAAGTTATTGCCTTAATAGTTGAATCTGGATTAGTACCCTTAGAATCATTTACAAATATAATATCACTTAATGTTCTAACATACTCTAATCTATGTTCTACAGCTTTAAATGTTTTTAATACGTGCTTTAATCTTTCCAAATCTACATTACAGACATATGCCATAGCAATAGCCGCCATACAATTTTCTAGATTATGTGCTCCTGGTAAACTAAGCTCTTTTTTATTTAATAAAACAATTTTTTTATCTATATGAATAACTATATTGTTATTTTCGTCTAAATATACACCTTTATCAAGTTTTTCTTTTCTCGAGAAGAATATTATTTGACCATTGCAGTTAGATTCTAGTGCTCTAACTTCTTTGTCGTCATAATTTAATATGGCGAAATCACTTTTGTCTTGATTTTTAAATATATTTGCTTTAGCAGCTATATAATTTTCCATAGTATGATGTCTATTTAAATGATCTGGAGAAAAATTTAATATTGATGCAACTTTAGGTTTAAAATTAACAATACTTTCTAATTGGAATGAACTTAGCTCTGTTATTAAGTATGAATTTTCATTTGTAGTTTCTACTGTATCTATGACAGGATTTCCAATATTTCCAACTATATATGTATCCTTATTGTCTGCTTTAAATATTTCACCTACTAAAGATGTTGTAGTCGTCTTTCCATTTGTTCCAGTTATACCTACAAATATAGGATTTTTAGAAAGTCTATAAGCTAATTCAACTTCTCCTATTATCTCTATATTATTTTCTTTTAATTTTAATATAAAAGGTAAATCTAAAGGTACTCCTGGAGATACTACCGCTAAGTCTATGTGGTCTACATTTTCTGGGTGATACCCAAGAATATACTGAGCATTTTTTATATCTTTTAATTCTAATAAAATATCTTTTAATTTTTCTTCATCTTTTATATCATTAACTATTATATTTGCTTCTAATTTGTCTAATAATTTAATTGTTGAAACACCTGTTTTAGCTAAACCAACAAGTAAAATATTTTTATTTTTTAGGTTCATTGTTTTCCCCCCTAGTGATTAGAATACTGCAATTATTCCTATCCATGCTAATACCACTGTAGTTATCCAGAATATAAACACAACTCTAGTTTCTGGCCATCCACATTGTTCAAAATGATGATGTACTGGAGCCATTTTAAATATTCTTTTACCAGTTAATTTAAATGATACAACTTGTAATATTACTGATATAGCTTCAGCAAAATAAATACCTCCTACTATTGGTATTAAAAGTACTGAGTTTGTTAATACTGCAAAAGCTACTACTGCTCCTCCTAAGGCCATAGAACCTGTGTCTCCCATGAATACTTTAGCAGGATATGAATTAAATCCTAAGAAACCTAAACAAGCTCCTCCAGTTGCTGCTGCAAGTATTGCAACATCGCTATTACCTATTGTTGTTGCCAACATCATAAAAAATGCTGATACTATTAAAGTTACTCCAGATGCTAGACCATCTAAACCATCAGTTAAATTTACAGCATTTACTGTTCCTATTATAATAAACATCATTATTGGTACATATAAAGGCCCTAAGTTTATTACATAATCAGTAAATGGAACCATTATCTGTGTTGCACTTGGTGATGCACTATACTGGTAATAAGCAACAAATAATGCAAGAGCAAATTGTAATACAATTTTTTGATATGCTTTAAGTCCTAAAGATCTTTTCATTTTAATTTTAATAAAATCATCTAGGAATCCTACAAATCCAAATCCTGTTATACATATCAATCCTACTAATAAATCTCTGTCTATTTTTGCTCTTGTAAGTCCCGTAATAAGGATAGCTATTATCATTATTACCCCACCCATAGTTGGTGTTCCGTTTTTTAGTAAATGAGTTTGTGGTCCATCATCCCTAACCGTCTGACCAAATTTAAATTTTGATAACATTGGTATAAATATTGGTCCTAGTATAACTACTATTAAAAATGCGATTATCGCTGTATACGTAAGTTGTGTTATTCCTAACATAATATAAAACTCCTCTCCCTAGTTCGCTAATTATTTTGTCTATTTATTAAGATGTTCAACAATCTTTTCTAGATGCATTCCTCTCGATGCCTTAACTAAAATAGTGTCATTTTCTTTTATGATATCATCTAGATTTTCAATTGCTTCTTCTTTTGTTTTAAAATGATAAAGATTGTCAGGGTTCATATTATTTTCTTTTAATTCTTTTACTATAAACTCTGAATCCTTTCCTATTGATATTAATATATCCACATTGTTTAAGGCTGCTTTTCCTACTTGTCTATGGCCAAATTCTGCAAATTCACCCATTTCAAACATATCTCCAAGTATTGCTACTCTTCTGCTTTTATATCTTCCAAGGATATTTAATGCAGCAGTCATAGAATCTATGCTTGCATTATAAACTGAGTCAATTATAGTTAAATTATTATTTTTTATTATGTCTAATCTATTTTTGGTACATTGGAAATTTTTTAAACCATCTTTTATTTCCTCTAGTGTCATATTCAGATTAATTCCTACTAATATTGCTGTCAGAGCATTATATATATTATGTTTTCCAACTGTTGGAATGAAAAATTCTTCTCTTTTTCCATCAATAACAGCTATGAAGTTTATACTGTCTTCATCCATCTCAAAAGATTCACAATATATATCGTTGTCTTTTTCAAATCCAAAAGTTCTTAATTTATAAACTAAATCTTTACTCTTTAAAGTTTTTAAACAATCATCATCTCCATTAACTATTAATAAAGAACTTTCATTAAAGTTTGTTGTTATTTCCATTTTTGCTTTAAAAATACCATCTCTACTTCCTAGATGTTCCACATGAGAATACCCAATATTAGAAATTATACCTATTTGTGGATTTACAATATTTACTAGGTATTCAATTTCATTAAATCCACTCATTCCCATTTCTATTACTGCACATTCATGTTCTTTATTTAAATTAAATAAAGTTAAGGGCACTCCAAATTGGTTGTTTAAGTTTCCTACATTTTTAAGTGAGTTGTATTTTGCACTAATGGTATAATATACCATATCCCTGGTAGTTGTTTTTCCAACACTACCTGTAACAGCTATGAAAGGTATTTCAAATTTGTTCTTATAAAATCTAGCAATATTACCAAAAGCTACTTCCGTGTTGTTTACTTCTATTACATTAATTTCTTTATTCTCTATGTCAACGTTGTTATCTTTATTTTTTATAATAGTTTTACAGCCTTGATTTATAGCTAAATTAATGAAATCATGCCCATCTAAGTTTTCTCCAACTATAGCAACAAAAGCATTGTCTTTACTTGCTTTTCTACTGTCTATTACTATATCATTTACTAAAGTTTCTTCACTACACGTGGAAACTAACTGTCCTTCACTAGCAAGTATTAACTCTTTTATAGTTAAATATTCCATTTTAACCTCCTTATTCATTTTTAATTTCATACTTATCTTTATAAAAGGCAATGCATTATATACATTGCCTTCTATATATTTATCTTAATAATTATATACCATATTAACTTTTTTTTGAAGATATTTATAAGTTTCTGTAATATTAATTATCAAAATAAATGGATATTAGAGAACCTTCATTTACACTAACTCCAGGTTTTGGGAACATATCTTTAATTATTGTTCCTTCCTTTATATCTACATCATTATCAATATTTGCTTCTAATTTAGACTCCTCTAAAACTTTTGTTGCATCTTCTATAGTTAGACCTCTAACATCGGGCACTTTCACTTTATTTTTTACATTTTCAGCTTTTTCTTCTTCTGTATATTCTGGCTCTACACCTAGATATTTCAATGTATTGCTCATTACTTCTTTTATTATTGGTCCTGCTGTTGTTGAACCAAATTGCATAACTCCTGTAGGCTCATCAACTATGGCAAGCACTACAATTTGTGGATCATTAGCAGGTGCCATTCCAACAAATGAACATGCATAATGTCCTTGAGCATAAGCTCCATTTATAACCTTTTGTGCAGTTCCTGTTTTTCCTCCTAATCTATATCCTGGTAAGTAAGCTATCTTACCTCCACCTTCTGTTACAACAGATTCCATTATTTCTCTCATTTGCGCAGATGTTTCTTTTGAAATAACTTGTTTAACTTGTACTGGGTCTACTTCCTTAGTTATGTTTCCTTTATTATCTGTATATGCCTTTACTAATCTTGGTTCCATTCTATTTCCGTCATTTATTATGGAACAGACTGCTGTAATAAGTTGCATAGGTGTTACAGATATGGATTGGCCAAAGGAGATCGTTGCCAGTTCAACAGGCCCCACATCCTTTTCATTGTACATTATACTTCCTGCTTCACCTGGTAAGTCTATTCCTGTTTTTTTATTTAAACCAAATGCTTCTATGTAATCATACATTTTTGAAACGCCAAGTCTTCTGCCTACTTCAACAAAGACTGGGTTACAAGAGTTTTGAACACCTTGTTTAAATGTTTCTGATCCATGAGGTCTATAAGATCTCCAACATTTAATTTTTTGTCCTTCAACCATGACACTGCCACTACAAGTAAATTTGTCGTCTTGTTTAACAACACCTTCTTCTAGCCCTGCTGAAGAAGTTATAAGTTTAAATGTTGAACCTGGTTCATATGTATCACTTACTGCTGTATTTCTCCACATAGTTGAATACGCTTTTATTTTTTCATTATCATTTTTACATCCTTCTAATAATTCTTCATAAGCAGGATAAATTGCTTTTGTAGGAGTATTTGGATTATAATCTGGTTTTTTTACCATTGCCTTTATATCTCCTGTTTTAGGGTCCATGGCAATTATAGTTACTTTATTTGCATTGTTTTCTTCATAAGCTTTTTGAGCCGCCTTTTCACAATAATGTTGAATTACTTCATCAACAGTTAATACTAATCCATCTCCTGTTGTTGGCTCATAATATTGTTCAGAACCTTGAGGGATTTCTTTTCCTGCTGCATCAGTACTTACAATTAACTTTCCTGCAGTTCCTTTCAATACATTATCATATTTTAATTCTATTCCTGCTACACCTGATGAATCTGCAGATGTATGACCAAGTACATAAGAGGCAAAGTTGTCATACGGATAATATCTTTGATTATCTTCAGCCACCCATATGCCAGATAATCCCGCCTTAGTAATTTTATCTGCCGTGTCATCGTCTATCCATCTTTTTACTTTAACTAAAGCCATGTTTTTCTTATTGACTTTTTTGTATATATCATCATATTTTTCATCTAATATTTTAGCTAGATCTTCAGACGTTTTTTTTGTATCTTTTACTTCAACTGGCTTACACCAAACTGTATATTTTGTAACACTTACTGCCAATTCTTTCATATTTGTATCATATATAGCTCCTCTTTTAGCTTCTATAGGAATCTCTCTTGTTTGTTGTTCTGATGCTTTTGTACTAAGCCACTCTCCTTTAATCAATTGTAAATACCCTATTCTAAATACCAATGCTAAAAATAAGGAACAAGCCAACACCATTACTATAACTAATCTTTTCCTGCTGTTTATTTTTATCTTCATTAACAACCTCCCTTTCTAATCCTTTAAGTCAATATATCTCATTTGACTTTCATTAGGGTAATCCATATTTAACTTTTCTTTTGCATTTTCTTCTATATTAGTAATGCTGGAATTTTCTAGTTGTTCCATTTTTAATCCATCTAAAACTATCTCTTCTTTTCTTAACTGCTTTTTCAGTTTGTTAATTTCATATTTGTAATTTGATACAATAGCATTACCACATAAATTTATGATGATTATTGATACCACGGGAAATGCACACAAAATAGGCTTAACTACTCTTTTTATTTTTCTCCTTCTATATCTATTCTTTTTTCTCTTTTTATATTCATTTATGTTCTTCACTCTTTCCTTACTATTCAAAAAATCACCTCCGTCTTCTGTGGTATATACATATTTAGTTTTTTTGTGCCTGCCTTCCTTTAATGACTTATACAAAAATTCATACATAAAAGAGTATGAATTTTTATATGTAGAACATTTTTTTAAAAAATTTATATTTTTTTGAAGTATTAAATAGAACTAAATACGTTCATTTTCTTTATATTTTTAATAAAGTAATTTATACTTAAGTTAATATTTCTTTAAAAGAAATAACTGTTGTTTATGAAATAATTAAAGCATGAGAAAAATTGTGACTTTACTAATTAGTATTAAAAAGAAATTACATAAAAACTCTGTGCTTGGCTTTAAATAATATAAAGTAAGGAATATATTGATAAAATATTTTTATGTTTTAATAAAAGGAGGAATATATGAGAAAGAGATTATTATTAATTATACTAATATCCACTGCTATTGTTTTTTATGGTTGTAACAAAAATTCAAAGGAAGATAGTCCTGTTTCCCTATCTTCCGTAGATATAAGTTCATTAAATAATAAAAAAATATTAGATGTAATATATGACAATGATTTAGAAGAAGGCGTTTATCAGATAATAACAAGTAACAATAAATATATATTTTTTAAGGGTGTCAAAAATGAATATATTGATGTAAGTTCAGACCTCGAAGATAAAATACTTGTAATAAACTGTAATACTATATCCTCTTCTGAAGAGGTGAATAAACTATATGTTATAAGAGAAAAAAATTCAACTTCATCAAAAGATAAAAATTTATTTTTCGATACAATAATGTTAGAAGTAAATAATAAAGAAGTTCCATTTAATTCTGTACACACCTTATAATAAAACAGATAAATTATGAATTTCTACCATCTAAAAAAGCTCATTTTATAATGAGCTTTTTAAATTTCATGTAATTTCCACTTATTTCCCTTATATCTAGTAATAAAGCATGCTACTCTGAATACCCAATCTATACTCATGGCTACCCATACACCAAAAACTCCCATATTCATATATCTTCCTAATACATAACTAAAACCAATTCTAAAAATCCACATAGATAAAATAGCAACTATCATACAAAACTTAACATCATTTGCTGCACGAAGGGTATTGGGAAGGACAAAAGAAACTGTCAATATAATAATTGATAAGCTTCCATGATATAAAATAATATTTTTTGAAATTGTTGCTGTATAATCAGATAGATTATATGCCTTTAGAATTAATGGCATACTTATAAAAGTAAGTATTACAGCTAAGGATATGCATATAGTACTTATCTTAACTAGTTTTCTTGTATAATATTTTGTTTGATCGTAATCTCCTGCACCTATACATTGAGATGTTACAGAAAGGGTGGCCTGGCTAATTGCCATACCTGGTATAATTTGAAAAAGTCCAACAGCATTTGCTACAGCATTAGCTGCAATAGCTGCAGTTCCAAAGGTCGCAATTAAGTTTAGAACAATAATTTTTCCAAGTTGAAACATTCCATTTTCCAGACCATTTGGAATACCAATATGAAGTATTTTCCTGATTAATATTCTATCAAATTTCATGCACATTTTTTTAGATAAGTGAATTTGTAAATTATCATTTTTTATTAATATAAAAATTACTAAAGCAGCCACAACTCTAGAAAAAACCGTAGGTATGGCTGCACCTGCAATTCCCATTTTAAAAACATAAATTAGAAAATAGTTTCCTATTAGGTTTATTAGATTCATCATAATGGCTATTTTCATTGTGATTTTTGAATTTCCCATAGCTCGAAATAAAGCTGCCCCACCATTGTATATAGCTATAAAAGGAATTGACATAAATACTATGGTTAAATAAGTACTAGAATAGTTCATAACATCTTGTTCTATATGTCCAAAAACTATATGAAGAATAAAGTATTTGCATAAATACCCTAGTATCATAACAGTAATAGAACTTAAAGAAAGAAAAAGTATAAGTTGATCAGCGCTCTTACATGCATTATCCTCCTTTTTCTGACCTAAATACTGACCTGATACAACTGCGCCTCCAGTAGCAAGTGCTGTAAATATATTTATTACAAGGATATTTATACTATCTACTAAAGATACAGCAGATACTGCAGCTTCACCTATGCTAGCGATCATTATTGAGTCCACTAACCCTACAGTTACTAGTAAAAATTGCTCTATTATTAATGGAAAAATAAGTTTATATAAATTTTTATCTGAGAATAAGTATTCCCGCGTCTTTGGAGTAATTTCCATATAAGCACCCCCCCTTATAACATTCACCAATAATTATAACAGATATTTAATTTATATTCAGAAGCTGAGAATTATAATTGCGCAATACAAAAAGAAAGATGATACTTCTCATCTTCATTTTTCTATAATGATGCTTTTTCTAAAGCTTGATTCAAATCCCATATTAAATCATTTACATCTTCAATCCCTACAGAAACTCTTATCATATCTGGAGTAACTCCTGCCAATTCTTGCTCTTTTTCATTTAGTTGAGCATGAGTTGTACTAGCTGGATGAATTACAAGTGATTTAGCATCTGCCACATTAGCAAGATGAGAAAAAATTTGAAGAGATTCTATAAATTTAATTCCAGCTTCTAGTCCTCCTCTTATTCCAAAAGTAAATATTGATCCTGGTCCTTTAGGTAAATACTTTTGGCATAAATCATAATATTTATTTTCTTTTAAACCTGGATAGTTGACCCATGCAACTTGAGGATGATTATTTAAAAATTCTGTGATTTTCTTAGTATTCTCCACATGTCTTTCAACTCTTAATGATAAAGTTTCAAGTCCTAACAATAATTGGAATGCATTTTGTGCACTTAGGCAAGCTCCTGTATCTCTTAGATATTGAGCTAGAAGCTTTGTAGTATAAGCTGATTTTCCACAATCTTTAGCATAGTTTAAACCATTGTAAGATAAGTCTGGTTCTGTTAAACATGGGAATTTGCCACTTTCTATCCAGTCAAAATTTCCACTATCAACTACTACTCCACCTAAAGTAGTTCCATGTCCCCCTATAAATTTTGTAGCTGAATGAACAACAATATCAGCACCATAATCAAATACCTTTATTAAATAAGGCGTTCCAAAAGTATTATCTAACATAAATGGAATTTTAGCCTCATGAGCTATTTTTGCAATTTTTTCTATATCAATTATATTTATTCCTGGGTTTCCTATAGTTTCTGCATAAACTAATCTTGTTTTATCGTTTATTGCAGCTCTAAAACTTTCTGGGTCATCAGGATTTACAAAATGAGTTTTAATCCCTAATTTAGGTAACATATTTGCTAATAAATTGAATGTTCCGCCATATATTGTTGGTGCAGCAACTATTTCATCACCAACTTGAAGTATATTTAATATGGCTGCATTTATCGCTCCCATTCCAGAAGAAAAGGCTACAGCCCCTACTCCACCTTCAAGTAAAGCCATTCTTTCCTCAAATACTGCAACCGTTGGATTTGATATTCTTGAATAAATATGCCCTTGTGCCTTTAATGCAAATAAATCTGCTCCATGGTCCACACTTTCAAAGCAATAGGATGTTGTTTGATAAATTGGAACTGCTCTAGCTCCTGTTGCTGAATCTGGTTGTTGTCCCCCATGAACTTGTAATGTTGAAAAACCTAACTTTCTTTCACTCATAATTTGTATCCCCCTTGTTATTTAATATAAATAATATTAAACAATATATAAAAAACCTTACAAATTACATCTCATAAAATAAAAAAGGTTCTTTTATCCTTAAAGATAAAAGAACCTTAATAATCTAAGATTTACCTCTTATCTTTCTTATGTTTCCATAAGTAGGATTTAGCACCTATCTAATATAGGTTGCCGGACTTCTCAGGGCCTATTCCCTCCATCACTCTTGATAAGATTTTTTACTATTAATTTAATAAGTTAATTGTATACATGTTCTTATTCATATGCAATAATAAAAATTATTTTTTTTGAGCTACCCTAAGTTTTGCACTTCTCGCTCTTGGATTTCTTTCAATTTCTTCATCACTAGGAATTATTGGTTTTCTTGTTATAATCTTAACTTCTGATTTTTTGTCACATTGACAAATTGGTAGTTCTGGTGGACAAACACAACTTAAAGCTAAATCTTTGAATTCATTTTTTACTATTCTATCTTCTAAAGAATGGAAGGTTATCACACAAACTCTTCCTCCTTTATTCATAATAGAAACAGCATCTTCAATCATTTTGTTTATTACACCAAGCTCGTTATTTACTTCTATTCTTATGGCTTGGAAAGTTCTCTTTGCTGGATGTGGTCCATCCATTCTAGCTTTTTTAGGTATTGCTTTTTTTATAACGTCTACAAGTTCACCAGTTTTTTCTATTGGACCATTCGCTTCTCTTTCTTCTACTATAAATTTAGCAATTCTCTTTGCCCAATTATCTTCGCCATAATCTCTGATTATCTTAGCTAATTGCTCTTCACTATAAGTATTTACCACATCATAAGCAGAAAAGTCTTTTCTAACGTCCATTCTCATATCTAGTGGTGCATCATGCATATAAGAGAATCCTCTATCAGCTTCATCAAGTTGATGAGAAGATACACCTAAGTCAGCAAGAACTCCATCTATTTTATAAACACCTATTTTTTCTAATTCTGATTTAATATTTTCAAAATTACTGTGTACAAATTTTACTCTATCTGAATACTCTGCCAGTCTTTCTTTTGCCGTAGCTATGGCATTTTTATCTTGATCAAATCCAATAAATAAACCTTTATCAGATAATCTCTTTACTATTTCTTTTGAATGTCCTGCACCACCCATAGTACAGTCCACATATACTCCATCTTCTTTTATGTTTAAATTTTCAATACATTCATCTAGTAGTACTGATACATGATTAAATTCCATTTTTTCTTCTCCTTAAGAGTTACTAGTTAGCCTCTATTTTTTCTTCTTCAATAATATTTTATGTAAAATTAAACAAACTATAATAGTTACTAAACTTATTACTTGAGCCATTCTAAGTGGACCAATCATAAGAGAATCTGTTCTAAGTCCCTCTATGAAAAATCTTCCTATTGAATATAAAATTAAATACGATATAGCTAATTGGCCTTCATATTTTTTCTTCTTTCTAAAACACCACAAAAATATGAATATACCTAAATCCCAGATAGATTCATATAAAAACGTTGGATGAACTTTCATGCCATCAACAATTATTCCCCAAGGTAAAGAAGTTGGACCTCCATGTGCTTCTCCATTTATAAAATTTCCCCATCTTCCTATGGCTTGACCTAAAGGTATACCAATCATTACCGTATCAGCCATCTTAAAGAAATTAATTTTTTTAATTTTAGTATATATGAACCCAGCCAATATACCACCAATTAAAGCTCCATGTATTGCCATACCTCCTCCTCTGAAATTTAATATTTCAGATAGATTATTAGAATACCAAGACCAATTAAAAATAACATAGTAAAGTCTAGCACCAATTAAACCACAAGGTATTGCTATTATAGCTAAGTTTAGTAAATCATCTTCACTTATATTTACTCTTTTTCCTTCTCTTAGCGCTATAAACACGCATATTATCATAGCCAATGCCATTAATACGCCATACCACATTACATCTAAACCAAATATTGTGAATGCCACTCTATCCATTATTTCACCTCTTATAATTTAAATAATCTTTTAAAAAATCCTTTTTTCTTTACTTCCTCTTTACAAGGTTTTGACACATATAGATCTTCATTATTTATTATTGCATTATTATTTTTAATGAATAAATTATCTGCCATTTCTTTTGAATATTTTTCGCATACATATTTGTAGGCATCTAAAAATATTGGTGTTCTTCTTTTGCTACGATGAGCATCTGTTCCTACAATATGAACCATATTTCGGCTTATTAGTGTATTACAAGTTCTTTGTAATTCTTTTCCACTTTTGCCTAAAATACTATGAGAGTTTATTTGTATTATAGCTCCAGCTTCAATAACTTCATATATTAACTCAGGATTTTCTTGAACCTCTCTATATCTTTCCACATGTGCAAAAACTGGTATATAGTTTTTTTCTTTTAATTCATATACTATATTACATAAATCACTTGGAAAATTTGTAGGAGGAAGTTCGATAAGTATGTATCTACTATTATTTAAAGTATAAAAATCTAATTCATCAATTTGTTTTATTAAATCATTAGTATAGTAAATTTCATTCCCAATTAACACTTCAATATCTATCATATTTTCTCTTAAAATATTATTAAAATCTTTTAGCTCTTTTAATAGTTCTTCGCCTTTTTTGTACCTGAAATCTGGATGATAATGTGATGTATTAATAATTTTTTTTATACCTTGTTCCCTAGCTATGAGAGCCATTTCTATAGACTCATTTAAGCTTCTAGAACCATCATCTACTTCAGGCAAAATGTGGCAATGTATATCAATCATAAAACATAGCCTCCTTCTACCCTAAACAATTATCCCTTTCATTTTTTATTATATCAGTTTCTTAATAATAAAAAAATAGAATGCCTTAATTATAATTAATTAATAAATATTTTACAATGAAAAAAGGATAATTATCGTCAAATTTAACTAAAATTATATCTTTAATTAAAATTGACTAATTACCCTTTATTTTATTACATTTTTATTTTTATATAAGTATTATCTAGGTTCTGCGATAGATATAACACAATTTTCTTCTCTAAAATGATTATTTAGTCTTTCACTTACCTCTTCAAATGTGATTTCCTTCATTACCTCCACATAGTCAAGTAAATTTATACCTTTAAATTTGTACGTTATAAAGTTATTAGCAATAAAAGTAACTGAATCAAAATATTTAATAAAGTTGCCTATATTTTTTTTCTTTGTTCTTTCAAAACCTTCTTTGTCTAAACCTTCTAATTTAAATTTTTCAATATAAGACATTATTATTTCTTTTACTTTATGAGGATCTTTTGATTCACCACCTATAGATGTATATGAATAATCTACTTGTGATGAGAATCCTGCTCCAAAATTTGGTGTTATAAGGCCTTGCATATATAAATCTTCGTATATAGCACTACCTTTTTTGAATAGCATATCTGTAATGATATCTGTCATTACTTCGTATCTCAATAATTCTTCACCCTTCATTCCTACTTTGTCATCTTTAAAGCAAATTGAAAACATTGGCATAGAGATTGGGAATTTTGCTACAATCTCTTTTTGCTTGACTTCCTTAGGTTCTTCTGGATAAAATCTCACAATTTCTTCTTCAAGTTTTTGTATATCTTTATGATTAGCTTTTTTTATATGATTAAATACTTCTTCTTTATCTAAATCACCTACAACAAATAAAATCATATTCCCTGGATTATAGAATGTGTTATAGCATTTATATAATTCTTCTTTAGTTATCTTATATATACTGTCCACAGTACCTGCAATATCTATTCTTGTAGGATGATTTACATACATAGCCTTTAAAGCATTAAAAAATACATTCCACTCTGGATCATCATTATACATTTTTATTTCTTGCTCAATTATTCCCTTTTCTTTTTCCACATTCTCATCTGTAAAATATGGTGTTTGAACATAATCTATTAGATGTTCTAAACATTCGTAGAAATATTCTGTAGCTGAAAATAAATAAGCTGTCATTGTAAAGTTAGTAAATGCATTGGCATTTGCTCCATATTTTGAAAACATATCAAATGCATTTCCTCCATCTGGTTGTTCAAACATTTTATGTTCTAAGAAATGAGCAATACCAGCATTTACAAGCATTTTTTTCGTTTCATTTATAGGAATAAATTCTAAATCATTTGAACCATAATTCGTTGCAAGAACAGCATATTTTTTTGTAAATCCTTTTTTAGGCATAAAATATACATCTAAACCATTTTCTAATTTTTCATAATATAATTCTTCTTTCAATAATTCATTAATTATTTTTTCCATTTTTATGCCTCCTTGTTGTTACTTAAGAAGTATATAGTATCTAGCTGAATATTTTTAAATGCATCAACTATATCTTTCACTGTAACCTTATCTATCATTTCTATAATTTTTTCTACAGTTGAGTTTGTTTGACCCATTGTTTGAGAGAAATAAAAATCTGATGCTCCTCCTATAGAGTCTTTTATTGTTTTTAATGAACTTATTAAGGCACTTTTACTATTTAATAATTCTTCTTCTGAAATTTGCCCTTCTTTTAAGTATTCTAGTTGTTCTTTTATTAGCTTAATTGTTTTATCATAGTTTTCACTTTCTATTCCAGAAGCTATAAACATGGATGTTTTATATTTTTCTAGTGAAGAATAAATATAGTAGCATAAGCTCTCTTTTTCTCTAACATTTACAAATAACTTTGAATGAGGTCCTCCACCAAGAACATTAGAACCTACAAATAAAGAATAGTATTTATATTCGTCTTTGTAGTCAATGTTGCATCTAAATCCCATAACAAGTTTTCCTTGAGTTATGTCCATATATTCATTTATTACCTTTACTTCATCCACATCTTTATTAAAATCTGCTCTAGGTATTTCTATTATATTTTCTCTATGAAAGTTAAATCCATTAGATATTATTTTTACTATTTCATCTTCATCAAAATTACCTTCTACAACTATATCTATGGGAGAAGTTTTCATAATTTCCATATAGTGTTCATAAAGTCCTTTGGCAGTTATTTTATCTATATCTTCTACGTAACCTAAATCACTAATTCCATATCTTTCTCCTTTAAACATTTCTTCACGAGCACGCTCAATAGCATATCTACCTTTGTCATTTATAATTGACTCTATTCTATTTTTAAGGTTTTCTTTCTCTATTCTTACATATTCTTCTTTGAATCCACTATCTATAACTAATGGATGATTAACTACTTCGTCTAGAAATTCCACAACAGGTTTAAATATTTTTTCGTCTAAGTATTTTTCATCTGTACTGATAATTTTAAAAGTAATTACTTGAGTTTCTCCTCTTTTACTACTATCTGCTCCTATAGAAACTCCATATAAATCATCTTGATGCTGAGACATTTCTCTAGCACTTGGATATTTTTCACTCCCACTCTTTATTACAGAAGGAAGTAGAGCATTCATCGTTACTTCATCTCTATTTAATAATCTTTGGATATAAATACTTACTAAATTAGTTTTAAATTTTTCTTCTGGTATTAAAGTTAGATTAATTCCTTTACCTAGATTTATTGTTTTATTATTTTTCATTTTTACCTCCTCTTATGAGTAATCACTTGTATATACAATAAATGATTTATATATTCAAAATTTTTCCTTTTACTTAATTATATATCTTTTATTATTTTCTAAAATACTTATTTTTATTTTGTTTACATATTTTTATTAGGATATGCCAAATCTCAAGTTAAAATCCTATTAATAATATAAATTCTTACAAAAATAATGTATTTTACAAATAATAACTTATTTCAAACGTGTTTACACATATTAAGATTATGATGTATAATCAATATGTATGTCTAGAAAATACTAAGAAGTGTTTATAATTTATGTATAAATAAAATTGACAAATATGTAAATTCATATAAGAAAGGAAGATTATTAATATGAAATTAGGTATAGTAGGATTACCAAACGTTGGTAAAAGCACGCTATTTAATGCTATAACTCAAGCAGGAGCTGAATCTGCAAACTACCCTTTCTGTACGATAGAACCAAACGTGGGTGTTGTTTCTGTTCCAGATGAAAGATTAGAAGTACTTAGAGAAATGTATGATTGTAAAAAAGTTATTCCTACAGCTATAGAGTTCTGTGATATAGCAGGTCTTGTTAGAGGAGCTTCAAAAGGTGAAGGTTTAGGAAATAAATTCTTATCTCATATAAGAGAAGTTGACGCTATAGTTCATGTTGTTAGATGTTTTGATGATTCAAATGTTATACACGTTGACGGAAGTGTTAATCCACTTAGAGATATAGAAACAATAAACTTAGAGTTAATATTCTCCGATATAGAAATATTAGAAAGAAGAATCTTAAAAAGTACAAAAGCTGCTAAAGCTGATAAAACAATTGCTGCTGAGGTAGAATTCTTAAAAGAGATATTAGCCGTTCTTGAAGATAATAAATCAGTAAGAGCTATGGATTTAAATGAAGATCAAATTAAATTTGTTGATACTTTAAATTTATTAACTTCAAAACCAGTTATATATGCTACAAATGTTTGTGAAGATGATTTAGCTGACGAAGGTGAAAATAACGAATATGTTCACAAAGTTAGAGAATTTGCTGCTGGTGAAAATTCTGAAGTTGTTGTTGTTTGTGCTCAAATAGAAGCAGAAATAGCTGAATTAGAATCAGAAGAAGAAAAACAAGAATTCTTAGAATCTTTAGGACTTGAGCAATCAGGTCTTGATAAATTAATAAAATCTTCTTACTCTTTACTTGGACTTATGTCTTACTTAACTGCTGGTGTTCAAGAAGTCAGAGCTTGGACTATAACAATAGGAACTAAGGCTCCACAAGCTGCTGGTAAAATCCACTCTGATATGGAGAAAGGATTCATCAGAGGTGAAATAGTAAACTACAAAGATTTAGTTGAATGTGGTTCTATAGCTAATGCTAGAGAAAAAGGTAAAGTTAGACTTGAAGGTAAAGAATATATAATGCAAGATGGTGACGTAGTTAACTGGAGATTCAACGTATAAACTTAATATAAAAATGATTAAGCCAATTATAGATAAATGTCTTTATTGGCTTTTTATTTTCTTTATATAAATAAAAATTTTAATATTCTGTATATTTTTTAAATACATTTTTTTACATATAATAGTGCTATAATTATTACAATTATAAATTATATTCTAAGGGGATGGGGATTTTGAGAAGAAAAGATAGAACTATTAAGGATATTAATACAATCAAAGAGATTGTTTCTAAATGTCAAGTCGTTAGAGTTGCCATGTGTAAAGATAATGCACCTTATTTAGTTCCTTTAAATTATGGTTATGAATTTAAGGACGGAGGAGAACTTATTCTCTACTGTCACTGTTCCACGAACGGTAAAAAACTTGATATTTTAGAGGAAAACCCAAATGTATTCATAGAAATCGATAATAAAAAAGATATTATCGAAGATAATACTCCTTGTGAGTTTGATTTTGAATACTTTAGTATAATGTCTCCAGGTAAAGTTGAATTTGTACATAATATTTATGATAAAATCCATGGTCTAAATAAAATAACAGAAAATTATACTTCTAAAGATAATAATAATGAGTTTAAAAACGAAGCTTTAAATAAAATTTTTTTGCTGAAAATCACATGCACAAACCTTTCTGCAAAAAGTTGTACTAGATAAAATAAAAAGGTATGGTATGAGCAAGATAAATTCTTTCATACTATACCTTTTATATTTATGATAAATTTGTCTAAGCTATGTTTTCTCTTGCTTTTTTATCTTTACGTCTTTTTGAAAGTTCCGCAACTGCAGTATACAATACGTCTGTTGAAGAGTTTAGCGCAGTTTCACAAGAGTCTTGAATAACTCCAACTATAAAACCAACTCCAACTACTTGCATTGCTATTTCATTTGGTATACCAAATAGTGAGCAAGCAAGTGGTACTAAAAGTAAAGACCCTCCAGCTACTCCTGATGCTCCACAAGCAGATACAGCTGATAATACTGATAATATTATTGCTGTTCCTATATCTACTTTTATCCCCAATGTATTCGCAGCAGCTAAAGCAAGAACTGATATTGTTATTGCTGCACCACCCATATTTATAGTTGCTCCCAAAGGTATAGACATTGAATATGTGTCTTTATCTAGTCCTAATTCTTTACAAAGTCCCATATTTACTGGTATATTGGCAGCTGAACTTCTTGTGAAAAATGCTGTTAATCCACTGTCTTTTAAACATTTTAATACTAATGGATATGGATTTTCACGAATTCCTATAAATGTTATTATAGGGTTTACAACTAATGCCGCAAATACCATACATCCAACTAATAATATTATTAATTGACCATAACTTAATAATGATTCTATTCCTGATGTTGATATTGTATCAAATACTAATCCCATTATCCCAAATGGAGCTAAGTTAATTACCCATCTTACTACTTGAGATATGGCATCCGAAATATTTACTATTATTTGTTTTGTAGATTCTTTAGAATTTTTTAATGCAAGACCTAATACTAAGGCCCAAGTTAGTATACCTATGTAATTTGCATTTGCTAGAGCATTTACAGGGTTATCCACCACGTTCATTAATAAAGCTTTTAATACTTCACCTACTCCACCTGGAGGAGTTACTCCCTCTGCCCCTGCTGCAAGTGTTAAAGTTACTGGGAAAATAAAACTTGCTATAACTGCCACTACACCTGCTAAAAATGTTCCTAAAAGATATAAAATTATTATTGATTTCATATTTGTTTTTTGTCCTTCTTTATGTTGACATATTGCAGCCATAACTAAGAAGAAAACTAAAATTGGCGCTACAGCCTTTAAAGCACCTACAAATAATGACCCTAAAATGGCTAATGGTGCTAATTGAGTTGGTACTGTGATTGCTAAAGTTATACCAATTATTAATCCCATAATGATTCGTTTTACTAAACTAATATCATTCCACTTTTTTACTAATTCCTTCATATATGATTCCCCCTAAAAAATTTTTGATATAAACAAATATTAGCACTATTTTATATAGCTTTCAATTGAATTGCTATATTTTCCTATTTATTGACAAAATCATCATAATAATCAGAAAAATAGTTATTAATTTACTCTAATTTTATAACTAAAAAAGCATATTGATGATTACATCAATATGCTTTTAAATTATCTTTTAAAATCAATTATTTCTTTATTTCCAAAATCAACAGTAGTCTGACTTAAAGTTGTATTAGCTATTATTTCGCCTCCTCTGATTGAACAATAAACAGATGCCTGTCTTCTTACTGCATCGTATCCATTCTCAGCTGAAAGAGTAATTATATTTCCTGGCTTACCAACTTCTATTCCGTACTTGTCACTTATATTTAAAGTCCTTTCTGGGTTATCTGTTGTTAAATCTACCGATTAATTTATCTCACTATATCCCATCATTTGGCATACATGAAGCCCCATATGAAGTACTTGTAACATATTTCCTGTTCCCAGTGGATTTCACTGATCCATTATATCATCATGACCAAAACATACATTTATTCCACTCATCTTTAATAATCTAAATAATTTGTATGTGTGAGCTCCATTATATGAATGCATGGCAGTTGTATGACTTGCTGTAACTTTATGAACCATATTATACTCATAAGCTCTAGCTGCAAGTCCTTCTATAAATCTTGATTGCTCATCATCTATCTCATCACAATGGACATCGACTAATACACCATATTTTTTAGCAAGCTCCATAATTTTATTTATACTTTCTACTCCGTATTCTCTTGTAAATTCAAAATGTGGTATGGCTCCTATTACATACGCACCAAGCCTTAATGATTCTTCTAACAATTCTAAACCATTTGTGTAAGATAAAATTCCTTCTTGTGGAAAAGCTACTATTTGTAACATTACATAATATTTTAACTCTTCTCTAAGTTCTATCATAGCTTTCATTGCTGTAAGATTTTTATCTGTAGTATCTACATAAGTTCTTATATATTGAATTCCGTTAGCAACTTGCCAAGATATAGCTTTTCTTAATTTATTCACTTTTTATACAAGCAATACTTATGCCAAAATATTTTCCTTATAAGATCCTCAATATAGCCATCCTATTCATATAAAATTAATCTTATTTTGCGATTTTTCAAATAAAAGATTAATTTCACAAGTTTTACAACAAAAAAAGTGTGCATTTTCCCCAAAATACACACTTAATATATATAATTTAAATACCCCTATTTCAAACCTCTTTTTTAATTACTTAAAAAGCACTTGATTTTACTTTAATATCATATTTGTCAAAATCATTTTCTGAGCAGAATATTTCAATTTTTCTCTTTTCTCCAGGTTCAATTTCTGTTTCATTAGTAAATGACTTTTCTACAACTGTTCCGCCAGAATTCATTAATTTATATTCAAATTCCACGTAGTCTAAAACTTCCTCACTAGTATTTTCAAAAATACCAACTATCTCAGTGCTATAATCACCTCTTTTTACTTTCCATTCTATATCTTTAGCCATTTCTTGTAACTTATTATCATTTTTAACTGTTTCTTTTTCTACTTCTTTTACTGCGTTATCTACACCAGACATTCCTGCTCCAACTAATGCTACACAACCTCCAACAATAACTACAAATCCAATAATAATACCTAATAATACCTTTTTCATATTTTACCTCCATAAGTGATTGTCTAATTATAAATTAATTATATAAATTTACTTATGAGAGTTGGTATGCTGTCAGCATACAAAATGAATTTTTTAGTTCATAGTTAAAGTTAATAATCCACCACCTATTAAAAATATACACATCACATAAATAAAATACCCTACTAACCTTATTGCTATTTTTTTACTTTTTATCAATGGTAACTTATTTTTTATCCCTAAATAATTTGTAAATATAAAATATGTAGATAACATCACTACAACAAGTATAATATTACCTAAAAAATCATTAAAACCTTCTGCAATAAATAGACCAATTATTAAAAATAAGTACCAAAAACTAGCGCCTATCATATAATAGGATTTTTAGATCTAAACCCTGGTAAGGCTTTTGAGTAGTTATGTGATGTTTTTATCTTTCCTTCTTTAATATGCCATTTGCTATCTACTTTTTTATCTATTTTAGTATTTTCTTTATCATAAAGTTTATTTTTTAATTCTTCTTTTAACTCAAGAACATTAGCATATCTTTTTTCTGCAGAAATATGAGTACATTTTTTTATTATGTCTTTTAATAAAGTATTATTTACTTCTTCTTTTACATGTTTTCCTGTAGTTAATACATTCATCATAACACCCATTGCGTATATATCACTTCTACAGTCTGTTTGATCAAACCCAAACTGTTCTGGAGAAGCATATCCTTTTGTCCCTAAAAGGGTTGTATCTAAACTTTCCCCTTCCTTATAAGTTCTTGAAATATCGAAATCAATTAGCTTTAACACATTATCATTGCTTATAATTATATTAGCTGGTTTGATATCTCTATGAATTATAGGAGGATTTAAACTATGAATTTCATATAAAGCATCACACAGAGAAATAATATATTTAATTACTTCTTTTTCTTTTAGCTTATTTTCTTTTTCTAGTATTTTTTGTAAGGTATCTCCATTTATAAACTCTTCAATTATTATAAGTTTATCTTCATATTCTAATATTTCATATATTTTAGGCATGTTTTTACAATTTATATTTTTTATAATTTCATATATTCCCTTTGTATATTCTTTTATTTCTTTTTTTATATATATTTTTTCATCCTGTATATTTTGAACTATAAAAATTTCAACTTTTCTACTTTTATGAATAGATTTCAGTTCTTCATACAAAGATAATTTAAATTCTGTATTTATATTCAAATTTAGCACCTCATCTTATTGATTTTGTAACGCTAAAATTATATCATATTACAAGAAGAGGTGAAATATCTATGAAAAATCTAGAAACCATAAATCTTATGAGCTTATTAAATAATATAGATAATGAATCTAACTTAGATGATTTTATATCAAATACTTTAGATAACTCTAAAAATATAAAACTTTGTGAATATTTAGAAAAGATGTTTAAAGAAAAAGGCATGAGTAAAAGCGTCGTTATTAAAAATGCCGACTTAGATAGAACTTATGCATATGAAATTTTAAGAGGAGATAAAAAGCCTAGCAGAGACAAAATACTACAACTTTGTATAGGTAGTAATTTCACTTTAGACGAGACTAATAAAGCCTTAAAAATCGGTAATTGTGGTGAGCTTTATCCAAAAATCACAAGAGACAGTGTTATAATCTTTGGCCTAAATAAAAATTTAAATATCCTTCGTATTAATGAGCTTTTATTTTCTTATAATTTGACATTATTAGGAGAGGAATAATACTATTCCTCTCAATATTTTTAGATTAAGTTTATACAAATTATTTCCCAGGAAAATTTATTCCTAATTATTATAATTAATTTATTTCATCAATATTATAAGGTGTATCTTGGTATACACAGTAATTTAACCAATTACTAAATACTATGTTTGCACTTTCTCTCCAAGTAACTAAAGGAATAGTTTTATCATCATCATTTTCAAAATAATGTTTAGGCATTTCTATAGGTAATCCTTTGCTTAAATCTCTTAAGTATTCTACTTTTAAAGTATCCCTATCATATTCTAAGTGACCAGTTATAAATATTTGTCTTCTACTTTTGTTAGCTACAATAAATATCCCTGCTTCATCTGATTCTGATAATATCTCTAAATCATCAACTTTCTCTATATCTTCTCGTTTCACTTCTGTATGTCTAGAATGAGGAGCATAAAACACATCATTTAACCCTCTAGTTAAATTATCATGTTCAAAATTATTTCTATGTTTAAATACCCCAAATAATTTCTTATCTAATTGATATTTGGACACATTATAATGATGATAAAGAGCTGCTTGTGCTCCCCAACATATATGTACTGTGGAATAAACATGAGTTTTCGTCCAATCCATTATATTTTTTAATTCATCCCAATAATCCACATCTTCAAATTTCATTTGTTCCACTGGTGCACCAGTAATAATAAGTCCATCAAATTTTTCATCTTTAACATCATCCACATATCTATAGAATTTTTCTAAATGTTCAAGTGGTGTGTGATTGCCCGTATATGATTTAGTTTGAAGCAGTGTAATTTCAACCTGAAGGGGTGTATTCGAAAGATATCTAAGAAGTTGATTTTCAGCTTGAATTTTTATAGGCATTAAATTTAATATTCCTATCTTAAGTGGTCTAATATCTTGATGATTTGCTCTTTCTATATTCATTACGAAAATATTTTCACTTGACAGTACATTGTATGCAGGTAACTGTGATGGTATTTTAATAGGCATTTATTTTCCCCCTTTTTTCATTTCCCCTTTTTCTATATTTAGAATAAATTATAGCACAATTATATATTTATTTAGCCAAAAAAGTCATAGTAAAATATGAAGGATAAGATTTTATAATAAAACCTTATCCTTCATATTGATAATATTAAAATTATATAAATAATCCTTTTACAGTTTCAGCAAATGATAATAATGAACGATAACTTATAGCTAAAGTTACACATAATATAAATAGACCTAATACATTATTCCAAAGCTTATTTTTGTATTCGCCCAAATCCTTATGATTCAATACATATATTAAGAATATTGCGATAATTGGCAATATTATAGCATTTGCTGCTTGAGCTACTAGTATGAGTTCTGTTGGGCTTGATGACATTCCAAGAGCACTAAGTACCATACCTACTCCTAAAACTATCATCCAAACTATTTTGAACTTCATACTTTTCATATCTTTTTTATATCCAAGAGCACCTGTTGTAGCAAATGCTGCTGAAAGCGGTGCTGTTATTGCAGAAGTAAAACCTGCTGCAAACAATCCTATACCAAAGAACCATTTAGCCCAAGATCCAAGTAATGGTTCTAATTGTTGTGCCATTACTGCTCCACTATCTATAACCGTTCCACTTCCATGGAAAGATGCTGATGCTGAAATTATTACAGCCATAGAAATAAGACCACCAAGTCCTATAGATATAACTGTATCTATTCTTGCATGTTTTAAATCTTCTTTACTAGTCCATCTCTCAGATACTGAAGATGCATGTAAAAATAAGTTGTAAGGGACTACTGTTGTTCCAATTAATCCTACTATAGTTAACCAATCATTAGCCCCTGCTTTTGGTATAAACATACCTTTTATGATTGCTCCAAAATCTGGTTTTGAAACTATGGCAGTAGTAAAGAATGTAACGCTCATGACTAAAACTAATCCAATTAATATTTTTTCTATTTTTTTATAATTCCCTGACCAAAGCAATGAGAAGGCAGCTAAACCTAGTAATGGTGCCCATATAGTATTTGGCACTTGTGGTATTAATGTTGAAAGTCCCATAGAACCACCAACTAAATTCCCTGTTTCATAAGCTACATTCCCTATAAATATAGCAACTATTACTATTCCTACCGCTATAGCTTTTAATGCTTTGTTCGAGATTTTTTCTCTAATATTTTCACCTAGACCTTTTTGAGTAACTATCCCTAACCTTGCAGCCATTTCTTGGAATATTATTGTGGCAACTGTTGAAAATAGCATCGCCCAAAGAAGAGTATATCCACTACTTGCTCCTGATTTTGTACAAGTTGTTATTGTCCCTGGTCCAATAAATCCAGCTGCTATTAAGGCCCCCGGACCTATATTTTTTAATTTTTCTTTAATTTTGCTCTCTTTTTTGGCGATTTCTTCAATTGAATTTTCCTTCAAAACTTCCATTTTTATTCCCCCTTTTAAATTTTCAAAATAAGATTATAAGTCCTAAAATAATGATTTTATCTCTATATTCTCCTCTTTTAATTTTCTATTTATTTTTTTTACAAACTCCAGTGCTTTTATTCCATCTCCATGAACACAAATAGAATCAGCTTTTATATCTATATATTTTCCACTTATCGTTTTTACTTGTTTTTTTACTATCATATCTATTACTCTGTCTATTGCTTCTTCTTCATCAGTTATTACAGCTCCATCTTTTTTTCTACTTACTAAAGTACCATCTTCTTCATATGCTCTATCAGCAAAAACTTCACTGGCACATTTAAGCCCAACATCTTCACCTGCACGAATTAGCTCGCTTTCACTTAGTCCCAAAAGTATAATTTCTTTATCAAATTTATATATAGCTTCACATATAGCTTTTGATAAGTTATAATCTTTTGCTGCCATATTATACAGCGCTCCATGAGGCTTCACATGATTAAGTTTTATATTTGCACTTTTACAAAATCCATATAGTGCTCCTATTTGATATTTTGTATATGATTTAGCTTCCTCCAAAGAAATATCCATATTTCTTCTTCCAAATCCCATCAAATCTAAAAATCCTGGATGAGCTCCTATTGATACGTTATTTTCTTTTGCTAATTTAACAGTTTTCTCCATTACAACTGGATCTGATGCATGAAAACCACAAGCTATATTAACAGAAGAAACATATTTAATAATTTCTTCATCTAATCCTAATTTATATCTCCCGAAACTTTCCCCTAAGTCACAATTTAAGTCTACTCTATACATAACTTCTTCCCCCAAAACTTATTTAGTCTTTTAAATCTTCATTTTTAATGTCAGTAATTAGCATGTGACCTGGAGAATGAGTTATTACTATATTAGGTTTCACATTCATAACTACAGATTGAGGCGTTACTCCGCAAGGCCAAAATATTGGTACTTCACCTTTTTTAATTGTTACACTATCTCCAAATTCAGGACTATTAATATCTTCAATTCCAATCACTGTAGGATCTCCAATATGAATTGGTGTACCATGAACTTTTGGAAACTGTTCAGTTACTGTAACTGCTTTTATCACCTGATCATAAGGAATAGGTCTCATACTTACTACCATATTTCCTTTAAACATCCCTGCTTCTTTACATTCAATATTGGTTTTATACATTGGCACATTGCACCCTGTGGTAATATGCCTTACTTCAATATGATTTTTTATTAGTTCTGATTCAAAAGAAAAACTACATCCTATTAAGAAGCTAACAAAATCTTCTTGCCAAAATTCTTCTACTTCCTCATATTCTCCCCTTAATATTCCGTTTTCATATACTCGATACTTCGGAATATCTTTTGCAATATCCACATCTTTTGCAATATATTTTAAGTTTCTACTTCCAGTATCTGACACTTCTAAAATAGGACATGACTTTGGATTTCTTTGTGTAAACAAAAGAAAGTCATAAGCTAAATCTTTAGGTAAAATTACTAAATTTGCCTGAGCATAACCACTACACATACCAGAAGTTGGTTTTGTGTACTTGCCCTCTCTAATCATTTGTCTAACTTTAACTGGTGACTCTTTTGAGTAATCCATTTTTATCCCCCCATTTTTATCATAGCAATTCTTCTATAAATCCTGTATCTGCTTTCCCCTGCACATAAACTGGATTATTCATAAGAGAATATTGAAAATTAGCATTAGTTTCAATTCCGCTTACAACTAATTCATCTAGAGCTATTTTCATTTTTTCTATAGCTTCACTTCTATTGCATCCATGAACTATAATCTTACATATCATAGAATCATAATTCATTGGTATTTTATATCCACAATATATAAAAGTATCAACCCTAACTCCATTGCCTCCTGGAAGGTTCAGTGAAGTTATTTCTCCTGGACATGGTAAAAAATTATTAGCTGGATTTTCTGCATTTATTCTACATTCAATGGCATGTCCTTTTATCTTCACGTCATCTTGTGTTAAAGATAATGTCTCACCATAAGCAATCTTTATTTGTTCTTTAATTAAATCTACACCTGTAACCATTTCTGTTACTGGATGTTCTACTTGAATTCTTGTATTCATTTCAATAAAATAAAAATTTAAATCCTCATCCATTAAAAATTCAATAGTACCTGCATTTTCATAGTTTACTGCTTTTGCCGCCTTTACTGCCATGTTTCCTAATTTTTTTCTAGTTATTTCATCAATAACAGGTGAAGGTGATTCTTCTATCATTTTTTGGTGATTTCTTTGTATAGAACAATCTCTTTCACCTAGGTGAATCACATTTCCATAACTATCTCCTAAAATTTGAACTTCTATATGTTTAGGATTTTTAATATATTTTTCAACATACATAGTATCGTCATTAAATGCATTTACTGATTCTATCTGAGCTAAATTAAATAGTGTTTCAAAATCTTCTTCTTTTTCTACTATTCTCATGCCTTTTCCACCACCACCAGAAGATGCTTTAACTATTACAGGGTATCCTATTTCGTCTGCAATTTTTTTACCATCTTCACTTATATATATAGGTGCTTTACTTCCTGGAACAACAGGAACACCAGCTTCAATCATTGTGTTTCTTGCTTTTGATTTATTTCCCATAGCATCAATTATTTTACTATCTGGACCTATAAATTTAATGTTTTGTGATTTACATAACTCAACAAACTCACTTTTTTCTGACAAGAAACCAAATCCTGGGTGAATTGCATCTGACTTTGTTACTATAGCTGCACTTACAATTTTACTCATATCTAAATAACTTTCTCTTGGATTTGCCTCTCCAATACAAATCTTCTCATCGGCCAAAACTGTATGAAGTGAATTTTCATCTACTTTAGAATATACTGACACTGTCTTTATACCTAAAGTTTTACAAGCTCTAATTATACGAACTGCTATCTCTCCCCTATTTGCAATTAATATTTTATTAAACATAACTATTCTCCCATAATTAAAGTACTTTTATTTTTATTAGACTCTGACCATATTCAACAGTATCATTGTTATTAATTAAAATGTCCTCAACTATTCCATCGTAATTACATTTCACTTCATTCATAACTTTCATAACTTCAATTATACCTATTATTTGCCCTTTAGATATTTTATCCCCTGTAGCAATATACGGTTCTTCCTCAGGCGATGGAGAGTTATAAAAAGTTCCTATAAGCGGAGATTTAATATACTCAAAATTATCAGATTCTATTTTTTCAACATCATCTTTTATTTCTAAATCTTCATTTTGCAAGACCGATTGTGTATATGCAGTCTCTCCCCTATTCTTCTCTATTTTTATTTTTGTATTTCCCTCTTTAAAAGAAAATTTAGTAAGTGTAGATTTATCTATTGCTTCAATTAATTCTAATATTTCTTCAAAGTCCATGTTAATGCCCCCTTTTTCAAACTTGCTATTTGCTATTTAACAATATTTCTATTTTCTTAGATGTATTTCTTGGATTTAATACTTCTATACATGGTCTGTTAATTTGTTTCTTAATCTCATTCATTTTTTTGATTTTATCTCTATAAATCTGTTGTGCTTTTTCTAAAGATATTTCTTCAAATCTTATTTTGTCTCCAGTTTTTCTTTGAGCTAGTTTTCCAATATCTAAGGAAATAACAGTTGCAATTTTTGTATAACCACCTGTTGTCTGTCTATCGCTTAACATTATAATTGGTTTTCCATGGGAAGGTACTTGTATTGATCCTAGAACAATTCCATCAGATATAATATCTGCCGATGTTTTATGTTCTATAATAGGTCCATCTAATCTACATCCCATCCTATCAAATTCCTTTGTTACCTCATATTTTTCATTTAAAAATGTATAAATTCCGTTTTCTGTAAAAGCATCATCTTGTGGTCCTAATATTACCCTTAACACAATTTCTTTTTCTTCTTCTAACTTAAGATCTAGCTTTCTAGATAAGTAATTTTCTAAATATACCTTTGGCCAAGAAAATTCAATAAAATCTCCATCTTTCAACGTTCTTCCTTTATATCCACCTAAAGAGCATTTCACATTTGTTGATTTGCTCCCCATTACTTTATCAATTTTTAATCCTCCACAAAAAGCTATATATGCCCTAGCTCCTATTTGTGAATCTGTAAAGGATAAAATATCATCTTTCTTAACAAGTAAAGCTTTATACATGGAGACCTTTTCTCCATTTATTTTTGGATTTAAATCGCCACCAGTTATAGATATAAAATTTTCTTCTGTAAATTTTATTTTAGGTCCAATCAAAGTTATTTCCAGACCTGCTTCATCTTCTTGATTATCAACTAGAAGATTTCCAATTGATAAAGATTTTTTATCCATGGCTCCACATACAGAAAACCCCGCATCTTGATAACCGATTCTTCCAAAATCCTGTACAGAAGTATATAGTCCAGATTGTAGTATTTCAATTCCCAACGCTATGCACTCCCTTCAACCACATTACATTCATAAATTCCTTTATCTACTAAGTCTTTTATTTTGTAATATTCTTTTTTGCTTATTGGTGTAAATTTTATATAATCTCCAGCTTCATATAAAATTACCCTATTTCTATTTGAATCATATGGTTTAATAGGTGTTCTTCCTATAATCCTCCACCCACCTGGAGATGCTAATGGGTAAATTCCTGTCTGCTCCCCGCCAATTCCTACTGCTCCTGCTTCTAGTTTTAATCTTGGGTTTTCTAATCTTGGTGTGACTAACCTTTCATTCATTCCTCCCAAGTATGCAAAGCCTGGTAAAAACCCTAGCATATATATTAAGTATTCTTTTGAACTGTGTAGTTTAATAACTTCTTCTTTAGATAATTTTGTATATTGACTTACAAAGTCTAAATCTTCTCCAAATTCTTCATCATAGCAAACTGGAATTTCTATAACCTTTCTTATTTTCTTATTCTCAACATCTATTGTTTTAAATAAATCAGTTATAATCTCTTTTACTTCACTAAAAAATAATTTTTCCGGATTATAATAAACTAATAGCGCTTTAAAAGAGGGTACTGTTTCTATTATTCCATCTATATTTAATGATTTGATTTTTTTATTAAAAACTCTAATCTTATTATTAATTTCATAATTAATTTCATCGCCAAATTCTAAAGTTAGTGCCGAGTCCCCCACTGGTGAACATTTCATTATTACACCTCCATTATGATTTAAAATTCAAATCACTTTTCAAAATATACCTTTATTTATCATATTTACCTTAGTATAAATTGTATATTACAAAGTTTATTTTTGCAATATATTTTTCTTAACTTGCATATTATTTTTAATTAATAATAACATATTCTCTTCCAATCTATATAAACCTTAGATTTTAAGGTGTTTTTATAGTTTTGTTTACCATATCTAATATTTAATACTTGATTATTTTGCATGTATGAATTTCTTTAATTCATATATGTCATTTTTCGAACCTTTAATTTCAATTATCTGAAAATTTAGTTATCTTATTTTTTTGAATGAATATACTATTTCACCTTCAAGTTTTAAAATAACCATAGAATATCCAATGAATGAATTATCCTATGGTCTAATATACATTTATATAGTTTCTTTTTTACTCAAATCAAGTTCGTAAATCACATCTGCATTTTCACATACATTTTGAGAATGCGTTACAATAATAACAATTTTTTTCTTCTTTAGCTAATTTTTTAAATATCTTTAATATTTCATTTTCCGTCTTTCTATCCAAGCTACCCGTAAGTTCATCTGCTAGAATCATATGAGAAACTTTTGCTATAGATATCCTTTGTTGCTTTCCTCCTGACAACTTTAATATCATTCTATTGACACGGATGCGTCGAGACCTACATTTTTTAATAATTCTATAACCCTTAAATATTTCTTAATTTATCTCCTTATTATGGATATAATGACATTGCTATATTTTTCAAAATTCTTTTAATTCACCTTTTATAATAAAAAAGTTCCTAAGATAATAATCTTAGGAACTTTTTCGTTATAAACTTTTATTATTAAAAAGCTTTTACCCGCAAAGCTTTTTAAATTCATCTGCCACAAATTGTACATGAGTACCAATTATAACTTGTACACTAGTTTTGCCAGGTCTTATCACACCTGCCACACCAGCTAATTTTATAAGTTTTTCATCAACTAACGATTGATCTTTTACCTCTAAACGAAGTCTTGTTATACAATTATCTATAGAAGTTATATTCTCACTTCCACCAAGACCTTTTAATATTAGCTCAGCAGTGACAGCATAATCATTATTTGATGTAGCTACACTTTCTTTTAAAACAACCTCGTCATCATCTTCTCTACCAGGAGTTTTTAAATTAAATTTAGTTATTGCAAATCTAAATGTTACATAATATAAAACTGCAAATACTAAACCTATTGGTAATAACATTAATGGATTTTCTGCCATTGGAGCTTTGAAACTTAAGAACCAGTCAACAAATCCTGCTGAGAAGTTAAATCCAGCTCTTGTTGGTAGCATAGCACAAACTGCCATTGATATACCTGTTAATCCTGCATGTAATACATACAAACCTGGAGCTAAGAACATGAATGCAAATTCTAATGGTTCTGTAACTCCTGAGAAGAATGCAGAGAAAGATGCTGCTAATAATAATCCATACACAGCTGCTTTCTTTTCTTTTTTAGCAGTATGGTACATTGCTAAAGCTGCCGCTGGTAAACCAAACATCATAACTGGAAAGAATCCTGTCATATACATGCCTGTCACACCTGGAGTTCCTGTTCCTCCCCAGAAGCTCGCTATATCATTTATTCCTGCAACATCAAACCAGAATACTGAGTTTAATGCATGATGTAACCCAGTTGGTATTAACAATCTATTGAAGAATCCATATATCCCAGCACCTATTGGTCCTGCAGATATTATACCTTTACCAAATGATACTAATGCATTGTATACTATTGGCCATACTAAGAATAATATAACAGCTACTATAACTGAGAATAATGCAGTTACTATAGCAACACTTCTCTTACCACTAAAGAATGATAACCAACTTGGTAATTTTGTATTTTTAAACTTATTATAGCAAGTTGCTCCTATAATCCCTGATATTATACCAGTAAATTGAGTTGCTATTTTCCCAAACGCTGGATCAACTGCAGTTACATCTATTTGTTGGAAAAATGCAACTGAACCTGGAGCTAATAATGTAGTTATTACAAGCCAAGATACTAAAGCAGCTAAACCTGCTGAACCATCGTTGTCATCAGACATACCTACACCAACACCTATAGCAAATAATATTGCCATATTATCTATTAATGCACTACCTGCTTTTATTAAAAATGCAGCTATTACACTATTTGCACCCCATCCGGTAGGGTCAACCCAATAACCTATCCCCATTAATATACTAGCTACTGGCAAACAAGCAACTGGTAACATTAATGACTTACCTAGTCTTTGAAAATATTTCATCATAATTAATAATTCCTCCCTTATTTTATTATAATTTCTATAATATTATCTTGTTTTTCAACTTCCCCTATTTTAACAACATTAACATCTGCATATTCAAAAGTGTTGCATATTATCATAGGTGTAGTCGTGTCATAACCAGCTTCTTTAATTTTTTCTTCGTTGAATTTTATTAATAAATCTCCAGTTTTAACTTTATCACCTACTTTTACATAAGATTCGAAGTGCTCACCTTTTAAATTTACCGTATCTAATCCTATATGAATAAGTATTTCTACTCCATCATCACTTTTTATAGATACAGCATGTTTTGTTTCAAACAAAACTGTTATTTCTCCATTTACTGGTGATACTACATTTCCTTCAGCAGGTTTTATAGCAACACCTTTTCCTAACATCTCCTGAGCAAAAGTAGGATCATTTACTTTATCTATAGTCACCACTTCTCCCTTTATTGGAGCTACAACAAGTATACTTTTATCTTCTTTTTTGCTAAATCTTTCTTTTAGTCCTTTAAACATTTTAATCCTCCATAATATTTCTTCTCTTTTATAATTTTATAAATCCTCAGCATACATAGACACTCTTTTTATGTGTACTGCCAAATATGCTAACTCTTCCCTTGATACTTCATGTTCATATTTTTTCTCAATATATTCTTTAATTCTTAAACTACATTCAAATTCTTTTTCATATCTACTTGTGATCATATCTACTAAAATATCATCTGTATCTTTTATTGTTTCATTCAAAAATAATCTTTGAGATAAAAATTTTAAATGTGTTATTAATCTTGAATAATGTAGACTTTCTTCATCTAATTTAATTCTATAAAAATCATTTATTATTTTTACAATATCACTTATTAAAGTGGTAATTTTCAGCGCATCATTCATATTTGTGTTGTATTCTGCGTTTACAATATGTAGCGCAATACTTGCTGCTTCATCTTCATTCATCTCTATTTCTAACTTTTCTTTAATAAGCCTGAGAGCATATTCTCCAATTAAATACTCACTTTTATAAAATTGCTTCACTTCCCACAATAAAGGATTTGGAAACATCATTCCCTTTTTAAATCTTTTTACTGCAAAGTTAATATGATCTGTTAGTGTAATATAGATATTTTCATTAAGTTTTTGGCCTAAAGTTCTTCTTGCATAGCTAATAATTTCATAAGATAGTCTAAAATGCTCTAAAGGAAGTTTTTCTAACAATTGTTTGAATTTATCTACTGATGATTTATCATCCATAATAAATATTTTTTCAATTCTTTTTTTACTTACTATATCCCCTTCTTTTGCTTTAAATCCAATTCCTTTACCCATAACAACTACTTCTTTATTATTTGAGTCATAAGCACATACAAAACTATTGTTAATCACTTTTGTTATCTTCATAAATACATCTTCCTTTTTCTATATTTTTCAACGCAAAAATGACCAAACTTTATAACACACTAAATAGATCTTAGAAGAAATCTAATGTGCTATAAAATTTGGTCTTGCCTGCATTATCAGTAACACGCCAAATCATTTAATTATCCAGTTATAATTATATGATATCGTTTGCTTGTAATAATGTCAATATAAAAATATAGTTTTTTATCCTTCTAGTCTATACCCTACTTTAAATACAGTTTTTATTTAGTTTTTCAAATATAGTTTTTCTCTAATTCTCTAAACATGAATATCTACTGTTCTAGTTTCTCCCACATATTCAATTGACTATTCTTTTATTTGTATCTACTTCAACATTTTTAAATTTTATTTTATGATTATCTTTATTATATCTCCTTAAGATAACTTCTATTCTAGCTAATAATTCTATAGTTTCAAAAGGTTTAACAATATAATCTTTTTTCTTGTACTTTAGTTCGAAAAGTTAATAATAAACTTGATTATAGACACAAATTATTATATCATATTATTTAACAACGTAAATTCTCGAAGGGGAGTAGCTTTCACATTTGTGATAATCAGCCGTCATTACGTATAATATCCCGGTTGATTAGCAAGGTAAAACTTGTTAGCAAGACCTTCAGAGAAATATTCATTTTGTATTTATGAATATTTCTCTGAAGGTCTTTTCAATTATTTGTAATAAAGGAGTTCAAAATGAAAAATTTTAAAGAAGAATTTGTTAAATCCATAAGATATATAATACCTATATTTCTTATATTTGTAGGAATACTTATACTTAAAAACTACGGCCATATAGCTAGTTTTTTTAGTGATAATTTTACAATACTTAATAGTTTACTTGCACCATTTTTTATAGGTTTTATAATAGCATATATGCTTAATCAACCTATGAAAAAATTAGAAGAAAAATTTAAGTTAAGAAGAGGGCTTTCCGTTTTAATTATTTATGGAATAACTTTGATTATATTAATATTTTCATGGTTATTTATTGTTCCAGTTATAAAATCTAATATTAGTGAACTTGCTCTTTCTATTCCAAGCGGTATAGATCAGGTACAAGATTTAATTAATAATATTTCATCACAATTTAAATTTGATATTACTAATCCAGACATTAAAGCACAAATTAATGATTTTATCACTAAGGTTTTAATTCCAGTATCAAGCTTTACAGCATCTACTGTTAGTAACTTTATTATTAATTTAATGAGTACCATCGTATCTTACACTATCAACATCGTTCTTGGTTTAGTTATCTCAGTTTATCTACTTTTATCAAAAGAAAAATATATTAAAGTTGTAAGTTTATTTTTCCAAAAAATATTAAGACAACATTATTTTAAAGTAAAAGAATTTGTTAATATATTGGATAATAATATTGGTGTATATATAGTGGCAAAAGCTATGGATTCTACAATTTACGGTATTATCTGCACTATAGTACTTGCATTAACAGGTTCTAAATATGCATTATTTATAGGAATAATCGCTGGTGTAACTAATATGATTCCTTTCTTTGGACCTATTTTAGGTACTATTATAGCTGTTGTTACCAACTTATTCTTCTCTATTAATAAGGCTATTTTAGTTTTAGTAGTTATGATAATCGTTCAACAGTTAGAAAGCGCCATATTAGAACCTCATTTCGTTGGAAAACAAGTTGGTGTACCACCAATATTAACAATATTCGCTGTAACATTTGCTGGAAAATATACAGGATTTTTAGGTATATTGTTAGCCGTACCAGTTACTGGTGTTCTTTTAGTTTACTTTAAAAGATATCTTTACAACAAAAAAGAAGAACCTCTAAGCGATACCATATAAAACAACAAATATAATTAAAATAAAAATACCTTAGAATCGGCTTTTATAAACTATTCTAAGGCATTTTTTAATTAATCCATAATATCTACATCTTCACCTTTTAATATCTTATTTATATTTCTAACTGCACACATTTTTCCACACATTGTACAAGTATCTTCATTTTCTGGTTTAGACTCTGTTCTGTATCTTCTAGCTTTTTCACTATCTATAGCTAAATCAAACATTTTCTCCCAATCTAAATCTCTTCTAGCTTTACTTATTTCATTGTCCCAATCAGTAGCACCTTTAACACCTTTTGCTATATCAGCTGCATGAGCTGCTATTTTAGATGCAATTATTCCTTCTTTTACATCTTCTACTGTTGGCAGTCTTAAATGTTCTGCTGGAGTTACATAACATAAGAATGACGCTCCATAAGTAGCTGCAATAGCTCCTCCTATAGCAGCTGTTATATGGTCATAACCTGGTGCCACATCAGTAACTAACGGACCCAAAACATAAAAAGGTGCTCCTTTGCAAACAGTTTCTTCTATTTCCATATTGGCTTTTATTTGATTTAATGGCATATGGCCAGGGCCTTCTATCATAACCTGAACATTTCTCTCCCAAGCTTGAGTAGTCAATTCTCCTAATGTAACTAACTCCTCAATTTGAGATACATCCCCTGCATCTGCAATACTTCCCGGTCTACAAGCATCTCCTAAACTTATAGTAACATCATGTTTTGCACAAATGTCTAATATTTCATCATAATATTCATAAAAAGGGTTTTCATTGCCTGTCAGCTCCATCCATGCAAATATTATAGATCCTCCCCTAGATACTATATTAGTAAGTCTATTGGATTTTTTAAATCTTTCTGCTGTATGTTTGTTAACTCCACAATGAAGAGTCAAAAAGTCCACACCATCTTCTGCATGCATTCTAACAATATCTAACCATTCTTTTGCAGTTATCTTCTTTAATGGTTTATCATAATATACTACTGCATCATATATAGGCACTGTACCTATCATTGCAGGACACTCATATATTAATTTTCTTCTAAATGTTTGGGTATCTCCAAAAGAACTTAAATCCATTATGGCTTCAGCTCCTAAGTTTACTGCATTCATAACTTTTTCCATTTCTATATTTGTATCAAGACAATCTTTAGAAGTACCTAAATTTACATTGATTTTTGTTTTTAGTTTTTTACCTATTCCATAAGGTTTTAAAGATGTATGATTTTTATTAGCTGGTATTACAACCTTACCTTCTCCTACTAAATTAAGTAATTCTTGAACCTCCATATTTTCATATATTGCCACACTTTTTAACTCTTCTGTTATTATTCCCTTTCTTGCTGCATCCATCTGCGTTGTATAACTCATTTCATTCCCCTTCCATTTTAACCTTAAAATATTTTATTTATTTGCAATAAAAAATCTTCCTTACTTTAGCTATAATTGCACTAAAATAAGAAAGATTCTCTTAATATAAAAAGTCGTACAATAAATGTACGACTTCTAATCAAAATTAATAAATAATGTAATTAACAATAAAATGTCAAAACAAAATATATACAATATTTAATCTCCCTACGTCGGCATTATCCAAACAGGTTCAGTGGGTTTAGAATTAAAAATTCATTCTCAGCGATAGCTCCCCCTAAATATTTTATTTTAATTTTATTCTAGCACTATCTTCTATCAACTTCAACATTATGGACTATTTTATATAGATATTTAAATATTTATTGTTGATCTCTTCAATAAAATCTTTAGACATATTTCTCCCATATTAATATGACAATAATTTTATCTAATTATGGTCAACTCACAAAACAATAGAATTATTGTAAAAATAAAACCATATTGATTTAAATATCAATATGGTTTTAATATATTATCTCTATTAATCTAAGATTAAAATTATTAAGCAGTTTTTTTCATAGATTCTTTTCTTCTCTTACCAAACTCTGCAACTGCAGTGTAAAGAACATCTGTTGAAGAGTTTAATGCAGTTTCAGCAGAGTCTTGTATAACTCCAACTATAAATCCAACACCAACTACTTGCATTGCTATTTCGTTTGGTATTCCAAATAATGAACAAGCAAGTGGCACTAGAAGTAATGACCCTCCAGCTACTCCTGATGCTCCACAAGCAGATACTGCAGATAACACTGATAATATTATTGCTGTTCCTATATCAACTTTTATTCCTAAAGTATGAGCAGCAGCTAAAGCAAGAACTGATATTGTTATTGCAGCTCCACCCATGTTTATAGTAGCCCCTAAAGGTATTGATACTGAATAAGTATCACTATCTAATCCTAAATCTTTACAAAGTTTCATGTTTACTGGTATATTTGCAGCAGAGCTTCTTGTGAAGAATGCTGTAATTCCAGATTCTCTTAAACATCTTAATACTAATGGATATGGATTTTTTCTTATTGCTATAAAAGTTATTATTGGATTAACTATTAAAGCAAAGACTGCCATACTTCCTAATAACACAGCTATTAATTGCCCATAACTGAATAATGATTCTATTCCAGATGTTGCTATTGTATCAAATACTAATCCCATTATACCAAATGGTGCTAAATTAATTACCCATCTAACTGCTTGAGATATGGCGTCAGATACATTTACGATTACTTGCTTAGTTGAATCTGATGAATTTTTAAGTGCAAGTCCAAGAACAACAGCCCAAGTTAACACCCCTATATAGTTAGCATTTGCTATTGCATTTACTGGATTGTCTACTACATTCATTAATAAAGCTTTTAGTACCTCGCCTACACCACCTGGAGGTATTACTCCTTCAGCTCCTGCAGTAAGTGTTAATGTTACCGGGAATAAGAAACTCCCCACAACAGCTACTATACCAGCTATTAATGTACCAACAAGATATAAAGTTATTATAGATTTTATATTTGTTTTTTGTCCTTCTTTATGCTGACATATTGCTGCCATAACTAAGAAAAATACTAATATTGGAGCTACAGCTTTTAAAGCTCCTACGAATAATGATCCTAAAATTGCTATTGGTGCTAATTGCGTTGGTACAGTTAAGGCAAACGTTATACCGATTACTAAACCAATAATGATTCTTTTTACTAAACTAATGCTGTTCCATTTGTTGATTAGTTTTTTCATTTTCTCTCCCCCCCAAGTTTTTTCTTGAATTTATAATATCATTATTCGACAACGTTTTCAAGAAAAAAGCCCGTTTTTTGTGAAAAAGTTTTCACACCCTTATAATTGTACTTCTATTTCAAATTTAATTTAAGAATCTATTATTAAATATTGATTCACTAACCCTTTGCTATGGCAGTATTGCAGCTACTCCTATTCTTATTTTAGATAGTTTTCTCAAAATAAAGTTATTATCTTTTTCATACGTCCATCTTCTGAAAACATTTGCCCGCATTTTATTTTTAAGCAAATCAATATTATTAATTTATTGTATTATTAATCTACAGCTTTATAGCTTTCTTAATATTTTTTACGCTTACTGTTCATATGTTTTTTACAATTTTATCCAAAATAAAAAGGAATGGTTTAAACCACTCCTTTTTTCATCTATAGCTTTTCTTGCATATATGTAAATACCGTTTCAACATACTTAGCAAAATCATTTTCATCACTCGGAAAAGAATATTCTTCTATAAATTCCATTGTTTTATGTAAAACTAACTTATAAATAGCTTTTTTATTATCTTCTTCTAATTCAACGTGCCCTCCTGTTTCTGGATTTATTAGAGAATCTAATAAATAATCGGTGCATCCTTGTGTTAATTCTGTAATCTCTTCTATTTCAGCAAGTTCTTCTTCACTTATATTAAATTCATTTATGCCTGTCATAATATTTCTTCCCTTCTAAATTTGTATTTGTAATATATCATAAAAGAATATATATAACAATAATTAAAACCAAGTTATCTGTGTTATTTCATAATTATGCTTGTAGTCCTCTATAATATCTTCCATTTTGTATAAAATATTATATTTTTCACATTCTTCTTTAAAAATTTTCCATAAATAAGTTGCATTTGGTGACGGATGTTCATATACATCTCCAAATACATTAATATACATTTTATCTAAGTTTTCTTTTGGGAATATTCTTCTCAATTGTTGAAAGTAGTATTCTCTTTGATTATTTCTAAGCGTTACTCCCATACCATATGCGAAAATAAATTTTCCGCCACATTCATGTACTTTTTTTATAATATTTTTTATATTATATTCATTATCATTGATAAAAGGTAATAATGGCATAAGCAACACACCCGTATATATGTTATTATCACTTAATTCTTTTATAGCCTTAAATCTTTCATCTGATGTACATACTTTTCTTTCAATTTTTTTGCACAATCCATCATCAAAAGTTGTAATTGTCATTTTAACTATAACCGGAGAGTGGCTTTGTATTTTTTTCAGTATATCTATATCTCTAGTTATTAAATTACTTTTTGTAGCAATTGCGATTCCAAATCTGTATTCATCAATTATTTTTAAAGCTTCTCTAGTCAGTTCATATTTTTTTTCAAAAGGATTATAAGGATCACTCATTGCTCCCGTTCCAACTACACCTTTTTTTCTTTTACATTGAAGTTCTTTTTTTATTATTTCTATTGAATTTTCCTTTATTCTTACTCTGTCAAAATCTATAATTTGATAACAACTACTTCTAGAGTCACAATAAATGCACCCATGACAACAACCTTTGTATATATTCATATTGTAATTAATTCCAAACCAATGTTGATTTTCATTATATGAAGATATGATTGCTTTTGTTGGTATAAATTTCATAAAACTTCAGTCCCTTCTTTTTTTGCTGAGTATTATATTTAGAAAACTCCAAACTAATTTCATTATATTTATGGATTATATCATAAAAAGAATCTCTCAACATATATTATATAAATTTATTAATAAAGGTTGTGGATATGCCATAAATAAATTTTTTACAACTGAATAAAAATTACCAATAATATTTATACTCAAAATATAGTAATCATTATATAATTATTACTATAACAACTTGGAGGTAGGAAATGAAACTAAAAAATTTAATTCACTATAAAGATTTTGATTCAGATAATATTATATTCAATTCTCTAACACAAAGTACTGATGATGAAATACTAACTTATGTAATTAATGTTACATCTGATTTGTTAAATGGAGTTTTTTTAGCTAATGATTTTAGAATAAGCTCAAAAGAAAATCTAATAAACTATGATGAAAGAGATCTTGGAGAATTAGCTACATATATGTGTATAACACCTTTTGTGCAATCTACTTTAGCAAAAGAAACTAACTGGCAAGAAAAAGCAACTTCTTACTTAGAATGTTTTATAGGATATATTATCGGTACTATGGATAAAGAGGAATTTTTAAGCAATTTAATGGAAATGAGAGAAATATTAAATATTTCTAATAAGTTTTATACAGGATTGATTATTTACTTTAGTGAAAATAAAAAAATTATAATTAATGGCATATTAAATAAACTACAATTTTAATTTTTGCATAAGAAAACACTACCAAACTGTAGTGTTTTTTTATATTAACTTACTCATTATCCCAAAATCTTTTGCATAAATTCTTAATATCATTAGGTTTTTTTATCCTCACATAAGGATTCCATTCTTGCGGAAAAAGACTTTTGTATCTATAACTTGAATATCTATTGTCTAGAAGTAAAATTACCCCTCTATCATTTGAAGTCCTAATACATCTCCCCACAGCCTGAAGTACTTTTGTCATTCCTGGATAAACATAAGCATAATCAAATCCTTTATTATTCTCATTTAACTGGTCCTTTATTATATCTCTTTCTATGTTTATTTGTGGCATTCCAACTCCCACAACAATAACGCCTATTAGCTTATCTTCTGTTAAATCTATACCCTCTGAAAAATGACCTCCCAGGACACAAAATCCCACATGAGTTTCTTTATTATCATTAAATAAATTTAAGAATTCTTCTTTTTCTTCCTCGCTCATATTATTTTCTTGTATGATTACATTAAGTTCTTCATACTTATCTCTAATTTTTTCATAAGCCAATTCCATATATTTATATGACGGGAAAAATACCATATAATTACCAATTTTGCTTTCTACACAAACTTTAATATATTCTACTAAATCTTCTACTGTATCTTCTCTTTTATTATATTTAGTGGAAATATCTTCTCCTATCATTATCAATCTGTTTTTTACGTCAAAAGGACTCTTTAAATTTATTACAAAGTCTCCATCCTCACTACCGTAAATATCTTTATAATAGCTTAAAGGTGTTAACGTGGCAGAAAAAATTGTTGTAGATTTAGATTTATTCATTTTCTCAATAATTAAGTCTGAAGGATTTGCACAAAATAATTTTACATTAATACCTATTAATTCATCACTATATATAGTTCTATAGTTATCATTATAGAACGTTGAAATAGATAAAAATTTATTAACTTCAAAATACAAATCTAGTAGTTCGGAGTTTTCTTCATTAGTTCTTGATAAATATTCATCCATAAATTTCATTAAAATATTAAATAGCTCTATAAGCGATTTAGGTAATTCCTCTTCAATAATATGCTTCTCTTTTATTAAATTTAATACTTTTGATTTATCTGTAAAATATTTTTCTATTTCTTTTATTGTATTTAATATTCTTTTATCTTTTTTGCCTATTATTTTCTTCATTTTTATAAAAATTTGTTGATTTATTTCAGCAGAATACATATTTCTACTTCTATCTAATAAATTGTGTGCCTCGTCCACAAGAAATATAAAATCTGTTTTTTTTACATCAAAATATCTTTTTAAGTAAACCCTCGGATCAAATATGTAATTATAATCACAAATAATTACATCACTAAACATGGTTAAATCAAGGCATAATTCAAAGGGACATAATTTATAAGCTTCACTTATTTCATCAATATTTTTTCTACTAAAATCATTATATTTACTTAAAATTTGCTTAAGGGCATTGTTTATTTTGTCATAGTATCCATTGGCGTAAGGACAATAATCTGGATTACAATTAACCTCTTCCATCTTACATATTTTTTCTTTTGCAGTTATTGTTACACTTCTCAAATTTAAATTTTGTTTTTTCATCAATCTTATAGTCTCATTTACTACTTCTCGCGTTATAGTTTTTGCTGTAAGGTAAAAAATTTTTGAAGTTTTCTCTTCTCCCATTGCTTTTATAGCTGGAAAAAGTGTTGATATAGTTTTTCCAGTACCTGTTGGTGCCATGGCAAAACATTTTCTGCTATCTACTATACTTTTATAAACTCTCACTGCAAATTCTCGTTGTCCTGACCTATATCTTTCAAATGGAAACTTCAATTTTTTAATGGAGTCATTTCTTATTTCCATCCATTGTTTCTCCATATTTGCCCATAGTTTATATTCATTAACCAACTTAAAGAAAAACTCTTCCAATTCACTTAGTTGGAACTTTTTTCTTAATATTCTTGTAGATTTATTTTCTATATTATAATAAGTTACTTGTAAATCTATTTTATGTAAATCATTATGGATACAATACATATATCCATAGCATTTTACCTGAGCCCAATGAAGCGGATTGCTATCTTCATCTATTAATAGTAAATCTTTTGTAGTAGTTTTTATTTCATCAATTATAACTTTACTATTTTCAATTAATAGCCCATCCATCCTTCCTTCAACTTCTATTTCTACTTCATCAAAAGTAAATGTATGTTTTATAGATACTTCCGAAGTATATTCACCTCCATAGGATTTTTGTACTTTTTGATGGCCTCTGATTCCTTCAATTGCCTTTATATTTCCTACAAATCTGTTGTCTATACTTCCTTTTTTCATAATAAACTCAACTAAGTTTCTCACTGATATTTTTATTTTTTTCATAATAACTTCCTTATTAGCATTTTTATAAATATCTATGTTTTATCTTATTATATACAAATTTACTATAAATTTAAAACTAGCACAAATTTATCTACTTATTAATAAATGTAAATTTATGTAACATCCAAGGCTATTATGCCATATTATAGAATATAGACATTAAAGAAATATGTCTTAATATTATTACAAGGGAGGACAGTGAATTATGAATAAAGATAAAAATTCAATGAATAAAGTTAACTCTTCAAGTGCTAATACTTCTAACGCTTCTATTGTAGTTCAATTTACTGTTTATACTAGCGAAGAATACCTATCTGCCTTGTTAAGTACTCTTGGAGAAAATAACTTAAATATCTCTGCATATTATATATCAGAGAACAACAGACAACTAAAATTTGTATTTATAGTTGGTGAAGATGATGTTCAGTCTTCAAGCGATGTAAACATTACAAGAAATATATTAAAACAAAATAGATTTAAATTTGATGAAACAAAGGTAGTAAGACTATCAACACCTAATGATGTAGGTTTACTGGCATATCATTACAGTGAGTTGATTAAAAATTTAACAGTTTATAATTCTTACACTGGAGAAGATGGAAGCATTATATATGAAACTTGTTGCCCAACAAAGACTTTAAAAGCAGTAAATGAATTATATTAAAAACAAAAAGTGATGAATTGTTTCTTAATTCATCACTTTTTATTTTCAATTAATTATGCCGTTTCTAACTTATAAAAATCATAGAATTTCGCTTCTTTTTTTATTAAATCAGTAAAGTTGCCTTGCTCGATTATTTTACCATCTTCCATAAAAATTATCTCGTCATATAAACTTAATAATTCCTGACTCATTTTATGTGTAATCGTCATTAATGTAAGATTATCTAAATTTAATAACCTATTTTCAATATCATATCCAGTTTGCATATCTATTGCTGAAGTCCCTTCATCTAAGACAAGGATTGGTGTTTGTTGAATTAAAGCTCTTGCTATAGCAATTCTTTGTCTTTGCCCACCAGATAAGTTATTACCATTCTCACCTACAAAATAATCTAAGCCCTCTTCTAATTCATTAATAAATTTATCTGCACCACTTAATTTTAATATATTGTTTATATTATCATAGGAAAATTCCTCATATAAACAAATATTATCTTTTATGTTTTTATCAAACATATATACATTTTGATGAATGATAGAAATCATCTTATTAATTTTTTCTATGTTTACATTTCTAATTTCTTTGTCATCATACTTGATTTCTCCACTATAATCTGCATAGTATCCAAGAATTAACTTTGCTAAAGTTGACTTCCCACAGCCACTAGGTCCTACAATGGCATATTTTTTATTTTTCTTTATTTTTAAGTCTACATTTTCAAGAATATTTTTATTCTCTTCATATGCAAAATTCACATTACTTATTTCTATATAGTTTTCAAAGAAAGGATCTTCATTTCCTATAAAACTATTATCTTTATAGTTAGATATATCATCTAACCTTTTTATCACAGAAGTCATAGACGTAATCTTTGGAGCATAGCTCATTATCATAATAACAGGTTGAATAAAACTTCCTGATAATTGAACAATAGCAATTAATGTTCCCATAGTAATATTTCCTTTTAAAACTAAATATGCTGATAAAAATACTGCAACAAATTGAGTTCCCATACCAAGTAATTGGGATAAAGTTTCGTTTATTACTAGTAATTTATCCGCTTCGAACTTAGTCTTAGCTAAATCTACATTTTCTTTTTCAAACTCTTTAAATGCATCTTTCTTTAAATTATAAGATCTTATAACATCGTATCCACTAAGCATATCTTTAATTACAGTAGTAAATGATGTAAGTTTATTAGAAAGGTTCATCTGTTTACTTTCTAGTTTTTTTCCAAAAATACTTGGTACTATAAAGATTAATAACATACTTATAAATAAGCAACCTGTCACTAATGGACTTAAATATAGCAATATACCTATTGTTGCTAAAAATGCCACGGAAAACTGTAAAACTAATAATAAAGATGTAATATAGTTTTCTTCTACTAATTTAATATCATTTGTCAGTGCTGATATGTAGTCTGCTGTATTTTTAGAATTAAAATCTTTATAGTTATGATTTATTATACCCGAAAAGATTTTACTTCTAAGTTCCCTCGTTACATTCCTAATAAACATTTTGCTCAGGATATCATAAATAAAATATAATAATCCCATAATTCCGCAATATATTAGAGTAAAAATTAAAATTTTTTTAAATCCTTCCATATCTCCATTCATTACTTTGTCTATAGTTGATTGTAGTAATAGCGATACACCTACCATGGTTATGGACGATATAACACTAAATATTATTGTGATAAATAATAATATCTTATTCTTTTTAATACATTCCTTCATAAATGTCCCCCCTCTGCCTTTATAACAATTAATTAATGTAACTTTTTCTTTATTTTTTGCTTATTTATGTACATTAACTCATCAATATCTTTAATATAATCAGTAATTCGTGAATAATTATTATAAAATTTTTTATAACCAGTACTTATGGTTAATTTATATGATTTATTTAATTTAATATTATATTTACATAACTGAAGATTTATATCTCTAATTATACTATTTACTTGAATTTCATTTTCTTTGTAAATAATTATAATAAACTCATCTCCACCCATTCTACCTACTTTCCCTATATCTTTAAAATAATTTTTTAGGAAATTAGCAATATTTATTAAAGCCTTATCTCCTTCATTATGTCCGTAAGTGTCATTAATAAGTTTAAAGTCATTAACATCCACATAGATAAGTGAAAATGGCCTATTCTTATTTATAAAGTTATTATATATATATAATTCACTAGTCATTCTATTCCATACACCTGTTAGATTATCATATCTTAAAAGTTTTTCCTGGATATATATATAATGTATTACTAAAGATATTCCTACAGATCCCCAAATAAGTAATAAATTATTAAAAAATATTTGAATAATGGCTGCAATAAAAGGTATAGCTTCAAACATAATCAAATTTATATATTCTTTATCTTCTGTTTTTTCTTTATTTTTAAATATAATTATTAAGCTTGTTATAAAATAAAAATATGTTATGATAATCGATGTAAAAAAAAAGGTACCTCTGCTATATATATTTAGATTATTAACTTCAAATATAAATCCATATTTATAGCTCAATAAACTGATTGCAAAATTTATTATTAATGGCATTATAATAAGTTTTGATTTTGGCTCCAGATTAAAATATTGCAATAAATATATCATCCATAAAAATGCTGAAATCGGATATAATCCAAACCCTATGATATTAATTATTTTTGTAATAGGAACAAGAATAGTACTATGATGTAATAATAAAATTTTATCTAATATTTCTAAAATTATAATTATAGTAGTGGTAATTATTAAATAAACATAAGTTTTATTTATTTTTTCATCCATTTTAAATTTTGTTTTATACGTATGCAGTATGACTACCAAAAAAATAACCACAATTATATCTAAATCTATAATTGGTAAAATTACTTTATACATTTTTCCCCCTCATCAGTAAGAAATTACTATTTTCATATTACTTTCTTATCTAAATTATATACAAATGTATAGAAAAATGTATTACAAAATTTGTAAAATATAATTTTCAATATAGTTAAATACTTCATGTGGTAAAATTCCTAAAACTGTAACAAACCATTCATTTAACATATTTTCTGCAATATCCATGATATTTTTGTCTCTTTTAGCACTTTATCTCCTATTAATTTTTTATATCAATGAATATAATTCTTTTTCAAATATTAACTTTTTCATTTTCTACAAGAGTTTTAATTATTGTATTTTTACTATTTATATTTTAAATTATATTTAATGTTTTGCCTACAAAAAAAGTAGTTTTGACAACTGGACTTACGTTATCAAAACTACACATTGTATTTTTATTTTATCCTATTTTAAAATTTTCAATGTAAGCAAAACTTTTATTACATAATATGATTTTTATTGAAACTTGGTAATCTTTTTTATTAAAAATTCACAAATTATAATAAAGTTATTCCTGCTTGACTACATTCTTCAATCATATCTTGAGGCCATATACCTACTTGTACTTCACCTATATGAGCTTTATTTAAGAAGAACATACATATTCTAGATTGACCTATACCTCCGCCTATTGTATATGGTAATTTTCCATCTAACAAATCTTTGTGGTAATCTAATTCTTTTCTGTCTTCACATTTAGCCGCTTTTAATTGTCTTTCTAATGCTTCTTCATCTACTCTAATTCCCATAGAAGAAAGTTCTATAGCACTATCTAATACTGGGTTATAGAATAATATATCTCCATTTAAATCCCAATCATCGTAATCAGGACTTCTTCCATCATGTTTTTCTCCACTGCTTAATACTTTTCCTATTTGCATTAAGAAAACTGCTTTTTTGTCTTTTACAATAGCATTTTCTCTTTCTTTTGCACTTAAATCTGGATACATGTCTAGTAGCTCTTGTGAAGTTATGAAAGTTATTTCTTCTGGTAATACACATTCTACTTCAGGATATATCCCATGAACATGTTCTTCAGTTTCCTTAAAAACATTATATAAATCTCTTACAACTTTTTTTAATGTTTCCATAGTTCTATCTTCTTTATTTATTATAAGTTCCCAATCCCATTGATCGACGTATAAAGAATGTAAGTTGTCTAGTTCTTCATCTTTTCTAATAGCGTTCATATCAGTATATAAGCCTCTACCTACAGGGAATCCGTACTTTTTAAGAGCCATTCTCTTCCATTTAGCCAAAGAATGTACTATTTCTGCATCTTTTCTTAAATAAGGAACTTGAAAGCTCACTGGTTTTTCCACACCATTTAAGTTATCGTTTGTTCCTGTTTCTGGTAAAACAAATAATGGAGAAGATACTCTTGTCAATTTTAACATTTCTCCTAATCTATTTTCAAAAAAATCCTTTAAGTCCTTTATTGCCTGTTGAGTTTCTATAACCCCTAAACTTGTCTCATATCTTTCTGGTATTACTAAACACATATTACTTCACTCCTTTTGATTTATTATTGTGATTTTTCCAATAAAAAAAGCCTTTCATCCTATATGAATAGGACGAAAGACTAGACTTCCGCGGTACCACCTAATTTAACTTTAATAAAAGTTCGACTCATTCAACGTACTAAATAATACATTGCCAAGTAGGTAACGGCTTGGTTCCGACTAAGTCTACTTTCTATTAGATTTCGGTTAGTAGCTCTGGGAGGTTCTTCATTATATACTTTGTACTGGACTCACACCATAACCAGCTCGCTTTGACTCTGTATTATAATTACTCTTCCCTTCATTGCTTTTATTCTTTTTTTAACTAATTAATAGTAATATTATACGAATAAATATTATTTGTCAATAAATATTTTTAAAAGTATTATATCTCATTATAAAAAAATTATTCTTATTTCTAATATATTTTATTATATATTTCTTTTAATTCACTAACTAAGGGCGATCTTGGATTGGCAGAAGTACATTGATCATCAAAGGCTTCCAAAGATAATTTTTCTATAACAGAAAAATACTCATCTTTTTCTACGCCACACTCTTTAATACTCATTGGTTCATTTAACTCTCTCATCAATCTTCTTATTTCTTCGATTAAATTTTTAACGCCCTCTTCAATACTCTCTGCTTTTAATCCAAGTGTTTTTGCAATTTCCCAATATTTTTTATTGGCTACAAAAGATTTATATTTAGGAAATGCTGTAAATTTACTTGGTATTTGCGAATTATATTCTATTACATAAGGCAATAAAATTGCATTTGCTTTTCCATGAGGTATATGAAACTGTGCTCCAAGTTTATGAGCTAAGGAGTGATTTATACCTAAAAAAGCATTTGCAAATGCCATTCCTGCAATACATGAAGCATTGTGCATTTTTTCTCTAGCTTCTTTACATTCAGCCGAATCTTCACCTTTATATGATATTGGTAAATATTTAAATACCATTTCTATGGCTTTTAAAGCCAAGGCATCTGTGTAATCTGTTGCCATTACAGAAACATAGGCTTCTATTGCATGAGTTAATACATCTAGTCCTGTATCAGCAATAACTGATTTTGGCAAACTCATAACAAACTGAGGATCTACTATTGCCACATCTGGTGTTAATTCATAGTCAGCCAAAGGGTATTTTATATTATTTTCTTTGTCTGTTATAACTGCAAAAGAAGTAACTTCTGAGCCAGTTCCTGATGTTGTTGGTATTGCCACCAGTTGTGCATTTTTGCCTAATTTAGGGAACTTATAAACTCTTTTTCTTATATCCATAAATTTAAGTCTTAAATCTTCAAAATTAACCTGTGGATTTTCATAGAATAACCACATTCCTTTTGCTGCATCTATTACTGAACCTCCGCCTAATGCTATAATTGTGTCTGGTTTAAATTTGATCATTTCCTGCGCTCCATTTAGTACTGTTTCTACAGATGGGTCTACTTCAACATCTGTAAATTTTTCTATAATAACTGGATTTCTTCTTTTTCTTAATTGGTATTCTATTTTCTTTACGTATCCTATATTTTCCATAGTTCTATCTGTAATTATGATTATTCTTTCTGCATTATGCAATTTTTCCAAATATTGAATAGAACCCATTTCATGATAAATTCTTTCTGGAACTTTAAACCACTGCATATTGGCAGTTCTTTTTGCTACCCTTTTAAGGTTGATTAAATTAAGGGCAGATATATTGTCCGTAGTAGAGTTATTTCCCATAGATCCACAACCTAAAGTTAATGATGGCATATTAGAATTATATATACCTCCTATTGCTCCTTGACTTGATGGCGTATTTATTAAAAGCCTTCCTGTTTTTACTTTATTACTAAATTTTGAAATTACATTATCATTATTTGAATGTATACATGCCGAGTGTCCAAGACCTCCAAACACGGTCATTTCAACACATTTATCTATACCCTCCTCTTCATCTTCCACCTTTATACAAGCTAAAACTGGACTAAGCTTTTCTTTTGATAAAGGATAGTCCTCACCTACTCCACTAATTTCTGCAACCAATATTTTAGTGTCTTTTGGCACTTCAAATCCTGACATCTGTGCTATTGTATAAGCACTTTGACCTACTATTTTTGGATTTAATGATTTAGTTTCGACATTTATAACAGTCTTTTCTAGTAATTGTTTTTCTTCATTATTTACAAAATAACATTTATTATTTTTCATTAAGGAAACAACATCTTTATATATTTCATCTTCTATTATTACAGCCTGTTCAGAAGCACATATTACACCATTATCAAAGGATTTAGAAATTATTAAATCATTAACCGCTTGATTAATATCTGAAGATTTTTCAATAAAACAAGGAACGTTTCCTGCTCCAACTCCTAGAGCTGGCTTACCAGAGGAATATGCTGATTTAACCATTCCAGGTCCTCCAGTTGCTAAAATTATGGATGTACCCTTATGTTTCATAAGCTCACTAGATGCCTCTAATGATGGTTTCTCTATCCATTGTATGCAGTCTTTTGGTGCTCCTTCTTTTATGGCCGCATCTCTTAATATTCTAGCAGCTTCAGATGAGCATTTTTGTGCAGATGGATGAAAACTAAATATTATTGGGTTTCTTGATTTTATAGATATTAATGATTTAAACATGGTTGTTGATGTTGGATTAGTAACAGGTGTTACTCCTGCAATTACTCCTATAGGCTCTGCTACCATCATATATCCTTCTTCATCATTTTCTTCTACAATCCCAACAGTCTTTTTGTATTTTATACTGTTATAAATATATTCTGTTGCAAAAATATTTTTTGTTACCTTATCTTCAAAAATCCCCATATTAGTTTCATCCACAGCCATTTTAGCCAATTCAATATGTTTATCAAGGCCTGCCTTTGCCATGGCTTGAACTATTTTGTCTATTTTTTCTTGGTCAAACTTTAACATCTCTTCCATCGCTACATTAGCTTTTTTGACTAATTCATCAATCATATTTTCTATGTTTTTTTCTTCTTTTAGATTTTTAGTATTTTTTATGTCTTTATTCATTATTTTAATCCTCACCAAATATAATTATTTTTAAATTTGTTATATTTTTGTTGATTATTTATATATTTATACCTTATATTTACTTCCACATCTTTCAAAACTAATTTGTAATTAAAAATCAATGCACATAATTTATTAATAATTTAAATAAATATTAAGGCCTGATATCAATATTAATGATAATCAGGCCTTTTAATTCGTAAAAGCTATCTATTTTTATAATAAAACAGCAAATATAATTTTTGATTCTAAATCACTATTATTTTCCCATCTATGTTTCATTCCAACAGGAATTTTTACACTGTCCTCTTTCTTTAATTCAAATTTTTCATCATCTAAATGTAAGGTAACTTCACCTTCCAATACATAGGCAATTTCATATCCATTGTGATGAATATAGTCAGTACATGATGATGATTTGGGTGATAAATCCATAATAGCAAATTCTAAATTATCGCTTACACCAGGTGCTAGCATCTCATATATAACATTATCAGCTCCAGGAAGTATTACTTTTTTTCTATTATTTCCTCTTATAATTAAATCTTCTTTTATTACCTCAGAAGTAAAAAATGTAAATAATGGTGCATTCAATGCATTTGCTATGGACTTTAAAGAGTTAACCGATGGATTTGCCAAACCTCTTTCTATCTGACTTAGTAATGATGGTGTAACTTCTGCCATTTTTGCTAACTCTCTTATACTTAAACCTTTACTTTTTCTGTATTGTGCTATTTTTTCCCCTATATTTAAATCACTCATTAATATTCTCCTTGAAAATTTATATGATAATCTATAAACTTTGTTTTCTTTTTATTATACCACAATCTCTTAATCTTCCACCTTATCATTAAATACAATTCATTTTAGTAAATTAAATTTAACACATACTTATTTTTATACAATGGTTTTGTTTTATTAGTATCACTTTAAATATAAAAATGGTGAACATGTATATTACGCCCACCATTTTTATGTTATATATTAATAATTTAAGCAAAAGATCTATCTATAAAAATATACCTATTGCTGTGAGAGGCTAATTCTAATCTTCAAAATATCCATCTGGGTATAATGGGAATTTTGAAACTAAGTTTCTTGCTTGACTTTTACATTCTTTTAAAACATCTTCATTATCTATATTATCTGAAACTTTTTCCATTATATCAGCTATTTCAGTGATTTCAGTATGACCAAATCCACGTTCTGATACTGCTGTAAGCCCTATACGTACGCCACTTGTAACAAATGGACTTTCTGGATCATTGGGAATAGTATTTTTATTTACTGTTATACCTATAGATTCAAGGGCTTGGTCAAACTGTTTACCAGTTATTTTTTTACCTCTTAAATCAACAAGTACTGTATGGTTATCAGTTCCACCGCTTACTATTCTAAATCCTCTCGCTTCCAATTCTTTTGCTAAATATTTAGCATTATCTAAAACCCTTTCCATCGTGGCAATAAACTCTGGCTCTATTACTCTCTTAAACATATTTGCTTTTGCTGCAATACCATTTATTTGTATAGAACCAAGTGTTCCAGGGAAAGTTGATCTATTTAATGCCTTTGCATATTTTTCTTTACACATTACAAATCCGCCTCTAGGACCACAAATTGTTTTTGAGCAAGAAGATGTACAGAAATCTGCATAAGGTATAGGTGAAGGAATTACACCAGCTCCTATAAGTCCTGATATATGGGCCATATCTACCATTAAATACGCTCCTACTTTATCAGCTATTTCTCTCATTCTTTTGTAATCTATTAGTCTAGGATAAGCACTAGCTCCAGCTATTATCATCTTAGGTTTAAACTCTAATGCTTTAGCTTCTACTTCATCATAATCTATTGTTTCATTTTTTAAATCTACACCATAGTGCTCATAATTAAATATTTTACTTACAAAGTTTGCTGGTGAACCATGAGTTAAATGTCCACCGTGATCTAACCTCATTGCAAGTATTTTGTCTCCTGGGTCAAGTACAGCATTAAATACCGTATAGTTCGCAGTTGCTCCTGAATAAGCTTGAACATTTACATATTCACAACCAAAGGCTTCTTTAGCCCTCTCAATACATAAGTTTTCTACCTCATCAGCATATTGTGAACCTGCTTGATATCTTTTCCCTGGAAGACCTTCCTCTGTTTTATTTACAAATACACTTCCCATAAGTTCTAATATTTCTGTTGGTGCAGAGCTTTCAGATGCTATCATTTCTATATTGTATTTTTGTCTTTCTAATTCTTTTTCTACTATTGAATATAATTCTGGGTCAGTTATTTTTGTTGTTTTTAACATAATCATTTCCCCCTTAAAATATTTTTAATATCTGAAAAAGCAATTAAACTATTTTATTATAAGCATACTCAACTGTGTTTAATTATTTTTAATTAATTAAATTTTATTAATTAAATAGTAATAGCTCATTCCAATTTTGTCAATTATATTTTAATATTTTAAATTTAATTTAACACTTTTGTATATACTTTTTAATTTTATAACTTTTTATAAACAAAAAAGTCTGTTATATTTTTTATAAAACAGACTTTTAAGATATATTTATATTAATTTGTAATTTTTTTCTTTTTTAATATTATAATTATTCTAGCTCTTGAAAATCCTTTAATGCATTTTTTAGATAAGCTTCTTTAAATGAGTAATCTTCATTTACTGATCTTCCAAGGGCGTCTGCCTTTGCCAATAGTATCAAATCTTGTGGACAAACTGACTTATTAAATAACTTTCTAGTACTTTTCAACCTGCTATTTTGATTTGCCAGTTGATTTGGTTGCATGTGGAGTTCCACCATGTTTAATATATAATCTCTAAATTCATTCTCTTCTTTTCTAATTGTTCTATTTAAAAATGTCCTAACTAATTTTAATCCAGCTCTTTCATGATTATAAGAAATTATTTTTCCATCTTCTTTCGTTGTAGTTGTAATCACTTTTCCAAAATCATGACATAAAGCTGAATACATAAATCCAATTGGATTTTTAGCTTTATTCTTTAACTTTGCAGCCTCATCTACAACCATCATAGTGTGATTAAATACATCACCTTCTGGATGATGTACAGGAGATTGAATTACCCCTACCAAATCACCTATTTCAGGAAATTTTATATCCAAATTATTATCCTCTTTTAAACCTGTAAAATATCTCGATGGTTTTTCATATGTTAAGAGCACTTCTTCAAGTTCTTCTTGTATGTTTATATTTTTTGTCATAGTTTAAAATTTCCTCATTTATTCATTAATTTTAATTTTCAGACTTGTCAATTTATACTTAATGATTAACAATATCTAATTTATCTATATCACTAATATCAGTTCCTGTTATTACTAATATATCATTAGGAAGTATCTCTGTAGAACCATTTGGAATAACTATTTCTCCTTTTCTCTTTATCATCGCTACAAGAATCTCATCTGGTATATCTGCCTCTGCAATTGATTTATTTGCAAAATTACTTGTAGCTCCCACACATATTTCCATAAGTTTTGTACTCTTTCCTTCTTGATACATTCTCAATTTATCAAAATTATTTCCTGTTACAACTAGTATATCTCCAGGAAGTATTTTTGTAGTACCATTCGGAACAAATACATCTCCTTCTCGTTTTATCATTACTATAAGAATATCTTCTGGTATATTACTATCCATAATAGTTTTATTTGCCAAATTACTATCTTCAGTAATTGATATTTCTATTAGCTTTGTGCTTTTATCTTCTTTATAGTCATTAAAGGTTTTGAAAACTGAAGATTCATCATCTATTAAATCTAATTTTAATGCAATTTTAGGTATAAGAGTTCCTTGTACTCCAACAGAGAATAATGCTATAAAGAATATAATGTGAAATATATCACTATTAATTGGAACTCCATAAGTTATTGCAAATATGGCAAAAGCTATGGATGCAGCTCCTCTAAGACCTACCCAAGATATAAATATCTGCTGTTTGAAAGGTATTTTGAACCAGCTTAAAATACTAAATGTAGCTATAGGTCTTGCTATAAATATCATAAATAGAGATATTGCAATTCCTTGTACCATTATATCAGACATTTGGGATGGATAAGATAATAATCCTAATAAGAAAAATAATATTATTTGCATAAGCCATGATATGCTATCAAAAAATTCAAATATACTTTTTTTGTGAGGAATTTTACTATTCCCAATTATTATTCCTGTTATATATGCACTTAAATAACCATTTCCACCAAATAACTCACTTAATCCATAAGATAACACTGCAATAGCTGTTACAAATATAGGATAAAATCCATCTATTTCAAAGTTTATATGTCTCAATAGATATATAGTTAATTTTGATAATAGGATAGCTAATATAATCCCTACTACAATCTGACTAAATAGCATTGGTACTATACTTGAATATCCTTTGTTAGACATTAATGAAAGTATAATTATAGTTAACATATATGCAAAAGGATCATTACTCCCACTTTCAATTTCTAATATAGATGCAATTGAACCTTTTAAATTTAATTTTTGTGAACGAAGTATAGAGAATACTGAAGCTGCATCTGTAGATGCTACTATAGAACCTATAAGAAGGCTTTCTAACCATGTAGTTTTTAATACGCCATAACAAAATGCGCCTGTAAGACCTGCTGTTATAACTACTCCTATGGTTGACATTAATATGGATGGAATAGCAATAGGCTTTGCCATTTTCCAGTTTGTACCAAACCCACCAAAAAACATTATAAATATAAGGGCTAAGGTACAAATATCTTTTGTTAATTCAAAATTATTATAATCAATTCCGAATATCCCATCTGCTCCAAAGACCATGCCAAGTATTATAAAGATTAAAAGTATGGGTACCCCAAATTTGTATAACACTTTACTAGATGTGACGCAAGTTAATATTACAAGAGCGCTTATAACCATCAATTTTATCATCCTACCACTCCTTTACAATATAATTTTTTATATTATTATACACAATTATAATATAAAAATTATAAGTTAATAGTTTATCAATTTAATTTTAACCTTAAATATATCATACTGTCAATTTTTTTAATTTTCTATCAATTCAATAATTATAAAATACAAATTTACTTATTGAACTTTTAAGTGATATAATTTGTATTAATAAATAAAAAATGAGATGATTTTGAACGTAATATTGGGTAAAAATCATATACAAAAGACCTTCTATTTTTTATAGAAGGTCTCTTGTATTGCACAAAATATTAATTTTTAAGGTTATATTTTTAAGGAATCACTAATTAAACTATTTTTATACTAATGTTTTTTCTTCTTTTTTAGATTCTTTTAATACTTTTTTAGCTGGATATATATTCTTATATATCTCATGTAGTTCAGTTACTAATGGTAATCTTGGGTTAGCTGGAGTACATTGATCGTCAAATGCATCTAAAGCTAATTTTTTAATTGAACCAAAGTAAGTTTCTTTTTCTATACCACATTCTTCTATAGACATTGGCATATTCAATTCTTTCATTAAATTTCTAATAGCCTCAACTAAGCTCTTAACACCTTCTTCAGTTGTATTAGCTTTTAATCCAAGAACTTTTGCTATTTCAGCATATTTCTTATCCGCTACGAAAGATTTATATTTAGGGAATGCAGCAAATTTAGTTGGCATTTGTGCATTGTACTCTATTACGTGTGGTAATAATATTGCATTAGCTCTACCATGTGGTATATGGAACTCAGATCCTAACTTATGAGCTAATGAGTGGTTTACACCTAAGAAAGCATTGGCAAATGCCATACCTGCCATACAAGATGCATTATGCATTTTTTCTCTAGCCTCTCTACCTTCAGCAGTATATCCACCTTTATATGATAATGGTAAATATTCAAATACCATTTGTATAGCTTTCATTGCAAGAGCATCTGTATAATCAGTTGCCATTATAGATACATATGCTTCTACAGCATGAGTCAATACGTCAAGTCCTGTATCTGCAGTAACAGCAGCTGGTACAGACATTACAAATTGTGGGTCTATTATAGCCACATCTGGAGTTAACTCATAATCAGCTAATGGATATTTAACATTATTTACTTTGTCAGTTATAACTGCAAATGAAGTTACTTCTGAACCTGTTCCTGAAGTAGTTGGTATAGCTACCATTTTAGCTTTTCTTCCTAATTTAGGGAACTTGTAAACTCTTTTTCTTATATCAGCAAATTTAAGTCTTAAGTCTTCAAAGTCTGCTTCTGGATTTTCATAGAATAACCACATACCTTTAGCAGCATCCATTGCAGATCCTCCACCTAAAGCTATTATTGTGTCTGGCTGGAACTTTCTCATTGCTTCAGCACCATTTAGTACAGTGTCTACTGATGGATCTGGTTCTACATCAGCGAATACTTCTACCATTACTGGATTTCTTCTTTTTCTTAATTGATATTCTAATTTATCAGCATATCCAAGTTGAACCATCATTCTATCAGTTACAATCATTACTCTTTCAACATTTGGTAGTTTCTCTAAGTATTGTATTGAACCTACTTCATGATATATTCTTTCAGGAACTTTGAACCATTGCATATTAACTCTCCTTTTAGTAACTTTCTTAACGTTTATTAAGTTTACAGCAGATACGTTATCTGTAGTTGAGTTATTACCCATTGATCCGCATCCTAAAGTTAATGATGGAGTATTTACGTTGTATATATCTCCTATTGCTCCATGAGTAGATGGCGCATTTACTAAAAGTCTTCCTGTTCTTACTCTATTTGAAAATTCTAATATTACATCATCATTGTTTGAATGAATAACTGCTGAGTGTCCAAGTCCACCAAACTCTGTCATTTCAACGCATTTTTGTATTCCTTCTTCAGCATTTTTTACTTTTATACAAGCTAATACTGGAGATAATTTTTCTTTTGATAATGGATAATCCATTCCAACACCTTCTATTTCAGCTACTAATATTTTAGCATCTTTCGGAACTTCAAATCCTGCCATTTTTGCTATAGTATATGGACTTTGTCCAACTATGTTAGGATTTAATGTTTTAGTTTCTGGATTTATAACTGTTTTTTCTAATAATTCTTTTTCTTTTCCATATACGAAGTGACAGTTGTAATGCTTAAGTAAAGCAACTACTTCATCGTATATACATTCTTCTATTATAACTGCTTGCTCAGAAGCACATATCATTCCGTTATCAAATGATTTAGATAATATTAAATCATTTACTGCTTGTTTTATATCAGAAGATTTTTCTATGAAACAAGGCACATTTCCTGCCCCAACTCCAAGTGCTGGCTTTCCTGCAGAGTAAGCAGACTTAACCATTCCAGGCCCACCAGTTGCAAGTATTAATGATACTCCATTATGCTTCATTAATGCACTTGATGCTTCTAATGATGGTTTTTCTATCCATTGCACACAATTTTCTGGAGCTCCTGCTTCTACAGCTGCATCTCTTAATATTCTAGCTGCTTCAGCAGAACATTTTTGAGCTGACGGATGGAAACTAAATATTATTGGATTTCTCCCCTTCATAGATATTAAAGTTTTAAACATTGTTGTTGAAGTTGGATTTGTAACAGGAGTTACCCCAGCTACTACACCTATTGGCTCAGCCACCATCATGTATCCTTCTTCATCATTTTCTTCTATTACTCCAACTGTCTTTTTGTATTTTATACTGTTATATATATATTCTGTAGCAAAAATATTTTTTGTTACCTTATCTTCAAATATTCCTCTTCCTGTCTCGTTTACTGCAAGTTGAGCAAGTTCTATGTGTTTATCAAGTCCAGCTTTTGCCATAGCTGCTACTATCTTATCCGCTGCTTCTTGATCTAACTTTAACATAGCTTCTTTAGCTATAGTTGCCTTTTCCACTAATTCATTAATCATGCTTTCAACATTTACTTCTTGGTTTACAACTTTAACTTTTTTTGTTTCTTTACTCATTTCGAAACTCCCCCTATATAATTATAATGTTAATAAACTTCGTTATATTTTTAACAACTTTTTATACTATTTATAATAAATTATCTTATTTCACCTGTCAATATATTTGTTAAATTTTTATCAAATTAATATATAAAATTAAATCAACATATATAATTCTCTCCAAAACCACTTATATTCTAATTTTTAAATTATATATTTTTAATTACTAAAAATGATTTATATGCTAATATTAATATTTTATATAGTTTATTTTTTAACAATTAATTTTATTCCAATGAAATTTTATTGAATTTAGTTATAAAAACTTTTAAACTATATATTGTCCTTGAAAATTACTACTAATAAATTTCAATATTAATCTTATCCAAAAATATTAATATATAAGTTTATTAATATAGTTATTTAAAGATAATTTACATTTTTAACATGCAACAGGAGGATTTATGAATTACAAATTAATTGCATTAGATATTGATGGAACTTTAATCAATAGTTCACACCAACTTACAGAAGGTGTAAAAAAATCTATAAAAGAAGCAAAAGAAAAAGGCGTTAAAGTGGTTTTATGCACTGGCAGACCATTAAAAGGTGTTGAAAAATTCATAGATGAGTTAAGTCTTAAAGAAGAGGGAGATTATGCTACTACTTTCAATGGTGCTTTAGTTCAAGATACATTTACTAAAAATCCTGTATCTCACTTAACACTAAAATATGAAGACTTAATGGATTTATACAATTTAAGCCTTGAAGTTGGATCTAGAAGTCATTTTTATGATACTAAAACTATTTATACTTTTAATAAAGATATCAGTGATTATACAGTATTTGAATGCCATCTTACTGGAGTTCATTTAAATGTTGCTACATTAGATGAAGTTCCAAAAGACATTGCCATGTCTAAATTTATGATGGTAGACCATCCAGAAATATTAGATGAATGTATAAGAAAAATCCCTAAAGAATACTACGAAAAATATACTATAGTAAGAAGTACTCCTTCATTTTTAGAGTTCTTAAATCCAAATGCAAATAAAGGTAATGGTATTTCGCTCCTTGCTCAAGAACTTGGTATAAAAAAAGATGAAATCATCTGTATTGGAGATGCAGAAAATGATAAACATATGATAGAATATGCAGGACTTGGAGTTGCCATGGGAAATGCTACAGAAGAAATAAAAGACTTAGCAGATTATATTACTCTTTCTAATGATGAAGATGGAGTTGCTCATGTTATAAATAAGTTCATACTAGAAGAAAGATAATTTTAAAAGGAACTACTTTATATAAAGTTTTAGTAGTTCCTTTTTTATATAGTATTTATAGACATAATCATGAAATAATTGTAAAATATTTCTTGTTATGATTTACGAAAAATACACTCAAAAGGAGCTTATATAATGGAGAATACTAATTCTACAGACATATATAAATTATTTTTAGAAAATATACCTTATCCTGTGTGGATACAAGGCATTGATACAAAAATAATTTTTATAAATGATCATTATGAAAATCTATATAACGTAAAAGCATGTGATGTCATTGGAAAAAAAACTGTTGATGTATTATCTAAAGAAAAGTCTGATATTTATAATGAACAATTAAAAAACACATTAATAACAAAAAAAGTAACTATTTCTGAAGTACTTATTAAAGATTTATACTTTAGAACCTATGTATTTCCTATTCTTGATAAAAGACAAGAAACACAAGGTGTTGCAGGCATAGTTATTGATGTAGATGAAAAAAAACAAAAACAGTTAGAATTAATACATCAAAAGAATATTTTAAGAACTATTATAGATACACTCCCTGAGGCAATATTTTACAAAGATGAAAATTCTAAATACCTAGGTTATAATAAGGCATTTTTAAATAGCTTTAAAAATCTACACATTTGCAATTTATTAGATGATGACAGCCTATTAGAAAAAACTGACTTGGATTTAATGCATAACAAACATAGAGCCATGAACTTCTATAAACAAGATAAAGAAATTTTAAAAACTAAAAAACCAATTAGTTTTGAAAATTGTTATAAACACTCTGACGGTCATATTATAACTGAGGAAAGCATAAAAACACCCATAATTGATGAATCTGGAAATATACGTGGTATAGTCGGAATATCAAGGGATATAACTCAACATAAAACTTTAGAAGAGAAGTTAAGATATTTAAGTGAAATAGATACTCTTACTGATCTTTATAACAGAAATAGTTTTGAAGAAAAAATAGAAAAACTTAATAAAACAAAGTATCATCCTCTAGGTATAATAATGGGTGATGTTAATGGATTAAAATTAATTAATGATACTCTTGGTCATTTAGAAGGCGATAAATTATTAAGAAGTATTTCTAATGTTTTAAAGTCTTCTTGCAGTGAAAGTGGATATGTTTTTAGATGGGGCGGAGATGAGTTCATTATTCTTGCTCCAAATGCTAACGAGTTAAAATGTGATAAATTAATAAAAAAAATTTTAAATGATTGTAAAAAATACGATTATAAATATATGCAACTTAGTATTTCTTTGGGGGCTGTAGTTAAAGATGAGGTTGATGATAATATTTATGATTGCATAAATAAGGCTGAAGAAAAGGTTTATCGTCATAAATTATTAGATAACAAAAGTATTAAAAGCTCCATTATGGATTCTTTACTAAAAAGTTTAGAAGAAAAAAACTTAGAAACTAATGAGCATGCTAAAAGAGTAACTAAATATGCACTAGCTTTAGGACAAAAGTTAAACTTTAAAATTTCAGAACTAGATGAATTAATTCTAGTAGCTAGACTACATGATATTGGTAAAATAGGTATTAGTGAAGATATACTACTAAAACCAGGTTCTCTTACTAATGAAGAATTTGAAATAATGAAAACTCATACAGAAAAGGGCTATCGTATTATAAATGCATCTAGTGAACTATATACTGTTGCAAAATGCGTTCTTACACATCATGAAAGGTGGGATGGCAAAGGATATCCTCTCGGACTGAAAGAAGATGAAATCCCTTTAGTATCTAGAATAATTAATATTGCTGATTCTTTTGATGTTATGACTAATAATAGGCCTTATAAAAATACAAAGAGTAAAAATGAAGCTATAAAAGAACTTCAAAGATGTTCTGGGACACAATTTGATCCCACTTTAGTTCAGTATTTCATAGAATATATTAATGATATAGAGGAGTAATTCCCCTATATCATTTTAAATTTCACTCTATAATATTTTAGATTACTTCTACCTTTTTAGCTCTTATTAATTATTTATATATTTTTCAAAAATATATCCGAAATCTTTATTATTATAATTCTCTCTTATATCACTCATCCAACTAAAATTAAATTTAGTAATTTCTTCTATCATATTGGCAGTATTACCCTCCATACGAGATCTACTTACAGCATCATTGGCCATGTCTAAGCTTTTCATTCCATATTCATAAGACTGTCTATTTTTATGTTGTATTTTCCCAATTTCAAATAAAGCTTTATATAAATCTTTTAATTGTTCTATTTGTTTTTTATCAACATCTATACTGAAATAATCGTCTGCAAAGCTAAATTTTATTTCCACGTCTAAATCTACTGTTCCTGCCGTTTCTAGCGTTACCGAATGAACATTTTCACTACGAAACTCATGTCTTTTTACTACTCTTTTTTTACTCACAGCAGATGCACCATCCACATGTATTAATCCTCTATTTGTAAACACATACTCATCTGATTTTGATTTTATAACAAAGTAGATTTTCTCACCATCTTCGTTCATTATATAATCATCTCCATCAACTTTGTTAAAGTCCTTTGGATCTATTATCTTGCCTATATCAGATAAACCTAATGTGTCTGCTGCCATTTTTCCAAATATATTGCCTGCCATATTGTCCTCCAAGTTATTTGATTCTATTAATACATTTATATTATACCATGTTAAAATTTCTATTCAATCATGATAATTTTAACATTAATTACGGTGCAAATTTCATGGAAATTTATTATTTTATATGTCTCATTTAGACAACTATGTTTACTTTAAAATACAGGTATTACAATTCCATTATATTTAGATTCTATAAGTTCTCTACATCTATCAGATGTAAGAACTTCTTCTAGCACTTTTATTTTTTCACTATTCTTGTCTTCTATTCTATATGCAAGTAAATTAGCATATTCATCATTTATCGGTGCTGTATAAATTCCATCTTCCTTTGCACTAAGTCCTGCAGGTATGGCATAAGTTGTATCCACAAACCCAGCTGTAACATCTTCTAATGATGGCGGTATTTGAGCCACATCTAATTGAACAAATTCTAAATTTTTTAGATTTTTAGTAATATCATTAACTCCAACTATATCACCTTCTCTTAAAGTTATTAACCCTTCACTCTCCAAATATCTTAAAGACTTTGATGCTGAGGAAGCATTATCACTTATGGCAATCTTGTCTCCACTTTTAAATTCGTCAATAGAATTTATTTTCTTAGAATATAATACTCCTGGACAAATATATAGTTTAGATCCTGCCATTATTTTATACCCCTTACTTTTTACTGCCTCATCTAAATAAGGCTTATGTTGAAATAAATTTGCATCGATTTCTCCATTATTTAATGATTCATTAGGTAGTACATAATCATTAAACGTTACAACTTCTAACTCATATCCTTTTTCTTCTATAAGTGGTTTTAACTCTTCTAATAATTCTCCACCTGGAACTAATGTAGCCCCTACTTTAATTGTTTTATCATCCTTAGATTCAGGTGATGAATTTGAGCATCCAACTAATGATGCGCATAGCACTGCACTTAGTGCTATGTTTAATAATCTTTTTAATTTCATAATAATGTTCCCCCTTAAATTTGTAGTAAAATAAAAATCTCTATAGCTCCTCCATTACTTGAAATTTCATTCATATAAAACAAAAAAACTTGAGTATAAACTCAAGTTTTAATAGCGAATTTATACTTATCTTTCAGTAAATATACTGCAGGATTTAGCACCGTGTATATAAAAATATACTGGTTGCCGGGTTTCATAGGGCCAGTCCCTCCACCACTCTAGATAAGAGATATTTATTTTTTAATTTGATAATTATAGTAACACTATCCTTTTTTAAAGTAAATTATATAATTTAATTTTTATACTTTTATTTGTTTTTAATGTTAGCCTCCTATTTTTATTATTTTGTCTTTAATATTATTAGCGAATCCTATATCATGAGTTATTATCAAAATTGCCATGCCTTTGGACTTTAAATCTCTTATTATTTTTGAAACTTTTTCTATTGAATCCACATCTAAGGCTGATGTTGGCTCATCAAAACAAAGGATTTTTGGTGTTAATGCACAAGCTCTCGCTATGGCAACTCTTTGACATTGTCCTCCAGATAACTCATAAGGATAAGCATTTATTTTGTCTTCTAAATCTACCATTTTTAAAATTTCTTTTGCTTCTTTAGTTGCCTCTTCCTTTGACTTTTTCAATACATTTATTGGTGCTGATATTATATTTTCTAAAACCGACATATGTGGAAATAAATTAAAATTTTGAAATACCATTCCTATTTTATCTCTATTTTTCGATATATGACTTTTATCCTTCATTACACAATTATCTACTATTATTTCTCCTTCATCAAAATCTTCAAGACCATTTATACATCTAAGAATTGTAGTTTTTCCTACACCTGATTTTCCCAAAAGTACACATACTTCCCCACTATTTACTTCAAAACTTATATTATCTAGTACTTTATTATCTCCAAAGGATTTATTTAAATTTTTTACTTGTAACATATTTTTTCTCCCATCTTTTTATCTATAATAAGCATATTTGTTTTCAATTTTTTTGAACATAATTGTTAAAATTCCAATTAAAACTAAATACACTCCTCCAGCTTCTATTAAAGGCACTATACTTGCCTGTTGATTTTGTGCTATTTGAGCAATTCTCAATATATCGTTTAATCCTATGGCATAAACTATAGCAGTGTCTTTAATTAAAGTTATTACTTCATTTGACATGGCAGGTAATACTCTTTTTATAACTTGTGGGAAGATTATTTTTCTGTACATTTCAAATTTACTAAATCCTAGTACAAAAGCACCTTCATATTGACCTTTGTCTATAGATTGAATTCCACCTCTAAATATTTCAGCAAAGTAAGCTGCATAGTTTAGTGAAAATGCTACGATTACTGCATCAAATCTATCAAATATTATTCCCATTAAAGGAAGACCGAAAAATACAAATACAAGTTGTAATAATAATGGTGTTCCTCTCATAATTAATATATAAAAATTTGCTATCTTGCTTATTATTTTATTTTTAGATAATCTTAAAAAAGCTATCATAATTCCAAGTGGTACTGATATTATCAAGGTTATAAAAAACACTGATAATGTAATTTTTAATCCTTCTAACATTATAAAATTTCCTCCTTGCTTTTTTCCTTAATTTTTATATCTTACTCAGATTTTCCAAACCATTTGTTATAAATTTCATCAAAAGTTTTATCTTCTTTTATTTCATTTATTGTCTTATTCACCTTATCTCGAAGCTGGGCATCATCTTTTCTAAATGCAACAACATAGTCTTCAGTTCCGAAATTATCATCTAAAATTTTATATTTTTCTTCACCTTTTTTACTTATATAGTATTTAACTAAAGTTTCATCTCCAACTATGGCGTCTATTCTCCCTGCTTCTAAATCTCTAAAAACCTTATCGAAAGTATCATATAAAATTGGTGCTCCATTTAAGCTATTTAATATTTCTGTATCCTTTTCTAAAGCTTCTAGCCCTGCTGATCCTTGTTGAGTCCCTACTATTTTACTTTTTAAGCCTTCTTTATTTTTAATTGTTGAGTCTTTTAAAGTCACTATAAGCTGACTATTTTTCATATATGCATCTGTATAAGCAACTTTTTCTTTTCTTTCTTCAGTCAATGAATATCCATTCCATATGGCATCTATGTTTCCTGAATTTAATTCAGTTTCTTTCATTGACCAGTCTATACTTTGAAATTTTACATTCATATTTAGTCTCTTAAAAGTTTCTGCAGCTAAATCCACATCAAAGCCTACTATATTTCCATTATCATCTAAATATCCCATAGGAAAATATGTATTATCATACCCTATTACTATTTCATTATCATTTGAATCTACATTCTTTTTATTACATCCTACTATCCCTATCATAATTACTAAAACTGCTAATCCCATTGTTAATTTTTTTAATACTTTTTTCATTTCTTTTTCCTCCTAATAATTTAATTTTTTCTTTGTTAATTATTGCAATAAAAAAACCACATAGGCTAATACCTATGTGGTTAATATTTATAATATATATTCCACCATAGATACAAGCCTTTTTAACAACGCTAAAAGGGCTTGTATCTATGAATTAAATTTCATAATTTACAATCCCTTGCTTCTATGATGGTGATGATGAAGTTGTATATTTAATTTTATTATAATTTTCGAATTTTTCATAACACCATTTCTCCTCTTCTTAATTTTTATCTAAATTAATTTTTTTATTTGTAATTAATAGTAATATCAATATTTAGAATTGTCAAATGTTTTTTATTTTTTTATTCTAATTTATTTTGATACTATACTCATAAAATCAAAATTTTCCACATCAAATAATCCTTTATCTGTAAGTTTTATATTAGGGATTACTGGAAGTGCTAAAAACGCTAAAGTCAAAAATGGATCTATATCTTTACTTACTTTTAATGAATCATAAGCTATGTCTACCAATTTACTAAATCTTGAATTAACATACTCTATATCTTTATCACTCATTAAGCCACCAATATTTAAAGGTAAGCTTTCTAAAATTTCATTGGAAGATGATATTGCAATTCCTCCATCCATACTTATAACTTTATTCACAGCATTAACTATATCTTCATCATTATCCCCAACAACTATAATATTATGAGAGTCATGAGATATAGTCGTTGCTATAGCTCCATTTTTTAATTTGAAGCTTTCTACTAGACCTATACCTATATTTCCTGTATTTTTATGTCTTTCTATTACTGCTAACTTTAATATATCTTTTTCATTGTCATATTCAAACTTATTCTGAACAATATTAACTTTAGCCTTTGATTTTTCAGTTATCAAACTATGAGGTTTTAATGAAATAATATTTACTTCTTCTTCTCCATCTTCCTTTTCAAAATATATTTGTATGTCTTCTATATCAATTTTTGAAAGATGAACAGTTTTTAATACTTTAGAAATGTCTTTTTCTTTAGTTGTGAATAAAGGCATTTTTTCTTTTCCTACTAACTTTCCATCTTTATAAACTTCTTCTATATTAAATTTTTCTAAGTTATCAAATACGATTATATCTGCCTTATATCCTGGAGCTATTGCTCCTACATCTTTTAAATTGTAACAGTTTGCTGGATTTATAGTTGCCATTTGTATTGCTGTTATTGGGTCTATTCCATTTTTTATTGATAATTTAACATTGTAGTCTATATGACCTTCTTTTAATAAATCTTCTGGGTGTTTATCATCCGTGCATAATAAAATTCTTTGATAGTTATATTGATTAACTCCGTTTATAAGATTTTTAAGGTCTTTAGTTGCAGAACCTTCCCTTATCATAACATACATACCTAGTCTTAATTTTTCTAACATTTCTTCTTCTGTTGTACATTCATGATCTGTGTTTACTCCACTTAAAACATATGCATTTAAGCCTTCTCCATTTATACGAGGAGCATGCCCATCTACACTTTTTTTATTTTTATAAGCTAAATTTAACTTATCCATTACAACTTTATCTTTATATATAACACCAGGGTAATTCATCATCTCACCTAAACCTAAAACCCTTGGATGATTTATATATTTTTCCAAATCATCAGCCTTAAGAACTGCTCCTGAATTTTCAAAATTAGTTGCTGGCACACATGAAGGTAGCATCACATATGTATTTAAAGGTAATTCTTCACTTGAATTTAATATATATTCTATTCCATCAAGACCACAAACATTAGCTATCTCGTGCGGGTCTGTGATTATTGTAGTAGTTCCTCTTGGTACTATAGCTTTTGAAAACTCACCTGGTGATAACATAGATGACTCAATGTGAACGTGGGAATCTATAAGCCCCGATGCTATATATTTCCCTTTTAAGTCTATATTAGTATCTCCTGTATATTCTCCAATTCCTACTATTATGCCATCATGTACTGCAACATCCCCAGTCACAATTTCATGTGTAAATACATTAACTATATTTGCATTCTTTAATACTAAATCTGGATTTTTATTTTTCATTGATCTGTCTATTAATTCACTAATGTACATAATACTCTCCCAACTATCAAATATTTTTTAAATCCTATAATATCACATTTATATTCATAGTCAAGTTTTTTTATTAAAATATTTTTTCTTTTAATACAATTATTTCTCTTAAGTATTTATTCATATATAATATATTTATACATATTTGTAAAACTATGTAATTTTATAATGAGGGGATAAATTTATGAGGAATTTAATAAAAAAATTTTTAGCTATTTTTCTAGCTAGTATAATTTGTTTTTGTAGCTTTCAAAATTCAAGTTATACTTTTGCTGCAGAGAATTCTATACTTGCTAAAGGATATGTCGACGTTTCATCTACAGCTGTTAAGGAGCTAAGTGTAAGATCTAAGCCTTCCACTTCTGCTTCAAAAATAGGCTCTATTAAGCATGGAGGTTCAGTAAATATATTAGATAGTATTTCTAGAATCACGAAAATAAATGGTTCTAACGTAGTAACTGATCCTTGGTATAAAATATCTTATTCCAATAGTTCTGGATATGTTTCTGCAGACTATGTCAAATTACCAAATGAAGGTAAACCTTATCAACCTAGCAATAGCACTGCCATAAAAGGAATCGACGTAAGTTATCATCAAGGAGATATTGACTGGGAAAAAGTAAAAAATTCAGGTGTTAAATTTGCTATTATTCGTGCTGGAAACGGAACGACAGAAGACATTAAGTTTAAAGCAAATATAGAGGGTGCTTTAAATGCTGGAATAGAAGTTGGTATTTATTGGTTTTCCAATGCTTATACTGTTAATAGTGTAAAAGATGAAGCTCAAAAATGCATTGAAGTAATTTCACCTTACAAAAATGAATTATCTTTTCCTGTTTTCTTTGACTATGAAGAATATACTATAAAATCGGCACAAGATAATAAAGTTAATCTTAGTCTTAGTTCAGTATCTAATATTTGTGAAACATTTTTGTCTAAATTAAAATCAAATGGATACAAATGTGGTATATATACAAACAAAACCGTATCAAAATTTTATCTTAGTGATAATCTAAGAAATTATTACGATTTTTGGATAGCTCAATATAGTGATAAATGCAATTATTGGGGTAAATATATCATGTGGCAATATAGCCAAAGCGGAAAAGTCGATGGTATAAGTGGTAATGTAGACTTAAACTACTACTATAAAAGTAATCCTATAAACATTTCAAAAACTACTATAGATTCTATTTCAAATCAAAAATATACAGGCAGCAAAATATCACCCAATATAAGCATAAAGTACAATAATAAAGCCTTAGTAAAAAACAAAGATTATACTGTATCATTTGAAGATAATACATCTATAGGAACTGCAACTGCCACTATAAAAGGTAAGGGTAATTACACAGGAACAAAAAAAATCACATTTAAAATTGTTCCTAAAACTGTAACCAACACTAAAATTTCAAGTACTACTTCTTCAAGTATAAAATTAAGTTGGTCAAAAGTTTCAAATGCAGATGGATATAGAATTTATAGATCTAATAGTAAAAATGGTACTTACACTAAAATAAAAGATATCACTAAAAATTCCACTTTAAGCTATACTGACTCTAGTTTATCTAGTAATAAGAAATATTATTATAAAATAAAATCATTTAAAACTTCAAAGAAAGAAAAATACTATAGCTATTATTCAAACGTAATAAACGAAGAAACAAAATTATCTACACCTTCAGTAAAATTATCAACGCCAAAAAGTAAAAGCATAAAAGTTTCATGGAACAAAATTTCTGGCGCCGAAGGATATGAAGTATACAGATTAACTAGTAAAAATGAAAATTATTCAAAAATAACTACAATCAACTTAAGTTATATCCATACAAATCTAACTAAAAATAAAACTTATTACTATAAAGTAAGAGCATACAAAATAGTAAATAGCAAGAAAGTTTATAGCTCTTATAGTTCTATAAAATCCATTTCTGCTAAATAATTAAATCATAAAAATAAAAACATATTTTAAAAATAAAGAAGGTATTGCTTATTAAGCAATACCTTCTTTATTTTCTATTTTTTTCATTTTTCTATAATAAGTTATAATAAGTGGCACAGCTGCTGCTATCCAAGCTACAGGATCTGATAAACAAATACCTGTAAATCCTATAAACTTTGGTAATGTAAATGCCACTATACTTCTTGCCACTAGCTCATAAACACCTGCCATCATAGGTACAAAAGATTCTCCCATACCTTGCAGTACATTTCTATATACAAATATAAATCCTAGTGGTATAAAGAATACTGCAGAGTAATTAAATACTTGTTGAGCATAGCTAAATATCTCAGGTGTTGGATTTTCCATAAATAAAGTTACAAAATATTTCCCAAGGAATATAAGAACAGCACCTGCTATTAAGCTAGTAACTATTGATACTTTATTCATTATCTTCATACCATTTTTAATTCTATCAAACCTACCAGCACCTAAGTTTTGTCCTGCATAAGTTGCTATTGTCACCCCAAATGAAATTGATGGTTGCATAACAAGTTGAAGTACCTTTGATGATGCTGTATAAGATGCTATTACTATTGATCCAAATACGTTTATAGCGCTTTGAACTATTATGATTCCAACAGCTGTTACTGAAAATTGTAACCCCATAGGTATACCAATCTTTAAATGCTTTGTATAATAGTGTGACTCAACTTTAAAATCTTCTTTTTTAAGTCTTAATACTTGGAACTTTTTATAGCTATAAATTAAACATAACACTGCTGAAAATCCTTGTGCAATGTTAGTAGCATGAGCTGCTCCTGATACACCCATTTTAAAATTAATTATAAATACCAAATCTAAAATAACATTAAGAATAGATGAAATCATTAAAAAATACAGTGGCGTTTTACTATCCCCTAAAGCTCTAAGTATTCCTGCAGCCATATTATAAAGAGCCTGAGTTATTAATCCTGCAAAAATTATTGTTATATAAGTATTTGCATTATCAAAAATATTTTCTGGTGTATTCATCATTCTAAGAAGAGAATTTTTTACTATTAAAGCTATTGCTGTCATAAAAAAAGTTGAAATTAATGTTAATGTAATATTACTTGCTACAGCTTTTTTTACACCTACTTCATCTTTTGCACCGAATTTTTGAGAAACTAATACTCCAAATCCACTAGTTAGACCTAGTATCATACCATTTACCAAAAAGAACATGGATCCAGTAGAACCAACTGCTGCCAGTGCATCTACTCCTACAAATCTTCCAACTATAATTGTATCAACCATGCTATACAATTGTTGAAACACATTTCCAATTAATAAAGGTATGGAAAAAAATATAAAAATTTTCAAAGGACTCCCCTTAGTCATATCGTTAGTCATATATTTATTTCTCCTATCTTTATTTATTTTTCTATACTGTTACCAAAGATGTCATACATCTATTGCTACATCATAATATATTTGAAATTAATAATTATCTATAAATTAAATAATTATTAATTCCCATTTACAATAAAAAAGCAAGCATTACTTTAGTAATGTCTGCATTATTTTTTTCAATCTTATAAAGAATATCAGATAAAAAATTATAGGTCAATAAGTATATTTTAACCTTTTTTGTGAAATCGTTTCCAACACAAAATACACCTTTTTTATATTATTCATTCAATTCTATGTGTTAAATTTATAGTTATGTGTAAAATTTCTCTTTTTAATTCATTTGAAACTATTGATTTCTATTTATGATATAATAAATAATTATAATAAAAAATAAAAGGTGGTAATTTATGACTGACAAAAGAAAAAAAGGAATTCTAGCAAGCTTGTTAGCAGGAGCAATGGCTCTTGTAGGATGTTCCCAAGGAGAAATGAATAATGAAGTTAGAACACCTCCCAAAGAGCTTCCTATAGCAACTATAGTTATCAAAAATTATGGAACTATTGAAGCTGAACTTTATCCTCATATAGCTCCAAATACAGTAAATAACTTTATCTACTTAGCTAATAGTGGTTTTTATGATGGCCTTACTTTCCATAGAGTAATAAAAGACTTTATGATACAAGGTGGAGATCCAAATGGTGATGGTTCAGGTGGCCCAGGATATAGCATTAAAGGCGAATTTACTAAAAACAAATTCCAAAATGATTTAAAGCATACAGAAGGTGTTTTATCTATGGCAAGAAGCCAAAACAAAAATAGTGGAGGTAGTCAATTTTTTATTATGACTAAAGATTCACCTCACTTAGATGGACAATATGCTGCTTTTGGTAAGGTTATAAAGGGTATAGATATAGTACACGAAATCGAAAATATAAAAACAGGAACTAATGACAAACCTGAAAAAGGCGTAATTATAGAATCTATAAAGGTTGATACTAAAGGTATAAAATACGATGAACCTGAAAAAATGTAAAATTACTTTTTAAAATTTAAATATAAAAAAAAGACGGAATTTCAGGGGTGAAATTACCGTCTTTCTTTAATTATGGGGTATGTTATATTTAAATATTTGTATAATGGGGATTATACAATATTTAAATATAGGGTTTGGTGTATTTAAACATGGGGTTGTTTAAATACGGGGTTTTACTACCAAGCCTAAAATAAAAAAACTACCATTTCAGGGTAGTTGCCATTCTATTCTAATATCATAAACCTTTATAAAAATAGCTTACGTTTATGATAACAAAGAATTTTTTATTCTTCGGCAACTGGCTGGCATAGTGTGATTAACCTTAGCCCCTATAGCTTTGCGTCTCTAGATTTCTCTAGATTTGCCAATATTTAGCTATTACACTATAAATTATATACACTTTACATCATATATGCTAGTGTTTATTTATATTTTTTTGTTTTATTTTATTTTTATTTTAAATCAACTTTTATATATGATTAAATCCATACTTTAGATAGTTTTTTTTCTTAATATCTTTTCAAAAGCTATTCTTTCAGATTGATCTTTTAAATAAATTACACCACAGTACTCAAATTTATTTTTACTTAAGAACCTTTGCATTGATTTATTGTGTCTATGAGTGTCAATCCTAATATGATTTATATTATTTTCTAAACAAATTTTCTCTATATGTTTGAATAGATCATCAGCTACCCCACTACCTTTTATATTACTAGAAACTGCCACCCTATGTACAACAGCATAATCTTCATTACTAATCCACCTTCCATCATATATAATATCATAATCTTTTTCTCCACCGAAAGATAAATAAGCTGTGGCAATTATTTTATTATCTTTCAATAAAACATAGGATTCGCCACTTTCAATATCATTAATTATGCTCTCTTCATTTGGATATCCATCTTGCCATTGATCAATATTATTTTCTTTAAAGTAATTTTGAGCTTCTTCAATAATATTTATAATTTCTTTTATATCTGATTTTCTTGATTTTCTGAATTCCATAGATTTCCCTCCTTATTTTTCATTTAAACTTATTATATTATAAAAGCCCTCCTAATAAAGAGGGCTTTTTCATATATAATAAATTATTTACTTTTCTTTTTTTCATATCTTTTATAAATAAAAAATAATATTCCACTTACAATCAAGGTTACTATAAATACAGTGGCTGCCATAGTGTAATTCTTTAATCCAAGACAACACCCTCCAATAGTTGAAGAAACAACAGATGGTATCCTAGCCACTCCTGAAACCAATAAAAATGGTACAAGTTTAATAGGTGTAACTCCTGCAACATATGAAATAACATCCTTAGGTGTTCCTGGAATTAAAAATATAAAAAATGTTGTCATATATAATTTTTTATTATCTTTCAAAAAGGTCATTTTTTCTAATTTTTCTTTTGATACAAAAATTTCAACAAAGTCCATTCCAAATTTTTTAGCAAATAAAAACACTACTACTTGTCCTAACAAAGTTCCAGCTAAACAAAGAACTGCTCCTAAAAACCATCCAAAAGCATATCCTGATGCAATTTCGATAGGCTCTCCTGGTATAATTGCTACAATAATTTGAAAAGCCGAAATTCCTATCATAATAAATTTTCCCCATATTCCTGTACTATTTATCCATGCTCTGAATTCATTCGGATTTTTTGCAAGGGAAACTATTTTTTTTCCTACTGTAAATCCTAGAGCAGTAATAATTACTAAAAATATTATTCCTCCAATTAGTAGTATTTTTTGATTCTTATCTAGTTTTTTTATAATAATTTCCCTCCTTACTTAAAATTTTTTATTTTTTTAACTGTACTTATATTAACCAAATAGACTCAATACATTCTTACTTCAGTGCACTTCCTTATTCAAAAGTATTAATTCTATTTTTGTTATAAATTTCATATTTACATAGAACAATAGTTCGAATATAATTAAAATATATTAAACATTCGTTCCATGAAAAGGAAGGTGCATTTATTGAGCAAAAAACTTATTTTTCATATTGATGTAAACAGTGCATATTTATCTTGGACAGCTGCTTATTTACTAGAGAAAGGATATGAAACAGATATTCGAAAAATTCCTAGTGTTATTGGTGGTAATGAGGAGACACGTCATGGTATTGTATTAGCTAAAAGTGGACCTGCTAAAAATTATAAAATTCAAACAGGTGAAACTTTATTTTCTGCTAGAATCAAGTGTAAAAATCTAATTGTAGTTCCTCCCCACTATGATTTATTTAAAAGATGTTCTGACTTCATGGTAGAACTTCTTAATGAGTATACGCCTAATATACAAAGGTTTAGCTGCGATGAATGCTTTTTAGATTTTACAAACATGGAAAATTTATATAAAGATCCCCTAGATTTAGCCTATGAAATAAAAGGTAGAATTGAAAAAGAACTGGGTTTTACAGTCAACATAGGAATATCAAATAACAAATTATTGTCAAAGATAGCATCTGACTTTTCCAAACCAAATAAAGTACATACTCTTTTTCCTTATGAAATAGAAAAAAAAATGTGGCCTTTAGATGTGGGAGAGCTATTTGGCGTAGGAAGAAAAACTCTAAAAAAACTTAATAGCTACGGTATAAAAACTATAGGTGATTTAGCAAATTTTGATGTTGATGTTTTAAAATATAAACTAAACTCCTATGGTGAGCAAATTTGGAAATATGCCAATGGCATTGAAGATTCAGAAGTTAGAAAAAGTAGTTATATAGGTATGAAAGGTATGGGCAATAGTACAACTACTCATTTTGATATAGCCACTAAAAAAGAAGCTCACATGGTTATTTCATCTCTTTGTGAAACAATTGGTATGAGGCTTAGAAAAAATAATAGTTGTTTCAACGTAGTATCTATACATTATAAAACAGACTCTTTCTTTTATAGAAGAAAGCAGAAAAAACTAAATTACTCTACTGATAGCACCCAAGACATAAAAAAAGAAGCTATAAAGCTATTTGATGAATTATGGGAAGAAGAACCCATCCGCCAAGTAGGTGTGCATGTGACAGGACTGTTTAATAATAACGAAGTTCAACTATCTTTACTTGAAGAAGGAAGCCATGAAAAAAAGAAAAACCTAGACAAAACTATTGATAACATTAGAAATAAATATGGCAAATATGCAATATCAACAGCTCAATTTATAGACACTCCTATTCCGCCACTATGTGGTGGCATAAACGAAGATGATTACCCCATGATGAGTAGTTTAATATAATTTATTGAAAGGTGATGATTATAAATGAAACTTGTGTCTAAGGAGATCGATATAGTCACTGTATTTGATAAGAGTGGTAAAATACAACCTATTAAATTTAAATTCGAAGATAGAGATTCTACTAAAGTCATAAAAGTAGATAAGGTTATAGATTTTGTAGATTGTAAATTTGCTGGTGATTCAATTATAGTTTATAAATGCCAATCTTGTATCGATAATGTTATAAAACCTTTCGAACTAAAGTTTGAAAAGAGAACTTGTAAATGGTATTTGTACAAAATTTAAATAATAAAAAGAACATCTACAAAATATAATTTCAGAGATGTTCTTTTTATTATTTAACTCTATTAATTTATAACAATAAAGAAAATTGTCCAATCTAAGCTTTACGCCGCTATTTCTTCTTTTCCACCACCACAATATTTGTCTACATCAAAGTCTTTTTCACTATTGGCAACAATTAGTGTGCACACATTATCTCCCATAACATTAACTGTAGTTCTAAACATATCTACTATTCTTTCCACTCCCATAATTAACCCTATTCCTTCAAGAGGTAAATTCACAGAAGTAAGAACCATAGATAACATTATCATTCCAACACCTGGAACTCCAGCAGTACCTATTGATGCTAATGTGGCTGTTAAGACTATTGTCATCATTTGATTCATTTCCAAATTTATACCATATATTTGAGCTATGAATAAAGCTGCCACACCCTGCATTATTGCAGTTCCATCCATATTTATAGTTGCTCCCATCGGTATTGTGAAAGATCTTGTAGTTTTACCAACACCTAAATTTTCTAATATTTCCATACTCGCTGGAACTGAAGCATTACTTGATGAAGTCGAAAAAGTAATAGCTGCAACTTTTGTAAACTTCTTTAAAAATGGCTTAATTTTTTGTTTTGTAAATACTTTGAATAGTCCACCATAAACTATAGTAACATGAATAGCTAGACCTAAAAGTACAACGACTAAATATTTAACTAAAACTAATATGGCATCTTTTCCCACAGTTGAGAAAGTTTCTGCAACTAAAGCAAATACACCTATTGGAGCTGCCATCATTATTATTCCAACCATTTTCATACATATATCATTAGCACTTTCAAATACTTTTCTTACTGGCTCTGCTTTTTCGCCCACCATGCTCATTGCTACTCCTGTAAGCAATGCAAAGAATATTATTTGTAGCATATCACCATTTGCAAAAGATGCAATTGGATTTGATGGTATTATCCCAAGTATAATATCTACAAGTGATTTTGATTCTCCTATTGCTACCTCACCAGTAACTACAGAACTCATATCCAGACCTGCACCTGGTTTTAATACACTTCCTAAAAATAAAGCTATTATTATTGCCACAGCAGTAGTTAATAAGTAAAATACCATAGTTTTAGTTCCTATTCTTCCTAATTGTTTAACATCTCCCATAGATGATGCTCCACATACTAATGAAACAAATACTAATGGAACAACCATCATTTTAATTGCCGATGTAAATCCAGTACCTAATACCTTGAATACTCCACCTATAATTACTGTATCCTTAATATAGCTTCCCGGTAATGATTTCAATATTAATCCAAATATAAAACCTAAAAATAATCCTAATAAAATTTTACTTGTTAATGTAACTTTTTTCTTCATTGTTCAATCTCCCTTATTTCTTTTTCGTCGTTATTATTACATTATACACTAATTTTCGTATTTTTGTTTATTTTTTTAAGTTTGAATATATTTTTGTATTGTTTTTGTTTATTTTTTAAAGAATTATAAGCTAAAACATTATTTATTTTACTCTTATTTAATTTCACAGGTAATTATTAATGTATTTGTTAAAAAATTTATTAATTTTCAAGGTTTATCGAACTTTAAATCCATTTTGATATATAATATTCCGTTTTAAGTAAAATATACAAAATTATATATAGTTGCATTTCTTTGTGTATTCCAAATAAAATACACCTAAAGATATATCCTTAGGTGTATTATGTTAAATATAAAATTAATCTTATTATATGGTATATATTCTCGTATTACAGTACTGCATAAGTGGCACCTCTGCTTCTTTATCTAATTGACTCATAATCATAGTAATATCATAATAGTTTTCATCTTTTTGATAAATAGCATAGGTTGATTTTATATATCCTTGTATAGAGTCTGTTATTACTTTAGAAGGAGAGCATACTTGACAGCATTTATTATTCATTTGACTATCTACAGGAATTAACTCTTCAATTTGTAGAGGATGTAGTTTTCCTCCTATATTAAAAAGCTTCTCATAATCCTCTTCACTATATTCCACTATATATGATGTTTCTAATTTATTATTACTGTCCTTCTTTATTATTTCTTCCTTACAATCTTCAAAAACTTCTTTAGTTGTATATGTTCCAGAAAAATCACCTCTAACAGTTGATATTGACCCTTTTTTCTCACTATAATTCACTTCCATAGTTGTATTAGAAGAGAAGGTAATTATATTATTATTGTCCCGATTTACTTCCTGACCTGTAACTCCATACTCTATTTTTAATTTTTTAGCATTATTAACTAACTTTATTAGCTGTTGCAATACACTGCTTTCATGCATTTAATCACCTCCATTTATTCATTTTTAATAAATATTATTTAAGTATATTATAATTACACCTAAATTATTACTAACTATATCAATACATATTAACAAATCAATATCTTCAATCATATAAATAAAAAAGGGGGTGCGTAAAATGACTAACCTAGTTCCGGACATAAATTTAAAGACTGTCATAAACCAATACTTTTCTAGGGAAGAAAACACAGAAATAACTAAATCAGACTTGGAAAATGTAAAAGGTTATATATATTCAGATATATCCTCCCTAGGCAAATATATCTGTAGTATGGAGGGTCTTCAATATGCAACTAATATGACAGAGTTGCTTATTGAAAATAATTTATTAACTAGCATGGAACAACTTATTAACTTAAAAAATTTAAATACTTTATTTTTAAATAACAATTTGATTACAGTTGTGCCAGATTTGTCTAATATGACTAATTTGACGTCTTTACTACTTAACGGTAATGAGATTAAGGATATTTCACCTATTTCTAGTGGAAAAAATCTTAGATTTATTAAAATTAATGAAAATAGAGTTTCTGACTTATCTTCATTATCTACTTTAGAAAACCTTAAAGAATTACGTGCCATAAATCAAGATATAGAAATCAAGGATGTTATAGGATCACCTGATTTTTATACATTAGATATTAGCTTTTTAAAGGACATTAATGGGCAAACACCAAAAAACATATCTCCTACTCACTTAGGTGAATATAATAGTGAGAGTAAAGAGATAACTTGGGATACATCATTAGTTTCTTTTGAAAGTCCTAGTTTTAATTTTGAAAGTGATGATGGCTATTTTTCTGGTATTGTTACAGTAGATTTAATTGACGTGGATCAAACTGTTATTATAGAGGACGAAAATTTACAAAATGAAATAATGGATATTTTAGATAAAAAGAACAATATTATAACTTTAAAAGATATTCTAAAACTTCGATATTTAGATTTAAGCAATAAGAGTATTAAATCTTTAAAAGGTTTAGAACATGCAAATAATTTATATACATTAATCTTAGATAATACTTACATTACTGATTTGCAGTATGTTCCTTCATCTGTTAATTATGTATCTTCCAAGGACTTAAAAAATGAAGTAAATATTCCAGATGATAGATTGAAATCACTTATAAATATTGTTCTAGATAAAAATGATAGATGTATTCTTACTTTTAATGATATAAAAAATTTAACTGTTTTAGATGAATTTGCTAACCATATTAATTCTTTAGAAGGCTTGCAGTATGCTGAAAACTTAAAAATTCTAAGTCTTCTAAATAATAGAATTTCTGATATAAATCCTATATGTGCTTTGACTAATCTAACTTATTTGGACCTTAGCAATAATAATTTAAAAGATTTATCACCTTTGTCTTCTTTTTATAAAAATATCTCTTATGTTTATGCTAATAATCAAAAAATTACAGTTGAAAAAGGTACAGCTCCACAAAACAATATTTTTAATTTATCTTTAGATTTTGTAAAAGATATTGATGGGAGTATTATTAAAAATATAACTCCATGTCAAGGCGGCATATATAATAAGCAAGAGAACTCTATAACCTGGAATTTGGATTGTATACCTTGTGATCTTAGCTTCGATTTTGCTGGTATAAATGATATTTTTTCTGGAACTGTTTATGTAAAAGTTAAAATAATCGAATAAATAAACATAAATTTTTTAATAGAAAAAGCCAGTGATTTCACTGGCTTTTTCTATTAAACTTCTTTATTTTTTCTTTTTCTTATAAAAATAAACCCACCAATAACTATAACTGCTACTCCGCTAATTATCATTATAATATTAGAAATGTTTGGAACATTAAATTTAACATGAATACTATCCAATGTATTTAAAGTATAGTCCCAATTATAAGTAGTTCTTCCATCCTTCTCTTCAACTGTGCTTGTTGCATTAGACTCTGATAATTTAAATGGAATTGTCATATGTAGATTCATACTAGCTGAGTTTCCTATAAAACTAAGCATTGACAAATCTTCTTCTGTCATCTCTCCAAGAAGAGCCTCTTTAATATTTAAAGTTACATCATAAGTATTATAAATTAAACTTTTCTCTTCCGATATATTTATAAATTTATTATCTTTTATATTTTTATTTTCACTAGACATTAAACCTTTTATGTTTCCTAAATCTTTTTTAAGCAAATATCCTGACTGATTAGGTTCATTTATTTTTTCAATAGAATCTGCCTTATACTCTTCTTTTACTCTTTGTAAATCCTCTTCTGTCATATTTGTAGCCATATAATTATTAGTTAATAATTTCATAGCCATGGTCATATTACCTTTTTTGTCTATATCCAATGTTAGGTCTGTATTTACACATCCTACCAACAAAATACTAAAACATACTAATAATACTGCTAATAATTTTTTCATTTTTACCCGCCTTTACTTAAATATTCCATATAATATTATATCCCCTATGGCAATAAATGACTAGTTAATCTTTTTTCTATTATATATAAAATCTTATTTAATTTATTATTAAATACTATATCATTATATATGTCAAATTCAATCGAATTATGTTGCACTATTTTTTTCAATATGTTACTCTATATAAAATAAAATATTTTTTATACATAAGATGTATACAATATAACTTTGGAGGTAAAACATGAAAAATATATGCGTTATAGGCAGCTTGAATATGGATTTAGTTGTTAATGTTGACACAATGCCAAAGCCTGGACAAACTCTTTTAGGAGGCAATTTCAAAGAAGTTCCAGGAGGTAAAGGAGCAAACCAAGCCGTTGCAATGGCTAGATTAGAAGGAAATGTTTCTATGATAGGCAAAGTTGGTAATGATAGTTTTGGTAAAACATTAATGGAAGCTCTAAATAATGATAATGTTAATACAGATCATGTTCATATAGCTAGTTGTTCTACTGGTGTGGCATTTATAACTGTAGATAAAAATGCTCAAAACGCTATAGTTGTAGCCCCAGGAGCAAATTTTCAATTAACTAAAGATGATATAGATAGAAATATAGATTGCATAAAAAACAGTGATATAGTGGTAATCCAATTAGAAACTCCTTTAGAAACTGTAAAGTATGCTCTAAAAGTTGCAAAAGATTTAAATAAATACACAATACTTAATCCTGCACCAGCAGTTAAGTTAGATGATGAAATAATAAAAAGTGTGGATTTATTAACTCCTAATGAAACCGAATTGGAAATTATCTCTGAAATAAAAATAGAAAATGAAGATGATATAAACAAAGCAGCTAGCAAAGTAATAGAAAAAGGTGTCAACGAATTAATAGTTACTCTTGGATCTAAAGGTAGCTTATATATAAATGAAGAAAAATCATTCTTTAAACCCGCTTACAAAGTTGAAGCAGTTGATACTACTGCTGCTGGTGATTCTTTCACAGGAGCTTTAGCAGTTGCTCTATCAAACAACAAAACTATAAAAGAAGCCATGGACTTTGCTTCTAAAGTAGGAGCTTTATCTGTTATGAAAGAAGGAGCTCAAAGCTCTCTACCAACATTAAAAGACGTTGAAAACTTTGGGAGGTAATTATGAAAAAGACAAAAATGATAAATAGTGAATTATCTTATGCAATAAGCCAAATGGGACATACTGATTCTTTAACTATAGGTGATTGTGGTTTACCAATTCCATCTGAAACTAAAAGAATAGATTTAGCTTTAACTCATAATGTACCTACTTTTATTCAAACTTTAGATGTAATACTTGTGGAATTATGTGTTGAAGAAGCAATAGTAGCTTCTGAGATAAAAGAAAAAAATCCAGAAGTTTATGAAGCAATAAAGAAAAGAGTTTCTAACTTACAAGAAGTAAGTCATGAAGAATTTAAAGTTTTAACAAAAAACAGCAAGGCAGTAGTAAGAACTGGAGAATGTAGTCCTTACGCTAACATAATTTTAAAATCAGGAGTAGTATTTTAATGAAAACACCAATTTTAAAAATGACAAATATAGTTAAAGAATTTCCTGGTGTTAAAGCCCTTGATGGAGTTAATATTGAACTTTACGAAGGTAGAGTTATGGCTCTTATGGGTGAAAATGGTGCTGGGAAATCAACACTTATGAAAATACTAAGTGGTGTATATAAAAAAGACGGCGGTGAAATCTTCTATAAAGGAAAAAAAGAAGATATTAAAGGACCAAAAGATGCCACAGATAAAGGTATTGCCATAATACACCAGGAATTAAACTTAGTTAATGACTTAAGCATAGGTGAAAATATATTCTTAGGTAGAGAACCTAAAAAAGGATTTAGAATAGATTTTAATAAATTACATGCAGATAGTGAAGTCTTATTAAAAAGATTAAATATAAATAAAGACTCTAGAGAACTTGTAGAAAACTTAAGTATAGGTGAAAAGCAAATGATAGAAATTGCTAAAGCTCTATCTCTAGATGCAAAAATAATAATAATGGATGAACCAACAGATGCTCTAACTGATAAAGAAACTGATTCTTTATTTAAAGTTATAAACGAACTAAAAGCTGATAACAAAGCTATTGTTTATATATCTCACAGATTAAAAGAAATCTTTGAACTTTGTGATTATATAACAGTTCTTAGAGATGGAAAATTTGTTGGTCAAGAAGAAATATGTAACCTTGATGAAGACAAAATGATAGAAATGATGGTTGGTAGAAAATTAACTGATCAGTTCCCTCATTTACAAGTTGAAAAAGGTGATACAATCTTAAAATTAGAAAATGTATCTAATAAATTTGTAAAAGATATTTCTTTTGAAGTTAAGGCAGGTGAAATACTTGGCATATCAGGACTTATGGGTGCTGGTAGAAGCGAACTTGCTAAAACTATATACGGCCATTTTCCTTTAGAAAATGGTTGCATTATAAAAAAAGGAAAAAAATTAAACCTTAAATCTTCATCTGACGGTGTAAAAAATAGAATTGCTTATGTTAGTGAAGATAGAAAAGGTGACGGACTTATTTTAGGTTTATCAATAAGAGAAAATATGACTTTATCTTCTCTAGAAAGAATTTCAAAATCTTTTGTAGTTGATAAAAATATGGAAAAAGAAAGAGTTAATAGTTATATAGATAGAATAAGAATTAAAACTCCTAGCATGGAACAATTAATTAAAAACTTATCTGGTGGTAATCAACAAAAAGTTGCCATAGCAAAAGCTCTTATGACACATCCTGATGTGTTAATCTTAGATGAGCCAACTCGTGGAGTTGACGTTGGTGCAAAAAAAGAAATTTATGATTTAATAAATGAATTTAAATCTGGAGGAAAAGCAATAATTATGATTTCTTCTGAAATGCCAGAAATTCTAGGACTATCTGATAGAATTCTAGTTTTAAGTCATGGTGAAATAACAGGAGAATTTGATATAAAAGAAGCTACACAAGAAAAAATATTAAAATGTGCAGTAGAAATTAAGGAGGATCACAGGGATGTCATCTCAAGTGAAGCAACAGCATAATAAATTTGATTTAAAAGAAACATTAATAAAATACAAGAGCTTAGTAGGTCTACTTACTCTAATCATGGTAGTATCAATACTTAGCCCATCATTTTTAAGTACAAAAAACATATTCAATATATTAAGACAAACTTCAGTAAATGGTATAATTGCAGCAGGTATGACTTTCGTTATATTAACTGGTGGAATTGACTTATCAGTAGGTTCTATTCTTGCCATAAGTGGTGCCGTTTGTGCCTCTCTATTAGTTTCAGGTAATAATCTATTTATAGCAGTTTTAGCTGCTTTAGTAATAGGTGCTTTAGTAGGATTTTTAAATGGTTTCATAATAACTAAAGGTAAATTACAACCATTTATCGCAACTCTTGCTACAATGACAGTTCTTAGAGGTTTAACTTTAGTTTACACTGATGGTAAACCAATAACTCTTGGAAGTGGTGAATTAGCTTTAAACTTTGGTCAAATTGGTGGAGGTAAAATCCTTGGTATACCTACTCCTGCTCTAATTATGATAATAACATTTGCAATATGTGCTTATGTGCTTAAAAACACTAAAATGGGTAGATATACTTATGCTTTAGGTTCAAATGAAGAAGCAACAAGACTTTCTGGTTTAAACACAGACAAAATAAAAATATCAGTTTATACTATAAGCGGTATACTTGCTTCTATTGCAGGTATAATAATAACTTCTAGATTATTCTCTGCTCAACCTACTGCAGGTAATGGATATGAACTTGACGCCATCGCAGCTGTAGTTCTTGGAGGAACTTCTCTTACTGGTGGTAAAGGTAAAATAACTGGAACAATAGTTGGTGCATTAATAATAGGTGTCTTAAGTAATGCCTTAAATATATTAGACGTATCATCATATTATCAAATGATGGTTAAAGGTGCTGTTATATTAGTAGCTGTACTTTTAGACAGAAAAGGTAACTAGGAGGTAGTAAAAATGTCAAAAAAAGTAACTACCATAATGATATCATTAATGTTATGTACATCATTACTAGTTGGATGTAGACAAAAAAGTGTTGATAATACTAGAAAAATCGGTCTTATAGTCTCTACTTTAAACAATCCTTTCTTCGTAGATTTAAAATCTGGTATAGAAAGTGAAGCAAAAAAATTAGGATATGATGTAGTTGTTTTAGACTCTCAAAACGATCCTGCCAAAGAAGTTTCTAATATGGAAGATATATCTGTTAAAAATGTAGATGTGATTTTATTAAATCCTGTTGATTCAGACTCTGCCATAGCCTCTGTTATGGTAGCAAATAATTTAGAATTACCTGTAATTACAGTTGATAGAGCTTCTAATGGAAGTAAAGTAGTTTCTCACGTTGCTTCTGACAATGTGGAAGGCGGAAAAATGGCTGCCAAGTATTTAGCTGAAAAGCTAGGCAATAAAGGAAACATAGTAGAACTTGAAGGTATCGCTGGATCTTCCGCAACTCGTGATAGAGGTGCTGGATTTGACAATGAAATAAAAAATAGTAATTTACAAATAATAACTAAGCAAAGTGCTGATTTCGATAGAACTAAAGGTCTTTCTGTAATGGAAAACATAATTCAATCAAAAGGTGATATTAATGCTGTATTTGCTCAAAATGATGAAATGGCTCTTGGTGCCCTAAAAGCTTTACAAGATGCCAATATGAATGATGTTTTAGTTGTGGGGTTCGATGCTACTGATGATGCTGTAACATCTGTTCAAAAAGGTGATATGGCTGCAACCATAGCTCAACAACCCAAATTAATTGGAGAAACTGCAGTAAACTTAGCACACAGATTTTTATCTGGTGAAACAGTTGAGAACTTTGCTCCTGTAGAGTTAAAATTAATAGAGAAAAAATAATAATAAAAGGTCAACATATAAATATATGTTGACCTTTTATTATTATTTTTTCTCAAAAATTTGCTTCTCTTCTATCTTTATCCATCCATATCTACCTTGTTCATTCACTACCTTTATGCATTGATTACCATCATAATTATACAAAGATACTAACTTAATTTTATCACCCTTTAAGAGAGTATATGCCTTTACATCCCCTACATTTGTTTCATATACTATAGTTTCATCTTTTACTATATATTTATTTTCTTTACTAATACCTACAACTTGAGCTTCTTTTTTATCTATATTTATAAAATCACAATCAAGTTTTCTTTTGTAAACATAATTTATAAAAATAGGTTCTCCTCCAATAACTTTACTATAATGATTATAATTAGCTGAATCATCTGTCGTTCCATAAGTGATTTTCATTGTTCCATTTTTATCATCATTATTTATAATTCTTCCATTTGTTTTGAAATTATATTTTTTATTTTTATTACAATAGGTAAATATGTTTATTTTACTGTTTTCAAGCTTATCTCCTAAAATCACATATATTTCCTTTTTATTATCCATCTTATTAAAATCATATATATGTACACTTATATTATTTTCATCTTCGTATTTTTCTTGTAGTTTATTGTTTATATATAAATTTACAATAAAATTATCTTGTTTATCTTTATATGATTCTAGTTTTATTTCTTCACGCTCTCCATCCCCATTCAAATCAAAAAAATATTTTTCATCATAATTCAGATGATTTTGTGATAAATTCATTTGAAAAAAAATCTCATCTATTTTATCATAATTAAAAAATATTACTACTGCCAAAACAATTAACACTATAATCTTTTTCATCTATACCCCCTGCACACTTCGGTAACTGTTTATAAACAATTGTACACTAAAAATATATTTTATAGGTTACATATATTTTTTTTTATATATCATTGAATTTATTCCATTTTATAATTAAAAAAAGCGAAATTTCCACTGATAAAGGAAGATATATTCATTTGATAGGAATAGAGTGCACGATTATTTCTTTAATTTAGGTAGCATCGCTACGAGCTTATATTTAAGTTTGGGGTTTTATAAATATTTTTAAATGATTTGGAAGTATATTAATGAATGTTATGTAATGTTCTCTTATTAATGAAATGATTTTTTTGCAAAAAATATTATGTCCCCACAAGTCATAATTGAAAAAGTAAATAGACGTTTTCCAGATGCTATAGTAGCAACTGATGTCGGTCAGCATCAAATGTGTAGAGTTTTTGATATCACTATCATTGGCTATGAAAAAGATAGCTTAATTTTGGAATCTGTACATACAGAGTCTAGAAATGATGAAATTATTAAACTTATTTAAACTCAGTACCCACGTATAATAGTAGTACATGGGGGAAGTGTTGCAATTGGCTATATTTCTGTTTTTTAAAGATAATTTATAATTTTTATTACAGATTAAAAAGTAAATCTTTATCTTATCTTCAAATAATTAAATAAAATCCCCTTATAATATGATAATATTATAAAGGGATTTTATATTATATTAAGCAACTACTTCAGATACGTTATCTGTTGTTTCTTCTAATACTCCTAGTTTTTTCGCAACTAGTTTAGTAGTACTTGCTTGTACTATTAACGTCACAAGTATAGTCATAAATACTACTGAAGATATTATTTCATAACCTGGCACTTTCATAGCCACTATTATTCCTGATACTGCAGCTGGTATAACTCCAGTTTCTCTAACCCACATCATAAATAACTTATCTTTAAATGTCCACTGTGCTTTTCTATCAAATGCAGTAGATACTAATACCACTAGAGGTCTTCCTACAAACATTAAAACTAATACTGTTATTAATGATGGTAACCAATATTGAGCTAATGCTGATATATTTACTTGAGTACCTAGTAAGACAAATATAGACATACGACATATTGTGGCTATACTTTCTGTAAAATGTACTGTTGGTTGATAATCCGCTTCTTCCAACCAAATACCAAACATTTTTTTATTTCCTGAAATTAATCCTGCCATAAATACTGCCATATATCCACTACCATGGAACATTGTAGCTAGCTCATAAGCAAGAGTAACTGTCAACATTGACATAATCGGAGCATAAGAATGGAATATTCCCACTCTTTTATCTGAAACTAATATTATTAATAAATATCCTACTAATATTCCTACACCTATTCCTACCGCTGCTGAAATAAGTAATTCTTTAATACTGTCTACTGCTGAGAACTGACCACTCATAACTATACCTAATAATGCAGAAGATAATATAGCTCCTACTGCATCATTAAAAGCAGATTCACTTACAACAGTTTGTTTTATCTTGTCCTTTATTCTGACTTGTTTAAATACAGGTATAAGGGCTGCTGGGTCTGTTGAAGCTATAACTGCACCTAGAAGAAGAGCTGTCATCATAGGTAAATTAAATATCTTAGCTGCCACAACACCTACTACAACTGAAGATATTACAACACCTACTGTTGATAACATACCTACACTTACTTTTACCTTATTTAGTACTCTTAAATTAATTTCTTTACCACCTTCATATAATATAAATGCTGATCCAAAAGTAAGTATTAAATTATTTTCTACTGGAAAAGCCCCTATACTTAAAATATTTAAAAAGGCTGGTCCTATTATTATCCCTGATATTAAATATAGTATTACATCTGGAATTTTTAATATTTCACTTACCCTTCCCAGTGCAATACCCGTAATTATTATCATCGAAAATATTAACAATAAATTATTGGTAGCAATTGCTTCTATGCTTCCTTCCATACTATTCATCTCCACTCTCTCAATTTTGTTTTTAATCTAATAATTATCCATTATATACTCCTCATTATCATAAGTCAATGCTAGTGAGCGTTGTCGAAATATAAAATTTTTTTAACATTTTTTGAGATTTATGGAAATTTTATGATTGCTTTAATTTTTATAGAATTGCACTTAATTATTAATACACTTTTCTTTTTTTTAAACTAAAAAAGCTATAAGATTTAATCTTATAGCTTATCTTTAACAGAACTATCTTCTGCCTTTGTTATTTTGTTGTTTTCTAGATTGTCTACATTCTGGACATCTAACTGGCTCGTTATCAAATCCTTTTTCTTTGTAGAATTGTTGTTCTCCTTCTGTGAATAAGAACTCAGCTTTACAATCTTTACATATTATCTTTTTATCCATTATATTAATCCTCCTATAAAGACCATATAGCAATAATTCGTCTTTATAGGAAAAAATTATTATCTAAATTAATCTTTATTTATTCTTATTCTAAGAATAGCATATTATCTCAATAAATACAAGTATTTCATAGATTTTAAGTGTTTTTTATTTTCCTATAAAGGTAATATTATTACTGTTTAAATACTCCAAGTAACCTTAACTTACTTATCATCATAAAATATAATAAGTAGTTTAATATAAGGGGGCAAAATATGAGTATAGATAATCGAGAGCTAATTATACAAATAGGACCAGTTCCTATATCACCACCTTTAATAAGCCCAAGACCTGGTCCATCTATTTCACCATTTCCACCTGAAACAGAATCTGGAGCAGCCATATCTCCAGGTCTAGATATTCCTAAGGTAAAAATGAAATCACTGTTTTCAAATGCATTTGTAATAGTAGGATATAACGACGTTTTATATGCCGTTGCTGCTATTGCTCAACAAGGAGAAACTTTCAAAATAATTCCTATTAATAACTATCAGGTAAAACTTAGAATTGTTGGGGGACAATTTGTAAGAATCAATTATAATGGTACATTAGTTGCTGATGTTAATAAAAATAATGCTACTATTTTTAATATTTTACGAACTGGATATATGGAATTTAGTTTAATGGCACCACAAGGAAAGTACGTTAATGTAAGACAAGGAGATAATATGTCAGTTGTTAAATCAGAATATGCTAGTCCTAAAACAAAGTTTAAATTTTAAAATGCTAAATAAAAAAAGGAAGTGTAATAAGTCACACTTTCCTTTTTCTTTATTTAGCTATTGCTTTTTATTTCCTTTTTAATTTTCTTTAAAGCTTTTTTAGATCCTCTTTCTATATCCCTATCTAGCTTTCTTTTTTCAAAACTTATAAACAAACTATTTAAATCATACCCTTCAGGATATAAGTCTTTAGCTTTAAATTGTAATTTTAGTCTTCTAGCATTTATATTAATAAATTCATATTTATATAAAACTTCCACGTTGTTAAATTTGTCAATTGGCTTATACACTATACCAAAATCATTAAAATCTAATAGTTCTACCTTATCTCCCATTTCAAAATTGGGAAAGTCTATCAAAACTGAATTTTCTTTTTCAACAACTTTATTTACAATTTTATTTTCTTTTACTAAAGTGAAATCATAATTTTTATTGTCCATGTAAGTTTTGGCCTTTTGCAAAACTTTATCTTTTATTCCCATTTTTTTAGAAATAAATAGTGCATTGCTATCTTCTGATTTACCAATAACAAGCTTGTACAATGGCTCTAACGTTTCCTTATTAAACATCATTCCTGCATTTTTAAAATGAGGATGTTTATTGGCAAAATGTTTAATCTCTTCATAGTGAGTCGATGCTATCATAATACAGCCCATTTGATAAAACTCTTCAAGAAGTGCAATAGCTAAACTTGCACCTTCGTTTGGATCTGTTCCAGAACCTATTTCATCAAATAGTATCAAAGTATTTTTATTAGCTTCTCTCATAATATCCGATATATTTTTTATATGAGAAGAAAAAGTGCTAAGTGAATTTTCGATACTTTGATTGTCGCCTATATCAACAAAAACTTTTTCAAACACGCTAATTTCAGTATCTTTCATAGCTGGTATATCAAAACCACACTGTGTCATTAAAGTTAAAATACCTACAGTTTTCAAAGTTATAGTTTTTCCACCTGCATTAGGTCCTGTTATAATTAAACTTCTATATTTATTGCCTATTTCAAAATCCAAGGGCACTACATTACTTTTTAACAGAGGATGCTTTCCTTTAACAATCTTAGAATATCCATTATTATTTATATTCGGTGTAATACATTTATTATTTTGACTAAATTTAGCCTTAGCAAATACCATATCATACTGAGATACTATTTCCATATTCAACTTAATCTCTCTAATTTTGTAATAAATCAATTCTGTAAGATATGATAAAATCTTATATTCTTCTATAGATTCTTCACTCTTTAATGTAATTAACTCTAAAGAATATTTGCTTATGGATGCTGGTTCTATAAATACTGTTGAACCCTTTGAAGAAGTGTCTAAAATTGTTCCATCAACTTCATTTTTAAAAGATGATTTAATAGGTACTACAAATCTATCATCTCTCTTACTTATAATAAATTCTTGTATATACTTTTTATTAGTAGAAGATGTTAAAAATTTATTTAGCTTCTCCTTTATTCTACCTTCGCATATATCTATACTTCGTCTAATTTTCTTTAATTCTTTACTAGCTTCACTGTAAATTTTATTATTTTTAATAGAAAATTTAATTTCTTCTTCTATATTTTCGCATTCTGTTATATTTAATGCATAAGAACTTAATGTAGGCGAATAAAATTCCTTATCCAACATAAATGATTTTATCTTTCTACATCCTCTTAAGAAATCTTCACAAGAAATAAGTTCTGCAACATCTAAAATTATTCCCTTTTCTACTTTATCTATTACAGGGTATATATTAAATAATCCTTCTAATGGTACATGATTACTACTTTCTAATACTCTTCTTGCTTCTTTATTTTCCTCTAGCTTTTTCTTAACAACAGAATAATTCCCACTAGGTTCTAATTTATCTATAATACTTTTCCCAAGTGAACTTACACAGTATACTTTTACTAATTCTTTAACTTCATTTAATTGTAACTTTTCAAATGTATCTAAATTCATTTTAATCTCCTTTATTTATATATCAATCTTATATTGAAAAAGACTTCTTTATAAATAAGGATAGTATTTTGTAGTTACTCCTTATTTATAAAGAAGTTCTCCCACAATGCTCTTATTATTTTTCAAAAACAACTCTCCTTTTAATTTTTATTTACAATATTATATTATCATAAAAATAAATAAAAGTGTAGATTTTGAACTGCATACAAAATCTACACTTTTTTATTCACTTTACATTACAATCATTGTATCAATCTTAATTTTGGCAAAAATCAAATAAGCAATTTTCATCAAATTTTACAAAAACCTTATCTCCAACTTTTAGAGGGTCTATATTCTTATTAATTTCTAATTGTATTGCACTAGAATTTTCATTTTCTAAATTTTTTACATAAACTATATATGTAAACGAACTTTCAAAAACTTTTACTACGGAAAGTTCAAACAAATTTTCTCTACTAAATTGTAGATTATTTTGAACTATCCTCATATGATGAGCTCTAATGCCAATATATTTTGCTTTGTCTATTGCATAATGTGATAATGTACATTCGATTCCCCAGTCTTTGGCAAGTACTCTTTTTTCATCAATTCTATCTATTTCAGAAATATTTTTACAACCTGTAATAATTGCTTCTGTCATTGACATAGGATGCTTAAATAAATCTTTTTTAGATCTTTTATTTATCGCCAAGCCTTTATTAAATACAACTATATCATCACATATACGATAAGACTCACTTATATCATGAGTAACATATACAATATGACCTTTAAAATCATTAATAATATCGATTAATTCATTTTCCATATTACTTTTCAAATGATAATCTAATGCAGAAAATGGCTCATCTAAAATAAGTATTTCTGGATTACAAGCCAAAGCTCTAGCAAATGCTATTCTTTGCTTTTGTCCACCTGACAACTGATGAGGATATCTTTTTTCAAATCCTTCTAGTTTCATTTTAGCAAGATATTCTTTTACTATTTTATTTTTTTCCTCTTTACTAAGATTAGCTAATCCTATTTCGATGTTTTCTTTTACTGTCATATGAGGAAACAAAGCATAATTTTGAAATAAATAACCTACTTTACGTTCTTGAGGAGGAATATTTATCTTTTTTTCTGAATCAAAAAATACTCTTCCATTTAGAATTATTTTACCTTTATCTGGCTTAACAATACCTGCTATACATTTCAAAGTCATACTTTTTCCACAGCCTGACTCTCCTAAAAAACCTAAAACACCATTTTCTTGTTCTATATTAACTTTTAGAGAAAAGGAACCAAAGTCTTTTTCTATATCTACTATTAATGACATACTCTAACCCCTCTTCCCCACAATTTCTTGTTGCTTGTCAGACCATTTATTTAATATAAATATCATTACTACTGAAATAGCTACAATAGTGATTACCCAAAGCATGGCTCCTTTATAATCCATAGCTTGAACTTCAAAGAATATGGCTAAAGGCATTGTTTGAGTTTTTCCTGGTATATTTCCTGCTATCATAAGTGTAGCACCAAATTCTCCTAATGCTCTTGCAAATGATAATACTAACCCACCTATGATTCCTGGCCAAGCAAGGGGTATTGCAATTTTATAAAAAATTTTCCAATTATTAAGGCCTAGTGTCTTAGCTGCTGAAATTAAATTTACATCAATTTGCTCAAAAGCTGATCTTGCACTTCTATACATCATAGGAAATGCAACAACCGTAGCCGCAATAACAGTAGCACTCCAGGTAAAAATTATACTTTTATCCATAAGTAACAATAATTTTCCCATAGGTCCATTTTTACCAAATAAAAGAAGCAAAAAGAAACCTAATACTGTTGGAGGAAGTACAAGGGGTAAAGTAAATAAACTATCAATTAATCCTTTCCATTTTCCTTGATAATTTGCTACTAAATAAGCGCTTCCTATTCCTATAAAAAATGTTATGAATGTTGCTACTAAAGATGTCCTTATTGATATCCAAAGTGGTGTTAATCCTGCATTCATTGTACTTCCTCCAATTCTATAATCTAATTAGCTTTTTTAAATCCGTATTTTTCAAGAATAGCTTGTCCATCATCACTTAATAAGAAATTCTCAAATGCTTTAGCTTTGTCCTGTTTTTTACTTTCTTTCATTACAGCAATTGGATAATTTATAGGTGAATGAGTGTCTTTGTCTGTAGTTAAAACAATTTCTACTTTATCAGCACCTACAGTATCACTTAAATAAACAAATCCAACATCAGCATTTCCTTGTTGTACCCAAGATAAAACTTCTTTTACATCTTTAGCTAGAACAAGCTTATTTTCTACTTTATTATATAACTTTGTATTATCTAAAACTTCTTTAGCATATTTACCTGCTGGAACTGACTGCGGATCTCCTATAGCTATATGTTTTACATCATCCGATGCTATACTATCTAAATCTTTAACTGTTTTTCCTTTAGCAGCAACCAATACTAAATCATTAGTTAATAAAGTTTTATTTGTTCCCTCTAATAATAAATCCTTCTCTTCTAATGCCTTCATTTGCTTCTCACCTGCTGATATAAACACGTCACAAGCAGCACCTTGCTCTATTTGTTGTTGTAAAGATCCAGAAGATCCTAGATTAATTTCTAGTTTTACATTTGGCTCTAATTCTTTAAATTTTGTTTCTAATTCAGTCATGGCCTCTTGTAGAGATGCTGCTGCAGATATATTTAAAGTTACTGTCTCTTTACTTGTTGTATCATCCTTCTTACTTTTATCTTCACTCTTGCTAGAGCATCCAGCTACTCCTAGTGTTAATCCTAAAACTAGTCCCATTATTCCTAATTTTTTTAATACTTTCATAAATATCCCCCTTTATTGTGTTTTATTATGTTTCGTAACATTATGTCATGTTTTATAATTTATATTGTATATATTTGATACTTTTATATCAACAAGTTTATACATTTTTTAGAATATTTAGTAAAAAAAATATTTTATGTTACAATATTTCTAGGGAGGTGTTTGTTATGAATTCATCATTAAATGCAATGGAAGTTGCTCAAATGTTAAACATTACAAAAAATACAGTCTATGAAATGATAAAGAGAGGAGAGCTTCCCTCTTATAAGATTGGTAGAAAAATAAGAGTCGATAAAAGTGATGTTGAAAATTATATAAATAGCCAAAAAAATACATTTATAAGTAATTCCATGGCATCATTTGAGTCTACTATTAATATGAAACCTTCTTCTGTAAAAAGTGGCGAAATTATAATTTCTGGTCAAGATATTATTTTAGATATATTATGTAAAATGATAGAGAGTAAGACAAAAAATATAAGAACATATCGTTCTAATATAGGCAGCTATAATGGATTATACGATATGTATAATAATAAAGTTTCCATGTCATCTTGTCATCTTTGGGATAGTGAAACAGATACATATAATACTAGCTTTGTAAAAAAATTATTACCAAGTATACCTTGTATTTTAATTAATATTGCTTATCGAACACAAGGCTTTTATGTTAAAAGAGGTAATCCTAAAAATATAAAAAATTGGAATGATTTAAGCAGAAGTGGCATTACTATGATTAATAGAGAAAAAGGCTCTGGGGTTAGAGTTTTACTTGATGGTAAACTTAATTCATTTAACATATCAAATACTATAAATGGATATAAAAATGAAGAAACATCTCATCTTAGCGTAGCTAGTTGTGTTGCTAGAGGTGGCGCTGATGTGGGAATTGGTAATGAAAAAGTTTCTAAACAAGTGGATAATATTGAATTTATCCCTCTTCAGAAAGAACGTTATGATTTAGTAATAAAAAAAACTGATTTAGATAATCCTGTTTATAAATCTATTGTTTATATTTTATCTTCAAAGGAGTTCAAAGATGAACTTGAAGGTCTTGGAGGATATGATTTAAAAGATACTGGTAAAATAGTTGGACAAACATAAAATTTCAAATAATGATTTGACTCAAAATAATATTACTTTAAATTAAAAAATAATGCTCCTCTAAAGGAGCATTATTTTTATGGTTCAATTAATCCGTATTTTACCTTTATTCTATCAAGCTTTTCTATCATAGGTTTACTAAGTACAAACAAAAAAAATATTGTTGATATGGCATGAACCATATTAAATGGTATACCACTTATATATACTGATATAGCTCCTGCTTTTGTTATGTTTTTTTCTGAAAACATAATTATAGATGCAGTATCTAATAAAAAACCATATATTAAAAATGTCGAAATCCCTCCATATATACATAAAGATAGTTTTTTCTTTTTTAACATTCCTTTTTTAAATAATACTCCTGCTATAAATCCTATTATACCAAAGGCAAACATTTGCCATGGAGTCCAAGGTCCCTGTCCAAAAAAGAAATTAGACACAAGGCCAGATACAGCTCCCACTAAAAAACCAGCTTCTCCTCCAAAACAAACACCTGCTATTATTACTATAGCTACAACAGGTTTAAACTGAGGAAGCATAAAAAAGGCACCTCTTCCGGCTACTGCTATAGCTGCTAACACCGATATTACAACAAGTTCCCTAGCCTGCGGATCCCTATCTTCAAATACCATAAAAAATGGTATCATAGTTTCTACAACTATAACAAGACTGGTTATATAATAATTTTCTCTTTGATTTCCATGAAAGACCGCCCAATATATAGTAAATGGTATAGCAAGTAATATTATAAACATGGCTACAAAAGTTCTTTTACTTAATTTATAATCTTTTGCTAAAGTCCTTTTTGCAACTCTATTTCTAGCAAAATAATAACGTCTACTTCTTTTTTTTCTTTTCTCTTTTTTTTCTTCTTTTATATATATTTTCTTCTTTTTTTCTTCTATAGAATTAATATTCTCACATATATTATCTACTAAGCTAATGTTTCTAGCATTGCTTCCTTGTTCCCATTGCATAAAGTTATCACATCCTCACATGTTACAGCATTTTCAAATACCTGCCTACTCATTCTATTTGCTACAGTTGTATAGAAACTATTTCCCGAGAAAAACTTATTTGGTGTATTACTAGTTACAATACTTCCATCAAAGAAAAGAGAACATCTATGAGCATAACTTGCACAAAATTCTATATCATGAGATACCATAACTACTGTTACTTTGTTTTCTATTAATTTATTTATTATTTTAGCAAATTTAACTTTAAAATGAGCATCTAAGCCTTTTGTTGGCTCATCAAGTATTAATAACTTAGGTTCTAAAAGCAACACTTTTGCCAAAGCTGCTCTCTGCTGTTCTCCTCCACTTAAGTCATATGGATGGTGATTTAATAAATTTTCTATTTCAACTAATTTAGATATCTTTGCTATTTTATCTACCTTTTCCTTTTTACTCATTCCCAACTTAGGAAACATTTCATATAAATCTTTTTCTACTGTATTTTTCACAAATAAAGATTGAGGATCTTGAGGAAGAATAGCTATATTGTTATTAAATAGCTCTTTATTTTTATATTCTTTTATATTTTTGTCAAAGAGTTCTACTTTACCTCTATAAGGTTTGTTTATTCCGCATATTAATGAGACTGTTGTGCTTTTTCCAGTACCATTTCCTCCTACTATACAGAAAAACTCACCTTCTTTAACTTCAAAGTTTAAATCTTTTACAATGTCATTGCCATTTTTCTCATATTTAAACCAAACATCCTTCATTTTTATTGCTGCTTTATCTGAATATATATTATTATTTTCTTTATCATCTTCTACCCTTGTATATGCTACTTCTTCATTTACAAATAATTCATTAATAAAATATCGTCCCTCTTTTACAGTAATCGGTGTTTCATTTATATTTAAAGAAGAAGCTATTTTTATAGGAGATGGCATCGCCTCAAACATATCTGGCATTAACTGCTTTACCTTTCTTCCCACATTCTTTGGCTTATCATCAATAATTACTTCTCCTTCATCCATAAGTATTATTCTATCAGCCATATTAAAAACTTCTTCTAAATCATGTTCTACCATTACTATTGTAATTCCCAGTTCTTCATTAATTTTTTTTATAGTCTTTAAAAAATCACTAGCTGTTATAGGGTCTAGTTGACTAGTTGGTTCGTCCAAAATTAATACCGATGGTTGCATTGCCATAATTGAAGCCAAATTTAATAATTGCTTCTGTCCACCTGAAAGCTCTGTTACATTTTTTCTAAACCAAGTTTGTATACCAAAGAAACTGGCCATTTCAGCTACTCTAAGTCGAATTGTATTGTTATCATAACCTAAACTTTCAAGCCCAAAAGCTAATTCATGCCATACTTTATCTGTTACTATTTGATTTTCAGGACTTTGCAATACATACCCTATTTGCGATGACTGAGTTCTATCATCAACTAGATCAAGTAGTTTTCCTTGAAAATATATATCACCTTCTCTTTTTCCATAAGGTGTAAGCACTGTTTTTAAATGTCTTATTAATGTACTTTTCCCACAGCCTGACTTTCCACAAATAACTACAAATTCGCCAGATTCAATAGTTAAATTTATATTTTTTAAAGCTAGTTTTTCCATATTAGGATAAGAAAAAGCTAATTGTTCAATTCTAAATATCTCCATTTTATTTCCTCCTTAATATCAAGAATCACTGGGGTAATACATAAAAGAAAATATGCAGTATAATCAATTACGCTAAATATTGTAATAGGGACCATTTTTATAGCTGGAAAGTAAATCATAGTATTTTCTCCCCTAGAATGACCTATTAAAATTATTATTGTAAAAAAAATCATTATAGTCATTACAATTTTATCCCTATCATCAAATCTATAATTGGAAAAACTAGTTCTTCCTTTAAGACCATAACCCCTTGATTTCATTGAATCAGCTGTTTCTATCCCATTTTCCAATGCCCAAGTCATCATTATAGATAAAATTTTTATTCCATTCAGAGCCTTAGTTATTATATTTCCGTTACTAACATCTCTTCCTATGCATTTTTGTGAATTAGATATTACTTTAATTTGAGCCTTATACTTTGGTACAAATCTTAATACCATAGATATAATAAGTGATAATCCTGGTATTACTCGTCCAAATAGATATATAAATTTATCTGAACATACTACTGCATTATAGCAAGAAAACCAAAGAATCATGGATATAAACATAGTTGCTGCCGCTATCCCATAAACAATAGATTCTAGTGTTAATGGGTTTCCTGTACTAAAGTATCCAAGAATAGTTACTCCTGCATGACTAAAAGCTGGATTTATTACTGCACAAAATACTAAAAATGGTATCATATATACTATATTAAACTTTACAGCTTTTCCTCCATTTAAACAAATAGAGTAAATAAATGATGTAATAAAAGATATACCTAAAAAAACAGGATGCATAAAAAACATGCTAAATAATATTACTACTGTAAAATAATAAAAATTTACGATTGGATGATAAGATTTAAAAGAATTTATCATTTTTTATTTGCCATCCAATCACATCCAACATCTTGTCCTAAATCACAAGTATATCTCCATTTTATGCTGTCACCATTTTTTAATTTATATCTACTACATCCGTAATTAGGATACCATCCATTAACTTGATACATCCATCCACTTAGCTCTCCTCCGTCAAACTCATATAAGTTATGAATACCTTCTATATAATTACTGTTATAAATTGGAGTCATTGAGAATTCCATATGAATTTTATTAGCTTTTACTTCTCTTAATAAAACATCGAACACTGTTTCATTTATATAAAACTTAACTTTTTTAGTTTTATATATAATTCCATCTGATGGAATCATATCTCCTTTTCCATTTTCTATTGCAACCTTTCTATTTGCAGGTTTTAATAAAGTCTTACAATCTATTGACAAAGTCACATATCCTGCTACTTTACTTTTATCAACTTTATTTCCACCTTCATTCCATTCAAATGGTTTAGGTTTTCCTGCTGGAGTTGGATCTGTTAGATATTTATCCTTTCCATCTTTTCCTGGAGTTCCCTCTTCTACATTAATTCCCATTTGCTTTTTATATTCTAAACTTTGTTTTGCTTTGTCACCCTTACTATCATCACTACTTCCACCATTTGAACTATCTGAACTACTTCCATCAGTATCTGCATCTATTGCTGCTTGTTTTGGATCACTTCCTACAATATAAAATGTTCCTTCTCGATCTTGTATACTAAAGTTAATAGTTGTTTTGTCTGATGAAAAATCTACAGTAGCTGTAGTTACTTTTTCTAATTTATCTGAATTTAACTTGTATATATCAGCTGCACTACATTTTAATTTACTATTAAATATAATTGATAAAGCTGTGTTACTTTCTAAACTTGAAGTTTGTTCAAAAGAAAATCCATAAACTATATCTGATTTAGATTTTTCTTTTACTGAATCTATATTTTCACTTACTGAGTTAACTTTTAAGTTTATATCTTTAGGCTCTTTAATATCACTAGCTAAAAACATCCATTCATAAGAAAAATCTTTATTATTACCTTCAAGTAAAGCCATCTCTCCACTATCTTTTATTTTTTCAAATGTTTCTGCAGTAACTATTCCATTGTCTGGGATTTTGCTATTATCCCCAGAAGCTCCACTTCCTTCACCACCACTAACTACATTACATCCTGTAAGAGCAAAAACCATAATCAGAAATAATGATATGACTATTTTTTTTATCTGCTTCATCTTTCTCATCCCCCTCACAAATTACTCTATTTTTATATTACAGTCTTCAAATTTAATGTTTTTATTTTTTGTTGATAAACTTGAATTATCTTTGTCCCCATTAACAGTTGCAAAAACTGCATCTTTTATCTTAAAGCTTATATTTTCTCCACTTTCTACATTATCTTTTAATTTAAATTCTAATATTAAAACATTATTTTTTTCCTCTGATACTATGGATTTACTAGTGAATGATTCTTTTCCTCCTGTAGAATCCAGATACATAATATTAGCTTGCCCCCTTTTATTACTTGCTTTTACATCATATTGCCATGATGGTGAATTAGATGAGAAGGTTGATATATCTCCCTTTTTTATATCAATAAATTCAACTTTATCTTTATCAAAAGAAATAGAAAAACTTGCGCTTGAATATATGTTAGAAGGAATCTGTGACATCTTTAACTTTAATTTAAAAGCATCTTTATTATTCATAGATAAAACGCTATCTCCATCTAGTGACATTAATACTTCTTTTTTTATTTCATTATTATTATCTATATCATTTTTAGTATTTTTTTCTTGTGAGTTTATAACAACAATGTAAGAAATTCCTATTACAATTACTAAAATAGAAAGCAAAATTAATATGGTATATTTTTGTTTTTTATTCAAATCATTTAACATTTAAGATTCCTCACTTACTTTATCAGATTCTTTGTCTTTTTTATTCTCATCTTTGTATATACTAAAGACTTTATAATCTTTATTACTTACAAACTTATTTATTATGCTATCAATATCTCCATTATCAATTTTAGAATCCATTGTCACATTTGCAGCAATAATTTCTTTATCCTTGGAAATTTTCACCTTTCCATTTAGAACTGATTGTAAATTCAATATATCTTGTCCATTAACTATTTTGTCACTATTCAAATCTCCGAATATTATTTCTTCTCCTTTTTCTTTCATGAACTTATATTTTTTCATATTTATTAAATCTTCTTTTTTACTATCTTTGCTAATAAGACCTATATATGTAGGTGATTTACTTAGTTTTGATAATTCTTCACTATAATACAAACTGTTTTTTTCATCATATACTACTCCTGCTTGATCATCTCTTTTAGGGAATTCTACAACTATACATTTTTTATTTTCAGGAATTAGACCATCTTTTTCACCTTCGTAAATAATTTTGAAGTTTATAGTAGCATCTTTATTGTTTTTAGATGAATTGCTTGTGTTACCTGAAGTATTTGAACTGCCTGAACTACTTGAGTTATTACTTGATGATGAATTACTATTTGTATTACTATCCAAGTTATTATCCTGGTTTATTATTCCCCCGGAGGAATTTTGATTATTATTATCTTTGTTATTGTCTTTATCATCATTAGGTTTAACTAAATCAGAATTTTCACCAGTGGATAATGTTTCTTTTGCATCTGTCATATCATAAAGTCTGTTTTTACCATCTAAAAATCTTTGGTATGCGACTAATGCATACATTCCTTGATCAGTAGCCATTGCGTCGATTTCCATATTTTCCACATGTTTAAATCCGCCACCTTTAACATAAAATCTCATTAAGTTAGATATTAACCAGCAATCACCTTTAATAAATCTTTCATCTTTTCCTGGGTCTATTCCAAGTGCGCATAGTGCCACTATAACCTGATCAACACTTTCACTATTTGTAGTTCCCCAGCTAGAGTATCCGCCCTTATCATTTTGTAATTTTGATAATACTTTAATAGCTCTATTAATATATGGCTTAACTTTTTCTTCATTTTTATATGGTGCTAATGATTGTAAAGCCATTGCTGTAATGTCTGGGTCTGGAACTTTTCCACTAAGTGCCCATCCACCCCCATCAATTTCTTTACTTAAAATATAATCAATTAGTTTTTCTCTACTAGTTTGAACTTTTACACCATCAACTATTGGTATCTCATAATTATTAGTATCAAAAGCTATAAGAGCAAAAATAGGGCCATTTATACCTTGTTTTATTACTTTATTAAAGTCTGCCAACTTTTCAAGTAAGTTATATCCCCCAACATTTCTTGGGTCTTTTCCTATGGATGTTAAACCTAGAATAACTCTAGAGTACTCTGTATATTTCATATTATGTAAAACACCATCACATTCTTTTAGCGTTTTAACTACATTCGAATAATATTTATCATAATAAGACTGTGGTATTTTAATTCCACCTCTCGCTAAACATAATATGGACCATTCACCACTAAATGTTCCTACATTTGGATTAGGCGTATTTTTGTGAATCAATATACCTGTATTATTTATAGCCTCCTTAACACTTGGATTGGGAGTTTTTAGCGATAATGCATAAGATCCACTTAAGCAAGTAGTTACCATTACTACAAAGGTCAATATGCATATTATTTTTTTTAATATTCTATTCCTAAACAAAATCTTTCCCCCTTTTTAAAAATTTTAGAATCATTATTTCAACCTATCTAAATGGTAAATTTTATTTTATTTATATACAATAAGATAAAGTAAAGAGTATACTTAAGTTACTACAGTAGTACTACCTTGTATACTACTTCTAAATGCATTTTTATTAAAAAAGTTAGGATAAATATGATGATAAATATCCTATTATCCTAACTTAAAAATATTATTTTACTGTAATGGTTTTTTCTAATCCTAGCGTTTCAGTTTTAGTCATTTTTATAGTAATCTTAGTATTTTTCTTTTGTTTAGGTATGTCCACACTAAACTTGTTATTTTTAGATACTTTAATAGTTTCTCCTATTTGCTTTCCATTAACATATGCTCTTACTGTCGCACCATATTGTCCTTTTCCTGTAATTACCTTCGATCTAGATTTTATCGAATTTACACTTAATTTTTTACTAAATACTTTTAAAACTGTTGTTGTTTTACTTCTTGTATAATATCCTGATTTAGACATTTTTACAGTTACAGATTTGCTGGCAGCTTGTTTTGGCGCAGATATAGAGAATTTTCCTTTTGAATCTACTTTTACAGCACTTCCTATTTGTTTTCCACTTTTGTCATATGCTCGAACATAAAACCCAACATTTCCTGTACCTGTTATTTTTTTATCTCCAGATTTTACTTTGTCTACTGTGAATTTCTTTATTTCCTTTAAAACTGATTTTTTTACTTCTTCTGTTTTGTATCCTTCTTTTTTCATTTTTACAGCTATCGTTGTTCCGCCACTTAACTTGTCAGTTTTAATAGTATAAGTACCATCTTTTTTAACTGTTGATGATCCTATTAATTTAGAACCAATATATGCATGAACTTCAGCTCTAGCTTCACCTTTTCCAGCTATAGATGTTGAATTATATTTTATATTATTTATTGATAATGCTTTTTTAAACTCTTTCTCTATTGGTTTTTCTGGCTCATTTGATATTTCTAGTATAATTTGATCCAAAATATTTTTAGCATTTTTTACTTTTAAGTGTTGTTGTAATTCACTGTCCATATTAGAATAAGCCCCAGCAGCATATATTACTTTATCAATAGAAGTTTCAGTTGTTGGTCTTTCTATTTTAGAAACTAAATTTACAAAATTATCTATTTCTAATTCTTTTATTTTCTCTATTGATATATTTAATTTTTCATGTAGTTCTTTTGGTACTAAAGATTTTTGAGTTTCACTTAATTTATCAAATTCATTCTTAGCATTGTTTACTTTATTTTTTTCTACTGAGCTGAACCCACTAGTTAAATCTATTGCTTCTATTTTTTCACTTACTTTTTGTACCAATACTTTGTCTGTTGTTTCTTCTTCTACATTTGTTACTTTTATAGTTATGTTAGGCAATTCGTTTTCACAGTACTTTTTAGTGACGGCTGGTGCCAATTCAATTGGCATATTAGGATGTATAACAGATCTCCAATATGCTTCTATGTATCCATCTGATAAAGTATATTCTCCTGCTTTTGTATCTTCTGGAACTGTAAATTTAATAGTTTTTATTACTTCACTATTTGTTATTGCATTTTCAGATTTGATTTGTGAAACACCTGGCATATTAGTATTAAATATAAGATTAAATCTTTCTAATCTACTGTTACCATTGCCATCATTACTTATATCTGGTACTTCTAAGCCAGTAAATTTTATGGTAACTTCATCTCCTGCCTCAATTGTTTCTGGAGATATAGTTGCATTTATTGCTTTTTTAAGATTATCTATTGCTTGTTGTAAGTCCTTCGTTGTATTATTTATTTCATTTATTAAAGATTTCTCATTATTATAAACTTCCTTTGATATTTTTAATTGTTCTTGTAATTTTATCCAAGTCTCTTCTGTGTATTTACTTTCATCAATTGATTCTACTTCTTCTATTAAGGATTTTAATGATTCTCTCTCTTCCTTAGTAGCCGGTTCCTCTGGTCTTACCTTAACAGTTATAGAATCCGTTTTATTTGAATCTTTTGCAGTAACTGTTATTGTAACATTTCCTTCTTTTAATCCTTTTATCACTCCATTTTCATCAACAACAGCTATTTCTTCATTATCACTTGACCATGTTATAGTTTTATCTGTAGCATTTTCTGGAAGTACAGTAGCAGTTAATTTAGTCTCCTCCGTAGCTTCTATAGATATATCTTTTTCATTGATTTTTACACTTTCAACTGGTTTATATTCTGCTGATGCTACATTTATTGTAAAGTCTGGCATCGAAGAGAAATATCTTGAATTTTGTGGAGCATTTAAGTTGGGATCTCCTGAACCTTCTTGTCCTTTATCAGCCCCAAGCTCACTTCCCCACCATTCACTAAATATTTGTCCTGAATTAAATTTGTACTCTCCTGATTTATCAAAAGTTACCTTAATAGTATTTACCGTAGCTAGATCCCATTGATTACAATATCCTTTTACAGTACCTAATGAATCATTTTTATACTCAACAAAAGTACCTTTTGATGCCCAGGCTCCTGTACTTGCCCAAGTTGGATTGTATATTGTTGCTAATTTATACACTGGATGAGTTATCCCTTTAAAACTTATTTTAGCAGTATCGCCAGCTTCAAATGTAGCACCAGGTCTAGAGCTATTAACTATTGACATTTCTATTTTTCTAGCATCTACAACTTTGTAATAACTCTTAGTTCCTTTTGAATTAGTTGCTTTTATGCCTATAATGTTACTTCTATTTTTTAATTTTGCAGTATATTTACCATTTTTTTCAGTAACTACATTTCCATTACATGTTACTTCAACAGAATCAGCACCTGTGATAATTGGATTTATTTCATAGTCAACTGTTGAGCCTTCTTTATAGTAAATTGTGTCGTAAGAAGTTTCTTTAATATTTGAATTTATAGTTATTCCTGTATCACTATCTCTTACTACATCATATACAACATAAGCCGTATTAACTATTGAAGATGCTCCATAACTTCCATATGCATCATATGTAACTTTTACTATGGAAGTACCTTCTTTGACTGCTGTAACTGTTGCTTTATCTGTAGATTTTGTTGTATCTAGACTTATGCTATCACCTGATATTATTTGAAAATTAAAGTTTGGTCTTGTTACATTGTTACTTATTGGATTGTCTATTATTTGAGGTACTCTTCTTGGATATATAGTAGCTGTGCCATTAACTTTTAATTCTTTATAGTCATATTGCAACCACAAATCATTTTCGAAATCATCTGGTACATTACTTGGTACTTCTACATCTCCGCCATAGTCTGTATCTTCTTTCTCCAATGTGGTCACTGAATCATTTATTTCTTTAATGTGTTTACTTACTATTAACTCCTTGTCAGTGTCTTTGCAATTATATTGTTCATCTGAAGTTATTACTTTAGCATCTTTTATAGCTGTGTTAACTTTAGCTATAGATTGTGAAGTATAATTTCCATTTTTAATTGTATCTTTTGCATCTTCGATTAATTCTTTTAAATAATCTACAAGTGGATTATTTAATTCTTCACTTCCTACTGTTATACAATATCTTAATCTTACTGTGTCATTTACTTTTAACTTATAAGCTGATAGGCCTACATCTGGGAATACTCCATTTACTTCATATTTCCATCCGCTTCCTTGTCCATTATCAAACTCTCCATCACCTGCGATAGAAGATACATAAACAGAGTTATAAGCTTCATAATGAGTGTATTTTAACTCTATTCCTCTAGCATCTGCTTCTCTTTTTAATACATCCCAAGCAGTATCCCCTTCATACATATCAACTTCTTCCATTGACAAAGTGTCACCTTTGCCAATAGTTCTTTTTTCTATTGATAAATTCACTTTTCCTACTGGTTGTTCTTTATCAGATTCTACTGTAAAAGTTATATCTGGTAATCTTCCAAAATATCCTTCTGTTCCTATTCCTGGTATACCTGGACTCCACTCATTTGCTTTTTCATATATAGATCCATTTGTTAAATGATAAGTTCCATTTGTTAGTCCTGTTATTTCCAAAGTCTTAAGATCATAATTTTTAGAAGTTATTTTTGCTTGACTTTCTATATCTGTCTCATAAGATATTTTTGTTTCTCCTGCATAAGTCGAGTTCCATTGACCACTTACAGAACCTATAGGTGTATTAATACCCGTAAATGCTATAGTGGCTTTATCACCTTCAACTTTTATATTCACTGTAGTCTTTTTGTTTTTTAAGTTTAAAGTTTCATCCCCAGCTTTAATTTGGTTTTCTGATATAAACTCTACACTTTTACCCTTATAAGTATAATTTTCATTTTCTACATAGTAATATGTTTCATATTGATTACCATTTAAGTCGTCCTCTTTTATTTCAATAGAATTACTTTTTGATTTTGTACTATCTGCAAATACATTTGTAGGTGCGAAAGAAATTATCATCATAAATGTCATTAATACAGATAAAAATTTTGATATTATTTTGTTTTTCATTCTACTTCCCCTTGTAACTTAATTATTTTGTTTTTGTATATTTCATACTACTGAATGAACTATAAACTTTATTTCCATCAACAGTTTTATATGCTCTAACTTTGTAATAATAAGTTTTGTTTTTAGTAAGTTTACTATTTGTATATGATAATGTAGACCCCTTAGTTATTGTATTTATTTTTGAATATTTTCCAGATTTACTAGTTGCTCTATAAACTTCATATCCACTTGCATTTGTTATCTTATTCCAAGATACTTTAATTTTTTTACTTCCTGCGCTTAATTTAATACTTGGAGTTGATGGTTTTGTAGTTATTTTTTTTACATCACTAAAATTGCCATAATAAGTCCTTCCACTATCTGTTGTGTATGCTCTCACTTTATAAGAATAGCTTGTTGCTGGGCTTCTTTTTGAATTTGTATATGAAGTAGTGCTATTTTTGCTTACAGTAGATATATGGTCATAAGATTTAGTTTTAGAATTGTATCTGTAAATTCTGTATCCACTGGCTTCTGGTACTTTGTCCCAAGTAAGTTTAACTAATGAAGTTGTTGTAGAAGCTTTTACGTTTTTTACTTTTTTAGGTAAAATTTTAAATGTTACTTCTTTTCCAAATTTTTCATAATAATTTTTACCTGTTACTTTTACTTTACCTGTTCCTACTTTTTTATTATTACTATAAGATAATACATAGTCTGTTCCTGATTTTAATGTTTTATTTCCATCTTTTACTGTTACTGACGGTTTTATCTCTTTTCCTGTATATTCTTGATTTGATATTGAAGATACCGTAAATTCTTTTTTCTTTACAATTTTAAATGTAGTTTTTCCTACATAACCTTTATAATTGCCTATACCTGTTACTCTTACTGTAGCCGTTCCTATATCTTTATTATCACTATATGATAATGTATAATCTGTTCCAGATTTTAATGTTTTATTTCCATCTTTTACTGTTACAGATGGTTTTATTTCTTTTCCTGTATATTCTTGATTTAATACTGTACTAACAGATAGCATTTTAGGAGCTTCAACATTTCTTAAGGCTTTATTTAAAGTATCCAAAGCACCATCTACTTTATTTTGTTTAGATTCCATGTTTTGTAATACTTTGTACGCATTATCATAAGCTAATTTTACATCTTTATCTTGCAAAATATATTCCTTTTCATCTGAGCTATTTATTTTAGCAACAGCTGTAGTTAACTCATCTTTATTAGCTGCTTTTACTAATGCATCCGTACCACTATCACCAGACATAAATGTCGATCCTAAATCAGCGCCATACCCCCAAACAGTATATTGCCATCTCATCACATCTCCATCTTTTAATTTATATTGTCCTGATCCATAGTTAGGAAACCAATTATTTACAGCATACATCCACCCTGACATAAATGTATAATCAAACTCACCTAACCAGTCTTGCTCATCTCTTCCATAGGGCTCATCACACACATCTAAAATATATTTTGGTATTTTAGCCTCTCTTTTATCTCTATCTTTTACACTTGCTAAATAAAATGATTGTCCCACTACACCTGATTGATCACCTATACTTCCAGTATGTTTATAGCTACCTTTTCCCAAATTTTCATCTATTAGCCTCGTTATAATCTTCGCACCAGTATCCCCCTCATATATGGGAACTCTTACTGGTTCTATAATATAACCAAGTCCCAAAGTAAATTTTTCCATACTAACTGTAACGTATCCTTTTGGAGTAGAAGCTGCTTCAGCATTTTGTGGCATAGAAAAACACATAACAAAAGTTAAAATAAATGCCATTAATACTGATAACATCCTACCTATTTTAGATTTTAATCTCTCCATGAAATCACCCCTTAATAAAAATTTTCTAACTACTCATTTGATTATAGTTATTGACAAATTCCTTATCAATAAATTAACAATAAGATTACACTAAAGTTACTTTGGTAGTACTACTTACCCTTACTACTATTTATATAAATAAATCCTCCAAATATGGAGGATTTATTAAAAAGGGTAAATTTTATATTAAGCAAAATTATTTGATGACTTTTAATTATTTTACAACTATCTCTTTATATACACTTGTTGTAGCCGTTTTGCTCATTTTTATAGTGATTTTAGTATTTTTCTTTTGTTTTGGTATGCTTATTGAGTAAGTACCATTTTTACTAACCTTAACTGATTTACCTATTTGTTTTTCATTTACATAAATTCTAATCGTTGCTCCAGGTTGACCTTTGCCGCTAATTTTTGTTGATGTTGATTTAATCGAATTTGCAGTAAGTGTTTTAGAGAATACATTTAAAACTGTTGTAGTTTTTCCTTCTGTATAATATCCTGCTTTTGAAATTTTAACATTTATTTTATCATATAATTTTTGAGTAGGTATTTTAACAGAGTATTTTCCATTCTTATCTACTGTTATTTTTCCTACTTCTTTATTATTTGAGTATACTCTAACTATAGCTCCTGAAATACCTTTACCTGTTACTAATTTATCATTTGGTTTTATTCTATTTACTGTAAAAATTTTTATTTGTTTTAATACTGTTTTTGATAATTTTTGTGATATGTATCCATCCTTAATCATTTTTACAGTAATCTTTGTTCCTCCTGCTTGCTTGGGTACTTTTATAGAGTAAGTTCCATCAGCTAAAACAGTTGAGGATCCTATTAGCTTATTTCCAACATAAGCTTGTACTTTAGCACCACCTTGTCCTTTACCTGTAATTGTAGTTGCATTGTATTTAATATTATTTATAGTCATGTTATTGTCAAACTCAACTTTTAGTTGACTTACTGCGCTATTTAACTTGTCTATTTTTTCCACATAATTTTTTTGTTCTTTGCTTAATTTATCATAAGCCAATTTTACTTCTTTTACCTGCTTATAATCATTTTCTGTTATTTTTGATGGTATTTTGCTTATTAATTCGTCTACCTTAGTAGCCACTTTTAAATCTGACTCACCTTTTGATACTAAATTTTTTAAATTATTTATTTTATCTACTGTTAATGCATAATCTTGTACATCTTTACTAAGCTTATCAAAATCACTTAAAATTAATTTTGCTTCTTCCAATTGTTTTTTATTAGTAACTATTACAGAAGCATCTTTTACTTTATTATCAAATTCATCAGCTTTTTTAATTAATTCTAGATTTGCTATCACTTTGTTATAAGATTCTTTTGCTGAATTATTTGCATTAAAGTATTTTTTAGATTGAGAATTTAGTGACTCATATCTATTTATTAACATCTTCGCTTTTTCAACAGTGCTTCTATCTGATTTTAACGGTAGTTGTAAATCTAAAAAATCCTTTGTAAGTGTTGAAGCATTTTCTTTATTTACATTGTCTTTTCCTATTTCTAGAACTATCTCATCCAATGTAGCTTTTGCAGTTTTAACCTTATCATTATTTTTTGCACTATTATCCATATTTCCATGTGCGCTTATTGAAGTTACTACTTTATCCATATCTTCCTCTAATGCTGGTCTTTGAATTTTTTCAACCAAACTTACAAAGTTGCTTATTTCCAATTCTTTAATTTCTTCTAAATATTTATTTAACTTTGACACTGTTGAGTTATCTATTAATAATTTTTGATTTTCACTTAATGAGTCATACATTGATTTTGCTGATAATATGTCTGTTTTATTTTTATCACTATACCCATTACTTAAATTAATACTATTAATAGCTTTTACAACATTATCTACAAATGCTTTATTAACTGCTTTTATACTAATAATTGTATTTTCTGCATTTTTTATTTTACTTATATTGTTTGTCAAATCAGTATTTAATAGTTCTTGTTGCTCTTTTCTTAATGAATCATATGCTTTTCTTGCTTCCTTTATTGTATCTTCATCATTTAAAGTTATTTCATCTGGGATTTTTGAAATAATAGTTTTTACTTTTTCTATTTCTAAGTTACTTATTGTTTCTTCAGCTTTAAGTAATTTATCTAAATTAGTAACATATTTCTTTTGCTCATCTGTTAAAGAATTATATGCATTTCTTATTTCTTCAATTTCTTCTTTGTTCTCTAAAGTAACTTCTACTATTGTATTAATCTTTTCTATAACAGAACTTGCTGTTTCTTCATCTTCACCTATAACAGTTACTTTACAGTAAGCAGATTTTCCACCTACTTTACCATATATATTTGTAGTGCCAGACTTTTTACCAGTTACTACACCATTTTTATCTACTGTTGCTATTGAACTACTAGAAGTTGTCCAAGTGACTGTTTTATCTACTGTTGAATTTTCTGGTTCTGTAATTACAGAAAGTTTTATAGTTCCATTTATAGCTATTTTAGCTGTACTTGGATCTATAGTAACTTTTGTTATAGGTATATTTACTGTAACGCTACATTTAGCAGTAAATTCTCCTATTTGCGCTACTATATTTGTTTTTCCTGCTCCAACTGCTGTTACTAAACCATTTTTATCAACCTTCGCAATTGATTCATTCTCTGATTTCCATATTACAGTAGTATCTCCCATAGAGTCTACTGGATCAGGATTCGCAATCAATGTAGATGTTTTATCTAAATCTAAAGATAATTCATTTTTACTAAGTTTTACTCCAGTAAGTTTTGACTCAACGTTTACATTACAAGATATAGTTTGTCCATTTACATATGCATGTACTTTAGTAGTACCTACACCCATACCTTCTATTGTTCCATCTTGAGAAACTGTCGCTATTTTATCATCATCTGTAGACCAGTATATATCTTTAGGTGTAAAGCCTCCATTTATATTTAATTCTAGTTTTTTGCTTTCATTTTTTTGTAAGGTTACATCACTTAGCGACATAGAAATTACATCTGTCATATCATAAAGACTATTTTTACCTTGTAAAAATCTTTGATAAGCCACAAGTGCATACATTGCTTGATCTGTAGCCATGCCATTTGCTGTGCCATTTAATATGTGTTTAAATCCTCCACCTTCACAGTAAAATTCCATAATTGCTGTCAATAACCAATTTTTTTCTTTTATAAATCTTGTATCTGTTGTTGGGTCTATTCCTAGTTCACATAAAGCAACTATAACTTGAGCTATGCTTTCGCTATTTACAGTTCCCCAACTTGCATAACCACCATTTTCTTTTTGTATATTAGAAAGTTTAGTTAATGCTCTTTCTATAAAAGGAGCCACTTTTTCATTATCTTTATATGGTGCCAGCGCTTGGAGTGCCATAGCTGTTATATCTGGGTCCGGTGTAGTTCCAGATAATGCCCATCCTCCTGCTTCATCAGTACCAGTCTTTATTTCTTTACTTAGTATATAATCAATATATTTATCTCTTGTAGCTTGTTCTTTGCCTTCTTGTACTGTTGGTATTTCATAGCCTCTAGTGTCTAAAGCTATAAGTGCAAAAATAGGTCCATTAATTCCTTGCCATATAACTTGTTGATAATCTGCCAAAGGAGCAACCATATTATAGCCAGCTACATTTCTTGCATCCTTGCCTATGGAAGATAATGCTAATATTAACCTTGAATACTCTGTATATTTTCTCTTGTCTAATACACCATCTACACTTTTTACTTTTTCTTCTATTCTTTTGTAATAATCTCCATAATAATTTTCTGGAACACTGATATTTCCTCTTGCAAGAGAAAGAACTGTCCATTCTCCTGCACCTGTACCAAAAGCCGGTTCAGGTACTGTATTTATCATAAATTTTCCAGTAGAACTTATTGCTTCATCAACTGATGGTGATGGTTTATTTATATTATCATTTATGCCCAATTGTTTAAGTGAGCTTTCCAATAATTTCAATGCATTATCTACTTCATCTTGCGTACTTTCCATGTTTGTTAATACATTATTAGCTTTATCATATGCTTTCCTTACTTTTATATTACTTAGTAATGATAATTTATTATCTCCACTATTTATTTTTGCAACTGCTGTTGTTAACTTATCTTTATTAGATGTTTTAATAGAACCCCAAGATGAACCTAAATCTTCACCATATCCGTATACAGTAAATTGCCATCTCATTACATCTCCATTTTGTGGATTATATCCAGATACACCCACATTTGGAAATTCATTGCCTACCGTATACATCCAACCAGACATTTGAGTATAATCAAATGCACATAACCATCCCTCTTTCTTCCTTGAAGTAGGATCACTTGATAATTTTTCTAAAATATATGTTGGTATGTTTTCCGTCCTATAGTCATTGTCTCTTATACCAGAAATATAAAAAGTGTTTTCAATATCTCCTGTTGCTTGATAGTTTTCTGACCCAAGAACTCTGTCTACAACTTTAGCTCCATTATCACCTTCATAATAAGGAACTATAATAGGCTCCTGTATATAACCTAGTCCAAGTGTGAATTTCTCTATACTTAGAGTTACATACCCTTGAGGAGTTTTTCCCTCAATATAGCCTAACTTCTGATTAGTTTGATTCTCAGCACTTGCAAATACTGGACATAATACATTAAATACAAACACTAAAGACATCAATAGGGATAAAAATTTCCCTTTGAGTTTTTTCATAAAACCCATCCCCCTTTTAAATTTTATCAGTGAAATTTTTACAATATGTTGTTAAAATTGCTATATTCTGTTCTATATAAAATTATATAAAAAAAAAGACTAAAACATAGTCTAGTCTTTTTGTATTAGCATGGTAGTACTACTCGAAGTAATACCATATAAATATTTTTATTCTTTGCTTTGCAATTTTACATAAGAAATTGCTTCTTTTCTATTTCGAAGATTTAGTTTTACAAAAATATTGCTAACATGCTTTTTAACTGTACATTCTGTAATATATAATTTATTTCCAATTTCTTTATTATTACATCCATCTCCAATTAACTGCAAAACTTCATCTTCTCTTTTAGTTAGCTTGTTTCTACTATGCTTTTCTTCATGTTCAAATAATTTTTCAAGTAAATCTAAATCATAGTACTTTTTACCTTTGATTACACTATGTACAATAGAAGAAAAATCATTTTTATCAGGTATGTCTGCAACATAACCTTCTACACCATTTTTTAAAGCCCTCTTAAAAATAGCCCCTCTTTTTCTAATATCCAACACAATAACTTTTATTTGATCATTGATAGACTTTATAGATTCTATAAAACTTAATAATTCCAAATAGTCATTTCTAATATCTATTATTATCATTTCAATATTATCGTATTGCATATTGCAAATAAGTTCTAATTTTTTCACAGAAATAACTTCAATTTCATCTTCACTATTATTTAGTATATCTTCTACTACCCCAATAATAATATCCGATTCTGAAATAACCAAAACATTCATTTCGTTACACCCCTTACTAAAACACAAAAAATCAAGCAAACCGACATTTTAGTTTTAAATTTATTTCCTCAATCTTGAAAAAATTATAACCTTAACCCTAATAAATTACCTTTATAAGTTAATTATCTGTATTTATAAAGAAGTCTATCATCTAATTTAAATACTGTCAATTAAAGTAGTACTACTTTATTAACCTTAAAAAATATCTATTTAAGGTAACCAGAGCTATACTTAATCAATAATTTTAAAATATTTCATAGCATGTTCTATTCCATCTTCATCGATATGTTTTGTAACAAATGTAGCCTTTTTAAACAAATCTGGATTTCCATTACCCATAACTATACTATTTGAAGCGCTATCTAACATAGGTATATCATTATTACTATCTCCAAAAGCAAATGTATTTTCTTTATCTATATTAAAATGATTAATTAAAAAATCTATACCACTTCCTTTTGAATGTCCTTTTGGTATTAATTCTCTTGTTCCCTTTCCATGATCTATATAATCAAATGTTTCTTTTATATCTTCACAAAAATCATCTATATATTTGTTATCATCATATCTAATAAACATCTTATTAAATGTCATATTGTCTAAATCATAAGGTTTTACTGGATAATTTTGTTTTCTTAAATTAGACAATAAAAAGTCGTCTTCTGCATTTTCATTCACATATATGGCCTCTTCACCTTCTAAAACAGCATTTAGTCCATATTTTTTTAATGAGTTCAATATAATATTATGCTTTTCTTTATTAACTCTATTAACATAAAGTACTTCATCATTAACTTCTATATAAGTACCACACCCACAAACATATCCATCAAAACCTATTTCCTTTATATCGTCACCTATTAGCGATTTTGTTCTTCCTGTATTTATAAAAATTAAATGACCTTTTTCCTTTGCTCTTTTAAGTGCGTTTTTTGTACTTTCTGGTATTGTGAAAGTTTTGTGAGAAAGCAAAGTTTCATCAATATCGAAAAATAAAATTTTTCTATTTTCCATGTTATAATCCTCCCTAATGTCTTTTTATTTACATATAAAATATATCCTTAAGTTATATTTTTTTCAATTGCATTTTTCTATTACACAACTATTTTTATGATATGTAATTATTCAAGTATTAATATTTTTTAGCTAAGAAAATTTATAAAAACTTCAAATTTTGTATGTTTTTGTTGAAATATAACAAACTGTATTATAATAATATATAAATTTTTCAATATATTATAAAAAAGCCAGTATAAAACTGGCTTTTTTATTCATCTTTTATGCTATAACTAGCATCATCTATTATGTTTGGATCTTTATATACTTTTTTACCGCTTCTCTCATGGGGATCTTGAGGACCTTTATATTTAGACAACTCTTCATAAATTATACCTATCGCCCATATTATCATAAAGGCATCATCGAAAAATCCTAATGGACCAAACAAAGCCTCTGGAATGATATCTATGGAAAATACAAAGTATATTAGTGTAGCTACAAAAGAAAAGAATATTTTAGCCTTTCCTAAAAAAGATACATTTCTATCACTAAAATAATCTGCAACTTTAGGCAGATTTTTTATAAGTCCTATACCAAATCCAGCCTCTTTAAATCTTACTAATACCCTCTTAAAACTATCTAAAAACCTGTTGCCAGTATTCATAGTCTTGTTCATTATACATTCTCCTTAAGAATAAGATATTTCCACATAATTGTTTATACAATATATTAAAACAAAAATCGACTATATTCAAGGAAATTTTTTATGTATTAGTATAATTTACTCTACAATTAGCCCTATTAATCTCACTAATTCTAAACCTTGACTAGCATTTACTTTAGCCTTGTATAGTTCTGGTATTCCAATTTCTATTCCATCAATCTCACAATTAGATAAATTTACATCTTCTAAATATGTCCTTGTAAAAACCGTCTTTTTAAAATCACAATCATCAAAGTTCAAATATTTATTTTTTACTTCCATAAATACACTTGAAGCAAAAGATGAACCTTCTAAGCTTACCTTGTTCAATTTGCTAAAAGCAAAACTACTGTAGTCTCCTAAAATATTTTTAAATAAACAATCTTTTAAATTTGCATCTTCTATTTTGCATCCTACCATCTTGCAATTTACAAATTCTGTCCTAAATATACTTCCTTCTGAAAAATCAATATTTGATAAATCACATTTATCAAATATTACATCTAATAAGTCTATATATCTTAAGTTGCAGTTGTCAAAATTCACATTTTTAAAAACACAACTATCAAAAGATAACCTAGACTCATCCATAGTTGGAATATCAATATTTTCGATCAATTTATCACAGATCTTTTCATCTTCTTCTATTAATTCCAATAACTGATCTAGAGTATTTATTACCTCTAAATTAACATTAATCTTAGGCTTTTGAATTTTTTTCAACTTACTCATCTCCATTCTTAAAATTCCTCCATATCCTTTGGAAAAATAATTATTTTTATTTAATTATATTACTATTTATTTATTTCTTTACATAAAATTTTTCCATCAGCATATTTTTCTAAATATTCGCAAGCCTCATCCATATATTTATCTAACTCTTCATCACCATTAAATGAAATTATATTCATTAGAATATGCTTAGCATCTGTGGTTATCATAGCTCTTACAGAATCAGAAGTAGTACTCCCAAACTTTCCTTTATTATCATAAAATACTGGTAAATTAGCAATATTCAATTCACCCTTCCCTATACCTGCATAAGTTTCTCCTTCCTCTGCAATTGTAAAATGTATATTTCCACTTATCTTGTCTAAATCATAGGTTCCAACAGAATATGCAGAATTTAAAGAAATTAAATTATTTATATCCACCACATTATTAACCTTATATAAACCAAGTCCCCTAACTATTCTTCTATATAGTGCCTCAGAAGATAATCTATATCTAGATGGATCTTTTCCAAAGGCTTTATAAGCCACCCTAGAGTCTGCAATATTTTTTATTGTATTAATTGCCTTAACAGGCACACTATTTTCTATTTCCTTTGCTTTTTCATCAATTATATTCCATAGTTGATTATTATTCTCTGTTACATTAACATAAGCTTCAATAGAACCGATTGCTACTTTATTACATTTTTCATTAATTTTATCATCAATTATTATTTTCATTTCTTAAACCCCCTTTTCTATTTAGATATAATTATACTATAAAAATATATATTTATCATTTTTAACCAAATTTTTGTTTATATCCACATTTTTATATTTCAATAATAATATTTTCTTAATATAAATTTTTTTTATGGCCAAAATATTCCATAAGCTATGTTAAAATGATAATAGTTAAAATATTATATTAAGAGGTGTAAGTATGTTAAGTGAAAAACTAGAAAAAAGTTTAAATGATCAAATAACTTTTGAATTCTATTCTTCATATTCTTATTTAGCAATGTCTGCTTTTTGTGAGTCTTCTGACTTAAGTGGATTTGCTAATTTTTTTAGAGTTCAAGCAAAAGAAGAATTAGATCATGCCATGAAATTATATGATTATGTATTCCAAAAAGGTGGTAAAGTAGTTCTTGAGGAAATAGAACAACCTAAAAAAGAATACGATAACATGGTAGACGTATTTGAAATTGGTTTGGCTCATGAAAGAATGGTAACAAGTAGGATTTATGCTATTACTGATATAGCTACTGAAGAGAGAGAACATGCTACTATGAGTTTCTTAAAATGGTTTATTGACGAACAAGTAGAAGAAGAAAATAACTTTAATTCTTTACTAAAAAAAGTTAAAAGATGTGAAAATAATCCAGCTGCTCTTTATATGCTTGATGATGAATTAGCAAATAGAACTTACGTAGCACCTGCTACAAATTAATTTATAAAGTTACCTATAGTGGCAATCACTTTAGGTAACTTATTTTTTTTAAAATGTTAATTAATATTTTATTTAAATAAAAAAAACTTTCCAAATTAGAATATAGTATTATAATAGTGTTAAATAAATTCTAATTAAAAGGGAGTATTGATATGAATGAATTAAAAATGCAAACCATAAGTGATATGGAGAAAAATATATTAAAAGTATCTACGGAGCTATTTTTAAATCAAGGCTATGATAAAACAACTATTAGACAAATTGCTGAAGAATGTGGAATAGGAAGAGGTCATTTATATTATTACTTCAGAAAAAAGGAGGATATTTTAATTCATATCTTTAAACAAATCCTAAATAAAATTTATGATGATGTTATAGAAAGTAATGATGATAAAACAGAAGTATTGTTAAGCTATGCTATAATACAATGTGTTTACACCTATACTTTAGTTTTAAATGAAAAATTATTTAGAATTTATTTACAAGGTTCCAATATAGAAATTGTAAGAAGAGCTGCTCAAAATATTTTAATAGATTTGTGCAAGAAAAAAGCTGAAGATATGAATTACGATGTAAAAGAAAAGGATATATGTTTTAGTGTTACTATCGGATATGCCGGTGAATGTGAATTATTAAAAAGATATTATCATGGTGAAGAGGACTTTGACATAGATTCAATTGTAAGAAGTATTATCTCTACTCGTTTACTATTGCTTAATATTATAGATCATAAACAGGTAGATGAAATCGTTGATAAAGCGATGGTAGAAGCCAAAAAATTTGATTATCATGACATAATTGCAAAATTCCACTATTTTAAATTTTAAGATGAACAATGTAAAGTTGTTCATCTTTTTTAGTTTGATTTAATTGGTAAATTTTAACAAAAATAGTTGACATTGCATTGGCCACGCCCTATAATCTTGTTATGAATTTGGGCACGCCTAAAAGTGCTAATATTTTGGAGGGGTAAATATGGAAAGAATTGCAAAAAAAATTGCAAATCACAGTAAGTTAATCTTACTATTGGCAGTAATCTTATTAATTCCATCTGCATTTGGTTATTTTAACACAAATATTAACTATGATATCTTAAGTTATTTGCCAGACAATATTTCTACTACAAAAGCTGAAAAAATTTTAAAAGATGATTTTGGTTGTGGCACTCTATCCATGCTAATTGTAGAAAATATGGATGATAAAGACGTTTCTAAAGTTAAGGACAAAATTGCTAAGGTTGATGGTGTATCTGATGTACTATGGGTAGATGATTTTATGGATTTATCAGTACCTAAAGAGATTTTGCCAAAGGATATGACTGATCTTCTATACAACGGGGATAAATCTACAATGATGATAATAAAAATGGAAAAAGGCACTGGGGATATAAAAACCCAAAATGCAGTATCTTCCATAAGAAGCATCGCAGGAAAACAAGCTTTTTTAAGTGGAATGTGTGGAATTCTTAAGGATACTAAGGATTTAGCAGATAAAGAAGTTCCTTTGTATATACTAATCGGTGGTCTTTTAATTTTAATTATTTTAGGTCTTTCTTTAGAATCGACAGTTATACCAGTAATCTTTTTAACAAGTATTGCCATGGCTGTAATCTATAACTTTGGTTCAAACATTATCTTTGGAGAAATATCTTATATAACAAAGGCCTTAGCAGCCGTTCTACAACTAGGTGTTACTATGGATTATTCTATATTCTTATTCCATAGATATGAAGAGGAAAAACTAAAATTTCCAAACAATAAAAAAGATGCTATGGCACATGCAATTAAAAATACCTTTATATCTGTTATTGGAGGATCCGTTACTACTTTTGCAGGATTCTTGGCTCTATGCACTATGGACCTAGGTATAGGAAGAGATATAGGTTTAGTTATGGCAAAAGGTGTTTTTTTAGGTGTTCTTTGCACCATTACTGTTCTACCTTCTTTCTTACTTGTGTTTGATAAACAAGTTGAAAAATATAAACATAGAACCGTAATGCCAAAGTTTAATAAAGTATCGAAAATTATAGTTAAAAATTATAAGAAATTAGCCATTTTATTTGTAATCATATTTATTCCATCTTATTTTGGATATAAAAATGCTAATGTTTACTATAATTTAGATGAAAGTTTGCCAAGCAATTTTCCTTCAATTATTGCTACAAACAAAATGAAAACTGATTACAATATGGAAAGTACCAATTTTATTTTAGTAAAAGATACTGTTGCTCCAAATGACTTAAGTAAAATGATTAAGGAAATTGAAAATTTAGATGGCATTACTTCAGTTATTGGTCTTGAAAAATATATAGGCCCAAGAGTTGACCAAGGTTTCTTACCTGAAGATATTCTAAGCGAAGTAAAATCTAATGGTTATGAACAAATATTAGTCAATTCAAAATATAAAGCTGCTACTGATGAATGTAATGCTCAAATCGAGGAAATAAATAAAGTAGTTCACAAGTATGACAAAGAAGGGCTTGTAGGTGGTGAAGCACCTCTTACTTTAGATTTAATAAAAATAGCGGACTCAGACTTTACAAAAGTAAACTTCGCCTCTATTGTTGCTATATTCATTATTATTACTATATTATTTAAATCTGCTTCTCTTCCAGTAATACTAGTTTCTACTATACAGTGTGCTATATTCCTTAATTTAGGTCTTCCTTATTATACAGGAACTGTAGAACCATTTATAGCCTCTATTGTTCTTGGAACTATACAATTAGGAGCTACTATTGACTATGCTATTCTTCTTACATCTAGATTTAAAGAAGAAAGAAATGAAGGATATGAAAAATTTGAGGCTATGGAACGTTCAATAAAAAGCAGTTGTCCTTCTATTATAACTAGTGCTCTATCATTCTTTGGCGCTACTGTCGGTGTAGGATTAATTTCAAAACTTGATATGATTAGTGCTCTTTGTACTCTAATGGCGAGAGGTGCCATAGTTAGTATGTTTATAATTATTTTTATACTTCCTGCAATACTATTATTATTTGAAGGAATCGTTGTTAAAACTAGTAAAAATTTTATAACTGAAAAAGAATTATGTGAAGAAACTAATTAATAGGGGGGTTTATTAAAATGAACAATAAAGAAATAAAAAATAAATCTGTTGCTCTTGCAACTGTAGTACTGATGCTTGGTAGTTCATCTTGTGTATTTGCTGATAACAATATAAGTAAAGATGAAACTGTATACTCCATCTTAGATGAAAATGGTAATGTTAATAAAAATATAGTATCAGCTTGGATTAATAGTTCGTCTTCTCTTGGAACTATCCATGATGTAAGTTCTCTAAGCAATATAAAGAATGTTAAAGGTGATGAAAAACCTGAAATTAGTGGAGATAAAGTAACTTGGAATGTTAACGGTGATGATTTATATTATCAAGGTGAAACTAGCAAGAATTTACCTATTAATGTGAATATCAAATATGAATTAAATGGTAAAGAAGTAAATCCTCAAGATATCCAAGGAAAAAGTGGTCAATTTAAAATTACTTTATCTTTAAAAAATAATGAAAGTCGCCAAGTAACTATAAATGGAAAAAACAGAACTATTTATGTTCCTTTTATAACAGCTTCAGAAATTGTTTTAAATAGGGATAATTTTAAAGATATAAAAACAAGCACTGGAACTTTACTAGATGAAGGAAGTAATTGTGCTATTACATTTGTATCTATACCAGGTTTCAAAGAATCTCTTGATTTAGATAGTAAGTTCTCTAGTTATCTTGATTTAAAAGATGAAGTTGTTATTGAAGGGAATACTACTTCTTTTAAAACTCCAAATATAATGATTGCTGCTACAAGCGATGTATCAAAATATCTAGAAGATATAGATGATGATACTAACTTTGGTGATTTAAAAGATTCTTTAGATAAATTGCAAGAAGGTGGTAAAAGTTTAGTAGATGGCGCTAAAGAAGTTAGTAATGGTGCAAATACTTTAGATACTAATTATAAAAAATTTAATAGTGGAGTTAAAACATTAGACAATGGTATAACTACCCTTAATAATGGTTCCTCTCAACTTGTAAGCAAATTACCTGAATTAAATAATGGAGCTCAAAGTTTATCTAGTGGTCTTAATACTTTAAGCTCTTCTTCTAAAGACTTAAGTAATGGTGCTAGCAAAGTTGATTCTGGTGCTTCTAATTTATCTAGCGGTCTTAGTACTTTAAATTCTTCTTCTAAAGATTTAAATAGTGGCGCTAAACAAGTTAACGATGGAACTTCATCCCTATCTAGTGGCCTTAGCACTTTAAATTCTTCTTCTAAAGACTTAAGTGACGGTGCTAAACAAGTTAGTGATGGGGCTTCTAAATTAAATAGTAATTATTCTGATTTAGATAAAGGTATTAATTCTTCTTATAGTGGTGCTAGTGACTTAAAAAAAGGTGCTAAACAACTACAAGCTGGTGCTGACAATTTGGAAGAAGGACTAAGCAATGGTTCTAGTGGAGTAAATGACTTAATATCTTCTACAAATGTAATTAGATCTCTTGCTTCGAAAATAGAAGATATTGCTTCGAAATTAAGTGCTGGAAGTAGTAGCAAAATCCAATCTAACCTTTCATCTATAGCTGCTAGAGCATCTGAAAATGGTGACGAAAAAACATTAGCTAATGTACAAGAAATTAGTGATTCACTTAGCAAACAATCTTCAAGTATTAGTAGCGCTGCCGATGGTTTGCATAGTATTGCCAAGGGATTAAATGATTTAGCTGATAAACAAGAAAGTGGTCTAAAGTCTTTATCAAAAGGTATTGATTCTGCAATAGCTGGTGCTAAAAAACTTTCTTCTGGCTTAGGTGATCTTAATAGTGGATTATCTGATTTAAAAACTGGTTTAGGGGAAGTAAGCAAAGGTTCTAGCTCTATTTCTAGTGGACTAAAAACCATAAGTGATGGTAGTTCAAATTTAGCAAGTGGTTCTTCTCGACTTGCTAAAGGTGCTTCTGATGCTTACTCTGGTAGCAAGGATTTAACTTCTGGTGCTTCTCAACTTGCTTCAGGTTCTTCTCAACTTGCTAAAGGTGCTTCTGATGCTTACTCTGGTAGCAAAGATTTAACTTTTGGTACTTCTCAGCTTGCTTCAGGCTCTTCTAAGCTTACTAAGGGTGCTTCTGATGCTTACTCTGGTAGTAAGACTTTAGCTAATGGTACTTCTTTATTAGAATCTAGTGGCAAAGCATTAGCTGGTGGTGTAAATACATTAAAAAATGGTTCATCTGAACTTGCTAGTAATTCTGACAAGATTTTAGCTGGAATAGGAACTTTATCTAGTGGTACTGACCAACTATATTCAGGCGCTAAAAAGCTTCAAGATGAAGGTTTAAATAAACTTACTGAAGAAGGAAATACTTTAATAAGTTCTTTAGATGGAGCTATGGAAGTTAAAGACAAATTATTAGATGTTGCTGAAGGATATGATAATTTTGCTGGCATAAGTGATAGTATGGATGGTAGTGTGAAGTTTGTGATGAAAGTAAAAGCTGAAGACTCGCAGAAAGATTCCGATAAAAAAGAAGTTTCTGATACTAAAAATGATGATTCAAAAAAAGTAGATAATAGTAAAAGTTCTAGCAGTAATTTTATTGGCTGGATAAAGAGCAAGTTTAATAAATAGATATTACCATTTTACCTCTTTATGGGGAGCAAGGGAAAATAATTATAACCTTGCTCCCTTTTTAATTACATACTTTTCTCTTGTTTGTGAAAAAATGTATGTAAAAGTATAATTTATATTATAATAAATCTATGCTTTACATAAAACTAAAATTGAGGGATGGTTAAATGAATAAAGACATAATATTGAAAGAAACTAAATCATTTGTAAAAGATAAATTATATAAAGAAGGCTCTGGACATGATTGGTTTCATATAAAAAGAGTTTATAATCTGGCTACTTATATTTGTGAAAAGGAAGGCGGAGATGAATTCATTATTAAAATGACTTCTCTACTTCACGATATTGACGATTGGAAATTTAGCAATAATAATAATACAACAGAAAATTTTTTAAAATCTCTTCATGTGGATGAAGAATCTATTTCTAAAATAATAAATATAACCACTACCATGTCCTATAAAGGCGGTGTAGCAAATTCTGATCAAAACAGTCTAGAAGGAAAAATTGTTCAAGATGCTGATAGATTAGATGCTATGGGTGCAATAGGCATAGCAAGAGCTTTTACATATGGTGGCAGTAAAAATAGATTAATGTATGATCCCCATATTAAACCTAAAAATTTTCAAAACTTAGATGAAGTAAAAAATCTTGATAACCACACAATCAATCATTTTTATGAAAAACTACTTAAACTTAAAGACTTAATAAATACAGATACTGCTAAACAAATTGCTGAAGAAAGACATAGATTCATGGAAATTTATTTAGATGAATTTTATTATGAATGGAATTTTAATAAAGAAAAATAATCAATAAAAAGTCCTATAAATAATATAGGACTTTTCTTTTAATAAAATGGTTTTACTTTTTCCATTCCTCTATTTTTCATTATTTTTACAGAGTCTGCCTTAATAACTAAGTTTCCATCTTGCTCTTCTAACTTACCTACAACTTTTATCCAATCATTTTCTTTTGGTAAATCTCCATCATAATCAAATTCTAATCCACACATAGTTTCAACCTCTTTATACTCTTCATCTTCATGTTCAGAGTCATCATCATGGTTATGTTCTACTGTATCAGTTAATCTATAAACATATAAATGATTTTTATTATCTTTATTTTTTAATTTTGTAAACATACCTTCTAATTCTATGGTTTTGCCCACATATTTGCTACTGTCTAAATAAATATCATTTATATAATCAACATATACATTTTCCATTATTTTAATTATTTCTTGAGAATCTTCATTTTTATGTGTTTCAGCACTTTCACTAGATACTTTTTTATTACATCCAGTCATAATAATTATTGTGCATAAACTAATTAGTATAATACCAAATACTTTCTTCACTTATTGACCTCCAAAATATGTATTAAATATTTTGTCTTATCTTATCATGAAGAAAAAAATGTGTCAATTATTCTTCCTCAGTAGTAGCCGACTCTAATAAAAGTTTTTGCGACTTCATTTTATTACTATACATTTCACTAATAAAAGTAGATCCTAATATTAATATACCTCCAATAATTTGTAATAAACTCATACTTTCACTTAAAATTATAGATGACATAATTATTGCAGAAATGGGGTCCACATATGAGTAAATAGCCACAGTCTGACTTTCTATTTTTTGAATAACAGTAAAATATAATAAATAAGCTATCCCTGTATGAACTACACCTACTACTAATAATATAATTATTGACTGGATAGAAATACCTGATAAACTTATTTTTTCTGTAAACATCACGTAAGGTAACAGAAATATAGCTGCTACTGATAATTGTACTATGGCACTATCTCTCCCTGAGATATCCTTTAAAAATTTATTTAAAATTACCACACTTGCATAGAAACATGCGGCACTTAAACCATATAGTATTCCAACCATGTTATTTTCGCCCATACTACTTTTATCAATTCCAACAGTACAAAGCATTCCTATCATAGCTGCAACTATACAGGATACTTTTACTGAGTTTAATTTTTCTTTTAATAAAAAGGGTGATAAAAGCACTACTATTATTGGTGCTAAGTAATAACAAATTGTTGCTGTAGAAATAGTTGTATAACGATATGCTTGAAATAAAAAAATCCAGTTAAAACCTAAACATACTCCACAACATATTAATACTAATAAGTTTGATTTTATCTTTTCCTTTGATAATTTTTCCTTTGATATCATACTGAAAATTATCAAGAAAATACTTCCTACAATAGCTCTTACCAATGCTATTTGGCTGGACGTAAAATTAATATACCTAACAAATATACCAATACTCCCCCAAATTAACATGGCAATGATAAGGCCTAATTTATATTTTTTCATCTACTCTCTCCTTTTTAATTATAAGTCTTTATATATACTTTCAATATACTCTGCCACAACTTTAGATAGTAATATCCTTTTATTACTGTAAGAATGATCCGTACTCATAAAAATTTCCTTTACATTATTTTCATTATATTTATAGATTTCTTTCATTAAAGGTATGTGATGAAGTTTATTAGGTCCTACAATATCTCCTCTGGCTGCAATTATTAGAATATTTTCTTTTGACAATTGCTCTGCTTTATTTGATAATTTCCAATCATCACCATTAATTATAGTTTCTCTAATTAATGCCATTGTATCTGTATCGTTTAATGGTAAAATAGCTGTAGAAAACATATTTATCCCATCTCTTAATTCCTCTTCATTTTCCTTCATTAAACATCCTTTTAAACCAAAGTCATATGGGCTAATTGAAACGGATGCTTTTATTCTTTTATCTGTACAATTAATTAAAGTAAGAAATCCACCCATACTATGGCCAACAAGAAAAATATTATTTCTATCTATGTCATAAGTTTTTATATTGTCTTCATTAGTTACAAAATCAATTGCTTTATTTACATCTTCAATACAATTTGAAAATGTAAACTTTCCTCTTACTCCCCAACACCCCCTATAATGAAATGTAAGTACATTTAAACCACATCTTCTAAGGCTATGTGACAAATCATGATTATCTTCATATCCAGGAAATCCATGCAATAAAATCACAGTTGGATTCGGCCCCTTTTTACCTGGAGTTAGCATGATCCCAATTAATTTTTCTCCATGACTATTTATTTTAATATCATGCAAATCAGGAAAATATTCATCTCCCCATTCTACCTCTGGATCCATAAAAATCATTTTACTATTCATTTAACTCTCTCCCTCAATAACAAAACTTATTATATAAATTATAACTAATGAAAAAGATAATTGGTTTAATATTCTAAATTTTTGTGAAAGTTTTTATTTTAGTCACATCTATTAGACTTTTCACTATATAATATTATATAGAGTAATCTAAATTCTTAATTAAAGAGGACGAGTATAATGAGGAAAGTAAAAAAAATTAACATTATGGTTAAGGCTTTTTATGATATATTTGGTACACTTCCTTTGTTAATAACACTATATATATATCCATTAATCCCCAACAAGATTCCTATTCACTATTGGATGAATGGAACTATCGATAGATGGGGAAGTAAAAATGAATTATTTATTGTTCCAATAATAATTTTTTTATTATTTGTTATTTTTAAACCTAAATTCTTTTATTTAAGTTTTAATTATGAACCCGAAGATAAAATAACAAGATGGAACAACTATTATTTTTTGATAATCTTAAATATTTTAGTATATACAAATATATATATATCTTTAAACTATGAGACTTGCTTAGACAATTTTAACTTTTACAATTTCTTTGCTTGCGCTATTTGTTTTCTATTTGGATTTTATGGTAACTATATTCCTAATTGTAGTAGAATCTCTAGCTTTTCTATAAGAAATAAATATACCTTAGAAAATCATATTATTTGGCATAAAACTCATAGGTTTTGTGGGATACTTTGGTTTACTGGTAGTATAATGTTCTTTCCTATGCTTTTGTTTAACAGTAACTATTATCTTTTAGCTATTGTAATCTTAATGTTATGTATTTTTTTAATATCTCCCATTATATATATGAAATATCTTCATAAGAAATATATTAAAGGTGAGTTGAAAGATAATACTCGTAGAAAAAGAGTTCAGCATTCTCATTAATTAAAAGAGACTGTAGATAATTATAACATCTACAGTCTTTTTTAATTATTTTATGTAAAATTATAAGCTTTTTATTTATAAAACTCATAAATTTATTCTCCTTTTAATCCACATGGATAACCGCTTCCATCCCATCTTTCATGATGATAGTGAGCCATATCTTTTGCTATATATAAAAAACTTTCTCCGCTAGTTTCATTTATCATTTTTTGTAACGTTTGCCCACCTAACTATGCATGGTTTTTCATATATTCTGCTGTACACTTTACATGTTCCCCCGTGTTCTCATCTCTACATTCCACAAGTTCAGCCAAAGATAACATCATTACATCCTGTAAATGCTCTATAATGTTTACAATATATTACATTTGTACCCCTATTTTTATATGATATAACTATATAAAAATTTAATAAAAAAATCCAACCATTATTATGGAAGGATTATAGTTTTAAAGATTATTTATTATATTTTACATGAGTCCATTGTATATTATCAACATATTTATTAACTAAATCATAACACATATCTGGATGAATAGTTTCTTCTGTTGATATAGTTATAGTTGACATAGAAATAGCAAATTTAAGTGTCTCTATTAATGAAATATTTTCCATGTATCCATGAGCTATTCCTGCAACAAAAGAATCTCCAGCTCCTGTCACATTTACAACTTTAACATCGTTAGCTTTTAATTTTCCTTCTTCTACTCCATTGTTATAGTATATTCCGTCTTCATCTAATGTAATAAATACATTTTTTATTCCTAGGCCAACAAAGTATTTTCCAGCTTTTCTTACGTCTTCATCATTTTTAATTTTAAATCCACACATTATTTCAGCTTCATATCTATTTGGTTTTATAGTATGGAAATATTTTATTAAATGTTTTACACCTTCTGCTTTTGCAGCAGATACTGGATCTAATATGAATTTAGTTTCTCCACTAAAATTTTTAAGTATATGCTCTACTATGTCCGGTCTATCTGAATCTAATATCATATATTCAGAGTTTCTTATTGTTTCTGCCTTAGAGTCTATAAACTCAGTAGTAAATTTATCTATTATTTTCATATCTACTACTGCTGATACCATCTCACCTTGATGGTTAAGTATTGCCATATATGTTGGTGTATGTCCACCTTCTATAATTAAAGAATCACTCATATCGTAATTCATAAGTTTTGAATGTTCTATCATTCTATTTCCAGTTTCATCATCACCTAAGATTGATATAAACTTAGTATTAACTCCTACTCTAGACATACATTCAGCTATGTTTCTGCAAACACCCCCAAAAGAAGTCTTAACCTGACCTGGGTTAGAGTCATTGCATCTATAATTATTATCCGTAAATCCACAAATATCAAAAACTGATACTCCGAATACTAGCGCATAGGAATTTGTATTATTCATAATATAATCATAACCTTTCTAAGAAATTATTTTTATATTTTAACATATTTTTAACGTAAATTTCTACAAATTTCAACATTTTTGCAATGTATTTTTTTTACATCTTATATAAAATTATTTTTCCACCCATATAATAACTTATTAGTGACGAAAATATTACCATAATTATTACATATAAAAAAGGAGTAATAAAACTCCTTTTTTATATATTTTATTCTATTTTCCTAGAACTTTATTAAATATTTTACTTTTATAATTTCTTATTTTTTTCAAATCATAACTCTCACAGTACAGTCCAAATAGTATTAATATTAAACCTAAACTTATGGAAAAACCCTCTAAAAATCCTTTAATGAAATCTGGTAAAATAATATAAAATATATGAAGCTGACCTATTAAAAATGAAATACCACTAAAAATCAAGCCAATACAAATATATTTTTTATTACTATTCATATTTATCATCTCCTAATAAAATTTTATTTATCGCCCATTTTTTCATTCATTATCTCAAGACCTCTTTTTATCCATAGAAAAATGCCCCAGAACAATACTGCTTCAATACCAATAATTATATTCATATGTTTTATTGCTATAAATGTATATATCAACGCAAAGCTAAGCTCTACTACAAATATAAATTTACCTAATTTACACCATCTACCTAACATTTCTCTATATGAAGAATGATCTGTGTATATTTCATATTCACTGGCATCACTATTTTCATCGTATTCTTTTCTAAAGTAATTCCAACCATTATAAGTTGAATTTATATATTGCCATCCTAAATCTTCAAACATTTCTATATATCTTTTTTTCTCTAAGGATTCTCTTATAGTTTCTGGATTATAGTCTATTTTATATACATATTTTTTTGAATTGTCTTTTTCATATACACTGTGGAAACACCCTCCCTTTATAAGTTGCCATCCACCATTACTATTCTCATTTATAAAATCTTCCTCTTTTTCATAATTCCAAGCCATATATGCTCTATATGATCTTTTTAATTCTTTTCCCACTTTTATTATCCTCCTATTTTTATATCTTATTTTCTATTAACTTCGCACTGTTCAATAGCTCTTTAAGCCTTTCTATTTCACCATATAATATATCTGTTCCCTCTTTAGTTATTTCATAAGTTCTTCTTCTATCATCACTGTCATCTGCTGTTATGCTATCTCTTATCCATCCTTTTTTAATCATTTTGCTTACTGCAGTATACATTGTTCCTGACCCTATTTTCACCCTATTATTTGAAAATTTCATAGCATCTTGCATTATTCCATAACCATGATTAGGTCCTTTATATAAACAAAGTAAAATATAGTAATAACTTTCTGTTAAGGGTTCATATTTCTTTGTCATCTATCATCATTCCTTCCTTTGTTATGTTGTATGTCGATATGTCGCAATACGATATATCCAACTTATTTATATCGTATCACGACATATATCGTAGGTCAACATATTTTGGGATTTTTTCCTATATTTTCTTTTATTAATTATTCGCAATGCAAAAAGACTAGAGAGTTCACTCTAGTCTAATCACTTAAAATATATTTTTACTTTATATTTCTTTCATCTTTTCAATAATTTCACCATATAACTTATCTTTATGACTTCCTCTAATTTCATGAGCTATCAATCCATCTTTTAACCATATTACTCTATTGCAATAGCTGGCTATAGCTGGATCATGGGTTACCATTATTAAAGTTTTTTTAAGTTCAACATTTGTATTTATAAGAATATCTATTATAGTTTTACCTGTCTTTGAATCTAAATTTCCTGTAGGCTCATCAGCATAAATAATGCTTGGATCATTTATTAAAGCTCTACAAATTGCTGTTCTTTGTTTTTCACCACCTGATATATTAGATGGCTTTTTATTTAATATATGCTCTATACCAACTTTTTTAGCATAATAATTACATTTTTCAAACATAATTTCTTCTTCCTCTTTATTTATTATCATAGGAAGCATAATATTTTCCTGAACAGTTAAACTATCTAATAATCTAAATTCTTGAAATACAAATCCTATGTCATTTAATCTAATTTCTGAAATTTCATCACTGCATAAGCTTTTACTTTCCTTACCTTTATAATAAACTTCTCCATATGTAGAACAATCTATAAGACCTAATATTTTTAATAATGTGGTTTTTCCACATCCAGAGTTTCCCATAATTGCAATTCTTTCGCCTTCTTCTATTCGGAAGTTTAATCCTCTTAATACATCAACACCTCCAAAAGATTTTTTTAAATCAACTACTTTGATAATTTCCATGGCTATTTCCCTCCAATATTTCTAATTAAAAAATGAGATATAATAAAAGTCGATACACTATATATAACTAGAAAAACTAACATAATACTTATATAAATTTTTCCGCTTGATATTATTTCTAAATAAGTAAATCCACGCATATAAACTGTGGTTATAATAAATATTAAAGAAGTCACTATTGCTAATATACATGGTAAAAAAGCAAATGATGTTATTTCTCTTCTTATTATAGAATTTGACTTCTTTTTCTTTTCTCCTAAATAGCTAAGTAATTGATAACGATTTTTATAATAAGATATATTTCCAAAAGCATGTACAAAAACAATTATTATACTTGCAATTATAAATGTTAATAGTATGGATATATTAATAATTAATTTGAATATTTTTTCGCCTTGAAAACCGTCATTTAAATCTTTAGAATTATAAATATGCTTCACATTACTATCAAGATTACTTTCTTCTTTATGTGTTTTTCCATAATTACTCATATAACTTTCTAATGCTTTATCATTATTTGTATTACTATTAACTGTCATTAAATACTTGATACCATCACTAGTATTATGTTTATTCTTAAAATATTCATCAGAGAAAACCACTATATTTTCATACATTACATTTGTCAATCTTCCAAATAGTATTTCTCTTTTTTCACCGACTACCTTATAATCATTGCTAAATATAACCTTTCTTAACCCAAAAGGATAGCGTTCTCCCTCACCTATTTTAATTAATGGCTTAGATCTTATGACATAAAAATCCAATGGGTGAGCTTTATTTGATTTATCTTCTTGATATAAAATATAAATTTCTTTGTCTTTTAAATTTAATTTTTTGCCACTTATCTTTTCATAAGTGCTTTGAGAAATACCAAGATGATGCCCTATAGGAATTGTTTTATACATATCTCCATAGCCACCATCTTCTCCTCCTGGTACAGTAACTCTTACCACAGGATACAGTTCACTATTTACATCAAATTTATTTTCTATACTTTCCAGCTCACTTTTATCCTTTTCATATCCTAAACATACATAATCATAAGGATAGAGCTCTTTAGTTTCTAAAGGAAATAAAGCAGCTATTTGAAAAATACTTGTGAAAAACATTACAAAAATCAAAGTATATAATGTTAAAGAATTTTTTAAATAGGTTCTAGATTTATAAAGCGCAAGATTAAGAGGTAAAATATTTTTTAAATAGTATTTTTTATTTTTAATTTTATTAAGAATATAACCTGATCCATAATAAACAAATATTACAAATATTATTATCCAAGGATAAATTATATGTTTTGATTCAGCCCAATGAGGATCTGAATAAAATTTAAATACTACTAAAAGTAATATTGGCAATGTAAGTATTATCTTTTTATATTTTGGAAGTTTTTCTTCCATATCTGAAGATGAAATATTAGTAATGCTCCCCTCAATAGCTAAATCTTGAACTATTGCCATAATAAATCCTAAAATTACTACACATCCTATAAAAGATAACTCTGTAATAAGTACTAAATCAACATTTGGTATATTAGTATTTTGTAAATAGAATTCATATACTTTTCTAAAAACAAAAATCATTCCATTACCTAAAATAGCACCTATTACATAAGAAATTAATAAGCTTACAATTAGTAAATATCTCATGCATTTGTATATTTCTTGTTTTTTAATACCTAATAATAATAGCGTTTTAAAATCATACATTCTGTTTTGTATATAGTTTTTAAGTGAATAAAATTGAATTAATATTGTTACAATTGAAATAATAAATAATGCATTTATTACAACTGATGTAATTCCTTCAGTAATATATGCAATACTAGTTTGTTGCATATCATGTACAATAAAAAGGTTTCCTAGGAAGCCGTAAATATATGTGACTGTCAACACCGCACTTATTATAAAAACTATATAATTTTTAATATTAGCTTTAAAATCCTGTAATAAAATTTTATAAATCCATTTATTATTCTTTTTCTTCTTTATTTTTTTATTATTAGACTCTTTATTTAATCTCTTTTGTTCCTTTATTTTTTTATCTATATCTGCATCTTCATAGCTCAATTGACGGAAAATAATAATTGCTACAGCAATTATTAATCTAAGAAATAATACTATAGGTATTATTTTTACACTATTTTGTTGACCCAAAATAAATAATGCTGCATATGTAGCACAATGAACCATTATACTCCCAACTACAGATAAATATATTAATACATTCTCATATGTCACATTTTTTTTATCTTTATATACATAGATAAAATGTATTAAATATAAAAAAGATACTATTAAGTGAAATCCAAAATAAAATAATACAACTCTTTTATCCACTTCATAAAATATCATCGATGGAATTATCCATAAAAAAATGCCACAAAAAATTAACACATTAAACAAAATTTTTTTCTTCATAACTTCCTACCCTTTTTAATAAATTTTAATATTCTGTCTAAATTATTTAGCTTTATATATTTACTAACTTGATACTGTCTAATTCAATAGTATGGAATAATGTGTTAAAAGTAAAGTTAGATAATCCATTAAAATATTTTTCCATAACAAAATTTAAATTTATACAATTCTGTATATTCCAATAAAAAAGAACATAGATATATTTATTTTTATATAAACCTATCTACGCTCTTTTCCATTAAAAATTTTAACTTTTGTCTAAATACTTATTCTAATTTTTATTTTTAATTCATAATAATTCTTTTTATTTTTTTTATTTCTACACATTTATGTAAATCATCATTATTTATATATCGATTGTATATTCTTTATAAATTTGTTCCTCTTCAGAAGAATTCTCTACATCTATTTCTTTTATTTTGTATTTTACTTTTTAATTTAAAAGCTAAAAAAGTACACACTATTATAAATACTATAATTAAAACTTTTTTAGTTTTTTTATTCTTCATTAACCAATTCTCCCTTTCAATTTTATGATATTGGTCTTAGTAAATAAACAACTAATGCTGAAATAGCTATATATATTATTACTATCGCATTATAAAGAGAGAAATTGCTAGTTTCTATCATCATTAAAGCAAAAATCACATTTAATGCAGATCCTACAAATATAAGAGTAATTGCCAGTTTTTTTCCTTTAAAACAAAAGTATAACAATAAAAATGATATTGAGGCCGAGATAATTAAGCCTAGAAAAGTATTGTTAAAACCAAATGTAACACTTCCTGCTAAAGTCTCATTATTAACATTAAGCATTACAAAGTTTCCGAAAATATATGAGTATAAAGCATATATTATTAGAACTGTCTTAGCCACGATACTAAGTTGATTTTTATTTTCTATATCCATGTGTCTTTCCCCCACTTTTTTATTGTAATTAATCTATTTAAATATAAAATAATATTTTTTAGAATTACCTAAAAATTCTCCATATATTTTATCGTTCAAATTTTCTAATTTAGATATATTATCTATTTTTAAATTAGCATATTTACTTTCTTTAGCTTTTAATTTAGTTTTAAATTCAACTGCATTCACTGAATTTCCTATATGTACTTCATCTAGACTTATTTCCATTGTCTCATTACTCTTGTTCTCTATATATAATCCATACTCCGCATTATTATTAATTATAGATATATTTTTTACTGTAATCTTAAAATCTTCATTATCTATAAATACTGGCATCATATCACTAGAATATAGTTGGAAATTTTCGCTGTCTATTTTTTCAAGTCTCTTTCCATTAATTTTATATTGCATATGCTCTAACTCTTCTTTGTCTTCATTGTATTTAATGAAGGTTAGAATTTTTGAAGATTTATCATACTGAGTTTCATAAATATATCTTTTTTTATCTACCAACTCTTCTCTAGTACCTATCCAGTCTGGATAATTCCATAATCCTTCCATATCTGCTCTGTCTGCCATGGCTAGTTCATCTATGTATTCTTTTTCAACATATTCAGTTGTTACTTCACATTCTCTTCCTATACTTTTTACATAAGATTGTGCTTGCTTGTTAATATCCTTTAATAATCTATCTGTGTAATCACCATTCAAAGCTTCATTCGCTTCCTTCTTAGGAAACATTTTAAGTACAGAATCTTTGTAATCTGATCCATCTTTTGCTTCTTCACTTTCTAGATAATAATATCCAGCTTTTGTTGTTAAAAATTCTCCTTCTTTTACCTTAGAAAATTTTATTCTTATTGGTATATTATAACTTGCACTTGTCATACTAAATATGCCATTTTCAAATTGATAATGACCATAAGTTGCCATAACATAAGCTTCAACTGAATCATCATCTTCCTTCTTTCCTAATATTACATGATTTTCAACATTTAATTCCCCACTGAAATCTACACCATTCCAATTTTTTATGTAATTATCTACTATTGCTTTTGATATAGCTTGATCTAAATCCTGTAAATCATTTTTTTCTGTGGCTAACAATTCATTCCTATCTTCTTTATTTATAACCTTGCCATTAGTAAGAAGAACGCCACATAAAACAAATAAGCAAGTTATCCCTGTTAAGGCAAATATTCTTTTTTTCTTTGTAAAATATTTTGAGTTTTTAATTAACTCAACTCTCTTTTTTATAGTTTTTTTATCATCTGTCATATTCAAACCTACAGGTAATCTTCTATTCTGATTAACTTTTTCTAATACAGTAAGCATAGTAAGACCATACTTATTATGCTCTTTTTCATTTAAAACTGATAAAACTCTTTCGTCACAAGCCATCTCCATATCATTTCTCACATGTTTAAATAAATACCAAACTAAAGGATTAAACCAGTGAATACATTGTAAAACAACTAATATATTGTCAACATAAGTATCTTTACTTTTGAAATGACATAATTCATGTAAAAATATATGCTGTAATTCTTCTCTACTCAAATCAACCAAACTACTTGGTATAATAATTCTAGTCTTAAATAATCCAACTAAAGATGGTGAATTTATCATATCATCAACTACAAGGTTAATTTTTCTTTTTATATGTAATTTTTCTTTACATTCCTTTAAAGTATTTTCCAAATAATAACATTTGTAATCTTCTTTTTTTCTAATATTTTTTATAAAATGTAAATAAATTATCATGTAAGTAGTTAAAGTTAAAATTAAGCCACTTAGCCAAACAATTGGTATTATACTTTTAAAAATACTTTTTTCACTTCCAGTATTAATAGCAGAAGAACTTGAACTATTAATAATATTTTCTTGCACCGAGCTTTCACTTGAGCTACTTTCATAATCCTTATCAATAGCATAATTTATATCTTCACTGATATTCGGCATATTAACAGTATTTACATCAACTTGATTATTTATTTTAACAGGTATTTTATTAAATAAACTTAAACTACTTTCTGGCCCAAATGGAAATGCTAGCTTAATAATTAGTATCATCCATAATAAATAAGCATACTTTTTATTAATTCTATTTTTCAATAAGCTTTTTATAAGTAATATTACAACTCCCGTTATGCTACCATAAATAGTAGCATTTAATATATACCCCCATATATTGCCCATACTCCACCTCTTTTCTATTCATCCCTTAATATATCTTTTAACTCTTCAATTTCTGCTTTAGATAATTTTTTGTCCTTTACAAAACTAAGAACCATTTTATTTATTGACCCATTATAAAGTTTCTCTAAAAAAGACTTGCTTGCATAATTTTTATACTCTTCCTCGCTTATACTAGCACTGTAGATATAGGACTTTTTATTGCTTTTATCTACATTTACAAAATCCTTTGATACAAGTCTTGTTATAAGAGTTTGTATAGTTTTTGGTTTCCACTCACTTTTACCTTTTAAATTTTCTATAATTTCAGCACTTGTTGCCTCTTTAGATTTCCATAAAACTTTCATTACTTCTAATTCAGATTCAGAAATATTTTGTTTCATTGATTAACCTCCTTTTAAAACTTACATTTGTAATCTTTAATTAAATCTTACAAGTGTAATCCAAAAATGTCAACCTTTTTTTAAAAATAGGAAGTGTTAAGCTTACCTTCTATTTCATCAAGTGGAATTTCAAATTTTGGGATACCTACGTAGTAAGGTGCTATTTCATATAATTGAAAATAAATTATTAATTTGTCATTTTTTAGATAAAACCCCTGATTATCATCTATACCTTTAAAACCTTCTTTTCCTGTAAAATATAAATCCTTATTTTTTTTAATTTCTTTTTTTATATAAGTATTTATAATATTTTTATAATCTACATTATCCTTGAAAATATTGCTTAACTTTAACTCTTCCCCACTTTTTAAATTATAATTAAAAGACTTTAATACAGACATTCCATGAGCCCCACCTGTAAATTCATAAGTTAAAATTGGTATGCTTACCAAATTATTCTCATTGTAAGTTACATTATATTGGCTATAAGCTTCATATACAAACTTAGGTAAAGATGAGTGTTTATTACTAATTTCATAATCTTTTTTATATTCTTCAGATTGTTTTTCTATATTACCCTTAAAATTAGCTATATAGTTATATATCTCGTTGTTAATTTTATTTATTGATTTCATGTTTTCTTTTTCTTTATCTTTATATTTTTCTTTTATTTGAAAATAAGGATAATTGATATGTGCCTCGAAAAATTCGCTTTCTTCTTCAATTTTTTTAAGTTGAATATTATATAGATAGTTTATTTCATCTCTATCTTTTCTAAAAATTAATGGAAAAGACTCCTGTCCTACTGAAACACTTGTACTAAAAAACATAATAATTAAAACTAAAAATGATATTCTTTTTAAATTAGTCATATTAATAAATCTCCTCATATTTTTATATAAACTTATTGTTTGCAAATAAGCAAAAAAAAAATGTGAATTTAGTAAGATTTGAAATTCACATTTTTCTTATAAATAAACTTATTTTTGATCGCTATTAATCAGACCTTATTTTTGATTCACCAAGTAAAAAACCTATAGAGGTACACATAAAATCCCTAAATTGTGATAGTATAGCAGTATCTGTAGGAATATTATTTTTATATATAACTAGTATTACAACTGCTGATACTAATGTAGTAATAAGCGCTATAAATATTTGAACAGAATTTCCATTTCCATAATCATAATTTCTTATTCTTTCACATACTTCTTTATACTCATACTTATGTTTATTTTCTCCTATTCTTGTTAAAAGCTTCTTATTCATATTTTTTTTATTATTATTTTTTGTATTAGAGCTTAATATAAACCCCAAAATAGATGCTAATGAAGATCTAAATATCACTTCAATATTTTTTGATATTTGTAATGAAACTACATCTACTACTGAAAAATAAATAATTATTCCAAGTTATATAGCTCCAATAATAACTAATGATTTAGCAGCTAAATTAAGTTCATCCCAATCATGTTTTAATTCAGACTTTAAAGCCTGCACCCTATCACTCAAAATTCTCCCTCCTTTATCACTTCTTCTTAGTGAATATTATTTATATATGCACAAAAATGCACCTAAATCATTAGATTCAGGTGCATTTTAACTATTTCCATATACAAAGTCCTATTGTTCCTGCTCCAGTATGAGAACCTATACTTGGACCTATTTTAGTTTCTGTCATTTTACTAAAATTTAATTCACTATTAATTGCTTCTTTTAGTTTTTCGAATTCAATTTCATTATCCCCATGGGCAATGCCTATTCTCTTATCTTCTATATTATCTTTAACATACTCTTTTGTCATACTTATTAATTTTGATATAACTTTTTTATGACCTCTAGCTTGATCTATGTTAACTATAAATCCATCTTGCATTTGTAATATCGGCTTTATACTTAACATACTTCCTATTGCAGCCTTTGATGCTGATAACCTTCCACCCTTTTTTAGGTAGTCTAAGTTATCAACTGCAAATAAAACCAATATATTATCTCTTATTTCCTCTAATTTTTTTATTATTTCTTCTATTGATTTCCCCTCTTCATTCATTTCGCAAGCTGTAACGACTTGAGCCCCACAACCATAAGATAAATTTAAACTATCAAATATATGAATTTCTCCTTGTAAATCATTTTTTGTAATCATAGCTGATTGATATGTACCAGTAACCTTAGATGAACCACTAATATATAATATCTTTTTTCCTTGTTCCAAATATTTTTTAAATATTTCTTCAAATTGAATATAAGTAGCTTGAGATGTTTTAGGTATTTCGTCACATTCTTTTATAAGCTTATAAAACTCCTCATTTGTAAGATTTTGACCATCTTTATATTCAATATCGTTGATTATTATTGTTAAAGGAATTACTTCTATATCATATCGTTTAACTAAGTTTTCTGGAACATCAGCTAAACTATCGCATATTATTTTTAAATCACTCATTGTGCCTATTCTCCTGTCTTTATTCTATCTTATTTCTCTCTATTGCTTTAATAGACATCTGTTTTATAGTCTTAAATACTATATTTAATGTTTCAGTATCTATATCCTTTGTTATACAACTATTCCACTGTTCAAGCAAATCAGTTAATCTTCCTTGTACTTCTATACCCTTTTTTGTTAATTTTATTCTGTTAGTTCTTTTATCATTTTCATCTTTTATTCTAAAAATATATTCTTTCTCTTCTAAAGATTTAATAGCTCTTGCTGTAGCTGCCTTATCAACTATTAAAGACCTTGAAAGTTCTTCTTGACTCATATTATTCTTTCCATACATTTCCATTAAAAAAATATATTCTGATGCACCTATTCCTAAGTCTTTTGTGTTGTTGTTTATATAAGTCTGAAATTGTCTATATAAAACTGAGATACATTTTCTAATTTCTTTCATATTTAATATCCTTAATCACTTATTTTATATTTTATACCAGTGAGTTTCTAAAAGAGCTACCACTTCTTCACTATCATTTATTATTTCATGATAGGCACTAACTTTATCGTCATTATGTTTTATTTCAGTCTGCACACTTACTTTATCTCCATAAGTTAATTCTTTTTGGTATTTAATTTTAACTGAAAAAATTTTATAATTAGTCATAACATCAAAAGGTATGGTTTCTAATATCCACCCCAAATATGTAACATTTCCTACATGTAAATTCAAATCTATGTCAGAATACCTAACATTAAATTCTTTTTTATAATCAATATTTTGGCATTTTGAAAGCTTCAGTTTATTCCTTCCTATAGTAGGGTTCTTCTCCTTAACACCATATGCCATATAATGTTCATCTGGTATTGACAATGGTCTTCTTTTTTGTGCATCAACTAATATTACTAAGGTCTTCCCCTGAATAATTAAATTATTACTATCATCATATATTTTGAAATGTCTAACTGCATAAAACTTATTCATACCTTCAACGTGAGTTGTTGCCCTAAGCTTTTCCTTATATTTAACATATTTGCAAATTGTGATTTCATAATCTACTAGCATCCAGGTATGATTTTCCTTTACCATATCAGCTATAACAAAGCCATGTCTTTCGTCTTGGCTTAAACCACAATCTGCCATAAAATTCATGTAAGAAGTTAAAAAACATTCTCCTCTTGCATCTGTATCTCTATATGTAACTTCATATTCTTTAGTAAATATTTTTTCCATAGCTTATACCTTCTTCCTGTTACATAAATAATTTTATTTATCTTGTATATAATTAGTTGATATGTCAATTATTTTAATCATATTTAGTTGATATGTCAATTATTTTAAAACTTATTTCAATAAAAAGCCATAGCAAAGAGTTTAAATATTTACTACAGCTTTCATAATTATATATTATTAACTCTTAGATTTTATTTTTGCTTCACCAAGCAAAAAACCTATAGAAGTACACATTAAATCTCTAAATTGTGCTATTATGACTACATCTTTAGCAATATCAAAAACGTAAATACTTAATATTACTAGTGCAGCAATTAACGTAATTAATAAAGCTACAATAATTTGTACAGTATTTCCATCACCATAATAATACTTAATTGTTTCTTTTTTTATCTTACATTCTTCAGTAATAGCCTTTTCTCTATCCATACTAATAGTCATTTTTTCCACATAACTATTTTTATTTTTATCTTATTTCCTTTTCGTATTAGAACTTAGTATAAATCCAAATACTGAAGCAAGAGAAGTCCTAAATATCACTTCAATCCTGTTATATAAATCTATGTCTTTTGCATCACAAATAGCTATAAATATTGTAGATAATACTAAAAAAATCCAAGATAAACTAAGAGTTTGGCTGCTAAATTTAATTTATCCCAATCCATTAATAACTCTTCAATTAAAGCTTCTACCCTACAAAATTTCATAGATATCACCACCTCAAAGGTCTAAATCTACCTTACTCTTCATAATATTACATAAATAGATATTTTGTGATAAAAAAGAAGAATTGTTATAATAATAGCTATTATCTTAACAATTCTCCTAATATAATTATTCTCTTTGTTTTCCATAGAAATTAATCAATAGTGTACCTTTTCCACTATGAGCTCCTATTACAGGGCCTATCTTTGAATATATAATTTCGCCAACTTCACACTCTTTTTTCAGCATTTGCTCTAATAGCATTGCCTCATGCTCACAATCTGCATGTGAAATAATTACAGTATCGTATTTATCCGGCAAATAATTATCTTTTAATTTATTAATCATATGATGCTCACAAGTTTTAGTTCCTCTTATTTTTTCTACCAACTGAAGTTCTCCATCATTATTCATGTTCAGTAATGGTTTTATATTTAAAGCCGTTCCAAATTTAGCAGCCACAGAACTAATCCTTCCACCTCTTTTTAGATGAAATAAATCATCAACTTTATACCAGTGACATATATTTAATCTATTTTCTTCCACCCAATTATATAACTCTTCAATAGATTTGCCCTTTGACTTTTCTTTAGCTGCTAAATAAACTAAAAGCCCTTCTCCCGAAGATGCACATAATGAGTCAACGGACATTATCTTTCTATCAGGATAATCTTCTTTCAAGTTTGATATGGCTATTTGTGATGAACCATAAGTTCCACTTAAGCCTGATGAAAAACAAATGTAAAGAATATCCCTTCTTTTTTTTAATATAGGAGTAAAATATTCTATAAATCTTGCAGGCGTAATTTGAGTTGTTGTTGACATTAATCCTTCTTGTGACATATTGTAAAATAATTTACTATCTAACTCTCTTTCATCAGGATAATGTGAATACACTTTTCCATTCATTTCAAAATCCATAGTAATAACTTTAATTCCAAGTGAATCTATTACTTCTGATGGCAAATCGCTAGTAGCATCTGTAAATATTTCATACTGTGTCATATATTTTTCCCCCTTTTTTATAAATAAAGTATGTATGATTTCTAATTATATTGTAATTATAGTAGTCTTTTATTCAATTTTCAATTGCTATGCATATAAAAAAAATAGAGGTACATACCTCTACTTTTTCATAAATAGTTGATTAGTTATTGAAATCTTACAAATGTACTTCCATCTAAAGACTGTATCGCTAAAAGATTTGGTGGATTTCCAATCATATAAATAGTATATACCTTTTGGCTTTTTAGCTCAGCATTCAAAGTTAACACAGTGTCTTTTGTATCAGCAAGATTTACTGTTAAATTGTATGTCCCTGAAGGTAGTTGAGCATAACCTGTTGCATCCATAAATCCTATATCTTTAAATGCCAAATTTCCATCTACTAATACATCTACATTTGGTGCATCAGGTGACAAGTGTATAATTCTTAATCTGCTTTCATTTTCAGGTAGGTTATCTGCATTGCCTTCTATATATGCTATTAATTGAAGATCTTCAAAATTTCCTGCTACAGCTATGGTTATTACTTCTTTTTCTGGTAGTTTAATATTTTGTATAAGTATAGGAGTTTCTTTTTGCCCAGCTGGAAATACTTCTATTTTATATTCTCCCATTGGTAGTTGAACATACTCAGAAAAATTCTTGAAAGATAGGTTTTTAAAAGCAAGTCCTCCATCAATGTAAATATCTACTGAAGGTCCATTTGGAGAAGCATGAAACATCCTCACATAAGATACATCCATATCATTTCTAATAAACATAAAATTATCATCCCCCTTATATAAAACAATAAGAAATAACCTTTTATTAATAATTCTATGTTAAAGATTTTTTTTTGCTACAAAGCAAAATACATTTGACAAAATATGTAAATTGATATATTATAATATTAACAATAAGATAATTAATAATTATATTTTGAAGATATAAATGAGTCAGAAGGCTTTAACCTTCTGACTTTTTTTGTTTTCAAATATTTTTAACCCTTAGATATAGTAATTAATTAACTTAAATTGTATTCTTACTTTCCCCGAGTATGAATTATAAGTTTAAAGATGGTTTTTACCATCTTTTTTCTTGTTTATATATTTTCAAATAGATCAATAATTTCTTCTCTTGTTAGTTTTTTCAAAGATGAACTATTTTCTAAATTAGAATTTATTATATCTTCAATAAGTTCTTTTTTATAATCTTGCATAGCTATCACTTTTTCTTCTACAGTATTTTTAGAAATTAGTTTAATAACATCTACCACATTTTTTTGTCCAATTCTATGTGCCCTATCGCTAGCTTGATTTTCACTTGCTGGATTGAACCAAGGATCAAAGTGAATTACCATAGACGCACTAGTTAAATTAAGTCCTGTTCCTCCTGCTTTCAATGATATTAAAAATACCCTCTTTGTATTACTATTGTTAAATTCTTCTACTAACTTTATTCGATCCTTCGCATCTGTTTTTCCATCTAAGTAAGAGTATGAAATATTTTCTTCTTCTAATCTTTTTTCTATAATTCGAAGAACTTTTGTAAATTGAGAAAATACCAATATTTTTCTATCGCTTTCTTGTCTTATAAGGTTAATTAATATTTCTAACTTTGAATTTTTACCTTTATAGTTTTTAACAATTATTTCTGGAGCAATACTTAGCTGTCTTAACTTTGTTAAATAAGAAAAAACAGTCATATTATCTTCATTGTTTTCTAAAATTCTTTTTTTTATTAAATTTACAAAACTTCTATATGCTCTTTTATGATCCTTATCCAACTCAACATAAAATTTATGCTCTATTTTATCTGGTAATTCATTAATAACTTCTTTTTTAGTTCTTCTAAGCATAAAAGGTTTTATTAAATTTTTTAGCTGACAGTGATTTTTTTCATTATTAACAAAGATAGTTTCAAATTTCTTCTTATTATATAAATATCCTGGCATGACAAAATCAAAAATTGACCAAAGCTCCATAAGGTTATTTTCTACAGGTGTTCCTGTTAAAGCAAATTTCACATTAGCATTTACTTCTTTAATTAATTTAGTAATTATAGAATCTGGATTTTTAATATTTTGTGCCTCATCTATTATGCAATAATCAAATGTGATGTTTCTATATTTTTCCATGTCATTTTTATAAGTTCCATAACTGGTTAGTATAACATCATACTCCTTGTAGTTTTCTAATATTTTTTCCCTTTGAGTTTTACTTCCATAAGCTATCCCTAATTTAATACCTGGTGTAAATTTTTCAAATTCACTTTCCCAGTTAAATATTAAAGAAGTTGGAGTTATAACTATTGATTTTTTATTTTTTTGTGAGAGTAAAAAAGCTAAAGTTTGTACAGTTTTACCAAGTCCCATTTCATCTGCCAATATTCCACCAAAGTTATAATTTGATAAAGTATTGAAAAATTCAAATCCTTCCACTTGATAATCTCTAAGATTTGCTTTTAAGTTATCTGGTACTTTTATATTTTTATTTAATTTATTATATTTTTTTATTACGTTGTCTACATATTTTCTACCACTTATTAAAGTATCACTTTCACTTTCTAGCAATTTTCCTAAAAATATTGCTTTGTTATCTGGTATTTTTATTTTTAGAAAATCACTATAAATACCCAATACATCTATAATTTGAAATATTTTTTCTAAGTCATTATCCTTTAGGTCAATATAACTGCCATCTGGCATAAGATGATACTTATATTTATCTTTATATGAATTATATATATTGGCATATTCATTTTCATCTATTCCATCAATATGTAAACTTGCACCTAAATTTCCACCTCTAGATTGACTTAATTCAAATATTACAGTAGGGTTTAATATTACATCTCCTTCTTCAAATTCTTCTTTAGTTTTGTCTCTTAGTTTTTTTATTCCTTCAAAAACTGAAGCCACCATGTGGGGACATACTTGAGTCCCCTTATTATTAAATACATTTTGGCAATCACAGCTAAGATTAGAAATTGTCCTATTTTTAATATTTATACTTATCATAGAAGTATAGCTTCGTCTATGATGTTCATCAAATACTGTGGCATAAAACGTTGCTTCATTTCCTCTTGTATTTACATAGTTATTGCTTACATAATTTCTCTTATATGATGCAAATCCACTATTGTATTTCAACTTATCTGTATATAATCTTAATATTTCACTAAGTTTATCTATTTCCATTTTTACACCTTTTCCTTAAATATTTATTGTAATTTGTCATAAGCTAAATAGTTTATAATTTTTTATAAAAACAAAATATCATGAGATATTCCCCATGATATTTCAATTTCTATAAAATTTAAATTTCCCTACTTTAATATTCGTTAATTTAAATTATACTCTTATTATTTTAAATCATTCAAGTAGTTATTATATTCTTTTTTCTTTTGACATCTCTTTAATTCATTGTTCATATGCAAATCAAGTAATTTATTCCTTTGGTTTTTTTATTAATGCTAATACTCCTGCAATAATTAAAACTCCTGTTCCTATCCAGATCAATACTTCACCACAACTAGCAAAAGAAATGTCCCTTATACAAAAATCCAATATATTTTTCATCTTTTGACACCTCCTTTTAGCTTATTGTAAAAAATGTTTTTAATTATTTAATTTAACTCTACTATATACTATGAATTCCATAATAAAAAAATGACACCTGCATATTTTAGGTGTCATCAATTTTCATATATTATCAAAATCTTCATCATTTGCTTCATATAATTCTTCCTTATTTCTATAATGTCTATATTTTGACATTTCCTTATAAATTTTTATTCTTCCTTCATTAATATCTCCTATAGGCTTATGAGGAAGAAGACTATGACCTGGTGAAAAAGACATTCTTTCTGCCAAATCAAATCTTTTCTTAGTCGTAAATCTTTGTTTGGGAATTCTTATTTCTCCCAGCTTAATAAAAGGTGATTTATCTTCTTCCCACTCTATTGAAGCATCATTTATTGGTGTATATATATCATTTTTATAAAATTGTACCATAAAATCAAACACTGCTTCTTCCCTATATAGATGTTTTTGCATATTTTCTGTAAGATAATTTTTTCCAAGTTTTTTAGGAAGCTTACTCTTATACATGGATCTTGGCACTATACTATATTTTACTATTTTATTACCAAACATATATGGGGTAGTACTGTAATATCTAATATCTAAAGGACTTGTATCATGTTTCATATTTTTTATAATATCAGTAATTACTTTGATATTTTTATCTTTTATTAATTTTCCCATAAAGATTATAGGTCTATATTTTGTTGTATAATATATGGCGTCATAAATTAATTTTAGGGTGCCTATGGGCATGGTTTTCATACTAACTAATAGAAAATCTTGAGTAAATTTTTCATCATTTACACATTTATCTCCATAAACATTTAATAATTTTATTGAAAATCCTCTAATATCCCTATATTTATCACTTCTTATTTTAGGACTTGAGTTAGATACTCTTATAAAAGCTTTGTAATAATCTCTGTTAAAGATACCTTCTCTATACTGCAAAGGTAAATTTCTATCCACAATGAAATAGCCTTTTAGAAGCCCTAAGCATTTTGGATGAGCATCTCTTCTTGTTAAACCTTTTGTGTAATCTTTATCTAATTTTTCTTTTAATAAACATATTATTTTTAAACTTAATTCATCGTTACTATATTTTCTCAATTATTTTACTCCTTTACTAAAATTGTAAATAATACTTATTATTCCAATAATAGAAAAGAATAATTACAAAAAAAGAAGGTATTTTACCTTCCTTTCTATTTAGCTATTGCAATACTATTAAATTTAGCTTCATTATTCAAATCACTACTCTTTAGTTTTCTTGTATATATTATTATTCCAAATAAAGTGATTGCTTCTGTAATAGGTACAACAAACCATAAACTAGATCCACCAAATGCCATTGGTAAACTTAATACAAGAATGATGTTTAATAAAAACCCTCTTATAGCTGATATAAAAATGGATGGTTTTTCTTTTCCCACAGATTGAAAATAATTACAAAATAATATATTAATATTCATAATACAGAAAGCACTTAAATAAGCTCTCACTGCTGGTACCCCCATAGAAATAATATCTGCATTAGCTTTTACAAAAGCATATATTACCTCTTCTGTAAACATAAATACTACTACATATAATAAACATCCTATTGAAATAGTAGTAAACATGGCATATTTTAAAACTGTATTTACACGCTTACTTTCATTAGCACCATAGTTAGTTGCTATTATAGGTTGACTAGCCTGACCAACACCATTAAATAATGCCGTTCCAACTATTACGCAATTTGATATAATTCCATAAACTACTATTCCCATATCTCCTATATATTTTAAAATTTGAATATTGAATATAAATATTACAAATCCAGCGGCAACTTCCATTAAGAAACTAGATCCACCACAACCGACTATCCTTTTTATTCTTTTTATTGATGCTTCTTTGAAAGATAGTTTTATTCTATTTTTCTTTGGCATAAAATGAGTCAAAAGAACTGTAACTGTTATTAAACTTCCTATAACTGTTGCTAAAGCTGCACCCATCATGCCCATATTCATAGGGAATACAAAAATGTAATCTAATACTATATTTAATCCTGCTCCTACAAGTACTGATATCATAGCTAATTTCGGAGCTTTTTTATTACGGATTATTGGTGATAAAAAATTAGTTGCTATAAATACTGGCGTAAATATTGTTATACATCTCCCATATTGTAAAACTAAATCAATACTTTTTTCATTTGCTCCAAGGAAGTAAGAGATATTTTCTAAAAATATGTTTGTAAATATTGTAAATATTAGTCCTATTATTACTACTGCCACCAAGCTAGAAATAAAGTATTTATCTGACTCTTCTTTATTTCCCATCCCATCTTCCATGGAGATTAATATTCCCCCTCCAAGCCCAAACATAATACCTATACCGTTGTATACGGCAAAAAAAGGTAGGAAAATATTTAATGCAGAAATACCTTCTGCTCCAACACCTTGGCCTATTATAAGAGTATCTGCCAATATGTAAATTGCTGTTACAAGTGTAGAACATATTGATGGTATTAGATAGTGATAAAAAACTTTTTTTTCATCATCTTTTAATAAATTTAATTTTTCCATTATAACTCCTCCTATTTTATTAACAATAAAAAACCAAATAAGCATGCTAAGTATACTTATTTGGCTTGTTGTTTATATTTTATTTTTTGAACCATTAAATTATCTTGCATTGCGATTATACGTTAAATATAATTCGCCACTTGTAATGGCTCTTTTAACAAAAACTATTCTAATATATTAAATTAATAAAGTCAACCTAAATTTTCCTTGTTAATCGTTAATTTGTTTTTTTCACCTTATTAAGTACAAAAGCTCCAAATTAAAGAAAAGTAATAACTATAATATTAATAATTTAGATTCTAATCTCTTAAAGCTTTTATCTTTGCTGAAGTATTAAATCCTATGGCTAATGGTAAAAATGCTGACATTGGAATAAATACAAAACCTAAATCAACATTATTTATGATACAAAAAATTATATATGCCATTATACTCACAAGAATTAATTTTAAAAATACAAATAAGTCACCTGCTAATAGAAATGCTTGTTGTTGATTCTTTTTATTTTTTATATTCCCTATCCCCCATAAAGATGGATTTAAAAATACCATAGTAAACACTGCATATATTCCATAAGATATAGCCAATTTCCATAAGATACTTGTTTTTGATCCCATACCACCTATTTTTCCAGTAATCCCAAAAGATGTTGCTACCTCTTGTGGTATTCTCCCCCACATGACCGCCACATAAATTGATATTGCTATTAATGTAAATATTGTAAGTCCTTCAATCATTCTTTGCTTTTGTGTGAAAGCCATCTTCATATTTTCATCCCCCTCAATTTTATTTAACATACAAGTATAATTTTACATTATATTATAAGTTTTAAAAAGGTGTTTTATTACAATATTACTTTTTTATATGTTGATTTTTTAAGATTTGACTAAAAATATTTTTATAGTTTGTAAAACATAAAAAGCTAGATAGTATTATTACTACCTAGCTATATATATTAATTAATATTTCCACTATTCACAATAGGTTGAGCATCTTTATTTCCACAAAGTACTACTAATAAATTACTCACCATTGCTGCTTTTTTCTCATCATCCAATTTTACAATTTCATTTTCATTTAAAGAATTAAGAGCCATTTCTACCATACCAACAGCACCTTCTACAATTTTTTTACGTGCTGCAATAATTGCCTCAGCTTGTTGACGTTGAAGCATTGCAGCTGCAATTTCTGGAGCATAAGCTAAATGAGTTATTCTAACTTCGCACACTTCAAGTCCTGCCACATGAACTCTCGATTGTAGCTCTTCTTTTAATTTATCTGCAACTTCTTGAGAAGATCCTCTAAGTGTTTTTTCCTCTGATGCGTCATTAACGTCATAAGGATAAAGTCTTGCCACATTTCTAAGTGCCGTATCACATTGAATTGATAAATATGTTTTGTAGTTATCCACATTAAATACTGCTTTTGTAGGATTTATAACTTTCCAGATTACTACTACTCCTATCATTATAGGGTTTCCCATTTCATCATTTACTTTTTGTATCCCATTATTTAATGTTAATGTTTTAAGAGATACTTTTTTTGTTGTAGATGTTATTGTAGCTTCAGACTTATTTTCATCCTCTTTTCCCTTAGCCATTCTTAATGTTGGTGATTCATATGTTGGATTTATAGCGCTACAAAATGGATTTACAAAGTAAAAACCTTCCTTTGAAATTGTTCCATAGTAATTACCAAACAATACCAATACCATTGATTCATTAGGATTTAATATTTTTAATCCGCAAAGCATAAAAATGCCAGCTATCAAGCATATAATTCCTAGTATTGTTGGAAATACTATATCTTTAATTATAGCAAAGTAAATTGCCACTGGAAAAATCAATATTAAAATTAAGCCAATAAGTAAACCCATCCAACCACTCATAGGTTTAAGTTCTTTTTCATTAAATTTGATTCTTTCTTCTATCATAAATTTCCCCTCCTTAAAATAAAACGATATCCTGCAATCTTTCTTTGTTTTCATTATTCTTTTACAAAAAACAAGTACGCTATTGTAAAAGCAATTTGCCAAAAGGTTAATACTATCCCTGTGGCATAATGTTTTGATATAAATAATTCATATATCCATACAACTATAAATAAAATTGTAAATATAATATATAAGAATAAAATAAAATTATTGCTAGAAGATTTCTTTTTCCTTAAACTCAATCATATTGCCCCCTAAATACAAAGTAACTTAAAAGTTATGTTGCAAGATATCATTAATTATATATTATACTATATTACTTACCATCGCAAATCTGCTTTAATATGGTTTGGAGTTAAAAATAAATTTAATGCTTCTTCTATACTCCTTGTTACTATATCACTATTTATAATTAGTTTACTGCAAGTACCTTCTCCTTCAATAACTGCAACAGAAAGTTTAGATTCTTTAAACATATCTATATCATTAAAACCATTTCCAATTGTTGCAGTAACCTTTCCTCCTAACTTTTTCACTAAATCACCTTTATGCTTTCCTACACATCCTGTTGGTACTGTAATTACTTTTAAATTTACTTTTTCACACTCTTCTTGTGCCATTCCATATGTATCTGCTGTAATAACATATATATTTATTATCTTTGACAATTCAGTTAGTTGATTTTTAATATTTTCTAAAATTCTTCCATCTACAGCTATGGTTCCATTAAAATCAAAAACTAGATTCTCCAATTCCAAACTTTCTCTTCCTGGTATATCAATATTAATCATCACATCATCCCCACTTTTTATATTTTATGTCCCCATATATTGAATATATTCTTTGCTCAAAGTTTTTTTTGGAGAATTAAAAAATTCTTCTGACTTTCCTATTTCAATAATTTCTCCATTATCCATAAAAATAATATTATCACCTATTCTTTTGGCTTGAGCTAAATTATGTGTAACTATTACTATAGTATATTTATCCTTTAACTCCTTCAACATTTCTTCAATAAACATGGTATTTTTCACATCTAAGGCAGAACACGGTTCATCTAACAATATTATTTTGGGCTTAACGCTTAAACATCTTGCAATTGATAAACGTTGCTTTTGACCACCTGATAATTTTCCTGCAAACATATGAAGGTTATCTTTTACTTCATCATACAACTTAGTTTGTTTAAGTAATTCTATTTTTCTTTTTTCTATTTCTTTATTATCGTAATTATTATGATATTTTAAAGCATATGTAAGATTTTTTTCTATGGAAAAAGGAAAAATCGTAGGATTTTGAAAAACTAATCCAATTTTAGTTCTTAAACTTTGCAAAGGTATATCATTAAAATTTATTCCATCAATAATAATATTCCCTTCTATTTTCCCGCCTTCTTCTTCAATAATTCTATTAAGAGATTTTAATAATGATGATTTTCCACATCCTGACTGCCCAAGAATAACTGTTATTTCTTTTTCTTTTATACTAAAATTAATATTCTTTAATATTCTTTTTTTCCCAAAAATAACATTTAAGTTTTCAACATTTAAAACATCTTTTTCCATGATGCACCTTCTCTCCATATTCCTATTAACCTACATAAACCATTTATTATAAGTAATAATACCATTAATACAAAAGCTGTTCCATAAGCATTTTCCAAAGATAACCCTTCATTTACTAAAATATATAGATGATATGGAAGGGCCATTACAGGTGAATTAATTTCACTTGGCAAGCCAGAATATATAACTGCTCCTGTATACATTATGGGTGCTGTTGCTCCCATAGCATAAGCCATTCCTAAGGTTATACATGTTAATATATTTATCATAATATTTGGAAGAATAATTTTAAATAAAACATATGACTTAGATACTCCAAGGCATAGTGAAGCCTTCATTATTTCTTCTCCACTATCCATTAATAGCTTTATTATTCTTATAGATATGAAAGGTATTATCATAACAGAAAGCGTTATTGAAGCGCATAATAATCCTCTTTCCATTCCAAACTTACATATTAAAATTGTATAACCAACTAGTCCCAATACAATAGATGGTACGCCTGACAATCCATAAAGAAATGATAATATTATATTTTTAAATTTAATAGAAGCACAGTAAAATACTAAATATATTGAAATTGAAATTCCTAAAAAACCTCCCATTATTCCTGATAATAATCCCATAAGCAAGCTACCAACAATTGCAGGAAAAATTCCACCCTCTGTTCCAAGAGGCGATCCTTTTGGACTATCAAAAATAAAATCCACAGATATTACATTAAAACCTTTATACAATATATAAATAAAAATACCAAAAGTAATACTTATAACTAGTATTCCAGATACAAATATCCATAACTTCAATAAATAATCTCTTTTTTTCATAATTTACTCCATTCTGCTCTTAATTTTTAAGTATTTTGCTAAGGCAAAAATTATTATAAGTAAAAATATTAAAACCACATTAGCTCCATATAAGGCAGAGGAATGTAAACTACCATACTGCACTGTTCCCATTTCTAAGGCTGTCAATGAAGGTATAGTCTCTCCCCTTGAAAATAGTCTAGGCATTATTGGAGAGTTACCCATTACCATCATTACAGCCATGGTTTCTCCCATAGCTCTACCAAACGCCATCATTATGGCTGAGTAAATACTGTTTTTTATCGATGGAAGTATGACTTTCTTTATAGTATATTCTTTAGATACTCCTAAGGATAAAGACTCTATTTCAAATTTATTTTTAGCTTCATCTATGGATTCACTACAATTTGATATTATATATGGCAGTAACATAATTGCTAACAATATTCCTGCTGCAAATACACATTCTCCTGATGTCATATTAAAAAATACTTCGAAAGATTTTACTATTATTACTAAGCCGATAAATCCAAATATGACAGATGGAATACCAGCCAATAAATCTATGCACGACAATATAGTCTTTGAGATACTTTTTTTACTATAAAAACTTAAGAAAATAGCACATCCTAGCCCTATTGGAAGTGCCAAAAATACCGCTAAAAAAGAAACATATAGCGTGGCTAAAATCATAGGCAATAAAGAGTAACTTACTTCTGATTTTAAAGGATTCCATCCTCCCGAAATAATAAATCCCCTAATACCTATTTCTTTAAAGAAAGGAATGCTTTCTATTATTACACATGCAAATAAAGATATTACTATTGATAAAAACAAAAGTACTGTTAAAAACAAAACATATTTAATAAAACTGTCTTTTATATATTTCAATAAATCACCTTCTTATTATTTATTGTTAATTTAATTGTAATAAATTTTAACTAAAAAAGAGCTCAAATACAAAATAATAAGCTCTTTTTAGAAAATATTTATATTTTTTATTTATTCATTGGAATAAATCCTAATTCTTCTACAATAGCTTGTCCATCTGTCCCTAAAACATAGTCTATAAATGCTTGTTGTTCAGCAGTTGGGTCTCCACTACCTAATATTAATAAAGGTCTTTGTATTTTATAATCACCACTTAATATATTCTTTGCATTAGCTTCTACACCATCAACTTTTAATTTAGATATTTTACCTTCATTTTGATTTGCTACACCATATGAAGCATATCCTATAGCATATTCATTTTCTATTACTTTAGATACTAAAGCTCCCATAGAAGCCGCTTGTATAGCATCAGCTTTTACTTTTGTATCCCCCATTATAGCTTTTTGGAATACTTCATGAGCTCCCCCGCCGATATCTCTAGTTACTACAACTATTTCTTTATCTGGTAAAGATGAATCAACATCTTCCCAAGTTTTATACTCTCCTGAGAATATTTTTGCTATCTCTTCTGATGTTAAATTATCTTTTACTTTCAATATAGGATTTTTAGGATTAACAGCTATTGTTAATGCGTCTATACCTACTTGGTATTCTTTTTCATTTTCTATTTTTTCTTTTTCTTCGTCTTTTACTTTTCTTGCAACCATACCAAAGTTTGCTGTCTTATCAATTACAGCTTGTACACCTTGACCTGAACCACCTGCTGATACATATATTTCTATATTATCTTCTGAAAAGTCTTTATTTACCTTGTTCCAAGTTCCATAAGACTCAATAAATTCTAATGATATTTTTGACATAACTGGAGCTAAAGTTGATGAGCCTATAAACATTATTTGTGATTTGTTCTTTGATTCACTTTTATCTTCTCCTCCACTACTACAAGCAACTAATGATAACATCATAGCCATAGATATAAGTATAGCCCAAAATTTCTTTTTCATTTCTAATCCCCCTATTTACTTAAATTACTTTTAGATTTTATCCAAATTAATTCTATCATAAGTTTTATGGAAATATTTGTAATAAAAATCTTTTGTGTATTGAAATATCAAATACTTTTTATACTTTTATAGTCTTTATCTATAAATAAATTTTTATTTTTACTAATATTTGTAGATATTTTAAATTTGTAATACTATAATGTAACAAAGATATAAAATAACATACAAACTTAATAAAATTAGGAGGGGTAATATTATGATCACAAGTGAAAGAATAGAAAAATTTAGACAAAAATATGTTTCTACTAAACCAGCTATAAGTACTGAAAGAGCTAAAATTTATACTGAATCATACAAAGAAACTGAAGGGGAATCTATGTGTATAAGAAGTGCAAAAGCTTATTTAGCGACTTGTGAAAAACTTCCAATAACAATATTTGAAGATGAAATTGTGGTGGGTACCGCTGGTGAATTTAAAAGAACAGGTATACTTACTCCTGAGTTTTCATGGAAATGGGTAGATAAAGAAATGGATAAATTCTCTACTAGAAGTCAAGATCCTTATGAAATAAATGATAATCAGAGAGAATTTATGAGAAAAGAGATTTTCCCTTATTGGGATGGTAAATCTCTTGAAGATAAGTTTTTAAAAAGGGTTCCAAAAGACACTGCAAAAATATTAATTGATACGGGAATTATAGATAATGACTCAAAATGGCGCCAAGCTGTTGGTGAAGTTACTCCTGATTATGAAGATATATTATTCCCAAAAGGATATGCAAAAATAAAAGAAGAAACTTTAGAAAAAATAGAAACTTTAGATATAGCAATTCCTGAAAATATAGAAAAAATAGATTTTTATAGATCTTTAGCTATAACTTGTGATGGAATTATGACTTTAGCTAAAAGATATTCTGATTTAGCATTTGAAATGAGTAAAAATGAAGAAAATGAAACTAGAAAATCAGAATTAATAAAAATAGGAGAAGTATGTAGAAAAGTTCCTGCTAATCCTCCCCAAAGTTTTTATGAAGCAATTCAATTTGTTTGGTTTGTTCAATTAGGTGCAATCATAACTGAAAACCCTTTAGCTTTAAATCCTGGACGATTTGATCAATATATGTATCCTTATTACGAAAATGATATAAAATCAGGTCTTATTACTGAAGATGATGCTTTAGAATTAATAGAAGCTTTATGGTTAAAATTATCTGAATGGGTTTGGACAATCTCAGAAAATACATCTGGTTATTTTGCTGGATACAACCAATTCCAAAACTTAACTGTAGGCGGTAAAAAACGTGATGGCTCTGATGCAACTAACGATTTATCTTATCTTTGCTTAAAAGCAACAAAAGATATAAAAACTCATCAACCTGGTCTTAGTGTAAGAATTCATCCAGGGGTTCCAGATGATTTTATAATGGCAGTTTGTGATTTAGTTGCTGGTGGAAGTGGATTCCCTGCAATCCACTCTGATTCTTGTGGCTGCCAAATGCTTCTTCAAAATGGATATGATCCAGAAGATGCAAGAGACTGGAATAACTGCGGTTGCGTAGTACCTCATTTTAGAAAAACTGGTCAATGGACTTCTGCTGTAAACGTTAACTTCTCTGCCGCTTTAGAATATGCCATGAATCAAGGTTATTCTAGAATCACTGGAGAAAAAATGGGATTAGGTGAAAAACAAATTACTTCTTTTACTTCTTTTGAAGAATTAATGGACGCTTTCTATAAACAATTTGCTTACTTAATAAGACATTCTGTAATAGGAAGTACCATAGCTCAAACTGTTCATACTGAAGTTGTTCCAAGACCATTTTTATCAATATGTGTAGATGGATGCTTTGAAAAAGGTTTGGATTTATCTAAGGGCGGCGCAAAATATAATGTAGGTCCTGTACTTACTGGAATAGGTCTAGGTCAAGTATCAAACTGTTTAGCTATAATAAAAAAATTAGTATTTGAAGACCAAGTTACCACTTTAGATGAAATAGATAAAGCACTAAATGACAACTGGGAAGGTCATGATGAGCTAAGAAAATTAACTGATACTGTTCCTAAATACGGAAATGATAATGATTATGTGGACCAAATAGCTTTAGAAATATCAAACTTTTATTATCACCAAACAAGACAATACAAAGATATATTTGGTTCTCCATTTAACTCTGCTTTTATGGGAATATCAAATTATATTCCCACAGGTAAAATAATCGGAGCCACTCCAGATGGTAGAAAAACTGGTGCTCCCCTTACAGAAGGAGTTTCTCCTTATGCTGGAACTGATACAGATACTCCTCTTGCTGCAATGAAGTCAGCTGCTAAAATAAACCATGATCTACACTCTGGCGGTACACTACTTAACTTAAGATTAAATCATGATTTAGTTTCTACACCTAGAGGTCAAAGAAACTTAGCTTCTATGATACAATCTTACTTTGCCCTTGGAGCATTCCATGTTCAATTTAATACTGTATCAAATGAAATTTTGTTAAAAGCACAAGAAAATCCAGATGAATATAGAGATTTATTAGTTAGAGTTGCTGGATATTCTACTCAATTTGTTAACTTATCAAGAGAAATGCAAGATGCAATTATAGCTAGAAATGCTCACTCTGAGTTTTAGTTGGTGATAATAATGACTACTAGTGGAAAAGTTGTGCGTATACAAAAATTTTCAGTTAATGATGGTGATGGAATAAGAACTACTGTATTTTTAGAGGGCTGCCCTCTAAAATGCAGATGGTGCTCTAACCCTGATTCATGGAGCAAAATTGTAAAACTAGGTGTTTCAAGAGAACATTGTATAGATTGTAAAAAATGCATAAATATTTGTCAAAAAAATATTTCTTCTTTATTTAATAGAAATGAAATAAATGAAAAATGTGATTTATGCGGTGAATGTGTTAAGAACTGTCCTCAAAATGCCATAAGTCAAATGACTCATATTATGACTGTTGATAATGTTATAAAATCTATTGAAAAAGACTTAATTTTCTTTTTAAATTCAAATGGTGGAATAACATTTTCCGGTGGGGAGCCTACTTATCAACTTGAATTTTTAAGAGAGCTGGTTTATCATTTTTATAATAAAGGAATTCATACTGCCATAGAAACTTGCGGAGTTTTTAACTTTCAAAAATGTGAAGATATTTTTCAAAAGCTAGATCATATATTTGTTGATATAAAAAATATGAATAGTAATAAGCATAAAGAATACACAGGTCTTGGCAATGAATTAATCCTCGAAAATATAATAAAAATGGCTAATATAAACAAAAGTATGGTTATAAGAATTCCTGTTATTCCAGGATTTAATGATGATATTGAAAATATTACTTTTACATCGCAGTTTGTAAAGAAAAATATTAAATCACCTAAAATAGAACTTCTTCCTTATCATATGTTTGGTATAGATAAATATAAAAACTTAGGTTTGGAGGATTATATTTATAAATATAAAGTTCCAAATGATAAAGCTATGAAAAAGTTAGAGGAAGTGGTTAAAAACTGTGGTGTTGAAGTTATGAAATACAAATAGCCATAATAAATTACGGAGATGAATTTATGATGACACAAATCCCAAAAGTTGGGCAAAATTTAAGAAAAATACGAAATGATTTAGGACTAAGCTTAGATGAAGCGTCTAAATTAACTAACGTTAGTAAGCCCATGTTAGGCCAAATTGAAAGAGGTGAATCTAGTCCTACAATCTCAACTTTATGGAAGATTTCATCTGGCCTTAAAGTTAACTTCACTTCTCTTTTAGATGATAACTCTGGAGAATTAATTCTTGTAAAGAAAGAAGATGTTGAAGTAGTTCAAGAAGAAGATAGCCATATGAGACTATTTCCTATCTTCCCCTTTGATTCCAAAAGTGGAATAGATGTATTTATTATAGAATTAGATGTAGATTGTAAACATACATCTGCAACGCACAAAAATGTATTGGAAGAAATAGTAATGGTTACAGAGGGTTCCTTAGAACTTACTATTGAGGATAAGACTTTTATATTAGAAAAAGATCATTCATTAAAGTTTGATGGTGGCTTAAATCACTCTTATAAAAATTGTGGTAATAATAAAACAGTTTTTTATAATATAGAAATTTACAAGTAATATTTTGGAGTAACAATTTAAATTGTTACTCCTTTCTATATTTTAAAATCCAAATTATCATTTTATAATAATATTTAAATTTTAGGAAACAGTAGATAAATAATATGTAGATATTATAAAAATCATAGATTTAATCTAGTAAATATCTTTCGTATTTTAATAATTCTTCATATGGATTTCCATTTAAATTAAGTATTTTTGCAAAAGCAGATTCTGTTTTTATACCTTCTTTTTTTAATTTAATTATACTTTCTCTAAATTTTTCTCCATATAAATTTAATAATTTATATTCAATTATCATGTGTCTATATCCATTAGTTTTATGAGATTCTACATTTGAAGCATATATTTCTATTTCAATCTTTTCCACAATAAAATTACATACAATAATATTTTTTTCCTTATATTTAATTCTAAAATCTTCATATTTGGTAAAATTATCAAATAGTATATTCTCAAATATCTCAAAATCATCTACTTGACAAACTATATCTAAATCACTATTTTCAATATCTATATTCAATGGTATTGTTCCAACTAATATTGGCATATAATCTTTTAGTATATTAAACATATTTATTTTTGTAAGTATCTTATAACATTCCTTTTGCTTATTACTACCGTTTCTTAAATAAGACATATCCTTAAAATTTACTATATTCGCTTTATTTTTCATATATATAACCTCTTAAAATTATCTAAACTTCACCTTATCATATTAATAATAATAACATTTATTATCAATTAATATCTTAATTATTTTTTTATAGTATTTTAGTTTTTCAGATGCATATCTTTGTTCATTTATGAAAATAATAAAATTGTTACATAAATAAACAAAGGAGTGTAATGAATGAAAAAATTTATTTGTACTGTTTGTGGATATATACATGAAGGAGATGCTCCTCCTGAAATTTGTCCAATTTGTAAAGTTGGAGCTGACAAGTTCGTAGAAGCCAAAGAAGAAATGGTATGGGCAGACGAACACAGAATAGGTATTGCAAAAGATATAGACTCTGAAATAATTGAGGGTTTAAGAGCTAATTTTATGGGTGAATGTACAGAAGTTGGAATGTATATTGCTATGAGTAGACAAGCTGATAGAGAAGGGTTCCCTGAAGTTGCAGAAGCTTATAAGAGAATAGCTTGGGAAGAGGCTGAGCATGCTTCTAAATTTGCTGAAATTTTAGGTGAAGTTGTTTATCCTAGTACTAAACAAAATTTATCTGCTAGAGTTGAAGCTGAATTCGGCGCTTGTTCAGGAAAAAAAGAATTAGCTACAGCTGCTAAGAAAGCTAATTTAGATGCTATTCATGACACTGTTCATGAAATGTGTAAAGACGAAGCTCGACATGGTAGAGCTTTTAAAGGTTTATTAGATAGATATTTTTCTAAATAGGAGGTTTTGAAATGGCGAAAATTAATTGCAATGTAACTAATTGTTCTCATAATAAATCTAGTGTTTGTTATTCAAATATAGTTAATATTAAGGGTGGTAAGGCAGAAGATTCATGTAATACTTGTTGTGGAAACTTCCTTGATGAAAAAGATTATTCTACTTTAACTAATAATACAAATGCTGGTGGAGCATGTGATTCTCTAGTTTGTACAGTTCAAACTTGTGTATACAATAGAAACCTAGCTTGTACTGCTGAAACTATTAATGTAGATGGAACAAATGTTAACATATATACTGAGACAAATTGTTCTACATTTAAACATGCATAAATTATTTTCCAAAATTATATAAATAGAAAAGTGGGTAGTTATAAGACTGTCCACTTTTTTATTATTTTACTTAAAATTTAAATATTACTACAAAGCTTATTTAGCAAATTAATTAAAGTATCTGATTCTTCTTCACTAAAATTTTTTATTACTTTTTCATACCATTTTTCTTGATATCCATTAATTGATTTAAGAATTGATATACCCTCATCTGTAAGGCATAAGTCAAAAAATCTATTATCATTTAATCTTTTAATTTTTATTATATAATTCAAATCTTCTAACTTTTTTATATTTCTAGTAATAATAGCATTATCCACATTCAGTGACAGTGCTATATCTTTTAAATTACAAGTTTTATTACTTTCTATTATCATCATACAACGCCACATATTAAGGGTTAATTCATATTCAGATAATTTTGATTCTGAATGTTTAATAAAATCTCTATTTAAATCTTATAAGTATTTCCCTAGTGTTCTATATGTCAAATGCATTCCTCTTTTCTTTTTTAATTAATTTTTTCATAAATTATAGGATCACTAAAACCAAAAGTTACTTTCCCATTTTTTCTAAATACTTCACTCACATACATTTTATTATTTTCAATTTTCTCTTCTAAAGTAAATTCCATTTCTTCAGTAAACTTACTTACGCTTTTACCTCCATAAGATCCATTATTTTCTGTATATGTCATAGGATTAAATTTTGATGAAATTTTAAGTTCTTTATAATCCATAACTAAATTTTTATTATCATTTCTAAACTCTGCTTTAGGAATATCAGTTGGAATATCATAAGAAGTTAAAACTATATTATTGTTTTCATTTAGTGTAAATAAAAATAAATGAGGAAGAGTATTCTTATGGTTACCTTGCTCATAATAGCTTTCTTCTATAACAAAATATCCCTTAAAATCACTTGGTAAATTAATTATTTTGTTATTACAAATTCCATTAATGTGCTTTGCTTTAGGGTGTTTTTGCTGACCTAATTTCATTTCTTCCTTTATTTGATTTTCATTGCTAAATACTCCACATAATTCTTTTATAAATACATCTAGTTTATTCATAAAATCACTCCCTTTAATATTTGATACTGTCAAGTATATAACAATTAAATTATTAATTTCTATTTTATATCTGTATCTCTTATTTCTATTTCTGTTCCCTCTGGAGCTTTTATTTTAAATAAACTTTCACCTTCTACCTTGTAAACTATTTCTCCATTTTTAACTTTAAAATCTGTATATCCTAAATTTTTTATTCTATCATATTCTTCTTCAGCATTGTCTACTATAAATCCCATATGCACTGGCCCTGCATTTAAATTACTCCATTTGTTGAAATTATCATTACTTTTAGGTGTTTGTAATTCTATCATAAATTTATCTAATTTTAACCATGTGTTATAATCTCTTCCATGAAAATTCTTTGTTTCATTTATTACTTCAAAACCTAAAATATTTTTATAAAAGTTTAATGACTCTTTATAGTTTTCTGTTTGAATACAAACATGATGTATAATTTTTATGCTCATAATATTCTCCTCTTTCATTTAATATATTTTGAAATCATATATATATATTACACGATTATAAAAAATATAGTAACCAATATCATCTCTTGCCATAAAATGTACTACAAATATTTAATAATATATATGTATTGGAGGTTAAAACATTGAATTATGTTGATATTTTATATAATGTTAATGAAATTATTGTTGATTTAGGACTTGAAAAATCTTATAGAGAATTTTCTTGTAATCTAGATACTTATTTATTAAACAAGTATGGTGAATACTATCTAGGATTACAACTATATGAAATCAATGAAAGACAAAATCATTTCTACGTTGTGGCTAGTTATGACAATGATTATGGCTTAGGTTTGATAATCGGTGATATCCAAAAATACATTTATGATTACAAATGGAAAAACTCTGTAAAACGAATTTCTGTATTTTCATTTACTACATCAACTAGAGCTGTTCCTCCTCTTTATTAAAGTATAAAAGGCTAATCTATTTTTAGATTAGCCTTTATCATCTATTTCTCTACTTTAAACCTTTTTAATCTTAATGCATTCAATAAAACTGATGTTGAACTAAATGCCATGGCAAGAGCTGCAATTACTGGGCTTAAAAGTGGACCTCCAAATAAATATAAAACTCCTGCTGCTACTGGTATACCTATTACATTATACCCAAATGCCCAGAATAAGTTCTCTTTTATATTAGTCATTGTACTTTTACTAAGTCTTATGGCAGTAGGTACATCTAATAAATCACTTCTCATTAAAACAATGTCTGCTGATTCCATAGCCACGTCTGCACCACTGCCTATGGCTATTCCAATATCTGCTTGAGCTAAAGCTGGTGCATCATTTATACCATCACCAACCATGGCAACAAATTTACCTTCCTCTTGAAGTTTTTTAACTTCACTAGATTTATCTTGTGGTAAAACTTCTGCTAAAACTCTATCTATTCCAACTTGAGAAGCAATTGCCTGAGCTGTCTTTTTATTATCTCCAGTAATCATAGCAACTTCTATTCCCATGTTATGAAGCTTTTTAATAGCTTTTGCGCTGCTTTCTTTAACTACGTCAGCAACAGCTATTATTCCACCTATTTTATTATTAATTGCAATGTACATAGGTGTTTTTCCTTCACTTGCTAGCTTGTCAGATTTTTCTTCTAAATCTTCAAGGTCTATATTCTTATTTATCATTAACTTTTTGTTTCCAAGTAAAATATCACTTCCATTTATAACAACTTCAATACCATGACCTGGTATTGCCATAAATTTATTCAATTTATAAAATTCAAGATTTTTTTCTTCACAATCTCTAACTATAGCTTCTCCTAAAGGATGCTCTGAAGATTTTTCTGCACTTGCAGCTACTTTTAATAATTCTTCTTCTGTAATATTTCCATGTGTTATTATATTTGTAACTACTGGTTTACCTTCTGTAATTGTACCTGTTTTATCAAATACTATAGTATTAATTTTGTGAGTAGTTTCTAGAGCTTGCCCACCTTTAATCAAGATACCATTTTCTGCGCCTTTACCTGTTCCAACCATTATAGCTGTAGGTGTTGCAAGACCTAATGCACAAGGACAAGCAATAACTAAAACTGCTATAAATACTGTTAGTGAAAATACTGCTCCTTTACCTGATATAAACCAAGCAAGTCCTGCAATTATAGCTATAACTACAACAACTGGAACAAAATAACCTGCAATTATATCAGCTAATTTTGCTATCGGTGCCTTTGAACCTTGAGCATCTTCTACTAATTTAATTATTTGAGATATTGCTGTATCACTACCTACTTTTTCAGCTCTAAATCTTATAGTTCCATTTTTATTTATACTAGCACCTACTACTGAACTACCCATATTTTTTTCTACTGGTATACTTTCACCTGTCAACATTGATTCATCTACAGAAGTATGCCCTTCTATAACAGTGCCGTCTACAGGTATCTTAGAGCCTGGCTTGACTACTATAATATCTCCAACTTCAACTTCTTCTATCGAAATCTCTATTTCTTTATCATTTTTTACTATTATAGCCGTTTTAGGGCTTAGTCCCATTAATTTTTTAATAGCCTCGCCTGTTTTTCCTTTAGCACGAGTTTCAAAATATTTTCCAAGTAATACAAGAGTAATTATTACACCTGCACTTTCAAAATACATATGATGTACAGCCATTTTGTCACCATTATATACTAGATATAGTGAATATAAACTATATATAAGAGCTGCACTTGATCCTATGGTTATTAATGAATCCATAGTTGGCGCTTTGGCTATCATGGATTTAACTCCTTTAGAAAAAAAATTATTTCCTGCTATAACTATTGGTATAGTTAAGAATAATTGAGTAAGTGCAAAATTTAAGGGATTTATACTAGGGTCTATTATTTGTGGTAGCGGTAATGGTCCAATTGGTGCTGGTATCATATGCCCCATTGCTATATAAAATAATGGAACTGCAAATATAGCTGATATTATAAATTTATTAAACAAAATTTTCATTTCTTTTTCTTTTCTTAATTTATCATCATCAACTGATACTTTCTTTTCCATTTCCAAAACTTTAAATCCTGCTTTTTCAATAATATCTTTTATTTCATATAACTTTACTTTACTTGGTATATAATTTATTTTTGCTTTTTCTGTTGCTAGATTAACTTGAACATTTTTTACACCACCTAGTTTTTTAACTGCTCTTTCCACAGCTTTTACACAAGATGCGCATGTCATTCCACCTATGGGTATTATTACTTCTTTATCTTTTTCTTCTTTTGCTACTGTAAAGCCAACTTTCTCTATAGCATTTTCTATATCTTCATTTTTTACTTTTTCTTTATCATAAGATATACTCAATTTTTCTGTTGCCATATTAACACTAGCTTCAACGCTTGAGTCTAATTTTTTCACTGCTCTTTCTACGGCTTTTGCACAAGATGCACATGTCATTCCACTTATTTTTATATCATCAACATTTATTTTAGTATCCATGATCTTTCTCCTTTCATAAGTCATTTTTAGCTTTATTACCTTGCTACAATAACATACTATAATAGCTTTATGAATATTTTATGAATATAAAAATTTTTAAGCAGGAAGAGTAATTATAAATTCACTTCCTTCATTTATTTTGCTTTTAACTTCTATTTTTCCTTTATGCAAATCAATTATAGATTTGCATATGGTAAGTCCTATTCCTGTTCCTCCTGTATTTCTACACCTAGATTTATCTACTCTATAAAATCTTTCAAATATATAATCTAAACTTTCCTCTGGTATTCCTATGCCATTATCTTTTACAGTTATTTTAATAAAATCATCTTCTTTATATAATTTAATAATAATTTTCCCTTCTATTTTACAATTACAATTTGTATATCTTATAGCATTGGACATTAAATTAACTATAACTTGAGTTATTTTTTCTTTGTCAACTCTTGCTGTAAGTTCTTCCAAATCATACTCTATTTCTATATTTTTCTCAAATGCAAAACTTTGATTATTATATATAATGTTTTTAATTAATTGTTTTAAATCAACTTCACTTACCTCCAGTTTATTTTTTTCACTATCATATTTAGTAAGATTTTTCAATTGATTTACTAAGTGGTTAAGCCTAATTACTTCTTCGTTTACACTGTTTAATCTTTCTGGTGATGGTTCCCATATTCCATCAATCATTGCCTCTAAATGTGTTTGTATACTTGTTAAAGGAGTTCTAAGTTCATGAGAAATATCTGATGTTAATTTTTTTCTCATATTCTCCATTTTATATAATTCTTTTGATAGCTCATTAATAGAATTTATTAAATCATCTATTTCTACAATAGAACTTTCATATTCTAATGTTTGGTCATATCCTCCTCTTTTTATAAAGTCTGTCATTTTTGACACAACAATTATAGGCTTTGAAATTTTTTGAGATAAAAAAATAGAAATTGATATTGAAATTATAATCATAAGTAAAGATATTCCTATGATTAAGTTAGTAATATCTTGTAAGAATAATTCTCTATTTTTAGTTAAAGATTGTTTAGACAATTCCACCATATTTGAAAAATAATATATAATTTTCTTTTCAACTGATAAGTTAATACTTACAGCCATTATTAGGATGATTCCTATCATTACCATAGCTAAATAAAATATTAACTTCTTATTAAGGTTTAGTTTTTTCTTGTTAAATTCCAAATTTATACCCCACTCCATAAACTGTTTGTATTATTTTTGGTTTTTTAGTATCTTCTTCTATTTTTTGTCTTAAGTTTTTAATGTGAGCATCTATAATTCTATCAAATTTTTCATAATAATCATCTGTAACTAGCTCTAATAATTCTTCTCTTGTAAAAATTCTTTTTTGATTATTTACGAATAGCAATAGTAACTTATATTCTGTATTAGTTAAATTTACATCCTTATCTCTTATTCTAACTTCATGTGATAATGTATTAATTTCTATTTCATCATTAACTTTTATAATTTCTTCTTTTCTTATTTTTCTAAGTGCTGCCTTAACTCTTAAAACTAATTCTTTCACATTAAATGGTTTACAAACATAATCATCGCATCCCAAGTTAAATCCATCTATTTTATCTTCATCTTCAGTTTTTGCCGTTAACATTATTATATGTACTAAAGATATCTCTCTTATTTTCTCACAGATTTCCTCCCCACTTATATCCGGTAACATTCTATCTAAAATTACTAAATCAAAATCATTATTACTAAATAAACTTAATGCCTCATTACCATCATGTGCTACCAAAGTATTATAACCTTCTTTATCTAGATAAGCTTTTACAACTTCTGTTATTTTTTTTTCATCATCAACTAATAATATATTAAACATAATTCCTCCTAAAATTTCCTTATAATTTTACAATATCATAGAATTATATATTTTTTATGAATTTTTTAACTTAAGCATTACTATTCTTCATTATTTTTTCATAATTTTAAAATATAATATACATGATATAAACTTATTTTAAAATTGAGGTAAAATTATGAGTAAAATTACTAAATTCTTTCATGTCTATGGAATGAAATGTCACTCTTGTGAATTGGCAGTTGAGGAAGAAATTAATAAACTACAAGGTATCGTAAATATAGAAGCTGATCATAATAACTCTATGATCATAGTTACTTATGAAAATGAATTATGCAATGATGGTAAAATCAAATTAGCGATTAAAAATTCTGGCTTTTCATCAAACAACAATATGCTAATAAAAGTTTTAGGTTTAAGTATTGTGATAATATCTATGTTTTTCCTGGGAAATAATCCTTTAACAGGATCAAGTGCGTCTTTCATAAGTATTGAAACTTCTTTTATTATGTTATTTGTACTTGGTTTTTTTACATCATTTCATTGTGTTGGAATGTGTGGAGGTATTTTACTTACACAAACCATAAATAAAGGTGAAAATATTAATGATAAAAAATCATCTTTTAAAATTGCATTACTTTATAATAGTGGACGTATAATCTCTTATACTATTATTGGTGGAATTGTTGGGGCTCTTGGTTCCATTTTCTCAACCACTCTACAAATTCAAAGCTTTATAAAAATAATTGCTGGTGCTTTTATGATAATTTCTGGACTTCATATGGTTGGAATTAAGGTATTAAATAATATTAAGGTTCCCATATTTTTCAAAAAGAGTACTTGCGTGAATAATCATAAAAATCCATTTATAGTCGGCTATTTAAGTGGATTTTTACCATGTGGTCCCCTACAAACATTGCAACTATATGCCTTATCTAGTGGTAGCTTTATAATGGGTGCTTCCTCCATGTTCGTTTTTTCATTAGGAACACTCCCTATTATGCTATCATTTGCTTATGTTTCATCTAGAATGTGTAAATCATTCAACGAAAAAATATACAAATATGTAGGAATTTTAATTGTTATACTTGGTATTCTTATGATGAACCCCAGACTACATTTTAAATAAGCAAATAAACCGATAAAATATAATGAAATATTATCGGTTTATTTGCTTATTTAAATTATTTTTTCAACAATTAAAATTAAATCTGAAATTATTATTTGATTCAAAACTGTTAAATCAAATCCAAATTTCTTTAAAGAAATATTAATTTTATAAGGGAAATTTTCTTCTACAACCTGTAATTTAGTACCTTGAATTGTGTTACTTATTTCTTCACTTTCTTCATCATCAATACTTGGCACAATAATTGTATTGTCTATTGAAAATATTTCTTCATTATTTCCATTTATCTTAAAATCTACTCTAAATATATTTCCTTCTTTTGCATTTTCATTAAATTTAAAATTATATTTCAAAGAAACATATATAGAATAAATTCCCAATTCATTTATTGTTAAAGTATCATTAGGTCTTTGAATAACACTTGATTCAATTTTATATGATGATGTATTTATTTCAAGAGGTGCAGCTGTAAGATATAAATTTTGATTATCAGTTATTATCTGAAATAATTTTGGATCATTAACCTGAGCTATACATATATCCTTTGGTTGTAAATAACAACAATTTTTATTGTTATAAGATAGTTTTTCACATTTGCATATACATATTTTTTCACAGCCACAAGGACAAGTTTTTCCACATTTTTTACACTCCTCACAACTACTATTTTTTGAGTTATCTTTCATATCCATTTTATTATCTCCTCCCATATTTTAGTTACTATCTTATTTAACACACCTCTTCAATATTTTATTCTTTATATGTACCTTTAGTGACATTGTTAGATATATTTTTATTTATAAAAAATTTGCTATCCTCATATATACAATGCACAACCTGGCTACCACTTCAGGCAACTGAGTTCTCAAACTCCTAGAATATAAAAAAGATATAGATAAGTTTTGTAATTAAACTTATCTATATCTTTTTAATGAATTTTTTCAATTATTATATTTTCCAATATATTATCTGCATCTTCTGAATTGAAGTTCCCCGTTGAAAAAGTCATTGCATTAGCAGCAGAAATTGATACAGCATATTTTAAACTATCTACGTTTGAATATCCCCTTTCCATTGCAACTGCAAATGCAGCAACCATAGAATCTCCACACCCTACAGTGTTAACAACATTTATTTTAGGAGGTTTTCCATGATAAACACCGTCTTTACAAACTAATAATGCTCCATCCTTTCCAAGGGAAACAACAATTATCTCTATTCCCCCCTCATAAAGTTTTACTGCACTATTGATTACTTCTTCTCTATTATTTATACTAACGCCTAATAAGTTTTCTATTTCTTCACTATTAGGCTTTATCATGGTTGGTAAAGCTTTTATGCCATCTTTTAGCAAATAACCCGATGCATCTAAAATAACTTTTTTATTTTTATTTTTTATCATTTTTATTAAAGTAGCATAAATATCAGTAGGAACACCTTGAGGCACACTTCCAGAAATCGTAATAATATTACTATTATCTATTATTTTATCAAAGTCACATATAAATTTATTTATTTCATCTTCACTAATAAAAGATCCTTTTTCTAAAAGCTCTGTAGATATGTTATTCTCATCTAATATATTTATGCAATTTCTAGTTTCACTTTTCACATGGGTAAATTGATTTTTTATATTATCTTTTTTCAGTAATTCTTCAGCCAATGCTCCACAATGTCCACCTAAAAATCCAGTAGCTAAAACTTCTTCTTTACAAAGAGAAATTACCCTAGATACATTTAAACCCTTTCCTCCAGCAGTATTATTACATTCTAATATTCTAATAACCTTTCCTGACTCCACACACCCTTTTATTTGATATGTCTTATCAACAGATACATTTAAAGTTACAGTTGTAATCATTTAACTCTCTCCTTATACTTCTTCACTATCTATTAATACTTTTCCTTTGACTTGGTTATTTTTATACATTTGAAAGGCACTTGATATTTCTTTTAAAAGAATTTTTTTATAAATTAATGATTGATTAAATTTTAATTCTCCAGTTTTAAAATAATGAGCAGTTAATTCCCACTCTTTTCCTGGAAATGGAGCACTATAAGACATCCAAGATCCTGTTAAATTAAATTCTTTTCTATTCATTTGCTCCCATTCTTTCACTGAAAAATTAATTTCTTTAGTAGGCGTTCCTATAAAGCATACATTAGCTTTATTAGCTGCTAATTGAAAAGCCATTTTCATTGTTATTGTATTTCCTGCTGTTTCATAAACATAGTCGAACCCTCTATTATTTGTCAATTGTAGCGCATTTTTCATAAAATTTTCTTCTAAAGTATTTATTCCATCATCTGCACCTAAAAATTTAGCAAGTTCTAATCTTTCATTATTTATATCAAATACTACAACTTTCTTAGCTCCAAATATTTTAGCCCATTGCATTGTGAATAATCCAATTGTTCCTCCACCTAAAATTGCAACAGTTTTTCCACCTTCATAAGGTACTCTTTGTAACCCATGTAGTGCAACTGTAGCTGGCTCAAAAAATGCACCTTGCTCAAATGTAACTTCATCCTCAAATTTTACTGCATTTCTTTCTGGAACAACTACATATTCTGCAAAACTTCCAAATTCTCTCGAACCTATAAAACTATAATGCTTACAAAGAGCATGATTTCCACTTTGGCAATCTTCACACTTCATACAAGGAACTAAAGGAACACCTGCTACTCTATCTCCAACTTTTAAAGAAGTAACTCCTTTACCAATTTCTTCTATTACACCAGAAAATTCGTGACCCAACACATTAGGATAAAAATGACATGCATCTGCATTTACCCTTGGTACATCAGATCCACAAATTCCTGTATATTTTACTTTTATTAAAACTTGTCCCTCTTTTGGAATAGGTTTATTTATATCTTCAAATCTTATATCTTCTCTACCATGAACCACTCCTGCTTTCATCATAGCTATTTCCCTTCTTTCTTATGCTTTATCTATTGAACCACACATACTAATTCTATTTTTTACTAAGTCTTTAACATTTTCCATAGCAGCTTTTCCATATTTTTTTGGATCTATTGTTTCTGGATTTTCTTCTAATGTCATTTTTACGCCTTCTGTGTAAGCAATTCTTAATTCTGTTGCAAAGTTCACTTTGCAGATTCCTCTATTTATACTTTCTTTTATAGCTTCTTCTGATAATCCAGAAGCTCCATGTAAAACTAAAGGAACATCTACAAGTTCTCTTATCTCGCTTAATCTATCTAAATCTAATTTTGGAATCCCATCATAAACTCCATGAGCTGTTCCTATAGCTACTGCAAGAGAATCCACATTTGTTCTTTCCACAAATTCTCTTGCTTCTTTAGGATCTGTGTATCCTCCACATCCACCATCTAAATCATCTTCTTTTCCACCTACTTTTCCCAGTTCAGCTTCCACAGGAATAGAGGAAGGCTTACATGAATCAACAACTCTCTTTGTAATTTCTATATTTTCTTCAAAAACACTATGAGATCCATCAATCATTATTGATGTATATCCGCCTCTAAGTGCCTGCATAGCTAAATCAAAACTACTTCCATGATCTAAATGCATTGCTACTGGAACACTAGATTTTTTTGCTGCAGAACTTACATTAGATAAATAATAATCAAGACCTGCATATTTAACAGTTGATGGTGTAGTTTGCATAATTACAGGTGAATTTAATTCTTCTGCAGCTTCTATTACAGCCATAACCATTTCCATATTTTCCACATTGAAGGCACCTATAGCATATCTTCCTTTTTGTGCCTTTTTTAATATTTCTTTTGTCGTAACTAATGGCATTATACTTCCTCCTATTTATTAAATTTAAGCTTAAAAGGTATAAAAAAATATATGTTATACTAAGCAATAACTAAAATATTAGTTATCACTTAGTGATTATATATTTCTTGAGCTTAAGCTATATTTTCTTCTTTTAATGCTTTTGCACGCTCTTTAGATGTTCTAACAGCAAATACTAAGCATAGTGCATATATACCACCTACTATTAACATTCCTGGTATATTGTCTCTAGTAAATATTTCTGTGAACACATAAGTTATTGGTGCTCCACCTTGGTCTAGTGCAGCTAATTGAGATGCACCATTCATAGAGTTTGTAGTTTCTGCTAACTTTGTTACCCAAGGTATAGTTTGGTTTGCTATCCATATTGTGAAATACATTATGAATGAGCCTGAAATTATAGTTCTAAATATATTTCCTTTATGTACTGCTACTGCAATTGCTATAAAAAATCCTATTGTTGCTAAATCACCAAACGGTAAGATAACGTTTCCAGGAACAATAACAGCTATTAATATAGTAAGAGGTATAAAAATCAGTCCTGCTGTTACAACTTGCGGATCCCCTAGTAATATAGCTGGATCTAATCCTATATAGAATTCAGAGTTATCATATTTCTTAGATAATATTTCTTTTGATCTTTCTGATATTGGCATTAATCCTTCCATTATACATTTTACAACTTTAGGCATTAATACCATCACTGCTGACATTTTTACACCTAATTGTAATGATGCTGAAAAATCATAACCAGCTAAAAATCCTACTAAAGCGCCTAGTATACCACCTATTACTATTGGCTCACCAAGAACTCCAACCTTTTCTTGTAAAGAATCTGCTGTTATATCTATATCTCTTATTCCTGGTATTTTTTCTATTATCCAATCTATAACACAAGCTACGGGTGCTAAGTATGCAGATGTACCATGTGGCACTGTAAGTCCATCTAATTCAAAATAATCTGTCATTAAAGGTGCCCAAATATCACCCAATTTGTACGCTATAGCTGCATGAACTATTACTCCCAATATACCTATCCAGAAGTTACCTGTTGCTACATATGCTATTGCTCCTGTAAATGTCATGTGCCATATATTCCATATATCTATATTTACAGTTTTTGTCCATTTTAAAGCTAACATTATTATGTTCACTGCTATTGCTATTGGTATTGCTACTGTTGCTATATTAGATGCCCAAGTCATAGGTGATGCTCCAGGCCATCCTATATCAACTACGCTCATTGAAAGACCAAAGTTTTTAGACATTGCTTGTGCAGCAGGTCCAAGTTGAGCATTCATCATGTCTACTATAAGTCCAAGACCAACAAATCCAACACCGATCATTAAACCTGATCTAACTGCCTTACCAACTTTAACTCCAACACATATACTTAAAACTGCAATTACAAGTGGAAGCATAACTGATGCCCCAAGACCTATGATATAATTGATTATATCACCAAATATTCCCATGGTAATTCCTCCTTAGTTTTATATAAATATAATTTTTAGCATTGTAGTACTTCTAAAATTGCTTTCTCAGTTTTTTCTACACCTACACCTGATATAAAAGGCATTCCTGTTATTAGGGGTATACCATAATCTCTTTTTACTTTAGATGTTGTAACTATTAAACTTGCACCACTTAAGTTTGACTCTATTTCAGATATTCTAACTTGTGCTATTTCTATATCTATTCCATTTTTCTTCCCTAATTCCACTATTTTATTTGCTGCTATTGTTGATGTTGCAACAGCTCCACCACATGCTACTATCACTTTCTTTTTCATAACTATTCATTCTCCTTATTTTTTATTATTTCTATTACATCTTCTTTGTCTTTTGCATTTGATAATTGGAATAAAACATTTTTATCTTGTAAAATTCCTAATATATTCTGTAATGTTGATAAATGTTTTTGAGGATCATCCACAGCTAACATTACTACAACTTTCGTATATACTTCTTCATTATCAGTTCCCATTTGTATGAATTTAACAGGTTCTTTTAATGTAGCTATACCAATTCCTGCCTCATTAACATGTGATACATCTGTGTGAGGTATTGCTATTCCAAATCCATCAACATCTATTCCTGTTGGAAATTCTAATTCACGGTTTATAAGAGCATTTATATAACTGTCCTTGCATAAACCTTCTTTTATAAATGTGCTCCCCATCTCTTCCATTATTTCTGAGCTATCTTTAACTTCTAAATCTGGAAATATTAAATTTTCTTTTAGTTGTTCCCAAACCAACTTTTTCACCTCCCTAGATGCTATATTCATATCTTCTTATAATTTCTGATAATTCATATTCAGTTTTAGCATTTTCCATTGCTTCTTTAAATTTATCTTGACCTAACATGTTTACTAAATTGAAAAAGGCTTTTAAATGTGTATTATGGTCTATTGCGCTTAAGCAACAAACAAACTTTACTTCTTCTCCTTCTTCGCCATCACCAAACATTATAGGATTTTTTAACCTAATTAAGTTCATTCCAACTTTTTTAGTTCCAGAATCTATACCTTCATGAGGCATAGCAAATCCTTCTGATATTACTACATAAGGACCATTTTCTTCTATATTTGCAATCATGCTATCTATGTATCGTTCTTCTATGTAACCATCATCTAGCAATTTTTTTGCTGAAATTTTAATTGCATCTCTCCAATTATCACATTCCACGTCTAATTTAATGTTGGAGCTTGGTAAAAGGTGATGAAGATATGGTTTTGTATAATCCAATTCTTCATGGCTTCCATCATCAAAATAATCTAAGATTGCATCTGTGACTTTTTCAGTTAGTTCTACTGGTATTTTATCTTCAAATTCCATAAAAACTGATTTTAATTTATTCAAAAGCCCCTTTGCGGTTACTTCTTTTTTCTCAATTCTTGGTGGAATATTTCTAGCATTTCTAATTTCATCAATTTTACTTCCTAATCTTATGTAATCTTCATCTGTAAAAAGCGGAGATACTATTACATAATCACTTTTTATATTTTCTAATGGCACCGTTGATATGACCAAATCAGCATTTCTGTTATTTATGTTTTTTTCATCATGAGATGATACAATATCGACTATTTGGAAGTTATAGTGTGTCTTTAGCTTGGCTAAAAGCAATTGTGAAGTTCCTATACCTCCGTTACATACTAAAATAACGTGGAAAGCTATCTCTTGATTTTTCTTTCTTTCTATAGCTGCACAAATATGAATCGTTATATAAGCAAGCTCTATATCGTCTATTTCTTTTTGTGCATATTTCTCAATAATATCTATATGTTTTCTAGCTGCCATAATGACATTAGGATTTTTTATTACCACCGCATCTATAAATTCATTAGGTTGTAAATTACTATTTCTTGATCTAAATATGGATTCTAAATGATTAGATAAATTTTGATAAAAATCATAATCATCATTTAAGTTCATTTTTAACTCATGTGATACACCTTCTATAAATTGTCTTGTTAAAAGCTGAATTTTTACCATACTTTCATTTTCATTATCCCTTTTTAAATATCGAAGTCCATTTAATACTCTACTTAAAAACATTTCTTCATCTACTGTTGTCATAATATTGCAATATTGAGAAATATATTTGAATATATCTTGGGCCATGGAAAGCTTGGTTTTGCAAGTAATATTTTGCTTTTCTATTAATTCACCCTTTTTAAGCCTTAATATGGCTATAGTCAAATAAGACTTTAATTTTAAGTAAGATGAGTCAGTAAGATATTTTTCATGTGCATGTTCCTGCTCATTAATAATCCTATGTATTTTATCCATATCACTTTTTAACAATAGGTTTTCACTATTTATAGATGAGATTAAGTTTTTATTATCTTGATCTGATAAAATAATGCTTAATAAAAAGCTTCTTTTATCACTTTCCAATCCATCAAGTCTTAAACCTTTATTGGCATGAGATATGACAGTTAGGTTACCAATCTTTAAATATTCTTTAACCCTTCCTAAGTCATTTATTATGGTTGCTCTACTTACATAAAGGGTATCTGCAATTTTTGAAAGTGTAATATATTCTGAAGACTCTATAAGTATAATAGCTATCATTATTTTTCTTTCTTCCTTTGATAACTTATATGTATAAAAATCTCTATCAGAAATTAATTCATATGCATCTTTAATGTCATCTTTTTTTTCAATCTTACCATTACTACATAAAGATAAAAGTGAAATATTATTTTCTTTAAGAAAATCATTAATATCATTTAAATCATTTCTTATTGTCCTTTTAGATACACTAAAGTTTTCTGCCAAAGATGATATTGTTATGTCATTTCTATCTATAATTTCCAAGAGTATTTCTTTTGTTCTCTTCTTCATTTTTCTCCCCCCAATTGCTATGATTAAATTCTATCAGCATTATTAAATATAAAACAGTCAAATGTCTTTCACTGTTTATTGCAAAAAAATATAACAGTATAAATCCCTTCAAAAAAACTTGAAAAGGTTTATACTATACGTTCTATTGTAAAGTAATGTATAATTTTTATTAAGATTAAAATTGCCAAAATACTGTTTAAAAGAACATCATGATATAAAAGTAAACTTAGAAGATTTAGAATTTGCTATTGGTATGCCTGGAGATGAAGTTTTTTCAAATTTTGGTATCAGTGATAATGAATTTAGTTATAGCAAGTGGGTTAGGTATATCGATGATTATAAAGATGAAATTAAATTGTTTGATGAAATTGAGGATACTTTAGAATACTTAAGAAAAAATAACGTTATTCTTGCCATAGCCACTTCTAAAACTAGATTTGAATATGATACAACAGTTAAGCACTTCAATATTAACCATTATTTTGATTATGTAGTTTGTATAGATGAAGTTGAACATCCAAAACCAAGTGCAGATCCACTTTTAAAAATTATTCAACAGTCAAAAATCTCAGCTGAAGAAGCATTATTTGTAGGCGACACTTATTTTGATATAGAGTGTGCTAGAAATGCACAAATGGATTTTGGTTTAGCATTATGGGGAGCTCATGAAAAATGCAAATCTATGTGTAATATTCATTTTTCAACTCCGAAAGAATTGCGCAAAACTAATGCATTAGATTCTAATAATGTTTAAATTATAAACTTAGCATATAAAAAGCTGGGCATATAATAAATATGACCAGCTTTTTTTAATTGGTTCTTTCTATATTAGTTCATTATTTATATCTTTTTTCTACAAAGTCTATTATCATCCTCACAGCCTCATCTATGCCCATAAAACTAGTATCTAAACATAAATGGTAGTTCTTTGCATCTCCCCAGTAAGAGTCTGTATAATATTTATAATAAGATGCTCTTTCTTTGTCTATTTTTTTAACAACAGAAGCACTTATTTCTTCCTTTACATTATGTTCAATTATAGCTCTTTTTCTTCTAAATTCAAAGTCCCCATGAATAAATATATTAAATACATTATCAAATTCTTTTAATGCATAATTTGATGCTCTTCCTACAAATATACAAGATTTTTCACTGGCAAGTTTTTGTATTAAATTAAATTGTTTTAAAAATAGTTGGTGATTAATAGGTAAATTATTTGATCCATAGTCATATCCAAAGTAACTCAAAACTTTTAATGGTTTTTCATCATATTTCTCAAAATATTCCTTACAGTATCCACTTTCTTTGGCAACCATAGTTAGTAATTCTTTATCATAGCATGGTATATCAAAATACGCAGCTAATCTTCTTCCTATTTCTCCACCACCACTACCATACTCTCTACTAATAGTAATTACAAATTTATCTTTCATAAGTATCCCCCATTTTTAAATAAATGTTAGAGCAATAAATAACATCTTCTATATAACCTTTAGTATAGATGATAAATTATTTACTATCTTAATATTATTATATTCTTTAAAATCATTTTGTGATGTAGTTCCAGTAGTAACTCCAACAAAATCTATTTGTCCATTTTCTGCTGCTTTAGCATCTATATAACTATCTCCAACATATAATACATCTTCTTTTGTGCAATTAAAGTAATCTAGTGCTTTCATTAAACCTTCTGGATTTGGTTTATGAGTTGTCACATTTTCATAACCTATTATATAATCAACGTATTTTCTACAATCTAAGTGCTCTAGTATTTTATCTATTCTAGCTCCCATTCTACTAGAAACTATACCAACTTTTATTCCATTTTCCTTAAGAGTTCTTAGCGTATCAACAGTATCTTCAAATAAAACAGTATTTTGAATTGTAATCTCATCTGATTTAACTCTATAAATTGATACAAGTTCTTGAACCTTTTCTTCATCCTTTATTCCTGTTAGTTCTGGAAAGGCATTATCCAATGTCATACCTATAGTTTTAATAGCTTTTTCTCTATCAAAACCATCTATATTCATTGTCTCAAAAGTATGCCTAAAACATTCTACTATAGGCTTAGTTGTATCTGCTAGAGTATAATCAAAGTCAAATAAGCATAATTTATATTTCATATTTGTCCCCCTAAATTTGTCATTTATTATTAATAATATCATAAATACAAATTTATTTCTTCACATAATTAAAGAGGGCTTACACCCCCTTAATCATTTTCATGCTCCTTCCAATAGTTATCCCTCTTGGCACAATAATATTTATACATTTTTTCATTACCCAATTCTTCATAGCAACATGCAATGTCAAAAAAGAAAAATGGATTATCTCCATATAATTTTGTGATTTTCTTTAAAGTCTTAATCGCATCTTCATACTTTTTAGCTTCTATCTGACTTTGTGATTTAAGATATTGTATATATTGATCCTCTTTAATTTCCGCTTCCATTTCTTCAGCAATTTCAAAATATTTAATTGCTTCCTCATGTTCATTTATTTCTGCTAATATATCAGCTTTCAATAAGTAACTATCTGGAAATATTGGTATAAAATCAATAAGCTCATTGGATATTAATAAAGCCTTTCTGTAATTTTTTTTCTTTTTATATTCTTCACACATGGTATATAAAACATCATACTTATCTTCTAAATAATCAAAATCCTTTATGGATGAAATCATTTCAAAAGCTTCGTCTACTCTATCTATTCTTTTTTGTGCAAGGAACAAAATTGAATCATCTATACTTAATTCATCATAATATTTTTTCATCAAATTGAAATAAGATTCCTTGACTTCCTCTTCCGAAAAATCTCCTTTTATATTAAGTTCTCTAAAAATATTTTTCATCTTGCCCTCCCTTGCATATCAACTAATTTTCTTATTTTAATTATAGTACTTAATTACTAATTACAATCCATAAATTACAAATATTTTTATCTGCCAAATATATTTATAAAGCTATGAACTAATATACAAGAGTATGAGTTTTTTATCCTATACCTAAAAAAACCTATGAAAAATCCATAACTTAGCATTAGTGAGCATTTAATGAAGATAATTAATGCCATATGATTAAATCCACTTGTCATAATAATTGTATCAATATATCCAATATGATAGACAGAAAATAGAACTGTAGTCAAAAAGTAGATTTTTATTTCATCCATATTTTCCTTTTTTAAAATATTCCATATGTATGACCTAAATATAAGTTCTTCATATATAGGTGTCATTATAGCTGTATAAAGCAAAGGTAAGATGGTCTCTATTGATATTTTTGTCAAAAAAGAAGGAGATGTAAAAATTAAAAGTAATACAGCTCCAGTTACAATAACGTAATAAATTTTTGATTCTTTGTTTTTCATATAAGAGAAAATATCCAAAGAAACTTTTTCTTTTTTTGATTTATATATTACAAATAGCGTAAGTAAAAACATTATAATCATAGATATTAATACATCATTAAATTTGTTATAAGATAAAAATAAAAATGCACTTTGTTTTAGTACTATTCTACTTATCTGTAATCCAATTAGTAAAGCTACAATTTTTATCATTGTGTAAGAATTTTCATTATTATTTAATTCACTAATATTATTCATTTTATACTCCTTTGTATTAATATAAATAATCACTCACTTTAAGTTTATTATTGTTTTAAATAATAATTACATATATTCTCCTGTTTTAATTAAATTGTGTTTATTTTTAGTAAAATAATGTATAAAATGATATATTAAGGAGGGATAGATTTAATGAAAAAATTATTTCTTAATATATTAACATTCATATGTATAGTAGTAATTTGTATATCTGGTTATAAGATTTATACTACTTTAAAAGATTATAAAAAAGCTGATGATGTTTATTCTCAACTTAGAGATACAAAAGAAGATTCAAAAAATATGAGTGAAGCTACAAGGAATTTATCATCCATAAATTCAGATTATAAGTTTTGGATTAATGTTGAAGGCACAAATATTGATTATCCTGTAGTCCAAGGAAGTGACAATGATTTTTATCTAAATCATGATTATAATAAAAATTACTTACCAGCAGGCTCTATATTTCTAGACTATAGAAATAATCTTGAAACGGATTCTAACTCTGTTATTTATGGACATCATATGAGAAATTCAACCATGTTTGGACAGATGGAAAAATTTAAAGATGAGAATTTTTTTAAAAATAATAAAATCATAACTATTAAAACAAATAATACTACATACACGTATGAAATATTTGCCATGGGTGTTTATGATGCTGATTTTGGATATAATAATGTAAATTTCACCCATGAAAAAGATTTTAATGACTTTCTAAATAAAATCTTAGGTAAATCTATGTATAGCAGGGATATTGTAACTTCCAAAGATAAAATATTAACTTTATCAACTTGTAGTTATGAATATGATAATGCTAGAATAGCTATTTTTGCTGTAAAAAAATAAATATGCAATTAAAAGAGTTGTAGAAACTTCTATAACTCTTTTAATATAAGGATATTATAATTTAAGCTCTAAGTTAGCTATATTAAGAACTTCTTCTCTAAAAGTATCTATACTAATTCTATCTATAAAATCTCCTAATTTTTCACCTAGTTTGGCTGTATTTTTATAATGATAAAGTATGGTTTTAACTAAATTAAAAGCCTCCTCTTCTGATAATCCTTTAGTAACTATATCTGAACTTCTTGGATGATACCCTGCACTCCCACCAGCAGTAATATAAAAAGTGCTATCTAAATCAGCTATTACTCCTATATCTTTAGAGTATACACTTGTACATGCATTTTTACATCCTGCCACACCTATTTTAGTTCTGCATGGAAGTTCCATACCATGAAATTTCCTACTAATTTTCATTCCTATTCCAATAGTAGGGTATTTTGAACGCTTACAATAGTTTGATGGACACATTTCCACATTTTTAAGTGAATTTTGTACTTTTACAGCTGGTTCCATTCCTAATTCGTCCCATATTGCAGGTAAGTCCTCTTGTTTCAAGTTTGTAATTAAAATTCTTTGACCAGAAGTTATTTTCAAAACACCTTTGTATTTTTTAGCTACTTCTCCTATTTTTATTAAATTATCCGGAAGAATAAATCCACCTGGAATATGTGGTGTTATGGCATAAGTTCGTTTTCCATTTTTTATCTTTTGTAAATTTCCATATACACTCATTTACATATATCTCCTTTGTCTAAGTTAATTAATATTTTTAGTATACAACAATACAATTTATTTTATCTACTTTTTACTTAACTTCAATATAATAACTTACTTCAAAACTATCTCCAGCATTCAATTTGTTAATATATTTTTTATTTTTATATATCTTGTTAGAATCAACACTATCTGCCAATCCATACCAGGGCTCTATAGAAATAAATGGTGCAGTACTATTGCTATCTTTATAATATGGCGTCCATATTCCTACTAATGGAAAATCTTTGAAGTTTATATTAATATAGCATTCTTCTTTTGTAGATTTTATTGAAATCTCATCTATATTAGTATAAATGATGGCATCATTTTCAAATATACTAGGATTTAGTTTCAATATAGATAGGGAGTTTACTTCCTCTATTTCGTTATAATAAGGACCTTCTAAATTAATTCTTTGGACATTTTTTCTGCACTTAAATTCAATATAGTACTCCGATAAGTTTTCTGGTGATGAAATATTAAATGCTGGATGAGCTCCTATGGAAAAATATATATCTTGTGAATCAATATTTTGTACATTCCAAGTAATCTTAACTTTTTCCTCTACTATTGTGTATGAGATGAATAGATTAAAATTATATGGATATATTTCTCTTGTCTTTTCATTAGATGTTAACTTATAGATTATGGTATTTTCATCTTTATTTATTAAATCAAAATACATGTCTCTAGCAAATCCATGTTGGTCTATATTATATATTTCACCTTCTATTAAAGTTTTATTTTCCTTTAACTTTCCTACAATGGGAAATAGTACAGGAGACTGTCTTCCCCAATATTTTTTATATCCATTCCATAGAATTTCTTTCTTATATTTTTTTGAATATATTCTTGTTAATTCTGCTCCACTACTTTTAGTCTCTATTATTAAATTATTATTTTCTAAAATATGCATATACCCTCCAAATTTATAATTTCTTAGTATATAAAAAGCTATCTTATACAAGATAGCTTTTTTCTATTATTTAAGTTAATTATTTACTAAAAGTTTTTTCTACATAAGCTTTTATTTCTTCTGCTGTTCCAAGAGATAATACTTCCTCTGAGAATTTTTTCATGTCTTCAAAGCCTAATGAATTTATTAATTTTCTAGCAGGTAATATTGATATTGGACTCATTGAAAATTCATCTAATCCAAATCCAAGTAATATTGGTATCATTAATTGATCTCCTGCAGACTCTCCACACATTCCAGCCCATTTACCTTCTTTGTGCGCATTATCTATAACCATTTTTATAAGTCTAAGTACAGCCGGATTAAATTGGTTGTATAAGTAACTTATTTTTTGGTTCATTCTATCAACTGCACAAGTATATTGTATTAAGTCATTAGTTCCTATTGAGAAGAAATCAACATGCTTAGCAAGTACATCTGATATTACTGCCGCAGATGGAACTTCTATCATCATACCAACTTCTACGCCCTCAGAATAAGCTATTCCTTCAGCTTTCAACTGAGCTTTAACTTCTTCACAAACTTCTTTAGCTTGTAATAATTCTTCTAATGAAGATATCATTGGGAACATTATTCTTAATTTTCCATGTACACTTGCTCTATATAAAGCTCTAAGTTGAGTTACAAATATTTCTTTTCTATCTAGGCAAAGTCTTATAGCTCTGTATCCTAAGAATGGATTCATTTCTTCGTCCATTGGTAGGTAATCTAATTTTTTATCTCCACCTATATCTAATGTTCTTATAACTATTGGTTTTCCAGACATTCCTTCAAGTACTGCCTTGTAAGCATTGTATTGTTCTTCTTCACTTGGGAAATCATTTCTGTCCATGTATAAGAATTCTGTTCTATAAAGTCCTACACCTTCAGCATCATTTTTTATAAGACCTTCTACATCTCCTGGAGTACCTATGTTACCTGCAAGCTCCACATGTCTTCCATCAGTAGTTATTGAAGCCTTACCTTTTAATAATTCTAATGCTTTTTTATACTCTTCAAAATCAGTTTTTAATTTTGTATATTTAGCTATAGTTTCTTCATCTGGACTTATTATTACTTCACCAGTATCTCCATTAAATGCTACGAAATCACCGTCTTTTATTTCTTTTGTTGCATCACTAAGGCCTACTATAGCAGCTATTTCTAAAGTCCTAGACATTATAGCAGTATGAGAAGTTCTTCCTCCTATATCTGTTAAGAATCCTAAAACTTTTTTCTTATCCATTGTTGCTGTATCAGATGGTGTTAAGTCATGAGCAACTAATACTACTTCCTCAGCTAAGTCAGCTAAGTCTACAACTTTTACACCTAGTATGTGTCTAAGAACTCTATTTGTTACGTCTTTTATATCAGCAGCTCTTTCTCTCATATATTCATTGTCCATAGATTCAAACATACCTACGAACATTTCTTTTATTTCATTTAATGCAAAGTCTGCATTAACTTTTTCATCATTTATTTTACTAACAGCAGATTCAACTAATTCTGGATCTTCTAACACTAATAAATGTGCTTCAAATATTTCAGCTTCGTGCTCACCAAGTTCTGCTAAAGCCTTTTCCTTTACTTTTGTTAGCTCTTCTTTTGAAACTTCAACAGCAGTTCTTAATTTTGCTACTTCTGCTTCACAATCAGTTATTGCTTTTCTTTCTATTACTAACTGCGTATCTTCAACTACTAACGCTTTCCCCAAAACAATACCTGGAGATGCTCCTATACCCTTTAACATGTTGCTTTCCTCCTAAAGATATTATTACATTAAAACCTGGGTAATTTATACCCAGGTTTATATTGGATTATTCACCAAATCCAGATTCTACTAATTCAACTAATGCATTAACTGCTGCTTCTTCATCTGCACCAGCTGCACATATAGTTACTTCTTCACCTTTTCCAAGGCCTAAACTCATTATTCCCATTATTGATTTAGCGTTTACTACTTTACCTTTGCATTTTACTTCAACTGTTGAAGTGAATTCTGATGCTTTTTTTACAAACATACCAGCTGGTCTTGCATGTAAACCTGTTTCATTTTTGATTACTACTACCTTTTCCATTTTACAACCTCCAGGCAAATTAAAAAATTTAATTAAATAATTAGCTTATTTTTATTTATTAAAATCATAAATAATCAAATTAGTGATTATTTTCGCTAATTTACTAGTTGAGTGAGTGACAAGTAACTTGTCGTCATTCATTTGTTTATTACAAATTTGGATGACTTTATTAAAATCATAAAGTTCAACTCTATTTATATTATTTTCCTCAAGCTTTCTCTCATATATACTGTAAAAAATATCTTTGTAAGAAGAGTTTTTGTCAATATCTAAAACTTCTATAATTTTAGGTATAACATTTTCCATTAGTGTTCTACGATTTATATCCTTTTTTATATTTAATAAATAGCATAAATCATTTATAGTATCCTTACTCAAATTACAGATTTTATTAAAACAATAATCCTCATTATATTTACAGTCAAGATTGAAGAAATAATTAACTCCATCATATCTTTTATAAGCTTTCATAGTATCGAGATATCCAAGCCTTATATTTGATTCAATATGATCCTTATCTTTATTAAGAGAACCTCCCAAACATTGAGACGGTACTATAACTTTTAAATTCAAATCTTGATATCGATTTATTATCATTTTCCCAAGAAAATCATCCACTAATCTAATTACTACTATATCATCATATCCTTTTTGTGCCAACATATTAATTGGTATATTGTCTGAAAACATTCCATCTAGATAAAGTTTATCATCTAGCTTGTCCAACTGAAATATTGGTAGTGATGAACTAGCTATTAAGTAATCTATCAATCTTCCTTCTGGTATATCCTCTGTATATAGAAGTTTCGGAAATATCTTTCCATCCCAATATGCTGTGGTTATACCAAAATCAATTTTAGATTTTCTAATTTTCTCTTCATCAATTTTTTCTTCTAGTAATTTTCTAAGTGGGCTTATATCTATTCCTTGATTTTTTCTAGCTTTATTCATAAGCTCAACCACATCATGAAAGCTCCTTACCTTCATTTCAAGATTTTTGTATCTTTCATATGTATCTTCATCTATATTCATAAAGCTTTTATAATCATAATTTACCCAAATATCTTCCATAGCATCGAAATCTCCCTGAACAATAAGCGCTCCATTTAATGCTCCTATGGAAGTTCCTGCTATGCCAGTAAATTGCATTCCTAAATCTGTTAAGGCTCTATATGCACCTATTTGATAAGCGCCTTTTGTTCCCCCACCTTCTAATACAAGACCTTTTTTCATTTTATCACCTAACTTTTCATGGAGAATATATATAATATAATACATTCTCCATATTTTTTACATGTTATTTTATAGCCCCTTTAGTATTTACAACTTTTACTGACTTTAAAAATAATTTCTTTTCAATCGGTTTTAGTGATAAGTTGTTCATTATATAATTTTCTTCATCAACGAGATAAATTTTTTTATATCCTGTTTTTAAGAAAGCCATACATACTGTTCTGATATCATCTTCATCTTCGCATTCGAAAAAAGATGGAGAAACTACTAGTTTATACGATGATGATTTTTTATTTTCCATAGTTTGCTTATAAGTATTTAAAAAATTATTTGCTTCTCTTTTACTTATAAAACCACTTACATCAATATAAACTTTCTTTTCTTCTTCATTTATATTCATATTTATCACTCATCTCACCCCCAAATAATTCATTATTTTATTATATGAATCAAATTGAGTAAACTTGCTATAAGTTAAGTGATTTATTAATTAATTCGTTAACTTTATTTTGCAGGAAATGGCTTTCATTTTCAAGGTAATTAATTTCCTTATTAATGGCATTTTTTTTACCTTGCAACTTTTTATTATTTTTAATCAATTCAACTTCTTTTTTTATTGAAATTATTTTTTTACTAAGAGACTCTACTTCGCTATAATTCTCATCTTTAAATATTTTTAATTTCATTACTTTATTTGGATAATAATCATATATTTTATTTCCCATACCTTTTCCTATCATTTTAAAATATCTATCATAGATTTCACTGTTTAATATTCCCACTATATACTCATAAGAAAATACGTTTTCATATTCTTCTTTAATATAGAATGAGTATACGTCTGCACTACTAAAATTATTATTCTCATCTATGGCAAACTTGTTATTAGAACTCTTGTATGGATACATGATTTTTTTTCTTTCAAATAAACTAGTATCTCTTCCCCATTGAAGTTCATACCATTTTCTAACTTTCTTAATGCATTCTCTTCTTTTCTCCAATTTATCTCTGTAAGGTTTGAAGCAATTTTCTTCTATGTAAGGATATTTATGAATTTCCTTAATATCATTTGCATAAATTAACTTTTGATTACCTTCTTCTATTATATATTGATTTACATTTCTATTTTTTATCCATGACTTTAAGAGCTTTTCGTCAATATGTTCTATTCTTTCATCTTCAATATTTAATATAAAGGCTTTATCACAACCAGTAATTATACCTTGAAAACTTATACAAATATCTTCTAAATCATATTCACTTTTTTGCACTATTCTTTCATAAAGCATTTTGTCTTCATAATTAAGTATTATCCAATTATTCTTTAAATCTACTTGATTAATACTTATTTTTTCACATTTCTCACTATTTAATAATATTTTTAAGTCTTTTATATTTTCAATATTTGTATTGTCTCCTATTTTGTATGCAGCTAATATATTATAATTGGTTTTTTTCTCCAAAATTGCTATAAGAGGTGCTATTCCTAAATTTTTAAATATATTAACATTTTTTAAATCTATAATCTTTTTTATGTCACAATTACTCCTAAGATAACCTCTAAGAAGTTTGCCAGATGGACTTTCTAAAAAGTATCTCGGTGTAATAAGTCCTATTTTACCTTCATCACTTATTAAATCTAAAGCTTTTTTATAAAAACAAAAATACATATCAGCTTTATCTTTATAAACGTCTTTATACTCACTTAATAAAAATTTTTTATATTCCTTATCTAGCATCTTATGCCCTATATATGGTGGATTTCCTATAATATAATCAAATTTCATATTATAATTCTTTTTTAGAGCATCTTCACAACTTATGTTATTTATTGTTGCTTGATTTTCTTCATTGTGAATATATGATTTCTTTTTATTTAAGGTTTCTTTTAAAATATTTATTGCATCTTTATCTATATCTACTCCATAAATACATTTATTTATAATATGATCACTTATATTATTAATATAATTTTCACCGTATTCTTCATTTATCTCATCTATATTATTTTTTATTAATTTATATATCATATAATATGCTTCTATTAAAAAGTTCCCACATCCACAAGATAAATCTAAAATCTTAGGCTCTGGATCTTTAATTATATTATGACTTTTAAATACTTCTTCTAATATATAGTTCACAATTATTTTGGGTGTATAATAAATCCCCTTCACTTTTTTGTCATATAAAGACAAACTTTCTTCATATGACTTTGACAATTCATAGTTATCTATTTTTCTCCCCCCCTACAATCTTTATCCCCTATGTTGAAATTATAGCATATTTGTTTTTTGTATAAATATGTAAATTACAAAGTCTTAATAATTTTAAAACTCTTCTTCCATTAACGAAAGCTTTTAAGTAATAATCACTATCTAATTGTGAAATTGATACTTTACCCTGGCTAGAAGATGCATGTATAAATTGATTATTTCCTAAATAAATTCCCACACGAGAAATAACATTATCCATAACTCCTAAAGTATCAAAAAATACTAAGTCTCCAGGTCGTAGATCCTTTTTGCTAATATATGTTCCATACGCTCCCTGCTCCTTTGATGAACGTGGTAAAGATATTCTTGCTACGTTTTTGTATACATACCAAGTAAATCCAGAACAATCAAAAGTATCAGGACCTTCATCTGCCAAACATACTTTTTACCAAGTAAGCTTTTAGCATATTCAATTATATTCTCTGCACTTACTGAAATTGTTATTTGGCTAATATCTGATATTTTATTGCTTAAATAGATACTTGCAACATATCCTTCTTTGCCATTATATTTTATTTTTGATCATCCATATGATGTTGATATTACTTCTACCTCGCTTCCCTTGGATATAGTTCCTATAATAGAAGCTTTTGTTGATGAACTACTTCTAAAATTTAATACACTTACATTGACATACTTTTTCACCTTTCTACTACTTGTACTGTTCTATCACTTAAATATTCGATAGATAAAAATCCAAGTATATCTTTATATCTAACTAAAATCCATCCATCTGACTGTGGTAATATTTCAACCTGAGTATTTTTAGGTAGAGATTGTATTATTTCATAATCAGTAGAAGGCCCCTTCCTAAAATTTAAATTATCTATATTAACTATTTTTATTTTATTATTTATGCTTGCAATCATACTTTCTCTTATAACTTAATGTTATAATATTATCAACTCCTGTTGATAATTTTAATAGAAAAACTCTATTATTGTAAATATATGCATGTTTGCAATAATTTGTGTTTGTTCAAATACTATAAAAAATTTTTTTAAACAAAAAACTACCTCTAAAAATAGAGGCAGTTTTTAATTTATAATACTCTTCTAGCGTTTACAAATGCTCCATTGTAATAAGAACTCATTTGAGAAATTACAACTTTTCCTTTACTTGATGACGCATGTATAAACTCATTATTTCCTAAATATATTCCGACATGACTAACATTACCATCATTTGATCCACTTGTATCAAAGAATATTAAGTCTCCAGCTTTTAAATTACTTTTACTTACATAAGCCCCATAATTACTTTGATCCTTAGATACTCTTGGTAAACTTACATTTGCTGCATTTTTAAATGCATAGTAAGTAAATCCCGAGCAGTCAAAACTGCTAGGTCCTTGAGCTCCCCATACATAAGGCTTTCCAAGTAAAGTTTTAGCTAGAGATATAACTTTACTTACTGATGAAGATGTTGAAGTAGAGTTATCAGAAGCACTACTACTTAAATACTGGCTTGATACATATCCTGTTTTACCACTATACTTTATTTTTGACCATCCATTTGATGTCGATATTACTTCTACCTTAGTCCCACTTGATAGTGTTCCTATTACTGAATAACTTGTTGATGGCCCACTTCTAACATTTAAAGTTGAAGTATTTACATATTTTGTTGTCGTAGCACTTGATTCAGGGGCACTACTACTTAAATACTGACTTGATACATATCCTGTTTTACCATCATATTTTATTTTTGACCATCCATTTGATGTTGATATTAATTCTACCTTAGTTCCACTTGATAGTTTTCCTATTATTGAGTAACTTGTTGATGGTCCGCTTCTAAAGTTTAATGATGTAGTGTTTACATATTTTGCCTTTGTGCTTGACGTATATTTTCCAACGTAATCTCCATGAACATATCCTGTTTTATTAGAATATTTAACTTTTATCCAGGAACCGCTTTCTCCTAAATATTCTACTTTATCACCTTTGTTGAACTTTCCAATTGATGAATAACTTGTTGATGGTCCACTTCTAAAGTTTACCGTGTCTGCTGTTATAACTCTATACTCAGTATCTGCAAATGCTGTGGTCATTCCTGTATGTAACATAATTGACGATGCTACTAATCCTGTTAAAACGTATTTTTTATCAATACTCATAAATATATTATAACTTCTTACAGTTATAATTTACTCAACTCCTCTCACAGTGCTATTTTCTATATTGTCAATTTTTAAAGATAACTTTCTTAATAATTTTAAATATTATAATTAGTATTATTACAAAAATGTAAGTTTTTGTCCATAAGTTTAAATGTATTTACATTATTTACATGAGTAATCAAGTAATTTTTGGATATAATAATAGACCAACTATAAATTAGTTGGCCTATTATTATATAAATATATTATTGTTTGCCTGTGCTTCCAATTCCGCCTCTATCTTCTGCTTGAAGCCTTTCTACTTCATTAAAAGCTATCTTTGGTTGATTTTCTTGTATCCTAAATTGGCATATTCTATCATTTATTTCTATTACTGTATCTCTAAGAGCAAATGCTGGCATAAACCACCAATCATTTGATCCACAATATGTGTTATCTACTATTCCACAATGATTAGTTTGAATTATTCCAAAGTTTTTAAAAGTACTACTTCTTGGTACTATATGAGCTTCATAACCTTTAGGCAACTCCATAGCCACCCCTAAATGAATTAATTTGAATTCTCCTGCTTTTAATTCAACTTTTTCAGCAGATCTTAAATCTATCCAGTCAGACTTTCCATCTATGTATTCTAATCTTTTTATTTCATCATTAAGATATTGAATTTTTATATTTTTCATGCTGTTATCTCCTTTTAAACATATTATTTTTCATCTTATTTAAAGCACTTTTATATTTTACTACAATATATAATATTATGTAAGAGTATAAGAATTTAATTTCCAAATACTTGAGTAGTTCCAATATATATGGTAATATTGTAATGTTCAAAAGGAGGTATGAAATGAAACTTATTTTAGCAGAAAAACCATCTGTTGCTAAGACTATTGCATCCTTTTTAGGTGCAAAAACTAGGCACAACGGATATTTTGAAGGAAATGAATATATTGTCACATATGCAGTTGGACATTTAGTATCTCTGTATGATATGAAAGATTATGATAAAGATAAATATTCTGGATCATGGAAGATGGATAGTTTTCCATTTATCCCTCAAGATAGATTTAAATTTAAAGTTGAAGCTTCTAAAAAAGATCAATTTAATGTAATTAAAACCTTGTTAAATAGAAATGATGTTGAATATATAATAAATGCAACAGATAATGATAGAGAAGGTGAGCTAATATCTTTTTTAATTTTTCTTATGGCAAAAAATAAGAAGCCTGTAAAAAGAATATTAGTTAATGAGTGGACTCCTCAAGATATTACAAAAGGACTTCAAAATCTTAAAGACGATGAAGAAATGAGAAACCTACAAGCTGCTGGTTATACAAGGCTAATCACAGACTGGCTAATAGGTATAAATTTTACTTCCATAGCCACTCTTAAATATGGGAATGGTAAATTACTAAACATAGGACGTGTTATACTTCCTACTGTAAAACTAGTTTACGATAGAGACATGGAAATTAGAAACTTTGTTCCAAAAACTTATTATGAAATAGAAGGAAGTTTTAGATGTAAAAACGGTGAGTATAAAGGTAAGTTAGTTAAAAATAAAAATAGTAAATTTGATACACCTGAAGAAGCTAAAGTAATAATTGATAGTATTACTTCTAAAGAAGGTACGATAACAGATAAAAAAGTTACTACTTCTAAAGAATATTCTCCTAAATTATTCTCTCTGACTTCACTTCAAGGTTTTATAACTTCTAAATATAGTCACTTTACTTCAGATAAAGTTCTTAACGTTTGTCAGTCTTTATATGAAGGTAAAGGAAAAGGTGGATATATTACTTATCCAAGAACAGATTCTATTTATCTTGAAGAAAGTTTAGTAGATAAGACTGCTCAAACTTTAGATAAATTAAAAAAAGGTCTACCATATGAAGGTAAAATTAAATTTACAAAAACAAAAAGAGTTTTTGACTCTTCAAAAGTTGATAGCCATAGTGCCATTACACCTACTTACATAATTCCTACAAATCTAACATCAGATGAAGCTATTGTTTACAATGCTATCAAAGATAGGTTTATTGCTAACTTTATGCCACCTGCAGAGTATGAAAATACAGAAATTAAAACTGATGTGGATAAAAATATCTTCCTTACTAAAGGAAAAGTATTAAAAATTAAAGGTTATTTGGAAGTTTACAATAAGGAAGAAAAAGACGATTTACTTCCTATGATGGATAAAAATGAAGTGGTAGATGTTATTGAAGTAAAACCTATAAGCAAACAAACTACCCCTCCTAAACCATATACTGAGGATACTTTGCTTAAGGCCATGAAAAATTGTGGTAAAAATGTATCTGAAGAAGATACAGCTGTATTATCTGGTTATTCCATAGGAACTTCTGCAACTCGTGCTGATGTACTTAAGAAAATCGGTCAAGTTGGATATGTAAGTAAAAAAGGAAAATCTTATTTTATAACTGACTTAGGTCAAAATCTAGTAGAAATCTTCCCTGTTAAAGAACTATTTGACGTGGATTATACTGGTAAACTAGAAAAAAGCCTAAGTGATATTCAAAAAGGGCAGTTTACTAGAAAAGAATATTTAAACAATATAATGAGCTTTATTTGGAATAGTGTAAATCGTATTAAATATGATAGACAAAAAAAGATCTCTACAGAAAGTTTCACTTATAATGCAAAAACTAAAAAGTTTGTAAGCGATAAAAAAAATTCAACCTCTAAGAAATCTACAAAGACTGCTACCAATGCATCTAAATCAATTGAAAATACTTCCCTAGGAAAATGTCCAGTTTGTGGTGGCGATGTTATGGAAAGCGAAAAAGGATTCTTTTGCACAAATTATAATAATTGTAAATATGGTATTTTCAAAGATGATAAATACCTACAATTATTTAAAAAGAAGCCAACAAAAACTATGGTTAAAAGTTTACTTAAAAAAGGTGAGGCTAAAGTCAAGTCTATGACTGGTAAGGACGGCAATAAATTTGATGCCATACTTAAGTATGAAAAGAATGATAAGGGATATTATGGTTGGCTAATAAAAAAAGATTCATAATAAAAATAGGGGAATAAATCTCAATATTTATTCCCCTATTTTTTAATTAACTATGTAAAAATAATTACATTTCTGCATATATTTTAACTAATTCAATAGCTATATCAACAACTTTATCCATACCTTCAACACTTATATGTTCACAAGCTCCATGATAAGCTGCTCCACCAGTTCCTAAGTTTGGACAAGGAAGTCCTTTAAAACTTAATTGAGCACCGTCAGTTCCTCCACGTATAGCATCTACAGTTGGCTCTAAACCTACTGCTTTTATAGCTTTTTTAGCATTGTCTATTAAATGCATGCATGGCTCTATTTGTTCTTTCATATTTCTGTATTGTTGTTTTATAGTAAGAGTTACTACACCTTCACCGTATTTTTCATTCATAGTTTTTTCTATGTTTTGTAAAAATTCATTTCTTGCAGCAAACTTATCTGCATAATGATCTCTAACTATGTAAACTAATTTAGAATATTCAACTGAACCTATAGTTTCCATTAAATGATAAAACCCTTCATATCCTTCAGTAGTTGCTGGAGTTTCATTTGGTAACATTGAATTTATCTCCATAGCTAATAATTGAGAGTTTACCATTATATCTTTTGCACTACCTGGATGAACATTTATACCTTTTATTTCAAATGTTGCTCCTGATGCATTAAAGTTTTCATATTCTATTTGTCCTTCTAACCATCCATCTAAAGTGTATGCAAAATCAGCTCCAAATTTCTCAACATCAAAATTATGAGCTCCTGTACCTATTTCTTCATCGGGATTAAATCCTATACATATCTTTCCATGAGGTATATTCTCTTTTTGTATTATTTCTATTGCAGTCATTATTTCTGCTATACCTGCTTTATCATCTGCCCCAAGTAAAGTAGTTCCATCTGTAGTTATTAAAGTTCTTCCTTTAAAGTTTTTTAAATGTGGAAAATCTGAAACTTTTATAACTCTTCCACTCTCTCCTAAAACTATATCTTCTCCATCATAATTTTCTATGATTTGTGGGTTTACATTTTGTCCACTTATATCTTCTGCAGTATCTAAGTGAGCTATAAATCCTAATTTAGATTTGTCTTCATATCCTTTTGTTGCAGGTAAAGTTCCATAAACATAACATTTATCATCTACATGAGCATCTTCTATTCCTAGTTCTTTCATCTCTTCTACTAATAATTTAGCTAAATCAAATTGACGAGAAGTAGAAGGTACAGTTTCGCTACTACCATCACTAGTAGTCCATACTTTTACATAATTTAACATTCTTTCATAAGCTCTCATAGTTTCAATCTCCTTCTGTTGAAAAATTTATTTTAATTTAATAAAAAACTGGGTTCTGTAACAGCTCAGAACCCAGTTGTAATATTTTTATTATGATACTGTATGATAATTAAGCTACTTTGTTTTCACCATTTTCATTATCATCAGCAACTAATTTGCTTAAGTTTTTATCTAGTGCAAATAATGCTACTGCACAAACAAATAATATTACTGGTATTACAGTATAAACTGTTATCATATCAAATTGCTTTGTAAAGTTGTATATTGCTCCATGAGTTTTACCAGCTATAAATGTAGCAAAAGTCCAAACTCCCATTAATACAGCTAAGTATTTTTTTGGAGCATATTTACTTACAAATGAGTTTCCAAGTGGAGAGAAACACATCTCCCCTAAACTTAAGAAGAATCCAAATGCTATTATCCACATTATAGAAGCTTTTGCAGTTTCTGGAGCACCTATTCCTCTTGTAAATTCAGCTCCAACTAACATTAAGAATGCAACTCCTAAGAAAGCCAATCCTATACCTGTTTTCTTAAATAAAGATAAGTCACCTTGTGGTCTTTGAGATAGTTTGTACCATAAAGAACCTAAAACTGGTCCAAGAGCAATACATAAGAATGCATTTTCTGAGTCAAACCATAATAATGGCACTTGGAAGTTACCAATTGACATATCAACAAATGCTCCACCATAATCATAAACTGCTAGGTAAGTAACATACCAGAATAACCAGAATATTACTGAGAAAGTAGAAACTAAAACTATAGCCATTACTCTTTTCTTTTCCATTACAGTTAATGGTTCTTTGCTATCATTTTTAGTACTATCATCTTTTTCTTGACCAGCTAAGAATGGCTTTTTACCATGTTCTCCTAATAGCTTCCATCCTAAAACAAATATTATTGCTCCAACTATCATTATGGCTGCCGAGAATTTAAAGCATGCTGTATATCCTAAAACGCCACCTTTATTAAATAAATACATATAAGCAAATCCAAAGAAAGTTGTTCCAAAGAAACTACCTATATTTATGAAACTATATTGTGTTGAGAAGGCTGAGTCAAGTTGATCTTGATCTTTAAATAAAGTACCTGTTAATGCAGATAAATTACCTTTAAATAAACCTGTACCTAAAGCAACTAAAGCTATCATTATATTAATTCCTGATATATCTGTAGCATTAGCCCCTATAAAATAACCAGCACCCATTATTAACATTCCCGCTGGTATGGCATATCTAGCTCCTACCCATCTATCACAAACCATACCACCAAATATTGGTGCCAAGTAAGTAAATGCTACTAAGTTAGATACTGCTAAAGCTGCTTGATCTGATGTAAGTCCTAGTCCACCTGTTGCAACGCTTGCTGCAATAAATAATAACAATATTCCTTTACTTCCATAGTATGCTGATCTTTCAAACGAAAAAGCGCCTGAGCATAAATAGAAAGCTAAAGGTTTCTTTTTTGATTTAACTGTGTTTTCCATGTTGTCCCCCATATAATGTATTTTTTGTGTATCTTCCATATCAGTCATTTCCTAAGCTGTTAATAAATATGGCTGATTGTCCGTACACAGTTTTATGATAACTATCAAAGATATCTTAATAGATATCTTTGATAGATTCAAACTCCTTAAGCTTATTTCAAACTTTTATAATTATTATTTTTTTAATTTTCAATACTATATTGCTCTTGTATATTCTTTTAACCAGTTTCTTTCTTCTTCATTTAAATAAGGACTGATTGTTTCGTATACGTTTTTATGATAATCATTTAAATACGATTTTTCTCTTTCAGTCATTAAACTTGGATTAATTCCATCTAAATCTATTGGACACATAGTTATTGCATTAAATGCCATGAATTGTCCATTTATATTTTTCTCTAGCTTTTTAACAACTAGTTGGTTTTCTATACGAATTCCATGAGAACCTTCCATATAAATTCCTGGTTCATTTGTTATAACCATTCCTTCTTCGAAAGGAGTTGTTTCATGTTTTGCAGGTACAATATACCATCTGAATCCAGCTGGTCCTTCATGCACACTTAACATATATCCAACACCATGTCCTGTTCCACATTTATAGTCAATTCCCATATCCCACATTGGTCCTCTTGCAAGTATATCTAAGTTATATCCTCTACATCCATGTAAGAACTTAGCCATGGAAAGGTTTATCATACCTCTTGCTACTGCAGTATAATGTGTTTTAAATTCCTCAGATATTTCTCCCAATATGTATGTTCTTGTTACATCTGTAGTTCCCTCTAAATAATGACCTCCAGAATCTACTAAGAACATATGCTCTGCTTTTATTTTGTAATCGCTTTCTTCAGTTGCTGCATAATGCATCATAGCAGCATGTTCTTTATAACCTGCTATAGTTTCAAAACTTAAATCAAAAAATCCTTCTTGTTCTTTTCTAAGCTTTAATAGCTTTTCTGATGCACTAAGTTCACTAATTTCAATTTTACCTACGTTAGTTTTTAACCAGTACATAAATTTAGTACACGCTATGCCATCTTTTATATATGCATTTTCTATATTTTTCAATTCAGTTTCATTTTTCATTGCCTTCATTAAAACTGCAGGATTTTCTATTTCTACTTTTTTAATATTTTCTGAAATATTATTATATAAAGAATAGTTTACTCTCTCCGGATCTAGCATTATAACTTCTTTTTCATCTAATCCTTTTATGAAATCATAAACATCATTATATGGTCTTATTTCTATATTAGATTCATTAAATTCTGACTTAACAGAATCCTCAAGTTTATTCTCATTAATAAATAAATAAGCTTTATCAAGAGTTATAGCTGCATAAGCAAGCACTACTGGTGTATAACTTACATCATTTCCTCTTATATTAAATATCCATGCTACCTCATCTAAAGTTGTTACTACATGAGTTGTCGCACCATTTTCTCTCATTACATTTCTTATTCTATTTATTTTTGATTGGAAGCTTTCTCCAGCATATTTCACATCTAATGCGAAAGCCTTTTCTTCTGATAAAGCAGGTCTATCTTCCCAAATAGAATCAATAAGATCTTCGTCATACTTAATGATAACGTTTTTCTTCTCTAATTCTTCTTTAAGTTCTAATCCTTCACCAGCTGCTATCAATCTTCCGTCAAAGCCTAATTTTCCACCTATCTCTATATTTTCTATAACAAATTCATTAACAGTTGGTACTCCTTCTTCTCCCATTTTGAATAGGTCTATACCACTTCCTGCTAACTCTTTTTCAGCTTGAATAAAATATCTTCCATCAGTCCATAATCCAGCTTTCTCTTTAGTTACTACTACAGTTCCTGCTGAACCTTTAAAGCCTGAAATAAATTTTCTAGATTTAAAATATTCCCCAACATATTCACTTTGGTGATTGTCTGCAGAAGGAATAATGTAAACATCAATGTTTCTATCTTCCATTATTTCTCTAAGTGCAGATACTCTACCTGCTATATTCATATACTATCCACCCCTATATATAATATTTTGTTAAACATTTGATATTAAGTTGTCTACAAGTCATATACGTTTGAATATAATTATTTCATTTGTAATATATATTTGCATTTAACATGTCTTGTCATCTGTAATTATAATATAATCTTAGAATAATTACACTACATATTATTTTTTTTTTTTATAAATTTACAATTATTTGCCACATTACTTCTTATAACTACATGCCAACAGTAATATTATTAATTTATTAATAATTTAACGCACTTTAAATGTTTTATTTTTTTATTTTTTTAAGTTTTGAATGACTAATATTGACTTTATTAGACATGAATATTACAATAATCTTAGTTAATTTAAATAAATGAATTTTTAGATTAATTAATTTGTACTTTACAATAGGGGGATTTATTAATGGATCAAATGAAATTACAAAGAATTATTACATCAATGAAGGAAAACGATGTTCCTCAATTAATAGTAGCTGATCCAGCTTCTATATGTTATTTAACAGGCCGTATGTTAAATTGTGGCGAAAGAATGCTTGCTCTTTATCTTGATGTTGAAGGCAATCATAAGTTTTTCATAGGTAAATTATTCCCACAGTCTACTCCAATTGAAGGAGCTGAAATAGTTTACTTTGATGATATTGATGATTATGTAGGAATGTTAGCAAACTGCATGAGACAAAGCACTATAGTTGGTATAGATAAAGTTTGGCCAGCTAAGTTCTTATTACCTTTAATGAGCAAATTAAATGCTACTAAATTTATTGATGGATCATTCATAATAGATGACATTCGTCAAATTAAAAATGAAAAAGAGCAAGAATTAATGAGAGAAGCTTCGAAATTAAATGATAGCGTTATAGAAAGATTAATGCCTCTTGTTAAAGAAGGTTACACTGAATTAGAAATGGCAGACAAAATTTTAGAAATGTATCTTGAAGGTGGAGCTTCAGGTCACTCTTTTGATCCAATTATAGGATATGGTGCTAATGCTGCTGACCCTCACCACGAATCAGACAACTCTAAAGGTAAATTCGGAGATTCAGTTGTTCTTGACTTAGGTTGTGTAAAAGATGGATACTGCTCTGATATGACTAGAACAGTATTTTTAGGTGAAGTTTCTGAAAAAGGAAAAGAAGTATATGAAATAGTTAAAGAAGCTAACTTAAGAGGTATAGCTGCTAGTAAACCAGGAAATAGATTCTGTGATGTAGATAACGCTTGTCGTGACTACATAACTGAAAAAGGTTACGGAGAATACTTTACTCACAGAACTGGTCACTCTATAGGAATGGAATGCCATGAGTTCGGTGATGTATCTTCTGTAAATGAAGCTATATTAAAACCAGGTATGATATTCTCAGTTGAGCCAGGTGTTTACTTACCAGGTGAAGTTGGAGTTAGAATAGAAGACTTAGTATTAATAACTGAGGATGGTTGTGAAGTATTAAACAATGTAACTAAAGATTTAATTGTTATAAAATAAATATTACTTTAATTATTTATTATAAAATCGGAGTTCTTATGGCTCCGGTTTTTTTATGCAAATTTTTAGGCAATGACAATATCACATCTATCAAAGATATTTCATCTCTCATATGAATGTAACCAATCTTAATACTATTTTAATGCTCATCCTATAAGTCTTAATACCTTTTTAAAACATCAATTCTTATAATTGAATTATAAAAAAAGGAGGTATAAGAAATGCAAATAATAATTTGGACGATTGGTCTAGTTGCAATAATTTTATTAATTTACTATTTTGTAATTCTTATGGGAGGAGATAAACAATGACGTACACAATTTTGCAGTATTTAATTTATTTAGTAATTCTTATAGTGCTTGCCATACCGCTTGGTTCATATATAGGTAAAGTAATGAATGGAGAAAAAGTATTTTTATCAAAACTTTTATATCCATGTGAAAAATTTATTTATAAAGTAATAAAAGTTAAAAGTGATGAAGAAATGAACTGGAAAAAATATATTTGTTCTGTTTTAGTGTTTAATGGAATAGGTTTAATGTTTTTATTTTTTCTTCAGTTATTTCAAGGTCGTTTAATTGGTAATCCTCAAAAGTTACCTGGTGTACCATGGGATCTATCTTTAAATACAGCTATAAGTTTCATAACAAATACTAACTGGCAAGCCTATAGTGGTGAGTCTTCTTTAAGTTATTTAACTCAATCTATTGGCCTTACAGTTCAAAACTTTGTTTCAGCTGCAACAGGTATCGCTATATTATTTGCTTTAATTCGTGGATTTGTGAAGGTCAAGTCAAAAGGGCTTGGTAGCTACTGGGTTGATATGACTAGAATAATACTTTATGTATTGATACCTTTGAATATAGTTATTTCTATTGGACTTTTATCTCAAGGTGTTGTTCAAAACTTTAAGCCTGCTGAAACTGTTCAGCTAATTGAACCTATTGCTGTTGATAATAATGGTAATATTATTGAAAATGCAAAAATTGACTTAAAGACTAATACAGTCTCTGTTAATGGAAAAGTAATTAATAATGCAGAAATTGTAGACGAGGAAATTATTCCTCTTGGACCTGCTGCCAGTCAAATAGCAATAAAACAAACTGGTACTAATGGTGGTGGATTCTATGGTGTGAACTCTGCTCATCCTTTAGAAAATCCTACAATAATTTCTAATTTACTTGAGATGATTTCTCTTCTACTAATACCTGCAGCTTTATGCTTCACATTTGGTAGAAATGTTAAAAACAAAAAACAAGGTATTGCAATTTTTATGGCCATGTTTATAGTTCTTATAATAGCTCTTGGAGCAGTTGCTGTATGTGAACAAAATGCTACTCCTCAACTTTCACAAAATGGTGCTGTTGATATGACCACTGTAGGTCAATCTGGCGGAAATATGGAAGGTAAAGAGTCTCGTTTTGGTATAGCTGCTTCATCTACATGGGCTACATTTACTACAGCTGCTTCAAATGGTTCTGTAAATTCTATGCATGATAGTTACACTCCTATAGGTGGAATGGTAACCATGTTACTAATGCAACTTGGTGAAGTAATATTTGGTGGTGTTGGATGTGGATTGTATGGAATGTTAGCTTTTGCCATACTAACTGTATTTATTGCAGGACTTATGGTTGGTAGAACACCTGAATTTTCAGGTAAAAAAATTGAACCTTACGAAATGAAATGGTCAGTTCTTGTCTGCCTTGCTACTCCTATTGCTATATTAATTGGTAGCGGTATTGCAGCAGTTTGGCCTGGTATTACAGATAGTCTAAACAATGCTGGTACTCATGGTTTTTCTGAGATACTTTATGCCTATTCATCAGTAGGCGGAAATAACGGATCTGCTTTTGCTGGTTTTGGTGCAAATACAGTATTTTTGAATCTTACTTTAGGATTGTGTATGTTGTTTGCTAGATTTATTCCAATGATAGGCATTATGGCTATTGCTGGTAGCTTAGTTCAAAAGAAAAAAATTGCTACTACAGCAGGTACATTGTCAACTACAAATGCCATGTTTGTATTTTTATTAATTATGATTATTTTATTAATTGGTGCCCTTAGCTTTTTCCCAGCATTATCACTAGGACCAATCGCTGAATATTTCAGCTCAATCTTATAGGAGGTGACCTTAATTGAATAATAATACAAAAACTGCTCTTTCAGATAAAAACATGATTAAAAGAGCTATAAAAGATTCATTTATAAAGTTAAATCCAAAAACACAAAAGGAAAATCCTGTAATGTTATTGGTCTATATATCTGCTATATTAACTAGTTTGCTTTGGGTAGCGTCATTGTTTGGTATTAAAGATGCTTCACCTGGGTACACATTGTCTATAGCAATAATTCTTTGGTTTACAGTAATATTTGCAAATTTTGCAGAATCCATAGCTGAAGGTAGAGGTAAAGCTCAAGCAGATACTTTAAGAGCAAGTAAACATGATGTAAATGCATATAAAATTCCATCTTTAATTGAAAAAGATAATATAACTGTAGTTCCATCTGCTACTTTAAAAAAAGGCGATATAGTGATTGTTAAGGCTGATCAGCAAGTACCTGCTGATGGTGAAGTAATTGAAGGTGCTGCTTCTGTAGATGAAAGTGCTATAACTGGTGAATCTGCACCAGTTATACGTGAAGCTGGCGGAGATAGAAGTGCCGTCACAGGAGGAACTACAGTAATTTCCGACTGGATAATAATAAAGGTCTCTAACGAATCAGGAGAAAGTTTCCTTGATAAAATGATTGCTATGGTTGAAGGCGCCTCAAGAAAAAAAACGCCAAATGAAATAGCTCTTGAAATATTTCTTGTAGCTCTTTCAATAATATTTATTTTAGTTACTATGTCACTTTATACCTACTCTGATTTTGCCGCAAATCAAGCAGTAATAGATAATCCAACATCTATAACTACATTAGTAGCTTTGCTTGTCTGCTTAGCTCCAACAACAATAGGTGCTCTACTTTCTTCCATCGGTATAGCCGGTATGAGCAGATTAAATTCCGCAAATGTACTTGCAATGAGCGGCCGTGCTATAGAGGCAGCTGGAGATGTGGATACATTAATGCTTGATAAAACAGGAACTATAACACTTGGTAATCGTCAAGCCAGTGAATTTATTCCTGTAGATGGTACTTCTCCTAAAGATTTAGCTGATGCTGCACAATTATCATCTTTAGCTGACGAAACTCCAGAGGGTAGAAGTATAGTAATTCTTGCTAAAGAACAATTTAATATAAGAGGAAGAAATCTTAATGATAAAAATATTAATTTCATTTCCTTCTCTGCTAAAACTCGTATGAGTGGTGTTGATTATAATGGAGATGAAATTCGTAAAGGTGCTGTAGATGCAATAAAAGACTATGTCTCTCAATTTGGTGGCATATATAGTGATGAATGTGATGAAGTTGTAAGAAAAATATCTAACCAAGGTGGTACTCCATTAATAGTTACTAAAAATCATAAAATACTTGGGGTAATACATTTAAAAGATATTATAAAAAAAGGCGTAAAAGAAAAGTTTGCTGATTTAAGAAAAATGGGTATTAAAACAATAATGATAACTGGAGATAATCCTCTTACTGCAGCTGCCATATCTGCCGAAGCTGGAGTTGATGATTTTCTTGCAGAGGCTACACCAGAAGGAAAACTAGAATTAATCAGAGAATATCAAAGAAAAGGTCATTTAGTCGCTATGACTGGTGATGGAACAAATGATGCTCCAGCCCTTGCTCAAGCTGATGTTGCTGTTGCTATGAACTCTGGTACTCAAGCTGCAAAAGAAGCTGGTAACATGGTTGATTTAGACTCATCACCTACTAAACTTATAGATATCGTTCGTATTGGTAAACAACTTTTGATGACAAGGGGTAGTCTAACTACTTTTTCTATAGCAAATGACCTTGCAAAATATTTTGCCATAATACCTGCTCTATTTCTAGGCTTGTATCCTCAACTTTCTGCATTGAATATTATGAACCTTCACAGCCCACAAAGTGCTGTTTTATCAGCAATAATATACAATGCTTTAATAATTATTGCTTTGATTCCATTGGCATTAAATGGTGTTAAATATCGTGAGGTATCTGCTGGCAAATTACTTTCTAGAAATTTATTGGTATATGGACTTGGTGGCGTAATAACTCCATTTATATTTATAAAAATAATAGATGTGTTATTAACTTCTGTTGGCCTAGTTTAATGTAGAAGGAGGTATTAAAATGAAATCTATTTTTTCTAAAGGACTATCATCCTTTATAATTTTCACCCTACTTTGTGGGGTTATATATACAGGAGCTATAACAGGTATTGCTCAAATATTCTTTCCATCTAAAGCTAATGGTAGTATTATTGAAGCTGACGGAAAGAAATATGGTTCAGAATTAATTGCTCAGCAATATACAGATGAAAAACATATGTGGGGACGTATAATGAATATAGATACAAAAACATTTACTGATGAAAATGGTAATAAAGTATTATACTCTACTCCATCTAATTTAAGCCCTGCTAGTGATAAATATGAAAAACTTGTAAAAGAAAGAGTTGATAAAATAAACTCTTCTCATGAATATAATAAAGATCAAGCAATTCCTGTTGATTTAGTAACATGTTCTGGTAGTGGTCTGGACCCTGAAATATCTTTAGCTGCTGCCAAATATCAAGCTAAAAGAATTGCTGATAACAATAATATGACTGAGTCAGAAGTCAATGATATTATCAATAAATGTACTAATAAACCATTTTTAGGAATACTTGGTGAAAGTACAGTAAATGTACTAAAGGTGAATTTAATGATAGATGGTATACTTTCATAAATTTAAATAATAAAAAGCAAAGCTTTTAAATAAAATCGCTTTGCTTTTTATACTTTAAAATATGCATCTATTATTTATGTAAATTTAATAAATTAGAATTTAACATTATTTTAATATGAATCTTTATATAATTTTAATACAATTATATAAAACTATAATACATTAATAACAAATATTCTGTTAATATTATAGCATAATTACATTTTGAGGTACTTATTATGATAGATAGAAAAATTAATCCAGATGAAATATTAAAAAAAATAAATTATGAAGAAAGATTAAAAGGAAGAGGTCATCTTAAGATCTTTTTTGGATATGCTGCTGGTGTTGGTAAAACATACGCCATGTTAAAAGCTGCCCATAAGGCAAAAGAGTCTGGCATAGATGTAGTTATTGGATATATTGAGCCTCATGCAAGACCCGAAACAAAAGAACTTTTAAAATGTCTAGAGGTTATTCCAACACTCAATGTAAAACATAAAGACATTAGTTTGAATGAGTTCAATATTGATTTAGCCATAAAAAGAAATCCACAAGTTATATTGGTAGATGAATTAGCTCATACAAATGCTACTGGATGTCGCCATTTAAAAAGATATCAGGATATAAACGAGCTCCTAAATTTAGGATTTGATGTTTATACTACTGTTAATGTTCAACACATAGAAAGCTTAAACGATATTGTATCTTCTATAACAAAGATTACAGTTCGTGAAAGAATACCAGATTATGTCTTCGATAATGCAGATCAAGTAGAACTTGTAGATATAGAACCAGAGGAACTTATTGAAAGATTAAATGAAGGCAAAATATATGCTCCAATACAAGTTAGAAATGCATTAGTTAACTTTTTTAGTATTGAAAATTTAACTGCTTTAAGAGAAATTGCTTTAAGAAGAAGTGCCGATAGGGTTAATAAGATTTCAGAAAAAGTAAAACAAAATGACACAGCTAGTTATTTTACTGATGAGAAAATATTAGTTTGTCTCTCTTCTTCTCCTACTAATAGTAAAATTATTAGGAGTGCTGCTAGAATGGCTTCTGCATTTAGGGGTGAATTTATTGGCTTATTCGTTGAGACATCTGATCTCGATAATATGAGCGAAGAAGACAAAACTCGTTTAAGAAATAATATTCATTTAGCAGAACAACTAGGAGCTAAAATAGAAACAGTCACTGGAGATGATATAGCTTTCCAAATTGCTGAATTTGCAAGACTTGCAGGTATTTCCAAGGTAATACTTGGTAGAAGTAGTAGCAGAAGAAAATATTTTTTTGGAAAATCACCATTAACAGAAAGACTTACTTCTTATGCTCCTAACTTAGATATTTACATTATTCCTGATTCGGCATCATTTAGTTATTCTTCAAATACAAAGATTAATATTAAGTCGAAAATAACATTAAAAGATTTATTCATATCTTTTTGTGTTTTAATTTTAGCAACTATTATAAGTTTTGTATTTTCCTTTCTTGGATTTAGTGAGTCTAATATTATCACTGTATACATTTTAGGTGTTTTAATTACAGCAATACTTACTGAAAACACATTACAAAGTATTATTTCTGCATTTATAAGTGTCCTTGTATTTAATTTTTTCTTTACTGATCCAAGGTTTACTTTTAATTCTTATGATGCTGGTTATCCAGTAACCTTTGTTATTATGTTCATATCAGCATTTTTAACAGGTTCTCTTGCTTCTAAAATAAAACGTCAAGCTAATCAATCTGCTTATATGGCATATCGTACTAAGATTTTGCTTGAAACTAATCAGCTTTTACAGCAAGAAAGTAAAAAAGAAGGAATTATAAAAGTTACGGCAATACAATTGGCAAAATTATTAAATAAAAATATCATATTTTATAATTCAGAAGATAATCAACTATTAGATCCTATTATCTTTTCACCTGCTGAATACACTTGTGATACTTCTAAATTTATTACATCTAATGAAAAAGCTGTAGCTCAATGGGTATTCAAAAATAATAAACATGCTGGTGCAACTACAAACACACTAGGAAATTCTAAATGTTTGTATTTAGCAATAAGGGTTGGTAAAAGAGTTTACGGCGTAGTAGGTATTGCTTTAGAAAATTATTCTTTAGATGCTTTTGAAAATAATATTATGTTATCCATATTAGGTGAATGTGCTATTGCTTTAGAAAATAATTTTATAAGTAAGCAAAGAGAAGAAGCTGCTACTTTAGCAAAAAATGAGCAGTTAAGAGCTAATTTACTACGTTCTATTTCTCATGATTTACGAACTCCTCTCACTAGCATATTCGGTAATTCAGAAATGCTATTAAAAGACGAAGAAATTATTTCTAAAGAAAAAAGAGTTCAGCTTTATTATGATATCCATGAAGACTCTTTATGGCTAATTAATTTAGTGGAAAATTTACTTGCTGCAACAAAAATTGAAGATAATACCATGATTCTAAATATGAAGCCTGAACTTATGGAAGAAGTAATAAATGAGGCTCTTAGACATATTAAAAGAAAAAGCATAAATCACTTTATTGAAGTTACTAGCTCCCATGATATAATTTTTGCAAAAATGGATGCCAAATTAATAATACAGGTAATTATAAATATTGTAGATAATGCACTTAAATATACACCAGAAAACACTCATATTAATATTCATACACTAAAAAATAAAGATATGGTTCTAGTAAAAATTAGTGATGATGGTAATGGACTGTCTGATACAGATAAAGAAAAAATATTTGATATGTTCTACACTGTTAACAACCAAATTGTTGATAGTAAGCGTAGTTTAGGTTTAGGATTAGCTCTTTGTAAATCTATTATTTCAGCTCACGGAGGATATATATATGTAAAAGATAATAAGCCTAGTGGAACAGTATTTTCATTTACATTACCATTAGAGGAGGTGAACTTACATGAATAAACCATTAATTTTAATAATAGAAGATGATAAAGCAGTTAAGAATCTAATATCAACTACTTTAGAAACACATAATTACAATTATCATACCGCTTCAAATGGTGAGTCTGCCATATTAGATGCAACCTCTAATAATCCAGATGTTATTTTTCTTGACTTAGGACTTCCTGATATAGATGGTATTGATATTATAAAAAAAATTCGCTCCTGGTCTAGTGTGCCTATTATTGTAATAAGTTCAAGAAGTGAAGATAAGGATAAAATAGACGCTTTAGATGCTGGTGCTGATGATTTTATAACTAAACCTTTTTCTGTTGATGAACTTCTTGCAAGACTAAGAGTTACTTTGCGTAGATTAAATAACATACAATCTACTACTATAGAAAGTTCAATTTTTAATAATGGTGATTTAAAAATTGACTATGCTAGCGGATGTGTTTATAAAAATAATGAAGAATTGCATCTAACTCCAATTGAATATAAATTACTTTGTCTACTTGCTAGAAATGTTGGCAAAGTTTTAACTCATACTTATATGACAAAGGAAATTTGGGGAAGTTCTTGGGATAGTTATGTTTCTTCTTTAAGAGTTTATATGGCCACACTTAGAAAAAAAATTGAGACTGATACTTCTCACCCTCAGTATATTCAAACTCATGTGGGTGTTGGCTATAGGATGATAAAAATATAATAAAAAGGTCAAAGTACTTATACTTTGACCTTTTTTTATTATATTTTATTGTTTATCTATGTGTCTATTTTGATTTTTTCTTAATAGTTGCTTGTGCAGCTGCAAGTCTTGCTATTGGTACTCTATATGGTGAGCAAGATACATAGTTTAATCCTGTATTGTAGCAGAACTCTACTGATGTAGGGTCTCCTCCATGCTCTCCACATATTCCAAGTTTAATATTATCACCTTTTTCTTCTCTTGCTAGTGTTGTTGCCATTTTTACTAATTTACCAACACCATTTTGGTCTAATACTTGGAATGGATCTTTTTCTAAGATTTCTTCATCCACATATTGGCCTAAGAATTTTCCAGCATCATCTCTAGAATATCCAAATGTCATTTGCGTTAAATCATTTGTACCAAATGAGAAGAAATCAGCTTCTCTTGCTATCTCATCAGCTATTAAACAAGCTCTAGGTATCTCTATCATTGTACCTACAGTATATTTTAAATCTATATTGCTTTCTTCTATAATTGCATTTGCTGTTTCAACTATAATATTTTTAACTACTTTAAATTCATTTAACGCACCAACTAATGGTATCATTATTTCCGGCTCCATATTTAAACCTTCTTTATTCACTTCTATAGCAGCATTTATTATAGCTTTAGTTTGCATTACAGCTATCTCTGGATAAGTAACTGCAAGTCTACATCCTCTGTGACCAAGCATAGGGTTAAATTCAGCTAAGTCTACTATTCTTTTTTTGATTTCACTAGCCTGAATATTCATATCTTTAGCTAGCTCTTCTATTGTTTCATCATCATGTGGTAAGAATTCATGTAGTGGTGGATCTAATAATCTTATATTAACTGGTCTATCACCCATAACCTTATATATATCAACAAAATCTTGTTGTTGCATAGGTAATAACTTATCTAAAGCTTCAACTCTATCTTCCACAGTGTTTGATAATATCATTTTTCTAACAGCAGGTATTCTATCTTCATCGAAGAACATATGCTCAGTTCTACAAAGCCCTATACCTTCTGCACCAAAATCAACAGCAGCTTTGGAGTCTCTTGGATTATCTGCATTAGTTCTAACTTTCATATCTCTAACTTCATCAACCCAGTCCATTAACTTTTCAAAATTACCTGTCATAGATACTTTTGTTTTAGCTACGTCTCCTAAGTAAACAATACCTGTAGAACCATCTATAGATATAAAATCTCCTTCTCTTAGTACTAAGTTATCTTTTCTTACTTCCTTAGCTATTTCATCAACTTTTATTTCTCCACAACCAGCGACACAACATTTACCCATACCTCTAGCAACAACAGCCGCATGAGAAGTCATACCACCTCTTGCAGTAAGTATACCTTGAGAACAAATCATTCCCTCTATATCTTCTGGAGATGTTTCTTGTCTCACAAGTATTACTTTTTCTCCGTTTTTTGAAGCTTCTACAGCCTCTTCAGCTGTAAAATAGATTTTACCACTTCCAGCCCCTGGTGATGCTGGTAATCCTTTAGCTAAAACTGTAGCTTCTTTTAATGCTTTATCTTCAAACTTTGGATGTAATAATTGATCTAATTGCTTAGGTTCAACTCTCATTATAGCTTCTTCTTTAGTTATTAAACCTTCTTCAACTAAATCTACTGCCACATTTATAGCAGATGCAGCTGTTCTTTTACCATTTCTAGTTTGTAAGAAGAATAATCTACCTTTTTCTATAGTAAACTCAACATCTTGCATATCTTTATAATGATTTTCTAATGTTTTAACAGTATCTATAAACTGTTTATAAATTTCTGGCATTACTTTTTCAAGTGTAGCTATAGGCTCTGGAGTTCTTATGCCTGCAACAACATCTTCACCTTGTGCATTTATTAAGTATTCTCCTAGTAACTTATTTTCTCCTGTAGCAGGGTCTCTTGTGAAAGCAACACCTGTACCAGAAGTATCTCCCATATTACCAAATACCATTGATTGTATATTAACTGCAGTTCCTAAATCATTTGGAATGTCATTTAATCTACGATATATTATTGCTCTTGGGTTATTCCAAGATCTAAATACAGCTTCTACTGATAGCATTAATTGTTTTTTAGGATCTTGTGGGAAATCTTCTCCAACTTCTTTTTTATATATTCCCTTATATTCTTCTACTATTGATTTTAAATGGTCACATGTTAAGTCTGTATCAAATTTAAAATTATTCTCTTCTTTATATTTATCTAAAACATTTTCAAATTTATATTTTGGAACTTCCATAGCAACATCAGAGAACATTTGAATAAATCTTCTATAACTATCATATGCAAATCTGTCATTGTCAGTTGCTTTTGCCAATGCTTTAACTGTATTATCATTTAATCCAAGATTTAATATAGTATCCATCATACCTGGCATTGATATAACTGCACCTGAACGAACAGACACAAGAAGTGGATTTTCTTCACTTCCTAATTGTTTGTTTAAATCTTTTTCTAAAGAAGATAACTTTTCTTCAATTTGGTTTACAATTTCTTGTTTTATTGTTTTATTGTTTTCATAATAATCGATACATGACTCAGTTGTTATAGTAAACCCAGGAGGCACAGGAAGTCCTATTTTAGTCATTTCTGCTAAATTAGCTCCTTTTCCTCCTAATAATGATTTCATTTCTTTACTTCCTTCATTAAAGCTATAAACGTATTTAAAACTCATATCACGAATCCCCTTTGAAATATTTATTTATGCAAATCTTAAAAAGATTTTAATTAGCTGTGTGTATTTTTTTCTTTAAACCATTTTCTTTCATAATATCTATAATTAATCCAGCTGTTTCTTCTATTGCTTTATTTGCAACATTAATAACTGGACAAGATAACCTCTTCATTACTTCTTCAGAATAATCTAATTCCTCCAAAATCCTATCTAGTTTAGCGTAATTTGCACTGCTTGATAATCCAAGAGCTTTAAGTCTTGCTTGTCTTATCTCATTAAGTTTTTCTGGTGTATTAGTAAGCCCTATTATTTTTTTAGGATTTATTTCATATATTTCTTTTGGTATTGGTATTTCTGGTACTAAAGGAATATTTGCCACTTTTATATTTCTGTTTGCTAGGTACATACTAAGTGGAGTTTTTGAAGTTCTTGATATACCAACTAATACTAAATCTGCCTTTAATACTCCTCTTGGGTCTTTACCATCATCATACTTAACAGCAAACTCTATGGCTTCTATTCTTCTGAAGTATTCTTCATTCATCCTTCTGATTATACCAGGCTCTCTCTTCGGAGATGCTCCTATTTTTTCTGTTAATATATTTAATATTTGAGACATTAAGTCTACACAATGTAAATTTTCTTTTGAACAGAAACTTTCAACAATATCGCCTAAATTTTCACTTACTAAAGTATAGACAACTATAGCATTTTCATTTTTAGCACTTTCTAATATTTCAAGAAGAACTTCCTTGCTAGACACATAAGGAAATCTTCTTATGTCATAAGTTTCTTCTTTTATATCAAACTGTGATATAGCTGCCTTAGCAACTTGTTGTGCAGTCTCCCCTATTGAATCGGATATTGCATATAATATAAAACTCTCCATATTCTCCTCCTTAATTGTCTACGATCTCTAAGAATAACTTTGTAATATTTGTTTTTGATATTTTTCCTATTACCTTAATTTTATCATCTATATTTTCAACTACTGGAATAGAATCTATTTCATGCTCTATTATCTTTTTGGCTACTAAGATAACACTATCTTCTTTTTCTACTGTAATGATATTAGGAGTTCTAGTCATTATCATTCCTATAGGCATTTTATTCATATCTGCACCACCTATAGTTGCCTTTAATAAATCTTTTCTTGATACTATACCGCATAAGCTTTCATCATCATCGATGATAAAAATACTCCCCACGTCTGATAAGAACATATTTACTATTACTTCGTATAAGCTATCATCTTTTTTGGCTATTACAGGAATACTCATGATATCTTCAACCTTTTTATTTTTCATGTCGCTTCCTAATAAGTTAAGTTTATTTATTCCAGAATAAAAGTAACCTACTTTTGGTCTAGCATCTAATATTCCCGTCATTGTTAGGATAGCTAAATCTGATCTTAATGTAGCACGAGTAACATTTAACATGGAAGCAATCTGCTCACTTGTTATAGGTTCATTTTCTTTTACTATTTCTATTATCTTTTGTTGTCTCTGATTTAGTTGAATGACAATCACCTTCTTTCAATATGCTATACTTTTTCTCCGTTACACCTTATATAGTATATTATATATCTATATATGCTATTGTGTAAATAGATTTTTTCATTATTTATGATATATTTTTTAATTATTTTCATCATGTATACACTTAGTTTTTACTGTACCATTAATATTAATACACACTATATCAATTTATACATAGTATTTATGTTACACTAAATATTCTAAGCAAAAAATGCCTTCCTTTATTTTGGATTCAAAAGGAAGGCCAGTATTTTTATATAATTGTTTATTTATAAACTATCTTAGATAAATCACAAATAGTAAGCATTGTACTATAAATTTGTTTTAGTAATCCAAGTCTATTTTCTTTTATTGTTTCATCTTTATCCATTATCATTACATTATCAAATAAATTATCAACTAATGGTCTTAGTGTAGCAAAAGCATCTAAAGCTTCATTATATTTTTTATCTGCTAATAAAGTATCCACATTTAATTTTATTTCTTTAAAGCCATTATATAATTTAATTTCTGCATCTTCTTTTAATAATTCTTCTTTAACTATATCTGCAGCTGCCTTCTCTGCTAAAGTAGAAACTCTGTTGAAAGCAGTTAACATTTCAACTAACTCATCTTTTTCAAGCCATCTATTTAATTCAAGAGATCTCGTATGTATATCTGATATATCATCTAAGTTGTTATTTAATACGGCATCTATAACATCATATCTTATTCCTAAATCTTTGAATAAGTTTTTAACTCTTTCAACGAAAAATTCAACTATTTGAGAAGCTACTTCTTCTTTATTAAATTCTAAACTAGAGTAGTTATTTAGTGATGCATTTATTAAATTATTTAAGTTAACAGATAATTTTTTATCTAATAATATAGAAAGTATTCCTAAAGCTTGACGTCTTAAAGCATAAGGGTCTTGAGAACCTGATGGCTTAATTCCTATAGCAAAGAATCCTGCTATTGAATCTAGTTTATCAGCTATAGATAAAGCTATACCTGCATTAGTTTCTGGTAATATATCACCAGCAAATCTTGGTAGATAATGCTCAAATATACCTTCGCATACTTCTTCATTTTCTCCACTTACTTTTGCATAATCTTTACCCATTATACCTTGAAGTTCAGTGAATTCAAATACCATATTAGTTACAAGGTCAGCTTTACAAAGTTTTGCTGCTCTTGCAGTATTTTCAGCACTCTCAGCCATATTTAATTCATCAAGTATAACTTTAGATAATTTTTCTATTCTTAAAGTTTTATCGTAAACTGTACCAAGTTTAGCTTGGAATACAACTGTATGTAATTTGTCAACAAAGCTTTCTAAAGAATTTTTAGTATCTTCATTGTAGAAGAATAAAGCATCTGCAAGTCTTGCTCTAAGAACTTTCTCGTTACCTGCTTTAACTAAATCTATTCTATTAGAATCACCATTTCTAACAGCTATAAAGTTTGGTAATAATTTTCCATCTTTTAATACTGGGAAGTATCTTTGATGTTCTTTCATTGGTGTAGTTACAACTTCTTTTGGTAACTTAACATATTCTTCGTCAAACTCACCATAAAAAGCTGTTGGATATTCTACTAAGAATGTTATTTCTTCTAGTAAATCATCATCAAATTCAACTTCTCCACCTAAAGAGTTGGCTACTTTTATAGCCTGCTCTTTTATCATTTCTTTTCTTTTATGTTGATCTAATATTACAAAGTTCTTTTCTAACTTTTCTAAATAATCTTCTATTGAGTTTACTTCAAATTCTTTCTCTCCTAAGAATCTATGACCCTTAGTAATATTAGAAGATTTTATACCTTCCAGGTTTACATCTAATACTTCATTATTTAATAATGTAACCATCCATCTTATTGGTCTAGCAAATCTCATGTTTTTACCACCCCAACGCATTGCTTTAGGGAAAGTTACATTTTTAATAGCCTCAGGAATTATATCTTTTAATACTTCTTTAGTATCTTTTCCTTCTTGCTTAATTGTACCAAATAAGTATTCAGCATTACCTACTTGCTTAAAGTATACATTTTCTGGGTCTAAACCTTTACTTTTCATAAATCCAAGAGCAGGTTTTGTAAAGTTTCCTTCATTATCTACTGCTATTTTTTTTGCAGGCCCTTTAACTTCTTCTTCTAAGTCACTTGCTTTATCAGCTAAGTCAACTATAACAAAAGTTAATCTTCTTGGCGTTGCATACTTTTCTACTTTATTAAAATTTACTCTTTCTTCTTTAAGTAATTTACTTAAATTATTTTCTATTTGATCTAATGTAGTTTGTCCAAATCTTGATGGTAATTCTTCTACCCCAATCTCTAATAAAAGGTAATTATTCATTATTTGTCACCTTCCTTTAATAGTGGATATCCCATTTCTTCTCTTTGCTTAACATAAAGTTCAGCTACAGCTTTTGCCATATTTCTAACTCTACCTATGAATGACGCTCTTTGACTAACACCTATAGCTCCCCTAGCATCTAATGTATTAAAAGTATGAGAACATTTTAACACATAGTCATATGCTGGCACTACAAGTCCTCTTTCTATTATTCTTAATGCTTCTTTTTCATATATATCAAATAAGTTAAATAACATATCTGCATCGCACTCATCAAATGAATATGTACTATTTTCAAATTCAGCTTTTTTAAACACGTCACCATAAGTTATAGTATCGTTCCATTTTAAATCATAAACACTGTCCACATCTTGGATATACATTGCAAGTCTTTCTAGACCGTATGTTATTTCTCCAGTTTCTAACTCACACTCTATTCCTCCAACTTGTTGGAAATATGTAAATTGAGTAACTTCCATACCATCTAGCCAAACTTCCCATCCAAGTCCCCAAGCACCAACAGTAGTTGATTCCCAGTTGTCTTCAACAAATCTTATATCATGTTCTAATGGGTTGATTCCTATAGTTTCTAAGCTCTTTAAGTATAGTTCTTGTATGTTTTCTGGAGATGGCTTTAGAATAACTTGGAATTGGTGATGTTGATATAATCTATTAGGATTTTCTCCATATCTACCATCTGCAGGTCTTCTTGATGGTTCTACATAACAAACACTCCATGGCTCTGGGCCTAATGATCTTAAGATAGTGTTTGGATTCATTGTTCCTGCACCTTTTTCCACGTCATAAGGTTGCATCATGATACATCCTTGCTTAGACCAGTAACTTTGAAGTGCTAGTATCATATCTTGAAAATTCATATTAATACCTCCTAAATTTAATTTCTTAACTATTTATAGCAATAAGGCCTTTCGTATCCACGAAAGGCCTTTTAATACTTCGTTTATATTTGTAAGAATAACAAAACATAAAAAATTTGTCAATAAACTAGCTCATTATTTGTTATTCTTCATCCTTTTTTTCTCTGTAGTCATCTTTATTAAGGTCAATTATAACTTCGTCATTATTACATTCATTTTTATCTTCTGTATTTTTATTTTTCTTATCAACAGCTTGTTTTACATCTTTAGCAGCTGAACTTACCATATCTTTAATAATATTTAATTTTTCTTCGCTAAATTCACCTAAATCAACTATTGTGCCTTCATCTTCATTTTCAATTTTTATTCTATATTTTGCAAGTACTGATGCTGATAAACCTATTAATGATAATATTGGTGCAAATACTACTCCAACAACTCCTACTGTAATAGGTATATTCATTATTATTTTTCCATTTTTTTCAATAACTATACGTATAACATTGCTTTTTCTTAAAAGTTCTGTAATTTCTTCTTTTATTTTATCTGAGTCTTTTCCAAATATATCTTCAAATGATTTTTTTTCTTTATTTTCTTGTGCACCTGTAGAATTGCCTTGTAGTAAAATTATAGCATCAACCACATCTCCATCACATTTTTCAAGAGCTTCTTTTACCTGAGCATAAGTTGCTCCTGGCACTCTTTCCATCACCTGATCAATGGCTTCTATAGTTATTTTACTCATTTATTCCACTCCCTTTTTATTTAGACTTTTTAAAACATTCAATGATTTTTCATTCATATTTCCTAAATATTCATTCATGTAAATTTTTAAAATCTTATTTAGCTCATTTATTAGATATTTAGATACCTTAGCTTTAGAACATAAAAGCATATCATTTTTTAATATATAATCCATAAGTTTTGCGGTAGTTATATTTATCCTTAAGTTATGTTGGAAATTATCACTACACTTTTCACATAATATTCCACCTTCATATATATTAAATACAGGATTTTTAAAATTATTGTTATAACAGCTTACACATTTATTAACAATAGGTTTAAATCCTACATAATCTAAAAATTTGAGCTCAAAGCATAAACTCACATATTCCATGTCTATATTCTCTTCGCAAAATAAGTAAAGAGATTGAGCAAGTGATATAAATAGTCTGTTGTTAGATTGATTATCAATACTAAAATTGTCTATTAATTTTAGTATATGAGTTGCATAAGAAAAAGCCTCAAAATTATAAGATAAGTTATAAAAACTTTTTATAATTTCACTTTGGGTTACTCTATACATATTTCCTTCTTTTTTTAATGTAAAGTCAGAATATGCAAATATTTGCGAAGAGGATAATAAAGAACTTTTACTTTTCTTTGCTCCTCTAGCTATTGCAGCTATTTTTCCCAGCTTTCTAGTGTATATAGTTAATATTAAATCGCTTTCTTTATAGGTAACTGATTTAAGTACTATACCCTGGGTGTTTAATATTACCATTACTTATCTCCCTTTTATTCTTTCTTTTTAAGTAAGGCTTTGTGATTATTAATATACAAGTAAGCTTCTATACTTCCACTTTTTTTAAAAAATTGCCAACATATATGGTGCATATTATTACCCCCTTCTTACATTCTTTATAATATTTTTCGTAAGAATAGAGGAAATAATTCATATCTTTTAAAAACAATTTTTTACAGGAATATAGTTATTATTAAGAAAAATATGCATATTCCTATAAAATCAAGCATTACAGAAATTAGAGGCGCAGATACTATGGAAGTATCTATATCTAATCTCTTTAATAAAGCAGGGACAAATGCTCCAATAGTAGCCCCGAATATCATATTTATCAATATTGCCACTCCTACAAGTAAAGCAATACTTTGATTATTAATTATAATATATGTTCCAATTCCTCCTATCATTCCACATAGTACACCTGTTATTATCCCGACTAAAACTTCTTTTAGTGTATTATTTAAAGATGTCATATCTTTACTTGATAAGGTCATTATTGTTATAGATGAGGATTGCATACCTATGCTTCCCCCTAAACATAATATAACAGGTAAGAATAAAAGTATATTTACATAGGTTGAATCTGCTCCAATAAAATCTAACTTTGTTAAAAGTATTGTTGATAACAATCCCATTATTAGTATTATTATTAACCACGGCATTCTTGCTCTAACTGAAGATGTTACTTGTTGAAGTGGTGTGGAATTTTGATCTTCTGCCACATCTCTTTCATGTTCTGAAGAACCAGCCAGTTTATATAAGTCTTCACTTGCTTCTTCTTCCATAACATCTATAATATCATCTACTGTTATTATTCCTTTTAATACTCCTTGTTTATCTATTACTGGTATGGCGATTAAATCATATTTTGATACTAACCTAACAGCTTCTTCTCTATCTTCATCTACATCTATTGAAATAATATTTTCACTCATTAAATCTTCTACAATAACTGAATCTCTTGCTGTTATCAATTCTCTAAGAGATAAAACACCAACTAGTTTTTCATCGTTATCTACCACGTAGATATAATATATTGTCTCTGCATCTAAAGCATTTTTTCTCATGTGATCTATTGCTTCTTTTGCAGTCATATTTTTATTTATTTCAATATAACCAGGAGTCATTATACCACCAGCCGAATCTTCATCATATACTAATAATTCTTTAACATCATCAGCATCCTCTTTGCTTAAAAGATTCATTATTTTATGTCTTTCCTCTTCTTCTATTTCACTCAAAATATCTGTTAAATCATCTAATGACATTTGTTCTAAAATACTTCTACCATGTTCTTGATCTATATTAGATAATATTGATTTAAAGAAATCTGGACCACTTTCTTCTAGAATAGAAGCAGACATATCTATTGGCAATACTTCAAATAATTTTATTTTCATATCTTCATCTAAGTTTTCCATTACATCAAAAATATCCATAATATGATATTCTTCTAGCAATTCTATTAGATCTAATAATTTATTATTTTCAAGTAGGGATATAACATCCCTTAACAAATCCCTGGAATCTTCTTGTTTCTTATCCATATAATCCACCTTTATTTATCATTGTAACCAAAATCACTTATGTAATTTTGAGAGTTTCTCCAATTTTCTTTTACTTTTACCCATAATTGAAGATTAACTTTAGCTCCTAAAAGCAATTCCATGTCTTCTCTTGCTGACTTTCCTATTCCTTTTAGCTTTCTACCATTCTTTCCTATAATTATACCTTTATGTGAACTTCTTTCGCAACAGATAACCGCAGAAATATCTATGATGTTTTTATCTTCTCTAAATTTCATTCTTTCTATTTCTACTGCCACACCATGAGGAACTTCATCATGGACAAAGTGTAATACTTTTTCCCTAATTAGTTCAGAAACTAAAACTCTTTCTGGCTGGTCAGTTATCATATAATCTGGGAAATACTTTGGTCCTTCTTCAAGGTAACCTTCTATTACTTTTAATAACTCTTTTACATTTCTACCTTTTAATGCTGATACTGGTACTATTTCTTTGAATATACCTTCTTCATTATATAACTTCATTAAGTTAAATAAATCAACTTCTTCTATTAAATCCATTTTATTTATTACTAAAACTACAGGAGTTTTTATATTTCTTAAATCTTCCATGATTTTTTTATCTCCTGGTCCTATTTTCTTTGATTCATCAACAACAAATAATACTACATCTACATTTCTAAATGCATCTGTTGCTTGACTTACCATAAACTCACCTAACTTAGTTTTAGGTTTATGAATTCCTGGTGTATCTAAAAATACTATTTGGCAATCTTCATTTGTATAAACTGCCTGTATTGTATTTCTTGTTGTCTGAGGTTTATCGCTCATTATGGCGATTTTTTCTCCTATTACATTATTCATCAATGTAGATTTACCAACATTTGGTCTACCTACTATACTTACAAAGCCTGACTTAAACATTTATGATTCTCCTAACTTTTCTTTTGATTGTTTATATTATTGTTCATTTTTTCCTAGGTTTATATATATATTCATTTCACTAATATTTTTTATAAAAATTAAATAAACATCTAATATTATAACACATTTTAGTAAAAGTTAATTATTTTTAATTGGAAAACTAACATAGCCACTAAAATACCTAACAATGCTCCTGCAACTGCCTCCCAAAATGTATGTATCTTTCCTTCTATTCTACTTTGTGCTACTAGTAGCGCCATAACATAAGCTAAGGCTGATACTAAAGGTCTTTCAATTAACATTGTTATGGATGTAGCTACAGCAAAGGCAAGAGCTGAATGCCCACTTGGCATTCCCCCTTTTAGTGGTGTTCCTGTGGATGTTAATGCTTTTACTACTACTACAGATATTAATACCAATACAATACATATTAATGTAACATGAGGGTCTGATTTTCTTATGGTAAATATTAATGATTTGGATAAATCTGCAAATTTATCATAAAATATAAGGTAGCCAACAGCTACTGCATTTAATGCTGATATCAATACTCCTCCTGCTGCCACATCTTTTGCTATTTTAGCTAGCTTATGATATTTATCTGTAACCAAATCTACTGTATTTTCTATAGCAGTATTAAACATTTCAGCTATTATAACTAAAGAAATAGATAATATTAATATCATCATCTCCAATTTGCTTAAATCAAAACGCAAGCTTACAATTAATACTGCTACTGCTATAAAGTAATGTATTTTCATATTTCGCTCATATTTAAATGTATATAAGATACCCTGAATAGCTGCATTAAATGCTTCTATAATACTAGGGCGAGTTTTTTTATCTTTCATAAAAATTACTCCCTTGTTATACCAAGCTTATTTAAGATATGTTCTTCCTTTTCTCTCATTTCTTTGGTATTTTCATCTGTATCATGGTCGTATCCTAATAGATGGAATACACTATGACATACTAAAAAGCACACTTCTCTTTCAAAACTATGGTTGTATTCTCTACTTTGTTCAAAAGCTCTTTCTAGAGAAATTACTATATCTCCTAAAGATTCTTCTCCAAAATCTACATCAAATTCTTCATCTACTAAAAGAGGAAATGATAATACATCTGTAGGTCTATTTACTCCTCTAAAGTCTCTATTTAATTGATGTATTTCTTTATTATCAACAAATGATAAACTTACTTCGTAGTCATCATCGTAACCTTCATAATCTAAACACTCAGATATGATATCTTTTATTTTTTCTATTAACTCTTCTTTTACTTCTAATTTATCTTGTCTATTGTCTATTATTAATTCCATGCTTCCACCTTCTATTATCGTCTTATTTTTTTGTACTTTTATCTTTTCTTTTCATCTCTTGTTTTTTATTTAAATTAAAATCTTCTTTTTTCTCAAATTTTTCATAAGCTCTAATTATTCTTTGAACTAGCTCATGTCTTACAACATCTTTTTCGCTTAGTGCAATACTACCTATACCACTTACATTAGAAAGTATTTTTGTAGCTTGAACTAAACCACTTTTTTTATTGCTTGGAAGGTCCGTTTGAGTTATATCCCCAGTTACTACAGCCTTTGATCCAAAACCAAGTCTTGTTAAAAACATCTTCATTTGTTCTGGTGTAGTATTTTGAGCTTCATCTAATATGATAAATGCATTATCTAAAGTTCTACCTCTCATAAAAGCTAGTGGAGCAACTTCTATTGTTCCTCGTTCTAAGTATTTATTAAATCTATCAGGTCCTAGCATATCAAATAGAGCATCGTATAAAGGTCTTAAGTAAGGATCTACTTTGTCCTTCATATCTCCAGGTAAGAATCCCAAACTCTCTCCTGCTTCAACTGCAGGTCTAGTAAGAATTATTCTGCTTACTTCATCATTTTTAAAAGTTCTTACTGCCATAGCCACAGCTAAATAAGTTTTTCCTGTTCCTGCTGGCCCAATTCCAAAAGTTATATCATTATTTCTAATTAAATTTACATATTCCTTTTGACCTAAAGTTTTAGGTTGTACAGGATTTCCTTTTTTAGTTAAAACTATTACATCCTCTAATTCTTTTATCTTTCTTTCGCTTCCTTCAAATAATAGTTCTAAAGAGTAAGTAATACTTTGTTTATCTAAAGACTTTCCTTTGGATACTGAATCATGCAATTCATTCATTAATCTAAGTGCCAAGTCTACATTTTTTTCTTCCCCCATTAATACTATATTGCCTTCTCTGAGTATCACATCTATGTTTAGAGCATTTTCTATTAATTTTATATTTTCATCAAAATTCCCAAACAGTTCTCTTTCAAACTTCTCTTCTGACACTATAAATTTTTTTTGTATAATCAATTGAAATATTCCTCCTTAAGTGATATAGGGTTTATTGGTTTTCTTCATCTTTATTATTAGTTTTTATATCTTCTTCTTTAAATTCATTTCTTATATCATTAATAGGTCTGTTTTGTGGATTAGAACTCTTTTGTTCTCCTTCTTCTTGCTTTTTCTTTTTTAAATTAGACTTAATTATAGCTTCTGCCTCACTTTTACTTAATATATCAAGCTGAGCTATATCTTCACTTGTAGTTACCGTTACTGCATATTCTACCATACTTTTGTTTACATTATATTTATCCTTTGAATCTACTATTCTTGCTGATACTGGAATTGTATAATCTAACTCTTTTAGTACTGCTGTAGATAATTCTTCTTTTATTTTTTCAACATCTATTTTATTTTCAACCTTTTTTACTTCATAAAAAGTGCTTTCTATTATTTTCACAGGAAATGTATAATCTCCTATTTTAAGTTCATGTGTTTTATTTTCAATTTCATAGTCCTTATATTTTATTTTTCTCAATATTTTATATTTTTTATCATAGAAACTTATGGTATAAACTTTTTTCTTATTGTCAGTTCTTTGATTTTTAATATCTATGTAATTTGAAGATTTTTTTGCTTCATAAAAAGTGGTTGCCCAAACTTCTGGTAACGCTGTAGTATTAGCTCCATTGACTAAAACATCTCCCTTTTTTACTATGTCGCCTTCTTCAACAAGCGCTTCACCACTTCTAGGTACTACTTTTTCTATTATACCATCTTTTGTTGCTATAATATTACAATAATTAGAGTTTTCCTGCGAATTTTGACTTTCATCTTTTTTAGTTATATTTACAAAAATATTAGTTCCTTTAACGTTTATTGATACATAGGCAATTTGATTAAATTTACCCATTATATTGTCTCTTACAATTTTTCTATCTATGCTCTTTTTGTATACTCCTGGTTTAACTCCTTGTATGTAAAGCTCCTTCTTTAGAGCCGCTTTGTCTATTCCCTCTGGAGCTGTAATATACACATCTGTTACAAACTGTGATGTTGACATTAATATGATTAAGGAAATTATTGCACAAATAACCATTCCTCTATAAGTATATATTCTTTTAGCAATAAAAGGAATGCCTGTCTGTTTTTTAACCTTAATATTAAACTTGTTACTTCTGTGAATTTTTTTTAACTTTTTAAAATTCTCTCTATTAATATTAAATTGAATTTTAGTTTTTTCTATCCTATTTACATTGTAAACATATATTTTATTTCTTATAAGGTAATTTAAAAAGCTTTCTGTATCTAGTCCCTCTACAACAATTGTATAATATCCTCTTATGAAACCTATCACTACTATCTCCTCCTAATCAACATACTCTAGGGAGTATATAAGTCCTTTTATTCCAATTTCTTCTGTTTCTATATACTTTAATAAAAGCTTATCCCCAGTTATTTTTATTGTTTTAACCTTAGTCTTTATTTTAATTAAATTAGTGTCATAAGTTATAATTGATAAATAGTTTTCTATCTTAATAAATGTATTGCTTACTAAAGTAACTGTTGGTTGTGTTACTTTCAAATCTGGTGATATATCCATCATGAAAATCCCCTCCTCCTTGTATATTCTATTAATGTACCTCCTTAAAATTTCATGATTTTTATATCTTCATACAAAAAAAACTGAGAATACTCTCAGCATTTTTTATTTCATTTCTCTACTTATTTATGAACCATATAAAATAATTGAGAACTATAGCGTAAATCAACCAAAGAATGTATGGTATGTTTAAATAAGCTGCAATTGGTTTAATCTTATAAAACTTATAAACCATTATTAATACAAAAGCAAAAAGTAATATTAAATCTACTAATGCTGTTAATCTGAGTTGAAATCCAAAAAACAAGATAGACCATAAGAAATTTAGTCCTAGTTGAGCCCAAAAATAAAACATGGCATCTTTTATTTTTGTTTCATTTCTCCTTTGTGATAATATTATGTAAGACGATGTTCCCATTAATATGTATAACACAGTCCAAACAACAGGAAATACTATACCTGGAGGTGCAAATCCCGGTTTGATAAGTTCATGATAATATGTTATTGTATCTACTCCACTTATAGCTTGGGCTAAAATACTACTTAAGTATCCAACAAGCAATGGAATTAGCACACAGCATATATACTTTTTAACTTCTTTTACTGATATAATCAACTTCTTCCCTCTCTTTCACTTATTATTCTTATGTATTTCTATTAAATAAATATGAACAACAATAAGTGATTATGATTATTTATTTATTACAACACAAAAAAACCTAGAGATTACTCTCTAGGTTTTTATCTATTGTAAATTTTTCTTTACTAACTCATTTATTAGTTTTCCATCAGCTCTGCCTTTCACTTTAGGCATTATTGATGTCATAATTTTTTTCATATCTTTCATAGAAGTAGCTCCTACTTCAGATATAGTAGAAATTACAATTTCATTTAATTCTTCTTCGCTTAATTGTTGAGGTAGGTACTCTTTTAAAACTTCTATTTCTGCTTCTGCCTTGCTCACTAAATCTTCTCTCCCAGCTTTTGCAAACTCTTCATGAGAATCTCTAGTCTGCTTCAATTGCTTTGCAATAAGATCTACTATTTCATCGTCTCCTAATTCAACTCTATTATCAACTTCATATTGTTTAATAGAAGCTCTAATAAGAGTTATAACAGACTTCTTAATAGTATCTTTATTTTTCATAGAACATTTTAGATCTTCTTGTAACTTTTGTTTAAGGGACATTCCCCTCACCTCTTTATTTCTATTTACTATCTCTTAGCGTTTTTTCTTCTAGCTGCTTCAGCTTTTTTCTTACGTTTAACACTTGGCTTGTCATAGTGCTCTCTTTTTCTCACTTCTGACATTATGCCAGACATTGCACATTGACGTTTAAATCTTCTTAAAGCACTGTCCAATGATTCATTTTCTCTTATTCTTACTTCTGACATTCTTTTTCCCTCCCTCCGATTGCGCGAATTATGCTGGGACTGTAATCTGATTATATCTGCATCACTGCATTACAACCTCACACTTTGTTTATTATAAACTAAAATTAAACTTTTATCAAGTATTTAATTATTTATAATTTCAAATTATTTACTAAAAAATTATTTCTTATCATCTTCATAATTAGGTAATTTTTTACCTGCTAATATATGATAGTGAAGGTGTTTTACTTCTTGACCTCCGTCACTTCCACAGTTATTAATTATTCTAAACCCAGCATCACTAAAACCTTTATCTATAGCTATTTTATTTATAACAGAGTGAATGTGTGCAACAATTTCAATTTCTTTATCTGAAATATCTATTATACTATCGTAATGTTTTTTCGGAACAACTAATATATGATATGGTGCCACAGGATTTATGTCATTAAAAGCTAAAACTTTATCATCTTCATATACTTTGTCACAAGGTATATCTCCATCTATTATTTTGCAAAATAAACAATCCATTTTTCCACCTCCTCACTATTGATTATAACCCTAAAATTCTACATGTTATACTAAAATTCCTTCTACATATTCATCTTTTACTTCTGTAATTTTAACTTTCAGTATTTTTCCACAAATATCTTCATTACAATTCACAAAAGTTTTTAGGTAGTTAGGAGTTAATCCTTCATATTTATTTTCTTCAGTTTTTTGTTCAAATAATACTTCAAATTCTTTGCCCACCATTCTTGATGCAAATTTTTCAAAGTTTTCTTTATTTAACTGCAGAAGTTTTTCACTTCTTTCATGTTTAATTTGTGGAGAAATTTGATCTTTCATGTCTGCCGCTTTAGTCCCTTTTCTTGGTGAATACTTGAATATATGCATTTGTGATAACTCAATATCTTTTAGGAAATTGTAAGTTTGTTCAAACTCTTTTTCTGTTTCACCAGGGAACCCAACTATTACATCAGTAGTTATTGTTACATTAGGAATTTCTCTTCTCAATTTATCAACTATTTCTTTATATTCCTCAGTTGTATATCTTCTGTTCATTCTTTCTAATGTCTCATCACATCCACTTTGTAGTGATAAATGATAATGAGGCATTACTTTTTCCATTTTTGATACTTTATTTACAAATTCATCTGTGAATAGTATAGGTTCAACAGAACTTGTTCTTATTCTTCTTATTCCATCTATTTCATCTATTTTCTTAATTACGTCTAAAAGGACCACTTGTTCTTCTTTTAAATCTTTTCCATAAGAAGCTACATGTATACCTGTAAGTACCACTTCTTCGTACCCATTTTCAGCTAAAGTTTTAGCTTCATTTACTATGCTTTCCATATCTCTACTTCTTACTTTTCCACCTCTAGCGTAAGGTATTATACAGTAAGTACAGAATCTATCACATCCATCTTGTATTTTCATAAATGCTCTAGTTCTTCCGTTTGATTGGCTTATTTCTATATCTTCGAAAGCTCTAACCTTCATTATGTCATCAACTGTAGAAGCTTTTTTATCTCCTTCTACAACTTCTAGTTTTTTTATTTCATCAACTATAGTTCTTCTCTCATTAGTTCCCATTACAAGGTTTACTTCTTCTATTTCAAGTATTTCTTCTGGCGAAACTTGAGAATAACATCCAACAACAGCTATTATAGCATTTGGATTTTTCTTTTTCATTCTTCTTATATATTGACGCGATTTTCTATCACTCATATGCGTTACCGTACATGTGTTTATAACATAAACATCTGCATAATCTTCGCTACCAACTTGCTCATATCCATCTTCTTTGAACATTTCAAGCATAGCTTCTGTTTCATATTGATTTACTTTACAACCTAAAGTATAAAAAGCTACTTTTTTCATTATATATTTCCTCCTAAGTCACTTAGCTCATATAAAACTATGGATGAAGCAACTACAGATGCAGTTTCTGTTCTAAGTATTCTAGGTCCTAGAGAAACTACTTTTCCATCTATATTTTGAATTTTTTCAATTTCTTCTTCTTCAAATCCACCTTCTGGTCCAACAAAAATTCCAATTGTATTTGCACTAGAGTCCTTTAAACCTTCTTTTATAGAAATTGTTCTTTCATTTTCATAAGGACAAAGATTTAAATCATTATTTTTCATATCTTCTAGGGCTTCCTTAAAGGTTAAAACTCCTGTAAGTTTTGGTATTTTACCTCTTTTACTTTGCTTAGCTGCTTCGTAGATGATTCTTTCCCATCTTTCAATCTTTTTATCTTCTTTTTTATTGTCAATTTTAGTTACACTTCTTTTGGTTTGTACTAAAACTATCTCATTTACGCCTATTTCTGTTAGTTTTTGAAGTATTAACTCCATTTTGGTTCCTTTAGGCATACCTTGATATAACTTGACTTTTAAATCAGATTCGCGTTTTATATTTGCTTTTTCAATTATGTCTAATAATATACTGTCTTCATTTATTTCTTTTATTTCACAAATATACTCATTATTGTCCATATCACACACTTCTAATTTATCACTTTCTTTACATCTAAGAACTCTAGAAATATGCTTAACGTCTTCACCTTCAATAATACAAGTATTTTGTTCTAAATTAATGTTATTTTTAGGTGTGAAAAATCTATCCATAATTTCACCTACTTAAGTTTTGATACTATAGCTGACCATTCACCAAGTTTCACTATCTCAACTATTTCAAATCCATTTTTTTCTAAAGCTTCTACGACTTCATCTATCTTAGCATGAATTATTCCTGATGATATAAACACTCCATCCTCACTTAAGAATTTACTTACGTCATTAGCTAATATTTTTATTATATCGGCTATTATGTTAGCAACAATCACATCTGCTTTTCCTTCTACAACTTCAAATAAGCTACCATGTTTTACAACAACGTTGTCTGATACATTATTTAGTTCACAGTTTTCTTTAGAAACTCTCACTGCAACTTCATCTAAATCTCCTGCAACAACTTCTTTTGCACCAAGTTTAGCTGCAGCTATAGCAAGTATCCCACTTCCACATCCTATATCAAATACTCTCTTAGTTTTATCCACATATTTTTCTAATTCTCTAATACACATTGAAGTCGTTTCATGAGTCCCCGTACCGAAGGCCATTCCTGGATCTAACTCTATTATTAAATCACCTTCTTGCTTATCATAATCTTCCCAAGTAGGTTTCACTACAATTTTTTGCCCAATCTTTGTTGGTTTATAATATTTCTTCCATTCATTTGCCCAATCTGACTCATTAACATTACTTAAACATACAGTTCCTTCTCCTATGTCTAAACCGAAAGATGGTAGTAGGGATATTTTAGCTTTTATAGTTTCAACAAGTTCTAATACATTTCTCTCTTCTGGTATATATGTTTTAATTAATACACCATCTTGATTACTTTTGTTAAATACTTCTTCTTCTACATAATCCCAATCTAATTCATTTTTCTTCTGGAATAAGAAATCTTTAGGGTCTTCTATCATTACCCCTCCACATCTTTCTTCTAATAATATATTACTTATAGCTTCAACAGCTTCTGTCGTCGTTTTCACTGTTACTTCTGTCCAATTCATATGTAAACCTTCTTTCAATAATTTAATACTTTTTCATGAATTTTATTATATCATAATTATTCTCTTTTATAATATTGTTTTATACATATAATAATCATAATCACATAAAAAATCCCTCCAATGCGATATAATTGGAAGGATTTTTTATATATTTTTACTTCTTTTTTAAATTCTTAAAGAAACTATCTATTTTATCACTTAAACCTTTTTGCCTTTCATGCACCTCTTCGCCACATTCTTTAGCAAACTGTCTTACTAATTCTTTTTGTTTATCATTTAGCTTTTTAGGTATCTCAACAGTTACTTTAACATATTGATCTCCTCTAACATTAGATCTTAATTTTGGTATACCTTTACCTTTTAATCTAAATACTGTTCCTGTTTGAGTTCCCTCTGGAACTTGGTATTGTACTTTTCCATCTAATGTTGGGACTTGTATCTCATCTCCAAGAGTAGCTTGTGCAAATGTTATCGGCATTTCTAAATAAACATCATAACCTTCTCTTGTGAATAATTGATGAGCATTTACACTTACTTCAATGTATAAGTCACCTCTCGGTCCACCTCTAGTTCCAAGCTCTCCTTGGCCAGAAAGCTTAATCATTTGACCTTCATCTATACCTGCCGGTATATCAACTTCTATAGTCTTAGCTTTTCTTATACTTCCTTTTCCGTGGCATTTGCTACATGGCGAGTCTATAACTTCACCTTCACCGTTACATGTAGAACATGTTCTTGTACTTGCTATATTACCAAAAGGAGTTCTTTGAACTGATTGTACTTGACCGCTACCATTACAAGTAGGACAAGTTTTCTTTAAAGTTCCTGGTTTTGCACCACTTCCATGACATTCATCACATTCTTCACTTCTATTAATTTTAACTTGAACTTTTTTACCAAAAGCAGCTTCTTCGAAAGATATATTTATCCTTTGTCTTATATCAGCTCCACGTTCAGGCCCTCTTCTTCTTGGTCTTCCACCACCAAAGCCTCCACCAAACATATCGCCAAATATGTCTCCAAATATATCATCAAATCCACCAAATCCTTGGCCACCGAAACCTCCAGCACCACCAAATCCTTGGCCATTTACACCTTCATGACCAAATTGGTCATAATTTTTTCTCTTAGTTTCATCTGATAATACTTCATAAGCTTCATTTATCTCTTTAAATTTTTCTTCCGCTTCTTTGTCACCTGGGTTTTTATCTGGGTGATATTTCATTGCTAATTTTCTATAAGCCTTCTTTATCTCCGTTGCATCCGCACTTTTGCCCACGCCTAAGACATCATAGTAGTCTCTTTTAGTACTCAAGTTTTGTCACCACCTTTATATTACAAAACAATAGCTTGTAGAATATTAAACTACAAGCTATTATTAATTGTTTTAAACAGATTAATATCCTTAATTTATTATACACAATCTGTATGTTTTTGCAATTAAATCTTATACTTCTTTAAAATCTGCATCTACTACATCATCATTTGATTGATTTTCTTGTGCTTGTTCTCCACCTTGAGCTTCTTGCTCAGCTTGAGCTTGTTGATACATTTGCTCAGAAACTTTGTGGAATTTGTTCATTACTTCATCTATTGCAGCTTTTATTTCTTCAGCTGTAGAAGCTTCTTTCTCTTTTACTTCTTTTAATGAAGCAATAGCTGCTTCTATCGCAGATTTATCATCAGCACTTACTTTATCACCAAGTTCATTTAAAGTTTTTTCTGTTTGATATATAGTTGAATCTGCTTGGTTAAGAGCTTCTATTTTATCTTTTTTAGATTTATCAGCTTCAGCATTCATTTCAGCTTCTTTAACTTTCTTTTCTATTTCGTCTTCACTTAAGTTAGTTCCTGAAGTTATAGTAACTTTTTGCTCTTTTCCAGTTCCTAAATCTTTAGCAGTAACGTGAACTATACCGTTAGCATCTATATCGAAAGTAACTTCTATTTGAGGTATTCCTCTTGGTGCTGGTGGTATTTCAGATAATTGGAATCTACCTAAAGTAGTATTGTCGTAAGACATACTTCTTTCACCTTGAAGAACGTGTATATCAACAGCAGTTTGGTTATCTGCAGCAGTTGAGAATACTTGTGATTTCTTAGTTGGTATAGTAGTATTTCTTTCTATTATTTTAGTCATTACGTTACCCATAGTTTCTATTCCTAGAGATAATGGAGTTACGTCTAATAATAATAAGTCGTTAACTTCACCAGTTAATACACCAGCTTGTATAGCAGCACCAGCAGCAACACATTCGTCTGGGTTTATACCTTTGTGAGGTTCTTTTCCTATGAATTTCTTAACAGCATCTTGAACTGCTGGTATTCTTGTAGATCCACCTACTAGTAATACATCATCTATTTCTGATACAGAAAGACCAGCATCAGATAAAGCTCTCTTAGTTGGTTCCATAGTTTTTTCTACTAAACCATGAGTTAATTCATCAAATTTAGCTCTTGATAAATCTATATTCATATGTTTTGGCCCACTTGCTGTAGCAGTTATGAATGGCAAGTTTATATTTGTTGTCATTGTTGAAGATAGTTCTTTTTTAGCTTTTTCAGCAGCTTCTTTTAATCTTTGAAGAGCCATATTGTCTTGTCTTAAGTCAACACCTTCAGCTTTTTTGAATTCTTCAGCTAAATAATCTATTACAACTTTATCGAAGTCATCTCCACCTAATCTATTGTTACCAGCAGTAGCTAAAACTTCGAAAGTACCATCACCTATTTCAAGTATAGATACGTCGAAAGTACCTCCACCTAAGTCAAATACTAATATTTTCTTATCTTGATCTAATTTGTCCATACCGTATGCAAGAGCTGCTGCAGTTGGCTCATTTATTATTCTCTTAACTTCTAACCCTGCTATTCTACCAGCATCTTTAGTTGCTTGTCTTTGAGCATCTGTGAAGTAAGCTGGAACTGTTATAACAGCTTCTTTAACTGGTTGACCTAAGTAACTTTCAGCATCAGCTTTTAATTTTTGAAGTGTTATAGCTGATATTTCTTGTGGCGTATATGATTTTCCTTCTATATTAACTTTATAATCTGTACCCATATGAGTTTTTATAGAGGTTACTGTATTGTCAGCATTTGTAACTGCTTGTCTTTTTGCAGGCTCCCCTACTATTCTTTCTCCATCTTTTGTGAATGCAACTACCGATGGAGTAGTTCTCATACCTTCATTATTTGCTATTATTTGTGGTTCTCCATTTTCTAAAACAGCAACACATGAGTTTGTTGTTCCTAAATCTATTCCTATTACTTTTGACATAATTCATTTCCTCCTTAATTCTTCATCTATTTAAATTTTAATAATTTGTTATTTTAATTAACAAGAAACTTTAACCATTGTAGGTCTTATTACTTTTGTATTTAGCTTATAACCTTTTTGTAGTACCATTACGACTTTGTTTGCTTCTACTCCATCTACACTTTCTTGCATCACAGCTAAATGTAAATTGGGGTCAAAATCTTCATTTAATGCATTGATTTCTTCAACCTCAAATTTTTGTAAACAGTCAATTAACTGTTTATGTACAAGTTCAATACCTTTGTACATATCATCTTCTTTATCTGTACAAGCATCCATAGCTCTTTCCATGCTATCAATGACAGGTATTAATTCTGTAATTATTTTTTCATTGGCAAATATACCTACAGTTTGCTTCTCTTCTTGAGTTCTTCTCATATAGTTAGAATACTCAGCTTGGAGTCTTTTATATTTGTCCTCTTTTTCTTCTACTTGTTTTTCAAGTTCTTCTATTTTGTTATTTATTTTTTTTTCTTCTAATTTAGAGTTTATATCTGTTACATTTTCTTCACACCTAGCTTCTGTTTCTAAATTTCCTTCAGATGTTTGTGTTACTTCCTCTTCATTAGAAGTGCAATTTTCTTGTATTTTTTCATCCTGATTCATGTTATTTTCCAAGATTTACACCCCTCAGCTTAAAATTTATTTGATTTATTATTTAATAATATATTCATATAATTTATTATAGAATATATTCTAGAATAATCCATTCTTGTTGGTCCTATGAAACTTATACGCCCAATCAAATCCTCATCTACCTTATAGGTAGCTGTTACAACGCTACATTCTTGAGCTTGTTCACAATCATTGTCACTTCCAATAATAATCGTAGCATTCTCCTTTAATATTCCCTTTGACTTAACTATTTGGGCAATTGTTTCCTTTGTACCTAACATGTCTAAAAAGGACCTAGCCTTTAACACGTCATTAAATTCTGGATAATTAAAAATGTTAGTAGCCCCATTTAAAGTCATTGAAAGCTCTTCCTCAGTAGGATTTGTATTTAACATATTAAGTAATTGGTCTATTATAGATGAATATTCTCCAATCTCATATTTTATATATGCTATTAATCTATCATCTATTTCTGTTATAGTTTTGCCAGAAAGCTTTCTAGTTAAATTATCAGAAATTAAATTCAACTTAGCTTGATCTAAATCAATATTAGCACTTAAGCTGGATTTTTTTATATCGCCTTTTTCTGTAACTACTATTAACAAAATTTCACTTTCATGCATTCTAACCAATTGAATATGTTTAATTTCACTGAAAGTAGCCAAATGTTTTGTCATTGCAACAGTAGTATAATTAGTAAGTTGGGATAACATTTTTGATGTTTCATGTATTAAATCTTGAATATGATTCATATTACCATCTACACATCTTTCAATTACCTCTTTATCACTATCACTAAGTTCTATAGTGTTCATAAGAGAATTTACGTATAGCTTATAACCCTTTTCTGTAGGAACTCTTCCTGCAGATGTATAAGGTTGAACTAAATATCCTAGTTCTTCTAAGTCGGCCATTTCATTTCTAATAGTTGCTGCACTAACACCAAGGTTATATTTTTTTGATATTGTTCTAGACCCTACAGCTTCAGCTGTTTCTATATAATCTTTAACTATTGCTTTGAGGATATTCATTTTTCTTTCATTCAATTCCATTTTTAAATACCTCCTTCGCTGTTAGCACTCACTAAATCCGAGTGCTAAAAAGATTATATATATTATATACCACGTTAATTTTTTATTGTCAATAGGTTTTAAATAATTTGTTTTCTTATTTTATAAATTCTACAAAGACACTGTTCGATATTTCCCTACCTTTTTGAGTTAATATCATGCCTTCATCACTAATTTTAATCAATTTCATTTTCTTCAATTTATTAATTTCTTTTTCATATACTTCTTTAAAATTAATATTGTATTTTTCATTGAAATCCCTAAATTTTATGCCTTCATTCATTCTTAAGCCTAAAAATATACTTTCCTCTATTTTATCTTTAATACATAGTTTTTCTTCCCACTCTATAGGTTTTTTGAAACTATTTATTATATTTTCATATTTATTTAGTTCACTCAAGTTATTATATCTTGTTTCATTTAAAAATCCTGATGCTGAGGCACCTAATCCAAGGTAATTTTCACACTTCCAATATAAAATATTGTGCTTACATTCAAATCCTTCTTTTGAATAATTGGATATTTCATATTGATTATATCCATGTGATTTCAAGTAATTTATCGTATACTCATACATTTCAATATCTGTATCTTCATCTAATAATTTGAATTCTTTTCTTTCATACATCTTAAATAATTCTGTATCTTCTTCTAGTATTAAAGAATATGCAGAAATATGAGTAGGATTTAATTTTACAATTTTTTCTAGCGACTCCATCCAATCCTTTTTGCTTTGATTTGGAAGAGCATACATAAGATCAATATTTATATTTTTGAAACCAACTTCTTTTGCTTGATAGTAATTTTTTTCAAATTCTTCATATGTATGTATTCTTCCTATATATTCTAAGTGATTATTTTGCACCGCTTGTAAACCAATACTTAACCTATTCACTCCACATTCTTTCATTGTTTTTAATTTATTTAAAGTTAATGTGCCAGGATTACATTCCATGGTTATTTCTGCATTATTTTTTATATTAAAATTATTTTTTATATTATCAAACAAAAACCTTATTTCTTCCTGATTTAATATACTCGGCGTCCCCCCTCCAATAAATATTGTATCAATCTCTTTTCCTCTTATTTCTTCTTCATAAAACTTCATTTCTCTTTGCAAAGCATTTAAATATTTTCTTTTTTCATCCAAGTTTAATTTGTATGAATTAAAATCACAATATTTGCACTTTGATATACAAAAAGGAATATGTACATATAATCCCAACATTTCATCACCTCTTTTATTTTTAAGTATCTTTATATTATTACCATTACTTATTAAATTTAAAAAACCTCATTTATTTTCATAAATGAGGTTTAATATCTATTTATATTTAACTTGGTATTCTCCACGTCTTCTATAGTCTGCTCCACCAGTTATTCCTTTTGATTTATCTTTTATTATAGTTTGAATAGATCCATAAAAAACATTAGAATCATAATAAGTTACTGAGTATCCTTTTGAGGCCATTTCATTAATAGTATTATCAGAAAGCTGTCTTTCTGTTAATATTTCCGTATTATTTCTAAATACAGTTCTAGGCTCATCTATAGATTCAGATATATTCTCACCAAACTTAAGGTGGTTTAATAACACTTCAGAAATAGCTTGAGGTATAACATTACCTCCTGGAGAAGCAATCCCCATGATAAAATCTTTATCTTTTCTTATTATAGTTGGAGCTATAAATGTTCTCGATCTTTTTCCTGGTTTATAAGCATTTATAGAATTTGCATTTTTATTAAAGTGACCTACTGAATCATTTAAGAAAAATCCTCCTACCGTTACTTGAGAACCAAAAAAATCACCTAATGTATTTGTGCAAGAGACTACCATTCCATCTTTATCAGTTACAACAAAAGCTGTAGTATCTTCACTTTCATCTTCAGTTATATCTTCAATATACTTTTTCTCATATAGTTTTTTTACATAATTATCAGTTACATATTTTTGAGAATCAACATTTTCAAAATTAGGATCTGCAATATGTGCCTTTCTATTAGTGTAAGCAATGTTTACTATTTGAGACATTTTTTCTAAATAATCCGCTTCATTGGTAGCAAATTTTTGAACATCAGCATATTCGGACATTTTCAATATTTGTAGTAACGTGGCACCACCAAATGGCGCTGGAGCTGTTACAACTTCATATCCATTAAATTTACCTGTTAACGGTTTTACAATTTCCGTTTTATAAGCAGATAGATCTTCTGATTTTAGTAAGCCACCTAGTGTTAATTGTTGAGCAATCACTCCATTATAGAAAGCATTCGCTCCACCCTCTTGGATAGTTTTTAAAGTAGTTGCTAATTCCGGCTGAACTATGGTCGTTCCCTCACTCTTTGGCTGACCATTTTCATCATAGAATGTAGTCAAACTATTCATATCTGAATATCCTTTAAAAATATCAAGTCTATTATATAGATTTGTATTCATTTCAAATCCATTTTCAGCATAATCAACAGATGGCTGTATAAGTTCTTTCATTTCTTTTGTACCATAAGTACTGTTTACTTCTTCCATACCCTTTACAAAACCAGGCACACCAATACCGCTAGTTTGAGTTGCAGAACTTATAGGAGCTGTTTCTCTGTAATTAAAGAATTTGAAATCATCATCTTTGGGTGAATAAACAAGCATCGCTCCTCCTCCACCAATTCCTGAACCATAAGGTTCAACAACACCTAATACATATGATATTGCTACCGCTGCATCTGCAGCATTTCCTCCGTTTTTCAAAACGTCCATCCCAACCTTAACAGCTAAAGGATTAGACGAGCTTACTCCATACCCTTCTAGACCATCTCTTTTTAATACCTTATTCACACCTACAGTAAACATAGTCTGAATATTATCATAGAAAACTAAGCTTAAACCTAATGCAAGTGCTAACAGCACAGATGCAATTTGTTTCCATCTTGATTTTTTCAATCCATTCTCTCCTTTTTGATATTAATTTTCGTTAGTGATAAAGATTAAATTATCCCCTTTTAGAATATAATATCCAAAAACATATAACTAAAGCATAAAATTAGTGATAATATCAATAAATTAAAAAGTGTTATTTCTTTTCTATTTTTTATATAAATTTGGATTTTTTCCTTTAAAGTCAAACTTTTATCCATATTTCCATCTCCTTAAACTAATTGAGCTACATTTAAGATAACAAAAGCTGCAAAAGAAACACCTAAAGTACTTACCGTTGTAAGTTTTATGCCTTGCTTGTAGAAGCAGTTTGCGATTAAACCTGGTATAACTATTCCAACTCCCTCAAGCACTCCTAACGACATCCCCATAGACATATTTAGGCTGTCTAATGCAATTTTCAATAGCATACATACTAAAAGCATCGCTAAAAATCTTCTTCTTCCATACAATATAATAAATTTATTTAATCCAAATTCAACAATCATATAAGTTAATACACTTAACAGTAATATAACTATCAAACTCTTAGGATTATTCATCGTAAGCGCTAAATATCCAGGAACCACAAGCCCTCCTGGGTTAATTCCGAATTTTTCTTGAAATAATAAGCTTAGAGTTAAACCTAAGATTATCGCTACATATAAATCTGTCAATACCATTATAGCCTCCTAAATTTTCTAGATTACAGCTTTTTGCTTCTCACTATAATCAGTTATTGTTTCATCTTGACTCATACTTAAAAGTCTTTCTATAAATGGTTCACCCGTACCATGTATATTTCCTACACCATAAATTACTCTGTTTTTCATTAAAGGATTTATAACCTCTAATATTTCATCTGGTGTTGCATTTTCTAAATCAATATAATTTTTTACATTTGGCAACATTCCATTTTTAAATGCCGTAGCAACAGGCTCAGTTACCTCCCCTATACCAACAAGTGTATGAGTTTTAATATTCGGAAACACATCTCTTACAAAAATTTCGGTTCTATCAACTCTATCTTGTCTACAGTTCATAATAACTATTGGATCATCTGAATCATAGTCCATTTCACATATTTTTATCCAAATATTTAGTGTTGACTGTGGGTCATTTGCTGCAAATCCATTTACAAAATGACAATTTAGAGATTCTTTTCCTATTTTAGTAACTCTCATTGCCCCTGGATCTGGATGAGCATTAAGCATCCCCCTCATACATACTTCTTTATCTAAACCTAAAGCTTCTCCTACAGCTAGAGCTAAAGATGCATTATCAGGGAATACCATATAATCAAATTCAGATAAAAATTCACTACTTATTTTTGAATTATCAGCTACTATTACCTTACTATTTCTCTCCTTAGCAACTTCTTTAAAGTAATCTAGATAAGGACTTGGTATAGTAATTAAGTATCCATTATATGGTATAGTTGCTGCAAATGCTTGCGCTACTTCATTTAATGTTGGTCCTAATACATCCATATGATCTTCAAGTACATTAACTATTAAAACAATGTTAGCTTCCAACATTCTAAATTGATATACCTTTTGATAGTCTGGGTTTACTGCCATACACTCACATACTAAAGCTTCTGCTCCTAAGTCTGCCGACTTCTGTAATACCTCTAATTGCTCACCTATGTTAGCACCTTGAGGTTTTCTTATTATAGGTTCTTCTTCATCTTTGAACCAGTAAATCATTCTAGCTTCTGTTCCAGTTGTTTTTCCTACTGTCTTATACCCTGCCTCAGTTAATATGCCAGTTATTAGCCTTGTGACAGTTGATTTTCCTCTTATCCCATTTATATTCACTCTTATTGGTATTTTTTTAACATTTCTCTTTTGAGCAAGTTGTTCTCTTATACCAAGTATAAGTAGAGTGACTATACACAATACTATAATAATAATGGTTCATCCCTCCCTAATTAATCGTCATTATATGATTGTTTTCATATACTAAGGTTTCATACAAAGTACATTTTTGTTTTACACAATAGTATAAAATTTAGATTATTATCATTTCTTGTCTAACAACTAGTCAATTATATCAAAAATTATCGAATTCTAAAAGTATTTATTTCAATTTCTTAATAATAAGTTTTATTCTTCAAATCGCCATTTACACAATATTCCAAACTTTATACCCTAGTGTATAGTATTTTTAATTATATTTCAATAAATTACAAATATTAATTTGTTAAAATTTGTAAATTTCTACCATTCCATAGTCAAAATATAAAGTCAGTTAGTATATCCATTATATAAGATAGATAACTAACCACCTTTTCTTCTTTATTTATACAATTTATTCATCTAATTTAAGAACTGACATAAATGCCTTTTGTGGTACTTCCACGCTACCAATTTGTCTCATACGTTTCTTACCTTCTTTTTGTTTTTCAAGAAGTTTCTTCTTACGAGATATATCTCCTCCGTAACATTTAGCAAGTACGTCTTTTCTAAGAGCACTTATTGTTTCTCTAGCTACTATTTTATTTCCAACAGCTGCTTGTATAGGAACAGCAAATTGATGTCTTGGTATTTCATTTTTAAGTTTTTCACACATTGCCTTACCCCTCGAGTATGCTTTACTTTCATGAACGATAAAGCTAAGTGCATCAACTTGTTCTTTATTTATTAATATATCTAATTTTACAAGTTGAGAAGGAACATATCCCTTCATCTCATAATCTAGAGAGCCATATCCTCTGGTTCTAGATTTTAGTGCATCAAAGAAATCGTATACAACTTCATTTAGAGGTAAATCATAATGAAGCATAACTCTTTTCTCATCTATATATTCCATGTGTAACATTGTTCCACGTCTTTCTTGACATAGTTCCATAACTATACCAACAAAATCTTTTGGTGCTATGATATCAGCTTTTACTATTGGTTCTTCTATCATTCTTATTTCTGAAACCTCTGGTAAATTTGCAGGGTTTTGAACCATAACAACTTCTCCATCATTTTTAGTAACTCTATATATAACAGAAGGAGCTGTTGTAACTAAATTTAGATTAAATTCTCTTTCTAATCTCTCTTGTATTATTTCAAGATGTAATAATCCTAAGAATCCACATCTAAAACCAAATCCTAAGGCTGCAGAAGTTTCTGATTCAAACTCAAGCGCTGCATCATTAACTTGTAGTTTTTCTAAGCAATCTCTTACGTTTTCGTATTTTTCACCTTCGCCTGGATAAATACCACAATAAACCATTGGAGTTGCTTTTTTATATCCTTCTAAAGGTTCTTGTGTTTTATTGTTAGCATCAGTAATAGTGTCACCTACGTGACAACTTCTTATATCTTTTATACTTGCTGCAATATATCCAACATCACCAGCAGATAAACTATCTAATTCTGTTGCACCTGGAGCCATAACTCCAACTTCTGTTACTTCGAATTTCTTCTTAGTATTCATCATTTCTATAGTCATACCTTTTTTAACTTCACCTTCAAATACTCTAACATAGGCTACAACACCCTTATAAGCATCATAGTATGAATCAAATATTAAAGCTTTTAATGGTTTGTTTATATCTCCAGTAGGCGCTGGTACATTTGCAACTATATCTTCTAATACGTCTTGTATATTTAAACCACTTTTTGCTGATATTAATGGCGCTTCACTTGCATCAAGACCTATTATATCTTCAATTTCTTCTTTGACCTCGTCTGGTCTAGCACTTGGTAGGTCTATTTTATTTATTACTGGTAATATTTCTAAATCTTGATCTAGCGCTAAATATACATTCGCTAAAGTCTGTGCTTCCACTCCTTGAGCGGCATCTACTACAAGTAATGCCCCCTCACATGCTACTAAACTTCTTGATACCTCATAGTTAAAGTCCACATGACCCGGAGTATCTATAAGATTTAAATAATATTCATTTCCGTCCTTAGCCTTATATATTAACCTTACATTTTGCAGTTTGATAGTGATTCCTCTTTCTCTTTCTAAATCCATGTTATCTAATAACTGGCTTTTCATTTCTCTATCACTTACTAAACCTGTGTACTGTATTAATCTATCAGCTAAGGTAGACTTACCATGATCTATATGCGCAATTATACTGAAATTTCTAGTTCTATTTTGTTTGTCCACCTTTATTCCTCCTTAATAAGTTGTTATCATAGACTTTATTTTATAATATATCTGCTTTTATGTAAATAAGTAGTATATAACAAAAAAATAAGACTTATTTTTCAAGTCTTATTTTTTCTAATATTTTGGTTTATTTTCGAAATTTGTATTCTTTAATATCATATAAAAATTAAATGTTATAGTTTAAAATATATCCATTATATATTTTATAATATCATTTTTACTATCGTTGTCTAAGACCTCATTAATTCTATAATCTATTATTAGTATGCTACTAGTAGTAATTACTAGCATCATAAACATAAATATCATTCTACAAATTGTTTTATATTTCTTTTTAGAATACTTTTCTTTTTTAGATTTTTCTAAACGGCTCATAATTTTTACCCTAATTATTTTATATCAGAATAATACTCATCGAGTATTTCTGCTAAATATTTGCATGTAGCCTGAGCTTCTTTTGTACTTGTTGCATTATTACCTATTTCTATTAATAATCCATTGTCTGCCATATATTGATTAAATCTACCATATTGTTTTGGAACTACTGGAGAAACTAATCCTGGATATTTCTTTTCAGCTAAAGCTGTAATTTCTTCTGCCTGTTTTTTTAATTCTCCCACATTTTGATTTCTTTGACCAACTACCAAGAAAAACTTTGCAACAGTTTCTCCATTTATTTTAGTTGTATATTTATCGTGTACTGCCTTTTTCGCCTGTGCAGTACTTACACTTTGCCCATCTCTATGTAAATCTATACTTACTTTAATAGAATTATACTTAGATAGAATAGACTTCATTGTCTTAGCACTCGTTGCATAAGCATCGTTGTAAGACAAGTCATTATACTTAGTAGTATGAACTACACCCCATCCCTTTTCTGACAACTCTGTAGATAAAATACTTCCTACAGACATAACTGAATGTTCTATATCTGTTGAATGATAGTTATTCTTTGGTGAATCAGAATAAGTTTCACTACTATGAGTATGATAGATAAGCATTTGTGGCTTGTCCTTTGTTACCCTTATATCATTAGTATAATTTGAATCAATAATATTACTAGTTTCTTTTGATTCTTTCGTCTCTTTTTGTTCTGGCTTATTTTCTTCACCAACGTAAACATTAACATATTCTTTGCCATCTATATTATTTGTATTGCTTTTTATATTATCTGTAGATTTTGAGTTATCCTCATCTTCTTTGTTATCCTTATCTTCTTTGTCTATAACTTTTACTTCAGGATAAGATGACTTCACCAAATATTTTAATATATCTTCTTTATCTAATGCTTGAGAAATAGTAGGCAAAATACAAACTATTAAAAATCCAATTTTTATAGCTTTTATTTTATTTTTAATCATTAAAATTCCTCCTTATTACGAAGTTCTCCCTGGATGAAGAGATCTATTTAATCCTTCACTAATTATTATTGATAAATTTTCTATAGTTTCATCTATATCCTTAGGAGTAACAATTAAATTTTTATCATAAGGATCTAGAGAGTCTTTAATTAGTTGATATTTTTCTTCTTCCTGTAATTTTTGAAGCATTTTATAAAATACTTCACCTTTGCTAGATTGTTCCATTAAATTATCGATTGCCACGTCTAGTACATCACTAGTTAAAGTAGCTGCATCTACTACCGTTGGCACACCTATAGCTATAACATCTACTCCCAAATATTCTTTATTTAGAGCCTTTCTTTTATTACCAACTCCTCCACCTGGAGATATTCCAGCTGTAGATATTTGTATAGTAGAATTTACCCTATCCATTTTTCTTGAAGCAAGGGCATCTATGGCAACTACTCTATCTGGTTTAATAGTATCTACTATTGCTTTAACAGTTTCACTAGTTTCTATTCCAGTAATACCCATAACCCCTGGGCTCAATGCAGCAACCTCTGTAAAATCGTCATCATAATCCTTATTGTAATTTTTAAATATATGACGTGTTACAAGAGTTTTTGATACTGATTTTGGGCCTAGTGCATCAGATGTTATATTCCAGTTACCAAGTCCAATTACTAAAGTCTTCTTTTGTTCATCTAAACCAAAAATATCTTTAAGTTCATCAGTTAAATAATTTATTATTTGTTCTCTAGATTCATCGTCATCATATTTCATCAATTTACTTTCTAATGTTACGTATGTTCCAATTCCTTTATTCATTATTTGAGAACCTTGCTCATTTAATACTTCAACTTTTGTAACTATACAGTCATCAAGTTGTTTGTTTATTGTTTTAACTCCTGGTATTTCACTACTATTACCGCTTTCTTCTATTATCTCTCTTGCTTCTAGAGCTAGGTCAGTTCTAATTTTTATCATAGTTTCCTCCAGTACTCAATAAAATGATATTATTGATTATTGACATGTGTTAACATTTTAAACATTATTTATCATTTTTTATTACTTTTATGAATAAATAAATCTATTATTGTGAAATATTTTTATATGTGATAAAGTAAGTCATGCACAAAAAAAACAGTTAGCAAATTATATTTAACTAATAAATATTAACTCTTGATTTTTATATTTATTTCTGTTAAAATCTAATATGTTGACGATGAGAATAATTATATTTACGAGGAGGTGTTTTTCGTGGCAAACATAAAATCAGCTAAAAAGAGAATAAAAGTTATCGATAAGAAAACTGCTTTAAACAAAGCTAGAAAATCTCAAGTAAAAACTGCTATAAGAAGATTCGATGAAGCTGTTACTGCAGGTAATGTTGAAGAAGCTACAGCTAGATTCCAATATGCTCAAAAGAGAATATACCAAGTAGCATCTAAAGGAACAATACACAAAAACGCTGCAGCTAGAAAAGTTGCTAAATTAGCTCAAAAATTAAACGCAATGAACGCATAATAACAGTTTAATTTTTATAAATTTAAACCCTTGATTTTATCAAGGGTTTTTTATTGCGTTTATTTTAACATTATTTTACTACTTCTGCCCACAAATAAAAAAGTCTTAGCATTTTAACTAAGACTCTTAACTAATATTTCTTTGGCAGTATTTACTCACTAGTATTTCTATAGCCAAAGTATCTCTTATTAATCCATTTTTAATTTTAAAATCATTTTCTAATATAAAGTTTAACATATCTATTATAATATCATCTGAGAAGTTACGACTTTGTTTTAAGGCTTTATTAACAACAAATTGTCTCAAACTTAATTTTTCACAAATTTCATTTACAGACGTTCCATCAATTTGCAGACTTCTAACCTGTAGAACAATTTTAAATTGTCTGCTTATCATAGCAAATATTCCAAGAACAGATTCTCCTTCACTAATCATATCATTTAATATTTTTATGGCAGATGAAGAATTCTTCTCGCCCATATAATCTATAAGCTTGAAAATATCATTTTCTATTTTCTTTTGAGATAATCTATCTATAATCTCATTACTTACTTTATTTTCTTCACCTACAAAGGAGCTAATTTTAATTATTTCATTTTCCAAATCTGAGAGAGTCTTTTCACTATTTTTATCCCTATATCCTTGAGATTCAATAAAATACATAACTTGCGTGTTTTCTATTATTACCCCAAAACTTTCAAACTTTCTTTTTGTCCATTTAAATAAATCCATATCAGAAATTTTATCACAGTTAAATACAACACCTTTTTCTTGTATTTTTTTTACTATCTTCTTTCTTTTGTCCACTTCTCCGTACACGACAAATACTAAAACTGTACTTTCTGATATATTATCTAAATAATCTATAAAGAATTTTTCATCACTCTCAGAAAAATTCTTTCTTTTTCCTTTTAATAGTTCAAAATCCTTTACTATGGTAATTTTTTTATCATCCATAAAAGGTAGAGTCTCTATAGAACTTAACAATTGATCTGAAAAAACTTCTTTACCGTCTATTACATCTAAATTGAAATCAATCATAGACTCATTAAGACTTTCCTTAAAGTTTTTTATAGCATTATCAATTAAGTAATATTCTCTACCATATAAAAGATATATATTTTCAAAGTTTTTATTTTTAATATTCCTTATAATATCCTTGTAATCCATTTTCTTGCTCCTTCATAATTTTTAACTCTCTATATATCATATACGAAAAAATTAAAATGTAATAAAAAGTTACATAAAATAATTTAGGATTGTTAATTTCAATATATGCTAATTTATTCCCTGCGAGTTTGTCTAATAAATAATATACCATAATAATAATGCTTTTGCTTAAATATGCTAAAATTTTTGATATTAAAATACTAAATCTAAATAAAATTACACTAATTATACTTAAATTCATTATTATACCAATTACAGGAACAACAATAATATTCCCAATAAGAAATAATACCGGTATTCCTTCGAACACATAATATATAATTGGCAAAGTTAATATATTAGCGCTTAAACTTATGGATATAATACTTATTTTTAAATACTTATTTATTATTTTATAAAAATATATAATAGATAAAGTGGCTAAAAAAGATAATTGAAAAGATGTATTATAAATTATATAAGGATTATTTACAATCAAAAATACACCTATCAAAGATAGTGTGCATACTCCATCTCTTTTTTCTTCCAAGAATATAGCCAGATACATAATTACAACAAAAACTATGGATCTACTTATAGATGGTGAAAATCCAATCATTATACTGTATAAGATCATTACAATAGTTAAAATTATAAGTTTATAAAATTTATTAATCCCTTTTATAATTATTGCTATCATGGTACATAGTATGCCTGTATGAAGTCCAGATATAGCTATTACATGACTAGTACCAGTTTTTGAAAACATATCTTTTTCTTCTTTACTCAAGTTTTCCTTTTGACCTAAGATTAAAGAATTAATAAAATCAGATTTATCTTTATATAGATATCTAAATGTATCTCTCAAGTAAGCTTTTGTATTACCTATAAAAGTATAGAATTTACTATCTCCTTGTATTTTATAATATCTTACAGTTATAATACCTTTAAATCCCATACTTTTTACATATCTGCCATAATTAAAATCATCAAAGTTCATTTCATCTAAACTTTTAATACTTCCATTTATTTCAACTATTTTACCTATTTTTATGTCTAGCTTTTTACTGTAATCATTTACTAAGTATTTTTCTATTTTATATTGATCATATTTATCTTTTTCAATTTTGTCCTTTATCACACCTTCTATAGTTATTTTTTCTTTATCCGCCATTTCATCTAAGGATTTGTTATTTGTATAAATAAAAGATATGAACAACAAAAATATAAATAATATTAATATTGGCCTTCTCATTTTTCCTCCATAATTCTTTTTATTTATTTTTATTATCATCATCTTAAATTTTTTCAAACATATTATACTGCTCTCTTAAATAAAAAATTTGCTTAATTTAATCTATTGTATTGATGCCATGAAATTCCAAGCAACTACGTTGTTTAAATCAATCAATTAGAAAAGAAGCATATCTTCTTCTGTGAAGATACGCTTCTTTTCTAAACTTCAACAGTTTCACTTACTGCTTCATTTAAAACTATTCCTAGTCTTTTTATTCCTTCAATTATTTCATCCTCTTTACAGCTAGAATAATTTAATCTAAAGTAATTTTCCTTATTTCCACTTGGAAATAAAAACCCTCCCGGAACATAAGCAACATTATTTTCTACACATTTTTCCATAAGTTCTTGTGCATTTAATTTCTCCGGTAATTTAACCCATGTAAATAATCCTCCACTTGGATTAGTAAAGCTTACGCGCTTACCTCGATATTTTTCAGGATTTTATAAATATTCATAATAGTAGTCCTTTTTATTATTTTTTTCAACTGTTGTTTTATATTCTATATACAAAATATAATTTTATAACACAAGTTCTTAATACTTTTTTTCAAAAGATTAAATTTTCACCTAAAAAAAGACAGCCTTTCGCTGTCTTTTTACACATATTCATTTATATAATTTTCTTTTTTAACAAAAATCAAATTTAAAAATTTTATAACTTCTTTATTTTCTTCTAAGTTATTTAATAAATAGGCTTCTTTTCCATTTATATAAGAAAACGCTAGTTGAGATATAGTGTTAATATCAAACTCTACATCATAATCAAAATTTCCATCTTCCAAAGTCAACTTGTTATTTTCTAAGCTAATTTTAAATATTTTATTATTTTCCTTTATATAATTATCCTTAATAGAAATAATTATACTTGATTTATCGTTGCCTTCTATATATAAGCTTTCTAAATATTTTTTTAAATTAATAACTCTTCCCATCATAAAAGGTTTTAATTTCATATTAACAGTTCTAGGATTTGATAAAGCAAATCTTATCTTATCATCTAAAGGCGATGTTATATTTACTTTTTTACATTGAGTATTGTGATTGTATATAAATCGCAACATTCCCTTAAGGGCATTCATATTTTTATAATATAACTCTCTAACAAAAATATCGTCTCCATTTATAAAATATATTATATATCCATCACTTTCCTCATTTTTATGAATATAAATATGTCCATCTTCACTTTCTATTTCTTTAAACAAATTTTCATAGTAATCTTCATCCCTTATTACTCTTCCATTTAAATTTTCTAAGAAAGATTTTTCTATATTTATCATTTCATTAATATGATCTGAATTAGCCTTTATTAAACTGCCCGAAGATTTAAATCCACCTAAATCTTCTATATTAATTTCATACTCTATTTGATCATAACAATGCTCGTATCCATATTTTCTATACAATCTATAATCTATTGGCATCAATATTGATATAAGCTGTTCTTTTTTGTATAACTCATTTAAAGTAAAATCCATAATATGTTTCATATAGCCCCTACCCCTAGCTTCTGGCAAGGTGGATACTCCTACAACATAAGACGTCTCATATTCTTTATCATTCAATTTTATCTTATATTGATTTAATTGAAGAGAAGAGACTATATTTGTCTCTTCCTCAACTACTATTGTGTTATAATTTTTATATTTATTATTAAAATAATAATCTGTAAATTTAGGTCCATCATTAAAACAATAGTTCCAAATTTCCATTATATTATTTTGATCACATTCCCTAGCAAACCTAATCTTCATAAATCTTATACCTCTCTAACAGTATACTTTTCTACAAATCTAACGGGGTGATAAGAAAGCTTAGCCTTTCTAAGTCCTTCTATTCCTAAATCTTCTTCTCTATTTATAAATTCTGCATCACTAAACTCATTAACTAAAAATTGTTGATTTATAAATGGATATAATCCTCTTATGATTGGATTAGCTTTTTCTATATGAATTAAGGCCATATTAGGATTAATATACTCTCCCATTGTAAAAGCTTCTAATTTCCCGTCTATAAATATTCCAGCTATTTTAAGTTTATCTTTTAAAATACTGTAGTTTTCAAATAGTTTCTTAATTCCAATAAGCTCTTCTTCCATCTCTTCATCTACAGCATCATTTTCTTCTTTGTTGCTAGTCCATTCTTGTACTAGTTCTAAACAAGCATCAAAATCTTTTTCATCAAGTAATCTATATTCGTATCTTCCTTCATATTCTTTTTTGAAGTAATTTATATGATTTCTTTTTTTTACGTTCTTTCTACCCTTTAATTCTCTCATGCTTTCCCCATCATAAACATAATCGAATAGATCTCTCTCTTCAATATAATTGAATTTTCCTGGGTAATTTTCCTTTAAGAAGTCTACTACTTCCTGTGTTATCCCTCTAAAATATATCTTCTTTTGCTCTTTTTCAAAGTAATCAACAACAAATTGTATAACTCTTGGCATATCTTCTTTTTTAGCTAACGGTAATATTGAAAATGTATTTCCTTCATATTCTGCAACTATTACAGCAAATCCATCTCCTATATAGTAACCAGTTTTATATAAATGTTGCCACATATATAATGTATTGAAACAATATTCACATGCTTCATAATCTACTAAATCGAAATATGGATTAAGCATTTCTCTACATTCCATATTTATATCTTTAAAAATCATAATTTCCTCCTAATTTATTGCTATAAATTCTATGTTAAATAGTAATTTTACATTTGTATTTCATTATTAAATATTTTCGCTCAAAATTGAATTTAATATATATAATACCCTAACAATGCATATATAAACATTTTTATTTGAATTCAAATAATTTTTTAATTTTATTCATTGTATATAATATCACTTTTATCCAACGTAAACAAAAAATTTTATTTTTTTATTTTTTAAACGTATAATAACTCCTATTTTAATTAATAATTGTGAATAAAATATGAAGAGTAATTATTTGGAGGATTTATTTTTGATTAAGAAAATTAAATGTATGATTATAGTCTTACTTCTTATTTTATGTTGTGGTTGCGATAGATATAAAGAATTTCTATCTGTACATATTATAGACGTAGGACAAGGAGATTGTATTTTAATAAAAACTCCCGAAAATCAAAACATATTAGTCGATGGCGGAGATGATAATACTTATAAAATCATAAAAACTTATTTAAAATTGAATAAAATAAATAATTTAGACATAGTTATAGCCACTCACTTAGACAAGGACCACATTGGCAGCTTAGACGAAATTATTAATAATTTCGATGTAAAAAAAGTTTATACACCGAATCAAAAAGATGATTCTTCTCATTATTATGATCTTGTAAAAGCTTGCCAAAATAAAAAACTTAATCTCAATCATTTAAGTAAAGGTGATTCCATAAAAATAAACAATACTACGATTCTAAATGTACTTAGTCCTTCTTATATACAGGATAATAACAATCAAAATTCTATTGTATTTAATTTAGAATATAAGAACATGGATTTTTTATTTACAGGCGACTGCGAAGAAACTAACGAAATTGAAATGACTAATTCATTTGAACTTGAAGATGTTGATTTTTTAAAGGTTGCTCACCACGGAAGTAGTTCTTCTTCTACTGATAACTTTGTAAAGGAGGCCAGCCCTTCTATTGCAGCAATATCTTGCGGTTACAAAAACCAATATGGTCACCCTCATAAGTCAACCTTAGATACTTTAGAAAAATACGGCGCTAAAGCCATCCGTACTGACGTTAATGGTGATTTAATATTTTATAGCAATGGCTACAAGATTTTTAGCACTAAAAATTATAAATAATAACAAAATAAAGAAGCTACATTTCAAAATGTAACTTCTTTATTTTATATGATAGAAAATTTTAAAGGAAGCTTAAACAAGTCTCATTGAATATAAAGTTCTACTTTTCCTCCTTGAATATTTACTAGACTTTTTATTATGCTCAAACCTAAGCCATGACCTTCTATATTTCTTGATTTATCTCCTTGAACAAATCTTTTCCCAATTGTATTAACATTGACATCTATATAATATTTACTAATATTTTTAAATATTATTTCAACATCTTCTTCATTTTTAAAGTTACCTAAATTTATATATCTTATAAGCTGAGATTTAACTCTAGCTATTAATTCCAATGGATAAAATGGTTTTGTGATATAATCATCTGCACCTATGTTTAAACCTAGAATTTTATCACTGTATTTAGATTTGGCTGTTAACATTATTATTGGAATATTTTTTTCTTTTCTTATTTTCATAGTTGCTTCAATACCGTCCATATTAGGCATCATTATATCTATTATTACTAAGTGTATTTCTTCACTATCTATAATCTTCAAAGCTTCTTTTCATCATCTACTACTAACACATTTTGCTTGCTCATTGCGCCAACGAGATACCTTTGTCATTACTTCAGGCAACTCTCTTGCTTAAAATCCTCTTTCATCATAAAAAATATTATACATTAAAAAAAGCCCCTAAAAGGGCCTTTAATATATTATTTATTAATTAAATCATTTACAACAACTGAAGCAATTATTAGTCCTCCTACAGACGGTACAAATGAAGTACTTCCTGGGGTAACCTTTCTTCCATTCATTATTTTTTTCTTTAGCTCTTGTGGCTGTTCTTCAGAGTAAACCACTTTAAGTTTTTTAATTCTTCTATCTTTTAATTCTTTTCTCATTACTTTCGCAAGGGGACAAGTATGAGTTTTATGTATATCCGTAACTACTATTTTTGTTGGGTCTAATTTATTTCCCATTCCCATAGAAGATATTAGCTTTAATCCTTTTTTGTTACATTCTTCTACTAATAAAATTTTAGATGTAACCATATCTATTGCATCCACTACATAATCATAATTTTCTATTAGTATTTCATCTGTAGTTTCTTTATTATATTTTTTAGCTACAGCTCTTATATTTAAATCCGGATTAATATCTAGTAATCTTTCTTTCATTACATCTACTTTTAATTTTCCTACTGTTGAATGTAGAGCTGGTAGTTGCCTGTTTATATTTGTAACATCCACATCGTCAAAGTCTACTATAGTTATATTTCCAATTCCAGCACGAACTAAAGCCTCTGTAGCAAAGCTTCCTACTCCACCTACTCCAAATACTATAACATTTGATTTTTCTAATTTATCTATTCCTTCGTCTCCAACAATAAGACTTGTTCTCATGGCAAAATCTTTCATATGTACATTCTCCTTGATTTTTAAATAAATATTATTATAAATTATCTTTTATAATTTTAAAAGATAATTTATGTAATTAATTTTTAATATTACATAAATATCTCTTAATTATAATTTATTATACCTTATTTTCATATTTTGTATGAAGTCATATTAATAGAAATAAAAAGAACGAATTATCTATACAATAGTTAATTCGCTCCTTTCTATTTATCTATTTAAAGCTTCCAATCTAAGTATTTCTGCTTTATCAATTTTCTCCCAAGCAACACCTAGGTCAGTTCTTCCAAAATGTCCGTATGCTGCTGTATTTTTAAATACAGGCTTTCTAAGTTCTAAATCTCTAATTATTGCACCTGGTCTTAAATCAAAATGCTTATTTATAAGTTCAACTAAAACTTCATTGCTAACTTTACCAGTTCCAAAAGTATAAACAAATATAGATAGTGGTCTTGCCACACCTATAGCATAAGCTAGTTCTATTTCACATTTATCAGCAAGTCCTGCTGCAACTATATTTTTCGCCACATATCTTGCAGCATAAGCAGCCGATCTATCAACTTTAGTTGCATCTTTTCCTGAGAATGCTCCTCCACCATGTCTTGAATATCCACCATAAGTATCTATTATTATTTTTCTTCCTGTAAGGCCTGTATCACCTTGAGGTCCACCTATAACAAATCTTCCCGTTGGATTTATATATATTTTAGTTTCTTCATCTAATAAATTACATGGTATTACTTCTTTTATTACTTTTTCTATTAAATTTTCTCTTATTATTTCAGATTCCACATCTTCGCTATGTTGAGTAGATATAAGTATAGTGTGAACTCTAAGAGGAGTATTTCCTTCATATTCTACAGTTACCTGAGTTTTACCATCAGGTCTTAAGAAATCTAAAATTTCGTTTTTTCTAACTTCTGTTAATTTTCTTGATAATTTATGAGCTAAAGATATAGGTAGTGGCATTAATTCTTCTGTTTCGTTACATGCAAAACCAAACATTATACCTTGATCCCCTGCTCCTATAGCTTCAATTTCATCTTCACCTTGTTCACTTGTTCTATTTTCTAAAGATTCATCTACTCCCATGGCAATATCTGATGATTGTTCATCTATGGCTGTTAACACACCGCAAGTATCACAATCAAATCCATATTTCGCTCTATCATATCCTATTTCTCTTATTGTTTCTCTTACAACTTTAGGTATATCAACATATGCATTTGTGCTTATTTCTCCTGCTACCAATACAAGGCCTGTCGTAACAGTAGTTTCACAAGCAACCCTTGATAGAGGGTCCTGTTTTAAAAGTTCATCTAATATGGCATCTGATATTTGATCACATATTTTATCTGGATGTCCCTCTGTAACTGATTCTGATGTAAATAAATGTCTCGTCATTTTTCTCTCCTTATATAAGTTTATTTTTTTCTTTTTTTTCACGATTTTTTATTAAATTATGTGAGGCAACTAAAGATAATTCTCTTAGTATTTTGCATGCTACAATCGTAGATACGTTACTTCTATCATAATCAGGACTAAGTTCTACTATGTCGCAACCCACTAAATTTATATTTGAATTTTTTAGTATTTTAAATATTTGTTCAAACATTCTATATGTTATCCCTCCAGGTTCTGGTGTACCTGTTCCTGGGAATATGGATGGATCTAATACATCCAAATCTATTGTTAAATAAACATTTTTACCGCCTAATGTGGATACTATCTTCCAAAAAGTATCTATGGTATGAGTTTCCATATACGTGTGTCTTTCTCTTAAAGCAAAATCAAACTCTTCTCTTGTACCAGATCTTATTCCAAATTGAAATATTTTCCCATCACCTGTTATATCCCAAATTCTTTTTATTACTGTTGCATGAGAATTTTTGTTATTATTGTACTCTTCTCGTAAATCTGTATGAGCATCAAAATGAAGTACATATACATCATTATATTTTTCGCTAATTGCTTGAAATGCAGGAAGGATAACTAAATGTTCTCCTCCTATCATAAATGGAAATTTTTCATCATTAAGTATTTCTTTTGTACCTTCATATATTTCATTTAACACTTTATCAGTGTCACCTATACTTAACTCTAAATCACCCATATCACATATATTAAAGTCTTGTAAATCCAACCCCAATAGTGGACTATATGTTTCAAGTCCATAAAATTCCCCTCTCATGGCACTACTTGCAAATCTAGTTCCCGGTCTATTAGAAGTAGTTCCATCAAATCCAGCACCAAATACTATTACATCTGACTCTTCATAATCACATTCCATTTCCATAAACTGACCAATATTATAAAATCTATTATTTTTCATTTAGCATATCCTTTACATATTGAGGTAACATAAAAGCTCCCACATGAATATCGCTATTGTAATACTTAGTTTTTAATTCTAAAGCTTCCCATTTATCTCTTTCTTGGTCTTTTATAGGATCATATTTTTTCGATGCAAATCCAAATAACCAATGTCCAGATGGGTATGTTGGAATATGCGCTTGATAGACTTTAGCTATAGGGAATAAATTATTTATTTTTTCATAAGCTCTTTTCATTTCTCTTGCATTAAAGTCAAAATAAGGACTTTCATTTTGATTTACAAGAATTCCTTCATCAGACAATATTCTATAACAATCATTATAAAAATCAACTGAGAATAATCCTTCTCCTGGCCCTATTGGATCAGTCGAGTCAACTATTATTAAATCATAAGTTTGATCTTTAGAGTTTTTTACAAAAGCAACTCCATCTTCATAATATAAGTTAACTCTTTCATCGTCTAATTTACATGCACAAATATCTATAAACTCTCTAGATACATCTACTACCATTTTGTCTATTTCAACCATATCTATGTTTTCAATTTGAGGATATCTAGTAAGCTCTCTTACTGTTCCACCATCTCCACCACCTATAACTAATACATTTTTAATATTCATATTAGTTGCCATTGGAGTATGAACTATCATATCATGATAAATAAACTCATCTTTATAAGTTACCATCATTAATCCATCTAATGTTAAGAATTTCCCATATTCTTCACTTTCAAAAACATCTACCCTTTGAAAATTTGACTGTCCACTGAAAAGTTGTTTATCAACTTTTATGGAGAAACGTACATTTTCTGTCCACTCTTCTGTATACCAAAATTCCATAATTTCGCCTCCACTTTGTTATTTTATAACTATCTATTTTATCTATATATCTGTATTTGTATAATTTTTATTTTTATGTTAAAATATTATTTCGATTTTTATTTTATATTTTTATTTTATATTTAGGTATTAATTTGCTTATATAGCCTCAGGCTTATGGCTAATTTTGCCTAAATCTTTTTTTGCAAATTTTTGTATTTTACTTGTTAACCCTCTTGGTATTTCTGTTGATTCACTTCTTTCAGCTTCTAGTAATTCTTCTAATAATTCAAAACTTTTCCACGGATCTATATCTCCACATGTAAAGAAATCTGCTGCTGCATATCCATACTCTGGCCATGTATGTATTGTTAAGTGCGATTCAGCTATTATAACTGCACCTGATACACCCCATGGATTAAAATGGTGGAAAACTGAATCAACTATTGTTGCTTTTGCATTTAATGCCGAGTTGTTCATATACTCTTCTATAAGTTTTGGATTTGATAACATTTCCTCATTGCAGTTATAATATTCTACTAATATATGACGACCTAATGTTTCAAATTTCATATTGTTCACTTCCTTTGCTCTATTTTTCTTTTATTACCAAAATTGTATTTAGTTCTTTATCTAGCATATCTGTTAAGTGAGCATTACTACTTTTAAGAACTTTTATATAGTCTATAATTTCTCTAGTTATTATTTCTCCTGGTGATATTATAGGAATACCTGGTGGATATGCCATAATATTTTCTCCACAAATTCTATTTGTAGAATTTGCAAGATCCAAGCTTTCCTTTTCGCTATAGTATGCATCTCGTGGATTCATCTTTACAATAGGATTTATTTGCTTCATAGAAGCGCTCTTTAATATAGTTTCTTTTTTGTGCATCTTAGAAATTATATCTAAGGCCTTTATAAGTCTATCCACATCTCCCTTAGTAGTTCCTAAGGATATGAGAGCTAAAATATTATACAAATCTCCTAGCTCTAGCTGTATATCAAATTCTTGATACAAGATATCATATACTTTAAATCCAGTTATATTTAAATTTTTAACGTTTATGCAAAGTTTTGTTTCATCAAGAAGGTACATTCCTTCTCTGTTGCAACTTTTGTGGCTAATAACCTTTATTCCTGGTATTTTATTAATTTTATATTTAGCATATTGAGAAATATTCAAAGCTTTAGATAATTGCAACCTGCCCTTATTAACTAAATTATATCTAGCTCCATCAATGCTTGACATTAATAAGTACGATGCAGATGTAGATTGTAACATATTTAAAGTTTGACTAACTTTCTCTCCATGGATATTTTCTTCATTCACTAATAACACAGATGCTTGAGTTAATGCACCTCCTGTTTTATGCATACTAACTGCTGCCATATCTGCTTTTAACTTCATTGCTGAAGGTGGTAGATCATCATGAAATGGAAAATGTGCTCCATGAGCTTCATCTACTAATACTAGTACTGAATAGCTTTTACATAAGCTAATTATTTTTTCTAATTCACAACAAGCTCCATAATATGTTGGGTTTAATAAAAATATAGCTTTTATATCATTATTCTTTTCCAATTCATTTTTAACACTTAAATAACTTACATTTAAACTTATACCTAATTCTTCATCAAATTCAGGTTGAATATATACAGGTTTACCTCCACTAAGTATCAACGCATTAATAACTGACTTATGTATATTCCTAGGTAAAAGTATTTTATCATTAGGATTTATTACACTTAAAATCATAGTTTGAATCGCTTGTGTAGTTCCGTTTGTTACAAAAAAGGCTTTATCACATTCATAGGCTTGTGCTAATAGATCTTGTGATTTTTTTATAATTCCATTGGGTTTAGATACATTATCCATATATGGAGACGAATTTATATCCATTTTCATTACGTCGTCTCCTAAAAAATCATTTAATATCTTGACTCCTTTATTTTTAACATGACCAGGAACATCAAAGCACGCTATATGTCTGTTAGAATAATCTTTCAGTCCTTGTAACAAAGGTGTATTATCTTCACTCAATCTCACACTATTCTTTTCAATAATCATATTTTCTCCCCTCCTTTCAATGCAGATCACATTAACCAATTGATTATTATTTCTAATTTTATAATTTAGTTTTATTAAACTTACGAATCAAATTATATAAATATTTTTATAAAATTGCAAGAACTTTTTTTATTTTAAAACCCTCTATTTTTCAATAAATATTCAAATATATTTTAATTATGTTTATATTATTTTATTTAAAATTAAGTATAAGTAAACATACTTTTTTGAGTATCAATCCTGAAAACCTTTTAATCATTCAATTTAAGTCCTATAGTTAGTAATAGTATATTTAATATTTTTAATTATTAAATATACTATTACTAAACTTATAACTTTAAATTTATGGCATAAAAAAATATAAAAAAACCTTAAGATGGTTGTCCACCTTAAGGTTTTTATCTATTGAACAATATATATATCTATTGTTCTTTTACCCCAGTTATTACACTGGGATTCACTATTCATAAATATATCGATTTTATTACCTTTGATTCCTCCACCACAGTCTTCAGCTATAAAATACTTATCAAATTGAGGTATATATACCTTTGTTCCATATGGTATGACAGTTGGATCTACTGCTATAGTTCCCCATTTAGGAACTGTACCTGTGGCTGTTATAGTATGTCCACTGTAAGCTGTTGCTGACACTGTTACCTTCTTCCCTAAACTACTTTTCGCACTACTTGCATTTTTGCTAGCACTTTTAGCTTCTTTCTTTTCTTTTGTACCCTTTTTAATTATCTTATCCTTAGATTTTTCTATTGTATTTTCTTCTACTAAGGTTTTACTTACTAATTTACCATTTTGGTGTATAACTTCGTATATAAGCTCTTTCGTACCTTCTTTCCCTTTTTGTGATACCTCTGTTTTACCTTTTAATAAAGAATTATCTTTTTTTATAACTGTATTATAAGGTATGTCTTCTGTTTCAGTAATAGTCTTTTTTTCAACCTGTTTAACTTCTATCTTCATTCCATTCTTCAAAGAAGTATCCAAGTCTTGGCTAATTATATCGTTTTTGTCATAATCTATTTCATTTTCTTCTAGTACACCTTGTACATTTGGTTGAAATGAATTCACTTCAATTTCTTGTCCATCAACTACTAAAACAACCTCTTTATTAAAGGCAACATAATTTGCTGTTACAATCCCCATAGATAATAGTCCCGATAACATAATAGATTTTACTTTTCTATTTAGATAACTCAAACTATCTCCTCCTAAGTTTTATTTAACTTTAAATCATTTTCCAAAGTCATTTTGTAACTAAATTGTAAACTATTTTTCATCACCTGTCAACTTGACAAAAAACTTAAAAAGTGCCTACCTAGTTTTTTCAACTATTTAAGCACTCTTTCATCAAAGTTCAACAATTAACAAAAATGTTACCTTTTGTTTAAAATTATTTATATAGTTTATATTTGTAATTTTTTATTCCATTAGCAAGACTATACACATTATTAAACCCATCTAGTAGAAGAACTTTGCCCACTGTTATGCTTTGATTTCCATTAGCACAATATAGCAATATACCTTCATTTGTAATACTTCTAATATGTTCTAAGTTGTCATTTATTTCATCTGTAGAAATATTAACTGCCTCTGGTAAATGTCCTGCTAAGTAAAGTTCTTCTTCTCTTAAATCAATTATTAACTTAAACTCATTATTTTTTACCATTTCACTAATTTTTTTACTATTTAATATATTAACCTTCATAATTAACACCTTACCTCAATATAAGATATTACTTTTTTGGATAAGGTGTTACAAAAAAACATATTATTTTATATATTTGGTATTTGCCAATCGATAGGATTTTTCCCTAACCTTATAAGTATGTCATTTATTTTAGAAAAATGTTTACAACCAAAGAATCCTCTATGAGCAGATAATGGACTTGGGTGAGGAGCTTCTAAAATATAGTGTCTATTACTGTCGATAAAAACTTTTTTCTTTCTAGCATTTCCTCCCCATAATACAAAAATTACAGGCTCTTCTCTTTCATTCAATTTCTTTATTATTTCATCAGTAAATATTTCCCAACCTTTATTTTGATGAGAATTTGCCTCTCCAGCTCTAACTGTAAGAGCTGTATTTAATAATAAAACCCCTTGATCTGACCAAGGAATTAAATAACCATTGTTAGGTATAAAACATCCCAAATCATCCTTCAATTCTTTGTACATATTTAATAAAGATGGTGGAGTCTTAACTCCTGGTTGTACAGAAAAAGCCAATCCATGAGCCTGATTTTCTCCATGGTATGGATCCTGTCCTAAAATTAATACCTTTGTATCCTTATAAGATGTATGTTTTAATGCTTCGAATATATTGTACATATTTGGATATATAATCTTACTTTTATATTCTTCAATTAAGAACTCTCTCAATTTTACGTAGTAATCTTTTTCAAACTCTTCTTTTAGTAAATTATCCCAATCATTTCCTAAGTTAACCATTTTATCCTCCAATTCTTAATTTGATATAACATCTTCTTCATTTTTATCATTTTCCTTGTTCTGTGTTGTTATTTTTATATGAACCTTGTTTGGTAGACATACTATACTTTCACTTGGTTTCGTAATAAATCCAGTGTGAACACATACTTTATCTGGACAAGATGCATCTGTAATTTCAACTCCATGATCATGAATTTTAATTATGTTATATCCTTCTTCACTTTCTATCTTTATTTCTTCCTCATCATCAATACTATAAGTTTTGTATAACTTATTATCCACATATATTTCTATATTGTCTCCACTTTTAGTATTTACAAAGTAGTTAATCCCAAAAGTAGAGGCTATAACTATTAAAATTACAATTATTAATATAAAGTCTTTCTTTTTCAACCTTTTACCTCCTAATCATAAATATTATTTGTAAATATTTATGATATAATTATAAATATTAAATTAAATATAACACAAAAAATTGGAGGAATCATTATGAATAAGAAAAAACTCCCATCAATTTTAATTTTAGTTGTAGTTATAGTATTTTCTCTTTTTATGATAATTAAAAATAAAAAAGAAGATAAGTATTCAAATACCTACTATAATTTAGGAACTATAAATGAAATAACTTTATATGATATTACAAAAAAAGATGGGGATAGGATATTAAAGGAATGTGAAGCAATATTAAAAGATATAGACAATAAAATGAGTTGCCAAATAGCTTCTAGTGAAATATCTAAAATAAATAACAATGCCGGAAAAAACTATGTTAAAGTATCTGAGGATACTTACTATGTTATTAAAGAATCCATAAAATTCTCTAGTATGTCTAACGATACATTTGATATTAGTGTAGGTCCTATTATTGACTTATGGGGAATAGGTACAGAAAATGCGAGAATACCTAGCGAAAAAGAAATTAAGGATAATCTAACTTTAGTTAATTACAAAGACATACTTTTAGATGACGAGAGTAATTCTGTAAAATTAGCAAAGAAAAATATGAAAATAGATTTGGGCGGTATTGCTAAGGGTTATGCTGCAGATAAAATATACGAACATTTAAAAGAAGAAAAATTAGAGAGTGCTTTAATTAACTTAGGTGGTAATATATATGTTCTTGGCAATAAAGAAAATAATCAACCTTTTTCCATAGGAGTCCAAGACCCAACTAAACCTCGTGGCAATTCCATAGGAAATATTAAGGTTTCTAATAAATCTGTTGTTACTTCTGGAATTTATGAGAGATATTTTGAAAAAAACAATAAAATTTATCATCATATGCTAGATCCTCACACAGGATATCCTTTTGATAATAATTTAAGCAGCGTTACTATCGTTTCTGATAAATCAATTATTTGCGATGCACTATCAACTACAACATTTGGTTTAGGAGTTAAAGATGGTATAAAACTAGTAGAAAGCTTAGACGGCGTTGATGCTATTTTTATTACAAAAGATAAAAAAATATATTTAAGTAGCAATTTAAAGAATAAGTTCAACTTAACTGATAGTAGTTTCACTATTATTGATAATTAAACTTTTTATAAAAAAATTCTTCCTAGTTTTAGATTCCTAGGAAGAATTTTTTATTTACTAAAATATTATAATCTCATTTTACACATATTAAATCTTTCATGTCTTCAAACTTTTTATCTCCTATACCATTAACATTCTTAATCTCTTCAATAGATTTAAAATCACCATTTTCACTTCTGTGATTTACTATTTTATTAGCCGTAGCCTCTCCCACACCTGGCAAGGTGTCAAGCTCTTCTATTGTAGCAATATTTATGTTTATTTGAGATGCTTTCCACGATTTATTTTGATTAATATTATCATCACTTATAACCTGAGAAGTATTTTCTTTAACTACCTCTCCTATTTTAGGAATTATATAATGCATTTCATCCTGTACTTTAATAGCCATATTTACACCACTTAAATCAGCTTTTTTAGTCGTTCCTCCAACCTTCTCTACAGCTGTTGCAAGTCTATCTCCCTCATTTAAAGTTACTATTCCTGGCTTACTTACTTCACCACTAATATATACAGTTATGTTTTTATTAGTAATATTTTCTTCTTTTTTTATTTCTTTCTCTTGTGTAGTTTCTTGAAATGGCTTTTCCTCCTCTGTCAAAACGTATATATCTTCTTTTGATTGAAGCTTATCTTTAATAACCAATCCAATTGGACACATTAACAGTATAAATATAAAAACAATTATTTTCTTATTATTCACTATTTTTATCCCTCCTTAATTTAATTATTAACAAAAATATGATATACTAAAAGACGAGACTAAAATTGGGAGGTTACCTATGAAAAAGTTTTTATCTTTTTTGCTAGCATTTCTTCTTTCTATAACAACTTTTTCAGGTCCAATTTCTGTATTTGCTGATAGCAAAGATGTATCTATTTCTTCACCTAACTCTGTAGTATTAGACTACGAAACAGGTACGGTACTTTATGAGAAGAACGGAAATGGGAAAATATATCCAGCATCAACAACAAAGATATGGACTGCTTATTTAGTTATAAAAAATGTAAAAGATTTAGATGATTCAATAGAGATTGATAATGATCTTTCTGTAGACGGTTCATGTATGTATTTACAAAAAGGGGAAATATTCACTGTTAGAGAATTATTACAAGGATTGCTAGTACATTCTTCAAATGATGCCGCAGAAGTATTAGCTGAATATGTATCTGGATCTAAAGAAGCTTTTGCAGACTTAATGAACAAAGAAGCAAAGGCAATTGGGGCAAAAAATACTCATTTTAATAATCCACATGGATTACCTGACAAAGAACATTATACAACTGCTTACGATATGGCTTTAATGGCAAGAGAAGCTATGAGTAATGACCTTATTAGGGAAATAGTTAGCACAAAATCACTAACCTTTGAAAAGCGAGATACATCTACTAGCAGACGTTTTATAACAAGAACTTTCTTTAATACCAATAAGTTTTTAACTTCAACTGAAAAAATTAAATATAAAGGAAAGTCTGTAGATATAAAATACGATATAGTAGATGGAATAAAAACAGGGTATACTGATGATGCAGGAAGATGCTTATTATCAAGCGCCGTAAAAAATGATATGAGAGTCATATCAGCAGTCTATAAAGATACCGGTACCGATGTATATGCAGATTCTAGAACTCTTATAGATTATGCCTTTAATAATTACTACACTCAAACAATAATTAACAAGGCTGATTATACTAAGAGCAAAAGAGTTCTATTTACTGAAGAAAAAGAATTACTTTACGAACCTGAATCCAACTATAAAATTGTTTTAGAAAAGGGAAGTAAAGCATCTGAAAATTATAGCGCAAAAGTCAATTTGGATTATAACTTGCCTATTAAAAAAGGTGGTAAAGTAGGTACTCTTGACGTATATAACGATAAAACTTTAGAAAAAACTATAAATTTAGTAGCAAAAAATGATTTAAATAGTTTATTTGGATTTATTACAGAAAATACTACTGTAAAATATTCAATTAGACTGATTTTAGCTTTAATTTCTTTATTTATTATATTTATAATTTCTAGAATAATAAGTAAAAGAAAATCTAGAAGAAGAAGAAGAAAATCAAACAACTTTAAGAGAAAATAAAAAATAAGATGGATGATCCATCTTATTTTTTATTTTTTTAAATTTTTCTTTATACCTTTATTTAAGATATTTTCATAATCAATAAAATCATATATATCTTCATCAAAAACTGGAGAAAATCTCTGCAACTCATCTAGATACAAGTCCTCTATTGATTTATTATTATCTTCACAATAAATTACAATTCTCCCCACAATACCATGAGCATCTCTAAAAGGCACACTTTTATTTACTAAATAGTCTGCTACCTCTGTAGCATTTAAAAATCCACCTTTAACAGCTTTTTTCATATTATCTTTTCTAATTTTTAATGTAGCTATCATTCTCTCCATTATTTGAAGGCACATGGAAATAGTATTTACACTATCAAAAAAACCTTCTTTGTCTTCCTGCATGTCTTTATTATAAGCCAGTGGTAATCCCTTCATCACTGTTAATAGAGATACTAAATTACCATATACTCTTCCCGTTTTTCCTCTTATTAATTCTGCACCATCAGGATTTTTCTTCTGTGGCATTATAGAACTACCAGTTGAATATAAATCATCTAACTCAATAAATTTAAACTCTTGAGAACTCCATAGTATTAGTTCTTCACTAAGTCTACTTAGATGCATCATTATTATGGAAAAATCACTCATAAGTTCCAATAAATAATCTCTATCACTTACTCCATCCATAAAATTATCTACTGGCTTTTTAAAACCCAATATCTCACAAGTAATATTTCTATCAATATTATGAGTAGTACCAGCCAAAGCTCCACACCCTAAAGGTGATTCATCTAAAATTTCCAAAGCATTATTTAGTCTTTTACTATCTCTGTCTAGCATACTGTAATAAGCCATAAGGTGATGTTTAAAAGTAACTACTTGAGCTCTTTGTAAATGAGTATATCCAGGCATAATAATCGGATTATTGTCCGCTACTTCTTTAAGTGTATTTTTTAATTTATCTACATGCGAAATAATTTCTTTACATTTTTCCTTTGCAAATAATCTCATATCTATAGCAACCTGATCATTTCTACTTCTTCCAGTATGAAGTTTTTTACCAACATCTCCAACTCGTTCAATTAAATTTATCTCAACAAAACTATGAATATCTTCATAATTTCCGCTAAGAGACAACTTGCCGTCTTCTATATCCTTCTCTATAGATTTTAGACATTCAATTATTATTTTCCCTTCTTCTTCACTTAACAAATTAACTTTTACTTGCATATGAACATGAGCTAAACTTCCTTCAATATCCTTTTTATATAAAAGCGAGTCAAAACAAAAGGATTTATTAAATTCCTCCATTAACTTATTTTCATCACTTCTAAAACGTCCTCCCCAAAGCTTCATCTAAATTGCCCCCTTTAACACATAAATTGTCCTATTAATTTACATTTCTTATAATGGTAGCATAATTATTAATTAAGCAGTAACAACTTTTTGTAAAATCAAATCATTTATAGCCTTTGCTACCCCACTATTTCCATTTTTATCGGTTATATGATTAGCAATTTTTTTTACATCTTCTTCTGCATTTCCCATTGCCACACCTGTTCCTGCAAATTCAATCATAGATAAGTCATTATAATTGTCTCCAAAAGCCATAATTTGTTCTCTATCTATTTTTAATAGCTTTGATAGGTACTCTACAGCATTTCCTTTATGACTTCCTTCACTCATAATTTCTAAGTTTCCTTTCCATGAAGATGTAATTTCTATATTATTTACAAATTGCAAATCAGCTCTAACTTCATCTAATAAATCTTGCTTTTCTATTTCCATAACATTAAACTTTAACACATTGCTATTTTTAACATCTTCTCTTAAATCTTTTTTAAATATTATTTCAGCCTTATCAGAGAAATTTTTTTGAATAAATTCTTTCATAAATTTCTTTTCTTCTTCAGTTTCATACTTTTGAAGTATCTTTTCGTCTGTATAAACTTGATATCTAAGATTATATTCATCTATAATATCCATTATTTTCAAACATATATCTTTATCTATAAATTTAGAATATAAAACTTCATTTGTTATTGGATGTTTAATTATAGATCCATTAGAAGATATTATTGGCATTGTATCATCTAAAAAAGTCACATGTTCTTTAGCTGAATCATGAAATCTACCTGTAGCAAAGACTACTTTAATCCCCATTTTTTCTGCTTCTTTTAATGCACTCTTATTTTCCTCTGTAATTTTATGGTCTTCACCTAAGACAGTTCCATCCATATCTGTAACTATCAATTTATAATTTTTCATACTCACTCTACCTCTTTTTATTATTTAGTCACTTTATATTTTATCATATAAATAAATACCCTTAAAACAAAAAAAATATAGCATAAATATAAATAATTTATACTATATTTTCTATTCTTAATTTACTGTTGCCTCTTCACGTTCTTCCTCTTCCATTTCTAGTAAACCAAGTTTTTTAGCTACAAGCTTAGTTGTACTTCCTTGCAGTATAAGTGTTATTAATATTGTCATAAATACTATAGATGATATTATTTCACTTCCAGGCACCTTCATAGAAGTAATTATACCGCAAAGAGCTGCTGGTATAACTCCTGTTTCTCTTACCCACATCATAAATATAAGTTGATTTTTATTCCATTTTGCTTTTCTATCTACTAAAGTACATGCTAGTATACATAAAGGTCTTACTATAAAGATTAAACCTAAAACAGATATTAATGAAGGTACAAAATATTTAAACAATACATCTAGTTGAACTTGACTACCTAATATTATAAATATACACATTCTACAAATTGTACCTAAAGTTTCTGCCACACTGCAATCTGCATCATAGTGTTTTTGGCTAAGCCACAATTTAAAGTTCTGTTTATTTCCTGTTACCAAACCAACTATAAAACATGACATATATCCACTACCACCTAAATAAGTAGAAAGCTCATATGCTATTATTACAGACAATATAGATATTATAGGAGTATAGTCTTTAAATATACCTTGTGGACTATCATTAACTAAGAATAATAAAACCAGTCCTGTTATTAATCCTACTATTATTCCCACTATAATCATAATACAAAGATTATATATATTTTCCTCTACAGAAAAATGACCTCCCATAATTATGGATAAAACTGCTACTGTTAATATAGCTCCAGTAGCATCATTTAATGCAGATTCACTAATTACTGTTTGTTTTACTTTTTCATCAATTTTTACTTGGTTAAATATTGGCACAATTGTTGCTGGGTCTGTAGATGCTATTATTGAGCCTGCTAAAAGACACGTCATGAAGCTAATTTGAAAATTCAATCCTATAATTTTTGCCATTAAAAATGATGTTATAATAACGCCAAGTGTAGATAAAAGAAATACACTAATTTTTACATCTTTCAGGACTTTTAAACTAACCTCTTTCCCCCCCAAATACAAAATAAATGCTGATCCAAATGTTAATATTAATTGGTTTTCCAGTTGAAACTGAGTAATATCAATAATTTTTAGAACGGATGGCCCTAAAAAGATACCAACAATCAAAAACAATACTACATCTGGTATATTTATTAATTCACTTCCTTTGCTGCATATTATTCCTGTAATAGCTATAGTTGCAAATAGAATTAATAACTTGTTACACGCTATTGCATGAATGGATGTTTCCATGTCCCCATCTCCTTTTTCATAAGTGTTATTTTATACCATAATATTAATTATAAATAAAAAATGACCATCTGTGATGGTCATTTATGTTAAATTTATGTTATAAATTTTACTATTCAACTACTGCTATTATTTCTATTTCAACTTTAACGTCTTTTGGCAATCTAGCAACTTCAACACAAGCTCTAGCTGGTTTATTTTCTCCGAAATATTCAGCATAAACTTCATTTATTTGAGCAAACTCATTCATATCTTTTATGAATACTGTAGTTTTAACTACATGTGAGAAGTCAGCTCCTGCTTCTTTTAATATAGCTTGAAGATTTTTTAATGATTGAGCAGTTTGTGCTTTTACATCTCCTTCAACTATTTCCATTGTTTCTGGAACAAAAGGAACTTGTCCTGATATAAATAATAAGTTTCCAGCTTTAACAGCTTGAGAATATGGTCCTATTGCAGCTGGTGCATTATTAGTATGTATAACTTGATGTTTCATGTTTTTTACCTCCTAAAAAAATATATTGATTAAAAACATTTTCCTCTCTATTATACTACTCATAAAAAGAATTGTACATATGGTTTTTATAATTCTTTTTATTTTCACTTTATATATTTAAAGCAGATTCTATTTAACAACTATATTTACTAATTTTTTAAGAACAGCAATAACTTTTACTACATTTTTTCCTTCTATTGCAGTTTTAATTTTTTCACTTTCTAAAGCTACTTTTTCCATATCTTCTCTAGCTATATTAGCATCCATAGATATTTTATCTCTTAATTTTCCATTAACTTGAACTATTACTTCAACTTCATCTTGAACTAAAGCTTTTTCATCGAATTTAGGCCAGTTGATATCAAATACGCTACCTTCTTTACCTATCATAGTCCATAATTCTTCACCTACATGAGGTGTAAACGGTGCAAGTATAGTTACTATTGTTTCGATACCTTCTCTTATTATTCCATCATTTCTAGTATCTAATTCTTTGTATTTGTACATTTCGTTTATTAATTCCATTAATGCTGCTATAGCAGTATTGAATCCGAATTTTTCACTTAAATCAGCAGTAACTTTCTTAAGTGTTGAATGTATTACAAGTCTCATAGCTTTATCTTCTTTAGTTACAGCTTTAGCTTCTGCATTTGATTTTGCTACTTCAGCTAATTCATCTACCAATCTATAAACTCTGTTTAAGAATCTAAAACATCCTTCAACACCTTGCTCTGACCAGTCTAAGTCTCTTTCTGGTGGAGCCGCGAATAATACGAATAATCTAGCTGTATCTGCACCGTATTTGTTTATTATTTCTATAGGTGATACAGTATTACCTTTAGATTTACTCATTTTACTTCCATCCATTAAAACCATGCCTTGAGTTAATAAGTTTTTGAATGGTTCATCAAAGTCTAACATTCCCATTGATTTGAATGCTTTAACAAAAAATCTAGCGTAAAGTAAGTGCATTATAGCATGCTCTACTCCGCCTATATATTGATCTACTGGCATCCATTTGTTTACTAATTCCTTACTGAATGGTTCTTCAGTATTTTTGGGATCTATATATCTTAAGAAATACCAAGATGAATCAACAAATGTATCCATAGTATCAACTTCTCTTCTTGCTTCTTTCCCACAGTGTGGACAAGGAGTTGTTTTAAATGCTTGAGAAGTAGTAAGTGGAGATTCTCCTTTTCCTGTGAATTCAACATCTGTAGGAAGTAATACTGGTAAATCTTTTTTATCTACTGGCACTATTCCACAATCATCACAGTAAACAACTGGTATTGGGCATCCCCAGTATCTTTGTCTAGATAATAACCAGTCTCTAAGTCTGTAGTTAGTAGTTTTCTCTCCTCTATTGTCTTTAGCAAGTTTTTCAACTATACCTTCAAATGCATCTGAAGCATCCATTCCATTGAATTCTTCTGAGTTTATCATTTTGTTATCTTCATCTATAACAGGTATTATATCTAAATTAAATTTCTCAGCGAAATCTCTATCTCTATCATCATGAGCTGGAACTGCCATTATAGCTCCAGTGCCGTAATCAGCTAATACATAGTTTGCTATCCAAACTGGTATTTTCTTATTGTTTACTGGGTTTATAACGTATTTTCCTATGAACATACCTTCTTTTTCTACATCAGAAGCAGTTCTTTCTATTTCTGTTTTAGTATGCATTTTTGCTATGAAAGCATTAACGTCAGCTTCATACTCAGTTCCTGTAACTAATTCCCCAGCTAATTCACTTTCTGGAGCTAAAACCATGAAAGTAACACCATATGTAGTATCTGGTCTAGTAGTGTAAACTGTCATAGACTTGTCAGTTCCGTCTATATCAAATACTAATTCAGCACCATTAGATTTTCCAATCCAGTTTCTTTGCATTGTTTTAACTTTTTCTGGCCATCCATCTAAAGTATCTAAGTCATTTAATAATTCCTCAGCAAATGCAGTAGTTTTGAAATACCATTGTTCTAAGTCTTTTTTAACAACTACACTATCACATCTATCGCAAAGTCCTCCAACAACTTGCTCGTTAGCAAGAACTGTCTCACAAGATGGACACCAGTTAACGAAAGATTTTTTCTTATAAGCAAGACCTGATTCTAAGAATTTTAAAAATATTTCTTGTGTAAATCTATAATATTCTGGAGTAGAAGTGGCTACTTCTCTTTCCCAGTCGTAACTTAATCCTAATAATTTTAATTGACCTTTCATGTCCTCTATGTTTGCCATAGTCCATTTATGTGGATGTACTCCATGTTTTATAGCTGCATTTTCAGCTGGTAAACCAAATGAATCCCATCCCATTGGATGAAGTACATTGTACCCTTCCATTTTCTTAAATCTAGCAACTACGTCACCTATAGAGTAGTTTCTAACATGTCCCATATGTATGTTTCCTGATGGGTAAGGGAACATCTCTAAAGCATAATAACTTGGCTTTGAAGAATCTGTTGTGTCAGTTTTATATTGATTATTTTCTGTCCATGTTTTTTGCCATTTGTCTTCAATCTTTTTAAAATTGTAAACGCTCATGATTTACCTCCTAAGTATTTTCTGTAATAATTTCCATAAGTATTATTTTATCCAAGTTAAGAAATTCTAAAATTTCTTAATAATATTAAAAAAATCCCCGTCCTAAACTTTACGTTTAGGGACGAGGATATATTTTCGCGGTACCACCCTAATTAGTTTACAAAAGTAAACTCTCTTAGATAGTCTTTATGCCAACTACGGCCAAATAATTTTGTGTTAGCAAGTTCAAAAATAGTTTATGCTGATTCACACCAAATATCAGCTCTCTGAAATAAACAAAGTTTCCTACTACTCTAACTTATTTGATTTCAATCTTTATTTTTCTATAATATTAACATCTTTATGCTAAAGTGTCAACATCCACGTATGGAGCATCTTTCCATAGTTTTTCTAAGTTATAGAACCCTCTATTTTCTTCATCAAATACGTGAACCATTACATCACCATAATCAAGTAATATCCAATTTTGAGTTTCATATCCTTCTTTTGATCTTGGTTCTATTCCGTGCTCTGTTAAAGCATCTTGTACGTTATCTGCTATTGCTTTAACTTGTCTTGTAGAACCAGCAGTTGCTATAACAAAATAATCACATAGAGAAGATACTTTCCCTATATTTATTATTGATATATCTTGACCTAATTTATCATCAATTGCATCGTAAACAATCTTTGTCATTTGTTCAACAGTCATGTTTGTCATATTCCGTCTCCTTTCAATTTTAAACCTACCTAGTTATTATATCATAAATATTTGTATTATTACTATTATATATACAAAATTAAATATTCGCGACTCTTATTACACTCCTCTTCATCTCACAAAGAATTATCCTAGTTAGAGCTACGCAAAGTTAACTTACCTAGAATATAGTTTCTAGCTTTTACAGTTCTTGGGTGTATTAACTGGTTGTTATCTATTACAAATTTTATAGTGTTATTGAAAGATAAAATTAATGCTTCATCTAGTTTACCACTATAAGTTAGTTCTCTTAATTCTTCTACTCTTGGAAAGTTTCTACCTTCTTCTATTAAGTCCGACATATATATTATTTTTTCTAAAAGAGACATATTTTCTTTGCCTGTAGTATGATACTTTATTGCATTTATAATTTCATCATCATTAATATTAAATACATATTGTGCCACATAAGAACCTATAACACTATGAGATAGCGCTATATTATTTACTTCTAAAGGATCTAGTTCTATATTAAATTTTTCTATACAATCTTCAATTTGTTCATCTGTAAAATATTTAGCACAATCATGAACAAGTCCAGCAATCTCAGCTTGTTCTTTGTCACACTTATATATTTCACTTAACTTTACTGCACATTTTGATACATTTAGAGAATGTTTTAATCTTATCTCAGGTAACATTTCTTTTAGTGTTTTTTGTATTTCTTTTAAATCCATTTACTCAACTCCAAAATTGTATAAACCCTTTTCCTTTATATATGATTCCACACTTTCAGGTATTAAGTACCTAACTGACTTCCCTAAATTCAATTGGTCCCTAATATATGTGGATGATATATCTAAAGAAGGTACATATACATTTATAATTTTTGCATTATATTTGTTTTCTAATTTTTCTATATAGTCTTGAGCTCTAAGCAGACTTATACCCGGTCTTGTCGCTGCTATAAATGTGGCTAATTTGAAATTTTCCGCCACATCTTTCCATGCTTCTATATCACATATGGCATCTGCCCCTGTAATAAAAAATAATTCGCAAGTTGGATAAGCCTTTTTTAACTCCCTCAAAGTATCTATAGTATAAGTCTTTCCAACTTTCTTAATTTCCATATCAGAAACTAAAAAATTTTCATTTTTCACAGTGGCAAGTACTACCATTTCATAACGATCTTTTTTATCAGTTATATTCCAAAATTTATGAGGAGGATTACCAGAAGGTATGAAAATAACTTTATCTAAATTATATTTGCCTCTTATAAACTCCACCGTTGCTAGATGAGCATAATGTATAGGGTCAAATGTTCCTCCTAATATTCCTATTCTTAAATTATGAGCACTGTCCCTAAACTTTGCCATCTTCTCATTATTTTTCAATATAGATTCAATAACTATATCTTCAATCCTCATTATTATTCTCCTTTTTACTCCCTTTTTTCTATAACAATTAAGTTTATAATATAAAAACCCTTTTTTTAGTATATAATCATAAATATATATTTTTATTAACTAAATTATCTATATTTATACTTTAATTGCAAAAATTTGTTCACTATTAATATATATAATAATTTCAATTATATAACAAGTGATTTTTAACATTTCTTTAACTTTAAGCAATAAATTTAATTTAAAGGAGACAAAATATGTCTATAATAACAAAAATTGAGGTTCAAAAGAAAAACCAAGACAGAGTAAATATTTATGTTGATGAAGAATTTTTCATGGCTATTTATAAAGAGTTAGTATTTACTTTTAATTTAAAAAAAGGTGATAACATTGAGGAAGATCATCTTAGACAAATTTTAAAAGATGAAATGTTTTTAAAAGGGAAAAATAAAGCTTTAAATATTTTATCAAAAACTAGTCAATCTGAGAAAAAAATCAGAGAAAAATTAGAAAATGATTTTGAAGAAGACGTTATAGATGAAGTTCTTGATTTTTTAAAAAAGTACAATTTTATCAACGATAACGAATTAGCTTCTAAAATTGTAACTACCAACGTTAATCTAAATAAATATGGTAAAAATAAAATAAAACAAAATCTTTATAATAAAGGCATTGAAAAATCAGCCATTGATGAAGCCATTTCAGAAATTGATGTAGATGAAGAGTTTGAAAACGCTCTTTATTTGGCAGAGAAAAGATATGCACGAGTAAAAAATGAAGACCCCAAAAAAGCTTATGCTAAAGTTGCAAATCACCTTGCTTATAAGGGCTTTAATTATGATATAATTAAAAGCGTATTAAATAAGATCTTTAAAAGTGATTACAATGATGATTATTAAGATATAAGTATATACATTATACTTTAGGAGGTAATATGAAAACTGTTATAGCCATACTTTGTGTACTATTATCAATTTACAATATTAAACAATTATACAAAGAAGATAGATAAAAGGAGATTATTTAATGATCTCTTTTTTAAATAAAATATATTTTATAATATATTTTGTTAAAACTATAATTATAATTAGTAATTATTATTTTAAAATAAAAATATACATAAGGAGAATTCGTATGATAGATTTAGTTTTGCTAGGATGTGGTGGAAATGTTCCCATGCCTAATAGAAATCTTTCCTCTTTATTTATTAATTATAAAGGGAAAAAAATTTTAATAGACTGTGGTGAAGGTACTCAGGTATCTATGAAAATGAAAAATTGTGGTTTTAAAGATGTAGATTTAATTTTAATAACTCATCTCCACGGTGATCATATAATAGGCCTTATTGGCCTTTTATCTACTATGGGCAATAGCGGTAAAACAGAAGACTTAACTATTGTTGGTCCTAATGGAATTATAGAAACTATGAAGGCTATAAAAGTCATAGTTGAGTATTTACCTTATAAGTTAATAATAATAGAGAATCCAGATAAAAACTTCACCTTAGAAGATCACCATATTTTTAAAGATTTAGAAATCTCTACACTAGAGCTAGATCACTCCACTGAATGCTTAGGCTATAGCTTGTATTTCAAAAGATTTCCTAAGTTTAACGCAAAAAATGCAAAATCAAATAATGTTCCTCAACATTTGTGGAGTAGGCTACAAAAATCTAATTCTGTTTTTTATGATGGAAAAATGTATACTTCAGATATGGTTTTTGGAGATGATAGAAAAGGTATTAAAATTAGTTTTGTTACTGATACTAGATTCTTGCTTACTATACCTGACTTCATTAAAGATAGTGATTTATTTGTCTGCGAGGCCATGTATGGAGATGATATGGATATTTCTAAAGCTGTAAAAAACAAACACATGACTTTTACAGAAGCTGCTAACTTAGCAGCCTTAGGAAAAGTTAAACAACTACTTTTAACACATTTTAGCCCATCTTTAGAAAATCCTCATGAGTACTTGGAAAATGCCACAAGGATTTTTCCAAATACTATAGTTGGAGAGGACAGATTATCCTTATCTTTAAATTACGAAGATTAAAAATAGTGCTCAATATGATGAGCACTATTTTTATTGAATATTTTCCAATTCTAATACCTTATTTACACAAGGGTCTATTTTACGTATACCATACCTTATAGTATTATTCACTTCTATATCTGGAGTAACTTTTTTCTCTTCGTCACATATACCACTTTCTGTTAAATACATTGTAGATGACATTCTAACAATAATACCGCTATTATTTAGTTTAAAAAGCACGGGATCATATACATATCCATCCCCACCTGTTTGGGATCCTATTATAGTCGCAAATTTCTGTTCTTTACAAAATATAGCAAATGACTCTGCTCCAGAAAATACATCACCGTCTACTAGTAAATATATTTCCCCTTTAAAAGGCATTTTTGCTTTTCCTTTTACAACTTCTTCATTATATTCAAAATGTGTAAACATATTCGTAGCTTCTTTTGGTGCATTACTTAGCATAGGTAATTCCTTAATATCATTAAGTTTTGAGTTTCTCGCTTTTGTATAGTTTTTTATAATATTAGAAGAATTTCTAAATAAACGATATCCTCTACATTTATAATTCTTATCAGAAATATTAGATACCAAGTCTACCCAGTATTGATCATTCCCTCCCATATTTCCTCTTATATCAATAATAAGGGATTGATAATCTTCTATTTCCTTTATATAGGAACTAATTTTTTTCATATCATCGTCAATACTTCCACTTGCTGAGTTCATTTGAGGTATATACATATATCCCACTTTATCTTCAACTAAATCTTTTAGCTCTATATTTTTACCACTTCCCATTCCATATGCATTACTTTTTTCTTTATCATTATATAAGTGGTTTAAATCTTTATCATTAAAAAAATCATACCATCCTAAAGGTTCATAAACATCTTTCAACATATTAAAGTATGAAGCATCAGTAATCACTTCTGTATGCCCATTATGCAATTTTCTCATTATGGAATTTAATTCATTTGCAAAATCCTCATCTGATGATGTTTTTTCAATTCTCCTTCTAAAATCCTCTTTATTTGCTAGCCAATCATCTTTATATAGTCTTTTATTAACTTCTAAATAAGGATAACCCTCTTTGACTTCATTGTATAATTGTTCAAAATCAGCCACTTTTTCTTCTAAAGTTAAAGTACTAGTATTAGAACATCCAACTGTAATCAAACATATTAATATAGATATTATTAATATCCTCCACTTCATAAATTTTCCCCCTAGTTATACTTCCTCGCCTTCTATATACTCAAGTATATCCCCTGGCTGACAATCTAAAACTTTGCATATCTCATTTAGAGTTGTAAACCTAACAGCCTTAGCTCTGTTATTTTTCAATATAGATAAATTGGCATTAGTAATATCTATTTTTTCTGCTAAATCTTTCAGTGACATTTTCCTTTTTGCCATCATCACGTCTAAGTTAACTATAATAGTCATAATAATCTCCTATACAGTAAATTCATTTTCCTCTTTTATTGTGATAGCTTGATCAAAAGCATCAGCAATTACAAAGCATAAAAGGCCTGCTATAAAATATATAGCCATACCCGGCGTTATAAAAACACCTGGAGCTAAGTCCAAAAATCTAAGACCACTCACTCCATCTATTATTGTAAGAATATAGTCTAATATTAAATTTGCAAGTAATAAATAGCCTATATTTTTAAATTTTTTTACATTTGATTTTACAAATATATTTACTCTTGAAGTACTTACTATATCCAATAAAAAAACGATCATTATTAAATAAGTTAATCCAATAATAAATACTCCAATATAAAATACTAATGTACCTGTGTCCTTACTATTATTAAAAATAAATGGAATTCCCATAAATACTGCCATTATCAATATTAAACCCAATGCGAAGAATAACATTATTAATGAAGAACTTAATATACTTTTTGTTTTTGTTGTATTTTTTAACATAATACACACTCCCCCTTTTGTTTTTATAATATAATGATAGCAGTTATAATATCGTTTTTCAATAAATTAATATTGTATTTTAATATATTTTTATCATAAAAGATTAATATATCAAACTTTTGGTCACACAAAAATAGAGGTAGACTAATCTACCTCTATTTTTATTGTTCATCTGATTTTATTGCAATCCACGCTTTATCATACATTTTTTTAACATCCAGTGGGAAATCTTTGTAAATTTCGCATCTATTCATTATTTCTGTAGGCATATATGCATTCGGATTATTTTTTACACTTTCTGGTTGTTCTTCTCTTGCTTCTTTATTAGGAGTCGTATATCCTATTTCATCAGCTATCCTAAAGGCACTTTTCTTATCACTTACAAAGTTTATAAACTTTTCAGCACCTTCCACATTTTTAGCATTTTTAGGTATACATAAACTATCAATCCAGAAGTTTGCCCCTTCTTCAGGCACTACATAAACTAGATTAGGATATTCATCCTGTAAGTTTAATCCTTCTCCAGACCATATCATGTTTATATCTGTCTCTCCTGCTGGAATCATTGTCGTTCCGTTATCTACACCATATAACGGTTTAACCAATTTTCTTTGTTCTAATAGTAATTCTTTTGCTTCTTCTATTTCCTTTGGATTAGTTGAATTTAAAGAATACCCTAATTTCTTTAATGCTACACCTATTGTGTCTCTATATGTATCAAACATAAATATTTTGTCTTTATATTTTTCATTCCATAATATGTCCCAACTTTTTACTTCTTCTTTTATTACATCTTTATTATAAATAAGTCCTACTGTTCCGAACATATAAGGTACTGAGTATTTGTTACCTGGATCTATTTCTAAATCTAAGTATTCTTTGTCCATTTGAGATATATTGGGTATATTATCCTTGTTTATTTTCTGTATAAGCTTTTGGTCTATCATTCTTGGCATTAAAGCATCTGACACTAAAATAACATCGTATTTTCCCGCTCCACTTTTAACCTTTGAATACATAGCTTCCATATCATCAAAAGTTTCAATATTAACTCTTATATCATATTTTCTCTCAAATTCTTTTACTGTTTCATCATCTATGTTTTCACCATAGTTAAAAAAGTTTATTTCTTCAGGATAATTATCCTTTTTGCTACAACCTGTAAATAATATGCTTCCCGTTGTTAAGCATATTATTAAGGTTAATATTTTAGCTATTTTTTTCATATTTGACTTTCCTTTCATATTCTATTTTTAAGTTTATTTATGAGTTATAATACCATATTAAATATAACTTATTATAATTATATTTTAAACAATGAAGTAATAACACAAATTCTAATTTTCTTTTATTATAAATTTATAATAGTCCAACCTTATAATCTTCTTTAATTCTATTAAAGAAAACTACTTTATAACCAGAATTTAATTATTTTAATCCATATTAAAGTTATTATCTTCTGCCTTGAATGTGGTGAATTTATCTATTGAATTAATATTTTTTCACAATTTATATTTCAAGTTAAAGTACCATTTTACAGTATAGCATATTTTATATAATAATTAAATTTTAACCATTATAATAATCTTTCTAAGAATAATTATAGGCAATATTTTAAATAAAATAATAAAAAAAGCCATCATAAATGACTTTTTTAGTCAATTAGTAATAGCTTATTTTTATATACTTCTGAAATTTATTTCTTATAAGTTGTATTTCATTATATTAAAACTACTATCTTCTTTGAGATCTTTTAGTTGGTTTTCCTTTTTTAGTCATACCTTCTTCTGCTACTTTTTTAACTGAAGCTTTTTGACCTGGGAATAATATTTTTGGTTCTTCTACATTTTTTCTGTATAATGTAAATTTAAAACCTATAGCTTGAACAAATTCAGCTCTTAATGCTTTACATATAGCATTAGCTGCTTCTTTCGTATCTATACCAGCAGTTTCTAATATAGTTACTTTAACTAATTCTTTTGAGTCTAGCATTACATCTAATTGTTCTAAGAAACCTTCAGTTACACCGTCTTTTCCTATTTGAGTTATAGGCTTAAGACTATTTGCTAAAGATCTTAAATACGCTCTTTGTCTTCCGTTTAACATATTGTCACCTCTTTTATATTAAATTTTAATCATAGAATTCAAATTCTATTTCGTATATCTTAACTGTATCTCCATCTTCAATACCCATTTCTCTAAGTTTGTCAAATACACCTTGACTTTCCATAGATTTTTGGAAGAATTGAATAGATTCCATATCTTCAAAGTTAACAGAGTACATAATTCTTCTAAGTGCTTTACCTGTAACAACATATACTCCATTTTCTATTTCTACTTGTAGACCTTCTTCTTCTTCAGAATCTAATTCAGGAACATACAGTTCTTCCTCAGATACAAGTTCTATATCTTCAGCATCTTTTAATACTTGAGAAACATAAGTTATTACATCATCTATACCTTCTCTTGTTGCTGCAGACATTTTGAATACTTTATATCCTCTTTCTTCTAAAGTTGTCTTAAACTCTTCATAAACTGATTCATCTTCAAGTATATCTATTTTATTAGCTACTACAACTTGAGATCTTGTAGCTAGTTTTTCATTGTATAATTTAAGTTCACCATTTATACTATCAAAGTCTTCTAAAGCATTTCTACCTTCTAGCCCTGAAATATCAACTATATGTATTAATACTTTAGTTCTTTCAACGTGTCTTAAGAAATCATGTCCAAGACCAACACCTTCAGCTGCACCTTCTATAAGCCCTGGTATGTCAGCTAAAACAAAACTATCTCCAAATTTTGTTTGTACCACACCAAGATTTGGTGTTAAAGTTGTGAAGTGATAGTTTGCTATCTTTGGTTTAGCTGCAGTAACAACTGATAAGAATGTAGATTTACCTACGTTAGGAAATCCTAATAGTCCCACATCAGCTATCATTTTAAGCTCTAATATAACCCATTTTTCTTCACCATCAGTTCCTGATTTTGCAAAGTTCGGAGCTTGTCTTACTGCGTTTGCAAAATTGTGGTTTCCTTTTCCGCCTCTACCACCTCTTGCAACAACAGCTCTATCTCCTTCTTCTTTTAAGTCTGCTATTATTTTATTTGTAGCTTCATCTCTGATTATTGTTCCAGCTGGTACCTTTAGCACTAAATCTTCACCATTTTTACCAGCTTGTCTTTTTTTACTTCCATCTCCACCTGTAGTGGCTACATATTTTCTTTGGTATTTAAAGTCCATTAGTGTTCTTAAGTCGTTATCAACTTCAAATATAACACTAGCGCCTCTTCCTCCGTCTCCACCATCTGGCCCACCTGCAGGAACATATTTTTCTCTTCTAAATGATACTGCACCGTTTCCACCATTTCCAGCTTTGACAAATATCCTTGCCTTATCTATAAACAAAAGTGGCACCTCCTATTGGAATTTGCATTTTATTCAAATTCTCATTATTTAAAAAGAAAAGGAGTGTAAATACACTCCTCTCCCTTTATTATTCAGCAACTTGTACTGGATATATACTTACTTTTTTTCTTTTTTTGTCTTTTCTTTCGAATTTAACAGTACCGTCTATTAATGCGAATAAAGTGTCATCTCCACCTTTACCTACATTAGTTCCTGGATGTATTTTAGTACCTCTTTGTCTTACTATTATACTACCAGCAGTAACTATTTGTCCGTCATATCTTTTAACACCTAATCTTTTAGCTATAGAATCTCTACCGTTTTTAGATGATCCTACCCCTTTTTTAGATGCTAATAATTGTAAGTTCATGTTTAACATTTGGAGTCACCCCCTACTTTTTTAAGATTTTTATATTGTTTCGATAATCCTTTTGGATTGATTTCATTGCTAATTCAAAATGTTCTAGTAATAAATCAGTTTTTTCATTTAAACTTTCTTCGTGAACTAGACATTCAATAAAACCTTCTTGGCCTATTACAGAGTCGAATTTTACTTTTGCTAATGTATCTAATGAATTGATAACACCAATGGCATTAGAAGTCACAGCTGAACAAACAATATCTTGTCCTATTGGAGCAAAATCAGCATGTCCTTTTATTGTAAAACCTTTACGTCTGAATTCGTCTGTATAATGATATTTTATCTTTATCATTTTGTTAACCTACTACTAAGCGTTTATTTTTTCAACAACTATCTTAGTGTATGGTTGACGATGACCTTGTTTTCTTCTGTAGTCTTTTTTAGCTTTATACTTGTAAACTACTATTTTCTTAGCTTTTCCTTGCTCTACTACTTTAGCAGTAACAGAAGCACCTTCTACAACTGGAGCTCCAACAACTAGTTCTCCTTCTGCATTAGTACAAGCTAATACTTCGTTTAAAGTTATTTCTTCACCAGCTTGCGCTTCTAACTTTTCAACGAATAATACATCACCTTCAGCAACTTTGTATTGCTTTCCACCTGTTTTAACTATAGCGTACATTAATATACACCTCCTCGGTCTAAGAACTCGCCATCAAGGTATTTCCAATGGAAAGTTTGAACCTTTTCTGTGCGGCATTACAGTTATAAATAATACTACTTATTGAACAAAATGTCAACTAGCTTACAAAAATAATTTTATATTTTTCATAGGATATATCTTTATTTTCTTCTAACAAAATGTTCATTTCGTATTTTCCACTTATTTTATTAATTAGGCCCATGTAATTAACTTTAATTTTGCTAAGTGCTATTGGGTTAAATTCGACAGTGATATGATTATAGCATGTATGATGTTTTATTCTACTTATTTCTTTTTCCAAATCATCCATAATATAATTCATTGATTTTGTAGATGAATCTCCATTACATGAACCACATTCTTCTAAATAATATTCATTTATGGATTTTTTTTCTCTTCTTCTTGCAACTTCTACTAGTCCTAGTCTTGTAAGTCCTAATACTTCAGATTTTCTTTTATCTTTTTGCAACTCATGAGTTAAGATTTTTAATAAGCTTTCCTTATTTTTCTTTTTAATCATATCTATAAAATCAATTATGATTATTCCACCTATATCTCTAAGTTTTAACTGCCTTGCAATTTCTATACATGCCTCTTCATTAGTTTTATATACTGTATCTTCTCTATTGGAATTTCCAGTGAATTTTCCTGTGTTAACATCTATTACAGTTAAAGCTTCTGTTTTTTCTATAATTAAATAGCCACCACTTTTTAACCATACTTTTTTGTTTAGAGCTTTAGCTACTTGAATTTGTACTTTATATAAATCAAAAATATCTACATTATCAATTATTTTTAGTTTGTTTAAATAATCATTATTAATATTTTTTAGAATTCTTTTTATTTCTTCATATTTATTATTATCATTTACAACAATTTCGCTAATATCGTCATTTACATTGTCTTTTATGTATTTTGTAGATGCATCTAGATCTTTATATAAAAGTTTAGGCCCTATGCCTAACTTAAATTCTTTGCAAATTAAATCATACTTTTCTTTTAAATCAGCAAAATCTTTTTCTAATTCTTCTTCACTGCATCCATTAGCTTCTGTCCTAATTATAATTCCACAGTCTTTTCCAACAAGTTTTTTTATAATCTTTTTAAGCCTAAATCTCTCTTGTTCATCTTGTAGTCTATTAGATATGGTTATTCTATCGTTACTTGGTATATAAACTAAGTAACGACCTGATAAACTTACTTCTAAGTTTAATTTAGGACCTTTTGTACCTACTGCTTCTTTATTAATTTGAACCATAATATCCATTCCAGATTTTATATCTGAATCCTTCTTAAGAGGAAGATAAGCTAACTTTTCCATGCCTATATCTACAAAGCAGGCCTCCAGACCTGCTTTTACATTTTTAACTATTCCTCTATATATATTGGATACTAATTTATTATTTTCATTTTCATCAATTAATAATTCCACAAGTTTATCATCTTCAACTATGGCAGTTTTCTCTGATGATGCTAAAGTTTCAATTATTATTTTTTTCATTATTATCCTCACTATAATGGAGTTACTAATTCTCCTTCTTTTACTGCATAAAGATCTCTTCTTATTGTTTCAGCTTCTTTTGGATCAATATTTATATCTAAAATCTCAAGCAATATTGGTATAAGCGTATTTATGTTTAAATTAGCTTTTGAACCTGTAGCTATTATAGCTTCAAAGGTTGCTCTATTGTCATCTAATACAACCAAATCAAAAGTTTTTATTAATGGTCTTATATTACTTTCTACCAATTTACCTTTTTTATTTTTCTTAGTTATCATTATAGATTCACTTTTTATAAGCTCTAGTACTCTAGTTTTAACTAGTTCTTTGCTTAAAGGCTTATCTAAATCTATATTAAACAAATATTCTCCGTATTCTATCTCAGATGATAAGGACGGAGTCTGAGAAGTTATTTCTTCTCCTTTTATGAATTCTACACCCTTTGGAAGTTGTTCGTTTATTCTTTTTAAGAACTCTTCTACACTTATATCATCTTCTATCTCAATATCAACGTATTCTCCTTGACTTTCTACTCCTAAAGCTAAGGCATTACCATAACTCATCTTTGGATGAGGGTTAAATCCTTGAGAATAAGATAAGTTTATTTCTGCTCTTCTAAATGCTCTTTGCAAAAGCCTTTGTAAGTCAAGATGTGATATGAATATCATATCGTCTTCTTTTTTGTATTTAGCTCTAATTAACTTACTCATAATTAGCATAACCCCCTTCCTAAGTCCGTTATATTTATTCCACAACCATTACATTTATGTCTACAGTCTGGTGTTACTGCATCTTCTTTTGCTTTGTCATTTTCTCTCATTAAGAATTTTTTAGATACACCTACGTCTATGTGGTCCCATGCAAATACTTCGTCGTAGCTTCTTTCTCTATGAGCATACCAGCTTATATCTAGTCCGTTTTTCTCCATAGCTTCAGTCCATATGTCTAAATTAAAGTATTCTGACCATCCATCAAATTTAGCTCCAGCTTTGAATGCATCGTAAATAACTTTACCTATTCTTCTATCTCCTCTAGATACAACAGCTTCCATTAAACTAGTTTTTGAATCATGATAGTTATATCTTATATCTCTATTTTTTAGAGCTTTAACTAAGTATTGTTGTTTTTCTCTAACTACATCTCCTGTGTCCTGTGGATGCCATTGGAATGGAGTAAATGGCTTTGGTACAAATGTTGATGTACTTACTGTTACTCCGAATTTTCTAGATAATTTTCCGCCATGCACTTCTCTATAAGTATCTATTACATTGTATGCTAAATCTTTTATTCCATCTAAATCTTCGTATCTTTCTGTTGGAAGCCCTATCATGAAATAAAGTTTTACACTATGCCATCCCATTTCAAAAGCTTTTGTAGTAGCATTTTTTAAATCTTCTTCACTTACACCTTTATTTATAACATCTCTCATTCTTTGAGTTCCTGCTTCTGGTGCAAATGTAAGTCCTGATTTTCTAACTTGTTGTATTTTTTCCGCAATTTCCATTGTGAAGTTGTCTAGTCTAAGCGAAGGCAAAGATATACCTATGTTTTTACTTGCGTATTCTTCTATTAAAACATCTGTAAGTTCACTTAGTTTAGAATAGTCACTAGTTGAAAGTGAAGATAAAGATATTTCATCGTATCCTGTACTTTTTATTAGTTTGTCTAAAGATGATTTTAGAGTATCTATACCTTTTTCTCTTATCGGTCTATAAATCATACCAGCTTGACAGAATCTACATCCTCTAGTACATCCTCTAAATAATTCTAAAACTACTCTTTCGTGAACAGTTTCTATATATGGGACTATTAAGGCTTCTGGATATGGAACTTCATCCATATTCTTTATTATTCTTTTTCTTGGGTTAGTAGGTATTCCATCTCTATTCGGCGCCGTTTCTTTTACTGTTTTATCTTCGTTATATGTAACATCATAGAAACTAGGTATATAAACACCTTCTATTTTAGAAGCTCTCATTAAGAAATCTTCTCTAGTTGTTTTGTTTTTCTTCCACTCTTTATACTCGTTTAGTACTTCTAAATTAACTTCTTCGCCTTCTCCAAGTATTACTATGTCCACAAAATCTGCTAAAGGCTCTGAGTTGTAAGCACAAGGTCCTCCAACCATTATAAATGGATCATCTGACTTTCTATCTTTTGCAAATATTTCTATATTAGCTAAGTCTAATATGTTTAATATATTTGTATAAGAAAGTTCATATTGAAGGGTAAATGTAACAAAGTCAAAATTTGTTATAGGTTCTCTAGATTCTATTGCAAATAGAGGTATATTCTTTTCTCTTAATATTCCTTCCATATCTACTGCTGGAGAATAAACTCTTTCACAATAAACATTCTCATCGCTATTTAATACTCTATATAAGATTTGACTTCCTAAATGGCTCATTCCTACTTCATATAAATCTGGGAAACATTGTGCATATCTTATTAAACCTTCTTTGCTAGTATCTTTATGTATTGAATTTATTTCATTTCCTAAATATCTAGCTGGTTTTTCTACTTTTTTTAAAATTTTTCTAAATTCTGCTTTATCCATCTAATATTGAAACCTCCGATAAACTAATTGTAATTAACATAAATTTTATTATACACTATAAAATATTCGGTATCAAAAATTTTTACTTTAAAAATCCATATATTAACTCATTACTTATATTATCGCGTTATTATTATTCATTATACTTATTTTACAACAACTTTATCTATATAAATATTAATTTGTAAAATGTTCCTTAAAATAATATAATTTATTTAGTGAGATTATTTACACTGTTTTAGTTTTTTCTTATTTCTTGAGTAAAAATAACAAATAACTAAAATAATAATCTTAATCATATTTTTAGTTTAATTTTGAATCAAATTGGGTATATACAATTTGTGCTATGATTTTTTATATTTAGGAGGTTTGCAATGAGCAATGTTTTTGAAATTAAGCCAGATATATTTTATACTGGCGTAGTAGATAAGGATTTAGAAATATTTGATATTATAATGGAAACAAAGTATGGAACAACTTATAATTCTTACTTAATAAAAGATGAAAAAGTTGTTTTATTTGATACTGTAAAAGATTGTTTTAAAGATGAATTTTTAAGTAATTTACAAGAAGTAGTAGATATTAGAGATATTGATTGCGTGGTTGTTCATCACACTGAGCCAGATCATTCTGGTTGTTTGAAGTATATATTAGATATAAATCCAAACATAGAAGTTGTATGTACTAATGCAGCTAAATTATACTTAAGTGACCAAGTTAATAGACCATTTAATTGTACTACTGTTAAAACTGGTGACAAATTAAACATAGGTAAAAGAAATCTTGAATTTATTCAGGCTCCTTTCTTACATTGGGCAGATACAATGTTTACTTATGTTCCTGAAGACAAAATTTTATTAACTTGTGATGCTTTTGGATGTCATTACTCTCATTATGATGCAGAAGCTATCCACGGTGAAGGATATTTAGATTCAGCAAAATTATATTATGATTGCATAGTTAAGCCTTATGCAAAATATGTTTTAGATGCTGTAGACAAAGTTGTTGAATTAGGATTAGACTTTGACACTATATTAACTTCTCATGGTCCTATTCTTTCTGAAAAACCAATGGAGCAAGTTGCTAGATATGTAGAGTGGTCAAAAGAAGCTTTAGAAGCAACTAATCAATGTGAAATGGCTATATTCTACTTATCAGCTTATGCTAATACTTTTGAAATGGCTAAAAAAATACAAGAAGGTGCTCTATCTCAAGATGTTAAGGTTAAGCTATTTGACTTAGAAAAATTATCTTTAGAAGAAATGCACACTGCTGTATTAAATGCAAAAGTAGTTTTAGTTGGTTCTCCAACAATTAATAGAACAATGGTTAAGCCTATGTGGGATTTATTCTCAGCAATAGATCCAATGGCTAACAAAGGAACTATTGCCGGTGTATTTGGTTCTTATGGATGGAGTGGTGAAGGTATATCTATGGCTGAGAATATATTCAAAGCTATGTCATTTAAAGTTCCTCAACCAGCTCTTAAAAAGAAATTCTTCCCTTGTAATGATACATTCAAAGAATGTTTAGATTACGGTGTAGAATTTGCTAGTTATATTAAATAAAAAAAATTAAAAAGGTTAATGTGTTGAAAATCAGTTCTTCACATTAACCTTTTATTTTAAACTCTCTGACTTGTAGTTTTTCTTACTTCTCTAAAAGAGAACTCTCCCCTATCCAATGCTTTAATAAAAATTTCCGCACTAGCTAAGTTTGTTGCAACTGGCACATAATACACATCACAAAGTCTAATCAATGCTTGTATATCAGGCTCATGAGCCTGAGAAGTTAGTGGATCTCTTAAAAATATAACTAAATCAATATCTTGATTAACAATTAAGGAACCAATTTGCTGATCTCCACCAAGAGGCCCAGATGCCAATCTATTTATTTTTAAGTTTGTTTCATCCATAATTCTTTTACCAGTAGTTCCTGTTGCATAAATGCCATATTTCTTTAATATGTTTTCATAGGCAATACAAAAACCCACCATAGTATTTTTCATCTCATCATGTGATACTAATGCTATATTCATTTTCATATTTCCCTTGCACCTCTACTTTCTCTAGAAGTTTATTTTCTTTCTTCTCATACAAACATTTAATATTAAGCCTAAACTTGCCATAGATGTTAAAACAGAACTACCACCATAACTTATAAATGGAAGGGTCACTCCTGTTACTGGTATTAAGGATACGGTCATCCCTATATTTTGGATAATTTGGTAGGCAAACATGGAGGTTACTCCAACTGCTATCAACGCTCCGTATTCATCCTTGGATTCAGCTGAAATTTTTAACATTCTGAATAAGAAATAAGCAAATAAGCTTATTAAGGCTACCATCCCTATTACGCCTAATTCTTCTCCTACAACAGCAAATATAAAGTCACTATCTTGTATAGGTAAGAAGTCTTCTTGGTTTTGTGTTCCTTTATAAAGACCCTTTCCAGTAAATCCACCTGATCCTATCGCTATATTAGACTGCATAACCTGATAGTTTCCTTGTATGCTTGTGTCTTCTGGATGTAAGAATCCTGTTATTCTATCTTGTTGGTATGGATCTATACATAGGTATACAATAGGAAGGGCTACAACTCCAACTATTATTGCTTTTCTTAATATTTTGTAATCAATTCCAGCTGTAAATATTATTCCTGCAATTATACAACAAAATACTATAGCTGTACCTAAGTCTGGCTGTGCAATTAATAGGCCAATTATGGGCGCTGCATACATTAATAATCTTACAATATCTTTTGCATTATCCATTCTTCCTTTTTTAAGCTCTACAATTTTTGCATAACTTAATATAAATGTAAACTTAACTACTTCTGCTGTCTGTAAATCAAGTGGACCAAATGATAGAGTTGATCTAGCTCCTCCTCTAATAGCCCCTATTCCAGGGATTAGAACAATGGCTAATAATACAACACTTGCCACATACAACTCTTTGTAATATTGCCCTAAAAAGTTGTAATCAAAAATCAGTATGAACATAATCACTCCTAAACCTAAAACAAAAGCTACAGTTTGTTTCATTAGTCTAGAATAATTTCCAGTTTGATTTGCATGAGTAGCACTACTTAAGATAACAATACCAAAAGTAAATATTACAAAAAGAGTGGCTATTAACTTCCAATCTAACTGTTTCAATAACTTTAAACTATTTTTATATTTAAACAATTTATCACCGTCTTTCTGGTATAGAGATCCATATTAAAATGTCATGAACTAAATAGGGAATATACCTTAAGTATATCCCCCTTTATTAAGACTAATTTATATTTTCCTGTCTCTTAAATTCTTAAGTGGTATATTTGCAACTAAGGCAGATACTGGTCTGTCTCCATTCTCACTTCTAGTTTTAGACATCTTTATCTCTAAACCATCTTCTTCTATATCAGCGTAGTTAGATATAACTTTTAATATGTCATCTTTAATCATATTTAAAAGTTGTGGAGAGCAATCTACCCTGTCATGTACAAGAACTAATTTTAACCTTTCTTTTGCTACGTTTTTGCTAGTCTTATTTTCGCTTGAAAAAGCCTTAAAAAGATCAAACATGAACATCCCCCTATTCTATTTAGCTACGCCAAACATTTTTTTGATTTTTCCAAAGAAGTTAGTTTCTTGTTCCATTTCCATAATAGGAACATTATTACCTAGTATTCTTTGGGCAATGTTTCTATATGCTTTACCTGCATTTGATTTAGAATCAAGTATTGCTGGTTCCCCTTTATTTGTTGATACGATTATACTTTCATCATCTGGAACTATGCCAATTAAGTCTATAGCTAATATTTCAACTATATCCTGCTTGTCCATCATATCTCCACGTTTAACCATATCCTGTCTTATTCTATTAATTATCAATCTAATTTCACTAATTTCATTAGCTTCTAATAACCCAATTATTCTGTCTGCATCCCTAACAGCAGATACTTCAGGATTTGTAACAACAATAGCTCTATTTGCTCCTGCTATGGCATTTCTGAATCCTTGTTCTATTCCCGCAGGACAATCTATTATTATATAATCAAAACTTTCTTTTAGTTTTTCGCAAAGTTCAGACATTTGTTCCACAGATACTGCATTTTTATCTCTTGTTTGTGCTGCTGGTAATAAGTATAGATTTTCAAATCTCTTATCTTTTATCAATGCTTGCTTTAACTTACACGTTCCCTCAACTACATCTACTATATCATATACTATTCTGTTTTCTAGACCCATGACCACATCTAAGTTTCTAAGACCTATATCTGCATCTACCACAACAGTTCTTTTATTTTCTAAACTAAGTGCTGTGCCTAAGTTAGATACAGTTGTTGTTTTACCAACTCCACCTTTGCCTGAAGTTATAACTATGACTTCGCTCATTATACTACCCCCTATATATTTCCTTGTTTTTTAAAGTTTTAGGTAAAAAGCTTTCAATAACAATCCTGTCTTTACTCACAAAGGCTATCTCCGGAATAATTTTTTTATCATCCTTAGATTCTTCATAATCATCCTCTGGTGCCTCTGCAATATTATCTGCTATTTGCAGTATTTTAGGATTCAAATTATTTGCTATAACATAAGCCGAATTATTTCCTTTAGCTCCTGCATGAACAAATCCTCGCACTTCACCCATTACTACAATATTCCCATTAGCAACTACTTTAGCTCCAGAATTCATATTACCCATAATAACAACATTTCTAGTGGAACTAACTTGTGAACCAGGGTTCATATCACTCATTACTACAACGTCTCCATCAAAGACTACATTTTCCCCAGATCTCATAGCATCCACATACTTTGTTTCAAAAGTGTTAATATAAGTTTCTTTATCTTCTTCGACAAACTCTATATCAAATTTTGATGTAATAGATTCTTTAATCATCATCATGTAAATATCATTTAGATAGTCACAATTAATTTGATAAATTTTTGCCCCATTAAAAAATCCAACATTTTCTTCTAATCTATCTATTATACTTTTTTCTACATGTTCAAAGGGTGCTACTTTTTTAATATTAATAATAATCCCTTTTTTATTTCCTTTAAACTCTATAAGCTCTTCTGTGGAATATTCACTAAAAGACATAACAACCTCCAGAGTGATATTAGTTTATTTACTATATTCTTCATAAATATCTTAATCACCTTTTATTTTTTCAATTGTGTCGAAAAATTTATGCTATCTTCTTCTGAATTATTGTTGTCTTCTTTGTCTTTGTTGTCTGTTGTATTATTTGTATCATTAGAAGATTTACCTCTTAGACCCATGTAGTGTCCTATAATATCCTTCATAGGTAATGTTGCATAAGTCCCTGAGTTACCTTGAGGTATTACAACACATATTGCTATTTCTGGATTATCTGCTGGAGCATAAGATACTGCCCAACCAAAATCTCCATATGTTTCTTTAAATGCATCTATCTCTTCATCTGTTATTTTATGATTAAGCTCTTTTATTGCTCTTCTTAAATAAGCTGCATTTATTCTATCATTATCTTCAGGTAGTTTCTCAGAAACACCTTCCTTTAACTCTTTTTCTAGTGTTTCCTTAGTTTCATCATCAATATCTTTACTTGCTAATTGTTCTTTAATTTCATCGATTCTAGCTTTAGTTAATTCTGCTTCTCTTTCTCCTCTTAACTTATGATATACATCTAACACTTCATCTTTGTTCACATTGTATGATGATAAATGACTCATTAAATATTTGTACTCATTATCTGTTGGTATCTTTGTACTTTTTTGTGCAGTACCAGTCTTAGCTGCTATCGGTACACCAAGATCTCCTAATACTTTATTAGCAGTACCTTCAGTAACAACTCTCTTCATACCTATAATTAAATCTTTTAGGTTATCATCATCTTTAAATGCTATTTTTTCAGATTCAGGTTCTTTTATATCTACTTGGCTATAATCAGGCGATATAGACTTTTGAACAAGATAAAGTTGATTTAAAGTCCCTCCGTTTGCTATAGCAGAAATATATCTAACTATTTGTGCTGGAGTATAGGCATTTTCACCTTGTCCAATAGCTAAGTTAAAAGCATCTGATGTAGTCCATTTAGAGAAATTTAAATAAGTATATACTATTTGATCAGCTAAAGGTTCTAAATCATCTTCTTTTACTTTAAGCTCTTCTAATCTTTTTAGAACTTCAGCTTTACTTGGTGTAGTTTTTTCTTCACACCAATTTGCTATTTGCTGAATTCTTGTAGCAAATTCTTCAGGATTTTTATCCTTAGTTATGTCAGTAAAACTATTTTTCATAACTTTATTTAAATATGTTTTTAACATAGATTTTGTAGACTCAATTTTAGCTTCCTCACTAGGTACTGTACCTTTACTTTCACTACCCAAATCTTCATATAATCCTGTATAGTCATCTAAACCAAATAGTTTAGCATAATCCATTACTTGCTCTGGTCCTATTTTTGCATTAGGATTAGCTCCACCAATTCTATTTTCTCCTGTACCTATAGTGTAGAAGTAAATATTACAAGATTCTTGTATAGCTTTGTAAAGATTTACAACCCCATGATTAGCTCTACTTTTATTCCATATGGCATCACCATAAGATTTTTTTGATGAACCAGAACCCATCCAAATAACACCTGTATCATTTATACTGTATTCTGGATTTAAACCATTTTCTAAAGCTGCCATACCTGTAATCATTTTAAATGTTGAACCAGGTTGGAATACACCTTGAGTAACCAAGTTTAACAGTGGTGCTGGTGCAAGAAAGTCATTTGTGTTTTTAGGCTGTAAATCATTATAATCCTTTGAGGATATCCCAGATACAAATAAGTTTGGATCATATGATGGATAAGATGCTGAAGCTAAAACTTCGCCAGTGTTTACATCTGTAACTATAACAGCACCTGATTTTGCATTTGGATTCCCTCCTGCAACACTTACATTACCATAGTCACTTTCATAGACTCCACCATCACGTAATACTTTAAGTGTCTTTTCTAAAGCTTTTTCTGCTACTTCTTGTAAATCTTTATCAAGTGTAAGATATACTGTATCTCCTGAAACAGGCTCAGTCACCTCTAGGTTCTCTGTTATATTTCCTACAGCATCAACTTTAACTTTTTTATACCCATCCGTTCCATGTAGTTTACTTTCCTGAGTTTTTTCCACTCCAGCAAGCCCTACTATGTCATCTTTAGAATATTTTTCTTCTTTATTCTCTAGATATTGTTTTTCTTGAGTTGAAGGTATCTTCCCTAAATATCCCATAACATGAGATGCTAAATTTCCGTTAGGATACGTTCTAACAGGTTCATTAGACACAGATATTCCAGGAAGTTCAAGTGCCATCTCCTCAATTGTTGCTATTGTATTTTCACTTATATTTTTTGCTATTGTTACTGGTTTATATTTTGTATAACCCTGAGATTTTATAAGATCCCTAACTATAAGTATTTTTCTAGCTTCTTCATCACTTAAACTTGAATCTATTAAGTAGTAATCTCTTATTGCTTTAAATGCTACATCTGCATCAGGTTTAGTAGAATTTATTTTCTTTTCTTTCATCCATTTATCTACTTTATATCCTTCAATCCAGTCATTCTTTTCCCTATCTTCTGTGAATATCCATTTTGATACAAGTATTGGAGGATAATATCCTGCTTCATTTACTTTCTTCTGTAGATCTGATGGTTTTAAATTTCTATTTTCTTCTGTCAACTTTCCATCTGCTATTAATTGATCTACTAAGTAATAAAATGTTTCCTTAGCATTTAAGTCTTGTGGAATATTATTTTGTTCCTTATATTGTTTTATATTTTCATCATAAGTATAATAATATTTCCCATTTTCTATTATTATTGGAAACTCATCTGTATACTTTTCTTTATTTTTTTCTAATAAATTAATAAGTTTTAGAGAAATATTATTTCCTTCTGACTTATCTTCTTTTGTATCATTTTTTGTTAATTCATTTATTGATACTTGAACAGTAAACTGATTCTCATTTCCTGCTAATATTCTTCCATATCTATCTCTTATTTCCCCCCTAGCCGCTTTTACAGTAATTTCTTTATATGTTTTATTATCGGCTAAATCAGTATAATAATCATATTTAATTATATTCATATATAAAATTTTAATTATTATAGCTGCAAAGGCAAAAAGAAATACATTTTTTATTATCCTACATCTTTCATTAATTTTCTTTTCATCCATTAAATCACCAACTAATCTTCTTTAAGTTTTAATATTGACTTATCAAAAGCCTTATATAAGATTAAGGCTATTATACTATTTAAAATTGGTAATATTACTATACCTCTTATTATCAATCTTGTAAAAGTAAAACTATTATATACAACAATTGATGCTAATATATTAAGCACTGAACTAAATATAGTTGTTGCTAAAATTAGTGTAAATATAGTAACTTTACTTTCTTTGTATATTTTTTTTCTTGAATAACTAATTATATAACATATTAAAAAGTAAACTAAGCCGTTTATTCCAAATATCCCACCAACAGTTATATCTTTCAATAGACCTAATATGGCTCCTATAATACCAATCTCAAGTTCATCTAAATACAAAGATATAATTGTTAGAAAAATTAAAAGAAAATCTATTGTTACTCCAAATATACTTATATAATTTGTTATACTATTTTCTAATATCAGTATAGCTATTCCCAAAAGAGAAAGGTAAATTTTTTTCATTGTATATACCCCCTCTAGTTTATATTTCTTGGCTCAACGATTACTACATCGTCTATATTTTTGAAATCAACATTCGGTTTTATTATTACATATTTTAATGAGTTATTTTTATTTTCAATTACTTTTTCTACTTTACCTATTACAATTCCCTCTGGAAATAGTGCAAGGCCTGATGTTGTAACTACGTCACCTGGTAATACATCATAATTAGAATCAAACATATATCCTTGTAGCAACCCATTATCTCTATAATCTGTTTTTTCGTCTACACTTTCACCATACGTAATAATCCCCTTAAATTCAGAGTTCTTTGCTAACTTAAAACTTACTGATGATTTTGTATCTAATAAAGAAATAACCTTACAATAATTTTCAGATACTTCATATACTATACCTACTAAGCCATTACCATTCATAACTAAACTATCTTTTTTCACGCCATCTTTACTACCAGCAGATACAACAAAACTTGAATACCAATTTCCATCATTCTTGCTAACTACCTTAGCGGATAAAGTTTTAGCAACATATTTTTCATCTACAAAATTTAATGCAGTTTTTAAACTTTGTAGAGATTGAACATCATCTAATTTGCCTTGTAGATCAATTACTTCTTGCTGTAATTTGTTATTTTCTTCTTCTAAACTTTCAGCTTTTTTAGCATTTTTTTGAAAATTTATTATATTTTCAAATCCACTTTTTACAAAGGTAAATCCACTATTAATTGTACTTCCTATGGTAGATATTGTAGTCATTCCTACATTTGAACCTGTAGGGTTACTCCCACCTGTCCTTCCCATAGACATAGCTACAATTCCAATTAAAGTGATAGCAACTACGCCTGTTGCTATCACTTTAAAATTAACCTTTTTCTTGTTTTTATTATTCTTTTCAAACTTCAAGGTCAGCACCTACTTCATTACTTTTTATTGTTCATCATTAGTACTTTTTCAAATATTTCTACATCTTCTACTGATTTACCTGTACCTATAGCAACACAGTCTAGTGGATTTTCTGCTATTTTAACTGGCATTCCAGTTTCTTCTTTAACTAATTTATCAAGCCCTTTAAGTAAAGCTCCTCCTCCAGTTAACATTATTCCGTTTTCCATAATGTCTGAAGCTAATTCTGGTGGAGTTTTTTCTAATGTAGATTTTATTCCATCTACTATAGAATTAACAGGTTCTCTTAAAGCATCTCTTACTTCTGATGAAGATATTTGCATAGTTTTTGGAAGACCTGTTATTAAGTCTCTACCTCTTATTTCCATTTCAACTTCTTCGCCTTCTTTATAAGCTGAACCTATTGTAATTTTTACATTTTCAGCAGTTCTCTCACCTATCATTAAGCTGTATTCTTTTTTTACATAACTAACTATAGCTTCGTCTAATTCGTCTCCACCAAGTCTTATAGATTTAGCTGTAACTATACCACCTAATGATATTATAGCTATTTCAGAAGTACCACCACCTATATCCACTACCATGTTTCCTTCTGGTTCTTCTATTCTAAGCCCAGCTCCTATTGCAGCTGCCATTGGTTCTTCTATTAAGAATGCATCTTTAGCTCCAGCTTGTCTTGCTGCTTCTTCTATTGCTCTTTTTTCAACTTCTGTTACACCAAAAGGTACACATATAGCTATTCTTGGAGATACTACTCCTTTTTTAGCTGCAGCTTTTTGTATGAAGTAACTTAACATTGATTGAGTAACATCAAAATCAGCTATAACTCCATCTTTCATTGGTCTTATAGCTACTATGTTCCCTGGCGTTCTACCTATCATTCTTTTTGCTTCTTCACCAACTGCTAAAACTTGTTTGCTATCATCTCTTATAGCAACAACAGATGGTTCTCTTACTACTATTCCTTGTCCTTTTATATAAACTAATGTATTTGCAGTACCTAAATCGATACCCATATCCTTAGTCATTTTTCCAAATCCAAATAAAGATTTATAACCTTTTTTTTCCTTCTTTTCCTTTGCCATCTTAATACACCTTCCTTACTTTATTCTTATTAAATCAACAGATTCTCTTTAAAACTGAAATAAACTCCGTCCCCTATTATGATATGATCTATAACTTCTATGCCCATAATTTCACCACAATCTTTTAGCCTACTTGTTACGTTTTTATCTTCTTTTGAAGGCTCACAGCTTCCAGATGGATGGTTATGTAGTAAAATAATCTTATTACTACTTCTTCTTATTGCCTCTCTAAAAACTTCTCTAGGATGAACAAGGGATGAATTTAGAGTTCCCACAGAAATGTCCACATCAGTTATTATTTCATTTTTTGTATTTAAAAGAACTACCTTAAAAATTTCTTTATATTGATATCTTAAACTCTCCATATAGTATTTATATATGTCCCAAGGGTTTTTGATTTTATACTTTGCAGGCTTATATGATGCTATCCTACTAGCTAATTCTAAGGCTGCCTTAATTTGAAGTGCTTTAGTTTGTCCTATACCATTAATGCTTTTTAGCTCTTCAAACGTTAAGTCTTGTAAATATCTGATATTATCAGATTTGTCTATAATAGCTTGGCCTAGTTGAATTGCATTTGATTCTTTAGTCCCAGTTCTTATAAGTATAGCTAATAATTCTGCATCAGATAAACTATTTGCGCCATTTAGAATCATTTTTTCTCTTGGTCTTTCTTCTAATGTCATATCTCTAATTGTCATTAATGAATTAGAAGACTTTTTCAGTTGAATCAACCTCCGTAAAAAAGATTTATTTTAAAGTGATCCTTTAAGCAGTCACTTATTTTTGATATTGGAAGCCCTACTATATTAAAGTAGTCGCCTTGAATATTTTTAACTAATAGTCCTCCATACCCTTGTATTCCATAAGCTCCAGCTTTATCTAAAGACTCTTTTGTATTCAAATAATCTTTTATACATTCTTCGGATAATTCTTTAAAAGTTACTTGACTAACCTCACAATCAATAACTTTTTTGTTTAAACTTAAATTTATCAAAGCGAAACCAGTGATTACATAATGAGTTTTCCCTGACAATAACTTAATCATGTTGTATGCTTCTTCTTCGTTTTTAGGTTTTCCCAAAATTTGGCCATTTATGACAACGATTGTATCTGCACCAATTACTAGTGATTCTTTATTGTTATTTGCCACATCTAATGCTTTTTCGTATGCAAGTCTCATTACTGTTTCTTTTGGTGATTCATCTGCTTTGATAACTTCATCAACTTGACTTTCTTTTACGGAAAATCTCACCTTAGTATTTTCTAAGATTTCTCTTCTTCTAGGTGATTTCGATGCTAAGATTATATCCATTCTCTCACCTCACCTTGTACTATTATTTTGTACTAATTAAGTTTATCATTATATTGTAAAAATTTCAATGTTAATGTCGAGTCTTTTGATTACATAATTGTTATATTTATAATTTTTTTATTCTAAAATAATCAGAAAGCTTATATTATTTGATTTTAAACAAAAATAAAGGTATGGATTATTTCCATACCTTTATTTTAACCATATTTAAAATATTTTAACATCTATTTTATAACATGTCTTATTAGTTAGTTGCTTTAATCTCTTCATCAACTAAACTCATTGCACCCTTTTTACATTTTGGTAAACATAAATGGCACCCTTTACATTTATCTTGATCAATTTTGTGTGGTTGTTTCTTTTCGCCTTCTATTGCACCAAATTTACATGCTCTTGCACAAGCAGTACATCCTATACATTTTTCTTCGTCTATAGTAACTTTTCTTCTGTCACTTATATCTCCTGATATAACTTTTGTTGGACATTTTGCTACACAGACTTTACAACCTATACACTTTTCTTGATCTATTACTGCAAGCTTATTATCTATAATTATAGCTTCAACTGGGCAAACTTTAGCACAAGCTCCACATCCAATACATCCAGCTGAACATTTTACTTTTACTGCTTTACCAAATTCATGGCTATTACATTTTACAAATACTTCTTTACTAGCTGGCTTTTCTACTATTAACGCCTTTGGACATGCTTCTTTACATTTACCACAATTTACACATTTTTCTTCATCTATTACTGCTACACCATTTTCTATTTTAATAGCATCAAATTTACATACAGAGACACAAGTTCCAAATCCTAAACATCCTGCACTACAAGCTTTTGAGCCACCTATTAAAGCTGCTGCTGCTCTACAATCTTTTAATCCTTGATGTTCATATTTATCTTTTGCTTTGTCACAAGTACCGCTACATTTTACTGCTGCTACCATTTTTTCTGAACTATCTACTGCTACACCCATTATTTCTCCAACTTTGGCAGCAACTGCTGCTCCACCAACTGGACATCCGTTAACTGGTGCATCTCCTTTAGCTATTGCTGCAGCTAATCCTCCACATCCTGGGAATCCACAACCACCACAGTTAGCTCCTGGAAGTACTTCAAGTATTTTTTCTTCTTTTTCATCTACTTCAACTGCAAATTTTTTAGATGCATAGGCTAATATTGCTCCGAAGATTAATCCTAATCCACCTAAAATTATAATTGCTTTAATTATGCTCACAAAATCACCCCCTGTTTTATAGTTTTATTAATCCTGTAAATCCTAAGAAAGCTATTGACATTAACGCTGCTGATATCAACGCTATCGGATATCCCTGGAATGATTCTGGTATATCTGCTAATTCTAGTCTTTCTCTTATTCCTGCGAACAACACTATTGCAAGTGTAAAACCAACACCTGCACCTGCACCATTTATTAACGTCTCAACTATATTGTAGTTGTTTTGTACGTTAACTAATGCTATACCTAGCACAGCACAGTTTGTTGTTATAAGTGGTAAATACACACCTAATGCTTGATATAATGAAGGACTTGATTTTTTTATAAACATTTCAACAAATTGAACTATCGATGCTATTACTAGTATAAACGCTATTGTTTGTAAATATCCTGAAGTACCTGTTAAATCTAACAATTTTTGTATAAAGAAAGTTATTACAGATGCTAAAGCTAGAACGAAAGTAACTGCTACCCCCATCCCTGCAGCTGTATCAACTTTTTTAGAAACACCTAAAAATGGACATATACCTAAGAATTGTGATGTTATAACATTATTGACAAGCACAATACTTAGAAATAATAATATATAATTCATATGACTTCCCCCTTAATTACGCTTTTTTCTTTACTACTTTATTAAATAGTGCCATTAAGAATCCTAAAGTTAAGAATGCACCTGGAGGTAGTATAAATAATAAAGCTGGCTCATAAGAAGCTCCTAATATAGCAAAGCCAAATATTGTTCCTGCTCCTAAGATTTCTCTAACTGCCCCTAATATTGTAAGAGCTAAAGTGAATCCAAGACCCATTGCCATTCCGTCAACTGCTGATTCTACTGGCCCATTTTTTGATGCATATGCTTCTGCACGAGCAAGTATTATACAGTTAACAACTATTAATGGAATATATAATCCAAGCGCCTTATCTAACGAAGGCACAAATGCTTTTAAAACCATTTGCACTATTGTAACGAATGTTGCTATTACAACTACAAATGCTGGTATTCTTATTTTATCTGGTATTACTTTTCTAAGTAGTGATATAGCTATATTTGAACACGCCAAAACTACAGCCGTTGAAAGACCCATACCCATACCATTTATGGCAGAACTTGTTACAGCTAGAGTTGGACACATACCTATAACTTGAACAAAGGTTGGATTCTCGTCTATAATACCATTTTTAAATATTTTTCCTAGACTCATATTATTGTCCCCCTATCCTATTTATTAATGCTATCATATACTGCTACTGCTGCATTAACTCCAGTTGTTACAGCTGTAGATGTAATAGTAGCTCCTGATATTGCTTGTATTTCTGTCTCTCCTGGAGTTCCACTTTTTATAACACTAAGTTCTGTTGCTGGTTTTCCTGAAAATTGTCCATAAAAAGCTTCCTCTTTTGCCTTAGCACCAAGTCCTGGTGTTTCAGTCATATTACCTATATTAATACCTGATATAGTTCCATCAGATTTTATACCTACCATAATTTCTATACTTCCACCATAACCACCTGGAAGTGCTTTTATAGTATAACCTGCCACATCAGATCCATTTAAACCTTCGTAAACTTCTACAATTTCTACACTACCATCGCTTTTATATTTTGATTTATCTAAAGCTTTAAAATCACTTACTCCTGGTAATACAGTTTGTCTTGCTTCATTATTAGCTTGTTCATTTCTTTGAGCTATTATTGGCTCAGTTATTTGGTTTGTTCCTGCTAATAAACCGGCAGCTATGGCACATATTACAAATAAGTTTAATCCTAATTTTAATATATTATTCACTCTTAGCCACCTCCCCAAATACTCTGTTATTAACATATTTATCTATTAATGGTGTGGCAACGTTCGCTAATAATATTGAGTATGAACATCCTTCTGGATAACCACCATATAACCTTATTACTGTTGCAATAACACCAGCTAAAATAGCATAAATAATTTGTCCTTTTTTCGTCATAGGCGACGTTGTATAGTCAGTTAACATGAAGAATGCACCTAACATAACACCACCTGCTAATATTTGGAACATTGCAAACTCAAAACTAAATCCACCTAATAAGAAACTTAATATAAATATTGTACCTAAATAACATACTGGCATTATATAAGAAATAATTCCCTTATAAATTAAATAAGCTCCTCCTAGAAGTATTAGTATTGCACATGTTTCACCTATACTTCCTCCTATATTACCTAAAGCCATATCTAAAAGTGATACTCCATTTTGTTTTAATGGTTCAAGTCCAGCTGCTCCAGATTTTAGGAAACTAAGTGGTGTTGCAGTAGATACTGCGTCTAAACTATTCATAGTTACCCAGTTTACACCAGTTTTAGTCCAAGCAGTCATTGCTACTGGAAATGATGCTAGTAAGAAAGCTCTACCTGCAAGAGCTGGGTTAACAAAGTTATTCCCAATTCCGCCAAATACCATTTTTACAACTATAATAGCAAATGCGCCACCTAATATGCACATCCACCATGGAAGTGCAGCAGGAACGTTAAATGCAAGTAATAATCCTGTTACCACTGCAGAAAAATCTCCCACAGCACTTTTTTGTTTAGTTATTTTTTGACATAAAAATTCTGACCCAACTGTACCCAGTATACAAAAGAACATTACGAATAAAGCATTAATTCTAAAAAAATACACTGCAGCAAGTGCTGCTGGCACAAGGGCAAGTACTACTTGTTTCATTATATAAGACGTATCTTCATTGCTTCTAATATGAGGTGATGATGATACAATAAACTTGTTTTCCATATTTTTTCCCCCTAACTACTATTTGCTAGCCGCTTGTTGTTTTCTTCTCATAGCTTGAATTTGTCTTTTAGCATTTCTTATTGATTCTACTAATGGTCTTCTTGCTGGACATATAAATGAGCAAGATCCACATTCTATACAATCAAGAGCTCTATGTTCGGCTGCTCTTTCAAAGTCACCTTTTAAAGAATTCGCACTTATATATAAAGGTTGTAAAAATGCTGGACATACATCTGTACATCTACCACATCTTAAACAGTTACTTGGTTCATCTATCTTAGCTTCTTCTTCAGATATACATAGAATTCCAGAAGAACCTTTATTAGTAACTACATTTGTTGTATATTGAGTCATACCCATCATAGGTCCACCCATTATAAATTTACCTACTTTTACATCTTCCTTAAATCCGCCACATTGATCAATTATTTCAGAAACTACTGTACCTACTTTTGTTATTAAGTTTGCCGGCTCTTTTATGCAACTTCCTGTTACTGTTGTAATTCTTTCTATTAAAGGCAATCCAGTTTTAATAGTTTTTGCTATTTGAGCAGCTGTTCCAACGTTGTCAACAACAGCTCCTGCAGCTGCTGGTAATGCTCCTGATGGAACTTCTCTTCCTGTACAAGCATATATTAATTGTTTTTCTGCTCCTTGAGGATATTTAACTTCTAGGCCAACTACTTCCACATCGTTAAATCCTTTAGCAGCATTTGTTATAGCTTCTATAGCGTCTGGCTTGTTAACTTCAATACCTATATATCCTTTTTTAACGTTTAGAGCCTTCATTATTACTCTAATACCAAAGACTACGTCTTCAGGATTTTCTACCATAAGTCTATGGTCAGCTGTAAGATATGGTTCACATTCCGCCCCATTTAAAATAACAACATCAATATTTGCATCTGGTGGTGGTGAAAGCTTAACATGAGTTGGGAATGTTGCTCCACCCATTCCAACTATACCTGCTTCTTGGACATATTTGATTATATCCTTTGAGTCCAATGTTTCTAGCTCACCTTTTGGTCCTATACTTTCATCTAATTCTTCTTTAAAGTCATTTTCGATCACAACACAAAGACCTTTTCCTCCTGGAATTTCATGTTCTTCTATACTAATAACTTTTCCTGAAACAGATGAATGTATATAAGTTGATACAAATCCTTGAGGTTCACCAATTTTTTGTCCTTTTTTTACCTCTTGTCCTACTTCAACTATAGGTTTTGCTGGCGCACCTATATGTTGTTGTAGAGGTATATAGACTACTTTTGGAGCCTCTGCTTTTTTTAAAGCTATTTGATTTGTATACTCTTTATTATATGAAGGATGTATTCCTCCTTTAAATGTTAAGAGCTTCATTTTACTACCTCCCCAAACTGTTTTTAACTTTTATGCTATTAACTATAGTATACTATAAAATTTTTAAAAGTTAATAATTGTTAAAAAAATATCCCAATTTACTAATTAGGATAATCATTTTAAACCGTTATTAATATATCAATTTAAAAAATTAAGAATTTATAAATCATTCCATTTTGGCATGTTTCATTTTTATTACATAAAAAAAGGTTGATATAACAACCTTTTTTTATGTTAACTATTTCATTGATTGTACAAATAAGTAATACTGTTGAACTGAAGATAATAACAAACCTTGACTCACATAACCTTTATTTTCATTGGCATTTTTTGATGAAGTCAAAATGTTATTTTGTGTGTCATCTATGTAAGAAATTAAATTATTTTTAAATTTATCCATTTTTGAATAATCAATTTTTTGTGTATTTTTTTTCAAATTTTCTAGTATTGTCTTTCGATTTGTTAAAATTTCATTGTAAGTGGCTAAATCATTTTTGTTTCCATCCCAATATTGACCTTCTTTTTGATAATTTTCAATCAAATCATTTAAACCACTTGCTATATCTTTCATATAAGAATATCTATCTGTATATTCTAAAGATAGCATTGGTACTTCTATTTTTGTTAAAAAAGAGTCAGAAAAGTATGTTCTTGTCTTTTCCAAGCTATTTCTCACCTTACCTTCATCAAAAGAAGAGTACACTTGAAGCTTTTCAGATTTATCTATTGTCATACTTGATGATGGAATTTTATATTGATTCATAACTTCTTCTATTTTTTTCAAATCATTTTTATCTTCTAAAGATGCTACCTGTATTGTATAAACTACCATCTCATTTACACTTGCTACCTGTGAATTTTCTTGCTTTTCATCTTCATCACCTTTTTCCACTTCTTTCAACTGTGACTCAATATTTGATGAAGTAATAACATTACTTTTGTCAAATATATTTTTAAGCCCATTCCATATTGATGCATTTTTTATTGCACTTACTACGTTGACCTTTCCTAACTTGTCCATAAAATCCTTGTCCTTTAAATTTATGTATGTATAAGCCCCCACAATACATAAACATAAGGTAACAGTTATTACTCTCGTTCCATTAAACTTTTTTCTTTTATTGAAATTTTTGTAAAATTTTCTTTTGCTCATAAGTTGCCCCCTCCTAAATGGTTTTTACTAATATATATTTAGAAGATGTCCAATTTATGATATTAATTTACTTATAAATAATTATTATTAAAAAAAACTATGAATTTAGATATTCTCTAACTTCATAGTTTTTTAGCATTATTAAAATCTTCTTGCTCCTAGTAATACTTTTCCATAATATCCCGATAAAGAGTCTATTTTCACCTTATCTGGCCTTGTTTGAGAACCACTGGCATGAATAAATTGGTTATTTCCAATATATATACCCACATGTGAAGTTCTTCCAGGTGTAACTGTAGCAAAGTGTAATAAATCTCCCTTTTTCAAGTTACTTGTTCCTACAGCAGTTCCTACTGTTGCTTGTTCATAAGAAATTCTCGGTAAGTATACCCCCCTCGCATGAAGATATACATAACTTGTAAATCCTGAACAGTCAAATGAATTTGGACCATTTCCACCCCATACATAAGGTTTGCCTAGCTGAGCCTTAGCAAGATTTACTACTGCTTCATCTTTAGATTCACTTGATGTATTATCACCTGGTAATTCTGTTGTAAGATTTATATACTTAGAACTTACCCATCCAGTAATATTAGAACTTGTTTTTATTTGGTTCCAAGAATTAGAACTATTAGTTATGGTTACTACTTCTCCTTTTTTTAAAACGGTTTTAACAGAGTAGTTTGTTCCTGGTCCACTTCTCACATTTAAGCTACCTGCAGATTTTCCATAAGTATCCGTCTTTGATATATAAGAAGATGAAGCCCATCCTATGGTATCATTTGATAATTTTACTTTGTACCAACCATTTGATTCACTTAATAGAAGTACCACTTGACCAGGTTTTAAATAGGTTTTAACAGAATAATTTGTACCTGGACCGCTTCTTACATTTAAGTTTACACTACTGGTTACTTTTCCATTTAAATTCACTTCTGATTCTATAGTATCTTCAGGTTTACTTGAATCATTATTAGAGTTATTAGAAATATTATCCATTGTCTCATCAACATAAGATCCATATATCCAACCACTAGTTCCATTAGATAATTGTATTTTGTACCAACCATTTGATTTATCAGTTATTTTATGTATTGTTCCATTTTTGACAGTAGTTTTAATCTCATAGGATTTTCCTGGACCACTTCTTACATTTAATCTAACTTTACATTTAATTTTTGCATTTAGACTAGCGCTTTCTATTTGAATATATTTATCACTGACCCATCCAGTGCCCTTATTAGGTAACTGAACTTTTAACCAACCATCACTTTTTTCTAATATTGCGACAACATCACCTTTATATAAGCAACTTTTTATGCTAGTATCTGTCCCTGGTCCACTTCTTACATTTAATGCACTAACTGCAACTGTTCCTTTTTCCTGTGCATTAACACTAGACTGACCTAAAGATAATGCTAGCGTTCCAACTCCTATAGCTGCAATTACTTTTGTATTCACAGTTATCTCCCCCAAATTTTATCATTCTATTTTTTCTTTGGTAATATTTCTACCCAGTAATTATCTGGATCTGCTATGAAGTATATTCCCATAGCTTTATTTTCAAAACATATACATCCCATTTCTTTATGGAACTCGTAAGCTTTGTCAAAATCTTCTACTTCTAATGCTAAATGGAATTCGTTATCACCTAAATTGTATGGTCTTTCCCAATCTCTTAGCCAAGTTAATTCTAGATTATGAGATGTTACTCCATCACCTAAATATACTATAACAAAACTTCCATCTTCTGAATTTATACGTCTAACTTCCTTTAAACCTAATGCTTTTTCATAAAATTCTAAACTTTTTTCTAAATTTAGTACGTTAAAGTTATTGTGGCAAAATGTGAATTTCATATTATTTCCTCCTTATGTATTACAATACCCTGTATTTGTGTAATTATATATTGTTACATTTTTTTGTACATTACTACAATATTTTATTATTATATTCTCAATTTTGCAATAATCGGATAATGGTCTGACAATTTTTTTATAATAACTCGATAATTTATTGGTACAATATCTTGTGACACAAAAACATAATCTATTCTTTCTATACCCAAAGAAAAGGTAAGAGTGTTTGATTTATCTAATTTTTTAGCTACATCTATACAGTTACTATCAAGATTTATATCTGCAGCATTAAAATCTCCTGCAATAATATAAGGTTCATCACCAAGTCCATCTATAAACGTTTGTAATTCTTTTAATTGTTCTGCTTGTTCTTCTTTATTTGTTCCTAAGTGGACATTAATTATATTTACATTCTTTCCCCTAACATCAATAACTGTATGTAACATACCCCTTTGCTCCTTAGAGCTACTCAGGTATACATGATTTTGTCTAATTATTCTATATTTCGAATAAGTTACCAAACCGTAATTCGAGTTTAGATTTACTACATTTGCACCAAAGTGAGAGTTCATTCCCAATTCTTCCTTTAGACTGCTCACTTGAAATCCTACCTTTGCAGATTCATTTACTTCTTGTAAACAAATTATATCCGCATCACAATTTTTCAAAAAATCTATAATATCAAAAAGAGTCGGAAACATATCCTTGTCTACTCCACTATGTATATTGTAACTTACAATTTTTATATTAGTATTTAAACTACCTTCACCTTTGTTAACATTGCTTACTACTGCACTAGAAATTATAATTAATATTAATAAAAAAAGTTTTTTTAATTTAATATATGACCAACTCCTTTTACACAACTTATTATATATTCTTATCCAAAAATTAAAGACGCCAATAGCGCCTTTAACTTTAATGGTTTTTCTTTGCAACCTTCTCTTTTATTATATAATTAATGACCTTTTTTCTTATATCTTCTGCAGAATCTTCTTCCACTATTTTTATATTTAGAAGTTTTGCTATTGATTTCATATCACCTCTAGTTTTTGATTTATAACTTTCTATTAAATCCTTTTTTATTTTTTCAGGCTCTAACACATATTCTTGACTATTTCTTTTATAAAAAACATATTTTTTAGAGTATGACCCCCTATTGCCATAAATATGCTTTGAAACCTTTTTTAATATTTGATTGTAAGAATTCTTTTTATTTACATCTACTCCCAAGTAGTTAGCAAACTTTATTAACTCTCCTTTTGACTTAAATAGTTCTTGATTTCTAATAATTTTTGCTACTGAAACCATATTTTCTTGATATGCACCATGTTTTAATACTTTTAAATACGTTTTTTGAATATTTGAGTCTTTGCTTATTTTTTTTATATAATCATTTATGATTTTATCTATATTTCCCTCAAAGTATTTTTGTGCTCCTTTTTGAGATACATAATTTTCAAGTTCTTTGCGGGCCATATCAAGTATCATATCTTTCAAATCATCTTTATAATATCTAGATTCCATGATACCTCCCCCTTATTATCAACAATTTTATACTTATTTATTATATTCAAGTAATTTAAAATTGGTGAATTGGCTAAATATTTTCTATTTATGGTTTAATTAATTATATGATTTTTATTTAAAATTATTAAATTGTTTTAAATTTATGTATAAACTATTTTGTTTTGGTAAAACTAGTACTATAAAATCAAACATACTCAATCTCCCCCATTTAGGCTTCTATTTTCCCCATAAATAGAAGCCTTTTTTTACTTAAAACAAAAGTACCTTACATAGTTAAGTTAAGCTAAATTTAACTAGATAAGGTACTTTATTATTTTATATAGAATCCTGTAAGCTTCATATCTTTATTGTAACTTATAGTAAATTGGGCATTTCCATTTTCAAATTTAGATATAATTACAACTGTAGCTTGATCCCCATTTCCTACTACTGCTTCTTTATCAATAGAATCAAATTTTCCTAAATCTTTAGCCATAGGCTCCCAAACTTCTTTTATTTTGTCTGTTACTCCTGCATCTATTAATTCTTGCCCTGACATTTCTTTTATTTTGTCATATTCCTCATTACATAACATTTGAATAACTTTTTCTGTAGTAGTCTTTAACTCTTCTTCATTAAAATCACCACTTAATTTATTTGAAGAGCATCCTGCTAGAATTGCGCAACCTAAAGTTATCATTAAAAATAATCTTAATTTTTTCATTTTATTCCTCCTCAATATTTTTATTTTATATTCTCTAATTTAGTAAATTTCAATTTTAATCTATATATTAAGTATAAAAATCCTAATCCCCAAATTAGTACATATATTTCCATACCTATAGTTCCCATATTAAATATTTGTGGTAAAATACCGATTCCTGCGTCTATTATTCCATGAAGTATAACAGCAGCAAACAAGTAAGTAATTTTATTTAGTCTTACTGAGTACAATACAATCATTGAAAGACCTACATGTACACTTAGTACAAATAACCTTTCCATTCCCATCATAAAAGCATTTATTGTACTCAATCCTGAAGTTTCAAGTAAATTAGGACTAAACAAAAGTGCCACTGCATTTATTCCTACTATAAGTAAGGCCTCCACAGCCCAATGTCCAAAACCAAAGCTTAATCCATCATCATATTTTTGATTATTTTTCAGGAAATATTTGAATCCTATATATCGTCCTACTTCTTCAAAAATGCCGGCAGTTAATCCTAAAAAAATACTATACAAATAAGGATTTAAACTTAACCTCATGTACCAAAGTTTATTTGGTAAGACATAGGATAATAATGGTAATCTTAATATAACTTGAGATATAAAAAACACAAAAACACCTATTAAAAAAGGTTTTAATCTTTGTTTTTTATAAATTATATAGTAAATAAACATTAATATTGGAGTCAAAAATGAAATTACAACACTTAGCACTAATCCTATTTTAGTTCCTATTTCAATCACTTTATTCACTTCCCAATTCTTAATTTGGAATTACAATATTAACTTTAAATTCATGTTCATCAAAATCAATTACTAAGCTGCCTTCATATTTTTCTAAAGTTTTTCTTATATTTTCTAAACCTAATCCATCATGATCAGCCTTAGTACTTTTAATTTTTTTATTTTTCATAATTGGTTTTTCTTTCATAGAATTTACTATATTTATAACTATAAAATCATTAAATTTGTTAAGATGAAATTTTATGTAACTATTATCCTCTGCTTTTTTTGCTGCTTCAATAGAATTATCTAAAATATTTGAAAATATTGTGGTAATATCTATTTCTCTTATAAAATCAAGATTTAACTCTCCTATTTTACAATCAAAATATATATTAGCATTCTTTATAATATGATATTTGTCATTTAAAATAATATTTAATATTCTATTGCTTGTATAATACTTTTGATTTAGTTCATTTAGCATTAAATGAATATCATTTGTATATTTTTTTGCCAAATATTCTTCCTTATTTTCATATAATCTTTCTATGGATTGTAAGTGATTTCTTACATCGTGAATTAGTTTTCGAGATTCTTTATATTTATTTTCCAAATTGTCATAATACTTGTGCTGTAATTCACTTTGTTGGTGATATAATTTAACTTCATTTTGCAAAGTATTATTCTTTGATACAGTATCAAAAATATGAGTTACATATATATTTAAAATTAGTATTAAAACTACGTTTACCACTAACAAAATACTTTCCACAAATCCAGTATATATTTGTAACAAGAAAACCAATGTCATTATATAAATTACACTAAATAGAGGAATAACCAAAAAAGTAAAACTTTGAATCTTACTTATAATTTTTGCTTCACGTCTATTTATAAAGTTTGTAAAAAGTTTTATATAAACATATTCTAAAATTCTAATTAAAAATACGACGGTTATTTGCAAATAAGCTAAACTGGAAAAATAAAATCCACCATAAGATATGACAAAAGATATAAAAAAACTAACTAGCAAATCTACAAATAAAAAACAAAGAGCAAATATACAGTAATATAGTAAATAAAGTTTCGAATCATTATATAAAAAATATCCTATTAGCAATATTCCACTTAGAAATGTAATCATATTTACTAAAACACTTCCTGATGAGGCGCTAAATAATAAGGCAATATTAAATAATATAAATGCAAATATATAAATCATCTTTTTTCTATATATATTTCTATCTACCTTTTTCATAAAATCAAAACAAGCATAAACAATAAACAAACTTCCTATAATTGGCAATATTAAATATGCAACTACGTCAATATAACTATTAATCTCCACTACCCCCTTATCTGTTTCTCAATATGATTACTAAGATAAATATTGAGAGCATTTCTAAATTCGCTGGATTTTTTTTGCGATAAAGGTATTATACTTTCGTCCATCATGTAAATATCATAACCTTTGATGGATTTTACATTATACAAATTTACTACAAAGCTTTTATGGGGCATTTCAAAACCTAAGTCTTTCATTTTATCACTTATCGCTGAAATTTTATCTCTTATAATATAAGTTTTTTCACTTGTTTTCATGAGTATCTTTCTAGATATATATTCAAAGTAATATATTTTCTTTATGTCTACTCTTACCAATTCACCTTCTGTAATAAAGTCTATCAAACACTCTTCATCCTCTTTCATATAAGATAACGCTTCATCAAGTTGTTCATGAAGATTTTTTTCTTTAATTGGTTTTATCAAATAGCCAAAAGCGTGAACACTAAAAGCAGAATATGTGTAGTCTGTGTAATTTGTTACATAAATTATTTTTACTTTTTTATCGTAAATTCTAATTTTTTTAGCTGTTTCTATACCATTAATACCATTCATATCTATGTCTAAAAATATAATGTCAAACGTTTCTTCACTTTCTAGTAACTCTTCTCCATTTTTATATGAGTAGATTTGTAAATCTTTTATCTTATAACTTTCTATTATTTCCTTTGTATGATTAAGGATGATTACATCATCATCACAAATAGCTATTTTAATCATTAATAATTCCCTCTCCCCTTGCTTATTTTCATTATATCTTCTTAAAGAGTATAATATCAATAACTCTGCATAAGGTATAGTTTTTTATTCATAAGTTACGGTTAAATTGTCAATTAAAAAATCCCTTAGTTATAAAAACCAAGGGATCACATTTCCTTTATTATCAGTATAATATCTTAAAAATATATACATCTGATATCCTTATATTACTTTATATTGTTAAAAAGATGGTGGCGTAACTGCAAATATTACCTGACATTCTTTATTACTCATATTTTCCCATTTATGTTGAGTAAGTGTTGGAATCTTAACACTATCTCCACAATTCAACTCTATAACTGTATTCATCATATAAAGATTTACTTTCCCATTTATTACATAAGCAACTTCTTCGCCTTTATGACTAAATTGCTCATTTGATGAGGATTCATTTGGTGGTATTGTCATAAGAACGAATTCTATATCACCTTGTAAATTAGGGGTAAGCAACTCATAAGCCAAATTCTCACCATCTTTAAATACCATTTTTTTCCTTTTATTTTTCCTTACTACTAAATTTTCTGTATGGCTATCATTAATAAAAAAATTAAACAAAGGTATATTTAAGGCGTTGGAAATTTGCTTAATTGTATTTAATGATGGGTTTGCAGTTCCTTTTTCTATTTGACTAAGTAAAGAAGATGTTACACCTGTAAGATTTGCTAACTCCTTTATAGTTAATCCTTTTCTTTTTCTATATTCACAAATTTTTTTTGAAATTTCTACATCATTCATTGATTTTACCTCGTTTTTATTTATTATAAAAAGATCTATTGAATAATTATATCAATTATAAATATAATATGCAATTATCTTAAATTATATTTAATTTTTTTCGTTTTTATTAAATTTAATTGACATTATATTTTTTGTATAGTATATTTTAAATAGAATTAAATATTTCAAACAAAAATTTAATTTAATTAAACAGAAAGGTTGATTTATTATGATAAATTCAAGCACATGGGCAGAAATAAATTTAGAAAATATAAAATACAATGTAAATAGCGTAAAAAGTGCATTAAAAGATAACACTAAGCTTTGTTGTGTAATAAAGGCAAACGCTTACGGGCATGGTGGCGTAGAGGTTGCTAAATTCTTAGAAAAGGAAAATGTAGATTTCTTTTCTGTTGCTAGATTAGAAGAAGGTTTAGAGCTTTCTCAAAATAATATAAAAACTCCTATTTTATGTATGGGTTATATTGATAGTTGTAAAATACAACATGCTATAGATAATAATATAAGAATCACAGTATATTCACTTGAAATGGCTAAAAATATTAATAACTTTGCTAAGAAAATAAATAAAAAAGCTTATGTTCATATTAAGTTAGATACAGGTATGAGTAGAATAGGATTCTTAGTAAACGAAGATTCTATTAATGATATAAAAAGAATATTCAATTTTGAAAATATAATTGTTGAAGGTATTTATACTCACTTTGCAAAAGCTGATGAAGCTAATAAAGATGCTACTTTCAATCAAATTTCAAAATATAATAAAGTTATAGAAGCATTAGAATCTGATAATTTAAACGTTCCTATAAGACATGTTTCTAATAGTGCTGCCATACTAGATTTAAGAGATTGTGATTTTAATATGGTTAGATTAGGTGTTTCACTATATGGATGTTATCCATCAGATGATGTTAGTAGAGAAATAGATTTAAAAACTTGCCTTGAATTGAAAACTAAAATAAGCAATATCAAAACTATAGAAAAAGGAACTAGTGTTAGTTATGGAGGTACTTATACAGTTGATAAAGACACTAAAATAGCTACTATACCTGTTGGCTACGCTGATGGATTCCCTAGAACTCAAAAAAATCCAAAGGCATTTGTAAATGGTAGGTTAGTTAATATTGTTGGTAGAATCTGTATGGATCAAACCATGTTAGAAATACCAGATGACCTTGATGTAAATATGGAAGATGAAGTTATTTTAATTGGAGATATTGATGGTATACGAATCGGTAATATTTCTCAAAATGTAGATACTATAGATCATGAAGTTCTATGTAATATAAATAGAAGAGTAAATAGAGTTTATTTAAGCAATGATGATAAATATACAGTAAGTTACGCCCTCTAAAATAATTAACATATAAAAATCAGCTTTGCTCTACTTGAGCTAGCTGATATTATAAAGAAAATACCTAGAGAACTTCTCTAGGTATTTTCTTTATAATATCAGCTAAAAATTATTTATTTGCATAATATATATTTTTAGTTGAATTATTTTAATTTACTTTTTATATGTTGTGCTACTTTAACATCTTCTCTTTTTATGTGATTAATTATCCAATTGCCGACTTTATTATTGATTTCTCCCACCAAAACAATATTTGAACCCTCTGCTAAAAGTTTTTTATGTATATTTTCAACTTGTTCTACAAAATATTTATGATATTTTTTATGATTATTGTAATCAGGGTAATTATATTTTATTTGTAAAGCCTCTTCATGAGCAAAATGTGTTTTTGTATAAGAAGATAAAAATTTCACTGTTCTTTCTAATTCAGTTCTACCTTTCCCCTTGCTACAAGCGTCTAACAAATCATTAATTGCTTTTATTAATTCTTTGTGCTCATTATCAATTTGCATATTCCCTGTTAGTAAATCATCGGACCATTTATATGCCATTTCTCTCCCTCTCAATCTACAATTATTTTGTCAAATGTTACCAAAATAATAGCATTATATTATAATAAAGTCAATTATAAGTCATAAAGTTGCCCTCTTTTACATTATAATTACAGCTACTAAAAATTCAATCTCCAAAAACTATAATATTAATATACTCACTATTTATATATTAATATTATCAATGCATTTTTAATGTAAATTATAAAATAAAAAACTATTTTGAATTTTACCCAAAGGAAATACATTCAAAATAGTTTTCATAATGACTAATTTTTATCTAAATATTTTTATATTCTCTATTAATCAGCTATTACTTTTATCCAACCTTCTGGTGCTTCAATTTTACCCATTTGTATTCCTGTTAATGTATCATATAATTTTTTACAAATTGGTCCCATTTCAGTTGTTCCATTTGGGAAGCATATTACTTCATCCTTATAAGTTACCTTTCCAACAGGTGATAATACTGCTGCTGTTCCACATAAAGCACATTCTGCAAAATCCTTTAATTCTTCCACATGTACTTCTCTTTCTTCCACTTCTAGTCCAAGATATTCTTTTGCAACGTGCATTAAAGAACGACGTGTTATTGATGGTAGTATAGTATCAGATTTTGGTGTAACTATCTTTTCATCCTTTGTTATAAATATAAAGTTTGCTCCACCTGTTTCTTCAACTTTTGTTCTTGTTTCAGCATCTAAATACATGTTTTCATCAAATCCATTTTCATGAGCAACTTGAAGTGCATGTAAACTCATAGCATAGTTTAAGCCAGCTTTTACATGACCTGTACCATGTGGTGCTGCTCTATCAAAATCACTTACGCATATACTAAGTGGCTTAACTCCTCCCTTAAAGTATGGCCCAACAGGCGTTGTGAATGCTCTGAATTGGAATTTAGTATCTGGTTTTACCCCTATTACTGATCCACTTCCAAATATATATGGTCTTATATATAATGTTCCTCCACTTCCAAATGGTGGTACAAAATCAATATTAGCCAATACAACCTGCTCTATAGCATCTAAGAATTTTTCCTGTGGTATTATCGGCATATGCAGTCTTCTTGCTGAATCTGCTAAACGTTCAGCATTAAGGTCCGGTCTAAATATAACTACCTTTCCCTCCTCTGTTCTGTAAGCTTTTAAACCTTCAAAACAAGTTTGTGCATACTGTAAAACCCCTGCACATTCATTAATTACAACATTTGAATCTTCTGTTAAAATTCCTTCATCCCAAGTTCCATGCTCATAATTAGATACATATCTTTTAGCAGTTTGTCTGTAATCAAACCCTAAGTTTTTCCAGTCTAGATTTATTTTTCCCATGTTACCCCTCCTAAATCTATTTTTAAAGTCCTTTATATTATAATACACCTAGCCTTTTAATACAATTCTATAGATTTTTAAAAATAGAAAAAGGAATATTATATAAATATTCCTTTTTATCAGATATAAATTATTTTATTTGTATCAATTTATTTTATTTTTAATTTATTCTACGCTTATTAAGTTAAAACCTAAATCCTCTATTAATTCTTTAACTTTTTCAATATCTACACTATCCTCCATATTAACAATAGCATACTTTCCATCTAAATTAACTTCTAAGACCTCTACTCCCGTAATATCTTCTGTTAGAACATCTTTTAAATTTGCCACACAGTGGCTACATCTCATTCCTTCAATAGATAACTTTCTTTCCATGTAGTTTTTCCTCCTGTTAATTAGTTTATTTACTCATTTGTAAGTTCGAAATTCCTTTATAAATATCAAAATCGTTAGGATGAATAGTTCCTTCAAGTCTCTTATTAGATACTACAAAATTATCTAATATTCCTAAAGATATAAACGAAGCTTTTTCAGCCACATATTTTTGAATTTGGTCATATATCTTTTTTGTTTCATCATCTGATTTAGAATTCCCTAAGGATTTAATATAAGTTGATAATTCCTTATCTTTTATATTACATGCTTCTAATATACCTCTAGCATCTGGAATACTTGATAAAGAGTAACCAACTACTGCTAAATCATAGTCTTTAGAATCGATAGCTTTCGTTAAATCTTTTTCATTTAATTCTTTTACCACACTTTTAATTCCTATTGAGGCTAAATTTTGTCTTATGATATTTGCAACCTTTATTCTTTCACCATTACTGTCAGATACTACTATATTTAATTCTACTTGATTTAACATTGCTTTCATTTCTTTTTTTGAAATCTCTGAGTTAGCTGATATACCAGTAGAATTATCTTCTATTATACCTTGTGAGCTTTGTTTACTTGATTCAGCTTGTTTTTGAGATTCTAAAGATTCATTCACTGATTTAAGTCCTTCAGTTAAATATTCTATTGCCTTCTCTTTATTAAATGCTAATTTATCAATATCTTTATTATAATATTTGCTATTTGTGTTAAGTGGGAAATATGATAAGGTTGCATTTCCTACATAAGCTTCTTTTAAAAGTTTCTCTCTATCTATGGCAGATATTATAGCTTTTCTAAAACTCACATTGTTTAAAAATTCATTATTGTAATTAAACATAACCATTTCATAATCTCTACCTTCGTAGTTAGTTATATTAAATTCTTTCTTTTTCTCGAACTTACTTAATTCTGATAAATCTATACTTGCAATATCACTGTCTAATGCAAGTACCATCTGTGTTTGAGATTCCTTATCAGGAACTAATTTTACAAATATCTGTTTTCTATTTTCTGGTAGATTCCCAAAATATTCTTCATTTCTCTCAAGAATAATATATTTTCTATCCACATAATCCTTTATTTTATAAGGTCCGTTTCCTAAAAGGTTGTATTTATACTGGCTTACCTCATCGGTTTTTAGGTTACCTAGTCTTTCCTTTGAAACAATAGGGAACGTTAATTTATCTATTGCAAAAGGATCATTTTCTTTCAAATTAATAGTAAAATTTTTGCTGTCACTTATATGTATTGATTCAATATTTTTTACTAAGTCTGCATAAGGACTATCATTAGTTTTTTTGATTAAATCCACAGTAAAGCTAACATCGCTAGAAGTTACCTCCTTGTTATCATGCCAAGCAGCATCAGAATTTAATTTAATATTTATACTTTTTCCATCTGAAGACTTTGTATATTTTTCAACTAACCTTTGCTCCACGTTGTAATTTTCATCAATTTCGAATAAACCATCATAAATCAAATTCATTATATATCCTACTGACTTATCTTTGTTTAGTATAGGGTTTATAGTAGTTGGAAATAACATCGTCAAATGAATGTAATTAGATTCTTGAATATTTAATTCATTTATCTCGTCATTATTATTTTTATTTTCTTTTTCTTTAGCACATCCTACAGTTCCCAGAACTATGGTTAAAACTACGGCTAGAAGTTTTATTAATTTTTTCTTCATTAGTTCCTTCCTTCCTTGCTGTATAACATATTATATTGCTCATAATTTTTCTTTACTTTAATTACATATTTATCAGTTTCAGAAAAAGGTATAGTATGTAAGTTTTCTCCGTCCTTACTAAACTCTTCATCTGACAGCCATTTTCTTACATTTCCAGAACCACCATTATATGCTGCAACGACTAAGTCAGTTTTTCCGAATTCTTTATATAAGGTGTTAAGATACCAACAACCTATTCTTATGTTAGTTTCTGGATCATAAACATCTATATCATCATTTAACTCTAACTCTTCTATTGCCCAATCTCTTGTAATATCTGCAATTTGCATCAAACCTTTTGCACCTCTACGTGATAGTGCTTCTTCATTAAATTTACTTTCTGCTTTTATAATACTATAAACTAAATTTTCATCTAGATTATATTCCCCTGCATATTTTTGCACATATACAGAGTACTTTCTTGGGTAGAGTAATGTTTTTATTCTGCCCCCTTCTAGATAAATTGCTCCGCCTAAGATTATAATAACAGATAAAATTATAATACTCTTCTTATACACTCCAATTCTCCTTTATATAATTCAAAAATATAAAAGCCTTTTTCTTCAACTCGTCAATTGTACCTGAATTATCTATTATATAATCTGCATATTTCGCCTTATTTTCTTGACTCATTTGAGATTTTATTCTACTAAGTGCCTCCTCAGTAGAACAATTATCTCTATTTTTTATTCTTTCAATTTGTATATCTTCATTACAAGTAACTACTAGTAATTTATCAACAAAATTTAAATAATCTGACTCAACAAGTAGCGCTGCATCTAGTATTACTATTTTTTTATTCTGCTTTTTATACTCATCAATTTGATTACTTACATTTTGTCTTATTACTGGATGAGTTAATTTGTTAAGTTGAATTAATTTTTTGTCATCATTAAAAACTATTTTTCCTAAAGCCTTTCTATTTAAAGAACCATCATGATTTTTTATATCATTTCCGAAAGTATCATATACTTTCTTAAGTAAATTTTCATCATTATAAATTTGTCGTGCAATAATATCTGCATCAACTATATCTATATTTTCCTCAATAAATATTGTAGACAAGCTACTTTTTCCACAGCCAATATTCCCAGTTAACCCTAAAATAAGCATACTTTCACCTACTTAGTTTCATACCATGAATTGCCAACATTTAAATCCACATCTAGATGTACTTGTAAATTAACTGCCGATTCCATTTCTTCTTTTACTATTTTGCATACTTTATCTATTTCTTCTTCCACTGCCTCAACTATAAGTTCATCGTGTACTTGTAATATTAGTTTTGATTTAAGTTGCTCATCTTTTAATCTATTATATACATTAACCATAGCTATTTTTATGATATCAGCTGCGCTTCCTTGAATAGGAGCATTCATGGCAAATCTTTCACCTTGTTTTCTCACCATAAAATTACTTGAATTTATTTCTGGTATATATCTTCTTCTATTAAACTCAGTTAATACATAACCTTTTTCTTTTGCCTGTTCAATAACTTTGTCCATAAAATACTTTATTCTAGAGTAATTTGCAAAATAACTTTCTATATAAGCCTTAGCTTTTGCCACAGGTATATTTAAATCTTGTGATAAACCAAAATCTGTTTTACCATAAACTATACCAAAGTTTATAGCTTTAGCTTCACTTCTTTGTGTAGAGTTAACTTCATTTACATCTACATTGAATATTTGTGATGCTGTTTTTGAGTGAATATCTATATGATTTTGGAATGCTTCTATCATATGCTCGTCACCACTCATATGAGCTAATACTCTAAGTTCTACTTGAGAGTAATCTGCATCTACTAGTTTTGAGTTTTCATCAGCAATAAATACTTTTCTTATTTCTCTACCCATTTCTGTTTTAACAGGTATATTTTGTAGATTTGGCTCCGTAGATGATATTCTTCCTGTAGTTGTTATTGTTTGATTAAATGAAGAATGAATTCTACCACTTATCGGATTGATTATGTTACTTAATCCTTCCACATATGTTGAGTTTAGCTTAACTATTTGTCTATATTCAGTAATTTTGTCTATTATTTCATGTTTATCTCTAAGCTTTTCTAATACATCTGCATTTGTAGAGTATCCTGTTTTAGTTTTCTTAATTACTGGTAATTCTAGCTTTTCAAATAATATGACTCCCAATTGTTTTGGTGAATTTATATTGAATTTTTCTCCAGCAAGTAAGAATATTTCTTCTTCTAGGTTTGCAATTATATTTTTAAACTTATCTCCAAGCTCTCTTAATTGATTTTTATCAACTGCAACACCATAATATTCCATAGATCCTAATACTTCTACCAATGACATTTCCACATCATAAAATAAGTATTCCATTTCCATATCTTTAAATGCTTTCTCCATAATTGGATATACATTATAAACGATATTTATCATTTCTCCAAAGTATGTACTTAATTCGTCCATATCTAAGTCTTGGAACTTCTTGGCTTTAGCACCTTTTCCTAATATTTCTTCTTCAGATTTTATCTTTTTAGTTAAATATTTCATTGCTATATCACTACATTCATAAGAAGTAGATGATTTTGAATCTATTAAATATTCTCCTATAGCTATATCAAAGAAAATATTATTCATTTCCATATTGTATGGCTTTAAAGCTAGATAATCGTCTTTTAAATTGTAACCTATTTTTTTAATTTCTTCATTGGAAATTATATCTTTTATTAATTCTAATTCTTCACCATTTAAGTAATATATATCACTTCCATTTGAACTCACAAATACATATAGTATATTCTTATCTAATATATTGCCTACTTTTTTTACAATTTTTATAAATAGCTTATTCGTTTTTTCAAGCTCTTTTTTAAATTCTTCCACATTATCTAAATGATTAATATTTAAATTTATCTTTTCTTCTACAGCAGATTCTTCACTTCCACCATCCATAGATAGCACTTGTTTTATTAATGTATTAAATCCAAATTTTTTGAACTCTTCTATTACTGCATTTTTATCATAATCTCCAAAAGATAGTTCATCTAAGCTTACTTCAATAGGTACATCTCTTATAATTGTAGCAAGTTTTTTACTAAATACAGCTTGCTCTTTGTTTTCTTCTATTTTTTTCTTAACGCTTCCTTTTAGCTTATCAGTGTTTTCTATTAAATTTTCAACTGAAGAAAACTCTTTTATAAGTTTTATACCTGTTTTTTCTCCTATACCTGGAACCCCTGGTATATTGTCTGATTTATCTCCCATTAATCCTTTTAAATCTATAAATTGTGTAGGAGTCATTTCATATCTTTCTATAACTGAATCATAGTTGTATTCTTCCACTTCTCCAACACCTTTTTTAGTGATTAATGTAGTTGTTTTGTTTGATGCAAGTTGTATAGCATCTTTATCTCCTGTAACTATGTATACTTTAAAGTCGTTATCTTCTCCCATTTTTGAAACTGTACCGATTAAGTCATCAGCTTCATATCCTGCCATTTCCATTCTATGAATATTAAAAGTATCTAATAATTCTTTTAAGGGCTCTAATTGTTGACCAAGTTCATCAGGCATTTTCTTTCTTCCTGCTTTGTAGTCAGTAAATTCCTTATGTCTAAATGTTGGCGCTTTCATATCGAAGGCAACACTTATATGAGTTGGTTTATAATCATCTATTATTTTAAATAACATTCTAGTAAAACCATATATAGCATTAGTTTTTAATCCATCACTGTTGCTCATGTCTGGTAATGCATAAAATGCTCTATTTATTATCGAGTTTCCATCTATAATTATTAATCTTTTGTCCAAGTTTATCACTCCTATATTTTTCAATATTATATATTTATATATCTTATTATATACCCATATATTATTATTTAATAATACCACAATAATCAAATTATATTAAGGTGTTTAATAAGAAAATCACCTTATATTCATAATTATCAATCATACATTTTTCATGTGCACTGTTATATATACTTTACCTTTTTAAGTATCTTAAAACATTTTTATTATAATTAAATATTCCTTTAGACTTGATTTTAATTCAATCCTTTGTTATAATCTAGTAATAATACGCCGGATTGGTGGAATGGCAGACGCGACGGACTCAAAATCCGTTGGTAGCAATACCGTGTGGGTTCGAGTCCCACATCCGGCACCAATGAAAAAGTAGTTACTAAGAATTTTTCTTTAGTAACTACTTTTTTTATTAAAAAAATGAAATTTGATTATCAATATAACTATGCTGAATAGCCTCTTTAACAATATCACCTTCCATAGAATCTCCAATCAAAAACGGTGAGTTTTTATTATGCTTTCTAAAGTTATCCCTAACAATATCTTTACTATAATTAGCGTAACAATACAAACATCCATGGTAACAAGTATTGTACATACCTATATCGTTGCCAAGCAAGCAGTCACAACTTTCTCTACTTCCCTTTTTCTTAGGTACTTTCAAATTGCTATGTATTGCCCTCTCCAGTACAGGTTGTGTCATACATCCACTACAGTCCACACCAAATTTAGATAATTCATATCCTTCTGCACAAGTTTTTATCTTTATATTATTTTTATTTCCAATAGTCACAAATTCTTTTGCTATAATTTCACGTTCTTCTTTTGATACTTCTCTAACTCCATGAAAATTACGCTTTGTTTTTTCATATAAATCTACAAAACTTATAATACATTCCTGAGTGTATCCAGAAAGACTAGTTGCTATTTTTCCAAAGTTTTCTATATGGCTATTCAAGCTATATTTCTCTGAAATAAAAATAGGATCATATCTCCATGTAATTTTCTCTAGACCTATTATTGGTGATAATTTTTTAAAACTTTCCATTACTTTTTCTTTATTTGGTACATTAGGTTCTATATCTTTATCATAAGGTGTAATTGTAACAAACCAAAACTGGCTAAATCCCTTCAATTCACCTAATCGAGAAATTATAGGTTCCGGATTTTTGGTACAAAAGCAAATACAATCTACCACATCTGGAGATAGTCTATATTTTGTAACTTGACTTGGATAGTATGGATTTCTAGCATAAACATATCCTTCTTTTATTCTATTATAAAACCAATCACTAAAATAAGCTGGTATATCTGTTCTATTTCCTGTATTAATAATCATAAATTGCTTCTTTCCTCCATACTTTCCTTATGATATTCTTTTATTTCTAGTTATCCCTACTTACACTTCATAATCTATTTGTTTTGAATTAAATTTACAAATGCTTGATGAACTCCTGTACTTGCTAAACCTGAAAACATGCCACCTAATATTACATCTGCAGTTACACTCTTATTTATCCATATGTTCAATATGCAACCTGTTACTGCCATTATTAATGGTATGTACTTATTTGGTATAAAGTTTAAGCTACTTTTTATTATATAACCTAAACACAGACATATACCAACAATTACTAAAACTAAATAATCATTTAAAAATCCTAAGTCCATAGTATTCCCTCCTTAAATTTTTCCTCATAATATATTACTATTCTAAAAACTAAAAAAGACTAAAGAAATTAATTTCCTTTAGTCTTTTGAATATTTACTTTATTTTTATGCTAGTTTGTCTCATCTTCAATTTTAAATTGAGATGCAACTGCTCGAAGATCTTCTGCTTGCTTAGATAAATCATTACTTGCTGCTGAACTCTCCTCAGATGTTGATACATTTGTTTGTACAACATTACTTATTTCTTCAATACCCTCTAATGTTTGTTTTAGAGCTGTAGCTTGCTCAGAAGATTCATCAGATATCTCATCTATTAATTTTACTGATTCAGATACACCTTGCAGTACCTCTACAAGCATTTCTCCTGTTTTATTAGCTATTTTATTTCCATTTTCTACAGCCTTAATAGACTCTTCAATTAAGTGAGTAGTTTCTTTTGCTGCATCTGCTGATTTTGTTGCTAGATTTCTTACTTCATCAGCCACGACTGCAAATCCTTTACCTGCTTCTCCAGCTCTAGATGCTTCTACTGCTGCATTTAAAGCTAATATATTAGTTTGGAATGCAATATCTTCAATAACTTTTATTACTTTACCTATTTCTGAAGATTTATTATTTATTTCAGTTATTGCTTCCATCATTTTTTGCATTTGATCATTACTTAAATTTGAAAGTTCTCCAACAGACTTAATTTGATCAGCAGCACCTAATGCATTTTCTGCATTTTTTGATACTCTATCAGATAAATCATTTACTGTAGATGTAAGTTCTTCTGTTGTATTTGCTTGATAAAGAGCTCCATCTGCAAGAACCTGTGATGCAGTAGCTATTTCTCTTGAACCTAGTGCCACATTTTCTGAGGCTTCTACAATTTGACCTATAGTATGTTTAAATATCTCAGAAAGTTGTATTAATGAATCTTTAATTTTTTCAAACTCTCCATCGTAAGATTGTTTTAAATCTATATTTAAATCTCCAGCTGAGAATCTATTCAATGACTCTGATATTTCGTCTATATAAACAATATACTCATTTAATCTTGTAACTAGTTTTTTCATTGATTGAGCTAATTTACCTGTTTCATCTTTATTATCAATATCAATTTCAGCATCTAGATTACCCTCAGCTAACTCTTCAGTAACTTCCATAAGTTTTTGAATTGGTGATACTATACTTTTTGTAACAAAGTATATTACTACTAAAAGAATTAAAATAGCTATTCCATAAGTAATAGACATTTCTTTTTGCTGTTTTTTTACTGATGCATTATAACGATCTTCACTTATACTAAAAATAGTTTTTAAACCAGCATCTCTTGTTGAATTTACAATTCCATAACGTGTTTGTCCATTCTCAGTATATTCTATAACTTTTTTACTAGGATTTTCTATTTCTTTTACCATAGTATCATCAAATCCTATTTGACTAACATCTTTAAGCAACTTATCACTATCTTCACTTGCTAGCACTTGTCCTGATCTAGATACAAGCATAGTATATGCATCTTTTCCAAAGTCTGTTTCTGTAGATACTATTTTCTTACTTAAATCGTTAAGTGGAATATCTACAGCTGCTACACCAACGATTTCTTTTCCATCTAAACTATATACTGGTGCTGCAAATGATACTATCATATTTCCAGAAATAACATCCTCAAATGGATCAGTTATTATATAACCATTTTTTATATCTTCTTGATTTGAAAACCAGTATTTTTTTGATTTCAAATCAAAATCTTTATCTGAAATCCAGTTAGTACCATCAAACGCTAATGTGTCCTTAGCAGAGCAAACATATGCCGTTGATATTTGTGTATCGTTTTCCGCCACAAATCCCAAATACTTATATGAATCTTTAAATGAAGATTTATCTTTATAGTTCTCTCTAGTAGCTTCAGTCAATACTTGTCTTACAGACGTATTCCCTGCCATCTGAACTACCATTGTCTTGTATTTTGTGAAATACTCATCAATATTAACTGACAATTTATCTGTAGTTAGTGTTGAGATAGTTTCTTGAGAATCACTAACCGTATGAAGTGTATTTTTTATTGAAAGTCCACCTGAGATAATCATTGCTAAAATTGCTACTCCACCAATCATTACTAAAATTTTCGTCTTTATGCTTTTCATTTGCCTGTTCCCCCTCCTCGGTTTTACCTGCTTTAATTAATTATTTGTAATATAACATTGACTTGCACTTCAAATAAATTCCAAATATTGTATATTATCTCCAAAGAAGTTATACGGTTAAATTTGTAAAAACTTTAACACTTTAAATACAAAAAATCACTTACTTCTAAAAGTAAGTGATTTTTCTATTTAAATATTAGTTTTTACCATATCTACAAAGTATTTATGTACCCTATTATCATCAGTTAATTCTGGATGAAAAGAAGTTACAAACATATTATTTTCTTTTGCAGCAACTATATTTTTATCTACTACTGATAATACTTCTACCTTATCTCCAACAGATTCTATATAAGGAGCTCTTATAAATACCATGTGAATATCATCACCAATACCTTTGATATCAGACTTCGTATGGAAACTTCCTAGCTGTCTTCCATAGGCATTTCTTCTCACTTCAATATCCATAGTAGACAAATGTTTTGTATCATCTTCATAAATACTTTTAGCAAGTATAATCATACCTGCACATGTTCCCCACACAGGCAACCCACTTTCTATTTTTGCTTTTAAATCATTATATAGATCTAAATTTCTAATTAATTTTCCCATAGTAGTACTCTCTCCACCAGGTATAACTAGCCCATCAATATCTTCTAAATCTTCTTTATTCCTAATTTCTACAGTATCAACATTTAAACTTTTTAATATGTTTATATGCTCTTCATAAGCACCTTGCATGGCAAGTACTCCAATTTTCATATTACCAACCCCTAGCTGCTAATAATTCTTTATCTTCTAAAGTATTCACCGCCACACCGCTCATAGCTCCACCTAAATCTTCTGATATTTGTGCTAAAACTTTAGGATTATTATAATTTGTAACAGCTTTTACTATGGCTTCTGCTCTTTTTTGAGGATTGTCTGATTTGAATATTCCTGATCCTACAAATACACCATCACAACCTAGTTGCATCATTAATGCTGCATCTGCTGGAGTTGCAATTCCTCCTGCTGCAAAGTTTACTACTGGAAGCTTATTATTTTCATGAACATATTTAACCAAATCGTATGGTGCTCCCATTTCTTTAGCTGCATTCATTAATTCTTCTTCACCCATAGATACTATTTTTCTAATTTGAGAAGTTACCGTTCTCATATGTTTAACTGCTTCAACCACATCTCCAGTTCCTGCTTCACCTTTTGTTCTTATCATCGATGCACCCTCACCAATTCTTCTAAGAGCTTCTCCTAAGTTTCTTGCTCCACAAACAAAGGGAACTTCAAATTTAGTTTTTTCTATATGATAAACATTATCTGCTGGTGTTAAAACTTCACTTTCATCTATAAAATCTATTTCTAAAGCTTCAAGTATTTGTGCTTCTACAAAATGTCCTATTCTTACTTTTGCCATAACTGGTATACTTACAGCTTCTTGTATTTCTTTTATCATTTTAGGATCTGACATTCTTGCCACTCCACCTTCTTTTCTTATATCAAATGGAACTCTTTCTAATGCCATAACTGCACATGCTCCTGCATTTTGTGCTATTGTTGCCTCTTCTGGATTAGTTACATCCATTATTACTCCACCTTTTAACATTTGTGCTAAATTTTTATTTAATACTTCTCTGCTCATTAATTGTACCCCCCTTATTGTTTTTCTTTTATAAGAAAATAGTAGTACAATTTTAATTGTACTACAATAAAAGTTTAATTTTTTATGATTTTACGTAAATTGTACCGATACATTTTCCAATAGAAAAAGCTAGAAAGTGTATTAATTTAAATACATATTCTAGCCCTAATTTATATCTTATATTCTATCTTCCAACCAATAATGTATATCTTCCAGTACCTTATCTTTATCAAATTCATTCATAATTTCATGATAAAGACCTGGATATATTTTTAAACTCTTATCTAAAGAAGATATATGTTCGTAAAGAATTTGTGAATCTTCTGATGAAACTATTTTATCATCTTCACCATGTAATATGTACACTGGATATTCAAATTGACTCATATTTTCATATATATATTTTACTGCCTTGTAACATTCCTTATATATCTTTCCCACTGTTACATGACATACTAAAGGATCCTTTTCGTAATCATCTACTACTCTTTTATCAGTACAAATTAAATTCCCTAAAGCATTTGGTATTTGTTCATCATCTTCTACATCTTTATTACTTTCTAGTAACTTTGCTTTATCAATAGTAACTCCTGCTGATAAAATTATACCATCTACTGTGTCTTTATAATCTATTCCATATACTGTACTTATCATTCCACCCATACTATGCCCTAGTACAAAAACCTTTTTATCATCATTTTCATTTTTAGCCATATATACAATTTCATTAACATCCTGTGCAAAATTTTTATAAGTTTCTATATATGTTCTTATTCCTTCAGATTTTCCGTGCCCTTGATTATCAAATCTATAAACACTATATCCCCAATCATTGAATTTAGATACGACATAATCATATCTTCCTAAATGTTCTGCCAATCCATGCACTATTACTATTATAGCCTTTGGATCTTCCACTAAATTTTTTTGTACATAAAGTTCTATATTATTCTTATTTCTAAACATCACACTTTCATTCAAAACTTTTTCTTGTCCCATGTTTTACCCCCATTTTTAGTAAATTAAGAATAATGTTTTGTATAATCTATTATGATAATATATCCTCAAGTTCAGTATATCAAAACTCATTTTTTATAACTATAATTTAATATTAAGTTTCATAAGTATACAGTATTTTTTCTAATTTACTTCCAATAAAAAACTACTAAGCCATAAAACTTAGTAGTTTTTCCTCTTTTAAACAGTACTTACTCCTCTAGACTTACTCTATTCTCATATTTCCTATTTCTGATAAACAATATTAAATCAATTAATACCATCGTTGTATTTAAAATATATAGATATTAAAAATAAACTACTTTTCCCATTTGTAAACTTAGACTTATAAGATTTATATAGAAAATGGCCAAGCTGCCCCAAAACAAAGTAACATTATTGCTTCATAAATACTCATCATTAATTATTATAAACGCCTTTAATAGTTACGCTTTTTAATATGTGACCTTCCATTTTTCTAAACATTTCATTTGGATAAAAACCATTTTCTAAGTCCAGTAATGTGTCTAGGGCATATACTGTTAATTCATAAATATGCGGTTTATCAGGTGGAGCCATTCCTCCATAGTAACAAGCATATTCTTTGGGAACTTTACCTCCCTGGATACTTATCCAGCTATTTAATCCTTGAACAAAGTCAGTATTATTTTTACTTGCATTTTCTAATATTTCATTTGTTGTAATATTTGCTACTGACCAGTGTATCCAAGAAAATCCGCCACTTACTGGTATAGCATCTTTGTCTTCTAAAAATACGGCATAAGATCTAGTTCTTATTGGTGCATATTCTACTTTTATAGGCAAAGAATAAGTTGGTATGCCAAACTCATTAACTTCACCTCTCTTGCCATACTTATCTTCAATAACCCCATTAACTATTCCTTTACTTTTAACTATCATTAAATCATCTCCTTAAAATCTTTATATGATTTAATGATATTCTTGCCATTGAAATATTACAATTACTTACTTTTTCGTGGGTATGCTATAGTAGTCCTAATTCTTTCAATTTTTACTCCTAATAATATTTAGACTTTAATGTTATCTTAACAATTTCTGGTTTGCAGTTAATTCTAACAAGTACCTTAGACCCTCCAAGGCCTTTTGTAACTATCATAGTAGAATCATTTTTATCAAATCTTCCTAAATCATATTTAGGAAAAAAATGCCTGTTTGGTGATAGCAAACCTCCTACAACAGGAAGTCTAATTATTCCTCCATGTACATGACCAGCTAAAATAAGATCTGCACCCCATTTTTCATAATCATCAAAATAAAAAGGTGTATGAGCTAATAAAATATTATACTCATTTTTGTTTATCATTGGTAAACTGTTTTGTAAAAAGTTCTCATCTAAATTTGGACTTTTATCCTTATCAAATAAGTATTTATAACATTTAAAAGGTATTGTTACTCCATAAAGATTTATATGACTATTTCCTTTTTTTATCTGAATTTTTTCATTATCTAAGTGAATAGCCGATAATTCATGTAACTTTTTAAAATAATCTTTATATAACTCTTTATATCTTTTTACTAAAGCTTTTTGTTCATGATTGCCAGTAATATAATAAACCTTATATTTATTTGTTAGATTTATCAACAAATCTAATGATACCTGAAAATTTTTATTTTCTCCGTCTATTATATCTCCTGTAATAAGTACTACTTGAGGATTTATTTGATCAATCTTATTAATTAAACTAATATTGTTTTTACCAAAGGACTTATTATGTAGGTCACTAATTTGAACGATAACATAATCATTAAACCCCTGTGGTATTTTTTTATTTTCTATAATGTAATTAACTATTTCTAATTTACTCATTTTTATTATTTTCACCTACAATTTTTCTTATTATAAAAAAGTTATAGATTTCATTAAAATCTATAACTTTTTCATTATTAATTATCTAGCATTATATTTTTTATTTCATTTATAACTTCTTTTTTATTATCAAGAATTTTAATTTCTGATATCTTATTGTCTTTTGTAAATATGGCTAGTAGCTTATCTTCATTATCTAAATTATAAATATTTATAGATTTTTCCACTTCGTCATATAAGTATGCATCATAAGATGATTGTTTATTTCCTACTATTGTTGAAATTTCACTAGAATCAGCACCAATAAAATTATTTAATTTTTTCATATCTAAGTCTGACATTTTAACTATATCTCCATCAGTATAACAATCTATAAGTATTTTAGATTTGTTTATATTTCTAGTTATATTAGGCCTAGAATAATCAACTATTTGCGCATTTTTTACTACTTTATCTTTTAGATGTAGATATAGGGAGGTACTATTAGTATTCTCATCTGATACATTCTTCATATAAACTAAATTTATATCTTCTAAATTTTCTACATCATCTAGTGTGTCTAAACTGTCTATCTTACTTTTATCTATCCAATATGCAGTAGCATTGGGCTCTCCCAAATTACTTAAGACATAATCGTAATCTTTGTTTTTTATTTCATTTACATCATTTTGAACTTTAGTCATAGTTTTTTGTTTAGTTGCTTCATCTGGCAAAGTTATGCCTTCATTTTGGACTTGATAATTGGAGCATCCCGTAAAAAGCATGGTTAAAATAATCAATGCAGATAATGATCTTTTAAGGTTCATAAATTAATCCTCCTTGTACCAAGTATAGGTAAATCTTTTATTTTGTCTCACATAGATGATTTTTATCATTTTTTCTTATTTTTTAAATTATAACCTATAATTAACGGGAATTCATAACAAATATCATTTTGTAATTTTTTTGTAATACAAATTATATCCCTGTATTTTTCTTATTATTAATATAACAAAAATTTCCTTAACAATCAACAACTCATATAGTTACTATAAGTTTTATCTATTATTATGCAAAGCTGTATATGTTTTATTTACTGTGATTTAAACCTACTTATCAAAAAGTTAAATTTTTTTAATTTTAATAAAAAATCCTTCTACTTTATATAAAATAGAAGGATTTAAATTTTATAGATTTATATTTAAGAAAGCCTTATAGCCTCTATACATTTCAAATATATCTGCTTTTGAAGCAACTTCGTAAGGTGCATGCATACTAAGTAATCCTACACCACAATCTAAAACTTCAGCACCGTAATTAGCTAATATATAAGCTACAGTACCTCCGCCTCCTTGGTCAACTTTTCCAAGCTCTCCTGTTTGCCATACTACATTTTCTTTGTTAAATATTCTTCTTACTTCACAAACAAACTCTGCATTAGCATCACTTGTGCCACTTTTTCCTCTTGAACCAGAGTACTTCATTATAGCAACACCTTTACCCATATGAGCTGAGTTAGTCTTTTCGTATGCTGAAGAGAAGTTTGGATCATAAGCTGCGTTAACATCTCCAGATAATATTCTCGATCTTGACATAGCTCTTTTTATTTTTAAGTCAGAATAATTTCCTTGTAAGTTTATTAATTCTGCCACAGTATTTTCAAAGAATTTCGAATGCATTCCTGTATTACCATAAGAACCTGTTTCTTCTTTATCAACACATAATGTAACTGCTGTATATTCTGGTTTTTCAGTTTCAAATATAGCTTTTACACCTGCAAAGGCACATACTCTGTCATCTTGTCCATAAGAAATAACCATTGATTTATCTATTCCTAAATCTTTAGCTTTTCCTGCTGGAACTATTTCTATTTCAGCACTTAAAAAATCTTCTTCAGTAATTCCATATTTTTCGTTTAATAACTTTAACATATTATATTTTACAGTTGCATTTTCTTCTTCATCAAAAGGAATACTTCCTATTAGTACGTTTAAATCTTCTCCACCAATAGCTTCACTCATTTTCTTTTGATTTTGTTCTGATGATAAATGAGGCAATAAGTCATTTATGCAAAATACTGGATCTTCTTCATCGTCACCTATAGCTATATCAACTTTAGTACCATCTTGTAAAATTGCTACTCCATATAATGCAAGAGGCATGGATACCCATTGATATTTTTTAATTCCACCATAATAATGAGTTTTGAAATACGCCATATTATCATCTTCATATAATGGATTTTGTTTTAAATCTAGTCTTGGTGAATCTATATGAGAAGCAATTATCTTCATACCTTCTTCTATATCTTTTTCACCAATTACAAATAAAGCTACACCCTTATCTTTATTTTCTGCAAAAATTTTATCTCCAGATTCTATTTTACCCTTTTTTATTACTTCTTCTATAGATATAAATCCTTGTGATGATGCTAGTCTAATAATCTCTCTAGCGCAAAGTCTTTCTGTTTTACTTTTATTTAAGAAATCAATATATTCTTTTGAGTATGACATAACATTTTCCATATTATTCATTTCTTTTATAACTTTCCAACCATTTGCAAATTCATATTTTAAATCCATATTGAACTCCTTATTTATATATTTTAGTAAAGCTAGTTTTGATTTTTCTTCATTAATTCATCGTACTCTTCTTGACTATGTACGACTTTTACATTTTCAAGTCTAGACTTAAAGTGCGCTCTAAAATTTTCTAAGTATTCTTTTCTTAATACTTCTCTTTCTGCTAACTCTTCTTTTGTTAATCCTTCTTCTTTATTTTTTTTAGCTAAAAAATTTATTCTGTCTAATTTCTTTTGATCAAACATTTTTTCCTCCTAGTATTTTCACTTATTAATAAAATATTTTATTACTTCTTATAGCTTCTCCATTTTTATAAGATGTAATAAACTCTTCTAAATTATTTTCTATTATAGTTATTCCCTTTTCTATATCCTCAATTGCTTCATTTGCTATGTTAATTCTAAAAAATCTATCATCCATTATATTATCAAAAAAATAAGTTCCTGGTGTAATACAAACTCCTTTTTCTAACATGAAGTTGTAGAAAATTTGAGATGAATATCCTCTTGGTAATTCAATAAAGAAGTTTAGTCCACCTTGAGATTTATATATTTTTAGCTTGTCTCCTAATTTTTCTTCTAATAAAATTTTTGTTTTTCTATATTTTTTAGTATAAACTTTATCTATGTTTTTTAGATATTCTTCCCAATTGAAATACTTCATATAATAGTACATAGACTTTTGTATAAGTCCTGGTGTAGATATATCTGATGAATATTTTGCCCAGAGTATTTTCTTTTGCAGTTCTCTTGGTATATCAACTATCCCAATTCTAAGACCTGGCATAAGTATTTTGGAAAAAGATTTAATATAAATAACTCTATTTTTCATATCATAACTTTTAAGCGGTCTATTATCTTTACTATCAAAAATAAAGTCACTTATAAAGTCGTCTTCTAAAATATAAAAATCATATTCTTCACTTAGTTCTATGAGCTTCTTTTTCTTATATTCACTATATGATATTCCACTTGGATTTTGAAAGTTAGGCATAACATATATTAATTTAGGTTTTATTTTTTCTAATTTAAGCTTTAATATACCTATATCTATACCATCGTCAAGCATAGGAATAGTAATTATTTTTGCACCTCTACTCTTGAATACTTCTAAGGCGCCGTTGTAAGTTGGTTCTTCCACAAATACCACATCTGAATAATTTATAAGACCTTTACAAACTATATCTATGCCTTGTTGGGCACCTGAAATTATCTGTATATTATCCTTATTAGTATTTATTCTTTTCTTTTTTAAATATGTACTTAATTCTTCTCTTAATTCTTCAGAACCTTTTCCTTCGTCGTATTCAAAAATAGACGCTCCGTCATTTTCCAATGCCATATTTATAGCTGATTTAAAATTATCTAAAGGAAATACATCCTTCGATGGATTACCACTATCAAAGTGTATCATATCCTTATAATTTTCCAAGTTAACTTCTTTATTTACCTTTATAGAAGAAACAAAAGTTCCACTACCTATTATCTTATATACATAGCCTTCTTTTTCCAACAACTCGTATACTTTAACAATAGTAGCATTATTGACACTTATAAAATCTGCTAACTTTCTAATTGGTGGCAGTTTTTCATGTTCCTTTATTTCTTCCCCAACAATCATCTCTTTTATATGATTATAAATTTGAATATATTTACTATTATTATCATCTAATTCTAATTTGTATTTATCCATTTAATCACCACTTACTTATTTTTAGATTTATTGATGTTTAAATATGTATTTGTTATCATTAATATATATAATACCAAATTTTTTATGAAAGGGGAAATAATAATGTTCTACGACTATCACATGCATTGTAACTTCTCTCCAGATAGTAAAACTCCCATAGAAAAAATGATCGAAACTTCTATTAACTTAGGTTTAGAGGAAATATGTTTTACAGATCATATGGACTATGATGTAAATCAAACAGATAAATTTGTTGTAAATTACGAAAAATATTTACATAAACTAGAATCAATGCAGAAAAAATACGAAAACAAAATAAAAATAAAAAAAGGAATTGAATTAGGATTACAACCTCATCTTATAGACCGATATAATGATGATATGAAAAATCATAAATTTGACTTTATATTATGCTCTCAACATGCCATAAATAAAAATGATTTATACTACGACGAATATTTTAAAGATAAAAATCAAAATGATGCCTATGAAGTCTATTACAAGACTTTATATGATATAGTTAAAAACTTTAATAGCTATAGTGTTTTAGGTCATCTAGATTTGGTAAAAAGGTATGGAAATTATGATAATCTTCTTGGAGATAGCTTATTTATGGATATTATAGAATCCATATTAAAAGAAGCCATTTATAATGGTAAAGGAATAGAAGTAAATACTTCTTGCTTTAGATATAACCTGCCTGACTTAACACCTTCAAGAAACATAATATCTCTTTACAAAGAATTAGGTGGAGAGATTATTACTACAGGTTCTGATGCTCATTCTCCAACTTTTATTTCTTGTAAATTTGATTATATCTACTCTTATCTAAAAGATTTAGGATTCAAATACATTTCTACTTTTGATAATTTAAAACCAAATTTTATAAAATTATAATTATTTTTTCACCTCCACAAGAATACATTTTTAGTATGTGGAGGTGATTTTTTTGAGAATTCCTAATTTGGTTTTATCAACAATAATATTGTTCATATCAAATCTAATAGTAAGAATATTAGGTTTTTTATATAAAATATTTCTATCACGGGTCATGGGAGATGTGGGCCTTGGAATATATCATATGGTCTTCAACTTCTTAATGATTTGTATTGCTCTGACCACCACAGGTATTCCCACTGCCCTTTCTTGCTTGGTTGCAAAGGAAAGTGCTTTAAAGGATAAAAAAGATGCAAATATATTTTTTATATCCACTTTATATGTGGCCTTCTTTATATCCTTGTTGATTTCATTGTTAGTATCTTTTAATAGTACATATTTGTCTTTTAAACTTTTGCAGGATGAAAATTTAAACTTATTTATTCTTTCCATATGTCCAGCCATAGTTATAATTACTATTTCAAACGTGTTAAGAGGATATTTTTATGGAATAAAAAAAGTTATAGTTCCTGCTGTAGGTCAGATTATTGAACAAGTTACAAGAATTTTATTTGTATTTTTATTAGCAATGTACATAAGTGATAAGGCTATGATTTGTTACATAACACTTCTTGGTATTTCCATTGGTGAAGCCACTAATGTGATTTATATGAGTATATGTCTTTACAAAGAATCATCCTTATACAATAAATTTACTATAAGACTTAGAGATTTTTATTATTCTTCTATGGAGACTTTAAAAATGGCTCTACCTATTACATGTAATAAAATGTCTTCTGTTGTTTTGCAGTCAGTAAGTTCTATGATGGTACCTTCCAGATTAGTTTTATCTGGAATATCTTATACACAATCCATAGGACTTTATGGGGTCGTTTGTGGTATGGTAATGCCATTTGTATATCTTCCTTTTACAATAGGCTCAGCTCTTGTAGTAAATTTAATTCCAAGCATCTCTCAAGAGGTTGCTTTAAATAAAATTAGAAATGTAAAAATAAAAATATACTATGCTGTTGCTTTAACTGTGGGTGTAGGTATTCTATCCGCTTTATTTTTTTATTTTTTCGGAGAAGAATTATGTTTAATAGTTTTTAACAATAAGACTGCTGGTATTTATTTAAAATCCATGTTTCTAGCTCCTCTTTTTCTTAGCTTAAATCAAACTTTATCAGGAATACTTCACTCCATAAGAAAAGAGATTATATCTAGCGTAAATACCATAATTGGTATGGTTATTCAGGTTATTGCTATTTATTTCTTATTGCCTATACCTAGTTTAAATATGTATGCCTATATTTATGCTATAACTGCAACATCTATCTTTACAACTCTTCTTCACAGTATAGTTTTAATAAAAGCATTGAAAAAAATGTAAAGAAAGTAGGTGAGACTTTGATTAATAATATAAAGCCATTTTATGTTTACGAAGAAAATAATTCCTTATTTATAAAAAATATTAATGAAAAAATAGATAAAATTTCAAATAACATTATTTTATATTGTGCAAATTTTGATGCTAATAATCTTATTCATATTTGCTCCATTGATACAAAAGGTAGGCTAATTCACTTTATGTACAAAGATGGTAAGACAAGACGAAGATACCTTTGTAAAGTCTGTAATAATACAAATAACTTAAAAAATATGAGACTTTTTATTATTCAAAATAATTTAAATGTGTTTTTAGTGGAAGAATCTACTATAAAAGGCGGTTGCTATAGACTATATCATTATAATTTTAGTCCGAGCAATTATAATCTTCATAAATACAAGATTAATAATATTGTTAAAAATGATGAATATATTTATAGATTAGATATTGATGATATGAGCAATATGATTTTTACCTATGATACTGTACAAAATAATAATAGATCTGAAGTTAATACTAAAACTTTAGTTTTTAATTATACTAATAAAAAATGGATGCCAACTCATAACTTACCTAGAGACTCTACATCTTTTTCTAACTTTAAATCTACCTCAACTATTAAAGATGATATATTTGAGTATTGCTATAGTATCCTTTACAAAAGTTAATATATTAAAAAATTATATTTATTTAAAAATCAAATGAATTGTAATTTCCTTACAATTAAAAGAGGGCTATCATTATATGATAGCCCTCTTTGTTAGTAGAATAAAGATATTCGGTTAATCCTTTGTCTAATCATTTGTTATATATTTTAATTCTCTAAATTATTCACCACAATCTGGGAATTTACAAACATTTGCAAAAGTATCTACCACTCTTGGTCTAAAGTTTCTTTCAGCTAGAACTACTATTTGATCTCCTAATAAAGCACTTACTGTTTCTTCAACACATAGTATTAGATCTATTCCACTTGGTATTGTGAACTCGAAACAATCGAAGTCGAAATCACAATCACGGTCACGGTCACGGTCACGGTCACGGTCACGGTCACGGTCACGGTCACGGTCATGATCTCTATCACAGTCACAATCACAGTCAAAATCACAGTCATGATGTCTGTCATGGTCTCTATCACAGTCAAAGTCAAAGCAATCTTCTGCAGAAATAAATGCGTTAGATATACAGTCAACTGTTAACTTAGTTAAATAATCTTGTCTTAATGTTATTGATCTACCACTAGATGGAACACATAAATTAGAAGCTAGTGTGTTAAATCTAAATTCAACACAATCTACTCTACACAATTGTCCATTACCTCTTTTTACTGCTGGGAATGCAAGAGCAACTATTTTAGTACATCCACAATGTCCTCTTATTTCTAGAACTAAGTCCTCTACTCTTACAGCTAATCCTCTTTCTCTAAATAATACATTCTGTCCTTTATTTTGTGCACAACAAGTAGCATTTCTTCTTGGGCATACTATAGATTCAAATACTGTATCACAAGGTGAATTGTTTTCAACTGGAGTTACTATAAAATCATCTACAGTTATATCTCCAGGACATATCTCAAGCTCTTCAAAATTCACACAAACCTCGTCAACTATAACTTTTGCTAATCCTCTAGATGGTACATTACCTCTTACTTCTATAACTTCAAAATCAAAGAATAAAGTTTGTCCATTTGGTCCCTTAGCATCTGTAAATGCTCTAAATTGTATTGAGTCAAATATTCTATTTGTTTCTATAGCTACTGGAGACGCGTTTTTTGTTGAAAAAGTTGGTCTTATTCCATTACAGCATTCTTCTCTACATGGATTTTCTGTACATTCTTGAGATATAACCTCACATTCTTTACATTCTTCATGTTTTTTACATTCTTCATGTTTTTTACATTCAAAATGACATTCACAGTCATGTTTTTCATGTTTTTCATTGCATTTATTCTTATGTGATTCCATATCATTGTTACACTTACATCCTCTGTCAAATTCATCTACTTCTACTGTTGATACTGATTCTATTTCTTCCCTTTCAGGACAATTACTCATTGTAGACATTTGTTTATTATGCATTGTAGACATTTGTTTATTATTCATCTTTCTTTTATTCTTTTTTAAATCTTGCATTTTTTATTATCCTCCCTTATTGATATTGATAAAAATGTCCTGGCTTTGTAAGCCTAATAAATAATATGCTTTTTGATGAATAAGTGTTACATAACTATACATGTACATAAAAAAAGTAGAATATAATTTTTTTTTGTAAATATATTATAATATGGATGTTTTTAGGAGGTTAAAAATGAGCTTTATAAATGAATGCTATGCTATAATTAGAAGAAGCACTAAGGATATGTTTTATATATCCCTTAATAATGATGGACTTTATTATAACTATTATGATACCCATAACAATTTAGTTCATAGAAATAAATTAATAAGCGATATTGATATAAATTTCACCAGATATTCCTTTTCAATTGATAATGATGATAATATTTACTGTATTTACTGTGATAAATCTCTACAAATATTAGAATGTAAAAATAACTCTAAAATCTTTACCCAAAAAGAATCTATAACTTATAATTTCAAGAAATTTGGATTAGCCTTTCCTTATGTAAAATATATACATAATAACGCTCATATTTTTTACTATGTATTTAATAATAGTTCTAATAATACTTGCGCTCTTTTCCATCACTATAAAAACAATGATTATTGGATAGAAAATAAAGTTGATTTTATTAACCATTTAGTATTAGATAGCTTTACTGTGCTCTGGAATGAATCCGTACCAACTATATTTTATCTCAAATTAGTAAATGGTTGTGAAGAGATCTTTGCATCAAGATTTAACTTAGGTACTTTTTGTTGGAGTGATCCTATACAAATTACAAACTCTTGTAAAAATAAAATCTATTTAGACATTATTAGAGACAGTATGAATTTTTATCATTTATGTTTTTGTGAATATATAAAAAATGGCTATGTTGTAAAACACATAAGTGGTTACCTTAATGAAAATAAATTTAATATTGAGTCCTCTTCGTATTTAAGTGAACCTTCCACTTGTATGTATCCTTCCTTAGTTAAAACAGATAGCGCTCTTTTTGTATCTTGGGTAAACTTTAACAAATTATTTACTTCTAGCTCCAATAGCTTAGGTAAAACTTGGTCTCAACCTATTATAGATGAATTTTCTACAGAAGATGATTTTATTAGATCTGCATTTTATTCTAATTATGAAAAAGATTTGAAATATAATGTGAGTCATGTTTTTTCAACTCTCAATGATGTGGGTATTTTGGGAATTTAGCATTTAAAAATTAAAAATTTACAAAATAAAAATGTTGCTAAAATAGCAACATTTTTTTATTCCCAAGGCACCGTTGGTCCCATAAATTCAGACCCGAGAATCTCCCAGGTGGGTGACCTGCTCACAAGTTTAAATTCCTTTATATAAATATAATGGCATCTTACTATTGCAAGACCCGATCTCCCGTATAGTGCATGTCGGTTGAATTTAAAGGATACCTATCGTATGTCCCAGGAGTTTTTTCTTTTTTATTTATATTTATTATAATACAAAAGTTGAAATAATTAAAGTAGTTTATTCTGTAAAAGTTTTTAATTTTAAGATATTTTTACAATATCTTCTAATTTGACTTATGTAAGTATCCAAATGTTATCTAAAACACTGTATTTCATCACATTTGTTTTTTCCTTCTGTTCCTACTTTTTTTAGATTTACTTTTGCTATATTTTTTATTATTTGTCATAGCTTTGTTTGATTCTAAATATTCATCATAATCATCTGCTGAATTTTCCTCTTCTACATCTTCTACGTCATCTTCTTCTACTTCTACATACTCATATTCTTTTTCTTCTTCCTCTTCATCATCATCTAAACTTCTCAATAAACTTCCTAATAATTTCAAGTTGCTAATACTTCCTAAATTGTTAATATCTGCAAGAGAGCTTAAACTAAATCCTCCACCTTCTTCTCCATCTGGTAAAAATAGCTCTGCAAATAAATCTATCATTTTTTTCATTTCAAGAGCTTTTTCCACAGATTGTTTTTTCTTTTCAGGAAAAACTTCTATTATTTCTTTAATCATCATATTTTTCTTATCTTCTTCATCCATACTTCTGAAAAATTCACTTTCATCTCCTTCGCTCAATATATTAATGTCATTTAATTTTTTTATTCCTTTTACTAAATCAAGAACACTTTCCAACTTTATCAGTATATTTCTTTCCTCTTTATTCATATACTTCTTTGTTCTTGTTATTATTTCCATTCCTCTATCTAAATCTTCTTCGCTTAGATCCATTAAATTGATACCTTTGTTAACGTCCGTAATATCAAATTTTAAAATATTTTTAATAGGATCATTCTTTCTCTCTCTAGTAGGATCTTTACTTCGTGTTTTCTTTTTAATTTTTTTAACTTTTCTAACTGTTGGACCACTTCTTTTATTTTGATTACTTTTAACATTTGGCTCAATAACATCCACTTTTGTCGACTCCTCTGCAGGCTTATTTGATTTATTTTTATTATCAAATAATGATACATTACCATTACTTAATACCATCATTGCAAGTATTAACAGTAAATTGTTCACACAAGTCACCCCTTAATATTACTACCCCTTCTTAATAAAATATGAATCCAAATCATATGTGTTACATTTTTAATATACTAGCACATATATATTTTTTTATAAGGATTTATTTATCTTAATTAATCCAACTACCTTATTTACAAATTACTTCTATATATTAATACTATGAGAAAAATTCCATATATATTATAGAAAGTAATTTTTTCTTTGAAAGTTGATATACTAAACCTTATACATAATATTTTATTTGGAGGTAGTAGCTATGCCTGGAACTTATGCGCATTATACTTTTGGAAAAAAAGTTTTAGAGCAAGTAGATGATGAAATTTCGAAGATTATTTTTAAAAATATAGAACTATTTTTTATAGGGCTTCATGGTCCAGATATTTTCTTTTACTACAAACCAATACTCTATCACAATCCCACAAATAAATTAGGGCATGATGTTCACTACGAAAAAGCAAATGTATTTTTTGAAAAATCAAGAAGTATAATAGAAAAATCTAAGGAGCGAGAAAAATCCTTAGCTTACACATTTGGATTTTTGTGCCATTTCATGTTAGACAGTGAGTGTCACCCTTATATAAATAAAATAATTAAAGAAGAGAAATTATCCCATACTGAAGTCGAATCTGAATTCGATAAATTATTAATATACAAGGAAGGTAAAAATCCTTTTGACATAGACTTAACTACTCATATTCATGCAGATAGTACTTTTGCAGAGATTATATCACCATTTTTTAATACTTCTACTTCTAAAATAACAAGAGCCATTAACTCCATGAAATTTTATAATTCTATTTTTAATACTCCAAATAAGTTAAGTAGATTTATTATTTTTTCTGGACTTAAAATTGTAGCCCTTTATAATAAATTACATGGCATATTTTTTAACTTAAATGAAAATCCTAAATGCAAAAATATATGTGTAAACATTGAATTTTTATATGATAACTCTATTAACAAAGCTGCTAGTATGCTAGAAGATTTTTATTTATCTATTAAAAATAATTCTCCTTTCCCAGAAAGGTTAAATAGAGATTTCGAATAGATATAAATAAGCTTTTGTAATTTATATATAAATTTTCTTGATTTTTTATTTTTTTTCTATATAATTAAGTTAACCATTTATTTTAATAGGTTAACCTAAACAATAATTATTCAGGAGGATTATTATGAAACTTTCAACTAAAGAACTTATAGTCTGTGCTCTTTTTGCTTCTATAATATCAATTTTAGCTCAAATTTCAATACCATTACCTTTTACAACAGTTCCGATTACTATGCAAATTTTCGCTGTCGCTGTAACAGGATTAATTCTAGGACCTAAATCAGGTGCTATTTCTGTTTTAATTTATTTATTACTAGGCGGAATAGGCCTACCTGTATTTGCTCAATTTTCAGGAGGATTCGGGGCTTTATTTGGACCAACAGGAGGATATTTATTAGGTCTCCCTTTAATGGTTTATATAGTAGGTTTTGGCAAAGATAAATCTTCATCACCCATAATAATCTTCTTATCTTTAATAATAGGATTAATTAGTGTGTATATAACAGGAACTTTAATGTTTGCTGCAATTACTGGAAATACAATTTACCAAAGTATACTATATTGCGTAGCTCCTTTCGCTTTTGTAGATTTAATAAAATTAGTATTGGCTTACATTGTAGGATTATCTGTTTCAAAAAGAGTATCATTTAATCCTACATTTTAATAAGAATTAATTTAATTAAAATTTATATATTTAAAAAAGACTGTATCCACTTACAGTCTTTTTTTATTATTTATTAATATACTTATATTAAAGATTTATTTTAGAAAGATTTTAGAAGAGTAACACTATTAAAACTCTTATGCATATATTAAATAATAGGTTAATTAACACTACGTTAAATATACAATATTTGAACATATAATTTACAAATCTAAGTAAAAAGTAATATGGAAAGGAGTTTGCTATGAAAAAAGTAGATCCAAAAACCCTTGAAAAGTTCGCTAAAGAAAAAAATATTGATAAAAACAAAGTTGAAAAAATAGCTGAAGGTTATAAAGGAAAGTCAGAGGATGAACTTATTGATGAGCTTGTAAAAATCGGTAAAAACTTAAAAGGTAAAGATGAAGTAGTCTCTAAATTCAAAAATTTCTTAGATCCGCAACAACAAGAGAAGCTTGATACTATAATGAATAAAATAACAAACGCAGAAGTACAAGAAAAAGTTAAGAAAAATACTAAAAAGACTAAGTCTATTAATAAAAATACTCAAATTGAAGAAAGCACACCTACTCCTAAGAAAAAGGTTAAAAAAGTTAAAAAGGTTAAAAAATCATCTAATAGAGATAGTTCATCAGAAAATTAATTTATCAACTAATAGAAAAATCCAACAATTTTATATTGTTGGATTTTTCTATGCTATTCAATTAGTTTATTAGTTACATCTTCAATATTAATTATTCCACTTTCATAAGTAACTTTTATTTTAATAGAACCTAATTTATTATTATAAGCTTCTTTTGGTATATTAGCTTCGTAATGGTTGTTTTCATCAACAAATTCATTATTTTCATCATACATAGGTTCTTTATTATATTCGCATTTATAAGTTTTTTCTTTATTATCATTAAGCATTATCTCAATGCTTTTTATTTTATTTGCATGAGATTCTTCTTCTGCCTCGTCTTCAATATAAGGATAAGCACTAAAATATATACCATCATTATTGTAACTCCAGTTTACATTAGGTGATGTAGGCATAAATAAATATTTCTCCAAATCTTCCACATCACTACTTTCAGCTTTATCTCCCTTAATTACAATTTTATATTTATAGTCATTATCATATGATAAGTCAAAGTTTCCAACATAAGATAGTTCCCTCTCTTTTTTCAACTCTAACTCCTGCCAATTTTTAGCGTTTTCACTCTTATACATGAATATAACTTTTGGATTTCCTTTTAACTCACTTAGTTCTGCTCTAACAGTTAAATCATACCCTTTGTCAGTGTTTTTATTTAATTTAAAACTTACATCTTTAGTCAAATGTGATTTTCCCAATTCTTCCTCTAATGTGGATTGTATTTCACTGCTTAATTTACTGCCTAATAATATTACTTCTTCTTCTAATGATGTATTTGTACTTTTTATATTTTCTAAATCTTCTTTTATAGTTTTCAAACTATAACTTTGATAAATTAATATTATAGAAAATATTATCAAAACTCCAGGCATTATATATCTCTTCATTTAATTCCCCCTTATATCCCTAAAGCCTATTACTATTCCAATACAATTATATACATAACATTAAGATTATACCAAGTTACATAGTTGTAACTTAGAATAGAATAACATAAAAACCCATCCCTAAATTCAGGATGGGTTCTATAAATTATTCTATTGCACTGTGTATCTTATTTAATATTTTATCTCTCATTTCTTTTCCTTGTTCTAACATTTCTGCACAACTGTCAGCATATTTTTTTGCAAGTTCTTTATTCTCTAAACTCATAAGATTAACTTTAACATTTAATATGGCACCTTCAAGCCCTGTACAAAGCATCAATGTTCCCACACCAATGTCAGTAATGGCATTTCTGTTTCCATTGTCTACTAAAAATTCTAACTCCTTTATTGCATCTAATGATAATGCAGCAGTCTTGTATGGAACCTTTATAGAGTATAATGTTGCATCAGCCATAGCTTGTTGTCTTTCTGTTATTTGTTTAAAAGTATCCTTTGGCATTTTTAAAGCTTTCATAAATTCATTGAAAGACTGAGTATCTTCATCCACAAGTCTACTCATTTCTTCTCTTATTTTTCCCAGTTTATCAAACCTAACTTCAAATTCTTCTTTCACAGCATCATCTAAAGCTTCGTATTTCTTTTTCCCAAAACTTAGATGAGCCATCATTCTAGAAAGACCAATACCTATATCAGAAGCAAGAGCAGCCACTGAACCACCGCCTGGTGCTGGCGAATTTGAGTCTACTTCATTTGTAAAGTTTGTCACTGTCATATCTATTAATTTCATATACATCCCCCTGAAAAATTTCCATGTTCATGCTTTTGGAAATTTTTTAATAAACTACATGCTTGTTTTTAACCACAAGTCTCCCTTCTTTATAAACCCTATCTATATGGTTTATTCCAAAGTGATACATTAAGTATTCCACATTTGGTGCATCGAATACAGCAATATCAGCTTTTTTACCTACTTCAATAGAACCTATTTCCGTTGCTCTATCTACGCAGTGAGCTGCATTTATTGTTACTGCTGTTAATACTTCATTTGGCGTCATTTTTAAGTTTAAGCATCCAAGTTGCATCACAAATTGTAAATTTTCACTTGGACAACTTCCTGGATTATAATCACTTGATAAGCTTATTGGAACATTTAGATCAATCATCTTTCTACCATCTGCAGAAGGTTTATTTAAATTAAATGATGTTCCTGGAAGAATATTTGCTATTACACCTTTTTCAGCCATGTCTTTTAGACCTTGTTCACTGGCAGCCATTAAATGATCTGCTGAAGTACAACCAAGTTTAGCAGCAAGCTCTGCCCCACCTATAGGAACAATCTCATCAGCATGGATCTTTAATTTATAGCCCATTTCCTTTGCTTTGCTAAGTATGTAGTCACTTTCTTCCACTGAAAATACTCCTTCTTCGCAAAATACATCGCAAAATTCGGCTAAGCCCAGTTCTTTCACTTTTGGCATAATTTCTTCCACCAATAGTTTAATATATGCTTCACTGTTTGACTTATATTCCACTGGCACTGCATGTGCTCCTAAAAATGTATGCACTAAGTCCACAGGATGATCTTTATCTAATTTATGAGCCACTTGAAGTTGCTTAACTTCCGTTTCAAGCTCTAGACCATATCCACTCTTTTCTTCCACTGTAGTTACACCAAACTCTAACATTCTATCTAAGCTTTTTTCCGCTTTGTCATATAATTCATCAAAGGTAGCTTTCTTTGTAGAATTTACTGTACTTAAGATACCTCCACCTTCTTGTAAAATCTGAATATAAGGAACACCATTTAGTTTTTGGGAAAATTCATTTTCCCTAGAACCCCCATGAACTAAATGAGTGTGAGAATCAACAAGACCAGGAGTTACAAGCATTCCACTTGCATCATCTATTACAGTATTTTCTCCTACTAGCTCTTTATAATCTTCACCAGTTCCTACTTTAAAAATTTTGCCTTCAACTACTGCAATATAAGCATTTTCCAATATTGTTAGTTCATTCATTTCCTTTCCTGTTTTAGGTAAAAATGAGCCTTCCATAGTAACTAACTTTTCTATATTTTTTATAATTAAATCCATTTTCATTTTAATCTACTCCATTTAACTAGATTATAGTACTTTGTCTAAAGAGAAGTTTTCCAGACCTAAATAATAAGCTGCTGTATCTATTAAAGCTTCCATTGGGCAAAGTCCTACGATTTCACTTCCTGTAACATTTACACCATATCTTCTAGCTTCCATTTTTACTGCTTCAAAAGCTCTGTATATGGCAGTTTTGCTATAATCAGTTAAGTTCATAGTAACTTGAGTTATATTTCTCTCAGGTACTTCTACTGGTCCTGCTTTTATATATCTATACCCACCACTAGAATGTCTTATAGTTTTTGCAATCTTACTTGCTATTTCTATATTTGGCGTGTCTAGGTTTATGTTATATGCTATAAGAGGCTTTCTAGCTCCTATTGCTATGGCACCAGCAGCTGGATGTTTTTTAGCAGGCCCAAAATCTGGCTCCCAAGCTGGATCTTTTAATTTTTCATCTAAACCTTCGTACTCTCCTTTTCTAACAACAGCCAAATTTTCTCTTTCAGGTTTTGTTGCAGAAGCTTCATAAAGAAATACTGGTATATTGTAAGATTCTCCTACCATTTCGCCTAATTCTTTTGAAAGAGAAACTGCATCCTCCATAGTCATTCCTTTTATTGGAATAAATGGACAAACATCACAAGCTCCAAATCTAGAGTGTTGTCCTTTGTGATTGTTCATATCTATAACTTCTGATGCCACACCTATTGCTTTAAAAACTGCATTTTTTACAGCTTGTGGCTCACCTATTACAGTAACTACTACTCTATTATAGTCTTTGTCTGCTTCATAGTTTAATAGTTTAACCCCTGGAACACCTCTTAATGGGCTTACTATCTTTTCTATTTTATCTAAGTCTACACCTTCACTAAAATTTGGTACGCATTGTACTATTGCCATGTTTTTTTCCCCCTATTTACGATAATTATTTTAGTTAATATTTTATATATTTATAAGCAAAGTCTATACTTGTAGTAATAAACTGCATAGACCTTGCCTTATAAACCTAATTAATTTTAAGTAAGATTTATATACTCAGTGGATAAAATTTTTATTCAAATATTTTATCTCCAACTAAATCCTCAATCATTTCATCATCTGCTATAAATGGAAGTGTTAGATGATCTTTTCCTTCACACATTTTGTTGTATTCCATAACTGTAGTTATAGAGTTTTCATTTCTAGCCCAAGCACGTCTAGCAACTCCACTCATAACATCCCAAGGCATAGAAGTTCTTAGTATATCATCAACTCGCTGAGATCCATCAAGAACCATACCAAAACCACCATTTATAGATTTACCTATTCCTACTCCTCCACCATTGTGAAGAGCTACTAAACTCATTCCTCTAGCGCAATTTCCTGCAAAACAATGAGTAGCCATATCAGCCATTATATTACTTCCATCTTTTATATTAGAAGTTTCTCTAAATGGAGAATCTGTTCCTGATACGTCATGATGATCTCTACCCATCATAACCGGTCCTATTTCTCCACGTCTTACCATATCATTAAATTTAAGAGCTATATTAGTTCTACCCATAGCATCTTGATATAATATTCTTGCTTGTGTTCCCACAACAAGATTGTTTTTAACTGCATCTCTTATCCATATCCAGTTATCTCTATCTTGATATCTTCTTTCTGGGTCTATACAGCTCATAGCTGCTTCATCTGTTTTAACTAAATCTTCATGCTTACCACTTAAACAAACCCATCTAAATGGACCATATCCAAAGTCAAACAATTGAGGTCCTAATATATCTTCTACATATGATGGGAATATAAATCCATCTTTTTCATCTACACCATTTTTAGAAATTTCTTTGCATCCAGCATCATAAACAGCCTTCATAAAACTATTACCATAATCAAAGAAGTAAACTCCTCTATCATGTAAAATCTTAATTAATTCAAAGTGTTTTCTTAAAGTTTCATCTACTAAATGAGCAAATTTTTGTAGGTCATGAGCTAGTAGTTCTGTTCTTTCTTCAAAACTAATTCCAACAGGACAATAGCCTCCATCATAAACTGCATGACAAGAAGTTTGGTCTGATAATAAATCTATATGAATATTTTCATCTACTGCATATTCAAGCAAATCAACTATATTACCATGGAAAGCTATGGCACAAGGTTCTTTTGCATCCATTTTTTCCTTAGCAAGTTTAAAAGCATCTTCTGGAGAATTGCTCACTTCACTTACCCATCCTTGATCAAATCTAGTTTTTATTCTAGATATATCAACTTCTGCAACTATTCCAACACCGCCTGCTATTTCTACAGCTCTACCTTGGGCACCACTCATTCCTCCCAAGCCCGAAGTAACAAACAGTCTTCCTTTTAAATCTTGATCTTGAGATATACCAAGTTTTAATCTTCCTGCATTTAATATAGTTGAATAAGTTCCATGAACTATACCCTGTGGCCCTATATACATCCATCCACCTGCAGTCATTTGACCATAGTTTGCCACACCTATAGCAGCTGCTCTTTTCCAGTCATCTAAATTATCGAACATACCTATCATAAGCGAGTTTGTAAGTATAACTCTAGGTGCATCTGGTTTAGATTTGAAAAGTCCTACAGGATGACCAGATTGTATAACTAAAGTTTGATCTTCTGTTAAAACTTCTAAATATTTTTTTACAAGTTGGTATTGCATCCAGTTTTGGAATACTTGACCTGTTTCTCCATAAGTTACAAGTTCATAAGGATAAAGTGCCACATCAAAATCTAAGTTGTTATCTATCATAACTTGAAAAGCTTTTCCATCTGTACATTTTCCTTTATACTCATCTATTGGCTTTCCATAAAGCTTTCCTTCTGGTCTAAATCTATAACCATAGATTCTTCCATAAGTCATCAATTCATCTAAAAACTCTGGTGCTAGATCTTCATGATACTCCTCTGGTATATATCTTAAAGCATTTCTTAAAGCTAATTTTATATCAGCATTACTTAATTTTGCTTCTCTTCTTGGAGCTCTTCTTATACCCTTTTCAAATGTAGGTATTTCCTTTGGTATATCTGTTAGTTTAATCGTCATAGCATTTTTAATATCTTCATTATTAAAATTCAAAGCTTTTTCCATTTTGATTTCCCCTTTAACCTTTAAAAAATTTATTTTTTAATTATAAGTAATTTATAATTACCTTATCTTCTTTTGAATTATAAATTTTCTGACAACTGTCCTTTTAGTTCTATATCTTCAAATAATAATATTTCTTGTTCTAAAGCTTCTTCAACAGCTTCAACTAGTAAGTTGTCTTTTATCAGGTCTTCACAAATATTTATATCTTTGTACATTATTCTATCTTTATCTATAAATGGAGTATGCTCTCTCACAATATTGTAAGCAGCTTCTGTACCTGCTCCTAATTTTTTCTTACCTCTTAAGTCTATTGCTTGAACACTTGTTAGTATTTCCATTGCAATAACTTTTCTCACATTATCCATAATATCTCTAGCTTTTCTAGCTGCTATTGTTCCCATAGAAACATGATCTTCTTGATTTGCAGAAGAAGGAATAGAGTCCACACTTGCTGGATGAGCTAGAACTTTATTTTCTGAAACAAGTGATGCGGCAGAATACTGAACTATCATAAATCCAGAGTTTAAACCACCATGATTAACTAAAAATGCTGGTAAACCATAACTTAAAGCTGGATTTACCATTTTTTCTAATCTTCTTTCTGCTATATTTGCCATTTCTGCTAAAGCAATTCCAAGGAAATCAAAACTTAAAGCCATAGGTTGTCCATGGAAGTTACCACCAGAAATTATTTTTTGATCTTCTCCTGGGAATATTATTGGATTGTCTGTAACTGAGTTCATTTCTATTTCTAATTTATTTTTTACATATTCTAAGGCATCTTTGCTAGCTCCATGAATTTGTGGTGAACATCTTAGAGAATATGCATCTTGAGTTCTAAGTTGTCCTTGTTTTGTCACCATTTCACTACCTTCAACCATAGTTAACACATTTTTTGCAGTATTAAATTGTCCTTTGTGAGGTCTGACTAAATTAACTCTTTCATCCATGGCGCAAGTTATACCATTTAATGCTTCCATTGTTAAGCATAAAGATATATCAGCAGTTTTCATTAAATTTAGTGCATCATGAATAGTTATTGCACCAACTGCAGTCATACATTGAGTACCATTTATTAATGCTAAACCTTCTTTTGCACCTAAGTATTCAAGAGGTTTAACTCCCGCTTTTTCCATAGCATCTTTAGATTCCATTCTTTTACCTTCATAAATTGCTTCACCAAGGCCTAACATAGTAAGTACCATATGAGAAAGTGGGGCCAAGTCTCCTGATGAACCAAGGGATCCTTTTTCTGGAACTATTGGGTGGACTCCTTTATTTAGCATAGAAGTTAACACTTCTAAAGTTTCACATCTTGCACCCGAGTATCCCTTAGATAAAGCATTTGCTCTAAGTAACATCATAGCTCTTACAATTTCTTCGCTTAAGGGATTTCCCACACCACATGAATGAGACATTATAAGATTAGTTTGTAATTGTCTGCACTCATCTTTTGATATTGCTACGTCAGAAAACTTACCAAATCCAGTAGTTATTCCATAAGATATTTGGCCTGCATCTACTATGTTGTCAACTATTTGTCTAGAAATTTTTACTTTTTCTAAAGCCTCTTTACTTATTTCTACAGGAAAATCATATCTAGCAACATTTACTAAATCATCTAATGTAAGACTATTACCATCGATTATTATTTTCTTCATATAAACCTCCCCAAAAACCTATAATTAAATTTTATTGTTTATACTGCATACTAAAAATTGTTAAAAAATATTTATTCTAAATATTCTACATATTCCGAGGAGTATCCTTCCATATATTACCATAATGTTTTTATTTAAAATATAAATTAAAATATATAGAAAAAAATATACTTCTATCATTTAGATAATACCCTATAAAAAATTTACATTTTATTTTGTCAAATATATGGTTAGAAGCTGAAATTTACATAAAAAAGGGTGTATCAAAAAAGATACACCCTTGGGTTTTAATATTTAATTTCTATTTTTTTGTAACAGATTCTCTTTCCATAATTTGATATGGTAATTCTATTTTCTTTTCTTCCACAGGTTCACCATTTATTATTTTAATTAAAGCTCTTATTGAAACTGCCCCCATATCGAATAATGGTTGATAAACTGTTGTCAATTTTGGTCTATAGATTTTTGCAAGTTTTGTATCGTTAAATCCAGCCACAGAAATATCTTCTGGAACACTATAACCTGAATCGAAAATTGCATTTATTGCTCCAACAGCTGCTTCATCACCTGTAACAAAAACTGCTGATGGTATTATTTTTTCATCTATAAGCTCTTTCATTGAGTTATATCCGCCCTCATAATCAGTATTTCCATACTTAATTAGTTCATCTCTAACTGATATATTGTTATCTTTTAGAGCAGCTTCATAACCTTTTCTTCTTTCTATTTCTAGTATAGTATCTTCCTTACTAGTCATAATTAATGATATATCTTTGTGATTACACTCAATTAGATACTTAGTCATGTCGTAAGTAGCTTTTTCGTTGCTTGTACTTACAGTATAAATGTCATAATCTCTTGCTGTTTTACTTATGTACACTGCAGGAATACGACTTTCTTTCATAAAGTTTACATGATCTTCATCTAATATCCAAGATAGCATAACTATCCCTTCAACTTGTTTAGTCTTAAGTAATCTTATACTATCTAGTTCTTGCTCTTTATCTGAATAAGTATTAACTAAAAGTATATCGTAGTCATACATCTTAGCAACCGCTTCTATTCCGTTCAATATTTCATTAACAAAAGAGTCTGACACTTCCGGAACTATGACTCCTATTAATTTACTTTTTTTAGTAACTAAACTTCTAGCAAGAGGATTAGGTACGTAACCTGTTTCTTTAATTACTTCTAAAACTCTTTGTTTAACTTCGTCCGTTACTGGTTTTGAATCATTTATAACTCTTGAAACTGTTGATATGGATACACCAGCCAGTTTTGCAACATCTTTTATCGTTACGTTAGTTTTCATTTCGTGCCTCCTATTATTACTATCAGTACGATTTTTTTGTCTAATCTCTTCATTTTAACATAACTTGCGTATTTTATAAATACATATTATAATTTATTTCTATGCCAAAATGCTAAAAATCTTTTTGTTATAATTATCAACTTATACTTATTATTTACATTTAATTTATTAATATTTAAAATCTCATTAATTAAAAAGTATAATAAGGCAAAAAATATAAAAAATACTACTAGGAGGAGTACATTATGAACAAAAAATTAATAATCTCAAAAACATCTACCTTTATTTTTGTAGTAGTTTTTGTAGTTATATTTAAACTAATATTTGGTGAAGAAAATACTTTAATTGGTGTTTCTACCATAACGGCCACACTAATGTTTTTAGAACGAGATTTAACATTGTCTCCTGTACGAAGTGCTATTAAACTTATACTTATAAATTTATTGATTGGTATTAGCTCTTATTTAGTAATTTCCAACATGTATTTAGGAATTATAGTCAACTTTTTTACCCTATTTATAATCAGTTATAATTTTTGCTACAATTTGAGAAATCCACTATATATACCATTTACATTGCAATATATATTTTTATTATCAAATCCTGTAGATAACAAAGGATTTCTTATTAGAATTTTTGCCTTAATTTCTGGAGCTTTAGTTATTGTGCTTGCTCAAATTTTAGTCAATAATAATAAATTATCAAAATCAGGAAATAAATTATTAGAAAACGTATGCGATTCTATAATAAATAAAATTGAATATAAAGAACAGTCTGATTTAGTTGATGATGGTATAGAAAAAGTCAATCACTCTATAGATGCTTTTAGAACTATGGTTTATGACAAAAGAGAACATAACTATTATCTAACAGAAGAAGGTCGGCTAAAATTAAATTTATCAGTGGCATTGGAAAACATACATACCATGATTCATGACACTAATTTAAACATTATAGATGAAGATATATTAAAGACTTTAGAATTTTTAATAAAAGAAGTCAAAATACTTCTTAGTAATTCTGATGATAATATTAATGAAAATAATGTTCCCATTTACATGGAAAAACTATTAAAAATCTGTGAAAAAAAAGATATAAATGATTTATTAAATCTACAATTGCTAGATAGTATGATTTTATTATCTGATACTATAAAGTCTTTAGAATTGCTAGATAAAAAACAGTATAATCTTGTAAATAGATCCCACGAGATATCTGAACTTTTCTCAGATAGTAAAATAAAATCATTCCTTACAGATAGAAAATCTATAAGGTTTTGCTATGCTATAAGAGTTGCAATTTGTATAAGTATTGGTTCATTTATTATGCAATATTTTAATTTATCTGAAGGTAGATGGATTTTATTTACTTTATTCTCTTTAATAAATCCTTTATATGAAGTATCAAAATCTAAAACTAAGGATAGGATATTTGCTACATTAATTGGTGCTATTGTTATATTTGCATTATTTAGTATTTTCAAAGATCCAACAGCAAGAATGTTAATAGTACTTACAGCTGGGTATCTAAATGGATATGCTACTGAATATAAATACGCTACTATATTTGTTACGATTTCTGCCATAGGTTCAGCTGCTTTAGTTGGAAGTGTAGAAGTCCTTACAATAAATAGAATTTTATTTGTTTTTGTTGGTGCAGCTATTGCCATATTCGCTAACAAATATATTTTTCCTTACAAAGTAAAAGACTCTATGATGCAACTTAAAAATATGTATCATGAAACTATTATATGTATGCTTAAAGAAGTACAAAATTTAATAGAGGGAAATAAGCAACCTACAACTATGAAAAATCTAATTGTTTTAACTTCTTTAATAGATGTAAAAGCAAGGGCTAATGAAAAAATAGCAAACTCACCACATTATAGTCAAATAATTAGTGAAAGAAGATTTTTGACTACAAGTATTTATGAACTTTATATGTTGATATTGAGAGGTCAAATAAAATGCCAAAGTCAAAAGGAAATTTTAAATGATTTAAATGGTTTAATTTATTACTCTAATAAAGATATCAGTTCAAAAATCACTCATATTGAGCAAGGCATAAGTGTTTCAAAAGATATTAGCACTAAAATAATATTAAGTAGTATTATGGTCATATTAAGAGAGTTAAGTCATTTAAGTGAATTAAATAAATCAATATAATTAAAAAAATCTTAAGCTATTTTTAGCTTAAGATTTTTTATTTGCTAATACTTAATCATTTGATCTTGTTATTCTTCTTGATTCAAATATAGATAAGGCAATGCATAGTAAAAGTGGAATAATAGTAACTATAAGATTTTTTCCAAAGCTAATATTTGTAAAACTTTCTATTATAGAAGGAATATAAAATATAAATGACATCATTAAATACCATACACCTATTTTTCTTGATACAACAAAAGATAATACAAATAGTGCTCCGATTATTATACTTACTATTGTTTTATTAATAACTATAGATTGTTCCATATTTCTCCCTAATAATCCTACAATAACTAAAAAACATATATTCATAAATAATAAAACAAATACTCCTATAGTAAACTTTCTATCCTTAAATGCAAATTTTCTAGCTAAGATAATTAATAAAATAGTAATAACTATATAGTCTAATGGACTTAATATTGCTTCCATAATTGACATGGTAACTATACCATTTTTTATTCCACTTAAAAATATCCACGTTCCAAAGCCTAGAATAAACATTAACGCTGTTTCTATTAATTCTTTTTTACTAAAAGACAATTCCTGAGCTACAGATTTTGCATATTCCTCAGGTGAATTCCCAAAAATATCTTCCACACTTTTACCTTCTTGCTCTCCAAGCATTAAATGCTCTTCTGCTTCAGCTATAAACTCCTTAATTTCACTTTCACATTTTCCCGTACTTATTAAATACATATTTAAATTTAATATGAACTCTTCCCCTTCTTTAGATATTGTATAATTATAGTTTTTGCTCATAACCTACTCCTCCTTACTTCCCTTCCAACAATTTATTTACGCTAGTGGATATATCTTGCCATATTCCTATAAAATCAACTAACTGTTCCTGACCTTTATCCGTTAAAGAGTAATACTTCCTCTTCGGCCCACTTTCTGATGATTTAGTAGTTGTTGTAACTAACCCTTCTTTTTTCATCCTTATTAATAATGGGTATATACTCCCTTCACTAACCATATTGAATCCATATAACTCTAATTTTTGGGTCATTTCATAACCGTATACTTCTTCTTCTGATATAACAGCCAACAAACATCCTTCTAAAATGCCCTTTAACATTTGCGTTGAATTCATTTTATACCTCCTATATTGTAATGCAAGATAGCTAGGTAACTTGTATTACAACCTACTCTATTTATAATATACTCCACTCTACCTTGTTTTGCAACATAGTTATAATAATTTTATTATTTTTTTGCTTAATACTAAAAAAAGCAGAAGATAATGATTTGATCTCCTGCTTTATATATGTCTATTTTAATACGGTTTTATTATATTCTATTAAGTAACTCTCCATTAAATCTTCTAGCCCTTCTTTTGTAAAAATCTCTATTGGATCAACATACTTTTCTTTTATTGCTAAATTAATATAAGATGAACATAGTTCTGATACTGCATATCCAAAAGCTTGAGTAAATCTTCTTGCTAGAGAATTATTTATGCCTATAGATATAATAGTAACACCTCCAGGTATTAATCTTAATATTTTTCCTCCATCTATAGAAAATTAACTTAACTTAAGCTATTGCGTGAGCACTAAAATTTATATGGCCAATGAGATGATTTCGTTATCACTTCAGGCAACTATATTGCTCAAATAAGTTCTTTAGACATATTATTCTATAAATGTTTATAAATACCTTTACTTGTATAATTTATTTTACATCATTTCTTTTCTTCCTCACAGACCTCTTCTTTAGTTAAGATTTTTTTTCTAGATATTATCATATTGCACTCCTGGCAATAATAGCTTATACTTCCTCATCCATCTAAAACTTCTAGTTTGCTTTTACAATGTGGGCAATAATATTCTTTCATTATAAATATCTCTCCTTATTTTTCATCTATCGTTTCATAACTTATTTTTCCTCAATATTATTACTATAATACAAAAATTATTATACCCTATTACATATTGATCTAAATTTGTATTTTAATATATAAAAAAGACTCTGAAAACATCTTTTTATATGTTTCAAAGTCTTTTATTTTTAATAAATACTAATTTAATTCATCACTACATTCTTTCACTATAATTTGATACACATCTTGATAAGGTCTATTATGTTTTTTACACATTTCTATTACACTCTCATACTCTGGATAAATTCTTTTTCCTCTAGATAAGTGACAAACTTTTACTACTACTTCTCCTAGTGAAGTTTGCACTTTTTTAATTTTTCTTTTTAAGATACTTCTTTCCATTTTTTGTTTTCTAATTCCAATAGTTGTAGTTTCTTCAAAAATAATATCTTCTAATTTAGCTACATCTTCTTCCTTACAAACAACATTTAATTGATAAGCAGGACGATTTTTTTTCATAAATACTGGCATATAGTGAACATCTCTAGCTCCTGCTTTATATAAACGTTCCATTACATATCCTAAAGCTTCTCCTGAACAATCATCTATATTACTTTCCAACTTTACAATAAAATCGTTGTATTCACTTTCGTCTTCTATAAGCATAGCTCTCAATATACTTGGTCTTTCGTATGTTCTTTTGCCTGCTCCTAAACCTATTTTTTTAATAGAAAATTCCCCAGGAAGCTTATCTTCAGTTTTGATAGCTGCCACAATAGCTGCACCTGTAGGTGTTACTAACTCTGCTTCTATATTTGTAAGGCGAAGCTTTAGATTATTATTTGCTACAATTTTAGAAACTGCTGGAACTGGAACTGGTATTACTCCATGTTGACAACGAATAAATCCACATCCTTCGTATAGGACTGGTACAACTACTTCTTCGATTTCTAAATTATCTAAACAAACTGCTACAGCTATTATATCTACTATAGAATCTACTGCTCCAACCTCATGAAAATGCACTTCATCTATGCTAACTCCATGGGCTGCTGCTTCTGCTTCTCCTAATATATTAAAAATATTTACTGCAATTTGTTTTGCATTACTTGTAATATTAGCTTTTTCAATAATAGAAATTACATCTGATAATCCACGATGTTCATGATGATCATTATGTTCATGAGAATGTGCCTCTTCGTGATTATGATTGTGATGGTGATGATTGTGAGCATGATCATGGTCATGGTGATGTTCATGGTGAGCATCATGACTGTGGTCATCTTCACCATAAAGGTAGTTCATATCATGGTCGTGATTTTCATGTTTATGGTCTAAAATCACATTAAAATCACAAGCATCTAATCCACTTTTTATTACTCTACTTATTTCTGTTTTAAAACCATCAACTGGTAAACTTTCTAAAGCTTTATTTAAAACTTCTTCACTAGCCCCCAAATCCAATAAAGCTGCAACCGTCATATCTCCACTAATTCCACTGTAACATTCTAAATATAATTTATTACTCATTGTCTTCCCCCTAGTTTGTTAATCTATATTGTCATTTTATAATTTTTTTAGATTTTTTTCCACTTTTTTATTCATAAAGTTCTAATTCATTGGCAATTTCTTTTAAATATGTTGTTATTGGAAGATGTTGTGGACAAACATTTTCACATTGCTTACATTCTATACATTCAGATGCATTTCTATGTTTTTCTTTTAAGTTTTCATAACACACCAATGAAAAGTTAAGTTGCAATGATCCAAATCTTTTAAGGTTATTATAAATTGAAAAACATTCTGGTATTGCAATATTTTTAGGACAATTTTCTGTACAGTAATGACATGATGTACAAGGAATTGCTATACTTGACTTTATTATAGCTCCTGCCTTTTCAATAATTTTTTCTTCTCTTTCATTCAATAGTTGAAATTCCTTCATATAACTTATATTATCTTGAAGTTGCTCATTATTGCTCATTCCACTTAATACAACCATTACATTATCAAGGGATGCTGCATATCTTATTGCCCAGGATGCTGTGGAAAGTTGACTATTCTCTTCTTTAAATAAATTCTCTGCATCTGGTGAAATATTTGCTAAAGATCCACCTTTAATTGGTTCCATAACAATTACAGTCTTATTGTGTTTTTTAGCCACCTCATAACATTTTTTTGATTGAACAATATCATCTTCCCAATCTATATAATTAATTTGTAGTTGTACATATTCCATTTCTGGATGATTTGTAAGTATTTTATCAAGGACCTCTGCACTATCATGAAAAGAAAAACCAATATGTTTGATTTTGCCTTCTGATTTTTTTTCTTTAATAAATTCGAAAGCACCCATTTCTTCTGATAATAAATATGTTTGATCTCCTATTCCATGTAGCCAGTAATAATCAAAATATTCTACTCCACATTTTATCAACTGCTCATTAAATATTTTAGGAATCTGAGACTTTTCATTTATCATAAACATTGGTAATTTATCTGTTATAGTATAAGCGTCCCTTGGATATCGTTTTACTACTGCTTCTCTAAATGCTATTTCACTATTTCCATTATGATAAGGATATGCTGTATCAAAATAAGTAAATCCATTTTTTATATATTCATCTACCATAGAAGTAAACTTGACCATATCAATACTCCCCTGATCATATTCATCAATAAGTGGCAAACGCATAAGACCAAATCCTAATTTTTTAGTTTCCATTATACTACCCCCAATTGCTTATTTTTTATTCTCCGTATTATAAATAGTATTCATTTAAGTTATATACAATTCAAAATATATCTTTAAAAATAAACATGGGTAAATCACCTAACTACTTAGTAGCTAGGCTCTTTAAATTTATTGATTTTTTTCTCTTAATTCTTTTTCGTTCATTATTAAACCTTTTTCATATAAATCAATTTTATAATCTAAACGCTCTAATGTTTTATTCATTTCTTCTATTTTTTCAGCTAAAGCTTTACGTTGATCTACTAGTAATGATTTTCTCTCATCAATAGTTGAATCTCCTTGCTGAAACATAGTAACATAGTCTATTAAGACTTCTATTGGAAGACCTGCTCCCCTCATACATTTTATAAACTCAACCCAGTTGCAATCTTCCTGAGTGTAGTCTCTTACACCGCTTTTATTTCGATTTACTGTTGGTATTAGACCCACTCTTTCATAATATCTTAAAGTATCTGCTGATAATCCATATTTTTTACTTACTTCAGTAATTGTCATAAGCATGTTCCTTTCATATTCTTATAATTTACGTATTTTATAGGCTTTCTAGTTCTTCTAGTTTATCGGCCTCTAAATTTTCACTATTTTAACTTTATAATAACCCTTGGAGTATACTCCAAGTCAAGTCAAATTTTATATTAAATAATAAAAATCCAATTGAGCTACACATCAAGTCTTTAATTAAAGATATACTTTGTTTGTTTCCTAAATTATTAGTTAGTAACAGAATATTTAAAACAGATATACATATTCCCAATGCTATAACTATTTAAACTAAAGAGAAAACCAAATACGGAAGCTAGAGTTGATCTAAATACTACTTTTAAGGAATTTTTAACTCCATAACTTCCATCACTAAAAAAGCAATTAATATTACCACCATAATTAGTGCTTTAAAAGATATATTAAGTTCATCCCAATCATGCTTAAATTCTTTAATTAGAAGATCTTTTCTATTACAATCTTTATTTGACATAATATATCCTTGAGTTAACTCTAAGTCAAGGATTTTATATTAAAAAAGAGAGTGCAAATTACTCTACACTCTCTCATTGCTATACTAAATATTTATTAATTATTTTATCTAGATCTTCTGTATTACTTTTTATAAATTCTTCGTATGTTGTTTTTGAATTGTCTATCTCCATAGCTAAATCATATAAAAACTTAGGAATATCTTCTCTTATTATATCTCCAACTTTTTTACCTAAAACTGTTCCATCTTTTCCATGTCTTCCATCCATATGAAGCTCAAATGCTTCTTTTGAAACATCATTGACTCTTTTTTTCTTACCAGCAAAGCCAAGGGCTCCTATTTGATGTGTTCCACATGAATTGTTGCAACCAGAAATACGAATTGATGGTAATACATCTTTTTCTAAAACTTTTGATTTAAAATATTCTAATATTTCATTTAGTAAGTATTGACTATGAGCAATACCTATTTGGCATGTTGGTACACCTATACATGCTGTACTTTGAGCTAATAAAGTTTCTCCACCTAAGTTTTGAGTAAGCTCTATTAATTCTTTCGTTTCATTTCCATTTAAGTTTCTTATATATATACCTTCACTCATTGATAATCTTATTTCAACTTCTTCTACATTTTCTATATTTTCAATTATAGATTTCAAAGTATCTAATTTTAAAATTCCTCCAACTGGATGGAAGTAAACTGTATATAATCCTTCTTGTTTTTGTTCTATTAATCTAGGATGAACTAAATCTGCTTTTATACCTTTTTTATTGTATTCTTTTTTATTTACAATTAAATCTAAATGTTCTTTTTTCATAACCTCAGCTAAATGCTTGTTATAACACTCTATTAATGCCTCTTCACCCATTCTAGCTTGTATATATCTAGTACGAGCTTTATTTTTATTTGAGTAATCACCTTCTGCAATAAATAAATTAGTTATAGCTTCTACATGGTACAATACTTCCTCAGGCTCTATTAACTCACCAAATTCAACTGATTTAAGAGGATTATTTCCAAGTCCTCCTGCTAAATAAACTTTAAAAAATTCTTTGTCATCTTTTTTAGTAGCTATAAATCCTAAATCTGCTATTTGAGCATTACCTCTGTCACTTTCGCTGCTTGAAAAGGATACTTTTAGCTTTCTAGGTAATTTGTAAGTAGTTATTTTTTTCATAAAATGCTCATTTACTGCCTTAGCATATTCAGTTACATCAAAAGCTTCTTCTTTATCCACACCACTTAGGGGTGAAATAGACACATTTCTTGGGAAGTTTCCTCCTCCACCTCTTGTATATATGTTGTGTTGAAGTGCTTCTTCCATTGTGTCGCAAACTTCGTCTATACTTAGTCCATGTAATTGAACAGCTTGACGTGTAGTAGTATGTACACTATCTAAATTTCTTTCATTGGCAAATTTATAAATTAATTTTAGTTGCTCAACATTTAAAATTCCAGATGGTATTCTAAGTCTTATCATAAACTCTTCTCCACCACGATGTGCATACACACCCATTCCACCTGAAGTACCCTTAAATTCTAAGGCAGATATTTCTTTTCTTTCAAATCTGTGACCTATTGATCTAAAATCAGCTATTTCAGCTAATAAATTTTCTTTTAAATTATTCATTATACGCTCTCCCTCTCATAGTCCAGTTCATTTCAATTAGTAAATTATACCATAATATTCGATATATTTAGACATGAAAAAGGCCATTTATACATTGGAAATTCTAATGATTGTTATAAGTTTTACCTATCATTAATTTTGTGTAAAATTCAAAAAGTAAGGATGATAATTGAAAATTATCATCCTTACTTTTTATATACTAGGAATTTAAGCAACGTAGTTGACTGAAGCGACAGCGAAGGCACCTCGTTTGCGATATGAGCAAAGCGAATTTTTATATTAATTCATCGTATAAGTTTTTAACTGTTGGATAGATTTTTTTAAACTTATTATATCTTACTTCATATTTTTCTACTAATTCTTTTTCTGGTTCTATAGTCTCTGTTACTTTTACTAATTTATTAACTGCATCTTCAATACTTTCAAATTCATTACAAGCTACAGCTGCAAGTATGGCACCACCTAAAGCTGGACCTTCTTCACTTTCTATCATATCAACTTTTAAATTAAGTACGTTTGAAATAATTTTCTTCCAAAGAGAGCTTTTTGCTCCACCACCACAAATTTTTGTTCTTTCTATATTTATACCTAATGATTTTGCCACTTCTAATGAATCTCTAAGAGCAAAGGCAACACCTTCTAAAATTGCTTGAGTCATCTCACTTCTAGAAGTATCCATGCTCATTCCTATAAATGTTCCTCTTGCATTTGGGTTATTGTGAGGAGATCTTTCACCCATTAAATATGGTAAGAAGTAAACATTATTTTCGCCAAGTTTAGTAATATCTTCTTGCTCCTTAGCATAATCCTTTGTATTTAAAATTTCTTCACTCCACCATTTGTTACAAGACGCTGCACTTAACATACATCCCATTAGATGATAATTACCGTCAGCATGATCAAAAGAATGTAGAGCATTATTTGAATCCACTCCAAACTTCTTAGAAGATATAAATATAGTTCCTGATGTTCCAAGAGATATATTACATCTTCCATCGCCCACAGTACCTGTGCCTATGGCTGCTGCTGCATTGTCTCCAGCACCTGCTACAACTTTTACTGTATTTAGTATTTCTAACTCTTTTGCTATTTCATCTGCTACATTACCTACAATTTCATAGCTTTCGTACACTTTTGCCAATTGTTCTTCTTTTATTCCACAGATATCTATCATTTCTTTTGACCAACATCTATTTTCCACATCAAATATTAACATTCCCGAAGCATCTGACACGTCTGTACAGTGAACACCACTTAATTTATAAGCTATATAATCCTTAGGTAACATTATTTTTTTAATTTTTTCAAAGTTTTGTGGCTCTTTATTTTTCACCCATAAAATCTTAGGCGCAGTAAATCCTGTGAAAGATATGTTTGCTGTATATTTTGATAAAGTTTCTTTTCCTATTACTTCATTTAAATAATCACATTCTTCTTTTGTTCTTCCATCGTTCCAAAGAAGAGCTGGTCTTATTACATCATCATTTTCATCTAAAATAACAAGTCCATGCATTTGCCCACCAAAGCTGATTCCAGCTACTTGGCTTTTATCTATATCTTTTATTAATTCTTTTAAACCTACCATAGTTTGTGCATACCAATCTTCTGGATTTTGCTCAGACCATCCTGGATTAGGAAAATATAGTGGATATTCTTTTGATACAATATTGCATATGTTTCCACTACCATCCATTAAAAGTAATTTTACTGCTGAAGTTCCCAAATCTATACCTATATAATACATAAGCATCCCCCTGCATATTATTTCCTCAAATTTTACGTTTTTATTATTAGTTAGAAAAAAGGTTGTAGTAAAGAAAGCAGAAGCCATTATTTATTACAACCTTTAAAATACTTTACTATTTAGTTTCCATTATGTATTGGTTTAATCTACTTTCTAATAATTCTTGTCTTCCTGAAGCATTTGGAGTTACTCCATTTTCTAGAACATAAGCTTCTAATTCTTTGAATCCAACTGTTCCATCTATTATATCTTTTCCTAAACCTTCTTTATAAGAAGCATATCTTCTTTCTTTGAAATCTTCAAATACTTTATCTTCTATTAATCTAGCCGCAACTTTTAACCCTCTAGCAAAAGCATCCATACCTGCTATATAAGAATAGAATAAATCAGATTCTTCAAAAGAAGCTCTACGAACTTTTGAGTCAAAGTTTAATCCACCTTTGTCAAATCCACCATCTAATAATATTTCATACATAGCTAAAGTAGTTTCATATACGTTTGTTGGGAATTGATCTGTATCCCATCCTAACATTAAGTCTCCTTGATTAGCATCAACACTTCCTAATACTCCATTTATTCTACATTGATTTAATTCATGTTGGAAAGTATGCCCCGCAAGTGTAGCATGGTTAGCTTCTATATTTAATTTAAAGTCATCTTGTAAGTTATATTTTCTTAAGAATGCTAATACTGTAGCAGTATCAAAATCATATTGATGTTTAGTTGGCTCTTTTGGTTTTGGTTCTATTAATAATTGTCCTTCAAATCCTATTTCTTTCTTATAATCTACTGCCATTTGTAATAATCTACCTAAGTTGTCTAATTCTAATCCAGTATCAGTGTTTAGAAGTGTTTCATATCCTTCTCTTCCACCCCAGAATACATAGTTAACTCCACCTAATTCCTTAGTTACATCCATAGCTTTTTTGATTTGAGCTGCGGCATAAGCAAATACTGTTGCATTGCAAGAAGTTCCAGCACCGTGAACGAATTTATCATCACCAAATGCATTTGTAGTTCCCCATAAACACTTGATTCCTGTTCTTCTCATTTCTTCTTTTATTACTTCAACTATTTCATCAAGGTTAGCATTAGTTTCAGCTAAAGTCTTTCCTCTTGGAGCTACGTCCACATCGTGGAAGCAGAAGAATGGTATTTGCATTTTCTCCATAAATTCAAATGATGCATGTACTCTTTCTTTTGCTATTTCCAAAGCGTCTTCTCTTTGATCCCAAGGTCTGTGCATAGTTGCTCCACCGAATGGGTCATTTCCCATATATGTTAATGTATGCCAGTAACTCATAGCAAATCTACAGTGCTCTTTCATTGTTTTACCCATCACTACTTCATCTGGATTATAGTATTTGAAAGCTAAAGGATTTTTACTTGTTGGCCCTTCATAATTTACTTTTTCAATTCCTTTAAAATATGTTTTTGTTTCTACTATTGTACTCATTGTTAACATTCCTCCATTTGTTTATTGATTGAACTAATTAAATTTACTATTTCTTAATTTATCCTATATATCTTCTTTATGTGCTAAAATAATATTAAACATTATATTTAGTAAAAGGAGATTAACATGCCTGCTGCAAGTCAAGAATTAATTAGAAATATTAATAACAATCTTATACTTGAGTCTATTTTAAATTATGGTCCCATATCTCGTGCAGATCTTTCTAAGAAGCTGAATTTGACTAAGGCCACTATTTCTGCAATTGTACAAGATTTGATTGATCATTCTTTAGTAGTTGAAATCGGAAGTAAAGATACTCACGTAGGTCGTAAGCCTATACTTTTATGCTTCAACCAAAAATGTGCTTATGCTATTTCCATAGATTTAAACGCAGAATATATTGCTGTATACCTTTCAGATTTAAAAGGTGAGAAAATATACTCTTCTCGTTATAAAAATAATTTGGATTCTGCAACACTTTTAGAAAAACTTAAAGCCATAATAAAGCATATTATAACTTTAGTTCCTGATTCAAAATATGGTGTTGTGGGAATCACTATTGGTATTCATGGTATTACATTTAATAATGAAGTTATATTTACACCTTATTACAATTTAACTGAACTAGATATAGCTTCTGATCTAAATAAAACTTTTAATATTCCTGTATATATAGAAAATGAGGCTAATCTATCTGTTATAGGCGAAAAAACTTTCTTCAATGATTATTCCAACATAGTAAATATAAGTATACATACGGGAGTTGGTCTCGGTCTAATTATAGATAATAAACTTTATACAGGTTATAGTGGCTTTGCCGGTGAATTTGGTCACTCTATTGTTGTTCCAAATGGAAAGCCTTGTCCCTGTGGTAATAATGGTTGCTTAGAGCAATATGTATCTGAAACATCACTTCTTCGACATTACTCTCAACTAAAAGGTTCAGAGATAAAAGATATTGATGTTCTAATTTCAGATTATTTATATGGAGATATAGAAGCTAATCAAGTTATTAAATCTTTCATTAATTATATGTCTATAGCCGTAAATAATATTTTAACTACTTTCAACCCTCATATTATTATCATAAACAGTGCCATAACTACTTATCTTCCAAACATAATAGAAAAGATAAAAAATAGTATGAACAGTCGAATGTCTAAATATATAAACATAGTTCCAACAACACTTCAAAATAATTCAATTTTATTAGGCGGTGTTTACATTGTTAGTAAAAACTTCCTTAAAATTGATAACTTTGTTCTAAGTAGCAAATATGATTAATCATATTTGCTACTTAGATTCTTTTCTCTTCTTAGATATAACATCAAATGCTACTGCTGCAAGTAAAACTAAACCTTTTACTGCTTTTTGCATATTGGCATCTATACCCATGATTGACATACCATTATTTAATACACCCATGAATATGGCACCTATTACTGCTCCACCAACTGTTCCTGTTCCACCATAAGCTGATGCTCCACCTATAAAACAAGCTCCTATTGCATCTAGTTCGTAACTCATACCTGCTGTAGGTGCAGAAGAGTTGAAACGAGCAACACACATTAAAGCAGCTACTGCACTCAAAAATGCCATATTTACATAAGATTTAAATAATACTTTATTTGTATCTATACCACTTAATTTTGCAGCTTTTTCATTTCCACCAACTGCATATAAATATCTACCATTAACAGTTCTTGATGTGTAGTATGAGTAAATAAGTACTACTGCTGCTAATAATACTAATATAGTTGGTATACCTTTATGATTTGCTAACTTGTATCCTGCAAATAATATTAATGCACAAATTACTACTAATCTAGTTAAAAGTTGTGCCGCACTTCCTGTACTATAACCTTTTTTAATTCTATTTTTTCTACTTACAAGTTCAGTACATACTAAAATAGCACAAACTGCTATAGCTACTATCATACACATAATGTTGATTTGCCCACCAAAAGGATCCGGTATATAACTATTAAATAGGTTTAAGTATTCTTCTGGGAATGGTGAAATAGTTAATCCACCTAATATCATTAAGGCAACACCTCTCCAAAGCAACATTCCTGATAATGTTACTATGAATGCTGGTATTCTAACATATGCAATCCAGAATCCTTGCCATATACCTATCAATATACCCACAGCTAAACATATGGCAATAGCTAAATATACATTCATACCTTTTGTTACTATTAATGTTCCTGCCAATGCTCCAACTAAAGCTACTATAGAACCAACAGATAAGTCTATATTACCACCTGTTAATATACACATTAACATCCCAACAGCAAGTATAACAACATAACCATTTTGAGATATTAAGTTTGTCATATTTCTTGGTGCTAGAAGTGTTCCCCCAGTTTCAAATTGGAAAAACAACGTAACTATAACCAAGGCTATCAGCATGGTATTCTTTTTCATAAAAACTTTCAATTTGTCCATACTATTAAATTCTTTTGCTTTTTCCATAATTCTACACTCCTTGACTTGATTTCAAAATACATGACATTATAAGTTCTTGGTCCGCTTCTTCTTTGTTAAGCTCTCCCACAATTTTACCTTCATTCATAACGTAAATACGGTCACTCATTCCTAGTACCTCTGGTAATTCAGACGAAATCATAATTACTGATTTTCCTGCTGCAACCAGATTATTTATTATACAGTAAATCTCATATTTTGCTCCTACGTCTATACCACGAGTTGGTTCATCAAGTATTAGAACATCCGGATCTGCAAACATCCACTTACTTAGTAGCACTTTCTGTTGATTTCCTCCACTAAGATTACCTACGTTTTGTTCTATAGAAGGGCACTTTGTTTTTAACTTTTGTTTGTATTCTTCTGCTACTTTAACTTCTTCATCTTTGTTTATAACGTTGTGTTTACTAATTTTATCCATTCTTGCCATAGTTGTATTAACTCTAATAGGATTTGATAAAATTAGACCATTTCCTTTTCTATCTTCTGACACATATGCTAATTTATTGTAAATAGCATCTTTTACAGTATTTAATTTGACTTCTTTTCCATTAATAAAAATTTGTCCATTAATATTTGTACCATAACTTTTTCCAAAAACACTCATGGCAAGTTCTGTTCTACCAGCTCCCATAAGTCCTGATATTCCTACAACTTCACCTTTACGTACATTTATAGAAACATTATCTACAACTTTACGTTGTGAAAATTGTTCATGATATACGTTCCAGTTTTTCACCTCAAAACAAACATCTCCAATTTCAATATTTTCTCTTGCTGGGAATCTATTAGTTAAATCTCTACCAACCATTCCTTTAATTATTCTTTCTTCACTAAAATCATCTACTTTTTTATCCAAAGTCTCTATAGTAGATCCATCACGAATAATTGTTATTTTGTCGGCAACATAAGATATTTCATTCAATTTATGTGAGATTATTATAGAAGTCATTCCTTTTTTCTTGAACTCCAATAATAAATCTAATAATTTTTGCGATTCTTGTTCATTCAATGATGCTGTTGGCTCATCTAATATAAGAAGTTTAACACGCTTTGATAAAGCCTTTGCTATTTCAACTAACTGTTGTTTTCCTACACCTATATCTTTTATTAAAGTTTGTGAAGATTCTTGAAGTCCTACAACTTCTAATAATCCTTCTGCATCGGAATAAGTTTTATTCCAATCTATTGCCATTTTTTTACCTTGTTCATTTCCTAAAAATATGTTTTCTCCTATACTCATATAAGGTACTAATGCTAGCTCTTGATGTATAATTACTATACCTTTTTTCTCGCTATCTTTTATTTCTTTAAAATTACAAACTTCACCTTTGTAAACTATATCTCCATCATAACTACCATAAGGATACACACCACTTAGTACATTCATTAGAGTAGATTTACCAGCTCCATTTTCTCCAACTAAAGCATGAATTTCTCCTTCCTCAACTTGAAGGTTTACATTATCTAAAGCTTTAACTCCAGGAAATTCCTTGGTAATATTCCTCATTTCTAATATTATTTCAGCCAATTACCTCTCCCCTTTAACTTGCAAGGGTAAATATAATTTCTTATATTTACCCTATTTGATTTTTATAAACTAATTTATAAAGCTATTATTTTAATTGATCTTCAGTGTAGTATCCTGAATCTATTAATAACTCTTTGTAATTTTCTTTATCTGCGAATACTGGCTCACATAAGTAAGTTGGTACTATGCCTTTTCCATTGTCATAAGATTTTTCATCATTTACATCTACTTTTTCACCTGACATTATTTGATCAACCATTTTAACAACTTGAGTTGCTAATTTACGAGTATCTTTGAATACTGACATTGATTGAGTTCCGTTTAATATATTTTTTACAGAAGTTATATCACAGTCTTGTCCTGTTAATACAGGGAAGTTATTTTTTGTATATCCAGCAGCTTTTAAAGCATTTGTTATACCATTTGCAACAGAGTCATTAGAGGATAATACAACATCTACTTTCTTGTTTCCTGTGTAATTAGCTGTTAATATGTTATCCATTCTCTTTTGAGATTCTTCTGTTGACCAGTTTGGAGTAGCAACTTCTTCAAATTTTGTTTGTTTAGATTGAACAACTAGTTTTCCATCATCTATATATTTTTGTAATACATCCATTGCTCCACCAAAGAAGAAGTGACAGTTGTTATCATCAGAAGAACCAGTGAATAATTCTAAGTTAAAAGGACCTTTTTCTTTATCTAATTTTAAAGTATCAACTATGTATTGACCTTGTATTTGACCAACTTTGTGGTTGTCAAATGTAGCATAATAAGATACTGCATCTGTATCCATTATTAAACGGTCATATGCTATAACAGGTATTTCTTCATTTTTAGCTTCTTGTAAAACTGTACTTAAAGAACCGCCGTCTATAGATGCTACAACTAAAAGTTTACATCCACCAGTTATCATATTTTCAATTTGAGAAACTTGAGTAGCTATATCATTATTTGCATATTGTAAGTCTACCTCGTATCCAGCTTCTTCTAATTCTTTTTTCATATTTTCACCGTCTTGGTTCCAACGTTGTAAATCTTTTGTAGGCATAGCAACACCTATTTTACCACCTTCTTTTTTGTCTCCTGATCCTGAACCAGAACTAGAACATGCAGTTAGTGATAATACTAGCATCACACTCATTGATAATGCTAATATTTTCCCAAAAATTTTTTTCATCAGTGCTTTCCCCCTAAATTTTTTAATATTTTATAATAATAGGCTATTTTATTTGACTAATAACTAATTTAAAATATCTTTTCATTATTAAAACAACCTATTTTATACTTATTTATTTGTTTATAAATTTATAAATAGTAGTACTCTCATACTTATCTCCTGCTTTTAAAATAGGAGATTTAAAATTTTCATTGTTAATTGAATCTGGGAAATATTGAGTCTCTAAACAAATGCCACATCTATCTTCATATACTGTATTGTCTTTTCCTAGAGGCCCTCCAGAAATAAAGTTTCCTGCATAAAACTGTACCCCTTCACTGTCTGAATATACTTCCATAGCAATATTTGTGTTTTCATCATAAAGTTCTGCTATTTTTTCTATACCTTCTTCTTTCTTATCTATCACAAAGTTATGGTCGTAACCACCACAAAATAATAGCTGATCATAATTTTCATTAATTTGAGAATTTATTTTTTTAGAAATTATGAAATCCATTGGTGTTCCTTTCACCGATTTAATTTCACCTGTTGGTATGGCTTCACTATCTTTTACTGGTGTAAAATATTTCGAATTTATCCATAGTTGTTGATTAGTTGCATCTTTACTCTTATGTCCTGATAAATTAAAATAACTGTGATTAGTTAAATTTACGACAGTATCTTTGTCACTTATTCCCTTATAGGATAATTTTAGTTCATTATCTTCTGTTAAAGTGTATCTGACTTTTACTGTTAAGTTACCTGGAAATCCTTGATTTTTATCTAAGTTAAAATATGTAAACTCAACATAATTCTCTTCTTCGTTCATATGATAGTTCCATACAGCCTTATGAAACCCTTTTCCGCCACTATGCAAATTATTGTTATTATCATTTTGTTCTAAATTGTACTCTATATCATTTAAAGTAAAGCATGCATTATTTATACGATTGCAGTTAGGCCCAATAGTTGAACCAAAGAATTTCGGATTTGAAATATAATTTTTTAAATCGTCGTATCCAAGAACCACATCTATTTTTTCATTGTTCTTTGGAATAGCAAGACTTATTAATGTAGCTCCATAATTAGTAACTACAGCTTCCATATTGTTAATATTTTTCAATTTAAATGTGAAAACGCTATCCCCGACATTAGTCGAGCCAAAGTGCATTTTTTCTATATTCATATCATTCTCCTTTAAAATAGTTATTTTCTACATCTTATTATCAAAACATTTCACATTCTTGCTACTTAGTTTATCGACTAAACTAAGTCTTTATATCTACATTGTAAAAACTTTCTAATAATTTGTCAAATTTTTCTTCAACATATTATAAGAAACTTTTTGAGTAATTTTGTAAAAATAAGTGAATATCTAATTTACATAGTTATAATTTAATTTTTAAATTTCATTCCAATGAAAAAAGATGCTTTTATCATAATTTCTATAAAAGCATCTCTCTTAATTTCTTATTTAATTTTTCTCTGCACTTTTTATAGCACTAAAAATATTATTGTAGAATTTTAATTCTTTAGAACTATCTATATGTAATCCATCAGAAGTACTATTAAGATATCCTTTACTATCAACAAAATCTTTTGTAGCATCTATTAGTTTAACATTTGATTTTGTTGAACAAAAGTCTTTTAGTTGTTTATTATACTTATTAATAGCTTTGTTGTGACTTGTTGGGCTATTTTCTGTAAAGTTTTTCCCCACAGGAAATACTTTTTGTACATATATAGTTTTGTCTGGATATTTTGCAACAAGTTGATTTATAAGAGCCTTTGTATCTACAATGTTTGTGGAAGTAGTCACGCCATTTACTCCTATTAATAAAGATACACTATCAATACTATTTTTGTCAGGCATTTCATCTACTTTGTCTAACCAATAAGATGGTCTACTTCCCCCTTGAGCATGAACATAAACCATTTCATTTTTACTCTTTATAGTCTTTTCCATTCTTGCAGTAAAAGAATCCCCAACAAATAAAAAGTCATTTAGATTCTTTCTATTGGATGAGTTAGAATTACTTAATTTTACATATGTACTACTAACATAAGCATCTGAATCTTTATATCTAATTTTATACCATCCATTTGATTGTTTTTTTATTATTTGAACTCTAGATCCTTTGTTTAATGTTCCTAATTTAGTCGATGATGTGGAAGCACTTTTTCTCACATTTACAGATGTTGTGCTAATAGTTCCTCTGCTAGTAACTTTAATACTTGGAGTAAGCTTTATGTAATTTCCTTTTACATAGGCATAAGAGTTTTTATATTTTATTTTGTACCAGTTTGTTGAAGTGGCTCTTACAATATCCACATTTGTGTCTTTTGGTAAATAACCTAGAACTTTTGAACTTGTTGAGCAACTTTCTCTTACTGTTAATTTTGTTGCATTATAAACTATTCCTGTATTTAATACATTATCTATACTTTTTGTTTTGCTAAGTTTTATAAAATTTTTACCCACATATGCATAAGAGTTTTTGTATTTTATTTTGTACCATCCATTATTAGTTTTTTCTACTATTTCTACCTTGTCACCAGTGTAAAGGCTACCTAAATATTTTCCACTGGCTGAATTTTTACTTCTTACACTAACTCCATCTATAGTTGCTTTTCCCGTATCAATTACTTTTACAGTAGCTTTTTCTGATGATGCTTTTATGTTGCTTATTTCATTTGCATCAATTGTTGCTACACAAAAAAAACTACTTATCATAGTTCCTGTTAAAAAAGTAACTAAATACTTTTTAAATTTTTTATTTATCATTTTTATCCTCCATATTGCTACCTTATAGGTATATATTACCTTTATTTAAAATAAATACAACCAATTTCCCGAAAATTAAATTTCTTCAATATAAAAAACCTTCAATGAATTAATTTCAATGAAGGCTATTTTATCTATTTTATTTTAGACATATTTTCCTTTACTACACTACAAGAATCTTTAAACTCTTTTAACTCTTCTTCTGTTAAATTAAGTTCGTATTTATCTTCTACTCCATTTTTTCCTACAACTACTGGAATACTTATGTATAATCCTTCTTCTCCATATTCACCTTCTAGTAATGTTGATGCAGTTGTTACAAATTTTTCATCATGATAAATTCCTTTTATAAATCTAGCTGCTGTGGATGCTATACCAAACTCTGTGCATTTTTTACCTTCATAAGTAAACCATCCACCTTTTATTGTTCTATATGTTATATCTTTTTTATCTAAATTTCCGAAAGTTTCTGGTCTTTCTTTTTCCAATTCACTTAGAGGTTTTCCACCTAAATTTACAGCTGACCAAGGAATCATTTGAGAGTCTCCATGTTCTCCTAAAGAATACCCTATAATAGACTTATGATCTATTCCTGTAGACTGGGCCATTACATTTCTAAATCTAGAACTATCAAGACCAGTTCCTGTACCAAAAACTTGATTGTGAGGAAGTCCTGTAACCTTTTGTATATGATAAGCTATTATATCGCATGGATTTGTAATATTTATTATTATGCCGTTAAATCCAGCATCCATCACTTTTTTAATATATGAATCAACCATATCCACACTCTGTTGAAGTTCATCTAATCTATCTCTAGACTCTGAAATTTTTCCTACACTATTTACTATTATGTCACAGTCTCCTAAATCCTCATATTCTCCTGCAATTACATTTATTCTATGTGGTAGATATGTTGTAGCATCTAATAAATCATGTCTTTCACTAATGGCTTTTTGATTATTTATATCAACTAAAACAAGTTCATCTACTAGACCTTGAGTTACTAGTGAAAAAGCTACATGTGCTCCAACATGACCAACACCAATTATCCCAACTTTTCTTAATTTTATTTCCATTTATATTGTCCCCCTTTATAAAATGTAAATTTTTACAATATCTTAAATGTTTAAGTTAATGATATCACAGTTGTATACAGTATAGTTTTTGTTTTTTATTTTTGATCATTAAATTATTTAATACTTGCTGAAGATTTGTAACTCTTTGATAGGCGCTGTACACCTGGAACGGTTATTTTGCAACTTGCACTTGTTCCATTTGGCAAAGTAGCTTTAATTGTTGCTTCTCCTGTACCTACTGCTAACACCATTCCTTCTTTTGATATTTTCGCCACATTTTTATTGATCGAGGTCCATTTTATATTACTATTATTCAAATTAGCATAAACATAAGGCCAACCTTGATTTAAGTTTTTTACATAAAGTTTTTTGCTACTTCCTTTTTTAAGAGATAATTTTTTTTCATTTATAGATATCTTTGTATTATTTCTTAAAGTATTTATGGATTTAGTTACTTTTTTATTACTAGGTTTAGTTGGCGTAGTTGATTTTACATTTGTAAACACTTGTGTAAAATAAAGACTTCCATTATGTTTAAACACACCTATTCCTATAGATTTGAACTTTGAATTTAAAATGTTCTTTTTATGCCCTGATGACTTCATCCAGCTATTCATAACACTTTTTGCATCACTATAATTTGCTGCAATATTTTCTCCTGCAAAGTTATATCCTATTTTTGATAATTCTTCAATAGAAAAACAAGAAGCACCATTTGGTCTTGTGTGTGAATAATAAATACTAAGCTCTGCTGACCTTTTCATTGCACCTTTCATAAGAGTTTTATTCATTGTTAAAGGTGGTACTCCCGCAGCTTTTCTTTCTTTATTTACTATTTTTAAAATTTTATAAGCTTCATCATAAAGCTCTTGTCCGCTTACAGATAAACTCACAGTATTTTCAGCTGCTTGTACCATACTAACTTTTTGGAAATTACATATTATCAATGATAAAGATAATAAAACACATGCTATTTTGTTAATTAATTTATTTATAATAATCCCCCCCATTTTAGACTTATATTAATATAATAAACTATCTTACTTACAGAACTAAAGTAATTATAATAATTAAATTTCCAATTAAACGGTTATATGAGTAAATGCATTAAAAAAACTATTTTGAACTTTGCTCAAAGGCAAATCTATTCAAAATAGTTTTCATAAATATCAGTTTCTAAATCTATTAATTTTAAGTCATATTTTATTACAAAGCTTTAAAAGCCCATAAATTTTTAGCTTCTTTCAAAAATATGTTTATATCCCAAGTTTTTTTACTTTTCAATTTACTGTCTGGATCATTCACTATTATTTTATTGTTGCTATCCACTCCTGTTAATACAATATAATGTCCTGATGTTGTAAATTCTCCAGGCCCCATACTGACTATTATTGGTTGTCCTTTTCTTAAAGTTTGTAATATTGATTCTTCACTTAAAGATATTTCCCTACCTGCTATACCAAACTTTCGAGCACCCTGTGTCATCAGATCCCAACTTGTCCCTACTCCTTCTACTAAATATCCCTTGTCATTGCTATAATCAGCTACTACTTTAGGATTGATATTCGTATTTCCAGTAAGTCCTACAGCTACCATTGCTATAGATGTTGTTCCACATCCATTAATAGCTATAAAATCTGAACCATATTTCTCATAGCCCCATCTTTTGTCCCATTGAATAAATAGGGGTATTTCACCTTTTTTATAATCTTTTCTGACAGAAGCTTTTATTTTACTGTAACCTTTATAGTCAGTATAATCTGCAACAAAATTTAAAGCTTCTTCTTTTTTCGATGCTAATTCTAAAAGCTCTCTAGGATATGATTGTACATTTTCTAAAATCTTATATGCTTTTGGATTATTTTTACCATTTTCTAATATTAGTTTTAAAACATCATCATTAGACTGTTTTACTTTTTCTGATATTGCTTCCATATTTTTATTCATAGCAACTTGATCATAATCGCTACTATATGCTTTTATTGTTTTTCCAGCTATTTTAGATAATGCTATTACAAATACTATGGATAATAGAATTACAAATGCTGTTTTTTTCTTATGCATTCTTCCTCTCATAATAATCCTTACCTTACCTTTTCTTCTTTTCAAAAAAATATATTATTTGTTTCAAAGTTGTAAATTTTTTAAATATTGTTATATATTTAATGGATACCTACTCTGCTACGTAACTGCTATATACGATTAAAAAATCCTATAGGTAGATTTATTTAAATCTATTTACAGGATTTTTCAAATGAGTTTTATGATAAAGTTCTGAACTCATATCCATTATCTTTAAAGTATTTTATTACATCTGGTAAAGCTTTAGCTGTTTCTTCTTTTCCATAAGTATCATGCATTAAAAGAACTACCATTTCTTTTCCTTTTGAAGTTTTAATAGTATAATCAAGTAATTCTTGAGCATTTTTTCTTTTTCCTTCAGCGTCTGCACTTAGAGATGTCCAGTCAATAGATACCATATTATTTTCGTCTAAATACTTATCTAAAGGTTCCATACCCTTCCAAGACATATATCCTCCTGGGCATCTTATTACTCTTGTTGAGAAGTATTTACCTAAAATATCTTGTAATAACTTATCATTTTTATCAAAGTCTTCTTTAAATGCTTTCATATCTAAAGTTCTACCTGGGTATAACTTTTTAACATCATGAGTATATGAATGATTTGCTATGGCATGACCTTCATTAAATTCTCTCTTTACAAGATCTTTTGCCTCTTGTCCACCATTTTCTATGTTTTGTCCAGTTAAGAAGAATGTTGCTTTTACATCTTCTTTCTTTAAAGTATCTAATACTTTTGGTGTATTAGTTTTAGATGTACCATCATCAAAAGTTAAAAATACTATTTTTTTACCATCATTAGTATAATCATACTTACTTAATTTTTCTGCTACTTTCTTTGCATCGTAAGAGTATTTTTCACCTTCATGACTAACACCAACTACATACTTTTTCTTTTCTTCTTCTTCTTTTCTTTTTTCTTCTGCTATTCTTGCTTGTTCTGCTTTAATATGTCTTTGATTATCCACATATGCCAATGTCCTATTTAATACCCCAAATACAGTTAATCCTGCTACTAAGACTACCAGCGCCTTTTTCTTATTTATTCTTCTATTCCTCATAAATCTCAACTCCTACCTCTATTAGTTCTAAGCCATATTTTATCGCTTTTGATGTTTTCACGTAACAATTTGTCGACATATATAAGTATAAACCAGTTGTGTATTGTCATTCAATAGATTTTTTGTTACAAATCTGATATAAAAAATTTTATTTTTTTCTAAAACTTTTTAAAATGCCAGGTGTAGGAGTTATCCACAATTTATTAAGTTTTCTTAATAAATGCTCAAACAAAAAAAAGGGCATTTCTGCCCTTTAAAATATTTAACTTATATTAATTTCAATACTTCATTTACTTCATAAGTTGCTTAGTAACCTCTTTAGGAATAGTAAATTCTACTAAACCAGAAGCTCCTGGCGCAACTTCATATTTATCAAAACATATAACTATTTCATTCTTATCGTTTATATAAAAACCTTGATCTTTCTTGATTTTAGTAAAAATATCCATCTCATCATCAATCCAGTAAACGTCATTCGGATCCTTTTTAGTTCTTTCTCTCATCTGGCTTTTAATATTTTCGCTTATAACATTTACATAGTCGCTTCCTTTAAACATCCCTTCCAATGTTAAAACTGTTTGATTTTTCTTGTCTATATTGTAAAACTTTCTCGTTGTGCTAGATGAACCTTGAGCATAGTAATTATAAATTACCAATGATAAAACATTATCATTTTCATTTATTACTTCGTACCAAGACTTGGCATATTCTCTACCTTCCACACCTAACTCTTCTAGATCTTTTACGTCTTTTAAATAATCCTCATATAATTTTTTGCCTTCAGCTTCAAACTTTTTATTTAATTTATATTCTAAGTCCTTGTCTTTTAAACCTTCTATTTTTGGTACATCAATAGAAACATCATATCCATTTTTGTTTACTCTATAATTCTTGAAATTCATAACTTTTATTATATTTCCTATTACAGGTATATTTTCAAGAGTGTTTGCAAAAGCTGGACTTAAATTAACAGCACCAATTATTACACATATTGATGCAGCAACAGTAGACCATTTAGCTATTCTACTTTTTTTATTTCTATTTGTATTTAAAGCATCATTTACTACATCATTCAATTTATCTGGGATTTCTATATTGTTATAGTTTTGTTTTAAATCTTCTATTTTTTTATTTTTTTTCAAAACCTTCACTCCTCTTCATCAATGAGATCTATTTTCAATTTTGATAATCCGTTATAAAGTCTTGTTTTTATGGTGTTTTCATTTTCATTTAGTATCTGGGCTATATCTCCTATTTTCATATCTTCAAAATATCTTAGTACGATCACAATCCTATACTTTTCAGGTAATCTCTCCAAAGCCTCTTGTAAGTCTATATCTTCGTATGTATCATACCCTATTGCTTTTTCCTCTTGTAGATCATCACTTATTGCCACATACTTTTTATTTTTTCTAATATAATCTATTGCACAATTTGATACTATTTGATAAATCCAAGATTTAATGCTATCTATGTTTTTGAGAGTGTTTATATTAACTAATGATTTACAGACAGCATCATGCACTATATCCAGTGCATCATCTTTATTTTTTACATAGCTGTAAGCAAACCTATATAAAGATTCTTTATTTTCAACTATATATTTCTTTATTTGTTTTTCTTTTTTTCTTTCTACTAAGCTTAGTAATTTCATTTCATTTGTTCACCTCTCATATATTAGACGTTTTATATAATTTAAAAAGTTTTGAAAATTATCTACTTTATAATAATTTTTTTATTACTATACTCATTATCTCTTAATACAATAAAAAAGACCACCTCATTATTGAAGTAATCCTCTTTATTTTATACAGTCTTTAATTATTTACTATATTTCATATATTTAGGTATAGCACCTCTTACTCCACCTGTTGGGTCTATTACATCTCCATTAAATCTAGGCATTAAATGTATATGAACATGAAAGACTGTTTGACCGCCCGCTTCATTTACATTTACGCCCACATTATATCCATTTGGACTATATTTTTCATCTAAAAATTCTTTTCCCTGATCTACTAAATCGAAGATTGCTTCTCTTTCTTCTTTTGTAATGTCAAAGAAGTTTGCAACGTGACGCTTTGGTATTACTAGCATATGACCTGGCGTTGCCGGAAATTTATCAAAAATAGCATAAGCAAGGTCATTTTCCAATACATAATCTTTTATTTCACAAAATATACAGCTCATTTTACTTACTCCTTGCTCTTTATTATTTCTACCTTTTGCTTAACATCTTAATAAAAACAGCTATATAGATAGCTGTTTTTTTAATTTATTTCCTGTTACATTATTTATTTCTGAGTCTGGCACATTATTTCCACTATCTCCTCCATTGTCTCCATCTGGCGGAGGGTTAGGTGTTGGTGTTTCTTCTCCTCCAGTATTTGAGTTATCATCTCCTGGATTAGAAGGTTCTCCATTATTATCATCGGATGGTGGTTTTACTGTATTGTTATTATTACCATTGTTGTTACCATTATTATTTCCAGTATTATTATTATTATTGTTGTTGTGATTATTGTTGTTGTGATTATTGTTGTTGTGATTATTATTGTAATTATTATCTATATTATTGCTACTATTACTATTTTCATCTGAATAATAATCATTTTGATATGTATCTACATTGTTAGATTGAGTATCTTCTGCATCAGTTGCTTCAACTTCTGTATTTTCTTCTACTTCTACAGGTTCTTCTTCAACAGGCTCTTCTTTTACTACATTTGTAGTTTGTTCACTTCTACTACTTTCTTTATTATCCTTATTAAGTAGTTCAATACCTTTTACACCTATTGCTAAAACTAGAAAAATAGCTGCACAAGCACATACTTTCTTTATTAATCCTCTTTTCTTTGATGTAGAATCATGTTTTTCTAAATATTCTCCTTCTACACTTGAATCACTTTCATCTAATACTTTTTCAACGTCTATCGGTAGGCTCTCTAGACAAGCATTCACATCTAATAATAACTCATTTAAATTTTCATATATGTATTTTGACTTATCTGTAGTCGCACTATATATAATACTAAATACCTCTTCATTATCAATATTTTTCTTTAGTTTTCTTTTACTAAAATCAAAATCTCTAGTTATTAATGTGTATAAAATAATACCTATAGAATAAATGTCTTCTTCTTTTCCAGCCTCAAAATCCTCTTCATCGATAAGTTTTCCTGACTCATCGTATTTTTGCTCTAAATATGATAGTACATCAACTTTCACAACACCTTCTGAATTTATAAATATGTTTTCTGTATCTAGATTTTCATGACTTAATGATTTATGGTGAAACTCTTTTAAAGCTTCTGCCACTTGCTTAATTATATCTAGACTTTGTCTATAAGTATGTTTGCTAAATACTACTTTGTTCCATAAACTTCTGCTTTCAAAATACTCTGTTTCCACGTAGTAATAAATATAATTATTTTCTACAAAACTAGATATATCATTTAATCCTATCAGATTTTCATGTTTTAAATCTTTTAACATATTTATTTTTTCTGTTATATCTTTGATATATCTTTTATTATTGCTTTCTTTCCTTAGAACTTTTATACGTACTTTTTGCTGTGTTTCATTATTTATAGCCACATATACTTCAGCAGAATCATCTTTTTCTACTAGCTGGATATCGGTGTATTTATTCCTGAAATCTTCCATATATTATTCCTCCATAATTTAATTCCATTTTTACCCAATAACAATTAACTTAATTATACAAAATTTGTAAATAATTATCTATATTTGTAGCTGATTTTTTTATATTATTGTCACTTTTTAGAGTAATAAAAGAGTGTATTATTTTTTAATACACTCTTTACAGTCATAATTGATATTTATTTGTACTATAAATCTAATTTCTTTTCTATATTGTAATAAGAATTAGTAACCTTGGCGATTAGTCTATCACTATCATCCCATATATCTATGTCATAAACTAGAATCTTCTTTCCAAATTTGATTTCCTTGGCAATAGCTATTAGCTTTTTAGATTCTATAGCAGGATTTAAATAAGTAATATTACTTGAAGTAGTTGCTACGTAGTTACCTCTAGACCATGCAGCTGTTCCTCCCACTGTATCTGCCAAAGTAAAAATACATCCTCCATGAACAGATTTTCCAGGATTTAAGTGACTTTTATTTATATCAATTTCTCCCTTTGCATAACCTTTTGAGATTGATATTATTTTTATACCTATCTCCTTTGCAAATCCATCTAAACTATTTCTGTGTTCTATCATTTTTTTGTAATTTACTTTATCTATAATATCTAGTTTTTCCAATTTATTTTGCCCCCTTAATATGCTATTTTCAATAATTTTTATAAATATTTTACCATAGTATTATAATATCTCTCTTATTAAAAAATATAAATAGAAATTCTTATTTATATTTTGCTTTTCAAAATAAAAAAACAGCTATATTAATAGCTGTTTTTTACAATAACAATAATGTTATTTTTATACAATTCCAAAACCAGCTAATGCTATACAAATTAACATTACTGATATAAGTATTGTTGTAGTTTTTACTTTTTTACCAAGTAACCAATACATAACTCCGAATATTATGGCCGGAAGCATACATGGCATAATTTGATCTAAGTATGTTTGAATTGGCTCTGCCCACTTCCCACTACCAACATTTATACTAAGTTCTAGCATAACATTTGATGCTGTCATACCTCCAATAACCATAAGTCCTAGCATTGATGTAGCTTCCATTATTTGAGAAACTATGTTTGATCCACTTACATCTTTGAAGAACTGTGTTCCATATTTAAATCCTTTGTCTAAACAAATATAACGTATTATGAAGTGAGGTATGTTTATAATTAATAGGAATAATATTGGTCCCATTATGTTACCTTGTGATGCTAAGGCTATACCTACACCTGCAGCTATAAGTTTTAAAGTTCCCCAGAAGAATGAATCTCCTATTCCCGATACAGGTCCCATTAAACTTGATTTAACTGCATTTATACCATTTTCATCAAAGTTTTCATTCTTTGCATTTTCTTCTTCCATAGCTCCTGAAATACCTACTAATAAAGTACTTAGGTGGGGAGTAACTGACATAAATTCAAGATGTCTTTTTAATGCTTTAGATGTTTTTTCCTTGTCACCTTTGTATAGTCTACGAATAATTGGTGCCATTGTATATGCATATGCTAAGTTTTGCATACGTTCATAGTTCCATGATGAATCTACTGTTAAAGATCTTCTAAAACATTTCCAAAAATCTTTTCTAGTTATTTGACTTTCTGTTGAAATTGTCTCTGGCTTTTTAGAATTCGTTGTCATCTACTATTACCTCCTTATTCCCTGAATTATAGTTTACATATATTAAAGCTATTGCTAATCCAAATAAAGCAACTCCTGTTACTGTTATTTTTAAATATGCTACCATTATAAATCCTAATAAAAGAAAGGCTACCGTTTTTTTGTTTAACATCATTCTAGCTAACATGGCAAAACCTATAGCTGGTATTACTCCTGCAGCAACATCCATTCCATGTATAACAAATTCAGGAATATAAGAAAGTATTTTTTCTATTGCTGGAACTCCTAAAGAGAAACCAAAGCCTACTATTAATGCTAAAATTATTTTATTACCTATACCAAATATTATTTGCATACGTTCTACGCCTTCGATATCTCCTTCTTCAGCATAACGGTCTGCAATATGAGATCCCCATGTAAGAACTACTGTCATAAGGAAATTATCAATTAAAAGTACTAATGTTGCTATTGGTACTGCAAGTACTACTGCTGAAGATACTTCTTGTCCAGTTAATATTACAAATGCTGTTGCTATAATTGAACCAGAAACGAAATCTGGTGGATTACTTGCTCCAACTGGGAATGCTCCCATAAATACTAGCTCTAACGTAGACCCTATTACTATACCTGTATGCAAATCGCCTAATGCTAAACCAACAAGTGGTGCTACAACTATTGGTCTATTGTGCATAGTAGAACCTACGTAACTATGCATGTATGCAAAGAAAGCGATAAGAGTAATTAAAACAACTTGTGTTATTTGCATATCTATCTCCCCCTAATAAGTATTTATATTAATTTCATTACATCTGTGCTATCATCATCTGGAACTAATTGTACAAATACACTTCTTCCTTCTTCTGATAACTCTTTTATCATTTTTATATCATCTTGTGATACATTTACAGCTTTTGATATGTTCTTTCTATCATCTCCTGATTTTGTTCCTCCTAGATTTATTGCTGTTATAGTTGGAACTTTTTTAGCTAGACGATAAACATCTTCCACTGATTCACAAAGTATTAATAAATTGTATTTGTCTGTAACTCCTGAATTAAGAGCTTTTGCTGAATCTTCTATACTTTTCATTACTAACTTAACATTTGATGGCTTAGCCATTCTAAGTCCTGCCATTCTTAAATCATCTTTTAATAATCCATCACTTGCTATTAAGATACAATCTGTACTTAAAAATTTTGTCCAAGTAAATGCTACTTGTCCGTGTATAAGTCTGTGGTCAACCCTTACTAATTTAATCATTATAGTTCCTCCCTCATCTTTTTGATTTCATCCATAAATGTTTTAACATGATTTGCACTTACATCTCCAGTATCTTTAAATGTATCTTTAAAGTAACTTCCTACTATTGCAATATCACCTACTTCAAGCTGTTTTTTTGCATTTTCTAGAGTAACTCCAGCAGCAATTACTAATGGAAAATCTCCTAAGTTTTTTCTGAATAATTCTATTTTCTCCATAGAAGTTTCTTCTCCAGTAGCATTTTCTGTAACAGCAATAGCATCACATCTAGTCATACCTATTTGTAAATCTTCTTCTACAGTTTTTTCTGATAAAATAGGTTGATATTTGAAACGCACTCCACCTATTAAATAAGCTTTGCAGTTTCCTCTATATAATTTAAAGAATTCTTCTAAAGTAGCTTCATCTCTTGGTTTAACGTGACCTACTACTGAGTCTACTTGGATGTAACTTGCATTATATCTATTTGCTAATTCAAATCCCATGGCATCAACATTTAAACAGTTAACTCCATAAGGTATTGATAAATTTGATGTTGATACATACTCTAAAATTCTTTCTAAGTCATAGTAATTACCGTAGTAATTTTCTAACATTATTCCGTCTACACCGTTTTCCTCAAATATACGAATTTCTTCTTTAGCTCTTTCAAATATCTCTTCTGAAGTATCTCCTTTTAAATGAACCATAGCTATAATTGGCTTCTTATTTTTAAAAACTGATAAAATCCCCTTTGTCTCTCCCATTTAAAACACCTCTTCTTCTTCATTAATCTCAATTGTCACATTTGTAACCCCAGCTTTTGATTCTTCTACTAATTGTTTTACATCTTCATCACTTAGTGAATCTGAGAATCTTGTAAGTAATTCTAATAACATATTTAAATTCATCCCAGAGAAAAGCTTAACATTTGGGTAAATTGTTAATCTTAACATTGCAGTACAAACACTTGCGCCATATAAGTCTGATAAAATCACATATTCTGTTTCTTTGTCATTCGCAACTATATCTTCAATACTTTTTACATATTCTGCAGCGTTTTCTCCAGGATATAAACTATATGAAGTGACGCAACTTGCTAAATCACCTACTATCATTTTTGCTGAATCTAATAGACCTTTTGAAAAATCTCCATGAGATGCTAATAAAATTTTCCTCATTTTTGTTCCCCTCTCGTTGTAAAATTATATATTTGCTGAAACTGCATATTTATATTTATCACTTCTAATGTATTGCTCATTATAATAAAGTACTTCATCATTTTCTGCATATACTAACTGACGTACTTTTAATAAAGGCATATTTGTAGCACATTTTAGAAGATCTGAGTATTCCTTGTTTGAGTACTTAACTTCAAACACATCCTCCACACGCTTAGGTTGAGTACTGATATTTTTTGATATAGTTTCCATTAAAGATGCATCTTCTAAGTCTTCTTTAAGTAAAAACATATACTCCATTCTAAAATAGTCAATTTCAAATATGACAGGCACATCATCTATTAATCTAAGTCTTTTTATGCAGATTACTTTATCATCTTGTTCTATATTTAAAGCTTCACTTGCAGCTTTGTTTGCTTTTTCTATTGAAGTTGTAATAATTCTTGTACTAGGTTTTGCATTTATACGATGGCATGAATTTGTGAAACTATTGCCTGCGCATAAAGCCTCTACTCTTGCTGGAATTGTTACATACGTTCCTTTACCACGCTTTTTGCATAAAATTTCTTCTTCCACAAGCTGCTTAAGAGCATTTCTTACAGTTATACGACTTACATTAAACTCTTTACATAAGTCACCTTCTGATGGAAGCTTGTCCCCCGGTTTGTATATACCAACTGTAATTTGCTTTCTTATATTGTCATAAAGCTGCTGATATAAAGGAATAAATGAATTAACTTCTAAGTCTTTTTCATGTTTTTGTTTTTCTTCATTCATTGGCAACACCTCCTTATTTTTATAACATTATATAACAAGTTTCTTATTACATGTTATAACAAGTTGAAAACGTTGTCAATTTAATGTTTTTATTATATATATAATATTTTTAATATAAAAAGTGAACTGTTATATTAAAAGGACTTCTGGACTTAAAATGTATTGAGATGAGAGTAAAATAAGTTTAAACAAAGAAAAAGGAGCACCCCTTTAGATGATTTTTAATCACTTTGAAGCACTCCTTATTAATATTCAAATTATAATTAATTGTCACTTTCTATTAAACTTTTCATGGTGTTCTTATTCGTAGGTTTCAGAAAACTACACAGCCAATGTTAGCGTTTCTGCACATCTCATAAATATTTTTATGTTCTTTTTCGTTAAAAACCTCATGATATTTGTTTACTCAAATGGATATTCTTGAGCTAACATCATAATTCATTTTCATAACACAACTGTCCGCAAGCAGCGCTAATTTCAGAACCAAATTGTGTTCTAACAGTTGCGCTAATACCAGCTTTCTTTAGTGTACTGCAAAATTGCTTGATAGCACTTGAAGGCTGAAATTTAAAAGTTGTTTTGTCTGTAGAATTGTAAGGTATCAAGTCAATGTGATATAAATGCTCCCATGAACCGCGATTTTTCAATAAACCTATAACTGCCTCTGCATGTTCTTTCGAATCATTAATTCCTTCAAGCATAATATAAGCAATAAACACTCGTCGTCCCGTATGAATGATATGTTCATCTAATGTCTTCATTACCTCATTCAATGGAAATCTTTTATTTATAGGCATTAAATCGCTTCGTTGACTTTCAAATGGTGAATGAAGTGAAAAAGCCAGATTCACTTGTGGAAATTCTTTGGTCAATCTTTGAATTCCTGGTATAATTCCAATTGTTGAAATAGTAATTCTTCGTTGACTTAACCCAAATAAATTTTGATCAGTTAAAATTTTTACTGCGTCAAATAACTCCGGATTTGCAAAAGCCTCACCCATTCCCATAAATGAAATACTATTCAATCTATGGTCATTAAAATAGAAATAAAGCAATTGGTCAGTTATCTCATCAGCAGTAAGATTGCGCTTAAATCCAGCACTTCCCGTTGCGCAAAAACGACATCCAAAACCACAACCACATTGGGAGGAAATACAAAACGATTCCCACCCCTGTTTATACTTTAGTCCAACAGCTTCTATTCTTTCTCCATCAGTCAATTCGAATAACAATTTTTGAGCTTGTTTAGAATCTTGTGAAAAAACAGGTATTACACTAGATACATTATTTCCAAACTCATTTACTAAAGCTATCCTTAACGCTTTTGGTAGTATATGCATATCATCAAAATTATCTATTCTTTGATGAAAAATAGCTTCTGTAAGCTGATCGTATCTATAATCAGGTAATTTTAAATTTGATACTATTTGTTTTATTCTTCCATACTTCGTTTTTGTCTGTTTCATGTAGGCTTCCTCCTCACTATTAATAGTTAAGAAGCAAAGCCAGTATAATTAGCGACTTATACTACTCCATGCAAGCGCCGCCCAAAACATCTGGCTTTGCATGGAGCCTGTTGTGTGTTACTTTTATATTCTCATTAAACATATTAATTACCACTTCTACCCTTATAATTTTATTATTTTTGTTGCAACACTTTCACAAAATGCGCTATCATGCTCAACAAACAAGATTGTAACCCCATGTTCAATTAGCAATTTTTCAATCTGCATACGAGATATGACATCAATAAAATTCAATGGTTCATCCCAAATATACAAATGTGCCTGTTCACACAAACTTGCGGCAAGCAATACCTTTTTCTTCTGTCCTCCACTAAAATCTTCGATATTCTTTTCAAACTGTCCTCTTGAAAAATCAAGTTTTCTAAGCATCGATTTAAATAAGCTCTCGTCAATACAGTGTTTACCTGCATACTCAGATAAGTTACCATATAAATCTGAAGTATCTTGTGAAACATATGAAATTATTAACTTATTATTCTTTCTTACAATTCCACTATGGGGGATGTCTTCTCCATAAATTAATTTCAATATACTTGATTTTCCGCTGCCATTCTTTCCTTGGATAGCAATTTTTTCACCTTGCTCTATAGCGAAGCTTACTCCTTCACAGACAATTCTATCATCATATTCAATTGTAACATCTGTAAGTTCTACAAGCTTTTTATCATGAAAAGTAAGCGGTACTATTTTTAAACTTTCATTAGATTCAATATTTTTAAGAAGCTTTGATTTTTCCTCAATCATGTTTTGTTGTCTAGCATCTATATTTTTAGCACGCTTCATCATTTTTGCAGCTTTATGTCCAACATATCCTTTATCTAATTTGCTCCCAGAATTAGTAGTTCCATACTTGCTGCTTTCAACACTATCTGACCACGTAGATGTACGTTTTGCCGAGCTGGAAAGTCTGTTAATATCCTTTTTCAATTTTTCGTTTTCTGCTAGCTCAAAACCATCTTGTAATTCTTTGTTTCTCCACCATGAAGAAAAATTTCCTTTTTGTATTTCAATATTAGTTTTATTAATAGACAAGATATGGTCAACACAATTATCCAAAAAAGACCTATCATGTGAAATCAGAATAAATCCTTTCTTTTTTTTCAAGTAATTACTTAGTTTTTGCCTAGCTTCAGCATCCAAATGATTGGTAGGCTCATCAATAAGTAAGAAAGAGCTCTCCTTCAAAAACATAGCAGCCAACAATGCTTTGGTCTGCTCTCCTTTAGAAATTGTATAAAACTGTCTATATAAAGCATCGTAGTCCATATCTAACAAAGATAATTCTTTTGCTATTTCCCAATCCATTGAATTTGGACTAATCTCCCTTATGACATCTATGGTTAAATTGCTTTGCTCCTGAACCTCATAAGGAAAATATTCAAAAGTCACATCAGCTGAAATGTTTCCATTATATTCGTATTTCCCAAGCAAAAGATTTAGAAAAGTAGTCTTTCCTCTTCCGTTTCTTCCAGTAAAGCCTAATTTCCAATCAGTATCAATTTGAAAACTTACATTTTCAAAAATATTATCATAGCTACCTTCATAAGCAAAGGTTAGGTTTGTAACATTTATTAAAGACATATTTTTGTCCTCCTCTGTATTTAATAGTATAAATAACAAAGTCGGAACAATAGGCGACCTTGTTATTACTCCATATAAGTGTCACCTGCAGTATCCGACTCTATATGGAGATTATCATGTGTTAGCAAAGTGTCTTTATTTATCATAATATTATTTATCCTCCTTATTCGAATTATTTATAAAAAAGTAAGAGCCTCAAGAATTAATTATTCTTACGGCTCTTAGATATACGTAGTTAAGCTAATCATTATAGCATAACACAAGTGTATATATTAAGAGAAAAAAGAATAACTTTCTTGCATAAGTACAACAAAACAAACAGAACACACCTGTTTATTTTTGTATTATATGTACTTTAAAAATTAGCAAGAAAAATTAATCATTTTTTCACCTCAAATTTCAAATTTTTTATCATTGTACTATTATACGTCCAAAAAGTCAATAAATAGTGAATCAAGAATAAACTTTTCGTAAATCTTCCTTGGCTTAAGTGTTCTATGCTGTATTAGATAACATACTTAAATAAATGGGCAGTATTATATGTTAACTTATAAATTTAAATCCCCTCAATATGATTTATAACATCATATTGAGGGGATTTATATCTGAACTAGAAATAAATTATTATTTTGTTCTTAAATTTTCATTTTCTACTTTATCTACATTATAGTTAGCTAATAATGCTTTTGCTGCTGTTCTATCAGATTGAGATTGCATTTCAATTACAGAGTTTACTACTACATCTACAGAGTTATATAACCACTTAGGATTTATAGTTTCTATCTTATCACCTTTAGTATGATAATATTGATCAAGTGTACCATCTTGATCTAATGTATATCCTATAAACGTAGATGGTATACCTACTGATTCAAATGGTGCATGATCACTAGATGTACTATGTAAATCTTTAGTTGCAGACATATTTAAATGACCTAGTTGGCTAGCTATTTTCTTAGTCAAATCAGTAACTTCATGGCTTGAGTTTTTATCAGAATTCCACATTACCATATTATTACCAACACCAACCATATCTAAATTGATCATAGATTTCACCTTATTTACTCTTCCTGAATCTTGTAAACTCTTAACATATTCTTTTGCTCCTACAAGACCTATTTCTTCTGCACCAAAGTTAACAAACTCTATATTGTATTTCAATTGGCTAGCTATTTCTGGTCTAGACAATACTCTTGCAGCTTCTATTATTGAAACTGTTCCTGAACCATTATCATTTGCACCAGGAGTTTGTACACAATCCATATGAGCGCCTATTACTATTGTTTGTGCAGTTCTTGGATTTTTAGCTGCTGGTATAGAAGCAATTACATTGTAAGAATAACTATCAGTTTCTACTGATGTTTTTACTTCCATAGAAACTTCTAACTTTTCTCCATTTGCTAATTTAGATGCTAATGCCTCTCCATCTGCTAAAGTCATTGAAGTTGATGGAATTCTCTTTGAGCTATATTCACCTAAAGTACCATTTAAATCTCCACTAGCATTATTATAAATAATAACACCCGCTGCCCCTTTAGCTCCTGCATTATCTACTTTTTCAGCGAAAGATAAATCTCCTCTTTTAATAAGAGCTATTTTACCTTTTACATTATTTATTTCATCTGGTTTTCCTAGACCACAATTTACTAATTCACCTTTAAGTACACCAGTTGTTGCATTAGAGTATGTAAGTGTTTTTGAACTTATTTCTTTATTTCCAACTTTTACAGTTGAACCTTCAGACATAAATCCATCTATTCCATTTATTAGTTGTTTTCTAGGTTTAAGTCCCATAGCTTTATATTGTTCTACTATATAATTAGCTGCATCATGTTCTCCTTCAAATCCAGTTACTCTTGCATTATCTTTCCCTGCGAATACTTCTAAATCTTTCATCATATTATCTACGCTTATTAAATTCTCATGATCTGTATCAACAGTTTCATATATAGCTGAACCTATTAATTTTATAGTTCTTTCTAGTCTTTCTTGACTAGCATGCTCTGTATGATCAGTTGGTTTATGATAGTATGGCTCTAAAGCAGATCTTGGGTCATATAGCTTTTCTGGATCACCGTTTATAAATAATGCTGATGGTATACCTACACTATCAAAAGATACGTGATCTGAAGATCCCATTGCAACTAAACTTCCATCTTTTTTAACTTCATGCTTTCCATCATAACTTGTAAAGCTTGTACTATTACTTTCTAATCTTTTCCCTGCTTCTTTAACTGCGTCTGTAACTACGTTTTCAACACCTTTGTTTGTATATACTGCTAATTCTGAGCAATCCTTATAATTAGTAGCAACCATGTCCAAGTTAAAGTTTCCTATACTTCTATCTAATTCGTCTTTAGTTAAAGTTTTTACATAAGCTGCAGAACCTCTTAGACCAACTTCTTCTGCTCCACAAGCTATAAATCTTATTTCTCTATCTGTATCTAAGTCTTTTATAGCATTTGCAATTTCAATCATTGCAGCCACACCTGAAGCATTATCATTTGCACCAGGAGCTTTCGCTACACTATCAAGGTGAGCACTTATATATACTATTTCATCAGTATTCGCACTATCTTTTCCTCTTGCGTCTTGTTTAGCAACTACATTCCAAGAAGTTGTAGATGGTGATTTGCCTACCTCTAAAGATAGAGTTACTGATTCGCCTTTGTCTAATTTTTCAAGTATAGATAAACCAGCTTGTCTTTCTATTCCTACTGCTGGTACAGATACATCTCCTACTGATCCTGTAGAAATTCCACTAGTATTATTGTACATTACTACTGCTATAGCTCCTGCATTAGCTGCATTTGTAACCTTATCTACAAAAGTTACAGTTCCTCTTTCAACAAATGCTATTTTTCCTTTAACATCAACCTTTGCAAAATCTTCTTCACTTCCTAGGTTACAATTTACTATTTCACTACTTATCTTTCCATTTGTAACTTTGGAACCTGTAAATGATTCTGAATTTATAACTTCTTGTCCTAATTTTAAAGAAGAAGTTCCTTTTCCTGTAGCATAGCTAAATTCTTGAATTTCTGAATCATAACCTAATTTGTCAAATTGTTTTTTGATATATTGTGCAGCTTGGTACTCCTCGTTTGTACCTACAATTCTTGGCCCTATAGTGTCTGACAAGTATCTTATGTGGTTAAAAGCCCTACTTCCATCAACTGAATTTAAAAACTTATTTTGCTCAGAACATATAACCCCACTCAAATTCTTTTTGTCTGTTTGTGCATTAGATATACCCGAGGATGCAGCAATCAGCATCAATACCATAGATGTAGATAATATTTTATTGCTTAGTTTAAACAATATAATTCCCCCTTTTATATATTTTTTAAATATATAAAAAAATAAAAACACTTATCCAGCATATTTGCCTTTAATTATTTTCTACATCATTATCTATTTTTTCTATATTATTTTCTTCATTAAGTACCCTAACATTTTCTTTATTTACATATTTATCACTTTCATTATTACTTTCAACTTTGCTATTAAGCTCTGCTTCTAATTCTTTTATATATTTTTCTTTCTCACCTAAAGATTTTTCTAAATCTTTTATTTTACTGTTTGAATCATTGTATAATTCATTATATTTACCTAATAATTCATCTCTATTTTCTTTTAAATCCTCATATTTTTCTATAATAGTATCCAAAGTGTTATGAATATCACTTATATTATCAAACCTAAAAGTCTCATAAGTGTAAAATACGCCTCCCATAGATATAGTTCCTGCTACTAAACCAGCTATGATTTTTTCTTTTATCATCACTAATCCCCCTTATTATCTTTATAGATTTGATACTAAGTCCGTAATATTAATTAATCTAAAGTTGGTAAACTATCTACATCAACTAATTCATCTTGGATATCTTCAAGTCTTTGTTCTGTATATTTTTTTAATTTTCCTACTGCATCATTAGCTTTTATAACTTCCCCATTAGCTTCTTTTAAAGCTGTTTCTGTATCACTTAAATTTTTATTACTATCAGCCAATTGACCTTTTAAGCCTGATATTTCTTCTTTTAATTTTGTTAACTGCTCATGTTTTATTTCTAACATTTCATCATATTTTACTAATTCAGCATCTAACCAAGCAATTTCTGACTCTGCATCTGCTAATGCTTCCTTTAACTCAGCTATTTGTGCTTTTAATGCTTCATTTTCTTTCTTCATCTGCCCAATAGTTGTATTTTCTAACTTTTCTATTTCTGCTTTTAATTTTGCTTTTTCAGCTTCTAAAGCTGCCTTTTGTCCTTCTAATTCAGTTTTCTTCTTTTCAAAATTTGATATTTCTTCTTTAGCCTTCTTGTATAAATCATTATATTTTTGTAATAATTTACTTTCGTTGTCCTTATAAGTTGTCTCCATTGCTGATACATTAGATTTAACATCTTCTACTGCTTGTCCATCAAACTTTTTTACCCCTATAACTATGCTTCCTGCTAAAGCCGTCACTAACAATCCTGTTGCTATTTTTGACATTGCCATTTTAAATTCCCCCTTATACCCTCTTATATTTTTTAATACATATTTTTTTATATTTTAAAAATAGAATATAATATGTATTAAACTCTTAGTTAAGATTATATTGTATGAATATTCAGAAATCAATAAGATTTCTTACTTTTTTTATTTAATTACAAATACTTAAGTTTACATTACAAAAGCACACATTTTTTGATATATTTTTTATAATTTAATTCAACAGTATTATTTTGTTATGGCAAAAATTAATGAATAAAGTATATTATATCCCACCATTTCTACATAAAGATTGATTAATTATTTTAAAGTATATTAGTTAAATTAGTCGCTTATGCATTAAAATTTGAAAAAATAAGAGCCATACCAAAATGGATGACTCTTATTTTACAATAATTTATTCTATACTCTATTTGATTTTAAAACGCGTATCTTCCTTAAACTTTTTACGTCCTGGGTTTCCTTCTACTCTCCAAATTTTCTTGTTTTTCAAATCATAAACTACAGACCAAACAGTATCTGCATTAGTTTTTCTATTGTATTGACACATAAATCCGTACTTACCGGATAATATATCCATAGCAAAATCTACAGAATATTTATGACCATTCTCTGTTAAAGCATATCTAGCAGTTTCGTATCTATCCTTAGATCGCCAATCATCTATTGGTGGGTTTTTGTACTCACTCATTTCTGGACTATTAAAGTTATTTACTGCTGATACAAAATTCTCTTTTTCTTTTGGTGTAATTACTACTACATTCTCTGGATTGCATTCCACCACAACTATATGGCCACCTTTGTCTGCAATTGTAATAGTCTGAGCAGATGCTAGTGGAAAGTTGTGAATTGCCTCAATTGCTTCAGCTGTAGTTTTGCATTTTTCAAGAAGATATCTTACAAGAACTCCTGCATTAAAACCTGGCTTTCTTATTTTAGGATATACAAAAGTTAAACCTACTGCCAATCCTTCTTCATTAACACCATCTTCCATTTGAACAAAAGCTGTAGTATTTCCATTGAAAGCATAGGAGTTGTCTAAATTGTAAAGACAGTTCATATATAGCTTTTCTAAACTTACTAAGAAGTCACTATTTCTTCCAAATAAAATTTCTTCTCCATTATTTATGGCAAAACAAGTACATTTATTGTCAAACTCAAAACAATACATGCTAAATAACATTCCACAAAGATATTCAAAAGAAACTTGGTTCCCCTTTGCAATTCCTCTGACCTCATCTACTATTTCTGGGTAAAGTTTTTCAAAGATTGCTTTGCACTCTTTTCCAAAGCTAATTTTCTCTTTATTTACATCAAATGTGGGGCAATAATCTAGTTTCTTTCCATTTTTATTGACTAGTGCTCCCCACTTATAACCTGCCTCATAATGTGTTCCTTTAAATCTTCCATGATACATATTTTCTTCTCCAATTCATATATAAAATTCACTTGCCTGAGCCAGTATGTTGACAAATCATTTTGCTATTGCTTCAGGCATCTACTTTATTTAAATTGGGCTCCGGAACCCTAATTTCATTGTATTTGAATAAAAATTTATAAGCAAGAACTATATAAATTTGATAATAACTCTCAAAATAATTAACTAAAAATATACTTCAAATTTATCTTATTTATGGTATCTTATTGTATGAGGTGATATTTTGAAAAAGACAATTAAAGTAGTTGCTGCCATAATAGAAAACGAAAATAATGAAATATTGTGTGCTCTTAGATCTCCAGATATGAGCATTCCCAACCAATGGGAGTTTCCTGGTGGAAAAGTTGAAGAAGGAGAAACTTTATTTGAAGCTATAGAAAGAGAAATTCAAGAAGAGTTAAGCTGCACAGTAAAAGCTGTTGATGAGTTTGACGAGAATACTCATGAATATGAAAAAGTTATAGTAAATCTTATAGGTATTAAGTGTAAATTAGTGGAAGGTACTCCTGTGGCTAGGGAGCATTCTAAACTGGTTTATCTGAAAAAAGAAAATCTAAATTCCTTAGTATGGGCTCCTGCTGATGTGCCTATTGTGGAAAATCTTATAAAAAAATAGAGGACAAACTGCCCTCTATTTTTTTATGTCTAAATCTTTAAAATATTCGTCAGATAATTATAAAAAAAATGTTTTTAAAATTGTGTCTATTCGTTCAAGAAAATACATTTTATGATATGTCCCTCTGATACAATTGTCTTTAGATAGTAGTAATAAATAAGTGCTACTAAATAATTATTAAGGGGAGATTGAGTTGAAAAAAACAAAAAGACTTGTTTCACTACTTGCTGCTTTTGCAATGTCAGTACCAATGATATCCTTTGCAGCACCAAATGAAAACGCATTAAAAGCTTTTGACCAAAAAATTATTACAAAGGTAGATTCTGACAAAGCACTAAAACATATTAAGTATTTAAGTGAATCTATTGGACCAAGAGTAGCTGGTACTAATGAGGAAAAAAAGGCATCAGACTACATTAAATCTCAGTTTGAAAGTTATGGATATGATGTGCAGGTTCAAAATTTTGGTATTAATAATGTAGTCTCGCAGCTAACAGTTGAAAACTTAAAAGATGTTTTATTCAGAGTAAATACAGCTACTGGTTCAGGATATACTGACAAAAATGGAATAAAAGGGCAAGTGGTTGATTGTGGTTTTGGAAGTGATGTATCAAACTTCCCAGCAAAAGTAAAGGGTAATGTAGCACTTATACAAAGAGGGGAAATTTCATTTGCAGAAAAAGCAAAGAACGCAGAAGAAGCAGGTGCAATAGCTGTTATAATGTATAATAATGTAAGCGGCAACGTAAACCCTACTTTAGGAGATTACAAATTAAATATACCTTACTTATCTATATCTTTAGAAGATGGTCAAAAAATAAAAGATGAGATGACAAAAAACAGTGTTAATGTTTCTATAAAATCAAATCTTTTAACAAGTTCACAAAATATAATTGCAACTAGAACACCTAAAAAGGTTAAAAACCCTGAAATAGTTTATGTTACAGCTCATTATGATAGTGTACCTTATGCTCCAGGTGCTAACGATAACGCATCAGGCACATCTATGTTATTAGAATTGGCTAAAATATTAAAATCTTATCCTATAGATAAAGAAATAAGATTTATTGCTTGTGGTGCTGAAGAAATAGGCTTAAATGGATCTAAATATTATGTTTCTCAATTAACTAAGGATGAATTAGATAGAAGTTGTGCAAATTTCAACATGGATATGATCGCAACTAGTGCTGAATCTTGTGATATATTATATGCAGACACTATAGATGGTAAAGAAAATTTAGTTACTGAATCAATGGCAGCATCTGGATACAGATTAGGTAATCAAGTTTTATCCATTGGCAAGGGTTCATCTTCTGACCATGCTCCATTTGGTGAAGCTGGAATACCATCAGCTTGCTTTATATGGGGAGATAAAGATGGTAATTTAGAAAAGTACTATCATACTCCACAGGATACTATAGAAATTAATCTAAGTACAGATAAACTTCAACAAGTAGGAGAATTGGTAGGAGCAGCTCTTTATGATGTAGTAAGAAAAGACACTCCTAATATAGAAAGAAGTGCTGTAAGAAATCCTAAACCAGTAGTAAAAAAATACGATTTAAATATAGCGAAATAGATAATTCCATATAAAGTAAATATAAGCAAAAATCAACTATTTTCAACTATGCTTATTAGGGAATATGTGAGTTGAAATCTTATAAAGTCAAAGCATTAGAATAACTTAACTTATTTTCAATAAAACGCTTTACAATTATATGGAAATGTTTTACTATTTAATTATAAATGATAATTATATTATGAAAATATAGAAAAGTCAGAAGGCTTATACCTTCTGACTTTTTTGTTTTTTAACCCTTATAAGAAGTTAGCTTTATTTATCATAAGATTTATGATTTACATAATATTCTACTTTCCCCGAGTATGAATTATGTTATTAAAAGGTGGCGTTGCCATCTTTTTTTATTGTAGACTTTCAGATATTAGCTATATTAACATCACCGTATTACTTAATCTAATGTACGATCTAAGGTATATCATTGCATTGGATTCCCTAATTGTTATTAGGTTTTCTTATCATACAATATTGTGTTAACTTTTCATATTGTTGTTCTTTTACTACTTCAAAACCAAAATGTTTATATATATGAACATTAGTAGTATTTTGTGTTTCCAAGGTTACGACTATATTTTCTTTGTCTGCCTCTTCAAAAACACTTTTTATTATTTTCTTAGCTAGTCCTTTATTTCTGTGTTTTTCGTCCACAACTATTAGGTCTATGTGTATAAATTCGCCTTTTACAAATTCCTCTATCCATGCTGATGAATTGTTGTGTATGGCTTTTCCAAATCTTATAAATTCTTTTATTGATATATGCTTCGCCATTGATATAAGTTTTGTTGAATATTTTATTAAGTTATATAGTTGGGTTGATTTTTTTATATTATGCTTATTGTAGAATATGTATCCTATGGCCTGGGCATCTTTTGATGGTGATACTATGGTTCCTGTTGGGTACATATTTGTGTAGCAATAAAAAAATTCTTCCAGTGCTTTTAATCTTGTTTTGTCATTTGGCAGTATGTAAGTGTATAGTGTGTCATCATAAAATTCTTTTGCTAGTATTTTTGATATCTCTCTTCTTGATATACTCAAATCTTTTTCTGTATATAAAATAGTTCCAACTCCTTATTGTGTTTTTGTTCTTTGTAATTTCAATTGTATGGTATATTACATTTTTTCTTGCCATTTGTATTGATAAATGTAATTTCATGGTGATATCTTTTTTGTTACACCCTTGTTGAAGCCTCTCATAATCTACTAAATATAATCGATATAATTTCTAGGGAAATACTCCTCATTTAGATAATTTTCTTTTCCCAAACTTTGCACAGATGAAAATACTATATCTTTATCTATATCTTTTGTAGAATTCATAAATAATCCCATATTATATAATCTTCATTATAATTTCTCTTACTTGTAGTTACCGCTTCAGCAACTTTAGTAACTATATCTTCATTTTTATAAAATTTATCTATTCTAACATTTTTAAAACTTTCATAAGCTAGTTTTTAAGATTTTTTCTCTATGAGCTATAAATAAAACTGTTTTAAACTCCTTACTATCAAAGTCTGTTAGGTAAGTTTTTCCTATTCCTGTTACAGCTACTACAAGTGCTTTATCATTACCTTCTTCCCTAGTTTTCTTCAACGTCTCTATCTGAGTAACATTTGATTCAAATAACTCTTTAATTGTGATAATTGATAATTCACTTTTAATTATTACAATTTTTTCTCCTCTTGCTAACATTAGACATTTCATGCCTTATCTTTATCTATTAACTGTATTCAAAATATATTCTTTATCCAACCAAAAGCATTTTTTTACAAGCTTTCTTCCATCTGGTAATTCATAAGTATCTTCACTATCTCTAGCATGAGGCCTTGTATGACACACCCCATTAAACTTAGGTCCTGGCAAGTTATCAAATGATTTATTTCCCCTAACTTCTAACTGTACACCTTCTTTAATGACTCTTACAGTCTCTTCCCAAGTATCTTTAACATATGTATCTAACACACTTATTGGCATATTCCATAATTTAATTTTATCTAATCTAAGGACATTATTTTCATCGTATCTAAACACAACAAATAAATACTTCTGTTCTTCAAATAAATTTCTTAAACTTGAATTTCCCCAATCTTCCTCTATTATTTCTTTATATTTAAATGTCGGAAAAGACATATGCTCTTTAATCTTTCCATTCTTTTCAATTCTTATAGTTTTAAATTTAATATTAGCTTTCGCAAACTCATCTACTTTGCTTAAATCAGTAGTAGTTAACCCAAGTATTTTACTCACAAGCATTTGGACATGATTTTTAGCTAATTTACTTTTTCCATTATAAAAATTTATTCCTAAATTTTCACTTATTTCATCCACACTTTTACCGTAAAATACTCTAAATTTACTCTCTAGTAATTGCTCAATGGTCATCTTAGTACCCTTTAAGATACTAACAACTTCATCATCTTCAACGCCTAATCTTTTTCTAATTAAAGATGTCATATATGAAGATTTCAACGAAAATGCTCTTTGCATTGCTAATTCTCCTGAAAAAGGTTGCTTTCTAACTGAACTTCTATTAGCACCTTTTGGACAAGCTGCCAAGTAGTTTGTATCACCCTCTGATAAGTCATGAGCTTTTCCGTTTTTAATTTTATTAACTATAGTGTTCCAGTCATCTTTTATAACAACTAAATCTTCTTCTGAAAACTCATGAAGCATTATGTCCTTAACTGCATAATCTTTTTTCTCTAACTCCTTTTTCCACTGGTAGAATACTAATAAAAGCTTATTATTCTTCTCCCAAAATGAACTTTTATAAAAATCCTTTTGGTATTCTTCCATATAATTTATAATATTTAAAACTAATCTTTCTTTAGCTGATATAGTCTTATTTTTATTCACTTTAAAGGGCGTAACCTTCAATTCAACACCAACATGAGAAAAGTCTGCCTCAGCTCTAGAATTTATATCATATCCAAAGTAACTTTCCTCTATTATTTGACCTAAATTACCTTTACCTTTGTTATCTCCTAACCTTTCATTGGTATCGATTTCACCAAATCTCTTTCCTATCAATCCATTAGCATACTCCATGATTGAATCTATAGATTTTTCATTATAATTCAACTTAAATTCCCCCATAATTCTAACATTAATTACTATATCCTACTTTTTTCAAGAGTATATCAAAATTGTTACACCCTTTGACTAATATATTAATTTTCAACATCTTAATACTTTTATATCTTCTAATAACATTATAACATCATATAACATAAAAATTTTCTTTCTTCACATAAAAAAAGTATATGATTTTCAATCATATACTTTTTACTATTTATTTAGTTATAGCAACTTCATCATTTATACTATTATTATTTTCTTCTTTAATTATTTCTTTTATAGAATTCCCCATCTTAGTAACTAATCCAACAACTAACGCATTACCCATGCAGAAATATCTAAACTTCTGTGGCATTCCAGAATTAGTCCAATTATCATCGAAACCATTAATTCTTTCAGCTTCCATTGGAGTTATTAATCTCAACCTTCCTGTTTGTGAATCTTCCACAACATGGCTACTTCTATTTACTGATGATTCACTTGTAAGCATCGTTCTTGCAGGTCTATCAATTGGATCTGGAAAAGCTAATGGCCCTTCACTAAAAACATACTTATGGCCTGTTTTACTAGTTCTTTCAATTTTCTTCGCACCTTTTAGATACTTCCATTTTTCAAGTTTTTCTTCATCACTGTCTAAATAGAACGTCTCATCTACATCTGTTTCAAGTAAATCTCTTAATAATGTAAATTTACCATTATATAAAGGTGTTGTTTGTTCAGTATAAATCCTTCCATTAGTCATAATACCTGAGTTTCTAAAGTCCATCTTGAAAGTATCTGATACGTCCACTATGTCATCATATTCCATTATACATCCTTCACCATCAACTTTTTTACTTTCTATTGGAAAGTTCACTTGTCCATTTTCATCAACTAAATTAGTTGATTCTATTGGAAATTGTTGAACAAAAAATCCATCTTGGTGTAGCCAATTTCTAAGATTTGTTTCATCTACTTTATTTGCATAAGCTGTATTATTTTTAAATGCAAAAATAAATACTCTTCTTCTTCTTTGCCCAAATCCATATTCAGCCGCATTTATAACTCTCCATTCAACTGAATATCCTAAGTCATTTAAACAAGCAAGCATAACACCAAAGTCTCTCCCCCTTTGATTAGATGGAGATTTCAATAATCTATCTACATTTTCAAGTAATATAAATCTAGTTTGCTTTACTTTCAGTATTTCTCTAATTTGCCACCATAAAACACCCTTTACACCTTGTATTCCTTTAGCTCCCGTTCTCGCTACTGAATAATCTTGACAAGGAAATCCTCCAACTAATAAATCATGGTCAGGTATTTCTTTTTTATCTACTCCAGCTATATCTATATTAATATGATTTTCTTTCCCAAAATGGCTTACATAACAATCGTAAGCATGTTGCGATTTTTTTCCCGGTTCCCATTGATTTGCCCACACAAATTTATAATCATTTGATGACTTTTCAAGACCTAATCTGAATCCGCCAACTCCAGCGAATAATTCACATACTCTTATCACTTTCTGCCTCCTCTGTATAGACTTATCCTATCATTATACTATATATTTTTATTTTTGGGAAGATCAAAATTCAAGTATTATTATCTATTACTTGTAAAAATTCTATTATTTATTAACAACTAAAATATATCCAATTGAGTACATAAGTAGTTTTACTAATGTAACAACTCTTAACAATAAGATATAAATTAAAGCTATTATTATGGATAAAAATCCCTAAACGTAACTAGTTATAATAAAATAACTAGATGACTCTATATTTGTAATTTTTGTTTCTACACATAACTAAATATTCCAATATATACACAAATTTGTGTATACATTGATACTTTATTCATTTTCTAATACATCATAAAAATATCTCTTCTTTTATCTTACATTGTTTAATGTTTAATAAATTTATAAAATTATTCTCAACAAAAATGTAACGGTCTTTCAAGTCTTAATCCTTATCCAAAATCCATCAATATCCCCATACATACCTTCACATCTATTCTCAACACTTTGCCAAAATAACACCCCAGCCTTTAGCTATAATTGCCATAACTCCTTCAAATCATTGATTATCTGCATTGCTCTAACACTTTCATGACTATTATCGTTTTTATCAGGATGAAAATTTCTAGCCAAAGCCTTATACATCTTTTTCAATATCTTTTTGTCGTCTTCATCATAATCGGAATTTTTCCTTGAACTGTCTTTGTAGTTACTACCCTGTTTTTCTTGGTAGCTACTTTTCTTAGAATTGTATTTGTAGTTACTATGATTTTTTCTTTGGTAACTACCTGTAAAGTAATCTTGCTCTTCATAGATCTGCTTTATTTTCTTTAGGTTTTCTGCATTCCTCAAATTTAGAAATACATCGTAGCAATAATCAAAATTACCTACTCCATATTTATTTTCAAACTCTGTCTTAGCTTTTCTATACCTTTGCAAAATTTCCTCCACCTCCATAGAAGACTTATACTCCTCAGTATTTTTGTATTCCTGGTTTATTTTTTCTTGCAGAGGGTTTAATTTGCAACATACCAAGCTATAAATTTCCTCACCTGTCATGTTTAGTTCTTGGTATAAATTATTTATTTTATCCACCACAAAATCGTAGTACCCATAATCTACGAAATCGTAATACCCAATGGTGCAAACGCTATATTGTCTCTTTTTCACCTTGTTGTTTTCCCTGTAGCTGCTGTGCAATGTGACTTTGTATGCTGTTTTCACTGATCGTTGAAATTTTTCCTCGGAATGAGTGTAGGAGTAAAATTCCTGGTTATTGATTTTACAAGCATTCACTACTAATCCCTCGCTCTTCCCTTTGCTGGAAGTTTTTCTCTCACGTTCTTGAACAACACAATACAATTCATCACATCCTTTGGGTTTATTTTAATTTTCGTTGGGACAACATATTCGGTGCTCCTCAAGTTGGAAAAATAACTATTTGGCATTTTCCACGTATTAGCAGCATTTTGGGATAATTATCCAAAATTCAAATTTTATTTTTAAGTTAATTATAATCAACTTTTTCAAAAAGTCTAGTAATTTTTCATAATTTTTTAAAATTAATCACACACTCACCCAGAAAATCTTTTTTAGCTAAAATCTGTCTCTGTATCTAATTCTAAATCTTACTCTTACTCTATATCTATATCTAACTCTATAGTTACATTTTTGTTTCATATTTATTACATAGCGTTACATGGTGTTTCAAGAATATTACACGGTGTTTTATCTCCATATTTCATCCCGTTTCAAAATAATAAATTTAATTATTTCCAGTCATTATCTCATTCATATTTTTTAAACACAAATAAAAAATTTCTATTATTAATATAGCATTTTAAATTTTTATGATTTATTAATATATTTTTCTGCATTAATTTTCGACATTAATTTTTATCATTTTTTAACTCAAAAAAGGCCATCACAAAAATGTGACGACCTTAAAAATATTCTAAGCTTTATTCTACTTCCACACTCTTTTTGCCCCTATTAGTTCCTGAGCATAACCATATAATGATACAGGTGACATTACTATTTGGTAGCAAAGTATAAATATAAAAAACCCTATAGTATTTTTTCTTACTTTAAGATTTAAGTTTTTAAATACAACGTGTGTTTGATAATAATATAAAATATAAAAACTTATCAGTGTTAAAGGAAATACTAACAACATCATAGGCCCTACTATATAATATTTTTGGAAGAATACTGCTAATATTACTCCTGGTATCCAGAAGAATGTATAACTAAGATCCATATATGGTATAAACAAATCTATGCCTGTCAAAAATTTATAATATATGGAAGGTTGTTGCCATGGTTTTACTTCTCTCAACCCTTCTATCATCCCCCTTGCCCAACGAGAACGTTGCTTGGCAAAGTGAGATAGTTTTGTAGGCACATCTGTAAACGCCACTGCATGGGGTTCAAAGTAAACTCTATAACCTTGCTTTAACATTTTCCAAGTTAACACAATATCTTCTCCAATTGCATCAGACCAACCACCCACATTTTGCACTACAGATGTTTTGTATAATGAAAATGCACCTTGGGCGACTAGTGTCCCTTGGTACAATCCTTGCATTCTCTTAATAGATGCAATACTTAAAAAATAATCCCATTCTTGTATTTTAGCTAATAAATTTTCTCTACTATTTCTTACTAACATGGAACCTGCAACAGCACAAACGTCATCTGGTGCTGAGTTAGATCTAGAAATCAAATAATTTACTGCCTTATTATGAATAAGAGTATCTGCATCAAGTGTAATTACATACTTAGTTTTTACATAATTTAATCCATGATTTAATGCATTAAACTTTCCTGGAGTATTTTCATGCAACAGTAAAATATCCATGCCCATCTCTTTCTTTGCTCTTTCCACTTCAGCACATGTGTTATCATTGGAATTATTGTTTATTACTATGGTATGAATTTTACCCTTGTACTCTTGCTCTTTTATATATTTCAATGTGTTAAAAATTCCAGCTTCTTCATTGTATGCAGCTACCAAAATAGTTACTTCATCTTCAGGATGAGTCACCTTAAACTTAGGCTGTTTATCTAAAAGTAAGCTTGATACTAAAAATGCATTCATAAATCCTGGAATATAAGCTATCCCTGCTATAATAAATACTGCTAAAGAAACTGAGTAGGTTACCTCAGATAAGTCCGAAATCCATCGTCTAGATACATAATAGGAGAAAATCACCCATAATGTACTTATAACTAAACTTATACTAAATTTATATTTAATAGGTATATATAATCTTGATTTAGTTGAATTTTCGTCTTTTTCTTCATGTTCTATAACTCTTTTCGAGAGCTTAATATCATTTTCCATATTCTATCAAATTCCCCCTTATATCTAAATTAACTATATAATAATAGCATCTAATTTTTAATATTCAAATGTAGCTTTTACCAATAAAAAAGACTCTTCTGAGCCTTTCTATTGATTATTTATTGTCGTATCCATCTACTACCATATCTATTTTACCTGTTTCAGGAGAAATCACTAATCCATGTATAATAATGTCATCTGGTACTAGAGGATGATTTTTAATAAGACTTACACTATCTTGTATAGACTGTTCCACTGATTCAAATCCATGCAACCATCCCTTTACATCTATGCCTGCATTTGAAAGGGTGTCTATGGTTTTACTAGGTATACCTCTATTTAATACTTTATTTAATAAATCATCTGTATCTAAATTACACATACCGCATCCATGATGCCCCACTACCAATACTTCTTCTACATCAAACTCATATATGGCTACTACTATACTTCTCATAATACTTCCAAATGGATGCATTATAGCTGCCCCAGCATTTTTTACTATTTTTGCATCTCCATTTCTAAGATTCATAGACTTTGGTAGCAAATCTGTCAATCTAGTGTCCATACATGATAGTATTACGACCTTTTTATCAGGCCTACTCGAAGTTTCATATTGTTTATATTCTTTGTTTTCCACAAATTTTTCATTGTATTTCAATATTTCATCTAACTTTCCACGACTCGCTATCATAATATTATCCTCCTATGGAATATATCTTGCCTATGCTTTTTATTGTGAACTCTGGGCTCTTTTTCAAATTGCAAGATTTACATTCATAATTATACAATTTTCGTAATATTATAGCCTATTTTATTCTGTATTTCTACAATTAAATAAATAATATAATCTCCTTATAATTAAAAAGGGAATTACAAACTTGTAATACCCCTATATCATACATATTAATCTGCAAAAACAGTATTTTCTACTTTCCATTGCAACATCTTTATATAAAGCCAGAATCCATATATTCCTAAGGTAATAATAGTCAGTATTAACCATTTTATATAATGTAAAAATAAACTTCCTCCACTACCTATAAATTTAAGTCTTCTTCCTTCAATCACCGTGTGTTTAGCTTCCCATCTGTATTTTATACACATAGCCCAAGGTGTAGCTATTCCAAGTGTAAGGATTGTTATAGCCCATGCTAATATATTAACTCCTATAAGTCCTATAAGTCCTAGAAGTCCGCCTTCAAATCTTGATCTCATATTGTCTCTCCTATCATTAATTTTTAAGTTATAATTAATATATTTTATCACAAGAATGAATTAAGTAAATGACTATTTTTTAGCAAAAAAGAGTTACCCAGGTAAAAGGGCAACTCTTTACAAACTATACTCTAACTATATAATTTTCTTTCCTTAGCTTCAGGATACTCACAGTCTCTATATCCTAGTATACAATGACCTATTCCCACATAGTCACCTTCAATGCCCCACTTTTTAAGTAACTCCTGACCTCTTTCACTTTCAAAAACTTCCTTAGCTCTGTGAATCCAGCAAGAGTCTACACCCACTGCATGAGCTGCATTCATAATATTTCCCATTACAAGTGATCCATCTTCCACATATGTAGGTATGCATCCTCTATCAGCAAATACAACTACAACAGTTGGCGCTCCATAGAAAGGGTCTGTATTTGTATCTGTTCCCATAACTTCAGCGTTCATTTTTGATAATTCTTTAATTATCTCTTCATCTTGTACTACTACCATAAGTGGTGATTGTTGTCCCATTCCTGTTGGTGCATAAGTTCCTGCTTCTAATATTAGGTTTAACTGTTCATCAGTAATTTGATCTTTTTTATATTTTCTTATGCTTCTTCTTTCTTTCAATACCTTCAATGTTTCATTCATAATTAACACCTCCAAGTAACTCTATTTATATAGTAGCACGAAATAATTACCAAATAGCCACATGGCCATCGCATCTTTTTTCTGTGGCGCAAACATAGGACTCAGTTTCAGTATTCTTTAATATAATTTGTCCTTTGCCCATATTTGTGAAGTCTTCCATGACTTTAATATGGTGACCTTTTTCTATAAGACCTTGCACAATTTCTTCATTCATATCTCTTTCAACTTCAATCTCTTTATTTTTTATCCATTGCCAACGAGGTGCATCTAAAGCTTCTTGAGGATTCATATTAAAATCAATTAAATTAGTAATTACCTGCAACTGTCCCTGAGGTTGCATAAATGCACCCATTACTCCAAAGGCCCCTACTGCTTCATTATTCTTGCATAAAAATCCTGGGATAATTGTGTGATATGGCTTCTTAAATGGTTTTACAACGTTAATATGGTTTTTATTTAAGCTAAAGTTGTTTCCCCTATTGTGAAGAGCTATTCCTGTGTTTGGAACTACTAGCCCTGACCCAAATTCTGTGTAATTACTTTGTATATATGACACCATATTTCCATCTTTATCACCACTGCACAAATATACAGTTCCTGGTGAATAAGGATCTCCACATATAGGTTCAACTGCCTTATCTCCTATTAAACTTCTTCTTTTCTCTGCATAATCTTCATTTAATAGTTCTTCAACTTTCACTTCCATTTCTTTTATATCTGTTACATAAGTTTTACTGTCAGCAAAAGCAAGTTTTAAACTTTCTATAGTTTTATGATAATTATCTACATGTTCTTTATCACTATCTAAATTAAGTCCTTTCAATATATTTAGAGCCATAAGCACTGTTATTCCATGACCATTTGGTGGTATTTCAAAAACCTTATATCCTTTGTACTCTGTACTAATTGGTTCTACCCACAGAGGATAAAATTTTTCCAAGTCACTTTTTCTAATAAATCCATTGTACTTTCTAGAAAACTCATCTATTTTATCTGCTAAACTTCCTCTATAAAAACTTTCGCTGTTGCTTCTTCCTATTTCCTCAAGAGTTGCTGCCATTCCTTCGCACCTAAAAATTTCTCCAGCCTTAGGTGCTCTTCCTATTTTCCCAAAAGTTTCAAACCAATATTTATATTCTTCCCCCTGTAAGTTTTCTTCGTATTCATCATAAACTTTCTGCCATAAATTTGATACAGTTTGTCCCACAGCATATCCATTTCTAGCATAATCTATAGCACTTTCCAAACATTCTAACAAACTTAACTTTCCATATTTTTTATTAAGCTCTGCCCATGCAGCAGGTATTCCAGGAACTGTCACAGCACCAAATCCATACTTAGGCATAGAGCCCATCCCCTCATATTCTTCCAACTTCATTTTCTCCGGTGCAAATCCGCTGGAATTCAATCCATAAAGCTTTTTTTCCTTCTCAATCCATACTAGTGCATAAGCGTCCCCACCAATTCCACATCCTGTAGGCTCAACAACTGTGAGACAAGCTGCCGTAGCTATGGCTGCATCTACTGCATTGCCACCTTTTTTTAAAATTTCCAATCCTGCCTGAGCCGCAATTGGTGTTGATGTTGCCACTGCTCCATTTTTTCCATAAACTACATTTCTTATGGAATTATATCTATTATTTATTGAAGTTAAATTCATATTTTTCCCCCCCAGTTATAATATTAATTTACTACATATATATATTGTATATTATATAACAATTAATTATATTGTTTTATCCTCAAATTGACTGTTGACAATCTTTTTAAATAAACTATAATGAACTTAAAAGTAAATATTTGCTAGGGGTGCCTTTATTGGCTGAGAGGTTTTGCCGACCCTTGTACCTGATCTGGATAATACCAGCGTAGGAAAGCTATATACACTTTATTTCTATAAAGAGTATCAGGGATTAAATTTGATTGTATATGCTATGCCTACGGGTGTAGCATTTTTTTATTATGTAATTATAAAAAGGAGGAATAATAATGGTTATAGCAGACGTGGCAGTAATGCCTCTTAGACCTTATACAGATGAGGATGGGATGTACAAAGTAGTAGATGCTTGCATCGAAAAAGTAAAGGAAAGTGGTCTTAAATATGAAATTGGTGCCATGAGTACAACATTTGAAGGGGAATTTGATGAAGTTTTTGATTTAATAAAAGTAATGCACAAAATACCTTTTCAGCTAGGATGCGAAAGAGTCATCACAGTTGCTAGGGTTGACGAGAAAGCTGGAGGCTTAACAATTGAGAACAAACTTAGAAATCACAGATAAGATTAAAAACTATATTTACCCACTTATAACATTTATAAGTATTATTTTAATATGGCAATTTATTGTGGTAAGCAATGATATACCTCAATACATTATGCCTGCACCAAGTGAAATAATAAAAATTTTTAGCACAGATTTTGCAAACTTGCAAATGCATGCTTTAGTTACTTTAAATGAATCTGTTTTAGGATTTATTTATTCCATATTATTGGCATTAGCAATAGGTACTATTATGGACTTTGTTCCATTTATAAAGAAATGTTTCTATCCTATAATGCTAGTATCTCAAATGATACCAACAATAACTATAGCTCCACTACTTATAATATGGTTTGGATTTGATTCATTACCAAAAATAATCATGGTAATGACTACTTGTTTCTTCCCCATATTAATAAATTTTGTGGATGGTATGGAAAATATAGATAAAGACTATATAAATCTATTCAAAACTATGGATGCCAACAAACTAAATACATTTATTCATTTAAAACTTCCCATGTCTTTGGAAAGCTTATTTACAGGCTTAAAAATCTCTGCTACTTATGCCTTTGTCGCTGCAACAGTTGCTGAGTGGCTAGGTGGAAGTGTGGGGCTTGGTGTTTATATGGTAAGAGCAAAAAGTGCATATGCTTTAGACAAAGTATTTGCATCAACAATTTTAGTAATAATCTTTAGTTTAATATTTGTAATGGGTATAAATATTTTAAAGAAAATAACATTAAAACATAAGTACAAAGGAGAGTAAAATGAAGTTTAAAAAAAGCATATCATTAATGACAGCTGCACTACTTACTGTAGGTTTAGTGACTGGTTGCTCAAAGAAAAGTACTGAAAAAAAAGAAGGAAACTCAGATTTACAAAAGGTTACTGTAGTTCTTGACTGGACTCCAAACACTAACCATACAGGATTATACGTTGCTTTAGATAAAGGATATTACAAAGAACAAGGTTTAGACGTGGAAATAGTTCAACCAGCTGATGGTAGTTCTACTACTCTAGTTGCCACAGGAAAAGCTGATTTTGGTGTAAGTTATCAAGAAGATGTTACTTATGCAAAAACTAGTGAAGATCCACTTCCAATAAAATCTATAGCTGCGATTATACAACATAATACTTCTGGATTTGCATCTCCAGCAAGTAAAAAAATTAAAACTGTAAAAGATTTTGAAAATAAAACTTACGGTGGATGGGGATCAGAATCAGAAAAAGCTACATTAAATGCAATTATGACTAACAACGGTGCTGATTTTAGCAAAATCAAAATAGTAGATATAGGTAAAGACGACTTCTTCACAGCTACTAAAGGTGACATAGATATAGCTAATATTTTCGAAGGTTGGACAGGTGTAGAGGCAAAACTTCGTGGCGAAGATATAAACTTTGTAGCCACTAAGGATTTAGACAAAAGATTAGACTACTACACTCCTCTTCTAATAACTAGTGACAAAATAATAAATGAAAATCCAGACCTTGCTAAGAAGTTTTTAGTTGCAACAAGCAAAGGATACCAAGATTGTGTTAAAAACCCTGAAGAAAGTGCAAAAATATTATTAAAACATGCTCCTGAAATAAACGAAGACTTAGCTATTGAAAGTCAAAAGTATTTAGCTGATAAATATATAGATGATGCTTCTAAGTGGGGAGAAATGAAAGATAGTGTTTGGAATAATTACACTGATTTCATGAAAGAATATAAATTAATAAACAAGGATATGAAAGCAAGTGATGCATATACAAATGAATTCTTACCAAACTAATAATAAAAAGATTATTATTAGTAATTTATCAAAAAAATACAAAGATAATATTATTTTAAAAGATATTGATTTACACGTTTATGATGAAGAGATTGTTTCCATCATAGGACCTAGTGGTTGTGGTAAAAGTACTATTTTCAACATACTTTCCAACTTAACAACCTCAGACTCTGGTGAAGTAGATATTAATGGTCGTTTCAGCTATATGTACCAAAAAGACCTTCTACTTCCTTACAAAAACATAATGGACAATGTTTCTCTTCCTTTAATATTAAAAGGTGAAAAAAAGAAAAAAAGTAAAGAAACAGTTAAGCCTTACTTCTCCACTTTTGGTTTAGAAGGCTACGAGAATAAATATCCTCATGAACTTTCTGGTGGTATGAGACAAAGAGCCAACTTTATGAGAACTTTTGTTAACTCTAGCGATATTATGCTTTTAGATGAGCCTTTTGGAGCATTAGATTCCATAACAAGATCTTCAATGCAAAATTGGCTACTAGACATAAAGAAGGAAATTAAGTCTACCATATTGCTTATTACTCACGATATTGATGAGGCAATAATTTTGTCAGATAGAATTTATATTTTATCAAATAAACCTGCTGTAGTTACTAAGGAAGTTTTTGTAGACAAACGTATCTACAATAAAAATAATCTGGAAAACATGGCTAAACTTAAGAAAGAAATTTTAAGTTATTTATAAATGTATATAGATTTTCATAGTCATATAGACTTCTACAAAGACGTTGAATTGCAAAAGGTTTATGATGATATAAATAAAAACAATATAAAAGTGATCTCCTGTGCTATGGATGAAGAAAGTTACAAGAAAAATCTTGGCTTTTCTAAGGTGTGTTCCAATATTGTACCTACTTTTGGTATACATCCTTGGAAAGTTACTAATGTAGTTACTAACCTGGATCTCTATGATAACTACATAAAAAGTAGCAAAATCATAGGTGAAGTTGGTCTAGATTTTCACTGGGTGGAAGATAAGTTAACTTATGAACCTCAAATTGAAGTTTTTAAACATTTTGTAAAAAAGGCTAAAACTTATGATAAATTCTTAAACATCCATACTAAAGGCGCAGAAGAATTAATTTATGATATTTTACATGAAGAAAATATGTTGGAAAAGTCCATAATTCACTGGTATAGTGGAGATTTATCTACCTTAAATAAATTTATAGATGCTAAATCTTATTTCACTTTAAGCATAGATATAAATACTTCACAAAAAAGCCAAGAAATTGCCAGGCTAGTCCCTGTTGATCGCATTCTAGCAGAAACAGATGGTCCTACTGCTTTGGAGTGGGTTACTGGAGTTTATGGTATGCCTAGTGAAATTATAAATGTATATGATGGAATATGTAATACAAAAGATATTTCTATGGATGAATTAAAATATAATATTGAACATAATTACAATATTATTCTTAAGTAAATTAATGCTTATGTAAAAAATAAAGTATGTAAGTTGAATAAAATTATCAACTTACATACTTTTTTATTGAAAATATTTCTATTATTTATTCTCTATAGGAGTATATATTTTAATATTCTCTAGATTTTATATTTCTTTTAAAGGTGTAATAAGTACCTGCAAAATAGCACATATATATGAATATCATCAAAATCATGGCTATTATAATATTAATTACAAATGCCTTATCCCCTATATAAGAATTAATTACGTCAGAATTTAAAATATAATAATTAAATATAAATATTACAAATCCAATTAAAGCTATAAATATGGGAATTACAAAATATATGGATATTTGTTTTAAAATTATTTTATTAATATCTTCATCCTCCACTCCCAATTTTTTAAGTACATTGAACCTACTTCTATGTTCTATGGAATCAGAAAGTTGCTGAAGGGCAAGAACCGTTAAACTAATCATAAGTAAAACTGTACCTAAATATATTCCTAAAATCCTCATAGCTAAAGTTGCATTTAATATATTATTAGTTTCAAAGGATTTCACTCTAGCTTCAATTAAATATTCAGTTATATCTTCATTTTTATTATTATATTTTTTAGTTAAATTCTCATTATTACTTTTAAACAAGTTATAAATATAGTTATCTTTAAATTCTATAATTTTCTCAAAATCTACTTCATTCTTTGTATTAACTAATAAATTAGTACTTGCAAGAGTTAAATTTTCACATAACTTGTCTGGTAGTACTATAATATGATCTGAGTGAATATTATAAATTCCCTCTCCAAAAGATTCAGTATAATAGCCAGTGTCACTAATATTTAAATTTTTTCCACCTACATTTATGGTTGAATTTTTCTTTATGGATTTTTTTATATCATCTTCATTTATTATTTTTTGCCACTGAGTAGTAAATTCATTATCCTTTAGCTCAATTTCCTTATAACCCAACATACTTCTTAGCTTGTTAAAATCACTTAATTTCACTGCAACTATAGGTATATTATTTTCATCTCTTATATAAAAGTCTTCTTTATTCAAAAAATATTTTTCCACCTGACAATATTCTTCAACATCATAATTATTATCATCTAAGTATTTTATAACTTCATTATAATTTATTTTAGGTATGTCCTTAATATCCTCTAAACTTGTATTTTTATCAAATCTATAACTATATTCATTTCTCACATCTATATCAAAAGGTACTCTATAATCCAAATAACCTAAGCTCCATTGACTCATTACAAGAGTTAGCATAAAACTAATAGCTGCACCTAGAAATGTTATGCAGATGGTAGCCATTAGTATTGGCGCTGTTTTTATTTTTGATACTATTGATCCTATTAGAAAAAGATTTGTATTTTCGTATTTAAAATTAATACATCTCTCTTTTATATAAATGATTATATATGCTATAGAATAAAACAGTAAATATGTAGCTATTATAAAACTTACTAAAGATATTACTTGAAAAATCAATCCGTTTTTATAATCCACAGCTGAGTAGCCATTATTGTTAATAAGTTTATAAGTACAGTATCCTCCAACACTATATAAAATTACTGACAATCCAAAAACTACTGCATAAAACTTACCACTTCTTTTAAATTGAAACTCTGTTTTCTTCTCCACATTCATCATATTAATAAGCTTTAATTTTTTTAAAACTCTAATATTATAAACTCCAATTATACAAAACATGGATATGAAAAATATAAAAGTTATAGCAACAGTATCCATATACAGCCTAAAGTTAAATACTACCTCTTGTTTTGCTGTAATCAAAACTATTGCAGTTACTACTTGTGAAAACAAAGTCCCTATACATATTCCGCATATTATAGCCATTACACCAACTATTAATGTCTCAATAAAAAACATTAAAGCCACACTTTTTTGTTCACTGCCAAGTAATATATATGTAGCAAATTCTCTTTGTCTTCTTTTCATCATATATTTATTTACATAACCAACTAGAATTATTAATACTCCTGTTATTACATAAGTTGAATATTTTAATATTGTTTTTAAAACCTCAAACTTATAGGATTTTTCTGTTATAAGTTCATAACTTGAGCTTGATAAAGACATAAAAGCATAAAATAAACTTACACAAATTGTTATAGTTATAAAATATATTAAGTAGTCTTTAATTGATTTCTTTGCATTTCCCAGTGCTAATTTAACGTACATCCCTAACGTCACCACCTAACAATGCAACCACATCTAATATTTGATTGAAAAATTGCTTACGAGTATTTTTACCTTTTACTAGTTCAGTAAAAATCTTTCCATCTTTAATAAATAAAATCCTATCACAATAACTTGCTGTAAATGAATCATGAGTTACCATTAATATTGTAGCTCCTAAATCTTTATTCATATTTGAAATCATCTCTATAAGCATTTGTGCTGATCTAGAATCTAGTGCCCCTGTTGGTTCGTCGGCTAAAATAATCTTTGGATTTGTTATTAATGCTCTTGCACAAGCAGTTCTTTGTTTTTGCCCTCCAGACACTTCATAAGGATATTTAGAAAGTAAATCTTCAATCCCCAACTCTTTTGCCACATTTAGAACTTTTTCATCTATCTCTGTTTTTTTAGTTCTATTAATTGTAAGGGCCAGTGCAATATTTTCATGTATAGTTAAAGTATCTAATAAATTAAAATCTTGAAAAATAAATCCCAAATTTTCTCTTCTAAACTTTGCTATATTCTTGGGAGTTATTTCTGTTAAATCTTGCTTATCTAAATAAATATGACCAGAGCTAACTTCATCTATAGTGGCAATGGTATTTAGCAATGTTGTCTTTCCTGAACCTGATGGCCCCATAACCCCTATAAATTCTCCTCTTTCTACGTTAAAACTTATATCATCTATTGCCTTAACTATATTTCCTTTGTTACCATAATATTTTTCTATGTTTTCTATTTTTAATATTTCACTCATCAATATCACCTCCCCTTTATCTTACCTTATTTTGTTATTAGCTGATTCGATGTAATGTTACTTTAACGTTACGATGTTGTCACTTAAGCTTTATTACATAAAAAAAGGAACTTAAGTAAGATCCTTTTTTTCAAATTTACAAAAGCTTCCCTTTGGAAAAGTAATAATAACTTCTGTATATTTATTTTCTTCAGAGCTTATGGATATTAATAGTCCCAGCTTATCACATAGTTTCTTACACAAATATAATCCAATTCCTGTTGATTTACTGTTTACTCGTCCTTTATTACCTGTAAATCCTTTTTCAAATACACGATTTATTTCATTTTCTGGTATTCCTATACCGTTATCTTCTATAATTAGTTGGATTCCATTTTTAATATCCATAGCGTATATTTTTATAATTGGTGATTCATTTTTTCTGTATTTTGCAGAGTTAACTAGGATTTGATTTATTATAAACTCTAACCACTTGCTGTCACAATAAATATTTTTGTTTATATCTTTAATTTCAATATCTATACTATTTAATATCAATAGTTGCTTGTTTTTTATAATAACCCTATTTACACATTCTTCTAAGGATATTTCTTTAATAAGATAATCTTTTTCCACATCTTCACTTCTTGCATAAAATAAAGCTTGCTCAACATAAGCATCTATATTTTCTAACTGTTGTAGTACTGCTCTGGAAGTAGCTGTTTTGTTGTTTTCTTCTATTAATTTAATGAATGATATGGGCGTTTTAACTTCGTGTATCCACTGTTCTATGTATTCTTTATAATCTTTACGTTGTTTTTGTATTTTATTAATTTCTTCTCTCATAGACTTGCTAGATTTTTTTAATAAATAATAATATGGAACAGCATCCACATATGGAGGCAAATCTATAATCTCACTAATTAAATATTTCTTATCTAGATTATCTGTTGATTTGAAAACTTCATTAAAATATGTATTTCTCTTTTTATATTCAAATGTAAAAAACAATGTAAGTATTATAATCCACGAAATCACAATAACCTTTATACTTTCAAAAGTATTTCCAATACTGAACAAGAAAACTACAAGTGTTATTAATGAAATAACATTTATGAATATTACACTAATTTTACTTTTTAAGTATTCTTTTAAACTCATATTATGTATCCCTGGCCTCTTTTAGTTTTTATAAAATCACTTAGACCTATTTCTTCTATCTTATTTCTTATTCTTGTTATATTAACAGTCAAAGTATTATCATTTACAAATAAAGAACTATCCCATAAATATTCCATAATATCCACTCTTGATACTATCTTTCCTTTGTTGTTAAGTAAGTAGTGTAAAATCTTCAATTCATTTTTAGTGAGCTCAACAGTCTTTCCATCATGCTCTAAAGTGCTTGATAATATGTTAAGTTTTAAGCCCTTATATTCCATAATATCCATGGATTTATCATTAGGATAAGCTCTTTTTAATAATGAAGATATCCTAGCTAAAAGTATTTGAGTGTTATATGGCTTTGTTATAAAGTCATCTCCCCCTAAAGTAATTCCCATAAGTTCATCTACATTTGTATCTCTACTTGTAATAAATATTATTGGCACCTTTGAAAAGCTTCTTATTTCTGTACAAATTTTAAATCCATCTTCATTTGGCAAGTTTATATCCAATAATATTAAATCTTGATTGTTCTTTTCCACTTGGGAAGATATATGATTAAATTCTTTTATCTTTGTTACTAAGTAACCATTGTTAAATAACATGTTCCCCAGTTCATTTTGTAATTGTTCATTGTCGTCTATTATCATTATATTAAACATTTCTAATATCCCCACTTTAAATTTTTATAATTCTTTTATTCAAATTATTATATTAATATATTACTTCTTCTTATAATAAAAATAAAGTCTCATCTCCTATCTTATAAAGTCTCATACATTCAACCAAACGATACACCATACCCCAATACTTACTTATTTTAATTTCCTATTTTTGTATCTTTATGTAACTTTTTGTAATATTAACTAATAATATAAATCAGTGGATTAATAAATCTACTAATTTAATTAAAAAAGGGTGATTTTATATGGCTATTTATAAAATGTCTGAATTATCAGTTACAGCTCCTGCTGAAGGAAGTGCAGGTGTGATTATAACATCCAATCCAACATTAACTAATGAAACTTATTCTTTAGCTAGTGGTGTTGTTAAGGAAGGTAGTGTTGCTATTGAGGGTGCTGCTGTAGTACTAGTAGAGATAATTGCTTCTCCAGCTAGTTCTAAAAATGTTGCAATCGCTTATACTGATGTAAAAGGCAAATTCGGTATTCCTTACGAATTCAGCACTAACTCTGGAACAACTTATCAGCTAGATGTTTATACTCCAAACACATTATCTTAATAACTTCTAGTTTAGATTAATAATATGGAGGTAGCTTAAGTCTATGGAGACAAAAATTATTGATGGAAAAGAATATACTAAAGTTGGTATAAAAGAATTAAGTATAAATGGTGAAAAAAGTAAGAATTCATTTTCTTTAAATGATGTAAATGGTCAAGGTGAAATTTCTTTTAATATTCAAATTGATTATGAGTCAGAAAATAATCCAGCTTCCTTCACCACAGACTCCTCAGATAATGAATTAAAATAATTAAAAATTATGGGTTAGGCTTTTTATAGCCTGATCCATAATAATAGGAGTTGCTATGAGCTATAAAGTAATAACTTATACTATAAAAAAAGAGGAAATTAAGGATAACATCTTAATAAATAAAAAATTTATTTTAGAAAAAGAAATTAAATCTATTATAATTGGTACTGTTTCAAATAAAGAAGGTAAAATTATTGATGGATGTGCAGTTGTTTTACAGGAGTACAATAGCCATGAAGACCAAATCATAGATAAAAGTATTGTATATACAAATGAAGAAGGGCATTTTGGATTTTCTCTAGTTTTAAAAAAAGATAAAAATTATAGAGTCATTGTCTATGCCCCAAATAGTCTGATTTAATGGAGAATTGTATATGGGAACTTATAAAGATACTATGAACGTAAAAATTAATCAAGGCGAATTAGTTAGCAAAGTATCTGTGTTAAAAAAACAGATGGGTTCCGTAGTTATAGGTACTGTTTTATTTAGTAATTATAGACCTGTAAATGGTGCTACTGCTGTTTTATTCTACATTGATACAGCTACTAAGGAACGAATTCCATTGTCTTACACCTTTACTGACAGAGATGGTCAATTTATATTCACCTTGAAAAATACAAATTGTGACTATGTAATAAATATAGTCTATAATGAGGAAGCATAATTTTCATGAAATCCACATAAAAAGAGTAAGGCTACATACCTTACTCTTTTTATCTATTTTAATATTTGTAATGTTATTGTTCTAACTCCCCAGTTTCTGCAAGCAGACTGTGAGTTCATATATATATCTACTTTATTTCCTTTTATTCCACCACCACAATCTTCAGCGGTGAAAACTTTATCTAATTCTTTTATATAAACTTTAGTTCCATAAGGAATTACCTTTGGATCTACAGCTAATGTTCCATACTTTGCTTTTGTTCCTGTTGCTGTGTATCCTCCTCCTGTATATGCATAAGCTTTAACAGTAAGTTTTTTTGCAACATTCATTGATGATCCTGACGAATTTGATGAACTCGTTTTGTTTATATAGTCCTCGTGAGACCATCCAGTCTCATCACCATCAAATTGTACTTTGTGCCAATCACCTGAAGAAGATAATACTTTTACCTTTTCTCCCTTGCTAAGTTTATCTACAACTCTATATTTTTTTGATGCTCCAGTTCTCACGTTTACATTAGATTTTACTGTAGCATTTGTAGTTGTTAAGTATTTCTTGCTAGACCATCCAGTTTCGTTACCAGATAGTTGTACTCTGTACCATCCATTTTTTGAAGATAATACTTTTGCTACTTTTCCTTTTTTAAGTTTATCTATTGATTTATATTTAGTTGATGCTCCTGTTCTAACATTTACACTTCCCGTTGCCATTACATAAGTAGTAGCTGCATCAACATTTATAGGCTTAGCCATACCTACCATTATCGCTAACGACGATAAAAGTGCTGTCGCTTTTAAAGTTTTTTTAAACATACATCTTCCCCCTATATTAATTTTCAGGACTCTATTTCACATTAAAAATTATTTCTGTCTCTGTTTTCTCTGTAACTTTATATATGTATTATATTACATTTCTGTAACTTTTTAAAGGGGGTTACAGTAAAAAATTTACAAATAAGTAACATAGTTCAATAAATGTTCTTATTTACCACCGCTATACACTAGTATTTTCAATGCATTCACTTGACGACGATTTTTTTCAAAAAAAATTTTATTTTTACCATTTTGTAACCTTTTGATTAATATATAATTTGCATTTTTTGTATCAAAATTATAAATAGCTAGACCGAAATATTTCATATTTCAATCTAGCTATTTTATCTATATATTTAATTATTTTTGCTTACAGTATTCATCAATAGAATCAGCCACTTTTTTACCATGAGCCACAGCTTCTACTACTGTTCTTGCTCCTGTAACAACGTCACCAGATGCAAAAACACCTTCTTTTGTTGTATGTCCAATATCATCTATAACAAGTAAACCATGTCTATTTGTTTCTAGATTTTCTGTATTTGAAACAATATTGTTTTTTGGACTTTGACTAACAGCAATTATTACAGAATCAGCTTCCATTAGCTTTTCTGAATCTTCCACATTGACCATTTTAGTTTTTCCATCTTCTTCAACAAACTTTGTATCAATAAATACAACTCCTTCGTCTACTATTTCCACAGGAGATTTAAACAATTCAAATTTAACTCCTTCTTCTTTTGCATCCTCTATTTCTGCATTTGTAGCTGTCATATGTTCAAAATCTTTTCTATAAACAACAGTAACTTCTTTTGCACCATAGTACCTTGCAGTTCTTGCTGCATCCATTGCCACATTTCCAGCTCCTATAATTATAACTTTGTCACCTAATCTAAATGACCTTGGTGATTTTAAGTAGTTAATAGCATAGTGAACATCACCTAGGCTTTCACCTTTTATTCTAAGCGGTTTTGGATTCCATACTCCAGTACCTATAAATATTGCCTTATATCCATCTTCTAATAATTTGTCTAAAGTTAAAACTGGCCCAACTAAGGCATTGTATCTAATTTTCACATTTAAATCTAAAAGTCTTTTTTCTATATTGTCTAATACTTCTCTTGATAATCTAAAATCAGGTATTCCATATCTAAGTACTCCACCTATGGCTTCGTTCTTCTCAAATATAGTAATTTTGTATCCTCTTTTAGCTAAATTAAATGCTAAAGTAATTCCTGCAGGTCCTGAACCTACAATTGCTATTCTATCTTCTAGTTTTTTGTTTTGTGTAAATTTTGCATTTTTTAAATATTCACTAGATATATGAGTCTCTAGCTCATGAAACTTCACTGGTTTATCCTTTATTCCTTTAATACAATTTCCTAAACATTGATCTTCATGAGGGCATATAACTCCACACACTGCTGATAAAGGATTATTCTCAAATAATATTCGTCCTGCTTCTTCTATATTCCCAGCTTTGTAAAGTTCTATTATTTCTGGAATTGGCGTTTCTACAGGACAATTTGCCTTACATCTTGGCTTTTTACAACCCAAACATCTGCTTACTTCCTCTTGCAGTTCATTTATGTCTATTTTTCTCATAACCATCCTCCTGATGAATTTTGTGTATGTAAAACTTCTACCTAATTATTTTACTTGTATTATTCTTATTTTGCAAAAAATAAAAATAATAAATACCCTCTTTTTCACATATATATTAAAATACCCATATTATTTTAACTAAAACGCTCATGTACAATAGTAAAAGCTACCCAAAATTATCTCTGGGTAGCTTTTTTCTTTAATATATTATCCGAAATCTATAAAACTTATAACAGTTGATCTAGACCTTGTTTTAAATCATCTATAATGTCCTTTACATCTTCCAATCCAACAGAAATTCTAACTAAGCCGTCACTTATTCCTGCTGCTTCTCTTTCTTCCTTAGAATATGGCGAATGTGTCATAGAGGCTGCATGTTCCACTAGAGTTTCTGCATCTCCCAAACTTACTGCCAATATGCAAAGATGAAGACTGTTCATTAATTTCTTACCAGCTTCTACTCCACCTTTTACTTCAAATGCCATTATTCCTCCAAACTGACTCATTTGCTTTTTAGCTAACTCATGACCTTCAAAACTTTCAAGTCCTGGATAGTAAACTTTCTCTACTACAGGGTGTGATTCTAAGAATTTTGCAACTTCCATAGCATTGGAACAATGTCTATCCATTCTTAGTTGAAGTGTTTTCATTCCTCTTATCATTAAAAATGCATCATTAGGACTTAATACACTTCCCGTCATATCTTTTATACCAAACATTTTAACTTGAGTTATATAGTCTTCTCTACCAACAACTATTCCTGCTATAACATCACCATGCCCATTTATATATTTTGTTGCAGAGTGAACCACTATGTCTGCTCCAAGTTCAAGTGGTCTTTGTAAATAAGGTGAGCAGAAAGTGTTGTCTACCATAACTTGACATCCTTCTACTTCATGAGCAATCTTACTTACTGCCTCTATATCTGTAATTAACATAGTTGGATTTGCTGGAGTTTCTAAATAAACTACCTTTGTATTTTCTTTCATTGCTTTTCTAACATCTTCTGGATCTGTAACATCAACAAAATCAACTTCCACACCATATCTTGTTAACCCATGATTAAGTAGTGCAAAAGTACATCCATATAAAGTGTTTGATGCCACCACATGATCCCCTGCTTTTAAAAGCGTCCATAGAGCTGAAGATATTGCTCCCATTCCTGAAGACATGGCAGCTGCTGCTTCTCCGCCTTCTAACATGGCTATTTTATCTTCTAATACTTTTGTTGTTGGATTTCCAAGTCGTGAATAAATATATCCACCTTCTTCTCCTGCGAATCTTCTCCCACCTTGCTCGGCAGAGTCAAAATAGAATGTTGATGTTTGATAGATTGGAGTTGCCAATGTTCCTGGTGTGTTTTCTGTAGTTCCTGCGTGAATTGCCTTAGTTGCAAAGCCCATTTTTTTTAATGAATCATTGTTCATAACGAAGTACCCCCTAATTTAATCAATAAAAATTTATTATGATAAGATTAATTATTATGTACTTATCTTAATTATATTTCTTTATACATTTTCATACAACTGAATCTTAATAATTTTGCTATTTTATTCACATATATTAATGCTCTTTTTATACAATCACAAAAAAATTAGCGTTAACTTATAAAATATAAGTTAACGCTAATCCTTGTTTATTTATCTCTTAAGTTTAATTGTGAATTAAATTAGCATTCATCGTCTAAAAATCCGCCACAACTTACTGCTATTAGTAGTAATATTAAAAATGGTATCCAAGCACATATATCTATGTCTACCCAACTTTCACCAAATGCTAAGAATAAGAAGAATAGTACTATTATCCACCATCCTCCAAACATTCCTTCTTCGCAACCACAGCCACCAAATAGTCTGTCTAACATTATTTTGTCCCCCTACTTATTATGATTAGTCGTATATCAATTCTTGATTAGTCTAGAAGCAGTCACCACAGCTACAAAGTATTAATAGTATAATTAAGAATGGGATCCAAGCCATTATATCTATGTCTACCCAGCTTTCACCAAATGCTAAGAATAAGAAGAATAATACTATTATCCACCAAGCTCCTGCTCCAAAGAATCCTTCGCCTCCAAATAATCTGTCTAACATTGTTGTATACCTCCTGTTGATATATATATTTTTATTATATTTATCGAGCTATCGCTCTTAACATATAATATGCAAATTTAATTATTTGTGATAATATTTTTTATCTTTGACTTAGTAAAAATTTTTATCTTTTTATTAACACTTTTAGTTTATGATGAACTACTGGAAAAGATCTTTTTATATCTCTGCAGTAGTCCACCTTAAACTAGGTATTACCTCTGCCCTTTAATTAACAGCTACAGTTACAGTCATAGTCCATATTATTTTCAATACAGCCACAATCATCACCAATACTGCAAGAGCAAACAATTAGTAGTAAAATTAAAAATGGGATCCAGTCTGTAATGCAAATCTCAGCCCAGCATTCTTGAAAAGCTAAAAATAAAAAGAATAGGATTATGATCCACCAGCCTGTTCCTCCCAAACCATCAAACATTCTAGTCAAACTACTATTCATGTAATTACCTCCCTTTAACATAAAAGAGATTACCTAGCTTATGTAAGTACTTCAGTTGATAGTTGGCAAAACTCTTCTATTCTATAATATGATTGAAAAATAAAAGTGTTCCCTATAATCTTAAAAAGTTAAAATTCTCTTTAAATTTTCATATGAAACAGTCTTTATATATGATAAAATACTTAAAACAAACTTTTACTTGGAGGGATTAAAATACTCACATTAGATAAATTCATGAGAATATTTTTAAAAGAATATTTAATTAAATACAAGGAAATTACTGATGAAATTACAATAGATACAAGAACTGAAGATCAATATAATTCTGATAAAAAATTGCAATATAACATCCCTATTATTAATAGAATCCAATATGATTTTATTCACAAATATTTAATTATTGCAGAAATAGTTATAATATATGGACTACTAAAAAATCTAAAAAAAATAAAATCAGATTTGTTGAGAATATCTAATAACAAAAAATCAAAAATTGTTATTGCCTGTTCGAAAGGAAGACTTAGAAGTCCTACACTATGGGTATATGCAAAATATCTTGGTATAAATGCAAAAGTTCTAGATGGTGGTGTAGCGTCTATTGAATCAAGTGAAATTATTATGTAAAAATCAAAGCTATGAATTGGAGATATAAATCTCTTCTTCATAGCTTTTTACTTTATTAGCAACAGCAGTCATCCTCTTGTAGGAAGAATAATAACATTACGATTAATATTATCCATATTATTGCTGAGTCTTCACAGAATATGAACTCTAGTAAATCGTCTCCCACCATAAATATTAAAAATATAACTATTATTGGTAGTAACCATCCTCCAAAACACCCACAATCAAAACCGCCAAAGAATCTAGAAAGGTTAGTATTTTCTGACATAATATCTTCTCCTTTTTGATATTTAATAAGCTTATTGCTTATTTACTTTAAAATATGATTTTATTGGCTATTTTGTTACAATTTTTCGCCAAAATATTAATTTTACAAAATTAATGTATTTCTATTTTAAAAAAATTTCTATCTATTTGATTTTTATAATTTAAATACCAACATGTCATTTTCCCAATACTGAAAAATCCCCTGAGATAAATTAATCTCAAGGGATTTATATTATTCGTTATTTAATACTGGTGATAGTGATGTATCATTAAAAAATGTATTAGCATTGTATAAATACAATACTTCATTTACATTTTCTTGTTGCATCAAGTTATCTATATCTTCGTAGTAGTATCTTGGGTCAACTACGATTATCTTACTAAAGTCTTTAACTAAAAATGGTATAAAGCTATTAGCATAAGAATCTTTAAATATTAGTAAAGTCTTATTATTGTTAGTATCTGTTTTTATTTTTACTAAAGGATGATTTCCTTTAAGGAAAACTTCATAATCATCTTTTTTATCCAATGCTTCACTACTGTAAAGTGTGGCTGTTCTTTCTTGTTCTTCTGCATAATTTACTATCACATGCTGTGAATCTTCTTTTGCAGGTAAATAAATATTTACCTTATCCCCTTCTTTCACATCATATCCACTTTTTGATGATAATGCTCCAAAGAAGTCGTTAGAAACCATTTGTTGTGTGTAGTAATCATCTAGCGTTTCTTCAAGTTGCATAGATTTTGCTAATTCTTTATATGAATAAAATGCCCCTAAAGATGTCCAGTGATGATCTGTTTTATAGTAAATATATTCATTTCTATGATCATACATAGCTTTATAGTTGTCTACAAATGACATACTTGGTGGTAGTTTATCTTTGTAGGATTGTAAATAAGCTTCTTGGTCCATAACTGGTGCATCCATAGGAAGCTTGTCTTTTAAAATATTTACTGCCGTTGGAGATATTAACATGTATTGTTTCACGTTTTTATATCTAGTAGAGAAATTATTTATAGCTTGCAGATTTTCTTTCACTGCTTCCTCATTAGGTTTATTAAAATTTTCTATTAAATATCCGTCTTCTCCTAAGAAAACTCCATTAGATTCTTTTTTACCTAATAATTTATCAATGTTTATCTTAACATTTGTAAAGAAATCTCTTCCTATAAATTGATCCACCACATAATCTTCAAACTTAGAAGTAAATCTTCCTTCTAATAATTTATCAACTGAAAACTTTGGCTTTCCTGCCAACATTCTATTTTCTGTTTCTGAAAAAGTCTTATCCTTTGTTATTATATTAGCTCCAACAAATAATACTAAAAAAAGTATAAATAATAATGCTGAAGTTTTATAATATTGTCTTTGTTTATTTTTTTTGTTCATATTTAATTACGTCCTTTCCTAGAATCTAAAGTATAGGAACGGATTATAAGTTTCATTTACTAAATAAGCCGTAGCTAAAAATAAAATTACCATATATGCTATTAAAGACGTATTCATATATCCTGACTTTGATTTTACAACTGTTCTGTCTAAAATATTTTTTATAATAGGCGTAGAGCATATTGCTAAAATCACAAACATTATTGCGTTTGTGTATAAATAGTAAATTCCTGCACTATCCATAAGCACATGATTTCCAGATCCAAACATTGCTTTTAAATATTCCATAGCATAAGATAAGTTTGGACTTGCAAAGAATACCCATCCTACCATAACTAATAACATGGTATAAATATGTTTTATAAATGCTGGTACTCCTTTTAATATATTTGCAAATACCATTTTTTCTAATAAAAGAATTACACCGTAATATAATCCCCATACTATAAAGTTCCAACTTGCTCCATGCCAAAGTCCTGTTAAAAACCATACGGCAAATATATTTCTTATTTGTTTTCCAAGGCTAACTCTATTTCCTCCTAAAGGTATATAAATATACTCTCTAAACCAAGAACCTAAAGATATATGCCATCTTCTCCAAAATTCTGTTACACTTGTTGAAATATATGGGAAGTTAAAGTTTTCTATAAAGTCAAACCCGAACATATTGCCTAAACCTATAGCCATATCTGAATAACCACTAAAGTCAAAGTATATTTGGAAAGTATAGGCTATTATTCCTATCCAAGCTGTTAATACTGACATACTGCCAAGATCCATGGCACTTATTGTTGTCCATATGATTCCTATGTTATTGGCAAGTAGTACTTTCTTTCCTAAACCTTGGATAAAACGTTCCACACCTTGTCCAAACTTTTCGAGAGATTCTTCTCTATCATTTAATTGTTCTTCTATAGTTTCATACTGAACTATAGGTCCTGCCACTAGTTGTGGGAACATAGTAACATAAGCGCCAAAAGAAATAAGACTTCTTTGCACATTAACTTTTCCTAAGTACACATCTACAATATAAGATAATACTTGGAATGTGTAGAATGATATTCCCACTGGTAAAGCCAATTCATTAAAAGGAATATTAATTGAAAAAATACTATTAATATTTCCTATTATAAATCCTACATATTTAAAGAATACTAAAATCCCTACATTCACTATAAGTGTAAATATAAAAAATTGCTTTGCTTTCTTTCTATTTCTTTTATACTTATTTATTTTCAGTGCCATAATGTAGTCAAATATAATTGTTCCTATCATAAGGAATATGTATACAGGTTCTCCCCATGCATAAAATACTAAACTTGTTAGTAATAATACTGCATTTTTTAATTTCCTTGGTGAAATATAATAAATTAAAAGTGAAATTGGTAAAAACGTAAATAAAAAAACTATACTACTGAATACTATTTTAATCGCCTCCTCTGAAATGCTACTGCTTAATACTATCTAAAAATGCTTCTTCTATTTGCTGGGCATTTTCAGAGATAGCAAAAAACACAAAATTTCCCTCTGATTTTAATTCATAATTATCAACTAAAGCACATTGCTCTGGACCATATCCCGAAAAACTTTGTAGCTGATAGTTAACTCTTGAATCAATACTATCTTCTAAGGATTCAATTTGAAATTTATCTTTTACCTTCACTATTAATACTTCACTTACATCCATTGTCGACTCTGGTGTATATAAAATTACACCATCGTAATCATTGGCATTTAATTTATAAAAACGTTTAAGAGATTTACTGTCTCCTTTTTTCATTTTGTCAAACTTTACTTCCTGTTTCATCTCAGTTTCTATTTGGTCCACACTTTTCTCTTTATTAACTCCACAACCAGCTGTAATTACAGTAGTTATTAAAAGTGTAGTCATTAGCAACTTCTTTTTTAAATTGATTTTCATCTCTGTCTCCTTCCTTACAAGTTAGCCTTTTGCACTAACAACTCAACCCATCTTTTATTAAATCCAGGTTTGAAATGTATTCCATCGCTCTCATATGAGCTTTCATCCACTATTGATGAGGTATCTATATAAGTAACACCTAATTCATTACACATATTTACGATAGCTGCATTAAACAATGGTACATTTTTTAAGGCTGGAGATTTACTTACTGCTTTATTATTAACTGGAAATATTGAGTTTACATAAATTTTTGTATTTGGTAATTTACTTTGAATATCTTTTATTACTTTTTCATATTCCTTTATAAAATCTGAAATATTGCCATATACTTGCACATCATTTAATCCATAAGTTAAGAAAGTATTTGTTGGAGCCAAATTAATAGCTTTATTTATATCTCCTTCTTTTTGTGCACTTATAAGGTTCCTTCCTTTATAGGCAACTACTGGTGAACTATCTAAAATTCCATAAGACACTATGGATTCTGCTCTAGAATCTCCCAATATAACAGAGCTTGAGAATTTATCTATAAGATTAATTTTTTCATTATTATTTTCTTGATTTATGTTAACTCCTTGCAAACTAGATTGCACAAGGTTAATTTTTTCTTCTGATTGTGATACATCTTTTTTTTCTAATTCTTTTATTTTTTCAATTCCTTTGGTAACTTGTGCCTCTTCTATTTTTTTTTGGTTATTAAGAGCGTTAATACTGTCACTAAAATTCATCAGGCCTACTACGGCTGCTAGTGATATTGCTGAAATCGCCCATACTCTCTTTTTAATGATAATTCCCCCTTGCTGTTAACTTAGTTTTCTTACAAATATTATTATAACATTATAATATTACATAAAAAACAATTATTAATAGGTAAAATTTACAAAATAATGCTTTTTTCGACAGGAACAAAATATGTAATCTAAATTCATAATATTTTTCTGGAGGTGTATTAATATCAAGTGTTATCTATTAAATGTTCAATACAAGACTATTTATAATCAAAACTAATGTTATTCTTTTTTTATAAGTCATATCTCTTATATTTAATAATACTAAATATATTTTTATTATAATTAGTGTTTTCATATATAACTTTATTGCCACATTAAGTATAAAACAAAGTATCTACCTCATTCAATATACTTTTTGTTACAACTTTGATATCTAAAATTTCAATTTTTTTAAAACTTTTTTTAATATATATTACATGAATTATCCACAAGTAAAATAACTCACAATTTCCTTATAAATAAAAAATAACCCATTTTAGATACAAATTAAATTCATATCTAAAATAGGTTATTAATTTTCTTTTAATTAGCAACAGCAATTATCATCGAAGTTGAATAATAGTAATATAATTAAAATCACCCAAATCCATATACTGTCATCATCAAATATATCATCAAATATGTTCGTAGCTAAAAGTAAAAATACGATAGCTATTACTATTAATAGTCCTCCATTAAATCCACAATCGTCCCCGCCAAAAAATCTTGATAAAGTATCCTCTAACTTCGCCATGTCACTCCCCCCTTAAAGTCAAATGGTTATCTTACTATATACTAATATATGTTTTCAAACACAAATAAGTTACTTCAATAAAGTTTTTATTCATCAGCGTATCCAGCTCATCTTGGCTTTCATTATTTGCTTTAAATACTAATTTTAAGCATTCCTCTCTATCTTCTTCATTATCCTCACTTATCATATCTATTAGTAATTCTATAGCTGAAGTTTTGATTACTTTATATTTGTCAAATAAAAAAGAAGTATGTGAATTTTCCATTCCCTTTTTTATCTTCATTAATCTAGATATATATTCCCCTTTTTTATCATCAACTTTACCCTTATTTTCCATAACTTCTTGCAAGATAGCATTACTCTCAGTAACATAATCTTTTATTTTATTCATATCTATAAGCAATGAGTTATAAAATAGACAACCAAGAATTATAAAAAAAGCTGTAATTGACGATAATAATAATCCTATGTTTTTCATTACTCTTCCTCCTAAAGTTATTATCTATATTAAATTTATATTCATTATTTTAAAACTTTAGGACTTTTTTTGATTATATATTGAAAAATTGACCATATTATATTAAACTACAATTAAATTTTAAATTATGTTGGAGGTTACAATGTTTGAAAAAATTAGAGATATAATAGTTGAACAACTAGGTTTAGATGGTAAGGATGGATTATCTATGGAAACATCTCTTAAAGAAGATCTAGATGCTGATTCTTTAGACGCTGTTGAAGTTATAATGGCTTTAGAAGAAGGGTTTGATATAGAAATACCAGACGAAGACGCTGAGAACTTCAAAACTATAGGAGACATAGTAGGATATATAGAAAATCGCTAATACATAAAAGGGATGTTCATCGAACATCCCTTTTCCATATGTCTAAGCCCATTTTTGTAAAATATTTTTCATGAAATCTTTTATATCCATTTCATAAACTTTATTTAATGTAGATCCACTAAATACTTCTTCAGGCAATCCATATTCAACTTCTTTTCCATCTTTAAGTATAAGTACTTTATCAGCAAAGTATTGAACTAAATTTAAATCATGTAATACACCAACAACTATTTTATTATTGTTTTTTACCCAATCATCTAGATTCTCCAATAACTCTATTTGATGCTTAAAGTCTAAGTGATTAGTAGGCTCATCAAGTAAAATTACATCTGGGTTTTGAGCAAATACTCTTGCTAAAAAAACTCTTTGAAGCTGCCCACCTGACAATTCAGTAATCATCTTATCTTTTAATTCATATATGCCAACTTTTTTCATACTATCAATTATTATTTCAGTATCTTTGGAAGATAATCTGACAAATGCGCCTTTTGAATAGGCATATCTTCCTAGTGATACAGTATCATAAACAGTATAAGGAAAATATAGTTGAGTTATTTGACTCATCAAACCTATCTTTTTAGCAAGCTCCAATCTGTTAATCTCACTTACTTCCTTACCATCTATTTTTACATTACCTTTGTATTCAAGAATATTGGCAATGGATTTTAAAAGTGTACTCTTACCACATCCATTTGGTCCCACAATACAAAGATTCTCTCCTCTTTTTACTTTAAAATTAATATTTTTAATTATTTCTTTTTTATCATACCCTGTATATAAATTTTCTACTTCTAACATTTAATATCACCTAGCTTTTTTAAAATATATATGAGCAAAGAATGGTGCTCCTATTAAAGCTGTTACTGCCCCAACAGGTAGTTCTATTGGTGAAAATACAGTTCTGGCTATTAAGTCCGTTACAACCATCAAGCATCCACCAAATAAAAATGACATAGGAACCACATATTTATGATTTGAACCAAATATTTTCCTTACAATATGAGGTGCAATTAAATCAACAAATCCTATAATTCCACTTAAAGCTACTGAACCTCCAGTCAAAACAGCACAATACACAAATAACTTTATTTTCGCTTTTTGTGTATCAACTCCAACTAATTTAGCTTGCTCTTCGCCAAAAGTAAGTATATCCATTTCCTTTGTAAATCTAAGAACTCCTAACATTCCTATAATAAAGAAAGGTGTAATAAGAACAACATATGACCAGCTCTTCATGGCAAAACTGCCCATCTGCCATAGTGCAATACTTTCTAAATCCTCAGTAAAAAATGCTATCAATGTAGTTAACAAAGCATTTACAAATAAAGAAAATACCATTCCTGCTAAAATAATTGTATTGTTTGACATGGTTTTATCTATTTTAGATGCAAAGGTTATAACTATAAATACAGTAGCTAAACCTGAAATAAATCCTACTAAAGGTAGGGTAAACCCTTGTAAAAATGGTATTGATATACCTGAAACTATTACTAATCCTGCACCAAGAGACGCTCCTGAAGATACACCTAATGTATATGGTGATGCCAGCTCATTTTTTAATACAGACTGAATTACAGCACCACTTACAGCTAGACATCCTCCAACTATAAATGCTAATAATACCCTTGGTAATCTTATTTTCCAAACTATAGATATTTGTGGAGATGTTATGCTTTCATTAAGTGGTAAATTGAAAATTTTATTTAATATAATTGATATAGTATCTAAAATGCTAATATGGGAACTTCCATTGGAAGCTCCCATACTTATAATAAAAAATGCAATTAATACACTTAATAATATTTTCTTTCTATTTTTATTTTCCATATACATCTGGATATATAGCCTTAGCCATTTCATCTAAAGCTTTTATTATATTTTGGTTCCCACGAGCAGATGAGTTTGAATCTATATAGTAGACATCTCCATCTTTAATTGCTTTTATATTTTCCCATCCATTACGTGATGATATTTCTTTTGTTGGATTTTTTACATAATTAACGTTTGTTAATATTACATCTGGATTAGCATCTAATATTGCTTCTTCTGTCGGAGCAAACCAACTTTTTTCATTTTTAAACACATTTTCTGCTCCGATTACTTCAACCATCTCATTTAAAAATGTACTGTGACCAAAAGTAAATAGATTCGGTGCTGGACCTATTTCAAAGTATACTTTCTTTTTACCTTTAATAGTTTTACCTAACTCTTCATACTTAGATATTTTTTCTTTCATATCAGTGATTATCTCTTCACCTTTTTTATCTTCATTTACTAAGGAGGCTATAAATTCTATATCTTTGTATATTCCTTCTATACTATCACTACTTGGTATATAAACTACTGGTATACCAGCTTCCACTATTGCTTTGTATGGATCTTCTGCAGAACCTATTTTGTTATATCCTGATGCTATTATTATATCTGGCTCTAGCGCTATTATTGCTTCCGCATCTGGTTTATTCATATCCATTTTAGGAATATCTTTATTTAATCCTTCTATTCCTTCTGAATAATTATCTACTGCAACTAATTTGTTTGCTAAACCAAGGCCTACTAAAACTTCTGTATTAGATGGTGCTGTCGTTATTATTTTTTCCAATTTGGTTGGTACTTTGACTTCATTTCCTTCTCTGTCAGTTACAGTTGTCTCTTTGTTGCTGCTACATCCTACAGCAAACATTAATACAAAACTTGTTATAATTGCTAATAATTTTTTCTTCATGTCTTTTCCTCCTATAAATTGTCATAAAAAAAGCCTAACCAAAAGGTTAGGCAAATATATACATAGATTTTAAACATAAATGCTTTGTTATATTAAAAGTCAAAACATAATGTTTCATAATGTAATATTTTCTTCACCCCGAAGAAACTACTTTATGATTTTAGGCAGGTCTCCTGACTTAGCTTCATTCTACTCCTCACCTTCCCATGGTTATACCACAGTGGATTAATGAGTTTCGTTCACATTACAGTAACGGGGGCTGTAGAGGAATCACACCTCTTTCCCTTTTAATCTATTGTAAATAGAACCTTAAAATCTCATGTATTCAATTTTTTCATTTTTTTATTATAACATATTTTGTAATTTATTCAATTTTTTTTATTTTGTATAATTTCATTTTTCATCTAAAATTAAGCCCATTTTTGTAAAATATTCACCATAAAATTCTTTATATCCATTCCATAAATATCATTTAATAATTTGTCTTTTAAAACATTTTCTGGTGTTCCGTAAGAAACTTCTTCTCCATCTTTAATCATAAGTACTTTGTCTGCAAAATATTGTACTAGATTTAAATCATGTAGTACACCTATTACAATTTTATTGTTATTTCTTACCCATTCATTAAGATTTTCCAAAAGATCTATTTGATTTTTAAAATCAAGATGATTTGTTGGCTCATCTAGTAAAATTATATCTGGATCTTGTGCAAATACTCTGGCTAAAAATACTCTTTGTAATTGACCTCCTGATAATTCTGTAATCATCTTATCTTTAAGATCATATACGCCTACTTTATTCATGCTATCTACAATTATTTGTTTATCTTCATAAGAGAGCTTTGAAAAAGCTCCCTTTGAATAAGCATATCTTCCCAGAGATACAGTATCATAAACAGTATATGGAAAATATAATTGAGATATTTGGCTCATAAGCCCAACTTTTTTTGCTAATTCCACTCTACTAAGCATAAATGATTCTTTATTATCTATTTTTATACTTCCTTTATAATCAATAATATTAGCTATAGATTTTAATAATGTACTTTTGCCACATCCATTAGGACCAACTATACATAGGTTTTCTCCATTTTTTACATTAAAACTGATATTCTTAATTATATCTTTTCCATCATAACCACAATAAAGGTTTTTAACTTCTAACATTTAATATCAACTTCCTTTTTTAAAATATACATAGGCAAAAAATGGTGCGCCTATTAAAGCTGTAACTGCCCCCACTGGCAATTCTATTGGTGCAAACAATGTTCTGGAGATTAAGTCTGCTATTACCATTAGTCCTCCTCCAAATAAAAATGACATAGGTATAACATATTTATGATTTGAACCAAAGGCCTTTCTTACTACATGAGGCGCAATTAAATCCACGAATCCAATAGTCCCACTAAGTGCTACAGATCCACCTGTTAATATTGCACAGTAAACAAATAATTTTCTCTTTACCTTATATGTGTCCACACCTACAGCCTTGGCTTGTTCTTCTCCAAATGTGAGAATATCCATTTCTTTTGTATACTTAAATACACCTAACATTCCAACTAAGAAAAATGGCAATATTAATCCTACGTAAGTCCATCCTCTCATGGCAAAACTACCCATTTGCCAAAGAGCTATACTTTTTAAATCATTACTAAAAAATGCCGTCAAAGTAGTTAGTAATGCATTTACAAATAAGGATAAAACCATACCTACAAGAACCACTGTATTATTTGACATAGTCTTATCTATTTTTGTTGAAAACACAATCACAGAAAACATGGTAATTAATCCAAAAATAAATCCTATAAATGGTAATGTAAACCCACCTATTAAAGGTATTGATATTCCTGTAACTATTATAATTCCCGCTCCCAAAGAAGCTCCTGAAGATACTCCTAAAGTATATGGTGATGCCAATTCATTTTTTAGTATGGATTGAACTACTGCTCCACTAGTTGCTAAACAACCTCCAACTAAAAATGCTAATAATACTCTTGGTAATCTAAGCTTCCATATTATAGAAATATCTTTTGATGTAACATTTTCTGATAAAGGTAAATTTAAAGTTTTATTACCTATTATAGACAATGTGTCAAATATACTTATATCAGAACTTCCTATGGATGTTCCTAACCAAATAATTGCAAGTAATATAATTATACTTATGACTATCTTTTTTCTATTTTTTATATTCATCTGGGTATACGGCTTTAGCCATTTCCTTTAAAGCTTTTATTATATTTTGAGTTGGGCGAGAAGATGAATCTGCATCAATATAATAAACTTCATTATTTTTCACAGCCTTAATATTTTCCCATCCATCACGAGATTTTATTTCTTTTTCTGGATTTTTTACATAATTAACTGTAGTTAATATTACATCTGGGTTGGCATCTATTACAGATTCTTCACTAGGTGATATCCATGATTTTTGATCTTTAAATATATTTTCTGCTCCTATAAGTTCAATCATTTCATTTAAAAATGTTGAGTTACCAATACTATATAAACTAGGTGCTGGACCTATTTCAACATATACTTTCTTTTTATCTTTTATAGTTTTTCCAACTTTAGCTATTTTTTCTATTTCACTTTTCATATTAGAAACTATTTCTTCACCTTTATCTTTTTTATCAACTATAGAAGCAATAAACTCTATATCTTTGTAAATTCCATCTATACTATCACTGCTAGGTATGTAAACTACAGGTATTCCCACATCGCTAAGAGATTTGAATGGATCATCTGAAGACCCTGCTTTATTATAACCTGAAGCTATAACAATATCCGGCTCTAATTCAATTATTGCCTCTGCATCTGGTGAAGTAAAATCCATTTTCTTTGCATCTTTATTTACACCTTCTATACCTTCTGAATATGTGTCCATACATACAATTTTATCCCCTACACCTAAGCCTGCTAATATTTCTGTATTAGAAGGTGCTGTAGATACTATTTTTTCAATATTCGTCGGTATATTAACTTCATTTCCTTCTCTGTCTGTTACAGTCTTCTCTTTATTGTTACTACATGCTACTGTAAAAAGCATTATTAAGCATAATAACAATGGTAATAATTTTTTCTTCATAAGTTTTTCCCCCATTAAATTTAGAATAAAAAAAGCCTAACCATAAGGCTAGGCTCCTATATCTGTATTTTGACATCACATGTCTTTTAAGATACTTCCTTCACCCCGAAGAAATTTACTTTTTAATTTAGGCAGGTTTCCTGACTTAGTATCAATCTACTCCTCACCTTCCCATGGTTTTAATCACAGTGGTATTTTGAGTTTCGTCCACATTACAGTAACGGGGGCTGTAGAGGAATTTCACCTCTTTCCCTATTAATCTTTAAGAACCTAAATTTATATAAAATTGTTTCTTAATATATTGTAGCATATTAAAAGTTAGTTTTTATAAATTTAAAAACTAATATTGGTATTTTAATTATTTCTCTTCATAAAAACTTACATTTTTTATTATTATATCAACTGTGCCATCTTCATTTTGTCTAACACTATATTTCATAGGATCTTCAAAATCCACAAGATTCCCTTTTATATCAAATCCATTGTCTGTTTTTATACTTCTTTTCTTAAGTTTTTTCTCAACCCATTTTTTGTCTATATTAAAATTAGTTTCAATTCCTCTGTCTACCATTAACTCTTTGAAACTTTCCTTTAAGTTCTCATCATCTATTGATTTTTCCACAAATTGTTCTATATCTACTTCTTCTTTTTCCTTTAAAGTGTAGTTTAATAGACTTCTCACATCTTCTGCTTTTTTAATATTATTACCCATAGCATTTGTTATCCAGTTGTCTGCAGTATTTTTAAAAGTTTTTGTATTAAACTTATCATCTGTAACTTTTTCGGCGTTTAAAAACTCAGTAATAAATCTTGATTTTTTTTCCGGATCTTCTTCTTTTTCTGAATCTTTATCTAATAATCTTAAATGGAATTCATCATTTATTCCATTAATTCCAACTAATGCACATTGTTTTTGTCTTCCTGTGTCTGGAATTCCTATTTCATTGCTTATTATTTGTATATTGAATTTTTCATCTAATAATTCTATAGAGTGAGTGTATAGTTTCTTATAATCTAATTTTACTATTCCCACATATTTTTCATCTTTCACACTATATAAACACATTGCCAAGTCACATGAGTCTATATCTTCATACTTTTTCATTATATCAAATAAATATGAAGCTATTTCTTTTGAATTATGAACGAAAGTATCATCATCATAGATTATTTGCTCACAACAATTTTTTATTATATTATCATTATAATCTTTAAATACTGCCTTTCTTAAATCGTCATCTTTTATTGCTCTATTAATTATTTTTTCGAAAAACTTATCTACCTCTATATTGTTTTTTCCTTCAAAATCGTTTAATATTGGGCCTTCACTATTTCTATCAAGAACATGAATAATATACTTATGTATAACCATATCTAATAACCTCCATGAATTTTTTATTTTAATTTTTCTATTAATTCTTCCATATCTTTTGGAAGTGGTGCATTAAACTCTAAGTCTTCTCTAGTTCTTGGTTGTTTAAACTTTAAACTAAAAGCATGCAATGCTTGCCTATTAATTAAGTTTTCATCCACATATCCGTATAACTCATCACCTATAATTCCATGACCTATATGATTTAAATGAACTCGTATTTGATGAGTTCTTCCTGTTTCTAGTTTTAGTTTTAAAACTGTAGCATCTTTTAATCTTTGTACTACTTCAAAATGTGTTACTGATGGCTGCCCATCTTCATGAACAATCCTCTTTATACTATCATCAGGTCTATATATTGGCTCATTTATAGTTCCAAAATCTTCTTTAACCACACCTTTTACTACAGCTATATACATTTTCTCAACGTTATCTTCTTTCATATCTGATGATAAAACAAATTGAGCATAAGGATTTTTCGCCACTATAACTAAGCCTGATGTGTTCATATCAAGTCTGTTTACAAATCTTATTTTTACATTTTCATCTTTTTCAACTATATAATGTGTGACACCATTGGCAATAGTATCTTCAAAGTGGCTCTTTGTTGGATGTACTACCATAAATGGTGGTTTATTTACCATTATTATATCAAAATCATCATATAAAATAGGTAATTTTAAATCTTGTGGCTTAAAATCTGCCATATCTTCTTCAATTTTAACTTCAATTAAATCACCTTTGTTTATTTTATCTGCTGGTCTAATATATTTATTATTTACTTTTACAGTTTTATATCTTTTCATTTTCGATAAAGATCTTACTGAAAAGTTTAGCTTATCTAATAATACTTCTTTTAAAGTTAAATTTTCATCTTCATTTATATATGAAATAATATTATATTTTTGATCTTCTTTTCTAAACATATGCTCACCTACTTTTACTTAATATTATTTATCTTACCATAATTTCATATATTTATATAAGTAAAAGAAAAAAATCACACCATAATTTGTGTGATTTTATAATATTTAATAAAGTTTATTTTACTTCTTCCATTTCTTCATATCCTTTGCAAACATCTATCCAATTCTCTGAATGAGAAAATCTTACTAGCTCATCACAAGTTAGTTCTATGGATGAATTGCTACTTCCTGCTGCTGGGAAAATTGTGTCAAATCTCTTCATAGAAACATCTAAGTATACTTTTACTTGATTATCTTTAATGGCAAAAGGGCATACACCGCCTATACCATGACCTATGTATTCTAATACTTCCTCTGGTGTCAACATTTTAGCTTTATGTCCAAATTCGCTTTTAAATTTCTTATTGTCAATTTTAGCATCACCTGCTGTTACAATTAATATGGCATTGTCACCTTCTTTATTTTTAAAGGAAAGTGTCTTTGCAATTCTAGCTGGAATAACTCCCACTGCCTCTGCTGCCAATTCAACTGTCGCTGAAGATAACTCATGTTCCATAATATCATTATCTTTATTGTACTCTTTAAAAAATTCTCTAACTTTTTCTACCGACATAATTTTACACCTCCATTTACAACATTTCCCTATAATTATTCCCAAAATAAGTATATCATATAAAATTATTTAAAGAATAAAATTCCATATTTTTTAAATTATTAAAATAAATAGAGGTTTTTATCTCTTTTTGTATAAATATTTACATTACAACATGTTTTTATGTCGGAGAATATTTCCTTAATTTACATATATTTGATATAATACAACTAATAAATGAGGTGAAAAAATGGGGAGAATTATAACAATAAATTCTAATAAAGTACAAAAATCTCTTGAGACTAGAGATATTTTACATAAAAAATTAATTGAAGTTGGATTTTATGTTGACTATGAATATAACCCTAAATCAGAATTAATAATATCTATAGGTGGAGATGGTTGTTTTTTGCAAACTATTCGAGATTATAATCTTCCAAGCATACCTTTAGTAGGAATTAATACTGGGCATTTAGGTTTTTTTCCAGATATAACTCCAAAGGATATAGACGCTTTTATTCAATCTTATTTGCAAGAAGATTATGTAACTCAAGAATTGCCTCTTCTTCAAACTAAAGTTACTACTTGCGATGGATGTTTTAATATTTTTGGCATAAATGAAGCTGTTGTTAAGGGCGATAAATCCAGAGCTATTCATCTAAAATTAGATATAAACAATAAGCGTGTACAGAACTTTAGTGGAGATGGTTTAATAATATCAACATCTGCTGGTTCTACTGCTTATAATTATGCCGTAGGTGGTAGTATTGTTGACACCAGTTTAAACGTTATTCAAGTTGCACCCATATCACCAATAAACACAAATGCTTATAGATGTTTCACATCAAGCATAATATGTTCACATGATTCCGTTGTTAATGTATCTCCGGAATGTGAATTTGAAAATTCTACCCTAGTCGTGGTAGATGGTTTAGAGTATAATTTTAAAGAAATAGATAATATAAGTCTTTCCATATCAGATAGAAAAATCAAACTCCTTAGAACATCAAATTATGAGTTTTGGAGTAGGGTGTGTGAGAAATTCTTATAAATTATAGGAGGAAAGAATATGAAAATTGGAGTACTTAGTGACACTCATGGAAGTTTACCTTACTTAGAAAAAGCATTGGATACATTGTCAGACTGTGATATATTACTTCATCTTGGTGATGTATTGTACCATGGACCTAGAAATGATCTTCCTGAGGGATATAACCCAAAAGCTGTAATAGAAATAGTAAATAAATTAGAAAATATTACAATAGCTAGAGGTAACTGTGATGCTGATGTGGATCAAATGGTTATAAAGCATCCAATTGAATCTCCTTTTGTACATAAAAAAATAGATAACATCAGTGTACTTATGGATCACGGGTATCAATCATCAAGAGAAGATATAATAAGTAAAGCTAGAGAATTAGGTGTAGATATACTTATTCAAGGTCATACTCATGTAAAAGAATTATCTGTAGATAGAGATATTATAATTCTAAATCCAGGTAGTACTGCTATACCAAAAGATGGTACTCATTCTGTGGCAACAATAGAAATATTAAATGATGACAACATGGAAGATGAATTTGAATTAGAAATTAATCTAATAGATATAAATACAAAAGAAATAATTGAAATCGATAATTCTGATTGCGAATAAAAAAGGCTAACTTTGAAGTTAGCCTTTTTTTATAGTATATCTACTTTTTCTAATATATCATGCATAACTAATAATCCTAAAAAGAAGATTATTCCCAGTATTCCTGCTACTTGTATACCCACAAATATTGCTATTATTGTAAGCAATGGACTTATCCCAACATTTACAGATACTAACTTTGGCTCTAATATTTGTCTAAGTATTGATAATGCTATAAATACTATTGCTATTCCTATGGAAACAAAGTAGTTCTCTATAACAAAGTAATAAATTATAACTGGAACAAATATTACAATTATACCTAAGAAAGGTATTAAATCTAGTAAAGCACCTATTATAGCCAAAGGTAATCCATAAGGAATCTTAAATATTGAGAAACTTATCCATATCACTAAAAATGTAATACTCATTAAAATTGTATATGCTTTTATGTACCCTTTTATTGAAGACATTATTTCATTTTTTACTCTACGTACTTTTATTTTTGTATCATCTGTAAAAATATTTAGAAAAGCATTTTCTATTTTATCAAAATCCTTAGCTATAAAATATGTAGACATAAATAATGTTATTATTATAAGTACTACTGTTGGCAGAGATGTTGCTAAATCTATTATCTTAGCTAACATTGTCTTAGCTATATCAGCAAGGTTCTTTCCATAGTTTGCTACTAAACTTGGAATGTCTATACTGTTGTTGGATATTCCCTGGAAATAGTTTACATATTTATCTAGGTTACTTACCCAATCATTTATCATTGTTCCCAAATATGAATAACTATTGCTATCTATGTTATTTAAAAATGAAACTAGTTGTTGACTTCCTTTTACTAGTAAAAATGAAGCTAAAAATATAACTAAACCAACACCTAATAAACTTAAAAATAAAGTTGATATTCCTTTATTTACTTTAAATTTTCTTTTTAATTTTTCAGATATAGGGTTTATAATAACCGCTAACAAACCTGCTATAAAGAACGGGGCTATATATCCAAAAGTTTTTACAACTAGTAAAAATAGTAGTAAATATATAACGAAAAATATTACATTGTTTTTTAACTTATATAAAAATGATCTATTCAATACAGACACACACATCATTCCCTTCTCTATCTTTGATTATATGCTCAATATAATCTTTATATACAAAATTCACGTTGCTTTAAAATACAAATAAAACACTGTTTAAAACAGTGCTTTATTCGCTATAACATTATTCTGATTTTCTTTATTCTATTTTTGTCTACTGACTCTATATTAAATTTAACTCTATCTACTTCTATAACTTCATTTTCTTCTGGTATGTGTTTGATATATCCTATAATATATCCTCCTATAGAGTCAAATTCTTCAGATTCTAAGTTAATATTTAAAACTTCATTTACGTCGCTAATTTTAGTACTTCCTTCAACAAGGAACTCATTAGAACTAATTACTTCTATTTCATCTTCTTCCTCGTCAAATTCATCTTCTATGTCGCCGACTATAACTTCTACTAAATCTTCTATTGTTATTAAACCTGCTGTACCACCATATTCATCTACTACAATGGCCATTTGGCTTTTATCTTTTTTCATTTCTTCAAGAAGTTGAGTAATTTTCTTAAATTCATAAGTAAAGAAAGGATCTCTAATATATTTTTTTATATCAAAATTAGCTATTTCTTCATCATTTAAGAATATTACATCTTTTATATTTAATATACCTATAATATCGTCAATTGTCTCTTCATATACAGGCATTCTACTTAACTTTTCTGTTTTAAATAATTCAATTATTTCTTCATAACTATCTTCTGCATCAATAGCTACAATATCTAGTCTTTGAACCATAGCTTCTTTTGCTTGCATATCACCAAATTCAAAAACATTATTGATTATTTCTCTTTCTTCCATTTCTAATAAGCCTTCTTCATGACTTACATTTACCATGGTTTTTAACTCTTCTTCTGTAATAAACGGTCTTACACCATGATCATCTACGCCAAAAATTTTAAATATTATTTTTGTAATAACATTAAATATTGCCACTACTGGCTTTAATATTATCATAAAAATTTTAATTGGTTTAGCAACCATTAATGCTACTTTTTCAGGAGTACTAGCTGATATAGTTTTTGGTGTTATTTCTCCAAAAACTAATACTAATACAGTCATTAAAGCTGTTGCTGCTGCCACACCTTGTGATCCCCATATACTTATAAATAATGAAGTAGATATAGATGTTGCTGCTATATTAACTATGTTATTTCCTATTAATATGGATGTAAGCAATCTATTAGAATTCTCGATTAAAGAACCTACTAATTTCGCTCCTCTAACTCCATCTTCCTCCATATGTCTTATTTTTATTCTGCTAAGTGACATTAATGCTGTCTCAGATGCAGAGAAAAATGCTGACCCCATTAATAAAACTACTAATAAAACTATTTGAACCAAACTACCGGTCGAACTATCCAACCTTTACCACTCTCCTACATATATATATTTTATATTATTAAGTATTATAGCATAATTTAACATCGTTTTAAATTAATTAATTTCATTAAAGCGCCATTGTAAATATTATATCCATTTTGTCCCTTATTAATTTAAACTTATCATAAATAAATCAATAACAAAAATATTCTGAAAAAATTATACTGAAAAAAAAGTTTTTTTTATCATTTTGTGTCATTTTATGAATATTTACATATATTAAAATTAAGAAAGGCTAATACAGAGTCTTTCTTACAACAATAATATTTTGTTGTTACTCCTTTGTTGATATTTATTTCTGAGCTTCGTAAAAAAATGTATAAAATTCTAAAAAACGGAAAGAATTATATATGAGAGCGGAAATTATATATCTCTCCCCCTAATAAGTATATATTTTTTAAGGCATCTACTATTCCCCCAGTAGGTGCCTCCTTTTTTTACTATGAAAAAACCGACCCTTTAGGGCCGGTTTTAATCTAACTATATTCTATTTTCACTCTAGATCCTTTTCCTACATCACATGGACTAACCAAAAGTTTTACCGGTACTCTATTTTTTAATTCCTCCACATGTGAAATTATACCTATACTTAGTTGATCATTATGAAGATTTTCTAAAGACTCCATAACTACATCTAGCAATTCTACATCTAAAGATCCAAAACCTTCATCTAAGAAGAAGAACTCTAAAGGACTGCTTCCTTTTAATTGTATTTGAGAAGACAATGCCAATGCTAAAGACAATGATGTTAAGAATGTTTCTCCTCCTGATAGTGAATCAACACTTCTTCTTTGTCCTCCATTCATATTATCTCTCATTATAAAGTTTAGATTTTCATCTATTTCTAGTGCATATCTACCTCTAGTTATAGAGCCTAATCTTTTTGATGCTTCTAGTGCAATATATTTAAGTTGATTCGTTGCCACGTATTCTACAAACTTATTTCCCATTATTAATTTACTTATTTCATCTAATAAAGATAATTCATGTTCAACTTTTTTAACTTCTTTAGTTAATTCTTTTATTGATAATAAAGATTTTTCAATATTTTTAAGCTCATTTTCCTTTGAACCAATATTTTTTCTTAAATTAGCTATCTCATTTTTTAATGAATTAATTGAAATATGAAGATTTTCAAAGTCTTCAGGTTTTATACTTCTTCCATTTAATTTTTTATTTAAATCAGATATCTTTACTATTAAGTATTTAGTCTCTTCATCAAAATGTTCTATTTCACCTTTGTACTTATCTTTTTCTTCTTTTGGTAAAATAGATTTTTCCACAGAATTAACTGAGTCGAATTTATTGTCTATTAATAACGTTGTTAATGTTTGATTTTTACTTTCTAATTGTTTTTTAGCTTGAGATAAAATACCATCTTTACTACTTATTAATTTTGTATTTTCATCAAAATCATGCTTTTTATTAGTTAGCTCTTCATGTAGTTGTTTTTCATTATTTGTTATTCTGTCGATATTATCTATAGTAGATTGTAATAGTTTTGCTGGTGAAACACCCTTAGCAATTTTGTTCAATTCTTCTTCCTTATTTTTTACTTCTTTATATTTAGTATCTCTAAGTTGAATCAAGTTAGAAAGTTTCTTGTCAATTTCATTAAATAAACTATCTTTTTCTTTAAGTTCTTTATCTAAAGTTTCTTTTTCTTTATTTAAAATTGACATTTCCTTATTTAACTTTTCAATTTTCTTTTCATTTTCTCCAATTTCTTTTACCTTAGACCCTAAATCATTCACTTTAATTTTAGATTTTAATCCTAAGCATTCTAAATTAAGATTGTCGTACTTTTTATTTAAATTATCTATTTTTTCTTTTAATTCAGTACTTAATTTTCTATCTAAATTTAAGTTTTCTTTTATTTTTACTTCTTCTTTTTCCACATCATATTTTAAATCTTTTATTTTGTATATTTCTTCAACTGTCTTGTTTTTATCGTCTTCCCAAGACAATACTTTTTCTTCTAATATTCTTAGTTCTTTTTGTTTTATGTCTATTTCTTTTTCCAATGAAGAAGAATTATAATCGCCTAATTTACCTGATAACTCGCTTAAAGTTTTTCTTTTTATACTTTCAAATGAATTAATTTCTGTATTCTTTAAAGCTAATTCATCATAATTTTGTTTTTCTTTATTGTATTCATCTTCTAGTTTTTTAATATTCTCTTCAATTAATTTTGCTTCTTCAAAATTAGCACTAGTATAAATTTTTTCATGATGAGTAGATCCACAAACAGGACAAGGCTCGTTTTCTTTTAATTCTTCTCTTAAATAAGCCGCCATATTTTTATATATTAGGCTTTCTTGTTCCTCTTTTAATTCTTCTATGGCTTTATTTATTCTTTGTAATTTTTCGCTACATTCATTTAAATATCTTTTATTTTCAAATTTATTTTTTTCATTTTTGTTTAAATCATCTTTAATAGAATTAATTTGTTTTTCATAATCTTTCGTATTTTCCAATCTTGATTTTAAATTATGTAGATACTCTTTTTCACTTGATATTATCTTGTTATCCCCAGGACAACTTCTATTTAAAGTTTCCTGATGATCTGAAAGTTTTTTTAGTTTTTCATTTACTGATGATTTATTCTTTTCCACATCAATATTTTTAAACTTTAAATCTTCTATTCTTTTACTTACATCCTTTAATAATTTATTATTTTCTTCTTTTTCTACACTTAATTTTTTCAACTCTTCTTCTTTATTGTAAGCCTCAAATATATTTTCTTTTAACTCTGTACTTATGCTTAATGATTCAATATTTTTATTATTCTCTTGAATTTTTTTATATTTACTATTAACTTGATTTTGTAAATCAATTATTAACTTTTCTAAATTTTCTTTTTCCTTATTATCTATATCAATTTCTTTTTTTAGTTCTTTAATATCATTATTTAAAGCTTCTATTTTTTCTTCTAAGTCTATTCCTCTTTGAAGTTTACTTTTTTCTTCAATTAATAAAGGTATTTTTTCATTTTTTTCTTTCTTTGCTTCTTCATATCGTATGGATAATAAATCTATTTCTTTTTTAATATTGATTATAATTCCTTCTAATTTTTTTACTTCATTAGAATTTTCATATATATCTTTTTCTAATATTTTTATATCGTTTATATGAGGAATAATAATTTCTCCTCTTTCACTTCTTTCAATTCCTTCTCTTTTTATATTAATTTCTTTTTCTTTTAAATCTATTTGCGATTTTCTATCTATATATCTTTGTAAAGAGTTTTGATCTTCAAATATTATTTTATTTTCTTCAAATTCTTTTTCAGATTTTAATAAATCTTCATTTTTAATTTTTTCTAGATTTTTAGCTTGTAAAAGTTCTTCTCTTATTCCCTCACATACTTCTTCTGTAATTCCTTCATGTTGACTAAGTTTACCATTTATGCTAGTTAAATCTTCTTTTGCTGTATTTCTTCTTATCTTAACCTTAGTTGAAAGTTTTTCCCCGTATTTTTCAAGATTAAATATTCTCTCAAGCATTTTTCTTCTATCTCTATCTTGTAGTTTTAAAAACTCACTAAACTTACCTTGGGGTAAAACTACAGATCTTGTAAAGTCATCAGAAGTTAATCCTATAATATCTTGAATTTTACTTTTCACTTCTCCAACCTTGTCAGCAAGTACATTTATGTCTCCGTTGTCTTTTATTTCTCCCAAAAGCACTCTTGACGTTTTAGTACCTCCTGCTGGTGTATTTTTTATAGTTCTCTCAACAAAATATCTTTTTCTATTATTTTTGCTTCCTATTTCAAATTCATAATTTACAATTGCTTTTTCACAACTAGAATTTATATAATCAGTAGTATCCCTAGAAATATCTCCATATAAAGCTATAGTTATGGCATCTAATATAGTAGATTTACCGCTTCCTGTATTACCAAAAATACCAAACAAGCCTCTTGATGTTAGCTTTTCAAAATCTATAGTTTGCTTATCAGTATAACTATTTAACCCCGTTAGCTCTAATTTAATTGGTTTCATCGTCTTCACCCTCTTCGCTTACTATGTTTAAAAATAAGTCCATAAGCTCTCCCCTTGGCTCACATTTTTCTTTGAATTTATAAAAATCACTAAATAATTGAGCCATGGATTTTTCCTTTAAGTCGATTTCTTCTGCCTCACATTCAAAAGTAATTATTGGCTTTATCTCAATAATATCTCTTAAATAGGATTTCATTTTCTTTATATTTTCTTGACTTATAACTTCATCTGTTTTTATCTCAAAGTAAGACCATATATCTCTATCTTTATTTTCTTCGCATACTCTTAAGGCTTCTTCTATTCCATCACATTTGAAAACCTCAATAGGTTTATAATTATTAAAGTATATAGTTTCTATTTTAGGTTCTTCATTTGCATGTATCTCTACTACATTTGCTCCCTTGGCATAAATTCTCTCTTTTACACTATATTGTAGTGGTGATCCTGAATAATATACATTTAATCTTTCAGATGCTTTTTGTGGCTTATGTAAATGTCCTAAAGCTGTGTATTGAGCTTTTTGTGGTAAATCACGCTTATCAACTACAAGACTTCCTCCCAGTTGTATTTGTCTTTCTGAGTCAGATGGATCTCCTCCACATACAAATAAATGAGATACAGCTATATTTATGTTACCTTCTTCAAAGTTTTCTTCTAAATTTCTAAAGATATCACCTATTTTGTTAGAGTAGGTTCTTTGTAGTTCTTCTTCACTCTCCACATCTTTAATTGCATCATTTAATCTTTTTTCACTTGGATAAGGTAATGTAATTACAGTTACTTTCTCTCCCTTAATGTTTAATTTTAAACATCCCTCACTGGCTTTCACTATTTCATAACCTTTATATTTTTCCTCAGTTGCACTACTTAATGGATATCCTAAAATTATAATCCCTTGCTCTTTTGCAAGAGGTGATACAGCAGATAATCTTTCTGGATTATCGTGATTACCTGCTATAATTAGCACACATCTATTTCCATCATCAGCTAACCTACTAACTGTTTTATAAAATAAGGTTTCTGCCCCAGCTGGAGGATTTGAAGTATCATACACATCTCCAGCAATAATAACCATATCTATGTTGTTTTCTTCAACAATTTTTATAAAATCGTTGCAAAACTTTTCTTGTTCCTCTAATCTTGAATGACCTTCTAGATTTTTACCTATATGCCAATCTGATGTATGAATAAATTTCATGGCTCCTCCTTTAATTTTTTATAATTTAACTTCTTCATCTATATTAAATAGATATAAATACTTTTCTTTAACTTTTTTACCCGTAAGCTTATTTAAAGCCTCTGCATATAAGTCTAGCTGCTTTTCATATCTATTTATTATCTCTTGTTTATTACCTTCATCTATATAGTCTGTTTTATAGTCTACTATTACTATTTCATCATCTTCTTCAAAGTATAAGTCGATGATACCTCTAAGCATTAGACTCTCCTCTTCATAGGTTACCCTATTATTTTGAATATCTTCATTATTTAGATAAATATCGTTCATTTTAATCTGAGAATAAATACTTTGTTCTCTTTTTATTAGATGTGATGATAATGCTCTTTTTCCTATATTAGATTTGAAGAATTTATATATTTTAAAAGGATTAATAACTAGTGATTGTTTTTCACTTATTATTTCTCTTTTAATTAAATCTTTAATTTGAGCTTTTATTTCATCTATTGTATTTATTTTATCTAAATCAAGAACTTCCATAACTAAATGGACTATTGTACCCCTTTCCTGAGGGCTTATTTTATTCTTTGCTTCACTTTCTTGGATAAATAATGGCCTTTTTAAAGTTATTTTTTCTTCATATAAAGACTCTGAGTAGTCTTCTTCATGAATATTTTGCATTTTTTTAATTTCTGATACAGATATACTGGCAGAAACTTTTACACTTTCTTTGTAAGGATATGAATAATTTAACTTTTCACTTATTTCTTCCTTATAATCAGCTTCTGTACTTTTTTCTTCCATTTCTTTTAGTAAAGTTTCTATATTAGCTTCTTCTTCTTTTTCTTCAAGTATTACGTCTTCTTTTTCCCAGGTATCTAAAGACCACCTAGAGTCATGATTAGATTGTGATAAAGTTTCTATATCGTAGGCTTTTCTTATTTCCTTAAAGTCTTTATGTTTTAATACAGAAGGCATAATCCAATCTAGATAATTTCTAGCTTTTAGCACATCGTACTGAGAAACTGGGTTATTGCCGTCTAAGTTTTTGCCCCACTTATGTAGTGTTCCAGGTATATCTTTTACTGCTCCAGTTAATATAAGTTTCTCTTTTGCTCTTGTTAAAGCAACATATAAAATCCTCATTTCTTCTGAAAGATTTTCTAAATTCATCTTATATTTCAAAGCTTCTTTTGCAATACTTGGATAAGAAATACGTCTATCTATATCTACAAGCTGTGGCCCAAAGCCTAATTCATAGTGATATAACATATCCTTTTTAAAATCCATTGTGTTAAAGTTTTTACTCATAGCAGAACAGAACACTATTGGAAACTCTAGCCCTTTACTTTTATGTATAGACATTATTCTTACAACATTGGCATTTTCACCAAGAGTTTTAGCACTTCCCATATCTGAGTTGGATTTTTTTATTTTATTTATAAAGTTTATAAAATTAAAAATTCCCTTAAAACTTGTTTCTTCAAACTGTTTTGCTCTTTCAAATAAAATCTTTAAGTTAGCTTGTCTTTGACTTCCACTTGGAAGTGCTCCAATATAAGCATAATAGCCACTTTTCATGTATAAATGCCATAAAAATTCATCCGTACTCATATATAAAGATTTTTCTTTATATTTTTTTAATTCTCTTAAAAAACTTCTACATTTTTCTCTTATTTCCTTCTTTCCATCATCTTCACTTTCGCTAATTAATTTTATACATTCATAAAGATTTGTATTGTTATTTTCCAATCTAATATCTATAAAATCTTCTGGTGTAAATGAAGTACAAGGAAGTATTGGTGATTTCAAAACACATAATAAAGGAATGTCTTGCATAGGATTATCTATTATTCTTAAAAATGCCATTACTGTTTTAATTTCTATAGTATCGAAATATCCCATGCCTGTATCTGCATAAGTAGGTATTCCCATGTTTATTAATTCATCAGCAAATACTGGTGCCCATGCAGATGTGGCTCTTAGTAAAATCACTATATCTTTAAAATCTACAACTCTATAATCATCCAACTTTTTATCATATACTTTATGTATATTTCCTTCTTCACCTGGAGACATTAAATTTTTGATTATTTTTCCAACCATACGAGCTTCCAATTGTATATTGTCTAACTCTTCTTCTAGTTGTTCTTCTTCATTTTGACTTTCTTCAGTAGTTTTTTGAGCTTTTTCCATTAGATGGATTTCTGTAGGCCCTCCCACAATTACTTTTTCTTCTAAGTTTTCTTTAAAAGAAGCTCCCAAATTTAAGGCTTCATCTTCTGTATATTCAATTTCACCTATGTTTTTACTCATAATATTTTCAAAAACATAGTTACAACTGTCTATAACTTCTTTTCTACTTCTGAAGTTTTTATAAAGCATTATTTTTCTATTTTTTTCACCTTTTTTCGTACCATAAGTAGCGTACTTGTCTAAGAAAATTTCTGGCTTAGCTTGTCTAAATCTATAGATACTTTGCTTAACATCTCCAACCATAAATCTGTTTGGAGCTTTAGTTTTTGCTATAGTTGAAAGTAAAACTTCTTGTACAAAGTTGGAATCTTGATACTCATCTATGAATATTTCATAAAACTTATCTCTGTACTCTATGGCTATATCACTTCCTATAGCTTTACCATGCTCATCTTCTAAAAAGTCTCCATTTTCATCTTTTTTTATTAATATGTCTAGAGCAAAATGCTCAATATCATTAAAATCGATTATGCCTTTTTCTCTTTTTCTTTCACTATATAACTCAATAAATCTTTTAAGTATTTTACTTAAAGAACCTACTACAGGATGTAACATTTCTATTTCCTTGTTTAAATCAGAAATATTTTTGTTAAACGTGGAACTTTGTATAGACTCTAAAGATTTCTTTGCATCATCTCTAATTTTCTTAGCTTTATCTTTAGCATCTTTTATATACTCTTCCGTTCCCTTAGGAATTCTTTTTACTCCTTTTGCATAGTTTTCAAATTCAAGAGAGATAGCTGCTTTATATGCTTCTTCCCAATCTTCGTCACAACTATCCAATAATCTTTTTATCATTTTATACTCTATTTTTAATTTATCGGCAAAAGTTTCTAATTCTTCAATACTTTCCACCATTTCTAGCGCTTTATCAAAGTTTTTGACTATACCATTAACTTGAATTTTTATAGTATCTAAAATAATTTTTGCCCATTTTGATGTAGAAAAATCAAAATCATCACTTATATTAAAATCATTTACACTCTCTTCTAACCATTCCATTGGATAAGGTGAAGACATTACAAAAGAGTAAATACTAAGTACCATTTGTTGTAAATTAGTATCGCCTCTTTTTTCACTGTAACTTTCCACTAATTTATAAAAATCGTCTTCTTTTTCTTCATAAAATTCTTCAAAAATTTCTTCTATTGTTTCCAACTTTAAAATAGTACATTCTGTTTCGTCTCCTATTCTAAAGTTAGGGTCCAAGTCGATTTTATGGAAGTTTGATTTAATAACCTCCAAACAGAATGAGTGTATTGTTGTTATACTTGCCTTATTTAAAAGTACCAACTGATTTTGTAAATGACTATCTTCTGGGTTTTTCTCCAATGCCTTACCTATAGCATCTCCAATTCTCTCTCTCATTTCCGCCGCTGCTGCATTGGTGAAGGTAACTACTAGTAAGCTATCTATATCTACAGGTTTTTCTTTATTTGTTATTATTTGTATTATTCTTTCAACTAATACTGCTGTTTTTCCCGAACCAGCAGCAGCTGCTACTAGCAGATTACAGTCTCTACTATCTATTACTGCTTGTTGTTCATCAGTCCATTTTGGTGAGCTCACTATTTCTTAACCTCCTTCTCCATTAGTTTTATTACTTCTTCATCACTTTTATCATTAAGGATTGTATACATGTTTCCTTTTATTGAAGGATCAAACTGGCAGATTGATGAGTAAGTACAAAAATCACAAGATGTCCCATTTTTATTTTTACATGGAATTATACTTATATCTCCTTCTACCATTCTTTCACAAAGATCTTTTACTTCGTATTTTACATATTCTCTTAATATATCAAACTCTGGCTCTGTAACTCCTTTAGTATATCTGCCTATATTTCCATTTTTGTCAAAGTTAGCTGGTATAACTAAAGATGTTTTTCTTTCTCCTTCTTTAAGGGACATATCCATTTCTCCGATTATGTCAACATCTTTTAATACTAATCCGTTCATTCTAAGTTTCTTTAATATTTCTTCATTTATTACAGCATCTTTTTGATCTTCATTGCTTCTTACAATAGGGTTATCAACTCTGTTGTAAAGTATAGCTGCTGGTTTTAAGTTTGATTTTTTATGTCTATCACTGTCTATAATTGCATCTAAATAAACTAATAACTGTAATTGTAAGCCATAATAAACTTCTGTTAAGTTGATGGATTTATCTCCTGATTTATAGTCTATAATACGGATATACTTGCTGTCGCCTTTCTCCAATTCATCTATTCTATCTATTTGACCGACTAAAGTTACTTCTTGACCATCATTTAATACTAATTTTATCGGTGGATATTTCCCATTTTTTCTAAAGCTAACTTCGTAGTCAACAGGTTCAAAGTTTCCTTGTTTTATTTGCATGGAAATAATACTAATTGCAGAAACTAGCATTTTTTTCAATCTATATGCCAAATACTTGTATCTTTCAGAAGAATTTAAAATAAATCCTGGTATTTTGCTTACCATTTCATCTACAATAAGAGATACTCTACTTCTAATATAATCTTCATCTATTTCATGCCAGTTTAATTTGTCTTTGTTTAAAGATTTAGAGAAAATATCAAGTATATTATGTATAAATGAACCTAAATCTGGTGCTGTGAAAGAATACTCTTTTCTTTCCTGTGCTTTTAGTCCATATTGAATAAAATATGAGAATGGACACTGAGCATATCTTTCTAGCTTGGAAATACTTAAGTTTTTATTTTCATATAATTGTTTAATTTTTTCTCTTTCTACTTTTTCAACTTGGTTAGTATAGCTTAACCCCCTTACTACTTTCTCCAACTTATTCTTATATTCTTCATCACCTAGGAAATATCTATATAAATCTAAATAAACTTCGTTGATATCCCCTCTAATTTCAAATTCCTTAATAGCATTTATTAACTCATTGAAAGTAGGTGCTTTTACTGTTATATTGTCTAAAGCTGTATCTGTAGAGTTATCCAAATCTTTTAGTACATAACTTTTTGTGTTAATATTAGGGAATATTTTTTTAAGTCTAGATACAATTATTGAAGGCCTTAATGTCTTTCCTTCATGATCTGATATGGGATAACTTATTGTTAAGTTTTCACTTGTATAAGTTAATGCCTTGTAAACTAAAAATTGCTCTTCATAAGTTTTTGTCTTACTATCTATATCAACTTCTATTCCTTTTTCACCTAAAGAATTTCTGTCTTTATCACTTAAAAGTCCACTTTCTTTTGATATTAGTGGGAATATACCATCAGTAGTTCCTATTAAATAAAGGTGCTTTGTGTTGGAGTTTTTCATTCTGTCTACAGAACTTACTAAAACTTGGTCCATGCTTGGAGGTACAAGACCTAGCTCATATTCATCAAATCCAAGACTTATCACCTTCATAAATTTATCTAAAGATATTTTTTCATCACCCATTAACTCTACCATTTGGTCAAGTATATCCACTACTATTTGCCAAACTTGTGAGTATTCCTTAGCAATTTCCAGGTCGCCTTTTTCATTGAAATTATTAATTAAAGATTCTAAAGTTTCTTCTATATTAATATCCAATAAAAACTCATACACATAAGTACAGATTTCTCTTACAGTTTTATTTTTCTTATCAAGTTTATTTTGTAATTTTATAATTGGTTCTAATATTTGATTTCTAGTTTCATTGATTCTCTCTTTTTGTTCCAAATCAAATTCACTTTCTTCTGCCAAATAATTTTGATTAACTTTATACTCCCATTTTTCTTCAAACCACTTTTTGCCTGTAATTCCGTTTTGAAGTACATAATTTTCAAGTAAGCTTATATCTTCATCACTTACACCTATAAGACCACTCTTTAAATATCTAAACATAGTCTCATAAGAATATCTTCTGTTTCTCATTTCTAATGCAGAAAGAATTAATACTATAATAGGATTACTCTTTGCCTCTCTTTTTGAGTCTATAAAGTTGGGAATTTCATATTCTTTAAAAATTGAGCGCACTAAAAAATCATATCTATTTAAATCTCTAGTAGCCACAGTTATATCTTTATATCTTGCTTTTTTATCTCTAACTAAATGAACAATATCCTTTGCCACTTGCTCTACTTCATCATATAAATTATTAAACTCTTTAATTCTTACATGTTTCGTTTCTTTTTCATATTTTCTATAAGGATATGCATGATAAAAAGCTTCTAAATGTTGTAATTCTTCATTTCCATTAAATCTTTTTACATTTTCTGCATTTAAATTTATATTTGTATGAATTTTTACACTTTCTTCTGCTGCAATTTTATATAACTTTTCATAAGTATATTTAGTTCTTGAGAAAGCATCATTTTTTGAATATGTAAATTGAGTTAAAGAATCTATAGTTAAGGAAATATAAACTTCTTTAGCTTGTTTTAATAATTCTTTTAAAATACTGTACTGATTTGGTGTAAAGCCAGTAAATTCATCTATATAAATGTAAGCATCTTTAAAATAATCACATTGTTGTAATTTTGAACTTAAGGATGTTAATAGATCTTGAGAATCCACGTAATTTTCATGTAGATTTTTTTCAAATTCTCCATAGATCTTAGCAATATCCATTAATTTATATCTTAAAGTTTCATTTTCTATTTCTCCTGCTATATTTTCTAAAGCATCTGGTGATACATTGTATTGTTTTAATTCTGATATCATATCTGTTATGGATCCTACAAAACCAGATTGTGTAGAAGATCTTCCATATACTTTTAGCTCATTACTAATTTTATCTATGGATTTATATATAATCATAGCCTTACCACTAGAGTTAATATTTACATCAGTAAGTCCACCTACTTTTGAAAATACTATACTACTCATGGTTTTAAAACTTAGCACTCTACTTCTTAAATATTTGTCCTTTTCTTCTCCTTGGAAAAGTTTAGACATATTTTTTTCCATCTCAAATGAGTATTGCTCTGGAACTAAAAGAATTACAGGACTAGTTTCATTGTCTTGCACTCTTTTTTTTATTTCATTTAGCATAAAGGTTGTTTTTCCTATTCCACCTCTACCTAATACAAATCTAAGACCCATAAATGTCTTCCTCCAAAATTTCATAATTTACAGCTTCACTGTTACAAAGCTTATTAAACTCACAGTATTTACAGTGGTTTGTATTTTTATTTATATTGTTTTCATTATTAAAATCTGAATTTTCTATATTATCAATAATATTTAAAATCTTCATTTTATTTTCTTCATGAAATTTATCATTGTATTTTATAATCACTGGTTTGTTTTCTAGTGCTGGCTGATAATAATTCATACTTATATTCTCAATTTTATAACTTGGATAAAAGTTTTTTCTTATTATCTCTTCAGTTAAAAACATATAAACCATACTTTGCATTCTATTAAGTGCATTTTTATATGTAATTTCTTGGTTTTCAGTTTTCCAATCCCAAAGACTTATTTTATCCTTCTCTATTATAACTAAGTCAACTTTTGCCACAACTTTTCGTCCATTTAAATTTAAATTCATTTCATATTCTGGCAAATATATATTACATTCTTTAATTGGCAACAAATCTTTTATTTTATTTATCCATTTATTAAAATTTTTATCTTCAAATTCTCCTATAGGAATATTGGAGAAATATCTTTCACACAATAAGTGAAAATCTCGTCCATATCTTAAGCTGTCATAATATTCCCTACTGCCTAAATCATCATGTTTCCAATTTATATTATCTATATATTTATATTTAAACTTAAAAGGACATGATTTATAAGTATTTAGAGAATTCTGGCTATATGTAAAATATTTTAATTTCTCATTCATTTAATCATTCTCCTTTCTTATCTATAATACTTTTTAATATGTTCAAATACATAGATGGGTTTTGCTTTCTCTTATCTAAAGAAGAATTTTTTGCACTGGCAGACAAAATTAGCATTTCTTTTGCTCTTGTTATTCCCACATATAGAAGTCTTATTTTTTCTTTTACAAGATTTTCTTTAATTTCTTTTGAATAATTTTTATTTACTTCACCATTTAAGACAAAATCTATTTCTGATTTTATATTTGCTTCTGGATTTTTGTATTTTTCTTTAAGATACCACTTATCACATTGAAATTTTTGGTAGATATTGTCCGGGAAATTAAACTCTGTCATTCCCAATAAAAATACACAATCCCACTCTAATCCCTTTGCTTTGTGATAATTGCACACAGTTATACTTCCAGGTAATGGCTCGTATCCATTGATTTCACTAACAACTTCTATTATATAACTAAAAACTCTATTTTTTCTGTCGCTTAGCAAGTTATATATTTGTTGTAGATTTATACTGTTGTTTTCTGCTACTAAATACTTAACATAAAAGGCCAAATAATCTACTATTGCTATTTCTTCTTTTTCAATTGTCATACTGTCTCCAATGAAAAGAATCAGCTTGTCTATTCTAGTTAAAGGATATTCTATAATATTTTTCAAATTTTGTATTCCATATAAAAAACTTTGATATAAATCACTTTCTGTGTCTATTATTATATCTTTTGAGCATTCATCATCATATAATAGATTTTCCACATTTAAATGGTCTTTTCTTAATAATTGTATAAAATCTTTTTTTCCTTCTTTATTATCGGTCTTTATATAAACTTTATCTAATACTTCTATTAATTTTTCTTTGTCGTCACAATTGAGTATAAAATCTATTATTAATGCAATATTATCTATTACTCTTCTTTTTCTAAGAGAATTAGGTCCTAGCTCTTCAAATTCCAAATCTTCTTTTATAAGTTCTTTTGCAACTAAATTTACGTGATCATTGTATGGTACTAATATACCTATACTTTTATCTGGGTATTTTTTATTAATATTTCTCACAAACTTTACAGTATTCTCTATTTCCTCGTCAAAGGTTTCATAATATTTATAGCTAATTTGATATTTCTCAGGCTGAGGATTTTCTTTGTATCCCTTATTTTTAGGAACTGTTTTAATATCCATATCTTCCAGAGCATCCTTACACTCTGTCTGTAAATTTTGAGTTACATATCTTACTAATTCATTGGCAAGATTTATTACATCTTTTGAGCTTCTATTTGACATATCCATTCTGTAACAGCAGTCACTGTTTTCTATAAAATTTTTAAAAAATTTTGGATCTGATGAAGAAAAAGTTCCTGTTATACTTTGATTTATATCCCCAACTCTTACAAGATTATTATGCTCTTCACAAATAAGTCCTATTATCTTTCCTTGAATTTCATTTGAATCCTGACACTCATCTTCAAACACATATTGGTATTTATTTTGATATTTTCTTTTTAAATCTTCATCAATACTTAAGGCTTTATGTGCCAAAATTAACATATCATCATAATCTAATAATCCATTTGCTTTTAATTTTTTTTCATACTCAGTATATATAGGAAGAATTATTTTTAAAATCCCCCTACGATTTTCTTTCATATATTCATTTAGTTTTTGTGGAGTAATATCTTTGTATTTAAGTTCACTTATGGTATTTTGAACTAGATCATAAAACCCCTTATCCCAAGCCTCTAACTGTCTATCTGCCCACATTTGATCTTTTTGCTCTTTCACAAAAAATCTAAATGCTTTTTCTCCCCCATTTAACTTGAAATTATTAATACAGTCACCAAGAATCATAGTTTTTTGCAAATCATCAGCTATATTAAAGTCTTCATTTAACATAACTATCTCCGGCTTTTCTTTTATAATTTTCACAGCCAAAGAGTGTATGGTCATTACTTCATAATAATTTTTATCTTCTATATTTTTATCTTCAAGAATTTTCTTTATTCTAACCTTAAAGTTGTTCACCGCACTATTCATATAAGTTAAAATAAGTATCTTTCCTTTACCCTGTCTATTTTCTTCCAAAAGTTTTGCTACTAAATTTGTAACTATAAAAGTTTTACCAGCCCCTGGCACTGCAGGAACTGCCATTTTTCCACCTTCATACTGAATTATAGGAAGCTGGTCCTCTCTGTAATTTATCTTACTCATTAGTTATTTCTCCTTTATTCAAAAGCTTTAATAAAAGACCATATAGCATACTTTCCTGCATAAATCCATTTACACTATACTCACTTTTAAAAGCATATATTTTCTCACTATTTAATAGTAAGTTATAGATTAAATTATATAGATAGTACTTTTTGTTCCTGTCTTCCATTTCATCACTATAAATTTCTTTTTCATTGAAAGATTTTCTAAGAACTAAAGGATTTGCAATGTCTTTTTCTATTTTCATATTCCAAGCATTACTTCCTACATCTATCCATAATTGTATTTGTCTATTTATATTTGAACTTATATATGTGTAAGGCGTTGTAATAATTACTTTATCACTATTTTTCATATCTTCAATATCTGCAGAGACATAATAATCATTTATATTATCTTTTAAACACTTTACAAATACTTCATATTTTTCTTTCTCTTCTATATTTAATTCCTCTAGTATTTCACTAAAAATATCACCTTGTCTTATAATATCTTTGCAAAAGTCCACATTTTTCTTACCATCTTTAAGGTGAAGCATTTTTTCTATATAAAATTGTAATAAAAACTCACTTATCCTCAAATTATCTTTTTCTTTGTTTTTAATATATTCAATCAAGCTTTTATATTGTTCATTTTCATGTCTTTTATTAAACATTTTTATAGCTCTTATCTTATTTATATCAAATAATACTTCTATAAAATTTATGTACTCCTCTTCTTTTATTAAATATTGTAAATTGTAGAAAATACAAGTCGCCACAACTAAAGCATTGGCATAAGGATGATCAATAATTTTATTATCTAGTTTGGTGTTAGCTACTTTTATCTTCTTATACTTTAATTTATTACATATTTTGTAATCTAAAATAGAGTTATTTATAGGTGAAATTATAACAATATCTCTTAGATTTTTTCCTTCATTTATTAATTGTAAAAGTTTTTCTGTCACACCTTCTATCATTTCATCATATAAGTGATACCCATCTTCCAGTTTGATACTTTGATTTTCTTTATACAAAGATTTAATACTTATTGTTTCTAAATCATATGATTTTTTTTGAAAATATTCTTTTACTATGTTTTCTTCTATATAAGATATATCCACATTTTTAAATGAAGAGTAATCTTTACTTTTATCATAAAAAATATATCCACACTCTACCTCATTTAAAAGTTCGCCAATTAAGTCACATTCACTAGCACTGCCATTTTCTAAACTGTCTACAATTAAGTATCTATATTCTTTTTTCAATCTTTTTCTGTAATCTTCATTATTTAATAAATAATTATTGTATAAATATACAGCTATAGAATTATCAATTATACCATTTGATAATAAGGTCTCCATATAAAAATCTATAACTTCCTGCATTTGACTATAAGAATATCTATTTAAATCATTTCTATTTTTCTTAGAATCATATATTTTTTGTCCTATATTATTAATATCTATATTGTTAAAACAGCCTTTACTTAGATTATCTAATATATTTCTGCATATACTTTTATTTGTACCCACTATATCTTCAAAGTAATTTTCTTCTTCTCTTGTCTTGTTTATATATTTCGTGATAATATACTCACTTAAGCTTTGAGAGATAAAAGAAGGGCTTGTTTTATTTGCTTTTATTTTGTCACAATTATTTTCTATCATTGGCCAGTATTTTATTAGCTCCCTTTGGACAAAGTGACTGTATGTGGTAATTCTTAATTCTTCACTAAAGGGAATATTTATTGTTCTCATATAACTTAATTTAGTAATTCCATTTGGTACTAAAAAAAGTATATCTTTTGATTTATAATTATTTTCTTTTACTATGTTTTCATATATGTTAATTATTTTTTCTTTCTTTTTATTTAAATCAACTTCTTGGAATAAATATTTCATCTAATCACCTTTTTTCTAAAGATTTCATTTTTATCTATCTATAATTATATAATATTTTCTATTTTTTTACTCAACTTAGCAAAGTAAATTTACATTCTTTGCATATCAAAAAATAAAAAAGTCTATGTTCTAATATAATAATTAAAACATAGACTTTTTCTATTGCACACTTTGTTTAATTTTATTCTTTTTTTCATCTAATTTTACTAGCATTACCTTAACCACTGTCCATAATGTTATTACCGCTATAACAAATATAATACCTCTTTCAACAGTAATTGCACCTGCTATAACACCCATAAGCATACAAATTAACCAATCTATTGGACTATATCTAAACTCTGAATATTTCATATGGTGTCTTTTATCATATGCATATGTACCTAGTCCAAATAAAATAAAAAATACTCCCACTACAGTTCTTACAATTTCAATTGTATCCATAATGTACCCTCCATATTTTTTACTATTATTGCTTACATATATAGTAGCAGATTTCTTTCAGATAGCTATATATTCCAAAGAAATTAATTAGGTTATAAACTTTAATTTGTTTGTTTTATCATTTCAATGAAAGGTTTAAGTCTTGTAATTATCAATAAGGTCATTTAGTACTTGAAATTCTTTTGTTATCTAGTTTAATATTAACCACTAGTGCAAATGCGATTACACCATACATTATAAATGTTCTAAAACATTTTCCTAAGGCAACGTTATCAAAGAAGTTTTGACCTGCTAAAGGAGATAATACAAATAATATATGTAAAATCACAGTTCCATAAAGAGTATTTTTTACAGATGCTCTTTTTATCGAAGCTCCTCCTGCAAGTAAAGCCGCGCAACTCATAACATCTGTGTTTAAATATTCTGTCTAAATTGTATTGAAATACACATTCCAATAAGTCCTGCAATAATACCTATAGATAAACAAAAGTTCATACCTACACCTGAATTTATCATAGGAATCATTGCAAGTACCAATACCCCATTCATTACAATTTTACAAATTAACGACTACATATCCATATTTAATTTATAAGCTATTATAATTAATAGAAATAAAAATACACTAATTATTATGTGAGGCTTCTTGATTTTCATAATATTCTCCCTCCCCAGTATAAGCTAGAGTAAACTCTTCATCGCTACTGTTTGGATGTAGTATATTAGATAACCTTCCTTCACATAAATCTGCCACTCTATCACTTATTCTTTTTAATTCCTCTAATTCACTGGAAATTACCACTACTGTAATATTGTTTTTTTCATTCATTTTAAGCATCATATTCAAAATTTTTTCTTTTGCACCTATATCAACTCCACAAGTAGGTTCTAAAAGAAATAAAATTTTAAGGTTCATACACAAAACTCTAGCTATACAAATCTTTTGTTGATTTCATCCACTTAGTTGCATAACTTCCTGATTTTTGTCTACGCATTTTATCTCTAATCTTTCTATATAGCTTTTAACTGTATCATTGATTTTTTCTTTGTCTTTTATCTTAAATAATTTCATCTTCCATAATTACAATGCCTTCAGATGGAAATAATCCCATAATTCCATATCATAATGCTAACTTGACGTGGCCTGATAAAGAAGTAATTACTAATATTTCGCCTTCTTTTATATCTAAGTTAATTCCCCCTAAACTCTTCTCCTGGCATGTTTACAAAGAAATTTTTCATCGTAAATATATTTTCATTTTTATTTTTTTACTATCTCTCTTAGTTTTAATAACTTCATAACCTATCATAATTATTATTAAAACTATAAATATATATAATTATATGCATATAGTCTATAAATAGGTGTTATATATAGATTTTCTCTATATGCAGAAGTATTGGAATGGTATTTATAATCAGTTACCAATGTATCTTGAAGGTAGACTATAAAGTGCAAATTAATTTATACCTTCGTTAAGTAATGAAAGATAAGAGAGGTTGATGCCTCTCTCTTTAATTAGAATCTTCTTGAACTGTATTTAGTTCTTCACTTATACTTTCAGTGCTAGATTTTTTATTAATATCTTCCATGATATTACTATCTTCACTAATTTTAATTGAAGAAAATACTTTGCCATCTTTTAGTGTTAAAAGTACTCGTGAGCCATTAATGGTAATTATTTTAGTTTCTATTTTTTCTTTAGTTTCCTCAGGTTCTTTAGAAATATTATCCCCATTACTTTCTACTGTATTTTTCTTATATATAGAAGTTTTTGAATCATTTTTTTTAGTTTCATTGTTGTTTTTTAAATTTATAGAATCATTACTTAGTTTATAATTATTCTTATAATTACTAGCTCCTATACTATTTACTTTCATGTGTAATCCCCCTTATGTATACTCTTTATAAATAATAACATTAAAAAGAAGTATTAATATACCTTGAATCAATTAGCAAGAATAGATATGAGATTATTTAAATTTATATCAATTCTTTAAACAACCTTAAAGCATTTTTATAAAATACTTTCTCTATATCTTCTTCTCTAAAACCTGACTTCTTCATTTCATCATAAATTAACTGCATTTTTGATGAATTTTCAAATTCTAAAGGACAATCTATACCATCAAAATCACTACCAATTCCCACACAATCTATCCCACTAACATTAGAGATATATTTAATATGATTAATAATATCCTCAATCTTACTAATATCACTAGATTTATAATTATTATTTAAAAATGAAGAATAGAAGTTTACACCTATAAGTCCGCCTCTTTCTCCTATTTTTTTTATCATATCATCAGTCAAATTTCTTTGATGAGAACATACATTTCTGGCATTGGAATGGCTGGCAATAAAAGGCTTGCTGGTATTATTATAGACATCATAAATTCCATCATCTGATAGGTGAGAAACATCTATAATGATTCCTAAACTCTCCATCTCATTTATAAATTTAAATCCTTTTTCTTTTAGACCTTTTCTTTCATTTTTTTCTTTATCATAAAAACAACCATTTGGATAAGCTAATTCATTTTCATAATTCCACGTTAAAGTCATCATTCTTACACCTAGTCTATAAAAATCTCTAAGTAATGATAAATTACCCTTGCAAACTCCACCTTCTTCTATGGATAATAATGCTGACATCTTATTGTTTTCAATATTAGTTAATATATCTTTATAAGTATAAGCTATTCCAATATCATCTTTATTTTTTTCAATTTCATCATAAAGTAAATCTATATAACTAAGGCAAGATTCTAAAGGCTTATTATTACTTCTCAAATCTACATAGGATGCAAAAACTTGAAGCATATAATCACCTTTCTTCATTTTTTCTATATCTAAATGTAATCTATTTTGTTTTAAATTTATATTTTCTCCACTTTCTCGAATATCATATAATTGTGATATAGTATCACAATGAAAATCAACTATCTTCATTTATTTCCTCCCAAGAACATCTCCTTGTATTTATTATTTTTAATCTATTTTATTATATAAATCATAAGTAATATCCTGCATAAGTCTTTCATACTCAGGCACATTCACGTTGTTTCCGCAAAAACATACTATGAATGGCTCCTTAGCAAATACTATCCCCACATCATGTGTTATATTAGTATCTTCTCCTGTTTTATGAGCAATCTCAATTTTAGGTTTCATACTATGCAAGAAAAAAGGCATTTTTCCATTTATCCTTTGATTTTTTAAAATACTTATCATTTCTTCACTAGATTTTTCATCAATTAACTCTTTATTATACATTTTCTCTAGTAAATATGCCACATCACTTGCACTTATATAATTTTCTAATCCTAATACTGCCTTTTCATTATCAAACATTTTACGATTAAGAACTGTATTTTTTAGTCCTATTTCTTTTATGGTTTTATTAATATTATCAATTCCTAATTTATCAATTAACATATTTGTAGCATAATTATCACTAACAATTATCATAAGTACGTACAGATCTTCCAGTGTTACCTTCAAGTCTTCTCTCATATAATTTAAGGCTCCACAAGATGGTACCTTATCTTTTTCACAAGTTATAAAAAATTCTTCTTTTTTTATCTTACCTTCTTTTATTTGCTTAAAAGCTTCTACTAAAACTGTAAGTTTTATAACGCTGGCCGCCAACATAATTTTCTCTTCATTATATCCGACAGTATTATTTGTTGCTAAATTTTTATAATAAAAAGATACATCACCCTGTATGCTTTTTAATTTATTAATTACATTCTCCATAATAACGCCCCCTATTTAATTATATCATTAATATTATTCTAATCTATATAACACCATAAATACACTGTCATTAAATCAATTATGATATAATTTAATTACCATATTTTAAAATTACTTAAGGAGGATTTATGTTTAAAGATATTAAAAAGAAAAAAAGAGAATTGAATAAGGAAAGTACAATAGAAGTATTAAAAAATGGAAGAGAAGGAATATTATCTACTATAAGTGAAAATGGATATCCTTATGGTATCGCTGTAAATTACGTTTATCATAACAATTGTATATATTTCCACTGCTCTAATAGCGGTCACAAATTAGAAAATATATCTAAAAATAATAAAGTTTCTTTCTTTGTAAATTCTGATATAACAATTCTTCCAAAGGATTTTACTACTCATTACAAAAGTGTAGTAATATTTGGACATGCCTCTATAGTTAATGATAAAGAAAAAAGAGATGCAATTATTGCAATAGGAGAAAAATATTCTCATCCTCACATGGAGGAAGGTATAAAATACATAGATAAAGCACTCAATGCATTCACTGTAGTAAAAATCGAAATTGATCATATAACTGGTAAATACAGCGACGAAACTAATTAAATAAAAAATAGACTAAAATTCCTAACATACATGGAACTTTAGTCTATTTACTTTTTTATTGATTAAGTTTATTATGGTCTAATTATATTAGTAGCTCCTGCCAATTCTTCAACTATAGAATACATATTAGTTACCTTACCAACTTGTAATTTATCTTGTAAATTATAGAAGTTTAAGCAAGTTCCACAACTTAATATTTCAACACCATTTTCTTCTAGTGCTTTTAAATCTTCTAATGAATCTGAGCCTTCAGATGATAGTTTTACACCGCTATTATATAATAAAACAGCTTTTGGATATTTATCTAATTGAGTTATAGCATATACAAATCCTTTAATAAGAACTTTTCCTAACTCTTCATCACCTTCGCCCATTTTATCACTACTTAATACTACCACCATTTTTTCTTCTTTTTCAACTGTACATACAACTTCTTCAGTTGTTTTATTTTCAACAACTTCGCCACATTGAACTTTTATAACAAAGTGGTTTTCACTTACTTTTTCAAAAGTAGATTCTAAACTTTTTTGACTAACCATTTTTGTTACATTCTGTACAGCTATTTCATTGTCTACACTTACTTCCACAACAGCCGACTCAGTTAATGCATCTATTGCTTTTTTGGCTTTAACAACTGGTATAGGACAATTATCTCCTATTGCATTTACTTTTACTATATTCATTCTTGCGCCTCCTAAATATTGCTTAACTACATCTTTTTATTTAAATCCAATAATAGCAGCTCCTAAAGCTCCTACTATTTGAGCATCCTCTGCTATAAATATTTCTTTATTTAAATTGTTTTTTAACATTTTAACTAGCTCTTTACTTTGTGCCAAACCTCCAGTAAAAGCTATTGTATCTTCTATTCTGGCCTTATTTAATATAGATACTCCTTTATTTGCAATAGATTTTAATATACCTGCTGCTATATTTTCCTTAGGGATATCTTGTGCCAAAAGACTTACTATCTCTGATTCTGCAAACACAGTACACATACTAGAAATATTTTCAGGAGTTGCATCTTTCGCCAAATCATCAATATTTTCTATATCGCTTCCCAGCTTATTAGAAGTAACCTCTAAAAACTTACCTGTACCTGCTGCACATTTGTCATTCATTATAAAGTTAACAACATTTCCGTTGTCATCAATATTTATAACCTTACTATCTTGTCCACCTATATCTAATATTGTTCTAATATTCTTATCTAAAAAGAAAATTCCCTTTGTATGACAAGTTATTTCTGTAACTGTTTTATCAACAAAGTCCATACTAACTCGTCCATAACCAGTTCCTATTACTCTTTTTATTCTACTACTGTCAATTCCATCTATCAAGACCTCATAAGCTTCCTTTGATGTTTTCTTAGGACTCCAGCCAGTTGGTACAATAACCTTTTTTACTATTTTTTCTCCATCAAATAATACAGCTTTTGTTGCGACAGACCCTGAATCTATGCCAATACTATACATCTTCACTAAACTAACAACCTTCCTATTCTCCGATTATTTGTATAAATAACTTTTACTAATTTTATTTACATAAACAAATATTATTTTTATATCTAACACATAATTAATTTCTTTTCTTCAATCATCTCTATAAATGCTTCAAATCTTGTTCTTAATTGTTCTGTGTCTGACTGAGAATAATCAGTTTCAATAGCCATATAATGAATATTTTTATCATTAACTACAAACTCTTTTATTCTATTTCCTTCCACATTAAATGGATGGCATGATTGAAGAGCCACATCTATAACACCATCAATCTTAAACTCTTCTATTAAGTCTTCTAACAATTCTATTCTCTTGTCATTATTCATCATACAAGCACACCCTATATTTAAATACTTTTTAGCTATAGCATCATAAACATCTGGATTACTTTCATCCACTAATTCTCTATTATTTCTTATAGATGAACATAGTTCATAAGCAACTATTGATCCACCAGATTCTTCTATTGTATTAATAATTTTATTTGTACATCCACCAATGGGAGATCCTGTAATTAAGATTCTAGGTGCATCTTTTTTTACTGGAGATTCTCCTCTTTCATATCTTGCTTTTGTATCATCAATTACTTTTCTTAATTCTTCTTTTAATGCATCTCTATCAAACTTAAATTGAGCTTGATAAGATACTTGGTACAATTCCATTCCTGTTAAAGCTGAAGGCTCTAATTTTCCTAAATCATAGTACTCATTTAATAGTCTTCTTTCTTCATTTTTATCTTTAATAGCTTCTCTTATATCATCTTCACTTATGACAGTGTTTAATTCTTTTTCTAATACTTCTTTTAATAAAATTATTTCATCTTTCCAAAGATTAAACTCATGCTTTCCAGTTGCTCTATTAGGCATTTGCATTATATGAGTTGGTTTTACTTTACCTAATTCTTCATACATCTTTTTCTTTCCATCACAAGTTGTTTCCCCAATAAGTAAATCAGAAAAATAGAAATATGGACATGTATCAGTTATTGCATGACCATAACTTGATTTTATTAAAGGACATAGATTTCTTGGCAGTATTTTTTCCGCTTCTGGAATCGCTTCCTCACTTACTCCACATACTCCTACTGGAACAGCCTTTGCAGCGATAGGTAACTCCGATGGCGTAAAGCAACAAAATGTTCCTACCATTTTTCTTCCGCTATCTTTAACTTCTTTAGCTGCTAAAAATCCATCTTTTCTTGCTTGCGCAAAACTTTCAAATTGACTTGGTAAATTACTCATTTATATCCCCCTAAAATAATAAATTAGATTATATTCTTCAGTTTAAATCATCTTCATAGTACCAAATCTAAATATAAAAAACTATATTTATTAAAATTATTTATACTATTTGCTTATTTATTATTTTTTTCTATAAATAAATTAAATTTAAAGCTTAATTACTATTTTATTGAAAATAAAAAAAGATAAACTTTTATAAAATAAAAGTCTATCTTTTTACATAAAAAAATTACGTGGCTACGTGCTACTCTCCCAGGGGGTCGCCCCCCAAGTACCATCGCCGCTCAAGAGCTTAACTTCTGTGTTCGGAATGGGAACAGGTGTATCCTCTTTGCTATAATAACCACATAATCTTTATTAAAAATTACATATCGCCAACGATATACCTTCGCTATCGCTTCAGGTAAATCCGTTGCTAAAAGTATTAACTTTTGTTAGTACTTTCAAAACTGCTAACATTTAATGTTTCCATTATATTTTTTGGTCAAGTCCTCGACCTATTAGTATCAGTAAGCTACATATGTTACCACACTTCCACCTCTGACCTATCAACCATGTAGTCTTCATGGGGTCTTAACCTTACGGTGGGAAATCTTATCTTGAAGTAGGCTTCGCGCTTAGATGCTTTCAGCGCTTATCCTTTCCGTACTTAGCTAC
>NZ_JAHZMP010000200.1 GCF_020748465.1 Terrisporobacter mayombei
GGATATAGTTTGCCTGACATGCAGCCAGAATAATGACTGCAAGAAGCAATAAAATAATCCCTGTTATTTTTTTCATAACGACTCCTTGTTGTGAAAGAATGCTAGCCATTCATCCATAAACAACCGGCATTCATATTTTAGCCCTGTTTAAATCCTGGCTTACCGTTAGCAGCTCGCCATTCTTTAATTTCTTTAACAATCACTTCAGGACTATCTTCCCTGTCATCGCGAGGATAATAAATCAGATCTGAACCATCTGGGTGCTCAGTTAATCGCTCAAACTCTCTCACTAATTTATTGTCATCCTCTTCAGTAGCACCTTCAGCTCTACATATTTTTTTTACAAACTCCAGAAATTCAGCCTCGGTATAATCACTAATACTATGTTTCAGTTCCATTTTTACTTACCTCTATGAATATCAATATGTCGCTTAGGTGTGGTCACTCTGATATTATCCATATCAT
>NZ_JAHZMP010000201.1 GCF_020748465.1 Terrisporobacter mayombei
TGGATGTGCTGCTGAGCACTCCGAACATGGAACAGCGCACTGTCGGCATTGGTCGTCTGGACCCGGAAATCGCTCGCGACTTCAGTAACGTCGGCCCGATGGTCCGTGCCAGCGGTCACGCCCGTGATACCCGCGCCGATCACCCGTTTGTCGGCTATGGCCTGCTGCCAATGGAAGTCCACAGCGAGCAGGGCTGCGACGTTATTTCCCGTCTGAAAGTGCGTATCAACGAAGTCTATACCGCGCTGAACATGATCAACTACGGTCTGGATAACCTGCCGGGTGGCCCACTGATGGTGGAAGGCTTTACCTACATTCCGCACCGCTTTGCGCTGGGCTTTGCCGAAGCGCCGCGCGGCGATGATATCCACTGGGGCATGACCGGCGACAACCAGAAGCTGTACCGCTGGCGCTGCCGTGCCGCGACCTACGCGAACTGGCCGACCCTGCGCTACATGCTGCGC
>NZ_JAHZMP010000202.1 GCF_020748465.1 Terrisporobacter mayombei
TCTGGCTTATGAACCCGCAACCAAAGGACAGTGGCCGGAAGAGCAGCTGTGGTCGACGGAGAAATACCTCGATTTCATGCCGAAATTGTTTGACGCGGTACGTAACAAGTTTGGTTTTAATGAACATTTGCTGCATGACATGCACCATCGCTTAACGCCTATTGAAGCGGCGCGCTTTGGTAAAAGCATTGAAGATTATCGCATGTTCTGGATGGAAGACCCGACGCCTGCGGAAAACCAGGAATGCTTCCGTCTCATTCGCCAACATACCGTCACACCCATCGCAGTGGGTGAAGTCTTCAACAGCATCTGGGACTGCAAACAACTGATTGAAGAGCAACTCATCGATTATATCCGCACCACGCTGACCCATGCAGGCGGAATTACCGGTATGCGCCGGATTGCCGATTTTGCTTCGCTGTATCAGGTACGTACTGGCTCACACGGTCCTTCCGATTTGTC
>NZ_JAHZMP010000203.1 GCF_020748465.1 Terrisporobacter mayombei
GATAAAAGGCAAATAAAATAACTAAAGGATTTATTCAATGAAAAGCAAAGTACTGGCACTTTTAATTCCGGCCCTGCTCGCCGCAGGTGCTGCACATGCAGCCGAAGTTTATAATAAAGACGGCAACAAATTAGCTCTGTATGGCAAAGTTGATGGCCTGCATTATTTTTCTGATAATTCAGCGAAAGATGGCGACCAGAGCTATGCGCGTCTGGGTTTTAAAGGCGAAACCAAATTAACGATCAACTCACTGGCTACGGTCAATGGGAATACAATATTCAGGCAAACAACACTGAATCTTCAAAAAACCAGTCATGGACCCGTCTGGCATTTGCCGGGCTGAAATTTGCAGATTACGGTTCTTTCGATTACGGACGTAATTATGGCGTAATGTACGACATCGAAGGCTGGACCGATATGCTGCCTGAATTTGGCGGTGACTCTTATACCAATGCAGACAAC
>NZ_JAHZMP010000204.1 GCF_020748465.1 Terrisporobacter mayombei
AATTCATCCCAGCCGTCCAGCTGGCGTCGTTCTTGTTGCATTTCACGCTGGAAAATCTCTTCCAGTTCGCGTCGGGCTTCCCTGGCGCGAGAAATTTGTACGGTATCGGCATGCATTGGGATGAGCTCTCGCAGCATCCGCATATCCAGGCGGCGAAAATGCAGTTGCGCTCGCTGTGCCTGATGCGGATGCATGCCAAGCGTGACCAGCGTCTTGCGCCCCCGCTCTAACGCACTGGAGAATGTTTCACGGGAAAACTGCGTCACCCCTGCCTGTAATAACTCATGCGCTTCCACCCGTCCGCGCGCTCGCGCAAGAATATGCAAATGCGGAAAGTGCTGTTGGCATATTTCCACCAGCTTCATGGTGTCTTCCGGCTCGTTACAGGTAATGACGATAGACTCAGCGGCCTCTGCACCCGCAGAACGTAAAAGATCGACCTGCGTGGCGTCGCCGTAATAA
>NZ_JAHZMP010000205.1 GCF_020748465.1 Terrisporobacter mayombei
TTCTCCCCGGTCAGCCACCTGAACTCGGTGAAAAATAGCCCGGAACTGCGTGAAGCCTACGAACAAACCCTGCCACTGCTGTCGGAATACAGCACCTGGGTAGGGCAACATGAAGGGCTGTATAAAGCGTATCGCGACCTGCGCGATGGCGATCATTACGCCACGCTGAACACGGCGCAGAAGAAAGCGGTTGATAACGCACTGCGCGACGTTGAACTCTCTGGCATCGGTCTGCCGAAAGAGAAACAGCAGCGTTACGGCGAAATTGCGACCCGTCTTTCGGAACTGGGCAACCAGTACAGCAACAACGTCCTCGATGCGACAATGGGCTGGACCAAACTCGTTACCGACGAAGCGGAGCTGGCGGGGATGCCAGAAAGCGCGCTGGCTGCGGCAAAAGCCCAGGCCGAAGCGAAAGAGCTGGAAGGTTATTTGCTGACGCTGGATATCCCAAGCTACTTG
>NZ_JAHZMP010000206.1 GCF_020748465.1 Terrisporobacter mayombei
CCTATCAAAGTATACTGCATAGTACCATTAAAAAGGAATCTTTCACACATTTGAGAAGCTGTAATCCTAGTACCATCTGAAGTTTCTATATAGTCACTAGCTTCTTTTACATAGTCTATAGCCCTCATCTGAACCTCCCATGACTAAAGTCACAGGGTTCCTGCTTCATAGAATTTTGCATACTAAAATATGTCTTACTAATTCTCCACAGGCCATCCCCATAGTTCCTACGGTTCTTACATAAGTTATTTATTTTGAATTGTTATTAGTCTTCATCCTTCTTTTAATATATTTATACTTGCATTTATATCTCTATCGTGATTTTCATGACATCTAGCACAAATCTATTCTCTCAGATTTATGTTCTTAACTTCCTCGCTTTTATACCCACATTTATTACATATTTCTGAATGGTCCACTACTTCACTTACCTTCACAATTTTTCTACCATGTCAATTAGCC
>NZ_JAHZMP010000207.1 GCF_020748465.1 Terrisporobacter mayombei
GGATCCCGATGTTCAGCAACCACGCGGATATGATGCTGACCCAAATCGCCATTGGGTTGTGCTTTACCCTGCTGTACTTCGTGGTTTTCCGCACACTGATTCTGCAGTTCAACATGTGCACGCCGGGACGTGAAGATGCGGAAGTGAAACTCTACTCAAAAGCCGAATACAAAGCCTCGCGAGGCCAAACCACCGCGGCAGAGCCAAAAAAAGAGCTGGATCAGGCTGCCGGTATCCTGCAAGCCCTGGGCGGGGTCGGCAATATCTCCAGCATTAACAATTGCGCGACGCGTTTACGTATTGCACTGCATGACATGTCACAAACGCTGGATGACGAAGTCTTTAAAAAGCTGGGAGCGCACGGCGTCTTCCGTAGTGGCGATGCCATTCAGGTGATCATTGGTCTGCATGTATCTCAGCTGCGTGAACAGCTCGATAGCTTAATTAATTCTCATCAATCA
>NZ_JAHZMP010000208.1 GCF_020748465.1 Terrisporobacter mayombei
AACTCTTTTTCCTGCTGCATCTGAAACTCACGTAAATCAAGCGGCAGTGTTGGAAGCGAGGTGGTTTCTGAAACGGCGATAGCGTCTTCAGGCGGACGCCGTTTAAAGGGAGCAATAATGATGTCATCAAGCGGATAATCGCTGGTGCCGTGGCGATAAACTGAACGTTCCACCACGTTTTTCAATTCACGAATATTTCCCGGCCAACGATAATTCAGCAATGTTTCTCTGGCGCGCTCCGTAAACCCCGGGAACAGAGGCAGCTTGATTTCCCGACACATCTGGATGGCAAAGTATTCTGCCATCAACATTATGTCGCTTTCGCGCTCGCGCAGTGGTGGCAGTTGTACAACATCAAAAGCCAGTCGGTCGAGCAGGTCAGCGCGAAAAGTGCCTTCATTGACCATCGCCGGGAGATCGGCATTCGTCGCGCATACCAACCGCACATTCACCTGCAATG
>NZ_JAHZMP010000209.1 GCF_020748465.1 Terrisporobacter mayombei
GTGGTCTGGTGGCTGGCCCAAGTCCGGGGTCTATCTTTGCTTACCTGGCACTGACGCCGAACGGCTCGTTCCTGGCGACAATTGCCGGTGTTACGGTAGGTACCCTGGTGTCCTTTGCTATTACTTCGCTGATACTGAAGATGGAAAAAACGGTGGAAACGGAGAGCGAAGATGAGTTTGCTCAGTCAGCCAATGCGGTTAAGGCGATGAAACAAGAGGGTGCATTCTCGTTAAGCAGGGTTAAGCGTATCGCCTTTGTTTGCGATGCGGGGATGGGCTCCAGTGCGATGGGCGCGACCACCTTCCGTAAACGCCTGGAAAAAGCGGGGCTGGCAATTGAAGTAAAACATTACGCCATAGAAAACGTGCCTGCGGATGCGGATATCGTCGTTACTCATGCCAGTCTGGAAGGGCGCGTGAAACGTGTGACGGATAAACCACTGATATTGATTAATAACTA
>NZ_JAHZMP010000020.1 GCF_020748465.1 Terrisporobacter mayombei
ATAAAAAAGTTGTCCATCGCTCAGACTAATCATTATCTGAATATCTGGCTTGGTTTGTTTGTTGTTTCAGTTTAATTCTTAAAGAATTAATTTATTGTTAACCTACTGTTTAATTTTCAAAGTTCTTATGGTGCCCAGAGGCGGAATCGAACCACCGACACGGGGATTTTCAGTCCCCTGCTCTACCGACTGAGCTATCTGGGCAAATGGTGGGCCTAGCTGGACTCGAACCAGCGACCTCACGCTTATCAGGCGTGCGCTCTAACCACCTGAGCTATAGGCCCTAATTTTGGTCGAGGTGAAGGGACTCGAACCCCCGGCCCCATGGTCCCAAACCAAGTGCGCTACCAAACTGCGCTACACCTCGAAGTATAAATTAGTAAAATACTCTTTTAAATTTTTCTGGCAGGGGTGGAGGGACTCGAACCCCCGGCGCACGGTTTTGGAGACCGACGCTCTACCAACTGAGCTACACCCCTATATTAAGTATGGTGGACCATCAGGGACTCGAACCCCAGACCTACCGGTTATGAGCCGGGCGCTCTAACCAACTGAGCTAATGGTCCATATTATTCTGGTCGAGGTGAAGGGACTCGAACCCCCGGCCCCATGGTCCCAAACCAAGTGCGCTACCAAACTGCGCTACACCTCGTAAAAATTGGCGGAGAAGGAGGGATTCGAACCCTCGCACCGGTTTAATCCAGCCTAATCCCTTAGCAGGGGATCCTCTTGAGCCACTTGAGTACTTCTCCATTTTTTTTGGCGGAGAGGGTGGGATTCGAACCCACGGTGCCGTTAAGCATCACTGGTTTTCAAGACCAGCTCCTTAAACCACTCGGACACCTCTCCATTTTTTAGTGGTGACCCATCGGAGATTCGAACTCCGGACACCTTGATTAAAAGTCAAGTGCTCTACCGACTGAGCTAATGAGTCATATTTGTATGGCTGGGGATGCAGGACTCGAACCTACGCATGCATGAGTCAAAGTCATGTGCCTTACCGACTTGGCTAATCCCCAGTATATATGGTGAGCGCACAGGGATTCGAACCCCGGACACACGCCTTAGAAGGGCGTTGCTCTATCCAACTGAGCTATGCACCCATATTTTAAATGGAGCGGGTGAAGGGGATCGAACCCTCACAGCCGGCTTGGAAGGCCGGAACTCTACCATTGAGCTACACCCGCATATATTTCTTTGGTGGAGGATGGTGGATTCGAACCACCGAAAGCATCGCTAACAGATTTACAGTCTGCCCCCTTTGGCCGCTCGGGAAATCCTCCTAAGAATATTGGAGCTGGTGATAGGAATTGAACCTACAACCTGCTGATTACAAGTCAGCTGCTCTACCGTTGAGCCACACCAGCATAGTGTTAAATATTTATGGCGACCTGGAAGGGGCTCGAACCCTCGACCTCCAGCGTGACAGGCTGGCATTCTAACCAACTGAACTACCAGGCCGCATTTATATATTTTAATGGTGGGACCAACAGGGCTCGAACCTGTGACCCCCTGCTTGTAAGGCAGGTGCTCTCCCAGCTGAGCTATGGTCCCATAATGGTGACTCATAGGGGAATCGAACCCCTGTTACCGCCGTGAAAGGGCGGTGTCTTAACCGCTTGACCAATGAGCCATATTATTTAAATTTTGTTCTTTGGCTCCAAGGGAGGGACTCGAACCCTCAACCTATCGGTTAACAGCCGAGTGCTCCACCGTTGAGCTACCTTGGAACATTACGTGGCTACGTGCTACTCTCCCAGGGAGTCGCCCCCAAGTACCATCGCCGCTCAAGAGCTTAACTTCTGTGTTCGGAATGGGAACAGGTGTATCCTCTTTGCTATAATAACCACATAATTTTAACTGTTTCGTTAGACAAGTATTATAATAACATTTGTGTATATAATTGTCAACTTTTTTGCTACATTTTTTGAAAATTTTTAATACTTTCAAAACTGCTAACATTTAATGTTTCCATTATATTTATTGGTCAAGTCCTCGACCTATTAGTATCAGTAAGCTACATATGTTACCACACTTCCACCTCTGACCTATCAACCATGTAGTCTTC
>NZ_JAHZMP010000210.1 GCF_020748465.1 Terrisporobacter mayombei
TATAAATGTGAATTCAGATCCAGACTGGCAAGGTGCCGGTCTAACATCGCAAGGAAATGAATTGAAGTGTTAGTAAATTGATGTATAGAGTCATGCGTGTTTAATTCATATTTCGCAAATGAGCAAGACGCAGAATATTTTAATTAACCAAAGTTGAAAAGTTTTACTGAAGGATTAATAATGAAATTTAGATATCATGTCCTTGCTATCTGTATAAGTTTGTCTCTGAGTACGAATGGTTTTGCATCGACAGTCAGAAGTGATATTGCCTATCAGACTTACAGAGATTTTGCAGAAAATAAAGGTGTTTTTCAGGTCGGGAAAGTTGATATACCGATTTATGATAATAAAGGTAAGTTAGTTGGAAGACTAAATACTGCACCTATGCCTGACTTCAGTAGTGTGGATTCATTTCTTGGTGTAGGTACATTAATCGATCCACAACATATTGTAAGTGTA
>NZ_JAHZMP010000211.1 GCF_020748465.1 Terrisporobacter mayombei
AGTTCCCAGATCTCACTGAACAAATCCGACTTGTCTTTAAAATGCCAGTAGATTGCACCGCGCGTAACGCCAGCTGCTTTTGCAATCTCGCCCAGCGAGGTGGATGATACCCCTGCTGTGAGAAAAGACGTAGAGCCACATCGAGGATGTGTTGGCGCGTTTCTTGCGCTTCTTGTTTGGTTTTTCGTGCCATATGTTCGTGAATTTACAGGCGTTAGATTTACATACATTTTTGAATGTATGTACCATAGCACGACGATAATATAAACGCAGCAATGGGTTTATTAACTTTTGACCATTGACCAATTTGAAATCGGACACTCGAGGTTTACATATGAACAAAAACAGAGGGTTTACGCCTCTGGCGGTCGTTCTGATGCTCTCAGGCAGCTTAGCCCTAACAGGATGTGACGACAAACAGGCCCAACAAGGTGGCCAGCAGATGCCCGCCGTTGGCGT
>NZ_JAHZMP010000212.1 GCF_020748465.1 Terrisporobacter mayombei
CCGATGACGTCCGGTTCTCTGATGTGCATAAGGCCGTGGAACTGGTCGCCACTGAGCAGCAGAACCTGAGCACGCGCACCGAAAAATCCCTGTCTGAGCAGGAAGAACGCCTGTCTGAGCTGGAGACTGCTCTGCAGGAGCAGCAAACCGCCTGTAACGAACTGGTGGATAAGCTGAGTCATGAAGACAGCCGCCAGGACTACCGCCAGCGTGCAACAGGCGGCAACGCCCCCGCTGACACTCTGACCAATTGCTGATGGAGCATAAAACCCAATGAAGAAGAATACCCGTTTTGCTTTTAACGCTTACCTGAAGCAACTGGCGCGTCTGAACGGTGTGGCAGTTGAGGAACTGTCCAGCAAGTTCACCGTAGAGCCGTCTGTGCAGCAGACGCTGGAAGACCAGATCCAGCAGTCCGCCGCTTTCCTGACGCTGATTAACGTCACGCCAGTGACTGAG
>NZ_JAHZMP010000213.1 GCF_020748465.1 Terrisporobacter mayombei
GGCACTATTATTAAAAGAGAAAATCATCGCTCACGCCGCAGTCATGCTTCATCAGTCAGCGATGAATCTGACCCTGATAAAAGGCCATATCGTGCTGGTTGAACGACCGGAAGAGCCGTTAATGTCGTTAAAAGATTTGGCGATGGACGCTTTCTACCACCCTGAACGCGGCTGGCAGCTCTCTGCGGAAATCTCCATCAAAACCACCACTAACCCACCGGCGTTTGGCTGTACCTTTGTTGATCTGACGGTCGATATTGCGCTGTGCAAAGTCACCATCAACCGCATCCTCAACGTTCATGATTCAGGGCATATTCTTAATCCACTGCTGGCAGAAGGTCAGGTACACGGCGGAATGGGAATGGGCATTGGCTGGGCGCTATTTGAAGAGATGATCATCGATGCTAAAAGCGGCGTGGTCCGTAACCCCAATCTGCTGGATTACAAAATGCCGACCAT
>NZ_JAHZMP010000214.1 GCF_020748465.1 Terrisporobacter mayombei
ATAAAGCGTGGGGAGATATTGTGGTTTGACAGATAGTTGTCATAGTCATACCGCACGCCGGGCATTAATGACACATTACGCCAGCTAATGCGATCCGCCATATACAGCGTGTAGTTGTCAATTCCCAGGCGGCCTTTACCTTTATGGTAAATGGTATGGTTAGTTTTCTTTCCGGCAGCATTAATCACATAGGATTCAGACTGGTTATGGCGTTCAGTCCACGCATCGGAATAGATGTATTCCGCGCCGAAGTAGGGTTGATGCGAAACATTACCCACGGCGAATTTTTGCCAGTCCAGGCGTGTTTTGAAGGTGTAATTATCTACAGCCTGGGAAATGTGTCCTAATCCGCCACGGGTGCAACGCCCTGTAATATCACCATATGTACATGAAAGTTCGGTGTACCAGATGTCATGATCGTGACGGGTATAATCACTAATATGATCCCAACCAACGGT
>NZ_JAHZMP010000215.1 GCF_020748465.1 Terrisporobacter mayombei
TGGCTGGATCCAGCCGGGGCTGACTTATCTCAAATGGTGCATATAGTAAAAGAGAAAACAATTGAGGTGAAAAATGAAAAAATACGATATGACAGTTAAATCATTCCACATGGGGGATAAAAATGTTGTCGTTGTCCTTGGTATATATAATTATCAGATTCCATCAATGCTGTTGTTCAATATTGAAATAGATATTGAACGACGGGAAGATGCTACCATTCCGTTTTATGAGGCGCTGGCTTTAAAAAAAGCAGTCTCGCTAATCCATGAAATTTCTGATGATTTAGCAGTGGCTGCTTAGATTTTTATTTCAAAAATGGCTCAGGACTGGTATTGCCAAACATGGGTCTTACCGGTGGTTGCATGAGGGTATTGATGGCGACTTTAATCTCTGGTTTACCTGAGGTTGTGATTTTGCTCAGTTCGCTATGTAACCTGGTTTTAAGCTCATCACTGAA
>NZ_JAHZMP010000216.1 GCF_020748465.1 Terrisporobacter mayombei
AAAAAAATCTCAATGAAAATGAAGTTTTAGCTATCTCTAAGGTTCTTCTAGAAAGTAGGGGTTTTATAAAGACTGAGTTAAAAGATATGTTAGCAAAGCTCCTTGAAAACTGTATAAGCGAAGATAAAGATAAAATTGAAATAATTATTAGAAATGAGTTACATACCTATAAATCACCACAACACGGAAAGAAACTTTTAAGTAAGTTTTGGAAAAAAAGCAATGCTATAAAAGAACAAAAAATCTGTGGTATTGGGTATTTTAAAATAGGTAGTGATGGAAAATTACAAGAAGAAGTTTCGAAAAGAAAAGTTTGTCCACAAGGATTGTTATTTTCAGAGTATTATTTTTACCTGATAGCTTTTATTGAAGGAAAAAGCTATGAATACCCTGCTATTTATAGAGTAGACAGAATAAAAGATTTAGTCATTACTGATGAAAAATATAAAGTGGATTAT
>NZ_JAHZMP010000217.1 GCF_020748465.1 Terrisporobacter mayombei
GGATCCGTCGATGCTGTACGCGCCGCCTGCCCGCATTGAAGAAGAAGTAGCGACTATACTTGCAGGTTTCGGTCACGGCGAAGGTCATGTCTTTAACCTTGGTCACGGCATTCATCAGGATGTGCCGCCAGAACATGCTGGCGTGTTCGTGGAGGCAGTGCATCGACTGTCTGAACAGTATCACCGCTAAGGAGTGATTATGGATCTCGCGTCATTACGCGCTCAACAAATCGAACTGGCTTCTTCTGTGATCCGCGAGGATCGACTCGATAAAGATCCACCGGATCTGATCGCCGGAGCCGATGTCGGGTTTGAGCAGGGCGGAGAAGTGACGCGAGCGGCGATGGTGCTGCTGAAATATCCCTCGCTTGAGCTGGTCGAGTATAAAGTTGCCCGCATCGCCACCACCATGCCTTACATTCCAGGTTTTCTTTCCTTCCGCGAATATCCTGCGCTG
>NZ_JAHZMP010000218.1 GCF_020748465.1 Terrisporobacter mayombei
CTTGCACGGAACGTTACTGGAGTTCGGCGAAACCGTCCACAAAGGCCGGGCCGCGATGGACAGAGAACTACCGGCAGCCCTGGAGAGAATGAAAGCAAAGTTACCACCGTATCTCATCACCGTACTGGAAGACCAGTACAGCAGGCTGAGTGAACTGGATTCGCTGATAGATGGCCTTGAAAAACAGCTCAACAGTGTGGCGCGACAGAATGAAATCTGTAAGCGACTGATGGAGATACCCGGTGTTGGGGCGTTAATTGCCACGGCAGCAGTTGCAACGATGGGAGAGGCGTCAGCGTTTAAATCAGGGAGAGCATTCGCCTCTTATGTTGGTCTGGTACCAAAGCAGACCGGTTCTGGAGGAAAAGTTCGCCTGCTGGGGATAAGTAAACGTGGTGACACTTATCTGAGAACCCTGTTTATCCACGGAGCAAGATCGGCATCACTCCGTGTAAAA
>NZ_JAHZMP010000219.1 GCF_020748465.1 Terrisporobacter mayombei
ATCTGGTGGCTATCTTCCGTAAACGGGAATACCAGCCCTGGCGGGTCCAGTATGTGCTGGATGAAATGCTGCGTGAAATTCGCCACCAGCTTGCTCAGTCGCAGCAACTGCGGCCTGAACAAGCGGCGGAAAGCGAAGATTAATGATCGAGATAAAGGTAATGCACCCAGCTGGTCATGCGTAATAGCACCTTGCGCATCACCGAGACATGGCTGAAATGATCAGAGTAAACCGCCACCTGGGCGTAAATACCGTCTGGTAAAGCGCTCAAATCAGTGTGCTCATCCAGTTCAATGGTCGCGATAACGCCATCTGAACCCGGCGCTGTGTTTAACGTCTGTAAGGTGCCGGTCGACTGATAAGCTCCGCCGGGAACGGCTGGACTAATGGCTGCCAGCTTACCGCTGAATACCTTACCTGGCAGAGCATTAAACACCACTTCCGCATCGTCGCCAGG
>NZ_JAHZMP010000021.1 GCF_020748465.1 Terrisporobacter mayombei
CCTCACAGCCGGCTTGGAAGGCCGGAACTCTACCATTGAGCTACACCCGCATGGTGACTCATAGGGGAATCGAACCCCTGTTACCGCCGTGAAAGGGCGGTGTCTTGACCGCTTGACCAATGAGCCATATATTTAAATGGTTGCGGAGACAGGACTCGAACCTGTGACCTTCGGGTTATGAGCCCGACGAGCTGCCAACTGCTCCACTCCGCGATATTAATTTGGTGCCGAAGACCGGAATCGAACCGGTACGAAAGTATAAGTTTCGCAGGATTTTAAGTCCTGTGCGTCTGCCAGTTCCGCCACTTCGGCACTTTCTTGGCTCCAAGGGAGGGACTCGAACCCTCAGCCTATCGGTTAACAGCCGAGTGCTCCACCGTTGAGCTACCTTGGAATATGGAGGCGACACCCAGATTTGAACTGGGGATGAAGGAGTTGCAGTCCTCTACCTTAGCCACTTGGTCATGTCGCCATATTTAGTGGTGACCCATCGGAGATTCGAACTCCGGACACCTTGATTAAAAGTCAAGTGCTCTACCGACTGAGCTAATGAGTCATATATTTTATGGGGTGGATAATGAGATTCGAACTCACGGCCTCCAGAGCCACAATCTGGCGCTCTAACCAACTGAGCTATACCCACCATAATTGATAAAAGTGGTCGAGGTGAAGGGACTCGAACCCCCGGCCCCATGGTCCCAAACCAAGTGCGCTACCAAACTGCGCTACACCTCGAACTAAAAGTGGTGGACCATCAGGGACTCGAACCCCAGACCTACCGGTTATGAGCCGGGCGCTCTAACCAACTGAGCTAATGGTCCACGTTTATTATTAAAGTCTAAATGGTAGCGGTAACAGGAGTCGAACCTGTGACCTTTCGGGTATGAACCGAACGCTCTAGCCAACTAAGCTATACCGCCACAATATTTAAATATGGTGCCCAGAGGCGGAATCGAACCACCGACACGGGGATTTTCAGTCCCCTGCTCTACCGACTGAGCTATCTGGGCATCTGGCGGAGAGGGTGGGATTCGAACCCACGGTGCCGTTAAGCATCACTGGTTTTCAAGACCAGCTCCTTAAACCACTCGGACACCTCTCCAGATTAATGGTGACCCATCGGAGATTCGAACTCCGGACACCTTGATTAAAAGTCAAGTGCTCTACCGACTGAGCTAATGAGTCATATTTGTATGGCTGGGGATGCAGGACTCGAACCTACGCATGCATGAGTCAAAGTCATGTGCCTTACCGACTTGGCTAATCCCCAATATATAAGTGGTGAGCGCACAGGGATTCGAACCCCGGACACACGCCTTAGAAGGGCGTTGCTCTATCCAGCTGAGCTATGCACCCACATATATTGTTTGTTTTTTTTGGAGCGGGAAACGAGATTCGAACTCGCGACTTCAACCTTGGCAAGGTTGCGCTCTACCACTGAACTATTCCCGCATGTTAGGTATAGTTAAAAAGTGGTGCGGATGAAGGGAGTCGAACCCCCACGCCAATGGCGCTAGATCCTAAGTCTAGTGCGTCTGCCAATTCCGCCACATCCGCATACTTCTTTTGGTGGAGGATGGTGGATTCGAACCACCGAAAGCACAGCTAACAGATTTACAGTCTGCCCCCTTTGGCCACTCGGGAAATCCTCCGCATTTATGGAGCTGGTGATAGGAATCGAACCTACAACCTGCTGATTACAAGTCAGCTGCTCTACCGTTGAGCCACACCAGCGTATTATTTAAAGAAGTATTATGGCGACCTGGAAGGGGTTCGAACCCTCGACCTCCAGCGTGACAGGCTGGCATTCTAACCAACTGAACTACCAGGCCGCGTTTGTGTTTTTATGGTGGGACCAACAGGGCTCGAACCTGTGACCCCCTGCTTGTAAGGCAGGTGCTCTCCCAGCTGAGCTATGGTCCCGGGATAAATCAAATGGAGCGGGTGAAGGGGATCGAACCCTCACAGCCGGCTTGGAAGGCCGGAACTCTACCATTGAGCTACACCCGCATGGTGACTCATAGGGGAATCGAACCCCTGTTACCGCCGTGAAAGGGCGG
>NZ_JAHZMP010000220.1 GCF_020748465.1 Terrisporobacter mayombei
GCCCATTGTGAGTCATATTCGCCCTGACTTTCCAGAACCATATGAATCGCCCGTTGACAGACTTCGGGGGAAAAACGAGTATTTTTAGTCATCCTGTTTACCTCTTTCTCAGGAAGTTTAGTCTCCAGGATTCCCGGGGCGGTTCACTGCCATAAAGTTATGTTCCTGACGTATGTATTCGTCCCGCAGGAATCAACCAACTGATTTATCTGAATTTATCATGCCCCTCAACTCTGATTTTATTCATCTTGTTTACCGAATCGGGTATATCTGATAACTGTCCCGATAAGACTTTTTGTTTCGCCAGCATAATCTCTTTTTCAAGCTTTTGAAGTTCTTTTATATAGTCATTCTTCCCTTCTTCATCAGCCGGTGAAATGCTCTCAGGAAGACGCTTCATTGACTCATCTACAGCATCATCCATTCTGTCAAGAGCTTCAAGAAGCTCCTTTTTAT
>NZ_JAHZMP010000221.1 GCF_020748465.1 Terrisporobacter mayombei
CTGCCAGGCGGGCGAGCCATTTTCCCGATTTGCTTACAGTTTTCTGTTTACGAAAAATACCATGCAGCATGTCATAGCGCTGGAATGCAATATCGGCAGAATACAAACTCAGTGATGGTATTTCAGGATGCTGGATAAGTGGATTGGCCGCTGCAACGCCGTGAGTTACTAAACCATAACAAAGCATATTCTCAGGCGGAAACTGGGCAGCAAGATGCTGTAACCAGTGTTCATCCAGTTCGTTGAAGGCATGTGCGGAACTGCGAATGAGCCAGCTTGTTTGCTGGTTAACCAGAGTCCAGCTATCTACTTCCCAGGGAAGATAGCAGCCATCTGGCAAAACCCGCGTCACTTTGAGTCCGGCAGTATGTAAACGCTCAAGATAGCGACTGAGTTTCTCCGACTGAATGCCTATCACCTCGACACTTTCGTTTTGTTTATCGACAACCGTCCAGT
>NZ_JAHZMP010000222.1 GCF_020748465.1 Terrisporobacter mayombei
GATACAAGTGTTAGTCCTGATACAAAATTTATTTTAAATAATCTTAAGCTTAATATTGAATCTTCTGTTGGTGATTACATTTATTATGAAAAATTAGAACCTGTTAAAAATATAATCCACAATTCTATAGATGATTTAATAGATGAGTTCAATCTACTTGAAAATGTATCTGATGAATTATATGAATTAAAAAAATTAAATAATCTAGATGAGAAGTATTTAATATCTTTTGAAGATATCTCAAAAAATAATTCAACTTATTCTGTAAGATTTATTAACAAAAGTAATGGTGAATCAGTTTATGTAGAGACAGAAAAAGAAATTATTACAAAATATAGCTAACATATTACAAGAGAAATAAGTACAATACAAAATAATATAATTACAGTTGTCCATGTAAATTTATTAGCTCACATACAGTTAAGAGCAACTGCTAATGTCAATTACATAGACTCC
>NZ_JAHZMP010000223.1 GCF_020748465.1 Terrisporobacter mayombei
TAAGTGGTCCACTTCAAAATGAAATAGCTATAGATAGATAAGAAGGATATAAAAAGGCTCTAATCGAGTGTAATTTAAGCTACAATACTGATTATGTATTTGAAGGAAAATATAAGATTGAATGGTGACAAGAATTTATAAAAAATTTATAAAAGATCGATTTTGATGCAATATTTTGTGCAATTGATTTGATTGCAATAGGTGTCATAAGAGGTCTTAAAGAAAGAGGATTAAGTATACCAAATGATGTGAGTGATGTGGGATTTGATGATATTCAAACATCAAGTCTAATAAGTCCTTCTCTTACCACAGTAAGACAACCATCTTATGATATAGGATATAAAGCCAGTGAAATATTGATAAATTGTTTAAAGGGAGATAAAAAAGAATCGTTTGATGAATTGATTTTCAAACCAGAACTAGTCATAAGAGATTCGACAAAAGAAAGTGAATAAC
>NZ_JAHZMP010000224.1 GCF_020748465.1 Terrisporobacter mayombei
TTTGTTACGGGCATGCTGGCTCGGCTTTGTGCTGATCAATGCCGTTGGGGATAATGGTCACCACTATCGCATTCGTCGTCAGGGGGGGCTGGAACGAGCGGCAAAACAAACGCGATTTTATTTGTTTGGCATTATGCAGGGGGAAGAACATCCTTTCCCGGCAACAACCCAGTCTAAATTTAATCCCTTACAGCAGGTCGCTTATGTTGGTGTCATGTATGGATTGCTGCCGTTGTTACTATTGACGGGGCTGCTGTGTCTCTATCCGCAAGCCGTGGGAGATGTGTTTCCTGGCGTAAGATACTGGTTATTGCAGACACATTTTGCTCTGGCATTTATAAGCCTCTTTTTTATCTTCGGTCATCTTTATCTTTGCACCACGGGGCGTACGCCACACGAAACCTTTAAAAGCATGGTCGATGGCTATCACCGGCACTAACGAATGATCATTACACA
>NZ_JAHZMP010000225.1 GCF_020748465.1 Terrisporobacter mayombei
CTGGCGCTTATCCAGCGCGACAAACGGGCGGTCTTCCGGTCCAACATAATTGGCGGAAGGACGGATAATTTTGTTGTCCTGACGTTGTTCGATAATGTGCGCCGCCCAGCCGGTGACGCGGGCGATAACAAACAGTGGTGTGAACATCTCGGTGGGAACGCCCATCATGTTGTAGGAAACAGCAGAGAACCAGTCGAGATTGGGGAACATCTTTTTGCTCTCCCACATCACCGTTTCCAGGCGATCGGCGATGTTGTACATCTTCAGCGAGCCGCCTTCCTGCGAGAGCTGCTTCGCCACACGTTTAATCACCTGGTGGCGCGGGTCAGCGATGGTGTAAACCGGATGACCAAAACCAATGACCACTTCTTTGTTTTCCACGCGCTTGCGGATATCTGCTTCGGCTTCGTCCGGCGTTTCGTAGCGTTGCTGGATCTCCAGCGACACTTCATTCG
>NZ_JAHZMP010000226.1 GCF_020748465.1 Terrisporobacter mayombei
ATTCGCCTCGCCCGTAAATATCTGAACGGTAAAAAGGTTATGGAAGAAACCGGGGAAAATACGCCCCCATCAGCGTAAGGATTTCTTTTGCCGCTCCAGAGACTCCAGTTTTTTACGCAAATCCTCTCTTTTTTGGGCATCTCTGGTGCCAGCCAGCTCTGCTCTCAACTCATCGATCTGAAGTTGTATCTTCAGTCTGTTACTGAACATTTTCTGTCTGGCATTAACATCCGCAACAATGCCGTTTTTTGTCTTCTCGGCCTTTTGTTGAAAAACATTGCTGTCCGCATGACTGGCAACCGAAGCAGAAAGAACACTAAAAAGCAGGACTGGCACACATTTTTTCACGGGATTATTCCTGACTACACAGCTCATTTTCAGAGCGCAGTAATGAAAGTAGTTTTGCAGAACGGTTGTCACGTCATGATGGAAATTGCCAAACGACTTCATCAGCC
>NZ_JAHZMP010000227.1 GCF_020748465.1 Terrisporobacter mayombei
CCGCAGCGGGGTCAAGGATCAGTGAGTAATGATCCAGAGGAGTTCGGCCCAGAAGAGCATCGACAGAGAAAACGCGCCCATCCAGGACCAATATTTCATATTTGTGTTGATCATAGGCTACACCCTTAACGGTTATTATTTTGTGTTGAGATAACTCAAGCTGTTATTGCTGCGGTGTATTAAAAGCCCTTTAATTCATTAAAAATGGGTAATAAGAATGATGATAATTATTGTTTCGGCTGATCATCTTCAGCAAACAGTTCTATAAAGGCTTGCTGCTGCGATGTTAGTTGCCAGTCGTCTGGAATAACGACGGAACATTCCCGTTTCGTTTCTGTTTCATTGTCACTATGCTGGCATAATGGTGACGACTCCAGTTGCTCCTGACCGACCATAGTTATCCCCACACTTTCCAAATCAGCAGTGCGACGACCACCCAGAAAAGTGCAGAACC
>NZ_JAHZMP010000228.1 GCF_020748465.1 Terrisporobacter mayombei
TATGCCCAGAGCGTACGCTTAATTACCGGACACTTAAAAACCGGTGGCGAGCTGGACTGGGAAAACCTGGCGGCAGAAAAACAGACGCTGGTGTTCTATATGGGGTTGAATCAGGCCGCGACTATTCAGCAAAAGCTGATTGAACACGGAATGCCAGGCGAAATGCCGGTGGCAATTGTCGAAAACGGTACGGCAGTCACGCAGCGCGTGATTGACGGTACGCTCACACAGCTGGGAGAACTGGCGCAGCAAATGAACAGTCCATCGCTAATTATTATTGGTCGGGTTGTTGGCCTGCGCGATAAACTGAACTGGTTCTCCAACCATTAATTTAACCCGGGCCAGAGAATTCTGGCCTTCTTAATGACTCTTTTTATATATTCAGCAAATAAAACATAGCCCCTTAATAAATATTATCTGCTAATGGGTTATATTCACCGTTACAGCGACTTAC
>NZ_JAHZMP010000229.1 GCF_020748465.1 Terrisporobacter mayombei
CACGCAAAAATACCTGCATAGTCCACGAGGCATTTTTGAACTGAAGTATTTCTTTTCCAGTCACGTCAATACCGAGGGCGGCGGCGAAGCTTCCTCCACGGCGATTCGTGCGCTGGTGAAGAAATTAATCGCGGCGGAAAACCCAGCGAAACCGTTGAGCGACAGCAAGTTAACCTCTTTGCTGTCGGAACAAGGTATCATGGTGGCACGCCGCACTGTTGCGAAGTACCGAGAGTCTTTATCCATTCCGCCGTCAAACCAGCGTAAACAACTCGTTTGACCCAACCGATAAGGAAGACACTATGCAGCTCAACATTACCGGAAATAACGTCGAGATCACCGAGGCACTGCGCGAATTTGTTACAGCCAAATTTGCCAAACTTGAGCAATATTTTGACCGAATCAACCAGGTCTATGTTGTTCTGAAAGTGGAGAAAGTCACCCACACCTCAG
>NZ_JAHZMP010000022.1 GCF_020748465.1 Terrisporobacter mayombei
TTATGATGGGTAGGAGAGCTTTCTATACGGATTGAAGCATTACCGTAAGGAGATGTGGACTGTATAGAAGTGAGAATGTTGGCATGAGTAGCGAGATGTGGGTGAGAATCCCACAGGCCGTAAACCCAAGGTTTCCAGGGGAAGGTTCGTCCGCCCTGGGTTAGTCAGGACCTAAGCCGAGGCCGAAAGGCGTAGGTGATGGACAACAGGTTGATATTCCTGTACCACCAATAACCGTTTGAGAAATGGGATGACACAGTAGGATAAGCTAACCGCACTGTTGGTTATGTGCGGGCAAGTATTGAGGCAGTTCAGGTAGGCAAATCCGCCTGAATAATGCTGGGGTACGATGCGGAGCGAAATTTAGTAGCGAAGTAGCTGATTTCACACTGTCGAGAAAAGTCTCTATCGAGGTTAAAGGTGCCTGTACCGCAAACCGACACAGGTGGGTGAGGAGAGTATCCTAAGGCCAGCCAGAGAACTGTTGTTAAGGAACTCGGCAAAATGACCCCGTAACTTAGGGAGAAGGGGTGCCATGGAAACATGGCCGCAGAGAATAGGCCCAAGCGACTGTTTACCAAAAACATAGGTTTCTGCTAAGTCGCAAGACGATGTATAGGAGCTGACGCCTGCCCGGTGCTGGAAGGTTAAGGGGATCTGTTAGGGTAACCGAAGCAGTGAACTTAAGCCCCAGTAAACGGCGGCCGTAACTATAACGGTCCTAAGGTAGCGAAATTCCTTGTCGGGTAAGTTCCGACCCGCACGAAAGGCGTAACGATTTGGGCACTGTCTCAACAACAGACTGGGTGAAATTGTAATACCGGTGAAGATGCCGGTTACCTGCGACAGGACGGAAAGACCCCATGGAGCTTTACTGTAGCTTGACATTGAGTCTCGGTGCTACATGTACAGGATAGGTGGGAGGCTATGAAGCATGGACGTCAGTCTGTGTGGAGCCATCCTTGGGATACCACCCTTGTAGTACTGGGATTCTAACCAGCTGCCTTGAATCAGGTAGTGGGACACTGTCAGGTGGACAGTTTGACTGGGGCGGTCGCCTCCTAAAGAGTAACGGAGGCGCTCAAAGGTTCTCTCAGTACGGTCGGAAATCGTACGTAGAGTGTAAAGGCAGAAGAGAGCTTGATTGCAAGACATACAGGTCGAGCAAGGACGAAAGTCGGACTTAGTGATCCGGTGGTACCGCATGGAAGGGCCATCGCTCAACGGATAAAAGCTACCCTGGGGATAACAGGCTGATCTCCCCCAAGAGTCCACATCGACGGGGAGGTTTGGCACCTCGATGTCGGCTCATCACATCCTGGGGCTGTAGTAGGTCCCAAGGGTTGGGCTGTTCGCCCATTAAAGTGGTACGCGAGCTGGGTTCAGAACGTCGTGAGACAGTTCGGTCCCTATCCGTCGCAGGCGTAGGAAATTTGAGGAGACCTGTCCTTAGTACGAGAGGACCGGGATGGACGTACCGCTGGTGTACCAGTTGTTCTGCCAAGGGCATAGCTGGGTAGCTAAGTACGGAAAGGATAAGCGCTGAAAGCATCTAAGCGCGAAGCCTACTTCAAGATAAGATTTCCCACCGTAAGGTTAAGACCCCATGAAGACTACATGGTTGATAGGTCAGAGGTGGAAGT
>NZ_JAHZMP010000230.1 GCF_020748465.1 Terrisporobacter mayombei
AACTTTTATATTCCTCTGGTTTACAACTTCCTCTGTCTTATAAGTGTGTATATTATATGGGATATATGTTTTTTTAATAGGATAGTGAAACAATTCGTTATCCACATCTATTCCGTCAGAGTGAACTTCAAATGCACCAGGCGAAAGAATTGCCAGGCCAGTATTAAGCTTAAGTGCTGGGGAAAACAAATTAAATAACATGAGCTGCATAGTAGGGCAATTGTTCTTCCCAGAAACATTTAAAAAATTTAAGTTTTGCTCTGTTTTATTATGGGGAATAAAGTTCCAATATCGGATGTATTATTAGTATCAATGTGGGTTATTTTATTATTGTCCAGTCTTAAACTTTTGATAGATGGAAGATAAGTCAGGAAATCAAGATTTATATATTTCAACTGGTTGTTAGCAGCGTTTAATGTCTGAACATTGCAGAAGTTGCTATAGAATATTTT
>NZ_JAHZMP010000231.1 GCF_020748465.1 Terrisporobacter mayombei
CGATGGGCTATTGGCAAATCCAAATACGGAAGTAAAGATCATCAATATGAGTCCTATCAGACTCATCTTTTTTATCGTGTGAGGCATGAAACCATCCTTCATTTCAGCGCGTGTATAACACGTGCCCACTGAACTGCACTGCGCAACATTGAGCAGGCAGCGTAAAAACCAATACAGAATTGATACCTGGATGATATCAAATATCCAGTCTTAAATTGTGGCCTTTAACGGAAAAATGAAAACATATGCTACAGAATGGCGCTTATCACGCCATTCTTCGCTGTTAATTCAGTAATTTTTCAGAATTATGCCCGGTCAACGCTAAAGGCGATGACTTCAGCCAGTGTCTCCGCGCCCAGCGCCAACATCACCAGACGATCAACACCTAATGCCACGCCGGAACAGTCAGGCATACCGACTTTCAAGGCTTCAATCAGATTCTGGTCAATGGG
>NZ_JAHZMP010000232.1 GCF_020748465.1 Terrisporobacter mayombei
CATCACTCATTTCACCAGTCATTTCTTTTCTGTATCTAGCTATAAATGGTATTGTATTCCCTTCATCAATAAGTTTTAATGTATTATTTATTTGTTCATCTCTAAGATTAAACTCTTTTTTTAATATTTGATTTATATCCAATTTATTCACTCCTCATGTTAGTTTTTTCATAAGTATAACAAAACAGAACGAAGGCTGAGGGTTATCGTCCTCAGCCTAAGTGATGTAAGTGCATATTAAGCACTAACCTTCTTATACATATATCTTAATTACAATGCATATTTATTAAACTATTTTATTCATTTTTAAGTATTCATTAATAAACAAGTCTATATTCCCATTCATTACACTATCTACATTTCCAAACTCAGCATTTGTTCTATGGTCTTTAACCAATTTATATGGTTGAAAAACATATGACCTAATTTGACTACCCCAAGTTATTTGTGAG
>NZ_JAHZMP010000233.1 GCF_020748465.1 Terrisporobacter mayombei
CTATTTAAAATTATACAGCAAATAAAAAAATCTACAACAAAACTTGTTGTAGATTTTTACTTAATCTATATTATCTTTATATTTTCAGTATTTTAATGATGGAATAATCTATTTTTAGTAAATGCCATGACTATGTTATACTTATTACAAGTTAATATAACATTATCATCACGAATAGAACCACCTGGTTGTGCTATAAAGCTTACCCCACTCCTTTTTGCACGCTCTATATTATCACCAAATGGGAAAAATGCATCTGAACCAAGTGCTACTCCTGTTAAAGTTTTAAGCCATGCTCTTTTTCCTTCTCCAGTTAGAGGCTCTGGTTTTTCTTCAAAAAAGTTTTGCCATATGCCATCAGCAAGCACATCCATATAATCATCAGAAAGATATACATCAATAGTGTTGTCTCTATCTGGACGACCTATATCCTTTTTGAATTTTAAGTTTA
>NZ_JAHZMP010000234.1 GCF_020748465.1 Terrisporobacter mayombei
ATTTCGCGGTATGGACGACGTTTTCCACATCTTCTTGCGTCACTTCTTCTTCAGAAATAGGCACCATACCAATTTCATTCTGGCAGCTGATGTGCTTACCAGAAAGCGCCAGATATACCGAAGAGATCTGACACTCTGCCATCAATTCTGCCTGGTCAATGGCGCGTTGTACGCACTTGACCACGGATTCGAGGTCGTTCACCCCGCCTTTATCCATACCACGCGACGGGCAGCTGCCCACGCCAATGATATTGACCATACCGTCGGGCAGAACTTCCCCTACTAAAGCGGCAACCTTCGCGGTACCAATCTCCAGTCCTACTACCAGTTTTCTGTCCGTCGCCTTGATCATTGTTGCTCTGCCTGTGCCTGATTTTGTTGCTGAGTAGATTCCTCTGGCGGCAAGGGCGCCCAGCCTACTGCCGCTCCAGAGTCATAACGCAAATCAACG
>NZ_JAHZMP010000235.1 GCF_020748465.1 Terrisporobacter mayombei
AAGACGTGTTCGTACACTTCTCTGCAATCCAGACTAATGGTTTTAAAACTCTTGCTGAAGGTCAGCGCGTAGAGTTCGAAATCACTAACGGTGCCAAAGGCCCTTCTGCTGCAAACGTAATCGCTCTGTAAGATACGTCAGCAAGAATTCAAAACCCGCTTAATCAGCGGGTTTTTTTTGGTCTTTAGTGTTCGGTTGAGGCCGAAAACAGCCGGAATGCCAGTGCGGTCATGGCAAAAGACCCCAGAAGGTTGACGAAAACGTTCAGTAATGCCCAGCCAAAGCGGCCCTCTTGTAACAAAAACACCACTTCTGCCGAAAATGTTGAGAAGGTTGTTAGACCGCCACAAAATCCGGTGGTGATTAATACTTTCCACACTGGATCAATGTTCGTCATCCTGCTGAACCATGCGAATCCTATTCCTATGATGAATGCCCCAATCAGGTTTGC
>NZ_JAHZMP010000236.1 GCF_020748465.1 Terrisporobacter mayombei
AAAATTTTATAAACCCCAAAACATGGTACTAACATATATTCAAATTTTTTCCTATTCAAGTTATTTTTAATATTATAAATTACTTTATGAATCTCTCTATCAGAGTAACTCTCATAAAAAATGCAAAATACATCTGCATACATACGACAACATATACCATTAGAACCAATGTTTTTTTGAATCAATTCTGCAACATATATTAAGGCTTTATCTCCTCCTCTAATTCCTTAAATATCATGAATTACTTTGAACTTATCTATATCCATCATTATAATTGCATAGGGCTTGCCAGGATATCTTTTCAGCATTAAGCTTGTTTGTTCACAAAAACTTTCATAATTGTATAATCCTGTTAATGTATCCTTTTGGTTTTTATGTATTTGCATAAGATAATCTATATTTTTAATAGCAACTAAAATATGTGTTTGTTTCTCACCTAAATTATTTTTAC
>NZ_JAHZMP010000237.1 GCF_020748465.1 Terrisporobacter mayombei
ACCTGAAGTAAACCCTTCAATCAATGTCACTTTTATATTTTGTTTATTACTTAGTCCTATAGATTTATACATAGCTATAGAACGTCTTTTTTGAATATAATTAATCAGTAGATTATTAATAATACCTACTGTAGCAAGAAGAAAAATGAAATAGGTCATCTTATTCATAGGAGACAAAAAACTACTTATAGTATTTAAAGAATCATTATTAAATTCTTCAACTGTACGACTCCAATTATATGTATCTCCAAATAAATCTCTTATCTGAATCATAACAGCATCTGGATTGACTGCTGTATATACTAAAAAACCATAATTAGTTTTATCAAAATCATTAACTGCATAATGTGATGGTATAACAGCTTCTACATCATTTGCACGGGATTTAAAACTACCTACTATTTTATAAGAAAAATCATACTTATCATTAGATAGAGTTATTGTATCTCC
>NZ_JAHZMP010000238.1 GCF_020748465.1 Terrisporobacter mayombei
GAATTTGAATTTAAAGGTTCATTTTTAGCCATATAAATGGCTTTATTCGTACACACTATAACAATTTTTCCCATCTGCTTTTGATAAATAAAGAGCTTTATCAGCTTTAGAAAATAAATCTTTATATAATTTAGTTGAATCATCAGTAAAAGCAATACCAATGCTTAATGTTATTTTATGATTGTCCTTTACTTTTATTTTACTTGCATCATTTAAAATATCATTAGTAATTTTTATTATTAAATCCTTTGTTAATGATTTTATAAATATTGTAAACTCATCTCCACCGATGCGAGCAACTATGTCTTTATCATATGTGTTATGTAATAGTATTTTTGATACAGCAACTAGAACTTCATTTCCCTCTAAATGACCAAAAGTATCATTAACAGTTTTAAAATCATCAATATCAATAATTAATAGAGCATCATTATTTTTGGAATCAGAACT
>NZ_JAHZMP010000239.1 GCF_020748465.1 Terrisporobacter mayombei
TCTTCGACATAAAGCTTCCCACTTTGTCACGAACAATCACTTTCAGATAATGTGCGAATCGCGACGTGGCTAATATATACTGAAGCTGGCTGGATAATTTTGCATTCGCATTCGCCTGATCAGTATTTACAGTCGTGGTTTGTTCACCGACTGCACAGCAAAAAATGCGGCAAAATCGGTACCCTTACAGTAAATAAGTGGAATAAAGCCGAGGTCTGACAGTTCTTTTTCCCTGCGGTCTGAGATAGCAACCTCAGTCGGACATTGTAAAAGTCGCTCACCTGTATGGGATGTATAATTATAGGCCGGTAATGATTTAACCAGACCACCACCTTCCACACCACGAATGGCTGCACACCAGCCATACTCCTCAAAAGCATCAACTATCCGGCAGGCCAGTTCAAACGCGGTATTTACCCACAGATAGTCTTTGCCTGAGTTGTCTTCACT
>NZ_JAHZMP010000023.1 GCF_020748465.1 Terrisporobacter mayombei
TCATCAACTTCTGGTATATATATTACTCTATCAGCTGATTTTTCTACTTCTTTGTTGTGCTCTTTAGCTATTGCTATAACTTTTGCTCCTCTAGCTTTAACTTCTTGCATATTTGAAAGCATCTTCTCAAATAACTGTTCTTGAGTAGCCAAAACTAAAACAGGAGTTCCCTCTTCTATTAAAGCTATTGTTCCGTGTTTTAATTCTCCTGCAGCGAAAGCTTCAGCATGCATATAAGATATTTCTTTTATTTTTAAAGAACCTTCCATAGCTAATGCGAAGTCAAGACCTCTACCTAAATAGAACATATCATTTTTATCTTTTATTTCAGCAGCTATTTCTTCTACTAATTTATCACATTCTAATACTTTTTCAACTTGTGATGGCATCTCTTTTAATTTATCTATCATTTTAAAGTATTCTTCTTCACTTATAGTTCCTTTTGTCATAGCTAAGTTTAATGCTATCATATAAAATGCTGTTAACTGTGTTGTATAAGCTTTTGTAGATGCAACTGCTATTTCTGGACCTGCCCATGTGTAGAATATGTCATCAGACTCTCTTGCTATTGATGAACCAACAACGTTAGTTATTGATAATACTCTAGCACCTTTTGCTTTAGCATCTCTAAGTGCTGCTAAAGTATCAGCTGTTTCTCCTGATTGACTTACTATTATTATTAAAGTATTTTCATCTACAAATGGATCACTATATCTAAATTCAGAAGCTATATCAGCTATAACTGGTATTTTCGCAAATTTTTCTATAGCATATTTTCCAACAAGTCCTGCATGATAAGCAGTACCACAAGCTACTATATATACTTTGTTTATTTTATCTAAATCTTCTTTAGTTATTTTTATATCGTCTAGTTTTATTCTTCCATTTTCGTCTAATCTTCTAAGAAGTGTATCTCCTACACCTTTTGGTTGTTCGTAGATTTCTTTTGCCATGAAACTATCAAATCCACCTTTAGATGCTGCTTCCACATCCCAAGTTATTTCACTTACTTCTTTTTCTACTACTTCTTTCTTTTCATTTAAAACAGTTACTTTATTTCCTTCTATGTGAACAAATTCACCATTTTCTAAGAAGTAAACATTTCTTGTATATTTTAATATTGCAGGTATATCAGATGCTACCATATTTTCATCTTCACCTAAACCTACAACTAATGGACTATCTTTTCTTACTGCAACTAATTCATTTGCATTGTCAGTACATACTACACCTAGTGCATATGCTCCTCTAAATCTTTCAGTTGCTTTATATACTGCTTCTAAAAGATTTCCTTCATAGTATTTACTTACCATGTGAGCTACTATTTCTGTATCTGTTTGAGATAAGAATTTAACTCCTTCAGATTCTAATTCAGCTTTTAATTCAAGGTAGTTTTCTATTATACCGTTGTGAACAACAGCTATAGTTCTATCCATATTGTAATGAGGATGTGAGTTTACATCTGATGGCTCTCCATGAGTTGCCCATCTAGTATGCCCTATTCCTAAATGTCCATCAATAGGATTTTTTTCTAGATCCTCAGC
>NZ_JAHZMP010000240.1 GCF_020748465.1 Terrisporobacter mayombei
GTTTTATTTTTCATATAATGACCATAGACTATTAAACTCTTATCATTTTCAAAGTTATTTCTATAATCCATGAAAATACTACCTGCAGGAAGATAATTTTTATAAAAATCATGAGTTAGGTAGAAATCCTTGTTATATCCTTGTACTACAGGATAGTCTATATTTGCGTTGTTTATTTTAAGCCAGAATCTATAATCATTATTTTTATCATAAAGTTCTTGATGTTTACTATTGTTATTGCTAGTGTTTTCTCTGAGTTCAGTATATACTTCATCAGCCTTTTTATATTCAGATAATTTTATGTAAATCGAAAGGCTAGAGAAAATTAGCGTAATAATGCAAATAATATTTATTAATATTTTTACTAGTTTTTTCAATTAATTACCCCATGTATTATTATATAAAAGATTAAATAAATTTTATATAATTTAAAATTTTTATTGTAGTTA
>NZ_JAHZMP010000241.1 GCF_020748465.1 Terrisporobacter mayombei
GCTTTCCCGGTTTGTAGCTCATCCGTGATGTGTGTTTGCCGGATGCGATGACGCATCTTAACCGGTCTACAAAGATTACAGTTCCTGTGGGCCGGATAAGGCGTTCACGCCGCATCCGGCAACTGCGCCATAATGCCTGATGCGACGCTTAACGCGTCTTATCATGCCTACAAATCGCTCATTCCCCAGGCCGGATAAGGCGCTCGCACCGCATCCGGCGACCAACGTCATGCTTCGTCTGGTTGCCAGCCTTCCGTATACCAGATATGCAACAGCGCATAAGAACGCCAGGGCTTCCAGCGCTCGGCATAACGGCGGATTTGCGCCGGTGTCATTCCCGGAAATCGCTGTTTAATCAGATAATCATCCGGCAGGAAAACATCTTTCGCCTGCCAGCCACGCAAAGCAAAATAATTCGCCGTCCAGCGCCCGATACCCGGAAAAGTTTG
>NZ_JAHZMP010000242.1 GCF_020748465.1 Terrisporobacter mayombei
GATATGCGGAAACACAATAACGGCCGCAGTGGCGTAAATGTAAAAGTCGAAGAACTCAATGGCTGTGCCAATGAGAGAGGCGACAAGGACTTTATTACGCGAGTTGATCGGCGTGTATTCTTGCTCGTGGTCGAGTGTTGTGGCTGTTGCTTGCATAATCTTTTCTTATTTTTTGGCTAACGAATAGCCATATTACGCACAGCAAAAGTGATATTTCAATGTGTAACAAATCGCGGAAATGGTCAAAAATCAGGCAAAAAGGGGATAATGTTTAGGCCAGTGATTTTTCTTCTATGAAATGCTTTAATTAATTTTATAAATAGTGGATAAAACTGGTTTCAGGTTAAATAAAAGTTACCAACTGAATTTATATGCTGGGGTTATGAGTAGGAATGAAATTGTTTGCTCCCAAATAGATGGCTGAAGAGGCTCTGGGGACGAGTTTCAAG
>NZ_JAHZMP010000243.1 GCF_020748465.1 Terrisporobacter mayombei
ACATCACCAATCCCGATACGATATTCATAGTTTGCGATTTGCTGCTCCAGCTCCGGGTTAGCCTGCGACATAATCGGTTTGGCGCGCAACTGATCAATCAATCCTGGCGTGACGGGATAGATATTGACCATTTTGTCCAGGTCATACTGATTGTCAGGTAGTTCAATGACATCCTTGTTACTGGTCGATAAATTCTGACCAGGAACAAGGGTACATGCTGTCAAAGACAGAACAGCCAATGTCAGTACCGAAAACTTAAAAATGTTCTTTTTCATTGGTTTATATTTATCAGTAAATGTAATGTTATGAATTACGTCAGGTTATTGTCCAACCGGTACTTCTCGCTCTGCCGTCATTGGATAGAGCTGGTATTTGCGTGACAGCATTTGTCCACCATCACGCGTAAATGGTGTCCACGAAACCACCGCGCGGTTGCGGTTAGGTCCAAT
>NZ_JAHZMP010000244.1 GCF_020748465.1 Terrisporobacter mayombei
GTGGATCTCATTGCCATCTGCATTTTCGCATAGCGTATATCGCTGGCTATGACTAATCAATTAGTGAAAAATTTTTATTTAGTCAGTTTTTGTAGATAAAATATTCCGTAACGGCTCGTTTTTTGTACATTGTGGATTTTTACATGCCGATATGATTTATTTTTAATTAAATCAATTAGATATGGCCTTACCTTTAATATCACTAATGAAAGTTTGGGGGTGAGGTAACGCTATAAGCGTAGAGAATTCGGTGTATGTAGTAGCTGGGTCATTTTCAGCATTTTTTATGCCAGACAATGTACATTAACAGCAGAAAGCACCAGTGATGGATGTTTTCTTTTATTCTGTTATATTGCATTTTTATTCACTTTGATTTTGTCAGGCTTGCGGAATTAGCGAGCAGAGAGCGCCGCTCTGTTCACCAATAATCTAAATTACTCATCAAAAT
>NZ_JAHZMP010000245.1 GCF_020748465.1 Terrisporobacter mayombei
GTGTTCAGATCCCATTTCCAGGAGTCAGGTGTTTCTGCGACCGGTTGCAACGAGATGCAGTGCGTCGGGCACGGATCAACACATAAATTGCAGCCCGTACAGAGATCACTCATTACCGTATGCATGGCACGGGTAGCGCCAACGATGGCGTCTACCGGACACGCCTGAATACATTTAGTGCAGCCAATACAGTTATTTTCATCAATAACCGCCACCATCCGCGCAGGCGTTATCTCTTGCGCTTCGCCATCCAGCGGCTGCGGCTCGACATTAAGCAACTCGGCAATTTTTAGCATCACAGCTTCGCCACCTGGGGCGCAACGGTTGATTTTTTCACCGTTACAGCTGATGGCTTCCGCGTAGGGGCGACAGCCGGGATAACCGCACTGACCACACTGGCTACGGTAAGATTTCGTCAGTTTTCTCAACGACCGGATCGTCTTCCACC
>NZ_JAHZMP010000246.1 GCF_020748465.1 Terrisporobacter mayombei
CTTCTTCATATGAAAAACTCATAAGAGGACTTGCTCCTACAGCTAAAGTTGCATTAGCACAATCATTTATAGTTACATTATTAGTATAATGAATTACCAATGGATTTAATTTTTTTACGTCTTTAATTAAATTATACATATTCTACCTCCAATATTTTTTTATTATTCAAATTTATAAAAATGATGTACTGGTCCTACTCCATGACCTATATCAAAGCTTCTTTTTATTGCATCTGTTATAGAGATTTTGCTAAAATTTACTGCTTCTGTTATTTCATATCCTAATGCTAGATAAGATGTTATTGCAGAAGATAATGTGCATCCTGTTCCATGTGTATTTTTTTTATCAATTCTTTCACTTTTATAAACTTTAAATATATTTTTCCCAATTAAAATATCTACCGCTTCTCCATCTAAAGGACCTCCTTTCATAAGTACAAATTTAGGC
>NZ_JAHZMP010000247.1 GCF_020748465.1 Terrisporobacter mayombei
CGGATGAACTTCGGCAGCCGCTCCGAAAAAGTCTCCCGTCGTATCGCACAGATGGAAGCTGACCTGAAGGCACTTCAGAAAGAAAGTGATACCCTTACCGGTCGGGTTGACGACCCGGCCGTGCAGCGCCCACTGCGTCAAACCCGCACCCGCAAACCGTTCCCCGAATCACTCCCCCGCGATGAAAAACGGCTGCTGCCGGCAGCGTCATGCTGCCCGGAATGTGGAGGCCCACTGAGCTATCTGGGTGAGGATGCCGCCGAACAGCCGGAGTTGATGCGCAGCGCCTTCCGGGTTATCCGGACTGTACGCGAAAAGCATGCCCGTACTCAGTTCGATGCCATCCTTCAGGCCCCCCCCCCGTCCCTGCCCACCCACCGGGGTACCGCCCGACCGGGGGCGCCGGCCCGCGCGCCGCGCGCACACGATGCCGCGCCCACCCCCCTC
>NZ_JAHZMP010000248.1 GCF_020748465.1 Terrisporobacter mayombei
CAAATATCTTTCCTAATGAATATTTATGCGACTTTTTGATTTTAACACTATCTCCTTGTCGTATTGCTTCTATAGGAGATATCTTTGATACTTTTCGTGCTGGTATAAGTGCAGAAATCCAGACTGTTACTATTGTAAGTAAAACTGCTGGCAGAAAAGCAGGAATACCGTAAGTAAATACCACTTCTGGAACATCAGTATGATAATTAACTGAATTAACATAAACTATAAGCCTATTACACAATAACCATCCTAAAAATAAACCTATTGGTAATGGTATAATTGTCAGTAACAAGCCTTCAAACACTACAGTCCTTTTAATTTGTTTTGGTGATGCACCAACACTAGATAATATCCCTAATTGAGTAAGTCTAGCATTTGCAGACAGTGAAAACGCGTTGTAAATCACCATTACAAACACGGCTACTGTAAAAATTGCTATTGTAA
>NZ_JAHZMP010000249.1 GCF_020748465.1 Terrisporobacter mayombei
CCGCTATGGGGCGTGGCGCGCGGAGATGCGCGCATGATGGCGTCTTCCCGCTTGTTTGCCTAGCTGCTGTTTATGTCTGTGGCTGGCGCATTTCTGGTGCTGGTCAATGCTTTCGTGGTCAACGACTTCACCGTCACCTATGTTGCCAGCAACTCCAATACCCAGCTTCCGGTGTGGTATCGCGTGGCGGCTACCTGGGGCGCGCATGAAGGCTCGCTACTGCTGTGGGTGCTGCTGATGAGCGGCTGGACCTTTGCGGTGGCGATTTTTAGTCAGCGTATTCCGCTGGATATTGTGGCCCGTGTACTGGCGATAATGGGGATGGTCAGTGTCGGCTTTTTGCTGTTCATTCTCTTTACCTCTAACCCGTTCTCTCGCACGTTGCCGAACTTCCCGATTGAAGGTCGCGATCTTAACCCGCTATTGCAGGATCCGGGGCTGATCTTC
>NZ_JAHZMP010000024.1 GCF_020748465.1 Terrisporobacter mayombei
TGTGGTTATTATAGCAAAGAGGATACACCTGTTCCCATTCCGAACACAGAAGTTAAGCTCTTGAGCGGCGATGGTACTTGGGGGGCGACCCCCTGGGAGAGTAGCACGTAGCCACGTAATCTTTTTTATTATTAAAGATATTTATAGGCATACCGAATAGGTATGCTTTTTTTATATGAACTTTAGCTTGTTTAGTAGATGAGAAACATAAATTTTCCTGTCGTGTGTTACGCCATCTATCGTATATTTATTTGATAGAATGATTAACAAATGAAGTAAACCCAAACATACGAAATATACCTGATTATGGTAGCTATTATTTATTGAAATATAATAAATGTGTATTTGCTATATTTTAAAATGTTTTAGACTATTATTAAAATATAGAAGATTGATGAAAAGCTAAGCAGCAATAGATTGAACAAAGGCAAGAGAAAGTGGCGGTAAAAAAATCATTTGAGTTTACAAAAAATAGAGTGTATAGACTAAAAAATTAATAAATATATAGAAAGAATTGTGTCTGATAGCAATATAGAGGGACATGACAAAATGGTAGCTATATAAAATATAGACGATTTACAAGAAAACTTAGAAGAATATAAATTAAGCAAATAAAAACTACAAAAATAAAATTAGGTATGAAAGTTAAAATATTAAACAAATATCGATTATAGATTCAAATATTAAAATTATAAAATGTAATTTGTTACAATGTTTAAACTACGATTGATAATAAACATAGTTATGTTATTTCTTGTAATGTTGCTAATGACATAAATGATTTAAGTAAATTATCTAACAGGTATTAAAGCTATAAAAGGTTGTTAAAAAGTGAAAGTTTAGTGTAGTTTGCATATAGTATTAAATATAATAAATTTTAAATGTAAACCTAAAATACTTATACTTCTTTCAGACCTTGGATACGTTGAGAAAAATATTAATTTATTTATAAAAAATAGAAGTAAGGGGGTAAGCGATTATAATTAAATAATTATTAAAAAACTATGAATAATTGTTTTTACTTTGAGTATATTAATAGATGTGAATAAAATATTTAATAACAAATACTTATTATTTAATAAAAAAAATTTATTAACACTATTAACCATTAGTTGTGGATAAAAAATAATTATTTAGAATATATAGCAATTTGAGACTGTTTATAATGTGGATAAAGTAAAATGAAGTGTGTTAATAAGTTTTTTATAAAATTATATATAAAAAAGTTTGAAAAAACTATTGACCAATATAATTTACGATGATATAGTATTACTTGTCCTTGAGACAGGGACAAAACGTCAACGAAAATTTCTTAAAAAAAGTAGTTGACAAAGAAAAACAGCTTTGATAGAATGAAGAAGCTGAAACAAGCAAAGAACTTTGAAAATTAAACAGTAGGTTAACAATAAATTAATTCTTTAAGAATTAAACTGAAACAACAAACAAACCAAGCCAGATATTCAGATAATGATTAGTCTGAGC
>NZ_JAHZMP010000250.1 GCF_020748465.1 Terrisporobacter mayombei
AATCGCGTGAACTGGTGACCTTAGCGAAAGGGCGCGGATTAAGCGATTGTGGCATTCAGGCGCGCTGGCGCTTTGACGGTCAGCGTTTTCGCCTGGTGCGTTACGCCGCAGAACCCACCTGCGATAACTGGCATGGGCCAGACGCCTGGCCCACGTTGTGGATCACCCGTTAAACAAAATGGCGGGACATGTAGGCCGGATAAGACGCTGTAGGCCGGATAAGACGCGTCAGCGTCGCATCCGGCAATCAGCATCCGGCAATCACCATCAGGCACCTTTCACTCCCAGCACCTTATGCGCTTTTGCCACAATATTCTCGGCGGTAAAGCCAAAGAACGGGAACAGCTTATCCGCCGGAGCAGATTCCCCGTAACCCGTCATCCCGACAATTGCCCCTTTCAGACCAACATACTTGTACCAGTAATCGGCAATACCTGCTTCCACCGC
>NZ_JAHZMP010000251.1 GCF_020748465.1 Terrisporobacter mayombei
TCGCCAGCGATGAACCGTTAGATAAAGCAGGTGCATACGGTATTCAGGGGCTGGGTGGCCGTTTTGTCAGGAAGATAAATGGCAGCTATCACGCCGTAGTCGGCTTACCGCTGGTTGAAACGTATGAATTATTAAGTAATTTTAACGCACTGCGTGAGAAAAGGGATAAACATGACGGCTGAATTGTTAGTAAACGTAACGCCTTCGGAAACGCGAGTGGCGTATATTGATGGCGGTATTCTGCAGGAAATTCATAATGCACGTGGGGCGCGAGGCGGAAGAGTAGGCAATATCTACAAGGGGCGTGTAAGTCGTGTACTTCCGGGCATGCAGGCGGCTTTTGTAGATATTGGGCTGGATAAAGCCGCGTTTCTTCATGCATCCGACATCATGCCGCACACCGAATGTGTGGCGGGTGAAGAACAAAAGCAATTCACGGTGCGCGAC
>NZ_JAHZMP010000252.1 GCF_020748465.1 Terrisporobacter mayombei
AAGTGCAGAATTAACAATCTCTTTTCTTTGTTCCTTAGTTGTATTTTTAATTGAATAATCTTTCATAATTTTCACCTTCCTTTTATTGAACCTAACGGTTAGTAACCACTTTAACCTTAGGCTTTAAGTGGTTACTAACGCATTCTCCATATGCCAAGCCAGAGGGGCTTGTCCTATATCGAATTTTGTTATCCCTATTTAAATTTTATCTTGACAAGTTCACTAAAATAATAAACCGGCACGAGGGAACTGAAATTGGACGTAATTATTCCCTTATAATAGTCATTACTTTTAAATTGACTATCATAAGGAAGTAATTACAAATCTATAAACCGTATACTTCGGTCACCTTATCATCTGTACCCTTTTTATTACGTGTAAACACCTATAAACTTTCTACATTATGGTTCTATCCTAATGCAATGATTCTGTTCATAGTTCCCAAG
>NZ_JAHZMP010000253.1 GCF_020748465.1 Terrisporobacter mayombei
ATTCTATCTCCTCATAAAGTTTGTTTGTATCTTCTAAATCATATAGATTAACAATACATTTTGGTACTTCTTTTTTTATATTCTCAACTGTTTGCTCTGCTCTTTTATAAAAATCATCCTTAGCATTGAAGATAGATATTTCTCTTGCTCCATCTAATGCACATTGTACTTGTATAGCAGTCGCTGCACCACCAGCACCCATAATTGTAACCTTTTTACCTTTAACTTCTACCTCGTTTTCTTTTAAATTACGAACATAGCCTACCCCATCTGTTATATGACCAACTAACTTCCCATTGTCATTTACAATTGTATTACATGCTCCAATTATACGAGCTGCTGGAGAAAGTTCATCCATATATTCTGTAACAGCAGATTAACATGGCATAGTAACATTAGCTCCTTTTATATTAAAAGTTTTTATTGCTGAAAGTGCCTCTTTTACC
>NZ_JAHZMP010000254.1 GCF_020748465.1 Terrisporobacter mayombei
TCATATAAGGTACCATGGTTGAAAAAAGGATTTTATAACCTTCGCAAAAATAAGAAACAGTCTCATTGTTTACTTTAGTAATACGATGCTTAGGACAACCGCCATTGCAGATAGGTTTATATGCACATTGCTGACATTTCGCTGGAATCCGTTTTTTTTGCGCTGTCAGTTGTACACTGTTCATCGTTTTGAGTTCAGATTTATTAATGTTTCCAATTTTGTACTGTGGATAGACAAAATGGTCGCATTCGTAAATATCTCCATTACTTTCAACAACCAGATTATCCTTGCAGGACTCCTGGAAAATACAACTGGTATGCCCATTCCCCAAAAAACGGCTGACAAAGCTTTCAAACTGACGGATGAAAATTTCACCCACATCGTTTTTAACCCATTGCATAAAAATGGTTGACATAAACTTGCCATAAGCCGTGGGAGGCACAGAA
>NZ_JAHZMP010000255.1 GCF_020748465.1 Terrisporobacter mayombei
GCCGAGGAACGCCAGCAAACGCTTGATTTTCTTAAGTCCGGCATTGCCACGCGTAACCCCCACTTCAACCGCATGATTGAGCAGATCGAAAAAGTGGCGATCAAATCCCGCGCGCCGATTCTGCTTAACGGTCCAACCGGCGCGGGCAAGTCATTTCTGGCGCGACGCATCTTCGAGTTAAAACAGGCGCGGCATCAGTTTAGCGGCGCGTTTGTGGAAGTGAACTGCGCCACCCTGCGCGGCGATACCGCCATGTCGACGCTGTTTGGTCATGTAAAAGGCGCGTTTACCGGGGCGCGGGAATCTCGTGAAGGTTTATTACGCAGCGCCAACGGCGGAATGTTGTTTCTTGATGAGATTGGCGAACTGGGCGCAGACGAACAGGCAATGCTGCTGAAAGCCATTGAAGAGAAAACCTTTTACCCGTTTGGCAGCGATCGCCAGG
>NZ_JAHZMP010000256.1 GCF_020748465.1 Terrisporobacter mayombei
TGTAAGCCCTCTTAGATTTTCAATTAAGCAATTATATTTACATTTTTAAAATCTTTTAATTCTTCTTGCAAGTACGCTTTAATGTTTAACATTGCTTGATTTTTCCATGCTCCACCATCTGCTTCATATAATCCTGCTGCTGGTCCAGAACTCATTCTGAAAATAAACTCACTTTCTGGTTGCTCTATCTCTTGGAAAGTGCGATAAGGAATTAACTTTACTCTGTTTGGGACTATTGCTTCTGATACACTAGCTACGCCTGTTTTTATTGTTACAGACTGAGAAACTCCATCATCTCCCACATTTTTTACTGTAGATTCTTGGATATTTCCTGCAATTTTTAAAAGTGTATCTCTATCATTATTCTTTATAAATGCTGATTGTAGCATTATGTTAAAACTATCTAAGTCTAAAGGTCTGTCAAATCTTTTCTCTGGTAGTAGTG
>NZ_JAHZMP010000257.1 GCF_020748465.1 Terrisporobacter mayombei
GCCTGGCCCCCACCAGTCAGCCAGCCTGGAGTCAGAGCGACGTCATGACGTTTGGCAGCATGACGCTGAGCGAAGCTTTTAATCTGGATTTTGTCCACTACAGGAAACAAATCACGACACTGGCCCCCCGCTTTTCCGAAGCCGGTTTTGCCGGCTATGTGAATGCTCTTCAGGCCTCCAACATTCTGGACACCATTAAAAAGGAGAAATTTAACCTCACAGCCACCATCGGGGCCGGCACGCTGGTGAATCAGGGCCAGATGGAAAACGGCATCTGGTTCTGGAAATTCCGGTATCCGGTAAGGATGCGTCGGGTCGGTCAGACCAGCACCCGCCCCGAGCAGGCCTTCACCTTTGAAATCACTGTCCGGCGCGTTGACCCACGAATCAAACCCGGCGGCATGGAAATCAGCCAGATGGTTTCCCGTAACGCCGCATCAGGAAC
>NZ_JAHZMP010000258.1 GCF_020748465.1 Terrisporobacter mayombei
GAACGACATTGATAAAAGTTGATAATAGTACTTATGGAGTTTTAGGAATAATACAAGATATAACCAAGCTACAAAACTTAGAAAGAAAAATAAGATATGACTTGAATCAAAAAGGTCTTTATGCTAGATATACTTTTGATGATTTTTTATTTAAAGATAAATTAACTAAAGAATTTATTGAAGAAGCCAAAAAAATTGGAAAAAGTGATTATACAACTTTACTTTATGGAGAAAGTGGGTCAGGTAAAGAAATTATAGCCCATAGTATACACAATATAAGTAAAAGAAAAGATAGACCCTTTGTTGCCATAAACTGTGCTACTATAGCAGAAAATTTACTTGAAAGTGAACTTTTTGGATACGAAGAAGGTGCATTTACTGGTGCTAGAAAGGGTGGAAAAAGAGGATTGTTTGAACTTGCTCATGGAGGTACTCTTTTTCTAGA
>NZ_JAHZMP010000259.1 GCF_020748465.1 Terrisporobacter mayombei
CGGTAAAACCACCCTGCTGAATCTGATTGCCGGTTTTGTGCCTTATCAGCATGGCAGCATTCAACTGGCGGGTAAGCGTATTGAGGGACCGGGAGCAGAGCGTGGCGTAGTTTTTCAGAATGAAGGGCTACTACCGTGGCGCAATGTACAGGACAACGTGGCGTTCGGCCTGCAATTGGCAGGTATAGAGAAAATGCAGCGACTGGAAATCGCGCACCAGATGCTGAAAAAAGTGGGGCTGGAAGGCGCAGAAAAACGCTACATCTGGCAGCTTTCCGGTGGTCAACGTCAGCGGGTGGGGATTGCTCGTGCGCTGGCGGCGAATCCCCAGCTGTTATTACTCGACGAACTGTTTGGTGCGCTGGACGCCTTCACCCGCGACCAGATGCAAACCCTGCTGCTGAAACTCTGGCAGGAGACGGGCAAGCAGGTGCTGTTGATTACC
>NZ_JAHZMP010000260.1 GCF_020748465.1 Terrisporobacter mayombei
CTTTCTTGTAAGTCCATTGAATTTTAATTTTTCAAGTTTTGTAGATATTTTATTTTGTTTTTTAGAGTCAAGGACATTTGAATATATAGATTAAAACCAACTTTTTTCTATTTCATTATATCCGCATGTACTTATACTATAAAATAATATATCTAGTATTAATTTGTAGTCTAAGTTAAGTTTTTTACTAGTTTCTCTCCAAAGTTCTGCCAATGGATAATTATCTAGAGTATCATTAGAAACTTTATATTTAATAGGAGTCAAATTATAAGTAGAATAGCCTAAAAGTACTTTGTCTACATTACCTGACCATCTTTCAACTTCATATTCATAATCTGCATTTTCAGTAATAAGCTCATCAAATTTTTCATAAACTTTTATTATTTTATTTATATCTGTATCGAGAATTTTTTTTGCTTCTTTTTTTGTTGCTACAGAAACAGAA
>NZ_JAHZMP010000261.1 GCF_020748465.1 Terrisporobacter mayombei
CAACAATATTTGATAGACGTATTAAAAAATACGCTTACTTTAAATTATCAGAAAAATATCGAGACAGTGGCTAATCCCCAGATGGTCTATCTATTGAGCAAATTGGTTCAATGCGGGGGAAATATGGAGCGAACAGCTTCAATGGGCGAAAAAATGATACGACGATGCAACGATTGAGACGAGCATTTATTAACCCATTTCATGTGATTCTTTTTGTTCTGGGCATTGTTTCTCTTGTTACAGATGTTTTCTTAGCATCCAATTTTGCGAGAAATGCTACTACTGCCATTATTATCTTTTCCATGATACTAATTAGTGGCGTAATTCGTCTGATTCAGGAGCTACGAGCAAAGAGCGCTGCTGCTCAACTTGATCGCCTAGTTCATGAAAGCGTCACAGTGAGGCGCGGTGGAAAGTTAATAGAGATTCCTGGCGAAGAATTAG
>NZ_JAHZMP010000262.1 GCF_020748465.1 Terrisporobacter mayombei
TGTGAAGCATCCATCACTTCTGGACTAACATTTTTTAACAATTCTAAAAATTTTGTTTGCATGTGGTCTTGAACATAATAAATCTTTTCTATTTTATCTTCATTAGCTTTATCTCCTGGACGTTTATTAAAACCTATACCAAGACCTAGTAAAATAGCTTCTTTCCTATCATTAGTTACTGTAGATAATGCATTATTATTAAAGATTTTTACTACTCTCATATTGAATTAATCCCTTCCTATCATTTCATAATTTCAATAACAGTATCTTGCCCTGCAACAACTTCATTTTCTACCATGCAATTTATTTCTGAAAATTCGCTATGATTTAATACAACCATTATTATTGTACAATCAATTCCCTGAGAATTTATTTTTTCTCTTTCAAAGCTTATTATTGGACTACCTTTTTTAACATTATCTCCTTGAGACACTTCATTTTTA
>NZ_JAHZMP010000263.1 GCF_020748465.1 Terrisporobacter mayombei
GTTAAAAACTGGTCCACTTTCATCTTCATGATCATGGAACTGCCTTGTCCGTTGCCACACACAGCCAGAATACGTACGGTCATAATCAAAACTCCTTATTAAGCAGACTGTTCTGCCAGTTGTTTTTCTGCATCTTCTTCTGCGCGCAGTGCGCGGCCAGCGAAGAACATATAAGCCAGTGCAATTACAATGATGACGGCCATAAAGGCGATACCGATGGAGAAGAAGCCCTGCATCATCGGCGGTGCCAGAATCGACCAGTCCGCCATACCCATCCAGGCACTCATACCGGTAAGTTTCACCGCCCAGACGCAACCAAAGATTTCGATCATCCCCATCACCAGACAAATCTTCAGCGCCGCACGCCAGCCGCCGAAGTGGTTAGCGAACACACCGATGGTGGCGTTGGAGAAGAACATCGGGATAAAGCCAGGAATAATCAG
>NZ_JAHZMP010000264.1 GCF_020748465.1 Terrisporobacter mayombei
ATAGCTGACAAAAAAGGCTCTCGCGCTAAAAAAGGCCCCACTTTCGTGGAGCCTTTATTGTACGCTTTTTACTGTACGATTTCAGTCAAATCTAATTACATAGATTGAGTGAAGGTACGAGTAATAACGTCCTGCTGCTGTTCTTTAGTCAGCGAGTTGAAACGTACTGCGTAGCCAGATACACGGATGGTCAGCTGCGGATATTTTTCCGGGTTTTCCATCGCGTCGAGCAGCATTTCACGGTTCATCACGTTAACGTTCAGGTGCTGACCACCTTCGATGGATGCTTCGTGGTGGAAGTAACCATCCATCAGACCAGCCAGGTTGGTCTTACGAACTTCGTCGTCTTTACCCAGTGCGTTCGGAACGATAGAGAAGGTGTAGGAGATACCATCTTTAGCGTAAGCAAACGGCAGTTTAGCAACGGAAGTCAGAGAGGCTAC
>NZ_JAHZMP010000265.1 GCF_020748465.1 Terrisporobacter mayombei
ATTGTTCCGGCGGTGATCCCGCTTCTGCTGATGATGATCCCGTCAATGCTAAGCGCCCTTAGCGTGGTGCGGGAAAAAGAGCTTGGGTCGATTATCAACCTTTACGTGACCCCCACCACGCGTAGTGAATTTTTGCTTGGTAAACAGTTGCCATACATCGCGCTGGGGATGCTGAACTTTTTCCTGCTCTGCGGCCTGTCGGTGTTTGTGTTTGGCGTACCGCATAAAGGCAGTTTCCTGACTCTCACCCTGGCGGCGCTGCTGTATATCATCATTGCCACCGGAATGGGGCTGCTGATCTCCACCTTTATGAAAAGCCAGATTGCCGCCATTTTCGGAACGGCGATTATCACGTTGATCCCGGCGACACAGTTTTCCGGGATGATCGATCCGGTAGCTTCGATGGAAGGGCCTGGACGTTGGATCGGCGAGGTTTACCCGAC
>NZ_JAHZMP010000266.1 GCF_020748465.1 Terrisporobacter mayombei
GCCATCAACCGCGCCGTCGACTTGCTCACTCAGGCAAAAAAAATCGCCTTTTTCGGATTAGGCTCTTCAGCCGCCGTTGCCCACGATGCGATGAATAAGTTCTTTCGTTTTAATGTTCCGGTGGTGTACTCCGATGATATTGTGCTGCAACGCATGAGTTGTATGAATTGTAGCGACGGAGACGTGGTGGTGCTGATTTCTCACACTGGAAGAACAAAAAATCTGGTCGAGCTGGCGCAGCTGGCTCGCGAAAACGACGCAATGGTGATTGCCCTCACCTCTGCGGGTACCCCGCTCGCCCGGGAAGCAACGCTGGCAATTACCCTCGACGTACCGGAAGATACTGACATTTATATGCCCATGGTTTCTCGACTTGCACAGCTGACCGTGATAGATGTGCTGGCGACAGGATTTACTTTGCGACGCGGTGCAAAATTCAGAGA
>NZ_JAHZMP010000267.1 GCF_020748465.1 Terrisporobacter mayombei
CTCGCCAGTGCGCAGAAGGCATTTGATGAGGCGGATAAAAAATGGCAGTGGTACCAGGGCCGGAGCCAGCGCCGCGGTAAAACCGCCTCTTTCCGGGCCAACCTTCAGGGCGCATGGGATGACCGGGAAAATACCCGTCTGGGTCTGGCAGCGGCAACGCTGCAGTCGGATATGGAAAAAGCCGGTGAACTGGCGGCAAGGGACAGGGCTGAGCGTGAGGCGTCACAGCTGAAGTATACCGGAGAGGCGCAGAAGGCGTATGAGCGCCAGCTGACGCCACTGGAAAAATATACCGCCCGGCAGGAAGAACTGAACAAGGCACTGAAAGACGGGAAAATCCTGCAGGCGGATTACAACACGCTGATGGCGTCGGCAAAAAAGGATTATGAGTCGACGCAGAAAAAGCCGTCCGGTGTGAAGGTGTCTGCCGGTGAGCGCCAGGA
>NZ_JAHZMP010000268.1 GCF_020748465.1 Terrisporobacter mayombei
GGCGTAGAAACCGCCTTCGCCCTGAACCGGCTCAATCACGATGGCGGCGATATCTTCCGGCGCGGCATCATTTTTGAAGATCCGGTGGATGCTGGCGATAGCGTCATCCTCGCTTATGCCGTGCAGCGGGCAAGGATAAAGCGCGCGATAAACATGACCCGGCATCAGCCCCATGCCCGCAGAGTACGGATTCACCTTGCCGGTCAGCGCCAGCGTGTAATGCGTGCGCCCGTGATACGCGCCGCTAAAAGCGATGGTGCCGCTACGTTTGGTGGCGGCGCGGGCGATTTTTACCGCGTTTTCCACCGCTTCGGAACCGGTCGTAACCAGCAGCGTTTTCTTGGCGAAATCGCCCGGCACCTTCTGATTCATAATCTCGCACAGCTCCAGATACGGCTCGTAAGCCAGCACCTGGAAGCAGGTGTGCGACAGTTTTTTCAAC
>NZ_JAHZMP010000269.1 GCF_020748465.1 Terrisporobacter mayombei
AGATAGCCAAACTCACTCGCGGTGCGGGCGTAGGTTTTCTTGTTGCCGTGTTCGATGGAAAGCCCACCGCCCACCAACAGGTTAAAGCCCACCAGCTTGCCGTTTTCGGCGATCGCCACGAAGTTCATGTCGTTGGCGTGCAGATCGATATCGTTCTGTGGCGGGATCACTACCGTGGTTTTGAATTTACGCGGCAGGTAGGTCTGGCCGAGGATCGGTTCTTCATCAGTAGTGGCGACTTTTTCCTGGTCGAGCCAGATCTCCGCATACGCGCGGGTACGCGGCAGCAGATGCTCAGAAATCTTCTTCGCCCACTCGTACGCTTCCGCGTGTAGCTGCGACTCGTAAGGGTTCGAGGTGCAGAGTACGTTACGGTTCATGTCGTTAGCGGTCGCCAGCGCATCAAGACCAACCGAGTGCAGCATCTGGTGCACCGGTTTGA
>NZ_JAHZMP010000026.1 GCF_020748465.1 Terrisporobacter mayombei
AAATTATTTGAACATACGGTGTTATATGATAGTGGTGATGCCTTTTTTGAATTAAAAGGAAATGCTTCTATGAAGTTATCACCAAAAGCTGCAATAGAAGTTTGTAATGAAGCAGCGAAAAAAGGCTTATGGATTTTGGGCATTGATGGTGGGCATTGGCTGAATCCTGGATTCAGGATAGATAGTTCAGCATCATCGAGTAGGCAGCCTGGCGGCTGCGGCTTGTCATGGCCTGAAATTACCGTTATAAAAACAGACAATATCATTGTCTTTCAGTTAGTTATATGGCCAGTTCAGCTAAACCCCGTAAACGAAAACCTGCCCCTCAAAGAAGCAAACTTCCCCGCTATGTCGTGAAGCTTCACGACGATGACTTCTTTGACGAAGAAGACGCAGAAGCTCTGCGCTTTGATAATTTTGACGATGCCGTTGAGTGCTGCGCAGACCTGAATATTCCCTTCTTTGTGGATGCCGGAAACAAAAAGCTGGTCTTCTGGTTTGTTCGTGTTGATGACGAAGGGTATCCTGAAATAGCCCGCTGCACGGAGCGGGAGTTTGCGACCATTCTTGCCGGTATCAGCGCCGGCGGCATGTACTGCCCGGAGTGTGGCACGGTTCACTGGCCGGACGGAGTCCCCCCGCCCTTCTGATGCTTCCCCGTTTTGCCGACATTTTTCAGCAGGGAAACCGCTGGCTTAACTGGCTGGAGAAACAACCGGAAGGTTCAGTGCGTCCGGTAGTCATTGAGTCGGTGACAAAAATCATGGCGTGCGGAACCACGCTGATGGGGTACACACAGTGGTGCTGTTCATCTCCGGACTGTTGCCACACAAAAAAGGTCTGCTTCCGGTGTAAAAGTCGCTCCTGCCCGCACTGCGGAGTGAAGGCTGGCGCACAGTGGATACAGTATCTGCTGAGTCTGGTTCCCGACTGTCCGTGGCAGCATATTGTGTTCACACTTCCCTGCCAGTACTGGTCCCTGGTGTTCCACAACCGGTGGTTACTGGCAGAGATGAGCCGTATTGCAGCGAATGAACCGCCCCGGAAATCCTGGAGACTAAACTTCCTGAGAAAGAGGTAAACAGGATGACTAAAAATACTCGTTTTTCCCCCGAAGTCCGTCAACGGGCAGTTCGTATGGTTCTGGAAAGTCAGGGCGAATATGACTCACAATGGGCGGCAATTTGTTCCATTGCCCAAAGATTGGCTGTACGCCAGAGACTCTGCGTGTCTGGGTTCGCCAGCATGAGCGGGATACCGGGGGCGGTGATGGTGGACTCACCACCGCTGAACGTCAGCGTCTGAAAGAGCTGGAACGTGAAAATCGTGAACTGCGCCGCAGTAACGATATCCTTCGCCAGGCTTCCGCTTATTTTGCGAAGGCGGAGTTCGACCGCCTCTGGAAAAAATAATGCCACTGCTGGATAAGCTGCGTGAGCAG
>NZ_JAHZMP010000270.1 GCF_020748465.1 Terrisporobacter mayombei
CAGTTTTCACACGAGAGTGACTGGTCTGAAATATTGCGCCTGACTGATATCGTGCTGGAAAAAGTTTCTTCCGGCAGACCAGCAGGCGGCTATCACCACCGGTATACAGGGTATACATGGTTTGTTCTGTGAATGCATTCCACACCTCTCTTTTTCTGCTCTGTTCCTGACTTTACCGGAGTTTCATCATGAGTTTTAACGCAAAGGATATGACCCAGGGCGGTCAGATTGCGTCCATGCGTATCCGCATGTTCAGCCAGATCGCCAATATCATGCTTTACTGCCTGTTTATTTTTTTCTGGATCCTCATTGGTCTGGTCTTATGGGTAAAAATAAGCTGGCAGACGTTTATCAACGGCTGTATTTACTGGTGGTGTACGTCACTGGAAGGCATGCGGGATTTAATAAAATCCCAGCCGGTCTATGAGATCCAGTATTACG
>NZ_JAHZMP010000271.1 GCF_020748465.1 Terrisporobacter mayombei
TTGACCCGCGACGACGCCAGTTTTGTCAAAATGGTCTTTACGCTGGATAACTACACGCGTCTGCTCGATCCGCTCTATTTTGAAGTGCTATTGCACTCGCTGAATATGGCGCTGATCGCCACCCTCGCCTGCCTGGTGCTGGGCTACCCGTTTGCCTGGTTTCTGGCGAAGTTGCCACACAAGGTGCGTCCGCTGCTGCAGTTTCTGCTGATTGTTCCGTTCTGGACCAACTCATTAATTCGTATCTACGGGCTGAAAATTTTCCTCAGCACCAAAGGCTATCTCAACGAGTTTTTGCTCTGGCTGGGCGTTATCGACACACCAATCCGTATCATGTTCACGCCCAGTGCGGTGATTATCGGTCTGGTTTACATTCTGCTGCCGTTTATGGTGATGCCGCTGTACTCCAGTATCGAAAAACTGGATAAGCCGTTGCTTGAG
>NZ_JAHZMP010000272.1 GCF_020748465.1 Terrisporobacter mayombei
GGCACAAGTAAATGGTGGATACGAAATCACTCCTGAAGAAAAACTTAAAGAAGATATTTACTATATAAAAAATAGGAGTATATTACTTGACTTTAAGATACTCTTTAAAACTGTTAAAGTAGTATTGACAGGAGACGGAGCTAGATAATTTTAAAATATTAGATTACTAATCAATGAAAAAGCTCTTTAAAAAGAGCTTTTTTATTGTCAAAAAATACAAAAAAGAAAAGGAATGAGAACTTATGATTAAAAAAATTTCTACTATATTATCGTTAGTTTTGTTAATCTCTATTTCTAGTACTATGTGGGTATTTGCAGATGCAAAGCCCAAAAGAGAGTTGATAGAAGGGAGTATACCAGAGATTTCGACAGAATTAAATAAAAGAGCATTTAAGGATTCTAAAGAAGTAATTCTTGTAAATGAAGATTCAATTGTAGAT
>NZ_JAHZMP010000273.1 GCF_020748465.1 Terrisporobacter mayombei
GTTAAAAGAGCTTGTTCTATAGTATCTATAAGTATTTCTTTATCTATACCTCTGTCAACTACTAATTCATCTAATGCTTCCATAAATTCATGATTCATTTTTTATATCCTCCCTATTTAATATACCACTAAAACTTTATTGCTAATCTGACAATAGCAACATCTTTTCTATTAAATTCAATTTCCTTACCATTTACAATGATTTTTATATTATTATCTTCTGTTAATCCTACAAGTTCACCTTCAAATTGTTTACATCCATTTAATGGTTTATATAATTTTAAATCAACATCTCTACCTTGATAGCTAACAAAATCTCTGTCTTTTTTTAATGCTCTATCAAGCCCTGGAGAAGATACCTCTAAAAAGTAATTCTCTTTTATAGGGTCTTTTTCATCTAGTATTGGACTTAATTCTCTACTAACTAATTCACATTCATTT
>NZ_JAHZMP010000274.1 GCF_020748465.1 Terrisporobacter mayombei
GAAGGTGATGTCACCACACCTGTGGTGGTGAGGCCGTCGGATGGAGAAGGCACAGTTATCAGCACCACCAGCGAACCGGAATATTACTATGTTGTCGTCCTTGCCGGTCAGTCCAATGGTATGGCTTTTGGCGAAGGGCTGCCGTTACCTGAAACCTATGACCGCCCTGAGCCGCGCATTATGCAGCTGGCGCGCCGTAGTACGGTGACGCCGGGGGGAGCTGCATGTGCGTACAATGATGTTATTCCAGCTGACCACTGTCTGCAGGACGTCATTGATATGGGTGGATTCAACCACCCACGGGCCGACCTGACAAAGGGGCAGTATGGTTGTGTGGGGCAGGGGCTGCATATTGCCAAAAAGCTTCTGCCGTTCATTCCGGTAAATGCAGGTATTCTCCTGGTTCCGTGCTGTCGTGGTGGCTCAGCATTCACCTCCGG
>NZ_JAHZMP010000275.1 GCF_020748465.1 Terrisporobacter mayombei
TCGCATAACGTATTTCTTTTTGTAATTTCAAACTAAATATACTTCTATTTCCTTTATCTAACTCATCTTTCATGTCTACCACTTCAATGTTTGGAAGAGGCTTATCATTTGCTCTACTTTTTATATTTATAAGTTTGTATTCTCCAGATTTTGCCCTATAATACTCTTCAATTGAGGGCGTTGCTGAACCTAAAATAAGAGTTATATTATTTTTTAATGCCATAAATCTAGCAACTTCTATAGCATTAAATTTTGGATTCTTCTCAGACTTATATGATGACTCATGACATTCATCAATTATTATTAAGCCTAAGGAATTAAAAGGTGCAAATAAAGCTGACCTAGCTCCAATTAACACTCTTACTTTACCTGCTTTGACAGCTTTGTAAACATCATGTTTTTCTCCTTCAGATAGTTTACTGTGGAACACTCCAACCAA
>NZ_JAHZMP010000276.1 GCF_020748465.1 Terrisporobacter mayombei
CTTATCTAATTACTTTATATTTCATAGTTATATATAAAATTACTATAAAAAATGAAATATATTAAACAATCAACTGAAAAATGAAATATTAATAAAAAAAATTCAAATTATAAATATTAAATGAATATAATTAAAACAAATATATAAATTTAAGTATAACACTCACATTTTAATGTATTGTGAAAACTTTATTGAACTTTATGTACCATAACTTATAAAATTTATGTCATGTTATATTTGAATAAGTAATAAAATTGTAGATGTAAATTAATCTACAAAATTTATATGAAATGGAGTTGATGCTATGACAGAATTAATGATTATAAGTGGGTTAGTACTATTGATTTGTATAACTTCTAGCAAGGTATTGTATAAATTTGGAGTACCAATATTATTGATTTTTATCTTACTAGGGATGTTATTTGGGTCTGATGGAATG
>NZ_JAHZMP010000277.1 GCF_020748465.1 Terrisporobacter mayombei
ACCTCTTTTAGAAATCAACTCTCTGAGCTTTTCATATAAAGTAAATTTACCCCCTGTTTTCAATAATCTGTCGCTTAAGATTGAGCAGGGAGAGTTGATAGGTCTGCTTGGAGAAAATGGAGCCGGGAAGACCACTCTTTTTAACCTTATCAGGGGCGGAGTCAGTAATTATGAAGGGACCCTCAAGCGAAATTTCTCTGGTGGAGAATTAGTAAGTCTACCTCAAGTCATAAATCTTTCAGGTACACTAAGGAATGAGGAGGTTCTTGATTTGATTTGCTGCTTCAATAAGTTAACTAAAAAACAGGCATGGACAGAGCTTAATCATAAATGGAATGATAATTTTTTCATTCGCTATGATAAAATAAGACGTAAAAGGACTTACACGGTAAGTTATGGAGAGAAGCGTTGGCTTATCATATCTTTGATGCTAACGCTT
>NZ_JAHZMP010000278.1 GCF_020748465.1 Terrisporobacter mayombei
CTTTCAAACATGTCAGAATCAAGCAAATTACCAAGCATCAGTGCATTTACAGTTATCTTATGTTCTGCCAAATCTAGTGCTAAACTTTGAGTAAGTCCTACTCCAGCAAATTTACCTGCTGAATAACCTGAATTATGTTTGCTTCCTACTCTACCTGATTTTGAATTTATCTGTATTATTCTACCCTCAATACCTTTTGCTATCATAACTTTAGACACTTCTCTTGCAAATAGAAAATACCCATTTAAATTTACATCCACAATAAATTTAAAATCTTTGTATCCAAAATCTGTTATTTTTTTACTTACAGCCACTCCTGCATTGTACACTAATAAATCTATTCTATCAAAATCATTTTCAATAGCTTTGATAGTACTCATAACCTGTATCTCATCTATAGCATTACATCCATATCCTACAGATTTACAACCAAATTCC
>NZ_JAHZMP010000279.1 GCF_020748465.1 Terrisporobacter mayombei
CAAAGCTACTACCTAAAGGAGTCATTCAGGATAGATGGAGTATATTCACCTGATCTTGGTACTCCCTGCCATTTTTGTCATATAGAGAGATGGCTGAGCAGGGAAGAAAAAAGCTTCAGACGTAACGAAATGTCCTGGGCAAACTTACTTCAGTTACTGAAAAAATACCAAATGACACTACCAGCATTGGCTTTAGGCGAATCAGAAAGAGGATTCAGCTATCATTTAATAAAACGGCGACTTCAGGAGTTGACAGGTACTTCACTGGTTAAAAGTCATGTCGATAACTTTATGTCATCTGTTAGCGCTGATTTAATCACCTGTATTTTATGTAAAGAGCCGGTAATTCACTGGCAGGCTTGCAGCTGTCTGGAGAGATAACATGTCAAAACACGAACTCTCTTTAGTGGAAGTGACGCATTACACAGATCCTGAAGT
>NZ_JAHZMP010000027.1 GCF_020748465.1 Terrisporobacter mayombei
GTGGGGCGGTGGTGCGCGACAGGGCGGAGGTTCGCCGACCCGGTTTATCGGCCAGTCGGCTATGACGTCAAGGACATAGCGGAGGTAGCTTTCTGGCTCCACTCCGTTCAGTTTGCACGTCCCGATCAGGCTGTACAGCAGCGCTCCCCGCTCTCCTCCATGATCCGAACCGAAGAACAGGTAGTTTTTGCGGCCCAGACTGACCATCCGCAACGCATTTTCAGCGATGTTATTGTCCGCCTCAGCCCAGCCATCATCTGCATAGTACGTCTGAACCGCCCCGATTTTCCTGGAGAGTGTTTTATCTGTGAACTCAGGCTGCCAGATCATTGTTTCCGATGGAAGCATAATAAGCTTTTTCTGCTTCTGCCGGAGGAGTATGGCCCAGCCTTCCCAGCAATCGTCGATTGTTATACCAGTCCACCCACGTGAGTGTGGCCAGTTCCACTTCTGCACGGTTTTTCCAGCTCTTACGGTGTATTACCTCCGCTTTGTAAAGACCATTGATGCTCTCAGCCATCGCGTTGTCATACGAGTCGCCTGTACTTCCTGTTGATGCCAGTAATCCGGCTTCCTTAAGCCGCTGTGTGTAGGCCAGCGATACATACTGAGAACCTTTATCACTGTGATGGACCGTGCCGGACGGTCGACGGGCCCATAACGCCTGCTCCAGTGCATCCAGCACGAATGTCGTTTCCATGGACGATGAGACCCGCCACCCCACGATGTATCCGGCAAACACATCAATGATGAACGCCACATAAACGAAGCCCTGCCATGTACTGACGTAAGTAAAATCAGCCACCCACAACTGGTCAGGACGTTCTGCCACGAACTGACGGTTTACGCGATCACCTGCGGCAACGGTTTTCCGGCTGACGGTAGTGCGGACCTTTTTACCCCGGAGACCACCGGCAAGTCTCATAACCGCCATGAGGCGCGCCACTGTACATCTGGCCACCCTGATTCCTTCCCGTAACAACTGACGCCAGACTTTACGCACACCGTACACCTGATGATTTTCATCGTATACGCGCCGTATCTCTCTCTTCAGCCAGTCATCGCGCTGCGCACGGGCACTGCGTTTATCAGGATGATGCCGCTGCTGCT
>NZ_JAHZMP010000280.1 GCF_020748465.1 Terrisporobacter mayombei
AATGGCGGTAACGGCTGGCAGTTCTTCAGCCCGGCGATGAACGAAATGGTAAAAGAGCGTTTGGTTTTAGGCGCAGCGCTGAAAGAAGCGATTAGCAATAACCAACTGAAACTTTTTCAACGAAGTGAATCATGCCATTGAGGTTGATGAAGCTCTACTGGCGCAAACCCTGGACAAACTTTTTCCAGTAAGCGATGAAATTAACTGGCAAAAAGTTGCGGCGGCAGTGGCGCTGACGCGGCGGATCTCGGTGATTTCCGGCGGCCCTGGCACCGGTAAAACGACCACCGTAGCGAAGTTGCTGGCAGCGTTAATTCAAATGGCCGACGGCGAACGCTGCCGTATCCGTCTGGCTGCACCAACGGGTAAAGCTGCCGCGCGCTTAACCGAATCTCTCGGCAAGGCTTTGCGACAGTTACCGCTGACCGATGAACAAAA
>NZ_JAHZMP010000281.1 GCF_020748465.1 Terrisporobacter mayombei
CCAGCTCTCGACCCGCAAACCGGCTGGAAATTTCTCGCCGGATACGCCGCACGAGAGTGAAAAGCCCGCGCCATCCACCCATGAGGTCACTCCTGATGAGCCATAAACCTGCGCATTTATTATTGGTCGATGACGATCCGGGATTGCTGAAACTGCTTGGCCTGCGCCTGACCAGCGAAGGCTACAGTGTGGTCACGGCGGAAAGTGGCGCTGAAGGATTACGGGTACTGAATCGCGAAAAAGTAGATTTAGTCATCAGCGACCTGCGGATGGATGAAATGGACGGTATGCAGCTGTTTGCTGAAATCCAGAAAGTGCAGCCGGGAATGCCGGTAATTATTCTTACCGCGCATGGTTCTATTCCCGATGCCGTTGCTGCAACACAGCAGGGCGTTTTTAGTTTCCTCACCAAGCCTGTCGACAAAGACGCGCTATAT
>NZ_JAHZMP010000282.1 GCF_020748465.1 Terrisporobacter mayombei
TAAATGTACTTAAAGGTAAGGGAGAAATTGTATTAACTGGAAAGCTAGGAGATGTTATGAAAGAATCTGCTAAGACAGGTATCTCTTATATAAGGTCAATAGTGGACAAGTTTGATATAGACCCTGATTTTTATAATACGAATGATATTCATATACACATTCCAGAGGGTTCTGTTACAAAAGATGGACTATCATCTGATATAACGATGGCTCTTGCAGTACTCTCAGCAGTTACTAAAAGTCGTGTGCCTGGAAATATAGCAAGGACAGGAAAAATAAGTTTAAGAGGTAGGGTATTAGCAGTAAGAGGAGTTAAAAAAAAGTTAGTAGCAGTTCATAGTGCTAGTATAACAAAAGTATGGATTGCTAAAGAGTGTGAAGCTGACTTAGATGAAATACCAGAAAATGTAAAAGAAAAAATGGAGTTTGTGCTTGTA
>NZ_JAHZMP010000283.1 GCF_020748465.1 Terrisporobacter mayombei
GGTGGACTGACTTTCAGTAATGATAGTTTTAGCGACTCCGATACACTGGCGGTAGTTCAGGCTCCAGGTGCTCAAGGAGCGCGAATAAATTATGGCAACAGTACTATCGATCGATGGGGTTATGGTGTCACCAGCGCTCTTTCTCCTTATCATGAAAACCGTATCGCGCTGGATATCAACGATCTTGAGAACGATGTTGAATTAAAAAGTACCAGTGCAGTAGCTGTACCGCGTCAGGGTTCAGTCGTCTTTGCTGATTTTGAAACCGTGCAAGGGCAATCAGCCATTATGAACATCACACGAAGTGATGGTAAAAATATTCCATTTGCTGCAGATATTTATGATGAGCAAGGCAATGTCATTGGTAATGTTGGACAGGGTGGACAAGCATTTGTTCGTGGTATTGAGCAGCAGGGAAATATCAGCATTAAATGGC
>NZ_JAHZMP010000284.1 GCF_020748465.1 Terrisporobacter mayombei
TTTACCTCCTTCCCGGTGATGATGAGCTTGCTGGGGCTGGCGGTCATCTTCGGCCTGGAGAAGTGTCGCGTACCCGGCGGGATCTTGTTGGTGATTATTGCAATTTCGATCATCGGCTTAATCTTTGACCCAGCGGTGAAATACCACGGTCTGGTGGCGATGCCAAGCCTGACTGGCGAAGATGGTAAGTCTCTGATTTTCAGCCTCGATATTATGGGTGCACTCCAGCCAACTGTACTTCCGAGTGTACTGGCATTGGTGATGACCGCAGTGTTCGACGCTACTGGCACCATCCGTGCCGTCGCCGGTCAGGCGAATTTGTTGGATAAAGACAACCAGATCATCAACGGCGGCAAAGCCCTGACCAGTGACTCAGTAAGTTCAATATTCTCCGGCCTGGTGGGCGCAGCGCCCGCAGCGGTTTATATCGAATCAG
>NZ_JAHZMP010000285.1 GCF_020748465.1 Terrisporobacter mayombei
GCATGCGTCAGCTTCCTCGTATAATTCCTTAGTACCAGAAGCAACAGCATCATATAAGGCTCTTCCCTGTTCTGGTGGATTAACACTATCCTGGCCGGCAATAACAACCAAAACTGGGCACTGTACTTTGGCTGCGCTCTCTGCCGGTTTATATTGCAACGTCTCCATAACCGTAAGGAAAGGTATTTTTATATCCATTTCAGGATACTGACCTTTTACCTTCTCGAAGAATACCTTTGATTCATTATCACTCAGTACCCGGGTAACCCCCACAAACATCTCTTTCCCGGTATTTTTCTTCTTTTCTGCCATTTTATTCAGCGTGGACAGAAAAGAATCTTTCTCCAGTTCATTCATTTCTCCGGTAACCAGAACCTCACCGTCAGCAAAAGCCAGCTGGCTGACAATACTTTTCACTCTTTTATCCTGCGCAGC
>NZ_JAHZMP010000286.1 GCF_020748465.1 Terrisporobacter mayombei
GTTTGGCGTAAATGATCATTGCGACTTTGCAGCAATGCACGCCACCATTCATCATCTGATTTATCTTTTATCGTAGCCAGTTCCGCAACAATATCTGGAGATCTTCACTGATATTTATATCAACCTTGATAAATTATGAATATATCGGAAATTGAAAAAATCGCAGCAAAGGAAATATTATTATGGGCTAAAGAAAGGATATTTCAGAAAAATGCCCTCCCGTTCAAGGGGAAGGCGAGGAATTACAGATAGCGGCACAGATAAGAGGTGGGTTCGGCAACTTGCAGATGAAACTCACTGTGACCGGGAACATTAAACACCGAACCGGCTTCATACACCTGCCAGTCGGTCGCGTCAGGCAGTAACACATTCAGCGCGCCACTGATTACCGTCATCTCTTCCGGCTCAGCGGTGCTGAAGGTGTATTCGCCTTCA
>NZ_JAHZMP010000287.1 GCF_020748465.1 Terrisporobacter mayombei
AATTGGGATGAAGTATAGTTACAAAAAATGTATAATAGATTCTATTTTATTGATGCTTATAGTTCAGCTATTAAGGATGATTTTGAATTATGTACTTCTAAGTCAATTTGAATTTACTCTTGAAAATTTTAATATTATAAACTTAATTTCTTTTACACTAGTTGGATTATCATTAATTCTATTTTTAAAAGATAATTCTTTGTATAACAAGGTGAGAAATAGAAAAATCACAGAAGCTTTTGAAGAAAATAAAAACAGTATACTTATTGAAAAGTGTAAGCTGATACTTTTTGTTGTGGTTTTATCTTTAGCAATAATTTCAACTTATTGTACTAAGGGATATGTATTTTTTAATGTAACTATGATGACTTTGTCTGTATCTATAGTTCCAATATTTGAAGAGTTATTTTTTAGAGAATAGATATGGAATTATCT
>NZ_JAHZMP010000288.1 GCF_020748465.1 Terrisporobacter mayombei
ATCAGCAGTCGTGTCGGGCGCAGTTCACGGATAGCGACGATGTCGTTTTCCGGTGCGCTACCGCCGTCAATCACCACCCAGTTACCTTTCGGCGCGGCGGCGCACTTTTCCGCCAGCAGCGGACCTGCGCCATCATCGCCCATCATGCTATTGCCAACACAGAGTAAAACGTCAGTCACGCAGTCTCCTCACCATCAAATAGATGGCGTTTTCCTGATGAATATCATGCAGCATACTTAACAGCATTGTACTCCATTCCTGATGCTGCGAAGTTTGCGCTGCCCGGGCTTTATCGAATGCGTTGGCCAGCATCGGCACATGGTTAATGTCGATGACGATCTCACCATATTTCGGCACGCCTTCCATTTTGCGGCGGGCTTCACTGCCTGCCTCCAGAGTGGCAACCCATGCCAGATATTCATCCCACGGGCAGGT
>NZ_JAHZMP010000289.1 GCF_020748465.1 Terrisporobacter mayombei
GTGTTCTCCGGCCCGTTTCGTGCGCTGGCAACAAACGCCGCAGGGGCTGGAATCCCGCCTGAACGAAGTGCTGATCGACCGTTATCAGGACGGCGAAAACGCAGGTTATCCGACGCTATGTAAAGGGCGTTATCTGGTGGCCGGCGAGCGCTATCACGCGCTGGAAGAAACAACCAGTCTCGATACCCTGGAACTGCTGCCGGAGTTAATGGCGGCGAATATTGCTTCGGTGAAAATTGAAGGCCGCCAGCGTAGCCCGGCGTATGTCAGCCAGGTGGCGAAAGTCTGGCGTCAGGCTATCGACCGTTGTAAGGCCGATCCGCAAAACTTTGTACCGCAAAGCGCGTGGATGGAGACGCTCGGGTCGATGTCCGAAGGCACGCAAACCACTCTTGGCGCATATCACCGTAAATGGCAGTGAGAAAAGCAATGAAA
>NZ_JAHZMP010000028.1 GCF_020748465.1 Terrisporobacter mayombei
TGAATACATAGTCATGCCAGGGGAACCCGGGGAACTGAAACATCTAAGTACCCGGAGGAAGAGAAAGAAATTCGATTCCGTAAGTAGCGGCGAGCGAACGCGGAACAGGCCAAACCAGTGAAGTTTTCTTCACTGGGGTTGCGGACATATCATAACGAAGAGGCTATTGTAGACGAAGAGAGTTGGAAAGCTCCGCTATAAAGTGTAAAAGCCACGTAGTCAAAACAAGAAGACTTCAGATATGATCCAGAGTACCACGGGACACGTGAAACCCTGTGGGAAGCAGGAGGGACCATCCTCCAAGCCTAAATACTACCTAGTGACCGATAGCGTATAGTACCGTGAGGGAAAGGTGAAAAGAACCCCGGGAGGGGAGTGAAATAGAACCTGAAACCCTACACTTACAAGCTGTAGGAGCACATTACTTGTGTGACTGCGTACTTTTTGTAGAACGGGCCAACGAGTTACGTTACCTAGCAAGGTTAAGCACTTAAGGTGTGGAGCCGCAGCGAAAGCGAGTCTTAACTGGGCGCTTAGTTAGTTGACGTAGACCCGAAACCGGGCGACCTATCCATGGGCAGGTTGAAGCGAAAGTAAAATTTCGTGGAGGACCGAACCCACGAGCGTTGAAAAGCTCGGGGATGACCTGTGGATAGCGGTGAAATTCCAATCGAGCCCGGAGATAGCTGGTTCTCTCCGAAATAGCTTTAGGGCTAGCCTCAAGATTTAGAGAAACGGGGGTAGAGCACTGAATGTCCTAGGGGGTATTGCACTTACCGAAGACTATCAAACTCCGAATACCGTATTCTTATGCTTGGGAGTCAGACTGTGGGTGATAAGATTCATAGTCAAAAGGGCAACAGCCCAGATCGTCAGCTAAGGTCCCTAAATGTACGTTAAGTGGTAAAGGATGTGGGATTGCACAGACAACCAGGATGTTGGCTTAGAAGCAGCCACTCATTTAAAGAGTGCGTAATAGCTCACTGGTCGAGTGAT
>NZ_JAHZMP010000290.1 GCF_020748465.1 Terrisporobacter mayombei
GCCGAAAGCAATTAAACAACCAATAATGGTATCGATAAGACGCGGAAGGATGTATTGCTCGCCGTTCAACCACAATAGTTGCAGGGTATACACTGCGGTAATAGTAAAACCGACCGTCGCCCAGCCGTAGTTTTTGCGCAATATCAGGTAGCTGGCGAGGGTGGTAATCAGCATCAACGTCAGGGTGTAACCTTCGGGAATTTTAAAGTGCAGCGCCACGCCCGCAATGATTAACCCGACCACGGTTCCCACGGAGCGATTCACAATCCTCAGACGGGTTGCGCCATAGCCATTTTGTGTCACCAGCAATACCGTCATCAGGATCCAGTACGACTTCGGCAGATGCAGCGCGGTGCCCATCAGGCTGGCAACGCTTAACATCACACTGAGTCGTCCGGCATTGCGTAGCGCCGGAGACTTTAGTGACAGATAAC
>NZ_JAHZMP010000291.1 GCF_020748465.1 Terrisporobacter mayombei
AATCGAGGAAGTAGCCATAAACCGCCCCCATCAACATCGAAACAACGATGTTTGAACTGACCGCCGCCATAATCTGATGCCAGTCTGCGCCCACCACTAACAAGATCGCCACATACACCGGTGACTGGAACGTCACATAAGCCAGGATATCCGCCAGATTTTTTATCCAGCCCGACGGGCTAACTTTGCGTGCCGCGCGCATAAACAGATCACGGTACATACCGTATGGCCATGCAATTAAGATGTTCACCGGAATTGCTACCAATCTGGAATAAAAAGACTGTTCGAAGCTCATTCCGGAGAGGAAAACTTCAATACACATGTTCACGACAGAACAGTAAACAACCATCGCGAACGTATCTGCAACTGCATGACGCAAGCGTGACTGCGGTGAGAACATGCTAATGCTCCTTAATAAAAGCGTAATGGGATGT
>NZ_JAHZMP010000292.1 GCF_020748465.1 Terrisporobacter mayombei
TATACTCGTTACCCTCAGCATCCACGGAATAGATATACGGGATCACCTGTACATAGGTACCGGATAAATTCCACGGAAACGTGCTACGCGGCGTGCCTATACCAAACTGGCTTTCGGTCAGATTGGTTAGCGTCAGGCCTTCCTCCAGCGCCAGCCCCAGCGAGCCAAAACATTTGTGTGGGTACACACTGTCGCGATAAAGCTCGCCAGGCCCTCCTGTTGCCAGTACCACATTGGGCGCAGTCACAATTGCCAGCCCCCAAGGGTTATGGGCGCGATGACCGGTCGCGAGGATTGCCCCCGCAACACGGTCTTCGCCGTTTTCGTCACGCTGATGCAGCAGTTTAATCACTGTTGCACTGGTCAACACTGGAATGGCGAGGCGCTGTACTTCTTCCAACAGCACTTTCACCATTAACCTTGAGGTACGCGGC
>NZ_JAHZMP010000293.1 GCF_020748465.1 Terrisporobacter mayombei
CCTTCCTCGACCATCATCGGGATTTCGTCGAGGATTGCGTGATTAATGTGCTGGATCACACCGTGAAAGCTGTAATCGATGACCGCTTTATGGGCGGCATAACCACGATAAACCTCCAGTTGATGGCGTAACCGACAGCCGTTTGGGCCAAATCCCATATGGTCAATAATGGTTGTTGTACCGCCACACGCAGCTGCGCGGGTACCGGTAAAAAAATCATCACAACTGCGCGCGATGCCGACATCAATATTGAAATGCGTATGGACATCCACGCCGCCAGGGAAAACGTAACAGCCAGTGGCATCAATTTCTTCATACGGGAGCTGCGGCGAAATATTGTTGCCCAACTGGCGAACAATCCCGCTTTCAATCAGCAAATCCTGTTTGGCTTGTCCATCTGCGTTAACGACAGTGCCGTTTTTGATCAATACGCG
>NZ_JAHZMP010000294.1 GCF_020748465.1 Terrisporobacter mayombei
GCCGCGCTGACTCAATCGTGGGTAACAGCAATCAGGGAGGCCGCCACCACAGGGAAAATCACACCGGCAATTGCGGATGTCGTAAACGACGGCTCTAAATTTATGGATGCCTATCAAATGGATGCGGTGCAGTTGCCATCAGCCTATGGGCAACTCAGCTATCGCATGACCTACAACCTGGTATCAATGTTTACCGACCTTGCCATCCTTGGGCTGGTGGACCTTAACGAGGTTACACCGGAATTGCTCAGCATGCGCAAGAATCATGTGGAGATATTGCACAGAATTAACACGGTACTTGCCGGGCGCACCGATGAAGAGAAACAGGCAGACGCTGATCGGATAAACCTGGCCCTTGGCAACATCACGGAGGAAGAAATTGCCGCCAGAAACGAGAAACAAGAAGAGTTATCATCAATACAGGGTGATGCCA
>NZ_JAHZMP010000295.1 GCF_020748465.1 Terrisporobacter mayombei
TAGATATAAAAGATTTAGCAGAAGCATCTCTAAAATCTGTTGAATTAGTTTCACAAGGAAAAGCCGACATGGTAATGAAAGGCTTAGTAGACACATCAATAATACTAAAAGCAGTTTTAAATACAGCAGTAGGCCTTAGAACTGGAAATGTATTAAGTCATGTAGCAGTATTTGATGTAGAGGGATATGATAGATTATTTTTCGTAACTGATGCAGCTATGAACTTAGCACATGATACAAATACTAAAAAGCAAATCATAGAAAATGCTTGCACAGTAGCACATTCATTAGATATAAGTGAACAAAAAGTTGCTGCAATATGCGCAAAAGAAAAAGTAAATCCAAAAATGAAAGATACAGTTGAAGCTAAAGAACTAGAAGAAATGTATGAAAGAGGAGAAATCAAAGGTTGTATGGTTGGTGGACCTTTTGC
>NZ_JAHZMP010000296.1 GCF_020748465.1 Terrisporobacter mayombei
GATACAACAAAATGGCACCAGACTCAAAGAGGCTTAGCGGTTCGTAAAGACGTTTTCAATCAGCTCGTGTTCCTGTTTACGTAACACGCCCGCCAGCGCACCGGCCTCCACTACCGCGTCGATTTCATCAGAAGTTATGTCATCTTTACGTACCATTGGCATTATGAAAATACGGAGTATTATGTTCGCCAGTCCGTTGAAGACCCACACCAGCGGGGTGCAAACGTACAGGCAGAAGCGCATCGGGTTGATGATACGCAAAGCGGCAGCTTCTTGCGCAATCATACCGATGTGTTTCGGGTTTAAATCCGCAAACAGGATAAACATGCCATTCACTAACGAGAAAGAGAGAATAAAGCTCAGTTGCTCAGAGAGCTCTGCCGACATATAGCGGGAGAACAGGCTGTGAAAAGCTGGAGAAAATGCCGCATCA
>NZ_JAHZMP010000297.1 GCF_020748465.1 Terrisporobacter mayombei
GATTACACCTGGAACGACAACGGCGAACTCATCCGCATCAGCAGCCCGCGCCAGACCCGGAGTTACAGCTACAGCACCACCGGCAGGCTGACCGACGTTCACACCACCGCAGCGAATCTGGATATCCGCATCCCGTATGCCACAGACCCGGCAGGTAACCGCCTGCCCGACCCGGAGCTGCACCCGGACAGCACCCTCAGCATGTGGCCGGATAACCGTATCGCCCGTGACGCGCACTATCTTTACCGGTATGACCGTCACGGCAGGCTGACAGAGAAAACCGACCTCATCCCGGAAGGGGTTATCCGCACGGCTGATGAGCGGACTCCCCGGTACCCTTGCGCCCGTCCGCCCCCGCTGGGCCACTACCGCGCGCCCCACATTCCAGACCCGCTGGGCGCAACCCGCCGTCCTTCACACCCCGCTGGCCCC
>NZ_JAHZMP010000298.1 GCF_020748465.1 Terrisporobacter mayombei
CCCGTTCGGGCGGAGCATTTCGATGGCTTGTTTCAGTGCGATATTGGCACCGGAGCATTCAATCACCAGTCCCAGATTGTCTTTGCCACAAATTTGCTGGCAGCGCGCCACCACATCTTCGGTAGAACCATTTACTACTGCCGTCGCACCCAGTTCTTTTGCAACCGGGAAGCGGACCGCCACATCTTCTTGCAGACCAACGACGACGATATTTACCGCCCCCATAATTCGCGCCATTTGTACGGAGAACAGCCCGAGTGGGCCAGTGCCGATGACGACCACATCCTGACCAGGAAGGAATTTCGATTGCTGCGCGATGGATTTGTAGGCATTACAGATAGGGTCAAGTACGGCTGCGTCCTCATAATCAACACCATCAGGGATTTCCCACAACGCATGACGATGAATTTTGAGAATTTCACCAGGAACCAG
>NZ_JAHZMP010000299.1 GCF_020748465.1 Terrisporobacter mayombei
TTCGGCTCTCTTTATGGCTTGTTAACCTCTGAATATGAACAATTTAGTGGCGTTCATGGAATTGGCGTGGCGAAATTTGCCCAGTTAAAGGGGATTGCTGAACTGGCGCGGCGTTACTACAACGTGCGGATGCGTGAAGAAAGCCCTTTACTCAGCCCGGAGATGACGCGGGAATTTTTACAAAGCCAGCTCACGGGTGAGGAGCGGGAGATCTTTATGGTGATCTTTCTCGACTCACAACACCGGGTTATAACGCATAGCCGTCTTTTTTCCGGCACGCTAAACCATGTTGAAGTCCATCCTCGGGAAATTATCCGCGAAGCGATAAAAATAAACGCCTCGGCGCTGATCCTTGCACATAATCACCCTTCGGGTTGTGCTGAACCCAGTAAAGCGGATAAACTCATTACTGAACGGATAATAAAGAGTTGT
>NZ_JAHZMP010000029.1 GCF_020748465.1 Terrisporobacter mayombei
GTCGAGTATTGTTTTCATTCCCCATCCGAGCACACAGAACATAACCAGAAAAGCCACTGACACCCCACCCAGCCATTTCCAGCTATAACCTTTAAGGGTGTTGTATTCCTGCACGATATTGCTGTGAATTGTCGCAATATCCCTGTTCAGGGCATCCGCGTTTGCCTTCATGTTTGCGACTGACTCTTCCAGCCGCTGAAAATCCTGGCTGATGCGCTCACCTATCAGTCCTGCCACGTCCAGCTTCTGCACCTCATTTCTGACTTCATCCCTGACCTGTTTTGCCACACCGTCAGAAATATCCCGATATCCGCGAAGTGTTTCCCTTGCCACAGCCAGAGAATCAGCAACAGCTTTCTGTTGCTCCATTGCGGTATGTTGCAGTTGCTCCACCGATAACAGGAGCGTGAGTAATTTTTCTTCTGTGCTGGCCATGTTCAGAATCCCATAGAAAATCCACGTGACGGTGATTTAACCCGTTCAGGTTCAGTTCGCTCCTGTCTGCTCACTCCGTCTCTCATGTCAAAGCCATACTCCTGCGCAACATCATGTTGCAGCCTTCTGACCAGTTCATGTTGCTTAACCGGAGTGTCCAGCCATTCCCTGATGTCATGCCCGACCGTTCGCGCCTGTTCAAGATGGCGGGAATAGTCCGGTTCAGACCGTTTTTGCATGATGTCATGACGCTGGGCATCATCAAGCCGTCCGGCAGTTTCAAAACCCAGATGCACTTCAGGACGTCGTTCAATGCCCTGTTCTTTCAGCGTCCGGCAGTCAATGAAGCCCCTTTCAAAGCCATGCTTTCTCATATGTTCGTTGTGCTTCACCTCCCAGCGTTTTCGCAATTCCCGCAACTGCTCTTTTTGCTGAGTGGGGGTCAGGCTTCTTGAATCCT
>NZ_JAHZMP010000002.1 GCF_020748465.1 Terrisporobacter mayombei
TGTTGATTAAACTGTGTATAACTTATTTGTACTGACAAAAAACTGACATTATATAAAATATAAAGTTTAGAAATGTTGCAAATACTAGTTTTATTTTTTTGTATTAGTTAAGGTATAATTAAGAAAACTTTGCTATAATTCATAAATGTAATAAGATAATCTATTTTGAAGTAAGTCAGGAGGGAGAAATTAAGATGAATATGGAAGAAAACTTAAATAGAAGTAAGTATGATAATTATTCAAAAGAAGATGGTAGATTAAATATAAAAGAAAATATTAATTATTTTACTATAGAAAAAGACAATAAAATTAATTGTCCTAAATGTGAAAGCTCAGTTAGTAAAAAAGATATTTATTGCAGGAACTGTGGTGAAATTTTAGAAAATATTAAAAGTAAAAGAGAAAAATTTATAAATCAAGAAGGGGAGAAAACAAGATTTAAAGATATAGCATCTAGTTTTGATTTAATAAATGGATTAAAGGCATCAGGTTTAGCTATTGCAATATTATTTGCTTTTTCTTTAATAATTAAATTTATATTATTTGGAAGTAATAATCAAATTAATGAATTAATAAATCCACTGCATATTATGCTTTTTAGTAATTTAGCAAGTGTGAATATTTTTATGTCACTTTTTGTGAATAGCGCTCAATCAAGTGTTAACTTTGGATTTTTAATTTTATTAATATTACCAATTGTATCAATAATATTACCATATAGAATGTTTATTAAAAAAAGAAATACATCTTTTATAGCACATATGAAAAATTCTTTAGGAGTAGCTGTAATTTATGCTCTTATGCTATGTATAATATCTAAAGTATCTCAAGTCGAAGTTAGTTTGTCTAACGGATTTAATCAAAATGGCTATGGAATTTTATTTGAATTTAGTACATTTAATGTTTTATTTAAAGGATTCATAATAAGTTTTATTTCTATGTTATTTATGGGAATGAAAAAAGAATATGAAAAAGAAAATATGATTGCTAATTTATTAAAAATGGCTTTAAAAACTATTTTTATAGGATATATATTAGTATTTATAATATCTGTAGTACTTAATTTCGCAAATATAAATTACGTTTTTGATTTAGGATTAAATTCTTATGCAAATAATATATCTTTAGGTGTACTTTTAAGTCAACTTGCGATGTATTTGTGGGCATTTGCAAATTTAGTACCTGTAAGTCTTGGTAGTGGATCATTATCAATATTATCTTTATTTAATTCGAATATTTCATTAGATTTAATTTTACTTTTAGGAGCTATGATGGCTTTATCAGCTTTAATATTTATAATAGTTGGCTGTAAAATAGAAAGTAAATATAAGAGTAAAAATATAAAACCAGTGATAATCTTTAGTGGATGTTATGCAGTAATTATGGCTATAATTGGTTTTTTAACAACTATTTATATAGGCAATAATGCAGCATCTATGCTAAGTTCTCTAAGCGCTATGCAAATGGGGTTCAACTTTATGATAGGATTTATTGCTTCATTTATATATAGCTTAATAATGACTTTAATCGGTTATAAATTAAATATTTTTAATTAATTTGGAGGAAGAAGATGAAGGATATGAAATTTTCTAATATACAAAAAGAATCAGAAAAAATAAAAATAAAAAAAAATATAAATGATTACGAGGATTTGAAAGCACAGGCATTATTAAAATTAGGAATAATGACATATGATAAAATAAGAAAAGGCGAAATAATTGACGAAGAATTTAGCTTGTTATGTGATGAAATAAAGGGTTTTGATATAGAAATTTACACAAAACATATGCAACTTAGAAGTTTTGAAGATAAAAGTAACAAGATTGTTTGTCAATGTGGTTATGTTGCTTTTAAAAACGAAAAATTTTGTCCTCAATGTGGAAAAAGTTTAATTGAAGAAGAAAAATCTTATATAATTTGTAAACATTGTAACCAAGAAACAGAAAAAGATTCAAACTTTTGTGCATGCTGTGGGAGTAAGATAAAAGAAGAATCTATAGATTATTATGATGATGAAGTTTACTTTGTAAATGAAGAAGCAAAGGTAGAAGATACTATAATTGAAGAAATACCAGAAGTAAGTATGATAGATGAAGATTTTGGAAAAGAATTTTTAAAGGAAAAAGAAGAATTAGCTTTAGAAGAAGATAATTTTGAAGATGAAATAGAAACAAATAACAATATAATAGAAACAGAATTTATAGAGATTGAAGGAAGGGAATTTTTAAAAGGTCATCAAGATAATAGACCAGAATAAAATAAAAATAAGAGATATGAAAAGGCTATAATTAAGCTTTTTATATCTCTTATTATTGTATTATAGCAATTGTTATTTACAATATTGTAAATAATAATTATTATAATATAATAATTGTAAGAAATTTGATTTATTTATTAAGATGAAATGATTAAATTTATATGGTAAAATATAGTGTAGTGAAAAATTTTGGAGGGATAATATGAAAAAAAGGAAAGCAAAGTCAAACAGTGAAAGTAAATATGATACTTTTAGTATTACTATGGAGTTAGAAAGACCTTTGCTTTACAATGATGAAAATAATGTAGACAAGAATAATAAGCTAAAGAAAGAGAATAAATCACAAATAAGAAAAAAAAGAATTATAACTCTTTTAACTGTATTAGCTCTATTTGTAATAGGTTTTTTCATATGGCTAAGCAATGGATACTCTTTACAAAAAGAAGACATGAAGTATTTACAAAGTAACTCTAAAGTTGAGGTTACTGCAAAAGGAGATTACACATACTTTACTCCAAAGAATGTAAGTGCGACAAAAGGATTTATTTTTTACCCTGGTGTAAGAGTAGATTCATCTTCTTATGCAAAACTATGTAATGATGTTGCAAGTTATGGATATAAGGTAGTAGCTGTAGATATGCCTTTTAACTATGCTAATTTTGGTAAAAACAAGGCCAATAAGGTAATTGAAGATAACCCTGAAATTACAAAGTGGGTTATAGGTGGAGATTCTCTTGGAGGAACTGTTGCTTGTGAATATGCCATAAACAATAAAAATATTGAAGGAATAGTATTAATATCATCATATCCAAGAGACAATATAAGTGAATTAGGTTTCAAGGTGTTATCTCTTTGGGGAAGTAAAGATAATGTTGTAGATTATAAAGAATTAATTAATTCTAAAGGACAACTACCAAAAGATACAAAATATGTAGAAATAGAAGGAGCCAATCATTCTCAATTTGCCAACTATGGAATGTATGGTGGAGATGAGGAAGCTTTAATAAGTAGTGATGAACAAATGGATATAACAGTGAGAAATATAGTTAATTTTTTATATAATATACAATAATAAAAGAGTTTGCATTTAGCAAACTCTTTTATATTTGTTTGTAAAGTCCCATAGTCTCCCATTTGCCTTTTTTTACATCTTTTTTTAATCCATCTGCAAACCACTGAAGATCTTTTCGTCTAATAGCTTTAAATAAAATAAGCATAATAAAATAAATAAATAAATCTAACATAATACTTACAAAAATTGAGTTTTCAATATGTAAACAATAAAGAATAATCTTTGTTGCATAACTAGATAAGGTTACGGATAAACCTGGTTTCAAAATCCAGTCAAGTATATCAAATTTGAGTTTTGTCACTTTTAATATTTTTATTACTCCTAATGATGTATTAAATGTTGTACTTATGAACAAGACTAATACAAAACCTTTTATTCCATATTTAGGTATTAAAAAAGTTATTGCACTAATTCTTACAAACATATCAATTATATTGTATTTTAAAGTTGTAACTTGCAAGTCTAGAGCGTTTAAACTACCATCGACTATTTTATCTAAGTACATAAAAGGTATCAAAGGAGCTAAAATCTTAAGCAAATAACCAACTTCTTCACTTTTATAAAGCCCTACTCCCAATTCATTGGAAAAAACAATAAATATTCCTGTAGCAAAAACTGCAATAAGCATGGTAAATTTAATTACTCTAGAAATTATATAGTTTACAGTATTTTTTTTATTTAGTGCATTTGCCTCTGCAATCTCTGGAATGATTAATGTTGAAAAAGAAGCTAAAAATATGGAAGGAAATACCAATAGGGGCATTGCCATTCCCTTTACCATACCAAAAATTGATAGCGACATAGATCCTGAAGAGCCATAGAGTCTTAATGACTTTGGTATTAGAATATCTTCTACAGTCTTCAGTGAAGTTTGTATATATGCACTAAAAGCTAAAGGTATAGCAACTCTTATAATTTTAAAAAATGAATATTTATTCGTAGTTGTTTTACATAATTTAAAATGTTTTTTTTCAAATGTGTATAATATGTAAGAATAAAAGGCAGCACATATACTTCCAATAGAATTTCCTACGGCTATGAGAGCACAAGTATAATCTAATCTTCCTGTTGAAAAAGATGTTATACATAGTGACACAATACTTATCATTACTAACGTCTCAATAATATCTGCACTTATACATTTTACTACTTTTCTACAGCCATAGAAGTATCCGTTTAAACAACAGGATATACCAACAAAAGGTAGAGAGCAAGATAAAATTTTTAATGGAATAATAGCTCTTTCATCTTGAATCCATGCTGTTGATATAAATTCTGATACGTTAAATAATAGAATTCCTGTTAATATACTGAAAAACAAAGTATATAAAATCCCTTTTATAATAATACTTTTTACTAAATGCGCATTGCCCTTTCCTAGTTCTTCTGCTATAAGTCTTGTCATAGTAACTCTTATACCAGATATTGCTAGTGTTTGGCATACAATATTAATACTCATAATAAGCTGGAATAAACCCATACCTTCCGCACCGATTTTATTTGATAAATACACCCGAAAAGCCATACCTATAAAACCAAGAGTCATAGTGGAAATGGTTAGCAATATGACGTTTATCAGTAAGTTTTTTCTTTTCATAATTATCTCCTTGTAATATATAGAAAATATTATTTTAAATTTATATATTATTTATATGCGCGAAGGAGAATAAAAAGTATAAATAAAATATCTATTTAGATTTACAATTCTTGAAGATAATTGTAAAAAAGTGTAAAATAACTTAAAGGGATATTTAAAAATACTGACATTTTTTATTAGAAGTGATTCATTTGAGAGGAGATTGTTATGGGGTTAACTTTATTAGAAAGATCTATTGATGGTGATAGAAAAGCTTTTAAAAAGTTTATGATGAGGAATAGTGAATACATCTATAAATTAGCTTATATTCATACTAAATATGAAGAAGATGCAAAAATCATAATGAAGAGAGTAATACTTTATATTGGTGATAATATTCATAAACTATCAAAATACAATAATTTTGAAAAATATATGATTAGAGTAACACTAAAGCATACAAACGAATACTTAGAAGAAGTAGGAATGATAGAGAAAAGTAATGATGATAATTATATAGATGAAAATGGATATATTGATATATTTAAAGGAATAGATTTATTAGATATTCATTTAAAGAATGTGGTTGTTTTAATATATTTTTACAATATGTCCTATAAGGATGTTGGAGAAATTCTTAATATGGATGAAAGCACTGTAAAATTGTATCTTAGAAATTCCTTAAAATTCATGAAAGATAATATAAAGGGGGATTTTGAGGATGACAAATGTGAAGCCAGATAATAATCTTTTGAGCAGTATAGATTTTAATAATCTAGAAATAGAAAAAAATATAGATATAGATATAGATAAATACATAAAAGAATTTAATGTAGATAATACTGATCTTGATTTAATACATATTCCAGATAATCTTGAAGCTAGCATCAAAATACCTTTCAAGGAAGTGAAAAAGGAAAAAAGAAAAAATCTAAGATATAAAATACTGGATCTTATCCTTGTTTTCATAATTTTATTACCAGCAATAGGAGTAATTTATCCAAAGGTTTTTATAAAAGTTCCAAAAGTATATAGTGTTTTTGAAAATATAAATGAATTTATTCAAATTGATAATTTAAAATCATTTATTGGTATTGGAAAAGAAGTTATTGAAGGTAGCGAATCTTCTTCTGTAGAAACTATTCATATAAAAGAGAAAGAAGTGGTAAAACCTAAAAGTAATAATGAAGCTATTAAACTCATTCATTCTCTAGCTAATACTTTAGTAGAAGCTGAATATAAATGGCAGTGTAGTGAAGTTACGCCTAAAACCATAGATTTGGCTTTGGAAGGTGTTGAAGAAATTAAAGATGATTATGATAGAATGCATCTAAGAAACTCTTTAACAAAATGGAAATCTGGAGATTTTTCCAATGCAGTAGAGGTGCATAACTATGTATGGGAAATGTTAGATGGAAATGTGGGTAAGGCAGAAGTATTAGATAAGGATAAAATACAAAGAATCCTAAATGAGTATTACTAAATAAGGGAGGTTGAAAATGGAAAAAAAGCTAAATCATTTCGATTCAAATGGAAATGCTATAATGGTAGATGTAACGGAGAAAAATATTACACAAAGAGAAGCAATTGCAAGTGGTAAAATATTTGTAAATGATGAAACTTTTAAAAAAATTGTAGCAGGCAATATGGCAAAAGGAGATGTTCTTGGAGTATCTAGAGTAGCAGGAATAATGGCTACTAAAAAGACATCAGATTTAATTCCTATGTGCCATCCTTTAATGTTAACAACGTCAAAAATAGATTTTGAACTTAATGAAGATGAAAAAAGTATTACAGTTATTTCTTTAGTTAAATTAGCAGGTAAAACTGGTGTAGAAATGGAAGCATTAACAGGAGTTAATGTGGCGCTTTTAACTATTTATGATATGTGTAAAGCTATAGATAAAAACATGGTGATTTCAGATATTCATTTAGTTGAAAAAACTGGTGGAAAATCTGGCAAGTTCGTATTTGAAGGAATTGATAAGTAAAGATAGGCTCTATTATCTGCATAGATAGTAGAGCCTATTTTTTATTAATTTATAAAATAATTTTATCACTATATATTAACATAAAAAATTTCATTTCCAAAATTATTTATAAATTTAACCATATCATTATAACTTATAAAAACTGTTGAAGTATTTACATTTGGGTGAACTCCTATAAGAGTTTGATTTTTTAAGTCATCATCTATAACAACATTTACGCAGTGATCCTCATCATTGATAATACCTAGAGGTGTAACGGCACCTTTTAAGAGGTTTAAATGTTTTTCTAATCTTTCTTCTGAAGCGAAACTTAGAGCACTAGATTGAATCTGTGATCTTATTGATTTTAAATCAGCTTTTTTATCTCCTTTTAGTAACACGAGATAATGACTTTTTCCATTAGAATTTTTTAAAAAAAGATTTTTAACTATATGTCCTTTTTCTTCTAAATTAAGGTTTTCCATCTCTTCAATAGTATAAACAGGAGGATGATCTATTACTTCATATTCAATATTTAGTTCATCTAATTTTTTAAAAACTTTTTCTTTCTTATCCATATATTTCTCCTTATTTAAACAGTTTATTTAAATTATAGTCATAGTTAAAAGTTTTGTACAAGAAAAACTATTAAAATAATAATTTTATAGTTATAATTAACTAATAATGCTAAAGATAAACAATAAATAAATTGAAATGGAGATAAAAATGGAAAAGTTATTTTATGATGATTCATATATTAAAAATTTTACTGCTGAAATCGAGGAAGTTAAAGAAGTGGATAATAAGTATCATGTTTTGTTAAATAAAACAGCTTTTTTCCCAGGTGGTGGAGGTCAATACTGCGATTTAGGTACTATAGATAATATAGTTGTTGCAGATGTTTATGAAGAAAATGATAAAATTTATCATATATTAGATAAAAAACCAAATAGAATTCATAAGGTAAAATGTGAGATTGATTGGGATAGAAGAGAATATGGCATGCAACATCATTTTGGTCAACATGTTATATCCGCTTGTTTTAATAATAAATATAATGCAAAAACTGTAGGTTTTCATTTAGGAAAAGAATTTTCTACTGCTGATATAGAAGGATTTTTTAAAGAGGATGACATAATAAAAATAGAAAATATGTGTAATGAGATTATTAGAGAAAACATACCTGTAGAAATTCTAAATATAAATAAAAATGAGGCTAAAAAATTAAAAATAAAAGATGATTTGTCTAAATTGAGTAAAGATATAAGAGTTGTAAAATTTGGAGATTTAGATATAAATTTATGTTGTGGTGTTCATATGAAAAATACTTTAGATTTAAGAGTTATAAAAATAAAGAAATTTGAAAAATATAAAAAAGCAACAAGAATTGAATTTTTATGTGGAACAAAAGCTATAAATGAAATGTTAAAAAGAGATAATTACTTAAATAAAATTTGTAAGTTACTTAGCAGTAATGAGGAAGATGCTTATAGAGGTATAGAAAATCTGAACAATAAATTAAATGAAATAAATAAAGAAAATAAAAAATTAGAAGAAATAGTAAGTAATTATGAAGTTAAAGAAATGATTGAAGAAGCTGAAAAGATTAACAACATGAATATTATAATTAAAACTTATGAAAATAAAAATATGAACTACATAAACAAAATAGCAAATAAAATAACAGAAAGAGATGATAATATTGGATTATTTGCTTTAATAAATAAGGATAAAATAAATTTATTATTTGCATGTTCAAAGAATTTGGAAAAAATAGATATGAATTTGTTATTAAAAGATAGTATTAAATTAGTTGACGGGAATGGTGGAGGAAGTAAAGCCCTTGCTCAAGGTGGTGGAAAAAATAATAATAATTTAGCTTCATTATTTGATTATGTAAAAATTAAAATAAAATCAATTTAACACTAAATTGCTACTATTAAATAACTTATTATTTGAAAAGATGTTACATATTAAGTATAATAAGAAGTTGAATGAAAAAAACAACTATGAAAGGACCATAAAATATGAAGAAAGAACTATTTAATGGTAAAAGACTTAAAATAGCTAGAGTATATAGAGGAAAAACTATAGATCAAGTATCGAAGGAGACAAATATAAATAAAAAGGATATATTAGCTTTTGAGGAAAATAAATATAAACCAACAGTGGAAAATGCGCTAAAACTATCAAATGTACTACATTTTCCAAGAGATTATTTCTATAGAAATGAAAATATTAAAGTGAATGTATTAGGCGCTCATTTTAATCCACAGTCAACAATACAAAGAAATGAAGAAATTTCATATAGAGAAAAATTAGTAATGATACACAAACTTTATTTGTTCTTTGAAAACTATATTCAATTTCCAGAATTACAACTTCCAGACAACATGAATAAAAATTTATCTATGGAAGAGTTGGCAGAGAGATGTAGGGAGTTCTATGAATTAGGAGAAGAACCTTTAATAAATATGGTATCATTTATGGAAGCTGTAGGAGTAGTAATTACTGCTATGAATATAGATAGAAAAGGAGCTTCTCCATATTCACAAAAACAAAGTATAAATGGAAACGAAAAATATATAGTGTCACTTGGTCATGATAAAAATTCTTTAGCTGTAAGAAATTACGATTTAGCTTATGAATTTGCATTTATAATAAGTAATGAGTTAAATATACCAGCTAAAAGATTTAATAAAGATGACTTTGCTTCTGCTCTTTTATTACCAAAGAACAGATTAATAGAAGAATTATCTAACCCTAATGAATTAGAATCGTATTTAGAAGTTAAATCTAAATTTATGGTACCACTTACTATAACTTTATATAGAGCTTATGGATTAGGATTAATTAACTATAAAAAATATAATTATTTAATGAATGAAATAAGTAAAAATGGATGGTATAAAGAAGAACCTTTGGATAATGTTAAAGCAACTCATCCAACTTGTCTTAGAAAAGCTTATAAATTACTACTAGATAACAACATAGTAAGTAAAAATACATTGATGGAAAAACTATATAATGAAAATATGATTTTATATGGTGATGATTTAGAGATACTAATGGGGCTTAAAGAAGGTTCTTTAGCTGATAAAAATGATGTAAAGGTTCTAAGCTTTAATAATAAAAATAAAAAATAATAAACTCAAAAAGAGTATTTACATAACTTGATAGTAATGAAAATACTCTTTTATTTTTCTATTTTTCAATTGATTTGTATAAATCTTTCCTTCTATGATGAAGTAGGGGAAGCTCTTCCCTGACCTTATCTACGTAATTTAAATCAATTGTATAAGTAACTAAATTTTCTTCTTCGTTTAATTCCTCAAGAATCTCACCAAAGGGAGAAACTATTAAAGAGTGACCATAAGAAATATAAGAGGAATTATAATCTCGAGAAGGAGAACATCCAATGGTAAAAACCTGATTATCTATAGCCCTAGATTTAAACATAATATGCCAATGGGCAGGACCTGTAGTTAAATTAAAAGATGCAGGAACTATTATAGCCTTAGCACCTTTATCTACCATAAGCCTTGAAAGTTCAGGGAATCTGAAGTCATAACAAATACATAAGCCTATTTTACCAAATTCTGTGTCAAATACAGTAACCTTATTACCGGCAGATAAAGTATCTGATTCTTTAAACTTTTGCTTATTTTTTATGTCTATATCAAATAAGTGCATTTTTCTATGCTTTTCTATTTTTTCCCCTTGTCTGTTAAAAACATAAGAAGTATTATAAATTTTATTTCCTTCTTTTTCTGGAATAGAACCAGCAACTAAATATATATTATTAGTTTTTGCTAGATTTGATAAGAAATTAAATGATTTACCCTTTTCCTCTTCAGCATAAATAGGGAAATTACATGAAGCATAAGGACAAGAAAACATTTCTGGCAAAATAACAATATCAGGTTTTTCAATAGAAATTTTTGAGACTAATTGAGAAGCCTTCATCAGATTTTGTTCTTTATTGTCACAGACTTTCATCTGAATTAGTCCTATTTTTAACTCCCTCATATTTTACCTCCTAAAAAGCTTAATATATGTTATATTGTGGTATATTTTCTCAAATAAAACAAGTATATTGATAAATTATATAATAGAATTATTTTTTTCAGTTGAATTAATAAGTTTTTTAATATACAATTATAAATAATTAGAATTTCCACGAAATAACATTATTATATTTTATGCCTATAAAAATTAATTTACTATAAAGATTAAAAATCAACTCTATTGGGGAAAATAAATAAAATTTACCAAGGAGTTGATTTTTTATGGAGAAAACTGCAATGTTTGCAGGAGGATGCTTCTGGTGTATGGTTGAACCATTTGAGAAACTAAAAGGTGTAAAAGACGTAAAAGTAGGTTATAGCGGAGGTACAAATAAAAATCCAACTTTCCAGATAGTTTCAAAAGAAGATAACAAGCATTTTTTAGTTGTAAAAATTATTTATGATGATGAGATTTTAACTTACAATGAGCTTCTTGAAGTTTATTTTAATTCTGTTGACCCGACTGATGAAGAAGGCCAATTTGGAGATAAATCACATTGCTTTAAAACTGCTATTTTTTACTATGATATAGACCAGTGGAGACAGGCTCAAAAGTATATCGAAGATTTAGAAGAGAATAATATATTTGGTGATTTAATTGCAACAAAATTATATGAAGCTAAAACCTTTTATGAAGCAGAAGACTTTCACCAGAATTTTTATAAAAAGAATCCGCTACTATACAGAGAATATTTAAGATTTTCTGGCAGATATGAATACTTAAAAAGAAGTTATGCCAAGAGGTATTTAAACGAATTACAATATGAAGTAACACAAAATAAATTAAGAGAAGAACCTTTTAAAAATCAATATTGTAATTATTTTAGTAAAGGAGTTTATGTAGATATATTAGATAATACTCCTTTATTTTCATCAAAGGATAAAATAAATAAAAACTATGGATGGCCTACATTTTCAAAAGCAATAAACAATAACTTAATAAAACTTATAAAAGATGAAAAAATAATGAATAAAATTGAAGTGAGAAGTAAAAAAAGTGACATACATTTGGGTTATGTTTTAAATGATACATTGGAAGATCTAAGAAATAATATTCTTTCAATTAATTCTGCAGCCATAAAATTTATACCAGAAAATAAATAATTTGAAATCACTTAAAGATATTGTGATTTTAATGTAATTATACTGATACAATTAAATAAATAAAAAATAAAAGTGAATAAAGTAATTATTCACTTTTTTTAGGGTGCAAAACTTGAAAAAATAGTAATATTAAAAATGGGAGAAACACTAGACTCAATTTTAAGTCAATATGGAGATTTTCATGAACATATTATAAAAAAAGTAAAATTGATAGGAGTCAAGTTATAATTGTTGATTGTTCAAAATAAGAAGAACTATATAACTTAGAAAACATAAAAGGAATAATAATAACTTGTTCTCAGTAAATGGTTTCTGATTATGAACCTTAGAGTGTTAAAATTTCAAAGTGGTTAAAGTTAGTTGTTAAAACAAATATTCCAGTATTAGGTATTTGCTATAGACATCAAATTTTAGCAGATATACTTGTAGGACTGCCTAAAATATTCAAAGGATATAAATCACATTCTCAAAGTGTCTTACAATTGCCAAAAGGAGCAAAACTTCTAGCGTATAATGATAATGACTCAACACAATCTTTTTCATATGAAAACCATATTCGGGCAACTTAATTTCACCCAGAATTTTTATCTGAGATAACTAAAGAAAATATAAAATTTGATAAAGAAAACATAATTAATAATGGGAAAAATTACGAAAAAATATATAATGAAGTTGAAGAACAAAAACTATGGTGAAGTTTTATTAAAAAAATTTATAGAAATTGCAAATGAAAGCTAAAAATTTAAAATCACATTAACTAAGGACTTAATTATATTGAAGATTCAATGATTGTATGCAATAATTAGAATTAACAAAAGTAATAGATAAGGGGGAGATTATTAATGGAAAAACTTACAATAAATCAAGGTATGATTAAAGTAGCAGAAATAGAAAGAAATTATAGATATAAGTCACCGAGTGTTATAAATAGAAAAAAAGCGAGCATTACGTATATATTAGAAGCTGACGGCACAAGGTTTGATTGTGACGAGAAATTTGATTTTAATAAAGAGCTTAATGAGCTTATATCCTTATCTAATAATATAGAAAAAATAAAAACAGCTATTGCTTATGCAAACAATACTACAGAAATACAAGTACTAGGAGAAACAACGACTATTCAAGGAGCTTTAAATAAAGTTAAATTGAAAAGAGAATTAGCCTTTGAATTAGAAGAGTTATTACAAAATGTAAAGGTTAGTAAAGAAAGAAAAGTAGATGCTGCAGCAACTTCTGTATATTATAAAGTTACAGAATTAAATTTTGATAGAGAAGATATGGAAAAATTAATAGAGAATCTAAATAGAGAAGTAATAGAATTGGAAGTAGCTATTAATAAAGCTAATAACGAAACTTATATAAATATTGATTAGTTTATTATGATATGGGATGTAAATCTCATACTTATAATAAAATATGCTTAGATGGATAATAATATTGTACATAAGTGTTTTAAATAACTATGAGGTAGTTATAATTATATATGATTTTATATTTTACAACTTACAACTAAAATATTAATTACAATTTAACCTTATAAATAACAATTAAAACATTTATAAAAAGAGAATTAAAAAATAATTTAAAGATAAATCCATCTAATGCATATAAAGGACATCATAAAATATTATGATGTCTTTATTTATTGCAATAAATTATTCTTTTTCCCAAGCAACCATTACAAAATCTTTACCAGTTTCTTTTTTCACCTCAGCCTCAGCTTTTTTTATTGCAGCTTCTTCATCTTTTGTAATAGATGCTATTTGATAATCTTTTTCAGTCATAATCAACCCTCCATAAAAATTGTATTTTTAATAGTATATGAAAAATTAAAAATATAATTAGTGAACTTTTACCAAAAAAAACTAAAATTAAAATTTTATAAGAATTTTTTAATTAATATGTTTAAAATTAAATGAAATTAAGATAAGATATTAATAAATGGATAATTATGGTGAATTTATATAGTAAAAAATAAATTTGTGGGGGGAAAAATGATTAATAAAAAAAATAAATATGCAATAGCAGCACTATCAGCTACGTCTGCAATTTACGCCTTAGGTGCAAGTAATGTACATGCTGATTCTAAAGTTGGAGAAGTGACGGCATATTCACTTAATGTTAGAAGTGGACCAGCAACATCATACAATGCTATAGGCGGACTTAGTAAAGGAGATAAGGTTGAGATTATATCTTCAAAAGATGGTTGGTATCAAATTAAGTATAAAAGTAAGGACGGATGGGTAAGTGGAGATTATATTACAACAAAAACTTCTTCAAATAGTTCATCTACTACAGGAAAAAAGCTTATTGCAACTGGTGGAGTAAATGTAAGAACAGGTGGTTCAACAAAATATAAAAAAATAGGGTATATTAAGAAAAATAGTAAAGTAGAGATGCTTGGTGTTGCCAGCTCTGGATGGTACAAAGTTAAATTAAGTGATGGAACCATAGGATATTCTAGTAATAAATATTTAAAAGAAAGTAATAGTAACTCGGGAAACAATTCTAATGATTCAAATAATAATGCTACTATTATAGATAGTTTAATAGCTACTGCTAATTTAAACGTTAGAACTGGTGCATCAACATCAAATAGCATTATAGGGATAGTTTATAAAGGTGATGAAGTAAGTATAGTTGAACGTACTAATAGTAATTGGTATAAAGTTAAGTTATCAAGCGGAAAAGTCGGTTATTGTTCTTCTGCTTATTTAAAATCGCAAGGTGAATTAGATTCGGCAACTAATAAACCAGAAAGTTCTAATGATATATCTTATAGCATGCAAGTTAAAGCATATGCTTATTGTACTGGAACTATAACAGCTACAGGAACAAAGCCTACATTCGGTAGAACAATAGCTATAGATCCAACAATTATTCCTTATGGGACTAGAGTATACATACCTGAGTTTGATAAAACTTTTATTGCAGAAGATTGTGGTGGAGGAATAAAAGGAAATAAAATAGATATTTATATGAATACAGAAAAAGAGTGTTTAAATTGGGGAGTGCAAAATATAACAATATATATTTTGAAGTAAAAGCTAAGTTTATCTTGGCTTTTTTTTATGTGAAAATATATATTATTTTCTTGATATAGTTTATAGCCAAATTATAATTTGCAATCTAGGAAAATGTTTACAAGTTGTGGATTAAAAGTTACAAAGAAGAAAAAAGTATAAAAAGATTTATTTTAAATTGATATTCATGGAAATGTTGCAAATGCTTATGTACAGCTATGTGTAAAAAATGGAAAATATTCATATGTGTTACTTATTTGTAACTTTTTTCTAAAAAAGGCTTTAAAAAGTTACTAAAATGTAATATTATATATGTATAGGGACAATAAAACATAGATTAAAGACGAAATAATTTTCAGTGAGATAACAACCTTAAAAATTAATATAGGGGGAAAATATATGTTTAAAAATACTTTAAAAGTTACTGCCATAGTAGGAGCATTAGTAATGACTATGGGGATTATAAAGCCGATAGAGGTAGAGGCTGCAACTGCAAATGGAACAGCAACAGCAACAATTAATGTTAGATCTGGTGCTTCAACTAAATATAAATCAATAGGAAAAATTGAAAAAGGAACAAAAGTTAAAATACTATCTACTAAAAATGGATGGCATAGAGTTAAGTATAGCAATAAGACAGGGTGGTCTAGTGGAAAGTATATAAAAAAATCAAGTTCATCTTCAAACGTTAAAAAGAGATTAACAGTTAAAGCTTATGCGTATACAGGTGGAGGATATACAGCTACAGGAACTAAGGCAAAGTATGGAACTTTAGCAGTAGACCCAAAGGTTATACCATATGGAACAAAGGTATATATAAAAGAATTGGATAAAGTATTCACAGCAGAAGACTGTGGTGGAGGAATAAAAGGAAATAAGGTAGATATATACATGAACTCTTCAGCAGCTTGTAACAATTGGGGAGTTAGAACAATAACATTAGAAATATTAAAATAATAATTAAAAGCAAGGCTAAGCCTTGTTTTTATTTTTTTATAAAATATATAAATTGCAAAATAAATAATTTAATATAGGAACAATATAATTAATTTGTCATATAATATACTGTAAATAACTTTATAATAAAATTATTTTATAGGAGATGTATTGTATGGCTAAGGTTACAAAACCTGTTACTGATGTAGGTAAAGAAGTTATAAATGGAGTAGGAAATGTTACAAAAGAAACTATAAATACAGGCGTAAATGTGGGAAAAGATGTAATTAACGGAGTAGGAAATGTGGCGAAAGAAACTATAAATACTGGTGTAAATGTAGGAAAAGCTGTTAAAGACAATGTGAAAGGTGTAAAAAATAATATAAAAAAATAAGGTGCATTTAGCACCTTATTTTTTTAAGTATTCTTCACCATTAACCTTTAAAGAATATGGTGAATAATTTTTTAGTATCATATCGAAATTTATATCACCTTTGTCTGGGATATTGAAATATCCTCTAGCAAAGACTAAGCTACCATTTTTATGAAGTTGTTCAACATTAACCTTATATTTGACCCCTAAAGTACCTTGTATCGATTCTTTTACAATAGAAGAGTATGTTGACACATCAGAATTTGATAAGTTTTGACTTTCCACCTTAAAATTATAATCATTTGATTGAACATAGGAAGGATTATAGAATTTTTGCCACAAATACGTACCGACAAATACAATTGATGCTACTATGATAATTCCAAGGATTTTCTTTCTAAACTTAAATACTCTAGAATTAAATATTTTTCGCTTTTTAGATTCAAGGGCTTTCATTTTTTTGTGCTCTTGATATCCAATCACTTTGTGATTTTTACTAAGCTTACTAATGTGTAGTTTAGAAATCTTATTTTTGCCTTCATATTCAGTCTTTTTTTCAATGAACTTTATTGTATTATCTACATTAGCTTGTTTCATTGCCCCTCCCCCTTTTTATATTCCCTTTAACATAATAATACTATAGGATAATTGAAAAAAACAAGGAACATGGCTAATTATTATGTAAAAAAAAGTATATTTGTAACAAAAAAATAATACAAAAATTTATTAATTTAAAATTATCATAAAAACAAGTTATTAGTTAAACTATTAATATGTATTATAGTAACGTATGTTCTGTATATGATTTTTAAATAGAGCTATATATTCATGATAAAAACTAACCTCTTATTTCTTTTTTTGAAACGCTTGTTTTAACAGATACAGAGGGGATTTTACCTAATTTACCTGTTAAATTATTTATTGTATCCATATCACCAACAACAGTAACTGCGATGACAGACACTCCTTCATCATCAAAAGGAATACCCATTCTTCCTTTAATAATTCCTTTAAATCCACCTAAAATCTTGTTAAACTCTTGTTGACATCTTTCTGGTTCATCTAAAACAGCACTTATTACCGCTACACGACTCATATGTATTCACCCCTTTAAAAAGTATTTATTAGATTAAAATTAAAAAAAGCTTTCGGTTTTATTTTAACAGTATAATAGTGATAAATCTACAAAAGCTAGTATTTTATTGCTATTAACTAAAAATTTCTACAAAAAACGAAAATATACTTGATAACGAATAAGTGTTCGTATATAATAATTGTATAGAACGAACATTTGGTACGGACGTTTGGAGGAAATTATTTTTAAAACTTATCATATTAGTACAAGCATATTAATATAATGAATTAAAATTATTTATTTTTAGGAGTGATAAATTATGGGAAAATTAATAGCTAATGAAAAAAGAATAGAAGATATAACCTTAGACAATATAAAAAAAGGTGAAGTGACATTAATACAATTAAATGAAATATATAATAAAATGGGGTTTGTATTTGTAGCTGATTCAGGCAGATTTACTGGAATAAAAAAAGAAAGAATACATTAATTAAATGAATTGTTTATATATAAAATATTTAAGAGGCCTATACTTGGGTAGATATTAAGTATAGGTTTTTTATGTGGAAAAAATATCATATTCTAGTGGGAAAATGTGTAACAATATAGTTACATCTTGAAAAAATTTGTTGTTTATAAGTTGATTATAAAATATAATGCTTTGTAGGGATGAGGTGATGTTATGAGTGACGATATAAAAAATAAGTCAGCTAAAAAAGATAAAAGTAAATTATATAAAAGACTGGGAATAGCAGTAAGTATTATAGTAGTAATTATTTGTATATCATTAAATTCTTTTACTAAAAAGTCTTTATATAATGGTAAAATAGCTGATAATATTTTTATACAAGGTGTAGAAGTATCTCATATGAGTAAAGAAGAAGCTATAGAAGCTATAAATAAAAAATACAAGCCACAAAATTTAAATTTGAGTTATGATAATAATAATTATGAAATTGGTTTTGAGGATATTGATTTAAAGTATAATACTGAAGAATTAGTAGAAAAAGCTTACAATAGCACAAGATCAGGTTCTTACTTCAATGACATTGCTTCTTATATAAGTATGAGCATGGAATCAGGAGGAGAAAAATATACTATAAAGGCGACTTATGATGAGGAAAAACTTGATAAATATCTTGCTAATGTTGCTAATGAAATTAATCAAGATTTTAAAAATGCCTCAATAAGTATAGGCAGTGGCATAAGTGTTAATCCTTCAAGTACAGGTTTGAAATTTGAAACAAAAGAAAACAAAGAATTAGTAATGGAAGCTTTAAATAACAAAAAATATGAGACCATAGACTTAAAAGTAAGTGTTACAAAACCCAAAATATCTACTGAAGATGTATCGAGCATAGATACATGTTTAGCATCATTTTCAACTACTTTTAATTCTGGCTTAGTAGAAAGATCATATAATATAGGGTTATCAGCTCAAAGATGTAATAATGTTATACTAAAACCAGGAGAAACATTTTCATATAATGAACATACAGGAATGAGAGTTCTTAGCAATGGGTACAAGAAGGCTTCTGTTATAATAGGTGATCAGTATGAAGATGCACCAGGAGGCGGAGTATGCCAAACATCTACGACATTATTTAATGCAGCCCTATTATCAGGATTACAAATAGATCAAGTGAGAAATCATTCTAAGACATCTGCATATGTTCCTAGAGGTAGAGATGCTATGGTTAATGATGGAGATAGTGATTTAAAATTCACAAATAACTTTGATCATGCTGTATATGTTCAATGTTATAGAAGTGGAAGTAGTGTTGGTGCAGCAGTATATGGTGCATCACAAGATAAAGTTGCTGTAAATATAAAAGTTGATAATTTTACTTACAACGGTAGACCGGCTGCCAAAACATATAGAACTATAACTAAAAATGGAAAAAGTAAGACATCATATATTTATACAAGCGTGTATAAGGAATAATAAAAGAGATGAACTCTACAAGAGTTCATCTCTTTTTCCTTGGAATTATCTTATTACTTTTAGGCACTACCTTTTGTATATGAAAAATTTATTTGAACCTTTCAACTGCTATGTTAAAGTTTTTTATAAAGGTATTTGGTAAAGATAGAAAAATATGTAATATATTGGTATAATTTATATATGATATGAAATAAAGGAGGTGTATATGTTGAGATATATTTCGAATAGATATGTGGTATTGGATAATGATGAGGAAGTTGTATTGGGTAAATTTTATAAGGCTAGAGATTTACAAGAGGATATTTTAGTTTTTATTCAAATTATAAGAGATGATAAGTATATTAATGAAAAATTTTTACCTAATTTAATAGATGAGTCAATGACTTTGTTACAAATTAATTCTGTTAATATTGCTAAAATACTAGATTTGGGAACTCATTACACTGAAAATGAAAGGTGCTATTATATAGTAAGCGAATTTTTTGCTGGTATTGAGCTTAGAAAAGTTATAAAGGGTAATTATATGGATTTAAATAGTATTGTTAAAATATCTAGAAAAATTCTAAGAGCACTAGATACGTCTTACAACCATAAACTTTATCATGGATCATTAACAGAAGATAATATTTTTGTAGATGAAAATTATAATGTGAAAATATATGATTTTGGTATAACTCAAGCAAATAAGGGTGTTAATATTAGGAAGGATAATAGTATAGGATTTTTATGCCCTCATCAGATTAATATTAATTATACAGATATGGAGAGTGATTTTTTTTCCTTAGGTGTAATTCTATTTGATGCAATCTTTAAAAAAATGCCCTTTAGTATTGGTAAAAATGAGGAGGAAATGTTAAAATTAATTGATAGAGGAATTGACTGGAATACTGTGGCTATTAATACTGAAAATATTGCCTTAGTAAATATGGTCAAGAAACTTATTAGGAGAACTGAAAAATATAATAATGTAAAAGAAGTACTAATTGACTTGAGTAAGTTTATGTATGTTAAAGCTGATATTGAAGAAAATAGTATAAGCACTTTACAACAATGCGAAAGCGATAAAAATCATAATAAATATCAAGGAAAGTTTTTTCAAAAAGCATTGTTGCTTGTTTTAACATTAACAATTTTAGTCACAGTTATTATTCGGTTTCAGTAGCATGAAAATAATTATTTATCAGGAGAAAAAATATGAAAGTAAATTGGAATTCAAAGTACAACACTATATCAGTATATGCATTAATAGTAATCTGCTGTAGTATAATTTTTTATTTTGTAGCATCTCAAATAGGATCTTTTAGTGAAAAGATTAGTATTGCAATTGGCATATTATATCCTTTCATAATAGGATTTGCCATTGCTTATTTACTTAATTTTATTTTAGATTTTTATGAAGTAAAGATGCTAGGTAAAGTTCAGTGGTTTAGAAACTTAAGAAAAGGACAAAAAAGAAGTATAGGGTTATTATTAACATATTTAACAGCTATGGGTATATGTTACTTATTTATACACTTTATAGTTCCTCAATTAATAGAAAGTATAATGGGATTTGTTAATGAAGTTCCTCAATATGTAGATAATGTTACTAAACTATTTAATGATTTAATTAATGAAACAAATGTAAGCCCCGAATACGCGGCACTAATACAAGAGCAAATAGATAAATACATACAATTTGTTATGGATTTTGCAAAGGAAATAATTCCTATTGTAGGAAATACGGTAAAAGTAATTGCATCAAGTATATGGAATATAGTTCTTGGAATGGTTATTTCTGTATATTTATTAATAGATAAAGAAAACTTCTTTGCTATAAATAGAAAAATTACATGTGCACTGTTCTCAACTAAAACTGCAAATAGAATATTTGAATTAACTTATAGAAGTAATGAAACTTTTGGTAAATTCCTAAGTGGTAAAATAATTGACTCGGCTATTATAGGAGTATTAAGTTTTGTGGTATTCTCAGTATTTAAGATGCCATACACATTATTGATCTCTGTAATAATAGGTGTGACTAACATAATTCCATTCTTTGGACCATTTATTGGAGCGATACCATCATTTATTATAATTTTATTTGTTTCCCCAACTAAAGCATTAATATTCTTGTTACTAGTATTCATAATACAACAAATTGACGGAAATATTATAGGGCCAAAAATACTAGGAGATTCAATTGGAATATCAGCATTTTGGATATTATTTGCTATACTTGTGGCAGGTAAATTCTTAGGCATAGTGGGAATGATAATAGGTGTACCTTTATTTGCCATTGTTTATTCAATTATAAAAGAAGATGTTGAGTACAAACTGAAGATTAAAGAATTACCAACAGACACCAAAGATTATATAGATAAAGTGTAGCAAAAAGTAAATCAAGGGGAGATGTTATTATGAAGAAAAAAGGGGTTTTTATTTTAACACTGTTGATGATGGTTTTGTTAACGGTTAATGCATTTGCAGATAATATAGATAGTGCATCTAATTATTTTGCTTTCAATGAAGATATAAATATCTCAAAAGAAGTTTTAGGTGATATTTATTCTGCAGGTAAAAAGATTACTGTAAAAGATAATGTAAATGGTGATGTTATAGCTCTTGGTGAGAGCATAGATATCACAAGTAATGAGCTAAATGGAAATATAAGATGTGGAGCACAGACTTTAAATATTAACAGCAAGGATGTAAAAAATATAACTTCTTTTGGTCAAAATATCAACATAGGTAAAAAAACTACTGCAAAGGCCATTTATGTTTCAGGCGAGAATATTAATTTCAAAGGTAGTTGTGAGGGACTCTACGCTACAGGTGACACAATAATAATAAATGGGAAAATTAATGGTGATGTTAGCGTAACTTGTGATGAATTAATTATTGCTGATAATGGTGAAATCACAGGGAATATAAAAGTGAGCTCACCTAAAGAACCTATTGTAAACTCCAATGTATCTATGGATGACATACAATATACGAAGATAGAAAATTCAACTAATGAGAGTAAATTAAAAACTTTTTTAGGTTTTGGAACTATTCTATCGATTTTAGGATCTTTAATATTTGGAGTGCTTTTATACTCCATATTTAAAAAATTCTTTATAAAAAGTAGTGATTTATTAGTGAAAGAACCACTTCCAATAGTTTTAGGAGGTATGGCATCATTTATATTAATGCCTATAGCTAGTTTATTGTTATTTCTAACTATAATAGCTTTACCTATTGGAGTAATATCACTAATTATGTACTTCATAGTAGTTTATTTGTCACCTGTGATTATGGGAATAGTGCTTGGGAGATTAATACTTAAGAATAAAAATCCATACCTGCAGCTTTTAGTTGGTATATTAGTGGTAAGCTTACTAAGCCTTTTACCAATGATAGGTTGTTTTGTATGGGTAGTAAGTGGAATGATTGCCCAAGGATTAATAGTATATTCATTTTGTCAATCAATAAAGTATAAAGAAAAAAGAATAGAAACACACTAATAAAAAATATGGGTTATTTTCAACCCATATTTTTTATTTATTAAAAATGAAATTGATAGTTTAATTTTTTAAGCTGTAAGATTAGGACAATCATTAAATATAAATCTTGATAACTATGAAGAAGTATAACTCTTACTTAAATCAAGCATATTAAATAATTTTATATGGAAATTTAAATTAATTATTTGACAAGTATTAGAAGATAATATACTATTATTGTTACAAGTTAACAAGTCAATAATCTGATGAAGCTTTACAGAAGAGTTGTCTTAGGACACACCGAAGGAGTCATACTCTCAGGTACTTTTTATAAAAGTGGGACTGTAAAGAATAGGAAACTCTGGAGAGACCCGTAAAGGGAGCCGAAGGGGCAAGGCTTAACTGCTCAATCTCTCAGGCAAAAGGACAGAGAATATACATAAAGCATACTTATGCTTTTCTTTAATATGTATGAAATCCTATACTAAATTATCTTTATGATTTAGTATTTTTTAGTTTGAATGAAATTACAGCTTATTTCATTTGCAGATAAACTGTAATCTCAAACTATTTAATGGAAAATAGAGGGATACTTTTATAGTTCATACATATTCGAAATTATTATATTTTTAGCAAACTGCATGTTATTATTGTATGCAGGATGCAATTTATCCTTGTCTTTATTCATAAAGGATTATGTGATTTTGTACTTAAATTATTTAATTACAAAAGGAGTGTTTTTTATGGATTTTCTTAACTTATTAAACCAGGTGGATAGCTTTATATGGGGACCACCATTATTAGTCTTGCTAGTAGGTACAGGTATTTATCTTACAGTAAGATTGGGACTAATACAAATTATCAGATTACCTAAAGCATTAAAATTAATTTTTAAAGCTGAAAATGAGGGTAATGGAGATATTTCAAGTTTTGGAGCTTTATGTACAGCTCTTGCAGCAACAATAGGAACAGGTAATATAGTTGGAGTTGCTACAGCAATTAAAGCTGGTGGACCAGGTGCATTATTTTGGATGTGGCTTGCTGCCTTCTTTGGAATGGCAACTAAGTATTCTGAAGGTTTACTTGCTATAAAATTTAGAACTAAAGATAAAAATGGCCAAGTATCTGGTGGTCCAATGTACTATATAGTAAATGGTATGGGGGAAAAATGGAGACCTTTAGCATCATTCTTTGCTGTAAGTGGTATATTAGTAGCACTTTTAGGGATTGGTACTTTTTCACAAGTTAATTCAATTACAGATGCAGTACAAGGTTCTTTTAACATAGACCCCAAAATAACAGGAGTTATATTGTCAATTTGTGTTGCTTTAGTTGTATTTGGAGGGCTACAAAGTATATCAAAGGTGGCGACTAAAATAGTTCCTTTTATGACAGTAGCATATATATTAATATGTCTTACTATTTTGGGTAAATCTTATACATTAATACCAGAAACATTTGTATTAATATTTAAAAGTGCTTTTACTGGTCAAGCAGCTGCGGGAGGTTTTATTGGAGCAACTGTATCAATGGCTATTAGAAATGGTATAGCTCGTGGTGTATTTTCAAATGAATCAGGTCTTGGTAGTGCTCCAATTGCAGCTGCTGCAGCAAAAACTAAGTGGCCAGCAGAGCAAGGTCTAATATCAATGACAGGAACATTTATAGATAGTATAATAATTTGTACCTTAACAGGAGTATCTTTAATAATTTCAGGTGTTTGGCAAAGTGATTTAAATGGAGCCATAATGACTCAATCAGCTTTTGCATCAGTACTTCCAAATTTAGGACCGATACTTTTAACAATAAGTTTAAGTTTATTTGCATTTACAACTATCCTTGGATGGAGTTATTATGGAGAAAGATGTTTTGAATTTTTATTTGGAGTTAAAAAAATAAATTTGTTTAGAGGTTTATTTGTACTTATGGTGTTGCTTGGTGCATTTTTAAAATTAGAAGTGGTTTGGGTTATAGCTGATATTGTAAACGGTCTTATGGCACTACCAAATTTAATTGCTTTACTTGCTTTATCTCCAATAATCATATCTGAAACTAAATTATACCTAGATTATTTGGATGAAAAAAATAAATCAGATAGAGAAAAAATAAGCTAAAATAACAGATTTTGAATATTTCAATGAAGTTTTAAAAAACTTTTATTTTTTTATAAAAAAGGTACTCAAAATAGAACTTAACCTTTGTATATATAGTGTAAAAAATAAAAAAGGAGAGATTTCAATGAAATTAAACAAAATGGTAGCAGTAGCTTTAGGTGTTGTTCTTACATCATCAACAGTATTATCACAAGTAGAAGTGGCGGATGCAGCATCTAAACATATAGGAAGTACAAAAGCAAAGGAAATTATGTTAAAGAAAGTTCCAGGAGCTAAGATAGTTAAATTTAGATTAGATAATGATAAGACTCCAGAGTACGAAGGAGAATTAACAAAAGGAAGTTATAAGTACGAAATAGATGTAAATGCTAATAGCGGAAAAATAACAGATTACGAAAAGGAAAAAATAAAAAAATCTTCTTCAAAATACATAGGAGAAGCTAAGGCAAAAGAGATAATGTTAAAGAAAGTCCCAGGAGCAGAAATAGTTAAATTTAAATTAGATAAGGATGATACAGCAGAATATGAAGGTGAATTAAGAAAAGGTAACTATGAATATGAAATATCAGTAAATGCTAAAAGTGGAAAAATAACAGAATTTGAAAAAGAAAAAGTAATAACTTCTTCTAAAAAGTTAGTAGGAGAAACTAGAGCAAAAGAGATAATGTTAAAGAAAGTCCCAGGAACAAAAATAGTTAAATTTGAGTTAGATAATGACAAAACACCAGAATATGAAGGCGAACTAAGAAAAGGTAACTATGAATATGAAATAACAGTTAATGCTATGACAGGAAAAATAACAGAATTTGAAAAAGATAATGATTAATAAAAAATAATTTTTAGTGGTAAAATATAAATAATGTCAATAAAAAAACCTTAGAGTGAAGTGAAATTCATTCTAAGGTTTTTAATTTCTAAATATAAAAACTGATAGTTTTAAAAGGAGTATATAAGGTAAAATATATAATATAGATAATTATAAAAATAAAAAGGAATAGGCATATGAAAAAAGAGAGAAGACGCATAATTATTGATTTTGAAGTATTGTCCAAAGGCGGATTTTGGATGTGCTGTATGAAAGATTATAAAACAGAAAAAGAACATATCATCATTAATAATAGAGACGAATTTCTTAGAGTCTTTAATAAAAATAAAGACTCTGTTTGGGTAGGTTATAATATAAAAGGATATGATCAATGGATAATGAAGGCAATAATTGCAGGAATAGATCCTGGTATTATATCAGAAAAGATAATTGAACAAAATATTTCTCCTTATGCAGTAGACAGAAGTTTAAATAGAATTCCCATAAATATTTTTGAATTAAATGACAGTTATAGAAGTTTAAAAGAATTGGAATTATTTATGGGAGAAGATATAAGAGAAAGTACTGTCTCTTTTGATTTAAATAGCTATCCTACAAAAGAAGAAATTGAAGAACTTACTACTTATTGTCTTCATGATGTTAGAATGACTTTTAAAGTATTTCAAGAAGTTTATTACAAATACGAGGCACAACTGGGATTAATAGAATATTTTAACTTAGATGAAAGTATGATGAACAAAACGGAGGCCCAGTTAAGTGCACATATTCTTGGAGCTAAAAAGCCTAATTATCCTAGGGAAGATGTAGCAGACTTTGAAATAATCAATACTATAGAACTTAGCAAGTATAATAATATAAAACAGTGGTATGAAGATTATAATAATAGAGATTTTAAAAAATATCTAAGAGCAAATGTATATGGAGTTGACACAGATTTTGGATGGGGAGGTCTTCATTCTGCAAGAAAAAAATACAAAGGTGAAGATTTTATTGTGAACTCCGATGTTAGTTCATTTTATCCATCTATTATGATAGAATATGAACTTCTTAGTAGAAACGTTCAAAACCCAAGCAAGTTTAAAGAAATAAGAGATACAAGATTTAAATTTAAAAAAGAAAAAAATCCTATAGAAAAATCACTTAAACTTGTACTTAACTCCACATATGGTGCATGTTTAGATGTAAATAATGATTTATATGACCAAAGACAAGGAATAGCTATTTGTGTTAATGGACAGTTATTACTTCTTGATTTAATAGAAAAAGTTGAATTAATATTTGGTGATAGGGCAGAGTTTATACAAGGAAATACAGATGGTATCATGTTTAAATTTAAGTCTAAAGAAGATGTGAACAAATATTTACAGATCTGTCAAGAGTGGAGCGAAAGAACAAAAATGAATTTAGATCATGATTTCATTAGAAAAATAATTCAAAAAGATGTAAATAATTATGTATATGTTAAAGAAGATAATAGCATAAAGAGTAAGGGTGCTTATGTGAAAAAACTAAGTTTAGTAGACAATGATTTATTTATTGTAAATAAAGCTATTAAAGAAAAGTTGATAAATAACGTAGAAATAGAAAAAACGATTAATGATAGTAATGACCTAATGGATTTTCAAAAATGTGTTAAAATCACAGGTAAATATAGTCATGCAGTTTATGGTAGAGAAAATATAAATCTTAAGGTACTTAGAGTATTTGCTAGTAAATCCAGCAGTGACAATGCCATAATGAAAATGAAAAGTGATGGAAAATTAGAAAAGATAAGTTATACTCCTGATAGAGTTTTTATTGATAATCATAGGGTAATTAATAAAGAAATACCGGAGAAGTTAGATAAGTCGTGGTATATTAAATTGGCAAAAGATAGGTTGGAAAGTTTTGTTCCAGAAAATTCATTTACTTTGTTTGACTATTTTAATATGATTTAAACATGAAAAAGAGCCGTATAAAATACGGCTCTTTTATTTGGGCTAGCGTCATACTTATACTAGATGTATAAGTTCCCACTTATGAATATAATTATAAGTTATCCATTCATAAAAGTAAATGGAATTATTTGTAAAATAAGCCGTAATTTAAATAAGATAAGGTTAAAAAACCCTACTCTACTGTGGAATATTATTTAAGATAAAAGAAGGTACGTCTTGGACAGGTATATTTAGAACTGTGGCAAATTCCTCATCTATTAATTTTTCAGCAGTCTTTTTAAAATCTTCATCTGTTTTAGATATTTTTTTCCCAATAGATAATTTCTCTTGTTCGATAAGAGTAATACTTTTTACTACCTGAGCAAGTTCTTCACACTCATTATTTTTTATTACTGATTTAAAGTGCTCACTTCTTTGTCTATCATTTTCAATTTTAAGTACATCTAGATTAGGTATACTTTTTATTATTGATAGTACTTCTTTCTCTGATAGAAGGTGTCTCATAACTACTTTTTTATTGTCGGTAGGAACTTTGATGATAGTATTTTTATCAGAATAAACTGGTTGTATTACATAATAGGATTTACGGCCTATGTAGATATTTTCTTCTTCTACAATATCTAATATTTTACAAACACTCATTGAACCATAAATTACATAATCATTTTTGCTAAACATGTAAGAATCACCCCTTATAATAATAATTTTGATAAATGGGATTAACTTATCAAAACTTTGCGCTATACTTATATTCTATCATACTTTGCATGGTGTATGTAAGATTTATAAAATACACAAAAATAAACCCATGGCTAATTAGCTATAGGTTCATTTTTAGAGAACTTCATAATTAACAATTTTCAAAAGTAGTAGTATCTAAATTAGTATATATAATTCCACTACTTACTCCAAAGAAATTAAGGCTAGAGTCTGCGAAAGAAGGCTCATAGCCTAAATTTAAGCTATTTCTTCGTATCATTTTTCAGTTAAAGCCAAATTATTAGAAGTTGAATTCTCATTCATGTTTAATCCCCGCATTTTAGTTGTTTTGTTTTTATAATATATATTGTATGAGAGGGATGAGTTAATGTCGATTCAAAATTAGAGAATTATGGAAAATTTAAATATTTAAAAAATCCTAAATACAATAAAAAATCAAAAACTATAAAATCTAGATTGTAGATTTAAAGTTTTGGTGATGAGCTCATAATATAATAATGATGTATATAAAAATTCTATTAATAAAAACTAATACTAGATTTAACTGATAGGAGGCAAAAATGAATTGTAAGTGGGTTTCTAATGAAGATAGAAATTTAAAGTGCAGTAGACATGCGGGCTCATCTGGTTATTGTCTTTTTCACAAAGAAAACAAAAATAAAAGAGAAAGAGCTTTATTTGATGCGTATATAAAAAAAGGTGAAATTAGTGATTTTACAGGATTTTGTTTTGAGGATAAATTTTATATTAGTAAAATAGTAAACTTTGAGTATGAAAAATTAAAATTTTGCGAAGCTATATTTAAAGCTGAAGCTAACTTTAGTGATTTTATATTTAAAAATACTGTAGATTTTACAAATGCCCAGTTTGAATCTTACATTTGCTTTAAGCAATCAGCTTTTTTAGGAAACTGTATATTCCATAAAACTATTTTTAATACTAAATATATAAATGAAGAAGTCTTTGAAAAATCAGATTTCAATGGACAGAAACTTATAGTAGAAAAATGTGTTAGCTTTCCTCGTTTAGATGGAATTGTTTTCTCACCATATACAAAATTTATTTTAAAAGATACATATTATAATAAAGAAAGCTCCTTATGTGGTAGAAATAATTATAAGATAGCAAGAATACAGGCAAAAATAACAGAAGATAACGAAAATATTGGTTACTATTATTATAATGAAAGAAATTATGCTAGTAATTTCTTGAAAAGCAAGAAGTACAACGGGTATAGGGACTATTTAGTTAATGATTTTTTTGATTTTTTATCAAAACATTTTATAGGTTATGGAGAAAAGCCTATAAAACTATTATTAATAAGTTTTTCAATTATAAGCTTATTTGCTTTTATATACTTATTTACAGGAATAAAAAGTCTTTACCACGGATTAATAAAAATAAATTTGTTAAATAATACATATTCACTTTATGATTTTGTTACTTTTTATATGGAATCTTGGTATTTTTCCATGATGACATTTAGCACTGTGGGATATGGCGATTTTATTGCCTTTGGTTTATTAAGCAAAATGTTAGTATGTCTAGAAGTTTTTTTAGGAATAACAATACATGCCACATGGACATCTGTATTATTCTCAAGAATGATAAAATAATCCTAGAAAATAATTCAAGATTATTACTCAATTAAAGGGGAAAAATAATTTAGACTAAAATTACCAAGAAGGTGAGAATTTTGAAAAAAGGAGCACAAGTATTACTAGTTTTTCTAATCATTATAAGTATCGTTATTCCTAGTATTTCTTATGGTGAAAATACAAATGTAGACAAGTTTTCCAAGTCATCTATATTAATTGACCAAGACACTGGTAGAGCTTTGTATGAAAAAAATCCTGATGAAAAAAGACCTTTGGCCAGTCTTAGTAAGATGATGACATTTTTAATTGCTATCGAAGCAATTAATAATAAGGAGGTAAATCCTCAAGATATTATTGTTGTGGACAAAGATATAGCAAAAGTAAGAGGATCTTCTTATAAATTAAAAGAAGGAGAAAAGGTACCACTGATAGAGCTTATGAAGGGCTTAATGATAGTATCAGGAAATGATGCAGCAGTAGCAATATCAAAACATATTGGAAAAAGTGAAGAAAAATTTGTAGAGAGAATGAATAAAAGAGCAAAAGAAATAGGGATGACAAATACCTCATTTGTAAATTGTAATGGTCTTCCAATATATAGTTTATCTGATCCTAAAAAGCCACCAAAAGAAAATATCTCTACAGCAAGAGATATTGCAAAATTAGGTAAGTTTATGATGGATAATTATGAAAAAGAAGTGACAGCCATAACAGATATGCAAACTTACACCTATTCAAAAAGAGGTTTTTGTAAAAATAACACCAATGGACTCCTTTCCATAATACCTGAGGTAGATGGAATAAAAACAGGATATACAGGTAATGCAGGATACTGTTTAGCTTTTTCAATGAAAATCGATGAAGATACTAAAAATATAGAAAATAGATTAATAGGGGTATCTCTTGGAGCTAATCATAAAAATAAAAGAATTCAAGCGTGTCTTGCAATGCTTAAGTATGGAAAAGAAAATTTTACTACACAGAAAGTTATGAGTAAAGAAGATTTAATTGGTAAAAAATATTTAAAGGGACTAGAAGAGTTAGAAATTACCTTAGAAAGTGAAGATGATTTAATAATAGTTAAAAAAAATGATGAAAATATAAATACACAACTCACATTTAAGGAGATTAAATTACCTATTAAAAAAGGTGACGTATTAGGTGTAATAAAATACTATAATGATGATGGAGAAATTTTAGGCACTAGTGAAATAGTAAGTAGAGAAGACTTATGTGATATTTCATTAAAAACAAGAATAAAAATTTTGTTTGCAGATTAATATCTAAAGATTAGTTAATAATTATAATGTAAGGTTATATTAAATTATATTGAAATTTATTTTTTCCTATGTTATACTATCAGAGGTGAAAAAATAAAATATAAACATCACACACGGCTATGGGATCCTTAAAAGGTGCCATAAAATGGTTTTTTAGGGAGTTGATCATGCCGGAGGTACAAAACCAAGGAGGTACAATATGTCAGTAATATCAATGAAACAATTATTAGAAGCTGGTGTTCACTTTGGACATCAAACAAGAAGATGGAATCCTAAAATGTCAAGATTCATCTTCACAGAAAGAAACGGAATCTATATAATAGATTTACAAAAAACAGTTAAAAAAGTTGAAGAAGCTTACAAATTCGTTAAAGAAGTAGCTGAAACTGGAAAGCCAATCTTATTCGTAGGAACTAAGAAACAAGCTCAAGAAGCTATAAAAGAAGAAGCTGAAAGATGTGGAATGTTCTTCGTAAACGAAAGATGGTTAGGTGGAATGTTAACTAACCACCAAACAATTCAAACAAGAATTAAAAAATTAAGAGAATTAGAAAAAATGGAAAACGAAGGTGTATTCAACGTTCTTCCTAAAAAAGAAGTTATAAAATTAAACGCTGAAAAAGAAAAATTAGAAAAATACTTAGGCGGAATAAAAGACATGCCTGAATTACCAGGAGCTATATTCGTAGTAGACCCAAGAAAAGAAAATATAGCTATACAAGAAGCTCACAGATTAGGTATACCAGTAGTTGGTATAGTTGATACAAACTGTGATCCAGATGAATTAGATTTACCAATACCAGGAAATGATGATGCTATAAGAGCTGTTAAATTAATAACTGGTGCAATGGCTACTGCTGTAATAGAAGGTAGACAAGGTGCTGAAGAAGAAGTTGTTGAGGAACAAACTCAAGAACAATAAAAAAAAATAAATGGTAAGGGGGGTCCCTTACCATTTAGAATATATAGGAGGAATAATAATGGCTAACATAACTGCACAAATGGTTAAAGAATTAAGAGAAACTACTGGAGCTGGAATGCTTGATTGCAAAAAAGCTTTACAAGAAGCTGAAGCTAACATGGAAAAAGCGATAGATTTATTAAGAGAAAAAGGTTTATCAAAAGCTGCTAAAAAAGCTGATAGAGTTGCTGCTGAAGGTTTAGTAACTATAGAAGTAAATGCTGACAATACTGTTGCTGCAATAGTAGAAGTAAACTCAGAAACTGACTTCGTTGCTAAAAATGAAGATTTCAAAGTATTCGTTAAGGATGCTGCTGAAATGGCATTAGCTACTGAAGCTACTGAAATAGAAGTATTATTAGCTGAAAATCACAAAGAAGGAAAAGCGTTAAAAGACGTATTAAACGATAGAATAGCTAAAATAGGTGAAAAATTAGACTTCAGAAGATTCGAAAAATTAACTACTGAAGGCCAAATAGCTGGATACATACATGGAGCTGGAAAAATAGGTGTTTTAGTTGAATTATTAACTGAAGCAAGAGATGAAAAAGTATTAACAATGGGTAAAGATATAGCTATGCAAGTTGCTGCTATGAACCCAAAATATGTTTCAAGAGATGATGTTGATCAAACTTATATAGCTCATGAAACAGAAGTTTTAACTGCTCAAGCGTTAAACGAAGGAAAACCTGCTAACATAGTTGAGAAAATGGTTAAAGGTAGATTAGAAAAAGAATTAAAAGAAGTTTGCTTGTTAGAACAAACATTCGTAAAAGATTCTGATTTAACTATAAAGAAATTAGTAGCAAACACTGCTAAAGAAGTTGGTTCAGACATACAAGTTGGTAGAGTTGTAAGATTCGAAGTTGGTGAAGGTATAGAAAAGAAAGAAGAAAACTTTGCTGAAGAAGTTGCTAAGCAACTTAAGTAATAGTTAACCAAAAGAGAGCACTTATGTGTTCTCTTTTTTAAAAAATAGAATAAATAATAAAAAATGTATATGAAATGCAAACGGGAGGATTTCTATGGAACCTGAGTACAAAAGAGTATTACTTAAGCTAAGTGGTGAAGCACTAGCTGGTGACAAAGGATTTGGAATAAACAATGAAGTTGTTAATGAGATAGCAGTGGCTATTAAAAAAGTACAAGAAATTGGTGTTGAAGTTGCTGTTGTAGTAGGTGGAGGAAACTTCTGGAGAGGAAGAACTTCTGAAGGTATGGATAGAACAACAGCTGACTACATAGGAATGCTTGCTACAGTTATGAATGCTATGGCTCTTCAGGATGCCTTAGAAAATATAGATGTAGAAACTAGAGTACAAACTGCAATAGAAATGAAAGAAATTGCAGAACCATATATAAGAAGAAAAGCTGTAAGACATTTAGAAAAAGAAAGAGTTGTAATATTTGGTTCGGGAACTGGAAATCCATATTTCTCAACTGATACAGCTGCAGCCTTAAGAGCAGCAGAAATGGAAGCGGAAATAATATTATTAGCTAAAAAAGTTGATGGTGTGTATGATAAAGATCCAGTTTTACATGCTGATGCTAAAAAGTTTAATGAATTATCATATATAGAAGTACTACAAAAGGAATTAAAAGTTATGGACTCAACTGCAACATCTTTATGTATGGATAATAGTATTCCAATAAAGGTATTTGAGCTAACAACAGAGAATATATTAAAAGCAGTGTACGGAGAAAATATAGGAACAATTGTACATTAATTAAAAACTAATTAAACGAAGGAGGAGTAAAAATGAAAGAAGTACAAGACAAATTACAACAACAAATGGACAAAGCAATAGAAGCTCTAAAAAATGAATTTTCAACAATAAGAGCAGGTAGAGCAAATGCACAAATGCTAGATAAATTAAGAGTTGATTATTATGGAACTCCAACTCCTATTAATCAAGTTGGATCTATATCAGTACCAGAACCAAGAACATTAATGATAAACCCTTGGGACAAAAGTGCAATGAAAGAAATAGAAAAAGCTATAAGAAACTCAGATTTAGGGTTTAACCCAACAAATGATGGAGAAGTTATAAGAATATCTGTTCCAGCATTAACTGAAGAAAGAAGAAAAGAACTTTGTAAACAAGCTAAAAAATCTTCAGAAGATTTTAAAGTTAGATTAAGAAACGAAAGAAGAGACGCTAACGACAAACTTAAAAAGTTAGAAAAAGAAGGCGAAATAACTGAGGATGAATTAAAAAAAGCACAAGACAATGTGCAAAAAATGACTGATAAATATATTAAAGAAATAGATGTATTATTAGATGCTAAAGAAAAAGATATAATGGCGGTATAATAACTTTGAAAAAGTACTATGAGCTATTAGGCCTTCCTTTAGATGAAGTTAAAGAATATTTTGATAATAAAGAAATAAAATATACTACAACAATTCTTCAAGGTAAGAAAGATAAGGATAAATTAATTTATCCTAGAGTAATCAAAATTACAGAAAAAGAAAATAACGTAGAGTTATTTGTAACTTACTTTTCTGGCTCCTTAATATAAGGAGTCAGAAATAATATTTGGAGTATGAATATGAAAAACAATTTGTTTTATGATATAGATTTAAACAGAGTTCCAAATCACATCGCAATTATAATGGATGGTAACGGAAGATGGGCTAAAAGTAAGTTTTTACCTAGAACTGCAGGACATAAAGCTGGTGTAGAAACTATAAGAACAGTACTTAGAGAATGTAAGAAGCTAAATGTTAAACATGTTACTTTGTATGCATTTTCAACAGAAAATTGGAAAAGACCTAAATTAGAAGTAGATACATTGATGAATTTATTATCTACTTATTTGAAAAATGAAGTGGCTACATTACATAAAGAAAATGTTAAATTGACAGCTGTAGGAGATATAGATAGTTTACCAAGTCAATGTGTAAAAGAATTAAATAATGGCATAGAATTAACTAAAAATAATACAGGGTGTAATTTAAATTTAGCTTTAAACTATGGCGGAAGATTAGATATAAAAAATGCACTAGTTGATATTATAAAAGATGTTAAAGTTGGTAAAATAAATTTAGATGAAATTGACGAAAATACTATAAGTAATCATTTAAGTACAAAATGCATTCCGGATCCAGATTTAGTAATAAGAACTAGTGGAGAAGAAAGACTTAGTAATTTCTTATTATGGGAAGTTGCATATGCAGAATTTTACTTCACAAATGTTCATTGGCCTGATTTTGATGAAAAAGAGCTCCAAAAAGCTATTTTTACATATCAAAATCGAGATAGAAGATTTGGTGGAATAAAATAAGGAGAATACCTATGAGAACAAGAGTTATAGCAGGATTATTATTAGTTCCATTATTTATCCTTATAATATTTGGAGGAACACCTTTATATATAGGAGAAGCTATAATAATCTCAATTGCCTTAAATGAGTTTTATAAGGCATTTGAACAAAAGGATATTAAGCCATTATATTATATAGGTTATATTTTTTCTATTTATTTACTAATTAAAAACTATCTTCAATTACCAATATCTTATACTTATACATTAATATTTATATTATTCTTAATATCGATAGCACCAATATTAATGGTAAAAAGAAATATTATAGATATAGTAGTTACCTTCTTTGGGATTTTTTATGTGGCAGTACTAATAGACTTTATAGTATTAACTATGGATAACTTCTCAGAAGGAAATATTTATGTTTGGTTAATATTTATTATTGCATTTATGACAGATACATTTGCATATTTTGCAGGCTACTTATTTGGAAAGCATAAACTAATTCCTAAAGTGAGTCCTAAAAAGACTGTAGAAGGAAGTGTGGGAGGCATATTAGGCTCCTCATTAATATGCTTAGTATTTGGGTATTTCTTCAAAATTGATTTAAAAGTAATATTATTTTTAGGTTTCTTTGGAAGTTTAGTTGCTCAATTTGGAGATTTATTTGCCTCGTCAATAAAAAGATATGTTGGAATTAAAGATTATGGGAAATTAATACCAGGACATGGTGGAATACTAGATAGATTTGATAGTGTAATACTAGTTGCACCATTTGTGTATAGTGTAATAACCTTATTTATAAAATGATTTAGCTTCAGTTAGACTGGAGCTTTTTTGTTTATAATTAAAATAAGTCTTGCAAATTTATTATTTGAAATTTTGATGAATATTGCAAATAATAATAGTAATAATGATATAATACATAAGTAAAGACAAATTACAATATATGACTGAGAAAGGAATTTTTTATGAAAAAAATTACTATACTAGGTTCTACAGGATCTATAGGTACTCAAACTTTAGATGTGATTAGAAAAAATAAAGATAAGTTTGAAGTAGTTGCTATTTCTGCAAATAGCAGCGTAGATTTATTATTAGAACAAATATTAGAATTTAATCCTAAATATGTTGCAGTATATAATGAAAAAAGTGCAAACAAATTAAAGAATATGATTCCAAATAATATAGATATAGAAGTGTTAAGTTCTATGGAAGGATTAGTTAAGATATGTGAACTAAAAGAAGTAGATGTTGTCTTAACTGCTGTTGTTGGAATGATAGGACTTGTGCCAACTATGTCTGCAATAAAAGCAAGAAAAACAATAGCTCTTGCAAATAAGGAAACACTAGTTACGGCTGGTGAGATTGTAATGGAAGAAGCAAAGAAAAATAATGTGGAGATTTTGCCAGTTGATAGTGAGCATAGTGCCATATTCCAATGTTTAAATGGAGAAAGAAAAAAAGATGTAGAAAAGATAATATTAACAGCTTCAGGTGGGCCTTTTAGGGGTAAAAAGAAAGAAGAGCTAATTAATGTTACAAAAAATCAAGCTCTTAAACATCCTAACTGGGATATGGGAAGAAAAATAAGTATAGATTCGTCAACGCTTATGAATAAAGGTCTAGAAGTAATAGAAGCTAAGTGGTTATTTGATGTGGATGTGGAAGATATTGATATAGTAGTTCACCCACAAAGTATAATTCACTCCATGGTATCTTTTAAAGATAGTTCAGTGATGGCTCAATTAGGTTGCCCAGATATGAGATTACCAATAGAGTATGCTCTAACTTATCCTAAAAGATCTGAAACAGACTTTGAAAGATTAGATTTAGCTAAAATAGCTACATTAACTTTTGAGAAACCAGATATGGAAACATTCCCTTGTTTACAATTGGCATTTAAAGTATTAAAGTTAGGTGGGACATATCCAACAGTATTAAATGCTGCCAATGAAGTTTTAGTAAATGAATTTTTAGAGGATAAAATTGGATTTTATGACATACCATATTACATAGAAAGAAGTTTAGAGCAGCATAATAATAGAAGTAATCCAACTTTAGAAGATATTTTAGAAGTTGACAAAGAAACTAGACAATTATTATCTAACTTACTTAAATAATAGTATTAGAATTAGGAAGGTGAATATATGACTATAATAGCAGCTTTATTACTTTTTGGAGTAATAATATTAATACATGAATTTGGTCATTTTATTTTTGCAAAGAAAAATGGAATTACAGTTCATGAATTTGCCATAGGTATGGGACCAAAATTATTTGGTAAAGAAAAAAATGGAACTATGTATTCAATTAGGATTTTACCAATAGGTGGATACGTATCTATGGAAGGTGAAGACGAAGACTCAAATAAACCAGGTTCATTTGGGACAAAATCCATACTTCAAAGAGCTAGTGTTATATTTGCAGGACCATTTTTTAACTTAGTTTTAGCCGTGATTTTTTTAATTCCAGTGTTTATTTACATGGGGTCTCCAACAACTACTTTAGAAATATTGGACAATACACCAGCGGCTAAGGCAAATTTACAATCTGGAGATATAGTAAAAAGTGTAAATGGAGAAGAAATTAATTCATGGAATGAGTTTACTAAAATAATATCCTCATCTAATGGAGGAGAATTAAACATTACTGTTGATAGAAACGATAAAACAGTAAAAGTAAATGTTATGCCAGAAAAAAACGAAGATGGAACATACAAGATAGGTGTAACCTATAAAAAAGATAGAAACATAGTTAATGCAATAAAGCAATCATTTATACAGACTGGACAAATGACAATGCAAATGATAACTTTCTTAAAACAAATGATAACAGGAACTGTGCCTGGTGGACTTACAAATTCTGTTGCAGGACCAGTTGGAGTAATTAGTATAGTCTCAGGGGCAGCTAAGACAGGTATATTGAATTTATTATATCTAGGCTCTATAATAAGTTTAAACCTTGGAATAATAAATCTAGTTCCATTCCCTGCGTTAGATGGAGGAAGATTATTATTACTTTTCATTGAATGGATAAGAGGTGGAAAGAAAATAAATCCAGACAAAGAAGCCATGATCAATATGATAGGTTTCTGTGCATTAATGGCATTCATGGTTTTCATCACTTATAATGATGTAACTAAATTATTTAAAGGAGTAATTAAATTCTAAATAGATAAATAGAAGGTGAAGTTTTGAGTTATAATAGAAAAAAAACAAGAGAAGTATCTCTAGGTAATATAAAAATTGGAGGAAATAATCCAATTGCAGTTCAGTCTATGACAACAACAGATACTAGAGATGCTGTGAAAACAATAGAACAAATAAAAAGATTAGAAGAAGCAGGATGTGACGCAGTAAGAGTTGCTGTTCCTGATATGGAAGCTGCTGAAAATTTAGGTAAAATAAAAGCAGGAATACATATACCTTTAATTGCAGATATACATTTTGACTACAAGTTAGCTTTAAAAGCTATAGAAGAAGGCGTAGACGGTATTAGAATAAATCCAGGGAATATTGGAAGTATTGATAGAGTGAAAGCAGTAGTTGAAAAATGTAAAGAAAGAAATTTGAAAATAAGAATTGGAGTAAATGGTGGTTCTTTAGAAAAACATTTATTAGAAAAATATGGCCATGCCACACCAGAAGCTCTTGTTGAAAGTGCATTAGCACATATTAAGATTCTAGAAGACTTAGATTTTTATAACATAGTTATATCTTTAAAATCTTCAGACATATACACTGCAGTAGAAGCTTATACTCTTATGAGTGAAAAAGTTGATTATCCTCTTCACTTAGGTATAACTGAAGCTGGTGGAATTAAAAAAGGAACAATTAAATCATCTATAGGTGTTGGTTCACTTTTAATGAATGGAATTGGTGATACGATAAGAATTTCATTAACAGGAGATCCTGTAGAAGAAGTTCATGTAGGTAAAGATATACTTAGAAGTTTAAATTTATTAAATGATAAAATAAAAATAGTATCTTGTCCAACTTGTGGAAGATGTAATATTGATTTAATAAGTGTAGCAAATGAAGTAGAAGAAAAAATAAAAGATATAAATAAAAATATGACAGTAGCTATTATGGGATGTGCTGTTAACGGTCCTGGTGAAGCTAGAGAAGCTGATATAGGCATTGCTGGTGGACAAGGAGAAGGTCTTTTATTTAAAAAAGGTGAAATAGTTAGAAAAATAAAAGGCGATTCATTAGTAGAAGAGTTACTAGAAGAAATAAATAAATTTGATAAATAGAATCTGTAAAAGACGAACTTTAATTAGTTCGTCTTTTTTTATTTTAGAAATGCATTTTAATATGAATTTAATTAAAAATTTTACTAAATTGTTGAATGTGAAGAAGAGGAGTGGTACAATATATGATAAACAACTTATAAATATAAATAAGTTGTTTGTTTAGGAGGGGAGATATTATGATAGAAATAAAAAACATATCTAAAAAAGTAGGGAAGAAAACTATATTAGATGATGTTTCCTTGAAAATAGAGGATGGCAGTTTTGTTGTTCTAATAGGGCCTAGTGGTTGTGGTAAAACTACTACATTAAAATTAATAAATAAGTTAATTGAGCCTACAAAAGGAGAAATCTTCATAAATGGTACGCCTATATCTAAGGAAAGTCCCATAAAGTTAAGAAGAAATATTGGCTATGTAATACAAAGTATAGGATTATTTCCTCATATGACAATAAAAGAAAATATAGAATTAATTCCAAAATTAAAAAAACAAAAAAACGACGAAGAGATTGAAGAAAAAACAATAGAGTTGATGAACATGGTAGGCTTAGATCCTAAAGAGTTTTTGGATAAATATCCAAGTGAACTTAGTGGTGGTCAGCAACAAAGGATAGGGCTTGTAAGAGCTATTGCAACTGATGCAGAAATTATTTTAATGGATGAACCTTTTAGTGCATTGGACCCAATAACTCGTACTCAACTACAAGAATGGTTATACTCACTTCAAGAAGAATTAAAGAAAACTATTATATTTGTTACTCATGATATGGATGAGGCATTAAAATTGGCAGACAAAATATGTATTATGAAAGATGGAAAAGTTCAGCAATATGATACAGTAGAAAATTTACTAAGAAATCCCGTTAATGAATTTGTTAAAAACTTTATAGGTAGTGATAGATTGTGGAATGCGCCAGAATACATTAAGGCCAGAGACATAATGATTAAAAATCCTATAAGTGTAAAAAGATCAAGAACTGTTATACAAGGTATGGAAATTATGAGAACAAACAAAGTAGACAGTTTATTAGTCGTTGATAAAGACGAAAATTTCCTTGGTATCGTAACAATAAAAGAACTAAGAAGAAATGGTATTCAAAATCATTACTTAAGTGAGATTATGAATAATGAACCTGTATTTGTATATGATGATAACAATTTAGTTGAAATATTAGAAGTAATGAATAGAGAGGGTATTGGTCATGTGCCTGTAGTCACGCGTTATAATAAGTTAGCAGGTCTGATAACAAGAAGTAGTTTACTTTCTGTTTTAAGTGAGCAATTCCTTGAAATGGAGGTGAGTGTACTTGACTAATTTTATAAATTATTTATCAGCACAAAAGGGTCAAATTATATCTTTGTTAATACAACATATTCAATTGACAGTAGTAGCAATTGTTGTAGCTATAATTATTGGTATACCTCTTGGAATATTAGTTTCGAAGAATGAAAAACTTAGAAAGTATATTATAGGTATAATAAATGTGTTTCAAGCAATACCATCCATGGCACTACTTGGATTATTAGTTCCGGTACTAGGAATTGGAAGTAAACCTGCCATAATGATGGTTGTATTGTATTCTCTGTTACCTATAGTAAAAAATACTACAACAGGAATTCTTGGCATAGATAAAAATATAATTGAATCTGCTACAGGAATTGGTCTTACTTCAAAGCAAATTTTATATAAAATACAGTTGCCTTTAGCTCTTCCAATAATTATGGCAGGGATAAGAATTTCAGCAGTAACTGCCGTTGGACTTATGACTTTAGCAGCATTTATAGGAGCAGGCGGCCTTGGTTATTTAGTATTCTCTGGTGTTCAAACTGTTAATAATATAATGATTCTAGCAGGTGCTATTCCAGCTTGTATCTTAGCTCTTACAGTGGATTACATATTCTCAAGAGTGGAAAAAGCTGTTATGAGCAAATATTCATCTCAAAAATCATCTAATGAAAAAAGAAAAAGTACTCATACTGGTCTAAAAGTGTGCACAGCTATAGTTGTAGTGGTGATATTGGTTTCATCAATAGTGCCTAGCTTTGGGCAAAAAGATACTATAGTAGTAGGTTCAAAGGATTACACAGAGGGTCTTATACTTGGAAATATGTATGCGGATTTACTAGAAGAGTATACTGATTACAATATTGAGAGAAAATTAAATATGGGTACAACAGTTCTTTGGAGCTCCATAGTAAGTGGTGAAGTTGATATGTGTGCTGATTATACAGGAACTATTTTAATGAATATTATGAAAGAAGAAGCAACAGGAGATGCTAATGAAGTGTATAATCGAGTAAAAGATCATCTTGATAAAGAATATGGTATTAAAGTATTAGATCCTATTGGTTTTAATAATACTTATACTTTAGCAATGGATTCTGAAGTTGCTAAGAAATACAATATAGAGACTTATTCTGATTTAATTAAACATTCAGAAGGCCTTGTATTTTCACCAACATTAGCATTCCAAAATAGAGAAGACGGTTTACCTGGATTACAGAAATATTATAATATGAAATTTAAAGAAATTAAAAGTATGGATGGAGCTTTAAGATATCAAGCCTTAAAAAGAGGAGATGCTCAAGTAATAGATGCATTTTCTACTGATGGATTATTAAAGAAATTCAATTTGAAAGTGTTAGAAGATGATAAAGAATTTTTCCCACCTTATTATGCTGTACCATTAGTTAGGGAAGATTTAATAGCAAAATACCCTGAAACAGAGGAAGTTTTAAATAAACTGAGTGGTGTAATAAATGAAGAGGAAATGATTGAATTAAACTATAAGGTTGACGAAGAAGGTCAAACTCCAGAAAAAGTAGCTCATGATTATTTAGTAGAAAAAAATTTAATAAAAGATTAATTATAATTTGCCCTTCTAAGTTTTATCTTAGAAGGGCTTTATAATGGGCAAAAAACTAAATAATTCTTTGAATAATAAATCAATGAGTACAAAATATATTAATATGAAATTAATAAATAATAAAGTACATAGGATATATGTAATGAAAATAAATTAAATGTAAATGAAGCAATTTAAATAAAATATTTAGGAGCAAAAATATGATTAAAGTATCTAAAAGGGATGGAACAATAGAAAAATTTGATAAAAGAAAAATTTTTAATGCAGTATATAAATCTTCAATCAATAGTAAGTTTGGTACAGATATAGAATTGGCTCATGCTATAGCCAAAATGATTGAAGAAAAAATACAAAATAAAGAAATAGAAGCAACAGTAGAAAACATACAAGATGAAGTAGAAGACTTATTAATGTCATCGAATAGAAAAGATATTGCTAAAAAATATATTATTTATAGAGATAGAAGAACTGAAATTAGAAATTCCAAGTGGAATATGGATGAGTTACAAAAGTCTATTTGGAAAAATAAATATCAGTATAAAGATGAAAGTTTCAATGAATGGGTAGCTAGAATTAGTGGTGGGAATCCTAAAATTGCAAAATTAATAAGAGAAAGAAAATTTTTATTTGCAGGAAGAATTTTAGCAAATAGAGGTTTGTATAGAGATAATATAAAGGTTACTTATTCTAATTGCTATGTATTAGAACCACCAGAAGATAATATAGAGAGCATATTTGATACAGCTAAAAATTTAGCAAGAACTTTTTCTTATGGTGGAGGTGTGGGAATAGATATTTCCAAACTTAGACCAAATGGAGCAGCAGTTCACAATGCAGCAAAAACCACATCAGGTGCTGTATCATTTATGGATTTATATTCAATGACAACAGGGCTTATAGGGCAAAATGGACGACGTGGTGCACTTATGATTTCCATGGATATAAGTCATCCTGATATTGAAGAATTTATAGATGTGAAAACTGACTTAGAAAAAATTACTAAGGCAAACATATCTGTAAGAATAAGTGATGAATTTATGGAAGCGGTTAAAAATAAAGAAACATATACTTGCAAATTTGTAGTGGAAGCAACGAAAGAAGAAATAATAAAAGAAGTTAATGCTTATGATTTATTTATGAAATTAGTGAAAAATAATTGGGACTATGCAGAACCAGGAATGTTATTTTGGGACAACATAAGTAAATATCACTTATTAAGTGAAGATAAAAAGTTTAAACATGATGGCGTAAATCCTTGTGCAGAAGAGCCTCTTCCAGCAGGTGGAAGCTGTTTACTTGGTTCCATAAACTTATCGGAATTTGTTGTGGAACCATTTACAGATAATGCCATATTCGATATGGAAAAATTCAAAGCTTGTGTAGAAGATTGTATACTAGGATTAAACGAGGTTTTAGAAGAAGGACTTTCTCTTCATCCACTAAAACAACAACAAAAGAGTGTTTCTGAATATAGACAAATAGGTCTTGGTGTTATGGGCATAGCTGATATGCTTATAAAATTAAATATTAGATATGGTTCAAAAGAATCAATTAATCTATGTAATGAAATTTCAAAAAATATGTTAAATAGCGCAGTGAAAAAATCAGCCTTATTATCAAAAGAAAGAGGGCCTTTTGAAAAATACAATGAAGAAAAAGTGTTTAAATCACCTTTCTTTATAAATAACATAAATGAAGATGTTAAAGAATTAGTAAAGAAATATGGGATTAGAAATTCACAAATATTAACTATACCACCAACAGGTTCCATATCTACCATGCTTGGCATAAGTGGAGGAATAGAGCCTATATTTAATATTTCATACACAAGAAAAACAGAAACACTTCACTCACAGGATGTTTACTACAAAGTATATACTCCAATAGTAAAAGAATACATGAATTTAAAAGATATTACTGATGAAAATGAACTGCCAGATATATTTGTAACAGCTATGAGCCTCAAGCCAGAAGAAAGAATAGATATGCAAGGAGTTTGGCAAAAGCATATTGATGCATCCATATCATCAACTATAAACTTACCTTATGAGGTCACAATAGAAGATGTTTATAATATTTATATGTCTGCTTGGGAAAATAAGCTTAAAGGTATAACAGTATACAGAGATGGCTGTGAGAGAAGTGGTGTATTATTAAATGATAAAAAAGATAAAAAGAAGAAAGAAGAAAAAATAGAAAAGTTTGAAGAATATCATATTGAAGAAGGTCATGAAAAATTTATTTGTCCAGAGTGTGGAAATGAATCTATTATTCCAACAGGTGGTTGTACAATATGCCTTCAATGTGGTTATAGTAAATGTAACTAAAGAAAAAACAGTTGTTATGCAAATAACAACTGTTTTTTCTTATTTATTCAAAATGAAAAGTTTAAAGTATTTTAAACTTATAAGGGACTATGCCAATTTATATTATCTCCTATAGATGTATCTAATACAAATCCAGCCATATTTATTCTTTTTTCTATGCAATTTCTACATTCAGCAGCCTCATCACCCATGCAAATTTTATTATCATACAAAGCGTATTTAGAACGAACATCTGTAGGAGAAAGGTTTGGCATAACTACATTACATCCAGCATTTAAACCTGCTTCGCGCCCCTTTGGATTAATAGTACCAAGTGCAGTAGTTGCAGGTAGAAGCACAGATGGAAGTAAAAGTCGCGTAAGAGCTAAAACAATAATAGATTTTTCAAGAGAGCCAGTAGGTTCATCTTTAAAAATAGTATCATGATGAGGAATAAAAGGACCGATACCAACCATTTCTGGATTTAAATCTTTTAAAAAAATTAGATCTTCAGCTATATTTTCATTAGTTTGGTATGGAGAATCAACCATTAATCCTGCACCAACTTGATATCCAATTTCTTTTAAATCTCTAAGACAATTAATTCTATTTGATAATCTTAAATTTTTAGGATGTAGCTTTTTATAATGTTCTTCTGTTGCAGTTTCATGCCTTAACAAATATCTATCAGCTCCAGCGTGAAAAAACTTTTTATAAGAGTCATAAGATTTTTCACCTATAGACAAGGTTATAGCACAATCATCATATTTATATTTTATTGATTTTATAATTTCAACAATTTTATCATCAGTAAAATAATTATCTTCCCCACCTTGTAATACAAAAGTTCTATATCCTAATTTATATCCTAAATCTGCACATTCCATAATTTGTTCTAAACTTAGTCGATATCTAGAAATATTTTTGTTTGAACATCTTATACCGCAGTAGTAGCAATCATTTTTACAGTAGTTTGTAAATTCGATTAAACCCCTCATATATACCTTATTATCATAAAACTTCTTTCTAGTAGCTACAGCTTTTTCACATAAATAATCAACTTCATAACTCTTAATATTATCAAGTATATAGAGAATTTCATTTTTGTTTAATAAATTTTCTTCATATAGTTTGTCAATTAACTTTATTATATTCATATTTTCCTCCTAATATTTTCATATGAATTCAACAAATAATGCTCAATTTTTAATTAAAAAGAGACAACAAAAGTACATAATTAACTATTATTTTAAATAAAATAAAGTTAAGTTTAATCTAATAAGATCCACTTATAATTTAAGAAAATACAATTTTACAATAAAAAAACTTTTCTCAAAAGCAATTAAACTAATGAAAGAAAAGTTAGTATTTTTGTAAATAAAGTTATGTACTGATATAAACTAATTTCCTTACAGATCAGTTAATACTTTTCTGGTAGGTAGTAAATTTTGATTAAATTATATCTAAAGAAAATCTCTAAATACAATTATTAAAAACATATATAAAAAGTATAGTATGAAAGTAAATAAAAATCCATAATTATTTTAAAAAAGATACTTTAAAATAGCTTGCATAAGAGAAATATGTTTAAAAAATATAAAAAATACTAATTTTATTAACAGTATTTGTTTTTTTGATCAAAGAATTAATAAGGGGAACTAATAAAAGAAATTAATATTACTTATGTAATATTAAAAATAACTACTAAGCTTTAAACTTAGTAGTTATTTTTATAATAAATCTAAGAGTTTGACTCTTCTAATTCTTTTAAATATACAGTATATCCGATAGCAGCACCCAAATAACCTAGTACTTTTACTAAGGAAAAAACAGTAATAATCCTCAATCCATTATTACTATTTTCATTAAATATCTCAAAATTAGGACTATTGTCAGATGGGTCTGAAGCAACTATACCTAATCCTAACTTATAATCTATTAAGTTATCGCTTGCAAATATAATAATAGCAATTAAAAATATTATACTTACCGCTTGGGCTATTGCTGCAGATTTTAGTTTATTATCGAGTACAATTGAATTATATTCTTCTACACTTGATGCAGACTCGAGTATGGCTTTTTCAGAATAGTTATACTCAATAAAGTTAAGAAAACATCCAATCATAAAAAGTATAGTGGCAAATCTTCCATTTTGAAGAAGTTTTATTTGAATGTTTGTTTCATCAGATAGATTTTTTTTACTAATCCTGGATTTAGATGATGCCATATTTTAACCTCCACAAATTATAGCGTTAAATAAATAGTTATAAATATTATATGATTACTATATTAAGATAATGTTTATTATAAATATATTTTAGTTATAATAATTTAATACATTTTTTCAAATAATAGAAAATTTTAAAAAAACTTCCTCTATTATTTATTGTTTGGGATATGTTAAATCTTTATGATAATATTAATTTAGATAAAGTAATTAGAATATTATCATATGACATAATTGCTAGATTTTTATTTGAAAGACGCTGATCATGTAATAGTTGAATCTATCAATTTAGACAAAAACAAGAATAGCTTTTATTATAAAAGATGATACAATTATAGAGATTTTTGAAGAAAAATAAATTTTACATAAATTACATAATTTTACATATAATTCTTTTGTTTTAGAAAATTATTCTATACAAATAAAAAAATAAAAAATAGAGATAATAATATTTAAAGACATAACTTAAATGGAGGGTAATTTAAATGAAAAAATTTTTAACACTAACTTTATCTTTACTTTTACTTTTTACTGCAGTAGCTTGTAGTAATAAAACTACAGCACCAACTAAAACCAATACAGGAACTAAAACAGAAACTAAAACAGAAACTACAGATAAAGCAACTGACAAAACTTATGTAAACAATTATACAGGACTATACGACAAAAGTGTGGGAACGTTAACTGACTATAACATGTATACTGATGTTAATACAGTAACTAACACATATAAAAATAAAAAATATCCTGGTAACGAACAATATTTAAATGAAGTAAAAGCTGCTTACAAAGATAGTAAAGAAAAAATTCGAGCTTTTGTAGATGGATTAAAAAAGGATGTAAAAACTGAAGATCCTGAATTAAAGAAAATGAATGAAAGTTTAATAGCTGAAGGCGAAAAATCAATAAAAGATATAGATGCTAAAATAGCAAAATTAGATAAAATATCTAAATCAGATTACAATAAACCACAAGATGAATTTATTAAATTAGTAGATGATACAGTGAGAGCTGGAGAAAATGTTACTAATAATTTTGTTAAAATGTTAAAAGATGTGGATACAAAATTAGGTATTACTAGAAATACTAAATAATAAAAAAATTATTTATAAAAATAAAATAAATGATTGACATGCAAAAAGAAAATGATTAACATTTATAACATAATAAAAATTAAAAAGACTCTTATCAAGAGAGGTGGAGGGACTGGCCCTATGAAACCCGGCAACCAGTACATTTGTACATGGTGCTAAATCCTGCAACTATTTTTAGTTGAAAGATGAGTATAAATTAGTTATTTAGCCTAAGTTTATACTTAGGCTTTTTTTAATACTATTTTTAGACAAAATTAAGAGACTTTTAAGGGGGGAATAATATGATACAAATATGTGAAGTAAATAAGTATTATGGAAAAACAAAAGTTTTAAATGATATTAATATGCATATAAAAGAAGGCGAGATATTTGGAATAATAGGCCATAGTGGAGCAGGTAAATCCACATTACTAAGATGCATAAATAGACTAGAAACTTATGAGGATGGAAGTATAACAGTACAAGGCAGAGAAGTGAAAAATTTAGATGAAAGAGAACTTAGATTTTTAAGAAAAGATTTGGGAATGATATTTCAACACTTTTCATTATTAGAGAGAAAAACAGTATTTGAAAATGTGGCTCTACCACTAGAATGCTTTAAATATTCAAAAAATGAAATAAATAAAAGAGTAGATGAACTTTTGTCATTGGTAGGAATTCAAGGTAAGAAAAATATGAAACCTAGGAACCTAAGTGGAGGTCAAAAGCAAAGAGTTGCAATAGCAAGAGCTTTAGCACTAAACCCAAAAGTACTTTTATGTGACGAAGCAACTTCAGCTCTAGATCCAAACACAACAAAATCCATATTAGGCTTACTACAAGATATAAATAAAAAGCTTAATATAACAATAATTATGGTTACTCACCAAATGGAAGTAATAAAACAAATTTGCTCTAGAGTGGCTATTATGGAAAATGGAGAAGTGTTAGAGATAGGAGATACAGAAGAATTATTTTTACAAAATTCTAAAAACCTACAAAAATTAGTGGGAGAAGATGATATTGTACTGCCAAAGGGAACTAATATAAGAATAATCTTCCCAAAAGAAATCTCTAATGATTCCATAATAACTTCTATGGCAAGGGATTTGGATATAAACTTCTCTATTATATGTGGAAAGTTAGAAAAATATAGAGAAGATATACTTGGATCATTAATTATAAATGTGGACAATGATAATAGAGAAAATATAAAAGATTATCTAAATTACAAAAAAGTTAGATGGGAGGAGATTATAAATGAATAAAACTAGCTTATATACTTATTTAACTGAAATACTTGGAGATGCTTTACTTCAAACATTATACATGATAATTGTGCCTACTATAGTAGCAACAATTTTAGGATTTATAATGGCAATAATTTTAGTGGTTACTAAGCCAAAAGGGCTTAAGCCAAATAAAGTCGTATACAGTATTCTGGGATTTATAGTGAATATGGTTAGAAGTTTTCCATTTATTATTTTACTAATAGCATTAATTCCTTTCACTAGATTTATTGTTGGAACGTCTATTGGAGAAACAGCAGCTATAGTTCCTATTACCATAGGTGCTGCGCCATTTATTGCTAGAGTAATTGAAAATGCATTAAACGAGGTAGATGAAGGGCTGATAGAAGCTGCAAAATCTTTTGGGGCTACAAACTTACAAATAATATTTAAAGTAATGATAAAAGAAGCAATGCCGTCAATAGTATCTGGAATTACTTTATCCATAATTTCCATATTGGGTTGTACGGCTATGGCAGGAACTGTAGGAGCAGGAGGTCTTGGAAAAGTTGCCATAGTGTATGGGCATCAAAGATTTGATACTTCAGTTATGATATATGTTGTAATCACACTTATTATAATGGTACAGCTAATACAAAGTGCAGGAGACTATGCATATAAAAAACTAAAATAAAATGTATTAACATTTTATGTCGCCAACGATGTGATTTTGAGCCACGTGTGGGCGGATTATTTTTCTATCACTTCAGAAAAATGCGTTGCGAACAATGATATAAAACCAAATTAAAGTAGAAGATTAATTATCTTTTAAAATAAAAAATTATACATACAAGGGGGATTTTAAAATGAAATTAAAAAAATTATTAGGATTAACATTATTAGGAATTATAAGTGCATCATTATTTGTAGGATGCTCAAATTCTAGTAAAGAGGAAGATAAAACTATAAAGGTGGGAGCGTCACCAACACCACATACAGAAATTTTAGAGGTTGTAAAACCACTATTAAAAGAAAAAGGATATGAATTAGAGGTAATACAATTTGATGATTATGTACTTCCAAATACATCTTTATCAGAGGGAGAACTGGATGCAAACTACTTCCAACATGTTCCTTACCTAGAACAAATGAACAAAGAAAAAGATCTAAAATTAACTTATACAGCTAAGGTTCATATAGAGCCAATGGGAATTTATTCTAAAAAACATGATAAGTTAGATAACTTAAAAAATGGGGCAAAAATATCTGTACCAAATGATGCAACAAATGAAGCAAGAGCATTACAACTATTAGCTGATAATGGTATTATAGAAGTCGCTGATAAAGAATTAATAACAGCAAAAGATATAACTAAAAATCTTAAGAATGTGGAAATAGTAGAAGTGGAGGCGGCTCAAGTACCATCGACTTTACAAGATGTAGATTTTGCCGTAATAAATACTAACTTTGCTTTAAATGTTAACTTAAATCCAACTAAAGATGCTTTAGCAATAGAATCTAATGATTCACCATATGCTAACATATTAGCTTGTAGAGAAGATAATAAAGATAGTGAAAAAGTAAAAGCATTAACTGAAGCATTAACAAGTGATGAAGTTAAGTCATTTATAAAAGAAAAATATAAAGGAAGTATAGTTCCAACATTTTAATTTATAATATATAATTTTCAATAAAAAGGAAGGATTTAATATCCTTCTTTTTTAGTTTAAAATAACTAAGTATTTTTTATATAGTCGTTAATAATACCTTCTCTGATTGTAAACTTACTAATGATTATTTTTGAAGATTGTAAATATAATATAAGACTGTTTAAAATAATTAAAGCACCTAAAAGAATGTCACCCCTACTTTTTGATATGCCTGTGGTACTAATTATTTCTTTTAAAGACATACTGCTAATTTTTTTTAAAAGAACTTCTATATCATTATAATTTAATTCATAATTATGAATACTTGACATAACATTATATTCTTTTTGATGAATTCTACCAATAGTTTTTATTGATCCACCAATTACAACTGTAGGCAGATTTTTACACTCATTAATCCATAAAATATTTTTTAATTTATCAAATATATATTCTTTAATTTGGCTTATTTCATCATTGGAAATACCATCTTTAATATGAAATTTATTTGTAATTATTAAAGCACCCATAGGTATACTAACACTTTTTATGAGGATTTTATCTTTTACTAAGCCTATTTCTACACTTCCTCCTCCTATATCTAAGTGAACATAATTATTTGAGTCCTTTGGAATAGAAGAAACATAACCAAAGTAACATTCTTCACTTGGTGATAATATCCTTATGCGTACATCTAAAGAATTAGAAATATGATTTATAATCTCTGTGGAGTTTTTAATTTGTCTAAGGGACTCTGTAGCTACAGCAATTATTTCATCACAATTAAAGTCGTCACAGAATTTTTTAAAAGTAAATATAATTCCAAAGAAGTTTTTCATACCTTCAGAGGATAATTCTTTGTTTTCTCTTCCTACGAAATCAGATAATCTAGTTTGGAATTTCTTATGAAAAATCTCATTATGTAAATTATTATTTATCTCTACGATTATTAATTTTATTGAATTAGAGCCAATATCAATTATTCCTAAAGTTTTCAATTTAATCCCCCCTGTATATGTCTATAAATAAATTATAGTTTAATATAATTACTTCATCAATAATTGAAAAAAATAGAGTTATACTAATATTAATAAAGAGAAAAGCATAAGTGAGGAGGATTTAACTTGGATAAAAAATTTTATAATACAGATGGAATAACTTTAGCTAGAAATCTTTTAAATAAATTTTTAATTAGAGAATATGACGATAAAAAAATTGTAACAAAAATAGTAGAGACAGAAGCTTACATGGGAGCTATTGATAAAGCTGCCCATGCTTATAAAAATAAAAAAAGCACTAGAACTGACCCTCTATACTTAAGTGGAGGACATATTTATGTATATTTAATTTATGGTATGTATAATTGTTTGAATCTCTCAGCTAACAAAGAAAACATACCAGAATGTGTTTTGATTAGAGCAGTTGAGCCCATAAGTGATCTGGATGAAATATCTTATAATAGATTTTCAAAATCTTATGATGAATTGACTAATTATCAAAAAAAGAATTTAACGAATGGCCCAGGCAAACTTTGCAAAGGTTTAAATGTTGACAGAAGTCTAAGTGGGGAAAATATATTTGGAAGTAAACTTTATATAGAAGATAATATAGATAATGATTTCGAAATTGTGGAAGACAAAAGAATTAATATAGATTATGCACAGGAAGATAAAGACAAACCATGGAGATTTTACATTAAAAACAATAAAAATGTTTCTGTTATAAATAAGCAATGATATAATTTAATAGTATTATGAAAAAGGAGGACAGATTATGAAAAAAATAGGCTTTATAGGTGCAGGAAATATGGGAGGGGCAATTTTAGGGGGAATATTAAATTCTAGAATAATTGATAATGACCATATTATTGCTTCTGCCAAAAGTGACAGAACAATTGAAAAAATAAAAAGAGATTATAATGTTAATGTAACTAAAGATTCTAAAGAAGTAGTTGAATTTTCAGATATTATAGTAATAGGTGTAAAGCCAGAAATATATGATGAAATATTAGAAGAAATAAAAGATTTAATATATGATAAGATAATAATAACAATAGCAGCAGGAAAAACTATTGAAGCAATGGAAAAAATTATTGGAGATGATAAAAAAATAGTAAGAACAATGCCAAATACTCCTTCTCTTGTAGGAGAAGGTATGACTTCTTTATCTCCAAATAAAAATATAAGCGAAGAAGAATTAAGTTTTATAAAATCTATATTTGATTCTTTGGGAAAAAGTGAAGTATTAAAAGAAGATTTAATTCATGCAGTAATAGGAGCTAGTGGCTCATCAACTGCTTATGCTTTTATGTTCATAGAAGCAATAGCCGATGGTGCAGTTCGTGCTGGTATGCCAAGAGACAAGGCTTATACATTTGCTGCACAAGGAGTATTAGGAGCTGCAAAAATGGTTTTAGATACAGAGAAACATCCTGGAGAGTTGAAGGATATGGTATGTTCACCAGGAGGAACAACAATAGAGGCTGTAAAAGTACTAGAAGAAGAAAAATTTAGAGGTGCTGTATTAAAAGCTATAGATTCTTGTATTAAGAAAAGTATAGAAATGAGTAAATAATATAAAAAACTCCCATTATAAAATGGGAGTTTTTCTTATGGAAATTTATTGATTTGTATTTTGTGAATCAAAATGTTCTTCATTTTCAGTTTGAACATTTAAAGAATTATCATTAGTATTTTTGTTACTATTTTGAGTATTATCAGTACTTTGGCTATCTTGTTTATTATCAGTACTATCTGCATTATTTTCTACATTGTTGTTAGTAGGTTCTTCTTTTGATGGTGTTTGAGTATTTTCTTCTTTAGATTTTTCACTGTTTGCATTATTACTTACATTATCGCTATTGTTATTTTTATCAGAATCATTATTAAATAAGCCTGTAAACCAGTTAATTATCTTTTGGAAGAAACCGTCAACTTCTTCACTAGAAGGTAATTTTTCAGCAGCTTTGTCTGTAGCATTTATAACTGCATTGCTTCCTAACATATCATCTTTTGTTTCACCAAGTATACCTAAGTCTTTGCTTCCACCAAATAAGTTAGAGAACCAATCTCCTATAGAAGAGAATAAACCTCCTACAGAATCCATTATTCCAGAATTACCAACTTCTTTACCAGCTTCTTTTAAGTTGTCTTGAACAACATCAGAAACATTGTTTAATGTTTGTTTCATTGAATTATAGTCATATTTTTGAGCAGCTATTTTTTCCATTAAATCAGTTATTTGTTTAATTTGAGCATCTGTTAATGTAACATTGTAATTATTAGTTACATTATTAATTATGTCTGCTATTTGAGTAACATCACTTGTACCGTTTTTAATAACTTCTGTTTTTATATCATTAACAACACCAGTTGCTTCATCTTGACCTATTTTATCACCAAGATCTCCCGTAGTTATTAATTCTTCAGAAGCTAATTCTTTTTTATCCTCATCTAATTTTTTACCAGAAGCATCTTCAAAAGCCTTCATAACACCTGTTAAAGCACCAGTACCACTTACAGGGAATACTGCAGCTATTACAGCATTTGCATTAGTCATGCCAGCAGTTGATAAGGTAGATGCCACCATTGAAGAAGTAACCCAAGTTATATTCGCAGTTTTTACATTTATTCCACCACTATTAGTTGGTTCTACATAAGAACAAGAGTATGTTTTAGTTCCAAGTTGTGCTTCTGTGGCAACTCCTCCTAAGTATTCTCTTTCTTCTTTATTATTTACCTCTAATACTTGAACTTCATTTTCCTTTACACCAAAATAACTAAATATCTTTTGTCTTTGCTCAGCTGTATTGTTAACACCTATAGTCACTACTCTAGTACCATCAGCAAAAGAAGGCACAATGCTACTTGCTATTATTGTCATTGCTACTAACAGAGAGCTAACTTTCTTTTTAAATTTCATAATATTTCCTCCTAAAATTCCCACCTAAAATAATTATATTACTCTTTTAAGTAGGTTTATGTAAAGATTTAATATAGAGTAAAAATACTCTGTGAATATAGTATAATATTTAACAATATAATGCGATGACAACATTGTAACTGTGATTACAATTTATATTTAAATCTTTACTAATTATTATTAGATACCTATTAATTATATTATAAAAAAAATTATTTGTGGCTATTTTAAGAAAATTGTAAGATTTATATAGCAAGTTAAAATAAATGAAAATGTAGAATATTTATTTATTATGGTAAAAAGGGTTTCAATTATATAAAGAATAATATATTAAAGGAAGATAATATTTTTAATGTAGAAAATAAATAATTATAAATCAACAGAACACATAATATATTATTAGGGGGGATTGCATGAAGCAGTTAAATTTCCAAGACCAGAACCTGCAAGAAAAAATTTTAAAAAATCTTCTAATTCAAGCAGATGTAAAAAGGAACTTAAGTATTTATAAAATATAATCTATTTGTTCATGATAAAGAATGAAGATGATTGAAAAATCATGAAATGTATTATACTATATAAAGGAAATAAATTATAATAATGTTTCACAATGTTAACTTAAGCATTGAAAGGAGAATAGTAATGTCACAAGAATTAGTTAAAGAAAGAGTTTTAAAATATCTAATAGAAGATTTATTAGTACCTCAAGATATGATAGATACAAATGTATTATTAAGTGAATTTGAAGAAGGTGCTGAAGGAATATTAGACATAGTTGTAAATGTAAAAGATAAAGAAGGATATTTTGCACCAGTATTAATAGTAAGATGTACAGACGATGACGTAGAATTAGAAGGAGATACATTACAAAAGGAAATCGAGTTCTTAGAGTATGTTGATAATATAACAATGGCTGGAAGAATGATACTGACAAATGGAGATCAAATGATGTATGCAGATTGGACAGGAGAAGAATATGATACAGAAGCATCTCTACCTACATATGAACAAATGGAAAGAGAATTCTTAGAATCAGAAGAAAGTTTAGAATTAGAACACCATCACCATGATGGATGCGGATGTGGTCATGACCATCATGAAGAAGGCCACAATTGTGGATGTGGAGATGATTGTGGTTGTAATGATGACCATGACTGTGGTTGTTCAAAATAATTAGAAAAGTTAGGTATAATAATATAATTATTCATAATAAAAAATAGATTTGTAAATATTTTTTATTAACTGTAAAATAGGATATATTTTAATAATTTGTAAAATGAAATAACTTAAATAAAGGTTTTTAGGTTATTATGTTGAATATTTAATGAATTAGAAAATATACAAAGAACATGCATTTTTTCATGGAGTGAAACATACTATAGTTGATATAGACAAAATATGTTTTTACCGATTTTTTTAATGAACAATATGTATAAAGAAGGGGTTAGATTATATGGGGGCTAACAAAGAGCATACTTACGAAAATTATGTTTTTGGAGATTCATCATCTGCATCAAATGCTATGAAAATGTATTTAAAAGAAATTGAAGAATACAAAATGCTAACACCGAATGAAGAAATAGAATTGGCAAAAGAAATAAATGATTCTATTCCTGAGGCAAAAGAAAAATTTATTAATGCCAATTATAGACTAGTTGTCAGTATTGCAAAAAAATACAGAAAAGAAAATGTAGATATGCTAGACTTGATTCAAGCGGGAAATATAGGCTTAATAAAAGCAGTTGAAAAATATGACTACAAAAAAGGCTTTAAGTTTAGTACCTATGCTACTTGGTGGATAAAACAAAGCATCACAAGATATATTGATGATTGCGAAAATACTATAAGAATTCCAGTGCATCTTCATCAAAGAATAAACTACATTAAAAGAAAAAAACAGGAATTGTCTAATGAATTACAAAGAGAGCCGTCATTAGATGAGCTAGCAGAAGTATGCGATATGGAGCCTGATAAAATTCTTGAAATATTAAAAAGAGATAAAAATGTAGTATCTTTAGATACTCCTATTAAAGAGGATGAAGATAGTTCTTTAGTTGAATTTATACCATCAGATGCCAACTTGGACGATGTTGTAATTCATGAAGTGGAGCAAAAGAATCTTAGAGAAAAGATAGATGAACTTCTTACAGGTCTTAATGACCAAGAACAAAGAGTATTAAGAATGAGATTTGGATTAGATGATGATGATCCAAAAACTCTTGAAGAAATAGGAAAAGTATTTGGGGTAACAAGAGAGAGAATTAGACAAATTGAAGCTAAGGCTATTAGGAAGCTGAGACATCCTAGTAGACTTAAGCAACTAAAAAATTTCTATTAAATTTGATTAATATTAAATGGGTGATTATAAATTTGTAATCACCTATTTTTATGTAAAAAATTACTTTTCACAATAATATACGAATGTTATATAGTAAAAATTAGACCTTTTTATTTGATAAAATATATAGCTGCATAGCAGATTTTTTTATTAAGTAATTAAAATAATAATCATCTTCATGATTGTCATCAATATTATAAAGTTTTGTAACATCCATACCAAGCAATAAATTCAACTTATTTATACGATTAAACTGGATACAAACTTTTAACAAGAAATAAACAAGACTTAAGGATAGTAAAGAAAAAATAAAAATAACAGTAGCACTCATAATAAAACCTCCTCATGAAATCTTTTATTAACAAAATTGTACTATACTTATTCCTTACTTTCACCATAAAAAAAACTACATTAATTTTGCAAATATAAAAAAAAAACATGTTAACTTTTAAAATAATACAAGGAAATATAAAATTCTACATGAGAAATTTGTAAATAACCATATTTCTACTATGAAAAAAATTATTTGTTTAATGATATTTAACCTACAAAGTTAAAACAAAGCCTTTTAATTCTCTAATAAATAAATCATTTGCTTTAGAATGGGTAATATTATTAGCAAGAATATAAGAAAAGTTTCTAGTTAAGTTGTAATCTAATGATATAATTTTTAATTCTTTGTTACAAGTTGATGGTAAACTTGATGTAATAGTAACTCCTAGATTATTTTTTACAGCTTCTTTAATAGCATAGTTACTTCCAAAGACCATAATATTTTTAGGGGTGATTTTGGAAGTATTTAAGAACATATCTAAATATTCTCTTGTACCAGATCCCTTTTCTCTACCAATCCAATTATGTTTTTTTATTTATCTAAAGAAAAGTTATCTTCATCAATATCACTATTATATGGCAAAGCGAGAACCATTTTATCCTCATAAAAATATGTTTGATTCAAATTAGGAGAAGAAACCATTCCTTCCACTAGGCCTATGTCCAAAGATATATTTGATAATTTATCACAAATAGACTTTGTATTTTCAATAAGAACTTCAATTTGTATGTTGGGATATTTGGAACAAAACTCTTTTAAAGAATTAGGCAAAATGTATTCTCCTATTGGTAGTGATGCACCAATTATTAAATGTCCTTCTACATTTTGTGTGGTGTTATGTAATTCATCCGTAGTTATATCTAATAAGTTCAATATTTCCTTAGCTCTTTTATATAGTATTTCGCCATTTTCTGTAATGTATATGTTTTTTTGTTTAATAGATCTATGTTTTTAAACTCAACAACAGATATAAATGTTTTTAATTCTTCAATAAAAATATCTTCCTCCTATATAAATAATAAGTTATTATAATAAGTATAACTTTAATTTATATATTTTAACCATTAATATTACTTACTATTATCATAATAAAAATGGATGAAAAACTAATGTGACAAAAATGTAACCTAAAATGCCCTTATATTACGTAACCTTACGAAAATGTAAAGGCAGTAGGAAAATAATTATTGTATACTTAAAATTAGTTAATAGATTGTGAGGTAATTAATATGAAAGCATTAATATTTACAGGCGCATTTGGAATGGGCCATTACTCAGCGGCAGAAGCTGTGAAAGAAGAAATATTAAGAGAAGAACCAGAGGCAACAGTTATTATAATAGATATGATAGAGTATATATTTCCAAAGTTTAGTGAATTAATATATTTAATTTTTAATTTTATGGTTAATAAGTTCTCTTTAATTTATAATTTTTTTAATAAAATTGTAGCAAAAAGAACTAGTGTACCACTAAAAAAATCAGTTATAAAAAAAATAGATTTATTATTAAAAAATAATGATGTTGATCTGGTAATTTCAACTTTTCCAGCTTGCTCTCAATATTTTTCAGCATATAAAAAAATGAGAAATTGTAATATTCCTCTTTATACTTATGTTACGGATATATCTGTAAATGAGGAATGGATTAGTGAACAAACAGACTTATATTTTGTGGGCAGTGATATAACAAAAAACTCACTTTTATGTAAAAATGTAGATAGTGATAAAATAGTAATTAGTGGTATCCCTGTGAAACAAAATTTTAAGGAAGAAAAGATAATAGAAAAATCAAAGGATAAAAAAGAAGTGTTAATAATGGGTGGTGGACTAGGTCTTATACCTTGTGCAATAGACTCTTTAGAAAAACTTTCAAAAGATGATAATATAAAAATAACATTTATCGCAGGGAAAAATAAAAAACTGTTAGAACATGTAAAAGAAAAGTATCCGAATGTAGAATCAATTGGATATACAGATAAAGTTGATCAATATATGAAAAAGGCAGACTTAATAATTTCAAAATCTGGTGGAATAACATTATTTGAAGCTATTTTTAGTGGAACGCCATTATATGTTATTAGACCATTTTTATATCAGGAAATAGGAAATGCACTATATATACAAGACAGTTGTATTGGTAAGGTAATATGGACAAATGGAACAGATATTTATGAAGATGTAACATCTTTATTAAATAATGAATTACTTTTAAAAAATATGGAAGAAAATATTTTAATTGAAAAAGAAAAATTACAAAGTACATCACCACTTGATTACTACTATGGAGGGATAACAGCTTGCTATTAAAAATTATAGTGATTTTGGTTATAATATTGTTGTGTTATAGTATTGTGCCAACTTATTTATATAAACTTCAATATAAACTAACAAAGAAAAACAACTCAAAGGATAAAGTACTATACTTAACTTTTGATGATGGACCGGATGAAAAGTATACGCCTTGTCTTTTAGATTTGTTAAAAAAACATAATATAAGGGCAACTTTCTTTATGGTTGCAACTTTCGCTAAGGAAAATACTATAATAGTAAATAGAATGAAAGAAGAAGGGCACTGTATAGGACTTCATTCTTATGAACATAAAAATGCCTTATATCAAAGTAAATCATACACTTCATATGATTTTGAACAAAGTGTAAAAACAATGGAAAAACTAGGTGTTGATGTGAAGTTTTATAGACCACCTTGGGGACATTGTAATATATTTACAAACCATGAAGTGAAGAAACACAACTTAATTAAAGTACTATGGGATGTAATGGCACAAGATTGGGAAAAAAACACAACATCTCATGTTATATGTGATAAATTATTAAGAAGAAGTAAAGATGGTAGCATAATATGTTTGCATGATGGACGTGGCAAAGATGAAGCACCATCTAGGACAATAAAAGCCTTAGAAAAAGCAATTCCAATTTGGGAGAAAGAAGGCTATAAATTTTTGACTATGGAGGATTATTATGAGTAAAAAAGTTTCTCCAAAGAATATATTAAAAAACGGTGGCTTGTTCATTGGGTTAATTTTATTAACTTTTTATATGATTTTTAAAAATAATAATATAGAAGAGATTATAAAGGCCATATCTACTTTAAATATAAATTATATAATAATAGGCATAATTTGTAGTTTTACTTTTGTTGTTTGCGAAGGTATTAATATAGGTAGAAGTCTAAAGCTTATGGAGTATGAAATTAATTTTCTAACTTCCATAAAATATGCAATTGTAGGCCTATTTTTTAGTTCTGTAACACCTTCTGCAACAGGAGGTCAACCAATGCAAGCTTATTATATGCATAAAGATGGAATTCAAGTATCACACTCATCTTTAGCGCTTCTTATGGATCTTGCTAGCTTTCAGTTTGTAACAGTTACTATGGCCATAATAGGATATATAGCTCAACATGAATTATTAGTTAATACTTTAGGGAATATTAAATATTTTGTTGCACTAGGAATTTTTTTAAATACATTAGTAATGATATTTATATTAACAGCAATTTTTTCAAGAAGATTTATAGGAAAGTTTATTGATTTTATTTGTTTTATTTTAGTGAAAATCAAATATAAAAAAGTAGATAAATTTAGGGAAATGGCATTATGCCAAGTGAGAGAATACAAAGACAGCGCTAAATATTTTAAAGAAAATAAACTAACAGTTTTAAAAATTGTATTAACTACAACGATACAAATAATAGCCCTTCATAGTATTTCATTTTGGATATACAAGGCATCTGGGTTGAGTGGATATTCTTTTGTGACAGTAGTTATGTTACAATCAGTCTTATACATTAGTGTATCTGCATTGCCATTGCCTGGAGCTGTAGGAGCTAGTGAAAGTGGATTTATGCTTATTTATAAAACTTTATTCCCAGCTCAACTTTTAAGTTCAGCTATGCTTGTAAGTAGAGGAATAAGTTTTTATTTATTAGTGCTATTAAGTGGGATTGTTCTTGCTGCCACTTATCTTTTAAACATTAGAGGAAATCATTATATTAAAGTTACGAGAAAAAGAAGAGGTGAAAATTTTGACATATAATATACTTGTTGTAGAAGATGATATAGACATAATAAAACTACTAAAGATTTATCTTGAAAATGATGGACATAGAGTGATTTCTGCTCAGAACGGGTTGGATGCATTACAGATAATAGAAAATATAAAAGTTGATTTAGTAGTAATGGATATTATGATGCCAAAAATGGATGGTTATGAATTAACTATGAGAATAAGATCAAAATATACTATTCCAATAATAATTTTATCTGCTAAAAACGAAGATAATGATAAGATAATGGGATTGAATTTAGGTGCAGATGATTATATAACGAAACCTTTTAATCCACTGGAAATAGTCGCAAGAATTAATTCTAATTTAAGAAGATTTTATGATTTTAATAAAATAGTAGTGCCAAAAGATGAAGAAAGACAATTAATAGTAGGTGACTTAACTTTAGATACCCAAAAGTTAGCTCTTTATAAAAAATGTGAAGAAGTTGTAGTAACTCCTACAGAATATAAAATTTTGGCTCTTCTTATGAAAACACCAGGAAAAGTATATACAAAGTTGCAGATATGTGAAGCGATTAATGGAGACTATATTGAAAGTGATAATAATACTATGATGGTTCATATTTCTCGACTGCGTGAAAAAGTAGAAGATGATTCAAAAAACCCAAAGTATATAAAAACTGTAAGAGGAATCGGATATAAAATTGCGAAAAAATAAAAGTAAATTTTACAAAATTTTAGTTAGAAATTATATTGCTTTCACAGGTGTTATCATAATTTCTATTGTGTGTATATTGCATGGTATAAATCATAAAATAAAAGATATTATTAGTGAACCTAAAATAAAAGAATTAGTGGATTATGCAAGTTTAATTTCTGATAATGATAATAATGAAATTAATAAATCACGTATAAAAAAATTAGCTGGGAAAGATACTTTCATTCAATTATTAGATGAAAATAATAAGGTTATATATGAAAGTGAACCTGGAAAATTCAATAAAAAATATACAAAGGAAGAGCTAAATTGTATACATGATTATTATGATGATCCTTATATTGATATCCAAAAATATAAAAATGATAAAAATAAAGAAAATGTATCAGTATCAATAACCTATTATGATAAAGATGATAACATTCATAATAAAATATACGTTGTAGATGATAAATTTAATTTAATATATACAAATACAGGAGATACTAGAAAATCTTTTACTGAAAATGAGTTCAAATATTTAAAAGGAACTTATCTAAAAGGATATGATATTAGAAAATACTCCTTTAAAGACAAAGATAATGAGAAGTTAACACTTTTAATAAATACTCCTTCTCTTACTAATGAAATATACGGCAAGATTTTGACTACTTCTATATGTGCATTTGCATTATTTATATTGATATATATTATTCTAATTATAATATTTATTATCTGGATAAATCGCAAAGTAAAAAGACCAATTAATATTTTAAATGAAGCCATTGTTAAGTTTAAAAACGGTGAGCGTGAAAATTATTTAGATTATGATGGACCACAGGAATTTTGTGATATTTGTAGTAGTTTCAATGATATGTCAAGAAAGTTGTACAATAGTGAGAAAAAGCGTGAAAGCTTGGAAGAAGAAAAGCAAAAAATACTCGCTGATATATCCCATGATTTAAAGACCCCAATAACAGTTATAAAGGGATATTCAAAGGCTGTTTGTGATAATCTAGTTTCAGAAGAAGAAAAAGACCAATATCTTATGACTATTTATAAAAAAGCAGATCACTTAGATGAATTGATTAATACTTTTTATGAATACAGCAAATTGGAACATCCAGATTATAAGTATGTATTTGAAAAAGTAGATTTATGTGAATATGGTAGAGTTTATCTTGCAGGAAAATATGAAGAACTAGATATAAATGGAGTAGAAATAGAGGCTGATATTCCAGATGAGCCTATTTATTGTAAGTTAGATAGAATTCAATTAAAACGTGTTTTTGAAAATATTATTTCAAATTCACTAAAGCATAATAAAAAAGATTTATCCATATTATTTGAAATAGAAGAATATTTCGATAAAGTGAAAATTAATATTGCAGATAATGGACAGGGAATTTCCAAGGAAATACGAAAAAATATTTTCAAGCCTTTTGTAGTAGGTGAAAAGTCCCGTACAAAAAAAGGTTCAGGACTAGGACTTGCCATAAGTAAAAAAATAGTTGAGGCTCATGGTGGAAGCATAAAAATTGTTTATGCAAGAAAAAACTATAAAACAGAATTTGAAATTATACTTCCAAGAGATTTGGAAATTTAAATTAAAAAAGATTTATTGATGCTAGGTATGAGTTTTGATACCTAGCATTTTTTAATTAGATAAAAATAGAATCACTCTATTTTTGAAGTATGCAGAAAGTAGTACTATCATAGTACTCTTTAGTTAGAAAAAATACTATACTTAAGTTTCAGTAAATATATTGTATAATAAATATAAGGTAATAATTTGTAAACTCATTCAATATTATAGATAATAAAAAATAATAATGTAAATATATAAATACTTAATATATGTAGAAAAATAAAAAATATTTTTTATTTTGGAAGTGCGGTGAGATTCCGCCACAGATTATCCCTGCTGTAATAAGTTACGAAATTTGCTATTACCACTGGAAGCATCTCTGGGAAGGAGCAAAGAGTAGGTTTGAGCTTTAGTCAGAATACAGGCATATTGTAAGCTTATGGTGAAAGTTTCCGAAGGCATAATCGGAGATTTATTTTTCATGTGATTTTTGATAATTATATGTAAATTAATCTTCATTATAAAAAATATTATTTTTAATAAAGAAGGGGATGTTTTTTATGAACAAAAGATTTAGAAAATTTGCAACAACAGGAATGGCGGCAGCTATAATGTTATCTATGGGGGCAACATCATTTGCAACTGATTTTTTCACAGAGTATCCTAATTTGACTAATTATAATACTGATTATAATTATACTATTCAAAAAGGAAGTGGAACAAAGAATCAACTTTTAATGGTTCAAGGTGCAACAAGTAATTGGTATGGCACAAGTCTTTTTAATAATTTAGCAGATGCAAATTCTATTAATTGGAATATTGTACAAGGAAGTACAGATGCCGTAAGTGTTAGCAAACAAGCTCCAGAAGCAATAGGAAATCAATTTGCAGGTAAGGGAAATGCTACGATTGATAAGTCAAAGAATGCAGGAGTGGCAGTTGTAGAAGCAACAAATACAAAAGCAGGATATATGGACTTTACTGTAGTATTAAATCCAACTAGTGCACAACAAGATGTTTCTGGTGTAAATGTAAGAGCATATGATGCATCAAGTGGTAGCTTTAAATTTTTAAAGACTAATACAGGTAATGTATCAACAAGTGCTGTATCATCTAATATAAATTATCCAACTGCAATGGATGCAATATCTGTTGTAGCTGATAGTTTTACTGATGATGTACAATGGGGAAGTAAATTCTTAAAAAATGTGACTATAAATAATAAAAATTATCCATATATGGAAAATGAACTTGGTTGGATGTATAGAGTATATGATTCTACTGGAACTGCAACATCTGAACAAAAAATGGTAGATGTTTCTGAAAAAGTTGGTGGGGAAACATTTGATGTGGAATCAGGACAAACTGTTATTTGGGCATATGGAAACTATAGCGTACAATTCCCAGAAAATTTGTCAGAACTACCTACTAAATAGTTATACAATTAAATCATTTTTGCTAATAAATATATAAAATATTATTACAATAAGAAAAAGAAGAGATTTATTGCATAAATGAAAACTTGTTATAAAAAGGGTGTTCTTATAGCACCCTTTTATAGATTTATAATATTTTAATTTGGGGGAGTAATATGAGGAATAAAAACACTAAGAAATTAATTAAAAAATTTGTTAGTTCTTTTCTTGCATTTATTATGGTATTTACCCTATCTACAGTATCATCAATAAAATCTTTTGCAGAAGAAGTATTAACAGAAAAAGTACATGTAATAGTAGAAAATACTACGTACTCTAAAAAAGATGGAGCAGCATGGGATGGCACTTTAGTAGATGATTGGGTAAAAATTGAAGACAATATGACTATGATGGATGCAATAGTTGAGGCATTAGATAGTGTGGGGGCTACACAAACAGGTGCAGAAAATAATTACATAAGTGAAATCAATGGACTTAAAGCATTTGACGGTGGATCTAGTTCAGGATGGATGGGAACAAAAAATGATTGGTTTGTCAATCAAGGATTTGGGGCATTTAAGGTAAAAGCTAATGATGAAATTAGGGTAATGTATACTACTAACTTTGGAGCGGATATAGGTGGAGATTATAGTAAAAATGATACATCATTAAAAGCTATCGATTTTAGTAAAGGAAGTTTATCACCTAAATTTAGCAGTGAAACTAAGGAATATACACTAGCGCTTGGAGATACTAATAAAATAACTGTAAAACCTACAGCTACTAATAAAAACTATCAAGTAAGAGTATATAAAGGCGAAGATGTAGATACATCAAAAGAAGGATATAAAAGAAGTGAAGAAATTAAAGTATCAGATGGAGAGACTATAACAGTTATATGTGGCGATAAGTCTTGGACTGGTTCAAATGCAAGTATCAAATCTAGTACATATACATTTAAAATAAAATCAAATATCAAACCAAACACAGCTCCAGTACCTAACAAAGAAAGTGATAGTGCAAGCATTAATTTAGGAGAAACTTACTCGTTAGATTTGTCTAAAATATTTAGGGATGAGGAAAATGACAAATTAACATATACAGTATCAGTTAATAATAAGGAAGAAGTAGATGCAGATTCAAATTATTCATTTAAACCAGAAAAAGCAGGAAGTTATAAACTAGAATTTAAAGCAAATGATGGAAGAGAAGCGTCAAAACCTTATATATTAAATCTTTCAGTAGATGATGGAAAAGCATATGAAATAAAGACTTTAGATACAGAAAATGGACAAATATCAGTAGATGTAAAAGAAGGTAAATTAAATACAAAAGTTACTCTAACTGTAAAACCAAATGAAAATTTTGCAATGGATACATTGGAAATAAAAGATAAAGACGGAAATGATATAAAAAGAGAAATAAATCAAGATAAATCTGATGGTATTAATTATATATATACATTTAAAATGCCTGCTTCAGGTGTGAAGGTAAAGGCCACTTTTGATAAAGCATATACATATAGAATTGAAGGTTATGATTGGTATAATATGTTTGCTTTAGAGGTATACAATAGGTATGGTGAAATAGTAAAACCAAAAGAACTTGTAGAAACATATTGGGGAGAAAAATACGGTAATGGATTTAAGAAAGGATATTACCATCTGACAGCAGGTGAATATAAATATATTTTCTATGGATACGAAAAAAACATAGGAAGAAAAGGAACATTCGAAGTAGAAAAAACTAACGAAGAACAATCAAAAACTTTTTTCCCATTTGAAATATATATAGACGAAAATAAATTAAATAAAAAAGATAGTAATGAAGTAAATATAGAAATAACAGATCCAGATGGAAAAGCACTTGATATAAAGCCAGGATATAAAGAGGAAACATATCAGGATTATTATTATGTGTTAGAAGCTAAAGGAGAAGATAAGAAATATAAAATAAAAGTTACTCCAGTAGATGAAAATGTAAATTACAGATTTACTACTCAAAATTGTGACTCAAACGATCAAATATATACATATGTAAGTGCTAGACTTAATGGATCAAATTGTACATCTACTAGAACAATCAATGTTTATTTACAATCTAAAGCTGAAGATCCTGTTGAATATAGAGTAAATAAGGGAGCAGGTCTTCATCTATACAATACATATGGAGAAGCATATAGAGAACTTTTCGAAGTTAAGCCACTATCTGTAGATACATCAAACAAAGAGTATGATAGTTATAAATTCCAAGTACCTTCAGATGACTATATGTTAGTAGCTGGTGGAGGAGATACGGAATATGTTAAGACAACTAAACCATATTTTCATTTGGATACAGACAAAGTAAAAGAAGCTATTACCATAGATTTAGTAAAAAAAGAAGACTATGAAGAAAATCCATATTCTCGATATAAGGTGGATGATATCTATACAAATATAGTTGACGAAGGTAGCTATGTAAATATGAATGTGGGGGATACCCAAAGACTAGAGACATTTCGTGTATGGCAGGGCATGACAAGTCCCGTTTCAAATAAATTCTTTGAACCAGATAAACATTATGAAGTTATCTATGGAAAAGAATGCTTATCTATAGAAGAAAAGGGTGGAGAAGGCAGAAAATATGTAAATATGACTGGTAAAAAAGATGGGATAGCAGTAATTAAATTTACATACGATTCTTTAATTGAAGGTCAAGAAGCAACTAATAACCCTGGATTTGATAAGTCAAATATATATGGATTTAACGCAATAGATAAGGAGCAAACAGGAATAGTTATAGTAAATGTAGGCGGTAGTAGAGGAGATATAGATCCTAATTTCAAAGTAAGAAATAGAGACTGGACAAAATACGATACAGTATATTTTACTGGAGATACAACATATCCAGATGGAACAGTAGTAAAAGGTAAGGGATATGGAGAATATACTTTTACACCATCTAAGGGTGTTACAGTAGAAACACATGACCCAATACATATGGATAGTGATTTTGCAAATAATTGGACAAAATACGAAGCAGATAAAAATGGTTCATATACTATTAAAGTTAAGACTGGCAGAAATATAGTAAGAATGAAATCTGGTGATAATGTAATATATTATGTATTAGATGCTATGGAAAGTAATATAAGCATATCTAATGATAGTAATAAAGGTAAGGAGCTTAAAGTAGAAGATAAAGCAAGTGTAAGCTTTACAAATTTAGAAGTTCCAATTTATAAAATGGCTGCTATATATAACCCAGGTTTTCCTGATAGAACATACTTAGTATATGACTTAAATGGAGAAACTATAGAAGGTCCTCATAAGCAATATTCTGTAAATAGCCCTTTAACATTTACAATAGATAAAAAGGGTACTTATAAATTATCTAAAGGAAAAGTACATGCAGAGCATATGGGAAGTCCTCTAAATACTCATTGTAGTATACCAGAAGAAGGTCTACCACCAAACTTTAATGCAGGATATGGAGATAATGATATTTATTTTAATATTATGCCGGATATAGAAATAAGTGTAGATGATGAAGATACATCAACACCAAGAGCTAAAGTATCAGTTAATGATGAAGAAGGCGGAAAGGCGACAGTAGAAAAAGTAAGTGAAGATACAGAAAAGAAAACATCAAAATATAAATTAACAGCAATAGCAAATGAAAACTATAAATTTGAAGGATGGAGTGTAAAAGGATTAGATAAAATAATATCAACAGATGCAAAATACGAAGTAGAGATAGACAAAAATACAGAGTATGTGGCAAACTTTAAGGTAGCATATATAGAATATAAAACATTAAGATACACAGTATTAGAAGATGGAACATTATCAGTAAAAGAGCCGTTGGATGAAAATGTTACAGAAGTTATAATTCTATCAGAAGTAAAAGGAAGAAAAGTTGTAGAAATAGAAGATAGAGCATTTTATTCTTGCCAAAAACTAACTAAAGTAGAATTATCAGAAGGGTTAAAAAAGATAAAAGCAAGAGCATTTATGACTTGCATGTTATTAGACAGTATAGAAATACCAGAAACAGTAGAAGTAATAGGTCAATCAGCATTTGCCGGCTGTGAAAACATGAAGTCAGCAAAATTACCAAGTAAATCATTAAAAACAATACCAAAATCATTGTTTAATGGTTGTAAGTCATTAGAGAGTATAGAAATACCAGAAGGAATAACAGTACTAAAAGATTCAGTGTTTACAAATTGTGTAAGCTTGAGAGAAATAACATTACCAAAGAGTTTGACAAATATAGAATATCCTGAAATGGTATTTAGATATTGCGAAGCATTAAAAACGGTAAAAGGATACAAAGGAACATATGCAGAAGAATTTGCAAAAAAATATAAATATACATTTGTAGACTTAGATGTAAAAATGCCAGTAGCAACAGTATCAGTTAATGATGAAGAAGGTGGAAAGGCGACAGTAGAAAAAGTAAGTGAAGATATAGAAAAAGGAACAGTAAAATATAAATTAACAGCAACAGCAAACAAAGGATATATATTTATGGGATGGACATCTAAGGAAGATGAAAGTAAGATATTATCAGAAGATGAAACATATTCAGTAACTATATCAAAAGATAGTGAATATTTAGCAATTTTCAAAAAAGAAGGTAAAGACCCACAAGCTACAATTACTGTAACTCCGGCAAAAGGTGGAAGTGCAGAAGCTAAAATGAAATCAAGTAATAAAAAGGAAGAAACAACAACATGGATTTTAACAGCAAAAGCTAATACACATTATGAATTTGTAGGATGGATATTAAAAGGATCAGATGAGGTAGTGTCAACAAATGCAACATATGAGGTGACGATAGACCAAGATACACAATATGTAGCAAAATTCAAATATGTAGTAGAATACCCAATAGCAAAAGTTGAAGCAAATAAAGGAGGCAAAGCAGATACTAAGCTAGTAAGTAAAGATGAAGACGAATTAACAGCTAAATGGATATTAACAGCAAAAGCAAATAAAAAGTATGAATTTATAGGATGGACATTAAAAGGCTCAGATAAAATATTATCAAATGAAAAAACATATGAGGTAACCATAGACAAAGATACGGAATATATAGCAAATTTCAAATATGTAGGTGAATATCCACAAGCAAGTTTAGATACAAATGAAGAAAAATTCGGAGATGTAAGTTTTGAACTAGTAAATCAAAACGAAGATGACTTAACATCTCAGTGGAAACTAACAGCAACACCAAATAAAGGATATAAGTTTGTAAAATGGGTAAAATCAGGAGATGAAGACACTATTTTAAGTGAAGATGCAGAATATATTGTAACTATAAGTGAGGACACAACATTTATAGCAGTCTTTGAAAAAGAACAATCAGACAATACTGATGATAATGATCCATCAGGTAACAATGATAAGGATGACAACAATAATAATCAATCAAGTGATAATGATAAGGATAATAATAACAACCAATCAGACAATCAAGATAATGACAAATCAAATAACAATACTAATCAAAACACTAACAATGACAATAATTCAAATTCTACAGTCAAAACAGGAGATCAATCATCAATATGGCTTTACAGCGGAATTTTTACTATAGCAGTTTGTATATTAGGATTTGTTATATTTAGCAGAAGAAAGAAAAGTTAAGAATAGAAAAATATTAGGAGATTAATTTAAGTATAGTTATTGAATTAAAAATAAGAACGATAGATAAATTTGTATAAGATCAAATTTATCTATCGTTTTTTTAAACAATAATATTATAAATAGTTGTAGTAATAAAACATACAATAAAAGCTATGGCTGTAGGAATTAAAAATCCTAAAACAGTCCACTTGACACTATTTGTTTCCTTTTTTATAGTCAGTAGTGTGGTAGCACATGGCCAGTGAAGCAAACTAAATAGCATCATATTTAATGCTGTTAAATAAGTCCAACCATTATTTCGCAGTAACTCACCTAATGCTGATAGTTGATCAAACTCGATCATTTTACCTGTGGCCATATAACTCATAATTAAAATAGGTACAACTATTTCGTTGGCAGGAAAACCTAAGATAAATGCCAATAAAATAAAGCCATCAAGCCCTATTAGTTTTCCTAAAGGATCTAAAATATTAGCAGCGTGAGATAATATACTCATATCTCCAATGTAAATATTGGCGAAAATCCATGTAATAATTCCTGCTGGAATTGCTACTGCTATAGCTCTTCTTAGAACGAATAATGTTCTATCTATAATAGATGTGTAAATTACTCTTCCAATTTGAGGTGGTCTGTAAGGTGGTAGTTCAAGTGTGAAAGTTGATGGAACTCCTTTCAACAAAGTTTTAGACAGTATAAAAGAAACCAGCAAAGTAGTAAGAACACCTACGATTATCAGCAAAGTAATAGATATAGCAGTAATGCTACTAGATATAAAATTACTACTAATAACTGAGCTAAAGAAAATGGTTGATATAGCTATTAAAGTAGGAAATCGTCCATTACAAGGAACAAAGTTGTTAGTAATTATGGCAATTAGTCTCTCTCTTGGAGAGTCAATTATTCTACAGCCAATAACTCCAGCAGCATTACAACCAAATCCCATACACATAGTTAAACATTGCTTTCCATGACAACAAGCTTTTTTGAATAAATGATCAAGATTAAAAGCTACTCTAGGAAGATATCCCAAATCCTCTAGCAACGTAAAGAGTGGAAAGAAAATAGCCATAGGAGGAAGCATTACTGATACAACCCAGGCTAGAGTTCTATACATTCCATAAGTTAACATTTCATTTAACCATATAGGAAATCCAATACTATTTAAGACGTCATAAACTTTTGGTTCTATGGAAAATAAGACATCAGAAATAACACTAGAAGGAGCATTGGCACCTTCAATGGTAATCCATAGTATGCCACATAGTAGGAGTAGCATAAGAGGAATACCAAAGACTTTAGAGGAGACAACTTTATCAATTTTTTCATCTCTATCCATGGAGTTTTTATCTGTAATTGTTACAACGTCATCGCTTATAACTTTTGCATAGTCATAGGTAGTTTTTGTAAAGTGGCTTCTTATTTTACTTTTATCAAATATATCTGGAATTTTACTTTTAATATTATTCAACTCATCTAAAATATCATTTTCTGTGTAATTATTTAAAGAAGTTAAAAGACTTTCATCTCCATCGATTAATCTAAGGCCCAACCATCTAGGATTAATCGATGGAACTATACTATATAAATCTTCCTTAATGGAGTTAATTATACTTTCAATTTCTTCATCATAATATACTGGCTTATTTTCAAATTTATATTGCCCTTTTACAACTGTGTTTAAAGTTTCTTTAAGTTCATCCATACCTAGACCACTTCTTGCAGCAGTTAAAACTACAGGAATACCAAGCTTATCCTCTAATTTATCTTTGTCAATTTTAATACCTTTTTTATTTGCTTCATCTAATAAATTCAAGCATAAAATCACATTGTCTGTAAGTTCCATTACTTGAAAAACAAGATTTAGATTTCTTTCTATACAAGTACTATCACAAACAACAATAACAGCATCAGGATTTCCAAAACAAATAAAATCGCGGGCAACTATTTCTTCTTGTGACAGAGGAAACAAAGAATAAGTACCAGGTAAATCTATAAGACTGTAATTTACTTCTTTATAAGAAAAATCTCCCCTAGCAGTACAAACAGTTTTACCAGGCCAGTTACCTGTATGTTGTTTTAAACCAGTTAAATAATTAAAAACTGTACTTTTGCCTGTATTTGGATTACCAGCCAAAGCAATCATAATTTCATTTTCTTTTTTTTCTATATGAAAAATATCTTCTAATGATTTTATTTTAGTAGACTGTTGCGTCAAACCCATAATGTTATCCCCCTAAAATAATTAATGGTTAAATATAAGATACTAGAATCAAATTACTTTCTTCTTCACGTAAAGCAATCTTACTACCACGGATGTTATAAACTGTTAAATTATTTTTTGGACCCTTTCTAAGGACGTCTATTTCAGCTCCTTCAGTTAGACCTAAAGCTAGCATTCTTTCTTTTAAATTTCCTGTAGAAAGTAACCCCTCCACTTTAACAGTGTTTTTAATTTGAATGTCTGTAAGTTTTTTCATATTGCACCCCCAATTATTTATATCTTAAATTTAGAAAAGTCATTACCTAAGATGATTCTAAAACATAATATTTAACGCTACAAAAGTAGCGAATTTTTAAGCAAGATCGTTGCCTGAAGCGAAGTAAAGACAACTCGTTGCGTTGAGTTTTAGCTTAAGCTAACATTCTTAATTTAAACTATGCACATTGTAATAAAAGTGTTCGAAAAATATAGTAATATTTAAAACTTATTAGAAATATACAATTATAGGAGGGGTTTTTGTGAGTAGAAGAGAGGATTATTATACGTTTAATGAATATATGAAAAATAATAAATTGACACCTAGTGAAGAGGATTATATTGAGATGATTTATAGATTGAATCTTGAAAATGATAAGGTACAAGTTAAAGATATCTCTAATAAACTCAATATTAAACCACCCTCAGTTACAAAAATGATAAAAAAACTAAATGATAAGAACATGTTGATTTATAAAAAATACGATAGTATTGAACTAACTTCTTTGGGAGAAAGCGTAGGGGAAAAACTATTAAACAGGCATAATACCATAAAAGAATTTTTAACTATTCTTGGTATAAAAGAATCTATTCATGAGGAAACAGAAACTATAGAACATACAATAAATGTTGAAACATTGATGAAAATTGAGGAACTAATAAACTTTTTTAGAAATAATGAAGATGTTTTAAGAAGGCTTAAATCATATCAAGAAGAAAATAAAAATTGAAGGGTGATATCATGAAATTAGAGTATATTTTAAAGGATATAGAAATAATTTTGTTATCAGGCCCCGAGGATGTGGAAATAAAAGGACTAGAATATGATTCAAGAAATGTAAAAGAAGGGGATTTATTAGTTTGTATTAATGGAGCTAATGTTAATGGTCATAAATTCATTGAAAGTGCCAAGGCTAAGGGAGCAGTAGCCTTTGTAATTGAAGAAGATGTGCAAAAAGATGATAAATTAACTTATATAAAGGTAAAAAATACGAATGAAGTTATATCTACTCTAGGAAGAAATTTTTATGAAAACCCAAGTGAAAAAATTGAATTAATAGGTGTGACAGGTACTAATGGGAAGACAAGTGTGGCATCCTTTTTAAAAGATATACTTAGCCAAGATGAAAAATGTGGTTTTATTGGAACTATAGGTATATTTGATGGAAAAAATGATTATTTAAATAAAAATACAACACCAAATAATATTGAAATACAGAAAAGCATAGATAAAATGATAAAAAATAACTGTAGATACTGTACAATGGAAGTTTCTTCTCATGCTCTTGCTTTGAAAAGAGTGGAAAATTTAAAATATAAAATAGGTATATTTACAAACTTAACAGAAGATCATCTAGACTTTCATAAAACCTTTGAAAATTACAGGAAGGCGAAGGAATCTTTATTTTACATGACTACAAGTGCAAATATTATTAATATAGATGATGTGAATGGAAGAATAATATTGGATAATATTAAGACTTTAAAAGTACCTTATTACACTTATGGCATAAATTATGATGCTACTTTTAGAGCTAAGGATGTAGAACTTTATGAAGATAAGACGGTATTTAGCTTACTTGGTCCTAATGATTTTGAAAGAAAAGTAACTTTAGATATGGTAGGTCAATTTACAGTTTACAACTGTTTAGCTGTTATTTGTGCTTGCTATGTATTAAACATGGATGTAAATGAAATAGTTAATAGAATAAGTAAATTAAAAGGCGTAAATGGTAGATTTGAAAAAGTGGAAAATGATAAAAGTATTCACGTATTTGTGGACTATGCTCATACGCCTGATGCTTTAGATAATGTACTAAAAAGTATAAAGACCTTTGCAAGAAGAAGAATAATAACAGTTTTTGGATGTGGAGGAAATAGAGAAAAAGAGAAAAGACATCTGATGGGAAAAATTGCACAAGAATATTCAGATCTGGCTATAATAACTTCAGATAATCCAAGATATGAGGAGCCAAATGAAATAATAAAAGATATATTAGTAGGCATAAATAAAGAAAAAGAAAATTATATTGTTATAGTAGATAGAAAAGATGCTATTAAAGAGGCAATTTACACAGCAAAAGAAGGAGATATAATACTTATTGCTGGAAAAGGTCATGAGAACTATCAAATAATTAAAGGTGAAATAGTAGAATTTGATGATAAACTAGTGGCGAAAGAGATTTTAGATAGTTTGAATGAATAGTACAAATATGTGAGCTTTTGGCCTTATCACAAGACATACAAGTATTTTGTATAGTATCCTTGCTGTTATGTTTATGAAAAATAAAAACTTAATGTAAATACAGGAATTTAAAGTTTTTAGATTATTAAAAATTAAATTTCAATATAAAAAACAAGAAGAACAATAAGTTCTTCTTGTTTTTTATGAAAGTTATTTATTCTCTAATAATTTATATGATGTTTTATTTTTTTCAAACCATTTAATAGCAAAGTCTTTGAAAAGACTTTCGTTTTTACTAAGTCGTCTGTTTTTTAATTGTGCTAAGAAAATGTTTGCTGAGAAAGAGTTTTGTAAACGGCAGATATGTATGCTATTATCAATATTTTTTTTGTAAGATAAAGCAACACTATAAGGCAACAAAGTAATACCGATATTTTCACAAACTAAAGCTAAAAGTGTCTTTGTTTGAGAGTCTATATATAAAGTGTTTGGAAAATAATTAAGATTACCCCAAGTATTTAAAAATACATTGTGTAAATAATAATCACCATTAACGCAAACATATTTTTCCTTAGCAGTATCAAAAATATCTACAGATGCTCTTATTGATAAAGGATGCTTCTTTGATGTTACAAGAACCAGTTCATCATCAACTATTTTATGAAGGTTTAAAATATTTTTATGTTCATAATGGGAATTAATAAACCCTAAATTTACCATAGAGTCACTAATGTATTCTATTATTTTACTGTTGGATCTTTCAATTAAATCTACTTGAATATTAGGATATTCCATTTGAAAGTCTCCAATAAGAGATGCCACGCCATATTCAACCATTGTGTCTATAACACCAATGGAGATAGAACTACTTTCTTCACAAGAATATTTTTTCATATCTAACAAAATATTTTTGTAATCTGCCATAGATTTGTGTGCAAACTTGTAGAACTCTTCTCCTGCATCAGTGAGTTTTATACTTCTATGCTGTCTATTAAATAACTCAACTCCAAGTTCTTTTTCCAAAGATTTTATATGTTTTGAAATGGAAGATTGAGAAATATATAATTCTTGTGATGCTAGGGTAAAATGATTATACTTTACTATGGCTAAAAAAGACTTTATTTGTTCAAAAGTCATAAAAAATCCCCCTAACCTTAACCTATATCATATATTATAACAGATAAATTTCTTAAAAAGTGGTATACTAGATTTAATTTAGAAGTTTTTGGAGGCGTAAAAATTGAATAGTTCAGTAAAAAAATTAACGGAGGCAGCTGTATTATCATCAACTTTCATCGTAATTACAATGATTGCTCTTTCAACGGGTTTGGGATATGGATTATATTTAGATTTTGGAGTGCCAATTATATTTGCACTAATATACTTCAGATGTGAATTCAAATACACATTAATGTGTGGTATTAGTAGTGTAACTTTGATATTACTTGTTCTAGGAAATTTTGCGGCTGCAATATTAGTAAGCCAAAGTTTCCTTTTAGGTATTTTATGTGGTTATTTAATTACAAAAGCATCAGATATTTTCGATGATTTATTTTTAGGCTCCATAGTTGGAGTTATTTTTATGATATTAATAGATATTTATGCTAGAAATATTATAGGGTACAGCTTTATGGAAGAGTTCCAAGGATACATAGATTACTTTAACAGCAATCCAACTATATTGGAAAATATGTCAAAGTTACTACCATTTGTTAAGATTAATTTACAAGTTATTTACTATTTATTTATAGCAGTATTTCCTTTTGGTATGGTATTTTCTATATATTTCATTTCAATCATGTTTGGGAAGAAGCTTAGAATATTAAATGAAAATGGAAAAAGAAAATATTTTATGATGAGATCCATAAGAAATTATAGTAACTTTATGTGTATGAAAAAAGAATATTTTTATTATGCTTTAGGATATGTTGCATTAGTAAGCTTGTTAAGACTATGTAATATAGAAATCAACAATGTTTATTTAAAAACAATAATAACTTGTGTAGAATATTTATCCTTATATTTTATTTTTAGAGACGGGAATATATTAATAGGAAATTATATAAACATTAAATATAAAAAGAAAAGTTTAAGTTTATTATATTTTGCTATTACAATAGTTTCGTTTTTTAGTATGTTCAAAATTGCATTTTTAGTTTATGTAATTGTTGCAATATTTATGGATAAAAAATTCAATTTAAGAGAAAAGCAGAAATATATTGTCGATACTCATACAGAAAAATTAATGATTAAGTATAAGATATAAACTTTACTTTCCTTAAAAAATAAAAAATATTTAATATATGTTTAATATATGTTGAAAATTAGGAAAAGTAGTGTTATAATTTTATCATAATTTGAACATGAAATAGATCTATGAAGATCAAAAAAAGCCATGAAGGTTAATAAACTTTCGTGGCTTTTTTTGTCAAAAAGTGCGAATTATAGGGAAAAATGAAAAACTATAGGGAAAATAAATACTGGGGGGCTAAATAAAAATGAAATTAAAGAAAAATATTGCTAAGCTATTATCAATGGTATTATTAGTAGGTACCTTAGCCGGATGTTCTAATTCATCTAATTCAGGATCAGGCTCAAGTTCTAAATCTGGCATTGAACAAAGAAAAGAAAATAATGAGTTAGTAGTTGCTGTTGGGGCAGAACCCGAAGCTGGATTTGATGCTATAACAGGTGGACATGGATCTATGACTAAGGTGTTTTTCTCAACATTAATGAAAAGAGACAAAGAACTTGGATGGGAAAACGATTTAGCAACTGATTATAAAATATCAAAAGATAAATTAACTTGGACAGTTAAAATAAGAGACGATGCTAAATTTACTGATGGAAAGCCTGTAACAGCAGAAGATGTTGCATTTACATATGAAACAACTAAGAAAAGTTCTACAGAAATAGATTTAACAATGATAAAAGAAGTAAAAGCAAAGGATGATACAACAGTTGAATTTAAATTAGAAAGACCAATGTCTACATTTGTAGAGAAATTAGGTGCTTGTGGTATAGTTCCTAAACATGCTTATAATGACTCATTTAAAGATAAGCCAATAGGATCTGGACCATACAAATTTGTAGACTGGGCAAAAGGACAACAAGTTATAGCAGAAGCTAATGAAGATTATTACGGAGACAAACCAAGTATAAAAAAATTAACTATGGTATTTTTAGATACTGATGCTGCTTATGCTGCTGTAAAATCAGGTGATGTTGATATGGCAACTATAAATGGAGATCTTGCTAAAGAAAAAGTTGAAGGTACTAAAATTTTAGATATACCAAGTATAGAAACTTATGGTGTTGAATTCCCAATAGTTGCAAATACTGGTAAGAAAACTAAAACTGGTTACGAAATAGGAAATAATGTTACAAGTGATGAAGCAATAAGAAAATCGTTAAATACTGCTGTTGATAGACAAGGAATGGTTGATGGAGTTTTAAATGGATATGGCTCAGTATCTACAACTGGTCTTGAAAAAATGCCTTGGTTAAATAAAGAAACAGTTCTTAAAGAATCTGACTATAACAATGTGGAAGAAGCTAAAAAAATATTAAAAGATGGCGGATGGAAAGATAGTGACAATGATGGAATACTAGAAAAAGATGGAACTAAAGCATCTTTCAAAGTATTATATACTACAGGAAACTATAGACAGGCATTAGGATTAGAATTCCAAAAGATTGCTAAAGAATTAGGTATAGAAATAACATTAGAAGAAAGAACTTGGGACACTATAATAAAAGACATACATAAAGAAGCTGTATTATTTGGATGGGGTTCAGGAGATCCATCAGAACTTTACAACTTATATTATGGTGGAGCTGCAAATACACCAGTTGAATGGGATAATGCAGGATTCTATAATAATAAAACTGTAAATAAATATATAGATAAAGCTTTAAATAGTGAAGATGAAAAAGAAGCTCTACCTTACTGGCAAAAAGCTCAATTTGATGGAAAAACTGGTGCTTCAGCAAAAGGTGATGCTCCATACTGCTGGTTAGTTAATGCAAATCACGTTTATATAGTAAGTGAAGGATTTGATATAGGAAATCCAGTTGTTCAACCTCATGGTGGAAGAATTTTTGACAATGTTACAGAATGGGCATGGAAATAAGACAAAATAAGCTATAATATATTATGAGGACATTCTTTCTTAGGATGTCCTCACATTTGAATTATAAGAGATGTTAAAAAAGGGGAGTTTATTGGATGAAAAATAGCAAAAGTATAGGAGTTTTCCTATCTAAAAAAATAATAAGACTAATTACCTTATTAGTTGCCCTTTGTATAATAACTTTTGTATTAATGGAGCTATCTCCAATAGACCCAGTTACAGCTTATGTGGGAGCTAGTACAAAGGTAAGTGCAGCGCAAAGAGAATTAATTGCAGAACATTGGGGACTGAATCAGCCACCAGTTGAAAGGTTTATGTGTTGGTTTAAGTCTATAATTCAAGGAGACTGGGGAACTTCATTAATATACAGAAGACCAGTTCTGGAGGTTATAGGACAAAAATTTAAGGCATCCCTATACTTAATGATTATAGCCTGGGCTATTTCCGGTATTTTAGGTTTTGTAATGGGAATAATCAGTGGAAGCAATGAAAATAAAGTAATAGATAAAATAATACGTGGGTATTGTTATATTGTTATATCAACACCAACATTTTGGCTAGGTATTTTATTTATTATGGTATTTTCTGTTTCTCTTGGGTGGTTTCCAGTAGCCCTGGGAGTCCCGATAGGTGTAAGCACAGCAGATGTAACCTTTATGGATTTACTCAGCCATATTATATTACCTGCATTTACTTTAAGTCTTATAGGTGTTTCTAATATTTGTTTACACACAAGGGAAAAAGTAATAGAAGTTATGAATAGTGATTATGTTTTATTTGCAAAAGCTCGTGGAGAAAGCAAAAAAAGTATAATTTTTAATCACGTAATAAAAAATGTTTCACTTCCTGCCATAACATTACAATTTTTATCATTTAGTGAGTTGTTTGCAGGAACCATATTTGCTGAGCAAGTATTTTCATATCCAGGACTTGGTCAAGCAACAGTATCAGCTGGACTTAAGGGAGATTTACCTCTTTTAATGGGAATAGTAATAATAAGTTGTATTTTTGTTTATAGTGGAAATGTAATAGCAGATTTACTATACAGAGTAATAGACCCAAGAATTAAAGGAGGGGAAGTGGCATAATGAGCGAGCTAAATAGTAGCATAAAAAGAAAATCTTCATCCTTTGAATTTGGAATTAGGGAAAAAACCATACTTTCTCTAGGAATATTTATATTATTTTTTATAGCCATACTAATTGTAGGAAGTGTTATTGATCCTGAAAAGTTTAGTATAGATTTAATTAATAAAAATCAAGCACCATCCTTAACTCATATATTTGGTACAGACTGGATAGGGCGTGATATGTTCTTTAGAACATTAAAAGGTCTTAGTATAAGTATGAAAATAGGAGTTTTATCTTCTATTATAAGTGGAATAATTGCTGTAATACTGGGAATAATCGGTCCTACCTGTGGTAAAAAAGTAGACTCTGTTATAACTTGGTTTATAGATTTAGTTTTATCAGTACCTCATACCTTAATAATAATCTTAATCTCTATGGCAGCAGGTGGAGGACTAAAGGGAATTGTTCTTGGAGTATCCCTAACTCACTGGACTTCACTTACTAGAATAATAAGAGCAGAAGTTATGCAAGTAAAAGAATCTGACTATACAAAGATTGCAAAGAATTTTGGAAAATCAAATTTATATATAGCTAAAAATCATATTTTACCTCATGTAATACCTCAGCTTTTAGTTGGAATTGTATTAATTTTCCCTCATGCTATTTTACACGAAGCTTCAGTTACTTTCTTAGGGTTTGGTTTACAATCTCATGAACCAGCCATAGGAATAATTTTATCAGAATCCATGAAATACCTAACAAGTGGAAAATGGTGGTTAGCATTTTTCCCAGGGTTATCTTTAGTTTTAGTTTCTATGATGGTGGATAATATGGGTAAAAAAATAGGAAAATTAATTGATCCTAAAACAGCTTATAATTAGGAGGTAGCTATGAAGAAGGAGCCAATTTTAAGTGTTAGAAATTTGGAGATATGTTTTAGTCAGTATACAAAGGGACTAAATAGAATAGATTCAAAGGCTATAAATAATTTAGATATAGATTTATACAAAGGCGAAATATTAGCAGTTGTTGGATCTAGTGGTTCAGGTAAAAGTTTACTTGCTCACTCCATACTGGGAATACTACCTAGTAATGCTGTGACAAAGGGAGATATAATTTATAAAAATGAACCGTTGGACGAAAAAAGAAAAGAAAAACTTAGAGGAAAAGAAATTGTATTTATTCCTCAGTCAGTAAATTATTTAGATCCCCTAATGGAAGTGGGAAAACAAGTTAAGATTTCCATAAAAGATAAAAAAAATAGTAATAACATACTTAGAAATGTATTAAAAAAATATAATTTAGAAGAAAAAGTAGAAAAATATTATCCTTTCCAACTATCAGGTGGAATGGCAAGAAAGGTTCTTTTATCAAGTGCTTTAGTTAGTGACTGTGAAGTAATAATAGCAGACGAACCAACGCCAGGATTAGATGAAAAATCTTTAAATGAAGCTTTAAAAGATTTTAGAGATTTGGCTGACAGTGGCTGTGCATTACTTATAATTACCCATGATATATCTGCTGCTTTAAAAATTGCAGATAGAGTGGCAATTTTCTATGGAGGAACTACTTTGGAAATTGCAACAGCAAAAGATTTCAAAAACGGCGGTGAAAACTTAAGACATCCATATACAAAGGCACTGTTTAATGCACTGCCTAACAACAGTTTTACACCAATAAAAGGTAGCCAACCACTAGCCAGTGAACTACCTGTAGGATGTTTATTTTATGATAGATGTGAAAAAAGAACACCTGATTGTGAAAACATAAAACCTGAAATGAAAGAAATAAGAGATGGAAAGGTGAGATGTTTATATGCTACTTAAAGCTGAAAATATTAACTTTAAATATAGAGGAGATAAATATATATTAAAAGATATAAATTTATCTGTGAATACTAATGAAGTGGTTGGAATAGTAGCTCCTAGTGGGTTTGGAAAAACTACTTTTGCCAAAATCTTAGCTGGATATATTAAACCAGACAAAGGAAATGTAATACTAGAAGGTTGTGAGAAAAAGAAAAATGCTTTCAACCCTATACAATTAATTTTCCAACATCCAGAAAAATCAGTAAATCCTAAGTGGAAAATGAAAAAAATTCTAAATGAAGCTTATGAACCAAGTGATGAAATGATAGAATCTATGGGAATTAAGAAAGAATGGTTAAATAGATGGCCTAGCGAACTTTCTGGTGGAGAGCTGCAAAGATTTTGTGTTCTTAGAGCTCTTAGCCCTGAAACTAAGTTTCTTATAGCGGATGAGATGACTACAATGCTAGATGCTATAACACAGGCTCAGATTTGGAATGTGGTTATTGATTATTGTAAGAAAAATAGTATTGGGCTTATTGTTATTAGTCACGATAAGGACCTAGTAAATATTGTTTGTGATAGAGTTATTAACTTGGAAGATAATAAAGAAGTAGATTCAGTTATTGAAGTTAAGGAGAATATAATTTAGATTTCGAAGAGTAGAGAAGAAGTTTTCTACTCTTTTTTGTTATAGATTAAGACACTTTATAATGATGTATATAAGAATTATGCAATAGTAAGAACTTGACAAATACTGTTAAGTTTTTACTATTATAAATATAATCTAAAAACTTAAGGAGATGCCATGAATATTATAATGTTGAAGGAATATAAAAAACTAAAAGAGACTCAAGAAGAGCTATCCCTAAAATATATTGAATTAGTAGAAAAGCAAGAAGACATATTATATAAAAAGAAAAATTATCTAGAAGCAAAATACTTGGGACACTTTGGATATTTATATAAATTAAAATTAAAGTTGGAGATAGAAATAAGAAGAAATAAGAGGAAAATATCGCTTATACAAGCCTTAATAAATCGCAATGAAAAAGTTGAGATAAACAAAATAGAAATAATTTTACAAGAAGAAATGAAAGAATTTGAAGAAGAACTTAGACAATATCAGTTTAAAGTAGACTTTAGTAGAGAATTATTAAAAAGCCCCATAATAACAGATGAAGAACTTAAAGAGGTAAAAAGTATTTTTCGTAAGTTAGCGAAAAAATTACATCCTGATATAAATAAAAATCAAAATGAACGAAGTAAAAATCTATGGGAACAACTACAAAAGGCATATAAAAATAATGATTTAGCCACATTAAGACTTCTAGCAAATATAATAGATGATGAAAATTATAATGTGGATAATGCAAACTCCTTAGAAAAATTAAAAAAAGACATTCAGATGTTAAAAGAAAAAATAGATGAAATAATTTTAAATTTGAAAAACTTTGAAACGAGATTTCCTTTTAATATAGAAGAAAAATTAGAAGATGTAAATTGGTTAGATGAAGAGAAAACTATTATAACTAAGGAAATTAATAATTTAAAAGAAAGAAGTAAGGTATATAAAGAAAAACTAAAAGAAATGGAGAGATATTATGAGTAATGATATACAAATCTCTAGTTTGGGTGGAGGTCTTATATCAAATATGAAAAATGGTCAGTTAGATCTACCATTTGCAAATGACATATATTTATATACATTGTCTGTAGCAGGTATCTTTTACTATATAGATGAAGACTTACAAATTTTAGAGGGAGATTATTTAACTTTAAAAAGAGAGCCAGATAATGAATATGATAAATATGCAATAGAGGTATACACAAAAGATGGAAAGAAACTGGGCTATATTCCTAGGAAAAATAATAAAATATTTGCAAGGTTAATGGATGGAGGTAAGTATTTATATGGAAGAATAAAATGTTTTGAAACAGATTTTGATGAAATAAGAAATATTGTAATTAGGATTTATCTTAAAGATATTTAAATTTATTAAGAAAAAATTCAAAAAAAGTAATTGACTTAAGAGTAACTATGAAAAATTCTGATTGTTTGAAATTTTAATGTATAACATACCTTACGATTTACACTCAATGATGGACATAGTAGGCAAAGATGGTTTTTTAGAAATTTGCAGAAAGACTGAGTAGGTAAAAATCGGGATAGCTATCCCGATTTTCTTTAATCCATATAATTAGCTCACAAAAGTTAGCTAATTATTTTTATTTTTCTAAGATAATTTATAAATTTTTTTAGGCAAATATTACAGATGCTTGCGTAAATAAGTGAAAATAAGAAAAATATTAAAAAAGTTAAAGCGGTTGAAAAAGAACTAGCTAAATCTACAAAGGCCGGAATACCTACTATATAAGTTAAAAATATTATCCCAAGAGATAGTGCTATACTTGAAAATAGTATGGAACTTATTATTCCCTTCCTAAAAAGCAATGTTCCAATAACAATGCCTAGTACACCTGTGGTGAAAAGCAGAATTATTGATTCTTGAATACTAATCATAGTAAGAATTAATACGGAAGATAAAAATACAGCAAAACCAAGAGGAATACTAGAAACACTAGCTATTGCAATAGGTAGGGTGCTTAATGGACTTAAGAACAACCCAATAGCTGGTAAAAATACAGGTGCTGATTGGAATAGAACAGCTAATGTTGTTAATATGCCTCCAACACAAATAAAACTGCTTATATTCATTTTATTCAATTATAATGCCTCCTTGTATAATCTTGTATAATATAGTTGTGACATTTGATAGAAAGTTCTTTAATAATCTAATGAACATTAAGGAACAATTTCAAAAATAGTACCTTTGTTAAAATCAGTCACATTCGCAGAGCCATAAACCCCTAAATAAAGTCTGGTTTGATTCATATTCGTTCCCAAACAAACATAATAAGCTGATTGAGATTCAAAATTATAATCAGTTTCAATAATACTAAAATCATTTAGTTTACAATCTGTTGTTGCCATTGTATAAGCTAAAACTCCTCTCACTGGAGGTTCAGTTTCTTCATTTCGGGCAAAATCAGTAAACACAATTCTACCTGTTAAATCGGGTATTTTGTTTCCCATATATGGCTGAAGCCCTGTAATCGCAGAACCACCAAATTTATCTGGTCGTGAATCTTTATGAAAATAACAAGCTAGAGGCGAAAGACGCTGTGCTGAAGTTTTTACTGCTTCATTGTAATAAACTATTTTTAGCTCGTTCAAAGTTGCACTATCAGAGCAACCTCCTATAAGCGAAGTAGGAAAAGCACCTTCCCATCCTCGCCAGCCAAAGTTAATAAATTTTTCTTGTTCAGGTTGGGATTTTAAATAAGATTGAACAAGCTGAGTAACAGGTATTGGTCTATAATTAGTAAATGAAAAAATTGACTCTACTAAATCCTGGCCAACATTTCCTACATATTTTATATATTGGTTATGAAACCTTTGAAATGAAATGCCAAGTATATTGCGAACTCCTTTGGCAATTACCGTAAGCGTTTCCTGAATAGATATAGGAAGTTCATTAAAACGTGTGACTACAGGCGGATTATTGATTAATGTATTCTTAGTTACATCAATTTCAATTATTTTACCGCAGATTTCCATATTATCTTGACTTAGGTTAAATGGACTATAACCTGAACCACCATCTCCTGTTGTTAAAATAAGTTTTCCAGTTTCAGGTGAAAAATTTAAGCTATTGACACCATTATGATTGGCAAATGGTCTTCTTAGATTAAGCAATGTTCGTCTTTTTTCAGGTTGACCATTCGATTGCAAAACCCATTCTTCAACTGTATCAATATGATCATATTGAATATCTCTATTTGTCCATTTTAGATTTAAAGTTTCGGGGTCACATGGGTTAGGTTTAAAAGGTTTTGAAAGAGCACCAGAACCTTGTGTTCCTGCTACTGAATAATGAAGATAAAATAGACCATTATAATAAAATGCTGGATGAAACGCTAGCCCTAGCAATCCTCGTTCATCATATCCACCATTAGAAGTACCTAGTTTTATTATTCGAGGGCGAATATCTAAAAAAGTATTTATAGCTCCCTTTGAGATATAAAATATTTTTCCTACCTGAGTTGCAATAAATAAACTTTCACTTGAATCACCTGGAATGATAGTTGTTTTCAAAACAGTGGGTAAATTTATATTCTTAACAATAGGCTGTAAACTAACTTTAACTTTCCTCATCTAATACATACTCCTTCTTATTATTTACTATAGATAATCAAGTTCAATTTCTAACATATTTTTAGAGCACTTTTGATTTTTAAGCAGTGGAATTTAAAAATGTTTAATTAAATTATGAAGTTGTTTATCTATATTACAATAATATGATTAGCATTATTTTATTAATACAGAATTGTGGCAAAAAATCCTTTGCCACTATGGTACTAGGGTTTTAGCGTAGAATATAACATGAGATGCCCTGCAGATGCAATAATGTTAATTATTAATAAAAGATACCACAAACAGGACTTATAGAAAGTATTGCACTATAAACTAAAAGTATTTTACTTTATTTACAATTACAACAGGATAAACAAATTTATAATGATGCAGTTTTGTTGGTATTTTTAGCATATATATATTGTCATTTACTTTCGTTTTGCCTCCTATTTTTCTAGTTTATATAGTATCGTACAGATAGGTTTTATTATGTTGATAAAAAATAGCAGAAAAGTATATAATTTTAAAAATTTGTAAAAAAGTAGTTATAAGTTGCTTAGAATTTTTTAGGAAATAGAGGGCAAATTATAAATGAAAATAACCTTGTTACATAAGAATAAAAATAGGAGGAAAGGTAATGAGAAAAAAATTAAAAAACATTTTAGTAGTACTTTTAACTTTAACAGTAATAATGAGTAATATGGGAAGCTTATCTCATTCATTTGCCCAAACAAACATAGAAAAACAAAACATTACTACAGATTGTAAACCTAATAAAGTAATAGATTTAAGAGTAACCATGAAAAATTCTGATTGCATAAAATTAGAATGGAACAAAGTAAAAGGTGCCAGCGGATATAGAATTTACAGATCAACTATGAAAAATGGATTTTACAGAAGAATTGATGAAGTATGTGGTAAAACTACATGCTATATAGATAAAGAATTGGATAGTGGTACAAATTATTATTATAAGGTTAAGGCTTTCAAAAAAGTAGAAGACAAAATATGCTTAGGTTTGCCATCGGATATATTAGACACTACAACTTGTCCACCGACAGTAAAAAATTTACATGCCAATTGCATATCTAATTCTTTTGTGGAGCTAAATTGGCAAACTGTATACAAATCTTCAGGATATGAGGTTTATAGAGCAAGTGGCGAAAGTGGAAATTTTACAAGAGTAGCCACACTTACAGACAATGGAAAAAGCTGTTACAAAGATAAAAATTTAAAAAGTAGAAAAAAATATTACTATAAAGTAAGAGCATTTAAAGAATTAAACGGTCAAGTATGCTTTGGCGATTTTTCAGACGTTTTAACTATATGTACTGAAAAATAATATATTAACATAAAAAATAGCACCTATAACAGGTGCTATTTTTATGTAATAAAATAACTATTTATTTAAGCTATATAACCAATGTTATATAAAAACAAACAATAATGAAAAAATGCCAAATAGCACTAAAAAAATTGTTGTTATTGTATAATAAAATAAGATTTCAAATAAAAGTATTAATTAGGGGGGTTATGATGAAAAGGTCGAAAAAAATCGTCTTAGTTAGTCATTGCATATTGAATATAAATTCAAAGGTAGAAGGTCTTGCCACATCAAAAGCTTGTGTAAGAGAAGTTATAGATTATTTTTATGATAATGATTATGGAATCATACAATTGCAGTGTCCTGAACTTACGTGTATGGGAATAAAAAGATGGGGACAGTCCATAAATCAATATAATAATCCTTTTTATGAAGAACATTGTACAAAATTAGCAAAAGACTTAATCAAAATTGTTAGAAATTACATAACAAATGGATATGAAGTCAAGTATGTTATTGGAATAGATGGAAGCCCAAGTTGTGGAGTGAATTTAACATGTTATGGGGATGCAGGTGGAGAAAATTTAGATTTTGATGGATATGAAACAAGAGAAGGTCAAGGTGTATTCATGAAGACTTTGATGAAAGAAAATGAAAAGTACAATTTGGGGTTAGAGTTTTTAGGAATAAATGAAGAAGATCCAATTAAAAGTATGGAAAGTTTAAAAATGATAATATCTAGTTAATTGAGCATATGTCACAAAAGGTGATTGTGCTTAAAAATATAAATATTACATATTAAGAGGGAGTTATGTTATGAAGAAGTTAAAAAAATCATTGGTACTAGCACTGTCAACAATATTATGTATAGGCGCTGTAGGATGTTCTGCGCCGAAAGAAGATAAAAAAGATGAATCTAAAGAAAGTAAAAGTACAGCCTGGAATACCATACAAGAAAAAGGAGAATTAGTAGTAGGTATGTGTCCAGAGTATCCACCATTTTCAACAAGAAATGAAGCAGGAGATGTGGAAGGTTTTGATGCTGACTTTGCAAAAGCTTTAGGAGAAGAATTAGGTGTAAAAGTTACAATTAAAGATACGCCATGGGAAGGGTTAGTAGCAGGGCTACAAAAGGGAGATCATGATGTAATAATATCTGCTATGTCACCACAAGAAGCAACTTCAGCGTCGGAAAACGTTAACATGAGTGATCCTTATTACGAACTTAGTGATATTATAATTGTTCAAAAAGATAATAATGATATAAAAAGTAAGGAAGATTTAAAAGGTAAAACTGTAGGCCTTCAAGCAACAAGTAGTTGTGAGGTAGGAATAGAAGAGTTAAACAAGACTACAAAACTTAAAGATATAAGAAAGTATAATAGAACTCAAGAAGCCGTGCTAGACTTACAAAATGGAAGAATTGATGCAGTAGCAGCAGGGATTGCTTTTGCAGCATCTCAAATAAACGATAATGATGCTCTGAAAATTATTAATGACCCAATTCAAAAATGTGATTTAGTTGTAGTAATGAATAAAGGTGAAGATGAATTAACAAATAAAATAAATGATGCCATATCATCAATTAGAGAAAATGGTAAATATGATGAAGTTGTAAAGAAATGGTTAGATATAAAATAATATGAATAATTTAGATTTTAGATTTTTAATACCATATATGCATCAATTTGTAGATGCAGCAAAAATAACTTTACAATTGGGAATATGGACATTTTTTATAAGTTTATTACTATCAATTATGATAGGCTTTTTAAGAGCATACAAGGTTCCAAAAACAATTAAAATTATTCTAGGTGTTTACGTTGAAGTATTTAGAGGTACACCTTTATTGGTTCAGCTATTTCTAATTTACTATGGATTGCCATCTTTCAATATTACACTTGAGCCTATGACATGTGCAATTATTGGACTATCTTTAAATTCTGCAGCATATATGTCTGAAATAATTAGAGGCGCAATTTTATCCATAGATAAGGGGCAATACGAAGCAGCATTTTCCCTTGGATACTCAAAGGTAAAAACTTATATTCAAATAATATTACCTCAATCATTTAGAGTAGCCCTTCCATCATTAATGAATTCCTTTGCTAGCATAATAAAAGAAACTTCTTTAGTATCCATAATTTCAATTGCTGAAATAACTAGGGTAGGAAATCAAATTTATGCTAGAACATTAAGACCATTTGAAGTATATTTAGTAATTGCGTTAATATATCTTGTAATGACTTACTCAATTTCACTTCTAGCTAAGTTTATAGAAGGGAGAAGTACAAGATGGAGTCAATAATTAAATTAGAAAATGTACATAAAAGTTATGATAAATTAGATGTAATAAAGGGAATATCTTTAGATATAAAAAAGGGTGAAATTATATCCTTGGTAGGAGCCAGTGGTTCTGGTAAAAGTACCTTGGTAAGATGTATTAATGGAATTGAAAAAATACAAGGTGGAAACATTTATGTTAACAATGAAAAAGTAAATAGTCATAGCTCTGTTGCAGGTAAAGTTGGAATGGTATTTCAAAACTTTAATTTGTTTCCACACTATACTGTTATAAATAACATAGTAAATCCTTTAGATAATGTAAGAGGAATTAAAAAAGATAAGGCTAAAAAAATAGCTAAGTCTTTATTGGAAAAAGTTAAACTAGGTGATAAAGCAAATTATTATCCAAACGAATTATCTGGAGGACAAAAGCAAAGGGTAGCTATAGCTAGAGCTCTTTCAATGGAACCAGATATAATACTTTTTGATGAGCCTACATCATCTCTAGATCCTCAACTTTCCTTTGAAGTTTTTAAAACTATAAAACAATTGGTAGAAGAAGGGTATACAATGGTTATTGTGACTCATGAAATAAAAATGGCTTTAGACATCTCAACTAGAGTAATCTTTTTAGATAAAGGAAAAATATATTTTGATGGGAAACCAGATGAATTTTATACTCATGAGAGTGAAAGATTAAAGGATTTTTTAGAAAACATAATTATATAAGTAATATAGAATATAATAAATCCCAGGGTACTTTGTATCCTGGGATTTATTATTATTAATTATTGAGAAACTAACTCAGTTTTTTTACTTGGTAAAATAAACATTATAAATCTTATTAAAGTGTAAATTACAAGTATTGTAGCAATAATAGTTTGCAATAGTACGATATAATTTATAAAAGGTACAACATAACCCATCTTACCTAAACAAGCCATAGTCATTTTCATTCCAATTGCACTTATAACAAAAGGAAATGTAAATGTTGCATAACTTGGGAAGAAAGGCATTTTTAAATATTTAGGTAATTGGCATAATACCACAATATAAATTATTAATGATAAAATTGCTAAAAATCCTATCATTACTACTGATTTTGTTTCAACTGATTGAATATATCCAGCAAGGCATAGACTTACAGGAGCTGCATATATACAAAATAAAGGTTTAGCAGGTGGTGGAACTTCTTTGTATTTTACATATCTGTTCGTAACAACTACAAGTAAAATTAAACAAGAAATTAAACCAAACCAAAACAATATTGTACCTAGATTTGTCTTTTCAAAAGCTGGCGCTGAAACACTAGCAACTACAATTCCTACATAAACTATGTAATAACTGGTAAATACTTTCTTCATATCAAATTTCAAAATAAATTCTTTTGTAAAATATATGATTAAAGCAATATGCAAACCTATGGCAAGGTACCAAATATAAATAGCGCTAGGTCCTATATAAGGTTTTATATAAGCTGATAAAAGCATTAATGCCATGGGAAAAGTCCCAGAGACACTTGCCATAATTGGATTTTTCATATCTTCTTTTATCATAGAAGGATAAGCAATACATTTACAAATCAATAATAGCCCTAATAATGCAGAAATTATACCGCATATTAGACGAATGGATTCAGAGTAGCTTTGAAGTAAATTACCTAGGGCTGCAAATCCAAGCATTACTCCAGCAATAGGAATTGGTATTTTCTTTATCATAATTTTAACTCCTATGCATGTTCTAAAACGTCAGTATTAACTAGATTAAGTTCTCTTACAACTATTTCAGCAACTTTACCAGCCACTAATCCAGTGAAATATATGCACTGTTCTTTGTGAGCTCCTACGCTCATATCAAATTCTTTTGTAAGAATACGACAACATAGGGCATTTTTTCCGTTAGCTACTTTAAACCAGTCATGTAACTCTTTTGATAACTCCAAGTTTTTTTCCACTTTTGGATCCCCTTGTTTGGTACGTCCAAAAAATAATCCAAGTGTCATAACGCCACCAGATACTGCACCACATAAACATTTAGAACGTCCTATACCAACTGGGAATCCTGAAGCCATTGATATTACCTCTTCTGGTATATCCAACTCAAAGTTAGAACGAATTGCACTAACTACTGCCTCTGAGCAAAAAAATCCACCACGAAATAGTTCTTCTGCATCTTTAGTAATTTTATTAATACTTACTTCCTTTTTTATATTCATAATATACCTCCATGAAAATGTTTTATTTACAGGAATATTATAAGTTTTTGTAGAGTTTTATTCAAATCATAAATATCTATAAGAATAGTGTATAAATTGAAATAATCTATAAGTAAGGCAAGTTTTGATATGTTTATATGATTAAGGTATAATAAATTATGTTCAATTATGTTCAAAATTGTTTGTTATTAAATAAACGAACACAAATAAACAAAAAGTGTTGCGGTTTATAAAAGTTTATGGAATAATATAAACATAGATGAACATAAACGAACTTCAAAATAAACATGAAAAGAAGGTATTATAATGTTCCAATTAGATAGACATAAAAAAATATATGATTATATAGTGAAAAATAAAAATGCTACAGTAAATGAATTAGCTGATATTTGTCAAGTAGCAACAATGACCATAAGAAGAGATTTAGATAAGATGGAAAAAGACGGTCTTATAACTAGGGTATTTGGCGGGGCTGTAATAGATAGCTCAATGGTAAAGGAAGTTGACTATGCAGACAAAGAAAAATGCTACATGGAAGAAAAAGTAAGAATTGCAAAAGAAGCAGTAAAACTTATAAATGACAATTCCATAGTAATATTGGATGCAGGTACAACTTGTATGGAAATTGCAAAGCTATTAGTAGACAAAAGTAATTTAAAAGTAATTACAACAGATATATTAATTGCTGCTTACTTAATGAAGTATGAAAATTTAGAAGTTTATTGCACAGGTGGAAGAATTCAAAGAAACACAGGTAGTTGTTTAGATACTTATACAATAGATTTCTTAAGCAATATAAATGCAGATATATGTTTTGTGGGAGCAAGTGCCATAAATCAAAACTTAGAACTAGCAGCTTTTGTTCCAAACAAGGCAAAGGTAAAACAAACTATGATAGATGTATCTACCCATAGAGTACTTGTAACTGATAATTCAAAATTTAACAAAAGAAGTTTTACTAAAATTAGAAACTTAAAAGATTTTGAAATAGTTATTACCGATGAAGGTTTGGAAGAGGAGACACTAAAGAAAATGGAAGATGAAGGTGTAAACATAAAATTAGTTTAAAGATGGGGGAGACATATGAAATTATATGTAATAGCCGATGATCTTACAGGCGCAAATGCAACAAGTGTTTTATTAGCAAAGGAAGGCTTTAAATGTTCTACATTTATAGATTCTAGACTTCTAAACGATGAAAATATGAGTCGTTGTGATGTAGTAGCTGTAAGCACTGATAGTAGAGGTGTTACTAAAGAAGAAGCTTATGAAAGAGTGAGCAAAGAAGTAGAAAGAGTAAAGCATTTACAACCAATATATACAAAAAGAATAGATTCAACTTTAAGAGGAAATATAGGCTCAGAAATAGATGCTATCTTAGATCAAGATAAAGAATCCATAGCTGTAGTTGTGGCATCTTATCCTGATTCAGGAAGAATTTCTATAGGTGGATTTTTATTAGTAAACTCAGTGCCACTTCAAAATACTTTGGTGGCAAAAGATCCAAAATGTCCAGTTACTAATTCAAGTGTAAAAGAAATAATACAAAGCCAAAGTAAATTCAAGGTAGCTGATATACAAATTAGTGATGTCTTAAGAGGAGAAGAATTTTTAAGTAGGAAAATAAATTTATTAGTAGATGAAGGAAACAGAATAATTGTTGTAGATGCAGTAACTAATGATGAAATAGAAACAATAGCAAAAGCATCTGCACTAATAAAATTAAATGTTATTCCTGTTGATCCAGGACCATTTACTAAATGTTTAATGAATGCTAGATATGGATCATCTCAAGTAGAGCAAGGTAAGAAAGTTTTCTTTGCCATAGGAAGTGTAAGTAAAACTACCATAGGTCAAATAGAATATTTAGTTGCAACAAAATCACCAGCTCTTGTGAAAGTGAATCCATTAAAACTTATAGATGATGAAAAAATAGACAAAGAGATTGAAAGAGTATTACATATAATAGAAGGAAAATTGAAACTCAATACATCCAATATTGTTGGGATAACTACAATAACAAGGGAAGATGAAGTATTAAATTTAAGTGAACTGTCTAAGAAACTGGGGATAGATGAAGAAGCAATATCAGTTAAAATAAACAAAGGTTTAGCAAAAATAACAGAGCTAGCTTTAGAATTATCAAATTCATCCATAGGAGCATTATACACTAGTGGTGGAGATGTAACTATGGAAGTTATGAAAAGGCTAGGCGTTGAAGGTATAGATATAAAAGACGAGATAATACCACTAGCAGTATATGGCAGATTTATTGGAGGAAAATATCCTAATATGGCAGCCATAACAAAGGGAGGCCTTATAGGTGATAAGAAAACATTATCTCTTTGTATAGATTACTTAGCAACAAAAATATCAACACAATATTATATGAAATAATGAAAATTCGCTGCGCTCATAGCGCCAACGGAATTGATTCAACAAGCTCAGCAATTCCCGTTGCTTAAAATTCGCTACGCCCATGGCGCCAACGATATACCTTTGAGCGACGTGTCGGCGAATCATTTTGCTAGCGCTACAGGTATATCCGTTGCTTAAATAGTATAAATTATGAAGTTAAATTTGGAGGAATAGTTATGAATAGAGAATATATAGGAGTACCTTTAGGAGATCCAGCAGGAATAGGACCGGAGATTGTGGTCAAATCCATAGCTAAAGAGGAAACAAACACTTATGCAAACATAGTTGTATTTGGAAATAAAGAAATATTAGAAAAAGCTATAGAAGTTTGTAAAGTGGATATGAAAATAAATATTATAGAAAATCCAGAAGATGGGAACTACAACAACAAAACATTAAATTTAGTAAACATAGATAACATAGATATGAACAAATTTGAACCAGGACAAGTTAGTGGAATGTGTGGAAAGGCTGCTTTTGAATATTTAGCTAAATCAATTGATTACGCTATGGCAGAAAAAGTTAAAGCTATAGCAACTACACCACTTAACAAAGAATCATTTAAAGCAGGTAATGTGCCATACATAGGCCATACAGAAGTATTAGAAGATTTAACAAAAACACATAATCCTTTAACTATGTTCCAAGTAAGAGATTTAAGAGTATTTTTCTTAAGCAGACACGTATCACTTAAAAAAGCTTGCGACTTAGTTACTGAGGAAAATATGTATGAATTCATAATAAGATCAAAAGAAGCTCTAAGACAATTAGGAATAGATACTCCTAAAATGGCAGTGGCGGGCCTAAATCCTCACTGTGGAGAGCATGGATTATTTGGAGATGAAGAAAGAGAAATAGAACCAGCAATAGAAAGAGCAAGAAAAGAAGGAATAGACGTGGTAGGTCCAATAGGTGCAGACTCAGTATTCTTCTTTGGATTACAAGGGAAGTTTGATGCAGTACTTTCTCTATATCATGACCAAGGTCATATAGCTACAAAAACTGTAGACTTCCACAGAACTATATCTATAACAAACAACATGCCATTCTTAAGAACGTCTGTTGACCATGGAACAGCATTTGATATAGCTTGGAAAAACATAGCAGATGAAATAAGTTTAGTAGAAGCAATAAGACTTGCTGGACAGTACGCTCCAAACTTTAATAAAAAGTAAGCTACAATTTATCCATATAGAACAATGTATCTAAACCAACGCATACGCTAATGGGTATGCGAAGTTTAGATACATTGTCACTAAAGTTTATTAAATGTAATTTATATAAAATTTAAAATTAAAAATTTATTAACTTGGGGGAATCATAATGAATAACGAATTAGTTGTATCAGGACCGCAAATATTAATAGGTCTAGGCCTTGGAATAACATTATTAATATTTATGATGTTAAAAACTAAGGTGCATCCATTCTTAGCAATGATAATAAGTGCATCAATAACAGGATTAGTTGGTGGAATGCCAGCTGGAGATGTAGTAAACAGTATAACAACTGGATTTGGTAATACACTTGGTAGTATAGGTATAATTATTGGATTTGGTGTTATGATGGGTGAAATATTTGAAGTATCAGGAGCAGCAAAAAAGATGGCTCAAATATTCGTTGAAAAATTAGGTAAGGGCAGAGAAGAATTAGCTCTAGCTATTACAGGGTTTTTAGTATCAATACCAATTTTCTGTGATTCAGGATTCGTAATCTTATCACCACTGGCAAAATCAATATCAAGAAACACAAAAAAATCAGTTATATCTTTAGGTTTATCACTAGCATTAGGTCTAGTTATCACACATACATTAGTACCGCCTACTCCAGGACCTGTAGGAGTTGCAGGAATATATGGTGCAAATGTGGGAACAACATTATTATTAGGAATTGTTTGTGCTATACCAATGACACTAGTTGGACTTCTTTATGCTAAGTACATAGGAGCAAAACAATATAAAGTACCAAGTGAAGATGGTGAAAGCTATTTAAGTAGCGAAGATTTAGGAGCAATTGCTAATAGCGAAGTAGCAGCAACTTTAATGGACAGTGAAGAAGTATTACCATCAGCATTTATGTCATTTATGCCAATATTTGCACCGATAATATTAATATTATTAAAGACAGTTACTACGCAAATGGCTCTAGAAGGTGGATTTATAGAAGTAATAAACTTCTTAGGAGCTCCAGTTATAGCTGTTGGTTTAGGTTTGATAATAGCAATATACGGACTAGGTAAAAACCAAGACAAAAAAGAAATTACAAACACTATGGAAAAAGGTATAAAATCTGCAGGGGTAATAATGTTAGTTACTGGTGCAGGTGGAGCTTTAGGTATGATAATAAGAGACTCTGGTGCAGGAGACTACATAGCAGGGCTTATTGCAAATACAGCACTACCAGCAGTAATAATACCATTTGCCATATCATCAATAGTAAGACTAATACAAGGAAGTGGTACAGTTGCCATGACAACAGCAGCATCTGTAACAGCTCCAATGATGGCAACACTTGGATTATCACCTGAACTTGCAGTGTTATCAGCTTGTATGGGTTCATTAGTATTCTCTCACTTTAATGATTCATACTTCTGGGTTGTTAATAGAACTTTAGGTGTTACTGAAGTTAAGGAACAATTAAGGGGTTATTCTATAGCAAGTACAATAGTATGGGCTGTAGGATTTGTAGAGTTAATGATATTAAATATGTTTATGTAATATTAAAGTAAAAGCGTAGACCAAGTCTACGCTTTTAATAATTCTTATTTTAAGCTAGAAGTATAATTTTCTAGAGCTTTGTTCCAATTTATGACATTTATCCAGTTGTCAATATAGTCAGCTCTTTTATTTTTATACTGCAAATAGTAAGCATGTTCCCAAACATCAATTCCAATTATAGGAGTGTAAATATATGATATGGGAGAGTCTTGATTAGCTGTTGTAATTATGAACAACTTTCCATTACAATCAGATACAAGCCATGCCCATCCAAAACCAAATACTCCTAAGGCTGATTTTTTAAACTCATCTATAAAATTATCGTAACTATTAAAATCTCTTTCTATGGCATTTTTTAATTTTCCTGAAACTTCAGTTTTGTCAGGGGTCATGATATTAAAGAAAAATTCATGATTATAAACTCCGCCACCATTATTTCTTACAGAAGTAGATATTTCCTTTGGAAGACAGTCTAGACTTTTTAAAAGTTTCTCTACGGAGTAGCTTTTATATTTGGGATAGTTTTCTAAAGTTTTATTTAAATTATCTACATAAGTTTGATAATGCTTGTCGTGATGTAGAATCATGATTTCTTTACATATGTATGGTTCTAAAGCATCATAAGAGTATGGCAGTGGTTTTGCTGTAAACTTGGAAGCACTTTTCATATCTAATGAAAATGAAGTTATACAACTTGTAAATAATAATAAAAAGGATAAGGAAACAGCTAATAATTTTTTTCTCATATTTATATCACCTCAATAGTAGTATTTCTTAGATTATTGAATAATATTTCAAATAAATAATAAATTGTAAGAAATTTTTGATAATTTATGGCAATAGATAAAATTCGTAGCCGTTATTTCTTGATTCATCTATAATTTCTCCAAGTATATCTGCATTAGTCTTAGATATGGCATGTAAAAGTATGATAGAACCCTCGTGAAGGTGACCTAATATATGTTGCTTAGCATATCCAGGTGAAGGTTGATTAGTAGCTTCATAATCACCATAAGCAAAGCTCCAAAATATAGTTTTATAACCTAAATCCTTAGTCATGGCTAAACTTTTCTGTGAATATTTACCCATGGGAGGTCTAAAAAACTTAGGCATATCTTTCCCAGTTAATTCTTTAAACTTATTTTCCACGTCAGTAAGTTCTTTATTAAAAGCATCAGAAGAATAAGTAACAGTAGGCATAGAGTAGTGGTGATTTGTATGATTTGCTACAACATGACCCTCAGCTACCATTCTTTTTACAGTGTCAGGAGAATAAGTAATATAATGAGAAGTAACAAAGAAAATAGCCTTAACATTCTTTTCTTTTAAAACATCTAAAATCTGATCTGTATGTCCGTTTTCATAACCTTCGTCAAAAGTTAAATATAAGGATTTTTTGTTAGGCTGCTTTGGACCATTGTAAAATGCATCGTAATCGCTTAAATTAAACTTTAACTCTTCATTAATTTGTGGAGTTCTAAATTTATCATTTGGTATAAAAAACCAGTCGATGCAAGTGTTGTCTAAGTCCATGACTTTCATTTCTAATTTTTCACTGTTAATGTTGTGAACAGCTGTATTAGCTTTAGAAAAACCAAATAAAGGAATACATAAAGATGATAAAAGTAAAATTGAAACAAATTTCTTCAAAAAAACACCTTCTTTGTTTAAAATTGAATTCTTACATTAATTATGATTCCATACAATAAGGAGATTATAAGTGGAAAATATAAAAAAGAAAGTGCGTATCTTCTATATGAAAATATACACTTTCTTTTTTTATATTAATTCTATTGTCTAATAGGGGGACTATTTATATAAGTAAATCTAATGCACTTTTTAAATCATCTATTATATCTTCTACATTTTCAAGTCCAACAGCTAGTCTTACTAAACCGTCAGTTATATTTGCATTTGCACGTTCTTCAGGAGTACAAGCTGAGTGAGTCATAGAAGCTGGATGCTCAATTAATGTTTCTGCATCTCCTAAGCTTACAGCTAATGTACAAAGATTTAATGTATTCATTAGTTTTTCGCCTGCTTCAACACCACCTTTTACTTCAAAAGATATCATTGCTCCAGGTAGAGCCATTTGTTTTTTAGCTAATTCAAATTGAGGGAAACTTTCTAATCCAGGGTAGTTTATGCTCTCTATTGCTGGATGTTCCTCTAAGAATTTAGCTACTTTCATAGCGTTTGAACAGTGTTGTTCCATTCTCACTGCTAATGTTTTAAGTCCTCTATTTATTAAAAAGGCATCATTTGGGCTTAGAACAGCACCAGTAAAATCTTTTATACCTTCAAATCTAACTTCATTTATAAATTCACTATATCCAACTATAAAACCAGCTATAACATCACCATGTCCATTTAAGAATTTAGTAGCAGAATGTAAAACAACATCAGCTCCAAGTGACAAAGGTCTTTGGATATAAGGTGTACAGAATGTATTATCAACCATAACTAACACGTTTTCTTGGCTATGAGCTATTTCACATATTTTTTCAATATCATATAATCTAAGCGTTGGGTTAGCAGGTGTTTCAAAGTATACAACTCTTGTATTAGGTTTTATAGAATTTTTTATTTTTTCTAAATCAGTGAAATCAACAAAGTCAACCTCGATTGCAAATTTAGTTAAACCTCTAGATAATAATGCTTGAGTACAACCATAAAGAGTATCACTAGCTAGTACATGATCTCCAGCTTTTAATGCTGTCCACAATGTTGAAGATATTGCACCCATGCCAGATGCAGTTGAGATACAAGCTTCAGCACCTTCTAGCTCAGCAATTTTTTCTTCTAATGATGTATTAGTAGGGTTACCTAATCGAGAATATATATATCCTTCTTCTTCTCCCTCAAATCTTTTTCTTCCTTGCTCTGCACTGTCAAAAACAAATGTTGAAGTTTGATATATTGGTAGTCCTAATGCACCTGCTGCATTTTTGTGATGTCCTGCATGTATAGCCTTTGTTGCAAATCCTTTAACTTTCATTGAAAAGTCCTCCTAAGTATATATTGTTTTTATTAATAAAAATTAATAATTATAAAGCTAATTTTAAGATATCTACAAATTTGGATGCGTCTAAAGGTATGTAGTGGCCAGCTGTTGATTGATTATTATTAGTAGCACGCATTGCCATTAATTCAAAATGTTCATCTGTTATGCCTTTTTGTGATAATTTAGTATTTAAATTTAGTGAAATAAAGAAGTCGTTTAAGTGATGAGATAATTTAAGGGCCATTTCTTCTTCAGAGTAATTATTATAATCTATGTTAAACAGGCGGTTTGCCAATTGTGCAAGTTTTGAAGGTTTATTATAGGCCATGTACTTTGTCCAAGCAACTAAAACTATAGCCATACCTTCACCATGAGTTAGTTCATATTGAGCACTTAGTTCATGCTCTATTCTATGTGATCCCCAATCAGATACTCGTCCAGTATCTAGCAAATTATTATGTGCTATGGAAGCTAGCCACTGAATTTCAGAGCGCGCATTTATATCATTAGGGTTTTTCATTAATCTTTCTGCATTTAGAATAAGGGCTTTACAAGCTCCTTCAATTAAATAGTCTGTTGTATCTACATATTTAGTATCAGTAAAATAACGTTCTAATAAATGAGATAATATATCTGCTATTCCACATGCAGTTTGGTATTGTGGTAATGTTAAAGTAAATTCAGGGTTCATGATTGCAAATTTAGGTATTATAAAATCGCTTTCAATGCCTAGCTTATAAAGCCCATTTGAAATAATAGAGCAGTTAGATGTTTCTGAACCACTTGCAGGTATTGTTGAAATTACACCAATTGGAAGTGCTGCTGAAATTGAATCTTTACCTTCAAAAAAGTTCCATACATCTCCATCATAAGGTATTCCTACAGATACGGCTTTAGCTGTATCCATAGAACTACCACCTCCAACTGCGAGAATAAAGTCTACATTATTTTCTTTACCTACTTCTATAAGTTCTCTAACATGTTCAATTTTAGGATTAGGAACAACACCACCTTTTTCAGTAAATTTAATTCCTAATTCCTCGCAAGCCTTATTAACTGTATCCCATATTCCTAATTTTTTTACAGTGCTTCCACCATAAATTAAAAACAGAGAAGTTACATTATAATCTTTTAACAGTTGCTTTATATTTTGTTCTGAGCCTTTACCAAATATTACTCTTGATGGATTATAGTACTGGAAATTAATCATTATTTAAAACCTCCTTATTTATTAAAGCATAATCTATTTTGCAATTTAATTTTTTACAAGTTTCAGTCCATTCCCTAGATAACTTATAATCAGTTATTAAAACATCTATATCCTTAAGGTTTGCAAATAAGATATCAGATTTATTGCCAACCTTTGTATGATCCATTAATAAAAAGTGTTCCTTTGAATTCTTAATCATCAATTCTCTTATTTTGGCACTATCAAAGTTGTTATCGGATAACCCATATTTAGTGTCTACAAATGGACAACTTATGAAGCATTTATCTGCATAATAAACACTTAGATTATCTAAAGTATGATATCCAATAAATGAGCTTGTGCTTGAGTGAAATTTACCCCCTAGACATATTAGATTAATATTAGACTGGTAACTTTCGCATAAATTACAAATTCTAAGTGAATTAGTGATAAGTGTTATATTAAGTTGAGAAGCAATTAGTGCTTCTGCCAATTTTAAGCATGTTGTACTTGAATCTAACATTATAACATCATTATCTTTAATACAGTTTAAAGCTCTTTGGGCCATCTGTTCTTTTTCTTCAATATAAAAAGTTTCTCTTAATTGTATTGGAACACCCTTATCATATTTTTCTGGTAGATATGCTCCTCCATGAATTCTACATAATTTATTGGCCTTTTCCATTTCTCTTAAATCTCTTCTTATAGTTTCTTCACTACATTCTAGTAGCTTGCTTAAATCAGAGATTAGTACGCTTCTTTTTTTATGTAATTCTTTCTCTATAATATTATGTCTATCTATTTTTAACATAGTTAACTCCTTAATAATCAATATTTATACCTATATTTATTAATTATAATTTTTTTACTAATTATGGTATTTGTATGATTTAATTGTAGATGAATTAATTTTAGAATGCAATATAAAAATAACAATAACTCACAAAAAACAACAATAACTAAATTAATCGGTCAAAATAACAAAAAATAAAACGATATTTCTTGAGAAAATGTTGTTTTTTGACTATTCATGTGATACATTTATGGTAAATAGAGAAGGGGGAGGCAAAAATGAACTCAAGAAAATTAGTATTAGACGCAGCAAAAAAATTATACGCTGAAAAATTAGTAGCAGGAACAAGTGGAAATATAAGTATAAGAAATGTTGATGGAGGAGACGATAGTTATTTAATAACTGCAAGTGGATTATCTTACGATATTATGACTGAAGAAGATATTGTAGAAATTGATGAAGAAGGAAATTCAAAAGTAGAGGGTCAAAAACCATCTTCAGAGTGGAAGATGCATATAGAAGTATATAAAAAATACCCAGAAGTAAATGCAATTGTTCATACACATTCATCAATAGCAACAGGGTTTGCAGTTAACCATCAAGACATACCATTAATATTAATAGAAATGAAACCTTTTTTAGGTGGAGATGTTAAAGTAGCACCTTTTAGACCAGCTGGATCTGAAGAATTAGCTCAAGTTATATTACCATATTTAGAAGATCGTACAGCTTGTTTATTAGCAAATCATGGAGTTATTTCAGTTGGTAAAACTATGGAAGATGCTTTCGTAGCAGCAGAATATGTTGAAGATGCAGCAAAAATTTATTACTATGCAAAAACATCAGGAGTTCCAGTTATTTTAGACTAAAAATAATAAGTATGAAGCTTTAAATGAGTCTGCATTCTAATAATAGATCTATATTTATTTTCATACATAAACACACTTCAATTATATATAAATCATTTATAAAGAATTTACTCTAATCGTACTTATTCAAAAATTATAAAAGGATTCATATAAGTTTCATACTCCAAAATTATTTTATAGATTATAAAAATCCAATAAATTATTTTAGGAGGAAAAAATGGAAAATAATAAGAAGTCAAAGGGTAGTTTTTTAGGATTAGTGCCACTGTGTGTATTTTTAGTTTTGTATTTTGCCATTGGTATAGGAACAGGAAGTTTTGATAATATGCCTTTAATGATAGGTATAACAATTGCAATTGGTATAGCTTTAGTCCTAAATAAAAAAGGAGAAGAAAAGCTTACATTTGAAGAAAAGGTTACTATGTTTTGTAAAGGAGCAGGAGATAGTACCTTGGTACTTATGGTAGTTATATTCTTATTGGCAGGTGCGTTCTATGGAATTGCTGGTGCGATGCATGCTAGTGATTCTGTTACCAATTTTGGTTTAAGTATATTACCTTCTAATATGGTACTACCGGGATTATTTGTAATAGGGTGTATATTAAGTTTCTCAATGGGAACTTCAATGGGAACAGTATCAGCTTTAATGCCAATTGCTGTGTCTCTTTCTAGTGCAACAGGTTTTAACATGGCTCTAGTATGTGGAGTAGTTGTAGGAGGTGCATTATTTGGTGATAACTTATCATTTATTTCTGATACTACAATAGCAGCTACACGTACTCAAGATATACCAATGAGAGATAAATTTAAAGCAAACATATTAATGGTTTTACCAGCAGTTATTATTACTTTAGTATTACTATATTTCCAACCAATGGGTAGTGCATCAACTGCAGCTGCTGGAGAGTATAGTTTTGTGAATATGATTCCCTATGTAATAGTGATAGTGTTATCCTTACTAGGAGTAAATGTTATAACAGTAATGAGTACAGGTGTACTTGTAGGAGTAATAATAGGAGTCATGCATGGTGACTTTACTTTAATAGGATCTTTAACTGTAATTCATGAAGGTATGACTTGGATGGAGGATATGGCTTTGATAGCTGTATTAGTAGGTGGTTTAGTTGCACTAATGAATTATCTTGGTGGTATAGATTGGTTACTTTATAAGTTAACTAGAAAAACAAAAACTGCTCGCGGTGCAGAGTTATCAATAGCAGCATTAGTAAGTTTAATAGATATATCAACAACTAACAATACTATATCAATTATAGCAGCAGGACCTATAGCTAGAGATATAGCAGATGAATATAATATTTCAAGAGCTAGAACAGCAAGTATTCTTGACTTATTCTCATCTGGTTTCCAAGGGTTATTACCATATGGAGGACAATTACTAACGGCAGGTGCATTAGCAGGAATATCCCCAGCTGCAATCTTACCTTATTGCTGGTATTCTATGCTAATGATAGTATTTGGAGTAATATTCATATTAATAGGTTGGCCAAAGATGGCATCAAAAGCAAAGCCAAAATTAGTAGTTAATCAACTTGAAGAATAAAAATTATAACGTGAATTATCTATTTTATATATTGGGGGGCGTGACATGGAAAAGTATTTAGATCATTTTTTAATGAATACTAATACGGCAAAAGAGTATGCAAAGGATAAGTTAGGATATTTTCAAGAAGAATCTATATTAGAGTGTATAGAAATCGGGGATGGAAATATTAACTATGTGTTCAAAGTATGGGAAGAATCAACTGGAAAATCTATTATTATTAAGCAAGCAGATAAATTTTTAAGGTCATCAGGAAGGCCATTAGATGTATATAGAAATAAGATAGAAGCAGAAATCCTTATGATTGAAGGCAAACTTGCAAAAGAATTTGTGCCTAAGGTATTTCATTATGATGAGAATATGTGTGCTCTTTCAATGGAAGATATATCTCAATATAAAAATCTTAGAACTGAATTAATGCAGGGGAAAACGTTTGATTGCTTGGCGGATAGTATCTCGACATTTTTAGTTAATACTTTATTGCCTACTACGGATTTAGTTATTGATAGAGCAACAAAAAAACAATATGTGAAATTGTTTACTAATATTGAACTATGTGATATCAGTGAGGATTTAGTATTTACTGAACCATATTATGATTATAAAGGTAGAAATATAATATTAGATGAAAACAAAGAATTTGTAGAAGAGTTTTTGTATAATGACGATAAACTAAAGAAAGAAGTGGCTATTCTTCGTGACAAATTCATGAATCAAACTCAAGCTTTAATACACGGAGATCTGCACTCTGGCTCAATATTTATAAATAAAGATGGATTAAAAGTGATTGACCCCGAATTTGCCTTTTATGGTCCTATGGGATATGACATTGGAAATGTAATAGGTAATCTATTCTTCGCTTGGGCTAACAAATATTATACAGATAGGAATAACGAAGAGTTCTTTGACTGGATTTCATCTACTATAGAAGACACAATAAATTTATTCACGAATAAATTTTCAGAAAAATATGATGATTTAGTTACTTTCGATTTATATAATAAGCATTTTAAAGAAGATTACATAAAGAGAGTGCTATCAGATTCTTTTGGATATGCTGGAACTGAAATAATACGTAGAGTAGTTGGTGACTCGAAGGTAATAGAAGTTACATCTGTTGAAGATATAAATAAAAGATTGCCGATGGAGAGAAGTTTAATAAAAATGGGCATTAGTCTAGTTAATAATAGAGATAAATTTTTAGAAGGAAAAGATGTAGTAAGAGAGTTTGAATTAGTATTATCTTAATTAAAATATAAAAATTTACAGAGTAGTAATTATAGTTACTACTCTGTTACTTAAAATGAGGTTTATTATTATGAAGAGAATGGATCAAGATTTAGCTTTCATGCTTCAGTATGAGAATGTGGCATGGTATGAAGATGGAAAAGCAAGAATATTAGATAGACGTATTTATCCAACAGAGGTAAAATTTGTTGAGTGTACAACACACGAAGAAGTTGCAAAAGCTATTCAGGATATGGTTACTCAAAGTGCAGGACCATATACAGCAGCAGGAATGGGAATGGCATTAGCTGCATTCGAAGCTAAGGATAAAAAAGAAAAAGATCAATTGGAGTATATGGAAAAAGCATCTTATACTATTTCTCATGCAAGACCAACTACGGCAAATCGTATGGGACTTATAACAAATGGATGTCTCAAAGAATGGAAAAAAGCCGTAGATAGTGGACAAAATCCTGTAGATGCTGTATTTAGCAGAACCATAGACTCATTAAATAGAAGATATTCTACTATGGAAATAGTAGGGGAATATTTAGCAGATATGTTTCCTAAGAATGGAACAATCCTTACTCAATGTTTTGGAGAAACAATTATAGGAATGATGTTGCGCGCAGCTAAAAAAAGAAATAATGATATAAAAGTATACTGTGCAGAAACAAGACCTTATTTGCAAGGTGCTAGGCTTACATCTAGTTGTTGTTCTCAAATGGGATTTGATACAACTGTAATAACTGATAATATGATAGCTTATGCAATGGAACATAAAAATATAGACTTATTCACGTCAGCTGCAGATACAATAGCTAAAGATGGACACATTGCAAATAAAATAGGAACTTATCAAATAGCATTATTAGCAAAACATTTTTCTATACCTTATTTTGTTACGGGAATACCAGATATTGATAAAGAAAAAGGTACAGATATTATAATAGAAGAAAGAGATCCACAGCAAGTATTAAGTTATAGAGGTATCAAAAATACTTTAGAAGAAGTAAAGGGTATTTATCCTTCATTTGATATAACACCACCTAGCTTAATTAGTGGGATTGTCACTGATAAAGGAATATATTCACCATATGATTTGATTAGATATTTTGATAGTGAAGTCAAAGAATTTTATTAAAATTTTTAATAAGGGGGAAATATATGAAATTATTAGTAAGAGCACCAATAATAGAAGAAAGAAGAAAAGAACTAGAAGAAATGTTTGAAGAAGTAATATATGAACCTTGGACTGACTCAGGTGAAAGATATTATGAAGATGAAATGCTAGAAGTATTAAATAAATATGAACCAGATGCATTAATTACAGAGTTAGATAGAATAACAGAAAAAGTAGTAACAAATTATACAAAGTTAAAAGTCATAGGTGACTGTAGGGCTAACCCTGCAAATATTGATGTTCAAGCATGTAACAAAGCTAATATACCTATACTTTGCACACCTGCTAGAAATGCACAAGCTGTTGCAGAGATGTTAGTAGGTCTTTTGATTACATATATGAGAAACATTCCACAATCTATGCAATGGATAAAAGATGGAAAGTGGGTAGAAGGAACAACTCCTTACTATTCTTGGATGGGAAATGAGTTACAAGGCAAATCAATTGGATTTGTCGGATTTGGAGCTGTAGGTCAATCAGCAGCTAAAATGCTAGAATCATTTGGAATGAAAATTTCATTCTACGATCCTTTTGTAGAAAATCGCAAAGAAAACTACATTAAAGAAGACTTAGAAAGTATTTTTAAAAAATGTGATATAGTTTCTATTCACTTACCGGTATTAGAAAGCACAAAAAATATGATTAATATGTCTTTGTTGTCGCTTATGAAACCAGAAGCTATATTTGTAAATACAGCTAGGACAGCAGTAGTAAATAATAAAGATCTTTACAACATACTTAGTGATAAAAAAATAAAAGGTGCTATATTAGATGTACTAGAAACTGAGCCACCGACAAAAGAAGATTTAAAAATAGTTGAATTAGATAATGTTTTACTTACACCTCATATTTGCGGTGCAACACACGAAGTAACAGATCATCAATCTGATATAATAACTGAAAGACTAAAGAAATGGCTTAAAAAGGAAGACTTAGATAAAATAGTGTTTAATAAACAGATTTTGCTATAAGGAGCCTAATTATGGATAAAAATTATTTAATAGTTGATTTGGGAACGGGTAATACAAGAGTTGGATTAGTATCTTCCAGTGGAGAAATTCTTTGTATTAAATCATTTGAAAATAATTACTACAGAGATTATGAGTATGAGGATGCCCAGTATTTTATACCGACAGATTGGTCTAAACAAATTTTAAATTATATAAAAGAGATTATTAATGAATTTCCTGAAATAAAAATATCTGCCATAACTTCTGTGGGAGCACGTCAAAGTATTGTATTATACAATAAGCTTGGCGAAGCCTTTTATGGACTACCAAATATAGACAACAGAGGTGAAGCATGGGTAAGTGATGTGGGAAATTCAGTTGATGTTTATAAAAAAAGCGGAAGATGGCTTACATGTGATTTTCCAGCAGCAAAATTATTAGGCTTAAAGAAAAAACATATAGATATATACAATGAAATATTTAAATTTACAAGTTTAAGTGAATGGATCGGAGAAATATTTACAGGAAAGATATGTATTGAACCTTCTCAAGCATGTGAAACACAATTATTTGATATAGATAATCTTGATTGGTCATCAGTATTATGTGACTATTTTGGTGTTGATAAAAATATATTACCTGATATAAAATCAGCTGGGGAAATAATAGGAAACATAAGCTCTAAATTGTGTCAAGCATTAGGAATTGATGAAGATTGCGTGTTTATTGTAGGAGGAGCAGATACACAAGTAGCAGTAAAAGGAATTGAGATAAAAGAAGGAGAAGTAGCTATAGTATCAGGAACAACTTCTCCTGTAGTAGCAATTTCAAATGATAGGATTTATGATAAAGAAGAAAGATGTTGGACTGATAGTAACTTAAAAGGTGAAAATTATCAAATAGAAACAAACCCTGGAGTTACAGGTTTAAATTATCAACGACTTAAAAATTTGTTATGTCAAGATGTATCTTATGAGGAAATTGACAAAGAATTATTTAATAAGGATAACTATAAATGTATTTCTATTTTATCAACCTTATTTTTTGATGAAGCTAAATCCATAAAAACAGGTGGATTTATTATGAGACCTCCGTTTGATGGAAACATAGATAAATATGATTTTATGTGGTCAGTAGCAGCAGATATAGCTTGTTCAACATATCTTCAATATTGTAATTTAAATGATTTAATTGTAAATAGCAATGATTATATTTTAGGTTGTGGAGGTGGCTTACAATCTGAGTTTGTAAGTCAAATGATAGCAAATCTAACAAATAAGAAATTGTATGTTAGGAAAGGTTCTTCTCAAGCATCACTTAATGGCGGTATAAAGATTTGTAATGAGTATTTTAAAATAAATAATGGAGATATAGATAAAGGTTGCATTATTTATTATCCGTCTAAAAATCATTTTATTAAAAAATACTATAATCAATGGTTTGAAACTAGAAAAAATATTAATTAACTAATATAAAAAGTGTGTATCTTCAAATGAAAATACACACTTTCTTTTTACTTATTAAGTTTGATAATATTGCCGGATAGCTCATTAATACTATCAGTTAAAGCTTGCAACTTTCCTTCAATTCTAACTAATAAATAGAGAGAAATTGCAATAGGAAAGCCAAGATTTGCTATGATAGATTGAATATTATCCATATATATCACCTCAAACTATACTTCCAAATCGTACTCAGTAGTTGTAGATTCAACTACCTTAGCAGATACACAAGTGACTATGTCATACCCCTTTGGTTGGAAGATATTTTTATCTTTTATTAAGTTCATAGCATCTATTATCTCTTGTTCTTCAAGGTCTTCCCTTGGATCTTCAACAGTAATAGAAAAGCTATTACCTAAAGTATTTTTAAATGTCATTACAATTTTTTTTTCATCCATATTTTAACCTCCTAAAAATTAAATTAATTTACTACTCTGATAAAGAAGAGTTATCCACTCTGTTTGTACCACTTAAAGTATGTTGTTGCATACTTGCTATGACATTAACTACAGCCATAATATTTTCATTTGAAGCACCTGATTTTATACTTGAAAAAGTCTTAGTTTTTACTATTCTGTCTCCATTTAAATCTGTACCATGATCAAATTTAACTTTAACAGATGAAGCGTTGGGTGTTGAAACTACTGCCATATTATTACCTCCTTAAATTTTTTTAGCAACGGATTTATCGAAGCGCTAGCAAGGATATATTCTTGGCCACATGAACCTTGCCAGTTTTATTTGTGAGCTCACTTTCTACTTAAATAATAGTGGGAAATTAAAAATAAAGTTGAAAAATATATTTAGAAGTTTTATGCTAGAATAAATCGGGACCTAATTTAGTAAAATAAGTAAATATGATACAATGAAGATTTAAAATTATTATTTTATAAGGAGAATATATGAGTTTAGTACTTAGAAACATAAGCACAAATGACTATAAAGAAGTAGAAATTTTGACAAGAGAAGCATTTTGGAATATTTACAGACCTGGGTGTTGTGAGCATTTAGTGATACATAATATGCACAAGGATAAAAAATCCATTGAAGAATTGGAGTTAGTTGCTGTATATAACAACAAAATTATAGGTCATATAGCTTACACAAAGGGACATATTAAAGGAATTGATAATGAAACTTTTATTACTTTTGGACCACTAAGCATTATGCCAAAGTTCCAAGGAAAGGGTATAGGAAGTAAGCTAATTTTAGAAACATTACAAAAGACTGCCAAGCTTGGATATTCTGCTGTGTTTATTACGGGAGATAACAGCTACTATAGTAGATTTGGATTTGAATCGGCATCCAAATATGGTGTTCATATGGAAGGAATACCTATGGAAGATGAAGCTCCATTTTTTATGGTTAAATCACTTAAAAAAGATGCATTGGATGATGTAAGTGGATTCTATGTTTTTGATGATTGCTACAATGTGGATGAAGAAGCTGTAGAGGAATTTGATAAGAGATTTGAACCTAAAGAAGAAAATTAGGGAGATTAGTGTAAAAGGATTAAATGGTGTATTAAAATATGATACACCATTTTGTTATTTAAATCTTATAATTATTTTAATTTTCAAATGGAGATTTAGAATATAAGATAAAGTAACCTTGAGGATGTTGACACACTGGGCAAACTTTTGGTGCTTCTGTGCCAGTATGTATATGACCACAGTTTAAACAAATCCATTTTTCTTCTTTATCGCTTTTAAATAAAGTTCCATGTTCTATTTTTGATGCAAAATCTCCAAATCTATCACCATGTATTTTTTCTATATTGGATATTTGCTCAAAACTATTTGCTACAGCCATAAATCCTTCCTCCTTAGCTGTATTTGCAAAGCTTCTATATACTTCTTGCCATTCTTCATATTCATCGTGTTGAGCTGCTTTTAAAGTTTGAAGTATATTATCAAATATTTCTACAGGATAACCACCATCAATGTGTATAGTGCTGCCTGAAAGTTCTTTAAGGTGATTGTAAAATACTTTAGCATGTGCTCTCTCTTGATCGGCAGTATATAAAAAGTTCTTTTCTACTAAAGCTAGGTTTTCTTTTTTTGCCTGAGATGCACCAAATGTGTATCTATTTCGTGCTTGACTTTCTCCGGCAAAAGCTCTCATTAAGTTAATTTTAGTTTGACTATCTTTTAGTAAGTTCATAGTTTCCTCCTAAAGTTATAGTATGATTATTAAAGAGCTAGATTAGCTCTAACATTTTCATAAATTATTTTTGTTATGTGTATAAACACATTGATATAAGTTATATAAAAGTCAAATTTAGTATGTGTATTAATAGGTATTTTATTCCTAAGCGATGTTTTATATAATTAACAAAGTATACTATAGAGATTAAATTGGATGATGTAGATTGATTCTACTTTTTGATGATTGATACAATGTGATGAAGAAGCTGTAGATGAATTTGATAAGTTATTTGATGAGAAGAAGAAGGAAGTTAGAGAAGGTCAACTTAAGATGTAACATAAAAAACCATATTGAGTAAAAATCTCAATATGGTTTTCATTTATATATAATGAAGTAAATACTATTATTCAGCCTCTACATCACTATCAACAGAGTTGTTTTCTGTTACAGTTTTATAGAACCAGTCGCCACCTTTATCACATGATATACCAAGTAGAGCACCAAGTAATAAAGAAGGAACTAATAACATCCAATTACCACTAGCAGCGAATGTTGTAAAACATCCCATAAAAGTACCAGGAATAAAATCAAACCATTTTGATTTACCTATGATGCACATAATAAATGTAACTATGGCACACCAAACGCCTGTAGTGCCAAGTACTGGAACTAAACCAGATAAGGAGATAATTGTCATACCACAAATAACACCAGCCATGTTCGGCATAATAGTTTTTTTCAATCCTTCAACTCCATGATGACCACATGCAAAGTATGTAGTACATCCAGCGAAACCAGCCCATGTAAACAGTCCTAGAGCACCAGAAGCCCAGGCCCAGATACCACATAGGATGGCAGTCACTATTCCAAGGGCACATATATAGCTCATTTTTTTCATAGCATTCACCTATAATACTATAGATTTTCCGCGTTTGATAAATTGACCACGGTTGCTTTCACCTATATACTCACCATCTTTAGCTACAACATCACCTCTAGATAATGTCATAACAGGATATCCACTAACTTTTACACCTTCAAAAGCAGTATAGTCAACATTTTCATGAAGTACATCTTTTGTTATAGTAACTTCTTTGTTTGCATCATATAATACTAAGTCAGCATCGCTTCCTACAGCTATTGTACCTTTTTTAGGATACATACCAAATATTTTAGCAACGTTTGTAGAAGTTACTTCAACAACTTTATTTAAAGATAAACCATGTTTTGGCCCTTCTGAAAGCATTATTGCCATTCTAGTTTCTATACCAGGTCCACCATTTGGTATTTTAGTAAAATCATCTTTTCCTAATTCTTTTTGTTTCATAAAGAATGGGCAGTGATCAGTTGCAACTGTTTGTATTACGCCGTCTTTTAATTGTTGCCAAATGTAATCCCAGTTTTTCTTACTACGTAGAGGAGGTGACATTACATATTTAGCACCATTGAATCCTGGCTCATCGTAGTTATCTTCTGATAACATAACGTATTGAGGACAAGTTTCTCCCATTATTGGAAGTCCAGCTTCACGAGCTTCTTTTACTCTAGAAATTGATTCTTCACAACTATTGTGAACTATGTATAGAGGAGCGTTTGTTAATTTAGCAAGAGTAATGGCTCTATTAGCAGCTTCACCTTCACATGTTGCTGGTCTAGAAACAGCATGATATTTAGGTTCAGTTTTACCAGCTTCTAAAAGTTGTTTAGTTCTGTGATTTATAACATGATAGTTTTCACAGTGAACTCCAACTAAAGCGCCATGTTCTTTTGATTTTTCTAATATATTCATAAATGCAGCATCATTTACTCTCATAGCATCATAAACCATAAATACTTTAAAACTAGTTATACCTTCTTTAACCATAGTAGGTATTTCTGCTAAAGCATTTTCATCAGCTTTTGTTATAGCCACATGAAGACCATAGTCTACACATGATTTAGCACCTTTTTCTTTCCAAATTTTAACTGCATCAGCTAATGTTCCGCCAGCAGGTTGTATAGAATAATCTATAAAAGAAGTAGTACCACCTATTGCAGCAGCTTTAGAACCAGATTCAAAGTCGTCACTTGAAAAAGTTCCACCAAAAGGCATATCTAAGTGAGTATGAGCATCTATACCACCAGGTATTATTAACTTACCAGCAGCGTCTATTACAGTATCACATTCTAAGTTTTGGCCTATTTCAGCTATTATTCCATCTTTTATACCTAGATCACCTTTATATGTATCAGAAGCAGTTACTATCGTACCATTTTTTATTACTTTATCAAATTTACTCATAATTTCCTCCCCAATTATCTAAATTATTTTAAATTATGAATCTTTAATTATTAGTCTTCTAAATCAGCTTTTAGTACAGCGTTTAATAAAACAGTAGCTCCGTTAGCGCATTGCTCTGGAGTAGAGTACTCTTGCTCACAGTGAGAATGTCCGTCTTTTGAAACTACGAATATCATAGTTGTTGGCATTAAGTAATTTACGAACTGAGCATCATGTCCAGCACCTGAGTTAATGTATTGATGAGGTATATTTAACTCTTCAGCAGATTTTTTTACAAAGTTTACTAGTTCTTTATCGAAGTAAACTGTGTCTCTCTTCCAAGCTAATTGAACTTCGCATTTACATTTAGCCCATTCTTTACTTTCTAAACTTCTAACTATTTCATATACTTTTGCTAATAATTCTTGATCTTCATGACGAACGTCTATAGAAAATTCAACAAAATCAGGTATTACTGTATGTACGCATGGGTGACATACTATTTCACCAGTTGTATAAACTAATTCTTTATTTCCTAATTTATCGATTTCATTGTGTAAGTAACATAGAGCTTGAGATGCAGCATATAAAGCGTCTTGACGTTTGTGCATAGGAGTTGTACCAGCATGATCAGATTGACCATAGAATTTTATACGGCAGTTAAACATTCCAAGAACACAAGTAACAACGCCAACATCATTGTTAGCATCTTCTAAGATAGGACCTTGTTCTATGTGAAGTTCAAACATGCATTTATATTTATCAACATTTAAACGATTTTCTTTTTTACCTTTATATTTGAAGTTAGCTAATTGAGAACCAAAAGTAGTTGTTTTATCTAAAACGCTCTTAGAGCTCATCATGTTATCATATTCAAAGTTTTTTGCAATTTCATCAGGAAGTACATCGTGGCATACTATACCTGAACTCATCATTGCTGGTGGATATAAAGAACCTTCTTCATTTGTCCATATCATAGCAGTAAGTGGATGCTTGTGAGAAATTTTTTCAGTAGCAACAGTTTCTAACACTTCCATAGCTCCCATTACTCCTAATATACCATCATAGTTACCACCATTTTTTACAGAGTCACAGTGAGAGCCCATTACAATTCTTTTCGCATTAGGATCTGTACCAGGTAATGTAGCGTACATGTTTGCCATATCATCTGTTTCTATAACTGCACCAATTGCTTCCATTCTTTTAACAAATTCATTTCTAGCTTGAAGAGCTTCAGGAGATAATGAGTATCTTGTTATTCCACCATGTCCTGCATCTCCAAATTTTGAAAATGTTTTGATTTTATCTTCCATTCTTTCAGTACTACATCTAAACATACAAACTTCCCTCCATATAATTAAATTGATATAAGAAAGAAATGTAAACGTTTACACATCTTCTATACTAATTTTATAAGTCCAAAAAGTTAGAAAGTCAACTAAAAATTAAATTTTTAACTATTCCAAAATGGAATGCGTTAATTATATAACAAAAAATATCAACCTGAAATCATTGCAGTTATAAGAAAACTTAGATAAAATAAAAATGAATCAAACATTATAAAATAATCGGGGAAGGTAAATTATGGATATACGTCAAATTGCAGAAAAAGCTGGTGTATCAGTAGCAACTGTATCTAGGGTACAAAATCATCCAGAAACAGTTGCAAAAGCAACGAGGGAAAAAGTTCAGGCTATTATAGATGAATGCAACTATACACCAAATTGGTTTGCCAGAGGTATGAACTTAGGTAAAGCAGAAACTATTGGAATAATTGTTCCTGACATATTAAATCCAAGTTATATGGAAATTGTAAAAGGTATTGAGGATATTATGTCAGAAAGTGGTTACATCACAGTTATTTGTGATGGCTCATATGATGCTAAAAAAGAAGAAGATAGCATAGACAGCTTAATCAAAAGAAATACTGATGGACTGATAATTATTTCAAGTTCAATAAGCCGTAAAAAATTGCTTTCCATTAAATCAAAGGGAATTCCAATAGTATCTATAGGGGAAAGTAATGCTTGTAAAGAAATTGATACAGTAAAAATTGATTATGAAAAAGCAAGTTATAAAGCTACAAAGCATTTGATTGATATTGGATATGACAAAATAGCTATAATAAATGGTCCAAAAGAAAAAAGAGAAAACGCTCTAAGACTAGAGGGTTTTAAGAGAGCCTTGAAGAATAATAATATTAATATTGAAAATAATTATATCTTGCATTCCCAAACATCTCTAGATGAAGGATATTTGCTTACTAAGAAGTTGCTTAAGTTGAAAAATCCTCCAAGAGCAATTTTTGCTACAGACGATATTTTTGCTTTTGCATCAATGGCAGCATTAAGAGATAATGATATAAAAGTACCAGAGGATATGGCTGTGATAGGATTTGATAATATTCAACTTTCTAGAATGATTGAATCAAAATTAACAACAATAATAAATCCTCTACATAAACAAGGTGTTTTGGGAGCTAGATTATTAATAGATATAATTAATAACCAAGAATCTGAAGATAGTTTTACTCAAGAAATACTGCTAGAAACAAAGATTAAAATACGTAAATCATGTGGATATGGTAATAGGATAGGGGAGATATTTTAATTATGTTAGAGACGAACTTCATGGGATTAAAACTAAAAAATCCAATTATAATTTCAGCTGGCCCTTGGAATGGTGATGGAAAAAAGTTAAGAAATAACTTAAAAGCTGGGGCAGGAGCTGTAATTACAGAAACTATAGTAAGTGATCCATTTTCAAAGATAAGTGAACAAGTAGCATATAATGGTCAAGGATTGCAAAATATAAGATATTATAGTCGTTTTCAATTGGAAAGATGGCAAGAAGAACTAAAGATAGCCAAAAGTGATGGAGGAATTGTTATTGCAAGTATTTCAGGTCACTCACCATCAGAAGTTACATATTTAGCAAAAAAACTAGAAAAATATGGTGCAGATGCTATTGAGATATCTTTATCATGTCCTTTAGGTGAAGGAGTAGAGGTTCCTTGTTCTGATAGAAATTTTGTTTATGACATAGTAAAAGATGTAGTGGGAAATGTTAAAATACCAGTTATGGTGAAATTATCTCAACATGTAAATAATATAAGTGAAGTATCAAAAGCAGCTAAAAAAGCTGGGGCAAGTGCAATAAGCGCCATAAACACAATAAGATGTATTTTAGGCGTAAATATTGAAGAGGGAGTTCCTCTACTACCAACATATGGTGGATATTCTGGAGTACCTATTAGACCAATTGCTTTAGCCAGTGTAGCCTCTATTGCTCAATCTGTTCATATTCCTATTTGTGGTGTAGGAGGAATAGAAAACTATGAAAATGTAATAGAGTATATGATGTTAGGAGCATCAACAATACAAATTGGCACAGCCCTTATGTTAAATGGTGATAGTATAATTGGGAAAATATTAAATGATTTAGAAAAGTGGTTTAAAGATAAAAAAATTAGTTCAATAGATGAAATACGTGGAAAAGCTTTAGAACAGATTAAACCTTTAGATGAATTATCTTTGCAACCTATGACGTGCAAATGTGATGATAAAGTCTGTAAAGAAGGCTGTAATTTATGTATTGAGTACTGTTTGGAAAATGCAATAAAAGCAATTAATAATAATATAAAAATTGACAAATTGAAATGTATAGGATGTGGACTGTGTGTTCATATTTGTCCTGTAAATAAATTACAAATTTATGATGAGAATTAATGTACCAATAAGGTGCTATATAAGAAATTATATAGCACCTTTTTAATTTGAGTAAAAAAAACTTTAACAAAAAAATAACAAAAAAATTATTTTCTTGTTGACATTAACAAAAAATGGAAGTATAAATTAAGTATAAACGTAATGTAAACGTTTACAATAAATCCTTATCCTTAAAGAAAGGAGTCTAGCAAAAAGAAAGTATTTACAGTCAGGGTTAAGAGTAAGGTAAATAGGTATATGTTAGTTATAGGTATAGGTATATGTACGAAGGTAACAAAGCCTTATTGTGGCTTAAAATAAAAATAGTTTAGAAAGGAAAATGAAAATGGATCAAAGTAAAAAAACAGATAAGAATTTTGAATTAGTAATACGCGAAGAGGCTTCTAGATGTCTACTATGTCATGATGCACCATGTTCTAAAGCTTGTCCAGCTGGAACAAATCCAGCAAAATTTATAAGATCATTAAGATTTGAAAATCCAAAAGGGGCTATTGAAACAATAAAAGCTAACAATGTTTTAGGTGGAGTTTGTAGTAAGGTATGTCCATCAAAGGCATACTGTGAAGGAGCTTGTAGCAGAGTTGACCTAAAAACACCAATAAAAATAAAGATGCTTCAAGAATATTTAATGGAATTAGATAAAACATTAAACGTTCCAATGTTAAGAGAAAGAAAACATGTGGACAAAAAAGTTGGTATAGTTGGATCTGGACCAGCTGGTCTTGCAGCAGCAGTAGAATTAGTAAAAGAAGGATACAATGTAACAGTTTATGAAAGAGATGAAAAATTAGGTGGTTACTTATCTTATGGAATACCAAGTGATAGATTATCACAGGAATTAGTTGACCATGAAATAAATCAAGTAAAAGAATTAGGTGTTGAATTTAAAAATAACACTAAAGTAGAAAATCCAAATGATTTATTAAGTGACGGTTTTGATGCTGTTATATGGGCATGTGGACTTCACAAAGGTAAAACATTAAACATAGATGGAACGAATTTAGAGAATGTGGAAATAGGCGTTGACTATTTAAGAAAAGTTAAAGAAGATGCTAAAAATCTATATGCAGGTAAAAATGTTATAGTAATCGGTGGCGGAGACGTTGCTATGGACGTTGCTAGAACTGCAAAATTAAGAGGAGCAGAAAACGTAAATATATTATACAGAAGAACTGAAAATGAAATGCCAGCATACATAGATGAAAAAGTTGAAACAAAAGAAGCTGGTGTAAATATATTTGTAAAATTCAAACCTGTTAGTATAGAAGGAAATTCAAAAGTAGAAAAAGCCACTTTTGAAAGTTTAGGTAATGATACAACTATTACAATGAAATGTGATCAGTATATATTAGCAATAAGTCAAGAAAGTGAAAGAAATATAGAAGACTTAGTAGATGCTTCAAAAGGAATATTTGCAGCAGGAGACGTGGTTTCTAGCGATAAAACTGTTGTTTATGCAATAAAGAGTGGTAAAGAAGTAGCTAATAAAGTTATTGAATATGTAAATAATACATGTTCAGTAAAATGCTAATAAAAAATATATTTAATATCCCTAAATAAAGAAAGGTGGGCAAATAATGTTTAAGAAAGATTTATCAATTGAATTTTGTGGTGTTAAGTGTGAAAATCCATTTTTTCTATCTTCTTCACCTGTAGATAACTGTTATGAAATGTGTGCTAAAGCTTTAGAAACTGGATGGGGTGGAGTTGTATTTAAAACTCTTGGTTTCTTTATACCAACAGATTGTTCTCCAAGATTCGATGCTTTAAGAAAGGAAAGTACTGAATTTGTTGGATTTAAAAATATGGAACAAATTTCAGAACATCCATTGGAAGAAAGCTTAGAAGCTTTAAAAATGTTAAAAACTAATTATCCTACAAAGGTTATCGTTGCATCTATAATGGGTCAAGACGAAAAAGAATGGGAAGAATTAGCTAGATTAGTTACAGAAGCTGGAGCAGATATGATAGAATGTAACTTCTCATGTCCTCAAATGACTAGTCATGCTATGGGATCAGATGTTGGTCAAAACCCAGAATTAGTTAAAACATACTGTGAAGCAGTAGCTAGAGGATCTAAATTACCAATACTAGCAAAAATGACACCAAACATAGGTGATATGAATATACCAGCAATAGCATCTATGGAAGGTGGAGCAGCAGGTATATCTACTATAAATACTATAAAATCAATAACTGGAATAGATTTTGATAAGATGATAGGATTACCAGTAGTTAATGGTAAATCTTCTATATCTGGTTATTCAGGAAAAGCTGTTAAACCTATAGCATTAAGATTTATACAACAAATGAGAACAGATGATAAGTTAAAAAATGTTCCTATAAGTGGTATAGGTGGTATAGAAACTTGGCAAGATGCATTAGAATTCATATTATTAGGAGCAAGTAACTTACAAGTTACAACTGCTGTTATGCAATATGGATATAGAATAGTTGAAGATATGATAAGTGGATTATCATACTTCATGGAAGAAAAAGGAATAGACAAATTACAAGATTTAGTAGGAGTTGCAAACTGCAACATAATACCTGCTGAAGATATAGATCGTACATTTGTAATTTATCCAGAAATAAATAAAGATAAATGTATAGGTTGTGGAAGATGTTACGTTTCTTGTTTTGACGGAGGACATCAAGCATATACATACAATGAAGAAACTAGAGAAATCACATTAAATAAAGACAAGTGTGTTGGATGTCATTTATGTAGTTTAGTATGTCCAGTAGGAGCAATAGACAAGGGCGAAATAATGTTTAGAGATGGAAAAGAAAAAGAAATAGTTATGTAATATTCAAATAAATTAAAGAGCCATATGAAGTAATTCACTTACTTCATATGGCTCTTTTTTATTTGAGCAAGGTCCTTGCCTGGAATTTCATAGCGCCCACGCAGTGGCTTAAAGGAAGCGAGTTTTTTATGTTATAATATTGCTCGTATTAAAATATTATATTAATAAATCTAGCAATTTCCTAGGACTTGTTCGAGAAGTATAGATTGACTATTTTAACTATACTAAAATAGCTTAACATATTGAAAATACCCAACTATGACATTTTATAGCAGCATTTTTTCTATATTATCGGATGCTTTTTTATCCATTTCTTTTAAAATATGAGAATAAATATTCATTGTTATATTTATTTCAGTATGATCTAATCTTTCAGATACAATTTTCATATCAGTGATGTTAGTATAAGTGTATAGACACATTTAATCGAACGAATTATATAAATCAAGAAAATCATTAGCTGGGCTACACAGTGAGTATGGCATACCAAAATCAATAATATCTACATGGATAAAAAATAACTTTCAGATATTATCATCTTCTGATGTTAATGATGATATGACATTTTAAAGAAAGAATAAGTTTATAGGGTTAAGTATTTTGATTTTGAGTCTGCAAAACTAAGATTATTTGAATTCATGGAAGTATTGGTTTCATATCACCAGATGAATGCGAAAAAATAGCTAGAGCAAGTTAAAAATTCAATTATTTGTGTCTAAAATATTGACATAGATCTAATAAGAGAGGCGAAATAATAATGAATTAAACGCGAAGTTAATAAAAGCTAAGGTGCCAAAAGATGCATATTCATTAGACGGTGGTCTGCCTAATGAAATGTATTGTTTGAATTATTTAATTGGCAAAAAAAAATGGCAAGTGTACTATAGTGAACGAGGCGTGAAAACAGGACTGAAAGAATTTGAGAGTGAAGATGAAGCTTGTAATTACTTTTATGATTCGTTAATTGATATTTTGAAATCTATGAAAATTATATAACTATTAAATATAAGCACTTTACAAATAAACGTAGTAGGTGCTTTTTTATGTGCAAAATTAGGAGAAATAAATGTATCTCTATTTAAAAAAATGAAAAAATTGATAAGCATATTCGAGAAGAATATGATGCTAGACTTGAAAAATTGTATGATAAAATATTTAATAAATAGGAGTAACAGTAATATGAAAAAAATAATTGCAAGATGTAAAATGGTGGCTAATCACACTATGAAAAGCGTTGGTACATAAAAAGAATAGAAAATTATTTTTAAAATAGGAGTGATAAGGATGAATATAAAAGACCTAGAAAATAGTATTAAAAAGGTAATAGATATATTAGAAAAAGAGTACGCTAGTCAATTGACCAGTGGTGTATTAGAATTGATATATAAGAGATATGTTAACGCTATAAGTTGTATAACGAACAAAGATTTAATGGATATAAAAATATCTGGTGGAGTGAGAGCCTATTTAGATAGTTACAATGATTATACATGTCCATTGGTAATTGCAATGGATGAGGCTGAAATATTATATAAAGATATTTTAAAGAAGATATAATACTATATGCAGAAACACAGTTTGGTCATCAGAAGAAAGTGGACTATCTCATTATAGTGACTGTGATACTAATAAGGAAATGATAGATTCCTTTGCTAGATAAATGCCCAATATAATTGAAGTATTTGGTGAAATAGAAATAATATAGTGAATTAACTATTGGCAACTTTAAATAGAATAATCAATATTAAAAATAAGTCCTTATAACTAAGGGCTTATTTTTATTGTTAAATAAAGTGGTGTTTCCTATGGGTTGAATCCAATATTTAATGAAAAATTATATGATTAATCTTCTCTTAAATACGTGTTTTTTTCAAAAAAACTCTACCAAAAAATCATGGTATTTTATGCTACAAAATATTAAATTATCTTCCTTTCATAGATGAAACATGTAAATATGTAAAACTTACTTCCATATAAGACCTACAGCGGGTGGAGGGTTTTTTAAAAATGCCTTAAACCTTTTGAATTTAGTTGTTTTTACTTTGTTGACAGTACAGTTGCTATACAAGATATAACTTAATTAAGATAGTAATTTGAAGTAAGACAAAATTAAAAATGTATATATAGAAAATAGATAAAAGAAAGGATGAAATAACGTATGGATTTTTCATTAACTAGAGAACAGGAAATGATAAAAAGATTAGCCGGACAGTTTGCACAAGAAGTGTTAGATCCAGTTGCAGCTGAGGTTGATGCTGAGCATACTTTTCCAGTTGATAATTTCAAGAAAATGGCTGATATAGGATTTACAGGTATAGGTGTTCCTAAAGAGTATGGTGGATCAGGGGGCGGTGCCTTGGAAGAGGTATTAGCAGTTTCTGAATTTGCAAAGAAATGCATGTCTTCTTCAGCCATATTATCAATCCATTTAATTGCACCTCATGCCATTTATAAATTTGGAAATGAAGAACAAAAACAAAGTTTTCTACCAAAACTTACTAAGGGTGGATATTTGGGAGCATTTGCTCTTACTGAACCAAATGCAGGTTCAGATGCAGGTGCTGTAAAGACTACAGCAATACTTGATCCTGAAACAAACGAGTATGTATTAAATGGTACTAAGTGTTTTATTTCTGGAGGTAGCCGTGCAGATATAGTATTATTATTTGTTCTTACTCAGCCAGAAAAAGGATTAAAAGGAATGTCAGCAATATTAGTTGAAAAAGGCACTCCAGGATTTAGTATTGGTAAAGTAGAGTCAAAAATGGGACTTAGTGGTTCTGAAACTGCTGAATTAATATTTGAAGATTGTAGAGTTCCAGCATCTAACCTTCTAGGAAAAGAAGGCCAAGGATTTAAAATAGCAATGCAAGCTCTTGATGGCGCTCGTATAGGAACAGGTGCTCAAGCAGTAGGTGTTGCAGAGGGAGCTTTAGAACTATCAGTTAAATATACAAAAGAACGTGTACAATTTGGAAAACCAATAGGTGCTTTACAAGGAATACAGTGGTATATAGCTGATATGGCTACTAAAACAGAAGCAGCTAAATCACTTGTTTATTATGCAGCATATTTAAAAGATGCAGATAAACCTCACACAACAGAAGCGGCTATGTGTAAATTAAATGCAGCAGAAAATGCACGTTTTGTAACGAATTTGGCACTCCAAATTCACGGTGGATATGGTTATATGAAAGACTATCCACTTGAAAGAATGTATCGTGATGCTAAGATTACTGAAATTTATGAAGGTACTTCTGAAATTCACAAGGTAGTTATAGCAAGGGCAGTTATGAAATAAGGAAAAAGGAGTGTATTAAATAATGAGAATTTATGTTTGTGTTAAACAAGTACCAGATACATCTGGAAAAGTAGCTGTTAATCCAGATGGAACACTTAATCGTGGTTCCATGTCTACTATTATAAATCCAGATGACATGATTGCTATAGAGCAAGCTTTAAAAATAAAAGATGAATTAGGATGTCAGGTAACAGCAATAACAATGGGACCTCCTCAAGCAGAAAAAATGCTTAGAGAAATACTTGCCATGGGTGCAGATGACGCTGTACTTATATCTTCACGTGAGTTTGGTGGTTCTGATACTTTTGCCACATCACAAATTATTGCAGCAGGAATTACTCACTTAGGTATAAGTGATGAGGATATAATCTTCTGTGGACGTCAAGCAATAGACGGAGATACTGCACAAGTTGGACCACAAATTGCAGAAAAACTAAACATTCCACAAGTTACTTATGCAGCAACAATTAAAAAAGAAGATAATAAATTAGCTATAAAACGTATGCTTGAAGATGGATATATGATGGTAGAAGTTAAGACTCCTTGTCTTATAACATGTGTGAAAGAAGACAATATATTACCTCGTTATATGACTATTAACGGAATTATGGAATGTTATAGCAAACCACTTACTGTTCTTAATTTTGAAGCATTAAAGGATGAACCACTAATTGACATAGATACTATAGGTCTTAAAGGTTCACCTACTAATATATTTAAGTCATTTACACCACCACAAAAAGGCGTGGGAATAATGCTTGAAGGTGATAGTAAGGAAACAGTAGCTGAGTTAACTAGTAAATTAGAAAAACTACATGTTATTTAATTGTGAAAGGAGACAATCAAATATGGAATTTAATAGTTCTCGTATAGAAGAATTTAAAGATATTTGGGTATTTTGTGAACAACGTCATGGACAGATGATGAATACAAATTTTGAATTAATATCTGAAGGACGTAAACTAGCTGATGAAAGAGGTTCAAAACTTATTGGTGTAATCCTTGGACATAATATAGCTCACCTTGCAAAAGAGCTTGGGGGTTATGGAGCAGACAAAGTAATTATCTGTGATGATGAAAATCTAAAAGAATATACTACTGATGCATATACAAAGGTATTTTGTGATGTAGTAATGGATAAAAAACCAGAAGTTGTATTAATCGGTGCATCTAATATAGGAAGGGATTTGGCACCAAGATGTGCAGCTAGACTACACACAGGACTTACAGCTGACTGTACACACTTAGATATAGACATGAATAATTATGTTGATTTTATAGAAACATCTTCTACTCTTGATTTGTCAAAGACAAAATTCAAAATGGAAGATACAAACTTAAAAATGACAAGACCCGCATTTGGTGGTCACTTAATGGCTACAATAATATGTCCTAGATTTAGACCTTGTATGTCAACAGTTAGACCAGGTGTTATGACAAAAGGCGAATTTAGCGAAGAAAAAGCAAAAGCTTGTGAAGTTGAAATATATCCAGTTAGCATAGATGAAAACGACTTACAAACAAAGGTTTTAGAAGTTGTAAAAGAAGCTAAACACATGGTGGATCTTATAGGAGCAGAGATAATAGTTTCTGTAGGCCGTGGAATTAGCAAAGATATTGAAAAAGGAGTACAACTTGCTAAGGAACTTGCAGATGCTTTTGGCGGAGGAGTTGTAGGAGGTAGCCGTGCTGTTGTAGATTCTGGCTGGTTATCAGCAGATCACCAGGTAGGGCAAACAGGAAAAACAGTTCACCCAAAAGTATATGTAGCTTTAGGTATATCAGGAGCAATTCAACACAAAGCTGGTATGCAAGACTCTGAGTTGATTATCGCAGTAAACAAAGATGAAAAAGCACCAATATTTGACTGTGCTGACTTTGGTATAAGTGGAGATTTATTTAAAATTGTTCCAATGATGATAGATAGCATAAAAGAAGTTAAAAACAATAAATAAATAGGCAATAGATGTATGACAATAGATATCTGCCTCTAGTTATCTAATTGCAAATCCATAATAAGTACCTTTGTAGCTTTAATATTTAATATTAGATTTATGGAGGATATAATGAATAACTTAAACAAAAATGGAGATTTAAAACTACCAGCTTTATTTATGATGGGTGGAGCATTGTTTTCCATGCACTTTGGAGCATCAAGCATGGTTTGGCCAATGAACTGGGGAAAAGAGAGTGGTTCATCTGTACTAATAGCTTTTGCTGGGGCATTTATTACATCATTGTTACTTACGCTACTTGCTTATATTGCATTATCACGAGGAAATGGTAGTTATAGTAAAATTGCAAATCGTGTTTTAGGTAAAAAATTAGGTAAATTTTATACAGTACTAACAATTGTTATACTGGGCCCCCTATATGCTATACCTCGTATGAGCGCGGCAGCATGGGACTCAATAGTTCAAGCCTTTGGGCTAAATTCACAAGCTAGATTACCTCTTATTATATTCACAATTATATTTTATCTAGTGACTTATGTGTTTTTAATTAGTCCAGGGAAAACAATGGATCGTATTTCTCAAATTCTATTTCCATTACTTATTATTATAGTAATAATCGTTGTAGGAAAGGGACTTATAGATCCAATATCAACACCAGTAGCAAAATCTTATGAAGGTTCAGCCTTCTCCTATGGTTTTACTAATGGATATGCAACAGCTGAAATACTTTGTGCCCTAATATTTGGTGTGGTTATATTAAACTCACTAAAAGAGAAGGGCGTTTCAGAAGAACGTATGAGCAAAAATATTATTAGAGTCGGCATAATAGGTATTGTACTTCTAACTATTACACATTTATGCCACATGCTAATAGGTGCTTCAACAGGAGGCACAATAGATTTAACTTATACAGCTCTTTATACTGCAGTATCCACTAAGCTATTAGGAAAAGCTGGTGGAATATTATTCTCAGTAGCACTATTCTTTGCAGCTCTTACTACTGCAATAGGAATGACTTCTGGATGTGCAGAATTTTTCGTAGACACTACACATGGAAAAATCGATTACAAGAGAGCATCTATTTCCATATTAGTACTTAGTACAATCTTTGGATGTATGGGACTTTCATCAATCCTTGAAATTTTAGGACCAATACTTGATGGAATATATCCAGCAGCAATAGTACTTGTAATATATTATGCTCTTGTACCAAACAGCCAAGATAAAAGAAGATTAAAAGTATGTTCTTATGCAATGATAACAGCGTTAATATTTGGTGCTATTGATACAATTTACGCTTATGGAATTAAATTAAATATAAATTTAGGAATTTTGAACAAGTTCTATGAGGCACTTCCTCTATCATCTGAAAAGCTTGCATGGTTTCCATGGACAATGGCAGTTGCCATTATTGGATGTTTAATAATAATATGCAAGAAAGAGAAGATAGACGATGTTGTTAGTTAAAAAAATTATTTGGAGGAGTTATTATGAGAAAAGTATCTTATTTAAGTTATAACATGACAACTGCAGATGCAGCTAACCCAGATGGATTAATATCAATCGGACGTCAGTTTGATTTTATAGGTGACGTTGAAACAGAAGAAATGATTTTATGTGATGGTGATGAGTCACTTTGCTTAGGATATCACGATGTAAAATGTTACAAAGATGTTTATGTAGGAGATATGGTTGATTACAAAGCAACATTAGTAAAGGTTGGGAATTCTTCTCGTGACTGTAAAATAGAAGTTTACAAACTTGCTACTCCAGCATTTCGTGAAGGAAAAACAGATTGTAAACAAGGTGAAATGATTTGGTTTGATGAGCCAGTACTTTGTACAGAAGGATATGTACGTTTGGTAGTTAAAAAACACCTACAACGTGGAGAACAACCAGAAGGATTAGTTACAGATCCATGGTTCCCACTTGATGATTTTCCAGAGGAAGCAGAAGCAGAAATATAAGTTTTAAATTTAAATAAAAAATAATATGAAAAGGGGAGTTAAACTATGAACGAACAACAGACAGTAACATTACGTTATAGAATGTCAAATAGAGATGTTTTTTATCTTGGTGGATTAATAAATGGAGCAAGAAATATTACTCTATTGAATGATACAGCAGTAAGACTAATGGCTAAGGTATTTGGAAATACAGGTCACTGTGTGGAAGTTAAAAAAATACGTTTATATACACCATCTCAAGCAGGAGACTATATGGAATATATAGCAAGAGCTAAGAAAATAGAAGGCAATCGTGCATTAATTGAAGTAAGAGCTTTCAAAGTTATAGAAGTTCCTAAAAACCCTCCATTCCCAAGTTCAATAGATGTATTACCAGAACCAGTATTATCTACAGTAGCACAATTTGTTTACGAAACTTTTTAAAATATTCAATAAAGGAGAGTAATAGTCATGAAAAAAGCACTTGAAGGATTAAAAGTTGTGGATCTTACTTCAGCATTAAATGGACCATTTTGTACAATGATGTTAGCTGACTATGGTGCAGATGTTATAAAAATAGAACCTGTTAATGGAGACCAATGTCGTGAATGGGGTCCAATAGATGAAAAAAGTGGTGAAAGTGGTTTTTACTGCTATGTAAATCGTAATAAAAAAGGTGTTACTCTTAACCTTAAATCAGAAAAAGGTAAAAAAATGTTCTATGACTTAGTTAAAGATGCAGACGTAGTTGTAGAAAATTATAAAGGAGGAGTTACTACAAGACTTGGAATAGATTATGAATCTGTTAAAAAAGTAAATCCTTCTATAATATATGCATCAGGATCAGGCTTTGGACAAAACAGTCCTATATCTCATAGAGCTTGTTATGACATAGTAGCACAAGCTATGGGAGGTATGATAAACCTTACTGGTTATAAAGAAAATAATCCAGTAAAAGTTGGACCTTCTATTGCAGACCACGTTGCTGGAATTTACTTAACAGTTGGCTTATTAATAGCACTTTATAATAGAGAAAAAACTGGTGAAGGACAACTTGTTGATGTATCAATGATAGATACAATATTTAGTTTACTTGAAAATGCCCTTGTTAACTATACAGTGGGAGGAATTATACCAGAGCGTAATGGAAATATAGACCCTTCAATAGCTCCATTTGATGTATATGAATGTAAGGATGGTTTTGTTGCTGTAGGTGTTGGTAACGACAGACTTTTCGAAAAGTTCTGTAAAACAATAAATCATGAAGAGCTATTAGAAGATCCAAGATTTACAACAAATGATCTACGTTGTAAAAATTACGTTCCAGATTTAAAAAATTTAATTGGACAGTGGTGTAAGGATTATAGTAAAAAAGAAATGGAAGATATTATGGACCAAGCAGGAATACCATGCGGACCTATCTTAAATGTTAAGGAAGCTATTGAGCATCCACATATTCAAGCACGTGAGATGATGGTACACTGTGAGCATCCAACTGCTGGAGATCAATATTTCCAAGGATGTGTTATGAAACTTTCAGAGACTCCAGGTAGTGTGGATACACCAGCACCACTTCTTGGTCAACACAATGCAGAAATTTTTGGATTGAGTGAAGAAGAAGTAAAAGAATTAAAACAAGAAGGCGTAATATAGGTTTCCCTAAAACCAATTTATAATAAATCAAAATAAAAACTAAAAGAGAAGTATTTCATTTTAAATGATAATACACTATCTTTTAGTTTTTATTGTCCCTATATTTTTTCAATTGGAATTATTACTTTTGTTACATGTTCATCTGGGTTATTTACATCAAAAGGAGATATAATAAACTCCTCGGAGATATTACCATTAATATGGTATCCATTTTTATTTAGATACTGAATCATCTCTATATGTGTATTTATTATATTTGAATAATCTCCCACATGAATAGTAGTAGCGGCTGTAAATCCACCAAACTTTTTACAATTACATGATTCAATAGGAGAATCAAGATACATACCAAATTCAATATCAATATCTTTGTATAAAAATTGTTCTAAAGGATTTGAGTAATAAGTAACAAGGATTGAACCTTTGTTTTCTATATTTATCTTGTTAGACGAATTGATCAACTCAACCCATCTTTCTAATGAAACATCCTTATTTGAGTAATTCTTCATAACCTTTCTAGTATAAAATAAGTAAGATTCAGGAATTTCTTCAATAGTTATACCTTTTGATACAACCTCATCCTTTGAATACAAAGACAGTATATCAACGCCCTTTTTTAATCTTTGAGAAAAGGTACAACCTTCTGCGTATTTTTGTTGTAGTTTTTTTATTTCCTCGGAAATCTCGACTAATTTAGAATCAACACTTTCTTCTAGAATATGTGCTTTATTATCATTTATAATATTATGTATTTCCTTTAATCCAAATCCAAGCATTCTAAGCTTGCGAACAATACAGATTGTCACCATTTGTTCCTTACTATAGTATCTATAATTGCTTTCTGTATCTCTAAAAGAAGGTATTACTAATTTTATGGAATCATAGTATCGCAAAGTTTTTATAGGAATATTGCAAATTTTTTCAACTTCGCCTATGGAATATTTTTCTTGTAACTTCATATATAGCTCCCCCCATGAATATTGGTATTGTGAAATGTATTTAATATATTTTCAAAATATACATTGTTAATAATTAGACTATTATATATTAAATTATAACACAATTGCTTTAATGAATAAAAAAGAACTATTCAATATTATGGAAGAAAATATATTTTTATTTAACAATTATTTATAAATAGAATGGTTGAAAACCAACCATTTTCAAAACTACAAGATAAGCTAGAATTATACTTTTCTGTAAATGCCTTTACAGAGCGCATACCAATGCCATGTCCAAAAGAAGATGTTACGGGAAGACCTTCTTCATCAAAGTCCACTTTTCCATCAAATCTATTTTTTACTCTAAATGCTAAAGTTCCGTTTGAGTACTTTGAGCTTATTTGAATAATTTTGTCTTTATTTGATTTTTGTTTTGAACTGGCATTAAGAGCATTTTCCATAAGATTTAAAATAACAACGGCTAAATCTGTAGTATCAATATTTAAGTCAAAAGGAATATCTATTTTTGTATTTACCGTAATGCCTTTTTCAATTGCTTTTTCAATATAAGCAGACAAAGAAGCATCAATAATAGGGTTTTTACAAAATGAAATTATATTAGTTTCTGATAGATTTTTGCTTATATTATCAATAATACTATTAATTTCATTGTAATTGCATTTATCTAACATGGTCTTTATTAAGTATAAGTGATGCCTCATATCATGCCTAAGTATGTTCAAACTTTCCTTGTTTTTCTCAATATCCTGGAAACGATTATTTAAGTCAGAAACCTGAAGCTTTAGAAGTTGGTTATTGTTAAGAATGTCATCTTTACTCTTCTTTTCCTTCAAATCTATACTAGTGCATTTAAATATGGCAAAACAAGCAATAATTATTAATATACGAGATATTAGCTGATTAATTCCACTTATCCATTGATTATTGATAGTTAGTACTACATCACTAAAAAGAATACAAAATGGTGTAATCCATAATATATTCCAATGATGTGGCACATCCTCTTTCATATAAACCATAAAAGTACCTTTTAAAATTTTAGTCAGAGGATAAATAGTAATTGCAAATAGTAGTATATATAGTATGGACTGTAACAAAAATTGATAGTAAATTGGTTTACTTAAAAAAAATTGTAACTGCATCAAAGCTATTATAGTTTGTAAAAATAAAGAATAGATAGATTGCATACATGAGACAAACATATGTTGAAAAAATTTTGATTTAATTATTACACAATTTATCAATACAAGTATAATACCTCCCAAAATAACAGATTTTTTAAAAGTAAAAATTCTCATACTATATTTATTAATAAATATAAAATGTACAATAGTTTCTATTATAAAAAATATTGAATACGTAGCAAAAAGTAATCTTCTTTTGTTTGTTTTTATATCATTGTGAAAGGGCAAATATCTTATTATAATACCTGGTATCTGTGCCAAAGATATTGATATAGCAGCGATGAAAGCGTCCATATACTAAACTCCTCTTTTCTTTAAAAAATATTCAAAATAAATATCTTTAATAGTAGATTTTTTACGCTTACTAATTGGAATAATTTCACCATTTGTTAATATAAAATCATCATTTTCTATTTTGTCTACATGTTCCATGTTTATAATTATTCCCCTAAAACATTCAATAAATCTTTTATCACTAAGCAAAATTTCAGAGTAATTAGTTAAACTTATATTGGAAACTAGAGTAGTTTTAGTCGTATGAAATTTACTGATTCTACGCTCACAATCTACATATATAATATTAGAAAAAAGTAAATTTACTGTTTTTTTATTGATGATTATGTCTAAGGATGACGTGTCTAATTTTAAATTTTCAAGACAATAATCAAGAGCAGTAAATAGTTTGTCTTTATTAAGTGTAATTGGTTTTATAATGTAAAATACTGCTTTAACTTCAAAACTATCAAACACATGTTCACTACTTGTGGTCAAAAAAATTATATTACAAGATTTATCAACATTGAAAATTTTCCTAGCGGTTTCCATTCCTGTAATATTTTTCATATATATATCTAAAATTATAATATCATAATAATTAGGTTCAAAAATTGATAAGAAGTCTTCCCCATTTTCAAACTCATCGATTTTTAAATCCATATTATCAAGTTTCGTAAATCTGTCTAAAAAGAACTCATTTACTATGTTTTTAACGTTAACTCGATCATTTTTTATATCGTCTATAATAGCAATTCTCATATTACCCCCCATAATAATTAGAATACATTATGTAAATTTTACCATAAAATTGTATTTCGGTGCAAACTATTGTCTTTGAGTACAATGATATGGAAAAAATATAAAAAATTGATTACTATATTCTTAATTGCTAATAAGTTTTCTAAAAGAAGAAATATGTTAATAATGTGTGTATTAGTAATGGGGGTTCCTAATATTAGCATAATTGCATACTCTATGGATAGATAGTTTATGAGTAATTAATTATGGGGATCATAAAAACTACTGATGAATTATTAATGATATATGGGGATTAAAAATCAGATTCATTATTAGTTTATAGTTTTAAAATTTAGGGTGGCATGTTAATTCAAGGGGAATTACATGAACGGCCAATCAAAAGAGAGGGGCTATTGCAAATGGGGGTTAGCAATAGCTCCTTTTAAGTTTCATAAAATTATATAAAGTATTTTGTAAGAATAAATTGTTTATAAGTTTAGCAAAATAAGTAATAAGTTTAGCAAAAGATTTGATTATAGGAGACAATAAAATGAGCAAAGAAATAATAATTGGAATAATATTTGTAGTTGCTTTATTTGGTATATTCTCTTTTGGCACAAAGTATGTAGAAAATCCCCAACCACAAAAGATAGAAGAAAGAATTGAAGATAATTTACATTCAACTAATAAAAATGAACCTTTTGGATTTGAGTTGGTGTCTGAAAACAACAACGAAAAAGAAAAAGAGTTTTTAAATATTTATAGAGGCACTATAATAGAGTATTTAACCAATAATGGTGTAGAATTGGAAGACTTATGGATTGCAGTTTATTATGATGGACTAAATAAAGGAAAACCTCACATACTATTGAAAATAAGAACATATAATAACGAGGATAAAAAGAATCTTATTGAAAATTTGTTTGCCAAAGAAAACTTAGATATGTTGTTTAGTGGATCTAACTATGACGTAAGGCTAAGTAGCATAGATAACTACAATACTAAATAAATTTTAATTAAGCTATGTTTTTCTATATGAAAAACATAGCTTTTGTATTTTGTTAAAAAATTTGCAGCATTTTGCAGAAGTGGTATAATAAAATCGGCACTATAAATTATAAGGAGATTAAAAATATGTTAAAAGAGATAAGAATAGGGGAAAAATTTTCTTACTTAGAAAACGATTATAGATTATGCTGTATGGGTGAAGGAAATTTTGAAACTGCTGAAAAAACTCTGCAATATTTTTTAGGGATTTTAGAAGATGAAGAAAAAAGTAGGATAGGTTTTGATGAAAATGACATAAATAGTGTTTTCAAAGCTTATGGAAAAAGAATTATTTACTTCTATGAAGATATGGATTTATATAGTGAAGAAAGAATAGAATTTGTAAAAGAGATGAGAGCTAAGTTTCCAGAGTGTGTTATTCATATAGTAATGAGTAGTGGAGTAGAATGTAGCTTACATGATGTGCATGATAGATGTAAGGATATTATGGAATTTAATGAGGAGCTTGGTGGAGAGATGTACTTACATAATGTTATAAATAAAAATATGGATGAAATATCTACAAAAATAGTTGTTGGTATGTAAAAATAATAATATGAAGATTTTGAAGGGGGTATTTGAAATAAATGCACCCTTCATATGGTAGAAATTGTTGTTATGCTTTTTAAAATATTGGTTAAATTAATGTTAAAAACCACTCCTATTGATAAATATATGTTAAAAAATCAAGAAATTATAGACGGTTAGAATATAGAAATGTACAATTTCTTTTATTAACATAAATGAATTTTTAAGGGGGCTTTAACATGAAAAGGCAACAGAAGGATATCATTGTAGTTGGATTTGCACTATTCGCAATGTTTTTTGGAGCTGGAAATTTAATCTTTCCACCATACCTTGGTGTAGTCAGCGGTAGTGGATGGATGACTGGTTTTACAGGCTTTATCATTGCAGACGTTGGATTAGCACTACTTGCAATAATGGCAGCGGCTAAGTGCCAAGGAGATATAACTAAAGTATTAGGAAGAGTTGGGAAAAGGTTATCATTTGTTCTAGCAACAGCAATAATGATTTGCCTAGGACCACTTTTAGCAATACCTAGAACAGGTGCAACAACATTTGAAATGGGAATACAACCAATTTTTAGTGGATTTAGTCCAATTATATTCTCAGTTTTATTCTTTGGTTTAACACTTGTTCTTACAATAAAACCATCTAAAGTTGTAGACATTATAGGGCAATACTTAACACCAGCTTTGTTAATAGCATTAATATTTTTAATCATAATGGGTGTAGTATCACCACTAGGTGATTTAAATGAAGCACCAGTAATAAGCAATATATTCTCTGAAGGTATATCTCAAGGATACCAAACAATGGACCCATTAGGAGCAATAGCACTATCTGCAGTTGTAATTATTTCTCTTGGTCAAAAGGGATATACTGAAGAATCACAAAAAATAAAATTAACACTACAAGCAGGACTTGTAGCAGCCGTGGCTTTAGTTATAGTATATGGAGGTCTAACATATTTAGGTTCAACTGTTGCACATCAATTTGCAGGAGTTAACCCATCTGATATAAACCAGACTTCATTAATAGTTAGTATAACAGAGCAATTATTAGGTAAACCAGGAAAAGTAGTTTTAGCAGTAATAGTTGGACTAGCATGTTTAACAACAGCTATAGGACTTGTATCAGCAACAGCACAATACTTTACTAAACTAACTAAAGGTGCTATAAAATATGAAACTGTAGTAGTTGTTGTATGTATATTTAGTGCAGTAGTATCTAACTTTGGTGTAAGTACTATAATAAAATTCTCAGCACCAATACTATCAGTTATTTACCCTGCAACAATTGTTTTAGTAATAATGACTTTATTTGGTCACCAAATCAAAAATGATAATGCATTTAAAGGTGCAACTTATGTGGCATTAATTATAAGTATTCTTACAGTTGCAAATAATATGGGCCTTGAAATTGCATTTATAAATAAATTACCGCTTAGTAGTTTAGGATTTAACTGGATTATTCCAGCAATCATAGGTGGTATTATAGGAAGCTTTATACCATATCATAACGATGATAAGGGATATGATAGAATTGATGACGCCTTATAAATATTTTAATACTATACAATAATAAAAAGTCTGAGGGATTTAATTTTCTCTTAGACTTTTTTATTTAGAAATAAAATAGCATAAACTTAGTTGATTATGCATAAAAATCCAGTGACATTAATGGTTCTAAAGGGGGGCACAAAAATGTTACCCCCTTTGCATTGTAAGATTGTATTGTGATAAATTATATAATGATTCTATTAAAACATATAGCTATCCAACGAAATCTTTAATATAATTAGCATATAAAATAGAAATATTTGTAAAGCAAGAAGGGATTGAGTAAATGAAAAAAATAATAATGATATTAACTATATTATGTTTATTTGTTGTGGGATGTAGTAAGAAAGAAGATACTTCATCTTATGATGAATATTTAGAAGAGGGGAAAACAGTAGCTGCAAACCAAGAGTATGATAAAGCAAAGAACTTCTTTAGTTTAGCAAAAGAAGAAAATAGTAATGAAGAAGAAGCCGATGCACTTTATAAGCAAACAAATAATTTAGTTGAAGCAATTGATTCTAAAGAGAAGAAACATTATGATGTTGCAATACAGTTATGCAGCTCAATAGAAGAAATAAATAGTGAAAGTGACATAATAAAAAGTGCTGCAAAAGATTTAAAGAAAAAGTGTGAAAACTTAAAAAATAACCCTGATCAAGAAGAAAAAGAAGCAAAAAAAGAAAAGAAAAAAACAGCAAAAAATAAGGATAAAAAAGAAAACATAAAAGCTAAAAATATTAAAAGTGATTATAAAAATAAAGCTAAAAAGGCAGAGGATTTATTAGTTAAAGAAAATGGTATTTTTAGATATCAAGATGCATTAATAAATATTTTAAGATCTTATGATATGAATGATGTTGAAAGTGCAAAGGCAGTTTATGAGCTAAGTGATGAAATGTTAAATAATTTATATAAAGAGTTGAAAACAGATTTGGATAAGGATTCATTTAATAAGTTGAAAAAGGAACAGATTCAATGGCTTGATGAAAAAGTGGCAAAGGAGAAGGGCCTTAGTAAGGATAAACTTTTTATGTATCAAAGTCTTGCCACGATTACTCTTGATAGATGTGAGAAGTTTAATGAAAGATATTATAAGTAAGAATAGAAAATTATATTTCAGTTTTTGATATTTAACGTGAAGAAATTGATTTGAAATTTAATTAAATTTAGTAAAAAATATTTACAAAATTTAATTTATAGCGTATAATCAGAACATAAATTCAAATTAAGTATAAAAAAGATAGAGGCGCGGTAGTTAATAGTACTAGTAATGAGGAAAATCATAAAGATTTATTAGGAAAGGAAGTATCGCCGAAGTTGTATAACTGAAGCTAAAAGTTGTACGGCTGGGGATGCAGAGAATATCTGTATCACTGTCACAAATTATTTTGTGGTGAGCTATCATTTAAGGGATAATATATATACCTAAATATACTATATTCATATTAGTTTATTTTTGTATTTACGTAGCCTTGAGTGTTAAGCTCAAGGCTTTTTTAATTGTAAGGAAGTTGTGTGTTATCTGATCTATGGATAACTTATAATCTCCAACTTATTAACCTAAACAAGGTTGTTGACAAAGTGATAGCAAAATGATACGCCAATCAAGCCAAGTAAATTTTTTATATGGGAATATTTATTGTAGAGGAGAGACATCATGGGAGAAAACAAAAAAATTAAATTATGGGCATTAGTAATGCTTATATTTGTTCCTACTTTTAATTTTACTAACATCGCAAGTAATGCAGTATATTTAGGGGCAACTGCTATACCTTCATGGGTGATAGTATCTGTACTATATTTTTTACCACTTTGTGGAGTAATAGCTGAAATGGCATCTTTTAATAAAGACAAAGACGGCGGAATTTATACTTGGGTAGAACAAGCAATAGGTGAAAAATGGGCCTTCATAAGTACATGGTCTTATTTTATAGGAATACTTTTCTATCTACAAATGGTTTTCTCAAGAATACCTGTAGCAGCATCATGGGCTTTACTTGGAAGAAATATATTTACTGATTCAAATGCTTATTTGTTGCCAATACTATCAATATTTATATGTATAGCTATGACATACATAGCAACAATAGGCGTAAGTAAATTCTCTAAGCTGGCTGATTTTGGAGGGAAATTTACTCTAGCAGCAACAGTAATATTTATAGTAATGGCAGTAGTTGGATATTTTAACGGAACACCTTCTGCAACTGAATTTAGTGTAGAAACAGTTGTTCCAAAATTTAATGTAAGTTATTTCTCAACATTCTCCTGGTTACTATTTGCAGTATCAGGTTCAGAAGTTGCAGGAACTTATATAAAACAAACGGAAAATCCTAAAAAGACATTTCCAAAAGCAATGGTTATAGCAACTATACTTATAGCATTATCATATATACTTGGTTCTGTGGCTGTACAATTAATAGCATCACCACAAGTTTTGGAAAGCGCTGGTATAAAAGATGCAGGGTATGTGGTTTATAGTATAGTAGCAAATAACTTTGGAATAAATGGAAAAATAGTAGTTCAAATATATGCAGCAATATTCTTAGTAACATCAATAGCAGCTTATATAATATGGATGGAGTCTCCAATAAGAGCTATGTTTGGAGAAGTTCCAAAGGGAACATTCCCAGAATTCTTAGTTAAGAAAAGAGAAGATGGAACATTAGTAAACGCACTATGGACTCAATGTGTGATATTAATAGTACTAATAGCTATACCGCTATTTGGACTAAAGTCTATAGATGCATTCTTTAAATTGTTAACAGACTTATCAGCTTTAACAGTTGTTATACCTTATATAATTCTTATGTGTGCATATATGTCATTTAGAAAAAATAACAAAAATATTGATTTTAAATTCTTTAAATCAAATGCACTTGCATACACTATGTCAGGGATAGCTTTAGTATTATCTTGTACAGGATTTTTAGGGGCAGGCCTTGACTATGTAATGGGATCTAGTGGAACGGAAGCCATTTTACTAATAGTTAAAACTTATGGTGGACCATTAATTCTTATAGGTATGGGACTTGTTATTAGATTTATGTCACAAAAGTCTTATAATAAATCTAGTAGATTGGAAGATAAGAAAAGGGCTGTATAGGCTGTTTGATGAAAAATAAATAGTGATAATTGAAAGCGTGTATTTTCTTGTTGGGAAATACATGCTTTTTTGTTTTATAAAATCAGATTAAACTATTGATTTATATTTTATAAAAGATACAATTAATAATATAATAAATTTGTAATACTATTTTAAGCAATTATAGTTTTGTTATTATAAAATTATTTGAAAAAGTGATGTTATTATTGGAAATACTTAAGCATAGGTGGATGTTAATAAGTAAAAAAGTTGGATTTTCACAAGGTTTTATAGGTGATTTTCTATATATAAAAATAGTGTATAAGTTTACATGGTAGTAATTTAAATGATTTGAGTTTGGACGAGTAAAAGAGTAAGTTCCATTAAAACAAGGATTGAAACAATATTTCATCGTGACCTTTGCTATTCCCCTTAGTGTGTAAAAGAGTAAGTTCCATTAAAACAAGGATTGAAACATTTTATAATTTCTTATTTCAAATTCTATTATGTATATGTAAAAGAGCAACTTCTAATAAAACAAGGATTGAAACTTTCTATCTATTTATTCAGCCATAGAACCAAAAGTCTATATAAAAGTAAGAAAATAACAACGTATTTCTAAAAGGTATTTGGATGTGTTAACACTTAAAATGAAAATATTGAATAGTTCATTTTTTAGATGTTGAAATTTGTGTTATATAGATAAAATTTTTATAGGAATATGAGAAGTTTAAATTAAAGAAGAAGTAAGGTGAGTTTATCTTACTTCTTCTTTTTAAATATATAAATTTGATTAAAAGTTATATAATAATCAAAAACAAAAATTTTTATTAAAGTTAATAAGACAAGTTAATATGATCTTTAATATCAATGAATTCATTGTAATATTCTTTTAGACTAAAACTTAGTTTAGTATAATCTGTAACATTAAGATCTTTATATCCAAAATGATTGATATCATTTCTTTTTTCCTTAATTTTTAATACCAAATCACAGAAACTAGTGTTTTCTTTTAACATAGATACAGTATTTTTTATAAGCAAAATATCCTCTTCATTTTCAACATTAATTCTAAGCTGAGAAACTTCTTTGTTAAGACCAACTAAAATTGTATTAGCAATATTTTCACGATAATATTTTTTATAGTTTTTTTCACTAAGATTAAGTTTATCACATATAAATGTTTTCAAGCTTTCATCCAGAGCAGTATAACCTTGTTGGTATAAACCATATCTAATACACCAGTTTACAGTTTCTATACCTATTTCAAAAGAAGGCTTGCCTATAAAAGGATTAATTATTTCTTTAACTATGTTAAAAAGATATTTAAGAGGCATAAAAGTCAAATTATTATTTAAAACATTAAGGTTATTGTATAAAGTATTTGCAGCACGGCTAATAGATTTTAAATTAGTATTTTTCTTTACATCGGGGTTATCCATACCACGGCAAGTATTTATACATTGTGTAAAATTATCAAGACTTTTAACAACATCATTTAAAGCTATTAAATTATTTTTTTCATCCTTTGAACCTTGCTTAAAAATTGTAGCCTTTTTATCTTTATATATATCATTGTATAAATTAATGATTTGTGATGAATTACCAGTATTCATAAATGAGTTGATTGCATTTGTCCAATTTAACAATTCATAGTATATATTTAAGTTACAAATAGGTGATTTTCTGATTTTTTCAGAATTAATTAATGGATCATCAATATTTTGTCCTAATTCAAATGCGCCATAATAAATACTATCTAAATTTATATTCTTGAAAAGTTTGAGATAGTTTAATGCAACTAAGATTTGTATTGGTATATTTCTTAAAGAATGTGTAATATCCAATACAATCTGAGAGTTATTATCAATAGAATTTATTGTGTTTTCAAATATACTCCATAGTTCTTCCTCTGTTTTACCTTCTGGTACTATAATCAACTCCGGAATTATACCTAATTTATCTAGGGCCTCTTTTAAATTATTAGGTCTTTTTTCATTAAAATCAAAATTATCTCTTTTAGCTTTTTCAGTTAATAGAACTTTAACCTCAATATTATCATTTTCAGTGAAAAGTAGTTTTATAAGTGCCTCTTGAACAAATTTACTTCTATATTCTTTATTATCTAAGTAATAATAACAATCTTTATAATATCCTGTACCTAGTACAGTTAAAAAAACTTTTTTCATAAAACCCTCCATATTATAATAATGCACATATATCTTTATATAAATATAGTTACATTATCATAATAACGATTAAAATATAATATCTTCAATATATTAAAAAAAATATATAAAAAATTCTGATGTAATTTAAAATGCACTTTGTATATAGGTTTTTATTTTAGCCAAATCAATAATTGATATATAAGTTCGAAATAACTATACTTAAAATAGCAATATCATTAGTTATATATTAAAATATTGTTCATTTGATATAAAACTAATGACAATTTTATCTAATAGGGGGAGTTATGGAAAAATTTTTAGTTATATCAGAAGTTTCTAAGAAGCAAAACTATATTTTTAAAACGAATAAACTAAAAGAAAATATAGGTGCTTCTAATATAATCGAATATGTAACAGAAAATGTACCTAGATATATAGGTAAAAAATATAGTTTAAAATTAGGGGATGTAAGTGTTGGAGGTGGAAATAGTATATTTTTACTTCAAACAGAGGAAGATGCAATTAAGTTCATTAAAGAAGTAACTAAGGAAGTTTTATGTAAGTTTGCTGGAGTAGAGTTCTTTATGACATATGAAAAATATGATGAAGAAAATGATTTAATAATTGATGTAATAGATCTATTGTACAAGAAATTAAACGATAAAAAATCAGAAAGAAAATCTGTATTTAAAAGAAAATCTTATGGGATAGAAGAACGATGTGTTACTACAGAACAAGCAGCTTGTAAAAGAGAAGAAGGAACACCATTATCCAGAGAAACGTTGATAAAAAGAAAGTGGTCAGAAAAAGAATTTTTAAAAAATTTAAAATCAGAAAAAATGCCTTATTCAATAGAAACCCTTATGAATAAATATTTAAAACAAGGATATTCCTTTACTAATGAAACTGAGAAATTAGGCATACGAAAAGGTGAAAATAGATATATAGGCATAGTTACTTTAGATGGAAATAAAATGGGTCAAAAAATACAAAAAATGAGAAATAGAACTATGGAACAATATAAACATAGTAATATAAAGGATGCTAATAAAGAATATATTAATAAATCAAATGAGTTTAGTACAAATATAAAAAAATATTACTTTGAATCTTTTGAATATATGATAGATAAGGTAGTAAAAAACTATGACAAGTTAAAGGATAAGCTAAATTTACTAAAAGATGAAGATGGAAATATGATCTTACCAATAAGACCTATAATTTTAGCAGGTGATGACGTTTGTTTCATATGTAATGCACAAATAGCAATGGAATGTGTGAATGCATTTGTTACTAATCTTAACAAATATAAAATTGAAGGTGAAACTTTAAATGCATGTGCTGGAATTAGTATAATGAAATCAAATTATCCATTTGATAGAGGTTGCGAAATAGCGGAAGTTTTATGCAAAAACTGCAAAAGTAAAATAGTTGACACAGAGGATGCATCACTAGTTGATTATCATATATGTGAAGGTGAGATAGCAACAAGTGTATCAGAAATAAGAACTAGAACACATATTGGTAAATCTATAAATTTAAATATTAAACCATTATATATAAATAGTAAAGTTTTCAATAGTTATGAAAACTTCAAAGAAGAATACAGAAAAATTGAAATAATATCATCAGAAAGTAAAGGTAAAATAAGAAAGCTTAGAGACATATTCCCAAAAGGAAAAGATGATACAAAAATATTTATGAATAAATATAAAATAAGTAATAATTTTAATGGTAAATTTGGAAATATCCAATCAGACTTTGGATTTACAAGAATAGACGATAAAGACACATGTTTATATTTTGATTTAATAGAATTTCAAGATATGCTTATTACTTTAGAAGATTAGAGGGGGAAGTATGGAAAAATATACATTAAAAATAGAACTTCTATCAGATACTATTTTTTCTGGAGGAGAGTCAATAATATCAGTGTCTGATATTGATGTACTTTATGATGATTATAAAATGCCTTTTTATAAAGGAAAGTCTATTAAAGGTAATATAAGAGAAGTTATGGATATAATTTTGGAAAATCAAAAGTTATATGATGAAGAAAAATCAAAATTTAATGAAGAAATAGCTATAAAGTTGTTTGGAAAAATATTTAATAATAAAGGTAAAGAATCATATAGAGATGATCAAAGTCAGGGATGCTTAAAGTTTGAAAATGCGTCTATAAATAAAGATACAAAAGAAGTTTTAAAATATTTAGTGGACTTGGGAAGTATAAAAAAAGATGAAATAATAGATGCTTTGACAGATATAAGATATTCAACAAAAATTGATAAGGATAGTGGAACTTCAGCTGATGGATCACTAAGAAGTATGAGAGTTTTAAATAAAGATATATGCTTTTATTCTGAAATATATAGCGAAGAAGAACTTAGTGAAAATGAGTTAGGTTTGTTACTTTGTGGAGTTAACGGACTTAGACACTTAGGAACACTAAGAAGTAGGGGTAAGGGAGAAGTAAAATGTACCTTATTAATAAATAATAAAGAATTAAGTAAGGAAGCGTTAAATAAAATTGTTGAAAAGGTGATAGGATAATGAGCAAATTTATTCTGATTAATATTGATATTAGGGGGCCTATCAAAACAGAGCTATCATATATAACTGGTAGCGCCATAAGAGGGGCTTATATAAATAAATACATAAACAAAAATAAAATAAAAGAAGATATATCTTTAAATAAAGAATACAGAGAAAAACTTTTAAGTAATAATATAAAATTCTATGATGCGTATCCAAGAATAGGAGATAATTATTCTATTTCTACTCCTCTTTGTTTCTATGCTTCGAAAGATAAGATAAAAGAGTTTTCAAGAGATAATAATACTATAGGAATTAAGAATGAATTAAATGAAAATATAGAAGAAGGATTCCAAAGGGTAAACAAATCAGATTTTTCTATACTAAAAAATAATTTGATAAACTTGGTATCTATAAAAAGAGTTGAAAATTTACATAACAGTAAGCAAATTAATGAAGAAAACTTATTTAGATATGAAGCTATTGATAAAAATCAACAATATTATACAATTGTTCAATGTGAGGACTATTTAGTTAATGAAGTTAAAGATACTTTTGATAAAGAAATAGTCTATATTGGTGGTTCTAAGTCTAGTGGATATGGAATGTGTGAACTTAATATAGAAGGAATTTATAATATAAATGATATAAAAAATAGATTGAATATTGGTATAGATAAAGAGCAAGAATATTTGACTATATACTTTGCTTCAAATACTGTATTAAGAGATGATTTTGGAAATGTAATTTCATATATACCAGAAAAAGAGTTGGAAGAAAAATTAGGTATCAATAATGTTAAAATAATTAAATCAACAATATTAAGCACAGATATAAAAGGATATAATGCTATGTGGAAATCCTTTATACCTAGTGTTACAGCAATAAAAAGTGGAAGTATAATTTCATATTCATATGAAGGAAAACTTGATTATAATAAGGTTAGAGATTTTGAGATAAATGGAGTTGGAAGTAAAAAGCAAGAAGGATACGGTCGCATATATATTAACCCAAGCTTTAATGTCACAGAATGCAGAAATTATCAAGAGGATACAAAACTAGAAAAGATTAATATTAAACTAGATAAGAAAGCAAATGATACACTTACTACAATATTAAATAATATTAACAAATCAAGAGAAGATGAATATTTAACTAAAATACAAGTAGAAGCTTTGGATAGTAAAACTGATAGTAGAGGGATTAAAAAAGTACAATTAGAAGAATTTCCAAACGCACAAGCAGGAAAGTTGATAAATATAATAGATCAAGCTATAGACAAAATAGATTCTTTGGGAGAAGTAGAATCAAAAAATCACATGAAAAACTTTAAACATGAACTAAAAACTAAAACTAGAAATTTATATATGAACACTTCAAAAGCTAAATTATTTGGTGAATGTTTATTTGATTATTTAGATGAATTAATATCTGATAAAAGCATAGAAGATTTAACAGGAAGTAGATTTAAATTAGAGTATGCAACTTACGAAAATATAAAACTTAATAAAAGTGGTGACTATAAGTTAAAACTATTATTAACAAAAAAATTACTAACATTTAATCTTAGAGAAAATGGAGGGGAAAAAAATGAAGGGTAGTAGATTTATTAATGAATATAAAATAAGCCTTAAAAATAAGACTCCTCTAAAAATAGGAAATGGCAAGGAAGAAAGTGACATACTAATAGATAAAAACAGTCAAAAACCATTAATTATGGGAAGTTCTTTTGCAGGTGCATTTAAAAGTTACTTATTAGGTATGAGTGAAGAAAAAAATGTAAATTTAGTATTTGGAAGTGAAAGTAAGGATAATACAGATAGCAAAATTTATATATCGGATAGTTATGGAAATAAATTGAATTTAGGAAGTAGACCAGGTATAAGAAGAGACTATAAGTATGGCACAAGTATAGAAGGTGGCAAATATGACACTACTTTCATAGAAATGGATACAAACTTTGAAGTTAAAATAAAGTGTTTTGCTGAAAATAAAAAAGAAAATGAAATAGAAGAAAACTTAATTAATAAAATAATAGTAGGCATAAGAGAAGGAAAAGTAAGACTTGGTGCTAACAAAATGAATGGATTTGGTAGTTTTGAAATTAATAATGTAGAAGTTGCCAAATTTGACTTAGGAAATAAAGCTAATGCAAGAGATTACATATTAAATAATAAGAAATATAAAACTATGGATTATACTAAATTAGAAAATGATTCAAATAAAGGATACATAAGCTTTAAGTTTTATGGAGAAATAGTAGACTCCTTAATAGTAAAAGAAAATCTTATAGTAGACTATGAGAATATGAAAAATAGTTTTGAACAAGATATCATACCAGGTTCTACAATAAAAGGTATGCTTAGACAATATAACACTATAATTCTAAATACTCTAAATAAAGAATTGTTTATAATTGATAAAATATATGGATCTTCACCTGATATGAGAACAAATCATACTATAGGTAGATTATTGGTACATGATGTAATAATAGAAAATCCTAAATATTGTACATATAACAGAATAAAAGTTGATAGATTTACAGGTGGAGTAACTACAGGTGGCAAGTTCAACGAAAAAAGAGTTAAGGGAAGCTTAGGAATAAATATTTCGTTGAAAAGATTTGAAAATGAGGATGAAAATAAAATAGCTATAGGAATGGTACTTATGACACTAAGGGATTTAGGTTTATCAAAAATCACAATAGGTAGTTCATCTTCTGTGGGAAGTGGAAGAATTAAGGGAGAACATATAGAAATAATTGATAAAAATAAAGTTATAAAAGTTAAATTTGAAAATGGTATGATGAAAGTAAATGATAATAAATATATAAGTGATGTAATAAGCCAAATTGAAAAAATCAAGGAGGTTATGTAATGAATCAATATAGATACAAGAACTTATATGAAATAGATAAAAATGATTTATTAAAAGAAGGATATAAATATGCACTGTTATATTACTTAAATGATTTATATTTTGGTGATATAGAAGATATGAATGAAATTAAGAAAGACATATTAGTAGAAGGATTCTTTTTCAATGAAAATAGAGAACTACATTTCTTTGAAGATAACAACTTCCAAGGAATAATAACAGAACATAGTAATGAGGAAGACGGGTTTTATGAAGAATATCTTTTGAAGAAAAGGTTGGGAAATAAGCTTGAAAGAAATAAGTATGACAAAATAAAGGTATTTAATTATATTTCCTATGAAGATGATGGACAAGCTTTTGTTAAATATACAGCTTTGAAGGGAGTTAAATAAGATGCAACCTACTAAAAATAAAAACCATGGAAACTTTAACGAAAGTGGTAAAAATAACAATTATAATAAAAATAGAAATAATAAATCAAATAGTAATAACAACCCTAATATAAGTGATAAACCAGCAACTGCGCCATTTAACTTTATTAGATTCCCAGAAGAAGTATATATAAGGTATAAAAGTTGTGAAGACTTACCAAAATACGATAAATATAATAAATCTTTAAATACAGGATATCTAGATTATGAGTTTGTAAATGAAACACCTATTTTTGTTGGAGATGAAAAAAGTAAGGACAACAATATAGTAGATTTTTTTAGAAATAGTGATAATAATATAAGTGTTCCAGGTAGTTCAATGAAAGGTGTTGTAAGATCGAATACTGAAATATTGAGTTTTTCATATCCTGAATTTATAGAAGATAGACTATTTTTATACAGAAAATTTGCATCGGCAGATACTTCTAGTCAACAGTACAAGGATATTATAAAGGTTGAAAGAGGTAAAAGTATAGAGACAGTTGTAAAAGCTGGATATATTAAAAAAGTGGGAAATAAATACTTCTTATACGAGGCAAAAAAAATAAATAATAAAACCTTCTTTCCAATTGGTGAGCGTAAATTAAGACAAAATAATTTACCAGAAAATAAGGTTCAATATATGTATACAAAAGAGCTATTAAACTATAAAGGGAAAAGTGGAAAAGACTGGGATAGATTTGCGAGAAATAAATATAATCTTAACAGAAACTATAAACCTTATTCAACTAATATTACTTTTAATATAGATTCAGAGAATAATTTTAAAGAAGTATCAGTAAATAATAATTGTAGGTATAAGGGAATACTTTGCAACAACAATCATCTAGGTAGCAAAAATAAGCATTATATTATTAATGAAATAGATGAAAATAGTAAACCTATAGAAATAGATTCGAGAGAAATTATAGCTTATAAGAATGACTGTGAAACTAATAAACAAAGAAAAAACTCAGAGTACTACTTATTACCAGGAGAAAAACACAAAAACAATGTAGTAGAAAATCCTAAACCATTTTTCTATATTGTCAAAGATAATAAAGTAGCATATTTCGGAAGAAGTCCTTATCTTAGAATTTTCTATAATAACTCTGTTAGAGATTGTATAAATACAGAGTATACTCCTGGTATAGACTATGCAAATGCATTGTATGGATATACAGTTGATAAAATTTTAAATTCACCTCTTAAGAATATAAAAAATAATTTTAAGGGTAGGGTTTCTTTTATGGATGCTGTTTGTAAAAATCCTAAAACTATAAAAGAAGTTAAATATTTTAATTTAGCATCGCCAAAGTCTTCTTGTTACAACTTATATTTAGATCAATATAAAGTGGTGAAGAAAAAGGAAATAAATACTTATAGCTCTAATCCAAAACCAGTAGCAAGAGGATATAAATTTTATTGGCATCACAAAGAAAATGTGGATATAAACAAAATATCTTTAGATACTTCAAGCGATATTACATCAAATTTAAGAAATGTAGTAAAAGAAGGAAATAAATTTATAGGAAAAATATATTTCCAAAATCTTACGAATGATGAATTGGGATTATTACTTATTTCAATAAAGTATAACGAAAATTGCAGAGAAAATATAGGCATGGCTAAAGCATTTGGCTTAGGTAGAGTTAATTTTAATAAGATAGACTTGTATCTAGAAAACATAGAAAATAAGTTTTTATCTTTTGATAATAACTATAAAAAAATAGAAGATATTAAATACTATAAATATAAATATATGGATTTTATCGAAGAATATCACACCAAGAGAATATATAATAAATTATTTGAAGAAATAGATGAAATAAATGACTACTTAGATTCAAAGGAAGTATTAATTTCCAATGAGTACACAAAATATATGACATTGCCTGAATTTACAAAAGAGTATCGATTATTACCTGAAGTCTATGAAGTAGTAGAGGAAAAATAATGAAAAAGCTAATCGTACTTATGTCACATGATATAACAGATTTTCAAATAGAAGATGCTTATAAAACATTCAATATAAATAGAATAGTAGAAGCTGATACAAATATTAAAGAAATATGGGCAAATATTAATCCAAAATCAAGTTTAGATTTAACTAAACTTGATTTAGTGATTAATTGGATAGAAAAAGTGTCCAATAAAAATGACTTTATACTCGTTCAAGGCGAATTTGGTGCAACATTTTATATTGTTGATTATTGTTTTAAAAAAGATTTAATTCCTGTATACTCAACAAGTAAAAGACAAGTATTAGAGCATAAGGATGGAGAAAAAATTATTACAAATAGAATATTCTCTCATCAAGGTTTTAGAAAATATGAAATATATGTTAAATAATGGGGGAAAGGTAAATGTCAAAGAAGTTATTTAGTTTTTTAGGTGGAGGATATTACAAAAAATGTGTTTATAAATGTGCGGATATACCTAAAGATAATATAAGAGCATGTAATACATATTTTATTCAAGAAGCTTTAACAGAAATGTTCTGCAGAAATTGGACAGAAGAAGATGAAGTAGTAATATTTTTGACTGATTGGGCAAAAAAAGAAAATTGGCTAGAAAACAAGTCAAATAAAATACCAAATACAAATACTTATGAACATAGAAAAGGACTAAAACATGATTTATTAAGACATAATCATAAATTTGGTATGAAAGAAGTGGATATAAAAGATGGAAATAGTATGAGTGAAATATGGGAAAACTTCGATACTATTATTAATCAAATAAAAGACGGAGATGAAATAATATTTGATATTACACATGCTTTTAGATATATACCAATTTTAGCTCTTACCATACTTAATTATGCAAAATCTTTAAAAAATATAAAAGTAAGAGGAATTTATTATGGAAACTATGAGTATCGTAATGAAGGATATAATAATCCTGAATTTGCTAATAATGAAAAACCAATAATGAATCTTATACAATTTGATGAAATACTAGAATGGTCTCAAGCAGTTGATAGTTTTGTCAAGTATGGCAATAGTGATCATATAAAGCAATTTGCCAATGAAGTTCTAAACAATGGCAACAATAAAGAGTACTATAAAGAGGATAGAGACCTAATAAAAAATCTTGTAAATAGTTTAAATGACTTTACTAATACTATATCTACATGCAGAGGACGTAATGTTAATTCAAGTACTCAAAAAAATTCCATAAGTGTAGCATATGGGAAGTTAAATGATAATTTAAATAAATATATGATAAGTGACAAAACTACAATGAAGCCACTAGAACATATTATAGGGAATATTAAAGATGTAATTAAAGATTTTGAACCAGTTGAAGATAGAGAAGATATTATTAATACTGGATTGGCAATTGTTAAGTGGAGCCTTGATAACAACCTTATACAACAGGCCTATACAGCTCTTTTGGAAACAATGATAAGCTATATGTGTATTCTAGAAGATTATGATTACAATAATAGAGAAGATAGAGCATATGTAAAGAAAATATATAACAAAATATATAATGAAAATAAAAATTTATCTAGTAAATATATAAATGGAAATTTACGAAAAGAGCTTGCTAAACTAGTATATAAACTTGGTATTATGAGAAATGATATTAATCATTTTGGGTATTCATTTTATGAAAGTAATTCAGATACAGCATCTAGAGATTATACCCAATTAAAGCAGTATGTTGAAAATAGTTATTATTCTTTTAAAGAATGGATTATAAAAGAAGAAAGATTATCAAAAAGTTACACTATATAAATTAAAAACCTTCAAGAAAATTACATAGTTAATAATTTTCTTGAAGGTTTTCATAATATCTGTTAGTAATAGTGATATAAAAATATAATTTTATATTTTGTAAAAATGAAAATATTGAAAAATCATATAGATAAATGATATTATTAATAAGTGATAATTGTATTACTTATATATTTAGGTTTTGTTACTACAAAATTATTTTGAAATTTAATATTATAATAATACAACTATTGCGAATACTATACTTGAGGGTATTGTTAATACACGAAAAATTACGTTTTTAGAAGGATTTTAGTGTTGGATTTCTAAAGTGAAAAAATAATTGGTAGCTGAAATTAAGCAATTTCAATGGCTAAAGGTTGGACGAGTAAAAGAGCAACTTCCATTAAAACAAGGATTGAAACTCTGTTTTGTAGCTACAAGTAATGCACCTAAGAATACGTAAAAGAGCAACTTCCATTAAAACAAGGATTGAAACACTGTCCAATTATTATATTCTGTTTATCATTAATAGCGTAAAAGAGCAACTTCCATTAAAACAAGGATTGAAACAGTTCTATCCATAACCCATGATACTTCCCATTTGGTAGTAAAAGAGCAACTTCCATTAAAACAAGGATTGAAACGTATTTTTCTTTGTAGTCTTAGGTTGTGCTACAACTTGTAAAAGAGCAACTTCCATTAAAACAAGGATTGAAACGTACCTGCATATTTATTAGTAACTTTTGTTTTCGGAGTAAAAGAGCAACTTCCATTAAAACAAGGATTGAAACTATTGATAATTGGGCATACTGAACACTTTCTAATTGAGTAAAAGAGCAACTTCCATTAAAACAAGGATTGAAACACATCTTTATTATAATTAATACCTGTCAAAACTAAGTGTAAAAGAGCAACTTCCATTAAAACAAGGATTGAAACGTGATAATAAAAAATGTGGAATGTTCTGCCAAAACATTCGTAAAAGAGCAACTTCCATTAAAACAAGGATTGAAACAGCTCTTTATTTTCTCTTTCTAACTGATAAATCTGTTGTAAAAGAGCAACTTCCATTAAAACAAGGATTGAAACAAATCTGAAGAAGCTATTTCTTTTGAAATTCACGATATGTAAAAGAGCAACTTCCATTAAAACAAGGATTGAAACTCTAATGTTATATAAGTCTTGTTTCCCTTTTGTATTAGTAAAAGAGCAACTTCCATTAAAACAAGGATTGAAATGCCCAAAGTGTTCTAAGTATGATTGGGTAATATAATTATACAATATTAAATATATTAACTAAAAAAGGAGCTGAAAAGCTCCTTTTTCCTTGTTTTTGTGGAATTAATAGTATACATAGATAATATATTTCAAAACTTGTTAAATGTATTTTTCTAATAGAGGTATCTCCACAATGTTTGCAAAATATACAGAATTTAAAAAATACTGCTTTTATATATAAATAGATAATATTAAAGAATATTTAGAAAAAAAGCAGACATAATATTAATAAATAATAAATAGGAGGTGAACTATGGAAGCTATTAAAAGTATAGGTAGCATAAAATACAAAGCAGTTACTTCAAATGACAAGTTACTAGATATATTTACAGAGAATGCTAATGCTAGAGGTAAATATAACAAGGTACTAGAAATTAGATTAAAATATTCAGATTATAATCTAACTTTTGATAAAATAAATAAAAGAGAATATGATAGTAAGCTAAAGTTTAAATATTTGTACAGAGCAGGTTCACCCAATGGTACAGATATTACACCTACCGCTAAAATTACGACACCCGAAAAAACATATCCTAAAAAAGTAGTAGCCGGTATAAAAGATGGGATAGACTATTTAAAAAATAAATCTGAAGGTGGAGAAAACTATATATTTGATGAGATAAAATTGCTAAATAAAATTTACAATCTGTTAAAAGATAATAAAGAAATTTTAGAAGAAATAAACAAGAAATTTAGTGAAACACCTACAAAAGAAAGATATTACTTGCTGACAGTAGTAATAGAAAGTAATGACGATGAAATTTATGTTGGTGATTTTCAAGTATTTAAAAATAGAATAAGAGAAGTACCAATAGAAAAATTTTATTACAGCAAGACTAATAATAAAAACTCCAAATCAGAAGATAAGAATTGTTCCATGTGCCATAAGAAAAAAGAAGTTTTTGGATTAGCTAGCCCTTTTACATTTTATACAATAGACAAGCCAGGGTATATAAGTGGTGGTTTTGATTATGAAAAATCATGGAGGAACTATCCTTTATGTAGAGATTGTGCAGTGAAATTGGAACTTGGCAAGTTATATTTAGATGAAAACCTTCTATTATCATTCTATGGAAGACGATTTTATCTTATCCCAAAGCTAATGTATAATAATCAACTAGAAGAAATACTTCATAAATATGGAAGAATATTTAAGAAGGAACAAGACAAATCTGGTCATAACATGTTAAATAGCGAAGATAAACTTGAGAATAAGATTTTTAGAATATTAGGAAATGAAGATAATAACATGACTTTTGATTTGATGTTTATTGAAGAAAATAATAGTGCACTTAATATTGTCCTTAATATTGAAGATGTTTATCCATCCACATTTAAAAAATTATATTCTACATGGAAAGACATAGAGAGCATGAACTTTTTCAATGAATATTACTACTTAGCTAATTTTTCATATTTAAATATTATTTTTACCAGCAAAACCCATAATAGATATTTTTTAGATATAGTGGACAAGATTATAGGATCTGAAAAAATTGAGTATAATTTCCTCATATCATTTATAAATACTAAATTAAAAGAAGCTTTTATAAAAGAAGAAAAAGACGAATTTGTTAAAGGTGAAGATAACTATTTTACAGCTACTCTAAGAGCATATATATTTATTTATTATCTATATAAAATTGAAAAGTTCAAAGATAAGAGTATAGAAGGAGTTGAAAATATGGAACGTGAATCTTGGAATATTGAAGAGTTTAATAGTAAGAAAGAGGTATTTGAAGATTTTTTTAATAGTAACCAAGCATTCTTTAATATAAATTCTAAAAAAGCAGTATTTATGGTCGGTTATCTTAGTAAGAAATTGATTAATATACAAGCTAAAAAAGAAGGTGGACGTAAACCTTTTATAGATCAGCTAAAGGGTCTTAATTTATCTAAAAAAGATATATGTAGATTGCTTCCTAAAATTCAAAACAAATTTATGGAATATAAAAAAGAATACTACAATGATGAATTATCATATGCAGCGGAATATTTAATTGATAGTAATGAACTAAATGATTTATCAAACTTGGATATACCTTTTTATTTTTCAATGGGAATGAATATGGCTAAAAAATTCAACTTAATTAAGAAAGAGGAGGAAGAACAAGATGAAGAATAGAAGTGAGTTGTTGTTTTTATATGATATAGTTGATAACAATCCTAATGGAGATCCACTTGATTCAAATAAACCAAGAATTGATGAAGAAACATCTATAAATATAGTCACAGATGTAAGACTCAAAAGAACCATAAGAGATTATCTTCACGATTATAAAAATGAAGAAATATTTGTTATAGAGAAAAAGGATGACAAAGGAAAAGTTCAAGATGGAAAAGGTAGAGCAAGTGATTTTGGAAAAACTAAAGATGAAGTTAGTAAAAATGTACTGGAAAAATGTATAGATGTTAGATTATTTGGTGGAACAATACCTCTTAATAAAGATTCAGTAACATTTACTGGTCCTGTACAATTTAATATGGGAAGATCACTTCATAAGGTGATACTTAGAAGAATAAGAGGAACAGGTGCTTTTGCATCAGGTGCAGATAAATCTAATAAAACTTTTAGAGAAGAATATATATTGCCATATAGTTTAATAGGTTTTTATGGAATAATTAATGAACATGCTGCACAAAAAACAAATCTAAATGAAAACGATGTAGATGAATTAATAGAAGCCATTTGGAATGGAACGAAAAATCTTATATCAAGAAGTAAAGTTGGTCAACTTCCAAGATTGCTACTTAAAATTAATTATAAAGACGAGAATTTCCATATAGGTGGATTATTAAATAAAGTAAAACTGAATAAAAAAGTTGATGATGAATGTATAAGAAGCCCCAAGGACTATGATTTGGATTTGAGTGTACTAGCTCAATATATGGAAAAAAATAAAGAAAAAATAGAAAATATAGAATACTTAATTGATAATGAATTTAAATTATCAAATAATAATCAAATTAAAGAATTAAAAGATATTCTAATAGGGGTAAAGGTAAAGAAATTAAACTTATAATAGTGAGGTGATATAGTATGAAAGCTTTAGTCTTTGACATAAAAGGTGATTATGGTCATTTTAGAAAATTCTATACTACTTCATCTCCGTTAACTTTTTCCATACCTCCAAGAACCTCTGTATGTGGAATAATAGGCGCTTTGATAGGATTAGATAAAGAAGAATATTTGAATTATTTTAAGAGAGAAGATGCAAATATCGCTATACAAATCCTAAGTCCAATCAATAAAACACGACTATCCATAAATTTAATTGATACTAAAACAGCGAAAATGTATAGCAAAATTAATAATAGGACACAGGTAACATACGAATTACTTAAGAGCCCAAATTATCGAATATATTTTTCTCATAGATGTGAAAACATATACAACAAAGTTAAATTATATTTAGAAGAAAATAAAAATTATTATACTTTGTCATTGGGGCTTAGTGAGTTTATAGCTGAGTATAAATATAAAGGTGAAATTAATTTAAAGCATATCAGCAACGATGATTTTACTTATATAGATACAGTTATAAAATTTGATGAAGAAATTAAGATAGAGTTTGAAAATAAAAAAGAGTATTTTAAGGATACTATGCAAAATGAAATGAACAATGAAAGAATAGTGACTGAATATACAAAAGTTTTATTAGAAAGATGTGGACAACCTATAAAATGTAATATAGATTATTATTTAGGAGATAGAGGTGAGAAAATTGTATTCTTATAAATTAGAATCTCATTCGGGCGTAAGTTTAATACAACACCTAAAATTCGTAGGGAATAGATGTTATAAATTAATTAATAATAAAAACATTAATTTTACATATGATAAAAAAACTATAAAATATATAGCTAAGGTCATGGGATATTGCCATGACCTTGGCAAAGGCACAAAGTATTTTCAAGAGTATCTAAAAAATTCAGAGGAATATTTAAATAATAATTCAAGTGACTTAAAAAGCCATGCTCATTTATCAGCCATATTTGCTTATTTTAACTTGAAAGATTATGATAAAAATTTAGCTATAATTATTTATATGGCAGTAGTATCTCATCATGGCAGGTTAAAAAACTTTAAAGACTACATGTATATAGAAAAACTAGAAAGAAAAAAACTACTTAAACAATATGATGTATTAGATGAGGAAATAAAGATAATTTGTAATGAATTGAATTTACATTGTTTATCAAAAGAAGAGTTTAAGGATACTATAGATGAAATAGAAGAAGAGATTGATGAGTATAACGATAACTTGGATGAAAATAATGACTTTGAGATATATATTTTAGTTAGGTATCTATTTTCTATTCTTATTTATGCAGACAAAGAACATGCCATATTTAGAAAAGAAAATAATATTGAGTATGATTTGCCGGTGACACTTATAGATGATTATAAACTAAAAAAGTTTGGCCCTCCAAAAGAAGATAATTTTAGAGAGATAGTCTATAAAGATGTAATCAATAATATTTCAAAATCTGATGACAGAATTATGTCAATAACACTTCCAACAGGTAGTGGTAAAACTTATGCTTGTATGTCAGCAGCATTAAAACTAAAAGATAAAATAAATAATGATATGAAAATTATTTATTGTCTGCCTTTTACATCTGTAATAGACCAAAACTATAAAGACTATAAGAGTGCAATAAGAGAAATAAAGCAAGTAGATGAGGTCAAATCTGCTGATATATTAAAGCATCACTACTTATCAGCAAATAATTATAAAGATGAAAAATTATACTATGAAGGTGAAGAGGGTAGATTTTTAACACATAATTGGAACTCTCAAATAGTAGTAACAACATTTATACAGTTATTTAATTCGTTGTTTTCTAATAGGAATAGTGATTTAATAAAATTTAATACTTTATCAAACGCAGTTATTTTGCTGGATGAGGTACAGTCAATACCTTATAAATATTGGAAAATAATTAATATGTTATGTAAAGAAATAGTTAATATTCTTAATGTATATTTCATCTTTATAACGGCGACTCAACCATTAATATTTAATAAAGATGAGGTTAAAGAATTAGCTAGTAAATCGGATTACTATTTTAAACAATGTAAAAGAACAAAGATGATACATATACAGGAGAAAATTGATAAAGATGAGTTTTTTCAATTTGTAGATAATATTATTAATGAAAAGATAGATAAAAACATTTTAATTACAGTTAATACAGTAAAATTATCTCAAGAACTATTTGAATATATAAATGATAATAAAGATGATGAAGACTTGAGGGAGTTAATATATTTGTCTACTAGCATAATACCAAAAACAAGATTGGAAAGAATAGAAAAAATAAAAGATAAAAATACGAAAAGTATTGTAATAAGTACTCAGATGGTAGAAGCTGGTGTGGATATTGACATGGATGTGGTAATTAGGGATATAGCACCACTGGATTCAATTAACCAAAGTGCAGGACGTTCTAATCGAGAAGACAGGGGAGAGTACTTGGGAGAAGTATATATAGTCAAAATAAAAAATAACAATAAGCTTATGTCAAAATATGTCTATAAAGATGATATATTATTACAAGCTACAGAAAATGTATTAAAAGGTAAAGAAATTATTTATGAAGAAGACTATAAAGATATAAGTGAATTATATTTTAAGGAGTTAAATAAAAACAAATCAGATACTCGTTCAAATGAACTACAAAATAATATATATGAATTAGAGTTTGAGGAAGTCTCAAAACTTTTTAAATTAATAGAAGATCAAAACAAAGTTCAACTATTTATAGAAGTTGATGAAAATGCTTCACAAGTATGGAATAAATATTTAGACTATTTAAAGATAGAAGATAATTTTGAGAAGAAAGATAAATTAGAAAGTATAAAAGGTGATTTCTATAAATATGTGATTTCCATATTTAAAAATAAATGTAAAGAAAATATGGAAAATGATATGGGATTTGTATCTAAGTATCAATTGGAAAATGCTTATGATGAAAACTTTGGATACAAGACTAAAGAAGAAGCGAGTTTAATTTTTTAGGAGAGAAAAGACAATGGATTTAAATGTATGTAGATTAGAATTACTAAATGTAAAAATGAAACAAAGAGATAGTGAAAAGATGAGAGGATACTTGGGTAATAAATATGAAGAATTGGATATTTTACATAATCATAAAGATGATAAATTTATTTATAGATATCCAAAGGTTCAGTATAAAGTAATAAATGAGAAGCCAATTATTTTAGGAATTGATGAAGGGGCTAATGTTATAACTAATATAGGCTTTAAAGATGATGAACTTGTTATCGGAGAAAAATCAATTAATACTTTTGAGAAGAAGATATCTATAAGTAATGATGAATATGGAGTGACAAAGGATTATATAAAATATAAATTTTTATCTCCTTGGATTGCACTAAATCAAAAAAATGTTAATAACTATATAAATTCAAACGAAATGGACCAAGAAGAAATCTTAAAAAAAATTCTAATAGGTAATATTATTTCCATGTCAAAGGGATTAAATTATACAGTAGAGGATAAAGTTAAGTGTTGGATTAATTTAGATAAAATTCAGGTTAATATAAAAGATATAAAGCATATAGGATTTGTGGGAGAGTTTAAAGTTAACTTTAATATACCAGATTATTTCGGAATAGGAAAAAATGTATCGAAAGGATTTGGAACTATAAAGAGGGTGAGATAACGTTGAAATTAGTAGTAAACTCAGAAGGCGTATATTTAACAAAAGTAGGCGAATGTTTTTGTGTTAAAAAAGATAAAAATAAACAAGAAATAGCAGCTAAAAAAGTGGAACAAATTTTAATTACTACTGCAGCTGCACTATCTACAGATGCCATAGAACTAGCAGTAGAAAATAACATAGACATAGTATTTCTTAAAAAATACGGAGCGCCCTTTGGAAGAGTATGGCACTCAAAAATGGGGAGTATAAACACCATTAGGAAAAAGCAGTTAGATCTGGAAACTAATAAGATGGGAACTACTCTTGTTAAGGAATTTTTATGCCAGAAGATGAATAATCAAGTGGATTTTTTGAATTACCTTGCCATGAACAGAAGAGATGAAAGAAAAGACAATATAAAGGAAACTACTAGTAAAATAAAAGAATTAATTAAGAAGGTAGATTACATAGATAACAATACAAATATAAAAGATATTAGAAACTCATTGCAGGGATATGAAGGTACTGCAAGTCGTTTATATTTTGCAAAGCTGTCGGAACTTATGCCAGAAACGTTTAAATTTAAGGGAAGAAGCAAAAATCCAGCACAAGATGAGTTCAACTGTATGCTTAATTATGGTTATGGAATAATGTACTCCAATGTTGAGAGAGCTTGTATTCTTGCAGGACTTGATCCATTTATAGGAATAATGCACGTGGACAATTATAATAGACAAGCATTTGTCTTTGATTTAATTGAAATGTATAGGATTTATATAGATCAGATTGTTTTTAAGCTATTTACTACTAAAAAAATAAAAAAAGATTATTTTGATAAAGTTGAAGGTGGATTGTATTTGAATAAATCGGGCAAAGAAGTGCTAATTGGAAAATATAACGAAGAAATGGAAAAGAAAATAACATACAAAGGTCGAAAGATAGAACTTCAAAATATTATTCAATATGACTGCCATAACATAGCCAATAGAATTTTGAAGGAGGCTGAGTAATATGCTCGCGTGGGTTATATACGATATTTCAAGTGATAAAATAAGAAGAAAAGCCATTAAAGTATGCAAAAATACAGGTTTATATAGAGTTCAGAAAAGTGTTTTTTTAGGTGAAATAGAGGAAAATGACTTTGATGAATTGAAATTAAAAATGGAAGATATAATAGACTTAGAAAATGATTCTGTGTATGTTTTTCCAATGAGCAAAAAAGGTTTGAGCCAAGCAGGACTTATTGGACAAGTTTTTGATAAGGAGTTGGTAACAGATGAAATCATCTCAAAATTCTTTTGATGAATTTGAATATTATATAACACCATCTGATATGATAGAGTTTTTATACTGTAAAAGATTTATATATTATATGAAAAGCTTGGATATTCCTCAGTTTGAAGAAAGAAGATTTAAGGTTCAAAAGGGAAAAGAAGTACATGAGAAAAAAGAAACTCAAAATAAACAATATTTAAGAAAGAAACTGGGTGTAGTTGATAAAAAAATAGATGTTGATTTATATTCAGAAAAGTTTAAAATTAAAGGTATAGTAGATGAAGTAGTAACATTGGAAGATGGATCTATGGCGCCACTAGATTATAAATTTGCAAAATATGATGAGGTTATTTATAAGACGTATAGAAGTCAAATGCTGTTATATTCGTTGATGATAAAAGAAATGTACAATTGTGAAGTGAATAAGAGTTTTATAGTTTATTCTAGGAGTAAAAATTTAGTAAAAGGGATAGAAATAAATGAAAATGATTTAGAAAAATTAAAAAAGAATATAAATGAATATTTTAAAGTAGTAAAGGGATACTTTCCAAAGGCAACTTCTTCTAAATCTAGGTGTATTGATTGTTGCTATAAAAATATATGTATTAAATAATTTGTTATTGGAAAATTATTAGTGAATTTGAAGTGATAATGGTGTACCTATTGGAATTACAGTGGTATAACTAGGTGTTATTAGAGAAAAAATTGGATTTTGAGCTATTTTTGTACGAGTTTTTTTAAGTCGTAAAATTTAACCTATCTCTAGATAGCTGTAATTTCAATAGGTTAGGATTGAACGAGTATAAGTGTAAGTTCCATTAAAACAAGGATTGAAACAAATGTCTTTTCTGATTTGTCCTCTATTTGGATAGTGTATAAGTGTAAGTTCCATTAAAACAAGGATTGAAACTCTCAACTAAAGAACGTCTAGTTATCTTAGCTAAAGAAGTATAAGTGTAAGTTCCATTAAAACAAGGATTGAAACATGGTAGATGATGAAGAAGCGTTAAGACAAGAGTCGTGTATAAGTGTAAGTTCCATTAAAACAAGGATTGAAACATAATAGCAGAACGTAAAAACGACTATGTAAAAGAAGTATAAGTGTAAGTTCCATTAAAACAAGGATTGAAACATTGTTAAACAGTTTAAAAAAGATGGTTCGCAGGCAGTATAAGTGTAAGTTCCATTAAAACAAGGATTGAAACATTCTCTTACTTTTTCATTTCTTTCTTGTCTTATTTTGTATAAGTGTAAGTTCCATTAAAACAAGGATTGAAACATTCATGTCTATTTCCATCTTGAACATACCAGAATTTGTATAAGTGTAAGTTCCATTAAAACAAGGATTGAAACACTGTGATTTTGCAACAAAAACAGGATATACGTTTACTGGTATAAGTGTAAGTTCCATTAAAACAAGGATTGAAACTAATACCTTAAACAATATACCACTCTCCTTATATATGTATAAGTGTAAGTTCCATTAAAACAAGGATTGAAACAATTTGTTCCATGAATTATTTACTTTTTGTTTCCATGTGTATAAGTGTAAGTTCCATTAAAACAAGGATTGAAACGCTAAATCTTTTTTTGAATCCTCATTTAATTGATATTCGTATAAGTGTAAGTTCCATTAAAACAAGGATTGAAACAGGAACTTTATACTAAAATATATTAAAGAGAATGTGGTGTATAAGTGTAAGTTCCATTAAAACAAGGATTGAAACACAAATAGGATAGGTAGACAAATATTTTTCGATAAGGGTATAAGTGTAAGTTCCATTAAAACAAGGATTGAAACGCTGTATATGGTGCATATAGATGTTTTTCTCAAGATGGTATAAGTGTAAGTTCCATTAAAACAAGGATTGAAACACTGGATTATTTTGTGCTGTTGTTCCATCAAGTGCACAGTATAAGTGTAAGTTCCATTAAAACAAGGATTGAAACTCCTTCCGTAATGAGAACTAAACTTTTACCTTTTGGTGTATAAGTGTAAGTTCCATTAAAACAAGGATTGAAACATGTTACTTATTAGTAACTATAACTCTTTCTGGAGTTGTATAAGTGTAAGTTCCATTAAAACAAGGATTGAAACGTTCTGGATAATGATTTTCTTGCCACCTGCACCAGTCGTATAAGTGTAAGTTCCATTAAAACAAGGATTGAAACAACGAATTACAAGTAATTTCAGAAGAAGGTTATTCAGGATATTTGTATAAGTGTAAGTTCCATTAAAACAAGGATTGAAACATTCTCCATTATATACTGCACGATTTCCTTTTTTTAGTATAAGTGTAAGTTCCATTAAAACAAGGATTGAAACAATTATTTCTTTCTTTTAAATTTCTTAATATTCTTCCGTATAAGTGTAAGTTCCATTAAAACAAGGATTGAAACAAATTAGATATTACCTTTATATGCTCACTTGTTTTAAAGTATAAGTGTAAGTTCCATTAAAACAAGGATTGAAACTGCTTTCAAAGGAAGTTATGGTATATTTGACCACTACATAGTATAAGTGTAAGTTCCATTAAAGCAAGGATTGAAACTAATATTATAAACTTCTAATTCTACTCCTGTTAAATCGTATAAGTGTAAGTTCCATTAAAACAAGGATTGAAATAATATTGTTTATCTAGAAACTTATATAATGATTAAAACCATACAAACAAAAAATAACCTAGGCGATGGGAGAGGGCCTAGGTTATAGTTAATATGTAAAATAAAAATAAAAAAAATTAATAAAATATATGTATAGAAATTCAAAAGTATGTCTATAATTTAAATATCCTAATTAGAATATCTTTGTTCATTGATTCATTATTTTTTTTTCATATATCGCGAAAATAGCCTGGACATCGGAAATCCAGGCTATTTTTGTGTTTTACTTCAAATCTTCCAAAAATCCATATCTACCAATTTTATCATCCTTAGTAAATCTAATAACATTAACACCATCATAATTCACCTCAGGAATACTATTTTCAACAATAATAGTTTGTCCGTCATTTTTATGATTTAACAAATACTGAAATAAAGCGCCTTTCATGCTATCAGAAGCTTTACCTTCCACATTTTGTTTAAGTGACAAAATAGGAGAGTCTATAATAAGAAGACCAGGGCAAAACTTGCCATGTTCCAGTAGGTATTCTCTAAGTGCAATAGCCATAATTGTATTTAAAAAAGCACGGTATCCTTTGCCATAGGTAAGTTTACTTTTTTCACCTACCATTATGTCAAAGGATGAAAGATCAAACTTTACATTGGCGTAGTTTTCAAAAAGGCAACACTTTAAAATATTTTGTAGTTTCTTATTAATTGTATTTAAAAAATCTTCTTTAAAGTATTCTTTTGCTTTGTACTTCATGTCACATGTATATTTAATTTCTAGTTTTTGTAAATCGCAAATCATATTATGTTGAAAGCTTTTTATAATAGATGATTCCTTATGATTTTCTATGGAAAGTTTGTATTCATCCAATGTTTCTTTTAGTTTATTAATTTGAGGCTTAAGTTTCGCGTTTATAAGAGATTCTATTTCTATACGTTTTTTAGTTAATTTCAAACTCTTTTCCTGCAAATTATTTAGCTCACAAATTAAATCACTTTCAGCATTATCCAAGTCTGTTATTTTAAGTAGAAGTTTGTTTACCTCAACGTGTGATGCTTCTACAAAAGATGGTTCTTTTATTTTTGGCAAAGCACCATAGCAAATGGGGCACTTTGATTCTGTCTGAAAGTTACAACCATTAGCTTGGCCTTCTACTATGAATGTGAATCTTTTTATATCTGACATATATTGGCTACGTAAATTCTCGTAGCGTCCAGCAAGTATGCTGCACTGTGCTAGCTCATCATTTAATTTATAAATTTCTTGTGATAAGTCTTTGCTTTTTATGGTAGCTACTGTAATTTCCCCTTCTTTTTGGGTTATTTCATTTAAAATAGAGTCAATTTTTTTCTGAAGAAGATTCACATCACAAGTTTCTGTTTTTGAAATTTCTTTTTCCCAAGCAGATAAATAAGAAAGATTGTGATTTATATAATTCATAAGGGCGTTTTTTCTTGTTTGTCTTATTATTTTATATTCTTGCAAATCAAAATCTTCAAAGAAATTTCCTGTTATTAAATAAAGTAGAGAAGATAAAATAGCTGTGTCTGAACTTTCCTTTCTTTTAAATAGAATACTTTCCCTTTGGAATACATTGTCTTCTTCTATAAAAAATGTATGCAAAAAGTTCTAAAAGAAAGCGATTGCCTTTCGAAATTTTGATTTTTTATTATTTTTGGAGGAGAGTTTATTTCCATTAGTTTGAGAAATAAGTCTCCAATATATAGCCTAGATTTTGTTTTGCTGTATTTACCAGATTCAATTTGTGGGTTATTACTTTCTACATAAATATTATTTTCTTCAAAATTACGTTTGAGAAAAATAGGACCGCAACTAGTTGAAATTTCCATATTTACTATGTCATACCCCGTGTTTTTGCTTAGAGGAAAGTCTTTATTATCACAACCAAAGATAAAATCTATACATTCTAGAATATAGGTTTTTCCTGTGTCAGATGGACCACATACAATGTTAAGATTATTTGTAAATTCTATAGATGAAGTTTTAACATTATTTCCACTTAAAGATAACTTCTTTATATAAAAACTAGACAATTACTTATCCTCCTTGCTAAAAGAAGAGATGCAACACTCTCTTATCATATTAAGTACATCACGATCACTTTTATTTGTTACAAATTTTTGTGATTTACAAGCTAATTCTCTAAATTTATTTGCATAATCACTTGTAAATGTGTGACAATATTCTATTCCTTTTTCTGTTATTTTATATGTAAAACCTTTGTCACTAAATTTTATAATAGCTAGTCTTTTACAAATAAGTGTTCTTAGACCTTGGTCCACTTGTTTTCTTATTTTAGGTAGCTGGCTAAATTTAAAATTATTGTCACCTTGCAAATTATTTTCACTTATTTTAAAAGTTTCACCATAAATACAGATGAAATCAATATTTGCTATCATATCTGAAGTTAAAAAATTATTATCGTATTCATTTAGAATAAGTAAAACTCTTAGTGATGATTCAAAAGTTGAGTTAAATATATTATGCATTTTTTTCTACCCATGCTATTTCTTCGTCGTTTACTAACATATGACAAAGGCCTTTCTTTTCAAAAATACTGATCCAGCCAGGAATTTTAGTAAGTTTTGACTGGCTAAGTTGAACTGTTGTAACATGTTTCATCACTTCATTTAAACGTCTAAACCCATTTTCATAATCATCTTCATAAGCATCAATAATTCCAGCAAGGGTTTCTAATTTTAGCATATTAAATTCATTAGCACAAAATATGTCTCTTGTTGATTGTCTGATAGATTCTGCTGCATAGTAGTATCTGCGTTGTCTTTCAAAGTTTTTATAATATTTTGGGTATTTTTCCAAATCATCTTTTGAAATTTCTAAAAGACCTTCTTCATCTGCATAAGCAGCAAGTAGCTCCAAGGTGTATGTCATTTCGTGGTCTTCTATTTTGCTTGGTGGTGATAGTTTTTTTGGTGATGGAAATTTATTATATATTTCATTTAACTTGTTCAAATCATCTTCTATGAAAGAGTAGGTGATTGACTTCGGATCACTTTCTTTTTGTAAAGTTTTATTGTTTTTGTGTGAAGTTTTGTTATCTTTTTGTAGTGAGTATAAAAAAGTATCTGATAGAAATTTTCCGATTTCATTATCTTCATATAAGTTTATCAAGTTGTTTTTAATATAATCAGACATGGTTGTATCATTTTTTATTAGTTTTAATAGAGTAGAATAAGTGTCTAGTTCCATTTGAGGACTAAGTGCATTTATAACTTTTACCTCAAAATAATCCTCAGATTTGGCAATGATTTTTGGACATGATGCAGCCTTTTTTATGGTTGCTGGTATATCAGTATGTTGATTTATCCATTTGTTAACATAGTAGTTGTTTATGTGGTATTGTTCCCCTTCTTTGTTCAAAACGTTTTCATCATTAACAATAAAATCTAGTAGCAGTTTTGTTACTTCAATGTTTGTAGCTTTACATATGCCTTTTTTCATAGTTTTTGCATAAGTAGCAAAATTCAAAGTATTCATAGGTCCCCCTCCTATAACCATTTAAATTTTATCCCAATTTTACCCCGATTACTTCTTTAGCAATTGGTTTTATTATTTAAGTATAAAAGTTGTAAGAAATATTTGAATAAATAAACTTCTATATTATGGATTATAGCAAGATTTTTATCATTTTAACAGAACTTTAGATTGTTTTTATAGGATTTTTATTTACAACAACTTTTATAAAACTAAATACCAGTGTGGTAAAAAATTAAAGGAGGAGTAATTATGAGTAAAAACACAAATTTAAGAAAGGTAATTGTACCATGTAGATTTTCTTATCTATATTGTTTTGAACCTAATTTTGCAAATGAGTATGGAGTAAAGTATTCTGTCGCAGCAATTATACCAAAAAGTGATATTAAAACAATTGAATCAATCATGAAGGCAATTGACCAAGCAAAAAAGGACTACGCTTCAAAATGGGATGGGAAAATTCCTAGTAATTTAAAAATACCTCTTAGAGATGGTGACTTGGAGCGTGCAAATGACGAGTCTTATAGAGGATGTTATTTTTTAGGTGCAAACAGCAAGGGAAAACCTCAAGTTGTAGATAAAAAGGTGCAACCTATTCTGGATGAAAAGGAAGTTTACTCTGGTTGCTATGGTCGTATTAGTGTTACTTTTTATGGTTATAACTCTGGTGGGAATATGGGTATAGGAGCAAGTCTTGGCAATATTCAAAAGATAAAAGATGGTGATCCACTGGGTGAGAGAGTAAGTGCAAGTGATGAGTTTGATGAAATTATGGAAGAAAATTTCCTGAGTTAGAGGGAGGAAAAAGTGGATATTTTATCAATTGATATAGAAACATTTTCTAAGGTGAATTTATCAAAGTGTGGCGTTTATTCTTATAGTGATTGTGACAGTTTTGAGGTTTTGCTATTTGCTTATGCTTTTAATAATGAGCAGGTGAAAATTGTGGACTTGGCAAATGGAGAAAAGTTGCCAGAGAAAGTTATTAAGGCACTACAAGATGAAAAAATTATAAAAACTGCTTTTAATGCAGTATTTGAAAGAACTTGTCTTTCAAAATATCTAGGAGTAGAACTTTCACCAAAGTCTTGGCTTTGTACTCAAGTTCAATCAGCCATATTAGCTTTGCCACAATCATTGGAAAATGTGGGAGAAATACTAAATATAAAAAGTAAAAAAATGAAGGAAGGCAAAGATTTAATAAAATTTTTCACTATACCTTGCAAACATACTAAAAATAACAATTACAAAGAAAGAAATATGCCAATAGATTCACCAGAAAAGTGGGAAATTTTTAAAGAATATTGTATAAGAGATGTAATTTGTGAAATGGAAATTAGAGAAAGACTTAGTAAATTTCCTGTTAGTAAGAGCGAAATGGAAATTTATAAAATAGATCAGGAGATAAACGACAGAGGCATACTTGTTGATATAAATTTTGTAAACAAAGCAATAGAATGTGATTTGAAATACAAAGAAAAAATAATCTCCGAACTTTATGAATTAACAAAAATAGAAAACCCAAACTCCATATTACAAATGAAAAACTGGTTAAATGACCAGGGAGCTAAGACTAATAATTTAGACAAAAAATCGGTGAAGAAGTTAATAAAAAAGAGTGAAGGGAAAGTAAAAGAAGTCTTAAAACTTAGACAGTTAATGAGCAAAACTTCAGTGAAAAAATATGAAGCAATAGAAAGATGTATTTCCAAAGACAACAGAGTTCACGGATTGTTTCAGTCTTATGGAGCTACTCGAACAGGAAGGTGGGCAGGAAGACTTGTTCAGGTGCAAAACCTTCCACAAAATCACATAAAAGACTTAAGTTTAGCAAGAGATATTGTGAAAAGTGGAGAATATGAAAAGCTGGAACTTTTAGAAGAATCCACGCCAAATATATTGTCCCAACTTATAAGAACAGCCTTTGTACCAAGGGAGGGTTATGAGTTTGTGGTGGTGGATTTTAGTTCAATTGAGGCAAGGGTTTTGGCTTGGATTAGTAATGAACAGTGGAGGATAAAAATTTTTGAAAGTCATGGAAAAATATACGAAGCATCAGCATCAGAGATTTTTAATGTACCCATAAATGAAGTTACAAAAGGAAGCAGCCTAAGGCAAAAAGGTAAAATTGCCGAGTTAGCCCTGGGATATGGTGGATCAGTGGGAGCATTAACAATTATGGGCGCCTTGGAAATGGATTTAAAAGAAGAAGAATTATTACCACTAGTGCAAAAATGGAGAAGAGTAAATTCTAATATTACCAAGTTTTGGTGGGATGTGGGAAATGCAGCCATAAGAGTAGTAAAAGAAAAGATGCCAGTTACTGTGGGGAAAATCACTTTTTCCTATGAAAGTGGAATGCTTTTTATAAAACTTCCCAGTGGTAGAAAACTAGCTTATGCAAAGCCAAGAATGGAAAAAAACAAATTTGGCACATACTCATTAACTTATGAAGGCATAGGAGAGCAGAAAAAGTGGACAAGAATTGAAACTTATGGTCCAAAACTAGTTGAAAATATAGTACAGGGAATAAGTAGGGACATTTTAGCTTATGCCATGTTGAACATGAGAGATAGGAACTTGGATATTGTTATGCATGTTCACGATGAGGCAGTTTTGGAAGTTAAAAAGGATGAAAAAACAGTGGATGAAATATGTGACATAATGACAATAGTACCACCTTGGGCAGAAAAACTACCCCTAAGAGCAGAAGGCTACAAATGTGACTTTTATAAAAAAGAATAAAAGCAAAAATTATAAATTAAAAATAAAAATGAAATAGAAAGAAAACTTATAAAATAATTAAAAACAACCTAGGAATATAACAAAAGAATAATTGTACTTGTTATATTCCTAGTAGAAAATAATATTATGATTTTTTTGGATTATATAAGATAGTAATATTGAAATGCACTTAAATTATACAAATTGAAAAAAGTAATGAACGTGATAAAGAAAGGATAAAAAATGAAGATAGATATAAGCATAGGCAGATCTCGAAAAGATAAAATATGGAAATTTCAGGAGATGAATTTAGAAGAATTTATAAAACTAATATCATCCACAACTAGGACAAGTGAAACCATGGAAGAATACAGAAATCTGCCAAAGGAAAATCAAGACGAAATTAAAGACGTTGGGGGATTTGTACTTGGTAAATTAAAAGATAATAGACGAAAAAAGGATTGTGTAATAAGCCGAAGTGCCCTAACTCTAGATATGGACTATGCCACAGTAGGTATTATAGATGAAATAGAAATGTTTTTTCCTTTCATTTCTTATTTTTATTCTACACACAAACACACAAAAGAAAAGCCAAGACTTCGCCTAATAATCCCCCTAAGTAGAAACATAAGTCCTGAAGAATACTGTGCAGTTTCCAGAATGATATCAAAAGAAATAGGAATAGATTTATTTGACGATACAACTTACGAGCCAAGCAGACTGATGTATTGGCCATCAACTTGTATAGATGGAGAATTTATTTTCAAGGAAATAAAAGGTGATTTATTAAATCCAGATGATGTTTTAAACAAATACAAAGATTGGACAGATTCTAGACAGTGGCCCGTATCTAGCAGACAAAATATTATCATAAAACATGATGTGAAAAAACAAGCAGATCCTCTTGAAAAAGGTGGCTTAGTAGGTGCATTTTGCAGAGCTTATAGTATAGAAGATGTTGTAGAAAATTTTCTATCTAATATATATGAAAAAAGTGAAATGGAGGGCAGATATGATTATATCCCAGCCACTTCCTGTGCAGGAGTAGTTGTTTATGATGACAAATTTGCTTATTCTCACCACGCCACAGACCCAGCTTGTGACAAATTGGTCAACGCCTTTGATATGGTGAGAATTCATAAGTTTGGTTATTTGGATGAGAATGTGGAAGATAATATTGAGTGTGTAAATCTTCCTTCATATAAGGCTATGGAGGAATTTACTGTAAGTGATGAGAAAGTAAGGTTGCAATTATCAAAGGAGAGGACAGAGCTAGCATCTTTGGAGTTTGATGTTGTGGAGGATGAAGAAGAAAACAAAAATTGGCAGGAGCTTTTAGAGCTAGACAAACATGGACAAGTGAAAAGCACCTTATCAAATATAGCAACAATTATTCAATATGATCCTAATTTAAAAAATATTGTATATAACGAACTAAAATCTTCTATAGATATTATTGGAAAACTTCCATGGAAAGAATCAAAATCAGGGTGGTTTGATGGAGATTTGGCTTGTGCAAAATTGTACTTTGAAAAAATTTATGGAATTTGGTCGCCAGCAAAATTCAAAGATGCACTTTTGGCAGTGATTTTTTCAAAAAGAAATTATCATCCTATTAAAGAGTATTTTAGAAAATTAACTTGGGATGGTATAGAAAGAATAGACACACTTTTGATAGATTATTTGGGAGCAGACGACAACGAATATGTAAGAGAAGTAACAAGAAAAACTCTTTGCGCTGCAGTGGCTCGTATATATAAACCAGGTATAAAATTTGATTCAATATTAGTACTTTGTGGTCCTCAAGGAATAGGAAAATCGACATTATTCTCAATTTTAGGCAAAGAGTGGTATTCAGATTCTTTATCTATAACTGACATGAAAGACAAAACAGCGGCAGAAAAACTACAAGGTTACTGGATATTGGAGCTGGGAGAACTTGCAGGAATGAAAAAAATAGATTTGGAAACAATAAAATCTTTTATAACAAGAACAGATGATAAATTCCGTCAAGCCTATGGTACAAACGTGGAGAATCACCCAAGAATCAATATTATAGTTGGTACAACTAATGCAGAAAGTGGATTTCTTAGAGATATTACAGGAAACAGAAGATTCTGGCCAGTTCATGTAAGTGGAGAAGGAAAATATAAATCTTGGGAATTAAAAGAAGTAGATAAAATTTGGGCAGAAGCAATTGTTAAATATAAAGAAGGTGAAAAATTATTTTTAAAAGGAAAAGCAGCCATAGAGGCGAGCATAGCACAACAAGATGCAATGGAAGGAGATGATAGAGAAGGCGTTGTTATTGACTATCTTGAAAAGTTACTGTCAAGTAATTGGGATAGAATGGACTTATATCAAAGACGTAGCTTCCTTAGTAGTGATGAAATTAGTTCTGATTCAGAAGGGACTATTAAAAGAGAAAAAGTATGTACTATGGAGATTTGGTGTGAGTGTTTTTATAAGGAGCGTCAAAACTTAAGACGAATAGATTCTTATGAAATCGAAGGAATTATAAATCGTGTTGGCGGATGGGAAAAATTATCTACCAATAAGTCTGGAAAAACAAGATACCCATTATACGGTCCTCAAAAAACATTTGTCAGAAAATCATTCTAAGATGGAAAGCACTAATTAAGGGATAAAGGAACAACATATTATGTGCCTATGTATCCTAGAGGTAAATGAGAACTTAATCAAGGCAACAATTTGAAAAGTAGTAAAATACAGGTGTGCAACTAGTAGTGTTCTTACTGTTCTTATAATATATACTAGGGTAATAAATAATAATATAATATAGGAAATAGGCGCACGAACACACATATACACGTATATACGTATATATAGAAGTTTGACTATGAAGAACGGACAAAGGAACGCTATGTAGGCACACCTAATTCGGGGAGGAATAAATATGAATATTTTAATGGAAGATATACCTTACAATCTACATACTATGGCTGATATTACTGGAATGGATAATTTTTTACAGATATGCAAGATGTATGGAGGCAGCTCTATATACATACCTGTGTATAATAAGATGATTATGGGGGATAGGAATAGAATGATTGTCAGGGATTATAATGGAAAAAATCTAGACAAATTAAGAGTAAGATATGATCTGAGTAAGGAGCAGGTGAGGTATGTGCTGAGAAAAGAGGGGGTAATGTAAGAGTAGGTTCAACTTTATAAGTCAACTCAAAAGACTTAAATCTTGAAAAGGCATAGAATTTAACTCAATTCTATGCCTTTTATGAGAATGGTGTTATTTGTAAAGTGTTTTGTGAATTTACCAGTTTTCATAATGTACTATGTCTTCAAAACTTTTTCTCGGACGAGGCTTAGGCAATTCATCTGAATAACCAACAGTAATAACACTAACTACATATTTATCACAAGGTATATTAAGGATAGGTCTAATTTCTTCTTGAGTGAACCAAGCAACCCAGCAAGTACTCAATCCTAGTTTTTCAGCACAAAGAACTAAATGTTCTATAGCTATGGAGGTATCTCTTATTATTTGTTTAAGTTCTTGCTCAGGACTATTTTCATCTAATGATAAATCTATATCTTCTTTAATTCTTGAACGTATATCTGCAACACATACTATAAAAACAGGAGCAGATAGCATCCACTTTTGGTTATGAGATACCTCAGCTAACATTTGTCTAGTTATATCAGATTTAACTACAATAAAATGCCAAGGTTGAGTATTGGAACCAGATGGGGCAAGCCTTGCACTTTCAATAAGGCTAATAATTTTCTCATCTTCAACTTTTTTATTAAGATATTTTCTTATACTTCTTCTATAAACAATTTCATCAAGCATATTAATTATAATCTCCTTTGTTTATTCATACTATTTTGTATTATAATATAATTTTAAAATAATGATATAATAAGTACAAGTACGCACTTATTAGTATTATAGTATCTAAAAGGATACTGTAAAAAGTAAAAAGGAGATAAATATGAGTTTAGAACGATGTGTATTAAATCTCAAAAATAAAGAGTACGCATGTACTTTTGAGATTGCAATGGATTTAATAGGTGGAAAGTGGAAACCTATTATTATCTGGCATCTTGGAAGCAAAGGAACAAAACGATTTAGTGAATTAAAAAAGCTTATTCCTAAAATAACACAAAAAATGTTAACACAACAATTGAGAGAATTGGAAAGTGATAAATTAATTATAAGAAAAGTGTACCCTCAAGTTCCTCCAAAGGTAGAATATTCACTAGCAGAATTAGGAGAGAGTTTAATGCCAATTCTTAGAATGATGTGTAATTGGGGAGAAGTGTATTATGAAAAAATAGATAAAATATGATAGAAGATAAATGCTTGAGTAGTTTTATAAGCAATTAAAAAGACAATTAAGATCTCAAAACAAATATTATATCATATAAATAAATGTTATAATAACTAATGCCAAATAAAAGGAGAATAATAATTTATGGATGAAAAAGTTCTAGAATTTACTATTTTTTGTATTGATAGTTTGGCAGAATATTTAGGCAAAGGCACTAAAGAAGTTTATAAACTAATTAAAAATGATTCCAATATTTTAGAAGACTATATAATTCCATGTTATGAACCTTTACATAGCCAAAGTAAAAAATACATAGTAGAAGAACTTGTAGATGTACTAAAAGAAAGAGGTGTAATATAGTGGAGTTATATCATGGATCTTACTGTGAAATAAAAAATCCAAATATTTCTTATTCAAGAGATTTATTAGACTTTGGAAGCGAATTTTTTATATTTTCACAGTTAAATAAATAATTTACACTCTTTTGAATGTGCGATGGAGAAGCGTTTAACAAGTAACTGAGCTTACAGAGTTATAAATGGTAAGAAAGTTCATAGTAGTTTTAGTGATAAAAATACATAAAAACTAAGTAAATGAAAGGGGGGTACACAAAAATGTGTAGCCCTTCTAACTTTATGGTAGAAATTCAAGTCATTGCAATGCCTTGACTAGGATGCCCTAGGAGTGAAGTTCTTGACAGTTTATGTCAAGAGCTTGCTATTACTAGTAGGTGGTGGTGACCAGATTTTATTACAATATAGATGGTCATCCGATTGGATAAAAGAAATAATGGATGTGCCAAGTAAATAGGAGGTGAACGAAGTGGATAAAAAGAAAGTAATAATGGAGCAGATAAAAATTGTTATAGATAAACTAGAAATAGAGTATGCAGATGAAATTACTAGTGGCATTATACAGTTAATCTATAAAAGGTATAAAAATGCACTAGATATTCTAGAGAATAATAAGGATATAAAACAGATGAATATTATTGGTGGAGTAAGAGCTTACATGGACAGTTATAACGATTATAATAATCCAATATTAGGTGAGTTATATAAAACTGAAAAGTTAATAAAGAACTTATATGAAAGTGAATGCAAAATTAATAATAAATAGATATAAAAATATAGTATATTAAGTTTTAGTAAAATTAATATGAGTAACAATAATTAAAATCGCAGAATATTAATAATGAAGTTAACCGGATGGTAGAAAAATTAACTTAATGTTTCAAATGTGGAATCATTAAGTTAAATTTAAAATAGAATAATATATATTAAATTAAAGTCCTACACAATAGGGCTTATTTTATTGGAACAAAACCGTTTTATCGCGTCTTATGGACTTTAAAAGGTGTTTGAGGTGCGATTACGTAATTAAAAAATTAAATGTCTTAGGTTGTATAACAGTCTAAGTAAGAAATCCAAGTCATTGGAATGCCTTGACTACGATGCACGGGGGTGCAGTTCTTGACAGTTTATGTAAAGAACTTGCTATTGAAATGAATATCACCCCTCAAAATAGATACAGAATAAAAGTATCTGTTAAATCTAATTTAAGGGGTGAGTATTATTTCATTTCATTACCTGGTTTTGAAATGGAACTTAAAGCTTGGCCAGCTTCATCAACATGTATATTTACATTAGCTAAATCACCTAAAGAAAGCATACCAACAATCTTATTATTTTCAACTACTGGTAATCTTCTAATTTGATTTTGAGCCATTAAGCTAGCTGCTTCATGAGCATCTGCATCAGGACTCACGCTTACCATATTTCCACTCATTACATTCTCTACATTTTGATTAGTATTATTTCCAGCAACACTTCTTAAAACGATATCTCTATCTGTTATTACTCCAACAGGAGTTTGATTATTGTCACAAACAGGAACTATTCCAACATCTAAAGATTTCATAATATCTGCTGCATTTGCTATATTAGAACCTGTTGTTACATATGATACATCCTTTGTCATTAGATCTTTTACTTTCACAGTTAAACCCTCCTTTTTTTTCAAATCAATATTATCTTTTCCTTTTAAAGAGAACATATGCTTATAATTATTGATTTATTTTTTAAACTCTCTACTTTAAGGGGAGCACTTCAAAAAAGACACACCCTTGGACATTTAAATCATAATTAGTGTTACTTAAATTTAATATATTAATAACTAGATTATAAATTTATCCTTTAAAAATATTTTAAATCTTTAGGAATAATATTAAACTTGGTGTGATATATATGTAATATAAAGATATAAATATATCACATTAACGGAAGGGGATTTTTTTATGAAATGGGGAAACAAGTATTTAATTTTATTTGCATTATTTGGATTTTTAGGTTTTAAAGAGCTAAATGGTGATCCACTAGGACTTTTGTACTTTGGATTTTTTGGCAATTTTGCTAGCTATTGGTGGTACAAGCTAGGTGATTGTGAAGATGAACGCTTAATTTATAATAAGCGTAGAGCAGGTATGATAGCATTTTATATAGGTTTTGTACTAGCTATAGTATCAAGTGTACTAATTAGGTTATTTACAATAGATTTATTAACACTTTATAGGATGCAAGTCTTGATAATAGCACTTACTTTTGCAATATCAATGAATTTATGGGCATCCTTAACTTATAAATTTGATTTAGGGTGCTAAGAACCATGGCAAAACTTATTAGTAATTTGAAGAAATATCGTCAGTTTAATGAATTAACTCAAGAGGAGTTAGCTAAGAAGGTTAATGTTAGAAGAGAAACTATAGCGCGTTTAGAAAATGGAAAATACAATCCTTCACTTGAATTAGCTGTTAGAATTTCAAAGGAATTAAATGCTCCTATTGAAAAATTATTTATATTTGAATTTTAAGTTTAGCCTAATAAAATATTAAGTTCTCGAAATTAATATATTGAGAAATAAATTTAATTTTGATATGATTCAGATAAATAGGAATTTGAAATGTAGATTATAAATATTAGGGGGTTATAATGAATAATATTAAAAATGAGGTACTAATTGTATTGACAGAACAATGGAATGATTGGGAAGCAAGTTATGCTATTGCAGTTTTAAATTCATTTTCAGACTATAAGGTTAAAACCATTGCAGTTGACGATTTTCCTAAAATGTCAATGGGAGGTATTAATGCATCTATCGATTGTACTATAAGTAATTATCAGAATTTGAAGAACCTTGCAATGGCTATTCTTCCAGGAGGTCTTTCATGGGAAAAAAATGATTATAGGGAAATTGCAGAGTTTGTAAAAAACATAATGGAATTACATATTCCTATAGCCGCTATTTGTGGCGCAACTACTTTCCTATGTAAGCATGGATTTCTTGATAGTGTAAAGCATACAGGAGATAGTCTTGAGTTATTCCAAGAGCAAAAAGAATATAGGGGGGAAGCATTTTATATTCATGAGCAGGTAGTTGTTGACAATCAAGTTATTACTGCAAATGAAACTGCTGCTGTTCAATTTGCTTATGAAATCTTTAAAATATTAAAGATTGACAGTGATGAAGAAATTGATCAATGGTATGATAATTTTAAAAATGGTGCAATTCGCTAGGATGCAAGTAAAATCATCACGACAAATTCCAATTTGTAAGGCAGTTTTGATGAACAAATTTAATATAATGCGAAAAAATGATGATTTTAGTATTATATATATAAATAGGAATTGGAGCATGAAATCTAATAAATTCAAAAATAAAAATGTGTAAAAAAATTAAAAACTTTTAAGGGCGGAAATATGATTGGATTTATAATTTGGATATTAGGTGGAATCGCATTTATTGTATTAGGTATTTATAATTATAATTCTAAGAAAATAGTTCCATTTGGATTTGGGCAGATTCAAAAGTTACAAGTTAGGAAAGAACAATTTAATAATGGGTTGTTATATTAAATTATATATGTTATAATTAATCCACAAATCAAATAATATCGCGGAGTGGAGCAGTTGGCAGCTCGTTGGGCTCATAACCCAAAGGTCACAGGTTCGAGTCCTGTCTCCGCAACCAATTAATAATATGAATATAAAACTCTTATATCACTTGATATAAGAGTTTTTTTAAAATATAACAAAGGTATTTTTTAAATAAAAAGAGGAAATTAATATGAATGGACAAAATAGAGATAATATAAAAATAGGAAGTAAAGTATTAGTAGTTCAAAAACAAGATCAAAGAACTGGAAAATTAACAGAGGGTGTGGTATCTAAAATACTTACAAATTCTAAAACTCATCCCCATGGAATCAAGGTTATGCTTGAAAGTGGCATAGTTGGTAGAGTTCAAGAAATTTTATAAATATATTTTAAGGAGATTTTATGATAAAAAGAGAATTTGAAATAAATGATATAGCCTATCTTGCAAAAAATAGAAGGATAAAGGCACATATAGATGGAAGTGAAACTAACACAAAGAATATTTCTTTAAAAGCAGGAGATGCAGTTAAAATACTAGATTATTATGAAATAGAAAAGTATGGATATTCATATGAAGCAGAGTTAAAAAAAGATGGAACAACATATGTAATAAGAAAGCATCTAAGTCAATCAGACTTAAGACCTAAAAAAGTTTAAATTTGAGTGAATTTATAAATTTAATATATTGTTAAGAAAGAGAGTTTTAGCCTAAGACTCTCTTTTTCAGCTTTAAAAAGCAATGTATATAATTAATTTTGTGTAAGATGATAATATATTTGCAGACAAAAAACTAGCAAGACAGATATTTAAAGAAATGAATAAAGTTTTTCAAGGTGCAATAACTGTGGATTCAATCCTCCAAGATGATACCATAGAACTTGCATATGAAGCAGGATTTAGAAGTGCTTTTAATATATATAAATCTTCATGATCCCAATGATAAAGAGCTTTTAAAACAGGCATAAGACACTCTCCTTTTGGTTACTAACTAACAAAAAAGTGCCTACTTTATTTAAAAATAAACAAATTATATAATAAATCTAGAGATACTAAAATCCTTAAGAGGATAGGAATTTAATATTATCTAAAATAATAGAAGATTTAGAGGAGAATAATATTATGAAAAAAGAAATAAACCCATTAGATTATGCTAGTGAAATCATGAAAGCTGTTGAAAAAGGTGTTTTGATAACAACAAAAGTAGGAAATAAAGTTAACTCTATGACTGCTTCTTGGGGAACACTTGGAATAGAATGGGGAAAACCCATTTTCACAATTTTTATAAGAGAGAATCGTTTTACAAAACAGCAACTTGAAGAAAATCCTGAATTCACTGTAAATATACCAATTGGTGAATTTGACAGAAAAATATTGGGTATATGTGGAACTAAATCAGGGAGTACTACTGATAAAGTTGGTGAACTTAACTTATCACTTGAAGAACCTGAAAGTATTTCAGTTCCGGGGATAAAAGAGCTTCCACTAACACTTGAATGTAAGGTTATATATAAACAAAAACAAGATAAGAATGCGATTGCAGATGAAAATTTAACATTCTACCCACAAGATGTAGATGGTTCATTCCATGGAGCAAACAGAGATTTTCACACAGCCTACTATGGTGAAATTATTAACTCTTATATTATCCAATAGTCTTTTAAGATTTATAAAAAAGTGGCTGTCCCATGAACATATAAAATGTTCATGGGACAGCCACTTTAAATTTAAAGTTTACTAATTTTTTAGTGAGATAGCTTTGTGTATTTTAAACCTAAAATTTTGAATCATTATCTGTATATGAGCAACAACTTGGAATTGGCGAGTTTGTATCATATGCCTGGCAGGCATCATGGTAATAATCAAGCTTTCGGTCAATCAAACGAAGATATTTTTTTAAATTTTCTATTTGGTTTAAAATATCTTCCTTATGTTTTCCTAACATATTGTTACGGTCATGAAGAGTATTATTACCTTCATTTTGCCAATCTATGAATTGTTTTATTTCCTTAATAGGCATTCCAGTATTTTTAAGGCAGCATATAAGAGAAAGCATCTCCATATCATCTTTTGTAAAAATACGCTTGCCTGATTTATCCCTTTTAACATTAGAGAGCAATCCCTCGCGATCATAATACCTTAATGTATATGTTGTTAAATTCATTTCTTTAGCAGCTTGTGCTATGGAATAGTTCATATTTATCACCTCAAGTAGTTATTTATATATTATATAACTTACACTTAAATCTAAGTCAAGGATGATTATGAAAATTATTAAGTAAAAGATTACATTTGTTGTAGAGTTATATAAAATATTATGAATTTATAAATATGAAAATTTTTTTGTATATACTATTGACTTAGAGTTAAGTGTAGGGTCTATACTTGCCTTATAGCAAAGGGAGGAATGCCAAAGATACAAAAGTAATGGCATGACTACTTAAGGATATTTATATAGAAAAAAGAAAAAATATCTGTGCTTGTAAAAGAAAAAAATGTTTAAATAAATTTTATACAATAATAAAACAGAAGGGAAATAAATAATATGAAAGAAAAATTTTATTTATTAAGCAATAACTATAAGATTCCAAATATAGGATTTGGAACATTTCGTACACCTAGTGGAGAGGAAACAGAGCAGTCTGTACTAAGTGCAATCAAGGCAGGCTATAAGCATATTGATTGTGCTGCTGCTTATGGAAATGAAAAAAGTGTTGGTGAAGCTATACGTAAGTCTGGTGTGGCACGCGAAGAATTATTTGTAACAAGTAAGCTGTGGAATGATGATAAAGGATATGAAAATACGCTAGCAGCTTTTAATAGAACATTAGAGGATTTACAGCTTGATTATTTAGATTTATATCTTATCCACTGGCCTATTGCAAAAGCATCAAAAGAAAACTGGCAGGAGGCAAATAGTGAGAGTTGGAGAGCATTAGAAGAGCTTTATAGACAGGGTAAAGTTAAAGCAATTGGAGTTAGTAATTTTCTTGAACACCATCTTGAGCCATTACTAGAAACTGCTAAGATTAAACCAATGGTGAACCAAATAGAATTCCATCCTGGAATGTTGCAAAAGGATACTGTAGAATTTTGTAAGAAGCACAATATTTTAGTTGAGGCATGGGCTCCATTTTCGAATGGACAGATTTTAAATCATCCAGCTCTAAAGGAAATTGCAGATAAATACGAGAAATCTGTGGCTCAGCTTAGTTTACGTTGGATTATTCAAAAAGGTATTGTACCATTACCAAAGTCTGTTACACCAGAGAGAATTAAAAATAATCTTGAGGTATTTGACTTTGAAATAAGTGAAGAAGATGTTGATAGAATTGATAGATTAACTGATTGTGGAGGTTCAGGGCTTCATCCTGATAAAGTAGATTTCTAAAGTTATCTGATAAGTATAATATTTTCTTTAATAAAGGAATGTCAAATTTAAATATAATAATTATATAGAAATAATTATTGATTGGAGGTAAAATTATGAAAGTAGTTGCATTTAATGGAAGTCCTAATAAGGCAGGAAATACTTACAATGCTATAAAAACTGTAGCAACAGAATTAGAAAAAGAAGGAATAGAAGTAGAAATTGTTCATGTAGGAAATAAATTAGTACGTGGATGTCTAGCTTGTGGAGGATGTTCAAGAAATCAAAATGAAAGATGTGTTATAGAAACTGATGGAGTAAATGAATGGGTTCAAAAAATGAAAGAAGCTGATGGAATAATTTTAGGATCACCAGTTCATTATTCGGCAATAGCAGGTACTATGAAATCATTTTTAGATCGTGCATTTTTTGTAGCTACTTCAAATGGAGGAATGTTTAGACATAAAATAGGAGCAAGTGTAGTAGCAGTAAGAAGATCAGGAGGAATACCTGTATTTGATCAATTGAATAATTATATTAATTACTCAGAAATGCTAATGCCAACATCTAATTACTGGAATGTAGCCTATGGAACTGCTCCTGGAGAAGTAACGCAAGATGAAGAAGGTATGCAAATAATGAGAGTACTTGGTAAGAACACGGCTTGGATGATGAAAGTAGTTGAAGCTGGAAAATCTCAAGTTAAAGAAAATGAAAAGGAAGATAAGATATTTACAAACTTTATAAGATAGATAAAAAATACTGCAAGTATATTACTAATCCAATACTTAAAATAATAAATAATCAAGGCATAGAATTTAACTCAATTCTATGCCTTTTATGACAATGATATTATTTGTAAAGTGTTTTGTGAATTTACCAGTTTTCATAATGTACTATGTCTTCAAAACTTTTTCGTGGACGAGGCTTAGGCGATTCATCTGAATAACCAACAGTAATAAGACTAACTACATATTTATCACAAGGTATATTAAGAATAGGTCTAATTTCTTCTTGAGTGAACCAAGCAACCCAGCAAGTACTAAGTCCCAGTTTTTGGGCACAAAGAACTAAATGTTCTATAGCTATGGATGTATCTCTTATTATTTGTTTAAGTTCTTGCTGGGGACTATTTTCATTTAATGATAAATCTATATCGTCTTTAATTCTTGAGCGTATATCTGCAACGCATACTATAAAAACAGGAGCAGACATCATCCACTTTTGGTTATGAGATACCTCAGCTAACTTTTGTATAGTTATATCAGATTTAACTACAATAAAATGCCAAGGTTGAGTATTGGAACCAGATGGGGCAAGTCTTCCACTTTCAATAAGGCTAATAATTTTTTCGTCTTCAACTTTTTTATTAAGGTATTTTCTTATACTTCTTCTATCAATAATTTCATCAAGCATATTAATCATAATCTCCTTTTTTTATTTATACTATTTTGTATTATATATAATTTTAAAATAATGATATAATAAGTACAAGTACGTACTTATTAGTATTATAGTATCTAAAATGATATTGTAAAAAGTAAAAAGGAGATAAATATGAGTTTAGAACCATGTGTATTAAATTTCAAAAATAAAGAGTATGCATGCACTTTTGAGATCGCAATGGATTTAATAGGTGGAAAGTGGAAACCTATTATTATTTGGCATCTTGGAAGCAAAGGAACAAAAAGATTTAGTGAATTAAAAAAGCTTATTCCTAAAATAACACAAAAAATGTTAACACAACAATTGAGAGAATTGGAAAGTGATAAATTAATTATAAGAAAAGTGTACCCTCAAGTTCCTCCAAAGGTAGAATATTCACTAGGAGAATTAGGAGAGAGTTTGATGCCCATTCTTACAATGATGTATAATTGGGGAGAAGTGTATTATGAAAAAATAGATAAAAGATAAATGTTTGAGGGCTTGGTTCTTCACGTTTTGTGCCAAGAACACTCTACTTACTACCCACTGTACTTGAAAAATATATTTTAGCCAAAATAATAGATAAAATTATATTTTTTGTATTTTATTTAAAATTTTTTATTCTATATTTAAAAATATAAAATAAAACCGTATAATTAAGTGTGGAAAAAATAAAAAAGTGGGGATGAAATGGAGAATAAAATAGACAAAATAAAACTTTATAAGATTTATATAGGGATTATAGTATTCTTAGTACTCTTATTTAGTTATCCTTCTACAAATATATATTATAAAATAATAACTAATACTATGGGAATACTAGGATGTATTACTTCTATTTTTCTTGTATGTATTACATTTAAGAGAAGTGAAAAAAATAAGTTAAAAAATTATTGGTTATTAAATTTATTGGCTATAACAAGTTTTGGAATTGGCGAAATTATTTGGGCAATAAAAGAAATTTTTCTAAATGAAAAACTTATATTGCCAAGTTTAACGATTTCATTTTATTTACCTAGTAATATATTCTTATTTTTAGGCAGTTTAATTTTACTGAAAAAAAATAGAAAAACCTATAAAACACAAAAATCTAAAGTATCTTTGGATATGGTTATAATTGTTACTATGTATATATCCATTATGTTTGCATCTATTATGCCTATGTTAAATTATAGGGAAACATTACTTGATACTAACATTTATCTAATTTTGTATAATATATTAAATTTTATGACTTTGATAAATTTAAGTATTATATATATATATAGTAATGAGAATATTATAAAAGGCAATTTTTTTGCAATAAATTTTTTAGGAGTATTGCTGTATGCTTTATCAGATTTGGTATATATGTACGAAATATTAGAAAGTACTTATGTGTCAAATACATTACTAGATTCACTTTGGATAATTAGTTTTTTATTAATAGGATTATCGGCTATTGAATATTTATTTACAGAGGATAGTAAAGATAATTTTAAAATTATTAATGAATGTGAAGATAAAGGTTTTATGTCTTATTTAGCTATAGTACCTATACCTATTTTATTTATTATGGATATAAACAATAAACATCAAGCCATAATAGGTATTTTTATATCTGTTATAGTAATAAGACAAATAAAGGTGCTAAATGAAAATAAAATACTAGTTAAAAAATATAAAATGATAAATGAAGGACTTGAAAGTGCTGTTTTAGAAAGGACTAAAGAGCTTCATGAAAAAAATATAGAGTTAAATTATTTATCAAACAAAGATACACTAACAGATCTTTATAATAGAAGGTACCTTTTACATAAGCTAGATGAGCTAATAGTAAATTCATCTAAAGATAATAGTAAGTTTGGAATACTATTTTTAGATTTAGATAAATTTAAAAATATAAATGATTTATATGGCCATGAAGTAGGAGATTTACTTTTAAATAAAATAGGTAATAAGTTACAAAAACACTCTAGTAAAAATAGTATTATTATAAGACAAGGTGGAGATGAGTTTGTAATAATTTATACTCATATAGATAGTGAAGAAGATTTAAAATCATTTGCTAATCAAATAATAAGTGAATTTGATAAAGAAATATGTATAGAAAAAATTGACTTTAAGGTTAATTTCAGTATAGGAGGAGTAATTTATCCAACTGATGGAGAGGATAAATTGACTCTTATGAAAAAAGCAGATATGGCTATGTATGCTTCAAAGAAAAATGCCTCTAGTAAGTTTTCTCTATATAAAGAAAACAACATGTATAACAAATTCAAAATGGAAAAACTTATGGAAAAAGCATTAAATAATAAAGAATTTATTCTATACTATCAGCCTCAATTTAATATAGACAATAATAAAATAGTAGGTATTGAAGCCCTTATTAGATGGGTAAATGATGAATTAGGATTTGTATATCCTTCAGAATTTATACCACTTGCAGAAGAAACTGGTTTAATTATTGATATAGGAAATTGGATTATAGAGTCCACATTCTTACAAATAAAGAAATGGCAAGAATTATACAATATAGATATAGAAGTTGGAATAAATGTATCGCCTATTCAGCTTTCAGACAAAAGATTTTTAGATGTGATAGTTACAAATCTTCAAAATACAAATATAAATCCTTCTCTTATAAATTTAGAGATAACTGAAAAAATAGCTATTGATGATAGTGAAGTAGTAATAGAAAAACTAAAAATAATACGAGATTTAGGAATAAAAGTATCCATAGATGACTTTGGAAGTGGCTATTCTTCTTTTAAGTATGCAAAAAGTTTTGCTGTAGATACCTTAAAAATCGATATATCTCTTATTAAAGGAATAGACAAATCAAAAGAGGATTATGAAATAGCCAAAGCTGTAATAAATATGGCAAAAGGCTTAGGGTTGAATATAGTAGCAGAAGGTGTAGACAGTGACTCTCAACTTTCAGTACTAAGAAATCTTGGATGTGATACTATTCAAGGCTATTATTACGAAAAGCCTATGAAGATAGAACAATTAGAAAAAAAATACTTCATGTAACGGATAATAAAGCTCCCTATTTTTGTAGGGAGCTTTATATTTTAACACTAGCATATTTTTATTCGGATTTTGAATTTTCAATAGTTATAATCCCATTATTTATTGTCATTTCTAAGTTTGGATCTATGTATGTAATTTTCAATCCCTTTGATTCATTATACACACCATGACACACCCCATAATTATTATTATCCAATATAATGAATTCATTTTCATTTGAAAGTATTCTATGAGGAGCCCCCTCACCTTCATAGGAAATTAAATTTATTTGATATGTATCACTAATTTTATAATTTAATTTGCTTATTATATTATTTTCCATGCTTATCTCCTTTTACTTACTTTATTTGTCTATAACTTTACAAATCTCATTTGCACAAGCAATCTACAACTTTAACCCCTTTATTTAAAATTTCACTATATAATAATAATAAAATAAAATGTAAATAAATAGTAGCAATTAAAACATTACAATTTATTAAGACAAATAAAAATGACTTTAAAGTAAATTTCAGGTTATCAGTTACAATTAGTTAACTTATAATATATAATAAACTTAAAATATTATCACAAGGATATAGTATATATCTAGATTTATGTTAATAATAAGAAAAATAATCTGGAGGCAATATAATGAATAAAAAAGACTTTTCTAATTTAGAAGATCAAATTATGTCTACAGTTAGCAGTGCACTAAAAGCAATAGATGTTGCTAATTTAAAAAGAGATATTAATTATAAAACTGAGGACACACTAAATCAATTTAAGTCAAAGTTTAATGAATATGGTGTAAAATACATGGGTTTAAATAAAAAATCTAAAAATGATATATCAAAATACATTAGTAAAAGACCAGCTGGAAGTATATCAGGAATACTTTATATAGTGTTTGGAGCTGGTGGAAGTGTAATTTATGGTTCTTCAGTGGGGCTATATCTAATAGCTAATTCACTATTTAGTAATTATATTGTAGGTAGCCAAGTTGTTACAGGAGTTTTAGTTTTATTTTTTGTAGGAAGTGTAGGTTTATTATTAAAAGGAATAAATGTAAGAAAAAGAGTAAAGCGTTTTAAGACCTATGTAAGATTTATTGACGACAATAGTTATTTCTTAATTGAGGACTTAGCAAGATTTGTTAAAGAGAAAAAGAGTTTTGTACTTAAAGACTTACGTAAAATGATTGATTTAGGAATGTTTTTAGAAGGACATATAGATGAAGAAAAAACTTGCTTTATGTTAAATGATGAAGTCTATAGTGACTATTTAAATTTAAAAAAGGAACAAATAGCTAAAGAAACTAATAAGGAAAAATTGAAAGAAGAAATAGATAATTCAGGAAAAGAAGAAATAGAATCTACTATTAAAATAGGTAGAAATTATATTGAACAGATAAAAGCGGTAAGAAATGAGCTTTATAGAGAAGAAATAGCTATAAAGTTAGATAAATTAGGGAACATTGGGGATCAAATCCTTAATCAGGTTGAAAAAAATCCTAAAAAGACACAAGAAGTTAATAAATTTATAAATCATTATCTTCCAATTACTATAAAACTAATCAACTCATACAGAGAGTTAAATAATCAAGTAGTTCAAGGTGATAATATAAAACATGCTAAAATTGAAATTGAAAAGAGTATTGATCTTATTAATAATGCTTTTGAAAATTTATTAGATGATTTATTTGAAGATGTTGTTTTAGATATTTCTACAGATATTTCTGTTCTTAAAACATTATTTAAACAAGAAGGATTAGGAGACGAAGATTTTAAAAAGGGAGGCATTAAAAATGAGTGATGAATTCAAAGATAAGTCTATTGATATAAAGCCAGAATTAACTTTTCAATCGTTTGAGGAGGAAGCTCCTCCTGTAAAAATAAAAGAAGAAAAAGTAGAAGAACAAATAATTGATGAAATCCAACTGACAGAAGAAGAAAAAAAAATGGTAGATCAATTTGTAGATAAAATAGAGATAAGTAATTCAAATTCTATTTTACAATATGGTGTAGGTGCTCAAAAGAAAATTTCTAATTTTTCACAATCAGCATTAAATGATGTGAGAACTAAAGATTTAGGTGAAATTGGGGAAATACTATCTAGTGTAGTTCTTGAGTTAAAGAACTTTGAAGAAGGTGAAGAGAAAAAAGGAATTTTCGGTTTATTTAAAAAAGGCAAAGATAAGATTTCCCAAATGAAAGTAAATTATGAAAATGTAGAGAACAATATAGGTAAAATGTGTAATGTTCTTGAAAAGCATCAAATACTGCTTTTAAAAGATATTGCTATGCTGGATAAGATGTATGAAATAAATAAAGTATATTTTAAAGAGCTTTATATGTATATCTTAGCTGGGAAAAAGAAACTTCAAAAATTAGAGAAGGAAGAACTTCCTAAATTGCAAGAAAAAGCAAGAAAAAGCGGAAATCCTCAGGATGCTCAAGAATTAAATGATTTTATTGCTCTTTGCAATCGATTTGAAAAGAAAATTCACGATTTAGAATTAACTAAAATGATTTCTTTACAAATGGCTCCTCAAATTCGTTTAATTCAAAACAATGACACATTAATGTCTGAAAAAATACAATCTACAATTATAAATACTATTCCACTTTGGAAAAGTCAAATAGTGTTATCACTTGGAGTTGCTCATGCTGCTGATGCTGCTAGAGTTCAAAGAGAAGTAACAGATATGACAAATGAACTTTTACGTAAAAATGCAGAAATATTAAAAACTTCAACTATAGAAACTGCAAAAGAATCTGAAAGAGGAATTGTTGATATTGAAACACTTAGAGCTACTAATGAATCATTGATTTCAACTCTTGATGAAATAATTAATATACAAACAGAAGGACGTCAAAAACGTAGGGAAGCTGAAGCCGAATTAAGAAATATTGAAAATCAATTAAAAAATAAGCTTATAGATTTTAAATATAAGTAAATAAGAAACACTATCCATAGAGTAAGGTACAAAGAACCGTATCACAAGTAAGGGAGCACGGTTTTATATTATGAAAGAAGCTTTTCTATATACTTTACTAAAGGGACACTATCAGATAAAAAAAAACAAAACTTGTTAGTTTTAGAATAATATCTTTATATAAGTTTTTTTCAGAATCATTTTTTATATTAGGCTGATTAAGATAAATGGCTTCTATAGATTTAACTACTTTTTCAGAACCGTATATTTCAGAATTTTTTAGAATCTTCAGTACATTAATTAATCTATCAGTTAAAGTAGATTTTAAACGTTCCTTTGTTAAAAGTAATGATTCTAAAAAAGTTTGTATATATAAAGATTGCTATGATGAATTTAAAGCTTTAGTGAGTGAATTTAATGATGTATTTAAGAATTATAAACAAATAAGCAATAGGCTAAAGAAATATGCTAATCTATTAGATATGATTAAATAGAATATTATATAATGTATACCATAAAGTACACCGATAAACAGCTAGAATCAGATGTTTATCGGTGTATTTTATTTGTTGTAAGGCTATTACACCTGCACAATAGATAGTCAAAAGCAACCTAGTGAAATATGAATGTAGATTAAATATACTAATTTAAATTTTTATAAAAAGCTATTTGAATTATCGTTTCTATAGATTTTGTATTGTATAAAAATTGGAATTGAATATTGTTGACAAAGAAACAAAAATATAATAGTATTGTTGACAGAGAAACAAAAAATTATCATTGTTTTATTAAAATTAATAGGGAGGTGTTTGAAGTGGAGAATATTAATAGTATTATGGGAAGTTTTAAAGAAATATATGAAAAAGAAGAAGTTTTAGGGAGAATAGCATTTAGAGGTGAATATGAACAATACGGGGTTTCAGAGATACATTGTATAGATCTTATAGGAAAAATAGAGAACCCTAATGTTACTAAAATATCTCAAAGAATGAATATGACGAGAGGTGCTATAAGTAAACTTTGCAAGAAACTTTTAAATAGTAAACTTATTGATAAATATAAAAAGCCTGACAATGACAAGGAGATATATTTTAAGTTAACAAAGTTAGGAGAAGAATTATACAACCAACACGATATAAAACATAAGCTGTGGGAAGAGCGAAATAATAAATTTTTTAAAAATATAGATAAAGAAGAGCAAGAAATTGTAGCTAATTTCCTAAATAAGTTCAATAACTACTTGGATAAAATAATAGAATCAGAAGGAGATAAATAACATGAATTTACATTTAAAGGAATTTAATATTCCGAGGAAAATATTAAAATGGGGAGACTCTCAACCAGCACATCAAAGACAACATATAGGAACTCATATAGATTGTTATAATTTATCAAGTATTGAGTTACCATCAGAAATAGATGTTAGTGTAATAGATGCTAGAAATATAGCTATTATAGATATTGGTATATTGGATAATATATCAATCAAAAAAAATTCTTTTGTAATATTTAGAACTGGGTATTTAGAAAATTATGGATATGGAAGTGAGAAATATTTTAATTCTGAATCAAATCCATATTTAACTGATGAGCTTGTAGATAAATTATTGGATTTTAATGTAAAATTAATAGGCATTGATTTAAGCGGAATACAGCATGGAAAATATCACGTAGCAATAGATAAATATGTTGAAAATAAAGGAGCCTATGTTGTAGAAAATATATGCAATTTAGATAAGGTTGGCTCAGAATTTAAATCAAGTTTGAAATGGATTCAATTTGAAGATGCTACAGCAATAAAAGTTGAGATTGAAACTTTATAAATTCAAAAAAGTATTGACCCTAACATTATGTCATAGTGTACTCTAAAATTACAGGTCCAGTACACAAGTAAAATTCATGCCGGCAGGATATATGTGTTATTGAGATTTAAAACCAAGGTAGGAGATAAAATTATGAGAACAGTAAAACAAGTTTCAAATTTAACTGGAATAAGTGTGAGAATGCTACATCACTACGATAAAATTGGATTATTAAAACCAACTAAATTAACAGAAGCAAGTTATAGACTTTATGATGATGAGGCTCTTGAAACTTTGCAACAGATTTTATTCTTTAAAGAACTTGATTTTCAATTAAATGAAATTAAAGACTTCATAACTAATCCTCACTTTGATAAGATGAAAGCTCTAGAAAACCATAAAAAGTTGATTGTTTTAAAACGAGATAGATTAAATGGTTTGATAGAACTAATAAATAATACATTAGAAGGAGCAAACACTATGAGTTTTAATGAATTTGATATGACTGAATATTATAATATTCTAGAAGAATTTAAAAAAGAAAATACTGATAAAGTTATTAAAATGTGGGGAAGTATAGATAAGTATGATGAGATAATTTCAAAAGTGAAATCTGAGGAAGAAAAGTTTGCTACTATGGCTATAAAGCAATATGGTAGCATAGAAAAATATGCTAAAGCACTTAAGGAAAATTTGAATAATAGTTTAATGCTAACTAAAGCAGAAGAGATGGATAGGTTTAAAAAAGATTGTCTTAGTGATAATAACCCTAAATTAAAAGAACTATATAAAAGACTTACAACTGATTTAAGTAAGGATATTTCATCAAAAGAGATTCAGCAAATTGTTACTGGTATAACTAATATAGCTAAAGATAATTATGAAATTTTTAGTGGTGATGTGGGAGATAGTTATTGGCACACAATGGTACAACTTTATCTAGTATTTCCAGATTGGATAGAAGAAGTTGACAAGAAATATGGAAGTGGTGCATCTAAATTTATAGGTAAAGCCCTAAAATGGAATTTGGGTGATTATGAGCCTAAATTAGAAACATTATATAAAAAGCTTACGGCTGATTTAAGCAAGTTTCCATCATCTGATGAAATTCAAGAAATTATCTTAGAAATAGTAGAAGAGACACAAAAGCAACATGACTGTTTAAAAGTAGATATTGGGGAAAACTATTGGAGCTACCAAGCAGAGCAATATTGTTCAGATACTAATTTAATAAAAGTAATAGATAATAAATATGGCAGTGGTGCATCTAAATTTATTGGAGAAGCACTAGAGTTTTATGTTAAAAGTAATGACTAGTTGCAATTAAGCTTGCAGACTTATAAATTATAAGAAAGTTTATAGTAGTTTTAGTTATAAAAAATATATAAAATAAGTAAATGAAAGGGCTACACAAAAATGTGTAGCCCTTTGCCAAAAATCTATAAATATCTATAAAACTTGTTTAATCTCCCCACATTGGCTACAAGTCTTACTTAACGGATAAAATCTATCTGCGACTATTAACTCAATCCCTCTAAATTTGCACTTATATTCAAGTTGTCTTTTAAATTCATAGAAACCTTGTTTTGATATAGCTTTAGATAAATTTATAATAATACAGAAGATTATTTTCCAACCTGAAAACCATATTTTAAAGGATCGTCGTTGTCTATGATATAAGTAGATACACCTGTTAAATAAGCACTTCCTGTAATCTGTGGTATAACTGCAGGAAACTCGCCAACTTTTGCTGTTTCCTTAATAATACCCTTGAATGTTGTTCCGATAAAACTCTCGTATACGAATGGCTCACCTATGCCAATTTTTCCTTTTGTATAAAGAGTGGCTAATTTTGCGCTTGTACCAGTTCCGCATGGAGAACGGTCTGCCATATAGTCCCCAAATATAACTACATTTCTCATATCACAACCAGATGTAGTTGTTGGACAATACAATTCTGCTAAATCTACAGATGTAATATCAAGTTCAGGATGTTGAATTTTGTTCTCTTTATTTGCATTTTCAATTAACTTCATACCAAAATCAGTCAGTTTAGGAATGTTCTCAGGTATTATATCAATTCCAATCTGAGTTACATCACATAAAGCGAAAAAGCTTCCGCCAAAAGAAATATCATATGTAACCTCTTTGCCATCTATAACTGTTTTTAAGTTTTCTTTATAAAGGAAAGCTGGTACATTTGTAAGTGTAACGTTTACAACCTTTCCATCTTTTACTTCTGCTTTTGTACGTATTAATCCAGCAGGAGCATCAAGAGTAACTTCTGTATAAGGTTCTTTTGCTTCTACAAGTCCGGCTTCTATTAGAGCAGTAACAGTACCTATTGTACCATGTCCGCACATATTTAAATAACCGCCAGTATCCATATAAATTACACCGAAATCTGCTTCTGAATTTATTGGATTCGTTACTATTGATCCGAACATATCATGGTGTCCGCGTGGTTCAAACATTAATGCTTTCCTATACTCATCACAGTGTTTTTCTAAATACTGTTTCTTTTCAATCATAGTTTCTCCTGGCATCTCAGTAAACCCTGAAAGCAATACACGTGTGAATTCTCCTACAGTGTGAGTGTCAACAGCTATAAAATTTTTTTCATAAATATTTAAATTTACATTTGGTCTTAATTCCATTATATACCCTCCATTTAGTTATGAAATAATATTGCAATGTCATTCATTTAGTTATGAAATAATATTGCATAACTAAATTTTATAGTCTTATCTTATAGAAGTCAATAATAAAAATATAAATTTTAATTATTGAAGTTGGAAAAAAACTATGATATCGTATATCTAATAACAATGAAAGATTAAATAATATGCAGAAAAATTTATCGAAGATGAAAAAGATGAGGTGTAGCATGGCAAAAAATGAGAAAAAAGATTCAAAAAACGTATCCATGCCTTCTGATTTGAAGTATTTAAACAGGAAACGTATTTTACAAATAATAAGGAATGAAGACTTTATATCTGTCAATGACATAAGTGAGGCTACAAAAATCAGCCGCCCAACGATAAAAAAAGCAATTCAGAGCTTTGAAGACAAGGGGCTTGTGATTTCGGTGGGGAAAGGAGCCTCTACAAACGCTGGTGGAAAACGTCCAGGATTATATTCTTTTTATTGTGAGAAAGTTATATTATGCATATATTTAGAAAACGAGCGCATTTATTTTACAATTTTGAGTATGAAAAACGAATGTATACGAGAAAGAGAAGTACCATTTCGTTACGGAGACACTTTTGAAAAATTTCAGGATATTTTAATAAGCAATATGTATCTAATTTTAAAAGAATCTGAAATTTGCTATGAAAATTTATATGGAATTAGTCTGGCAATAGGAGGATTTGTAGAGCGCAATATTGGTATTGTACGGTTTTATTCGAAGGCACCAGAATGGGGAAGAAATCTCCCTATAAAAGCCTGGTTGAAAGAACTATTTCCAAAACAAGTGATTGTTGTGGAAAATCTTGTAAGAACCGCAGGACGCTCCCTTCTTTTAGAAGAAAAATACCGTAATAAAAGAATGGCGGCTATATATACTGGAGCAGGTATTTCCGCGTGTTACATAGATAGAGAAGTTCTGACTGGCAGAAATGCATTAATTGGTGAAATTGGACACATGACAATTGATTATAGTGATGAAGAAGTATGTTCATGTGGTAGTAGAGGCTGCTTTGAACAAATGGTCAGTGAAAGTAGAATACTAAATAAATTAAATGAAAATACTAATAAACTATCTTGTTCTACTATGAAACAGTGGGTTGAATCAGAGGATATTATACGTCATTTGTTTGAGGAAGCGGACAAAGGGGATGAGTTAGCAAAAGATGTGGTTAGTTATCTTGCAGAAATGTTTTCTTTGATGCTTAAAAATATAGCAATTAATTTTGATCCTGAAATCATTGTAATGCAAGGAAAGTATGCTTATGCAGGAGAATATTTTAAAACAGAGCTTAAAGAAGCAAGAAAAAAGGCTAAATTCTTCCCGGAAGAAACGGCTTCAAAATTATATTATGATATGCGTCCTCTAAGAGAATTACAAAAGCTAGGAGGCTATCAAGAGTTGTCAAAAAGGTTTTTTGACAACCCAGAACTTTATGAAGAAATGTAACCTAATAGAAGCCTGTAAGAAAATTATTGTTGAAGTTGCTAACTTTGATATACCAAAAATTAAAAACAAATTTATTAATGCAAATAATATTTAGGGGGAATATATGAGTAACTTTGAAGAGGATCTACTGGAGTTCAATGAAATTGATGCTTACAAGAAATTAAAAGATGCAAAAGAATTTCTTTGTGGAGAGAATGGAAATCAAAATTTTGAGGAATTTTTGCTTTTGAGTAAAATGTCAGCACTTCAAGGCAATGACCACAGCCAATATATAATGGGGATTTTTTATGAAGATGGTATGGAAGGATTGGAAGATTATTTTCAAATAGAAATAAAAGCTGATGAAAAATATTACAAAATGAAAAATAATAGAAAAGCCTTAGAGCTGTATAAAAAATCAGCTAATCAAGGACATAAAGATGCGCAATACGCCCTTGGGAATATGTATTTTAGAGGGACTGGTATTGAAAGTGATTATGAAAAAGCCCTTTATTGGTTCAAAAGATCTAAGACAGAGTTTGCTTGTTTTAATGTTGGATGTTTCTATGAAAATGGCATAGGCGTAAATCAAAATTATGAAACTGCTCTTAAGTGGTATGAAAAAGCTGCAGAACTTGGAAACTCCAATGCTGCCTACAATTTAGGTGTTATGTATAAAATGGGGCAAGGCTGTGAAATAGATTATGAGAAAGCAATAAAGTGGTATGAAAAAGCAGGCGAGCAAAACAATAAAAGTGCCCTTTATAATTTGGGATTGATGTATACAGATGGTGATGGTGTAGAAATAGATTATAAAAAAGCTATTGATTTTTATGAAAAAGCTGCCAAGCATGGAAGTGAATTAGCCATGTATCAACTTGGGTATATGTATAATCAAGGTATAGGCGTGGATGAGGATTTGGAGCAAGCTATAATATGGTATGAAAAATCTGCAAACTTAGGATGCTCTGATGCTCAGTGTAATTTAGGGTATTTCTATCAAGAGGGACTAGGAATAGAGCAAAACTACGAAAAGGCTAAAATGTGGTATGAAAAAGCCATAGAACAAGATGAATATCTTGCAAAAAGTAATTTGGCAGAGATGTATATTTTTGGTCATGGGGTAGAAGTAGACCTAGAAAAAGCTTTAGCGCTTTATGAAGATGCCTTAAGTGATGCCAGGGAAATAGGCGATGAAGAAGAAATATCAATAGTTTTATTTAATATGGCTGAAGTATACGAAATAGGCTATGGAACGGAAACTGATTTAGAGAAAGCTAAGGCCTTATATGAGGAGTCTGCTGCTTATGGTTTAGAAGAAGCAAAGGAAAGACTTGATAATTTGAAAAATTAAATAAAATAATAGTAAAGAAGCTCTTTCATTATGAATTATGGAAGAGCTTTATTTCATGAATTATACAATGGAAAAAATATATTAACTATCACTAAAGTTATTACGATACCAATCAATTACAAAATCCTTAAAAATAATCTCACTCTTAGTTAACCTTCTATTTCTTGTACTAACTAAAAATATTTTACTTTCAATATGATCTTTCAATTTAATAGTAGCAATATTTTTATTGTTAAAAGACTTAGCAACAGTATATGGTAGCAAAGTAATACCAATATTTTCAGCAACTAAAGAAATCAATGTATTAATATGACTATCGATATACAAAATAGTTGGAGAAATGCCAATATTATTAAATAAATTCACAAAAAAATCATCCATAGAGGATTTAGCCTTCAAAGAAATAAGTTTCTCTTTGAAAATGTCAACAAGACTAATTTCTTTTTTATTTGCAAGAAAATGTTCTTTAGAAGCAATTATAACAGTTGTATCAGTAACTAGATTATATTAATTGGTTTTGGGAGAATAGTAGGTGATGGTGGCATTCACTGTATAACAAAGAATATTGCTTCTGCTAAATAATAGATGCAATAATAGCTATATCATTACCATAATTAACGGAACTTGGATTATAAAAAGACTAGTTAAAAAACTAGTCTTTTTATGTGGAACGATTATTTTGTAAGTCTATTATAACTCATACAGGTTATCATAAAGTTCCAACTTATTCATAAGATTCAACTCGACTATAACATAAGTTACAGAAAATTTCACTACATATGACAAACAAAGCTTAGGATAAAATGGGAAAATATGAACACAGGGTCATTCTAATAAGAAAAAAGGTATGGAAAGTGAAGTTATTGATAGTTTAAGGTATTTATATAAAAAAATCATACAAATAAATATAAAAGAGCAAATATATAAATTTATATTAGATTTATACTGGTTTTAAATGAAGAGGTCAAAAATATGATGATAAGAATAACTTAAAGGTGAAACATAGGTTACATATTTGTTCTTTTAATATTTTCTTTAAAATTGTATATAATCTTAATATAAAACAAAAAGCTTATCTCAAAGGAGAAGAATATGAAAATATCAAAAAAAGTTTTATCATTAATTATAGTATCAACAATGATATTGTCTGTAGGATGCTCACTCAAGAGTAATAATATACAAAGTAATACAACTACAATTGAAAATAAATCTATAAATGCAAAAGACAAAGGAAAATATAGTGAAGAAACAATAGAATTTGATTTAGGAAATGAAACCTATACTTCTGATTATGGAAAAGAAATGCCATATAAGTTAAGAGGAGTAATTTCAGTCCCAAAAGGAGAAGGGAAATTTCCAATAGTATTAATAACACATGGTTCTCATAACAATGAAAAAACTGGTGTAAGATTTGATACTGGTTTTAAATATTTAACACAAAAACTAGCTGAGAACGGATATATAGCAGTATCTATAGATGCACAAAATGCATACGTATGGTCATATGGAGACAATGATGACTATATAAAAGTACCAGTAATGATGGATAAACACATACAAAAGCTAAGAGATGCTAACGATGGAAAAGAAAAAGGATATAGTATAGACTTAAAGGATAAAATAGATTTTGAAAAAATGGCACTAGTGGGACATTCTAGAGGTGGAGAAACAATATTTAGAATAGCAGAGCAAGAAGAAGTAAAAGGACAAAAAATATCAGCAATGTTATCTATAGCTCCAACTATGTCATTGGAAGATACACCATATTCTCAAACAGATATACCTACATCAATAGTTATGGGAGAGTATGATGGAGATGTAATTACTTATGATGGTATCGGAATATACGACAAATTAGACACTGAAAAAAGACAAAGTCCTATAAGCTTAGCATTTTTAGAAAAAGCAAACCACAATTATTTCAATGATAATATTAAAATAAATGATGCGGACATATTAATATATGATGTGAATGATCAACTTAGCAAAGAGAGACAAGAAAACTTTCTAGCTAATTACGGCCTAGATTTCTTTAATGCAACTTTAAAAAATGAAGTAAATAAAAGTGTATATGATACAAAAACAACATCTCCAAATAAAATGTATGGTGAAAAAGTAAAGACATTATACAAAGATAAAAATACTAAATCAATAGCATCAGTAGAGAGTACAAAGGAGTACAAATCAGAAGGTGTAACAATAGAAGCTACTCAAGATTCATGGTTCTACAAATACGATAAATTACAGCCTGTAGATACAGCAACACATGGAGTGAAAGAAACAAGTGCTAGAAAATTGCTCACAATGAAATGGGAAAAATTAGATAGTAAAGTAAGCTTTGAACCAGCTGAAAAAGATTTTGAAAAATATAATTCAATATCACTAAACCTATTACAAGACCCATCAGATAAATTAAATAAAAAAGATGAAAACCAACAATTTACAATACAAATAAAAGATAAAAAAGGAAATACATCTAATGTAGAGTTAGATAAGAATGTAACATCATTAGACTATAAAGAAGGTAATATATCTACAATTGAGATAGAGGGGAAAATTTATGAAACTTGGAACAAAATAACTCCAGTAACAGAGCTAAGAATACCTTTGGCAAGCTTTAAAGGAATAGACCTTAAAAATATACAAGAAGTATCACTAATTTTTAATAAGACGCAAAGTGGTTCAATAATAGTGAGTGATTTTAGTTTAAAATAATCTGATGTATTTAAATTAAAAAAGCATACCTTAAAGGTATGCTTTTTATAACGTATATGGTCTATAACCCATTTATAAGAAGACTTATATAATACTGGTATAGTCAGATTTACTGACTCCACTTTATCCTAAATCTCGCCTTTTGCAAATTCTTCTTTCATCTTAAAATTACTAATTGTATCTTTTAGTACTTGAGCTTGAGCTGATAATTCTTCACTTGATGCAGCACTTTCTTCTGCTGTTGCACTATTGTTTTGTACTACGTCTGATATCTGATCTACACCTATGTTTACCTGTGCTATGGCTACTGCTTGCTGGTTATTTGCATCTGCAATATTCTGTATTACCTGAGCAGTTTGATTAGAGCTATTTACCACTAGTTCTAAGGATTTTGCTGTTTCATCTACAATATTTCTTCCATTTTCTACTGCATTAAGAGCAGTTTCAATTAACATTGCAGTATTTTTTGCACTTTCTGCAGATTTTCCTGCTAGATTACGAACTTCATCTGCAACAACTGCAAATCCTTTACCAGCTTCTCCTGCTCTTGCTGCTTCAACTGCTGCATTTAAAGCTAATATATTAGTTTGAAAAGCTATATCATCAATATTTTTAATTATTTTACCAATTTCATCTGAAGCATTACTTATATCATTCATAGCTGCAATCATTTCATTCATTTGTTGCTGTCCTTTAGTTGTAGCTGCAGTTGCTTCCATGGAAACCTCTTGTGCTCTTTGTGCATTTTGAGACGTATCATTTATTTGATTTGAAATTTCATTTACTGTTGATGCTAGTTCTTGAACGGAACTTGCTTGTTCTGTAGCTCCTTGAGCAAGTTCTTGTGCTCCAGCAGATACTTGCTGGGAACCTATAGCAACTTGATCTGAAGTTAATGAAATTTGAGATACCATAAAGTTTAGCGCATATATTAAATCATTTATATTAGTTTCTAATTTTTTAAATTGACCTACATATTCTTTTTCAAGTTTTATATCTAGATTACCACTAGCCATTTTTTCTAAAACTATAGATATTTCATCTATATAATCTTGATAATTAGTAAGTTGAGCAATAGTTTTATTGAAAGCCTCCGCCAGTTGTCCAGCCTCATCATTTGAATTAACATCTAAATCAACATCAAAATTTCCTTGCGCTATATCATTAGCTACTTCAGTTATTTTTTTAATTGGTTTAGTTATTGAACTAGCAATAATATAGATTATACCAGCTACAAGGATTAATACTACTACCGCTACACTTGTTACTCCTATGATTGTTTTTTTATTACCATCACTTATTAATCCATCTACAGTATCCATAGGAACTCCACAGAAGTAGGCACCTATTATATTGTTACTATCATCATGCATTGGTACATAACCTGTTAAATACTTTTTACCTTGTATTTCTGCTTCTCCAAAATAAGATTCACCTTTTGATAATGCTTTGTATGCTTCTCCTGCCTGATCTAAAGTTGTTCCAACAGCCCTTTTACCTTGTTCATCTTTTACAGTTGATAGTATTCTCGTATATGTATCATCATTTTTAGAAAAAACTGTTGCAACTAAATTCATACTTTCAGAAAATTTATCAATATATTCATGATTATCTTCTATTGATTTACCATTAACATCAACTAACTCACCATTGTCATTTTTTATATTTCCAAATTGTTCTTTTAAATATAATTGTAACATATCGTTACTACCTTCTATTTTTTCAGTATATTGGTATCCTACCACTTGTTCAATAGTTGATGAACTTTTTGTAATCCCCATTCCTACTGTTAATAGCAAGGAAAGAATAAACATCACTAATACACTAGAAATAATTTTAATTTTTATACTTTTCATTTAACTTCTCCTATAATCTTCATATACAATATTTTTAATATTACTTATATATTTACGACAAAAAAAATAAAGTCTGTATATCTGCACAAACTTTATTTTTTAATATAGAATCTTAAGAAATATGGTAAGCTAGTATATGGGAAGGTAACGGATGATTCGTTTAGTATGTGGTATTTATGGGAATTATTTATATTTTAAACATTGTGAAAGAAAGATAAATGATACTATGAACTTAGAGGAAGATTTAAAAAATAATAAGTTGCACAGAGCAGGTGGTGTAAGTATAGTTGGATTGCTTGGAGTTTTTATAGCAGTATTTATTGCTACAGGAATATATGTAAAATACAATCCTTCACCATTTTAGTATAATGAGAAGTAAAATGAATAAATATAGATTTAAAAGTTATTGTGGGAAAAATAAAATAAGAGAGATAACAAATTCCTTTTACCTGTAGATTCTCAGGTGAAGGGGATTTGTTATGATAGCGAAGTACAAGTAACCCCAGGGTGGACCCTGGAGCTATGAAATACTTTTCATCCAATATTAATTTAATCAATATATGACAAAGATTTATAAAAATTATCAATTTTTATAAATCTTTTTTATATGGTACCCTATAAACAAACAGGAGTATAAAACCATTTTGCACTACTTGGAACAGAGAAGGCAAGATTAAGGGAATCAAACTAATATAAAAACAAATAAAATATGGAGCAAGACTATTTCATCAAAAAAAGAACTTTTAAAAAAGTTAGCTAAGTGTGTAGCTAAGATGGAGGATGAAGAAGATTCTCAAAAGGTAAAAGGTGTTACTCGGGAAGAACCTAGTTAGAATAATGTTTGAAGTTTCCAACCAATTGAGAATATAGGGGATTTTAGGAGGAGTATATAATGCATAAAGATGATCAAATGACACCCAGGGAAAGATCAGCAGCGTTTTTCTCAGGAAAAGAAATAGATAGAATACCAACAATGCCTTTTGTTACATCAATATCAGGTAAGGTAGTAGGGATGACATTTAGAGAAAAAACTAGTTGTGCAAAAAATCACGCTAATGCACAAATTGCATGTTACAAAAGATTTGGCAATGATGGTATTTCTATAGAATATGGATTACATGGAGTGGGAACAGCTCTAGGAAGTAAAACAAATAATCCAGAAGATAGTGTACCAGCTATAATAGATCACTATTTAAAAAATCTTAATGATTTAAATTGTTTAGATTTATCAAAAGTTGAAAGAAAGAATGATCCATGGCTTCAACTAAATTATGATGCCTATAATATAGCCCTAGATGAATGTGGAGATGAAGTGGAACCATCATTTAGTATGGTTGGTCCAATAACAGCAGCAGGAAGTCTTTATCCAGTGGAAAAATTATTAAGATCAATTAGAAAAGAACCAGAAAGAGTACATGAGCTATTAAGATTTAGTACAGATGCCTTAAAAATAGTAATGCAAGACTTTTTAAAGGCAGGATCAGATGTATCTTTATGTGATCCAATTGCTTCAGGCACACTAATAGACAAAAAAACTTATAGAGAATTTGTACTTCCATACACAAAGGAATTAATAGATTATGTTCATGAAAATGGAAGAACTGTTGCATATCATGTTTGCGGAGATACTTCTCACATGACTTTAGACTTAGTTGAAACCGGATGTGATATGTTAAGTATTGACAATAAAGTTAGTTTATTAGATACAAAAAAATTGGTAGGAGATAGACTACCTATTGTAGGAAATGTGGATCCAGTGGAAGCAATTATGCTTGGTAGTGAGGAAGATGTATATAGGGCTGTAAAAAATTGTATTAAAGATGGTTATGATAGCCCTAAAGGATACTTACTAAGTACAGGATGTGGTATACCTATTAATTCACCAATTGAAAATATAGATGCCATGATGAGTGCTGCCAGAAAGTATGGTAAATGGCCAATAAATCCTAGTGATTTTGAATAAAATTTAACCTAAAATTAAACCTAACCCCGGGGTCAACCTCGGGGTTAAGTAATATAAATTTCTTATAAGATGTTTTTTATTAATTAGTTACGTAATATTAATAGCCCTATTTATGGTATGGTGTTCAGGTATAGGAAACTATTATATAGAATTAATTCAATTCTTCAACTATTAAGCTCCTTCAATCATATCACGTTTGCGATATCCAATATAGCCAAATACCATCAAGACCATACTAATAACTGTCATAGTAATAAATATTTGTCCATCAAACTTATCTATTGGCATACGTGGAATCCAACTTTGAACAGCTGTTTTTGAAAACCATTCTGGCAAGTCTAAAATTCCCCCAAAGTAATTTAAAGCAAAAGAATAGCCAAGATATACATAAATCGCTTTACCTAGTTTTGGTGCCCAACCTAAAGCCAAAGCTGCAAGTCCGATAAAGAATAACACAGAAGGCAAGAAGTTATAACCTGCAGCAATAAAATCTACCATATTCATAGATGAGCTATTATCCATTACAGAAATTGCTGTACAACCAAGGCTACCTGAAGCTAGTAAAATTCCCGCTACTCCAGTAATAATTGCCAAAATAACACTCGTCCAATAGAGTTGAGCTCTAGTCACTTTTGTTGAATAAAGCTGGCTTAAATGTAACCTTCCTTCTTCAGAGAAAAGTTTATTAACAATAGCAATTGGTAAAACAGAAACCAATCCGATCATTACCATCATAATAGTTCCAGTAAATGATTCTTCGATTGAAACACCTGATATGGCAAACATTTGACTCATTAGTTCATTACTTTCAATAAATGTCTGCATATCTCCATAAATGGAACCATAAGCTGCTCCCAGAATTACAAAAGCAACCAGCCAGCTAATCATTACGCCTTTGTTAAGCTTAATAAACAAGCCAGGTACGGACAGCAATGATTTTTTTGCTGTTGCTCGTCCTTCCCTTTCAGGTAAGTAACCAGCACCCATATCACGACCACCTTCAAGTGCAAAAGCAATAATAACTAGAATGATACTGAAGACTGTAGCAAAAACTAGTGGTAACCAATTATTTTCAGTAAATGGATAAGTCAAATAAGTCCAACTCATAGGATTGATCATTGAGAAGTCAATATTTGACATATCTGTACCAGCACGAACAATATAGAGTAAACCTATAATACCCAGGGATGAACCAGTTGCACCAGATGAAGTTGGCATAATTTGTGCCATAACTAATGCAATTACAGCTCCCAAAATACCAGCCATTCCAACTGATGCACCAAACAATAATGATCCTTCGGCAGAAATGGTATCTGCACCAAAGCTAGTCATAAGCCCACCAATAAAAAGGGCTAATAAAATGTTGATGAGTATTATTTCCGTAATCACAGCAAGGGAATTAGCTTGACGCCCTACTTGAAAGGAGCGTACTAGTTCAGTAAGACCATAATCTTCTTCCTTACGAGTATGGATCACAACATGCAAAGCAGACATAATCATGGCAAATAAACCACAGAATAACAACATTTCATGAGCATACATTGCACCCAAAGTATAATCAGTTGCTGTGTCTACTGGTGTTGGACCAACCATTGAAATCATAGCAGGATTTTTCATAGTTTCATACATTCCCAGTAAACCTTGCCCTTTACTAATTTCTTCAAAAGCTGGAACAAAACCACCTGAAAACAAACCTAAACCTAAAATCCAAATGATTATTTTTTTCCAATCACGTTTCAAATATTGTACAAATAGGGTACCCCAACGTGCAAACTTTTCTTTCATAATATTCTCCTCCGTTTCAACCATTAGACTTCATAATGACGCATGAATAAGTCTTCAAGCGTTGGTGGTACAGATTCAAACTTCTTAACACCCAATTTTGCCGCTTGTGATAAGATATCATTAATATATTCATTATCCGCTGAGAATGTGGCTTGATTGCCTATTTGCTTGAAGTGATGGACACCCCTAACAGATTTCATATCAGCTACATCACCTTCTGTTACAACAGTAACTGTAGAACGAGTTAAGTGACGCAATTCATCCAATGTTCCAGTTTCAACAACTTTTCCTTGGCGAATAATAACCACCTTATCTGCTAAACGTTCCACTTCACTCAAAATATGAGAAGATAGTAAGATTGCTTTACCTTCATTCTTGATTTTTTCAACTTCATCCTGGAAAACAGCTTCCATCAATGGGTCAAGACCAGAAGTCGGTTCATCAAAAATATACAAATCAGAGTCAACTGACAATGCCGCAATCAAACCAACTTTTTGGCGATTTCCTTTTGAATAGCTCTTTGCCTTTTTCTTAGGATCCAATTCAAAACGTTTAATCAAATAGTCACGCTTTTCCTTGTCTCCACCGCCATGTAATTTAATAAATAAATCAATAATTTCACCACCTGTTAAACTTCCCCAAAGAGCCACATCCCCTGGAACATAAGAAATTCGCTTATGAATTTCAAGACTATCTTTCCAAACATCTTTGCCAAAAATTCTCACATCTCCAGCATCACCCTTGATAATTCCAAGCAAAGTACGAATCGTTGTTGACTTACCCGAACCATTTGGTCCAATAAAACCGACAACTTCTCCAGCATTTACCGTGAATGTAACATCATGCAATGCTTTAAATTTACCGAATTTTTTTTGTAACCCTTGTACTTTTATAATTTCTTCCATAACATTAAAGCTCCTTTCAAAAAATAATTTAAGATAGTTTTATAACGTGCTTTCCAGTTTAAAGCAAAGTTTAAAAATTTATAGTGATAATATGAACTATAAATACATTGAAGGTTCATATTATTGCTTTTTTTACTTAATTTTAAACTAAAGTTCATTTATAAATTCATTATAGTTTTTTTTTTTAGTATAGTCAATTAAAAAACAATATTTGGAACTATTGTTTATTTGATAATTCAGAACTATTATTATATAATTATACAAAAGAAAAATATGAACTAATATCCTATAGATATTTTATAGTTATGATATATAGACGGGAGGAATTGCCAATGAATGGTTATGAAAAACGAACACAGGAAAAGAAAAATCAAGTTCTAGAAGCAACTTTTCATTTGATGAATACAGATGCTGGCATAGAAAATTTAACTATGGATGATATATCCAAAGGTTCCAATGTTGGCAAAACATCAATTTTTAAGTATTTTGGAAGTAAAGAAAATCTTATCTATGAGGTTTTTAAGTGTTTTTTAAATGAAATAGGAGAAACAGCCCGAGAAATCATGGCAGAAAATAAACCTTTTGAAGAAACCCTTATTGCCATGGGTCAGAACAAAATCAATTATCTAGAAAAAGTTAACAAGCAGTTTTATTTGGATTTGATGGATTTTTTCACCAAGAAGAATGATGACGGATTATCTTTAATAATGCAGGAGTACAACAAGGAAAGTTATAGTATCATGCTTGATTTATTCCATCGTGGGCGTAAAGAAGGCAAGGTTGATTTGAAATATTCAGATGAATTTCTTTTGATTTATTTCCAAGCACTTGTTGAAGGTATTTCCAGTCCGCACATCTACAAAAAAGTTCTTCCTTATACAGCTCATTGGACAGAGTTGCTGATTAAAGGTATTGCACCAAGTAAATAAAGTTTAAGTAAAACAAGGCTATCTCGCTAAAATAGTGAGATAGCCTATATTATTTTTACAAAAAACAACAATGAATTAAAAAACAAAAATATTACTATAAAAAAAATCGATACATATATGGCCATTATTGAAAATTGACGACTTTTGTTGTTGGTACCTTATTTGTGTGATACATTTATCAAGTAAAAAAGGTAAGAATTAGAAAAATATTTTAGGAGAGAGTAAAATGGAAAATAGTAAGAAATCAAAAGGGAGTTTTTTAGGGTTAGTGCCATTATGCGTATTTTTAATTTTATACTTTGCAATTGGTATAGGCACAGGAAGTTTTGAGAACATGCCTTTAATGATAGGCATAACAATTGCAATTGGTGTAGCTTTAGTCTTAAATAAAAAAGGTGAAGAGAAGTTATCTTTTGAAGAAAAGGTTACCATGCTTTGTAAGGGAGCAGGAGATGACACATTAATACTTATGGTAGTAATATTTTTATTAGCAGGAGCATTTTATGGAATAGTTGGTGCAATGCATGCTAGTGATTCTATTACAAACTTTTGTTTAAGTATATTACCATCTAATATGGTATTACCTGGTTTATTTCTTATAGGATGTATATTAAGTTTTGCAATGGGAACTTCAATGGGGACAGTATCAGCTTTAATGCCAATTGCCATATCTCTTGCTAATGCAACAGGATTTAGCATGGCTTTAGTATGTGGAGTTGTTGTAGGAGGAGCTATGTTTGGTGATAACTTATCATTTATATCAGATACTACAATAGCAGCTACTCGTACTCAAGATATACCAATGAGAGATAAATTTAAGGCAAATATGTTAATGGTTTTACCAGCAGTTGTTATTACTTTAATTTTATTAGCTTTACAAACAACAGGTGGTTCATTCGATGGAGTGAGGGGAGAATACAATCTAGTAAACATGCTCCCTTATGTAATAGTTATTGCATTATCACTATTAGGAGCAAATGTTATAACAGTTATGAGTGTAGGTGTGCTTGTAGGTGTAGTAATAGGGGTTATGCATGGAGATTTTACTTTAATAGGATCTTTAGCTATTATTCATGAAGGTATGACTTGGATGGAAGATATGTCTTTAATAGCTATTTTAGTTGGTGGTTTAGTTGTATTAATGAATTATCTTGGTGGTATAGATTGGTTACTTTATAATTTAACTAAAAAGACTAAAACTGCTCGTGGTGCAGAGTTATCAATAGCAGCATTAGTAAGTTTAATTGATATATCAACAACAAATAATACTATATCAATTATAACAGCAGGACCTATAGCCAGAGATATAGCTGATGAATATAATATACCAAGAGCTAGAACAGCAAGTATTCTTGACTTATTCTCATCTGCTTTCCAGGGGTTACTACCATATGGAAGTCAATTACTAACAGCAGGTGCATTGGCAGGTATATCACCAGCTTCAATTTTACCTTACAGCTGGTATTCTATGTTAATGGTAGTATTTGGAGTAGTGTTTATATTACTAGGTTGGCCTAAAATGTCATCAAAGAAAGATTCTAATGTGGAAATTGATAAATTTGGAGCATAAAAATTATAGCTTCCAAAGTTAGAGTATTTAAAAAGTTTTAATATAGCACTTATCTTTTCTTTTATGATAGAGATAAGTCAGCTATATAGGAAGCAGCTCTTGAGGAAATTGCCAACGAATCAAAAATAGAATGGGATATAGATAGAGAAGAGTGGTTAAAAGAAGTTAAAAAATTAATGTTATAATTAGTATGTAATCAAACTATAATTCGACTCACACTTGTTAGAAATTATTTAAATTAAGTGGAAGTGGAACTATTTGGACATATGAAAATAGTTCAGATATTGATTTGAAAGTTCTATATATCTTATCAGTAAAAAGTGGAAAGGCAAAAATGACTTTAATATTGCCTGACAATACTGTTATTAATCTTGTAGGAAATACAGACAAAGCCACTATTAATGGAACAACATTATTAACTGTACCAATAAAAAAGGTAATAATCGCATAAAAGTATCACTTAAATATACAATTTAGGATACAATTTTATTATAATAGGAAATAGTTAAATAATAATTTTTGTTGAGGTGAATTATGGATACACAACTTATTTATGAAGTACCAACTGCCAAAGATTATGTGAGTCTAAGATTGCGTTCAGGTATGGGAAGTAAAGATTTAGAAAGAAGTCAAATAGCTTTACAAAACTCTTTATTTACAATATCAATATATGATAAAGATAAATTAATTGCTTTTGGAAGAATAGTAGGTGATGGTGGTATAACCTATGTGGTAAGTGACATTATGGTAGATGAAAACTATCGTAGAAAGGGATTAGCAGATTTGATAATGAAAGAGCTAGATAATTACTTTGATAAAAATACATATGAGGATAGCTATATTTGTTTAATAGCAAATAATCCTGCTGATTTGTTATACAGCAAACATAAATTTGAGTATTTACCAGAAAATAAATGTGGTATGTTGCGAAATCAAAAGAGCAGTGATGATAATTTCTAAATTAGGTAAGGATAATATAACAAAAGGAATACTTAAAGTAACAAGAACTTTGAGTATTCCTTTTTCTATTTCAATGAGGTAATATTTATGCTGTTAACTTGAATGACATAAATATTCTTTTTGCTTTAAGTTATATTATAATTTAGATGATCCTACCTAATATTAAGCAGAATAAAAATTTGTTATAGTAGCTTTTAAAGTCCCTTTTCCACTATTAACATATAGATGTTGGCTAGATGCAGAAAAGCTTATTGAATCATCAGCAGTTAGCGTATAAGTTTCATTGTTTACTTCTAATGTCAATTCCCCTTCTAAAACCATGATATATTCCTGTGACTTTTCAGAGTGACCTACGGATTTATATGTGCAACCTTCATCAATTTCAATTTGGAAAAGTTCAAAATTACGATAGGGTGTACTTGTGTAATAACAATATACTCGATAGTGACCCTCTTCAGTAAGCTGAGCTTCAATATCCCTTTTCCTTATAACATGGGTATCATGCTCCTTTTGTTCAAGTAATGAGGTATAAGAAACTTTTAACCCATTAGCTATTTTCCATAAAGTGTTTATAGTTGGATTAGTGTCACCTTTTTCGATTTGAGATAGCATGACTTTACTTACACCAGATAATTCAGCAAGTTGACCTAAGCTTAAATTTCTCTCCATACGAAGTGTTTTTAGATTTTGTGCAATAATAAAATTTATATCCACTAAGGTATAACCTCCTATAATAGTGTTGACAAATATATTTAACAAAAGTAAAATAAAACTAACGATAAATATATTTAACGTTTGTAAACTATTATACAGTAACCGCTTAAATGAAACAAGGAAAATAAATAGAAAAAATTTATTTTGACATTTATAAATAGCGAACTGAAGTATTTTAGTACAGATTAATTTCTGAATTATATTTTATAATTTTAAAGGAGTGTATTATTATGATAAAAAGGGAAGAAGCATGGAGTTTACTTAATGAATATAATAAAGAGCCATTTCATATTCAACATGCTTTAACAGTTGAAGGAGCTATGAAGTACTTTGCAGAGAAACTAGGATATGGGGATGAATTAGAATTTTGGTCTATGGTTGGGTTGCTTCATGATTTAGACTTTGAAATGTATCCAGAAGAACATTGTAACAAAACTCAAGAAATTATGAGAGAACGAAGCATTGATGAAAAATTAATAAGAGCTGTAGCTAGCCATGGATATGGACTTTGCTTAGGAGAACTGCCTAAACCAGAGCATCAGATGGAAAAAATATTGTTTGCAGCGGATGAACTTACCGGACTTATTGGTGCAGCTGCAAGAATGCGTCCATCTAAGAGTGTTATGGATATGGAACTTTCAAGTCTTAAGAAAAAATTCAAGGATAAGAAATTTGCAGCAGGATGCTCACGTGATGTAATTAAACAAGGTGCAGAGATGCTTGGATGGGAGTTAGATAAATTGTTTGAAGAAACAATTCAAGCTATGCGTTCTTGTGAAGTATATGTTAATAATGAAATGGAGATCAGCAATAAATATATATAATAATTACATTATACACAGTTTCAAGAAGGGTACACGAAAGGAAAGATGCCCCCTTGTTTTTAAATGGGAACTATTATATACTATACTTAATTGTAAATAAAAAATAACATTGTAAATAAAAAGAACCGTCTTTAAAGAAGGGCTTTTGGTATTGCGCTTATTGCGTTGTATAAAGAGCTCTTCTTTTTTTATTAGGGTTCGAAAAGAGATTGATTAGTTTGGGAAGTAAATATTAAGTTAAAGTCAAAAATATTCAGACTTTTACTTTGAACTGCTTTTGGAAATCAAGTTTAATATTGATTAAATGAAGCAATTTGAGGAAAGTAACAATGCATTACATAAAGAAAATGGTAGGTAAGCTGTGACAAGGAGTAATAAAAGCCTCACTTCTATCGCCTGTTTCTTTGCAACGCACGACGCTGCAATTAAGCATATATAATAAAACAATTAGGAGGAAACAAAATGGAAACTATTAATGTTCAAAAACGTGATTTTAATGTAAAGGCAAAAAAAATGAGACGACTCGGGATGGTTCCTGGAGATGTGTTTGGTAACTCTTTGCCAGAATCAATCTCTATTCAAATGGAAGAAACCGTTGCACGCAAATTGATTCGTCTTAAACGTGAAGGCAGTAAACTGATGATGAATATCGATGGGAAAACAGTACCGGTACAAATTAAGGAAAAATCTTTGAATTCAGTTAACAGTGAAATTTTACACATCAGTTTTCAAGCGTTAACTGCAGACGAAAAAGTCAACAGTTTAATTCATATCATTATTACCAATGATGATAAAATCGCAGGGATACTGGAAAGAATACATCTTGAAATCCCATATGCTTCTCTACCTGAAGATATGATTGATACCATAACTATTGACGTTGATGGAATGAAGGCAGGGACTGCTTTAACTGTTGGAGAAATTCCTGAACTAAAGAGTGACAAAATTGAATTACAGATTGACCCAGACAGTATCGTATTGCGTGTAAGTGAAAGAAAAAATTATACTCCTACAGCTGTTGAAGGGTAAATAAATATTAAGAACACATAATTATGGAAAGAGCTTAGATGGTTGTGCACTTTGGTGTAAACACATGAAAAGCTCTTTTCTAATTTTGGGGAGGAAAATAATGAATTTAGTAGGGCATCCTGCCCTTTTGGAAATATTTTAATTAAAAACTAGAATAATTTAAAATTAGTACATAAGAGAAGAACAAATATAGAGAGCTAGTATATAAATACACCTTAAAAAATGCAACCTAAGGTTAGAAAAATCATTGCTTCTATCTATACAGTGAATTTATTTAAATATCATAGAATATATATTATATATGCACAAAAATGTAATAATGGAGTGATAAAATGATAAATAGATGCATTAAAAGTTATATAAACTTATACCAATCCAGCCACTTTTCCAAAGACATCAACGAAGCTATTTATAATCTATGCAAGCATAATAAAAAATTATTAAGTCTAAATAAAATAGGGGAATCGGTACAAGGAACACCTATACTATCTATAACTATAGGGGAAGGAAGTACAAAAATATTAATTCAAGGAACACATCATGCTAGAGAAGCAATTACAACCATATTGCTACTAGACCAAATTAACTACCTTTTAAAATTATATAAAATGGACAAAAGTATAAATAATATGAGTATACATAAACTCTTGAAATATGTAACTTTTGTTTTAGTGCCATTAGTTAATCCAGATGGTGCAGATTTAGTAATAAACGGAGGTAAATATGTATGCCCAAAGTATAAATATAAACCTTATCTAAAAGAAGAATTGTTTCCACGTTGGAAAGCTAATATAAATGGAGTAGATTTAAATAGAAATTATCCAACCAAGTACCCAGCTGATGATAGTGTAACCTATCCACAATATGCTTTTTATAAAGGTCCATATTATTTCTCAGAACCAGAAACCTATGCTTTAAAATGCTTGACAGAAAAATATCTATTTGATGGTACAATTTCTTATCATTCTTCAGGAGAGATAATTTACTATCAGTATAATCAATTAAATATAGAAAGAGATTTAGCTATAGCTAGTAAAATATCTAAAGAGACAGGATATGTCCTAGAAGAAGAAGAAAAACAACCTGTCACAGGTAGTGGATATAAAGATTGGTTTATTGAAAATTATGAAAAACCAGGACTAACTATAGAAGTATCTCCAAATGTAGGGGAGCAGAAGGTTCCTGTAGAAAACTATAGAGATATATTTGAAAGAAATAAAAATGTACCTATACTATTTGCTCAAGAAGTTTTTCATAGAGTGATATAAATATTGAAGTTTCACATTTTTTTCAATATTATAATGATTAATCAGTTCTTGCTAAATGACTTTCAATAGATTGGTATTTTAATTTGGATAAAAGTTCAATAACATATATAAATATGATCAAAGTTCGCAACTGTTATATAATGCTAAATAAAGAAACGTTTGATACTATATAGATAAATAGAAATTTGAAGGAGTAGAAAATATGAAAAATGAGGATATAAGTTATTTAGCATTAGGATTATGCATTGGCGTTACTCTTGGTTTAGTATTTAAAAATTTAGCCATTGGTTTGTCTCTTGGTTTGCTTATTGGAGTAATACTCGATAGTAACAAAAACAAGAATGAATAAAATTTATATAGTAGAGTATATCTAAAAATAGGTATCTAACAGGAGTTGAAATATTATGAGAGAGTTCTTTTTAAAAACAGACAGGATAGGTTTTTCGAAATGGGATTGTAGAGACCAAGAACTTGCAAGATTATTATGGGGTGATTCGGAAGTAACGAAATATATTTGTGCTTCAGGCATATTCTCTCAGAAAGATATTATTAATCGTCTTAATATTGAAATATCTAATTTAGAGAAATATCAAGTTCAATATTGGCCAATATTTGAGCTTGATACCAATGAACTGATAGGATGCTGTGGATTGAGACCTCGTAGTTCTAATGAGTACGAAATAGGCTTTCATTTACGAAAGAAATATTGGAATCAAGGATATGCAACAGAGGCAGCAAGAGCTGTTATAAACTTTGCTTTTAATATACTCAAAGCCGAGAATTTGTTTGCTGGACATAATCCAAATAATAAAGGTTCTCAGAAAGTACTACAAAAATTGGGATTTATTTATATTCGTGATGAATTCTATGAGCCAACAGGTTTATATCACCCTTCATATAAACTAACTGAAGAATGATGTATTATCTATTGCAAATTGTGATGATATTAATTTAGGGGCGGTTATATAGTAAAAGAAAGTTTACTTTTAGCCAAATGGACATGGTCTTATTTATATATATTTGTTATAATATTTCATAAATAAAAATTCTAGGGGGGAACTTTGTATGAATACATCAACATTTCTGGAAATATTAAAAGTAGCAGAAAAACTAAAATGCAATACTAGGCACTCATGGACATCGAGCGGACGCCATGAAAGTGTAGCAGAACATAGCTGGCGTATTGCATTAATGGCATTATTAATGCGTGATGAATTTCCAAAGATTGATATGGACAAGGTAATTCATATGTGTTTGATTCATGATTTAGGGGAAGCCTTTACTGGTGATATTCCCACTTTTGAGAAGAAAGAACAAGATAGTGAAAAAGAGGATGAGATATTTTTCCAATGGATTGCAACTTTCCCTACTCCTTATCGTGAGGAATTCACAGAGCTTTTAAAGGAAATGAATGAACGTAAGACTGATGAAGCAAAGCTTTACAAAGCATTAGATAGCTTAGAAGCAGTCATTCAGCATAACGAGGCGGATATTAGTACTTGGATTCCGCTAGAATATGACTTACAGTTTACTTATGGTGCGGATAAGGTGGAGTTCTCTCCTTATTTAAAAGAGCTGAAGGAAGAAATAGACAAAAAATCGACAGAAAAAATAGCTCAAAAGGATGAAGCTTAGTTATTTAGAATAAATAACAATGGCTACCTCACAAGTAAGGATGCTAATTTTGATTAGTAGTACAAGTTACGGCAAACGTATCACAATTAAGTGATACGTTTTAAATTGCAAGGATATAATAGGGATTGAAAAACTGTGTAAAATCTGTATAAATTCCAATAAGTAGAGCCGATTGAAAAATAGGAATTTACAGGAGTGTTAATGAGAGATAAGTATTAAAAATTCATTAGATGGGGTATGTAAGATACTATATTTTATATTGCAAAATTCTTTTGCTCTTATTAAAATATATTTAATATATTTACGTCTATAAATAGGGATTTATGAAGGAGATTAGGAATGCTTATAAGAAGGTATGAAACATCAGATTGTAAAGATTCAGCAGAACTGTTTTATAATACAGTGTATTCCATTAATGCAAAAGATTATACAGAAGAACAGTTGAATGTATGGGCAGCGGGGAGTGTAGATTTAGAGAAATGGAATCAATCTCTATTGTCACATTTTTCAGTTGTTGCAGTTGAGGATGATATTATAGTTGGTTTTGGTGATATAGATACTACAGGATATCTGGATAGGCTATACGTTCATAAGGATTATCAATATCAGGGAATTGCTACTGCAATTTGTGATAAATTGGAATACATTTTTGGAGTGGGTAAAGTAACTACACATGCTTCAATTACGGCAAAGCCATTTTTTGAGAAACGAGGGTACAAAGTTATTAAGAAACAGAATGTAGAAAGAAATGGGGTGTTGTTACAGAATTATGTTATGGAGAAATAAACAGATTTAATAAATTGTAAAGCAGAGTAAGTGAATAATAGTTATAAATTGGAGATAAGTTAGTTATGGGGAATAGAATGAAAAAAGTTAATGACACACCAATATACTTTAAACAAAAATTTAGTGATAAAGAAAAAGAAGCTGTGAAAGATCTATTAAATTAATAATGGGATAGAATATACAATTTTAATAGATTGCAACGAATAAACAGTTAATTTAAAGAAAATAAAAAATTATTAGGATTATAGAACTTAAGCTATGGAATTAGTGAGTATAAACACTAATTCCATAGCTTTTTTATATACATGAAGTTCATACTATATTAATACTATTTTTTTGTGACTTTATTTCAATAAATATTTATAATATGACACACTTGTGTCATATCACTTTAGATATACTTTAAGAAAAAGTAGATAGGAGAATTGTTTATGAATTATGAAATAGTTAATTTAGAAGAAAAACAAGTTGTGGGTTTAGTAAAAGAAACTACTAATAACAACAATAAGGCAGTTGAAGATATTAAAATATTATGGGAAGAGTTTTTTATAAAAGGCCACTATGAAAAGATAAAAAACAGAAAAGATAATAAAACTATTGGCTTATATACAGACTATCAGGTTGATTTTAGCCAGCCATATAACTTTCTTTGTTGTTGTGAAGTGAACAAAATTGATAGTATAGAAGATCCATTAGTAAGCAAAACAATCCCCAGTGGAAAATATGCTAAATTTATTATAAATGGTGATGTTCAAAATTTAGTAGGGGAATTTTGGATGAAATTATGGCAAATGGATTTAGATAGAAAGTATTCTTGTGATTTTGAAGAATATCAAAACAATACAGAAGATATGCAAAATCAAGAAATTCATATTTATATTTCTATAAACTAATATAATTAAATCGAACTAAAGTCTTTTGATTTCATAGAGAAATAGTTTTTTATATTAAAATAGGAGCTAAATAAAATATTTTATTTAGCTCCTATTACACTTTGCAATTAATTAATATCTAAGTTCATGTCCACCAGCCTCTGCAGCTTCCGCATCTGCTTTAGTTTGATGTATTGTACCTTTTGGATGTTCAGGTGGAGCATAGATAGCATATAGTTTAAGTGGTCTATTTCCTATATTTATAACATTGTGCCACGTGCCAACAGGTATCATAATAGCATAGTCTGCAGATATTTTTTTTTGAAAACTAAGATTATCTTGGCTATCTCCCATTTGAACAAGTGCATCACCATCTTCAATTCTTATAAATTGATCTCCCATTGTATGAACTTCAAGACCTATCTCATCACCAATATCAATACTCATTAGAGTAACTTGCAAATTATTCCCTGTCCACAAGGCTGTACGGAAAGTATTGTTTTGTTTGGTTGCATCTTCAATATTAATCACAATAGGATTTGGACCATAATCCTTCAATTGAATATCAGCTCTTTTATATACTGGTTTAGTGTATTCAAAAGGGGATGGGTACATATTATACATTTGTTGGTTACCCCAAAAAGGGTATGAGAACATGTTGTACATTGGCGTTGGCATAATACAAGGATATGGATATGGGTTAGGAATATCAGGCATATTTATTTATCACTCCTTTTATGAACTTTATAGAATTATATGATGAAATTTCAAATAAATTACTTAGAATTCACAAACAGGCTTATATAGCAGATATCAAGGCATAAAATAAAGTAAAACTAAAAATAGTAATTTATCAAATAGTTATACTTTTATTTAATCGTAAAATGTTAATAATATGTTATAGAGTAATTTGTATTTATACTAATTTTAGAGGTGAACAATATATATGATTATTTTTATAAATATACTTTTAGTATTTTTTCTTGTATTTTTAAATGGATTTTTCGTTGCAACAGAGTTTGCTATGGTAAAAGTGAGGAAATCTAGAGTAGAAACATTGATACTTCAAGGTAATAAACGTGCTAAGAATACTTTAATTATTGTTAAAGACTTAAACTCATACTTATCTGCTTGTCAGCTTGGAATAACTTTAGCATCTTTAGGACTAGGATGGGTAGGAGAGCCTGCTATTTTACACCTGTTAATGCCAATATTTAATCTATTTCATTTGCCGTCAAGTTTGACACATTCAATTTCATTTGTTATTGCATTTTCAATTATAACTGGTTTTCATATTGTACTTGGGGAATTGGTTCCCAAATCACTGGCAATTATAAGTTCAGAAAAGGTAGCTTTAAGTACAGCTCTTCCACTTATACTTTTTTATAAAGTAACCTATCCAGTTATGTGGATATTTAACCATAGCACTAATTGGATACTAAAGGTATTTGGACTTTCTCAAGTTGATGAACATGAATCTGTTCATACTGATGAAGAAATAAAGCTATTAGTTGAAGAAAGTTATAATCACGGTTTAGTAGATAAAACTGAATTAAATCTTGTATCTAATATATTCGATTTTACTGATAAAACTGTAAAAGAAATAATGGTACCACGTACTGATATTAGAAATATTTTCATAGAAGATTCTTTTGACGATATTATACTTTACACATTTAATGAACAGCTTACTAGATATCCTGTATGTAAAGGTAATAAAGACAATGTTATTGGATTTATACATATTAAGGATTTATATAAGCAAAAGATTGAAGGTAATAATCAAAATATAAAAAATATTATTCGTGATATCAAATTTGTTCCAGAATCTATGTCAATAAGTGAACTTCTTAAAATATTTAAAGAAGATAAAGGCCAAGTGGCCTTAATTATTGATGAATATGGAGGAACTGCTGGCTTAGTAACGATCGAAGATATTTTAGAAGAAATTGTGGGTGAAATTCAAGATGAGTTTGATGAGGAAGAAGATGCAATTATTAAAACAGAAGATAACAGCTATATTGTGGATGGAAAGGTACTTATTGAAGATATAAGCGAACTTTTACATATAGATATTGAAGAGGAAAATATCGATACTATGGGAGGATGGGCTTATACTCAATTAGAGTCATATCCACAAGTTAATGATAAATTTACTTATGAAGATTATGAGTTTACTATATTAAAATGTGACAGAAAAAGAATAAACAAATTATCGATTAATAATTTATCTAATAAATAATAAAAGGCCCTTTTAGGAATTAAAAAATAACTAAAAGGGCTTTTACATATTTTTGTAATTTTTTAATTTAGTTAGAATATTTTAATATATATAAATATTGATAAAAGTTAATTGATAGATTATAATGTACATTAAATAAAAATTTACCAAGTGGTATTTAATGAATCTTTATTTAAAATTTTATTTATGCTATTTGCAAAAATAAAATTTTTAACTATACCTTCAGGAATGTATTAATTAGTTTTAACAATGTGTTTCTGATGGTTATTTATTATTTTAAGGAGGAAGAAATGGATAATTTAGATTCAGACCCCGGGGCCTTTATGCCTCAAATAATTTTAATAGCATTGCTTACTGCTATTAACGCATTTTTCGCATCAGCAGAAATGGCTATAGTTTCTGTGAACAAGTCAAAAATAAAACAATTAAGTGAAAACGGAAACAAGAAAGCTCAATTGCTTGAAAAGTTAATGGAAGATCCAAGTAATTTCTTATCAACTATTCAAATTGGTATAACTTTAGCTGGGTTTTTCTCAAGTGCATCTGCTGCCACAGGAATATCTACAAACCTTTCAAGGGTATTAGCTCCACTAAGCATACCTTATTCTAAGGAAATATGTATGGTTGGAGTAACGTTAATACTTTCATACTTTACACTAGTATTTGGAGAATTAGTACCTAAAAGAATTGCCCTGAAAAAATCAGAAAAGATATCTTTATTTTCAGTAAAGCCAATTTACATTATATCTAAAATTACAAAACCATTTATAAAGCTTTTATCGTTTTCAACTAGTGTGGTTTTAAAGTTGACAGGAAATAATGATACAGATATTGAGGAGAGTGTCTCTGAAGAAGAAATTAGATCTTTGATATCACAATCTCAAGAAGATGGATGTATTGAAAGTGAAGAAAAACAAATGATATATAGCATATTTGAATTCAATGATAAAACTGCTAAGGAAATTATGACATCGAGACATGATATATTTGCAGTAGACATTGATGACGACTTAGAAGATACATTAGAAGGTGTAATAACTTCAGGATATTCTAGAATACCTGTATATGAGGACAATAAGGATAATATAATAGGTATATTATATGTCAGAGACTTATTAGCAGAAGCTAAAAAGGTTGGATTTGAAAACATAAACTTAAAAACAATGCTTCATGAGCCATATTTTGTTTCAAAGTCAATTAGAACAAACGAGTTATTTAAACTTCTAAAGGATAAAAAAGTACACCTAGCATTATTAATTGATGAATACGGTGGAGTAGAAGGATTAGTAACTATAGAAGATTTAATTGAAGAAATTATGGGAGATATTGAGGATGAATACGATCAAACCGAATCTACCATAATACAAATTGATGATAGTAATTTTATTGTAAAAGGATATTTGACAATAAATGAATTTAACAATAAATTTGATATAGATATAGAACAAGGTGATTACGATACCTTAAATGGATACCTACTTACATTGCTAGGTGGTTTCCCAGAAGAAGGTAGAAAAATCGAATTAGAGGATGTTAAGTTTTTAATTGAGAATGTAAATAAAAGAAGAATTGAAGACATAAGAGTAAGTATAAAGAATAGATGTGAAAAAGTATCACAATAATTTTTATATACTTAGAATGTTAACAAGAATGAGTAAAACCATGCAAAATAGGGTTTTGCTCATTTTTTATATTATACAGAATTTAACCTGAAATTATACAAAAATTATTAATTTTAGGTTTTACTAATGTTATAAGGAATATTATCTGATAGAATGGTTAACTTATAATAATAACTTATAAATTTTATGAGAAATGCACAACATTATTTTATTAAAGGAGTGTTTTCTATGGAACATGATTACAATGAAAAAGGAAATAATGGTAGTATAATAAGATGGATAGGAAGATTTATATTAGTTGCGGTTATTTTAATGATAACCTCATATTTAACTCCAGGCTTTACTATTAGAGGAATGTGGTCATTTTTATTAGCTGCTGTTATAATATCTCTATTAGACTATTTTGTAGAATTATTTATGGGAGTCGATGCATCTCCTTTTGGAAAAGGAATAAAAGGTTTTATAATCGCAGCAATAATAATATATGCAACACAATTTTTCGTTCCTAATATGGGAGTATCTATTTTAGGGGCAGTATTGGCAGCTGTTGTTATTGGAGTTTTAGATGCAATATTTCCTGCTAGAGCTATGTGATAGAACAATCTAATTTTTAGATATGATAAAGAGTCACATCATAAGTAAAGAATACAAATAAAAATATTACAAATGTAAGTTAAGTATGTATCAATGTAAAAATTGATACATACTTTTTATTTATGAATATTTTTATGAATTAAGTAGCAAAGACTTAAGCTCATCAAAATTAGAAATCTCATAGGTAGGTTTTATTGAAGTTTCATTTATAATTTTCTTAGGGTTATACCAACAGGTATCTATACCGAAGTTTATACCACCTTGTATATCAGAACTTAAACTATCCCCTACTATCAAAACCTTGTTTTTATCAAAGAAATTTATATTGTTTAAGGTATGTTCAAAAATCTTAGGATTTGGTTTTGATATTAATATTTCTTCAGATATTACTATAGTCTCAAAATATTTTGCTACAACAGATTTTCTTATTCTTTTATCTTGAACTAAGGTAAGGCCATTAGTTACTATAGCAAGTCTGTAAGACTTGTTTAAAGTTTCTATAAGCTCTATACTATCATCATATAAAAATGATGCATCAGCTAAATACTCCATATATAATTTTGCAAAGTTAGTTTCATCAAAATTTACATCTAATCTATCTGATAATCTTTTAAATCTTTCTACCTTTAATTTTTCTTGCGTAATAAGCCCTTGTTCAAATTCTTTCCATAGAACCGTATTTATTTCCTGATAAATTTTTAAATGATAAGCTTCATCATATTTTATGCTGAACTTAAGCATTGTGTTTTTAAATGCTTCTCTTTCAGATTTTTTAAAATCGTATAATGTTTCATCTGCATCAAATAATATAACTTCATATTTCATAATATATCCTCCAGTCTCTCTTTACAAACTTCTATAAATAAAATAATATATTTATAAAAGTTAGAACATGACATTGGTCATGTTAGGAGGAGTTATGAAAAGAGTTTCTGATAATAAGCTTTTAGATAATTATATTAAAAAGCACAATATAGAAAGTATATTTGATAATGAAATATTAGAATATGCACAACTACATTTCTATGAAAGTGAAGAGTACATATTAGAGTCAGGCGAAATTATGGAGTATTACTATTTACTTGTTGATGGAAAAATTAAAATTTATTATCCTTTTGAGAATGGAAAGTCAATGACTTTAAAGTTTTATAAAGATTTTAATACAATAGGAGACTTAGAACTTTTAAAAGATATGCCTATACTTTGTAATGTTGATGCAGTAGAAGACACTTATTTAATAGCAATACCTTCTACTATACTTAGAGAAAAGCATTATGATAACGTAAAGCTTTTGCACCATTTGGTAGATTCTTTGAGTGAAAAACTTTATGGAACTATTAATAATAGTTCCTATAATTTTGTATATCCGCTTATAAATAGGGTGTCTAGTTATTTAGTTGAACATCTTACAGACAAAAATTATATAATTTTGAATTCATCATATTTAGAGATTGCCCAATTTTTAGGCACAACATATAGACATTTGAACAGGACTCTTAAAGAAATGGAATCAAAATCAATTATAAAATGTGGTGATAAAAAAATATATATACTAGATATAAACAAACTTAGAGAATTATCGAAGAATATTTATGTAAAACCACTTTAGAATTAATTTCGTATAAGACCACCTACGTTAGAGGTGTAACAAAGAACCGTATCACAAATAAGGGATACGGTTCTTTGTTATTAATTCTATGTTATTATAAATAATATGAACTAAAAGAGGAGAAGTATAGCAAGTTGTATGTAAAAAGTATTATTTGGAGGAAACATGAAAAAGAGTATATTAATGATAACTCCTGAAAACAAGGAGATTAACAGATTTAGAAAAAGGCAGATAAATAACTTTATACAAATAACAATGCCTTATTTAGCAGCATTTATTGATGAAAATAAATATAATATTACGCTAATAGATGAATATAATCAAAAAATACCTTTTGAAAAATATTATGATTTAGTAGTAGTTACAGTTAATACTGCAAATGCGCCTCATTGCTATAATATTGCAAAGATATTTAAAGATAAAGGAAGTAAGGTTGCTTTTGGAGGACCGCATGCAACGCTCTTACCAGAAGAAGTAAAAGAACATTGTGATGTAGTAATTATAGGGGAAGCTGAAGAGAGTTGGCCAAGATTTTTAGATGATTTTTATCAAGGAAGTTATGATACAGAGTATAGATGCTTAAACATTCCAACACTAGAGAGAATTCCAATACCAAGAAGGGATTTAATAAAAGGAAGATGGTTTACTAAAGGTGCAGTTTTTGCAACAAGAGGATGTCCTTATAGTTGTTCTTATTGCAATCTAAAGCAAATATACGAAGACTCATTTAGGAAAAGGCCAATAAATGAAGTAATAAAAGATATTAAAAATAGTAAAAGTAAGTTTTTTGTTTTTTGGGGTGATAATTTCTTTGGAGATCTTGAATATGCAAAAGAATTATTAAAAGAGCTTAGTAAATTAAATAAAAAATGGGCAGCTCAGGTTACTTTAGAAAGATGCAAGGATGAGGAAGTGTTGAAGTTAGCTCAAAAGGCAGGATGTATTTATTTCTTTGTTGGATTAGAGTCTTTTTCAAAAGAAACTCTAGAGAGTGTAAACAAAGGATTGAATAATGTAGATAAATATAAAGAGCTAATAGATTCTGTTCAAAAATATGGAATTTGTATACAAGCTGGAATAATATTTGGATTTGATACTGATACAAAAGAAGTATTTAAAAAAACTTTACATATGTGCAATTACCTAGGAATTGATGGAGTTACAGTTAGTATACTAACACCACTTCCCAAAACATCACTATATTATCAACTAAAGGAAGAAGGACGATTATTAACTAATGATTGGTCATATTATAATGGAAAAACTAGAGTAGCATTTAAACCTAAAAATATGAGTGCAGAGGAATTATTTGATGGGTATATGTGGTTTAGAAGGAATTTCTATTCCTTAAAATCAATAACTACTCGATTAAGAAAATCAAAAGCTAATATTTTATATAATTTAATAGTTAACTTAGGGTACAAGGTGTCCATAAGAAAAACAAAATAGCAAAATAATTTGATAATAATTCAAAAATATAACCTTCGTAGAGTAAGATAGAGAAAACCGTATCACAAGTAAGTGATACGGTTTTTTAATTTATAGACAAACCTTTCATAAACTGTAAGTGTTATATATGATTATTGTTCTGTATAATAAACTTAAATAAAGGGCTAGTAAAAAGGATCAATTTTAAAATTAAAAAGTTTAGCAGTATAAAAATATAGCACAGTTCATAAAAAGGAGGAAGTAAAAAATGGCTAAAAAGATATTAGAGGTACAATCTTTAAAAAAATACTATGGAAAAAAAGATAATATTACAAAGGCTATAGATGGTATTACCTTTCAAATTATAGATGGAGAGTTTGTTGGAATTATGGGAAGTAGTGGGTCAGGAAAGACAACACTGTTAAATTGCATTGCAACAACAACTAGTCCAACAGAAGGGAAAATTCTTCTTAAGGGAGAAGATATAGCAAGTTTTAAAGGAAATAAATTAGCTTATTATAGAGGAAATCGTATTGGATATTTGTTTCAAAACTTTGAGTTAATTGATAATTTAAATGCTAGAGAAAATATTATGTTACCTATTGCAATTCATAATATGATGGGAAAAGAAGATGAAAAAAGAATTGATGAACTTGTAAAATACTTAGAAATTCAAGATGTAATGACAAAGTTTCCATCTGAAATGTCAGGAGGACAAAAACAACGTGTAGCGGCTGCTAGAGCACTAATTCTAAATCCTGAAATAGTTCTTGCTGATGAGCCAACAGGAGCACTAGACTCAAAAAATGCAAAATTATTAATGGAAAAGCTTTCTGGTTTAAATGAAGAACAGAACAGAACTATTTTAATGGTAACTCATGATGCAAATGCAGCAAGTTACTGTTCAAGAATCTTATTTATTCAAGATGGACTAGTTTTCCATGAACTTAGAAGAAGAATTCCAGAAGAATCGCAACAGGAATTCTATAAAAGAATAATTTCAGTAATGGCTCAGCTAGGGGGAGGAAGTGCAAATGTTCTTTGATTTAGTGAAGAAAAATAGCAAACGAAATAGAAAAGAAAATGGAATGTTTTTCGTTTCTTTGATTGTGTCAATAATAGCATTTTATATTATTTTGTCATTGGAAAATCAAGATGTAATAATTTTTTTAAAAGAAATGGAAAGTGATGCAATAAATCGTTTATTATTATTAACGCCTGTTTTATATGCAGTTTCATTATTTATTTTATTTTTCTTAGTATACTTTGCTGGAAAATATCAGTTAGAAAGAAGAAGTCATGAGCTAGGAATGTATTTGATGTTAGGAATGCGTCGAAAGAAACTATTTTCTATGCTTTTAGTGGAAGAAATTTGGAACAGTATATTATCTCTACTTATTGGAATTCCAATAGCTATTTTTATTTCAGAAATGATTAGTATGATAACAGCTAGGGTTGTAGGTATAGGTATTATAGGACATAGATTTTCTTTTTCTATAGGGGCGGTATTATGGACAGTTGTAGGATTTTTCATTATTAGATTAGTGGCATTATTAATATTAAGTGGAAGTACAGCAAAAAAAGACATAGATAAATTGATATCGCAATCTCAAGATAAAAAGCACAAGGTTCATAATAAATTATTTACTACAATAAAACTATTACTAGGAATTGCATTTCTATTTATTGCCTATGGACTATCTATTAATGGATATGCATGGCAATCTATCAAGTCTATGGGAATTACACTTGTTTTGGGCATAGGCGGAACGTTTCTTATATTCCATGGTATGGTAGTACTATTTGAAATTATCCTTAAAAATAGAAAGAATAAAAATGGTTTAGAAGTATTTACTTTTAGACAGTTACAAGAAAATGTGTTTTATAAATCAAATTCTTTAGCTATTTCATCTTTACTAGTTTTAATAGCACTTTGTTGTTTTGGTTATGGAATTTCAGTAACTTTTAACTCTAGTTCGAAAAATGAACATGTTCTAGATTATACCTTTACAGGAGATGAAAAAGAAATAAAAAAAGAGTTAAATAAGTTTGAAATAAAAGATTATATTAATGAAGTTTTTGATGTTAAAGTAGGCGATTTATATCATGAAGGTGATGATTTAAATGAGGAAGTTGATTTTTCTGTAGAAAAACTAATAGATACCATTAAAAAGGAGAAAGAGTCTAAAGACAAAGAGAGCTTATTAAATAGTTTAGGAAATTTCACAGAACCATTTTTGTTTTCTTTATCAGGATATAATAATATATTAAAAGCAGCGGGAAAAGAACCTATTAAACTTAAAGATAATCAAGCTGCTTTATTTAACGGCTTAGAGTTTTCATTTGGAAACTCAGCAGAAATTATAAATAATGCACTAAAGAAAAATATAAGTGTAGAAATAGAAAATAAAGAATTTGACCTTGTAGATAAGCTTTATCAAGATAATATAGTTGCAGACAGTTCCATACATATTATTTATGCATTTATAGTTCCAGATAAACAATTTGACATACTTACAAGGGGAGATAGTACTTCTTATTGGAATGCAACTTTAAAGGATCATGTTGTAAAAGATAAAGGATTAATGCAATCAATTAGACATGTAAATCAACTGCTTGATAAAACAAGTTTAGAGTATGAAAGCTATTTACAAAATATGGGTAGACAATTATTCTATACAGTAGCAGCTAGTTATACAACAATTTATTTAGCAGTGATATTTTTAATTATTGCAAATACTGTCATAGGAGTACAATTTTTAATGCAGCAACAAAATACAAGCAGAAGATATCAAACAATGGTTAGAATTGGATGTGATTATAGCCGATTACGTAAGTCAGCAAGAAAACAAATAAAATGGTATTTTTCTCTTCCAATATTAGTTGCAGCAATTGGAAGTATATTTGGTATAAGAGGATTATTCTCGGGTATCGCTACTTCAGCAATGAAAGGTAATATTAGTGAATTAATGATAATTGCAGTACCTACTGTTATTATACTTTGTGTGATAGAATTTAGTTATATGATTTCTGTAATGAAAATGAGTGATAAGCAAATATATGAATTAATGGATATAAAAAGAAATGATAATTAACATGAATATAATGTTATACTAAGTAATGTAAAATAGAAAGGAGATTCAAATGAAAAAGATTGTTATAGTTGAAGATGAATTATTTATGAGAGAAGAGCTTGTATCCATATTGCAAAAAGAAGGATATGATACTTATTGTATTACTAATTTCATAAATATAGATGAAAACATCTTAGACGAATCTCCTGATCTTGTATTATTAGATTTAAATTTACCAGGAGTAACTGGTTTTGAGATTTGCAAAGAAATTAAGATGAAAAGTACAATACCCATACTAATTTTAACAAGTAGAGATCAACTAAGGGATGAACTACACGCACTAGGATTAGGAGCAGACGAATATCTTACAAAACCATGTAATAAAGATAGATTATTAGCCAGAATTTCTAATTTACTTCGTAGATATGAAGATAGAAATTATTTTCTTGAAATAAATGGTGTAAAACTAGATTTACAGACTTATACCATATATGTTAATGAAAAGTCTATTGTATTAACTGAGAATCAAGGAAAAATAATGGAACTTCTTTTATCAAACCAAGGAAATATTGTTACAAAAGATATGCTTTTTCAAAAACTATGGGGTACAACGGATTATATTGATGAAAATGCACTACAAGTTAATATGACAAGATTGAAAAAGACTATTAAGAATTTAAATATGAAGTATGAAATTATAACAGTAAGAGGTAAAGGATATAATCTTGTAGCTATAGAGGGAAAAGAAAATGATTAGAGAATTGGTTAACATGTTATCAAAATATAAAATATGGATTGTTACAATAGGTATTTTAAATATTATGTTTGGTGTTTTTCTTTGGCTTATGGATGTTAAAGGTTTTATTTATATTTTTCCAACTACAATAACTGGTTCTATTATATTATATGGTTTTGTTGGTTTTAGAGTTTACAATATAGACAAAAGAAAAAAACAAGAATTGATAAATTTTATAGAAAATCCAGAAATTAAGCAAGAAGAACTATGTCTTAGCTTTTTTTCTAGTGAAGTAAAAAATACAATTCATGCAATTGGCGAAAAGCTCCGTGAGAAAGATGATTTAATTAAGCAACAAGATTTAAATTTAAAAGAATACGAAGAGTACATAGAAAAATGGGCACATGAAATAAAAACACCATTATCACTTATGACATTTGTTCTTGATAATAGAAAGGAAGAAATTTCACTTTCAACATATAAGAGACTAGAATATGCAAGAACAAAAATGCAAGAGGATATTGAAAGAATGCTATATTATGCAAGAGTCAAAGCTGAACATTTAGATTACCTTTTTTCTAATATATTGCTTGATGAAATATGTGAAGATCTACTTGATGAATATAAAATATTAATAGATGAGCAAAAAATTAGTATTAATAATAATGTGAAAAATATACAGGTATTTTCAGATAAAAAAGGGTTGTTATTTATTTTAAGACAGATTTTAAGTAACTCTATAAAATATAAGGATATAGATAAGCAAAGATCTTTCATATCAATATCTACTAAGGTTCACGAAGAAAGTAAAGACATAATACTTACGATTAGAGATAATGGTATAGGAATTAAATCCTATGATGTACCTTTTTTATTTGATAAAGGATTTACTGGTGATGCAGGTCAACAGAGAAAACAATCAACAGGAATGGGGCTTTATTTGGCAAAGCAAGTAGCTGATAATTTAAATATAAAGATGGTAGTTTCAGAAGAATATAAAGATGGTTTTGAAATATCTTTATTATTTCCCATTATAGAAGAGTATTACAACTAAATGAGCTTAGGTTATAAAAAGGCTAGTTAAAAACTAGTCTTTTTTAACTTATTCTTAAAATTCAACTCAACTGTAACATAAGTTACGGAAATTCCCACCATATGTGATATATTTAATTATGATAAACAAAACTTAGGAGAAAATAGAATGGGAAAATATGAACAAGAAAGAAGCTTTTTAAAATCCAATTTTAATGAATTAAAGAATATTAAAACTGATAAAATGAAGAAATTACCACAGCCAGAAGGAGTTAAGCCTTACGATTCTAATTCAACTATAATAAACTTACCTGTTGTAAATGATGACATAATAAAGAAACTAAATATTTATGAATGTATAAAGGATAGAAGAAGCACTAGGTTTTATAGCGACGAATCAATTAGTATTGAGGAATTATCATATCTTTTATGGGCAACTCAAGGTATAACTGGGACAAATAAATCAGGAATGACTTATAGAACGGTTCCTTGCAGTGGAGCAACTCATTCTTTTGAAACTTATTTATTCATAATGAATGTGGTTGGTTTAGAGAAAGGAATATATAGATATCTTCCAATAGAGCATAAGCTATTATTCATGTTTGCATTAGAAGATACTGATAAAAAAATAGATGCAATTACGCTGGACCAGCCTTTTGTGCCTCACTTTGCCCAAAAAGCCGCTGTTACCTTTGCATGGAGTACAACACCTTATAGATCTGAGTGGAAGTTTGATATTTCAGCTCATAAGAAAATATTAATAGATGTGGGGCATGTTTGTCAGAATCTTTATTTAGCAGGTGAATCTGTGGATACAGGTGTTTGCGCAATTGGCATATATGATCAGGAGGCTGTAGATAATCTATTACGATTAGACGGAGAAGAAGAATTTATAATATACCTTGCAGCTGTAGGTAAAAAGAAAAATAAATATAAGATAAAATAATCTCCTTTGGAGGTATGACAAAGAACCGTATCATAAATAGTGATACGGTTTTTTATATAAAGGTTAAAAAATTAAACTTAGCAATTTAGGAACAATATACCATTAATATAGTTGATATACTTTAAGTATCACGTGATGAAAGTAGGTATACAAATTGAATTATAGTAATGTGATATCACAATGTATTGAATTTATTGAAGAAAATATAAAAAGCGATTTAACGCCAGAATTAATAGCCAATAAATGTGGATATTCAACTTTTCATTTTTGTAGAATATTCAATATTCACCAAGGGATAACTTTAATGGAATATGTGAAAAAAAGAAGGCTATCATTGGCAGCTGCAAAACTATTTGAGGGAAATAGAATTATAGATATAGCTCTAGAGTATGGATTTGATACGCACAATGGATTTTCAAAAGCATTTAAAAAAGAATATGGATTTAGTCCTACACAATATATAAAGCGTATGGATGGCTATTTTTCAAAAGAGTCAATATATAAAATTGGAGGTTATATTATGAATCCTATTATTGTAAAAAAACCTGCATTTAAAGTTGCAGGATATGGTATAAAAACGAATGTTTCTAATGGAAATTACACTAAAGATGTTGCTTCCTTTTGGAGTAATTATAATGGGGAAAATTTAGAAAGTAAAATGTATAGAATATTAGAACCACCAAAGCATGGTGAAGTTGGGCTTTGCATACCATCAAAGAATGAAGATGGAGAAACTATATACCTTTTAGGTGTTATAGTTGATGATTTTAAACGTGCAACAGATGATATGATGACGATAGATATACCTGAAGCAACATATGCAGTATTTACAACTCCACCAGTAGACACATCAAATGATATAGAACAAAAGGAATTTGCTGATATAATAAAGGAAACTTGGAAATATATTTTTAAAGAATGGTTTAAAGATAGTAAATATATATTTGATGAAAGTAAGATGGATTTTGAGTTTTATGATGAGAGATGTCATGGCAGAAAAGATACAGTTATGGAGATTTATATTCCAGTATTAGAAAAGGATTCAGGAGAAAGTATATGATTCAATAGAATATATATTATTACAAAAGTAAAAACCATATTGACTGTTACTCAATATGGTTTTGTATATTTTAAGGACTATATACTATAATATCCTACAATCTTATAGGTATCAGATTTTTTAATCTTTATTAAATTTATGGCGAATTTTTATTTCATTAAATTCTTTTCTATATCCCTATGAATTTTATTAACCATATTATTTAATAAATAAGAAGCTTGGTTGTAATTAACAACATCTGGATGATTAAAAATTGATTCGTAAGATTCATTTAAGCTATTTAATTTTATTTTTAATTGTTCATCTTTATATTTAGTTTGTAATTTCTTTTGATTATTTGCATACTCTTCTAGCTGCTTTTTTAATGTCTTATTTTTATCTATAACTTTTCTTGCTGAATAAGCTTCCTTATATTCATTAGTATTTTTAATAGCGTCTACTAATTGATTAATTTCTCTATCTAGCATATATAATTCCCCCTTATTTTTATTTTCTCTAAGTAATAACACATATTTCATATTATGACTCAAATATTTATTATGTTCCTATTTTAGATTTTGTAAATAATATTGTTATTTTTCAGAACTGTTTTAGGTTCTTATGTATATATTATATAGACACTAAATTTTTTATACTAAAGGGGTTGAGATATTAAATTATGAATTGGTTTGATGAATATTCAAGAATGTGTAATAGTAATTCATGTAATATGCCTTGTGAGGATTATATGTTTACAGGGCAAACTATGGATGGACAGATGATGGATGGAGTAAATCCTATGCATATGCCTGGACAGATGATGGATGGAGCAAATCCTACGTGTATGCCTGGACAGATGATGTGGGGGCCTATGCCTATGCCTGGACAAATGATGTGGGGCTCAAATCCTATGCCTATGCCTGGACAAATGATGGGAGGCTCAGATCCTATGCCTGGACAAATGATGGGAGGTTCAGATCCTGTGTTTATGCCTGGTCATATGATGGGCGGATTTAATCCTTTCTTCCATCCATTTGGATTTTTCCCATTTGGTTTCTTCTTCCCATTCACTCATCATCACCATCACAATCGTGATTATTATGAAAATATGGAACAATATGGTTTAAATGTATATCCATATATAAGTCCTCTCTCTCAAGGATATAATTAAAACTTTACTTTTGGACATGTATTAAATTTATATTCCAGTACTAGAAAAGTAAAAAATAAAGGATTATTAATAAGGTAAACCGTATCATAAGTAAGTGATACGGTTTTTTAATAAAAAGCTATTGATACTAGTTATAGTATGATTTCAGATAATGTCATCTCTAAATGGGAAAAAATTATGTAAATAATACAAAGAATATGAACTATTTTGTCGAAAGATGTATATCTTATATTAAGAGTTTCTATAAAAAACTCTTAATATAAGATATAGGAGTGGTAAAAATGAGGTTTGAAAATCGTAGATGTATACGTTTTGGACAAAATGATAGAGATAGAGAATGTAGATGCAGAAGAGACATGGACAGAGACAGAGATATAGACAGAGATATAGACAGAGATAGAGACAGAGACAGAGATAGAGAATGTAGATGCAGAAGAGACAGAGATAGAGACAGAGACAGAGATAGAGACAGAGATAGAGACAGAGACAGAGATATAGACAGAGACAGAGATATAGACAGAGACAGAGATAGAGACAGAGATAGAGATAGAGATAGAGATAGAGAATGTAGACGCAGAAGACATCATTGTTGTAGATGCAGAAGACATCATTGTTGTAGATGCAGAAGACATCATTGTCGTTAGATGCAGAAGAGAGTGTTAGTAAACATGTTCATTTAGCATGTAGAAAAACTACTTGTGTTGACTATTATTTTCAGAGATTCAATTTTATTAGTGACATTCAAGCGTCTTTAGTATAAATTCAATCAAAACAGACAAAAATTTATTGCGATTAAAAATGTAATTGTATAAAAGATAATAATTAAATTTACGGGTGGTCTATAAAACAAATTTTATAGACCTCTTTACATATATTCTATACTTTTTGCAAGTTTATAGAACGTTTAGAATAAATAACAATGAACCGCATCACAAGCAAGTGATACGGTTTTTTAATAAAAAGATATTGATACTGGTTATTATATAATCTTGTACTTAACATATCAATGGTCGGTTTTGAAGGTACGATATGATTATTAACGAGCTAGGTTTATCTAAAGGAGCTATTTATCATCACTTTAGATCATAAGAAGAAATACTAGATGCTGTTTTAAATAATGAGTAGGAAAAGAATAATATATTTTTAGATAATGTCATATCTAAGTGAAAAATAAAAATTTTGGAAATTATACAAAAAATATGAACTATTTTGTCAAAAATGTATATCTTACATTAAGAGGTTCGATAAGGAACTCTCAATATAAAATATAGGAGTGATATAAAATTATGTTTAAAAGTTATAGAAGTATAGAAGATAATCATGATTGTAGAGGAGGTAGAGATATGGACTGTGATTGTAGATGCAAAAAACATGATGAATGTGAATGTAAAAAACATGAATGTGAATGTCATTGTGAATGTCATTGTGAATGTAAAAAACATGAATGTGAATGTAAAAAACATGAATGTGAATGTAAAAAACATGAGTGTGAATGTAAAAAACATGAGTGTGAATGTCATTGTGAATGTAAAAAACATGAGTGTGAATGTAAAAAACATGAGTGTGAATGTCATTGTGAATGCAAAAAACATGAATGTGAATGCAAAAAACATGAATGTGAATGTAAAAAACATGATGATGACGATGATTGTAGATGCAAAAAAGATCGTTGGTAAACATTTTCATTTAGAGTGTGGAACAACTACTTGAGTTGACGATTATCAATTTTATTATTGACATTCAAGCGTCTTTAGTATAAATTCAATCAAAACAGCAAAAGTTTATTGTGATTAAAAATGTAATTGTATAAAAAATAATAATTAAATTTACGGAGGACTATAAAACAAATTTTATAGTCCTCTTTACATATATTCTATATTTTTTAGAGCGTCATTAGATAATTAGCCTTTTGAGGTTCATAAAATACTTTTAGAAAATGATATTCTTATTATAGAAAATATGAGAAACCTACAATGCTTAAAAGACATACCTAAGTTTGAAGTTATAGCGTTTCCATTGAGTATTAGAGCAGAAGCAACACCAGCAAGGATTATAGCTAAGGTATATTAATAATAACATTATAGTTATAGTCTTAGAAATTGATATAAATTACCTAAGACTATAACTATAAGTAAAAAATAGATTTAGATTAAAATTTGAAAAATCTAATATTAATCTAATATTAATCTTTCTTATATTTTAGATTAATATTCTAAAAGTATTATATAACCAAGATGAATTAAGTAATGAATTTATGGAGGTAATATAAATGGAAAGAAATGAAATGATTGAAACTTTAATTGGAAAGACTAATGTAAGTCGTGAAGAGGCACAAGAGGTGCTAGAAAAATGTAATTGGGATCTTTTAGACTCTATTATTTATTTAGAGAGAAGAGGAAAAGCAAAAAATAATGAAACCACTGCTATAATCGAAGTAAAGGAAGAAAAGCAAGAGAAAAAAGAAGACAATAAAAAGCATAATGAGAAATTTGGTGGTATTGGAGAAGTTATAGGAAGAATATTTAAGTTTGTGGGAAATACTATAAAAAAAGCAAATAATCATTTTGTTGAGGTTAGAAAAGAAGATGAAAAACCGATAAGAATATCATTAGCAATATCAATACTTTTATTAATATTCTTATCAGTGCCAAGTATAGTTTTATTAATTGCTGGATTATTATGCGGATATAAATATTCAATATCAGGTTCTAATGTTAGTTATGATGGAGTAAATAACATTTTTGAAAAGGTATCAAAATCAGCTGACACTATTAAAAAGAATTTTAAAGAAGGATACGAAAGATAATATATAGATTTAACAAAGAGGTTTTGGAAAATATTCAAGATCTCTTTATTTTTATGCTATAGAAATATTAGGGGAGATGATATAATTTAATAGTTAAGGGTAGAATTAAAATAATTGATCTTATTTATGTCATAGGTATGGAGGATTATTTATGGAGAATATTAAACTTGTAGATACATTACGAGATAAAACTAATATAAGTTATGAAGAAGCTAAGAATGCTTTAGAAAATAATAATTGGGATATACTAGATGCCATGTTGTATTTAGAAGAGCATGGGAGAGTGAAAAAGCCTTCTGTTAGCATATTTTATACCAATGAATATAAAGAAAGGTACACCAATCAGAAAGAAGTAGTTAATATTAGAGAAGATAGAGAGAAGAACAATTCTAAAAGTGAAAATAATTTTGGTGGAATTTTTGAATCTATATGTAAAGCTATAGATACATGTAATAATATCTTCGTTGAAATAAGAAGAAGAGGTAGAGTACTTTTAAAGCTTCCACTTACCGTATTAATACTACTTTTATTCTTTGCCTTCTGGATAATCATACCTTTAATGACTGTTGGACTATTCTTTGATATAGAATTTTTAGTATTGGCTAAAAGTGTTAATACGGATAAGGTAAATAAGGTATTTAGTGAAATATCAAAGAATATCCAAATTATAAAAGAAAAACTTAAAAAGGGGTTTAATTAATGATTAAGATTTTAATTGTTGAAGATGAAGAAAAAATAGCAAGATTTATAGAACTAGAGTTAATGCATGAAAGGTATAAAGTAATAAAAGCAAATAATGGTAGAACAGGTCTTGAAATTGCAGAGAGAGGAGAGGCTGATTTGGTTATTCTTGATGTTATGCTCCCTGAAATTAATGGGCTTGAAGTATTAAGAAGACTAAGAAAAAGTTCTGATGTGCCTGTTATAATGCTTACTGCAAGAGATGCTGTTATGGATAAGGTGTCGGGACTTGATGCAGGAGCCGACGATTATATAACAAAGCCATTTGCAATAGAAGAATTACTTGCAAGAATAAGAACTGCTCTTAAAAAGAGAGTAGTTACAGTAAAAAAAGATGAAGATGTAATAAGCTGTGGTTTATTAACTTTAGATAAAATGAGATATAAAGTAATGTATGATGGTACAGAAATTGAATTAACTAATAGAGAGTTTACTTTGCTACAAATATTAATAGAAAATAAAAATATAGTACTAACTAGAGATGTACTTATAGAAAAAGTATGTGGTTATGATTATTTTGGAGAAACAAATGTAATAGATGTTTATATAAGATATTTAAGAACAAAAATTGATGATATTTTTAATGTTAAAATAATAACCACAGTACGTGGTGTAGGATACGTAATAAAAGATGAGTAAGAATAATAAACCCAAAAATGTTACGTCTATTGCAATAAAGATTAATTCTATTTCTGTAAGAGATTTATTTTTTAGATTCCTTGTAATTGATATATGTTTGATACTTATATTAGTTGGTCTTTGGTGTATTGAATCTGAAAAGAGCTTCTATGGGGAATTAGTGCAAAATGCACAAAGGTCATTTAATTTTTATCCTATAGAAACATCAAGCTATACAGTTGTTTGGAATGATGGAAAGACTATGGCTAAGGAAGCTAGCACTTTTTTATATAATCTTAGAAAAATAATTATAGTTTTAGGAATAGTAGAAGGAATATTTTTAGTAGAAAAAATAATATTTGGTACAGCAAAAATAAGAAGGGTTTTAAAACCACTTAATGAAATAGCAGAAACAGCAAGTAGACTTAGTAATATGGATTTTGATGAGGAAAAATTCCAGAGTCTTGAGGATGCTATATCTAAAATCAGTCCTGTAACATCTGATGAAAGAATACACATCGGTGATAGTGAGCTTCAAGGGTTAGAGGATGCAATAAATAAACTTTTAGATAGAATGAGAGATTCTTATAGGCAGCAAGCAAGATTTGTTTCAGATGCATCACATGAACTTAGAACTCCTATTTCTGTAATTCAAGGCTATGCAAATATGCTAGATCGTTGGGGGAAAAATGATGAGAGCGTATTAGAAGAATCTATTACAGCAATAAAAGCTGAATCTGAAAATATGAAAAATCTAGTTGAGCAGTTATTATTCTTGGCTAGGGGTATCAATGGAAAAACTCAGCTTAATATGACTGAATTTTTACTTAATGATATGATGAATGAAGTTTTAGAAGAATCTAAGATGATAGATAAAAATCATATATATAGATATACTAATTCAGAAAATATAATCGCCTATGGTGATATAGGTCTACTTAAGCAGACAACTAGAATATTAATTGAAAATGCAGCTAGATATACAGATAAAGGAGAAGTTATAACACTTAGAGTAGGGATAAATGATAAAGGAGAAACTTATTTTTCTATTCAGGATAATGGAATAGGGATAGATGAAAAAGATGTACCTTATATATTTGAACGTTTCTTTAGAGCTGATACGGCAAGAGTTAGAAAAGATGGTGGAACAGGTCTTGGACTATCTATAGCAAAATGGATTATTGATAACCATAAAGGATATTTTAGTGTTTTAAGTAGAGCGGAAATAGGCACAAGGATAATGGTATTTTTACCACAAAAGAATAAATAGAAAGAATAATCAAAGATGTTATGAATCAGCAATACTAAAATAGTAATTAAAAAACAACTCAATGAATTATAAAATGAGAAAACTCATTTAGAATAGCTACGGACAATCGTACCATAAGTAAAGGAGATTTTTGATAGAAGGTATTTAAGGACTTACTGCTGAAGAGGTAAGTTCTTGATACATAATATTAGAAAATTGTGAAGCTACTTATTAATATTAATATTAATTAACCTAATCTATAATCCAATATTAAGTTATTTAAACAAAAAAGCTGAAAAATAATAAAAGCTTCAATAATCTTGCTCATTAGATTTTAGGCAAAATAGTTTAAGATCTTAAATATTATACAATTGATGTATAAAATAATCTAAAAAAATATTAAAAAAGGAGTTATTATGGCTAAAGTACGAAAAATGCTTGGAAAAGCAGACTCACCATATATTCTATCTCTTATGAGATTAATAGAAACACAAAGCAAAAACACAATTGTAAAATGGTGTAATGAATATGCAAGGGAGCACATTCTACCTATTTATGAAAAAGATTATCCTAATGATTTTCGTTTAAAAAATTCACTGAGTGCAATTAATGAATATCTAGAAGGAAACATAAAACTAACAGAAGCAAAGAAAATTATTAAGCAAGCTCAAATAGCAGCAAGAGAAGCAGAAGGAAATCCAGCATCACAAGCTGCAGCTAGGGCAATTGGAGCAACAACAGCTACAATTAATACTGTAACAAGTTCTCTAGGACTTGCATTTTACGGTAGTGCATCCATAGCGTATTCAACTGTTGGCGTTAACGAAACCCTTGAGGTTTATGATGAAATTGCAGCAAGAGAGTGCAAAAACATGGAAGATGCTTTACGCAAAGTAGCTATAACAGATGAGCCTAATCCAGCAAAAATAAAATGGAGTTGCTAAATATTTATAAATAAATGAAATTTTTTCTACGCCTGACAATATAATATATAAAGAGTATATTTTTCAAAGATATATTCATAAAAAGTGAGGCGAAAAAAATGAAATATTGCAAAAGTTTAATCTTCACCTTAGTTATTAGTTTTCTAATGATAATAGGAACGAATACTGTGGTAGTACATGCAGCAGAGTCTAAACCTGTTGGCAATAACTTTATTTTTTATTTCCCTTTATTAATTATATCTGCAATGGTTTTAGGAAGCATAGTTAGTTTAGTAGAAAGAAAAGTAAGTAAAATTAAGTCTAAGACAAAGTAAAATATAAAAAACATTACTATAATAAGTGGCGAGTTTATGAAATTGCCAACTAAAAGGTCATATCAAAAAAGATATGACCTTTTATAATATTAAAGACGTTTAGCCTAAATATTTCTTAGCACTATAATAAATCCTTCGAGAATATTATAACTTATTTTGAAGCCTTCACTTTGGTAAAACTTTAATGCATTATCATTTCCATTTGATACAAAAATAAACAAATCATCAATTGATTCAAGGGAATTTAACCAATCCATAGATCTATTAAATAATACCGTACCAATACCAGATTCACGATACCCCTCTTTTATATAAAACTGAGATAAACAACCTACATCACTACTATTAATAGAATCAAAGTCAAAGAAGTCAACAGGTTTTAGAGTAGCAAATCCACCAGAGTAAGTATTCTTGTGACAGATATTACTGTAAGCATATCCTATAATTTCAGCATCATCTTTGGCAACAATGATAAAGTTGGCTTTTGCACTCTCAATAGATGGAATCATTCTAGATTCAAAACTCATATTGTCAAACCATTCTGGATGAATATTAGCGCTAGATTTTTGATAAGCCATTAGCTCATTGCACAAATCTTTAATGCAAATTATATTATTATCAGAAATAATTTCATAATGTATACTCATATTAATCTTCCTTTCTAGAAAAAGTTGAAAAAACTTCGTCTAATTCCTTGTTTTTGATATAATTATAGCAGTTAGAACTATTATAACAAGTACGAAATATTTTTTGTTTAAGTAAGGAAAAACTGAGTAATGGAGTGATATTATGAATAGTAAGAAAGTGTATAAAAGTTGTTTAGATAACTGCCCACTAGCATATGCATTAAACATTATTGATGGAAAGTGGAGACTCCCTATAATTTGGGCACTAAATAAAAATAAAATCATGAGATATAATGAGTTAAAAAGAGATATTGATGGAATTACAAATATGATGTTAACTCAAACCTCGAAAGAGCTAGAATCATATGGAATTATAGACAGAAAGCAGTATATGGAAATACCACCAAGGGTTGAATACTCCTTGACTGAAAGTGGACAAGATTTAATTGTAGCTCTTAAAGAATTAGCTAATTGGGGCAAAAACATGCAGAGTAATGATAAATTAAGTGATATGGGCTAACAATACGTTTTTTATTAAAATTGGTTATATTATATAATATTACTTATAATAATTTTCATTAATAATAAATAAAGGAAGTGTTTTTATGATTAACATACTAGGACAAGTTATGGTTTATGTAAATAACCAAGATGAAGCAGTAAAATTCTGGACGGAGAAAGTAGGGTTTGCCATAATTTCTGAAGAAGATAATGGAGAAGGTATGAGTTGGATTGAGATTGCCCCTCAAAAAAATTCTCAAACAACTATTGTGCTTCATAATAAAGAAGTAATTGCTAAAATGGGAACAGGGATAAACTTAGGAACACCATCTTTATTATTTTTTACAGAAGATATAGAAGCATTACATGTTAAATTATCTAATAATAATGTTCTTGTAGGAGAAATAATAAATATGCCTTTTGGTAAAACTTTTAATTTTGCAGACAATGAACAAAATTATTTTGCAGTAGCTGAAAGAAATAAACAGTATTATAAACTGTGAACTTAAGCACTAAGTAAAAAGGATTATAAATATTAGCTAAGTATGTATTGATGTAAAGGGCAATACATACTTTTTTATTTTATAAATAATGAAATAATTTTTATTTGTATATAAATGTAACAAATTGCATTAATATGTCATAAGTTATATTAATAGCTAGAATATTCTAGTTGTTAATATATGACTGAGGAGTGGTATAATGGATTCTTTAAAAAATCAATCAGATAGAGGCCATGAATATTACAATAAAAAAGGAAGAAGAAGAACAAGTGCCTCTGCTAGCGGATCTAGTGTATCAGGAAGTGGATCCAGCGTATCAGGAAGTGGATCTAGTGCATCACAAAGTGCTTCAAGCGCAAGTGATTCACATAGTAGACCATTTAGTGAGTAATTTATAAGTAGTATGAGAAAAGACCACACTAGGAGGTGATAGTATAGACAAATATTATACACCTGGTGAAAAAATAAAAGATTGTACTATTATAAAAATAATAGGAGAAGGTAGGTATGGAATAACCTACCTATGTGAAAAAAATACAAATGAGAAATATTTAATAAAACAATTGAAAAAAGACATGATGGAAAAAAGTAAAGAAAAATTATTTTATGAAGAGGAAATAATGAAATCTTTAGATGATAAAAAATTTCCTAAGTTTATAGATAAATTTGATTATGATGACACAAAATTCTATGTTATTGAGTTTGTAGATGGAAAAGATTTTTACGAGTTATTGTCCTTTGATGAATATGAATTTACTAGGAATGAAATATATGATATTGCAGAAAAAATTTTGAAAATCATAATTACTTTACAAGAAAAAAACATTGTTCACAGAGATATTAGAATTTCCAATGTAATAATGAACGAAAAAAAAGATTTAGTACTAATTGATTTTGGATTGGCTAGATATATTGACAAGGATAAATATAAAAAAGAAATAGATTATTGGTATATGGCAGACTTTCTAATACATCTATATTATTCATCTTATGATGATGAAAATTTAGAATTAGAAAATAAGCCATGGTATGAAGAGTTGGATTTGACAAATGATGAATTAATTTTCCTAAAGAAATTAATGGGAATAGAAAAATTATATGAAAATACAGATGAAATAATGAGAGATCTTTTTATAATTAAAAATTCAAATATCTAGTTAGAGAAATAAACCATATAGCTTTAAATTTTAAAGTTATATGGTTTATTAATAATAATTTATATTAAGGAGGCGCTTTGTTATAAAAAATGTTGTTAAAATAGTAAGAGTATATGAGGATACATTTAGAGTAAACAAGTACTCCAAAAAGCCATTTAGAGTGATTGGATTAATAGATGTAGACATGGAATTTCACTATGGAATAGAAAGAGTTACCTTAGCTTTTTACAGATCTTCAGGTACAAATAACAACAAGGTTAAAGGCTTATGGTATCCTATCGTAGGCATAAAAACTAAAGAAGGAGAATTTACGGAATTTAGTGAGTATATAAATTATGTTCTTTCAAATACTACATTAGATGGTACAGGAGTAAAAGGTTGGCTTGCAAAATCAATATTCTTTGGAAAACAAGATGAGAACTGGAAAACACCAGGTTTTTCAAATACTAAACATTATGAATCACTTTACTATATAGGAAAGACCTTACAACGTCTTTATAATGAGAAACATTATGAATTAATTAAAAGCTTAAATGCTATGGAAGTCAACAGAGTTTTATCACTAACAGAAAGATATAATGGAAATAACCATACACAAAGAGAAAATTTTGAAAGATTTATTGAAGATATATTTTTGGAATTTAAATATTAGAACTTTAGAGGTTGTAATGTAGGTAGTTATATAAAAGTAATTAAATATGCAATTTGTAAAGATTATGGTATGTATTGATGTAAAAGTTAATACATACTTTTTTATTTTCCAAAGAAAATCAGTTGAATAATAAAGTATCATTTATATGTAAAATGAAATTAGAATAAATAACTTTGAATGGAATGAAGTGTAATAAATAACAATAAAATACAACAAAGTATATTGACAAAGGGCGTATAGTTAAATATAATAAGTTTATAAAATGAATAAGAAAGGATTGATTTTAATGGAGGAAAAATTTTATACAGTTGATCAAATTGCAGAAATATTAGGTATGCACCACAAAACTATAAGAAAATTTATAACAGAAGGTAAACTTAGAGCAAACAAAGTTGGAAAGCAATGGAGAATATCAGGACATGATTTAAGTCTTTTTATGGAAGACAATAATGTAAATGTTAGGAATAATAATGAAGCAGAAAATGAAAAAATTGAATTTTCTACAAGTAATAAGAGTATAAACAACAAAGTTAATAAGATAAATATATCTACTGTTGTAGACATTAATGAAGTAGATATGGATGAATATAAAAGAATATCAAATATGCTTTTAGCAGTAATGAACAGCAAAGATTCTAAAATGAGTAACTCAACTATTAATTTAAAACACTATCAAAAAGATAGAGATTTAAAAATAATGCTATGGGGAAACATGGACTTCACTAAAGAAATGTTGGATTTTATATCTACAATTACAGAAGGCAAATAGAAATTAGGTGATGAAATGAATTATAAAATAGTAGAGAACACAAACAAAAAATATATAGAAGTAAAACAGCCAATTACCTGTGAGTCTGATGTATTAGATATTATTGGTATATGTATTTCAAATGATATTAGGTTATTGCTGTTTAAAGAAGAAGCATTTACTGAAGAGTTTATTAATCTTAAGTTAGGCTTAGCAGGTATAGCTTTACAAAAATTTATTAATTATAATATAAAAGTTTCAGCCATAATTGAAGACAATAAGAAAATTGATGGAAGGTTTGGAGAGTTAATATATGAATTAAACAGATCAAATAATTTTAGAGTTTTTAATAACATTGAAGATGCTGAAAACTGGATTTTAAATATTAAGTAGTAATAGGAATATGTATATAAATTTGAAAGTATGTCTACAATCTAGAAGTACTAAAATTTTCTCTATTCATAGATTACGCTAAGCACTTATACATTATTAAAAAGCCTGGACATCGGATTATCCAGGCTTTTTTTTTCGTTAAAAAGAAATATAAATTATTTGTAGAATTTTTTATAACGATTTATATCTTATAATGAGAACACTCTTTCTATTATTCAATATTATAGTAGTAGAAAGGGGTTGGTTAGAAGTGTATTCAGAAAAAAATAATAAGGATAGAAATGGACAGAATTTACATGATGAATGTAGAAGGTCAATAAGTTTTCACGTTCTATTTACAATGAGAGATGGAAGTGTATTTGATGGGATTATTGAAAGTGTAGATTCAGATGGTGTTACTGTTTTAGTTGGTGAGGATGTAATGGAGGAAGAACTTGAAAATCCATGTAGTCAACAACGACAATTTGGTAGACCTAGAAGATTTAGACGTTTTAGACGTAGAGTTTTTCCATTTGGTACTTTACTAGCACTATCATTATTGCCATATCCATATTATCCATTTTTCCCATATTAAACAAAGTATTATATAAACATATTACAAAATTTTTAAAATACAAAACTAGCTTAAATACTAAACACATAAAAACCGTATTACTAATAAGTGATACGGTTTTTACTATATTTTAATATATTTATTTTTGAACGAGACGAATAATTCTATCATAACTTATATCAGGATTTTCTCGTCCATCTCTATTACTTGTTGTAATATAAATTGACCCATCTTTTCCTTGAAATACTTCACGCAAACATCCATATTCATTTTTAAACCATGATTCTACACTTTCCACTATACTTCCATCTTCATTTAAGGAGATAGAAAGGAGTTGTTGTCCACGAAGTATAGCAACTAATAATTTATATTGCCAAGGGCCTTGGCTTACAAAGGTAATACCAGATGGAGCCCATGTTCTGAGGAGTATAATATATTTTTTGAATTCCATGCTAAGCCTTGTGGGTTTCTATGGCCAAAGCTATAAATAGATGAATTAGTAAATGGATTATCTTTAGGGATATTACAATTTAACTATATTCGAAGTATTTTTGCAGCAGTACTTGAATCTTGAGCTAATGAAGAGTTTCCTGAATCTCATGTTGTTATATATAACTTCTTGTCTGGGCCTACATTTATCCTGACTCCATTATGGATTTGTCCTCCGGGAATTTTATCCAGAAGAACTTTATCAATGTATGACTTGTTATTGTTTTCAATTAATCTAACAACACGGTTATAGATTCTATTACTTTCTGAGTATGAATGCATAACATAGAAATAATGATTTTGTGAAAAAACAAAATCTAAAGCAATCCCCATTAGGCCATCCTATCCCTGACTTATAAATGGAGCTGTAAATGTAATAAGTGGTTGGGGGGGTTTCAATAACTATAATTGACCCAGACCTCTCTGTAAAATAGATATTGCCCTTGTCACTTATATCCATAACCTAAGGAACATTTAAATTTTTAGCAATAACCTCAACATTATAAGGCAATTGCCTTGATTTAATTGATTTTAGTATTGCTAGATAAAAAAAGGGGGACAAAAAATGAAGTTATTATTTCAAGAGGAAGTTAAAGTAAGCCGAGCATTAGTGGCATTTTTATTATTAGTTATAGGATTTGCCATATTGATGACCCCAAATATCCCAGTAAGTTTTTTTATTGTTTTATTATCTGGATTAATTGGTTCCTGGTTAGTATTTGGTTTGGACGGAGTAAAGAAAATATTTTCACGACCTAAAAAAGGAGCAATAAAATATATATTACTAAGCATTGTGGCAGCTTATGCTATAAGTATTAGTACTGGAGCTATTTCAAAATTTATATTACATGAAGCACCAGCAACTAATGCAATTAAAGAACAATTTAACGGTAGTATATTAGATAGCTTTGTAATGTTATTTAAAACTATATTTATGATTGCAGGTGAAGAAATATTAGTAATATTGCCACTTATAATTTTTATTTCATTATTAGTGCATAAAACAAAAATAAGTCAATCAAAGGCCGTGATAATTTCTACAATTATAACAGCTATTATATTTGGAGCAATACACTTACCAACATACCAATGGAATATGTTTCAGTGTTTTTTAGTTGTAGCATTAACACGCATACCATTTACAATTGTTTCACTTAAATCTGATTCAATTATACCTGGAATGATTGGACACATAGGTTTTGATTGGATAATTTTTGCAGGTATGATTATTTCACAATTATAATACAGAAAAATAAGGCTAATTCAGGTGTATTACGCAGAATTATTTTGAAGTATGAGTTATTTGACATTTGCCAAACGAGTGAGCGTATATCCTGGCGAGGACGTTATTAAATACAGTAATATCAAAGAGAAAATTAAATTAGAAGAAATTAAAAACGAAATTGAACGATCGTAAATTTTAATATGAAAGTGCATAAAAATTCCAATATAAAAATGTGGAAATTTATGCACTTTTTATGTTGTTTTTTAAAGAAATAATTATTATGAATTACTAGATAGGTAGGTATAATACAGTTACTAATTTTATTAATAAATATAAGAAAATTAAGGTTAAAAAAGTTGTAGTTATATGTTTATGAATAAAAAAATATTGATTTGCGATTTTTATTTATTGATTATCGATAAATAAGGTGGTAATATATAATCATACACTACTTAAGAAAAGAGTAATAAAATGTATTTTTTTCTATAATTGATGAATCTGGAATAATTTCAATATTACTATTAATGATTGGATTTGTGTGCATACTATTATTTAACTTTCTTAATAAAGTTATAGAATTAAATAATGCAACTATATAGAGATTAATATATTTATTAAGGACTATGAAAGCTAGATTTTAAATATTACGTAATTATAAGGTAAATTGATGAAATAGTAGATGTTTGTAGCTACTAAATAAAAAATTAAAATAAATTTTAAAAAATGTCACAAACATTCTGGCTTATTTCGTCGTATATATTATAGGTTGGAATAATAAGGGGGTTTTTATGAAATTTAGGAAATCAATTATACTAGTTATTTGTGTATTATCAATTATCTTTATATCCATACTACCATCATATGTAACTGGATTAGAAATATTAAAATATAACCAAAAGAATGGAATACATTTATATTGGACAAATTTTAATCATAAAGGAAGAGTTACATGGAGGAATAAAAGATTAGTACGGTACTTTGATAGGAGATTTTATCCTCAAAAATTAAGATTTGCATTTATGAAAGGTAAATGGAGACATGGACAAATACATAATTAAATAATAATACATGAAAAATATAAATAGGTTTTTAAATAAAGTTTAGTTATGAATTAATAGACATTAAGTTAATTAGGATTTTATAGATATTAAGACGGAGTATGGATATTATATGCTCCGTCTTTTTATTTAGAATAGGTTAAATGTAATTAAAAAATATTATAAATTATAGAATGTCTCAATATATGAAATCATTTGATCGCCTACATTCAAATAATAGTATATATATGTTAAATAATCGGAATAAAAAAGATTAGCTGATCCAACTTCGTTGTTTAACATTCCATCAATTAGCACTAACTGTTGATTTAAACTCATCTTATAAGCATCTAATAAAATACTAATTTGTTGAGCAAATAATAAATCTGGTGGAGAGTTATTATATTTTTTTTCGAACAATTTTATTGAATTCTCCATTGATGATATTTCAGATATATAAAAATTTATTTCCCTTTTTACTTTACTTAAATTTTCTTTTACTGTAGTTGGAGTTATAGTGATAGTACCTATATTTGCTCTCAATGATTTTATTTCATTAAGAATCCCCAACAATTCATCTTTTCCTTTTAGATTTTTATACATTGGAGGTACTGATAATTCAGATTGCTCAGCAAAACTTGTATAATTAGTTGTCATAATAAGTGAAATTAATAATAGACTCACGAGGATGCATTTTTTATTCATTTTTGTGTCCTTTCTAATTTAATAATTTAAGAATAGTTTTTACTGATGTATTAAAGTTTATTCAAATGTAAGTTGATACAAAAAAATTAAATCTCTTTAATTTGATTAGCAAAAAACTCTAATACGTTAAAATAAACCGTATCACAAGTAAGCGATACGGCTTTTTATACTTAGATTTAAATAAATTACTAATAAAAATAGTATTAGAGTATACTAACTATTTAAATTTTTGAGGAAATTGCTTTATTATACCATCAGTAATAATATCTGCAAAAGCAATCATATGATCCTCACCCTTATCATATGCTTCTATATCTGCATTCCAGTCCTTATTTAACCTAGCAACAACTTGATCTGTAACATATTGTAAATGTTTATGTAACATGTCTTTTAGAACTTTTTCTGAATAATTAGGATTAGCAGAACTTAAAAACTCAGCTATTTTATCAGCATTTTCATACCAAAGTTTATTGTATTTTTCTAAATCATCCTTATTTCCACTTTTAGCAGAATCAGTAACTTTCACTGCAAGTTCTATATGTTCTCTTAACAATGAAGCAAGCTTATTTCCTGCCTCTTCTCCATAATAAGGTTTAATTGAATTTCCAATATCATCTTGATTTTTAAGAAGTCTCTCTAATACAGGTCCTTTATCTTCTAGTGAAGATAAATCACTAATAATTGTACTTCTAGTCCAGGATACATGATCTATCCAAAGTCTTCTTTGTAACATTCTTAATTCGCAGATAGCCTTATTGCAAGATACATCATTGGAAGAGATAGTTTCTAAAGCTTGAGCCTTAAATGGAATGAAAATAAGTGTTAGTAAAAATAATGATAATAATGAACTTTTAAAAATTTTCTTCATGCGTAGTTTCTCCTTTATTGTTAAATTATAAATTAGTTTTTCCAAAGCTAAATAGAGATATTCTCTTTAAATAAGCTTTATATTATTATTCATCACTCAATTTTATTTATATGTAAAAGTAAACATATCAGTATGCTATAATTGTGAAATATATTAGATATAAGGAGGAAATCATGTTTAAAATTGGGGAATTTTCAAAGCTTACTCAAGTATCTATTAGAATGTTAAGATACTATGATGAAATTGAGTTATTAAGACCAGCAAGTGTTGACTTGTCTACAGGATATAGAATGTATTCTGCAGCTCAGATACCAATTCTTCAGAAGATAATTTTATTAAGAGATACGAAATTTTCAACAGCAGAAATAAAAGATGTAATACTAAAACATAAAGAAATAAATATAGCAGATGAATTAGAGAAAAAGAAAGAGGAAATTAAGAAAGAAATTGAATTAGAACAGCAGAGAATTAAAAAAATAGATAATGCAATAAATGAAATAGAGAACAAAAATTTCAAGATTCATTGCAACATAAACTTTAAGAAAGTAGATAAAATATTCATACTATCTATTAGAGATAAAATTCCAACTTATTTTCATGAAGGCCTTTTATGGAATAGATTATGTGATTTTATTAGTAAAGAAAATATTTCTATAAAGCAGCATATATATAATAATGTTGCTTTATATCATGATATTGAACATAAGGATGAAAATGTAGATGTTGAAGTTGGTATGATAGTAGATAAATTAGGAAAAAACAAAGACAGATTTATATATAGAGAAGTAGAAGGTGTAGAAAAAATGGCTTATGCAATGGTATACGGACCATATAGCAATTTAGCAAGAGCTTATGAAATGTTAGCATATTATCTTGAAAGTCATAATGAACAGATGTCAGATAAGCCTTCTAGGCAGATATGTCATATAGGAGTAGAACATACTAAGAATCCAGAAAGATACCTTACTGAAATACAAATTCCATTAAAGTAAAATTTGTTGACTCTCACATTATGTGAGGGTCTATTATATTTTTGTAAGATAATTTTTTAGGAGGTAGACATTATGCAATTAAAAGAAATTGGAAAAATAAATGTGGAAGAAAAAGATATGTTTCTTCAAATTAATAAGGAGTATGTAAAGGGGCTCCAAGGATTAGAAGACTTCTCTCACATTGACTTAATTTGGTGGTTTGATAAGTGTGACAATGATAAAAATAGAGGAGTTACTGAAGTAAATCAACCTTACAAAAAAGCTCCCAAAAAGTTAGGAATTTTTTCAACTAGATCACCAGAAAGACCAAACCCAATAGCATTATCTATAACTGAAATAACACATATTGACTATGATAAAGGTAGAATCTATATTACTTATATTGATGCAATGAATAATAGCAAAATTTTAGATATAAAGCCATATACTCCAAGTATAGATAGGGTAGAAAAACCTAATGTTCCTAATTGGTGTAGTCATTGGCCACTATCATATGAAGAGTCTGGTTATTTTGATTGGGAAAATGAATTTTTATTTTAAATTAATATAATATGTACTTATATTAATTTAAAACTATGAAAGTATCTAAAAAGGTATAGAATTAGATTTAATTCTATACCTTTTTACTATTATTTATAAATATTTTTATAACGGATTTTCTTATTCTTTCATCTTGAATTAAGTTAAAATCATTGGTTACTATAGCAAGTTTGTAAGACTTGTTTAGACTTTCTATAAGCTCCATACTAGACATTGCTCAATTTTTATTTGCAAAATATAGACATTTGAATAGAACCCTTAAAGAAATGGAATTAAAATCAATTATAAAATGTGGTGATAAAAAAAATATATATTAGATATAAACAAACTTAGAGAATTATCTAAGAATATTTATGTAAAACCACTTTAGAATATAATTTAAAATAATTTTATATAAGATAAAGCTCCGTTGCAATAGTTAGGGAGAAGCATACCACAAATAATGAGGACTTTTATGAAAGTGTTTATATGACTAGCTTTAAAAGGAGGGATAGTGTCTTAAGTCCTGTAATGACTTAAATAAATTATAAAAGCATATGTTTGCTTTTAAAATTTTTGATAAATATAAGTAAGAAATACAGAAAATAAAAATAGGGTGCTACTAACACCCTATAGTATACAATTCTAGTTACTTAGGCAACCGGTAAAAGCCCTCAAATATTTAGGCTGACTTTGATTTAACATCTTCATTTACACACATTGCTGTTCTGCCATGCAACAAATAATATAAGAAAAGACAAACCAATATCACTACTGTCATCATCATATATAATCCACGATAACCTATTAATGGAACAAAATAACCTAATAGGAATGGTCCAATTCCTACACCTAAATCTTGAAAGATAAAGTTTGTAGAAGTTGCTAATCCTATACGATGCTTTGGCGAAACTTTCACTGCTATTGCCTGAACACTAGAAGAAGTGGTACCGTATCCAAGACCTAATAGGGCACCAGCTAATAAAAGCGAGAAACCGTTATGAGTTTGGCTAAGAGAAAACAAAGCCATAGCAAGCAATAAAATAGCTGGATACATAACAAAATTTTCACCTTTTTCATCAAACCATCGACCAGTAAAAGGTCTTGAAACTAAAACGAATACTGCATAAACAATAAAGAAAAAACTGCTCACATAAACTAAATTAATTTCCTTAGCATAGGTTGTAATGAAAGTAAGAATACTTGAATAACCAAGAGCGATTATGCAAGAAATGATTGAAATTGGAATAGCTTTTACTTCAAAGAAATGGTGTAAAGATAAACCTTTCTTTTTTTTCAATTCTTCTTTTGTAAATTCTAATTTCGGAATTTTTATAAAAAATACTGCAATAAAACTAAAAGCTAAGAAAATAATACAGACGATAAAATTCATGTAAAAGGTTGCGTGCTGAGTAATAAACATACCTAAAAAAGGTCCAATAGACGCAGCAACAGTAAGACTTAATGCATAATAACCAGTGCCTTCCCCACGACGTTTATTTGGAATAATTTTTGCCACAATTGTTCCTGTTGCTGTAGAAGCAATCCCCATCGCAGCACCATTCAAGAAACGAACGACCAAAAGGAATCCCATACTATTTACTAAAACATATAAACATGTAGTAATTAAAAAGAGAACGAATCCAATATAAAGAGTTTTTTTCCATCCAATTTGATCAATATATCGCCCGCAAAAAATACGTGCAATAAGCAGTCCTATAACAAATATGCCAGACGCTAAACCTGCTTCACTAGGCGAAGCATGAAATTTTTCTGTTGCAAATATGGTTATTGTAACCATCAATAAGTAAAATGTAAAATAAAGAAAAAAGTTTGCTGTGGAAACAATCAAGAAATTCTTTGTCCATAATTTAGGTTTATCCATTTTTATATCTCCTCGTTTGTAATATTTGCTTTTATTTTAGGAAGTGTTTCAAACATGACGATTTGTTCATTTTCAGTAATATCTTTCATCACATCATGTTCCAATTTGGTGATTCTTTTACGGCACACCTTGTAAAGTTCTTCTCCTATTTCCGTTAACTCAATGATTTTTTCACGCTTGTCCTTACTTGATATTGTTCTAATCATCAGTTTCGCCTCCAAACTATTAACTCTCCTAGTAACACTTGGCTTTTCTATATTATAGTAGTTAGCAATATCTACAAGGGAGGATGGCCCTTTGTTTTTTAAATAATAAATAACTTGCCATAAAGAGTAAGAAAGGTCATATTCACCTAGTAACTCATTCATCTTACTTAAAAGTGGGCGATATAACGAAAAAAAACGTTGAAATAATCCTTGCATTTAGATACCTCCAAAAAAATAAATTAGTTACCCTTGATAACTATTACCCTGGGTAATTATACTCTTTATTTTTTCTAATGTCAAGAAACTGATTCTGCAAAAAATATCGTTATGATACTTTTTGTACTTTGTAAATAGTATAGGATATTCAATATATATTTGGAATAAGGTATAACTCATGGAGCATTAATTCACGGATAATTGTAACAGGAGGGGTTAGTATAGTTGCAAATAGATATTTATAGATTGCTAAATATAACTTACAATTTCATAAGGTTATGTAATTTCATTGATTAATAATATGAAGTCAAATACTATATAGTTGAATATGTTGAAGAAAAGTATAGGGGGCGTATATGTGGAATATAAAAAAAATAAGTTTAGTTATTGTAGGGTCAATTTTCATATCTGTGTTTATATTTGTAAATAAGAGTACTGCTAACGATTCACAAGACTTAAAAGATCTGAAGATTCAAGAGTTAACTGAAATTAGAGATAAAGAAATTGATGATAATTTAGAATTGCTTAAAGAATATGGAGCTACAGAAAATGAATTAAAAGAACGTAAGCATGAAATTTTAAATTTTGATTTGGGGCTAGTTGGCTTTGTTGACAATAATTATAAGGACTTTACAGAAAAAATAAAATGATAAAACAAATCAAACTTGTTAAGCATGCAAACTCTAATAAGGATATAATGTATCCTGCAGGTGAGTACTATGCTGTGTTAAATGAAAACTACCAAGTAAGAGCATATCTATTAAAAAATGGGAAAAGCCGTGATCTTATATCTTATGAAAATTTAAAATTTTTAATCAATAATATAGAAGATTTATCAAAATATATTGATTATGATACTGAAAGATTAGTCTATTATTTAAATCCTTACTATACAGAAAATCTTTCAAAGGAACAAAAGAGTTCTCTGATAGATGAATGGAAAAAGGTTTATTCAAGTTATAATCTCAATCCAAAATTAAAAAAAGAAATAAAAAAGACTATAAAATAGCAATATTGATTCAATCAAGATGACTTTGTTTTTAGGAGACAACAATGGAAATTGCATTTTTTAAATCATAGTATTTATAATGTAGGTTATATTTAGTATTTTTGTCGTAGTACTCGCTGTTAATTTTTTTATTATAAAATTGTGAATAGGCCATTTTAAATTATAAAAATACATAGGAGGGACAATTATGTTTACTTTTTCAATAGAGTTGTTTTTAAATAATAAATATAATACTTTTAATATTTATTTTAATTTTAGGATATAAACTTATTTGTTATTTTAGTGATTTTTTATGTAAAGTGGCTAGAACTGATATAAAAAATCATAAGAATGATTAGTTATCACTTTTACTATATTGTGAACTAAAAACTTGACAAATAGTATGTTAGGGGGGAATAATTTGAACAATTTGGATGGTATAGAAGAACAATTAGAAGACATATCAAGTTCTATTGTGGATATAAGTACTGCAATAGATGAATCTAACCAAAATTATAGTGATAGTGGTTCTATATCTGGTACTGGATTAATTATTATAATTGTATTAATCTGTATTAATAATAATATAAAAAAACTTACACAAGCAATTAGGGATAAAAAGTAAGTGATCATTACTGGGTATTGCCAAATAAATTTATAGATATGTCAGAAAAATAGGAATTTGAGTGGAGGTAAAAATAGCATGGAATATACTATGTTTTTGATTGTACCTATATTAGGTCTATTATTATATGTTGAAAATCAAAATTTGAAGAAAAGAATTAAGAACCAAGAAGAGCGTATAGACAAATTATGCGAGCTTACAGGAAATGATAATTTATCTTCTAATTGGGTTTCGTCAGAAGTAAAGAAGCACCTTGTTGATTTAAAGAAGGATGGCAAAACTGTTGAAGCTGTCAAACTTCTTCGAGATAAAACAAAAATATCGTTGTTAGAGGCAAAAGAGTATATTGACGAACTTGATTAGTACAATGACTATAGCTATAGGAATGTACTTACCAATATGAATAATTTCTATAATATTAGTTATAGCTACTATTGTGCCAATATTGGTATGAAAAATTAAGAAAAATGAAAACTAATCAAAACGTTTTAGATGTCGGTTATTAGAAAACTAAAGTTTAAAATTACTGCTTATAAAAAATTAAACTAGATGAATACAGTAATGCAATATTTAAGAAATTGACGGTGGAAAAACTGTTGAAGAAGTTGGAAAAAACTTGAGGCTAAGTTTGGATAAAAAGTAAATATGATTTATGAAAGGTTATTACTTTTCCTAAATTAGATAGATAAATAGGAATTTAGCGATTAGAATAAGAACAATCGTATTGAATTCAGACAAACCTATAATAGAAGGGACAAGTGAGGGGATAAATTTATGATTAATAATGAAGATTTTGCTAAAGTAGTTTATCGAAAATGTGACTACTATATTCCAAAATTTGAAGATATGAAAGAAAGTAAAAAAGAAGCAAGTTGGAATTTTGCTGGATTTTTCTTTTCATTTAGTTGGCTAGTATATAGGAAGATGTATGTAGAAGGATTTATTGCCTTAGGTATAAGAATATTAGTAATGTACATAGATCAATATGAAAGACTGGTGTCATGGATAATTCGTTTAGCATGTGGGATTTATGGCAATTATTTATATTTGAAACATTGTGAAAAAAAGATAAATGATAATATTAACTTAGATGAAGATTTAAAAAGTGATAAGTTGCGTAGAGCAGGTGGTGTAAGTATAGCTGGGTTGATAGTAGTTTTTATAATTGTATTTATTTCCACTGGAATATATGTTGAATATAATCCAGCACCATTTTAATTTATAATACTGACAGCCTAATATAATCCAATTTATCTAGCAGATTTAATTAATAACTTTATTATATTACGAACTTCAAAGTAGGGGAATACGCTCCTACTTTTTTAATTTTACAAGGATCATAATATCTCAAAATTTGTGCAAAATTTATGTATAATAGTAATATGAGTAGAGAATACAAAAGTGACAAAAATATAAATGAAATACTAGAAAATTACTTTGAATAATTTAGAGGAAATGAGTGGAATAGAGTTAGCAAAGAAAGTTGTTAGCTAGTAAAAGGAGAAAAAAAATATGGAGTGGAAGATGACAGTAGGGCAGATGAGTAAGCTATTTAATATCACTGCAGAGACACTTAGACATTATGATAGAATCGGTTTACTTAAGCCAATGATAAATAAAGAAAATGGATATAGATATTATTCAATTAAGGAAATGGAAATATTAGATTTAATATTAGATGCAAAATATTTAGAACTACCACTTTCAAATATTAAAGATGTTATTGGAAATGAAAGTATAGAAAATTACATAGAACTAATAGAGTTGCAAGAAAAAACAATAGATGAGAAAATAGACCACTTATTAAAAATAAAAGAACAAGCTAAAGAAAAGAAAAAAATATTAAATGAAATAATGAATTTTAAAAATAACTATAACTTTGAACAATTAGATATAGTCCAAGAAGAAAATACTACAATATATATCCCTATTCAAATTATTATAAATAGCAAAGTTAAACAAAAAGATAGTTCATCAAAGTCAATGTACTTAGAGCAATGGATGATATCATACAGAGCAAAAGATTGCAACACATTAATCTATGATGAAGTGAATATGGGAGTATATGAAAAAGACGCACATAATTTAATTATACCTGATAACAAAAAAATATTAAAAAAAACCTATAGTGGAAAAGCAATTAAAACTAAATTTGTAGGAACATTTGAGGAATTAGAAGAGTATATTATTTCTATTTTAAATAACTACTATAAAAATGATAAAGAATTGAATTTAAACATAAATGTAAGTTGGATATGGAGTGTTTACAACGAAAAAGGAACTATAAACTTTATGGAAATTACTATTCCATTAGAAGTATGATTATGAAAAAAAGTAAAATAATCTATTGACATTTGTGTTACACAAAACTTTATACTTATTTAGAGGTGATAAGTATGGATCAGAAAATATTAGAAACAGAAAAGCTTTCGAAATTATTTATTAAATTTACTATTCCAAGTATTATAGGTATGATATTTATAGGAGTACAAGGGATAATTGATGGATTGTTTGTAGGTAATGTTATAGGAGGAAATGCCCTAGCAGCAGTGAACTTAGTTCAGCCTTATATGCAAATTATAATGGCCTATGCACTTGTAATAAGCGTAGGTGCACAAAGTGTAATTGGAATAAACTTAGGTAAGGGAGAAAATGAAAAAGCACAAAATATTTTTAGAACTTCATTAATTTTACTTACTTTAATTTCTATATTAGTAATGGTGATTGGAATATTCTTTAGTGATGAAATTGCAAGATTCTTAGGTGCTAACGAAGTGCTTTTAGAAGGAGCTTCAACTTATATTAAAACTATATCTTACTTTGTGATTTTTGTTTCATTGATGTTTTTATTTGAAATGATAGTTAGAACAATTGGTAAACCCAATATTTCATTAGTAAGTATGATTTTAGCAGTATTATTAAACGTGATTTTAGATTATTTATTAATCAATAAGCTTAATCTAGGAATAAAAGGTGCAGCTTTAGCTACTGGAATTTCTTATGCATCAGCATTTTTTATTAATATAATGCCTTTTTTAAGTAAAAAAACTGTTGTTAACTTATATAAAGGAAAATTTGATAAAAGTTGCTTATTTCCAATGGTATACAATGGCTCATCTGAAGGGATTTCATCACTTTCAAATGCACTTTCAATGTTTTTATTTAATACTGCATTGATGAAGATGGCAGGAGAAAATGGAATAGCTGCATTTTCTATAATAAACTATATAGCCCAAGTAGGGTATATGGTATTGTTTGGAATAGCAGATGGAGTAAGGCCAATAATAAGCTACAACTATGGTGCAGATAATGAGGATAGAGTAAATAAAACATTAAGAACATCAATTATAGCTAATTTAGTAATTGGCGGAATAATATTTATAGTTATGGAGATCTTCTCTGAGCCTCTTATAAATGTTTTCTTAAAAGATGGAAAATCGGTACTAGAAATGGCTACTGCAGGTGCAAGAATTTACGGAATAGCATTTTTATTTAATGGAATTAACATTTTAATATCATCATATTTTACTGCAATAGATGACCCTAAGTCTTCTATAATAGTGGCAGTAAGTAGGGGAATATTGTTTATAACGGTAGGTATTTTTATACTTCCATATATATTTGGAATAAATGGAATCTGGGGAAGTATAGTTTTTGCAGAAGTAATGACAATAATTATATGTTTTAAGTTATTTAAAAAGAACGAACCTGTTGAAGTAACAAATCTATAGATAAATTAACCTTAAAAAAGGAAGATAAACTTAGTTTAACTTCCTTTTTTAGTTACAAGGGAGTTATAAATAAGAATTTGTAAGGTATAGTGAAATGAACAACCCTTATATATTATTAAAGAATGCATTATGTGAATATAGAAATTTCGGATATTAAATCATCGGATGATTTAAAAAATACAAATGGACTTTTTTGTATTAAAACAAGTGGTGAAATAAAAGAGTATAAACTTGAATTAGAATAACATATTATTTTTCAATTCTATTTTTAAACATAGAGATAACAAGATATTCGATTAAAGATTTGTGGATCAATTTCAATTTACCTGTAAGAGCTACGAATAGGAATTTAGCAAGATGAACTTCTTGTATTTCGGTAAATATTTAGGAAATATTAACATGAAAAGTATTTTGTAGTTGACAAAATGTAATCAAGTAGTTACAATTTAAAATGTAAACAACAGATTACATTTTGTTAAGGAGGTAATACTTTGATACAGAATCGAATTAAGGTTTTGAGAGCTGAACGTGATTGGACACAAGCTGACTTAGCTAAAAAGGTAGGTATTTCTCGTCAAGCGGTTATATCAATTGAGAAATATAAATATACACCATCTTTAGAATTAGCTTTCAAAATTGCAAATGTTTTTGATGTTTCAATAAATAACGTTTTTGAATACAAGGAGGATTAAAGCAATGAGTGAACAAATTATTATTTTACTTTTCTTGATTCTTGGTACTGGAAGTACTATTTTTCTTTATGTGTGGAAGGCTAAAAAGGAAATTGATTACAAAAAAGACGAACGTTGGAAGTTAATTCAGAATAAAGCTAATATTACAGCAAATTATTTAAACTATATATTGATAGTATTTTTAGCTATTGGAGATACGATATTGATATTTTGTGATATTCACATAACCCTTACTTTGAATCGTGTTTTTACTTATGTGCTATGTTTTATCGGATTACGAAATGCGATAGAACTATTTTCATTAAGGTATTTCGATAATCAATTATAACTGGAAGAAGCAAATTGAGTGAAGATAATACCATGGCTAAATGCATACAAAATTAATATATAATCATGAAATTAATTTTATTGTGATTTAATTCCATAAAAATAATATTTAAGTTATAATTTAGGTAAAGTTTTAGTATAAGGAGAATTAATGTTATGAATAAAGAAAAATGTTCTTGTTGTAGTACTGGTGATAATAATAAGGATGATGTTATAATTGGTGAATATGTATGTTATTGTAATCATGTAACAGAAAATGATATTAAAGATGCAATAACACAAGGAGCTGAAACTGTGCAAGAAGTTATAAAAAAAACAGGAGCAATGAAAGATAGTAATTGTGCTGTAAATAATCCCAAGGGTACTTGTTGTTATTCCGACATTGTTTATGTATTTAATAAATATAAAGACAAATAAAAAATTCCAATTTGTATAGGGATTTAAATTAAATTTGAGTGGTTTAAAAATATGTAAGTGTAGATATTAAGTAAGATATTGCTTAAACGTCTACACTTATTTTTATTATTCAAATTTGATAGAGAAGGTTGAAACATTTGCAAGAATAAGTTAACTAATTTTGAAGTAGAATATTGGTGTTTTGATAAATTACAAAAATGAGTGAAATAGAATTTGTTCAAAGTTATAACTATTGTGCAAAGTAAAGGTGAAATTAAAAATGATAATTATAAAATTAATATAATTAATATATGAAATGATAAAAATTAAAAAAATTAAAATTAATATTAATAAATTTAAAAAATACTATTGCATTTTTAATAAAATTTAATATACTAATATTAAAGGAAGTGATAATGTGCATAAAATTATAACTAAATGTCCCGTTTGTGCGGAAGAAATGAAGATTATGAAATTAAAATGTAATCATTGCAACACAATTATAGAAAATGAGTTTTCCATTTCAAAATTTGATAGATTATCAAAAGAGCAGCTAAATTTTGTAGAAGTGTTTTTAGCTTGTAGAGGAAACATAAAAGATGTGGAAAAACAACTTGGCATATCTTATCCAACTGTAAGAGGCAAACTTGATGAAATTAATAACAATCTAGGTTTAGTAATTAAAAAAGATACAGAGAAGCAAAAAGAAAAAGAGAAAATAATGGAAATGTTAGAAAATAAGGAGATAAGCTCAGAAGAAGCTATTAATTTTTTAAAAAAATTATAATGTATAAAGGAGTGATTAATATGGAAGATAAAAAGAGAATTTTAAAGATGGTTGAAGAGGGAAAAATAACAGCAGAGGAAGCTATAAAATTATTAGATGTACTAGATTCCAATGAAAAATGTGATATTGTTGTCAAAGAGGAAGTTATTGAAGATGATGATTTTTTTGATATAAAGAATGATGGTAAAAGTGGAAAGATGTTATTTGTAAGAGTAAAAAGTAAAGATGGCAGTAAAGTTAAGGTTAATATACCATTAGAATTTATAAAAATAATGGGTGGAATAGGAAGTATGTACAGCAATGAGCTTGAAAAATACAATATAGATATAGCTAAATTAATGGATGAAATAGACAATGGATTTGTTGGAAGAATTGTGGAAGTAGAAGATGGAAATGACAAGGTAATAGTAGAAATACAATAGGTGCTTTGATATGAGAATAACCGTAAAAAACAAAGAAGATAATGTTAACATAAATATAATAGCACCTCTAAGTGTTATAACGACTTTACTACGAGTGTCTAAGCCATTTATAAAAATAGATTTTAACAAGGCATTTAAAAATAGCAAAATAGATTATATATTTGGTTCCAAAGATGTGGATGTTATTATAGAGGGCCTAAAATACCTAAACAAAGAACATAAAGGACTATATCTAGTAGACATAGAAGAAGAAAATGGAGATATAGTAAAAATTAAGATTTAGAATGGGATTTTAACAAAAATCATATCAAACTCAATAAATAACTGCACATTAGTGTTATAACTAAGGTACAGTTATTTTTATTATAATTAATACATCTAGACTACTCAATAACTGAGTTTTCTTTTTTTCAACATATGTATTTTGGTATATATTTTAATGCAGTAGTAATTGATGCAAGTATTATTATTGAATTTCCTACAACAGGAACAGATATATTCAGCACATATTAGCCTTGTGATCTAAACAATTATTAAAAATAGAGAAACTAAAAAATCCTATTATAAGTAGTGTAAGAATAAGGTTTCTATAATGACATATTTTAGAAGGAATATCTGAATAAATAGTAAATTCTTTACCATCATTTTCTTTCTCAAAATAAAACAAACCCCATTGTGTTGATACTGTATTTATATTTAATGTAGAGATAAAGTTTATATAATCTTCATTTTATTTAACAGGAAAATGCCTTCCCCTTTCTACTTGATAAATATATTTATCTCTGTCACATACTTCAAAATGATAAGTAAACCAACTCTTATTTGCTAATCTATAGCCTTCCTTTGATAAGTTATTGAACCAATTTGTTTCTTTTTCAATATCAAAATTAACACTAGATGATGAAGTTGATTATTTTATTGGTGAAATTAAGGAATACTTAGATGTTATGTATAAAGGAAGTGCAGATATGCTATTTAGTATAGATCCTTATAGGGAAGAGTTACTTTCAAGGATCAAGTTGAGTAGTTATTTTTGCAAGGTAAAAATATATTAGATGAAGAACTTATAGAACATCTAAAATACTTGAGATTATTCAAGCGACACAATATAGATGAAAAAGAATACCTTAGCTTTGCTAATAATTTAATAAATTTAAACAATGCAGTAGAATATCTTTTTCAAATGATTTGATAGAAAATTTAGAAAAATAATGAAAAGTGTCAAGAGAAAAGATATTAGAAATACTAAATATAGGAAAGTTACACACTCATAAGTAAAAGATACAAAACTGTAAGGTTATATATATATGTTTTAATATATAATCATATCAAAGAGGGGGGAGATAATATGTGGGAAAGAAGTCAGCTAAAAGAAAGAGCAAAAGTCACATTTAAAAGATGTTACTGGAAAGCAGTACTAGTAAGTTTTATAGCATTTATGTTAACTGGGGGAATGGGACAGGTAGCAAATAATGCCAACGAAATGAAGGACACTTACAACAGCACCTACAGCGAAAACTACACAGAAGAATACGAAGATACATCTCTAGATTTAAAAGGAGGGGCCACAAGTATATTTGAAAATATATTTGCAGATGGTTTAGTGATGCTTTTTGTAAGCGTATTTGTAGTAGCTATTATTTTAAGTTTGCTTATTAAATTACTAATAGCCTATCCTATAACAATAGGTAAAAATAATTATTTTATGGGAATTAGGCATAAAGAAAAGCCTGTAAAAAATATATTATTTCTTTATAAAAGCGGAAAACTTAAGAGTTCAATATTCACCATGTTTATGATGGATTTATTCATATATTTATGGTCACTATTATTATTAATACCTGGAATAGTAAAATCTTACGAATATAGAATGATACCTTATATACTAAGTGAAAATCCAAATATAAGCAGAACAAGAGCTTTTGAAATAAGTAAAAATATGATGTATGGCAATAAGTGGAGTGTCTTTGAATTGGACTTATCTTTTTTAGGTTGGTATATCTTATCAGCATTAACTTTAGGATTACTTTCCATATTTTATGTAAATCCATATGTGGAAAGCACAAATGCAGAGCTATACGCTTTTCTTAGAGAAGAGGCCCTAGAGAAAGGGTATGCAGAAGAAAGCGAATTAATTGGATTTTAGTGGGGCTACTAGCAAACTCATATTAGGAGGAGAAATATGCCATTTACATTTGCCCACCCATCCATTGTACTACCATTGAAAAGCAAATATTTTAATTACAGTGGTTTAATATTAGGATCCATGGCTCCAGATATAATATACTTTGTATTATTTAGTCCAAGTAGTAATTTTGGCCATACATTTATGGGATTTTTATTATTTAATTTACCCATGTGTTTTTTATTAAATTACTTATTTTATAAATATATACAAGAGTTATTTATTTGTACATTACCTAATTTTATATCAAACAAATATATGTACTTGATTAAAAATAAAAATATACTATCAAACAAAAGAGATATTTTTATCTTTGTTTACTCATGCTTAATAGGAATGATTACTCATGTATTATGGGATGCATTCACACATAATACAGGTTTCTTTGTACAAAACATTGAGTTTTTGAGAAGTAGTATTACTTTATTTCACTTTAATATTCCAATTTATAAAATACTTCAGCATGGCAGTACGTTAGTTGGATTTTTTATTATATTTGTATATATTTACAAAAATAGAGACAAAATGAATAAGAAATATTACTTGAAAATAAATAAAAAGAAAATTCGTCTAAGTATAATATTTATTACATTTATACTTACAATATTGTTTATTATTTTCTTCCTGAAAACAAAAGGATTTGTTGGTATTGGAAGGATAATAGTTACATTTATAAACAGCCTATTTTTATCCTATTTAGTTGTAGGTTTTGCATATAATAATAAGCTGTTTATCAAATATAAAAAATAAAATATAGGGTCATTGACCCTATATTTTATTTTTTGTTTTAGATTATTTAATTATAATTCTATCATATTAGTTAGATAACTTTACATTCTTTTCAAAATAGATATAATATATATATCTATACTAGGGGGAGACAGAAAGATGACAAAAGAAAATGTAAAAGACGAATATGTTTATGAAGTAAAAGGTAGAGGTATTATAATCAAAGAATACATTGGGAAAAAACAAATAATCAATATACCAGAAACAATTGAAAACAAGCCAGTAACAAAAATTGCTAGCGAAGCTTTTGAAGGAAGAAATCTTTTAGAAGTGTATATGCCAGATACTATTAAGGAAGTGGGGAAGTTTGCTTTTGCATCAAATATGTATATGACAAAAATAAAGTTATCAGGAAATTTAAAAGCTATACCAGAAGGAATGCTTGCTTTTTGTGGGAAACTTAAAGAGCTTAATGTGCCATCATCAGTAAAATCTATGGGAAAAAACTCACTTGACTGTGTGAAACTGAGAAAATTAACAATTCCAACTTCAGTTGAAAAGATTAGCAATAAGATTTTTGGTAAAAACATAGCAGAAAGTAAATCTACTACTTTTATAGTTGAAAAAGGTAGTTTTGCTAAAGAATTTTTATCTTCTAAGAGTTTAAATGTTGAATATAATGAAGAACTATAATTATTAAAAATTGTTATAATAATTTGTAATAGATTAACATAAACATAAAGAGAGCGCTCATTTATATGGGTGCTATTTTAATATTAAAAAAAGAAATTTTAATTACAATAAATAAAATAATATCACTTGACTCATACCATAAAATGGAATACAATCATCTTGAATACATAGGAATTCGAGGTATTAATAATGTAGAGTTATTAAGAACCTGAAATCTATATTAAACTATACAAGGGGGAGTTACAATGAGTAATGATATTAAAATTGTAAGAAGAGAAATAAGAGATTTTTTACTAATCAATTTTGGTATTATAGCCTTCATATCAATATTTTTATTCCTTTCTTCATCAAAAACAAACGCTGAAGGTTTAGCTGCTAACTTTGCTATATTATTTATGTATATTCCAGCATTTTCTACAATTATTGTTTTAAAGAAAATTTCAAAGTATGAGTTTAAACCTGAGATAGATAAATTTTTTAAGGTTTTTGCCATAGCTACAATTTTGAGGATAATCACTACAATAGGTGAATCATTCTTGCCAAATGGTGGGTGGTTATCATCAATTATAGATACTATTGTATCTGCATATCTTTTATATTTAGTATTAGTAAATAGTCATGAAATGAAAGATATAAATTTATGTTTTGGAAAAAATTCTAAAAAGATTGCTACTGTTATATTAATATTTATAGTAATTGTTTTAGCTAGTAACATACCAGAATTTATAAATGGGCAAGTAAATTCAGATAAACTTATGGAAAATATAGTATATGCCATGATGAATTTAATTATTAATTTTCTAGTTGGGTTTAATTTATTCTTTGGAGAAGAGTTTGGATGGAGATACTTTTTACAACCTAGATTACAAAAGCTTTATGGTAAAAGAATAGGGGTAATAATTCTAGGTTTTATATGGGGAATTTGGCATGCTCCACTTTGCTTTACTCTTTATAGTCCCAAAACACCTATACACTGTGTAGTTGCTCATGTAATTACTTGCATATTCTTAGGTATTTATTTAGGGTACGCTTATATGAAAACGGAAAATATATGGGCTCCAATGTTGTTACACATGGTAAACAATGTTATTGGGATCATATTTGGAGGAGGATATACGGCAGTATACACATGGGAAAGTCTTTTATATAGTATTTTAACTTTTGCAATATTATTCACACCATTCTTACTTACTAAAGAGTATAAATCAAATAAAGAAAATGAATTCTTATCCTAGAACAATTAATATGTCCAAGGCTGTATCAACAATGATACGGTCTTGGACATTTTTACTTATTATACAAAATCAGATTCATTTTAGTAATAAAAAACTTAAAAAAATAATGTTAATTTAATTTAACGGTTAAATAATTAACTTTTATTGTTTATGGGCACTAGAGTTAATATCATTTAGGCAAGAGAATAATTATTAGTATAAAAAATGTATTTGTAATGGAAGACATTAGAAGAAAGAATTGGAGGTAATGTCATGAAAAGGAATGAAGTTGGATATGTGGTAGAGCAAAACGATGATATCACTAAAATTAAACTTGGGAGGCATAGTGAATGTAAAAACTGTGGGGCTTGTCCGGGAAACAATAATTTAATTGTACCTGTAAACAACCCCATAGGAGCAAAAGTTGGAGATAAGATATGTGTTGAAATCCCACAGGATAATATAGTCCCGTCGGTTTATATAGTTTATATTCAACCGCTATTACTAGTATTTATGGGAGCTATAATTGGATATTTAGTTTCTGTATACACGCATAAATCAGCCACAGTTTTAGAAGTAGTATTTGGAGCTATCTTCTTTATCATATCAATAATATTTATTAAAGTAGCAGATAAAAAAGCAGGTAAGAGTAATAACTTACCTACCATAATTAAAATTATTTCTTAAAATAGATTAACTATAATAATTTCTCATAAAGGGGAGGTAGAAAATGTTTAAAAGTTTTCATGGGGGAATTCATCCCAAAGATAATAAACAACTTTCAAGTGAAGTTCCTATAGAGATAGCTCCTATTCCAAAAAAAGTGGTAATACCTATTAGACAACATATTGGAGCAGAAGCAGTCCCTGTAGTTGAAAAAGGAGATATAGTAAAAAAAGGACAGTTAATAGCGAAACAACAAGGATTTGTATCGAGTAATATTCATTCATCCATATGTGGAGAAGTAGTTGATATTTGTTCTTACAACAATGGCGTTAGTGGAAAGTGCTTATCCGTAATTATAGAAAGTAATGGAGAAGATGAATGGGAAAACGATACTTTAGTTAATAGAGATTATGAAAAATTAGATGCAAGTGAATTAAAACAAATAATTCAAGATTTGGGAGTAGTAGGAATGGGTGGAGCAACTTTTCCAACTCATGTTAAATTATCTCCTAATAAAAAGGTGGATACTCTTATCATAAATGGAGCAGAGTGCGAACCATATTTAAATGCAGATAACAGAATACTTGTGGAATATACAGAAAAAGTAATTAAAGGAACGAAAATAGCCATGAAAATCTTAGGAGTTACAAAGGGATACATTGGTGTGGAAGATAACAAGAAGGAAGCTATTGAAAAATTAAAAGAAGAGTTATTAAGAATAAATGAAGGAAAAACAGATATAGAAATTGTGCAACTTCCTACAAAATATCCTCAAGGAGCAGAAAAAATGCTAATAAAAGCTATTACAGGAAGAGAAGTTCCATCAGGTGGACTACCTGCAGATGTTTCTGTAGTAGTACAAAATGTGGGGACTATAGCAGCAATTTGCGATGCAGTTTGCAGTGGAAAACCAGTAATAGAAAGAGTAGTTACAGTAAGTGGAGGAGGAGTAGCACATCCTAAGAATTTACTTCTAAAAATAGGAACAACTTTTGAAGATGCCATTTCCTATTGTGGAGGAGTAAAGGAAGAATATAAAAAAGTAATAATGGGCGGGCCAATGATGGGATTTGCAGAGTATACATTAGACATACCCGTAGTAAAAGGTACTTCAGGGATATTGTTGTTAACAGAAAAAGAAACAAATATTCAAAAACAATATCCTTGCATAAAATGTGGTAGATGTGTTCAAGCATGTCCTATAGGCTTATTACCTTGCACTTTAGCAAATCTTAGTGATAAAGATGCATATTTGTTAGCAAAGGAAGAGTACAACTTGTTAGATTGTATAGAGTGTGGAAGTTGTGCTTATTCATGTCCAGCTAAGAGAAAAATAGTTCAAAGTATAAGATATGCTAAAAGACAGTGTCACACACAAGGTAATAAAAAATAAGAAAAGGAGATGCAACTATGAATACAGTATCATCATCACCCCATATAAGTTGTGACGAATCAGTTCCAAAGATAATGTGGAATGTAGTATTTGCATTAGTTCCAGCAGCATTATTTGGTGTGATTTATTTTAAAACTAATGCTTTAATAATAGTTATTGTAAGTATTTTAAGTGCTGTCTTAGCCGAATATTTAGTACAAAAATTTAGAAAACAGCCTATATCTATTTCTGACGGAAGTGCAGTATTAACCGGTTTATTGTTAGCCATGTGTATGCCACCTACAATTCCACCGTATATGGCTGGTATAGGAGCAGCTATTGCTATAGTTATAGGAAAACATTCCATGGGAGGTCTTGGTCAAAACATATTTAACCCAGCTCATATTGGTAGAGCAGCTTTAATGGTATCTTGGCCAGTAGCCATGACTACTTGGTCACAAGTTACAACAAGTGTAGATGCAGTAACTTCAGCCACACCTCTTAATATAGCTAAAATGCAAGGTTATGATGCTTTAATTCAGACTTATGGTGGGAATATGGAACTTTACAAAGCCTTGTTTTTTGGAACGAGAAATGGATGTATAGGAGAAACATGTACGATTTTACTTCTTTTGGGAGGTATATATTTAATTTATAAAAAATATGTAAACTGGCAAATTCCAGTAGTAATGATAGGTACAGTGGGAATTTTTACTTGGGTATTTGGACCAAATGGATTTTTTACTGGTGATCCAGCATTTCATATGATGGCTGGCGGATTGGTGATAGGGGCATTTTTCATGGCAACGGATATGGTTACCATTCCTATAACAAAAAAAGGACAGTTAATATTTGCTTTTGGAGCAGGATTAATTACGGCAATCATAAGATTACAAGGTGGATACCCAGAAGGTGTTTGCTATTCAATATTATTAATGAATGCGCTTACACCATTAATAGATAGGCTAGTGAAGCCAAAAATATTTGGTCATAAGGAGGTTTCACAAGATGTCTAAAAAAGAAGATAATAAAGGTATCATAGTCAAAATTACTTTAAATTTAACAGTAGCATGTTTTGCTTGTAGTTTGATAATAGCTCTAGTTTATTTTGTTACAGCTCCAGTAGCAGCTAAAAATGCAGAGATTCTAAAAAATGAATCTATGAAAGCTTTGATTCAAGAAGCGAACGATTTCAAAACTGTAAAAGGCAAAAGTGAATTTTATGAAGCATTAAAAGATAATAAAACTATTGGTTATGTAACTCAAAGTGAGGCTAAAGGATATGGTGGAACAATTAAATTGTTAGTAGCAGTTGATACAAAGGGTCAAGTAATTGGTTACAATGTGTTAAGCCATAATGAGACACCAGGCCTAGGAGACAAAACAACAAAATCACCATTTAAAGACCAATTTCAAGGGAAAGATATAGACCAACTTGTTGTTACTAAGGATCCTTCTAATAAAGACGACGTTCAAGCTATAACAGGTGCCACAATTTCATCTAAAGCAGTAACAAAAGGTATACATGAAGCTGTTGAACAGGTAAATAAATATATAGGAGGTAAGTAATATGACAAGTAAAGAGTTATGGAAAGTTTTTTCAAAAGGTATATATAACGAAAATCCTATATTCAGATTAGCCCTTAGTTTATGTCCAGCTTTAGCTGTTACATCCAGTGCAATAAATGCCCTTACCATGGGGCTGTGCGTGTTATTTGTTATAACTGCAAATAACACAGTAGTATCTTTAACAAGAAGATTTGTAAATAGTAAAGTACGTGTCCCTGTATATATAACCTTCATTGCAACTATTGTTACAGTTGTTCAGTTAGTTTTAGAAGCTTATGCTCCAAAATTATATAGTGCTTTAGGTATATATTTATCTCTTATAGTTGTATTTGCTATTATCTTAGCTCGTGCAGAAGTCTTCGCATCAAAAAATAAAGTCATACCTTCTTTTCTAGATGGGCTTGGAATGGGATGCGGATTTACAATAGCTATGGTAATTATAGGAATAATAAGAGAATGCTTAGGAAATGGAACTATATTTGGAATGACTGTAATGGGTTCTTGGTATAATCCTGCATTAATTATGATATTACCACCGGGGGCGTTTATATTAATTGGATATATTATGGGAGCAATGAAATTGTATGACAAAAAAATAGAAATGAAGAAATATGAGGTGGGTGAAAATTAATGAAGGAATATTTGTTTTTATTTATTTCAACTATCCTAGTAAATAACTTTGTGCTGACACGTTTCTTAGGACTTTGTATATTCTTTGGGGTTTCTAAAAATTTAAATGCATCAGTAGGTATGGGGATGGCAGTAACTTCCGTTATGACACTAAGCACTATTTTATCATGGTTAGTTATGCATTTTGTTCTAATCCCTTTGAACTTAATGTTTATGAAAACCGTAGTATTTGTACTTTTAATAGCAAGTTTTGTTCAGCTTTTGGAGCTGGTCATAAAGAAATATTCACCAACTCTTTATGGAATGTGGGGAATATACTTATTATTAATAGCTACTAACTGCGTAGTACTTGGAGTACCACTAATAAATGCAGAAAATAATAATCCTTTTATGATGAGTGTGGTAGAGGCTCTAGGGTCTGGAATAGGTTTCGCCCTTGCAATAACTGTAATGGCAAGTTTAAGAGAAAAATTAGCTTATGCTGATGTTCCAAAAGCTCTACAAGGTATGCCAATAGCATTTATCATAGCAGGTATGTTGGCACTATCTTTTTTAGGCTTTTCAGGAATGTTGTAGGGGGGATAAAATATGGAAATTGCTATATTAATAGTAATACTGATGACTTGTGTAGGCCTTTTATTTGGCTTCATATTAGCCATTGCAAATAAAAAATTTGAGGTAGAAGTAAATCCATTAATACACATGGTGGAAGATGTATTACCGAAAGGACAATGTGGTGCTTGTGGTTATGCAGGATGCTTAGCTTATGCAGAAGCCGTAGTTATAGACGAAGACGTTCCTCCTAACTTATGCATACCTGGAAAAGAAGCAGTATCAAAAAGAGTAGCCGAATTGACTGGAAAAGTTGCAGAAGAAATAGAGCCTAGGTATGCTTATGTTCACTGCGATGGTTGCAAAGAAAATAGCGTTGATAAATATGAATACGATGGAATACAAGATTGTATAAGTGCCAACATTTTTCTAAATGGACCAAAAGCTTGTGAATATGGCTGTTTAGGACTTGGGACATGTGTAAAAAACTGTCCATTTGATGCCATAGATATGAATGAAAAAAGCATACCTGTAGTAAACAAAAACATATGTACAGGTTGTGGCAAATGTGAAAGCGCTTGTCCTAAAAAAGTTATATCAATGATTCCAATAGATGCTCATGTACAAGTAAAGTGTAATAGCAAAGACAAAGGAGCAGTTTCAAAAAAATTCTGCAGAGTATCTTGCTTAGGCTGCGGTATTTGTGCTAAAAAATGTGAACATGAAGCTATTAAAGTGGAAAATAATTTGGCTGTTGTAGATAGTAGTATTTGTGTAGAAAAATGCTCAAATGCTACATGTATAGAAAAATGTCCATCTAAGGCTATAAAAGTTGTAAAAATAAATAAAAAACTTTAATGAAAATATAAAACTCTATCTTAGTATGTATTACAATTACTATGATAGAGTTTTTTAATTAATAAGGGGGTAACTATATGAAAGCAGAAATTAATCTTATTACAATTTGGACAGATGAAATAGATAGGATGAGAAATTTTTATAACCAAGCTCTTGGATTTAGAATTAAAAATGACCTTGGAGACTATGTTGAATTTGAAAATAGCGGAGTAAGATTTGCCATTTGTTTGAGAAATGTTATGGAAGGATATAGCAACGAATATAGTAAAAAAGCAGTTGGTCAGTCTTTCGAACTAGCTTTTCCATGCAAAAATCCAAATGATGTTGATAAATCATTTAAGCAGTTAATATCTATGGGTGCAACTTCTATTCAAGAACCACAGGATATGCCCTGGAGCCAAAGAACTGCATTATTTGCAGACCCAGATGGCAATATACATGAAATTTTTGCAGAGATAATTTAAGTTACAACTTTAATAAATTGTGAATTAAAAAGGGGACGATAACTAATTTTATATTTAGAAATAGATAAAATTATATATAAGGAAACAAGTATAAATTAAAATAAAACTTATTGAAATAAGTAATATAATGTGCTGATATTTTTTACTTACTTTTGAAAAAATTTTATCCAAAAGAATATCGTCACATAAATTAAAAATAATCACAATAAAAGTAGAAATAGTAATAGCCACTGCTAATAAAAGAGCTAGATATACTGGCATTACAGTACCTCCATGAAAATATTATAGTAATTAAATTGTATCATAGTGGATTCATAATTTCTTCGATTTGTTTTATTAATTTAATATATTGCCAAATAAATTCTAATTTTAACTGTTTGATAGTAAAATAGGAATGGTTATTTATATTTGTTTTGTGGAGGTGGTAAAGATGAATATTAGGATTTACAATGACTGTGATGAACAAGAGTTTTTAAAATCAGTTCGCATAAACGGTTTACTAAAGTACAATATGGAAAAAACAAAGGGCCAATTAAAGGTACCTGATATGGAACTTGCGAGTATTGCACGCAATGAAGAATGACTTATAGTAGGCGGTGTATCGGGTTCTACTTATCTATCATCTTTAGAAATAGAAGTTCTTTGGGTACAGGAAGCTTATAGATGTCAAAAAATTGCATCCCGCTTGTTGAAAGAAATCGAGGAACAGGCTAAGAACGCAGGATGCCATATTGCTCATCTGACTACATATTCTTTTCAAGCCCCATTTTTTTATGTAAAGCAAGGATATGCTATTTGCGGAGAAATTGATGGCTTTCCCGATGATATTAAGTTATATACTTTAAAGAAGAAACTATAATTCGTAGTAAAAATTATAAGTTAGATTATTTTTTGAAGAGTGATTGTAAAACTATTGTGTATTGGGATATTAAGGTTAAAATGAGAATAGGAACCAATAGAATAATAATTAGAGTAACAATATAAAAGGAGGAAAATAAATATGATAATTAATTGGATTACTATCAAAGTCAAGGATTTTGAAAAATCAAAAGAGTTTTATAGAGATTTTCTAGGAATGAAGGCAGAAAAGGAATTTTCACCTAAGGAATCTATGTATATTGCTTTTTTTGCGGCAGAGAATGGAATAAAAATTGAACTAATTTATGATGAAAATTTAAAATTAGAAAATTCAGCTAATAGTAATATTTCCATTGGGATTTGTTCAGCAAATTATGATGATTTTTTGAAGAAAGGGCGAGAAAATAATATTATCTCTAGTGAACCAGCAGTTTTAGGTGGACATATGGAGTGCTTTTTTGTAAATGATCCCAATGGTGTTGGAGTACAAATTATTAAAGGAGAATAATATAAACTTTAAATTTGTCAGTTAGTATTTTTATATCCAATTGATCATGAAGTCAGACGTTTATATATTAGAGGATATAATGAATATACGACTGTTATACATTGCGAAAAAAGTAGAAAATTGTAAATTTATGTGTAACAAAATATCATAAAAATAATATCCTATATTACAGGCAATCTTAAAGGTTGTCTAGTTAAAAGGAGATGAAGTTATTATGTATGATATGAATAGAAAATGTTGTGATGGATGGAATCCAGAGCCAGACTGGGACGATAATAAAAAAGAGTGTGATATAAAAAGTGAATGTTGCGAAGGCTTTGTTAAGCAACAATTTAGTATAAGAGCAACTGCCACATCAGGGGAAGGAACAGAGGTTTATAGAACCTCTTCTAATCTATCTGTAACTGGAACAGTAATATTGACAAACTTAGGACAAAGAGACATTACTTTCGTTGTAGATAGTTTACAAGAAATTGTACCTCCAAATGGAACGGCTGCACTTACAGCAATTAATATAAATCATGTAACAATAAGCACTCAACAAGGTACTGCAAGAGCATTACTTTGCTTTGATATACAAGTTCCATCACCTGCTTAATAATAATGTTCATAATTTGGTTGCATTTAATTATGTATTTGACAATGCCCCAAATATTGTGAAAGAGAACTTTTGGTTCTTCAACAAATTGATAATATAATGTTATTCTAGGCAGAGATTTATTCTCTGCCTTTTATTATTAAAAATATTAATCAATGGTTTAATGTAAAGGAGTAAGTCTTATTCCTCTCCCACTATAATTATACCATAAATAAAAAATTTTTTTTAGACTGTTAATATATATCCATTTCTATATAATTGATAGAGTAAATTAAAATAAGTCAATGTATATAGTTAAGGAGGAAATAAGATGAGTGTAAATAACTATGAGTGGAACCTGGAAAATGAATGGTTGGAAAAAGTTCTTACTGAGGCCAAAAGACAACTTGATCAAAAGCGCCATGCTAAAGATAAGTTAAAAAAAGATGCAATAGAAACACAAAGAGAACTATGGAATGATCTTGGATCTATTTCTATAGAAAATGGATTAGATCAACTTTCAGATTTTATATCATTTATGGATATTATGAAAAATCAAAAAAGAAATCATGAATTTACTCAAAAGCTTGAAGAAAAGTATGAAAGAATGCTTGAATCTCCTTACTTTGGGCGAATTGACTTTATTGAAGATAAAGAAGACTCTACTGAAAAATGTTATATTGGATTGTCAAACCTTATTAGTGAAGATTTTGATTTTCTTATTTATGACTGGAGAGCGCCTATTTCAAGTATGTTTTATGACTGCGAAACTGGTAGGGCAAGTTATGAATGTCCAGAAGGTATAATATCTGGTGAAATAACTGGAAAAAGACAATATAAAATCAGTGGTGGAAAAATTGAGTATATGTTTGACAGTAACTTAAGTATTGATGATGAAATGTTACAAGAACTTTTGAGTAAAAATTCTGATGACAAAATGAAAGCTATAGTTACAACTATTCAGAGAGAGCAAAATCAAGTAATTCGTAATGAAAATTATAAAAACTTAATTGTTCAAGGAGCAGCTGGTAGTGGAAAAACTTCTGTGGCACTTCATAGAATTGCATATTTACTATATAAACACAGAGATAAAATAACACCTAAAAATATAATAATATTTTCTCCAAACAATATTTTTAATGACTACATTTCAAATGTATTACCTCAACTTGGTGAAGACAATATGTATCAAACAACATTTAATGACTATATGCATAAGGAATTAGGTGATGAATTTAAGAAAGAGACATCCTCAGAAATGATGGAGTACATACTTGATTCTAAAGATAAACTAATCTATGAAGATAGGGTTAAAAGTATTAAGTTTAAAACTTCTCTAGAGTTTACCAATATTTTAAAAGAATATATAAGTTATGTGGAAACAATGGATAGGGATTTTGAAGATATTATAGTAAGAAATAAATTAGTAATTTCATCTGATGAGATAAATAAATTATTTTTTAATGATTTTTCTGAGTTACCAATTAAAAGAAGATTAAAAAAATTAAAATCAAGAATTGAATTTCTTATTGAGCCTTATGAAGAAGCTTGGATTAATGAAGTATATGAGGAGCTTTTTGAATCTGGAGACTATATAGAAAGAGAAGAAATGATAGAAGAGAGTACTTCAATTGTAAAGAAAAGCTTAAAAGATGTTTATAATAAAATTTCTCAAATGACAGAGTTTAATTTAATTGAAATCTATAAAGGTTTATTCAAAAATTTAGATACATTTTTAAATAAAATGAATATGAAATATGAGAATAGTTTGATAGAACATATAAAAACTTACTCAATAGATAATTTAAATGCAAATATACTTAATTATGAAGATCAAGTTGCACTTTTATATTTAAAATGTGCATTTGGCCATGTTCCTAACACATCACAAATTAAGTATATAATCATAGATGAGGCACAAGATTATACGCCACTACAATATGAAATATTTTATCAACTTTTTAAATCTGCCAAAATGACCATACTAGGAGATATAAATCAGTCAATTAATCCATTTATGAATGTTGGAAATTATAATAATATTTATAATCTATCAAAGAGTGATACCCTACTAATAAACTTAACAAAAACTTATCGTTCAACAATGGAAATTACTAAATTCTCAAGGAATATCCTTATAAAAGATGCAGATGATGGGTATGTTGAAAGACATGGTGATGAGCCTAAAGTTGTTGGCTTCTCAGATAAAAATCATATGAACGAAAAACTTATTGAAGATATTATATATTATCAGCAAAAAAATTATAAATCTATTGGTATTATTACAAAAACAGCAAGGCAAACTGAAGATTTATATAATTTCTTAAAGGATAATGATATGGATGTAAAGTCCATAAAAAAAGATGATGACTCATATACAAATGGTATATTAGTAATACCTTCATATTTAGCCAAAGGTCTTGAATTTGATGTGGTTCTTATATATGATGCAAGCAACAAGAACTATAACAGTGAAGATGAAAGATTACTTTTTTACACTTGTTGCACAAGAGCTCTTCATGTTTTAAATATATATTATTTAGATGAAATTACTTCTTTATTAAAGTAATTATCAATTCTAATAAAAAGAGGTGAATTGAATGAAACTTGAGATCACTGATAAAATCACAGAAGAAGATGAAAGTATTATTTTTAAAGAATTATTAGGGTATAATCTAGAAAGAATTGAAGATAAAAATCCAAGAGATTTAGGAATTTATTTACAAGATCAAGCAGGGCAAAAAATTGCGGGCTTAATTGGAAATACACACGGTAATTGGTTATCTATAAAGTTTTTGTGGGTAAGCGAGAAACTGAGAGGACAAAATATAGGAAGTGATATTTTAAATCAGGGAGAAAATATAGCAAAAGAACGTGGTTGTAAGTACTCATTTTTAGATACTTTTAGCTTTCAAGCGCCTGAATTTTATAGAAAACATGGATATAAGGAAGTTTTTGTATTAGAAAATTATCCTGTAACAGGAAAGAGGTACTATTTTACTAAAACTCTTTAAAAGCAGAGAAAATAGCAATTTGATATATATTAAAGAATTAAATAGATATTATTAATAAATAGATTAAATGGTGTTCTTATGGACACCATTTTTATTTTGTAAGATGTGACAAATTAGTTAATATGCTACAATTTTTTTAAATGAATCAAAAGGGGGAAAAGAGTATATGAATTCAGCCACTACTTACGCATGGGGAATACCACAAGTTTTATTTATGCAGTTATAGGGTTAGTAATCGTAGGGGTAGGATTTTATTTTTACAAAAAATCAAAGTCTAAAAGTTAAGGGTATTACAAGCGTTTGTAATAATTTATATAAGAAAAATGATCGTAAAATGTTTGTTCATTTGAAGCGGAAAACTTTAAGACATTAGTAATGGATGTACTATATAAGGCACAAAGATATCTTTTTCAAGTATGGTTGCCAAATCATAATATTATGACAGAACCTTTTTGTATAGAATATTATGAAGGTCATAACGAAGATACAATGAAAATGGAAGTGTGGGTAAAAGTGATACCAAACTAGATTAAATAAGTAGTTTTTTATGTAGAATAAATAATAGAAATATAGAATGATAAATCGTATTATTAAAAAAGGGAGTAATGCTCCTTTTTTATTTTAATATAAACTATAATTGATATAAAGCTACATGATTTAAATAAATGTTAGGGGGATATGTATGGAGGTTGTGTTAAAGAAATGGACAATGGATGATAAACACATATTAAAAAATATATGTAATAATGTAGATAGACAATTTTTATCAAACAGAATGCCTTTTCCATATACAGAAAAAAATGCAAACTGGTGGCTAAACATGGTTCAAGAAAGTGAAGGCAAAAGAGGCATTTTTAGAGCAATTGTTGTTGATAAGGAATATGTAGGTAATATATCAGTGGAAGTAAAGGATGATGTATATATTAAAGATGCTGAAATTGGATATCTTTTACTATCAAAAACCTGGTCAAAAGGTATAATGACAGAAGCTGTAAATCAAATTTGTAATATTGCATTTTCACAGTTAGATATTGTAAGGATCACAGGTCTAGTGTATAAACCAAATGTGGCATCACAACGTGTTCTTGAAAAAAACGGGTTTGCTTTAGAAGGCATTATGAAGAACGCTGTTTTTAAAAAAAATAATATTTATGACTTATGTTTGTATGGAAAATATAAATAGATTTTCATATACATAAGTTTTAATTTAGAAGGTAGTTTGATTAAGGCATTTTTATTTAAAGTTTTTATGTGAAAAATGAGTTAATAAATAAGAATTGGAGGAGTGTTATGGAATTAGACATTATTAGATATATTATTTTGCATATTGATAAAAAGGCAATACAGCGAAACTGCAAGAAAATACTAAAAAAGTTAAGCTACAAATCTGTAAAGGATACGGGAAATATTACTGAATTAATACTTCGGTTATATATATATGGATATAAAAATGAAGCACTGCAGGTTTGTGCTCTTTTTGATAATATTGAATTTGCAGGTAATTATACTATTTGGAATAATATTGATGCAGCGTATTGCATAAAGGCACGTATACTTCGTGAAAAGGGAGAAACTTCAAGTGCAAGTAAAATTATTAATTTTTTAAATCAGTATAGGTTTCCTCATCTTTATGCTAATGGGAAAGAATGGTTTACTAAGACTCTGGATGTAAATATTCAATCAAATTTAAATGATAAAAGAAAAGCAGATGCAAGGGCATGGCGTTTAGTAAAATTTGAATGTGCGATTTGTTATAGAGAAGTTGGAGGCTACCCTTATTCTGATGAATATTTGGAAGATATAATTGTTGATATGATTAATATATTATCAAAAGAGAAGTAGATTTAATCTTAGCTAGATGACAGTGGAGGGAAATCTAATGAAAAGTGCAATTTTACAAAAAGGTGAGAATTATTACACACAGATGAGCAAAATCTTTAATGCAATAGGTAACGAGCAATTAAAATATAACTGGCTAATTACTGATTGTGAATGTTACTGTGAAAATGAAAGTGTTAATAAATTGTTATCAAACGAATATATTTGGATTTCAGGAAAACAACTTACTGATCTTGTTTATAGTGAAGAAATTCAGTTTATTTGGGGTGTATTTTCAGGATTTTGTTCAGAAATAACTATGGAAGAAGTACTAAAGAGTGAATTACCATTTGCAAATGGATATACAAATTATTGGACGAAAGATGTAGATATCCAACACCCATTGGCAGATATTGAAATAGTTGCATGGGATGGCTCTCTTACTTTATTTATTAGTAAGAATGATAATTTAGTGGAAAAATTTATGTATAGCTTTCCTTTATCTGAAAACTTATTAGAATTAAATAAAAGAAATAATAATTGAAAATATACTTTAAATGTAATCACATTAGGGGGATATATGCTAGATATAAAAGAACTTTCAAAATGGATAAATAAATATTTGAATGATGTACCATCAAATGCTATTGCTATTAATTTTAATATATATGAAAGTGAACAAGATACATATGATATTCAATTGATTGCCACAGATGTATTTGATGAAGATGATGAAGATGATGAAGACTGGGCGTGCGAAGAAATATTTTCTACAAAAGAAGATTTATTTTCAATACATATAAATGAAAAGATTAAACGTTGGGAAGATGGTTTAGTTTATATTAAAAATATGATAGAAGAATGTTTAAAGTGTAATGGGAATATTGATTATTTAAAAAACATGCAAGGAATAGGCGTTGGATTTGTAGATGGAGATATAGAATTGATAAACCTGCATGTATATTAGTTTAATATATGATTTATTGTATGTATCTATAGATGGATAAGGAGATGGTGAAAATAACTGCTAAAGAATTCGTTGAATTATTTTATAAAGAGAAAAATGATTTATTAAAAATATATTTTGAGGACTTAAATAATACAGAGTTTGGAATTCAAATAAAAAGCTTAAACTTAACAGAGGAACAAATGAGAAAAATGGAAAGTATTATTAATAATGTAATAGTAGATACAATGTATACTACTTTATTAGGTTTAGATGGATGTGCTTCCATAGGAGATATGCAGCAAGAATATAAAATTTATGATGAAAATGGATGTGAGTTAACAGGCTGTGGAGAGATAGAGGAATATGCATACGAATATTTTCAAGAAAATAAATAGTGTTTATGGGGGTGTGTGTGTGTATATGGATATAAAGAAGTTAAAACAAGATGATATTTCAGGAGCTTTGGACTTGGTATTAAATGTATTTATGCAATACGAAGCACCTGATTATTCTCAAAAAGGAATTGAAACATTTAAAGAATGTATTAATGATATTGAATGGGTTGCTTCATTAGAATGGTATGGCGCATATAAAGAAAAATTACTAACAGGTGTTATTGCAACTAGAAATGCAGGTAACCATATCGCATTATTTTTCGTAAAAGAGGAATATCATAGACAAGGTATTGGACGAAAATTATTTGAAATAGTTATCAAAAATAGTACAAGTGATTTCATTACAGTCAATTCATCTCCTTATGCTATAGAAGTTTATAAACACTTTGGATTCTCAGTAATTCAAGAAGAACAAATAACAGATGGAATAAGATACACTCCTATGTTATTTGCAAAATAAACATATTTAGTAAGTTGGGAAATTATTACAATAAAGTAAAGTAAAGAAGAAAGATAAGAATGTATGTCACAAAGTGAGATATTAACTGGTTTTATGTATTATATTTCATTTAATTCATAAAAGGATTTTTTCAAAATAGCGACAATATATTAAATATATGGTTGCGGTATACTCCATAAGAAAATCTACTAAGGGGGATATTATTTTGAATAAAAAGTGTAAGGATGAAATTATTGATTGGATTAAAGCTATATGTGTATCAGGAACAATAGCTATATGTATAAATTTAGTAGCTCAACCTACAATGGTAAGTGGTCAATCTATGCACCCCACATTAGAAAATAATGATTATTTATTTATAAATCGATTGGCGTACAAAAGCAATATGCCAGAACGTGGTAATGTTATTGTTTTTAAAGCAGATTTAAGTGGCAATAATTCTAGCCCAAAAAAGAATTTAGTAAAAAGGGTTATTGCATTACCAGGGGAACATTTGATTATAAAAGATAATAATGTTTATATAAATGGTAAACACTTAAATGAAGATTATCTAGTAGATGTATATACAGATGGAGATATAGATATTATTGTACCTGACAACCATATTTTTGCAATGGGAGACAATAGAGAAAATAGTGATGATAGTAGACAATCATATATAGGAGCCATTTCATTAGATGATGTTGTAGGAGAAGTTTCTATTAGAATATTTCCATTTGATAAAATAGGGAAAATAAAGTAGCAAAACCTTATAAGTAGGCTATCTTATGGGAATTTACAAATTAGCTAATATATATAATATAGCTATATAGTTGCTTTTTATAGATATAGACTAAATAATAGCTGTGCTATTAAATATAAATATTATTTTTAAACATAGGGAAAAAATTATTAAAAAGGGGGATTGGACAATGGTAAAAGTAAAATTTATAAAGCCACAAGAACAATACATTCCCTCATATTGGGAAACATTTGATACAATAGCAAAAGAAAGAAAATATTTAGCCATGAACGAAGCATTTCCTTTTGATAGTACAGTGGAATTTATAAAAGATGCCATAGTTAGAGATTTTCCACATTTGTTCATAATTGATTTAGAAAAGGACAAATGTGTTGGTTGGTGTGATGTTTCACCAAAAACAGAAACAATCGGTTATTTAGGTATGGGTATTTTACCTGAATATAGAGGAAAAGGCATTGGAAGTAATGCTTTAAAACAAGTTATTGATTTATCCAAATCATATGGATATAAAAAGATTGAGCTTGACGTGCTAAAAAGTAATAGTAGGGCTATTCACGTTTACAAGTCTTTAGGATTTATAGAGACAAACACAGTTACAGGTGGATTTGTATGGAATGATAACCTTGTAAAAGAAGATGTCCTTCAAATGGAGTTAAATCTTACATATTAGGAGAGAAAATATGAAATTTAATGCTTTAATACCTGAATTATCCGTAAGCGATATTCAATCTACAAAGCAATTTTATATATGTATTTTAGGTTTTAAATTAGAATATGAAAGAATAGAGGACAAGTTTATGTTTTTATCTTATGGAGAAAGTCAATTTATGTTTGAAGAAATTCATTCAGAAGGATGGAATGTTGACATTCTGGAATATCCTCTAGGTAGAGGAATAAACTTTTCTATTGCCTGTAATGATGTCGAAATTCTATACAATAATATTAAAAACAATAAAATTGAAATTTATAGAGATTTAAAAGAAACAATATATATGTGTGATGGCGAAGAAGAAGTTCAGAAGGAATTTCTTATTCAAGATCCAGATGGATATTTACTAAGGTTTACAGATTAATAGTTATTATGCCACCATACATAGTATAAACTATGGTGAATAATACAATTCAATCTAACTGTGGGTCAATGGATGCAAATCAATATGAAATTTATGAAAATTATTCAAATTAATAACTTTACAAATACATATATAATTAGAATTTCATAGGTGTAAGATTTTAGTACCATTTGGAATAATTAAGGAGCAATCAAATGACAAATTTACAAAGTAAAGCAAATAGACTAAAGTTAGATTTGCCAGCTATATTTATTGCATTAAAGAAAAGAGAAACACCTATAATGGCAAAACTATTCGCTGGAATTACAATTGTATATGCATTATCACCTATAGACCTTATACCAGATTTTATACCATTTTTAGGGCTATTAGATGATATAATTTTACTTCCTATACTTATAGGACTAACAATAAAATTTATACCATCAGAAATATTAGAACAATGCAAGATTGAATCAAGAGATTTATGGAAAAGTGGAAAGCCAAAGAAATGGTATTTATCAATTCCAATTATATTTATGTGGATTATTATATTATTAATGATTATTAAATACATTCTAAACTAAAGGAGCATCACACATGCTCTTTTTTTAGTATAAAAAAATAATATATATAATTTATTTTAGATTTGAATGTGAAATAATTGACTATGTTACAATAGTTATTGATTGATATTTTTTTAATTTATTTAGAGGATGGTATTTTAATAAATTATATAATGTTAATTTGGTTTGTAATGATTTAATATTTAGAAGTTTTAGAGGGAGGTTTATAATGAAAAAATATTTAAGTAAAGATGAGATTTTAAAAGCAATGAGAAGGCAACTATATGTATTTTTAATTTTAATATTAATGGTATTTTGGGGATTTTTATATTCATCTAATCGGGTAAATGAATTACAGCATGATGTAACTACTATGAAGCATGAATTAGATTATGCAAAAGGAAGAATAGAAAAACTAGAAAAAAAATAAGTGAAATTTTGGATACCCATGGATGCGATGACACTTTAAAATACACTAAAGAATTTTTAAAAGAGAACAACATACCTTTGAAAGAACCTATAGAGTGGCTAGAATAAAATGGCAGATATTGTGACTGTGAAGTTTTAGCCAATATTGAAGATGAAATTTTAGATATATAGTATTTATTAAAACTATTGTAGAAAATTATATAGAAAGATAGCAATTATTATTAATATTGAAATAATGAGCCAACCAATAGCAAGATTATATAAAGAGAGAATTTATGATATTTCAAGTCATTGAAACTCACAATATTGTACAAGTGTAAAATTTACTAATGATGAATTCTCCCAATAGTATGGAGAATTTAGCAAATTTCCAATAGATGTGAATTATCTGCAAAACGCAATACTGTGTTTACTCTTACTTCTGATTACTTATATCAACTGAATTGTTCAAGTAATTAGATTCTTTTGAAAATAATTAAATAGTGTTAATACATATAAAGGAAAAAAATGAATTTAATAAATTATTCAGATTCACAAATAACAACACTTTGGAATGATTATACTAACACTAGAAATAAAGTGTTAAAAAAATTGCAAATAACAAGCTAAGTTAGCTTATTATTATGATTAAAAACTTATAGCTAGATTTTATCAAATTGATTATTATGTTACAATAGTTATGTGTTGGGGGTGATATTATTGAATAAAACAATTTATAGAAGTATTATTAGTATTATATTATGTATAGTAATAATAGCTTGTTCATTGATGTCCATAATATTTAAAAAAGAAATACCTGGCTTATCTTCAATTGCTACAGCAATGTTAGCATTAGTCATATATACAGGTGTGGAAACAGAAGATGCTAATAAACGTAAGTTTATAAAATATACGTGTATGGCGACGATTATAATAAGTATGATTAATTTATGCATTAAATTTTTATAATGGGACAAAAAGGAGGATTTCCAAAATGATTAAAGTCAATTATCATAAGTGGGACGAAGTAAATGACAAGGATTTATTTTATGCAATAATAGTCTCAAGATTTAAGAATAAATGGATTTTGTCAAAACATAAAGAAAGATCAACGTGGGAAATTCCAGGTGGCCATAGAGAAAAAGGAGAAACAATAGATTTTGCTGCATCAAGAGAACTTCAAGAAGAAACAGGAGCAAAAGAATTTAAACTTATGCCTATTTGTCCTTATTCAGTTACAATAGAAAATGTAACAACATTTGGTGGGCTATTTTTTGCAGAAATATCTGAGCTCGGAGAGTTACCAGATCTTGAAATTGGAGAAATTAACTTTTTTGATAAGCTACCAGATAATTTAACTTATGTAGAAATTCAACCACACTTGTTTGAAAAAGTAGTTAAATATATAGGTGATTAAATTTATTATTGTAAAGTGAGTTAAAATGAATGAAAGATGAGGTGCTTTTTATGAATTCTTATTTATTTTAGTTAGAAATAATTACAAATTACCATATTGTAATATAAAGTTATGCAAGCATATGATAAACTAAAACAGTAACTAGAATTTATGGATGAGCTAGAAATATATTACATGAGGAGGCAGCAAATTGAGAATCTCATCAATTATTCACATGGCCAGTGAATATTTTTTACTAGGCATAGCGGGTGTGTTCATTGGAATTAGTATATTCTTAATAGTATACTTTTTAATATATAAGAAAATTATGAAAGGCACTAAAAAATTAAATACAAGTAAAATTTTATTATGGAGTATATTTTTAATTTATATTGTTATGGTATTTGGAGCTACATTTATTCATAGAATACCTGGTATGTATGAAAATATAAATTTACATATATTTAGTTCTTATATAAAAGTATGGAATAGGTTTTCTCTACTAGAACTTAGGAACTTAATTCTTAATATATTGATGTTTGTTCCCTTTGGGTTTATGCTACCCTTGCTTTTTAAAAAATGCCAAAAGTTTTATATAACTTATTTTTTAGGATTATGTATGACGATTTTTATCGAAGTACTTCAACTAATAAGTAAGAGAGGAATATTTGAGGTTGATGATATTATAAATAATGCTTTAGGCTGTATGATTGGATATGGAATAGTAATGATTTTTTTATTATTTTCAAAAAGAAATAAGGGAAGTTTAAAAAGTAAAGTATTGACTTTAGCATGTTATCAAATACCTGTTATTATTACTATTATATCTTTTAGTACTATATTTATAAACAGGGGCTATTCAAATATAAATAGATTCTTTTAATATAAATTTAAAGTGAGGTGGTAAAAATGTCTATGAAGAAAGTGAATGGAGTAAGCTCTATGCAATAACTAAGAAAACATGTAGTATTTGTATAGAGCAAATTTTAAATAAAAAGAGCGCATGTTTTCTATAAGTTGTTGCTTAATTTACAAATAAAAATGTAGATGGGAGCTAAAGCTTATGAAGTATGAAAAAGCGCAAGATATTTTACCTTCAAATATAATAGAAATTTTACAAGATTATATAGAAGGTGGTTATATATATATTCCTAAGAAAAACAAAAAATCTTGGGGAGAAAATACAAACACAAAAAATGAATTGAAAAAACGTAATGAAGAAATATTAATCAAATACTCAGGTGGTAAATCTGTAAAGGATTTGGCCAATGAATATTATCTTACGGAATCAAGTATAAGAAGAATAATAAGATCACTAAAGAAGTAGTGATAATAAAATAAAATACTGCCAAGGAGTTGTCTTAATTTCATTTAGATAAGTACTTGGCACAAAAATAGCTAAATTTACATATGATAAATTTAGCTATTTTTGTGTAAGTTTAATACAGAAATATGTATGGACTTGGCTATTACATGTCAAAAGTCTTAATATATACTTGTAAGTATTATGTAAAAAGACAAAGGAAGTGATGAACATGAGCATTTTAAGCGTAAATAACTTGATCCAAAGATTTGGGGATAAAATATTGTTTAATGATGTGTCTTTCAAATTATTGAGAGGAGAACATATAGGTCTTGTAGGGGCAAATGGAGAAGGAAAGACAAGTTTTATGAAACTTATTACAAATGAACTTTTACCAGACAGTGGAACTATAGAGTGGAATAGTAAAATAAGTGTAGGATATATGGACCAAAATGTTAATATAGATTACTATGAAAGTGTGGAGGAATTTTTAAAAAGTGCTTTTAAAGATTTGTATTTAATAGAAACTAAAATAACAAAGTTATATGAAGAAATGGAATTTGCAAGAGAAGATGAACTACAGAAAATAATGGATAAAGCATCGAATTTACAAGGTGTACTAGAAGAAAGTGATTTTTATAGCATAGACTCTAAGGTAGATGCAATTGCTAATGGTATAGGAATAAAAGAATTTTTATTAAGAAATCCTGAAAACTTGAGTGGTGGTCAAAGAAGTAAAGTATTACTTGCCAAGCTATTACTAGAAAAGCCGGATATTTTATTACTGGATGAACCCACAAATCATTTAGATGAAGAAAATATTGATTGGCTAGAATCTTATTTGAAAAGCTATGAAAATGCATTTATTCTTATTTCTCATGATACTGAATTTATGAATGAGATAGTAAATATAGTTTATAATTTGGAAAATAAGAAATTAACTAGATATGTGGGCGATTATGAAAAATTTTTAGAGCAGCATGAATTACAAAAAGAGCAATTACAAAGAGATTATAATAAGCAACAAAATGAAATTAATAAATTGGAAGATTATATTAGGAAAAATAAAACAAGAGCAGCAACAGCAGCACAAGCAAAATCAAGAGAAAAGAAACTTAAAAAAATGAATAAGATTGAAATTAATAAAATTAAACCTAAGCCACATTTCAATTTCAAATACTCTAAAGCACCATGGCAAGTTCTTTTCAAAACAAAAAGTCTTGTTATTGGCTATGACAAACCTCTTACGAAACCTTTAAATTTACAAATGGAAAGAGATGATAAAATAGCAATTACAGGTGCAAATGGAATAGGAAAAACCACACTACTAAAAAGTTTAATGGGAATTATAAACCCCATAGGTGGCAAAGTCATATTAGATGATCACATAGATATTGGTTATTATGAACAAGAAGTATTTGCAAGTGATAATATTGTATTAGATGAAGTTTGGAATGAGTTTCCTCATATGAATAGAACAGATGTGAGAAAAATCCTCGCAAGATGTGGTTTAACAGATGAACATATTAACAGTGAAGTTTCTGTTCTAAGTGGTGGGGAGCAGGCAAAAGTTAGACTTTGCCAAGTTATAAATAAAGCAAGTAATATACTTTTCTTAGATGAACCGACCAACCATTTAGATGTTCAAGCAAAGGAAGAGTTAAAAAGAGCCCTTATTTCATATGAAGGGAGCATAATCTTAGTAAGTCATGACAAGGAATTTTACAAAGATATTGTTAATAAAGTGTGGGACTGTGAGAAGTGGAGGGTATAAAAAGTAGTTACTAGAAGTGAAATCCTAGTAACTACTTTTTAATTACAACATAATCATTATGATATAATTGTAATAGATAGTTCAAAAGAGAACTTATGGAGGGGATTAAATAAAATGATTAGAGCATATAAGACTAGTGATTTAGCTCAATCAGCTAACTTACTAGTGGATACATTTATACAAGAACCTTGGAAAGAAGAGTGGACAGAAGAACTTGCAAAAACAAGAATAGAGGAATTTATGTCAGGTCCTATGTCTATTGGATATGTATACGAAGAAAATGGCGAAATTATTGGTGTTATGTGTGGTCGACAAAGTACATACTTATATGGGAAAGAGTATTTTATTGATGAATTTTTTATATCACCTTCACAACAGGGAAGAGGAATTGGTACTAAGATGATAAACTATGCTAAGAATGATTTACAACAGCAAGGATTTGTGAATATTGTACTAAATACAGAAAAAGGATATCCAAGTGAAACATTTTACAAGAAAAACAATTTTAAGGTAAAAGAATCACTTATTTTTATGTATCTTGATTTTTAATACTGATAATATAATGAAATAATTGAGTTTATTGGTAAAATTATATTTTAAGATAATTATAAAGAATAGACTACATTACTAAAGATACTGACTTTATATATAAGAGTATCTTTTTTCCTTGTACCTAAAAGAATCTGTTAGAATTTGATACTTTAGAATAGACACTTATTTCACCGTTCATCAACAGCTAATGTAAAACAAATATAGCACACTACTAGATTATTAGTTTTGCAAAATTTATTGTCATATAACAGATAGTTGTGTATTATTTAAATTGTGATTGGAAAATAATGGAAAAAGTTGTTATGAGGGGGAAAGACATGAAACAAAAGATGCGAGGGATTATTTTAATAGTATTACTAATATGCAGTCAATTTCTAATGATTGATGCACATTCTGGTAGAACTGATAGTTCAGGAGGCCATAGAGACAATAAAAACAAATCTGGTTTAGGTTCATACCACTATCACTGCGGTGGATATCCAGCACACTTACATACTAATGGATGTCCATATAAGGGTGGGGGTTCAACTAAACCAAAGCCAAATTCTAGTTCATCAAGTAGTTCAAAAAAAAATCAAGTATATGCTACGTCAGTAACTAAAAAAGATATAAGAGAAAAAGGTTCAAAAATTGGGTACAAAGATGGTTATGCTTTAAAAGATTATAATGCAGATAGTTATTCAAGTACTTATTCTGTGGACTATAAAGAAGCATATGAAGAATCTTTTGAAAAAGGTAAGGAAAAAATACTAAAAGAGAAAGAAGAAGCAGAAGAACAAGGCTATAAAGATGGGTTAGAAAATAATTACAATAATAAGTTTAGTAAAGAGATTTTATCTGATGCATATAAAGAAAGTTATGAAGATGGAAAAGAAAAATATATAGAAAATAAAAAAATAGAATATACTAAACTGGCAGAAGAAGATTGTATTGCAAATAAAACTGATAGATCATTCGAGAATGTAGATGAAACTTTCGTAGAAACATACAAAGAAGCGTATGAGCAAAAACATAAAGAAATACAGTCAGAAGAATATAATAATAAAGGATATAATGATGGTATAAAAAATAAATTTGATGAAAATACAGAAAAAGATTATAAGTCAAGTTATGAAGAAGGATATAACAAAGGAAAAGAAGAGAGAGAAAATATATTAGATATAGCTTATGGACAAGGATACGATGGCAAAGACTTAGAGATTGATGATAAATATAATACTATAAAATCGGAAATTGAGTCAGCGTATCAGTTGGGTAAAAAAGATAGCACAAAAAAAATGGTTATTGGTACAGGTGCGATTGGAATAGTTGGTATTTCTGGTGTTGGAATATACAGAAAAATAAAATCGAAGAAAGCTATAAAATAGCTATATTGTGACTGTTAGATAACAATTTTCAAAATTGTATAAGATGGTTTAGGAAATAAGAAGGATATATGCAGTATCTTAAATAATGATATTGCATATATCCTTTTACTTAGAAGATTATGAATAGCAATAATGAATGTTCAAATAATATAAAAGGATGTATAAAAATAAACTAATGTAAATAGTTATATACCGATGCAGTTATAATAGTGTAAATGTTAAACTATTACTAAAAGTAATTATTGAAGATTAAGATTGACATTGGGGTAACCCTTAGGTATACAATTATATAAATAGCAAAAATTAAATGACATTTTAAATATGATAAGAAAATTGACTAAAAAATGGAGGGAATTATATGATTAGAAAGAGAGAATTAAAGATGAAGCCAGTAGGCTTAGAGCATCTTGAGCAATACAATCAGTTATTAAGATACGTATTCCAAGTAACTGATCAAGACTTGCAAGAAATAGGATGGGAAGAAAAAGAAATTATTCGGGCCAAATCCCCAACATTGAAAAAAGCCGATGTTTCTGGGTGGTTTGATGGAGAAAAGTTAATATCTCAAGTGGCTGTTTATCCTATGAAAGTTCGTATATTTAATAGAACTTATGATATGGGAGGACTTACTGGTGTGGGTACTTATCCAGAGTATGCCAACCAAGGGCTTATGCACAAATTGTTATATCAGTCATTAAAAAATATGAAGGAAAGAAAGCAGACTATATCTTATTTATATCCTTACTCTATACCATATTATCGTAGAAAAGGATGGGAGATTATATCCGATAGAATTGCCTATGAAATTAATGATTATCAACTTCCTAAAATTAAACAAGTATCTGGAGATGTGGAGAGAGTTGATGCAGATAGTGAAGAAGTTAAAAAAGCTTATGAACGATTTGCACTTCAAACACATGGAGCATTACTTAGAGATGATTTAGCTTGGAATGAGTATTGGCTTTGGGACTCAGACGACTTGATGGCAGCCATATATTACAATGCGAAAAATGAACCAGATGGATATATATTTTACTGGATAAAAGAAGAAATATTCCACATAAAAGATATGATATTTATTAATGAAGAAGCTCGTACTGGACTTTGGAATTTTATAAGTGCACATTTCTCAATGATAACTAAAGTTAAAGGATATACTTACACAGATGAACCATTGGCATTTTTACTTGAAGATGCGGACATAAAAGAAACTATATCGCCATACTTTATGGCTCGTATTGTGGATTTAGAAGGATTTATCGAACAATACCCATTTAAACCAGACACAATAAAAAGAGAATGGATATTTAAAATGGATGATCCTCTTCTTTCATGGAACCAAGGAAATTTAATATTTACTATTGATGCTGATGGAAAGGGAAAAGTCACACGTACTTCAAAACAAACAGATGATAAAATAGATATTCAAACAATGGCAACTATGTTGCTTGGATATAAACGTCCAGATTATCTATATAAAATAGGACGTATTTCTTGTAGTCATGAAACAGTAGACATGTTGGAGGATTCCATAGAACAACAAACTCCATACTTTTCAGACTACTTCTAAAATCAATTGATAATTTCCTGTGTAAATACACAGATTTACTGTTTTGTTTAGGAGAAAATAAGTATGACTAATGAAAATATATTTGAAAAAAAATCTATACAACACTTGATAGCTCTCTACTCATTGCCAACTATATGCTCTTTAGTGCTTGAATCATTAACATCAATGATAGACACTGCATTTGCAGGACATTTAGGAAGCATAAGTAGCACGGCACTATCAGCTATGGGAATTCTTAATCCCATACTTTTATTGTTAATTGCGGCCCAACTAATATTTGGAGTATCAACAAGTATAGTTATATCAAAAGGTCTTGGAGAAAATAATAAAGAAAAAATAAATAATACTTTTAAGGTAGGTTTTTATTCCAGTATTATATCCAGTACTGCAATATCTATAATTATATTTTTACTTCAAGACCAGTTATTAAATATTCTTGGAGCAAGTGGGCAAGTTAAAGTTTTGGCTAAAGAGTTTTTAAATATAGCCATAATATTTAACGTATTTAGTTCAGTTGGATATATGTTAGTTAACAATATTAGAGCATTTGGATATCCCAAAATTGAAGTTATAGTTGGAGTTTTATCTACTATTATAAATATTGTTTTTAATATAATACTAACATTAGTGTTTAATATGGGAATGGTGGGAATTGCACTATCCACATTAATAAGCGAAATATTTTACTTTGGATTTTCCATAATATTTTTATTGAAGAAAGGATTATGGATAAAAAGAAGTCATTTGGATTATTTAGAGTTTAAAAACATACTAGTAAGTTTAGTGAAAATAGGTTTTGTTCAGTTTTTAATGCAGTCATTAAATAGTGTAAGTGGATTAATAATAAATAAAGTTTTAATAAAATACGGAAGTGTTTCATACATAGGAGCATGGTCCATATGTAGCAATATAAATATGGTTATTCTTTTACCATTGATAGGACTAACACAAGGAGCTCAATCTGTAATAGCCTATTTCCATGGCAAAAATGATAAGGATAAAGAAAGAGATGCAAAACATAAGATTATAAAATATAGCTTAATATATTCTATAAGTACAACCATACTAATATATTTATTTGCTGGTGATGTTTCTAAGTTATTTACTAATGATATAAGCTTAGTAGCATTATCAACACCGATAATTAGAATAGTTTTAGTAGGTTTTCCATTATTGGGAATTTTATATGCTTTAATTACATTTATGCAGGTTTCAGGAGATGAAGTAAGTGCAAGTAAGATAGAGTTAATAAGACAGGTTGTACTACTTATACCACTGACTATAATTATTCCTTTAATATTTTCAAAATATAATATTATGAATATTTCGCCTCAGCTAGCAGTATTTTTAGCAATACCAATCTCAACACTCATATTAGTTCTTATGTATTCAAAAAAAATTAAAAACATATTATTAAATTAAAAATATAAAGCTGTCTCACCATTTTAGGAGACAGCTTTTTTATTTTAAAATATAAATAACTTAGTTTTGAGAATTATATTTATCCAATAAAGCTTTTTCCCCAAGCTCTACTAATTTTTTACTCATTTGACCGCCAACTTGCTCTCCAGCCAGTATATTTTTAGCATGACCCATTATAGTGTCTTGTGGAGCATTACTTTCTACTTTATCTGTAATGTTGTTATAGTTATATCCTAGTTCATTGGCTATTTCCATTTTAAGATTATTAAAGGCTATTTTAGCATTAAAATCCATATTGTGTCCTCCTTTATTTATGTCATGTATAAATATAGGATTAGCATATTTGAAACTTATATAACATTATTTTATTAATTACTAATTTATAACAAAAAAAGCTAATATTAAATAAATTAAACTTAGGTATAATATTAATATTTCTTTAATTAAAAAAATTTTTAAAAAGCTATTGACTTGGAGTTAACTCCAAATATTATAATTTCAAACATAGGAAGAAAAAATAAACTAAAAGGAGACAACTATGACATTAAATATTTTAAATATAATTAATGAACCAAAAGATTTAAAATCTCTATCAAGAGAGGATTTAAATTTATTATCATCTGAAATAAGAGAGGTATTAATTAAAAAAGTAAGTACAGCAGGAGGTCACTTTGGGCCCAATTTAGGTATGGTGGAAGCAACTATAGCTCTTCACTATGTGTTTAATTCACCAGTTGATAAATTTGTATACGATGTTTCTCATCAATCATATACACATAAAATTTTAACAGGTAGAAAAGAAGCATTTATAAACCCTGAAAAATTTAGAACAGTTACAGGATACAGTGAACCAAAGGAAAGCGACCATGACTTTTTTACCATAGGTCACACATCTACTTCCATAAGTTTGGCTTGTGGTTTGGCAAAAGGTCGTGATGCATTAGGAGGAAAAGAAAATATAGTAGCAATAATAGGAGATGGTTCTCTAAGTGGTGGAGAAGCTTACGAAGGATTAAACAATGCAGCAGCATCTAATAAAAATATAATAATATTAGTAAATGATAACAATATGTCCATAGCAGAAAATCACGGTGGTCTTTATGAAAACTTGGCTAAACTTCGTGAAAGTGAAGGAAAAGCAGAAAATAATTTCTTTAAATCTTTAGGATTTGAATATCACTTTGTGAAAGACGGAAACAATATAGAATCATTAATAGAAACTTTTGAAAAAGTTAAAGACACAGACCATCCAGTGGTTATTCATATGAACACTTTAAAAGGTAAGGGCTATAAAGATGCAGAAATAAATAAAGAAGCATTTCACTGGGTAATGCCTTTTGGCTTAGATATTAAAGAGGAAGAATTAACAGATGAATATGTTAAAACTTATGGAGATATTACAGAAGATTTTTTGATAGAAAAAGCTAAAAAGGACAAGTCTATAGTAGCAATCACAGCAGCAACTCCAGGAATAGTCGGAGTAAACCGATTTAGAAGTGAATTACAAGATCAATATGTAGATGTTGGTATAGCAGAAGAACATGCTATAGCTCTTGCATCAGGCATGGCAAAAAGAGGTGCAAAACCAGTGGCATGTTTTATAAGTTCATTTATACAAAGAACATATGACCAACTATCTCAAGATCTTGCAATAAACAATAACCCAGCAACTATTATGGTTTATTGGGGAGGAATAAGTGGTGGAGATGTAACTCACTTAGGATTATTTGATATACCACTAATATCTAATATTCCAAACATAGTATATTTGGCTCCAACTACAAAAGAAGAGCATCTTGCTATGGTTGATTGGTCAATAGAACAAGACAAACACCCAGTTGCAATACGTGTTCCAAATATGGAAGTAGTATCAACTGGTATAGAAGTTGAACCTAACTTCGATGAATTAAATAAATACATCAAAGTTGAAGAAGGAACTGAAGTAGCTATAATAGGTCTTGGAACATTCTTCTACTTAGGTAAAAAAGTTAAGAATAAATTAAAATCATTGGGTATAAATGCTACATTAATAAACCCAAGGTTTATAACTGGTGTGGATGAAGATTTATTAAATGAACTGCAAGAAAATCACAAATTAGTGATAACTTTAGAAGATGGAATACTAGATGGTGGATTTGGTGAAAAAATATCTAGATTCTATGGAGATAAAAATATGAGAGTATTAAACTTTGGTGCAACTAAGGAATTTACTGATAGTGTGCCGTTGAGAGAGCTATATGAACGCTATCATTTAAGTGAAGATTTAATAATAGAAGATATAAAAAAAGTATTAGAAAATTAAAAGTTGTAGTTAAATAGTATGGAAAAGAGTTGATTTCTGTGTTTTAATAGAAACAGCTCTTTTTTGTGTGAAAAATCACAGATAATGTTAAATATAATATTAATTAGCACCAAAGTCCTGAATTGGGAAAACGTATTGCTGGGAAAAATATAGTTTGATAATATTTAGCTAACACAGAATTAATCACTTGTAAATTTATACACAGAAGGGAAGAGAAATGTTATGATGCAGAAGATTCAAAAATTTGGGGGGGCCATGTTTACACCTGTGTTATTATTCGCTTTTGCGGGGATAGTAATAGGCTTAGGTACTTTATTTACAACTGAAGCAATAATGGGATCACTTGCAGCACCAACTAGTATGTGGTATCAATGCTGGAATGTAGTTCTACAAGGTGGATGGACGGTATTTAACCAACTACCGTTATTATTCGTTGTTGGTCTTCCTATAGGTATGGCTAAAAAACAAAATGCAAGATGTGCAATGGAAGCACTTGTACTTTATTTAACATTCCATTATTTCTTAAGCACTATACTTGCACAATGGGGACCTACATTTGGGGTTGATTTCGCTGCAGAAGTTGGCGGGACAAGTGGTCTTACTATGATAGCTAATATTAAAACTTTAGATATGGGAATGATAGGTGCGTTAATTATATCTGGAATTGTAATTTATTTACACAACCGTTTCTTTGATACAGAATTACCTGAATGGCTTGGAACGTTTAGTGGCTCAACATTCATATTCATGATAGGATTCTTCGTAATGATCCCTGTAGCTGTTTTAGCAGCACTTGTATGGCCTAAAATACAAGGTGGAATGTTATTATTCCAAGGATTTGTAAAGGATGCAGGAGCATTTGGTATATGGATATTCGTATTTCTTGAAAGAGCACTTATACCATTTGGTTTACACCACTTGCTATACACTCCATTCTTCTATGACAATGTGTTAGTACCAGGTGGACTGTATACTTATTGGGCAACTAAATTACCAGAACTTGCAGCTACTTCACAATCATTAAAATCAATAGTACCAGAAGCTGGATTTACTTCAACAGGATTTTCTAAAATATTTGGATGTTTAGGGGTTGCATTGGCATTTTACTCAACTGCTAAACCAGAAAAGAAAAAACAAGTTCTTGGATTATTAGTTCCAGTTACTTTAACAGCAATATTCTGTGGTGTAACAGAGCCAATAGAATTTACATTCTTATTCGTAGCACCATGGTTATTCATAGTACATGCATTATTAGCAGCTACTCTTTCTACTGTAATGTATATTGCTGGAATAGTTGGAATTCACTCAGGTGGGGTAATAGAAATGGCTTCACTAAATTGGATACCATTAATGTCAAGTCACTGGAGAGAATACTTATTAATGTTAGGTATAGGTTTATCCTTTACAGGAATATGGTTTGTAGTATTCAAAACTTTAATATTAAAATTTGATGTTAAAACTCCAGGTAGAGAGGATGATGAAGAAGACGTTAAATTACGTTCAAAAGCAGAGTATAGAGAAAAGAAAAGTTCAAAAGGTAATGATGATAAATCAGTATTTGTTGAATCTATATTAGAAGGTCTAGGTGGTTGCGATAATATTGTTGACGTAACAAACTGTGCTACTCGTTTAAGAGTAAATGTAAAAGATGAAAGCTTATGTAAAAGTGACACATATTTCAAATCAATAGGAGCACATGGATGCTCAGCTAACGGGAAATCATTCCAAGTTATAATTGGACTAAAAGTACCAAAAGTTAGGGATGATTTTGAAAATTTATTAGCTAGAGAGCAGAATAAGGCTTTATAAAAAATTGTACATAGATATATGGAATGACAAAATTATATTAATTCGAAAGTAGGAGATGTAATGAGCAAGAGTAAAAAAACTAAAGCTAAAAAAGTCAAAGTTAAAGATAATAAACCAAAAGTTGATCAAAATAAAGTAAATTCTTTAAATAAGTATTATAATGTGGCAAAAATATTACTTATATTATCACCTTTTATGAGTTTAATGTATTTATCTATGAATTCAGCACAAATAGGTTTATCACTACCACAGGTGATACAACAAGATCCAAGACTTACAATATTATTCTTGATATCCATGATAAATCCATTTATAGCTTATTTATTAATATTTATTCAAAGAAAAATAGAAGCAAATGATGTAAAATATGCAGTTACAAACTTAGTTATGTTTATTGTTGCTGAGCTATTACTAAGAAACATACTGTATGTTATACTATTTGGATTTATCTTATATAAAACTCTTAAAGTTTGCAATATAACTATTAAAGAGTCTTTTAAAGATAAACTAAAAGGTGGGTTTTTAATGACAATTTCAGGAAGCTTGGTTGTTATTGCTTTAGCTAGCATATGTCTATTCGCTACAATTAGAATTAATATATAAAATAGACCCTATACAGTGGACACGGAAAAAACGTGTTTACTTGTATAGGGTCTATTTTTATGTAAACTAGTTGTAGAGGAGTTGAATTTTTATGAGTAAAAAATATTTTCTGCTGAAGAAATTTTGGCTAAAAAGGATGGTGCACAATGATGCATTTGTTCATTCAGGCCAAGGAGCTTATTATACTAGCTCAACATTTCAAAAACTAATTAAAGAAAATAAATTAGAATAATCTATGTCTATAAAAGTTGCAATATATTTGATGAATTACAGGTTATGGTGGATTATTATAATAATTTTAGATGCCAGTGGAATTAAAAAAACTGATTCCTATTCAATTTAGAAATCAGTCTTTAATTATGACTTAGTCATACATTTTTCTCACTTTTGTGAGAAAGGGTATCTTTTATTTTGATCTAATCTTGATCGTTGTCGCCTTGATTATCGTCATCATTATCATTGTGATTACCGCTATTGTAATGATCATCATCTTGATTATCGTCATCATTATCATTGTGATTACCGCCATTGTAATGATTATCATCTTGATTATCGTCATCATTATCATTGCGATTACCGTCATTGTAATGATCATCGTCATCTTGTTTTTGTTTATTATTTTTATATTTAAATTCTGACTTTACTTTTTTCCCATTTTGAAACTTAACTTCAAGCTTATACTTAATAATATCATTAATTCCAAATGATTGTTTTATTTGGTTAGTGATTTCATCTTTTGTCATATCTGGAGTCATGATGAAATTATCAAGCAACGATTTTACATCACCAACACCAATTTTATCTTTTATTTTATATTTAATTTGATACTTATATTTAGATGATTCATATTTTATTGAAAGTTTTTCACCTTTACTGTTTACGATTTCAATTTCCATTTTTCTTGCTTCTTGTTTATTTACTATTCCATCGTTGTCTAAATCTTCGTTTCCATCCTTTATTCCATCTTTATCTGAATCTGCTGATAAAGGATTGTATCCTAATAGAAATTCTGATTCATTATTTAAACCATCCATATCTTTGTCTTCATTTCCATCATTAATACCGTCTTTATCGGAATCATAGGAAACAGGGTTTGTCCTAATAATAAACTCTTCTTTTGTGTTTAATCCATCTTTATCATTATCTTCATATGAATCTTTAATCCCATCTTTGTCGCTATCAGAAGAAAGAGGATTAAGTTTTGCCTTTAATTCTTGTGAATTAGTTAGACGATCATTGTCCTTATCCTCATTACCATCAGTAATTTTATCCTTATCTGAATCTTTTGATATTGGATTTAAATTTAATTGATATTCGACAAGATTATTTAAACCATCTTTATCCTTATCCTTAAGTGCTAAATCTTTGCCAAAACCTAAATGGTATTTTGACTGCCACCAATCAGGAATCCCATTAGAATCCTTGTCTTGTTTAGAATACTTACTGCTTTTTTTTGAATTATGTTCCTTTGCGTAAACCGCACCTGTAAATGGAGTTAGCACTAACGATACAACTACGGCACTTACTAAAGCTTTTTTCACAACATCCACTCCCTTTGAATATATTTTTTAATATGCCCGCTTCTTTTGGAAGGACGGCAGCTGGCTGGCATGACAGAATTACTGTTTTAGCCCCTTTAGCTTTGCGTCTCTAGCTTTAACTAGATTTGCTCTGCATGAATTATACCATAATGTATTATGTATTACTATATTTTGGAAAAATAAATCAGACCTTTTGACAACTCAGTCATGCTTTTTAATTTGTTTATAATAAATGCCTGTGAATTGTCACAGAAAATGTTATAAAATACACTTGAACAAACCCTTTCCCTAAAGGAATAAAACGTATTGTAATAATATTTTGGGAAGTGTAGTATTGAATCATAAGATAAATAAAAACAACTAATCTTTGGGGAGGAAATAAAAATGAACAATAAAAAATATTCAGTTACAGTAGCAGGTGGAGGAAGTACTTTCACACCAGGAATAGTATTAATGCTATTAGAAAATATGGATAGATTTCCAATAAGATCAATAAAGTTTTATGATAACGATGCAAAGAGACAAGAAACAGTAGCGAAAGCCTGTGAAATATATTTAAAAGAAAATGCACCAGAAATAGAGTTTGCATATACAACAGATCCAGAAACAGCATTTACAGACATAGATTTCGTATTAGCACATATTCGTGTTGGAAAATATGCAATGCGTGAAAAGGATGAAAAAATACCACTAAAATATGGTGTTTTAGGACAAGAAACTTGCGGTCCTGGAGGAATAGCTTACGGAATGCGTTCAATAGGTGGAGTTATAGAAATACTTGACTATATGGAACAATATTCACCAGATGCCTGGATGTTAAACTACTCAAATCCAGCTGCAATAGTAGCAGAAGCAACAAGAAGACTTAGACCAGATTCAAAAATATTAAATATATGTGATATGCCAATAGACTTAGAAGAAAAAATGGCTCATATGTGTGGATTAAAATCAAGAAAAGAAATGCAAGTTGGTTACTATGGACTAAACCACTTTGGATGGTGGCACAAAATACATGACAAAGATGGAAATGATTTAATGCCACAAATAAAAGAACACGTTGCAGTAAATGGATTTGCAGATGCATTATCTGATACTAATCAACACGTTGATGCAAGCTGGAGAGAAACTTTCACAAAAGTTAAAGATGTTTACGCAGTAGATCCAAGTACAATACCAAACACTTATTTAAAATACTATTTATACCCAGACTACGTAGTAGAGCACTCAAACAAAGAGTACACTAGAGCAAATGAAGTTATTGATGGAAGAGAAAAACATGTATTTGGAATATGTAATGATATAATAGAAAAAGGAACAAGTAAAGGTGTTGAAGGATTTGAAGCAGATGCACATGCAACTTATATAGTTGACTTAGCTTGCGCATTAGCAGAAAACACAAACGAAAGATTCCTTTTAATTGTTGAAAATGAAGGAGCAATAGAAAACTTCGATAGAACTGCAATGGTTGAAATACCTTGTATAGTAGGAAGAAACGGATACGAAAAAATATGCCAAGGTGCTATACCACAATTCCAAAAAGGATTAATGGAACAACAAGTAAGTGTGGAAAAACTTACAGTAGAAGCTTGGATAGAAGGCAACTACAATAAATTATGGCAAGCAATAACATTATCAAAAACTGTGCCAAGTGCAAGAGTTGCTAAGTTAATACTAGATGATTTAATAGAAGCAAACAAAGAATACTGGCCAGAATTACACTAAGGAAGTGGATAACATGTTTGGATTATTTAGTAGAAAGAAAAAAAACGATACCCAATCTGTAAAAGGATTTTACGCAATAATGGATGGAACAAGTATAGATTTATCTGATGTAAATGACGATATGTTTTCAAACAGAATGTTAGGAGATGGAATAGCTACAAAGCCATCATCAAATATTGTAGTTGCACCTTGTAACGGCGAAGTAACATTAGTTTCTGATACAAAACATGCAATAGGTTTAAAAAATGAAGATGGTATAGAGGTATTAATTCATATAGGTCTTGATACAGTTAAACTTAATGGAGAAGGATTTGAAACACTTTGTAAAACAGGTGATAAAATAAAAGTAGGACAACATTTAGTTAATGTGAACCGACAACTACTAAAAGATAAAAATATAGAAGATGTTACAATGATGGTTGTTGTAGAACAAAATGGGTATGGACTATCAAACTATCATACAAACAAATCAGTAGAAGCAGGAAAAAGTATATTGATAGAATATAAATAATGTATATTAATAAAAAAAGAGTGAAAAGTTGCTATACCTTTTCACTCTTTTTTCAATGGTAAAAAATTAACAATTGAGATATAATTGTATTTATAACAAAACTTCATGTAAAATAGCATGAAAGATGGAGATAAATAATGAGACTAGAAGAATTAATTAATAAATATTATGATCAACTCAACGATAACGATTTCCATATTTGGAACTACATATCTAAAAATAAAAAAGAATGTGATAAATTAGCCATCGACCAGTTGGCTTTTAAATGTAATGTATCTAGAACAACTATTCTTAGATTTGCTCAGAAACTGTCTTTAAAAGGATATAGCGAGTTAAAGTTATATTTAAAACTAGAAAACAAAGAACCAAAAGAAAATATGGATCAAACAGAAATGGTCTGTGCAACTTACAATAAAGTAATTGAAAGTATTAAAAATAAGGACTGTACAGAGATTTTTGAAAAATTTGACTCAGCAAGAAACATATATATTTATGGTGTGGGAATGGTACAAGCATCCATAAAAAAAGAACTTAAACGTATATTTATGACAGCGGGGAAAATATTATATGATTTAAGCGGATATCAAGAGTCTGATATTTCATTAAACCTTGCAAATTCCCAGGATTTATTTATTATTATATCAGTATCTGGAGAAAATAAATTTCTTATAGACTTTGCATCACAGCTGCAAGTAAGAAATATACCTATCCTCTCTATTACTAAACTAAAAGAAAATACATTATCTCAAATGAGCGATTATAACTTATATATATCATCTGTTACTTTTTTAGAAACAATAAATGAAATGAGTTATGAATCAGTTACATCTTATTTTATACTTATTGAGATTTTATTCTTAAAATATGTTGAATATAAAAATGGGAAAGAGGAATAGATAAATGGATATGCGATTAGAAACATTAATTTGTGATAACTATAGAAATTTAAATGATAACGATAAACATATATGGAGCTTTATATTAAATAATAAAAAGAAATGTGAAAGCATGTCTATTCAGGAGCTGGCATCAAGTTGTAATGTTTCTCATACGACTATTTTAAGATTTGCACAAAAGCTAGGGTTAAATGGTTATAGCGAATTAAAATTTTATTTAAAACTAGATAATCAAAATAATAAAACTCCTGTTTTTGATAAAATAGAATATACAAAAGTTTTTGATGATATTAATAAAACTATGAATGTACTTGTTGAAAGAGATTTTACTGATGTGTGTAAGTTATTAGATACATGTAACAGAATTTATGCTTATGGTTCAGGGGAAGTACAAAATAATGCTGTAAAAGAACTTAAAAGAACATTACTTTCTATAGGTGAGCTAGTAAATGTACTAGAGGGCAAAGAGGAATTAAAAACTATATCTAAATATATGAAAGAAGATGACATAATATTTTTATATTCTTTGTCAGGAGAAAATAAACTTGTAAACGATTTTGCGGAAAATCTGAAAAGAAAGGGTATAAAAGTTATTTCCATAAGTAGAAGCGGAAACAACACTTTATCCAAAATTAGTGATATAAGTATTGAGTTTTATACTCATGAAGCAGCTAGGCTAGACAATGACTTAAATATAATTATAGGAAGCCAATTTTTTTTAGTAAATGAGTTTTTACTTTTAAAATATATTGAACATAAATACTCAAAAAATTAATAGGAATATTAAGTACAAATATTTAAAAGAAGGGGATGTTAATGAACAATTTAGTTATCAAGGGAGACTATAAAAATTTTTTACTTTGTTTGTCTAAAAACTCAGGTGAATTAGTATTGGAAAATAATAAACAGAGCATTGATTTATCAAGTGAGAATATTAATAAGTATGAAGTTATACATACTGAATATGGCAAAAATATTATAGATATTATAGCTAGGATTATAATAGGTATTTATCTTTTAGGGTATTTGGGGGTAGTAGCAGGATTTACAGCAAACAATACTTATGAATTATATAGAGTAGTTTCTGTTGAATTTAAGGATGGTAAAAAAAGCATAATTAAAATGAATAAAAAACACTTTAGGAAATTATTATCAGCAACATACTAAATTTAATATAGTAAGTAATTATAAAAATTTTGAAGAGCATGAATCTAAAATGCTCTTTTTTAGTTTTAAATTTTATAAATTGCATTATTAATAGAATTTAATTAATACTATTAATAATTACTTATAGAAGGGAGCATTATAGAAATGTCATCACGAAAAATGATTTTATTGCTCAAAAACATAGATTGTGCAAGTAAGATTGAATCTGAAGTAAAAAAAATTGATGGGGTTTTAAATTCGTCAGTAAACTTTGTATCATCAAAGTTGGAAGTGGAAATAGATAAGAGTAAAAATGATGAAATTATTATAGATAGTATTAAAGGTATAATAAAAAAAGTAGAGCCAAATATTAATATTGTTGAAGATAATAAAGTTGATAGTGAAGTGGGTAAAGAAGAAAAATATAAAAGGTGCCAAATAGGTTCACTAATAGTAGGTTCTATAATTTTTTTCTTAGCTATGATGCTAAACCTTTCACCAAGGGAGGAATTTATATTATTCCTTGTAAGTTATATTTTATTAGGTGGAGATGTGGTTATAAAAGCGATATCAAATATATTCAAAGGTAATATATTTGATGAAAATTTTTTAATGTCTGTGGCTACCATAGGAGCTTTTGCTATAAAACAATATGCAGAAGGAGTGGCAGTTATGTTATTTTACAAGATTGGAGAAAATTTTCAATCTTATGCTGTTAATAAATCAAGAAAATCAATTTCATCATTAATGGATATTAGGCCAGATTATGCAAATTTAAAAGCAAATAATGAAACCATAAGAGTATCTCCACAAGATGTAAAAATAAGCGATATTATTATTGTGAAAGCTGGTGAAAAAATACCATTAGATGGTGACGTTATTAAGGGAAAGTCAATGCTAAACACATCTGCTCTTACTGGCGAATCTGTACCAGTAAAAGTTGAAGAAGGAAGTAGTGTGTTATCTGGGTCAATAAATAATAATGGAGTTTTAGAAATAAAAGTAAGTAAGATATTTGAAGAGTCAACAGTTTCAAAAATTTTAAACTTAGTGGAAAATGCAAGTAGTAATAAAGCAGAAACTGAAAATTTTATTACTAGATTTGCCAAATACTATACACCAATAGTTGTTATTATTGCCATAGGACTTGCTATAATCCCACCTTTATTATTAAAAAATAATTTATGGTCTGATTGGATATACAGATCATTAGTATTTTTAGTAGTATCTTGTCCTTGCGCACTTGTAATTTCCATACCTTTAGGATTTTTTTCAGGTATTGGGACAGCATCTAAAAATGGATTACTTATTAAAGGAAGTAACTATTTGGAGTCTTTGAGCAATGTTGAAACTGTGGTATTTGATAAAACAGGAACTCTTACAAAGGGAGTATTTAAAGTAACAAAAATAAATAACGTTGATGTATCTAAGGAAGAGCTTTTAGAATATGCAGCATATGCAGAGTATTATTCAAATCATCCCATAGGTATATCCATAGTAAAGGCATATGGAAAAGAAATAGATAAAAATAATATAAAAGATTACAATGAGATATCAGGTCATGGACTAAGTGTTATCATAAAAAATAAAAAAATATTAGCAGGAAATTCAAAGCTAATGAATAAAGAAAAGATTGATCATAATGAAGTAACGGAAACAGGTACTGTTGTTCATATAGCAGTAGATTCAAAGTACTACGGATATATAATTATTTCAGATGAAATAAAAACGGATTCTAAAAAAGCTATAAAAGGACTTAGAAAACTTGGTGTAAAAAAATTAGTTATGCTAACTGGTGATAGTAAATTAGTTGCACAAAATGTAGCCAAAGAACTAAACTTAGATGATGTTGAATCGGAGTTATTACCAGATGAAAAGGTAGAAAAAGTAGAAAAATTATATAAAGAAAAAAGTTCTAGAGGTACTTTAGTGTTTGTTGGTGATGGTATAAATGATGCTCCAGCACTTGTTGTAGCTGACGTAGGTGTAGCAATGGGTGGACTAGGTTCAGATGCTGCTATAGAAGCTGCAGATGTGGTTATAATGAATGATGAACCTTCAAAATTAATAGATGGTATAAATATTGCCCAATTAACTGAGAAAATAGTATGGCAAAATATTATACTAGCTTTATCTATTAAATTTATAGTCTTATTTTTAGGAGCAATAGGTTTTGCAAATATGTGGCAAGCGGTATTTGCAGATGTGGGAGTAACATTAATAGCAGTTATAAATTCAATTAGAATAATGAAGTATAATAATACTTCAAATTAACATTTAAAAAAATAAAATAGCGGTATCAGATAAAGAGAATGATTCACATAAATAATATGTGAATCATTCTCTTTATATTTAGGGTCATAAATTATCTCATTTGTTTACTAAATATATAATTTTTTGGAATTAGAGAAAAATTTTTCATGTAAATTAATATATTATTTACAAACTTATTTACTATTTTGGAAATTTATTATATATTTAGAATATGTTGAAAATACGATTAAAATGTCGAAAATTTATATGAAATATGTAAGAAGTATTTCTTGCATATGGGGGGAAGATATGAAAAAATATACAAAATCATTTCTTGCACTATCATTATCATTTACTATAGTTTCTCAAAATGTAATGATTATAGCAAATGCACAAGAGACAGATTCTGTACAAATTACTGAGAAATCATTATCAGACAAAGTAGCTGTTAATAACAATTGTTATCAACCTGACTTAGAAGAAAACTCAAGTTATAACATGGGTCGCCAAAATGAAATGAGTCTTAATACTACAACTCGTGCATTACCCAATTTACAGGTAACGCCAATTACTAAACCAAACCTTATTGGACAAGGTGTGGTTAATACAAATAATTTAAATATTAGAAGTGGAGCATCAACTGCTTATGAAGTTATAGGAACAATAACAAGTGGTACTAATGTGGAAGTTTTAGACAGAAGTGGAAGTTGGTATAAAATATCTTATAACAATACATATGGGTATGTTTCAGGAACTTATATCACTTTAAGCTCAGCGCAACTAGGAATCGATGTAAGTAAATGGAATGGTTTAATTGATTGGAATAAAGTAAAAGCAAGTGGTGTTGACTACGCAATAATAAGAGCTGGTTACGGATCCTCTACAGTTGACCCATATTTTCATGAAAACATTAAAGGAGCTATAAATGCAGGTGTTGAAGTTGGAGTTTACTGGTTTAGTTATGCTACTACTAGTGCCCAAGCAAAGATAGAAGCACAAAAATGTGTAGAAACCATTGATCCTTACAAAGATAAAATCTCTTATCCAGTATTTTTTGACTTTGAATATGACAGTGTGGACTATGCAGCAAAGCAAGGTGTAACAGTTACAAAGAGTTTAGCTACAAATATGTCTAATGCATTTTTAGATTATGTTGAAAATCAAGGGTATTTGGGTGGACTATATACTAATGATGACTTTGGAAGTAGATATTTTTCGGATGATTTGCTTTCATCAAGCTATTTATGGATAGCTCAATATTCTTCTGTAAACACATACCCAAGGCAATACATGATGTGGCAATATACTGATAATGGTACGATAGAAGGTATTGGTACTTCTTCTAGTCAAAAGTACTTTGATATGAACTATACTTTCTTATTACCTAAACCTACTAAAGCAATAGATTTATCTAATGCTACTTTAGGCAAAATAAGTGAACAAGAGTATACAGTAAAAGAAATAAAACCAAGCGTAAAGGTTAGTTATAGTGGAAAAGAGTTAGTATCAGGTAAGGATTATCAGGTAAGCTATTCTAATAATATTTCTGAAGGTAGCGCCACTGTAAAAATTATAGGTATTGGGGATTATACTGGAAGTATAACAACTTCATTTAAAATAGTTAATAATACTCCAGATAAAGTTACAGGTTTAACTTTAAATTCTAAAACTACAAACTCTTTAGCTTTATCATGGACTAAAGTAAGTAATTCAGATGGATATGAAATTTATAAGTATGACGATAGCACTGGTTCATATAAGTTATTAAATACAATTTCAGGAAATTCTAATAATTCTTATACAGATTCTAATCTAAAAGCTAATACATATTATACTTATAAAGTAAGAGCATATAAAAAGGTTGGTAGGAAAACTTTATACGGAAAATATTCTTTATCATTAAAAGTAGAAACTAATGCTGAACTTAGTGTAATAAAAACAGGAACAATAACATCAGGAATAAATGTAAGAAGTGGACCATCAATAAGCTATGACAAAGTAGGATACTTAAATGGTGGAACAAAAGTAGAAATAGTAGAAATAGATGTAAAAACAGGATGGTATAAGATAAAGTATAATAATGGATATGCATATATATCTAATATTTATGTAAGCATAGAAAAAGAATCTACAAAACCAGGAATAACAACATCAGGAGTAAATGTAAGAAGTGGACCATCAACAAGCTATGACAAAGTAGGATACTTAAATGGTGGAACAAAAGTAGAAATAGTGGGAACAGATGCAAAAACAGGATGGCATAAGATAAAGTATAATAATGAATATGCATATGCCTCTAATTTGTATATAGCTAAAATAACACCAGGAACAACAACATCAGGAGCAAATGTAAGAATTGGACCATCAACAAGTTATGAAAAAGTAGGCTATTTAAATGGCGGAACAAAGGTAGAAATAGTCCAAACAGATGCAAAAACAGGATGGCATAAGATTATATACAATAATAGATATGTTTATGTGTCTAATTTATATGTGAATATAAACAAATAATGTATTTATGAAAGTGTTCATTATCAAAGATAAACAGTTATTTGTTAAGTAGGCATTGGAAAAAACTTGGACTTAACCCTACTGAGTAGACAATTTTAACTGTCTACTTGGTCGGGTTTTAAATTAAAAAATTTTATTACCGTATTATCAAAAATGGAAGCTTAGATTTAGTGTATACATCATAAACTAATTATAGATTTACAAATAAGCTTAACTAGATTATGATAGAATTGTAGACATAAAGAGGGAGGGATTAAATGAAAAAATATTCAGGAGAAATAGGATTATTTGCAATAGCAATCATATGGGGAAGTGGATTTATAGGAACTAAGCTAGCCTTAGATGGGGGACTTAGTACTATACAAACTATTACCCTTAGGTTCTTTATTGCAAGTATAATGCTAGGAATAATATTTTATAAGAAAATCAAGGAAAACATATCAAAAGAATCTTTAATAGCAGGAGCATTGCTTGGAATATTCTCTTTTGTAGGATTTACCACACAGACATTAGGTCTTGTTTATACTACTGTTTCAAAAAATGCTTTCATCACAGCCGTAAATGTTGTAATAGTACCTTTCATAGGTTTTATTTTATACAAAAAAAAGCTTGATAAAATCGGTGTTATGAGTAGTTTTATGGCACTTGTGGGAATTGCAGTATTGTCTTTAGAAGCTGACTTTAGTATTAATTTTGGCGACTTCTTAACATTTTTATGTGCTATTAGTTTTGCTTTTCATATTTTCTTGACAGGAGAATTTAGTAAAAAATATAATTCGTACGTACTAACAGTTACACAATTTGTAGTAGCTTTTTTATTGTCTTTAATTATGCAAATAGCAAGGGGAGAAACTAATTTTAATACAACGTCAGTAGGATTTATGGGAGCATTATACTTAGGAATATTCTCTACCGCTATTGGATTCTTATTGCAAACAATATGTCAGTCAAAAGTGGATCAAACAAGAACAGCCATAATTTTATCTACAGAAGCAGTATTTGGAACAATAATGTCTGTGATAATTTTCCATGAAGTATTAACTGTTAGAATGGTAGTTGGATGCATAATAATTTTTGCGTCAATTATTGTAGCTGAAACTAAATTATCTTTTCTTAAGAAAAAATGTGTAGAAAAATCTACAAAAAATGTAATCGAATCTCAGATAGAATAAATTAAAAAGGGAATCACTGTTTAAAGTGAATCCCTTTTTTAATAAAAAACTATATATTTAAAGTTTCTTTAATTTTGTTACATAACATATCTAAATGTTCTGGTTTGTTTATTAAGTCAACCTCATTAATATTTACATATAACACTGGAGAATAATTATATTCTTTTATCCAGTTTTCATATCTATTATGAAGGTTTGTCCAATATGCCAAATCAACATCCTTTTCCATGTCACGAGATCTTAGCTTTATTCGTTCTATTATAGTGTCTATTGAACCATCAAGATATATCATCAAGTCTGGAGTTCTAAGATGAGGAACCATATCATTGAATAAATCTCTATAAGTTATATAATCTCTTTTAGTCATTTTACCATTGTCAAATAAGTTTCTAGCAAATATTTCAACGTCTTCGTATATACTTCTGTCTTGTATATTATTCAGTCCGTTAGCACGTATTTCTTTTTGCTGTTTAAATCTTTGAGCTAAGAAGTAAAGTTGTAAATGGAATCCCCACTTGTCTTGGTCTTTGTAGAAATCTTCTAAATAAGGATTTCCGTCAACTTTTTCAAAGTGAGTTTCAAATCCAAGTTTTTCTCCTACTAATTTTGTTAATGTGGATTTTCCTGCGCCCACATTTCCTGCAACAGTTATAAATAAATCTCTGTTTGCACATTTGTCACTTTTATTTTCTAATTTGAACATTCTGAATTTCCTCCTAAAGATGATATAGCTTTTTCAACTTTATCTATAATGTATTTTCTGTCTGACTTGTTATTTAAGAAATCTAAATTTGAGTTATCAATTTCTATGATTATAGGTCCTTTACCAGTGAAGTTATGCTTAATAGAGAGTGGATTGAAATAATATTTGTACTCATTACGAAGATTATCAATATAATTTCTGTCCATTTGTCTTTCAAAACTTCTATCTCTACATGCTATTCTTCTCATTAATACATCAGTATTTGAATTTAAGTATATTACAATGTCTGGTTGTGGCAAATCATTTACGAATATGTTATAAACTTGTTTGTATCTGTGGAACTGATTATTATCAAGTGTGATACCTGCAAAAATAAGATTTTTGACTATATGATAGTCACTTACAACTCCCTTACATTTGCTAAGTATATTTTTATTAACGTCTTCAAGTTGCTTTACTCTATTGAATAAAAAAAATGCTTCTGTTTGTAAAGCATATTCCTTAATATCAGTATAAAATTTTGATAAAAATGGATTTTCTTCTACAATTTCTCTAAGTAGCGTATAGCATAGGTGGTCGTTGAGTAAATTTGCTAAAGTAGTTTTACCTGCACCAATAGGACCTTCTATTGCTATAAATATACCTTTTTTTCTCATTTATATATCACCCTCTAAAAATAATGTCTTTAGTATTTTATCAGAAAAAAAAACATTATTCTACTGTTGACTTTATATAATTTTAAAAAAGTAAAATATTAATGAAATTAAGGTGTATACAGCATATTTCTTTTTTATAATTATGCTATCATTTATATAAGATGTAATATTATGGAAATAAATCTGGGAGGAATTAATGTGGGAATATATTTAGATAATGCAGCAACATCTTTTCCGAAGCCAAAAGAAGTAAGTGAGGCAGTATATGATTTTATGACTAATAATGGTACGAGTTCTGGTAGAGGAGCATATAAAAAAGCAATGGAATCAGACTTTATAATATATGAATGTAGGAAACTTATTGGTGAATTATTTAATTTTAATAATCCTAAAAATGTTATATTTACATCGAATGTAACGGAGTCAATAAACATGGTTCTTAGGGGTATGTTAAAAGAAAATGATCATGTAATAACAAGTTCCTTGGAACATAATGCAGTGTGGAGAACTTTGAAAACTTTAGAAAAAGAAAAAAACATAGATATAAGTAAAGTAAAATGTGATAAACATGGCATAACTAAAGCAAATGATGTGGAAAAATTAATAAAAGAAAATACAAAACTTATTATATTTACTGCTGCTTCAAATGTTATTGGTACTATACAACCTATTAAAGAGATTGGAGAAATTGCTAGAAAAAATAAAATTCCTTTTGTTGTAGATGGAGCACAACTTTGTGGAGCTTATAGAGTAGATGTTCAAAATGATAACATAGATATACTTACCTTTACTGGACACAAAAGCTTGCTAGGTCCCATGGGTACTGGAGGAATTGTTATAAATTGTGATTATAATATAGAACCTACAAAAAGTGGAGGAACTGGTGGAGACTCTGCTTATGAGTATCAAGTGGATTATTATCCAAATAAATTGGAAACGGGAACTCTTAATGTAAGTGGTATTTGCGGTTTAAGATCTGCTGTTAAATTTCTCTTAAAAGAAAAAGTAGAAAATATTTATGAAAAGGAGAAAAACTTAACTGAATATGCTTTAAATATTTTATCTAAAGTAAATGATGTAGAAATTTATGGACCAAAGGATAGTGAAAAAATTACCCCAGTAATATCTTTTAATATAAAAAATAAAAGAGCTGAAGAAGTGGCTCATATACTTGGTGATAAATATAATATTATGGTAAGAGCAGGCCTTCATTGTGCTCCTTGTGCTCATGAAATAATTGGAACTAAAGAAGTGGGAACAGTGAGAGTTAGTATGGGTTATTTTAATGAAAAACAAGAAATAGATAAATTAGCTTATGCACTAAATAATTTGTAAAGGGAGAAAATAAATGTACATAGAAAATTTAGATTTAAAGTTTATTCAACCTTGTACGACAGACTCTAACAGAATAAGAATTAAAGGAAGTTTTTCACGAAATATTGAAGACTTATTTCCTTATTTAAATACATATTTAAAAACTGCAATTTATAATAAAAAGGCAGGAACACTGACTTTTAATCATGGACCCAAGATAATTATTATGTACAAAGAAGAGGTGGCTGTTTCAAAATTATTAAATGAAACTGATGCTTTTGAAACATTAGATTATATAAAAGATATTATAAATGATTGTGCTGAGAAAAAGGAACAAATTAAACCAAATGAAGATATGAGAAGACTACCAAGTCCCATAGATGTATACGAATATTTGCCTAAAATAAATTGTGGCAAATGTGGAGTTGCCACATGCCTTGCATTTTCCACAAAATTAATAAATGGAAGTTTTAAACCAAGTAGGTGTGTTCATTTAGGAGGAAAAGGCAACGAAGAAAATAAAGAAGAAATTGAAAAAATTGTTTTAATGCTTGGATATGAACTATAATGAATGATAATTATATACTGGATTTTAATTGAAAAAAATGGTAGTATTATATATAACTATGATTTAATATATCAAAATCTAAAATATTTTTAAAGAATTTGCAGAATTTGTTTAAGTAAAAAATCATAGGGTATCTATTACTTATAAGTAAAAAAGATAATATTTATTGGGAGGGTATAATACTATGAAAAAATTTGTATGTACAGTATGTGGATATATTCATGAAGGAGAAACTGCTCCAGAAGCATGTCCAGTATGTAAAGTAGGAGCTGAAAAGTTCGAAGAAATGAAAGGTGAAATGAATTGGGCTGATGAGCACAGAATAGGTGTAGCTCAAGGAGTTGATGAAGAAATAGTTGAAGGACTTAGAGCTAACTTCACTGGAGAATGTACAGAGGTTGGTATGTACTTAGCAATGAGTAGACAAGCTGATAGAGAAGGGTATCCAGAAGTTGCTGAAGCTTACAAAAGAATAGCATTTGAAGAAGCAGAGCATGCTGCTAAATTTGCTGAGTTATTAGGTGAAGTAGTAATTGCTGATACTAAAGAAAATTTAAGAGTTAGAGTTGATGCTGAGTACGGAGCTACTGAAGGAAAATTAAAAATAGCTAAGAGAGCTAAAGAATTAGGATTAGATGCTATACATGATACAGTTCATGAAATGTGTAAAGATGAAGCTAGACATGGTAAAGCATTCTTAGGATTATTAGAAAGATACTTCGGATAAGATTTTCTATAAATAAATTAGCAACAAATTAAAATATGCTTTTTCTTATGATGAGTGGTTTCATTAACTATTTATTGTGAGGAGGAGCATATTTTTTTATATAGTGGATATTATAATAAAAAAATTATTTTAATAAAATGATTGACAATATGAAAAAAAATGCATATCATTAATAAAAACTAATAAAATTAATTTAATGTTTTAAATTAAAATTTAGGAAGGGAAAAAATCATGGAAAAATTAGAAAAGAATTTAACTGCAAAATTTTATAACTTTTTCTATTTTATGTTCTGGGGCTTTTATTTTAGCGCTGGCTACTTATTTTGCAGAAAAAAATATAAAATCTTTTCTAATGAGTTATTATAGATCTTAATATATCTATAAACATGAATGACTAAGTGTATTTTAAATTTGTTTATTCCAGAGGACTCATTATGAGTTCTCTTTTTTATTACAAAAAATTAAGGAGGAAGTAAAAATGGTAGTGATTTTAAAACCAGGTACTAGTGAAGAGGAGATAAAAATGATAATAAAAGAACTGGAAAGTTTAAATGTATCAGTGGATAAGAGTAAGGGAACAGAATGTACCATACTTGGATTAGTTGGAGAAACTAGAAATATAGATCCATGGTTTATTGAATCTCATGAATGTGTACAAAAGGTTATGAAGGTGCAAGAACCTTTTAAAAAAGCAAATAGAATGTTCCACCCAGAAAATACAGTGGTAGATGTTTGTGGTCAAAAAATTGGTGGAAAGAAAATTGCTATGATAGCAGGTCCTTGTTCAGTGGAAAATGAAGAACAAATAAAATTAGTTGCAAAAGAAGTTAAAAAATACGGTGGAGGATTCTTAAGAGGTGGAGCATTCAAACCTAGAACATCGCCATACAGTTTCCAAGGATTAAAATATGAAGGACTTGATTTGTTAAACAAAGCCAAAAAAGAAACTGGACTTCCAATAGTAACAGAAATAATGTCTCCTTGTGATATACCCAAATTCGTAGAATGTGCAGACATAATTCAAGTAGGTGCTAGAAATATGCAAAACTTTGATTTGTTAAAAGAGTTGGGAAAAACAAATAAACCAATTTTATTAAAAAGAGGTTTATCAGCAACAATTGAAGAGTTATTGATGAGTGCAGAATACATTATGGCAGGAGGAAACGAAAATGTTATTCTTTGTGAAAGAGGAATAAGAACTTTTGAAACTTACACAAGAAATACACTGGACTTAAGTATAATTCCAGCTATTAAAAAATTAAGTCATCTTCCAGTAGTAGTAGACCCAAGTCACGCTACAGGAAAATGGTGGATGGTAGAATCTCTTTCAAAAGCAGCCATAGCTGTAGGTGCGGATGGACTTATTATAGAAGTTCATAACGATCCTAAAAATGCATTGTGTGATGGTGCACAATCTATAAAACCAGAGGTATTTGCAGATTTAATGGGTGAACTTAAAATAATTTCAAATGCAGTGGGAAGAGAAATATAAATTTTACCTTAAATTAAAGAAAGGAGGGTAAAAATGGGAAATTTAAAAATTTATCCATCAAAGTTAAAAGGAGAATTAAAAATACCGCCTTCAAAGAGTATGGCACATAGAGCAATTATTTGTGCAGCTTTAAGTGATAAATTATGTAGAATTGATAATATAGATTATTCAGATGATATTATTGCAACAATAGAAGCCATGAAGTCTTTAGGTGCAATAATCACAAAACATGAAGATTGTGTGGAGGTAGTTGGAGTCTACAAAGATATACAGGATACAAGACAAAATAAAGTGATAGACTGTAATGAATCAGGATCTACTTTAAGATTTTTAGTTCCAATATCTTTGTTATTTGAGGGGTCTAGTAGATTTATTGGAAGAGGAAACCTAGGAAAAAGACCACTTACCACATACTACAATATTTTTGATAAACAAAATATAAAATACTCTTTTGAAAAAGATATTCTAAATTTGGAAGTAGAAGGAGTATTAAAAGGTGGAACTTTTGAAGTGGAGGGAAATGTAAGCTCGCAATTTATAAGTGGTTTATTATTTACACTACCACTATTAAAAGAAGATTCAAAAATAATAATTACAACTGATTTGGAGTCAAAATCTTATGTAGATTTAACTTTAAAAGTACTAAAAGATTTTGGGATAGAAATAATTAATAAAAATCACAAGGAATTTATAATTAGGGGAAATCAAAAATATGAAGGGCGTAATTATAGAGTGGAAGGTGATTATTCTCAAGGAGCATTTTTCTTATGTGCTGATGCCATAGGAAATGAGATTTTATGTAAGGATCTTAATATTGACTCTCTTCAAGGAGATAAAGAAGTTATTAATATTTTAAGAAAAATGAATGTGGATATTATAGCAAAGAAAAATGAGATTGAAGGCAAAAGAAGAAAAAAATTAAAATCAACTTATATTGATGGAAGTCAGTGTCCAGACATAATACCTATTATTACTTCAGTAGCAGCTTTGGCAAAGGGAAAAACTGAAATAGTGAATGTGGGAAGACTTAGAATAAAAGAGTGTGATAGACTTTCTGCCATAACTAGTGAACTTAATAAACTTGGTGCAAATATTATTGAAAAGGAAGATAGCATAATAGTTGAGGGTGTAGATGAATTGGAAGGTAATGTGGAAGTTTGGAGTCATAAGGATCACAGAATAGCCATGACATTAGCAATAGTATCAAGTAGATGCAAAAAACCTATAGTAATTAAGGACTATGACTGTGTATCAAAATCCTATCCAAAGTTTTTTGAAGATTTTGAAAAAATAGGAGGTATAAGTGTTGAGTGGAATGTGGGGCAATAATATAAAGATTTCTATTTTTGGAGAATCCCATGGAAATGCTATTGGTATTAATATGGATAACTTACCATCTGGATTTACTTTAGACATGAAAGAAATTATGAGGGAGATGAAAAGAAGAGCTCCTGGTAATAATAATCTTTCAACATTAAGAAAAGAAGATGATGAGCCAGAAGTATTAAGTGGATATTTTGAAGGAAAAACTACAGGAACTCCTCTTTGTGCAATTATTAGAAACAAAGATAATAAATCAAAGGATTATTCTAAGATTAAGAATGTGATGAGGCCTGGTCATGGAGATTATCCAGGCTTTGTAAAATACAATGGATTTAATGATTATAGGGGAGGCGGTCATTTTTCTGGAAGAATAACAGCACCTTTAGTATTTGCAGGAGCAATTTGCAAGCAAATATTAAGAGAAGAAAAAATTGAAATTGTAGCTCATATTCAATCTATAGGAGATATAAAAGATAAAAGTTTTCTAGACTGTGATTTAGATAAAGAATTAATAAACTATTTGAAATATGAAGAATTTCCTTTAATAAATAAAAATTTAGAAGATAAAATGAAAAATGTAATTCTTAATGCTAGAAAAGAAGGTGACTCAGTAGGAGGAGTTATAGAATGTATGATTTTAGGTATGAAAGCAGGCATAGGAAGTCCTTTTTTTGACTCTGTTGAATCAACTCTAGCTCATTTGATGTTCTCAGTTCCAGCTGTAAAAGGAATTGAATTTGGGATAGGATTTGATATAACAAAGATAAAAGGTTCAAAAGCCAATGACGAGTATTATTTAGATGAAGAAAAAATTAAAACAAAAACTAATAATAACGGTGGAATAAGTGGCGGAATAACAAATGGCATGCCAATAATATTTAGGGTGGCAATAAAACCAACTCCCTCAATATATAAAGAACAAAGTAGCGTGGATATACGAACTATGGAAGAAACTACTTTAAAAATTGAAGGAAGACACGATCCTTGCATTGCACAAAGAGCATTACCTGTTATAGAAGGAGTTAGTGCCATTGGAATTTTAGATCTTATTAAAAATAGTTAAAATAGGGGGAAGAATAGTGGATTTATATGACTATAGAAAAGGAGTTTTAATTAAAAATAAAAGTAATATAAAAATAGGATACCAAGGAATAAAAGGATCTTTCAGCGAAGAGGCAATGATAGAATTCTTTGGAGAAAATCAAAATGAAGTAAGTTATGATAAATTTGAAGATGTTTTTATCGCTTTAGAAAAAGATGAAATAGATTATGGGATTTTACCTTTTGAAAATTCATGTACTGGAGCAATAACTGCTGTATATGATCTGTTATCAAAATATGGATTTTACATTGTGGGAGAAGAGTGTATAAAAATAAAACAAAATCTGTTGGGAATAAACGGTTCTAAGCTTGAGGATATTGAAGAAGTTTATTCTCACCCTCAAGGTTTTGAACAAAGTAAAAATTTCTTAAAAAATCATGATAACTTAAAATTGATATACTTTTACAACACAGCCATAAGTGCAAAACATGTTTCAGATTTAAATGATAAAAGTAAGGCAGCTATTGCCAGTGAAAGAGCAGCAAAAATTTATGGGTTGGATATAATAGAAAAAGAGATAAACGACAATGAAAGTAACAATACAAAGTTTGTAATAATTAGCAGAAAACTAGAGTTAAGTAATGATTGTAATAAAATGACTGTAACATTTTCTTTAGATAATAAAGCAGGAACTTTATATAATTTTCTTAAACATTTTGCAGAAAATAAAATTAACATGGTAAAAATAGAATCTCGACCAAGTAAAAGCAGGTTGTGGGAATATGTTTTATATGTTGATTTTGAAGGTAATATTAACGATGAAAATGTAAAAAATGCTATAAATATAATTGAACAAAAAAGTAAGTATTTTAAGTTATTGGGGTGTTATAAAAAGAAAGAAATTTAAGAGGTGTTTTATGAAAATATTAATTGTAGGCCTTGGTGTAATTGGTGGAGGATATGCCATGGCCCTAAAAGAAGCAGGATATAAAGAAGTTTATGGAGTAGACAAAAATGCAGACACTTTAGATAAAGCAAAAAAATTAGGCATTATAAAAGAAGGATTTATAAATGCAGATGAAATAATTTCTAAGGTGGACTTAATCGTTCTTGCCATATATCCTAATTTAGTAAAAAAATTTATTATTAGAAATAAAAATAAATTTAAGAAAAATGCTTTAATTACAGATGTGACAGGAATAAAAGAGTTATTTATTCATGATATAACTGAAATCTTGCCAGAAAATATTGATTTTGTATTTGCTCATCCCATGGCTGGAAGGGAAAAAAAAGGTATAGATTATGCTACAAATAAAGTATTTGAAGGTGCAAATTTTTTAATAATTGAAAATAATAAAAATAAAGAAGAAAATTTAAAACTAATAGAAGGACTTGCGTATGAAATGGGTTTTAAGCATATTAGAAGAACTACTCCTAAGTTTCATGATGAAATGATAGCATTTACAAGTCAATTGCCACATGTTCTTGCTGTAGCCTTAATAAATAGTGATTTGGAAAATAGAAATACAGGGAAATTTATTGGTGATAGCTATAGAGATTTAACTAGAATTGCAAATATGAATGAAGATTTATGGAGTTTATTGTTTTTAGGAAATAAAGAAAATTTACTTACTGTTATAAATAATTTTGAACAGGAAGTAAATAAAATAAAAAAATGTATAGAAGATGAAGATAAAAGTGGATTAGAAGAATTATTTATAAGATCTACAAAGAGAAGAGAAAGATTATGTAAATAAACTATAAAGTATAATTAAGAAAGGAAAAAGTTTAAATTAAAATATGGAAATTGATTATTTGTATAAAAAAAAAGCTTAAAGGAATAATTTATATTAAACCTTTAAGCTTTTTAATTTGCTATTTAAATATATTAAGCAGCTGTATCATCTGAGTTAGTTCCACGAACTACATCAGCAGTAGTTATTTTGTAGTTTTTGAATATTGCATATCCTATGAAACCAGCAACTATAGATACAAAAGCACAACCAGCAGCTGTTATTACAACTTTTATAGGATCATTGTAAGCGAACATTACTGCAAGACCAGCTATTGGAGTAGCAGTTCCTGGAGAATTGTTTACAAGTCCCATCATAGCTATTATTACACCAGACATTGCACCACCTATAAAGTTAGTAACATATACTGGTACTGGGTTAGCAGATATTAAGTCAGCTTGAGTTAATGGCTCTATAGCAACTGATATATTATCTTTCTTAGAACCGAACTTCATTTTTGAGAAGAATACGAAGTTCATGAAAGAAGATCCAAATACTGATAAAGCACCTATTGCCATTGGGGCACCAGTTAAACCTATCATAGCTGTTAAAGCCATTGAGCTAAGTGGAGCAGTAGCAACAACTGTTATTAAACCACCAAGTATTATACCCATTAATATTGGAGATGCAGATGAAGCTTGAGTTAAAACTGTACCTATTGTTTCAAGTACACCATTTACAACTGGACTTGTAAAGTGTCCTATAGCGAAAGCAAGTGGTGCAGCTACTAATATTATAACTATTAGATCAAGTCCAGCAGGAACTTTTTCTTCTAATTTCTTTATTACAAATGATATTAAGTAACCTGCTATAAATCCTGGTAATATTTTAAAGTTTAGACATGTAAGACCAACCATTACAGCATATACTGGAGAAACTCCAAGAGCTAGTGGTACTAAAGTTGCAGCTGCAACACCACCTAATGAACCGTTTGCTGCTCCAACGTTTTCAAGGAATTTTATTCCTAAAACTTCACCAAAGAATGAGAAGTGGAAAGCTTCAACTAAGAATGATGCAACAGCAGCGTTTGCAAGTCCACCCATTGCTTTCATACCTTGTGGCGCTTTGTAACTAAATAAAGTAAATAGTGCTAATACTACTAATAATAAAGCAGTACCTGTTAAAATTTGAATCATATCGATTTCCTCCTAAAATTAGTGCAATTCCTCTGAAATTGTGTAAGGAATTAAATTTTCAAGGATAAGCCTTTCCTCAATCGATGAAAGATTTCCTCTTACGTATAAAAATCATTTTACATTAAAATTATTAATTTGTAAACACATTTTTCGACAAAAAGTTTCAAAAAGCAAAATTTTATATATATTGTAAAAATTTCATTAAATAATAATGTTTAAAATATGAATATTTTTAAATTTTAATTTAAGTATTTATTATAGTAGAAACTGAATGATATTAAAAAAAAGAATTTTATGTATGTATAAGTAAAATTCTTTTTATTTTTTTATAAAGAATGGTACAATATTTATAATTTATATATAAATAGATATTGCAAAGGAGATATTTATGATTTTAATAAAAAATGGTAGATTAATTGATCCATTGAGCAAGAAAGATGAAGTAGTAGATATAGCTATTGAAGATGGAAAAATTAAAGAAATTGGTAAAATAGAAGTTAATGAAAAATTTAAAGAGATAATAGATGCAAAAGGATATGTAATTTCTCCAGGATTAATTGATGTTCATGTGCACTTTAGAGATCCAGGTTTCACATACAAAGAAGATATATTAACTGGTGCAAAATCTGCAGCAAGAGGTGGATTTACAACTGTTGTTTGTATGGCAAACACAAAACCTGTAGTTGATAATGTTGAGACTTTGAATTATGTAAATGAAAAAGCAAAAGAAGCTTGCATTAATGTGCTTCAAGTTGGTAGTATAACAAAAAGTTTTAGAGGAAAGGAATTGACTAACTTTGAAGAACTTTTAGAAAATGGTGCTGTAGGATTTAGTGATGATGGTATAGCCATAATGGATACAGAAATTTTATATGAAGCAATGAAAAAAGCAAAAGAACTTGACGTGACAATAAGTCTTCATGAAGAAGATTCTAATTTTATAGAGACTGCTGGTGTAAATGACAGTGAAATAGCTAAAGAATTAGGTCTTAAAGGTGGAGCAAAAACTTGTGCAGAAGATATTATGGTAGCTAGAGACTGTATGATTGCCTTGGAAACAGGAGCAAAAGTAAGTATACAACATATAAGTTCAGGTGTAGCTGTAGAAACAGTAAGATTTGCCAAATCACTGGGAGCAAAAGTTTATGCAGAGGCAGCGCCTCACCACTTTACTTTAACTGAAGAAGATGTACTAAAACATGGATCATTGGCAAAGATGAATCCTCCGCTTAGAACAGATAAAGATAAGCAAACAATAATTGAAGGATTAAAAGATAATACAATAGAAATAATAGCAACAGATCATGCACCACATATTATAGAAGAAAAAAGTCGTGTTTTTGCCGCTTGTCCAAGTGGTATCATAGGTTTGGAGACATCTTTACCCTTAGGTATAACATCATTAGTAAAAGAAAATCATTTAAGCATAATGAGTCTATTAGAAAAGATGACTATAAACCCTGCAAAGCTTTATAATTTAGACAGAGGCTTTATTAAAGAAGGAGCTATTGCAGATATTTTAATATTTAACCCAGATGAAGAATGGATAGTAAAAGATTTTGATTCTAAATCAAGTAACTCTCCTTTTATAGGTGAAAAACTATTGGGAAAAGTTAAATATACAATTAGTGAAGGAAAAATTGTTTATACGGACAAATAATCCTAAAATGTACTTACCTATGCTATAATTTAATTGAAAATATATCTTAGGGGGGTAACATATGACAAGGGGAAGTAAATTTAATGTTGGAATAAATAATATAACTATAGACCGTTTCACTTTATTAAGATACAAATTAATTTTAGATGAGTATATTAAATCTAATAACCTTTGGGAAGAAAATGTTCGTGAATGTTGGCTATATGATTTAATAGATTTTAAATTAAAAGGTGATGCAGGACTAACATATAGAAGTATAAGAGTTCTAGAAGACAACTGGGGATTTGATAGTGATAAAGATGATATTGATGACTATATTAACAGACACATGGCTAAATTTATTGCAAAAGCAATTAAATAAGTATCAAATATTTTGTAAGTGATTAATTTTTACGGCCACCTTCATGGTTTTGAGGGTGGTTATTATTTTTCATAGGAGAGAAAAGATGATATATAAAATAATATTAAATCTGATAATTAGTGTAAATATATTTATATATGGTTTAGAAAATCATGAGTTATTTAATAGAATTAGCTACCCAATAGTGGCTATTTTAATTTGCATTAGCTTATCATTGTATATGTTATATATAATTAAAATAAAAAAGGATAATTTGCTACTCATAAATATTATATTTATGTTAGTAGTTACTTATTTTTATAACCCATGTCTTATAATTTTAGCAATGTTAGGTGTTGAGTATATTTTAGTTAAAAAATATGATGTGATTTATTTGTATTCTATTATAATAGTATATTTTTTAGGGGCAATTAAGGTTAATCTTAGCTATACTAATATATTTTTAGGCTTTGTTGCATGTATTTTTATTTATAATAGTATAAAATCTGAAGAAAAAATACATAAGCTGGAGAAATACAATTATGATTTAAAGGATAAAAATTTTCATTTGGAAGAGACACGAAAAGAAGAAAATAAAATAAACTATAATAGTATACAGTCTGTAAAAATTGAAGAAAGAAACAATATTTCTCAAAAGCTTCATGATAAAATTGGTCATACTTTAGCTGGAAGCATTATGCAGTTGGAAGCACTTAAAATTATTATAAAAAGTGATGAAGAAAAAGGATTTATTATTTTAGATAATATAATAGAAAACTTAAGAGAAGGTATGGATGATATTAGATATACTTTAAAAAAGATCAAGCCTAATGTGGAGGAGCTAAATATTAATAATTTAAAAGTTATGATGGATGATTTCTCTAAAAAATCAAATATTAAAACAGAGTTGAAACTAGAAGGGGATTTAAATGAAATCAACTTAATATATTGGAAGAATATTTTAGAATGTATGTCAGAAATTTTTACTAATAGTATTAAGTACTGCAACGGAGACTCAATTAATATACATATAAGTGTTTTCAATAAAATTATTAGAATTCATATAAAAGATAATGGTAATTACCAAGGAGAAATAAAAAAAGGAATGGGACTTCTTGGTATTGAAGAAAGAATTGTAAATTTAGGGGGAGATGTTTATTTCAATAATGAAGATGGTTTTTCAAATTTAATTATACTTAAGGGGTGAGAATATGATACGTTTGGTTATTGTGGATGACGATATTTTAATAAGAGAAAGTTTAAAAATAATTATTGGAATAGATGAAGAAATAGAAGTTGTTGCAACTTTGGAAAATGGGAAAGAATGTATTGATTTCTTGAGTGAAAATAAAATTGATATGATTTTGCTTGATATGAGAATGCCAATAATGAGTGGTGAAGAAGTATTGGCAGAAATAAGAAGACGAAAAATAGATGTGAAAGTTCTTATACTTACAACTTTTGATGAGGAAAATTTAATCTCATCAGCCATAAAACATAATAGTAATGGTTATTTATTAAAAAGTAGCAAACCAGATAAAATAATAAATGGAATAAAATCAGTAAATATGGGTAACGGAGTTTTTGAAGCGGACATTGTATCTAAACTTGTGATTAATAACGATAATAGAGATGAAAATAATAAAGATAATATATTGGATTAATATTATTTAAGTGAAAGAGAAAAGGAAGTAGTAAAGTTTATTGCTAAAGGTTTGTCTAATAAGGAAATAGCCGGGGAGATTTTTTTATCAGAAGGCACCATAAAAAATCATATAACTTCTATTTTATCTAAAATGGACTTAAAACATAGAACTCAAATAGCAATTACATATTTAAATGGGTAATAATATAAAACTTTAAAAAAGCACTTGTATTTTTTTACAAGTGCTTTTAGTTTATCTTATTTTTATCGTAAGTAGATAAAGCTTCAATCATATTGATTATCATTGAATATAATTGGAGCATTTTATATAGAGAGTATAATTAATTTCAAAAGCATCATGTGATATAGATTACAGTTTTATTTATGACTTTAGTCATGTTGAAGTTGTGACCATGTGTACTTAAAATTATTCATAAATTTCCATATAATTAAATCATAAAGAAAAGTAATTATGAGGGGTGATGAAATGAAGTATGTGGAGATAAAAGGTTTATACAAAAGTTTTGGTGAAGTAAATGCCCTAGAAAACTTAAACCTTTCTATAGAAAAGGGTGAAATATTTGGTTTGCTTGGACCAAATGGGGCTGGTAAGAGTACAACTATTAATATATTGACAACTTTACTGGATAAAGATAAAGGAAGTATAAAAATATGTAATGAAGAAGTAAGAAAAAATGACGCCAATATGAGAGGAAAATTAGGTATAGTGCCACAGGATCTAGCTATATTTGAAGATATGACAGCATTGGAAAATGTTATGTTTTTTGGTAGTTTATATGGATTAAAAGGAAAAGATTTAAAAGAAAAATCAATAAGTGCATTACAGTTTGTAGGACTGGAAGAAAGTAAGAAATTAAGTAAAACTTTTTCTGGTGGTATGAAAAGAAGATTAAACATAGCTTGTGGTATAGTTCATAATCCAGAACTTTTAATTCTGGATGAACCTACTGTTGGAATAGATCCACAGTCTAGAAATCATATAATGAAGTCTATAAAAACTTTGAACAAAAATGGATGTACTGTAATTTATACAACACACTATATGGAGGAAGTTGAAGCTCTTTGTAATAATATTGCAATTATGGATAAGGGAAGAGTGATAGCAGAGGGAAGTAAAGAAAGTTTAAAAAATTTAATTACTAACAAAAATAAATTTGAAGTTACAGTAAATGACATTACTTCTATAAACGAAAAAGATTTTAATAATATAAAAGGTATAGATAGTGTTGAATTTAAAGACAACAAAGTAATTGTAAGTATTGATAGGGAAATTAATGGTCTAAATGAACTTTTATTATATTTAAGTAGTAAGGACATTAAAATTTTAGATATAAAAAGCCAAATACTAACTTTAGAAGATGTATTTTTAAACTTAACAGGAAGAAAACTTAGGGATTAAGGGGGCGTATTTATGAATATAATATTATCCTCCATAAAAAGAGGACTAAGAGATAAAAACACAGTCTTATCGAATATATTTTTGGCTCTTTTCCTTCCTTATATATTTTCAATAATATTCTCTTTTGAAGGTGGAAAAGAAGATATTAACTTAGCTATTGTTGGTAATACTCAAAGCGCAATTATAAACTCTTATTGTGAAACTTTAGAAAAATTTGATGATGATAATAGTAAAATAAACATAGATTATAAAATTTACAGTGAAAATGAATTTGATAAAAATAATTTATCAAAGAACAATGGCTTAATAGTGAATATTGATGAGAAAAATAAAAGAATTAACGTGGGCGGAAGTAGTGACATTAGTATAGGGCAAGAATCTGTAAAAAAACTTACTGAAGAATTCTTTAATTCTCTGTCAGTGTATGAATCTTTAAACAAAGAAAATTACACACCAATAAATGTAACTAATATGATTAAAAATGAAAAATATAATAATAATGATGAAAAGCCTAAATCCATACTAGATGATATGGAATATGGTGAGTATTTTGCCTTAGTAATGTTAGAAATGGCGATTTTAGTAGGAAGTGTTCATGCTTTTAAAAATACATTTTATATTAAAGAGAAGTTAGGAAATAGGGTAAAAATATCTTCTGCAAAAGTTTCATCACTTCTATCTTTAGAATTAGTAGGATCATTTTTTCTTATATTTTCTCAAGGGTTAGTAATGCTAGGAGCTGCAACTTTATTTTACGGAGTAAATGTAAACATAAATAATATTTTACCAATATTATTTATAATCGGATTACTTAGTTTATTTGCTGTTTGTTTAGGCATTTTCACCACAGCTTTAGCTAAGAAAAAAACTAGTGGAGACAATATTTGTTCTTTTATAGTTACAGCACTTACTTTGGCATCGGGACAACTTATGCCACAAATGAGTGATAGTTTTGATAAGATATCTTTAATAAAATTAAATCCTTTTTTATGGGTAAGTAAAGAATTAAATAATCTTGTAGCCTACAATAGCAGTGAAAACTTACTTATGACAGTAGTAATAACTTTAACTGCATCATTAATTTTAATGATTATTTCTACAATATTATTAAAAAGAAAAGTGGTGAGATAATATGAAAAATATTTTAGTAATACTAAAACATAATTTAAAGTCCATAATGAAGGGATGGTTTCTGTTAATACTAGTTTTTCCAATAGTAGTAAATTTGTTTTTAAATGTACTGATAAAAAAGGTGGATGATAATAATAACGAAATGAATAACACCTTTGATATAGTAGTTTACTCCAATGACAAAAGTGAAATCATGAATAAGATCTTGCCAAAAGAGAAATTTTCAAAGGTTATAAATGTTAATAATAAAGAAGATGTAAAAAAGACTTTAGATAAAGAAGATGTATCTGTGGGAGTTGTAATTAATAGTAAGAACATATATGATGATATAAAAAAAAATAAAAAAGATATTATAGAAGTAATAAGCAGTGAAGATGATAACAGTAAAGAATATGTGTTAAGTGCTCTAAATGCTAGTATTAATCAAATATTAGCATTTGGAAATAATATGGAAGAATACAATAAAGCTTATGATAAATATGAAAAAGATAAATATGAATTTATTTATGAAGATACAAAATTAGAAGCAGTAATCCCATATATGATAATGTTTGGTTTATTTACAATGGCATTTTTATTTATAGCAGGAAGGGGAATAAATCCTTTATTAAAAGAAAAAGAATTAAAAATTGATAAAAGAATTTTAGTTTCAAAGGTGAGTAAAGTTGAATATGCCCTAGGCCATATATTAGGATGTTTTATTTTACTTTTACTTCAAAGTATTACATTAGTAGCATCATTTTATTTTTTCAATCCAGATTTTAATGTTAACTTTTTCTATATGATTTTATTGTCCGTTGTACTTTCAGTTGTAGGAATAGCCATAGCGTTAATTGTACTTAGTATATCAAATAGCTCTAGTATGTATTACACCTTATTATCTATGATAATTACACCGATGTGTTTATTAAGTGGAGGGTTTGTTCCAACTAATTTTATGCCACAAATGGTACAAAATTTTTCATTAGTACTACCTTTAACTTGGGTAAACTCTGCATTTAATCAGATTTTAAATAATGGAAGTAATTCAAAAATATTTATGGATTTACTTGTGGCCATGTCAATTTCAGTAGTACTTATCATGATTTATCTTGTAGTTGAAAAAAATAAAAAAAATAAAATGTCTTACTAAATTAATAGTATATAAAGCAAGTAAAACCATCACTTTTAAAATATTTAAGTGATGGTTTTACTATTTTAAGGTGTTTACAACATTAATTTTAAGCGAAAAATGTTTAGGCGGTAATATTACTAGTGTATAATATAATTATTAGTAAAAATATATTACATAATATAATAAATTAGAAAAAGGAGTATGAATATGTTAGAGTATAAATTTGATACACAATTATTAATTGAAGGAACTGATCTTAGTGAAGATGAAATAAATGACTACATAACAGAAAATATTGAAGGAGATTGTTTACTTGCTGTTGGTGATGAAAGTTTAATTAAAATTCACTTCCACACTAACACTCCATGGAAGGTTCTTGAATACTGCGCTTCAAAGGGAGATATTCATGATGTTGTAATAGAAAATATGGATAGACAAGCCAATGGACTTCAAGGATAGTGTTATTTCAGGGAGGAATATATGAAAATTAATGAATATCAAGAATTGGCAAAGAGAACAATGAATAAAGATTTAAGTGAAAAAGATATGTTAATAAACGGTGTTATGGGACTTTGTGGTGAGTCAGGAGAGGCAATAGACATTGTAAAAAAACATATAGCTCATAATCATGAATTGGATAAAGAGCATTTGGCAAAAGAGCTTGGCGATGTTGCTTGGTATTTAGCTGAAACAGCAACAGCTTTAGGATATTCACTAGAAGATATTTTTAAAATGAACATTGAGAAATTGAAAAAAAGATATCCTGATGGATTTGATAGTGAAAAATCTATTAATAGAAAAGAAGATGATATTTAAAAATAATTAAAAATACCCTATTTTAATTTGGAGAATAGGGTATTTTTATGTGAATTAATTGACATAAATGTATCAAATAAATTACCATTATAGTGGAAATACATATTATTGTACAGGGGAGATTTTGTGATGATAAAGATAATAGTAAGTGGTCTTGGAAATACAGGAAGAGAAATAGTAAAATGTATAAATGAAACTGAGGGAGTAGAAGTATTTTGTGCAGTTTCAGATCATGATTTAAAAGACGTAGATTTTAAAATATATCCAAAGTTTAGTGATATAGAAGGAAAAGCAGATGCAATAATAGATTTTTCAAAAGCATCTAGACTAGAAGAAATTTTAGATTATGCTGTAAGTACTAAAACACCAGTTATTATAGGTACTACGGCTCACAGTGATGAACAAAATGAAAAAGTTAAAGAAGTATCAAAATTAATACCAGTATTTAAATCTTCAAATACATCAATTGGTATAACTGTAATGCTTCAATTAGTAAAAACAGCTACTAGATTATTAGATGGATTTGATATAGAAATAATAGAAAAACACCACAATAGAAAAGAAGATTGTCCATGTGGAACTGCTTTTATGACAGCAGACGCTATAAAAGAAGTAAGAAATGAGCTTACAAATATTTATGGAAGACATGGAAAGCATGCTAAAAGACAACCAAATGAATTAGCTATACATACTATAAGAGGTGGAACTATTATAGGAGACAACGATGTGATTTTCGCAGGAGATGATGAAGTACTAGAAATAAAACATAAAGCTGGTTCTAATATGATATTTGCTAAAGGAGCTGTTATGGCAGCTAAATTTATTGTAAATGCGGAAAATGGGCTTTACGATATGAATGATGTTTTACTAGGATAATAAATATAAGTGATAGTATATTAAAAATATAATAAGTCAAAAATTTCTTCCTATGATATAATAATCAAGGCATTGGCAAAATTAGGAGGAAAACAATGAAGAATAAAAAATATTATATTGTAGTATCACTAGTCTTAGTAGGTTTATCTGCTATTATGTTTCTAATACATTACTTAGTATTTGGTCAAGCTGTCAACACAGCATATTATTCATTAATGAATTTATGCTTTATTCCAGTAAACAGTTTAGTCGTTACATTGATATTAGAAAGATTAATAGATTATAAAGCTAAGCAAGAAAGAATGGAAAAGTTGAGCATGCTAATTGGACTATTCTTTACTGAAGTAGGATATAAATTGATGCATTTAATAATAAAGGCAGATAAAGGAGGCAAAAACTCCATAACTTCTTTTAACAATTTAGATGAAGTAAAAAATCAAGTTGAAAAACATAATTATAATATTGATATGAAAGATATAGATCTGGATAAAATAATGGATGTTTTACTTGAAAATAGTAATTTACTTGTAAATTTAATCAGTAATGAGAATATAACTGAACATGAAATATTTACGGATTTACTTATGTCGGTAATACATTTAAGAGACGAGATTGTCTTTTGTAAAAATGATAAAAATAATCAGTTGGATATTAGTCATTTAGAAAAAGATATTTTAAGAGTTTATAAAAATATTGCCATGCAATGGGTTGATTACTTAAAGTATTTAAATAAATCTTATCCATTTTTATACAATAATGCAATTAGATTAAATCCATTTAGATTTAATTAAGTTAAAAAGATTTACTAGGTTATAAAACTTGGTAAATCTTTTTATTATTTTTTATAAAATGTTTGAAAGCGTAAGTAACTAACTCTATACTAGTATTATAAAATAAAATAAAAGTGAGGGATTTGTAGTGAAGATAATTGAAACTAAGAATCTGACTAAATCTTATAAGAAAAACAGAGGAATTGAAAGTATTAATATAAGTGTAAATGAAGGTGAAATCTACGGATTCATTGGACCAAATGGTGCAGGGAAATCTACTACAATAAAAACATTACTAAACTTTATATACCCAACTGGTGGAAGTGCAACAATATTTGGAATGGATATTGTAAAAGACAATTGCAAAATAAAAGAAAACATAGGATATGTGCCTAGTGAAGTTAAATATTATGACACGGTTAAAGTAAAGGATTTAATGAAATATGCTCAGAGTTTTTATCCAAATGTTAGTGACGAAGAATTATCACAAATATGTACAGATTTGGAGTTAGACATGGAAAAGAAAATGGAAGAGCTTAGTTTGGGAAATAAGAAAAAAGTAGCAATTGCCCAAGCACTAGTTCAAAATCCAAAACTTTTAATTTTAGATGAGCCTACAAATGGTTTAGATCCCCTAATGCAAAAAAAACTATTTAATATATTAGTGAAAGAAAAGGAAAAAGGAAATACTGTTTTCTTATCATCTCACAATTTAAACGAAGTACAAAGTTTATGTGATAGGGTAGCTGTAATAAAAGAAGGAAAAATAATAGATGTAATTGAACTTGAAAAGGCCACAAAAACTCTGGGACTAAAAGTTACATTAAGTAGTAAGGATATTAATGAAGAAATAATACTAAACTTAGGTGGAAAGATTTTAAATAAGTCAAACAATAACTCATTTGTCTTCCTTTATTATAAAGATACAAATTCTCTAGTAAAAGAATTAAGCAAATATACTATTGATGAATTATTAATAGAAAGAGAAGACTTAGAAGATACTTTCTTAAATTATTATGAAAATAAGGAGGAAGATAAATAATGAACATATTTAAATTTGAGTTTAAAAGACTATTAAAATCATGTATTATTTGGTCAGTAGTTTGTGGTATTATGATAGTTTTATTTATGTCACTGTTTCCAAGTATGGCCGATATGGGAATGCAACAGTTGGTAAATGATAAAATGAGTGGCTTATCTGTAGATATGTTAAAGGCATTTAATATAGATGCAGGAACAGATTTTTCAGATATATTTAATTATATGGCATATGTTATTCAGTATATAGCCATGGCAAGTGCTGTTTATGGAGCAATTTTAGGTGTTAACTCTCTTATAAAAGAAGAAAGTCAGGGAACAATAGAATTTTTATATTCAAAACCAATAAAAAGAAGTAAAATTGTAAGTTACAAGTTATTATCAATAATTTCAATTTATTTTCTTTATATAGTAATTACAGGTGTAACTAATATATTTGTTTGTATGGTAGTAAAACCAGATAATGTAGAACTTATGGATCTTTTAGTAAATATTAAAATAGTATATATGGGAATGTTTATTTTAGGCCTTGTATTTATGTCTATAGGAATGCTTATATCTGCTTTAGCTAAGTCAGATAAAGGAGGAATTCCCATATCAATTGGAATCTTCTTTGTTTCTTATTTATTCGGCATAATAGGCAAGTTAAAAGAAGATTTTGAGTTTCTTAAGTATTTATCACCTTTTGATTATTATGCACCAGGAGAGCTTTTAAAAAATGGATTCGAAATGAAATTTGTTATAATAGGAATTTGTATAATGATTGTATCTATTGCAAGTACTTACTTAATTTATAATAGAAAAGATATGAATATTTAGATGTTGAAGAATTTTAGTTATGTATAATAAGTATAAAATTAAATAGAAAACAATTAAGGTACTAGGGAGAAATTTATCTATAGTACCTTTTATAATTGTAAAGGGATTACGATATCTTGAGATTTGTGTGATAGGGTTGAAAAACAAATACGTGAACATATATTGTATATAGTAGAAAGAACTTTGAATTATGAAAAAATAAGTAAAAATATGGTAATATATAATTGAAAAACAAAATAGGGGAGAATATTATGAATAGAAATGTAATAAAAATAATTACTATAAATATAGTCTTATTATCACTATTTTTGGTAGGATGTAGTTCCACAAAAACAGTAGATATAAATATTTTAGCAACAACAGATTTACACGGAATATTACCTTATGAAATGGTTGATTTTATCAAAAAAGACAAAGCAAAATATTCAAATACTATTGTAGTAGATGCAGGAGATTTTTATGATAAAGAATATGGAACATCAGGAGATATGCTAAAGTATTTTGAAGGGGAAAGTGAAGCCAATATTCCTTTAGCAGAAGAAATGAATGAAGCAGGATTTGATACTGTAACTCTTGGAAATCATGAATTTATTTCAAAGGATAAAGAAGGTTTAGATAGCTTGGTATCAGATTTTGAAAAGCAAGGCATAAGTGTTTTGTCTGCAAATACATATAATAAAAATGGAGAAAGTTATGTAAAGCCTTATATAATAAAAGAATTAGGAGTTTATGATAAAACTATAAAAGTAGGTATATTAGGACTTTCATTAAAAGAAGTAGGAGAAGATAAAAACAAATCAATGGAGCTAAAAGATCAACAGGGTTATGAGGGTAAACTCTATATGAATGATTTAGTTAAAGATGCTCAAAAATGGGTTGATATTATGAATGAAAAAGAAAAACCAGATGTGATTATAGCAGTGGTTCATTCTGGAGAAAGACCTAAAAAACCAAAACACCCTGGAAATAGGATACAAGATTTAGCTAAAAATGTTAGTGGAATTGATGTTATAGTTTCGGGGCATAATCATGTTCAGATAAAACAAAATGATTATGAAAACAAGGATGGAAAAACTGTAATAGTGACAGAGCCAGGGAAGTATGGTGAATGTATATCAAAAATAAATATAAGGATGAAAGAAAGTAAATCTGGGTGGGATGTTTTAGATAAGTCAAGTAATATAATACAGTTTGATGAATCAAACAAAAATTCAAAAGATTTATTTGAAAATTATGTGAATATGTTAAGTTCATTATCAGAACTAATTAATGAAGGAAAAAAAGGTGAAGTTATAAGTCTTGATAAGCAACTTTCAATTAAATGGGACAAGATGTATATATTTAAACCAAACACCCCAAGAGAAGAAATATATGAAAAAGTCGGATATAAGTTTTTAAAGATTACAGAAATAGACGATGTAAATCAAGTTGTTTTAATGAACGAAGGAAAAGTTGTTTATTATTCTAATATAGGGGAAGTAAAGAAAAATAATTTACCTTTTGTATTTAATGTTGATAATGATAAATTTGATAAAAATGTCCTTACTATAAACTATGGAGAAAATGATGATTTCAGAGTTTTAGGAGGAGAAAAAAATTTTTATACAGGAAGTAAAATTGTAGAACTTGCTTACGAAGAAAAGTAACTTAGTAAATATGTACGAATTATATCATATGAAAAAAATAGTTTAATTTAATAATTGAAGTATTTAAAAGATTAGGTAATGACCTAGTCTTTTTTTATTACATACATGTAATCTTTGTGTAAGGTTTATAGATAGCTTAGATAGAAGAAAAATAATAAAGTTTTAGTATAATAAAATTTATTTTAGAGTGAGGTAGAATTTATGGAATTGATAGAAATTTTAAAATCTATAATTTTAGGTATAATTGAGGGGATTACAGAGTGGCTTCCAATAAGTAGTACAGGCCATATGATTTTAGTAGATCAATTTTTACAGCTAAATATGTCAGAAGCTTTTAAAGAAATGTATTTTGTAGTGATACAGTTGGGAGCTATTATGGCAGTAGTAGTTTTATACTGGAAAAGCATATTGCCATTTGATTTTAAAAGTAAAGAAATAGTAAAAAAGGATATTTTTATTATGTGGGTGAAAATTTTTATAGCTTGTGTGCCAGCAGCAATAGTAGGAATACTATGGGACGATGAAATAAATGAACTATTTTATAATTTTAAAAGTGTAGCCATAGTTTTGATAGTCTTTGGTATCTTATTTATAGTAATAGAAAATTATAATAAAGGTAGAAATCCGAAGGTGGATAATATAAATAATTTAAGTTTCAAAATGGCTATAATAATAGGAGTTTTTCAGCTAATAGCAGCAGTATTTCCAGGAACATCACGTTCAGGAGCAACTATAGTAGGAGCGTTATTATTGGGAATTTCCAGAGGTGTGGCTGCTGAGTTTACTTTCTTTCTAGCCATACCAGTAATGTTAGGAGCCAGCTTATTAAAGTTAATTAAATTTGGTTTCGTGTTTACAAGCTTGGAAGGAACTGTTTTAATAGTTGGAATAATAATATCATTTATAGTATCTTTATTTGTTATAAAGTTTCTTATGGAATATATTAAAAAGCATGATTTTAAAGTTTTTGGGTGGTATAGAATAGTCTTGGGATGTATATTATTAATTTATTACTACTTTTTATAGTATGAGTGTTGCCTAAAGTCAGTAACTATATAGTTGCTTAGAACGATAGGCAACACTTTTCTTAAAGTTAATATTATTTTTATTGGATGTTTTATTGATAAAATCATAGAGTAAATGTTATATTTATGATAAATATAAATGACTATTAGTAATATGAATACTTAAGGAGGTGTAATATGAATAATATAATTTATATTTTGGAAGACGACATATCAATTAGCACCTTATTAAAAGATTACATGGAGAGATATGGGTTTGAGGCAGTAATAGTTGAAAACTTTAATAATATTATGGAAGAGTTTGATGAGATTAGCCCAAGCATCGTCCTATTAGATGTTAACTTACCAAAGTTTGATGGTTTTTATTGGTGTACAAAAATAAGACAAAAATCAAATATACCAATAATTTTCATATCAGCAAGGGACAGCGGAATGGATCAAATTAGGGCTTTGGAAAGTGGTGCAGATGATTATATAACTAAGCCATTTTATTATGATGTGGTAATTGCAAAAATAAAAGGTTATATAAGAAGAGCATATGGAGAGTACTCTTCTAAACTGGATGAACGAATTGTTGAACTGGATGGATTGAAATTTTATCCAGAAAGATTAGAATTAAAATATAAAAATAAAGATTTAGTTATAACTAAAAAGGAAGGAATACTTTTGGAATGTCTTATAAAAAAATATCCAAAGGTAGTGAGCAGAGATTATTTATTAGAAAAAATATGGGATGATATTGAATTTGTAGAAGAAAATACACTAAATGTAAATGTAAGTAGAATAAGAAAAAGACTTTATGATTTGGGAATAGAAGATGGAGTTCAAACAGTTAGAGGTGTTGGGTACAAATTAAATAAAACTTGGTAGGTAATAATATGAAATTATTTATAAGAGAATATAAGGGATATGTTTTTATTTATTATATAGGACTTATGATTACACTTTTTTATTGTAATATGATGAAGTTTATAAACTTTAGTGAAACTTTATATTTATTATTGTTTAATACTTTTATAATAAGTTGTTTTATGATATACAAATACTTAAACTCTAAAAAGATATATGACTTTTTTGGGAAAAAAATAAATACTTTAGATGAGTCTTTTGTAGACATTGGAAGATCCGACTTGGGTAAAAATATATCATTAATTTTAGAAAATCAATATGAGTTATACATAAGTTCTTTAGAAGAGCAAAGGAAAAAGCATGATGAACATTTAACTTTTATAAATCACTGGATACATCAAATGAAAACCCCTTTATCTGTAATAAATCTTCAACTTCAAGATTATGAAGGAGAAGAAATTGCAACAGAAATTATGCAAGAGGTAGATAAGTTGGACAAGGGATTAAATATGGCAATGTACTTTGCACGACTAGATGAGTTTGAAAAAGATTTTGTAATTGAACAAGTTAATTTATATGATGAAATTATGGAAATTGTAAATGAAGAAAAAAGACTATTTATAAAAAATAAAATAATCCCTAAGGTGAATTTGGACAAGGACATAGAAGTATACACTGACAAGAAGTGGATAAAGTTTGTAATAAAACAAATTATTATAAATGGAGTAAAATACTCAAAAGATTATGGGAAATACATGGCTATAGCTTATGAAGAAGGCGAAGAATATATTTCATTAGACATAATTGATGAAGGCGTAGGAATTTGCAAGAAGGATATAAAAAGAGTTTTTGATTTATTTTTTACAGGTGAAAATGGACGTAAATATGGAGAATCTACAGGTATGGGACTTTATATAGCTAAAACAGTTTGTGATAATTTAGGACATAATATAGAGATAAAATCCGAAGAAAAAAAAGGAACTAAAGTATCTATATTATTTAAGAAATGAGAAGTCAGTGGTAAATTAACTACTGACTTTTAAAATATACAAACCTTACATGAATGTAATACTCTTGAAAGGTTTGCAGATAGTTATATATTTAAATCTAAATTAAAATTGGTATATAAGAAAAACCAATAAATTTAGAAAGGAAGAATAATCATGAAAATATTAAATATAAAAAATTTAAAAAAAGTATATGGTAAAAAAGTAATTTCAACAGCGCTAAATAACATAAGCTTTTCTATTGATGATGGAGAGTTTGTGGGTATAATGGGACCTAGTGGTAGTGGAAAAACTACACTTTTAAATCTTATATCAACTATTGATAAACCAACATCAGGAACAATAACGTTAAGAGGGGAAAATATTTTAAAGCTTAAGGGTGACGACTTAGCTTTGTTTAGAAGAAGAGAACTGGGATTTGTATTTCAAGGTTTTAATTTATTAAATACATTAACAATTGGTGAAAATATGATTTTACCTTTAACTTTAGACAGTGTAGATTTAAAAGAACAAAATAATAGATTAAATAAAGTTTCCGAAATATTGGGAATTGAAAACTTATTAGATAAAAGGACTTATGAAGTTTCTGGAGGACAGGCCCAAAGAACTGCCATAGGAAGAGCATTAATTAATAATCCTACGTTAGTACTTGCAGATGAACCAACAGGAAATCTTGATTCTGCTTCAGCAAGAGATGTAATGGAATACTTGGAGAAAATAAATAAAGAAGAAAAAGTAACTGCTATGATGGTTACTCATGATCCTTTAGCAGCAAGTTATTGCAATAGAATACTGTTTATAAAAGATGGAGAGATTTACAATGAAATTTATAAAGGAGATAATAGAATTCAATTTTATCAAGAAATAATAGATGTGCTTTCTTTGTTGGGAGGTACTAAATAATGAACTTTATACAATTTGCATATAAAAATGTAAAAAGAAATATTAAGTCTTATTTAGGATATTTTTCCAGTATTTTAATATCCTCAGCTTTGTTATTTTCTTTTAATATGTTTATAAATCATCCCAATTTAGATACTTCAACATTTGATGATTACTTAATGTTAACGATTAAAGTATGCTCAATTATTGTATATGTGTTTTTATTTTTCTTTGTATTTTATTCTGTAAGTGTATTTTTAAAAGGTAGAAACAAAGAATTTGGCATATTATACAGCTTAGGAATATCAAATAAACAAGTTCAAAAGATGATTTTTATAGAAAACTTCATTATAAATGCCTTATCATCTACTCTTGGTGTAATAGTAGGATTGATTTTTTCTAAGATAGTTTTAATAGCCATATCAAATTTACTTGGAATAGAGCCATTAAAGTTTTACATTCCAATAATGTCAATGATAGCAACCATAATTTACTTTATGCTGCTTTCAATATTAATATCTTTATTTATTTCTTTTGTAGTAAAAGAAGATAAGGTTTTAAAATTGTTAAAGGGAAGTGAAACTCAAAGGCCAGAGCCAAAGTTCTCTTTATTACTTGTCGTATTGTGTGTGATTCTTCTTGTATGGTCATATTACAAAGCAATGACAGTTACAAAAATACAATTGGTAAATACAATAGGACCAGTTACTTTTATGACTATTATAGCAACATATTTATTATTTTCTCAGCTTAGTGTATTTATAATAAAGACTATAAAAAATAATAAAAAATTTTATAATAAAAATACTAATATGTTATGTATATCAAATTTATATTATAAAATGAAAGACAATACAAGAATGTTTTTCTTAATATCTATAACCTCTGCAGTTGCATTTACTGCCATAGGATCAGTGTACGCCTACTGGAAAGATCAAACTAGACAAGTTGAGTTGGCTTATCCTCAAGCCATACACTTTGCTACAAATAAAAGTGCACTTCATAATTTGGATGAATTTAATAAAAAAGATTATATTGAGAAAGTTAATTTGTTGGAAAAGTCTCTGAAAGAAGAAAAGATTCCTTATTATAAAATAAATGGAGAGATAAAAACAATTTTTTCAAAGAATAAGGAAAAATCAGTTAAAATAATTAAAGAATCAAAGTATAAAGAGTTGGCTGAAAAAGTGAATCAAAAAACAGTGAAATTTAAAGATAATGAAGCAATATCATTAACATTATTAGAAAATAAAAAAGTAAATAATGAAGTTGTAGTAGATGATAATACTTTAAAAGTTGTAACACAAGTAGACAAGTCTGTTATGCCAGCTTATTATGATTTATATGTTGTTAAAGACGATTTATATGATAAAACAAATAATAACTGTGTAGTAGATACATTTACTACATTTGATACAAGAAATTATATGAAGACTTTGAATATATGTAAAAGCTTTGAAAATGTCTATAAAGAAGAATTAAATGATGGACATTATAAATTTTTATCAAAATCTTTTGTACTTGATTATGGAAAAATAATTTTTTCTACTTTGTTATTTTTAACTATATTTATAGGATTAATATTCTTCGTTACTGCAAGTAGTTTTTTATATAACAAGATTTATATGGATTGTCAGGAGGACAAAGAAAAGTATATGAAGCTTAATAAGATAGGCCTAACCTATAAAGAAATAAGAAAAATTTCAACTATAGAAATAGGAATATTGTTTTTAGCACCTTATGTAATAGCTGTAATACACTCAACCTTCGCCCTTTTAGCAGTTAAAAATTCCTTTAATATGGAAGTGGCTTCTTCAGCATATATCGTTATGGGAAGTTTCTTTATAGTTTTAATTATTTATTTCTTAGTAATAAGAAGAAATTATTTAAAAGAAATAAATGAATATTTAAATAACTAAATATAAATCAAAAGTTATTTGATAATTGTTAGAATCTATTTTTAAAATAAGCATATTAAAATTAGTATATTTAACCAATATTCTTGTCTATATTAAAATTTTATGTATAATATATATGTTAGAAATTTTAAATATAGGAGAAAAACATGGATAAAAATACGATTAAAGAGTATGTTAGAGATATATTCATAATTTTAATAGGAAATACATTTATGGCAATAGCTTATTCAAAGTGGATGGTTCCTAATGAAATTATAAATGGTGGGACTACTAGTATATCTATGATATTAAATAAAGTACTTTCAGTGCCACTGTTATACTTAAGCAATGGGTTAACTTTATTATTATTAATAACTTGCTATATATTTTTAGGTAAGGACAATTTTTCAAAGTCCATATTTGGAAGTTTATTCTATATCACGTTATTTTCATTATTTTACTCCCTACCTTTTTCATTGCATGTTAATGTAGTATTAGACGTACTATTAGCATCTATATTTATAGGTATAGGTTATTATTGTTGTATTATAGTAAATGGATCAACAGTGGGAATTGATGTTGTAGCACTTATTATGCATAAAAAGAATAATAATATAAATATAGCTAAAACAATAAGTAAGATTAATATGATAGTATTGTTTGTTGGATTAATTGTATATGGAGTGAAATCAATAATTGTAGGTATGGTTTTCACATTTATATACTCAAGAATCTTAGATTATTTCTTAAAATGCGATCCTTTAAAAGTTAGTAAAGCAATTTAATGATATGGGTACCTAGATGAAACTAGGTACCTTTTTTACATTTAAGAAACACACATGAGATTTAGAAAATTAGGCTATATTAAGAGTATTGATAATAAAAAGGAGACATTTCAATGACAAAGAAAAAAAGTCAAAAGGATAAATTAAAAGAAAAAAATTTTGAGTACAATATGTTGGGAGATGTATTTCTAGGTGAATTATCTAATATGTCAGGAGAAGAAGATAGCTCCCTACAAAACCTAGTGATTTCCAAGGAATCGGATAAAATACAAAAATCTTTAAAAAATAAGTAAAGTAGAGGAGATATTAAATGTCAAAAGTAGCAAAAGCTGCTATAGGACTTATGGTAGCAACTTTAATAGCAAAAATATTAGGGTTTGGTAGAGAATTAACTTTAGCAGCAGCTTATGGTGCATCATCAACAAGCGATGCATTTTTAGTTGCTATGAATATTCCAGCAGTTATATTTACAGCAGTGGGAACATCTTTAGGGACTGCATTTATACCATTATTTTGTGAAGTGAGATCAAAAGATGGAGACAATGCATCTGTTAGATACACAAATAATATATTTAATGTTGTTGTTCTTATTTGTTTAGTGTTTGCAATTGTAGGAGCTTTTTTTGCACCAGAAATTGTTAAACTATTTGCTCTAGGATTTAAGGGCGAGACAATGGAAAAGGCAGTTTATTTCACAAGAATAATGTTACTTGGTATTCCTTTTTTAGGAATAAGCTATATAATGATGGCTTACTTGCAAGTAAAAGAAAATTTTATAATACCGGGCCTTATGCCTGTGCCATATAATCTTTGTATAATAATATCCATAATTCTGAGTACAAAAACATCACCATATATATTACCATTTGGAGCGCTTATAGGACTTTTAGGACAATTTTTATTTCAACTACCTTTTGCCATGAAAAGAGGTTATAAGTATCAATCTTATTTGAATTTCAAAGATGAATATCTTAAAAAAATGCTTTGGCTTGTGGGCCCTGTTCTTATAGGTGTGGCAGTAAATCAAATAAATACTATAGTAGATAGAACAATTGCATCTACATTGGTTGAAGGAAGTATCTCAGCTCTTAACTATGCAAATAAACTTAATCAATTTGTAATGGGTATGTTTATAGTATCAATTTCATCTGTTGTTTATCCAATGCTTTCAAAATTGTCAACGGATAACAATAAAACTGAATTTAATAAATCAATAATAACATCCATAAATACAGTTATTTTGATAGTTATTCCCATATCAGTAGGTGCTATAATTCTTGCAACGCCAATTGTAAAAATACTTTTCCAAAGAGGGGAATTTGATGCAAGAGCCACATATATGACATCTGTAGCACTTGTATTTTATTCCATAGGTATGATAGGTTTTGGTCTAAGGGATATTTTAGGAAAGGTATTTTATTCATTACAAGATACAAAAACACCTATGATAAATGGTGCTATTGCCATGGGATTAAATATCATCTTAAATATTTTATTTGTTAAATTTACAAATATGCAATTGGCCGGTTTAGCATTTGCCACTAGTATATCGGCTTTAGTGACTATTATATTATTATTTATAAATTTGAGAATAAAAATAGGTCCATTTGGTGGGAAATATGTGCTAACAGTATTTATAAAATCCATGTTATCAGCATTATTAATGGCAGCAATAACTTTATTTATATATAACAATTTATCAGTAATATTAGGTATCGGAACTATTAAAGAAATTATAACTTTAGCATTATCAATTGGTGGTGGAGCTATAGTATATGCATCATGTGTAATACTTCTAAAGATAAAAGAAGTGAATTTAATTTTAGATACATTGAAAAGTAAGCTTAAAAAAATATAAAATGAAAGGCATATCTTAAAATATTATGATATGCCTTTTTAATGTATTGATTTTATTTATAAAAGGCATAGAACTATAAAAATTATCAATTTTTATAAGTTATTTTAATATGTTACTCTTATTAATGTGAAGAATTAAATATATAGAAAGGTCTAAAAAGAATATATGGAGAAGATAGTTGATTTTAAATGTACTTATAATAATTCAGCAGGAATAAATGAAGAAGTGACAAGAAATTTAAAATTAAGTTTTCCCCAGGCCTATAAACATTGTGAGACAATGACCTTAATAGCTAAAGAACTAAAAAAACATGATAATGCAGCTTTTTGTGAATTACCTTTTTGTCACACTGTAGAAGGAGAAGCAATGGGTGGAATTATTAATTATGGAGATGAAAAGATAGGACCTAGGGCAAAGGAATATGTGTGCAAAAATGCTGATGATTTATTAAATCTTAAAAGTATTGATTTTACAAAAGGTAGAATATCAGAAGTATTAAAGGCCTGCACATGTTTAAGAAATGAAGGAGAAAATATTGTTTTAGAAGTTAGTGGACCATTTACAATCTTAAATGTATTAATGGATGCTACACATGTATTTAAGATTTTTAGAAAAGAACCAGAAAAGATGAAACAAATATTTGATAAATTTCAAAATGAAATTCTTAACTTTATAGAAGAAGGACAAAGAGCAGGTGCAAACTTAATTAGTTTTGCTGACTCTTCAGGTGGTGTTAATATTCTTGGGCCTAAGATGATGAAAGAAAGTGTGGACATGTTTACATATCCTTTCTTGAAAAAGGCTGAAAAAATTATAGATGATAAGACCATATTATTACTATGCCCAAAAACAACATTTGCACTTCTTGGAACAAATAAAGCAAGTTTATATGATATTGAATTATCAAAACCTATGAAATATGGTGAGGGCTGTATTGAAGCTATAGGAAAAATGAAAATAGCAGGTCAAATGTGCATAAAAAATATAAATTATGAATTGACTGAAGGCAAAATTAAGGGAATCAAACTAATATAAAATAATAAAATAGGGGGGACAATTATGTCATCAAAAAAAGAACTTTTAAAAAAATTAGCTGAGTGTGTAGTTGAAATGGAAGACGAAGAAGTGGTGGATGTAGCTAAGGAATATTTAAATGAAGGACATTCAGCTTTTGATGGAATAATGGATGGATTAGTTGAGGGAATGAATGAAGCAAGTAAGCTTTATGATGAAGAAGAATATTTTGTAACTGATGTATTGTTGTGTTCAGATGCCATGTATGCAGGGCTGGATGTTTTAAGACCTCATTTACCAGAACAAGAGGAGGATGCAAAAGTAAAAGGTGTTATAGGTGTTGTTGAAGGAGACACACATGACATAGGTAAGAACTTAGTTAGAATTATGTTTGAAACTGCTGGTTTTGAAATGCATGATTTAGGAAGAGATGTTAATTTAAAATCTTTTGTGGAAAAAGTAAAAGAAACAAATGCATCACTTCTTTGTATGTCAACATTAATGACAACAACTATGGGTGGAATGAAAACAGTTATTGACATGTTAAATGAAGAAGGCATAAGAGATAATGTTACAGTTATGGTTGGTGGAAGTCCTATTTCACAAAAATATGCAAATGAAATAGGTGCAGATGGATATTCAAGTAATGCAGTTGAAGCAGTAAAAGTTGCCAAAGAGCTTCTACATGCTAAGAACTTAGTAAATGCTATTTAAAACGAGGTTGATAAAATGATTACACCAAAAGAGAGAATTAAAAAAGTATTTAATAATGAAGAAGTTGATAGACCGCCTTGCATATGTCCAGGTGGAATGATGAACATGATAACAACAGATTTAATGGATAGATCGAATGTATTTTGGCCAAATGCACACTTAAATGGAGAAAAAATGGCTGAACTTGCCAGTGCAAACTATGAAAATGGGTGTTTTGAAAATTATGGAGTTCCTTTTTGTATGACTGTAGAAGCTGAAGCTATGGGAGCTAAAGTAACTTTAGGAACTAGAGAATATGAGCCTCATGTAATTGAATATGCCATAAATAGTGTGGACGAATACGAAAATTTAAAAGAAATGAGTATGCAAGAAGGCAGAGAAAAGGTAGTATTAGATGCTATAAAAATTTTAAAATCAAAAAATGATAATGTACCTATAATAGGAAATATTACAGGGCCAATAAGTACAGCCAGTTCTCTTATGGAGCCTGTTGTTTTTTATAAAGAGTTGAGGAAAAAAAATAAAAAAGCTCATGAATTTATGTCATTTGTTACAGATGAAATCATTAATTTTGCTAGAGCTCAAATAGATGCAGGAGCAGATATAATTGCCATCTCTGACCCAAGTGGCAGTGGAGAAATTTTAGGACCAAGAGATTTTGAACAATTTGCAGTTAAATATATAAATAGGATAATTCATAGTTTGCAAAAAGAAAAAATAGGAACTATTGTACATATTTGTGGTCAAATGAGAAGTGTTTACAAAGAAGTAAATATGATACAAAGTAATGCTCTTAGTTTTGACTCAGTAGTTTCTATGAAAAATGCTAGAGCTAATTTACCAAATAGAATTCTTATGGGAAATGTAAGTACATATACATTGGAATTTGGAACTCCAGACAAAATTTCATTGTTAACTAACAAATGTGTGAAAGATGGGTCAAATATTATATCACCAGCATGTGGACTTGGAACAAAATCTCCACTTAAAAATATACAATCTATCCTAAGTACATTAAACACAGAGGAGATTAAGGTAAATGTGTAAAATTTTCATAGAAAAAGAAAATAAAATCATAGAAACAAAAGAAGATAAAACATTAATGGATGCTTTATTAGATGAAAATATATTTGTTGATAATGCTTGTAATGGTAAAGGTGTTTGTGGAAAATGTAAAATTAAGCTTATTTCTGGAGATTTGGGAGAATTAAGTGAAACAGAGAAGAAACTTTTATCCCAAGATGAAATTAAAGATAATATACGTTTATCTTGTTTAGTAAAACCACAAGAAGATATAAAAATAGAATTATTACAGAAAGAGAGAAAACATAGAGTATTAAGCAGTGGGTATATGCCAAAGTTTGAAGTTAACCCTTCAATACATAAAAAATTAATAACTCTTGAAAAATCAACTTTAGAAAATCAAAGACCATTGGAAAATGAAATTTTGAGACAATTGAATATTGATAAATTAGATTGGAAATTATTAAAAGAAATAAAACCACAAGATGAAAAAATCACAGCAGTTTTTAATAATGATGAAGTAATTTATCTGGAAAAAAATGATACAAGAGATAAAATATATGGAGTGATTATGGATATAGGAACAACAACAGTAGTTACATCTTTAGTAGATGTAAACTCTGGTGAAGAGCTATGTGTTGAATCTATGATTAACTCACAAAAACAGTATGGATTAGATGTGTTAACTAGAATTACATATGAAGTGGAAAATGAAGAAGATGGAGTTGAAAATTTACAAAAGGCTATAGTAACTTCTATAAATGAAATGATAGAAAAACTATGTAAGAAAGCAAATGTAAATAAAAAACATATATACGAAATTACTGTGGCAGCAAATTGTACAATGATGCATATGTTACTTGGAATAGATGCCAAATCTATTGGAAAGTCTCCATTCGCACCTATTTTTACTAGTTCAAAAAACATTCTAGCAAAAGATATAGGATTATTAGCTTGTGATGAAGCAAGACTTTATTGCCTACCTTCTGTATCTGCATATATAGGAGCTGATATAGTAGCAGGGGCTTATGTATGTGAATTAAATAAAGCAGATGAAAATGTACTTTTCATAGATATAGGGACAAACGGGGAAATCGTTCTATCAAATAAAGGTGATCTTTTATCTTGTTCTTGTGCAGCAGGACCAGCACTAGAGGGAATGAACATTAGTTGTGGAATGAGAGCAGCAAATGGAGCCATAGAAGATGTAATTATTAACGAAGAAGAAAATGTAATAAAAGTTATAGGAGAAGAAAAACCTATAGGAATATGTGGAAGTGGAATCTTAGCAGTAGTAAAAGAACTATTAAAAACAGGAATTGTAAGAGATAATGGGGCTTTTATTAAGCTAGAAAAGTTAGAAGAAGATGATTATCGATTAAATAGAATACAAATTAATAATAAAAAAAGAGAATTTATTCTTTATGATGATAATAAAAATAAACTTTTGATTACTCAAGGTGATATTAGACAAGTTCAGCTAGCAAAGGGAGCCATACTTTCTGGTTTTTATGCACTACTTAAAAAAGCTAACATTGAAATGAAAGACCTTAAAAAGGTAATGATAGCAGGTCAATTTGGAGCTCATGTTAGTGTAGACAGCTTAGTTGGAACAGGAATTTTACCAATGGAAGTAAAAGAAAAAATAGTTTATGTAGGTAATTCTTCAAAAACAGGAGCCTATATGGCATTAATGTCTAAGGAAGCTAAAAAAGATATGGAATTACTATCTAAAGATATGGAATATATGGAGCTTGGAGCATCAGAAGGTTATGAAAGATTATTTTCTAGTTGTTTAAAGTTTCCATCTAACTAATTATAAAATTATTGAACTGGGGGGATTACAATGCATAAAGATGATCAAATGACTCCTAAGGAAAGACTAGCAGGATTTTTTAGTGGAAAAGAAATAGATAGAATACCAGCCCTACCATTTGTAACATCAGTATCAGGAAGAGTAGCTGGAATTACACATAAAGAAAAAAGAAGTTGTGCTAAAAACCAAGCTCAGGCACAAATAGCTTGTTATGAGAGATTTGGAAATGATAGTATTTCCATAGAGTATGGACTTCATGGCGTTGGTATTGCCTTAGGTAGTAAAACTAATGATCCAGAAGATGGAGTTCCAGCCATAATAGAGCATTATTTAAAAAATCTTAAAGATTTAAGTTCTTTAGATTTATCAAAAATAGAAAGAAAAAATGATCCATGGTATCAATTAAATTATGATGCGTATCATATTTGTATGGAGAAATATGGACATGAAGTTGGAGCATCTTTAAGTATTCATGGACCAATAACAGCAGCAGGAAGTATTTATCCTGTGGAAAAATTATTAAGATCAATAAGAAAAGAACCTGAAAAAGTTCATGAATTATTAAGATTTAGTACGGATGCCACTAAAATAGTAATGAAAGATTTCTTAGAAGCAGGAGCGGGAATATCTTTGTGTGATCCAATAGCTTCAGGAACACTAATAGATAAAAAAACCTATATAGAGTTTGTTCTTCCATATACAAAAGAAATAGTGGATTATGTACATAGTTTTGGAAAATCTCTTACATATCATGTTTGTGGAGAAACTTCTCATATGACACTAGACTTGGTGGAAAGTGGTTGTAATATGTTAAGTATTGACAATAGAGTTAGTTTAGTTGATACAAAAAAACTTGTGGGAGACAGACTTCCTATTGTTGGAAATGTGGATCCAGTAGAAATAATGATGCTTGGCACTGTAGAAGATGTTTACGCAGGTGTAAAAAAATGTATAGAAGAGGGTTATGACAGTCCAAAGGGATATTTACTAAGTACAGGATGTGGTATACCTATTAACGCTCCTATAGAAAATATAGATGCATTTATGGGAGCTGCAAGAAAACATGGTAAGTGGCCAATAAATAGTGATAACTTTAAAGAAGAAATATTAGAAAAATCAAGTTTATAGCAATAGTACCTTGTTCATTTAATGAAATAAAAAACTTTAAGTCATAAAAATAAGGATTATGTGTTTAAAACATAATCCTTATTTTTATTAATTTATTAAACTGCTAATTTGTCATCCATATCATCTTCAGTAAAATTATTCTTATTAGATTTATATCTTACCTTAAACTCAAGGAATGCAATTGTTATTAATATCATTACTACAGCTATAGAAGCAAGGAAAATCAAATGATTTTCTATGCTAGGTCCACCGGATATTGTACTTCTGAATGCAGTAACTACGTGAGTAAATGGAAGATAATTAGTTATTTTAGCTACAAAATCACCGGATAATTCTAAAGGATAAGTACCTGTAGAACCAGATAACTGAATAACCATAAGTACTAGAACTAAGAATTTACCAACTACTCCAAAGGCCACATTAAAGAAGTATATTATACTCATAAAGGTTATTGCGGCAACAACTGCGACTAATATGGTACTATTTAAATCAGCTGGGCTAAATCCATTGAAGAAGCTTAGAGCTGAAATCATTGCTATAGAAGCTAATATTATTGCTGGATACATAACACTTGCTTTGCTTAACCATAATCTAAAGCCTGATTTTATCTTTGAGCTATTTTTAGTTAATGGGTAAACTGTGCAGAATCCCATACATCCAACCCAAAGACCAACGACCATCATATATGCAGCCATGGCATGACCATTATCTGCAACTTTAGTTATTTGAGTTTTAGATGAGTCTACAGGTGATGCAAACATTTTTAATGTATCATCATTTATTTTAGAAGTAGTATCTTTTACAGATTTAGCTCCGTCATCTAAACTTGTTTGAAGAGTATTACTTCCATCATAAGCAGTTTTTAAACCATCTTTTAAACTTACAGATCCATCTTTTAAATCATTAACACCAGATGATATTTTATTTGTACCATCTGAAAGTGATGTCATACCAGATTTTAATTGAGGGTTATTAGCTACAAGTTTGTCTGAGCCTGCCTTTAATTCATTGGCACCAGCACTTAATGTATTTAATCCATCTGAAAGAGTTTTTGTAGATGATTTTAAGGTAGTAAACATTTTTTCATAATTAGAAAGATTTGAGTTTACTTCTTTTAAAACACCCTCAGCTCCATTTTCTGCTGCTCCTGCTGCAATTTTGCTCATAGTACTAGATACTGATGGAGAAACTGCACTTGTTATAGAATCAGCAGTAATATTAGAAGATACACCTTTCAATGTATTTGACACTATTCCAACAACTAAGCCTTGGGCTTGCTCTTTAGTATATCCTGCTGCTTGAAGAGCTCCTACCATTTGAGTAATATTACTATCACTAAGTATTGCTGAAGACACTGCTTTAACTGTATTATCTGAAGTTAAAGTGTTACTTACTTTACTGCTAACAGCGCTACCTATACCAGAAGATAGTTGCTTAGAATAACCAGAAACACTAGAAGCTGCTGTATCTTTTAGAGTGTTTTTTTGCTCTTTACTTAAAGATATATTTGGAATAGATATTCCTTTAACAGCAGAATTTAACTGATTAGCACCATCTGCCAATTTATTAGCACCATTTGCAAGTTCTCCAGAAGCAGAATTTAAAGTTTTTACACCTGCTAAATAAGTATCTAAACCTTGTGATAAAGTATTTGTACCATTAGTAAATGTTAACATACTATTAGAAAGAGTGCCTAAACCATTACTTAGTTTCACACCACCATCTTTTAAATCACCTAAGCCGTCTTTTAGTTCCAAAGAACCGTCAGATGCTTCTTTAAGTCCATCACCTACAGTGCCAAACTGTTCAAATACGACATCTGCATAAGTTTCAGTTACATTTTGAGAAATTGTATTTTGAACTTTACTTAAAGCAGTTTCACTCATTTTACTGGCGATATAGTTTTTACCTGGGTTTGTAGCATATTCTAATACCATTTTCTTAGGTTTTTTATCTAATAAAGTAGTAGCATCTTTTGAAAAGTTTTTAGGAATAGTAATTACCATATAATAAGTACCATTTTCTAAACCATCCATTGCCACTTTTTCATCAACAAAGTTAAATGCTAAGGAGTCATTTTCTTTTAGACTATCAACAAGTCTTTCACCAACATTTACTTCCTTATCCTCATAATCAACAGGATTATCATTATTTACAACAGCAACTGGAAGATTACTAACTTTACCGTAAGGATCCCACATGGAACTTAAAAATAAAGTTGAATAAATAGTTGGGATTGCAATGATAGCTATAAGAGCTACAATCATAAATTTGTTTTTGAATAAGTCTTTCCATTCTTTTTTTAGCATATATATCACCCTTCTCAATATTAAGTTTTTATAAACAACATGGTGTTGTTTTTTGCTATAATATGTATTATAATTTTATAAGAAATAATATTCAATCATTAAAATAATAGAAAATGTATGATAAACGACATTTACTTAAAAAATGTTGTTTATTTTTAAGGGGAGGAGTAAATTAATGAACATAAAAAATGACCGTAGAATTAGAAAGTCAAAAGAATCTTTAAAGCAGAGTTTAATAAATTTAATGAAGGAAAAGTCAGTAAATAATATTACAGTAAAAGAATTAGTTTCTGATGCAGACTTAAACAGGTCGACTTTTTATAATTATTACTGCGATATACCAGATATGTTGGAAAAGTTAGAAACAGAGCTTTATAATGAATTTGTGCATATTTTAGAGTTACACGTTATTAAGGATAATAAAACTCATGATATTGATAAAGAAGCTCATGAATTTATTGAAGATATGTGTGATGTTATAGAAGAAAATGTTGAGTTTTGCAAATGTATTTTCAGTCAAAATGGCGATATAAGTTTCTTATTTAAGCTGGAGGAACTAGTTGAAAATCATATTAAAGATCAACTTAGACAAGATTTTGATGGTAAAATAGATCATCTTGCTTATGTATACTCATTTGTTAAAAGTGGTTATATTGGTATATTAAAATCATGGATGAAGGGTGGATGCGTGGAGTCTTCTCAGGAAATTGGTAACTTAACATATAATTTAGTAAAAGGTGTTTTATACAGTTGTAAACTATAATTTATGACATAATTACTGTAACAATATTAAGTGTAATTTCTAGCTGGGAATTAAAGCTTGCTAGAAACGAAATATATGCTATACATGGAAGATTGTTTAAATAGTGTGGAAAAGTATAATGTTAAACTGATTAAGAAATGTGAATAAGAAGTATAATACTAGAAATAAATATTTAGATAAAAATAGAATTTATGTTGTATTAAGTATATAAAAATACTGGAATGAAAATTCATTCCAGTATTTTTATACACTAAACCATTCTTTAGGTGATTCATTAAAGTAGTGAGGAGAGAATTCTGTAACCTTATACTCTTGAATGTCGTGAATTTTTAAAGGTTCTTTAGATAAATACTCTTCTACTTTCTCAGGATTTTCTGCTTTCATTATAAATACAACACCACTCATATCTTCTTTAAGTCCTGTCATTAATATTGAACCTTCCTTCATAGCTTTTCCTGAATAAGCCATGTGCTCTTTCATTATATTATCATCTATTGGATCAGAACTTTTTAAATTACCTTCAACAATAAAATATTTCATTTTTATATTCTCCTTTAAATAAGTATGATAAAAATTTAAACTAAGATTATTTATTATATTTTTATCTATTTATAATAAATAATACCCATATTAGTGTATTCATTAACAGCATATAGTTAAGTTATCAAAGAAATTAAATTTTAAATTCATTTTGAATTTTAGCAAAATAAAATCTGTCCGTATATAAAATATAAATAAACATAAGGGTCCATATATTAATATGAAGAATTAAATGGAGTTATATATGATTAATAAATTAAACAATTTGAACTTAAGTAATAATGATTTAGAGCTGAATAATATATACAAAAATGAAGAATTAAATAATACAAATACAGGGGAATTAAAAGGTGAAATAAGCAATAATTTAAAAGATGCTCAAGCAAATTTTAATAAAGAAATGATAGCTAAAGCTGAAAATATAGCTATAAAAATAGTTAAAGGAGAGTCTTTAACTTCAGAAGAAAAGGAGTTTATTAATAAGAAATATCCGCAGCTAAAGGAATTTGCTACTAAAACATATAAAGAAGCAAATGAACAAAAGATTTTTATGAAGATGAGCAAATTAGGTGAAATACCAAACATGGATAAGGATATTAATAATTTGGAGTTATATATGATTAATAAATTAAACAATTTGAACTTAAGTAATAATGATTTAGAGTTAAATAATATATACAAAAATGAAGAATTAAATAATACAAATACAGGGGAATTAAAAGGTGAAATAAGTAATACTTTAAAAGATGTTCAAGAAAACTTAAATAAAGAGATGGTAATTAAAATAAAAGAAATCATAGCTAAAGCTGAAAATATAGCTATAAAAATAGTTAAAGGAGAGTCTTTAACTTCCAAAGAAAAGGAATTTATTAATAAGAAATATCCACAACTAAAGGAATTTGCTACTAAAACATATAAAGAAGCAAATGAACTAAAGATTTTTATAAAGATGAGCAAATTAGGTGAAATACAAAATACGGACAAGGATATTAATAATTTAATAAATAATGAAAAGATAAAAAACAATACACTGTTTAAAGATTGCAAAATTACAGCAAGTGAATGGAAAGTAAAAGAAGAATCAATAGGTGAGATTGAAAAATATTTTGTACAAATAAAGAAAGATTTATCTAAACTTGAAAATATATTATTAAAAATTATAAAAGGTAAGAATTTAACATCTGAAGAAAAAGACTTTATAGATAGAAAATATCCTGAGTCAAAAAATGCGGCTAATGAGATAAAAAATGAATACAAATCTTTAAAAAATATTATAAAAGGATGTAAATCAGGTGAAGATGTAGATGAAATAATTTCAAAAGAGATAAATAAATTAAAAAAAGAAGAAAGTATTGAGCAAGGGAATAAAGAAAACACGCTAAAAACAATATTAGTTAAATTAAAAAAAGAAATAATAAATGAAGTTATAAAATCTACCAAACAAACAATTAAAAATGAAGAAGTGGATTTGAAAAAATTTGAATATATAAAAGATAACATATTAAAAGGAGAAAAAATAACTTTAAAAGAACTTAAATTTATACAATCAAAAAATCCGCAAATAAAACAAATTATAGAAGAGACTGTAAAAGAGATTATAGATTCAAGCTTAAAAAAAGAAAATAATAATCTTAAATTAGATAAGAAAGCAGTAATGTTAAAATTAATAGAAGATACAAAAGAGAAGGGAAGTAAGGGCTCATTATCTGAATTAGAAGTGAAAATAAAACTACTTATATTAGAAGATGAAGATGATATATATAGTAAAATTGTAAATCCTGAATCAATATATGCGCTAAATCCATTTGTCTATTTTAAAACTAACTTAATGTCTTATAGTTTAATATGCCTTGGCATAGCAGGTGTAATTTTAGTAGTATCATTACTTTTGCATAATCACTAAAAATGTAAGAAAACTATATTTCAAAAATGTAATTATAATGTAATGTAAATAAATAGGTAGAAATTCTCATGTGATATAGAATGAATATATCAACTTGAGGGGGAAAACAAATGAAAAAATTTAATGCATTTCAAATAAAAATATTTTTAATTGCACTTATGTTACTTGATCATATATTTTTTGCATTTAATGGATTAATGCCTAGCTGGGTACATGCATTGACAAGAGGTGTTGCACCTATGTTTGCATATTTCTTGGTGGAAGGATATTTTTATACTAGAGATAAACGAAAATACGGAGTTAGATTATTAGGGTTTGCAGTATTTATGCATTTGGGAAATATGATAATAAATACTTTATTTGCAAGCAAAAACGTAATGGTTGATAATAATATATTTGCTACACTATTCGTAGGATTTATTGTAATAAGCATATTTGAAAGAGCTAAAAATAATGAAGGATTAGTAAAAGTATTATTCAATGTAGTTGCTATAGTAGTGGCATTTTATGTTGCTCCTTTAGTAGAAGGTGGATTTTCAGTTATACCATTTATAATGATCACTTATTTCTTTAATGGAAATAAGAAAAAACAAATAATAGGGTATTTATTATTATCTATAATACTTTTCTTTATGTCATATGCTCCTTATGACTCAATTAAGGATACACTTGATATGTTAATGTATAACTCAGATTTCTTAGCAATTTTAGCTATACCAACAATACTTCTATATAACGGAGAAAGAGGTTTAAACAATAAATTTAGTAAGTATTTATTCTATGTATTCTATCCATTACATTTATGGTTTATAGCAGCTATAAGTTTTATGATTAAATAAGAAATTAAAACGCAAAATAAAGCTCCCATGTATTAAATGGGAGCTTTAATATTATCTTTTTTTCTTTTTCTTTTTTTTCTTACCTTTATTTAGACGCCTTTGTTCAGCTTTAGATGCTTTCTTTTCTGCAACTTTTTTAGCTTTTTCTTCTTCATTTCTTTTTTCCAATTTAAAAACATATAGAGTTAGTAATAATAATGCTAATCCCATAGCAGCAAATATGTAGTTTTTAATATATAATCCCAAAACTATAATAGTACTATCAACTATAATACCTATGTGATTTTTATATTTCATATAAAAATTTTTCATATTAGTCCTCTTTTTCACTTGAATTTTATATATCTATAATAAAAAAACATAGAACATTAGTCAATAATAATTTTAAAAATACACTTGTTAAATGATAAAGATAGATTTGCATGTTACAAGTAACAGAACATAACGGTATTTGGGTATGAATAAAAAATATCATATATTTAATATAAAATATATGATATTAAATTACAGGGAAAATTTGTTTACGACAATAAAATGTTAATTTCGACAAAGGTTATGGTATATAATACAAAGAGAGTGCATTAAATTAGAATAATTAAATTGTGGGGGAAGAAAAAAATGAGTAAAAAATTATCAGTATTAATGGCAGCAATATTATCACTAAGTATGATGTTAGTAGGATGTAAAAGTGAAAGTCCAACAGATGTAGTAAATACATATTTTACACAACTGAAAAAAGGAGATAGTGAAGAGGCTAGTAAGTTTATTGAAGATACTATTTCAGAAACAGAAGATGAAACTGGAGATAAAGCTGCAGATGAACAAACAGATGAAGTTATGGATGAAGCATTAAAAATATATCTTTCGAAAATGGATGCTAAAGTATTATCTGAGAAAGTAGATGGAGATAATGCAACTGTTGAAGTAGAACTTAGCAGTCTTAATTTTGGGAATATGTTAATAGAAGTAATGCAAGAAGGATTAACAGATGCTTTTAGTGGAAAAGAAGTAAATGATGATTATATGAGTAAAAGTTTATTAGAAAAAGTTAAGTCAGGTAAGGTGGAAACAAGAACTGGAAAAGTAAATTTAATAAAAAAAGATAAAGTATGGACAATAAAATCTGACGATGATATACTTGCGTTAATGCTTGGGAAAGCTGAGTTAGAAGATAATTCAACAAATAAATAAATTATTATACTAAAAAAGAATATGCTTATATTAGCATATTCTTTTTTGTTAACATAACTATAAAGTAGTAGTTATTATAGTTTAGTACAAAACAAATTTATGGAGGTGCTTTCTTGACTAATAAAAATAAACTAGGTCTTCATATTAGTAAAATAAATCATATAATTTTAAGAAAAAAATTTTTATTGAAATAAAGCCATTAATGTAATAATTAGTGGCTTTATTTTATTCACTCTTACATAAAATATCTTTTAATGGCAAATTTAATATAAATAGCAAAAGTTATTAAAGGAGAAATGTAAAATGAGCACAAATGAAAATAAGAAAAGATCATTTAAGTTACCAACGGCTTATACTGTATTATTAGCCATAACAGCAATTATAGCAATTGCAACATATTTTATACCAGGAGTTAAGAAGGCAACTTTGGCAGATTTCGTTATGGCTCCAATAACTGGATTAAAGGAGTCAATTGATATAGCCATATTTGTTTTATTAATAGGAGGTTTTTTAGGAGTTACAACAAAAACAGGCGCTTTAGATGCAGGTATAGGAAATGTTGTTGCCAAGTTAAAAGGAAAAGAATTAATTCTAATACCAGTGCTAATGTTTTTATTCTCTCTTGGAGGAACTAGTTTTGGTATGGCAGAAGAAACTATAGCTTTTACAGCCTTAGTTACAACTACTATGATAATAGCAGGATTTGATCCTTTAGTATCTGTAGGAACAATTATTTTAGGAGCAGGTTGTGGTGTTTTGGGATCTACAGTTAATCCATTTCTAGTTTCTGTAAGTATTGGTGCACTAAAAGGAGTAAATATTGCTACCAATCAAGTTATAGTAATTGGTACGAATATAGCATTATGGTTATCATCACTACTTATATCCATATTTTTTGTTATGAATTATGCTAAAAAGGTTCATGCTGATAAATCAAATACATTATTATCAGACTCAGAAATAAGACAAGCAAATGAAGCTTTTATAGGAAATAAAGATGGCAAAGAAGAAATAATAGAGTTTACTGGACAGAGAAAAGTTGTATTATCACTATTTGCTTTTACTTTCTTAGTAATGGTAGCAGGAATTATTCCTTGGGAAGAATTTGGAATAACTATATTTGCAAATACAGCGTTTTTAACTGGAGCTCCCCTTGGAAGCTGGTGGTTCTCTGAACTAGGCATGTGGTTTGTAATTATGGCAATAATTATAGGTTTAGTTTATAGAATGACAGAATTAGAAATAGTAAATTCATTCCTAGATGGAGCAGCTGAAATGGTTGGAGTTGCCTTAGTCATAGGTGTCTCAAAAGGTATATCAGTTATAATGGGCTCTACAGGATTAGATGCATATGTATTGTCAAAGGCATCTTCAGTATTAATTGGAATGTCACCAATTATATTTACAGTAGTTGCTTATTTAATTTATATGGCGTTGTCATTTTTTATACCTTCTACATCTGGACTTGCAGGTTTATCAATGCCAATATTTGGGCCTTTAGCAGTTAGTTTAGGATTTTCACCAGAAGTTATAATCTCAATATTTAGTGCTGGTAGTGGTATTGTAAACTTAGTTACACCAACAAGTGGTGTTATAATGGGAACACTAGCTATAGCAAAAGTAGATTATTCATCATGGGTTAAGTTTGTAACGAAAGTATTATTAGCTATTTTCGTTGCATCAGCAATTATATTAAGTATTGCTATGATGATGGTATAAATTAATTTGAAGGAGAAAGTAAATGACAATAAATATTGAAAACCCAAAACTACAATCAGTTTTTAAATATTTTTCAGAAATATCTAAAATACCTAGAGGCTCTGGAAATGAAAAGGGAATAAGTGATTATTTAGTAAGTGAAGCTAAAAGACTTGGATTAGAGGCAATTCAAGATGAAACATTAAACGTAATAATTAAAAAGCCAGGTACACAAGGGTATGAAAATAGTCCAGGAGTAATACTTCAAGGACATATGGATATGGTTTGTGAGAAAAATAAAGACACAATTCATGACTTTACTAAAGATGAAATAAAATTAAGAGTAGATGGAGATTATCTATATGCCACAGGAACAACTCTGGGAGCTGATAATGGAATAGCAGTTGCCATGGGACTTGCCTTACTAGCAAGTGATGATATACCTCATCCTCCTCTTGAAGTACTTTATACAGTTAATGAAGAAGTTAGTATGATAGGTGCTATGAAGCTAGATGGAAGCATATTCAAAGGAAGATATATAATAAACGTAGACTCAGAAGAAGAAGGAAAAATAACTGTAAGTTGTGCTGGTGGTGTGACTGCAGTTATTAATATAGATAAAGAGTACAAGGAAGCTTCTTCATCAAAAGTAGCTTATAACATAGGAATAAAGGGTCTTCAAGGTGGACATTCAGGAATGGAAATCGATAAAAAGAGAGGAAATTCCAATGTATTAATGGGTAGAGTTTTAAATCATATTTGTAAAAATGGAATAAATTATGATCTAGTTACTATTCATGGTGGACTTAAAAATAATGCCATACCTCGTGAAGCAGAATGTGTAATTCTTATAGATGATAATAATAAAGAAGCTTTACAAAAAGAAATAGGAAGCATTTTAGATATATTTAAAAATGAACTAAAAACCTCAGATCCAGGAGTAATTTTAGAATGTAATAAATGTGAAGAATCTCATGACAAATCATTAAGTGACGATATTAAGGATAAAATTATTGGTGTATTAAATTTAATGCCTAGAGGTATTCAAACAATGAGCGCTGATATAGAAGGTTTAGTAGAAAGTTCTACTAACTTAGGTGTTGTAGTAACCGATGATAATAATATTAAGTTTGAATTTGCAACTAGAAGTTCAGTGAAAAGCTTAAAAGAAGACTTGAACTATAGAATGGAGCTGCAAAGCAAGTTTATAGGAGTTAACTTAGATTTAGAAGATGATTATCCTGAGTGGGAATATGCTAAAAACTCTAAACTAGAAAAAATTTGTGAGGATACTTACGAAGAGGTAACAGGTAAAAAGCCAGAGATAGTGGCATTACATGCTGGATTAGAATGTGGATTATTGCTTGATGCCATAAAAGGAGCAGAGGCCGTATCCATAGGTCCAGATTTATTTGATGTTCACACACCTAATGAACACTTAAGTATTAGTTCAACAGAGAGAACGTGGGATTACTTAGTGGCTATTCTTAAAAATATTAAATAATTATTTATATAAATTTTAAAAATTGATTTTATATAATAAACAAAAAAATGACATCTAATTTATTAGATGTCATTTTTTTTGGTAAGTAAGTATTAAAAAAGTTTATATTAACCTATTTCTAGGACAATAACAAAAATGTGTTTTTTACATTTTATAGTATAAATTTAAAAAACGCAATACATATTTTTGAAAATATATATTATTCTGTGAATTTTTTTATATTTTAAATAATTAATAATTGGGAAAATGATTTACCAAAATATTATTGACTTCTATAGTGTACTATATATATAATACACTATGAAGGGTGTATTATATATATAGTACACTAACATAATTGATTCTGAAAGAAGGAGATAGATATTGAAATTTATAGTGAATGATAGAGAGCCTGTATATATTCAAATCATTAGAAATATAAAACAAAAAATTGTGACTGGTGAATTGAAAATGGGTGAAAAACTTCCTTCAAGAAGGGAAATGGCAATAATTATTAATGTCAATCCAAATACAGTGCAAAAAGCATATAAGGAGATGGAAGAAATGGGGCTTATTAATACAATAAAAAATAATCAAAGTACTATTACTGAAGATGAAAATTTTGTTAGACAAATAAGACAAAGTTTAATAAATGAAGCTACGGAAATTTTTGTTGAGCAGATGAAAGCTATTAACGTAGGGAAAGATGAAATTAAGAATATTATAAATGAAAAATACGATTAGGGGGATTTTAGGTAAATATGATTGAAGTAAAAAATGTTAAAAAGAGATATGGAATAGTCAAAGCTTTAGATGATGTTTCTTTTAATATAGAAGAAGGAAAAATTACTGCTATTTTAGGTGTGAATGGTGTGGGAAAATCAACTATTCTTAAATCTATTGCAGGTCTTGTAAAACCAGACAGAGGAGAAATTATTATTGATGGAGAGAAGTTTAATCAAAAAACCTACAATAAACTTACCTTTGTGCCAGACATAGATATACATTTCTCGCATTTGAATATTAAAGAGACTTTTGAGCTTATGAAAATTTTCTATAAAAATTGGGATGAAAAAAGAGCTTATGAAATGCTTAAAATGTTTTCCTTAGAGGATGATCAAAATATTAGTAAATTATCAAAAGGAAATAAAGCAAGGGTGAAAATCATAATTGGTTTTGCGCAAAGAGCCAAATACACATTACTTGATGAACCATTCTCTGGAATAGATATTTTTAAAAGAGAAGAATTTATAAAAGCCATATTAGAGTTTATTGAAGAGGATGAAAGTATTATTATTACTACACATGAAATAGGGGAAATAGAACAAATTGTGGACGATGTAATAATTATCAATAATGGAAAAGTAGCAGAAATTTTTAATGCAGAAGAAATTAGAGAAAACGAGGGGATGTCAATTGTTGACAAAATGAGGGAGGTATATGATGGGAAATAAAATATGGACTTTGTTTGAAGTAGAGTTTAAAAGAATACAAAAGATATATTTTGCTATACTTGCTTTGTTATTTTTAAGTAATGCTGGGTTATTTACTTTCTTAATTAATTTAAATATAAAAGAAGCTGAATCAATCTTAGGCTATAAAGTAGGAATATCAGAATTAAAAGAAAAGATTGCAATAGAATTATTCAGCTCAGGATATGTAGCACAGACGACTTACCAGTTAACATTTTTTCTTTTAATAGGAGCGTTATTATGGTGTTTATATTATGGGTTGACAATTTGGTACAAAGATTTTTCAAATAAGACGAAACCAATATATACTTTGTTTATGTTACCAGAAAACAAATTTATCATATTTATATCAAAATTAATAACTATGATAACATTAATTTATGGAGTAATATTTGTACAATTTTTATGTTGGTTAATAATGGGTACAATGATGAAAAATATAAGTGGATTATCCTTTGAGCATATTATAAATATTATAAACAATGCAAGACCAGATATTTACATGATTCACATACCACAAATAAGTAGGGTAGAGTTTATAATGATATTTATTTTAGGTCCAATCCTTGCTATGACAGTTTTATTTACAGGAATTATGATGCATAAAACAGTTAAAAAAATAGGAGGATTATTTGGAGTAATATATGTTATATCAATAATTAGTGTATATTTATCGATAACAGGAATTTACAATACATATTCAGATGTTTTAATGAAAACACATTTGATCTTTTATCTAGTAGTATTTGTCATGTCTATGAGTGTTTCTTATAGTACATTGACTAAGAAAATATATGTTTAATGGGGGAGAAATGCATGAATAAAAATATTGGCAAAAAGTTTTTAAGTGTCGTATGTGTAGGTCTTTTAGGAATAGGTATTTCTCTATTTAATCTGGGCAAAAATAATGAAGAAGTGGAAGATTTATATGGAAAAAGAAGTGAACTAGGAGATGTAAACATTTTACTTCAAAATAATAAAGGCATGTATGAAACTAATGAGATAAAAATAAGCAATGATGATATATCAATAGATTATATGGCAAAGCAAGGCGTTCCTAATTTTAATTTATCAAAGAATAATATAGAAGGAAGAAGTGCATTAGAAATTCATACTTATGGTTTTGTAGATTATTCAGCGGCTCTATTAAAAGATGATGATAGATTTGCAGCAGTTCGTTTAAATAATGAATATGCAGATGAAGATAATTATGAATTAGTTGCAAATATAAAAATTAAATATGATAACAAAGATAAAGTTGAAAGTTATAATGTATCTTTAGGTGATCAAAGTGTTAATAGTACAAGAGTAGTTTATTCTTCAGTTCCCATAAGCATAGACAAGGATAATCTGTATATTGTTACACTTAAAAGTTGTTATTCACAAGAGTATATGAAAAAAAGAGAAAATGCAGATTACGAAGGATCTGTAAGTGATGACTTTGATAAAACTGAATTAAACTTATATAAAATTAATTTATCTAGTAAAAATTCTAAACATATTTTAAGTAAAGAACTTGATGGAAAGGACATTTATATAAAGAATGAAGTATGTTTTGCTAATAAGAATAAAGCTTACTTTTTAGTAAATGAAAAAGATAAAGAAAAGGGTTATAAATCGTCATTATTAGTGTTTGACCCTTTCAGAAAAGAAATAAAGACAATAGATTTAGGTACTAAAGAAGATAACATAAAAAAATTCTCTGTTGAGGATAATAAGCTATTATTATTTTCTCATGGTGGAATTGAAGGTAAAAATATAAAGCTTAATAATGGTGAGGCTAGAGAGATTTTAGTTGATTTAGAAAGTTCAAAGGTGGAATATATTAACCATATAAAAATAGATGCTAATGGGGACGATATTTTACAAGTGAGAAAAGTTGGTAATAAGGTATATTATATAACTATAGGTTATGATGAAAAAGGAAAAGATGCAGGAAAGTATTTTTATTATATTGGAGTATTTGATGAAAACAAAAATGAAGTAGTATATAAAGGTAGAATAGATCAAAACACAAATTATTATGGTGAAGTTGGAATTGTTAAAGAAAATGAGTTATAGAAAAAAGATGTTAGTAGAAATACTAACATCTTTTTTATTCAGTTTTTGAAAAGAAAGGACGGATATAAATGAAGAAAATACGAAGTTATACAGGTATATGGTTGGTATAAAAGGAGTCCTATTATAGATATACTCTTTGGCAACTTGCCCACGATATCCATGATAAACGTGGATTTTTTATATTGTGGTTTCACTTCGTACTGATAAAAATAAAACGTTTTATTTATAGAATGTTTCTTGATGTTATTTGGATGCTCGTCTACAATTATAAAGAGCCAAGGAGGGGAACAGCAAATGAAACGAATATTGATTATTGAAGATGATTTATCTTTAGCGAACGGTATTGCGCTCGCCTTAAAAGACAGTGAATTTACCTTTATACAGGCACAAGATTTGCATTGTGCATGGCAAGAAATCGGAATCACGACCTTTGACCTTATCATTTTGGATATTAATCTACCCGATGGGAACGGATTGAATTTCTTGAAAGAGTTACGCAGTTACTCTGATATTCCAGTAATAATTCTTACTGCCAATGATATGGAGACAGATGTGGTCACTGGTCTTGAATTGGGAGCGGATGATTATATCACAAAGCCATTTAGCCTGATGATTCTGAGGGCAAGAGTAGGAGCTCGAATCCGAAGTGCTGCGCCTGTTCTTGTCGATCCAATACTAATTAATGGCTTTCAATTCTCCTTTGCCAAAATGGAGTTTTATAAAAATAGAGTTCCCATTGAATTAAGCAAAACTGAACAAAAGCTGCTTCGTATTTTGATTGAAAATAGAGGACATTCCTTAACAAGATCGCAGTTGGTGGATGCCATTTGGACAGATGGCGCCGAGTATGTAGATGAAAACGCCCTTTCAGTTACGGTCAAGCGTTTGCGTGATAAGCTGGAAGACACACCATCCTCACCTGTATACATTAAAACAATATATGGTATTGGCTACACTTGGGCGGTGATATAATGAACAAGTTGATTTTAATAATCGGAATTGTGGCAGTCGCTGTGCTGGTTATAGTAATTCCAATCATTTTATTATATCGTAGAAGAATAAAGAAAATCATGAATTCTCTGTTTTATATGTTGGACAGCGCCATAGATGGTAGTTTTACGGCTGATACTTTTGACGAATCCGCTCTGTCAGCAGTGGAAGAAAAGATGTTTCGTTTTTTATCATCCTGTGCAGTATCCTCCAAAAATCTGACTATGGAAAAAGAAAATATAAAACGCCTGATTTCTGACATATCCCATCAAACCAAGACGCCTGTTGCTAATATCATGCTTTATTCACAGATTCTGATGGAACATGATCTACCAGAGGACAGTATAGTATGTGCAAAAGCGTTGGCTACACAGGCGGAAAAGCTTGATTTTTTAATGTTAGCCTTAGTGAAGGTCTCTCGTCTGGAAAGCGGAATTATTACCGTTAATCCTCAAAAGGGTACCATGCAGGCGCTACTTAATTCCGTTATTGCCCAAATTCGACCTAAAGCAGAAGAAAAAGAGATTATCATTGAAACTGAATTGACAAATGGCACGGTCTATTATGACTCAAAATGGACTGTTGAAGCAATTTATAATGTTCTCGACAACGCAGTAAAATATTCTCATCGTCAAAGTACTGTCACAATCCGCTCTGTACCATATAATTTGTTTTTTAGAATTGATGTCATCGATCAGGGTATTGGTATTGCAGAAGATGAGCAAGGGAAAATATTCTCTCGATTTTATCGTTCATCTAATGTAAGTGGTCGGGAAGGTATCGGGCTTGGCTTATTTTTGACGCGAGAGATTCTCTCAGAAGGAGGTGGGTACATCAAGGTATCTAGAGCACTAGAACTAGGTTCCATCTTTTCTATTTTTCTTCCGACTGAGAAAAGGTAAATCTTTCAAAACTGTTAGAATTCTGAAAGAATGTGGAAAGATTGTTTTGTTATCCTGTTTATATCACATAAAAATGTGATGCAGACTTTTCTTAAGGAGGAAGCTATTATGATTATATTAGAAGCAAAGCAATTAAAAAAAATATATGGAAGCGGTCCAACGGCCGTTCATGCTCTGGACAACGTGAGCCTGACGGTGGATAGAGGAGAGTTTATTGCTGTAGTCGGAACATCGGGCAGTGGAAAATCTACTTTTCTTCATATGCTCGGAGGTATTGATCGTCCAACCAGTGGCTGTGTGACGATAGATGGCAAGAAAATTTTTGAGCTGAAAGAAGAAGAACTGACCATTTTTCGCCGCCGTAAAATTGGTTTTGTATTCCAGAACTTTAATCTTGTACCTATGCTGAATGTTTATGAAAACATTGTTCTGCCTATACAGTTAGATGGTAACAAACCGGATAAAAAATATATAAAGCAGATTATACAGATGCTTGGACTTGAAAGTAAACTGCAAGACCTGCCAAACCAGCTTTCTGGTGGGCAGCAACAACGAGTTGCCATTGCAAGAGCATTAGCAACAAAGCCAGCTATTGTACTGGCCGATGAGCCGACAGGTAGTCTGGATAGCAAGACTAGCCAAGATGTGATCGGGCTTTTGAAGGTGACTGGGGAAAAATTCAATCAGACCATTGTTATGATTACTCATAATGAGGAACTTGCTCAGCTTGCAGACCGTATTATCCATATTGAGGATGGAAAAATTTTAGTTGGTGATGCGATATGATTCGAGTAGGAAATAGAAAAATAGTCCGCAAGTTGGCAGTCAGAAGCTTTTATGATGCCAGAACACGCAACATCATAGCTGTAATTGCAATTGCCCTAACTGCGCTTTTATTCACAAGCCTGTTTACCATGGGGTCTGGTATAGTGAAAAGTATGCAGCGAGCCGATACGATCCTGTCTGGGGGTGAAGGACATGCACGTATTAATTATATGACCGAATCAGAATATCGCACTATAAGCAGTCATCCATTGGTAAATGAAATAGCCTATTGTCGTAAACTTGCCGACAGCGTGGATAACGATTCCCTTATCAAGCGTCATACAGAATTTTGGTATTATGATGATCTTGGGTTGAAATATGCGTTCGTTGAGCCGACGAGTGGGCATAGGCCACAGGAAGAAAATGAGATAATCACCGATACGATGACACTAGAGATGCTTGGTGTTCCACAAAAACTGGGTGCTCATATAAAATTAGACTTTACCGTTCGCAATAAGAAAGTTACACGTGATTTCGTACTCGCTGGTTGGTGGAAGAGCTACCCGGGTGTACAGACTGGCACGATTCTTACTTCTCAAGCTTATGTGCAAGCTCATTTGGGTGAATTGAAAAGCACCTACCGCAATGATCGGGCAGAAACCGGAACCATCTCCGGAATTATAAAATTTGCAGACACACAAAATATTGAAAAAGATCTGGAGAAGGTAGTGGCAGAAAGCGGACTTTCAATGGATACGAACGCACCCAACTATATAAATACAGGAATTAATCCGCTGTATTTATCGAAACAGACAACAATAGGAGTTGGAACAATCATCGCACTTTCCTGTGCCTTGCTATTATTTGTATTCACAGGCTATTTGATCATCTATAATATTTTTCATATTTCCGTTTTGCGCGATATGCACTTTTATGGATTGCTAAAAACCATTGGAACTACAGGACGACAACTTTACGCGATCATTGGCCGACAGGCGTGGATGCTTTCGCTGATAGGTATTCCATTGGGACTTTGTGGTGGCTTTTTTGTGGGGAAGGCACTTCTACCGACGTTGCTGGCACGATCCAGCTTCAATGGAAATGTAGTAATTGTATCACCTAATCCTCTTATTTTTGTAGTGGCTGCCGTATTCACGCTAATTACAGTGTTTATCAGTACACGAAAGCCAGCAAAAATGGCATCAAAAGTATCTCCAATCGAAGCTGTTCGCTATACGGATGCTGATTTAAGCAGTGGTAAGAAAAGAAAGAAAAATACAAAGAATGGAACCCCTCAAAAAATGATGGCATGGGGAAATTTTGGGCGAAATAAGAAACGTACTGTTCTGGTGATTCTAAGTCTTTCGCTTAGCATCGTGCTAACCAATACGATTTTCAATTTCTCCCATAGCGTGGATGCGGAGAATGCTCTTAAAAATACCAATGTTTCTGATTTTAGTATCGGTCAGGCTAACCTATTTTTTCAGTACCAAGTCAATGAAGAAAGTGCGCTTAGCGAAAGTTTTATCAGTGCAGTAAAAAAACAGGATGGATTTAAAACAGGTGGTCGCCAATACGGTTGTAAAGCTACATACACAAGCAAAACCACCAAGCAGACAATCAATCAGCAGAAGGATGGTTCATTCTCCACACATATATATGGTATGGATGAATTTCCGTTTTCGCGTGTGAAATTAGTTGATGGTGAAATAGATACAAAGAAACTTGAAACAGGGAAGTATATTCTAGAGGGTGTCTGGGTAGATTCACGCGGTAATATGGATATGGACAGTATGAATCATAGTATTGGAGATAAAGTCAAATTGAATTATAACGGTAATATTCATGAAGTAACTGTACTTGGTCATGTCGTCGCAAACGAGGCAAATACTTATGACTGGGTCGACTCCTGCTTCTTTTTTTCAGGGGATGTTTATAAAAAAATCACCGGAAATACCTATGCAATGAGCTATGTATTTGATGTTACAGAAGATAAAGAAACTGACATGGAGCACTTTCTAAAACAGTATACGAATAGTGTTGAGCCAACAATGAGTTATAAATCCAAACTTACTACATTAGAAGGTGTTACGGAGATTAAGAATACCGTTGTATCGATTGGTGGCACGATATCATTTATTATTGGAATCATTGGTATTTTGAATTTTATCAATACGATTTTAGCCAGTATCCTGATTCGTGGCAGAGAACTGGCTGTATTGCAAAGTATCGGCATGACTAGAAAACAGCTTGTCAAAATGCTATGCTTGGAGGGATACTATTATTCCACATTTACTGCGGTAATTTCCCTATTGTTAAGCCTTGGAAGTTCACTATTTATCGTGCGCCCACTATGTGATCAAATTTGGTTTTTAAACTTCAAATTTAATTTCTGGCCATTGGTAATCATATTCCCGTTATTATTTGTGCTAGGCTCTTTGATTCCATATGTTACCTATCGATTTACAGGTAGGCAAAGTATTGTAGAACGTCTAAGGATTAACTGCTTATAACTCCAATAGTAGGAGTTTGTTTTATCAATCCTAAATGTGGTTAATTCGCTATGAGTGATAGGAATGTATCAAGACTTTTATAAGTGAATTATAATCATGTGTATCTTACGTGTGGCAAAACAGAATTAAAGTTTGATAGTATCAAAGTTTTGATATATAACGGTGATGGCTTTACTATGTCATACAAGAGATTAGAAAATGGTAAGTTTAAGTGCTACGGGATAATAATAAAGCAAAAGAGTTAACTGTAATTTTAAATTAAGATGTAAAAGCTGAACAATAATATAAAACTAGAACATACTCACTTTACACTAGTGGATATGCTTTTATTTTATTAATAAAGGTATGCACAAAAATGTGCATACCTTTATTTGCTAGAAGATATATGAAGATAAGGATGCTGATAAGAATAGTAAGAGACATAAATAAATAGTGTTATAATATTATTAATATATAACTTATATTTATATATGGAGGGTGATTATGTACAAAAAATTTTCTGATGTAGCAATTAATGAATATGGAAATTGCAAAGAAGCAGTTTTAAGACAAAAAGAACTATACTCAAGAAATAATGATATGAGAAGTGAGTTTGAAAGGGATTATACGAGAATTTTACACTGTTTAGCATATAGAAGATTAAAACATAAGACACAAGTATTTTTTAATACACAAAATGATCATATTTGCACAAGAATGGAGCATGTATCTCATGTGGAATCAGTAAGTTATATTATAGCAAAAGCCTTGGGGCTAAACTTCGAATTAACAAAAGCCATAGCAACAGGTCACGATTTGGGCCATGCACCCTTTGGTCATGAGGGAGAAAATGCTATTAAAAAAATATTAGAAGAAAATCTAAATTATTCTTTTTGGCATGAAAAAAATGGTTTAAAAGTAGTGGATAAGTTGGAATTGCTGCAAGATAATAAGGGGAATCTAAGTAACTTGAATCTTACATATGCGGTGAGGGATGGTATAATCTGTCATTGTGGTGAAGTAGATGAAAATGGGATTTTTCCTAGAAAAAATTTCATAGATTTAAATACTATAACAAATCCTGGACAGGTTCAACCTTACACTTGGGAAGGTTGTGTTGTGAAAATTGCTGACAAAATAGCTTATCTTGGAAGGGATATAGAAGATGCACTTCTTTTAAAAATAATTAGTCGTGATGATTTAAAAGACGTATATGAACTGGGACATAAGTACGGCCAAAAAATAGTAAACACTTCAGTAATAATGCACGAATTAATGTGCGATCTTATTGAAAACAGTTCCATTGAAAATGGAATTTGCTTTTCTCATGAAAAACAGAACTTTATTGATTCAATAAAAAAATTCAACTATGAAAAAATATATAATAATGAAAAATTTAGTTACTATAAAAAATATGCCAACTTAGTAATTAACAGTATATTTGAAGAACTATTCAAATATTATGACAAAGAAAATACCATAAATAATTTACAAGCTAATATAGATAAGAAGTACAGATTTGTTCTAAGTGATTTTAAAGGGTGGATAATAAAATATTGTGATGAAAGTATTTTTGATACTAAGGACTTGAAAAATAGCCTTAATAATGTAAAGGTTTATGGAACTTTACATAGTGAAAAGATATATAAAGAAGCCATAGTAGATTATATTTCTTGCATGACAGATGCATATGCGATTAAATGTTTTAATGAGTTGATATGCTTTTAATGATAAAAACTTAACAAAAAAGATGGATTTGCTATAAAAAAGTGTGTTTAAATATTTTATCACTATACAATTAAGCTTTGTGAATTTTAAAAATGGGTATACCTATTGTTATAAAAGACAAATAAATTTTGAGCCAAATAAGCAAAAATATGATAATATATTAAGTATTTCAATAATTAAAATCATCAAGGAGAAAAATTTATGCAACAAGTAAATGAATTAAATTTATTCATACAAAAGAATCAAAATTTTTATGAAGAAAAATTTAGAAAAATGGATGATTCAGGAAAGAGCATATCTTGGAACTGGGCAGCATTTTTTATGGGCATATATTGGATGATATATAGAAAAATGTATTTTAAAGCAGGTGCATTTTTTATATTAAGCTTAGTAGCATCTTCTACACCATATATTGGAGGAATACTAAACCTTGCAGTTTTAATTGGTATAGGAATATATGCAAATGCATTATACCAGGATCAGATACGTGTAAATATGGAAAAAACAAAGGGACTATTACCTGAGGCTAAAGAGATAATTGCTAAGAAAAGAGGGGGAACAAACTTACCTCTTGCAATTGGATTATACGCAGTACAGAACATATTGGCCATAATAATTTTAGTTATGGTTTCAAAAATGTAAATTAAAATAGCATCCACTAATTTATTTTAGTGAATGCTATTTTTGCTTATTTTAAACCTAAATCTGATAGCATGCTAGATATTCCATATGCTTCATCATATTTTGAGTAGTAATCTTTAAATACATCATCCACATTGGAATCTCTAAATACCTCAAATTCAATTCCTTTAAACTCGCCTATAATACATTTTAAATTAGTATTATTTAAGTAATCTATTAATCTTAATATATACTCTTTTATATCTTCTTCAGGTAGTACATTTAACCCATCAATATTTTCAGCTACTATACAAGCAGAGTCATTTAGTTCTTCTGTTGAAAGGCTATTATCTAATTTAGATATTATACTTTCCAACTCTTCTTGGCTAAGTTCTAAGTCATCTATATTTTTATCATCTAAAATTTCTTGTATTTTATCTAAAATCATAGACTCATTCCAAGTATATTTATTAGATGTTATTTTATTATCAATCTTATTGTTCATTTTAAAAATCTCCTCATATTAATTTAATGTTATTATATCAAAAATTTTGAATTTTATCAGCAGGAGTAGCTTTTAGAATTTTTCATGGATAATGAAGAAGAATAGTAAATTTTTATATGATATAATAAGAAAAACATATTATCATAAAATAAATACATAAGTAAAATTGGAAAGGTTGGGATGAAGATGATAAAGCCAATTATGAAAGACGTATTGTTTTTAGGAGAAAAATCAGAACTAGCTACTAAAGAGGATATATATGTAGTTGATGACTTAATTGATACATTGAGAGCAAATCTTGACAACTGTGTTGGAATGGCAGCAAATATGATAGGCATTAAGAAATGTATAATTGTATTTGCCGTAGGAAATGCAATAGTTCCAATGATTAACCCAGTTATAACTAAGAAAGAAAATAGTTATGTGACAGAGGAAAGCTGTTTATCTTTAATAGGTGTTAGACAAACAACAAGATATGAAACAATAGAGGTTGAATATTTTGACAAAAGTTTCAAAAAACAAAAGAATATATTTAATGGATTTGTAGCACAAATTATTCAACATGAAGTTGATCATTGTAACGGAATAATTATTTAGAGATGAGATACTAGTAGAAATACTGGTATCTTTTTTTCTGAAATTTTTGAATACAATACACTATTTTACTGGAATTGTGTACAATTCAACCTTTTAACAACAAAATAAGACATGGAAGAATTTTCTATATTTGAAAATATAAAAAAATTTTAAAAAAAATTAAAAAAGGTGTAGAAAAAAATAAAAATAAGATGTATAATCGTTCTTGGCAAAAAAAATATTAAATTTTAAGGGGGCTAAAGCAATTATGCTAACAGCAATTTTAGGCGCATTAGGCGTTATAACAGCAGGTTACACAACAGTTTACGTAAATGACTTTAGGAAAAACAGAGATGCATCGAAGGCAAACGTATTCAAATCAGGACTGGTTATAGGATTCATAACAGATTTTCTAGATGCAATAGGAGTAGGTTCTTTTGCAACAACAACAGCAATTTTAAAATTCAGTAAGAAAGTACATGTACCAGATAAGTTGTTACCAGGAACATTAAACGTCGCTCATGCATTACCTATGATAACGCAAGCGTTTTTATCACTTAATGCAATATCTGTAGACATCACTACATTAATATGTATGATAGTATCAGCAGTTGTAGGTTCTTGGATAGGAGCTGGTATAATATCAAAATTACCAGAGAAAAAAGTTCAATTAACTATGGGGGTTGCTCTTGCGGGAACAGCTGTATTATTAGTATTAGGTCAATTAGGATTAATGCCATCAGGTGGAGAGGCAATGGGTCTTACTGGTGGAAAATTAATAGTAGGTATAGTTGGTAACTTTATACTTGGAGCTTTAATGACAGCAGGTATAGGATTATATGCACCATGTATGGCAATGATTGCACTTCTTGGGATGAATCCAAAGGCAGCATTCCCAATAATGATGGGTGCTTGTGCATTTGTTGGGCCAATAGCAAGTACAAAGTTCGTCAAAGAAGGAGCTTATGAAAGAGAAGTATCTATGGGTATAACTATAGGTGGGGTAATAGGTTCAGTTCTTGCATTATTATTCGTAACTAACATGCCAGTATATTGGTTAAAATGGTTAGTAGTTTTAGTTGTTGTTTATACCTCAGTAACTATGTTTAAAGCAGCTATGGCTAAAGAAGTAGAAACTCAAACAGAGGCAAAAGCAAGCTAATATTTAATATTAAATTAATTAAAAAGATATAAAAGTCTACATTTATGAAAATAAGGTAGACTTCTTTTATGCAAGTAAATGTTTATAATAATAAAAGTTTTATTAATGATATATTTCAAAAAAACCTTGACATTAAGTTAAAAATACTAATATAATGGTATTACAAATTAAAAAAATCGGTAGGTGAGGTTACCTTAGGGATACGGGTTGATGCCGCGAAATAGTGGAGACACTATTAGATGGTTAGCAGGATACATCGGAAAAAGAAGGTGTATTTTAATTCAATTACATTGCCCTAAGAAGCTAAAGCTTGAACGAGAATTATAGATATATTATTTATTGTATACAAATCCTTGTTTAGCTATGGCTTCACGAGGATTTTTTTATTGAATTCAAAAAATGATAAGAAGGAAGGTGAGATTGTGGAATCAGGTAGTCAGAGTAATAATTACTGTTGGAAAATAGTTGGTGTAAAACAAAAATTGGAATATGGGATTAGGATGTCTATTTGGTGTCATTTTTCTCCCATAATATATACTTATTAAAATAAACAAAAATATGTTTATATATAACAATTAACGATAAACACCTCTTAATAATTTCCAATAGTAAGAAATAATAAAATAGTGAATTTAGCTATTTAGTTATGCAAAAAAACTTTGGAGAGCAAGGGGTGTATTTTTGCGGCCTTTTTTAAGAAATATTGAGATGATGTATGAGAAAGGGGAGAGATAAAATGTTAAAAGAAATTATAGTTTTACTTATGTTTAGTATTATGTTTATGATTGTGTCATATGCCTTATACACTGGCAAGGCATTAAAATATATGAAATCTTATGAAGCAATGAGGGATGAAGACAAAGAAAAAATAAAAGTAATTCCACTTTGCCGAAATATAAGCGTAGCAATTTTCCTAGCAGCAATTATATTTTTTATAGCAGCGTGTTCATTACAATTTAGAGAAAACTTGTTTCAATGGTTCATTGTAATTTGGATAATAGGTTGTGCTATTGATCTATGGTACATTAATAAATCAAAAAAATATGAAAACTAGTTCTTAATAAAAAAGCAAAATTTTTAGTGAGCTAAATGCTTTGGCGTTTATATAGATATTAAAAAGAAAGAGAAGAGGTGATGAAAGTGGATTCCCAAAGGAATAAAGGCATAAAAGGTCAAGGAAGCAAAATTAATAATAATGATGATGAAGTTCCTATAATTCATTTTTCATCACAAATTTATAATAAATAATTTAGACATTCCTACCTTTAATTTTGTGCCTAAAAAACAGGTTGTTATAAAACAAAATTAAGGAGGTATTAGAAATGAATACTATAAAAAGATATGAAAATTTAAATGATAAAAGAAAGATTGTTCAAGAGGTTGCTAATAAAAATTATAATATGGAAAATTTAAAATTGGCAGCATCTTTAGATATTAAAATATTATTAGAAAAATTAAATTCTTCTGTACATGGTATGGAAGAAAAAGAAGTAATAAATAGTCGTAATACCCATGGTAAAAATGAGATTACACGTGAAAGAAAAAAGTCTTTAACAAAGAGATTAGTAGAGTCATTTATTAATCCATTTACTATTATATTGTTTTGTCTTGCTATTGTATCAACAATAACAGATATTGTATTACCTTATATTCAAGGAGCTCCAGAGAATGTGGATCCTTTAACTGTAATAATTATTTTGACAATGGTAGTAGCATCAGGAGCACTTCGCTATATTCAAGAAACACGTTCAGGAAATGCAGCGGAAAAATTATTATCTATGATAACTACAACATGTTCAGTTGAAAGAAAAGAAAAGGGACAAAAAGAAATTCCACTAGAAGAGGTAGTAGCAGGTGATATTATACATCTTTCAGCAGGAGATATGTTACCAGCAGATGTTCGCATAATTGAGGCAAAAGATTTGTTTATAAGTCAATCTGCTCTTACTGGAGAAAGTGAACCAGTTGAAAAGATTCATACTAAGGCTACAAAAGATTATGATGTTATAACAGAATATCATAACCTTGCATTTATGGGTAGTAATGTTATCAGTGGTTCTGCTAAGGCAGTAGTAATAGCAGTTGGAGATAAGACAATGTTTGGCTCAATGGCTAAATCAGTAGCAGGAGAAGCAGTGGAAACTAACTTTACAAAAGGTGTAAATTCAGTATCTTGGGTATTAATTCGATTTATGTTAATAATGGTACCTATTGTATTCTTTGTAAATGGAATAACAAAGGGTGATTGGTTAGAAGCTTTCTTATTTGCCATCTCCGTGGCAGTAGGTTTAACTCCAGAAATGTTACCAATGATAGTGACAACTTGTCTTGCAAAAGGTGCAGTTGCCATGTCTAAGAAAAAAACAATTATTAAAAATTTAAATTCTATCCAAAATTTCGGAGCTATGGATATACTTTGTACTGATAAAACAGGAACACTAACTCAAGATAAAGTTGTTTTGGAGTATTATATGGACTTACAAGGTGAAGAAAATTCTCGTATATTGCGTCATGCATATTTAAATAGTTTCTTCCAAACAGGATATAAAAATTTAATGGATAGAGCAATTATTACTAGAACAGAAGAGGAAGAGGCTAAGGATAAGGCATTGACAGATTTATCAGAGGCTTATCACAAAGTAGATGAAATACCATTTGATTTTACACGCCGTCGTCTAAGTGTAGTAGTAGAGAATTCAAATGGAAAATCTCAAATGATTACAAAAGGTGCTGTAGAAGAAATGTTATCCATATGTGACTTTGCAGATTACAATGGTGAAATAATACCACTTACAACAAAAGTTAAAAAAGAAATACTTGCTAGGGTTAATGATTTAAATGAAGATGGAATGAGAGTAATTGCTTTGGCTCAAAAAACAAACCCATCTCCAGTTGGATCATTTGGAGTAAAAGATGAATGTGAAATGGTATTGCTTGGATACTTAGCATTCCTTGATCCACCAAAAGAAAGTACTAAAGATGCTATTAAAGTATTAAAGGAACATGGAGTAACAACAAAAATATTAACAGGTGATAACGAAAAAGTTACTCGCTGTATTTGTCGCCAAGTTGGTTTAAGAGTAGAAAATATATTATTAGGATCTGATATAGAAAAAATGTCCTCAGATGAATTAAAGGATGCTGTTGAAAAAACAATAGTATTTGCAAAACTTTCACCAGAGCAAAAATCAACAATTGTTACTGTTTTAAGAGAAAATGGTCATACAGTTGGATTTATGGGAGATGGTATTAACGATGCTGTGGCTATGAAATCAGCAGATGTGGGGATTTCTGTAGATAGTGCCGTTGATATTGCAAAAGAATCAGCAGATGTAATTTTATTAGAAAAAAGTTTAATGGTATTAGAAGAAGGTATTATTGAAGGACGTAAAACTTATGCTAATATGATTAAATATATCAAAATGACAGCTTCATCAAACTTTGGAAATATGTTTTCAGTACTAGCTGCAAGTGCATTACTTCCATTCTTACCAATGATGAGTGTTCATCTTATAATGTTAAACTTGATTTATGATATATCTTGTATAGCTATTCCATGGGATAATGTTGATGAAGAATTTATTAAAGAACCAAAAGCTTGGGATGCTTCATCTATTGGAAGTTTTATGGTTTGGATTGGACCAACAAGTTCTGTATTTGACTGGACAACATACTTGATAATGTACTTTATAATATGCCCACAATTTGTATCTAATGGAGCATTATATAACACAATTGCAGATGGAACAATTGTTCAAAGTGGTATCTTTGCTGGATTAGATATGAAAGCAACTTATGTAGCAATGTTCCAAGCAGGTTGGTTTGTAGAGTCTATGTGGACTCAAACATTAGTAATTCATATGATTAGAACTCAAAAAATTCCTTTTATTCAAAGTAGAGCATCAGCGTCTTTAACTCTTCTTACTTGTGGTGGAATAGGATTACTAACAGCTATTCCTTTTACACCATTTGGAAAGGCCCTTGGTTTTGTTACACTTCCAGGAGTATACTTCTTGTACTTGGGAGCTACAGTATTTTTATATATGTGCTTAGTAACTATTTTGAAAAAAGTATATGTTAAGCGTTATGGTAGCTTAATGTAGGATATAAAATTGAGAAAAGCTACTAATTTAATATTAGTAGCTTTTTTATAATGGAAAATAACTGATAAGTACTTTAACTTTTTTCTAAAGTACTAAACAGCCATATTCTTTTTTTCTTCGTATGAATTTAAAATAGTATCACATCGTTTGTTTATATACTTACTTATTAATACCAGTACAATATTTAATGATATTATAGTAAGAAAAATAGCCAGATTATTTGATGATAATAAAATGAGTTTGGCTTTTTCCAGAGAGTATATAAATAGAATCATAAGTACAATACATTCAATATAGAACATAAGAAGATCTAAGAAGTCTTTGTAAATATGAGTCGTACCTAAAATACTTTTTTTAGTTACTAAAGAAGATACTTTACTAAATAATCCATATTTTTTAAATATGATTATAGTAGTTTTTAGTAGTTTTAATATTAGTATTAAAGGAATAAGGCAAACCATAATAAGTCTAATATTAATATATATATATATTGTATCCACATAAAGATTTTTACTTAACAATAGTAATAGTGGTATATCAACAAGTAATAATAGGGCATTTATTGAGATTTTATTTATTTTTAATTCTTTCACTGTAGCTCTCCTTAATAGTTTCTATTAATTTATATTAAGTATAACATAAATTTTGAAAATTCATAAACAAATTCACTGAAAATCCCATATATTGATATGACTAGGTATTTATTTGAAAACCTATTAATATTAATAAAAAAGTTGGTGAGAAAATGTATAAATTCAAAAGCTTAACCCCGGTGAATGGATTGGATTATAATAATCTAGAAAATGCTAGACAAAACAATTATTGTTGGTCAATGAGTGAACTAGATGACTATATATATGTAGGTACAGGTAGAAATATAATACTAGTAATACTTAAAACTTATTTTGGAAATAAATTAAATATACCAACATCTATATATGCACCAAATCAAGATAATAAAGCTGAAATTTGGAGACATAAAAAAGACTGTCCAGACTCTTGGGAAAAAGTATTTACAGCTAAAGATGAAAGAGAATATGGGTTTAGATATATGGTTAACTTTAGGCCTTTTGATGGAAACCCAGCTCTTTACGCAGCATCAGCAGCTACTAAGGGACATATGCAAGTGTACAAATCAGTTAATGGTGTAGTGTGGAAACCTGTACTTTCTGAGGTTAAACCAAATAGCACTATAACAGGAACTTCATCAAGATCTATGGTAGTTCATAAAGGTAAGTTATATTTGGCAGCAATAGATGAAACTGGCCTAGGGCCAAAAACTTTATTGTATAGTAGTAAAGATCCTGAGTTCTTCCCGTGGGAATTAGAAACTCCAGAAGGCACAGATCCAAATAAAAACCCTCAAGGTGGAATATCAAATATGGCTGTATTTAACAAACGTATATATGTGGCAACAAGTACAGCAACTGGAGTTCAAGTATGGAGAACTAATAAAGAAGAGCCTGAAGTTGATGATTGGACACTCGTAGTAGGTAATGGTTTTGGCGATAAGGATAATGTATATTCATTAAGTATGGGAGTATTCAAAAATCGCTTATATGTTAGTGGGACTAAAGAATTGCCTTTAGCATGGGCTATACCAAAAGGCTGTGATATAGTAAGAATAGATAAAAATGATCATTATGAAGAAGTAATAGGCCCAAATAGTGTATCTGGAATTTGGTCAGGTTTTTACAATCCATTTAACGTATATGCCTGGCAAATACAAGAATACGAAGGAGAATTATTTATAAGTACCTTTGATGATGCTACTAATATGCAACTTATATTAGACTTATTATTAGCCAATAGAAAAAATATACCTTTGCCACAGTTGATAGTAGATATTTTAATAGAAATATATGAGCTTGTAGTAGAACTACTAAATAGATATAAATACCAATTTGGATTTAATTTATATGTATCTGAAAATGGATTAGATTTTGATTCAATATTTTTAGATGGCCTTGATAACAGATATAACTATGGTGGAAGAATACTATTTGTAGATAGGGACAAGGATTTATATATAGGCACTGCAAATCCGTTCCAAGGACTAGAGGTTTGGAGAGCTTCTCAATGTAGACATTGTTCTGACTTCGATAATTATTATGACCTTGATTTTGAAGAGATTAAAAAAGAGCTAGAAAAGGAATTTACAAAATTACAGCCATATATGTCAGAAATTCAAGAGTTTCTACAACCAATGCTTAGTAGATATACTCTTAAAAGAGATGGCAAATAAAATTAATGGCCGATTGTTTTTTTAAAATACTAATTATGGAGCTGTCTCTTTGAGGTAGCTCTTCAATCGTTTTTGAGTTGAATAACAGATGATATTGGTTATAAAAATGAAAAAGAAACTTTATGATTAGAAGTAAAAAATTAACAAAAAAGAATTATGATATGTAAAAAATTATAAAAACATAGTAAACTTATAGTAAGCTACAAATTAATAAACTTAAAATATCTAAAAATGATTAATTATTAAAATTGATATGTGTATAAAATAAGTAACTAATGGGGTGTTCTTATTTTAATATATAATGTGTTTAATCAGGGGGGATTTAGATGGTTTTAAACCAAAAGACTGGACTTGATAATAAACTGCCAAATGATGCTAAATATTATCAAGAGTGCTTTAATGTGGGGCTAAAGTATTACAATGGGGAAGTCTTTGAACAAAATTATAAAAAAGCATTTATGTGGTTTGAAAAATCAGCAGAAGGTTCAAACATTAATGCTCAAATAATGCTTGGATATATGTACTATGAAGGCAGAGGTGTTGAAAAGAACTATGAAAAGTCTTTTATTTACTTTGAAGAATGTGCAAATAAAGACAATAAACAAGGATTGTATTTTGCAGGACTCATGTATAGAGAAGGACAAGGTGTTGAAATAGACTACAAAACTGCATATTTATATTTTAATAAAGCAGCACAAAAAGGAGTTGCTGATGCTTATTTCAGATTAGGTGAAATGTATTTTGATGGATTATATGTAAAGCAAGATTATGAGCAAGGATTGGAATTATTTAAAGAATCTGCTAAGCAAGGATATGTTTATGCCCAACTGGAATTGGCAGCCAATAAAATCCTTGAAATCATAGAATGTGAAAGTCATCAATAATCAAAGTTTGCTTCGCTTAAGTTACAATGTGGTGCTATACTTCATATTGCTAACGAGCTGCCGTTTATACCACTTAAGATAACAACATTGCTCAAAATGAAAAACTTTGAAAAACATGGTTGACAAAAGAATACTTCGAGCATAGAATTAAATTAATTCTAGAATAGAAATAAATGGTGAGACTTATGAAAATAAATAAAGAAATATCTGAAAAAGACTTTTATACTTATATTGATAGCATGAAGGATTTATTATCTCCTCAGCTATGGCAAAATGTATTATTTGATTGTTCTAAAAATGAAATATTTATACTATGGTTTCTTTACAGAAACAAGGAAGTCAATATGACTCAAATAGCACAGTACATAAATGTACCTTTAAATACAGCAACAGGAATTATTAGCCGTATGGAAAAGAAAAATATAGTATCTAGAAAGCGTAGTCTGGAAGATAAAAGAATAGTTACTATATGCTTAGATGAAGATGGAGATAAGCAAATTGAAGCTATATTAAAGGAGTTTGTGTACTATGGCAAAAGAGTTATTGAATCTTTTACTGATGAAGAAATAGAGCTTTTCTTTAGAATGATAAATAGACTGATGGATATTATGAAAGAAGAAAGAAACAAAGAAAAAACTAAGCCAAAGATTAGAAAAATTTCAATCGATTAATAATGCATATGTTAAAGATAAGCTGTTGTAATTCACAACAGCTTATAAAAAAATAAATACTTCGAGAGTAGAAGTATTCTTAATAAGAAATAATTTACTTGAAATGATAAAAACTTGGAGGGATAAATATGAATAGAATTTATATATTTACTGGGAAAGGCGGTGTTGGCAAAACTAGTGTGGCAGCAGCGCATGCAATAAAAAGCGCTAGGGATGGATATAAAACATTACTAGTAAGTACTGATATGGCACATAATTTAGGTGACTTATTTGATATGTATATTGGAAAAGAGCCAATATCAATAATTGAAAATCTCAGTGCTTATGAAATTGATCCAACTTATATCATAGAAAAGGATTTTAGAGATATTATGAAATGCATCAATAATATGCTTCCAGAATCTGTAGACAATTCCATAGAGGATTTTGGGATATTACCAGGCACTGAGGAGCTGTTTTCTCTGTTAAAAATTAATGAAATATATAATGAAAACATATATGACAGAATAATTGTAGATTGTGCACCTACAGGAGAAACTTTATCTTTATTAAAGTTCCCAGAACTGCTTTCTTGGTATATGGAAAAGCTATTCCCTTTAGGAAAGATAGGGGTAAAGGTTTTAGCACCTATCTCAAAGAAGTTCTTTAAAATTGAGTTACCAAATAAGTCTGCCATGAATGATATAGAAAGATTGTATTTAAAATTATCTCAATTACAAGAGTTACTAAAAGACAGAAAAACAACCAGCATAAGACTTGTTACGATGCCAGAGAAAATGGTAGTAGAAGAGACGAAGAGAAACTACATGTATATGAATTTATACAATTTCAATGTGGATGGTATTTATATAAATAGAATATTACCAAAGGATATTAATAATTCATTCTTTGATGAATGGTTAAATATTCAAACAAAATATATGAAAGAACTAAAAGCAATATTTGTTGGGATACCTACTTATAATATACCTTGGTACGATGAAGAATTAAGGGGTATCAAGTCAGTAAATAGAATTTGTAATGATGTTCTTAATGACAATAAAGTTTTTGATTTTGTTGAAATAACAAAAAGAGAGGTTTATGAAAAAAATGAGGGTGGATATTTACTTTCTGTATTCATACCACTGGCTAAGAAAAGTGATTTAGAGTTATATCAATCAGAAAGTGATGTGGTAATTAAACTTAACAATTTTAAAAGGAATATACCTCTACCCAATATACTGCGAAATTATTTAATAACCTCAGCAAAATTAGAAGAAGGAACACTTAAAATTCAATTTGAAAGAGGAGAATAATAAAATGAATAAAGAATTATTTGATAGATTATGTGAAGCTAAAAAATATCAAAGTATGGCAATAAAAGCCTTGTTCCCAGAAAATATGGCTAATCACATAGATGTTATAGAAAAAGAAATGAAAGTCATGATGATGGAGTGTATAGGTGATTTAACAACACCATATATTTTTGAAAGTAAAGACAGCAAAGAAGAAAACAAAAGTATGAAAAAGGTGAATATTGATTAAAGGAGGAAATACTATGAGAGTAGTTTTGTATACAGGAAAAGGTGGAGTTGGAAAAACAAGTGTGGCAGCTGCCAGTGCTTGCAAAGTTGCCAAAGATGGAAAGAAAGTAATAATAATGAGTACTGATCAAGCTCATAGTCTAGCAGACTCCTTTAATATGAGATTAGAGAAAGAGCCTACAAAAATTAATGAAAATTTATACGGCATGGAAATAGATACAGTATATGAAGGGGAAAAAAGCTGGGCGAGTCTAAAAGATTATATGAGAAGATTGCTTACAATTAAAGGCGAGGGTAGCATTGAGGTGGAAGAACTTTTAGTTTTTCCTGGATTAGAAGAGCTATTTGCTTTATTTAAAATTTTAGAAATATATGATAAAAAAGAATACGATGTGTTAATAGTAGACTGTGCACCTACTGGTGAAACTTTATCTCTCCTAAAATATCCTGAAAAGTTGTCAAATTTTATAGAAAAAGTACTTCCAATAAAGAGAAAAGGAGCAAAAATAGCAGGGCCAGCCATGGAAAAAGTAATGAAAATACCCATGCCTAAAGACAATGTTTTTGATGATATAGAATATATAATGAATAAAATGGAACGTTTACAAAACTTAATGTTAAACAAAGACATAGTAAGTCTTAGAATAGTCACAACGCCAGAAAAAATCGTTATAAAAGAAGCAAAAAGAAACTTCACTTGTTTACATCTATATAACTACAATGTTGATGCAATAATTGTAAATAAAATTTATCCAAAAGAGGCAATGGAAGGTTATTTTAGTAAATGGATAAAAATGCAAGATGAAGGATTAAAAGAAATAGAAGAAAGTTTCTCAGAAATACCAAGATATTATTTGGAACTACAAAAAGGTGAGATTAGAAATATTGAAGTACTGAAAAAAGTGGGGGATGAATTATTTGAGGATGATGATCTTACAAAGGTATTGTTCAAAAAAGATATATTCACCATAGAAAAAAGTAAAGAAAGCACTATTATGAGAATACTTCTACCTTTTGCAGATAAAAGGGAATTGGATTTAAGACAAGATAAAAATGAGATCGTTCTCAGTGTGAAAAATGAAACTAGGCGTTTTCCTCTGCCTGTGGATTTGTATGACAAGGAGATTACGGGTGCTAAATTTATTGATGGATATTTGTTAATTAATTTTTAGTTAAAGAAGGGTTACACAAAAATGTGTAGCCCTTAAAACTATACTTTTAATAATATTATGTTAACAATAATGTATACAGAAAAAATTATATATAAATGATTGACCGTATATATAATTTCTGATACCTTTCTCTTAGGGGCAAAAATGTTTTGACAGAGATAAAAAAAATTAGGAGGGGAAATATGGACAACAGTCTAAAAACAAAAAAGAAATATCCTAAAGGCTTTTATGTATGTGCATTTTCATTTACATTAGAGCGTATGGCATTTTATTCTTGTAAGTGGCTAATTGCCTTATTTGTTGCAAAAACATTGGTTGAAGGTGGCCTAGGCTTAACGGATGCAGATGGTGCAAAAATGAGTGCAAACTTAGTAGCATTTACATACTTAACACCTATAATTGGTGGTTATATAGCAGATAGATGGGTAAGTCCTAGAATTTGTGTGCCTTTGGGAACATTATTAATGAGTCTTGGATATTTATGTGGATGGCAATCTGCTACACAAGGCTCAGTCGCAATGATATGGTTAATGATTATTTTAGTTTCAATTGGAACAGGTTTATTTAAAGGTAATGTATCAGGTATAAACGGTAGATTGTTCGAGGATAAGGATCAATTGGATTCAGCCTTTACAATTCAGTATTCATTTGTAAATATAGGCTCATTTATAGGTACAACAGCTGTATCTTTTGTAGCTTATGGAATAGGTTTTGGACCAACATTCTTAGTTTGTGCTTTATTATTATTCCTTGATACTCTATGGTTAATATTTGGAGGAAGAGCATACTTTGGTGATATAGGTAGAAAACCATTCAAAATCAATGAAACAAATATTGAAAGTGAAAAAGATAAACAAAAGAGTGATAGTGAACCTCTAACTAAGCAAGAAAAACATAGAGTAGCAGCTATTTTCCTTGTAACTTTATTCTCTGTAATTTTCTGGGTTGTATGGTACTTAACATACATGCCAATTATGTATCACTGGGGTCCTGACTTTGATTATGCTAATAAAGCAAACTGGATGATTGGTAACTTTACAGTTCCATCTGCATGGTTTGACTCATTAAATGCTTTATGCTGTATAATTTTTGGACCAGTACTTGCTGCTGTATGGACTAAGCGTGCTAACTCACCAAAAGGTGATTTAAGTATGTTTAAGAAAACTGCATTAGGTATGTTACTTCTTGGAATAGCGTTCGTAGTAATGGCTGGAGCTGAGGTAATAAGAGGAGAAGGTCAAGCAAACTTAATGTGGATTGTTGCAGTAGGTATATTAATGTCTCTTGGTGAAATGGTATTCTCACCACTAGGAAACTCATTTATATCTAAGTTCTCACCACCTAGAGTTTTAGGACTTATGATGGGAGTATGGCCATTTGCAATATTTATAGCAGGTAAATCTTATGGATATTTATATGAATTTTTAGGTAAATATTCATTTGCACCAGCGTATGGTATAGTTGGAGCAATAGTTCTTGTCTGCGGTATAATATTATGGTCATTAGATAAGAAATTCAATACTTTAGTAGAATAAGATTAAAGTAGTAAAATTTTAAATATCAGAAATTAAAGAGGACCCTATACAAGTAAGTGCATTTTATGCGCCTTACTGTATAGGGTCTATTTTAATTACTAGGATATTATAATATTATATGAGCAAGGTCGTTGCCTGAAATTTCATAGCGCCCACGCAGTGGCTTAAGCAAAGCGAATTTTATATGTTTTTATAATAAAAAATAGCCACCTGAGTTCTATCTCTCAAGTTTAACTTTTGTAAAATATTACTAAGAGTATTTCTAACAGTACCTTCACTTAAAAAAAGAATATTAGCAATTTCCTTGTTACTAAGTCCTTCAGCTATAAGAGTAATAACCTCCAGCTCTTTTTGGGTAATTCCAAATTTAGAGAAATCAGCAGAACTAGAATTATCAAGAAGAGAAGGGATTTTAGAAATAATATCATCACCAAAAACATTTTGACCAGCGTTAACTGCCTTTAGTGATGGCACTATACACTCAAAGTTTTGTTTTATAATATAACCCTTAGCACCAATATTTAAAGCACTGATTATATATTCATTATCAGAAAAAGTAGTCAAAAATAATATTTTACCATTACTATCTTCTTTTAAAATAGTTTCGGCTGCTTCAAGTCCGGTTAAACCGTCCATACGAATATCCATAAGCAGGATATCTGGATTTAGCTTATGATAAAGCTCTATAGCCTCATTACCATTACATCCTGTACCCACTACTTCTATATCATTTTCAACTTCAAGTATGGTTTTTAGAGAAACACATACTAATTTATCATCATCGACGACTAATACACGCATATTTTACATCCCTTCTAATCTAATTTTTTAGGAACAGAAATAAAAATCCTAAAACCATTGTCAGTACTTATATTTAAACTTCCATTTATGGAAGCAATCCTATCTTTTATATTTTTTATACCAATTCCATTTTCACTATTATACTTAATGTTACTACCATTATCATGAATAACAAGCTGATATAGAGAAGGATGCTCACGAAGAAAAATAGAAACTTCCGTAGCATTGGAGTGTTTTATAATATTAGATAAAGCCTCTTTTGTTATGGAAATAAAACTATATCTTATTTTCTTTATGGGATTTGACTCTAGATCATAATCAAGTTTTATGGAGCAAAACTTAAAATTATCAACTAATTGTTGAATTTCTACTTGAAGATCTACAGCATCTTCATGTAAATCATGAACACTACTTCTAATACTATCCATAGCCTCAGACAAAGTATCTTTTACAAGTCTAAGATTTAAATTAATATTTTCATCCTTATTAATAGCCAAAAGTGCTCCAATTTGAAGGATACATCTAGACAGCAAATGACCAACATTATCGTGAATATCCCTAGCAATTCTATTACGCTCTCCAAGTGTGGCTAAATTAACTTCATAATCTTGCTTTTCCAAAAGTTCTCTATTTTTGTTTTCAAACTTCATAGACAGCTCATTGGCACTATCGCTTATATAATAATAATTTTTCTTAATATGCTCATAAGATTTAGTACGATAATTTAGAATATAGCTAATAAAAGTATAAGCAAGGATTAAAAATATTGATGATGGACTTATTTCAAAACTATATATTAAAATAGGAAAAATTAAGAACAGCCATAACCATTTTATTTTATATGAAATTAAGTCATAGCACATAAGTGGGATAAAAAATAAATAGTCTGAATTAAAAAAACATAAAATCAAGAAACACATAGAAAGTATAATTAAGACTTTTCCATTATCTCTATAACTAATAATTGAACTTAAAAACACACATATAAGTATGGGGACAATCAAATAAGTATTAGCCACATTATGTAAATAAATTGATAAACAAATAAATAAGATTATAACCTTATCAATTAATCTATTACTCATGCATAATCACCTCAATTCACAATCTCTTAAAATGATTTTATCATTAGATTCATATTGCAACAATAATATTATTACATTTGTCACAAGTGTTTTGGAGCCTAGTCACTTATTCATTACATTAAAATCTAATACAATAAAAGTATAAAAAGGTTAAAGGTGAAAATTTAACTAAGGCAAATCTGTTGCTTAAATAAGAGATTTATGGAGGAATAAATATGGTTATAAAAGTTAAAAACCTTGTTAAAAGATATGATGATTTACTGGCATTAGATCATTTAGATTTAGAAGTGAAAGAAGGAGAAGTCTTTGGTCTTTTAGGACCGAACGGTTCAGGAAAAAGTACAGCAATAAATTGTATATTATCTTTATTAGAATACGACAAAGGTGATATCGAAATTTATGGGAAAGCAATGAGCCCAGAAGCTTATGATATAAAAAGAAACATAGGAGTAATAATGCAAAATGTGGCTGTATTTGAAGAGTTAACAGTATATGAAAATATAGATTACTTCTGTGGTTTATATATTTCAGATAAAAATCTTAGAAAAAAATATGTGGAAGATGCCATAGAATTTGTTGGACTTGATGAATATAAAAAATTTTATCCTAAAAAATTAAGTGGGGGATTACTAAGAAGGTTAAATATAGCTTGTGGAGTAGCCCATAAGCCAAAACTAATAATTCTAGATGAGCCAACAGTAGCAGTAGATCCTCAAAGTAGAAATAATATTTTAGAAGGAATACAAAAACTAAATAAAGAAGGAGCTACAATTGTATATACATCTCATTATATGGAAGAAGTAGAACAAATCTGTACAAATATTTCAATTATGGATAAAGGCAAAGTAATAGCAACAGGAACTAGTGAAGAATTAAAAGGGATGATAAACTGTGGAGAAACAATTACAGTTGAAACTTTTAAAATAGAAGAAGAAGTTATAAAAGGACTAAGAAAACTACCTAATATAAATTATGTAAAATACAGAGACAATCACCTAGTAGTTAAATCAAGTAAAGGGAAAAATAATTTATCAATTGTAATAGATTATCTAAGAAATAATAATGTGCAAATAGGTAAAATCTATTCAGAACCACCTACATTAAATGATGTTTTCTTAGAAATTACAGGAAAAGCATTAAGGGATTAAGGGGGGAGAAAAATTGTTTTTTCATAATTATAAATATAGGCTTAAATGTATTATAAGAGATAAGAATATGATGTTCTGGACATTATTATTTCCCATATTATTAGCAACACTATTTAATCTATCTTTTTCAAATCTTTCAAGCGCTGAAAATTTTTCAGCAGTAAATATAGCTATTGTAAAGGATAAAGAACAGGATAATAAAGAATTTATAGATGTTATAAATTCAGTTTCAGTGGGAGAAAGTGATGATCCTTTATTTAATGTAAAATACACTTCAGAAGTTAAGGCAAAGGACTTATTAGACAATAATAAAATAGATGGATATTTATATTTAGATAAAGATATAGACATAGTAGTAAAAGATAGTGGAATAAACCAGACTATAATAAAAAGTTTTGTAGATGAATATAAACAAACAGAATCTACAATAAAAAGAATTATAAAAGAAAATCCAATGGTAATGCAAAGTATAGGCGTAGATAATTTATTCAAAAAAACAGACTATATTAAAGAAGTAGCAATAAGCAAAACCTCCATAAACGAAAGTATAAATTATTTTTACACACTTATTGCAATGGCTTGTTTATATGGTGGATTTTTAGGGCTTAAAGAAATATCTCAAATTCAAGCTAATCAATCTCCACAGGGGGCTAGAGTTAGTGTAGCTCCAACACATAAACTAAAAGTATTTATGTCATCTATGGCAGCTGCAACAACAGTTCAATTGTTTGACATTGGAGTACTTATGGCATACATTTCTTTTGTATTAAAAGTAAGTTTATCAGATCAGATAGGATATATATTATTAACATGTGTTATAGGAACTATTACGGGAGTATCTTTTGGAACATGTTTAGGAGTAGCTCTTAAAAAATCAGAGGGAGTCAAGATAGGTATATTAGTAGGAACAAGTATGACCATGTCATTTTTATCAGGTATGATGTACGATAAAATGAAATATATTATAAACTCAAAAATGCCTATATTAAGTTATATTAATCCTGTAAATCTAATAGCAGATTCATTTTATTCACTATACTATTACGATACTACAACTAAGTATTTTATAAATATAGGATTACTTTGTATATTATCAATAGTATTCAGTGGAATCACATATTTAGTTTTAAGGAGGCAAAAATATGCAAGTTTATAAAGCTTTTTTTAAAGTTATTCGTAGAAACTTAGGTCAACTTTCAATATATATGGTAGTGTTTGTAGTATTTGCAATAGCACTTGGAAATTCTAATCAAAATCCAAAGGATATGAATTTTGAGGATACAAAAGTAAATATAGCATTTATAAATAAAGATGAAGATTCAAAAATAGTAGATGGATTAAAAGAATACCTTAGTGTAAATACAAATATTGTGGATATAGGAAAGACTAAAGAAGATTTACAAGATGCACTTTATTTTAGGGAAGTGGAGTATATAGTAACAATACCAAAAGGATTTACAGGAAAAATATTAAATAATAGTGAAAAAGTAACTATTGAAAAAAATACAAGACCAAACTCAGCCAGTGAAGTTTATATAGACAATTTAATAAATAGATATTTAAATACTGCAAAAACATATACTCTAGCTTTAGGAAATATATCTCAGTCAGAACTTGTAAAGTATATAAGTGAGGATTTAGACTATAGCACAAATGTAGAAGTAAGCACTTACGAAAATGGATATGTGAGTAATTCAGGATGTAAAAATTATTATAACTATCTGGCTTATTCCATGTTTGCAATATTAATACTTGGAGTAACAGCAGTTATGTTAACTTTTGAAAATAAGGATTTAAAAATGAGAAATTTATCTTCCGCATTAACAATGAGAAGTCTGAACTTTCAACTGGTATTAGGCAATATTAGTTATGCAATAGTCGCATGGCTTATTATGATATTAGCAAGTCTCATAATGTACAAAGGTTATATGTTTAGCATGAATGGAATTTTATTTTTAGTAAACTCATTTATATTTACTTTAGCAGCACTAAGTGTAGGTCTACTTATTTCTACCATAGTTAAAACTAGAAGTGCAATGTCAGCAGCAGCCAATGTGGTATCTTTGGGATTTAGTTTTATAAGTGGAGTATTTGTACCGCAGGAATACCTAGGAGAAACAGTAATTTCTATAGCAAAATTTAACCCTACCTACTGGTATATAAAAGCAAATGAAGAGATTTCGGTATTAGTTAATTTCACTAATACAAATGTAACTCCTATAATTTATAGTATGCTCATAGTGCTTGGATTTGCAGTAGCTATATTGGCAGTGACTCTTGTGATTATGAAACAGAGAAGATTTAGTAGTTAAAATAATATATTTATTTAGATTAATTGGAGCCTGAATGGCTCCTTTTTAAGTTAAAGATTATAAGTATATAGAAAGGAGTTTATGTAGAGATGTTTGCGAAGGAAATATCATCTGAAAATCATTTATAATAAATTTAAACATATAAACACATTATAGGGAAATTATACTATAATTATATTGAAGATTGTTAAAAATTACACATTATATTAGGGGGGTACCTACATGATTCTTATGATCGATAACTACGACTCATTTGTATATAACCTAGTTCAATATATAGGAGAATTAGGCGAAGAAATCGTAGTAAGAAGAAACAAAGAAATAACCTTAGAAGAAATAGAAGGTTTAAATCCAGAAATAATAGTTTTATCACCAGGACCATGTTCACCTATAGAGGCAGGAATATGTATAGATGTGGTAAATCACTTTAAAGGAAAAAAGCCAATCCTTGGTATATGCTTAGGACATCAAACTATAGGACATGTTTTTGGAGCAAAAGTAGTAAAAGCACTTGAGCCTGTACATGGAAAAGTTCATTCTATAAAACATAATAATAAAGGTGTATTTAAAGATTTAAACAACCCACTAAATGTAACAAGATATCATTCTTTAGTAGTGGACAAAGAAAATTTACCACATGATTTAGAAATAACTGCTTTGACAAATGAAGGAGAGATAATGGGTATTAGACATAAGAATTATCTTATAGAAGGAGTGCAATTTCATCCAGAGGCTATTTTGTCAGAACAAGGTCATGAAATACTTAGAAACTTTATAAAAGAAGCTAGAGAAAGGATATATGTGTAAAATGATAAAAGAAATTAATACTAAACTAAGTGCTTTTGAGATATTTACCATAATTAAAGATGAAAAAGATAGTTTTATTTTAGATAGTGCTATGGATAAAAACAAATTAGGCAGATATTCTTTTATTAGTAGCAATCCATTCAAAACTTTAAAATATAAAAACAGTAAGGAAAACCCACTTGATTTTTTACAAGATGAGTTAAATAGATATAAAGTAGAAAATAATACAGACCTTCCTTTTATAGGAGGCGCAGTAGGTTACTTGTCTTATGATTTAGGAAATTACATAGAAAATCTACCAAGAAGTGCAAAAGACGATTTAAATGGTTATGATATGTACTTTGGTTTGTACGATCATGTAATAGTAGTTGATCATTTAAAAGAAAAAACATATATAGCCACACCAGATTTAGATGTGAAAAAAGAAGAAAGTATAGTTTTAAATATTGAAAATAAAATTAATGAAGCTGAAATAAATGGAGTAAATCCAATTTGCTATGAAGAAAAAGAGATACCTCCAACAAAACTTTCATCTAATTTTACGAAAAAAGAATTTGAAAATTCAGTTGAAAAAGTTAGACAATATATAAAAAATGGAGACATATATCAAGCAAACTTAACACAAAGATTTAGTGGGAAAACTACTTTATCTAGTTATGAATTATACAGAGATTTGAGAAGAGTAAGTCCTGCACCTTTTGGAGCGTACTTAAACTTTGATGATCTTAATATTTTATCAAATTCTCCAGAGAGATTTATAAAGTGTATAGATAAAAAATTAGAAACAAGACCAATAAAAGGAACAAGACCTAGGGGGAAAAACAAAGAAGAAGATTTAAAACTTCAAGAAGAATTGAGAAATAGCGAAAAAGATAGGGCAGAGCTACTTATGATAGTAGATCTAGAAAGAAATGACATAGGAAGAATATCAAAAATAGGAAGTGTAAAAGTACCAGAACTATTTGTAATAGAGCCATATGCCAATGTAAATCATTTAGTTGCAACAGTAGTTGGAGAGTTAGATGATGACAAAGATGCAGTAGATGCAATAAAAGCCACATTCCCAGGAGGATCAATAACTGGAGCACCAAAAATTAGAGCAATGGAAATTATAGATGAGTTAGAGCCAACTCAAAGAAATGCATACACAGGTTCCATAGGTTATATTGGGTTTAATGGAGATATGGATTTAAATATAGCCATAAGAACTGTTGTAAAAAAAGAAGATGATGTGTATTTTCAAGTAGGTGGAGGTATGACATGGGGTTCCGACCCAAGTGAAGAATATCAAGAAACACTTGATAAAGCAAAGTCTATAATGAAGGCTTTAAGAGGTTACTATGAAGAATAATGTAAGTTTTAATAGTGAGCTAAGTAAGTTTGGTATTGGCTTATTTGAAACAATAAAAGTTGAAGAGGGTCCACTTGATCTAGATTTACATATGAATAGAATGTTTAAATCTATTGAATCACTAAATATGAATATTAAATATCATAAGGAATTTTTAACACATGCTATTTTAAATTATATAGATGATAATAAAATAAAAAACAAAGCATTAAGAATAACTGTATTTGATGAAGGTTATAATATTTCTACTAGACCTATAACTTATGATGAAGAAACTTATAACAAAGGATTTAAGCTAACAATATCCCCTATAAAAAGAGGCGATAGTATAATATACAAGCATAAAACTACAAATTACTATGAAAATATTTATACTAAAAAATACGCTAATGAAAATAATTTTGACGATGGATTATTTGTAAATTATGAAAATATTATATTAGAATGTTCTATGAGTAATATATTTTTTATAAAAGAAGATAAAATTTATACTCCACATGATGAGTTACCCATTTTAAATGGTATAATGAAAAGAAAAATCTTAGATATTTGTAAAAAATTAAATATTGAAGTTATAGAAGGAGAAATAAAACTGGCAGACATTAAGAACTTTAATTTTGCATTTATATCAAACAGTTTAATGAAAACTATGAAAATTTCACAAATTGATGAAATAGCTTATCCTTCAAATAATGAAGTATTTAAACAGATAATATCTTATATATAAATATATTTACTAAAGAAAAATTAAGGAGCTTAATATTCATGAAAAAAACACTTTTCCATGAGGATGTAAATTTAGAAGTACTCTCATGTGATAAAACAATAGTATTCAAAAAAGACAAAGTAATAATGGCAGGACCTTGTGCAATAGAAAGTTATGACCAACTTTTAAAGACTGCTAAATTTGTCAAATCACAAGGAGCTAATATACTTAGGGGTGGGGCTTTTAAGCCAAGAACGTCACCATCCTCATTTAAAGGATTAAAAGAAGAAGGTTTAGAAATTTTAAAAGCAGTAAAAGAAGAGACTAAATTAGCTGTAATCACAGAACTTATGGACGTCAGAGATTTGGAAAAACTTTATGCAGTAAGTGACATAATTCAAATAGGTTCAAGAAATATGCAAAACTTCAGCTTACTTACGGAAGTAGGAAAACAAGACAAGCCTGTTATGTTAAAAAGAGGAATCTCAGCAACTATAAGTGAATGGATTGGAGCAGCTGAGTATATTGCCTGTGAAGGCAATAAAAAGATTATAATGTGTGAAAGAGGTATAAGAACTTATAACGATTATACTAGAAACACACTTGATTTAGCTGCAGTTCCAATTATACAAAGGGAAACGGGTTTACCTGTTATAGTAGACCCAAGTCATGGAACGGGAGTTAGAGAACTTGTAAAACCAATGTCTCTTGCTGCAATGGCCTGTGGAGCCGATGGTTTAATGATAGAAGTTCATCCAAATCCAAGTGAAGCATTGTCAGATGGAATGCAATCACTTCATTTTGATGAATTCGAGGATTTAATGAATAGTTTGAAATAATACGTGAAAGCTTAATAAACAAATAGAAAATTAAGTATTTTATAATTATTGTATCTATTTATTTCAAACTGTGCTATAATATAATTATTGTAATAATACAAAATGGTAAAAAACCTCTGTAGAGGTTTTGATAGGAGAATTAATATGACTAACGGAATAGTTAAATGGTTTAATAGTGAAAAAGGTTTTGGATTTATAACAGTTGAAGGTGGAGAAGATGTATTCGCTCATTTCTCAGCTATACAAACTGATGGATACAAAACTTTAGAAGAAGGTCAAAAAGTAAGCTTTAATATAGTTAAAGGTGCTAGAGGTCCTCAAGCAGAAAACATAACTATATTATAATAATATACATTGTTAATATACATTGTTTCGGGAAAAGATCCTTCATAGGGTCTTTTTTTTTAAACACTTTGTAGGTTAGCTGGAAATGTAAATAAAAAATAAGATGGGAGAGAATGAATATGTATAAAATTGGAGAATTTATTGTTTATGGAAATGATGGTGTTTGTAGGGTAGATGATATAAGTGAGTTAAGCATTGGTGGGAGTAGTAAAGGAAAAACTTATTATACCCTAAAACCAATGCATGAAAATGGAACAGTATTTGCGCCTATTGATACTACTGTATTTATGAGACCAATTGTATCATATGAAGAAGTTCATAAATTAATTGAGCAAATTCCATCAATAAAAGAAATTGACCATGATAAAAAAAGTGTAAGAGAATTGCAAGAGTATTATAAAAAATTATTAAAGAATCATGATTGTATGGATTTATTGACTGTAATGATAACTCTTAAAGATAAGAAAAACGCTGCAGCTACTAATGGAAAAAAACTTAGTCAAATGGATGATAAGTTTATGAGAACTGCTAAAAATTTAATTGAAGGTGAGTTTTCAATTGCATTAGGAATAGAAAAAGATGATGTAGAGTTGTATATTGATGATAGCTTAGAAAAAATGTAATATGGGTAAGTTATTAATATTTATAAATAATCTTAATTTATATTAAATCAAAGAGTTCTTGATATTTTATCAAGAACTTTTTATATTGTTAATATTTAGAAGATGAAAAATAATTTAAATAAAACATAAAAATATAACCTTATGAAAATTTTATAAATTTATGATATAATATTCAAGGCATTTAACTTAAGTTTTAAATTTCTAAACGCATTTCTATAAATGGAATATGCATTGTAATGAAATCAATTAGTAGAGATTTAAATATAAATAATTTAAGAAAAAAATTTAGAAAGAAAGGGAGCCAATATGATGCACAATCTAAAATACTTTTTTAGAGGAGTTCCTGATAATACAAAATTTGTACAATTTGGATTATCTCATATATTGATATTAATAGTGTCAACTTTTATAAGTTATATGATCATTAAACATAAAGAAGAAAATCGTAGATTTGAAATTTTTATAGGAAGAGTTTTAATTGTTCAGCAAGTAGTATTATACATGTGGTATATTACTACTAATTACAATGTTTTGACACAAGGACTTCCTCTATATCATTGTAGAATAGCAATATTATTCCTAAGCACAGGATTACTTTCTAACAAAGTAGCCTTAATGAAACTTGGAGCTTATTGGGGAATAGTTGGTTCAATAATTGCTTTAGTAATTCCAGCAGATATAGATCCTTTTATATTTCCACATATAACTACTGTATCTTACTTTGTAGGACATATGTTTTTGCTATGGGGAAGTATATATGTTTTATATGTAAAGAAAGTTGTAATATCAAAAATAGACTTAAAAAAAATATTAGCATTTACTAATATATACTGTGTAGTTATATTTATGTTTAATTGCATGGCACATTCAAATTACGGATTTATGAATTCCTCACCTATACAAATTGGAAGCCATCTTAATCATTTTATGTATGGGACTATAGTTATATTAATTTCTAATATAGTTATAAATATAATTTATCATGTATTAAATATTACTACAAAAGAGAAAGAAGAACTAGTACTAGCAGATTAATTGGAGCCTAAATGGCTCCTTTTTAAATTAAAAATAGAAACTTGCTTATAGAGATTAGATGCTGATAGTAATGTTGGCATCTTTTTTGATTTTAAAGGTATACACAAAATTGTGTATACCTTATTTGATTATTATATTATTTAAAATAAAATTTAGACTTAACTATAAAGTAAGTTTTATTCATTCCGATAATGAATAAAGTGTATTTATAGTTTCGAGATATTATCTAAGGAAAGGGGTGGGTTAAATTTATCATACTATAAAATATAAAATCAACTAAGGGAGAAAAAGCATGATAAATAAAAGATTTAAATTAGAAAATTTGAGGAGGTTTTTTAAAAAAAATAAGGTTAAAAATGATACTAAGCTTGGAATAAAACAAAAATTATTGTTTTCGTCAATTATTACACTTATGGTGATGGCTGTTGTAATTGGTACAGTATCTTTATTAACTTCATATAAAAGTACGCAATTAAGTGTAGAAAAAATACTCAAAGAAACAGTAGGAACAACATCAAACAGAATTGATAATATGTTAGAAGTATATAGAAAATTGGCAAATGAAATGTCTGCTAATGATGCATTTGTAAATGTGACAAGGGACAAATCAAAGAAAAATAAACAAAAGATGCTTGATAAAGTAAATAGAATTTATGAAATGCACCCAGATATTTATGATATGGTTATAATTGGGAAAGATGGTGTAGATTTAATAAGTAGTTTGGATCTTTCTGATAGACAGTATTTTACAGACACAATGGAAAAGAAAGAAGCATTAACAAATGATATTGTAATAGATAGAGAAGAGGGTAAAGCTATTTTGACTACAACTGCACCTATAATAGTAAATGGAGAAGTTCAAGGAGTTGTAGGTGTTATTACTGATGCAATGGTTTTATCTGAAATTGCTTCAGGTGTGGAAATTGGAGAAACAGGAAAAGCAGCTATTGTAAATTCTAAAGGAACTGATATAGGAAACAGTAATGAACAACTGGTAAAAGAAGAATACAATGTAATAGAGGCAGCAAATAAAGACCAATCATTACAGCCTTTAGCAGAGATATATAAAGACATGATTAATGGAAATACAGGTGTTAAAGAGTTTAAAGGTGCAAAGGGCAAAGAATTTGTAGGATATGCTCCAATTGATAATACAAATGGATGGAATATTGCAATAACAGTAGAAAAATCTGAATTTATGCAAGCTATTTTAGATGGAGGAAAAATAATAGTATTATTTATAATAATAGCTCTAGCATTAGGAATATATATAACTCTAAGATCAGCAAATAATATAGTAAATCCTATTATAGCTTGCGTGGATAGAATAAAACTTCTATCACAAGGAGATTTATCATCACCAGTACCATCTGTAAATACTAACGATGAAATTGAAGTTCTAGCAGGTGCAACATCTGACCTTGTAAATAATATGTCAGAAATAATATACGATATAGACGAAGTATTAACGTCCATATCAAAAGGAGATTTAACTGTTAAAACAAATGCTAATTACATAGGTGAATTTGTTAGTATAAAAAATTCTTCAGACAATATAATCAAATCATTAAATGAAGTGATGGAAGATATAACACTTACATCTAATCAAGTTGCATCTGGAGCAAATGAGGTTTCTATGGGTGCACAATCATTAGCACAAGGATCGTCAGAGCAAGCAGCTAGTGTGGAAGAACTATCAGCATCAATAGAAGATGTTTCAGACAAGATTAATAGTAGTTCTGAAAATGCCAATAAAGCAAATGAGGTAGTAAAAGAAGCTGGGGAAAAAATGCAAGATAGTAACGCAAAAATGAAAGAGATGATGTCAGCTATAGAATTAATAAATTTAAAATCTAATGAGATAAGTAAAATAATAAAAATAATCGATGATATAGCTTTCCAAACAAATATACTTGCATTAAATGCAGCAGTTGAAGCAGCAAGAGCAGGAGATGCAGGTAAAGGATTTGCTGTTGTTGCAGATGAAGTAAGAAATTTATCAGCTAAAAGTGCTGAGGCAGCAAAAAATACAGCCCTACTTATAGAAGAGACTGTAAATGCTATAAATGTAGGAAGTGAAATCGCTGAAGATACAGCGAAATCATTGGAGGAATCCGTAAGTAATACGAACTTAGCAACTAAAATAGTGGATGATATATCTAGTAATTTATCAGATCAATCTGCATCTGCAAACCAAATAAGAGAGTCTATAGAACAAGTTAGTGCAGTTATACAATCTAACTCCGCTACTTCAGAAGAAAGTGCAGCAGCAAGTGAGGAATTAACAGGACAATCATATGCAATGAATGAGTTAATCTCTAGATTTAAATTGTGTTCAAAAGATAAAAATGTAAATAATTAGTATCTAGCCAAATACATCTTGGGGTGAAGTTCTTGACGGCTTATGTCAAGAACTTGCCATATTTCAAAAGAAGAATTAGTACTAGAGATTTATTGGAGCCTAAAGGGCTCCTTTTTAATTTAATAGAATAAGTATTTTAAATATAAAATAGAAAATAACTAAAAAGGCTTGACAAATATCTCTAATTAGAGTAAATTATATCTAATTAGAGATATTAAATATGATTAAATTATATTACAAGGTGAGGTTATAGAGATGACAGAACTTAAAATATTTATAGGAATGAGTAGAGCATTAAACAAGATAAATAGAGCTACTAACAAGGTTTATACAAAATATGGATTAACAAGTGCTCAGTTTGCTGTATTAGAAGCTCTTTACCATAAAGGTGATTTATCTGTTGGAGAGGTTCAGGATAAAATATTGAGTACTAGTGGAACCATTCCTGTTATAGTAAAGAATTTAGAGAAAGAAGGTTTCTTAGAGAAGCGCAATGATGATAATGACAAGAGAAGATTTATACTCCATATTACACAAAAAGGTAGAGAACTTATGGACATTGTATATCCAGAAAACGAAGCAATTATCGTTTCTATGATGAATATTTGGAACAAAGAAGAACAGGAAGAGATACTAAAATATATGAAAAAATTTGGAGGTGTAGAAGATGAAAAGAATGATAAAAAATAAAGTTAGAGGTTTTAGAACTACAGATGGAGCAGGAGTAAGTTTAGTTAGAGTTTTAGGAAATACTACAGCTGAGACTTATGATCCTATTTTAATGTTAGACTCTTTTGATAGCACAAATCCTGAAGAATACACAGCAGGTTTTCCAATGCATCCTCATAGAGGTATAGAAACTATAAGTCTTGTAGTTAAGGGAAATATGGTTCATAAAGATAGTCTAGGAAATGAAGATGGAATTACAGATGGAGAAGTTCAATGGATGACAGCAGGATCTGGAATATTACATGAAGAAAAACTACCTGCTTCAGATAAAATGCTTGGAGTTCAACTTTGGTTAAACATGCCTAGAAAACATAAAATGGCTCCACCAGAATATCATAGTATAAAGAAAGAAGAAATAAAAGAGATTCCTATAGATGGAGGAACTTTGAGACTTATAAGTGGACAATATAAAGAGCATAAAGGTTTTATGGGGAAATATTTACCAGTAGATTATTATCATATAATGCTAAATGCAAATAATAAGTTTACTATTGAAACTGAGAAGGACAAATCAGTATTGGTATTTTTATTGTCTGGAGATGCTAAGGTAGCAGGAGAAACTATAAGTGAGAAGACAGCAGTGAAGTTAACCAATGGAGATTCCTTAGATATAGAGTCTCTTAACGAAGATATACAGATTTTATTTATAAGTTCAGATAAATTAGAAGAACCAGTATCTTGGGGTGGACCAATAGTAATGAACACTAGAGAAGAACTAGATTTGGCATTTAGGGAATTAAGAGATGGAAGTTTTTTAAAAGAAAAAGTAGATTATTAATAAAAACAATAAAGAGTTTTATAATTTTATGAAAAGGGAGGATAAATAATTATGAAAATTTTAGAATCATTAAAAGGAAGAAGGTCACATTACGATATAAATAGAGACCTACCAGTAGATGAAGTAGAAGTATTTGATTTAGTAGAAAAAGCTACAGAATTAGTTCCAGATGCTTTTAATATGAAAAGTTCAAGAGTTATTGTTGTAACAGGAGAAAAACAAGACCAATTATGGGATAATATTTATGAAGTATTTGAAGGTAAGGTTTCAAGAGAGAAAATCGATAGTTTTAAAAATGGTTATGGAACAATTCTTTATTTTTATGATGAAGATATTGTGAAAAATCTTCAAAGTCAATTTTCAACATATGCAGATAGATTTCCAGATTGGGCCTCTCAGTCATCTGGTATGCTTCAATTAAGTATATGGAGTGGTTTAAAAGAGTTAGGGATAGGTGCTTCACTTCAACACTATAACCCAGTTATAGATGATATGGTTAAAGAAATGTTTAATTTACCAGAAAGCTATGCTCTAAATGCACAAATGCCTTTTGGTGGAATTGGATCTAATCCGGCTGAAAAGGAAAAAGAGGATATTTCAAAAAGAGTAAAAATAGTAAAATAATTTATAGTAAGTAATGTAGTTGGTGGGAATGGCAAGTTCAAAAAATGATGTACTCATTGAGGTATGAAACAAAACTTTAAATTGTAAATAATAAGAGGGGTTTGTCAATAAAAGTGTGTAAGTAGTTTTTTATTTTATAAGTCAGGTAGATAAAATTAATCTACCTGATTTTTTAATATTGTTATTTTTTAATTCTTTCCTTTAAATTCTCATCCATATCTAATTGATTTTTAACAAGAGCCAATTTGAAACTGGTTAAATGAATAGTAACATAAAAATATTTCAGATTGGTAAAAGTATTTTATAATATTTGGTTTAAATATTTTGTGGATTTTATAGCACCTTTTTGGTTGAGATGATCGGAATCTACAAAATCAGAATCATCAAAATCTAAATTCCTCAAATCAACTACTTTAACACCAAGTTCATTTTTCAAGTTTTTTATAAGGTTATCTAAATTATTTCTATAATCTATTTTTATATTATTAAAATAATATTTAGTAGTAGGTAATACAACCATTATTAATTCTATATTTTCAGTTTTGGATAAATTTATAAACTCTTTTAATATATTTTCATATTCTGGTTTTGTATTATCATATTTAAACAATTTATTGTGTTGAATTGATCTATAATAACCTATACTTTCTTTTTTATCTTTGCTGTAATCCATGAATGAATCATTTACAATTCTTGGATTTAAATCATTATAATAAGTTTTATTATTAATATAAATTTGTTTGCTGAAATAATCTTCTATTTTATCAAAATCAAAAAAACTTTTTATTAATATATCAGCATCAAAATCATTTAATGTTTGTTGAGTGGGGATATTAGATTCAGTGTAATTATGTACGTCATTTAATAAAGGGTAATAAATTTTTTCAATCATATTCTTAGAGTATGAACTTTCTCCTTTAGACAAATCGTGATTTAGTACATAATGACTAATTCCTAATATACATTGTTTTATATTTTTATTTTGTGATATAGATTTTCTTGCTAATTCATAAGCATAATATAAATCCTGAGAATGCATTGACAAATTAATTGTATTTTTAATTAATAATTGCTCCTCTATACCAACTAAAGGGTAAGAGTTACCAACAATAATAGCTTCAACACCTTCTTGTATACTTTCGTTTAATGAATTACTTAAGTAACTAAAGTCATAATTATTTGTATATAAAATTTTAGTAAGGTTTTTTAGAGAATCACCTACTTTAGAATAATCTATAGTTTCATCAAAGTATCTATTGTCAATATGAGTAATATCTTTATTAAAAACTAAAATATTATAATCAGTTTCATTCTTGTCTTTCAATTGAAATAATTTAAGTTCATTTTCATCACATATTCTTTTAATATCATACTTTATAAGATTATTTTCTATAATTCCTAAATTGTCTTCACCGTAGAAGTAAAAATTAACCCTAAATTGTTCTTTTAACTCTAATTCAAGATTTTCTAAAATATTTTTTAAGTTAGAAGAGTATTTTTTTAATTCATCTGGATTTATTTCATTATTATTAAATTTTTCTATAAATTCAACAATAATATCAGCCAAAGAAATAAATGTATTCAAATTACCATAATGTGTATTTGAAGAAATAAAATTTGCCAATTCATTTATCACAGAAAAGTTATTTTCGTTAATAAGCTGTATTTCTTCCTTTTTTATTTTTAAAAACTGTAAATTATATAAATATTTATCTATTGATAAAGCTTTCATAAAACACCTCCGTATAAAACATAATACCATATATTGGATTATGAATTTATTATTTTGTTGAAAAATAAGGAACCTTTGTATTTATTAATTTGTTTGCCCAAATCATAATATTAGTGATACACTAAAATTGAACTATAATAAATGAAAAGCAAATATAAAAGAGGAGATAAATATGTTTAATCTAGAAGATTGTATAGCCTTCATGACTAACAAATACAACAAAGAGATTACTGATTTATTTAGCCAAAGACTTCAAGAACACAATATTACAAGAGTTCAATGGACTGCACTATTTTATATAGGTAAAAATGAAGGAATAACTCAAAGGGACTTAGCTCAAACACTAGATTCCAACGAATCATCAATTGTTAGATTAATAGATCGTATGGAAAAAGAAAACATAGTAAAAAGAGAAAAAGATCCAACTGACAGAAGAATTACAAAGCTATTTCTTACAGAAGAAGGAATGAAAAAAAGAGATGAAATTATGCCTATAGGAGAAAAGTTCTCAAAAGATTGTATTAAAGGAATAAGTGAAGAAGATCTGGAAACCTTCAAAGAAGTTTTAAATAAAATGGTAAAAAATCTAAATAAATCACAGTAAATAGTTTACAACAGTAGCACTCGGTGCTACAATTCTCTTAAATACTTGCTATAGCAATTATTGCTATAGCATTAAATTCAGGAGGATATTATGAAAAGAGATGTTAGAGAGATATTAAATTCATTTACTCAGGGGTTAGGGGAACTAGCAGAAACTAATAAGTCAAATGTTAATGCATTTATGAGACTTTTAAACACTGGATACAGAGAAGGCGCTTTAAGTACAAAAACTAAAGAGCTTATGAGTGTTGCTATTGCAGTGTATAACCGTTGCGAATACTGCATAGTTTATCATGTCTATAAATCATTTGAATATGGAGCTACAAGAGAAGAAATAATAGAAGCAGCTATGGTTGCTGTAGGATTTGGTGGAGGACCATCTATGGCTTATAGTGTAACTTTACTAAAAGATGCTATAGATGAATTTGAAAAAGATTTTAAATAATAATAAAAAACTAAATCAAATAGTTTGTTAAGCTAATAATCTCAGTTATTGAAATTATTAGCTTTTTATTTTTACTAATGTTACCAAGATATAAAATGATTGAAATTAGTTGTAAAAAGTGTTATGCTATCAAAAGCAAATTTAAAAAGAATGTCGTTATTATATATTAAAGAGCTCATTTTTATAAGCTCTTTTTAAATGATAAAGAGAGGTAATAATATGATAAAAATTGACAACTTGTCCTACTCATTTCCGCTAAAAGATCTATATAATAAAGTTTCATTTACATTAGAAGAGAATCAACACTGCGCCTTTATAGGAGCAAGTGGTAGCGGAAAAAGTACACTTATAGATATAATTATGGATCCAGAAAGATATATGTTTGATGGGAAGTTAGAAATGGACCCAAACTGTAGAATTGGGTATGTAAGCCAGTTCTCACAAGTAGACAAAACAAAAGAAATTACAGTTTTTGAATATATAGCTGAACCATTTATTAAGCTACAAGATGAAATATCATCTATTTGTAGTGAAATGGGAACTTCTGATGACATTGAAACTTTATTAGAAAAGTACCAAGAAGCCTTAGATGCATTTGAGGCAATTGATGGGGATGATTTTGAAAGCAATATTAATAAGAAACTAAATCTTGCAAATCTAAGCGAACATAAAGATAGAATGATATCTGAACTTAGTGGTGGAGAATTTAAGCTAATTCAAGTGATTAAGGAAATGCTTAATAATCCAGATTTAATAATCATGGATGAGCCAGATGTGTTTTTAGATTTTGAAAATCTTAATTCACTTAAAAATTTAATTAATTCCCATAAAAAAACAATTTTAGTTATTACACACAATAGATATCTACTTAATCATTGTTTTAATAAGATTGTTCATCTTGAAAATACGGAAGTTCAAGAATTTGATGGAAGATATATTGATTATAACTTATCTCTACTTCAAACTAAAATAGAGTTACAAGAAATGGCTCTTGCTGATGAGGAAGAAATTGCGAGAAATGAAGCTTTAATTGATATATTAAGAGAAAAAGCAACTTATAATGCTGATGCCTCTAGAGGTAGAGCTTTAAAAGCTAGAGTTAAAATCCAAGAAAGATTAGAAGCCAATAGAATTAAAGCACCATTTGTAGATATTAAACAACCATATATAAACTTAGTTACAAATAATGAAATCGAAGAGACTATTGCTTTGAAAGTTGAAGATTACAGTGTTGCCTTTGATGAAGTACTTTTAGAAAATGTTAACTTTGAGATTAAATCTACTGATAAAGTAGCTCTTATTGGTACAAACGGTGTGGGAAAAACTACTTTATTAAAAGAAATATTTAAAAATAATCACCAGGCTATTGAAATAAATGAAAACATTGAAGTAGCTTATTTATCTCAAAATCAAGGTGAAGCATTAAATGAATCTAATACCATACTTCAAGAGTTTTACGACACAGGATTTGAAACTTATGGTGAGATTAGAAGATATGTTGGAAAATATGGTTTTGATGCAGACATACTTACACAAAAGATAGAATCTTTATCTGGTGGAGAAAAGAATATACTTCAATTAGCAAAGGTTTCTGCAAGTAGGGCAAATATGTTGCTAATGGATGAGCCTACAAGTCACTTGGATATTTATTCACAAATGGCTCTAGAAAAAGCCATAGAAGATTATAAAGGTGCTATTTTAATGATTTCTCATGATTATCATTTTATAGTTAACTGTGCAGATTATGTTTTATTTATTGAAGATAAGACAATTAGAAAAATGAGTATGAAAAAATTTAGAAGAATGATTTATGCTAATCATTTTGATAGAGACTATTTAGAAATAGAACAAAAGAAAAAAACAGTTGAAACAAATGTAGCATTAGCTTTAGCAGATACTGATTTTGAACGTGCAAGAACTTTATCTGAGGATTTAGAAGAGCTGATTAAGTTGCTTTAAATAAGAAACATAAAGGGGTGTATCATTTTTGATACACCCCTTTAGTTATGTTTAATTCCAGGCAATCGGCATAAGTAAAAATGTATTTACATATTATGTAATAAAATTGTAGTACTTATGTGTTCAGATTTGAATTATATAAAATAGTAGTTATTAATTCTGTACTTACATTTAAAACATCAATAAAGCAAAGGAGGCTTATTATTGCATGAGAGAAATGAGATGCCCGGTTACTGGAAGAACAAACAAAACTATGTCAGACAGTGTAACCTTAAATAAGGACTGGTGGCCTAATCAATTAAACCTAAATATTCTTCGTCAAAACTCTAGCTTAAGTAATCCAATGGGAGCTAAGTTTGATTATGCTAAAGAATTTGAAAAACTTGACTATTATGAAGTAAAAAAAGATTTATATGATTTAATGACAGATTCAAAGGATTGGTGGCCGGCAGATTATGGCCACTATGGACCGCTGTTTATTCGTATGGCATGGCATAGTGCAGGAACTTATAGAATAGGTGATGGTAGAGGTGGAGCGAGTGATGGTTTGCAGAGATTTCCACCATTAAATAGTTGGCCTGATAATGTTAATTTAGATAAAGCTCGTAGATTACTTTGGCCTATTAAACAAAAATATGGTGATAAAATTTCATGGGCAGATCTTATGATATTAACAGGTAATTGTGCTTATGAATCAATGGGGCTTAAGACAATTGGATTTGGTGGTGGACGTGTGGATGTTTGGGAGCCACAAGATATCTACTGGGGTTTTGCTGAAGAGATGCTTGGGACTAATAAACTTTCTACTACAGGTCAAATTCAAAATCCACTTGCTGCAGTTCAGATGGGATTAATTTATGTAAATCCTGAAGGACCTGATGGAAAACCAGATCCAGTTGGCTCTGCAAAGGATATTAGAGAAACATTCGCTCGTATGGCTATGAATGACGAAGAAACTGTGGCACTTATAGCTGGTGGTCATACATTTGGTAAATGCCATGGGGCAGGTCCTGCCACATATGTTGGACCTCCACCTGATGCTGCTAGTATTGAAGAGCAGGGGCTTGGTTGGAAAAACAGTTATAAAACAGGTAAAGGCATTGATACAATCGGTAGTGGAATTGAAGGTGCATGGAAGCAAAATCCAACAAAATGGGATATGGGCTATTTTAAAACATTGTTCAAGTATGAGTGGGAGTTGGTTAAGAGCCCTGCTGGAGCATATCAGTGGTTGGCTAAGGATGTAGCTGAGGAAGATATGATTGTAGATGCACATGACCCATCTATAAAGCATCGTCCTATGATGACAACAGCTGATTTAGGTGTTCGTTTTGATTCAATATATGAGCCAATTGCTAGAAATTATTTGGAAAATCCTGATAAATTTACTGATGCTTTTGCACGCGCTTGGTTCAAATTGACACATCGTGATATGGGTCCTATTTCACGATATCTTGGACCAGAGGTACCACCAGAGAAATTTATATGGCAAGACCCTGTACCAGAAGTTGATTATGAACAAATTAATGAAGAGGACATTAAATATCTTAAAAATAAAATTTTAGATTCTAATTTATCAGTGTCAGACCTTGTTTGCACAGCTTGGGCATCTGCATCTACATTTAGAGGTTCTGATAAACGTGGTGGTGCAAATGGAGCAAGAATTCGCCTACAACCACAGAAGTCTTGGGAAGTTAATGAACCAGAGCAATTAGATAATGTTTTACAAATTCTTGAAAGAATAAAATCAGACTTTAACTCTTCACAGTTAAAACCAAATTGTATAAATAAAAAGGTATCGTTAGCAGATTTGATTGTTCTTGGAGGGTGCGTAGGTATTGAAAAGGCAGCAAGGAAAGCAGGATATAAAATTAGGGTTCCTTTCACTCCAGGACGCACAGATGCATCACAGGAAGAAACAGATATTAAATCATTTGCTGTACTTGAGCCAAAAGCAGATGGATTTAGAAACTACCTAAAATCAGACTATTCAGTGTATGGGGGAGAATTATTAGTTGATCGTGCACAGCTTCTAACTTTGACTGCTCCTGAAATGACTGTTTTAATAGGCGGTATGCGTGTACTAAATACCAACTATAGAAAATCTCAATATGGTGTTTTTACAAAGAGACCAGAGGTTCTTACAAATGATTTCTTTGTAAATCTTTTAGATATGAACACAGTTTGGCAACCTACTTCCACCGATGAACAAATATTTGAGGGACGTGATAGAGCGACAGGAAAATTAAAGTGGAAAGGGACAGGAGTTGACCTTATATTTGGATCTAATTCCCAACTTCGTGCCGTTGCAGAAGTCTATGCCAGTGAAGGCTCCCAACGTAAATTCTTAAAGGACTTTGTATGTGCTTGGAATAAAGTAATGAATGCAGATCGTTATGATATATCCTAAGGCGTTAATGATAAATATGGGTATGTTGAAGTTGAGCTAATTAATATTTAGTTATAAATTTAAAAAATGAAGATAGATATAGTAATTGTAATGACTATAAGGGCTTATGAAAATTTGATAGGCCCTTAAATAGTCTGAAAATATTTTAAAGTCAGATGATTAAAATATTTTCAGACTATTTAAGACATACTATTGTTGAGGTGATATAAACATGAGAAAAAAATTATTAGCAGTAGCATTTGCATTTTTATTTATTTTTACAACTTACATAAGTATATTTTCACTGGGATTAAAAGACACTCAAGAATTTAAAGCAGTGCCACTACCATATGCCTACGATGCTTTAGAACCATTTATAAGCAAGGAAATTATGACTTATCATCATGATAAACATTACCAAACTTATGTAGATAATTTAAATAAGGCTTTGGCAAATTATCCGAAATATCAAAGCTATTCCTTGGAGAAACTCTTGAAAAATCTAGATTCTTTACCAAAAGAAATCTACACACCTGTAAAAAATAATGCTGGTGGAGTATATAATCACGAGTTTTTCTTCTCCATTATGACTCCTAGTAAAACTGCTCCTTCTGGTGAATTGAAAAAAGCAATTGAAAGAGATTTTGGAACTTATAATAATTTTATGGATCAATTTAAGAAAGCTGCATCAAGTGTATTTGGTTCAGGATGGGCATGGCTTGTATCTGACTGTGATGGGAAATTATCTGTAATTACAACGGCTAATCAAGACTCACCTATATCAAATAATTTAACACCAATTATTTGCATAGATCTATGGGAACATGCTTACTATTTGCAATATAAAAACAACAGAGCTTATTATATAGATAATTGGGTTAATGTTATCAACTGGAAAAAAGCTTTGGAGAATTATACTAATGTAATACAATAAAAAGTATTAAAATCAAATAAACAGATTAAATACAATTAATTACTAAAAATATATTTCAAAAAAATGTGTAAATTATGTTAAAATTGTATATAATTAATTATGTAATAAAAAAAATAAATAAAAGCCTTTATAAAAAGGTTAAGGAGAATTATTAGATGACAAACGGAATAGTAAAATGGTTTAACAATGACAAAGGATTTGGATTTATATCAGTAGAAGGTGGAGATGACGTATTCGCACATTTCTCAGCTATACAAACTGATGGATACAAGACATTAGAAGAAGGACAAAAAGTAAGTTTTGAAATAGTTAAAGGTGCTAGAGGACCTCAAGCTGAAAATATAACTATATTATAATATATTATATATAGATTGTATAAAAAAAGACCCATTGGGTCTTTTTTTAGTGTTAGCAACTAATCCAATCTTGCAAATACACTGTTCACTGCATTAATATTAACTTATAAAATATATAATTAGAGGTGAATTTAAATGGGATATCCAAATGATTTGTTAACATCTAGATCAATAATTAAACATGGAGGTTTTGCACTAATACCACCAGAAGGATTAGTAAATAATGTAGTACCAGGATTTGAAAATTGTATAATATCAATATTAGCATCACCAAAACTAGGTGCAAGTTTTGTAGACTACATAATAACAATGAGTGAAGGTGGAAGAACAACTAAAGGATTTGGTGGAAATGGAATAGAAACATTTGTCTATTGTATAGAAGGTAAAATTAAAGTCACTATAAAAAATGAGGACTATATAATTGAATCTGGGGGATATGTATATTGCACTCCTACAGAGACTATGAATTTAGAAAATATACATGGTAACAATTCTAAAATATTTTTGTATAAACAAAAATATCAGTCATTGGAAGGTTATGAACCTTGGGTTGTAGTTTCTAATATAAAAGAACAAGGTGAAGTAGATTATGACAATATGGCTAATGTTAAAATAATAGACTTTTTGCCAAAAGACTTAGCATTTGATATGAACTTTCACATTTTAACTTTTTATCCTGGAGCATGTCATCCATTTATTGAGACTCATGTACAAGAGCATGGAGCATATTTGTTATCTGGTGAAGGTCTTTATAATTTAGACAATACATGGATACCTGTTAAGAAAAATGATTATATTTGGTTTGGACCTTATGTACCACAATGCTGTTATGGAGTAGGTAGAGAGAATTTATCCTACATATATTCAAAAGACTGCAATAGGGATGTTATATTATAGAATTTATTATCAGTAGATTAATATAAATAAAAATAAAGGGATATTATCATATATCCCTTTATTTTTATTATAATCTTGAATTTTTGCGATAAACATAAGGAGAAACACCAGTCTTATTTTTAAATTTATCAATAAAATAACTAGTAGTACCAAAACCACAATTATAAGCAATCTCCGTAACAGAATAATCGCTAGAAACTAAAAGTTTAGTAGCCATAACAAGCCTATAATTAATTAAATACTCAAAAATAGTACACTTCATATGCTTTTTAAATTCCCTACAACAAGCACTTTTAGACAAATTTACAACCTTTGCCACATCTTCTAACTGGATTTTTTCCATATAATGATTATTTATATAGGTAATAATACTTTTTAAACGCAAGCTATTATAATTTAATTCTTTTTCTTCAAAACTTTTAAAATAAAACTCAAAAAAATCCTTCCAAATTTCTAATAAATTCATAAAAATTTTAAACTCAAATCCAAAGCTTTTATCATTATAAATTTCATAAATACAAAAAAGTTTGTGTATAATATTTGACTGCCAAGAAAGATTCTCAGAAAGAGTACAGTATTCAATAGATGAATTATTTACATAAGGTTCAATATATTTTGTATTGATCAAACTACCCATAAAACTAGAAATAAGCTTTGGGTGAAAGTCAAAGCAGATATAAGAACTATTAGTATTTTCATAATTTTTTGCCCTATGTATCTGATGTGAATTTATAAATAAGCCATCACCTTTATTTAATATAACTTGACAGTCATTAATGTTAAATACAACACGACCCTTTGTAATAACGCAAAATTGCAATTCATCATGCCAGTGCCAGTCAATAAAACCTATAACATTTTTACTAATATCTGTTGTATAAATTGCAAGTGGAAATTCAAAGGAACCATGATCTGTAGTTTCTTTTTTATTTTCATCTATAACAATATTATATTGTTGCATATTTACCCCCTATATCAATATAACGATATTATTTGATTATATTGTGATATTGATATTTATAAAAGTCAATATAATTATATTTAAGTAGGTGGGGTAATGAATTCAATAGAAATGATAAAAAACACTAAAACAAAATTTTAATACAGAGGGAGTGGTTAAAGGTGAGTAAAACATCAGATTTAATAAAATTTGTGCAAAAGTCAGTTCAAACTAGAAGTTATACAGACGAAGAGGGGAATTTTGCAAATTTAATAAAATCAGAAATGGAGAAATTAGGTTTTGACCAAGTGTTTATAGATTCAACAGGAAATTTAGTTGGAAAAATAGGTAATGGACCTAAAATCTTACACTTTGATTCTCATATGGATACTGTTGAAGTAAATGATGAAAAAGATTGGCAACAACCACCTTTTTCAGGAAATATAGTAGATGGGTACTTATGGGGAAGAGGTAGCGTAGATATGAAATCATCTCTTTGTGCCAGTATCTATGCTGCTGTAGCTGCAAGAGATAAGGGTTATATAGATGGAAAAACTGTATATGTAACAGGAACAGTATGCGAAGAATACTGTGATGGTGAAAATTTAAAACATTTATACGATGAATTATGTTTAAAACCAGATTATTGTATTATTTGTGAGCCAAGCAATAACGTAATAACTTTAGGACATAAGGGTAAAGCACAAATAAGAATAAAAACTTATGGAGTATCATCTCATGGTTCAGCACCAGAAAAAGGTGTAAATGCAGTTTATGAAATGGCTGAAATAATATCAAAAGTTGATGAATTAAATAAATCACTATACAAAGATGGCAAACCACATGGCACGATAGTTTTATCAGATATTTCTTGTGTAAGTGCATCATTAAATGCAGTACCAAGTGAATGTTCTATTTATCTAGACAGAAGATTAGCACTTGGAGAAACATTAGAACAAGTAAAATCAGAAATGGATGAACTTATAAAAAATAAAAATGCATCATGGGAAGTGGGAACTCTATATCATACTACTTGGAAAAATAAAAAACTAGAGTACCAACCAATGCACGATCCTTGGCAAATTGAAAAAGAGCATATATTGACTAAATCTTTTATAAAAGCTTACGAAGATGTATATAAAAAAGAGCCTGAAGAATTTGATTTCTGGGATTTTGGAACAAACGCTATAACACCTGTAGCCATGGGGATACCAACAATTGGGTTTGGAGCAGGTGAATACAAACTTGCACATATGGTAAATGAAAGATGCTTAGTTGAAAAAATAGAAGAAGCATGCCAAGTATATTGCAATTTAATAAAAGAATTATAAAATCAAATTAAGACAGAAAAGGAATAAGGGAATAAACAGTCCTACTTATTCCTTTTATTGTGCTTTTTTGCTGTGAATATAAATATGCTTCCAACTAGCGTTTAAATGTTGGAGTATATTTACTTAAAATTAAAGGAGATAGCATGATAAAAATCAAATATTAAAAATAGGGACTATATTATCAAAAGTAAAAATACTGGAAAAAAACCTGATGTAGTGGCGCTAATTTTTATGGAAGTGCAACATTAAAAGACTTATGATGATAGGTGAAAATTTATTGCTAAAGAAACATATTTTTCTTGCATGTAGAATATATTAGTATGGTTAGCAATATTTCAAAAAGAGTCATTTTATAAAAGTTACAAAAGTTACAAAAAAGAAAAAACAAAAAAATATATAAATTGCTTAAATGTTGGAAATACTGGCTTTTAGCTATATAAAATTAGAAATAAAACATATATTTTGTTAATGGTTTGTAAATAATTTACAAAAAACACTTCCAAAAGTTACAAAGTTGTAATAATATATAAGTATAGATTTAAAATTTAAGTGATTAAAGGCACAATATTTTATTTAGAAAGATTATTCTATAAAACGATATTGGAGGAAAATATATGTTAAAAAATACTTTAAAAGCAACAGCGTTTGCATCAATGGCAATGGCACTAGGGGCTTGTGCTTCTGTTGAATCTCAAGCAGCAACAGTAAAGGAAGATTTAAACCTAAGAGAGGGTGCATCTACTGAGCATAATGTTAAAGAAGTACTTGATCAAGGGCAAAATATAAAAATATTATCAGAGTCAAATGGTTGGTATAAAGTTAAAACTTCAGACGATAAAACAGGTTGGTCATATGGCAAGTATGTAGATGCTTCAGAAAAAGAAAAGGAAGAAGCAAGTGCTATTCCAGGAACAGTAACAGAACATTTGAATTTCAGAAAAGGTCCATCGATTAAAGATGAAATAATTAATGTTCATGAAAAGGGAGCAAATGTAAAAGTTTTATCAAAAAAAGGTGACTGGTACAAAGTTAAAACTTCAGATGGTGAAGTAGGCTGGTCATATAAAAAATATATAAAAGTATCAGATGCTAAATTTGCATGGTCAGAAAGTGATGCTAATGGAACTTTAAAAGACAATGCTAATATGAGAAAAGGAGCATCAACTAATTATGACGTTATAAAAGTTCTAGGTGAAGGAGAAAAGGTAAAAGTAATATCATCATTAGATGGATGGTACAAACTTCAAACTTCAGATGGAAAAACAGGATGGGTACATAGTTCACATATAGATACTGATGTGGCTTTAATGACAGGAAATAAAACTTCAAAAAGTTCTGATTCAAAAGAATCATCAAGTGCAAAAGAATCATCAAGCACAAAAGAATCATCACAAGATAAATTATCAGATTCAGAAGTTTCATCTTCATCAAAGGAAACTATAGTAGTTTCAGCTACAGCTTATAGTGGAGATGGTATAACTGCAACAGGAACAAAACCTAAATGGGGAACAATAGCTGTAGACCCAAGTGTTATTCCTTATGGAACAAAAGTTTATATACCTAGATTTGGAAAAACATTCATTGCAGAAGACTGTGGTGGAGGAATAAAAGGTAATAAAATAGATATATTTATGAATTCAGATTCACAGTGCAATAGCTGGGGAGTTAGAAATATATCTATACAAATATTAGATTAATAAAAATCAAAGGGATATATGTGCGCTAGTGTTAGCATACGGAAGTATTTCCGGGTTTGTCAATAAAAGTGTATAAGTAGTTTTTATTTTGTAAGTCAGGTAGATAAAATTAATCTACCTGATTTTTTAATATTTATATTTTTTAACTCTCATTTCTATAATATAGCCACATTTTGGACATATATCGTTTCTTAGCATTAAAACTATTTACTAGCCCTTTTGTTATTTTTTAATAATTTGTTATAATATATCTATTACAAGATTGTCCTATATGGGAAACATCGTCTAAATAGTAAAATAAATATAAGTAATAAATTCAACAACAGGAGGAAAGTTATGCCACAAATAAAAGTAAGAGGAATAAATGAAAACAACCTCTGCAAGATAAGTGAAAAGATGATTGATGAATTAGTAGAAGCAGTAAAGTGCCCAAGAGATTATTTTGAAATAGAATGTATAAAGTCTGTTGCTATAAGAAATGGTAAGATAGCAGATGTATATCCATTTGTAGAAGTAGCTTGGTTTGATAGAGGTCAAGAGGTGCAAGATACAGTAGCTAAAATAATCACTAATAATATAAGAGAAAATCTAAATATAGAAAGTATGGATTTAGCTTTTACAGTTTTTGAAAAAGAGAAGTATTATGAAAATGGAGAGCACTTCTAAGAAATTGTAAATGTGTTAACTAAAAAGTTATGTTACTTTATTTAGATGCAATTATCAAATATAAATTAATATAATACAAAAAAGGTATACACAAAAATGTGTATACCTTTTTTGTATTATACATATCTAGTTTTGTGTCATGTTTAATTTATTCTATTCCTACAATAAATACTACATTTATTGTACAATAGAAAAAGAGACTGTTTTACTAAGTTATAAGCACATCATAAATACAGTCATGTAAAAACACAAGTTACAAAGTTATACATTTAAAATATAAATAAAGAGTAAATGAAAAAGGGGATAGAATATGAAAAAGAAAATTATTTTATTATTTGTTACAGTAAGCATGTTAGCATTGATCACTGGTTGCGCTAAAAGTAATTCTAGTGAAAATAAGGATGATCAAAAAAATAAAATAGAAGATACACAAAATGATAAAAATAATGACTCTGACAAAGAGAAGAATTCAAAGATTACTATAGTTATAGATCCAGGCCATTCATCAACAGGAACATCAGGAAATGAACCAGTATCACCAAACTCTTCTACAACAAAACTAAAAGATGGTTTAGGAGCAACAGGATTATATACAAATATACCAGAGCACAAAACTACTATGTCTGTGGCATCATTACTAAAAAAGGAACTGGAGTCAAAGGGTTATAATGTGGTTTTAACTAAAAATGATGTGGCAGAGTCTAAAAGTAATATAGAAAGAGCTGAAGTTGGTAACAAAAATAATGCTGATTTAGTAGTAAGAATCCATGGAGATTCTTGCGAAGATAATAGTGTGAATGGTGCATCTATGCATGTTCCAGCCAATAATGAATACACATCAAGTTTTTATAAAATTAGTAAATCTTATGGCACAACAATACTTAATACATATGTGAAGGAAGTAGGTATAAAGAGTAGAGGGGTTATAGAAAGGGATGATTTGACAGGGTTTAACTGGTCTAAAGTACCTGTTGTTTTGATAGAAATGGGATTTTTGTCTAATAAGGAAGATGATGAGTTTGTTAGTAATACAGAAAATCATCCTAAAATAGCAAAAGCTATAGCTGATGGAATTTATAAATGTTTTGAATAATGAAGAAATAATACAGATAAAAGGCTGCATATCAATTGAGATAAGCAGCTTTTTTTAGTGTACTCGCCATGGATTTTTATGCACTTATTTATACTTCTATCACAAAAGTGTATTAATACAATTCTTGAAAAAAGTAAAATTGTATGATATGAATAAAAAAATCATATATAATTATTTCATAAGTATTTTAACAAGGAGAGAAAATTATGAACAATAAAAATGTATATATGCCAGGACCAAGTAATGTTAGGGAAAATGTAAGACAAGCAAGAAGTATAAAAACTACAAATCCAGATGTGGATGTTGATTTTGTGGAATTTTATAAAAGTACTTGTGATAAAATGGCAAAAATAATAAACACTAAAAATGACGTATACATACTAAGTGGAGAAGGTATATTGGGGTTAGAAGCAGCATGTGCATCATTGACAGAGAAAAATGATAGAGTTTTAGTTATAGATAATGGTGTATTTGGAAAAGGTTTCGAGGATTTTGTAACTATGTATGGTGGGGAAGCTGTACTTTTTAGCAAAAGTTATAAAAAAGCCATAGATGTAGAGGAACTAGAAAGATTTTTAGAAAAAGACCATGATTTTAAATATGCAACTATAGTACACTGTGATACACCAACAGGAGTTTTAAATGATTTAAGCAAAATATGTCCATTACTTAAAAAGTACAACATACTTACTGTTGTAGATTCAGTGGCAGCTATGGTTGGAGAAAAACTCTTAGTAGATGATTGGCAAATAGATATGGTACTTGGTGGATCTCAAAAAGCCATATCAGCTCAACCAGGTCTTAGTATAGTAAGCGTAAGTGAAGATGCCAAAAATAGTATGAAAAATAGAAAAAGTAAAATAATAGGTTTCTACTGCAACTTAACAATATGGGAAGATTACTATGAACAAAAATATTTCCCATATACAATGCCTATAAGTGACATTATAAGTTTGGATAGAGCTTTAGAAAATATATTAGAAGAAGGAACAGAAAATACAATAAAAAGACATGAAAGAATTGCAAAAGCTACAAGAGAAGCACTTAAAGAATATGGTGGAGAGTTATTTTTAAATAGTGGATACTCTAATACTGTAACTGCACTAGTTATACCTGAAAATATAGGAGCCCTAAATTTAACTAAGTATATACGTGAAAAATACAACACAATAATAGGAACATCACTGGGAGAATATGTGGATAAATTACTTAGAATTGGTCACATGGGGGAAAATGCAAAATTAGATAAAATAATATATATATTAGATATTCTAGATAATAGTTTAAAAGATTTAGGTTTCCAAGGAAATGGATCTTTAGTAAGTTTGTTTAATAAATACTACAAATAAATATGTGTGTGGGGGATATAAAATGCAAATATCAAATGAGGGTAGAAAAAATATAGGAACTAGAGATTTAGTAGAAACTGCTTTACTTATAGCATTAGTATTTATAGCAACAAGGTTTATTAACATAAGACTGCCCATAGCGTCAAGTGGAGGATTAGTACACTTAGGAAATACAATGTTATTTATTTCAGCAATTGTATTTGGTAAGAAAAAGGGCGCTTTAGCTGGTGCTTTTGGTATGGGATTGTTTGATCTACTGTCAGAATGGGCAATGTGGGCACCCTTTACATTTATAGTTAGAGGGATTATGGGATATATTATAGGAAGTATTGCCTGGTCTAATAATAAAAAAGGAAACAGTGTTTTAACTAATGTTTTTGCCATAATAATGTCAGGTGTTTGGATGATATTTGGTTATTATGTAACAGAGATAATATTATATGGAAACTATATACAACCTTTAGCATCTGTGCCAGGAAATATTACTCAGATAGTTGTAGGGTTAATTATAGGTGTTCCTGTAGCGAAGGTTGTTAAGAAATATATTAGATAAAGCTAAAGTGCTTGTTGTTTTCATAGAGGATAAGTGTGAGAAGGCATGTAATGTTGATAGGTAGTTAAGCTAGTAATTTCAGTTATTGAAATTATTAGCATATTATTTTTACTAATATTGCCAGTGAAATAATATGCTAAGATTACTGTAGGAGGTGTTTGATATGAAAAAGATAAAAAAAGTAAGCGTATTATTACTATCAATAAGCATTGTAGTTGGAAGTGTTTTTGTAGGAAATATTAACAGTTCATATGCGGCTACAGCATATAAGAAACAATTAGCAATTGGAAAGTCATATAAGTATGATTTAGACGGAGATGGAGATAAGGACAGTATAAAAGTTTATAGCTCAGGCCATAAATTATTATTAAAAGTGAATAGCACAACTAAAACATTGGACTCAAATTGTTATTCTGATTATGGTGATTATGATGTGAAGATTTACGACTTTAATAAAAAGGACAAAAGTTCAGAGATTGTATTTTTTTGGTCCGGAGACAGTGAATGGGGAACAAAGATCCTTAAATTTAAAAACAATAAATGTATGCTAAATAAACATTATAAAGATGCAATGTTAAAAAGCTATGATCTTAGCAATGGAATGGTGACTTTTGAAGAGTATGATCAAGGAAGATACAATAGTTTTACTAAGGCAATGGGATTTTTTTGTATTTATGATAAAGTGCAAATAAAAGGATACAATGTTTATAATCAATATAGTGCTAATACAAACAGTAGCACTAGAAAAAACAAATACGTATCGGCTAAAAAATTAACTGCATATACAAGTACAAGTGGGAAAAAGAAAGCATTTACTATAAATAAGGGTAGTAAGGCTTATGTTTATGAGTTGTATCAGAAGGGAAGTAGCAAGTATATAAGAGTAAAAAATAGTTCTGGTAGTTATGGGTATGTTAAAGTTGGGTCATCAATGTTGTTTACTGAAAATTCGTGTTTATGGTGGAGATAAAGAAATACACACAATATATTCAAGTATAATTACAAATCTGAAAAAGAGAAGTAATGTATTAATTTAGAAAATAATTTTAATGGAGCCTTAGAAGACTCCTTAAATAAGGGGAGGTAGCAATATGAGCAATACATCCAAAGGCCCAGCTACTAAAGGAAGTAAGTTTTGGATGCAATATGTTGTTAAGAATTTACAACAGGAATTGAACTCCAAGATTGGTTGTGATCTAACATGGATTTCGCCACTTGAAGGGAATAACAAAGAATACCTAGAGTATGAACTAAAGCAAGATTACATCTGTAAAATACTTAATATATCAGCTGAAGAAAAGAAAGAAATATTTTCTTTTTGGCCAAATAGGCAACCACAGTGGGATGGCATAGCGCTAACAAAAGATAATAACACTTTATACTTGGTAGAAGCAAAAGCCCATCTGTCAGAGTTAAAAAGTAAAATTGGTACAAAAAATCCTAGTAATAAGGACTTAATTTTAAAAACAATGAAAGAAGTATTTGAAAGTAACTATCCAAAAGGCTCATTTCAAATGTGGACAGATGAATATTATCAACTTGCCAACCGACTAACATTTTTACATAAGCTTAATGAAAAATTAAAAATAAAAAATATAAATGTAAAACTAGTATTACTAAATTTTGTAGGAGACTATACATATAGGCCTACAAGGGAAGAAAAATGGAATATGCATTACAAAGAAGTATTTGTAAATATGATAGGTATGGAAATACCTAAAAAAGATGTTTTAGTTGTTAACTTTCCTGTATGTTAATTCATCAAAACATAGGATGTATATGACCATTAGAGATGCCTAAATTACTAGGAAAAATTTTGTTATGTATCAACTACAAAAAGCTGCTATTTGTAAGTAGAAGAGGTGAAACGAATATGTTAGACCAGCCAATGGAGCAAAAATACTTCTTTAATTATTAAACTAAATAAATAAAGTGGAGGGAGTTTTTATTATAAAATATTATCGTATATAATTTACATAACATATAAAATAAAAATGATGAGTTAGGGGAGGAGTGTATTAAATGAAGTTAAAAAAACTAATAACAATAATTTTATCACTGGGGATAAGTATTGGATGTGTTGTTCCAGCATATGCTAACATATTAACCCAACCAGTTAAGTATTTGTATGAAGGAAAGACATATTATTATGATATTGACGGAATTAAAGGAAAAGACAAGATTAAGATAACAGAAAATAAAGGTAAATCAAGAATATATATAAATGATAAATGTCTAAAACTTTCAAATTACTATAATGTTGAGTTATACGATATTAACAGAAAAGATAAATCTATGGAATTTGTATTAACTAATAATTGTTTTGCAGGTTCTGATAATAGGATATTAAAATTCAAAAACAGTAAGTGTGTAGTTAATAAATCAATAGGTAAATATATTGATTTAGAGAAGTATGATAACGTAAGCGGTGTAGCTTATTATAATACTGAATTCAGTGATACAAATAAATTTGACTACTTTAAAAAATCTACTGGATATGAATTTTATCCATATATGAGAATATTAGTTAATGGATATTCTGTAAAAACATCGACAACTTATACAGTTAATAATAAAGATAGAAAAATAAAATTTAAAGCTAAAAAAGATTTAAAAGCATATGATACTATATCATGTAAACAATCAAATTGGACTATAGGAAAAGGATGTCATATCAATATAGTTAATTTATATATAAAAGATGGTAAATATTATATCAAATTCCGTATATGGACTGATACTATAGAGGATAGCAATGGTGTATCTCATCCATATAATAAATATGATTATGGATATATGAAAGTTGGTTCAACTAGAATATTCGATAGATAAATCTATATTTTTAATATGCAAAATAGCAACAAAAGACCTAATGCTATAAATATAAATCACTATTTCACAAAATTAGAAATTGAAACAATGAAAACTTTTTTTAAAAGCGTGAACAATTTAATAGCTACCTTAGATGAAATTCATGAAGATATAAAAGATACATTGTATGTTGAATGGGAAAGTGAATGTCCATACGATGATTATAGAGATAATAATGGTAGAGATTAATATGGCAATGTTATTAATCCAGGATATTTAGATCCTGATGATCCATATCATTATTTACATGAATAAAAAGAAAAATAGTTTAAATGAAAAAAAACAAATAATATTATCTTCTAAAAAACCATCAAAAAGGCATACACATTTTTGTGTATGCCTTTAATTTATATTACTAATAAATATTTTTGAGGATTTTTATTAGTAATCAAACTAGGACAACTGGCAAAAAACACAAAGACCTAGTGTTTTTGTAGATGTTCTGAAAGGTACAAATAAGAAAGAGGCTTTCTTGAAATATTTTGAGGGGATTGTTAAAGATTTAAAGAATTGTGAGGAGGTAGTACCATGCCATTTGACTCTTGACTAGATTGAGGACTATAATAAATGGTAGTATATTATAAATTAGTTAACATAATACTTATGAGCAGGATTTATTATTATAAGAATTTCACTTAAGTTATACAAAAAGATATAACTACTGATTAAATGAAATAAAATATGATTATTTTATGAAAGAAGGTATAAGAAATGAATAATAAATTAAATGAAATAGTTGAAAAAAACAGTAAAGAATTAATCAAAGCCGTACAAGATATGGTTAAAATTAAAAGTGTAAGAGATATACCTAAAAAAGGAATGCCATTTGGTGAAGGAGTATGTAAAGCCCTTAATAAACAACTTGAGATAGCTGAAAAACTAGGGTTTAAAGTAACGAACGTAGACAATTATTATGGATATGCAGAATATGGTGAAGGAGAAGAATACGTTTGTGCTCTTGGTCATTTAGATGTAGTTCCAGAGGGAGATGGATGGCAATATGCGCCTTATTCTGGTGAGATAGTTGATGATAAATTATGGGGAAGAGGTACTGTTGATGATAAAGGACCTATAAATGCAGCCTTGTTTGCATTAGCAGCACTTAAAGAATCTGGGTTTAAGCCTTCTAAGAAAATTAGAATTATCTTTGGATGTGATGAAGAATCAGGTTGTGAAGATATGGAGTATTATAATGAAAGAGAAAAAGCACCTATTTACGGATTTACACCAGATGCTGATTTTCCAGCAATTTATGGTGAAAAAGGAATTCTTCATTTTGTACTAACTACTCCATTTGATTTGACAGGTGGTTCAAACATTAAGAGCATAGCTGGTGGAATTGTGGTAAATGCTGTTCCTGATAAAGCTGAAGCTATTATCATTGGAAAAGGATGCACAGATACAGAAAACATTATATGCAAAGAGAATGCTGATGGAAGCGTAATTGTATCAGCTAAGGGCATTCCTGCTCATGGAAGTATACCACATACAGGTAAAAATGCTATTGGCATATTAATTAAATACTTAGTAGATAATAATCTTGTTGAAGGTAAAGAAGGAGAAAAACTTGCATTTATACGTAAGTATTTATGTGATGGAACTTTTGGAGCTGAACTTGGCATAGATATGGAAGACGAAACAGGATCATTAACAATAAATATGGGTATTATAGATGTTGTAGATGGAAAACTTCGTCTACATATGGACCTAAGATACCCATGCACAAAGACTGATAAAGGAATATTGGAAACTTTCTTGACTAAGTTACAAGGATTTGATATAGAGAATGTGGAAAATGCAAAACCACTTTATGTTAGTAAGGAAAGTAGACTTATAAAAACTGTAACAGATGTATATAGTGAATTTTACGATGGAGATAGTACTGCTACTGCAATTGGTGGAGGAACTTATGCAAAACACCTTGATAATATAGTAGCATTTGGTCCATGTATTCCAGGAGAGGAACTTGTGGAACATACTAATCATGAATATATAAAAATAGATAGTCTGATAACATTGGCTAAAATATATGCCAATGCACTTGAGTTACTTTCAAAGTAATGTATTTGAGATAATATAGTTAGCAAATCCAATGCATTAACATGCCTTGGATAAATATGCCCGGTGGTACGAAAGATGGCACTAACTGAGTTATTTAAAGAATTTAAGTTTGAAGTTACAGATATACATAATGTGAAAAAATAATAAATATGAAAGAGGACAGTATAAAGGCTGTCCTCTTTTATAGTGAGTAGATTGAAGGTTACATATTACAATGAAAGTTAGTAATCTATAAATATAATTAGATAATTGAAGAATTGATAATTAATGAGTTTAATAAAGTTAGGTCAATCAGTAGCCAGGGAGTGTGAATGGTATTTATATATTAATATTATCACCCCCCTATTTAAACAAATAAGTTTAAAGTAAAAATATTAATAAAAAGCTTAAATTTTACTCATTTTAATTATGTTTACATGAATATATAGTAGAAATAAACAATTGTATATAAAGAAATCAAGGGTGGAAATAAAATGAAAAAAATATCAGTTGCTGTAATAGGAGCAGGCTCAAGGGGAATGAATGCCTACGCACCCTATCTACTGGAAAACCCCAACTTAGGAGAAATAATAGCAGTGGCAGAGCCCAAGGAAGAAAAAAGAAGCAACTTCAAAAATAGATACAATATAAAAGAAGAAAATACATTCAAATCATATGAAGAACTCTTATCAAAACAAAAATTATCAGACGCAATAATAATAGCCAACAGCGATGAATCCCACTTTGAACCAACTAAAATTGCACTAGAAAAAGGATATCATGTCCTACTAGAAAAGCCCATGTCAAATAAACTAGAGGAAGTAATCAAACTAGGACAACTGGCAAAAAAACACAAAGACCAAGTATTTATGATATGTCATGTGCTAAGATATACTCCATTTTTTAGTGAGCTAAAAAGAATAGTGGACAGCAAAGAATTAGGAGATCTTATAAGCATACAACACAATGAAAATATAGGATACTATCATTTTGCACACAGCTATACACGTGGAAATTGGAGAAATAGCAATGAAACAAGTCCACTAATATTGGCTAAAAGTTGTCATGATTTGGATATATTATTATGGTTAACAGGGAAAAGTTGCAAATATATATCTTCCTTTGGATGCCTAAGTCATATGAAAGAAGAAAACTTCAAAGAAAACATGGCAAATAAATGTGTAGACTGTGAAGTTGAGAGAACCTGTCCATATAGTGCAAAGAAAATATATTTAGAAGATGATGTACTTAAAGCATCTTTATATGCAGTGGATGCCAATCCTACGAAAGAAAATTTAGCAAAAGCAATAACTACTGGCCCCTTCGGAAGATGCGTATACAAATGTGATAATAACGTAGTGGATCATATGGTAAGTATATTAGAGTTCGAAGACAGTATAACTGCTACTTTCAATCTATCTGCATTTACAAAGGATTGCACAAGAACTATAAAGCTTATGTTTTCCCATGGAGAAGTGGGTGGGGATTTTCACAAGAATGTAATAGAGGTGCATAAATTTGGAGATAACCACCATACAGTAATTCATCCTAAGGTGATAAAAAGTGGTCATGGTGGAGGCGACTTTAAACTAATGGAGGAATTTATGAAAGCAGTAAGTTCAAATAATAAGGAAGTAAAAACTAGTGCAATTACTTCTGTAGAAAGTCATGTGATGGCATTTGCAGGTGAATATTCTAGATTAAATCATGAAGTAGTTAATGTAGAAAAGTTTTGGAATAATCAAATAAAACGAAGTTATTTTACAATTGGAGAATAATTGAATATTATATATAATATAAGAACGTCGCAATTGTTATATAATGTGTAATAAAGAAGCGTTTGATAATATATGATAAATAGAAATTTGAAAGGATAGAATATGAGTATAAATAATCAAAATACCCCAACATTAGAAACAAAAAGATTGATATTGAGAAAATTTACTGAAAATGATATAGAAGCCTTATTTGACATATATAAGGACGAGGAAATAAATACCTACCTTCCTTGGTTTACTCTAAAATCATTGAAGGAAGCAGAAATGTTTTTTTATGAGAAATATACACAAGCATATAAACTAGATAAAGGATATAGATACGCTATTTGTTTAAAAGTAGATAATAAACCTATTGGATATGTTAATGTAAGCATGAGTGACAATCATGATTTAGGATATGGATTAAGGAAAGAATTTTGGCATAAAGGGATTGTAACAGAAGCAAGTAAAGCAGTTTTAGAGCAAGTAAAAAAAGATGGACTTATGTATGTTACTGCCACACACGATGTCAAAAATCCTCGTAGTGGTGGAGTTATGAAACAATTGGGCATGAGCTATAAATACTCTTATGAAGAGCAGTGGCAACCGAAAGATATATTAGTAACATTTAGAATGTATCAATTAAATTTTGATGGGCAAGATGACAGAGTATATAAAGAGTACTGGGATAATTCTGAAGTTCACTTTATAGAAAAAGACGTTTAAATTCTAATATATAGAGCTCACTTAAAAATAGAAATTTGTAGGGGAGTTAACTTTATATATTATTCAAATAAGATGTATAATATAAAAAGGTTTACAATTGTTATAGATTACGAACAATTTCTAGTAAATAAATAGATACACCTTAGGATTCAAAATATTAAGGAAAATTAAATACAACAATTTAATGAAAAGTAGTAACAAAATTAACACAATGTAATATAATATAATAAAGTATCTATTTGCACTGCATATAAGCTACAGTACAAACTGATCAGGCCGTAATTTTATGGAGCCGGGCCGAAGGGCAACAGGGAAACGATACCTGTGGGACAGTAATATGTCTTACAGGTTTTTTTATGTGTAAGTACATATATATTAATGCATTGCCATAGAGCTATCAAATTCATTTATTCCTATTTGAGAGTAAATTTAAGGAGGTAACTTTTATGACAGAACAAAAACTTATGAATGGTGAAAAAGGCTTAAGTACCAAGCAGGCTCACCTGTTGCAAGAAAAATACGGTAAAAATGTTTTAGTACCAGAAAAGAAGGATAATTTCTTATTGAAAATCCTAGAAGTATTAAAAGAACCAATGTTTATATTATTAATTGTAGCTGCCATTATTTATTTTATACTAGGAGAACCTAGAGATGGTGCTATAATGTTAGTATTTGTATTTGGGGTAATAAGTATTGATGTAATTCAAGAATGGAAAACAGATAAAACATTAAAAGCATTAAAAAATTTATCGGCACCACATATTACCGTCATAAGAGAGGGTAAAGAAAAGATAATTAATAGTGAAGATTTAGTGCCTGGAGATTTAATGATAATAACAGAAGGGGTAAAAATTCCAGCAGATGGTATAGTAATTAAATCAAGTGACCTGTGTGTAGACGAATCCTCTCTTACAGGAGAAGCAGAGGGCGTATGGAAAACAACTCAAACTATACAAGATGAGAAGGATTATTGGAGAAAAGATTATTGTTATGCAGGTACATTGGTTATTCAAGGTAGTGGGGTTATATTAGTAGATAAAATAGGGGCATATACAGAATATGGTAAAATAAGTACAAATGTAGTAGATGCACCTGAAAGTCAAACACCGCTACAAAAACAAACTGGGAAGTTAGTAAAAACTTGTGCAAAGATTGCCGCTGTCCTATTTGTTTTGGTTTGTATTATAACATTTTTTAATGTTGCTGATTTACCTATATATGACAGATTAATTCAAAGCATACTATCTGGAATTACTCTTGCAATGGCAATGATTCCAGAAGAGTTTCCAGTTGTATTAACAGTTTTTTTATCAATAGGTGCTTGGAGATTGGCTAAAAAACAATCTTTAGTACGAAAGCTTCCATCAGTGGAAACTTTAGGAGCAGTTTCTGTATTATGCGTAGATAAAACAGGAACTATTACTATGAATAAGATGGCCCTTTGTGAGGCTTGGGCAATAGATGGTGACAATAATACATTATGCAAGACAATGGGAATGGCTTGTGAAACGGATGCATACGACCCTATGGAGCATGCAATGTTATCTTTTTGCGAAGAAAATAATATTAGTAGAGATGAATTATTTAGTGGAGAGTTGATCACAGAATATTCATTTACAAATGAAGCTAAGATGATGGGGCATGTATGGAAAAATGATAATGAAATAATTATTACAGCAAAAGGTTCTCCAGAGAAAATATTAAGTATAAGCAAATTATCAAATGATGAAAGAAAAGTTGTTGAAGAAAAGATATATGAAATGTCGTCTAAAGGGCTCAGGGTTATTGCAATTGGGAGTATGAAAATAGAAGAAGAAAAAGATATTCCATCAACTATACATGAGTGTGAGTTGAAATTATTGGGATTAGTAGGATTGGCAGATCCACCTAGAGATGGTATTGATATAGACATAAAACAATGTATAAATGCAGGAATTAGATTAGTAATGATTACTGGAGACAATGGAATAACAGCTAGCGCAATAGCAAAACAAGTTGGAATACCTCATAGTGAAAATATCATTACTGGTGATGAGCTAAATAATATGAGTGATGGAGATTTAAGAGAAAAAGTTAAGTCAGTAAGTATATTCTCTAGAGTAGTGCCTGAACATAAAATGCGTATTGTAAAGGCATTTAAAGAAAATGGAGAAATAGTAGCAATGACAGGAGACGGAGTAAACGATGCACCTGCTCTTAAATATGCTGATATTGGAATAGCAATGGGAAAAAGAGGCTCAGAAGTTTCAAGGGAAGCTGCTGATTTAATATTACTAGATGATAATTTCTCTACTATAGTTGATACTGTAAAAGATGGTAGAAGAATATATGATAATATAAGAAAAGCTGTGGGATATATATTTACTATTCACATACCAATAGCACTTGCAGCACTTATGGCTCCATTACTCGGAATTGATTCATCATTATTATTCTTATTTCCAGTTCATGTTGTTTTGCTAGAATTAATAATAGATCCTACTTGTTCAATAGTATTAGAAAGACAGCCATCAGAACTCGATATTATGGACCGTGAACCTCGTGATCCAAAAGAGAGTATGTTAACTCAAAGAATTTTGTGTAAAAGCATAATTCAGGGATTAGTACTATTTGCAGCTTCTTTTGGAACGTATTATTATTATTTAATTAATAATATTGGCGATGGTAATGTAGCTCGCTCTATGGGATTGTCTATAATAATGGTTTCTAATATATTATTAGTTCAAGTAAATAGTTCAGATACTGAATATACCTATAAATCTATTAAAAAGCTTGTCAAGGACAAGGTAATGTGGGTAAGTAGCTTAGGAATTGTATTAGGTTTAGGAATAGTACTTTATACTCCACTTTCCTCATTTTTAAAGTTAGCGCCATTAAGTTTTTATGAAATGATAGTTGTAATTATTATTTCAATAGTATCTGTAATGTGGTATGAGTTGGTAAAAATTTATAAGCATAGAAAATAAATAATATGAATTATTAATTAAGAAGGATTATGATTGTAAAATCATAGTCCTTCTAATTTGACTTTAAAATGTAAAATTTGGTGTAAGAATATTAAATTAAAGGTAATAATAAACTAATTAAGCAATTTAAACTAAAAGGAGAAAAGTACATGATTAGTTCTGACAGAAAAATAAGAGTTGCACTTTTATCAATAATATCTAATTCGACGCTAATAGTATTAAAAATTATAGCAGGTATTATAAGTGGTTCTGTAAGTATAATATCAGAAGCTATTCATTCTTCAATGGATCTATTAGCATCAATAGTAGCTTTTTTTTCAGTAAAAGCATCTTCTAAGCCTGCTGATGACAAACACCCTTATGGACACGGAAAGATAGAAAATATATCTGGAATTATTGAAGGGATACTAATTTTAATAGCATCAATAATGATTATAGTAGAAGCAATTAAAAAGATTTTCAATCCAACTGTAATAGAAAATGAAAGTATAGCTATTTTAGTTATGTTTATATCTGGATTAACTAATTTTTTTGTATCTAGTAAACTATATAAAGTTGCAAAAGAAGAGGATTCTATGGCACTCGAAGCAGATGCCCTTCATTTGAGAACTGATATATATACATCTGTAGGTGTAGGAATAGGTATTTTACTTATAAAAATTACAAAGATTCACATTTTAGATTCTATTGTTGCTATATTGGTGGCTATTCTAATAATAAAGGAAGCTGTAGAGTTAACTAAAAATGGTTTTGATGAATTAATTGATAAAAGATTAAGCGATGAAGAAGAAAGAGAGATAAAAAATATTATAGAAAGATATAATGATCAATTTATAGATTATCATAAATTAAAGACGAGAAAATCAGGAAACTTCAAACATATTGATTTTCATATTACAGTAGAATCGAGCACAACTGTAAAAGAAGTTCATGAAGTTATTGGTAATATAAAAAAAGAAATGAATAAAAATCTTAAGAATTCTAGGGTGACTATACATGTAGATCCTAGCAAAGATTAAATAAGTAATTTTGTAATTTAGGACACTAACTTTAGCACATATTTTTAGTAGTTTAGAAAACGTTCAGGTGGAAACTGAAATATAAGTGAAGAATATTAAGTTAAAATATAAAGGTATACACAAAAATGTGTATACCTTTTTAAATTGCACAAGTTTCATAACTTATAAATATTTAAAAGTAAATACTGCCCCAAAAATAGCAAATTTACAAATCTACCGATTTTCTACCGAGACATTTTTAAAGTAATTAATTATAATTTATTTATAATAAACTTTATATAAAAAGGGTGGATAAAGCAATTATGGGGAAAAACTTAAGGAAAATAAGAATAAGCAAAGGCTATTCTCAAGAGGCATTATCAATCGAAGCTAATGTTTCCGTAACAAATATATACAACATAGAAAACTATATAAAGATAGTAAAAAAAGAAACCTTGGACAGTGTATTAAAATCTTTAGAAGTAGAGATGTCTTACGATGAATATGAAGCTGCTGTAAATGACAAATCTGCTAAGCGGTTAGGTGAATATGAGGAACTTTATAAAAATCAAATATGTAAGTTAAAAACAAAGGTAGATAAAAGACTACGAGAAGCAGAAAACTTATTGAAAAATGAAAAGTATGAAGAATCTTTAAAAATTTACTTATCATTTTCAAATATATTGGGACATGATAGCAGTTACCTACTAACATGTGCAATTCTTTATAAAAAAGTAGGAAGATATGTCAAATCTATTAATTGCTGCAATAGAATACTTAGTAATGATAAAAATAATAGTGAAGCACAAAAGATAAAAGAAAGTAGTTTAGTATCTTTAAAAGAATTGAATTTACTAACAAAAGATAAAATAAAAAACTATACAATAAAAGATTTAATAGAAAACTCTAGAATAAGTAAAAATAAACTTTATCATTCTGAAATAGCAAACGAATTATGTATAGATGTGCCAATTCAAAAACTAAATAATTAAAATATCATAAAAAAACTGTCATATTAACTTTTAGTATGGCAGTTTTTTAATAAAATTTATAAAAACTAAGGAGGAAAAATTATGGAAGCTACACACAACATACAACAACTAGTACCAGTAACAATTAATGAAAAAGAGGAGGTAGTTATAAGCTCCAGAGATTTGCACCAATATCTTCATATTCAAACAAGGTATAAGGTATGGATACTTAGAATGTTGGAATATGGATTTGAAGAAAATGAAGATTATCAAAGGGTTACACAAAAATGTGACACCCCTGGAGGAGCCCAAAATCAAACGGATTATATATTGAAAATTGACATGGCAAAGGAAATTTGTATGATCCAAAGAAGTGAAAGAGGAAGACAAGCAAGAAAGCATTTTATTGAAATGGAAAAGAAATTTAACTCGCCAGAAGCACTTATTGCCAGATTGCTACAACTAAAAAATAAAATGAAAAATCAAAACACATCACCATTTACAAATAGCAATACTGAAACTTATCCTACTACAAGAACTTCCACACACAAAACTGCTAAAATCTCTATTAATTTATCTACAAACTTCAGAGATACAGCAAAGATAATAGGTATTAGAGAAAACTTGTTTATTAGCTGGCTACTTCTTAACAATTATTGTTACAGAGATGCTTCTGACAACCTTAAACCTTATGGACATGCTATGGATTACTTTACTTTCAGATTTTATACAACAGAGAATAATCATAGTGGAATACAGACTTTGATCAATTCAAGAGGAAGAGAAGTATTTAAAGCTTTATTAATAGATGAAAAGGTAATTAAAAATGAGGAGATAAAATTATTAAACTAAGGAGAAGAAAATGGGGAAAAAATATTATTGGTTAAAAGTTCAAAGAAATTTTTTCAGACAAAAATCAGTAAAGAAGTTAAAACAAAGTGAAAATGGAAATGAAAAGGTTCTTATATATTTGGAGTTACTTGCTTTATCTTTGGAAAATGACAACAAATTAATATTTGAATATGTGGAAGATACTTTTGCAGAAGACTTAGCACTTGAAATAGATGAAGATCCAAAGTTAGTAAAAGAAACATTGGACTATTTAAAAAGTCAAAACCTCATAGAATCTGTAAGTGAAAGTGAGTATGTACTTTTGGAGGCTTTTGAATTAACAGGTAGTGAAGATAAAACTACTAAACGTGTTAGAAAACACAGAGAAAATAAAAAAGATAATTTAATAGAAGAAATTGAAACGGACTGTAACCAAAATGAAACAGGGTGTAACGCAGATGAAACACCTTGTAACAAAAATGAAACGCTAGAGAAAGAGAAAGAAATAGATAAAGATATAGAAACAGATAAAGATAAAAATACAAACAAAGAAAAAGCCTGTGTGACTTATTTAAGTGACAAAACTAAAAAAATAAAAACTGTCGATAAAAATCTAAGTAAAATCACTAAGCTTTATGAGGCAAATGTAGGACCAATTTATCCAGCAAGTAGAGACTGGTTTATTGAAATATCAGAAGAAATCGAATCAGACCTTTTTAATAAAGCCATAGAAATATGCATTAACAAGTCTGTTGTAACGCCATCTTACTTAAAAGGCATAATTAAAAAATGGATAAATGACAAAATATTTACCCTAGATCAGTACAAAGTAAAGGAAATAGAGCTTTTGAATAAAGAAAATGGGAAAAGCACGTCTAAAAACAAGAAAACTTCCATAGAAAATCATGAAGATTATGATGAAGAAATTGACGAGGCAATGTTAAAAGAAATAAAAGAGCTTGAAGCCAAGTTGGGAGTAGTGTAGGGGGGAGCAGATGGATGTAAAACTACTTGAAAGAATGAAAAAGCTAATGGAAAGCTGCAAAACTGTTGAAGATAATTATGATTGCAAAAAATGCAGAGACTTTGGATACACATTTGAGAAAAACAGCCATAACTGTGAAGTTGCCATACCATGCGAATGTTTAGATAAAAAACAGTCCTTAGAAAAATTGGAGAAGTGCGGTTTAAGTGATGCTTTTAAGGGAAAAACTTTTAGCTCTTATAATTGTGAAAAGAAATATCAAATTAAGGCAAGACATCAGGCACTTAAATTTTGCAATGACTTTGTAGATAATAATTCTTCTCTTTTAATTTGTAGTCGGCCTGGTTCAGGAAAGACTCATTTGGGAATAGCTGCTATGCTCAATTTAATAAATCAAAATGTTGGCTGTCGCTATGTGGAGTACAATTCCATGATGATGAACCTTAAACAATGTGTAACTGATGAGGAGAATTTCATAAGAGAAATGAACAAGTATTTAAATCCCAGGGTGCTTTTTATAGATGATTTTTTGAAGGGGAAAATTACAGCAGCAGATCTTAATTATATTTACAGAATCATAAACAGTAGATATTTAAAAAACATGCCCCTTATTATTTCAACAGAAAAAACTATAGATGAGATAATAAGTTGGGACGAGGCTGTGGGAAGTAGACTTGTGGAAATAGCAAAAGACAATATTATAACTTTTAATGAAAGAAGCAATAACTACAGATTAAAAAGCTATATACACTTAAATAATATCTAGTAGAAAATAATTTAAAATATATTTTAATATAAAAAAGGGGAGAAATTATGGATATTTTAATGGATGATATACCTTATAACTTACATACAATGGTGGAAATCATAGGGATGGAGAATTTTTTGAAACTAAGCAAACTTTATGGGGGAAGTAATGTGTACATACCAGTTTATCACAGGGTAACTATGGGAGAGAGAAACAGAGAAATTGCCAGAATATATAACGGCAAAAATATTAATCAGCTTAGGATAAAATATGGAATGACAGAGATGCAATTAAAAAAATTAGTGGAAAATAATATCAAAAATAGATAATCTGAGCGCTATAATAAATATGATTAATTAAAAATGAATGCAACTATATAGGGAAAAACATTAGTCTAATAAGTGAAAAAGAAATAAATCAAAATTTTGAGTAGTAATATGTACATATTAAGTCAGGAGGAAATAATGGAAAATTTGATCAAAAAGGCTAAAAAAGGAGATGAAGAAGCCTTCTTTAATCTTATCGAAATAAATAAGATTTCATTATATAAGGCAGGAAGAGCTATATTAAATAATGATGAAGATGTAGCAGATGCCATACAAGAAACAGTAATATCAGCTTATAGAAATATAAAATCTCTTAAGAATGATTCGTATTTTAAAACATGGCTAACTAAAATATTAATCAATAAATGTAAGGATATCATGTCTAAAAATAAAGAAACGGTAATATTAGATGATTATGTAGAAGAAGGGTATATACAAGAATTTTTAAGTGAATTTGAAATAGAAGATTTGCTAAATGATTTATCAAAAGAGCAAAAGTTAGTTGTGTCTCTTTATTATATATCACAGTTTAATACCAGGGAAATAAGCGAAATATTAAAAGAGCCAGAGGGTACTATAAAGTCCAGAATATCAAGGGCTAAAACAAAACTAAGAGAAAGTTTTGCTATGAGATAAGGAGGTATGAAAATGAACAAAAACAATAAAATAATAGATGATAATACAATCCCAGATTGTGTAAATATAAAAATAGATGAAGCAAGAAACTTAATTAGAAAAGAAAATATAAAGAAAAAAAGAATTAAAAATGCATGTTTGTCAGTAGCAGCTGTTGTTGTTATATTTTTAGGAGTAACTATTTTAAATCCAACATTAGCAAATAAGGTACCTTTTTTAGGAAATATAATAAATACTTTGAAAGAAGACAAAGTTCTATCAGAGAAAGAACCATTTATCAAGAATATTAATAGCAAAAATGGAAGTGCATTGAATAAAAAAGTCATAAGCAAAGATATAGGAATTACAGTACAAGAGGCTTACTGTGACGGAAGTAACATATATATAAGCTATTTATTAGAATCGGAAAATAGACATTTAGATGATATGGAACGTATCGATATAAATGATGTTGTAAATGATGGGGATATAATGGCTAGTTTTAGTAATGAAAAATTACAAATTGATAATACTGTAAGCAAAAAAATAGATAAAAACACATATGCAATAATTCAGTCTATTGATTTAATGCCCCTTGTAACAAAAGGTGTTGATGTAAAACCAAGATTTAATTTAAGTATTAATATATCAAAAGTCAAAGGATATACATCTGAGGGAGGAGATAAGATTGTAAAAGGGCATTGGAATTATAACATAGAGGTTAAAAAGGATGATAGTAAAAATATAGCTTATGAACCAAATTTAGAAAATAATAAATTTAAATTAAAAAAGATACTTTTAACACCAAATACTACAGAGATAGAAATTGATATTCCACGCAATGCTTCAGATCCATATATATTGGCTTATGATGATAAAGGTAAACTGTTAGAGAATCTTACTTTTAGCTATAATTTAGAAAGTGATTTAGGAATGTTACAATATGAGAAGTTTACTCCTATTTCAAAAGATTCAGAATATATTTTGATACAAGTTATAGATAAGAGTAAATATGAGAAAGATGTACTTAGTGAGTTTAAAGTTCCATTAAAATAAAGTCAACGGCATAGTTTGCCATCGGTTGGACAAGACTTATAATATTCAAACAAGAAGTGGTCTTCACTGTGCTCCTTTTACTCATAAAACTATGGGCACTTTCCCAAATGGAACTGTAAGATTTAGTTTTGGACATTTTAATACAGTGGAATATATTGACTACGTACTTGAATCATTAAAAAATATAATAAGTACTAAAAGTGAAATGTAAATTAAATATAGAGTAATGCCAAAGGGATACACAAAAATGTGTACCCCTTTGGCATTACTCTATATTTAATTTATCTATTCATCTTAATAATATTGTTGGATAGCTCATTTATACTATCTGTTAAACCTTGCAGCTTTCCTTCAATTCTCACCAACAAATAAAGTGAAATTGCAATGGGAAAACCAAGGTTTGCAATAATAGATTGAATATTATCCATATATATCACCTCAAACTATACTTCCAAATCGTACTCAGTAGTTTTAGAATCAACCACTTTAGCAGATACACAAGTTACTATATCATAACCCTTTGGTTGGAAGATATTTTGATCTTTTATTAAGTTCATAGTATCTATTATATCTTGCTCTTCAAGGTCTTCCCTTGGATCTTCAACAGTAATAGAAAAACTATTTCCTAAAGTATTTTTAAACGTCATTATAAGTTTTTTTTCATCCATATTTTAACCTCCTAAAAATTAAATTAATTTACTACTCTGATAAAGAAGAGTTATCCACTCTGTTTGTGCCACTTAAAGTATGTTGTTGCATAGCTGCTATTGCATTTACTACAGCCATAATATTATCATTTGAAGCACCTGATTTTATACTTGAAAAAGTCTTGGTTTTTACTATTCTGTCTCCATTTAAATCTGTACCATGATCGAATTTAACTTTAACAGATGAAGCATTGGGAGTTGAAACTACTGCCATATTATTACCTCCTTAAATTTTTTTCGCAAGGATATATCGTTGGCCATACGAACCTTGCGAATTTTATGAGCTCACTTTCTACTTATATAATATAAGAAGAATTTATACTAAAGTTAAATACAACTTTTGTAAATTAATTTGTAAGTGAATTTTTGCAGAGTACGTAATAAAGCAATAGCATATTAAGCATTTGAATTTCTTACATTTTCTTTAAGATTTTATAAATATTCAATTAAATAGTACATAAACATACAAAATACTATATTATATATAATTGGAGAAAATTTATATGCGGCATATAAATATAGGAGGTATTTATGAAACTTTTAAGTTGCTTAATAATATGTATAATATTTATCATAATAATAAGTAAAATTTCAAAAGGAAAACTTATCTTTGTAAAAGATAAGGATAAATCTAAGAAAAGAGATTACATAGTGAAAACATTATTAGTATTAGGTTTTATATTAGGACTTGTTTTTGCATTTTTCTCAACGTGGTATGTGGAATTCTTTGGACAAATAACACCAGAGCAACTTTTATTTAATTTAAAAGCACCACTTAAAGGAACAGAATTTGGTATGACAGAGGAAATACTTAAATCACCAGTATTAAATATTGTTATTTGTACCATACCATTTTTAATTTTTATTAATTTTAAATATAATGTTTTCCTAATTAATAAAAATAATGAAAAGAAAACTATTTTAAATAAAAAAAGAGTGAGAGTTATATCTATAATTTTATCGATTGTTACTTTTATAGGTGGAGCAAGTTTTGGTATTAACAAATTACAATTACAAAAAATTGCTAAAGCTTATTTATCATCATCCACATATCTAGCTGATAATTATGTTGATCCTAGAGATGTGAAAATGACTTTTCCAAATAAAAAGAGAAATTTAATTCATATTTATTTAGAGTCAGTGGAAAATTCATATTTAAATAAAGAATTAGGCGGATATATGGATGAGAACTTAATGCCTGAACTAACAGAGCTTTACAAAGAAGGTTTATCTTTCTCTAATACAGATAAGTTTGGCGGTCCTCATACTACTTATGCTTCTGAGTGGTCAGTGGCAGCCATGATAAATATGGATACAGGACTTCCATTAAAAATTCCTATGGGACGTAATTCTTATGGAAAAGATGGTAGTTTCTTACCAGGAGCTGTTGGTATAGGAGATATTTTACAGGCTCAAGGTTACAATCAAACAATAATGTTTGGAGCTGATGCAGATTTTGGAGGACTTACAACTTACTTTACAACTCATGGTAATTTTAATATATTTGACTATAAAGCAGCAAAGGAAAAAGGCTTAATACCTAAAGATTATAATGTATGGTGGGGATTTGAAGATGACAAACTTTATGAATATGCAAAAAATGAAATAACTAGACTTTCAAAGGAAAATGAACCATTTAATTTTACAATGGAAACAGCAGATACTCACTTCCCTGATGGTTATTTATCAGAAAAAGCTGAGAAAAAACATGATTCTCAATATGCCAATGTTATTTCTTACTCTACAAAAGAAGCAGTTGATTTTGTAAAATGGATTCAAAAACAGCCATTCTATGAAGATACTACAATAGTTATAACTGGTGACCATCCAAGTATGGATAAAAAATTCTTTAAGGACTTTGATCCAAATTATGAAAGAACCATAGTTAACTTAATACTAAATGCACCTGTAACTACTGACAATGTAAAAAATAGACAGTTTGCACCATTTGATATGTTCCCTACGATTCTTTCTACTTTAGGTGTGGAAATTGAAGGAGATAGATTAGGTCTTGGAACTAATTTATACTCAAATAAGAAAACTATTATTGAAGAGCAAGGCATCGATGCTGTAAATAGTGGACTTGGAGATAATAGTGATTTATTTAATGATGAATTTATCAATGATAAGAAGAGCAGCACATTTAGTAATGACTTAATAACATATAAATAATTTGACATTGTATTTTCACTGTCTACTTTTGTAATCACAATCAAGTGAACACATTTGAGTACCCTTGCCACTTGCTTGTGATTACAAATCTAGTATTTGATTCTGTTGCAAAATCTTTCTAAATTCTATCAACCTTCTTTTCACACTATGCTCATTTTCTAATAATTTTTAAAGTGCTTTTTTCTCTTTTAAGAGGTTGTATATATAAAAAAGAGATAGTCTTTGCAAACTATCCCTTCATTCTTTTACTTTTCCTTTTTCTTATTTAATAAATTATAGATGTAAGTTACTACTGCTACTATAATGGCACTAATTACTCCAATAAAGATAAATAGATATCCTATTGGAATCAGTCCAAAAGGCTCTACAAAACTTCCATCTGGCGACATTTTTGTTCCTATGATATTATAGGCTGCAAAACAAATTACACCAATTAATCCTGACACCATGCTAAAAATATATTTTTTCATTTTTCTTCTCCTATTCTCTATACTCTAAATTCTTTATACTCTAAAATATCTCCTGGCTGACATTCCAAAGCCCTACAAATCTTATCTAACGTTTCTATTTTTATAGCCTTTGTTTTTCCATTTTTTAATATGGAAACATTAGCCATTGTAATTCCTATTTTTTCTGATAGTTCTGTCACGCTAACTTTTCGCTTCGCAAGCATGACATCAATATTAATAACAATCATTCATTCCAACCTTCCCTTAAATAGTTAACTCATTTTCTTCATTTAACTCCGCAGCTTTATATGCCAAATGAGGAAGCATAGCGGCTGTAATCACCACAGCCAACCCCATAAATACACCTACAAGAGATGCAAAAAAATAAACGACACCTACTGCTTTAATAAAGAAAAAAACGAGATTACCCACTGTGAAAAAGATAGTATCAACTAATGCCCACCAACTTACTTTTTTTAATAACTGAGCACTTTTTCGTGTAAAAATAGTATCTTGCTCAATTTGTTCTGTAACTTTCCAGCCATAAAAAAGTATCATATAACATGGACTTGCAGTAATCCAGATAAAGATTAACCATGGCATGTAGTAAGTTGAAAACCTTGGAAGCAATTCTTCCATTCCATGACCTAAAATCGGAAATACTTGTGTATATACAACCGCTCCCAAAATACCAAACCCTATGATAATTCTCCTTAAAAATCGAATTAAACTTTCTTTTCGCATATTAACTCCGTTTCCCTCCTTTCATTTCCTTTCCATCCAGAAGAAATCGCATTTTTGTGACAAACTTTTTTACATTCTCCACAACGAATACATTCTGGTGAATTAATACTTTTTCTTATATCAACCTGCATTTTACAGGTTTTTTCACATTTTCCACAACCATTACATTTCGTGTAGTCTACAGACATCTGATAAAAGCTAACTTTTTGAAATAGCCCATAAAGCGCTCCTAAAGGACATATATATTTACAAAATGGTCGGTAAATCATTGTTGACAATAGAACTATAATAAATAAAATCAACATTTTCCACTGAAATAATATTCCTACAGCTCCACGTAGTGATGGATTGGTTAATAGCAAGGGAACCGCTCCTTCTAATGTCCCTGCTGGGCAAATCCATTTACAAAAGTGTGGCATTCCCATTCCATATTGGTTGGTTAAAACAACAGGTAATATTAGAACAAACACCAGCAAAATAATATATTTTAAATATCTCATTTTCTGATCTAGTTTACGTGGAATTGTTATCTTTTTTACTGGTATTTTGTGAAGCAAATCCTGTACAAACCCAAATGGACATAAAAATCCACAAATGAATCGCCCAAATAAAATGCCAAATAAGGATATTAAACCGACAGCATAGTAGGTCATTTTGTAATCTCGATTTCCTAATACTGACTGTACTGCACCTATGGGGCAGGCTCCCAATGCACCCGGACAGGAGTAACAATTTAACCCCGGTACACATAGATATTTTCCAGAACCTGTATAAATCTTTCCTTCCAAGAATCCTCGTATATATCCATTTGAAAATACCGCTACTAAGAGTTGAATCCAATTTCTCTTATTCATATCAACCGATTCCTATACATTCCATACAAATATTCACTGCTTTAGAAAATACGGCTTCTGCTTCTCCTCTATAAATCCCCAATCCAATAAACATCACTGAAACTCCTAAAATAAGCCATCTTGTTTTTTGTGTCTTTGTAGAAAACATTAGTTTTACCTCCTTTACTTTTTATTTTTTTCTGCCATCTCAAGGCGTTTAGAGATTTCTTCTTTCAGTTCTTCTGTGGAAGTTCCTCCTACATAACGGTCTCCTATCACTTTCCCTTTTGAATCCACGAATAAATGAGTAGGATATGCCGGAATATGGTCACATAATCCATTCATTAATTTTTTATCTGGTATCAGAGTGGGGATATTGTTATTATCTGCCATTAGTTCTTTGGCGAATTTTTCAGCTTTTTCTGAATAGGCAGCATCTATACAAACAGTAAATATCCCAACACCTTCTAAGTTTTCTTTTTGCAATTTAGCAAGATCAGGCATTCCATCAATACATGGTGAACAATCAGTTGTCCAAATATCAATAAGAGTTATTTTATTCTTAGAAAAAATTTCTTGAGTTACAATATTTCCATCTAAATCTTCCGCTTGAAAGTTACTAAGATCGATATTTTTCATTCTTGCATTGTCTTCTTCGTACATTTTCTTTTCTTGTTTTTGCATTGTTGCTAAATCTGGTTCATTTCTCGCACCAATAAGTATAGATATCTGAAGGACTCCATATACAACAACTATAACTCCCACAATAATTCCTATTACTTTTCCTACTTTTTTCATAACTTTCTCCTTTATTATTCTAAAGTTTTTACTCGATTGTTTAGTTCTTTCAAATAATCTTCTTCCGTTTTGCCATCTAGATATACATCTCCAATCATTTTTCCTTGGCTATCCACAAAGATGGTAGTAGGATAAGCTACAATCCTATTTGCTAATGATTTTTGCAATACTTTATCCGGTATTAATACTTTTACACTTTTGTTTTCGTGAACAATTTGTTTAGCAAATTCAATCGCCTCATCTTTCCATGCCGTGTCTGTACAAAGGGTAATTACATTCGTATTTGCTGGCTTGTTTTTAGAAAGTTTATTTATTTCTGGCATTTCCTCTACACAACTGGTACAGTCTGTTGCCCAAACATTTATCATTGTAACTTTGTATTTAGAAAAAATATTCGAAGTCACTGTTTCTCCTAATACATCTTTTGTGTTAAAACCTGATAAATCAACTCCATTTAACATTTCATTCATTTCTTTGCTTGCTTTATTTACCTGTGGACTTTTTATTCCAAGAACTTGTTCAGAAGGGTTAAAAAATAAATAACCTTTGATACCGACAAATCCCACAAAAGTGACTATTACAAGTCCTATAGCATATATAAATGTTTTCTTTTTCATTTGATATTTCTTCCTCCTTTTTTCTATTATATTTATATAGTACAGTCATTATTTCAAGTTTGTCAATAAAAATTTATCGAAAAACAATAAATATATTTCGTTTTACGATTGTTTTTATTGCTTAGTTTTGTAAAATTATCTTTCCTTTTTATTAAGTTTATTAAGTAATAATTGGAAAAAATATGAAAATATTGTAAAAATTTACTAAATATACTGTAAATACCAGGAAAAATTTGGTGAAAATATTTAGTTTTCTTATTGACTAAAGCAAATGAAAGGAATATAATTAGCAATTGTTAATCAAGAAAAGGGAGAGAAAAAATATGGAAAGTACAGTAGAAGCAATCGCAACTAATAATTTAATATTAATATTTGCAACAATAGGTATTACAGGAATTGTGTTAGGAAGATTAAGTGAAATATTAAAAATTCCAGATGTAATCCTTTATTTAATAGCAGGAATAATAATAGGACCAGCAGTGTTAAATATAATAAGTGTACAATCTTTTCCAGTGGAAAATAACCTTATATTAACATTTGGATCAGCATTCATATTGTTTGAAGGTGGAAAAGAAATAAATTTAAAAGTATTGAATAAAGTTAAGGTAAGTGTAGGTATGTTGTCAACAGTAGGTGTTATAGTATCAGCTGTTGTAGTAGGTGTAATATCAGGAAAAGTTTTTGGACTTCCAATGGTAACAGCTTTACTTTTAGGATCAGTAGTAGCGTCAACTGACCCAGCGGCTCTTATACCAGTTTTTAAACAAGTTACTATAAAGGATAAAATAAAACAAACAGTAGTAAGTGAGTCAGCATTTAATGATGCAGTGGGAGCTATATTAGTTTCTACATTATTAGGAGTAGTAACTAGTGGTGAGTTTTCTGTTGCTGCTAGTACAAAAGAATTACTTGTATCAGCAGGTTTAGGTATTGGTGTAGGTGTAGTAATAGGATATTTATTAACAGTATTTATGTCAGACAAAAAAATAGGAGTATTTCACTCTTATGCACCAATAATGTCTTTATTAACAGTAGCCTTAGCTTATGAAATAGCACTTAAGCTTGGTGGTAGTGGATATATGGCAGTATTTATAGCAGGTTTAATTTCTGGAAACAAGAAATTATTTGGACTATGGATACCAGAATACGACTTCCAATCAGTACACCATTTTTCAGAAAGTGTAAGTACAATGTGTCGTATGGCAATATTTGTAGTACTAGGAACACAAGTAGACTTAGGAGCTCTTGCAACATATTGGGCACCATCACTACTAATGGTTTTAGTATTAATGTTTGTAGCAAGACCACTTGTAGTATTAATATGTACAGCTTTTGATAAAAGTGCAAAATGGACTTTTAAAGATAGATTATTTATGATGTGGGTTAGGGAAACAGGAGTTATACCAGCTGCATTATCAGGTATAATAGTTTCTATGAAAATTCCAGGATATGAAATAATATCATCAGTAGTATTTATGACAATACTTGTAACTTTAATAGTACAAGCTAGTACTACTAAGATGGTTGCTAAAAAGCTTGGTGTTTTAGAAGAAAGTGAAGAAATGGAAGAATCATCTCAAATTGCATAGAGTTTAATTTGAAAATAAATATAAAATTAAATCAAAAGGCGTGTATTTTCTAATTTGGAAAATATATGCCTTTTGATTTTTTTAACATAAATATTTGGATATAATAAGTTATAGTAACAAAAGGAGACATAGACATATTTTGTGATATGAGTGTATAATAGAACATAACTATATTTAAAGGAGCAACAAATGAAAACATTTAATCAATTGGTAATAAATGAAAAACTTATAAAAGGACTAGTAAAGCAAAATATAACAGAGCCAACAAAGGTTCAGTCATTAACAATAGAAAAAATAAGAGAAAACAAAGACTTACTAGTAAATAGTCAAACAGGAAGTGGAAAAACCCTAGCTTACCTACTTCCAATGTTTGAAAAAATAGACACAACAATGAGAGAGACACAAGTTTTAGTACTTGCACCTACTCATGAATTAGTAATGCAAATAGCTAACCAATCAAAATTATTAGCAGAAAACTCTAATATGGATGTAACTACTTTTGCCATAATAGGAGAAGTTAACATCCAAAAACAAATTAAAAACATAAAAGCAATGAAGCCTCATATAGTAGTAGGAACTGCTGGTAGACTTCTTGATTTAATTCAGCAAAAAAAACTAAGAGTACATGATGTAAAGACTATAATACTAGACGAAGTTGATAGTTTAGTAAGTGGTAAAGGCGAAGGAATTGTTGAAAAAATAATAAAAACTACTTTAAGAGATAGACAACTTTTAGGATTTACAGCTAGTTTAGACGACAAGTCTGAGAGTTTCTGTGATTATATGATGAAGGATATGGAAATCATAAAAGCTACTGATCAGTCAGCTATAAATCCAAAAATTAATCATATGTACATCTATGGTGACAGAAGAGAAAAGTTCACAATCCTTAGAAAGGCTTTATCTAGTGCTAAGGCTAAGAGAGCAATAGTTTTTGTAAATGACGAAGATAGTATAGAAGTTATAAACGAAAAATTAAACTACCATAAATACAAAGCTGTATGTATATCAGGTAAAATGAGTAAAGAAGATAGAAAAAATGCAATGACTTCTTTTAGAAGTGGAAAAGCAACTATTTTAGTTTCTTCTGACTTATCTGCAAGAGGGCTGGATATACCTGATGTTAGTCATATATTCAACTTAGATTTTCCACCTAGCAAAAACGAATATCTACACAGATGTGGTAGAAGTGCTAGAGGTGATAAAAAAGGTACTGCCATATCAATTGTTACTAATCAAAACTTAGGAACAATTAGAGATTACAAAAGGCAGTTTAAAATAAATATGAATGCAGTAGAAATAAAAGAAGGTGAATTTGTTGATGTTGACTTTACAAAATTAAAAAAGGAAACAAAAGCAAAAAGAGAAAATAAAGATAGAAAATAAATTAATTTAAAGGAATATGGCTTCAATATATAGAAAAAATATTTTTTTGAATTAAGTCAAATTATATTTAATAAGTTTGGAATTAGATTATTTTTATCAAATAATAAGAAAAAAAGTCTATAATTTCTTGTTTTATCCACCACAATACAACAATTTATCTATAAGAAAAATGTTACACTCTTATAGAAGAAAATAGATATATACAAATTATTCAACAAAATTAGGGGAAAAGACTAATAGAATAAAAAAGAACAAAGGGGATAAAACAAATGAAAAAAAACGGATTAACTTTTCTTATGATTATGCTATTTTTACCAATGATGATGACTGGTTGCAAAAGTGAAACACCAACGGATATGGTAAACACATATTTTTCATCTATAAAGAAAAGTGATAGCAAAGAAGCTGAAAAACTTATAGAAAACACACTTTCAGATGAAATACTAAACGAAGCAACTAGTGAAACTTCAGCAATTGACAAAACACCTGACAAATCTAGTGAATCAAATAAAGAAAGCAAAAATTTAGATGAATCACTAAAAATGTATCTTTCAAAGATAGATGCTAAGGTATTATCTGAAAAAGTTAATGAAGATAGCGCAACTGTAAAGGTGGAAGTAAAAGCACCTAATTATAGCAATTTATTGTTGGAAGTTATGCAAGATAGCATGAAAGAAAGTCTAGTTGGAAAAGATGTAAAACAATCTGATGTGGAAAAAAACTTAGAAGCAAAAATTAAAAATAGCAAAGCTGAAACTAGAACTGGGCAAATAAATCTAACTAAAAAAGATAATAAATGGAGTATAAAATCTGATGCGGATATTACAAACTTGCTTCTTGGAGAAGCTGATGAAAAAGAAAGTGTAATGTTTAGTAAATAGAAAAATAAATTCATAATTATATAAAAGAAATAGTACTCTTTAAAGAGTACTATTTTTTTGTAAATTAAAAAGCATATGAATAATAAATAGGTTTTGATTTTCATGTATGGATTTGCAAGGGGGAAGTTAGGGTGGCTAAAGAAAAGAAAAAAAGGGAAAGCACAAATAAGAAAAGTAAGAAGCAATCAAGCCGAAATTGCAACTCAAAGCAAAATAGCAATTCAAAGCAAAATAGCAATGATAATATAAAGCTTTCTGATTTTAGTTATGCTGAACTTATAGTATTAGCTGCCACATTATCTTTTAGTTTGGCTGAAGAACTTGATGAAGATGACTTGACCATATTCATTGTTTTTCTAGGACTTTTGTTAGCAGATATGCAAACACTTGCTGCACAAAGAGCAATTAAAGCTAGACAACAAGCCTCTGTGACAGAAGATTTGGAATTAGAAACGGAGATATAAAATTACACTTGGGTAATAAATAATAAATAAAGATTGTTAAAAAATTTACAAAAAATGTAGAAATTAATGATAAATTAGTAAAAAACTGATACAATTATTATATACACTTGGAAATTATTTACATAATAAGTATAATTCATAAACGGGGGTGGGGAAGTGTCTATTACAGTTGAAGCATTTTACAACGCAATAAACATGTTTTTATTAGCATTAACTCTTACTAGTATGGTAGCATTTGTGTTTTCTGCAGCAAAAAACAGATCAATAAATAGTGAAGTTTCCAAGTTATAACAAAGTAATGATAATTTAAAATTTAACATAATAATTATAATTACACTCAAAATATAAATCTATTTCCTAAAAGTTTTATTAAAAGGGAATAGATTTTTTTAAATCATGGGAAATTTGTGTATAATATTATGTATATAAACAAAAATGATAAATGGATAAAAAGAGGTTAACTATGAATAAATATGAAAATATATTAGAAAGCCAAAGAAAGTATTTATCGCATCTTGGAACAATAGATGAAGATAAAAGAATTGATAACTTAAAAAAATTAAAAAAAGTAATAAAGAAATATGAAAATGAAATAATTGATGCCCTAAATAAAGATTTGGGAAAACATATTTTTGAAGCTTATTCCAATGAGGTGGGATTTGTTTATGGAAGTATAGACTTTGTCATAAAAAACTTAAAAACTTGGGCGAGAGTTAAAAAGGTAAAAAATGATGCAGCTCAACTTCCTGGTAAATCATATATTTATAAGTCTCACTATGGAGCTGTTTTAATAATAGGACCATATAACTATCCCTTCCAGTTGACTATAGAACCATTAATTGGTGCCATAGCAGGAGGAAACACAGTAATCTTAAAACCTTCTGAATATGCAACTGCTACTGAAGCTATATTAGAAAAAATAATAAAAGAAATTTTTGATGAAGAATATATTGCAGTTGTTACAGGGGACTATAAAGTAAATAGCGATCTTTTGGATTTGGAGTTTGACTACATATTCTTTACTGGTAGTGTAAATGTTGGTAAAATAGTAATGGAAAAAGCCAGTAAGCACTTAACACCAGTAACATTAGAACTTGGAGGAAAATCTCCTGTAATAGTTGATAATACTGCTGACTTAAAAATAAGTGCAAAACGAATACTTTGGGGTAAATTAACAAATGCAGGGCAAACTTGTGTGGCACCTGATTATCTATTGGCTCACGAACATATATATGAAGAACTTATAGAAGAGCTTAAAAATGCCATAGTTGAATTTTATGGAAATGATATTATTAACAATAAAGAGTTTGGTAGAATAATAAACGACAAACATATGAATAGATTAAACAATATCCTTGAAAATGACAAAGACAAAATAGTAGTTGGTGGAGAAGTGGATTTTGAACAAAGATATATTTCACCAACAATTCTTAGAGATGTAACTTTGGAAGATAGTGTTATGCAAGATGAAATTTTTGGACCAATACTTCCAGTTATAAAGTATGAAAACTTGGAAGACTTAAAATATTATATTTCTAAACATAAAAATCCATTGGCATTATACGTATTTTCTGAAAATGATGATTTTAGTGAAGATATGATAAGAAGATTTACTTTTGGTGGAGGATGCGTTAACGATACCATAAGTCATGTGGCATCTGCTCATCTGCCTTTTGGCGGAGTTGGAACTTCTGGAATGGGTAACTATCATGGAAAGGCTAGCTTCGATACTTTTACACATACTAAATCAATAGTTAAAAAAAGTACTAAAATAGATCTTAAGTTGGTGTTTCCACCATACAAGAAAAAGGTAAACCTAATTAAAAAAATAATGAAGTAGAAAAATAAAAAAGAGTTAATGCAAAGAAATATATTAATTTCAATACTTTAACTCTTTTTCTATGTACTATTTTAAGTTGAAACTTTAAGACCAATTGGATTCACTAGTTTTTTTGAAAAATAATAAATCTAAAAAATTAAATCCAAATGAACCACCAAAAGATATTGCTACAATATTAAATAGATCAATATTATCAGGTTTAAAAAATATTGATAATAGACCTAAGAATAAAAAATAGCATACAAAACCTTTTACAAATTTAATAATTCTGCCTTTTAAATCTCTCTTATTTAAATTTTTAAGTTGTATAAGAGTTGCTATAAGCATACAAACTAAAAACAATAAAAAGCTTATAAAGTATATAGAAAGGAATTTCTGAATAATTTCATTATTAATTTTGTTATCAAAAATGTAAACTAAAATCAATAGAATAGTCAATGCTACTATTACCCCCAAGAAAATTCTATTAAATTTAACTAATTTATCATTTGCCATGGTTACCCCCTAATATTGTGCACTTTTATATAACAATATCATAATTAGTAATAACTGACAAACTCACATTAAAATATATCTAGAAAAAGTGTTTAGTAGGAAAAGGTAAACCTAATAAAAAAATAATGAAGTGATTTTTACTAATAAAATACTTATTAAATATAAAAACTTTACAAAAAGCCTTAAAAGTGTTGGAATTTAGGGAGGAATAGAAAAATATAACGAAAAAGATAAAAAATTTTTAAAAAATGTTTTAAAAAAATTAAAAAATATATCAAAATTTATCAAATTATGCTATAATGAAAAACGATTAAAAAAGAAAGGAAATAATTGATATGAATAAGAAATTATCAAAAGAGGCTTATGGCGGTGTTCATGGTAAAGATTATGTACCATATATAAACGATAAGTCAAAAAAAGGTACTAACCTTGCAGTATTAGTAATTGGTATTATATTATCAGCACTATTTGCAGCATCTACAGCTTACTCTGGTATGAAATCGGGGTTAACGGTTGCAGCAGGAATTCCTGGAGCTATTATAGGTTCAATGCTTATAGGAGTATTCGCTAAGTCAAAAGGTATACTTGGGAAAAACATAATCCAAGGTATGTCAAGTGGTGGAGAATCAATAGCAAGTGGTATGATTTTTGTATTACCAGCAGTTATCCTTATAGGAAGTCAAATGACATTCTTAGAAGGAGTAATAGTAGGTGTAGGAGGATGTTTATTCGGTATAGGATGTTCATCATTAGTTTACAACTACTTAATAGTAGAAGAACATGGAAAACTTATGTATCCAGAGTCAATGGCGATATCTGAAACTCTTGTTGCGTCTGAAGGTGGCGGAGATGCTATCAAGTTCATGGGAATAGGTTTTGGAATAAGTGGTATTATAAATGTTTTAACAGGATCATTCTTAAACGTAGTTAACAACACTATGACATTCTTAGGAAGTAAGTTCTACAAGTGGAAGTTCTCTATGGAAGTAAACCCACTATTATTAGGTATAGGATTCATAGTTGGATTAGAAGTATCTTTAACAATGTTTGCTGGTTCTATATTATCTAACTTTGGTATAGCTCCATTAATCGGTTACTTCACTGATATGGCTGCTAACAACATGAATGCATGGAATGATGCATCAGTAGCTATAAGCCAAATGGACGTAAATGCAATATCTGGAAGTTATGTTAAATACATAGGTGCAGGTATGATGCTTTGTGGTGGTATAATAGGAGCAATAAAACTTATACCAACAATAGTTGTTTCTGTAAAAGAAACTTTAAATGCAAGATCTGCAAAAGACGGAAGTTCTGAAGGTAGTTCAGGTGAAATGTTAATACTTATAGCTAGTATCGTTATAGCATTTGTAGCTGCATTCATGATATCTGGAAGTGTAAAAATGGCAATAGTCGGAGCAATAGTTTCTCTAATATTATCATTATTATTCGTAATAGTTGCAGGTCGTTTAACTGGTACAATAGGAACATCTAACCTTCCAGTATCAGGAATGACAATAGCTTCATTAGTTATATTAACATTAGTATTCGTTATAATGGGATGGACTAGCAATGCTGATAATAAATCGTTATTATTATTTGCAGCATTCATGGTTGTTGCAATATCAACAGCTGGAGGATATACTCAATCTCAAAAAGTTACTTATGTAATAGGTGGAAATAAGAAAGAAATGCAAAACTACTTCGCAATAGCTTCTGTAGTAGGTGTTATTGTTGTTACAGGAACAATAATGTTACTTGCTGACCAATTAGCTGTTACTGGAGCAGATGCACAATTTGCCCTACCTCAAGCTAACTTAATGTCTACATTAACTTCTGGTATAATGTCAGGAAATTTACCATGGGTTATGATAATAGCTGGTGTAGTTATGGCGTTATTCTTATTCTTATTAAACTTACCAATAATGACTATAGCTATAGGATTCTACTTACCAATATCAACAACTTCAATAATATTAGTTGGAGCATTAATCCGTGTATTAGTTGAAAAAATGTGTAAAGAGACTGCTGAGAGAGAAGCTAGAGTTTCAAACGGTATAAGTTTATCATCAGGATTAGTTGCTGGTGGATCTATAATAGGTCTAATCGGTATAATCTTACAGGTATCTGGAGTTATAACTCCTAAAGTTCCAACTGGATTTGCAGCTGGAAACATGATGGCAGTAGTAATATTAGTTCTATTAGTAATAGCTACAACTGTGCCAATAATGGTATCTAAAATTAAGAAAAATGAAAACTAATCAAGAAGTTTTAGATATTGTTTATAAAATTTGCGATAATATAGAGTATGATATAAATGAAGATAAAGTAGTTACTATACTTGAGAAACAAGAGCATAAGATTCAGAAGTTTTTTAGAAAACTAAAATTTAAAATTCCTACTTATAAAAAAATTGAACTAGATGAATACAGTAGTGCAGTATTTTTAGAAATTGACGGTGAAAAAACTGTTGAGGAAGTGGGAAAAAAACTTGAGCTTAAGTTTGGAGAAAAAGTAAATCCACTTTATGAAAGGTTATTACTTTTCCTAAATCATATAGAAGTAAATTGCAAATATATAGAAAAAACTAATAGCTAATTAAAGAACTTAAATATTAGATATTGACATAAATAGGTATAAACTATATTCAAAATTAAGGCCTATGGAGCAAAGTTATATGTTCCATAGGTCATTTTTATTGTGAGAATATTTCCATATTTTATCATTTTAATATACTATTTTAAATATAAAAGATAAAGAAGAAACAAAAAGTTACAAAATATATTGACGACTTTTAATGATAAAAAATAAGGGTATAATAAACATGACAAAAAGATTTTGGAAGTAAAAATTAATAGAATTTTAGAGATTAAACATTAAATAGACACTACAAAAATATAAAGTATCTGTTAATCAAAAGAAAAAATATAAAACGAAGGGAGAAATGAGTATGAGAAAAATAAAAGAAGGTAATGTAATATATCTTATACAAAAGGATAAAAATACAATGGATTTGAGATGCAGCGAGTGCGGTGTTGTTAAAAATGAGTTAGATATTGAAGTAGAGATTGATAAGGTAAGTAATAGAAAGGTATACAAATGTGAATGCGGTTGCAAAACATTTACACCACAAATAGATATAGAAGAATACTACATATAATCACCAAATATCTATAAAAAGGAAGGGATTAAATGAGTAAAACCTACGAAAGGTTAGAATAATAAATGCACCTACAAGAAAATGTGGGTGCATTTTTATGTTTTAACTGATTGACAAAAAAGTTAATAAATGAGATATAATTTAATATAAGTAATTGGAGATTAATATGTTGTAAAATTAAATTATGGAGATCAGATTATTATGAAAAAAAGAATAGTATATTTTACAATTACAGTAGCAGTAATGTTAGTGGGTTTGTTATCAAGAAAATTTATGTTTATATTTCCAACTAGCATTGCTCCATTTGTAGGAGACATGTTATGGGCTATGATGGTTTACTTTGGTTTTAGGTTCTTGTTTCCCAAGTTAGATCTTTTAAAAAACTTCAATATAGCACTTATTTTTTCTTTTGCCATAGAGATAAGCCAGTTATATCAGGCTGACTGGATAAATGCTATACGAAAAACTACTATTGGAGCCTTAGTACTTGGGCATGGTTTCTTATGGATGGACTTAATAAGCTATTTTATAGGGATTACAATTGCTGTAATAATAGATAGATTTTTAAATTATACTAAGTAAGTGAGAGGGGGTGTACAAAAATGTGTACCCCATTTTAGATTTTTAACAATTCCTCCTAAGTAAGTATTTCACTTAATATTATATGTTAATATATTTAAAACCTATTGGAATATATTAATAGTTGGTATAACTTGATATGAGGTCAGAATTTGAGTTATTATAATATAAACAAAAGTTAATTAAATGAGAGCTATAAAAGGAGATATATATGGGGAAATCATGGAGTGGGTTAAAAAAAGGATTAGAAGAAGAGTTTTTGTGTGAAAGTTTGAGAGGTCGTGTTCATTATTTTTTGACACATTATCGTGACGCACATGATGACTACGGAAGGTTTTGTGTTAGGGTTGATAAAAATGAATATGCTAAAGCAAATCCATTTGCATACTATGTAAAGGGATATTACAAATTAGAATGTAGGACCAAAGTAGAGCTTGATGTGCCAGATAGAGAATGGACTGGTGATGAATATTTATATGAAGAAGAAAACAAAGTTATTGAAGATAAAATCATAGATATGTCAATAAATAATGGTGATTTTGATATTTGCGATGTTACTGAAGCAATTAGAGAGTATAAAGGATTACCTATTGAAAAAAGTATTGCATCTGAAAATCCAATTATTAGAATGTTCGCTATAATGGATAGACGTATAGGTAAAAGAACACTTAGAAAATTAGCAGATCAAGTAGACATACAGCCAGATTGGCTACAGTTCTTTTATAAACTACGTTTAGATTCTGAAAAAAAATATTCTTCAGAGATTATATTTGAAGAAAATAGATAATTTAAATTAAACAGACTTATTTTACTTTTAGACCAATTAATATGATCATATTTATATCAAGGTGGTGGGAGCATTATTTATTTTGAATTTAATGGTTTTTATATAAACTTAATTGAGAGTAAAGATTTAAATAATATTGTAAGAATATATAACTCAAATAAGCTCTTTTTAAAAAGTCACATAGGTAAAGAAAGTATAAATACAAAATGGGTACGTGATGAATTAAAGATAATGAAAAATGAAGGGTTTTACTCATGTAAAATTGTTCAAAAAAATTCAAATGAAATAGTAGGTATAATTGATTTTAAAGTAGATAAAGAAACATATTTATCACTGCTTATGATTAATAGTAATCTTAAAGGCCAAGGTATAGGAATAAAGGTATATGAATTATTTGAAATGCACATAAAGTCAAGCAATAGTACTAGCTTAAGAATTGATGTTGTTACAAATTATGATAAACGTGTTCTTGATTTTTGGATAAAAAATGGTTTTAAAAGTATAGAAAATATAACCTTAAACTGGAATAAAAAATTATTACCTGCTGTTGTTATGAAAAAAAATTTATAGCAAATTTATACTGTTGAAAAATATATTTCCAAGAACTTGGCATTATGTTTCAAACAACAGATTGTTTAGAAGTTATGCATATGTTATTATAATTGATAATTAAAATAATACGATGCTTATTCTTATCCCCGGGTAAGAGTATTAAAAAGCACTGTGTCTTTTCCCACAAGGGCCTTTTTAAGGAGGGATTAGGCTGGGTGCTTTTATGTTTTTATAGGGAGTTTAAGTAGAATGTAGATGGAGGTAAATTTATGAATTGGAAGATTAAAAAATTTAACGAACTTAATATAGAAGAGATATACAAAATTTTAGCATTAAGAAATGAAGTATTTATTGTAGAACAAGAATGTCCCTATTTAGACTGTGATGATAAAGATTTAAATTCCTATCATTTATTCTCGAAAGAAAATGGAGAAATAGTATCATACTTGAGAATTTTAGAAAAAGGAGTTTCTTACGATGAAATATCAATAGGAAGAGTAGCTGTTAAGAAAAGTTATCGTGGAAAAGGAATCTCAAGAAAAATGATGCAAAATGCTATTGAATTTATAGAAAATAATTTGTCTGAGGATACTATAAAAATTCAGCCACAAGCATATTTACTTGATTTTTATAGCAGTCTTGGGTTTAAAGCTGTTTCAGAGGAATATTTAGAAGATAACATTCCACATATAGATATGATATATAAAAAATAAATATAAAATTGCTTAGGAAATTTAAATTAAAGTTGATATATATGATAAAAATAATGTAGAATTTTAAGTAGGATTAAAAGAAAGGGCATTATAAAATAAATAATTATTAACTTTATTTAAAAAGGGGAAGTTATTATGAAGTTTTTTACAAAAGAATATCAAAGGGACATGGGAAGAACTGACATACATATGTTAATGAGAGTTACAAAAAAAGCAGAAAAATTCGATGAAAAATACTACCAAGATTTATACAAAAAAGAATTGAAAAACTTCTTACAAGAGCAAAAAGAAATATGCGAAATGACAGAAGAAGATGAATTTGACGAAACAGATTGGAATGAAATTTCTGTTATGGATGAAGAAGGTAATATGGTAAGTGTCAGTGAATTTATGTTACAAGAGGAAGTAGAAGAACTTAGAAATAACATACTAGAAGAAGAAAGAGAAGCAGCAGAAAACTTTGAAATGGAAGAATATGATGAGGTAAAATTGACAAGTGAATTTGCCCAAAGTCATAAGTATGAAATAGAATTTTTAAAAAACAATTTGCCAAAAGATATTTTAGATGATGTGGCAGATATAAGAGTCTTGGCTCTTAATAAGGCATCAAAAAATATTAAAAAAAGAATAGAAAAATATTGCAAAGAAAATGAAAAAACAACAGAAAAAGTAATGAAGGATTACTTTAATTACTTTAAAAAGGTAGAAAAACAAATTCCACAAAAAATCTTAGACAATTATGATTTTCATGACTGTGAGATTTTAAGTGTGAAAAAAGTTGGAGATGATATTGTCTTTGATCTTGATAATAGTGGTGGCTTTACAGATATAAATAAGATAATTTATAGAAATGGCCAGATTATAGAAAATAATTTGGAGGAAAATTCATACTGGATTTACGATGAAATATATAAGATAGATGATTTATATGAGTTTCACATAGGGATAAGCAGCAACAATGAGTATGAGTACGATTATATAACTTTGAGGGCAAGTGATGTGGATTTTGAGTAAATTATTGTAAAAACCAACATTTTAAGATATAAATATTTGGTGAGAAGATATTACTAATATAAATTTGTGAGGTGGAAAAGATGGCTTCAAGTAGAGAGTATTTGGATTTTATTTTAGAACAATTATCTGATTTAGAAGAAATTTCATATAGAGCTATGATGGGAGAATTTATTATTTATTACCGTGGTAAAATTGTAGGTGGTATCTATGACGATAGATTACTTGTAAAACCTATTGATTCAGCAAAATCACTTATGCCCACAGCTTCTTATGAAGGGGCAAAGAAAATGCTGCTTGTTAATGATGTGGATAGCAAAAACTTTTTGACAAGGTTGTTTGATTCTATGTATGATGGACTGCCAGCACCAAAAAAATAGCTGTTTTAATGTACATGTGCAAAGTTGTTGTAGGTTCAGCTATAATAATTTTAATGAAATTATAAATTAAAAAGATATAGAATTAGTATAATACTAAGCCCTATATCTTTTTTACTTGATTTTCAATAAAATATATTGTAATATTAGCTAGAAAAACAATATACAAAATTAAGGAACGTATTGGTAACACGCTAATAGCCTATTAGCAAAAGGAGATTTACAATGAAAATAGAAAAAAATATGTTTATAAAAATAGGACTTTCAGTAATAGCTCTATTTCTTATGATTTATTACTGGAAAAATATTTCGGCAGGAGTAAGGACGTTTATAGCAGTAGCCAACCCTCTAATAATTGGTTGTATGATTGCTTATATTTTAAATATTATCATGAAGTTTTACGAGAAAATATTATTTGAAAAATGTAAAAGTGAAAGAGTACTTAAGTTTAAAAGAACAATATCAATACTTTTATCATTTGGTAGCGTTGTGATTATATTTATATTAATAGCAAGGTTAATAATACCTGAGTTAAAATCATCTATTGAAGTGCTTGTTTCTAGTATTCCACCTTTTATAGATCACATGGTTAATTTATTAAATTCTAATCCTAACATACAAAACTTGTTGCCTAAAGATATAACCAATTTTAATATGGATATGATAAACTGGAAAGAAATAATTGATAATGGTTTTAAGTGGTTTACTTCTGGAGCAGGAACTGTTATAGAATATGTGACTGGTTTCTTCTCAGTAGTATTTAATTTTGTAGTAGGTTTAATATTTGCCATTTATATATTAGGTGGAAAAGAAAAATTAAGTAATCAATTTACTAGATTAATAAACACATACACAAGTCCTAAAATAAGTGAAAGAACATTTTATGTGTTAAGAGTGATTGATCAGAGTTTCCATAACTTTATAGTTGGACAATGTACAGAAGCTTTGATACTTGGAACACTTTGTACAGTAGGAATGTTTATTTTAAAATTCCCATATGCACTTATGGTAGGGGTTCTTATAGGATGTACAGCGTTGATCCCTATAGCTGGAGCTTATATTGGTGCAATTGTTGGATTTATTATGATTTTCACAGTGTCACCAACGAAGGCAATGTTATTTTTAGTGTTTATAGTTGTGTTACAACAATTAGAAAATCAATTTATTTATCCAAAGGTGGTAGGTTCTTCTATTGGACTTCCTGGTATGTGGGTATTTGCAGCCGTTATGATAGGTGGAGGATTGTTTGGAATTCAAGGTATTATATTTGGAATTCCTACAATATCTGTTGTTTATCAATTGTTGAAAAAAGATTTGAATAAAAGAGAAGGAATGAATACTTCTTTGGAATCAGAACAATTATCTATATAAAAAATACAATCAAAAGAGTATTTTACTATAATATAAGTATAAAAACAAAAAGGTTGCTTTTCGAAGCAACTTTTTAATTGTCTAAAGACTTATTTTATCCCGTTATGTTATTTTAGATGATTGTGGAAACACTCTAAATGCAATGTAAGTATTGAGTAAATGTTATAGTATAATAAATGTTGCAGTTATTATATAGTGGGAAAGATAAATATAATATTTATACAGGTCATACACACCCTCTTAAAGTCCTTGTAAGTGTCTATGAGCATGGCACTTATAACACAAGTCCTGATGTACTTTCTGCTTTGGCTACATCTCACCTGACCATTATTCATACTCTAATTCTTAGTTTTTTAATATCACTGCAAATAAATTCGTACTATCAAATTTAAATTTATTGGTGCATTTTTAAATTATGAAGGATATATTCCTAGCATCACCTCAGTGAAATTTACTGAAGACTTAATTAAAAAATAAAACCACTTAATTAAAAAATATAAGTGGTTTTTTTTATTAAGTTCTTTTAATAATTCTTTTGCATTATATAATTTTAGGTTTTCTATATTAAATCTATTTGATACAGAGTCAAAAGCTAACGGTATTAAATATTCCTTTCCAGATTTATCTAAAATATATATGGCGTCTATACTTTTACTTATAAATTTTAGTCTTTTTATTTCGATAGGATTTTGTATTTCGGATTCTTTTATAAAATTATGTATGGCATTACTACCAGAAATAAATTGAACAAGATTTTCTGGAATATCTAATCCTATTTTTCCAATACTCCATGTCCCATTATCATTTCATACTATAGCAGAATTAACTATATTACCATTTGAGTCATATAAACGAGCTTCCCATTGATAGTTATCCTCAACTAATAAATTTATAGCCTTTCCTTCACACATTGATTTTTCTAAATCATCACTTATAATGTATGTTTTATATGGTTCTCCTATTTTATCTTCTGATTCATTAAAGCTCCTAGTATTTCTAGTATTTTGAGAGTTGTATGCTATTAGTACATCTTCTTTTTCTGAGGCTTGAGATATAGATTCTTGATCTAAAGTTAAATCAATATTATTTTCATCAAATCCATTTTAAATTATATAATGTCCACCCATACCAATTATTACTAAACCTAATAGAGCTGCATATTTTATTTTTTTCATATTGTACCCCTTTCAATTTTATTATTTCCAGAATGCATGATTAGTCATCCCAAAAGTATTAATTAAGTAAGAATAACTTGCACTATGTCCTTTACCTGTTGCAGGATCATTATAAAGAACCATAGATCCAGATTCATTGTACCCTTTAAGAGTAATAGCATGTGCTTGTTTACTTAAAGAAACAACCATCGGACAATTTTATTTATTTGATATTTTATAGCTGTATAGCTTGGTGCTGGTAACTTATAACTGCCTGCTTTTCCTGTTATATATTTCACACCTTTTACAACATCTACAACTGTCCCCCTCGCTGATATACTATCTCCATTTACTGAAGATCCCTTAATGTATTGTAGAATAGATTTCTCATAGTTAGTTGTGTTTCCCTTAAAATATGCACTAGTCATTGAAGAAGATGATGCCCAACAAGTATTATTCCATTTTTGAGCTTGTTGAGGTACGGATAACGTTTTATTAGCAGCATTACTAGTCACAAAAGATGCTACTATACAAATGATTGATACAAGTATCATTGCAGAAATTTTATAAAATTTCATTAAAAATTTCCCCATTTTAAATAATTTTTAATGTGTAAATATATAATTCAAAGCTTTGTAAAAATAAATCTTATTTAGTTATCCCTCACTCGTTCTTCTCTTAATGCTCCTAAATTTAAGCAATAAAAAGGCACCTAATTAATAAGTGCTATAAAAAAAGCTAATACTATTCCAAATACTGCTCCAGTAATAATTACTGTCATTGACTTTAAAAAATTTCTTATAAATTCATGTAAAATAATAATCAAATCTGACATAAATACTGACATATGTATATATCAGTTTAATGTAATTCAGTAATATACTAATTCTTTATCAAAAAAGCCATGAAACACTTTCTTACATGGCTCAAAAATTTCAAAATAAGTATGTATAAATCCTCCCACTGATGCATCCATAATAACAGGAAGATTATATTGTAGGAGGATTTCCATGCAAAGAAAAAGAGAGTAAAAACCTCTCTTTTTTAATAGTCATCTTTTATAAAAAACACCAAACTACTTCAATTAGTTCGTTAGGATACGAACTAATTAAAAGTTAATATAATATATATACTTGACAACAGATATATTATATTAGAAATTTTCAAAAATATAGTGTAATCATTGGAAACACTATATTTTTAAACCCTTTTTAATTCCATAATAGTTCATATTAACATATGTATTTTTTTTATTAAAGACTTTTTTTAATAATACTTTACTGCTACCATTTATGATATATCTTAACTTAGAAATTAAATGTTAGATATATTAGGGGTGTTAACAATAAAAAAATTACAAGGGGAAGAACAAATATGAAAATGAAAGGTAAAATCATTCCGCTGATACTTTTTTCAGCATTTATCTTAACCAGTACTTTCAATGTATCATTTGCAAATCAAGCTAGTTCAAATGGATATGATCCATTTTCAAAAAATGCAGAATTACTAGAAGTAAATGAGTGGAACCAGTATGAAAATTCAGAGGAATTATGTAAAACTAATAGTATGCAAAAAAATAAAGAACAAACTATTTCTGAAGTTGAAGATAAGTTAGGTGATAATATAATTTTGCATAATAATGGTGATCCAATAAAAACAAATATATTTGAAAGAAAAGATGGCAATGAACTTTTTGCTATTGCTCTAAACAATATAAATGGAATTGAACAAAAAACTTATTATATCAAAAATATTGATAATATCGATATGAAATCTTTGTTAAATGATATAGATACTCAAGAAGAAGTTAATGCTACTGTAGAAAATAACATTCCTATGGCCCGTCCAGCTGTTGAAAATTATAAATGGGACTTTTATGCAACTGGTAAAGATGGAGTAAAAAGACAACAGGGAAGTTTAGCAACATCAATTTCATTTACGAGAAGATCAAAAAGTACTTCAATAAATGGTGTTAAGGGTTCTGTATGGGATATTGATTCATCTTCACAGTTATTATCTCGTTCGAATGGTTTTATAGATAACCATGTTACAAGAATAGATGTAGATCAGCCAAATCAAACGTTATACAGTTGGGGACCTTATGATTCAGGAAAAACAACAGCAACTGTTTCATTAAATGGATTGGTAAATCCGAAAGAATGGTCGTTCCCAGTAGATGGATTCTCTGTTAATGATGATTCTAAAAAAGGATCAAAATGCGGAAGATGGATATATAAGGCACATATATCTACGACTCCTAAAAAAATGAATACAAGACCTGGTGTAAGAGTAACAAATACAAAAGGTAAATTGGTAACTAAATTAAGTCAAACAGCTAAAATAGCAACTCCATATGCAATAAGTAATCATTCAACAGGGGTTATAACGATTTATACTCCAGATAGATAGGGGGATTTTTTATGAAGAAAAATATAATAAAAAAAATACTACCATTAAGTTTACTTTTATTAATATTAGTTGCTTGTAATAAAAATGAATTAAAGGATTCTAATATTAAAAATGAAGAAGAAAAGTCTAATAAAATTATATCATTAGAAAAAGACCTAGAATTTCCAAATGATTCGTCAAAAAATTGTATAAATTATTATGATGAAGTAGTCAAAGAAACAAAGGATATGGGAAATAAATATGAATTTGATATAAATTTAGATGAAAACAAAATGATAATGATAAAGAACTTATCAAAAGAATTTATTTCAGTTGAAATAGAAGATCCAAATGGAACTACATATGATAATTCAAATCAAAAATCTAAAAGTGAATATAATTTTGATTTTGTATCCCAAAAAGGTTTATATAAAGTAAAAATCAATTTATCTGATAGTAAAAAAAGTAAGTTCGATTTGTATGTAGTGAATAAGTAAAATAGTATCATTTAGAAAAGCTCTCTAGAAATAGAGTGCTTTTTTATTTTTCAAACACAATCACAGATATGACAATAATAACTAAACTAGCATCCTTGCTTTGTAGGAGAATAACAAAAATGTACTTAAATTTTTATTGTTTTAAGTTATTATTTTTAATATCTTTTCCGTTTAATTTGTATATTTACTTTTGAAAAATATAGTATTTTTTAGTATTCTAATTTCGTTTTTATTTTTGAAATAAGTTTTGAGTGAGTGAAAAACTTACAAGGCTTTAAATTTTCAAAACTTGCTTTTGAAAAAAAAAGAGCATAAGGAGTTTTTGTCCCCATATGCGATAGGGAACTAGGCAAAGCCTAGTAATACTCTCATTCAAATCCAAAAAAAAGTGGTCCCCCTAATTTTAAAAATCCCACCAAAACTACCACCTGTTTTGCCACCAATCTGCCACCAAAAAACTGCTCTTTTGCCACCCAAATTTAGACTCTAAAATCGCTTCTTTTTTGAGTTACTTTTGATATTGTTTATCTCAATTCTTTTATTATTTCTATATCTTTTTCTATTAAATCATTTAGTATTGTGATAGTATTTTTTTCTTTTACTGTCGCATTCTTCTTCGCTTTCTTTAGTTCCTCATTCAAGCTACATACGAATTTTGACGGATGTGTTTTTGGGTTATTAGGTTGTTATTTTAATTCAATATTTATCAGCATATTCTTAATGCTTTTGTTCTTAATAAGATCTATGTTTCAAGACCTTATTAATCACAACATACCACAGTATAAAGTATATCAGACTCTCATTACCCCAAGTTTAAATACATCATAACACCCAATGCCTTGAGGGTTTCACTAAGACAGGAATAATCTCCTTGCTAACCCAACCAGTATAATATTTATAGAGGTCATACACACCCTCTTAAAGTCCTTTTAAGTGTCTATGAGCATGGCACTTATAACACAAGTCCTGATGTACTTTCTGCTTTGGTGAACATACATTAAATTAGGATTTTTCATATAATCAAATTGACAAATATTTAATATTATAAATACTTCAAGGAGGATATAGTATGAGAAAGTGTTTAAGATGTGATGAAGTTATGGTTGAAGATTATATATTAAAGACTGGAAATTTAACATCATGGGCATCAGTAGTGCTTGGAAAAGGAAGTGGAGTTTTTTCGGGTACAAAGGGTAAGGTAAAGGCTAGTGTTTGTCCAAATTGTGGTGAAATTTCAATAATTATTGATGAATTAGAAAAAGTTAAGTAATAAATGATTTTGATAAAATACGAATGATAGAAAATAGATAAATTTCCACTTTATAATCAGGTTTAATTTATTAATGTTAAAATAATACGAAATAAAAATCCAATAGTTTGCCATTGGATTTTTTAGATTGCTTTTTAATGAATCATGAATATGTTATATTAGTGATCGACAAATATCTAGTGACGTAATATTCCTAATTTATTTATATTAATATATTTACCTATATTATTTTGTTATATTATTGTTGACTTATAAATAATTGGTGCTACAATTTAATTGCTATAATGCAATATGGTATTAGTTGATTCTTTTAATGCATTTCTTAACTTATAAAGATATACAAATTGAAAGTTACATTTAAGAAAAAACTATATGATTTAGTAGAAGACAATAAAAATAAAAAAGAAGAGGGTATATGAGATGAATATAGTAGAAAGAATTGAAAACTTACGTAAAGTTATGCAAGAAAAAAACATTGATGCTTACATAGTACCTACTGCTGATTTTCACCAAAGTGAATATGTGGGAGAGTATTTTAAATCTAGAAAATTCATCACTGGATTTTCAGGATCTGCTGGTACTGCAATTATAACAAAGACTGAGGGTCGTCTTTGGGTCGATGGAAGATATTTCATACAAGCTGCTAAGCAACTTGAAGGAACTACAGTTGAGTTAATGAGAATGGGTGAACCAGAAGTTCCAACTATAGAGGAATATTTAAAAGAAACATTAAAATCTGGAGAAACACTAGGTTTTGATGGACGTGTAGTATCAGTAGGAGAAGGTCAAGAATATGAAAAAATCGCAAAAGCAAATCTTGCAAAAGTTGATTATAATGAAGATCTTATAAGCGAAATTTGGAATGATAGACCAATGCTTTCAAAAGAACCAGCATTTGCATTGGACATTAAATATACAGGTGAATCAACAGCAGACAAATTAAAAAGAATTAGAGAAGAAATGGATAAAGCAGGGGCATCTATTCATGTTCTTACAACTTTAGATGATATATGTTGGACATTAAATATTAGAGGAAATGATATTGAGTTCTTCCCACTAGTTCTTGCATATGCAATAATTACTAAAAATACTGTAGAGTTATACATTGATGAAAACAAACTAGATGATGAGATGAAATCAAATTTTGCTAAAGATTCTGTTGTACTTCATCCATACAATGATGTATATGAAGATGCGAGAAAAATTGGAGAAAATGAAGTTGTACTTCTTGATCCATCAAAAGTAAACTATGCTCTTTATAACAATATTCCATCAAATGTATTAAAAGTAGAGAAAAGAAACCCAGAGATTTTATTTAAAGCTATTAAAAATCCAGTAGAGATTGAAAATATAAAAAAAGCACAAATTAAAGACAGTGTTGCACATGTAAGATTTATGAAATGGTTAAAAGAAAATGTGGCAAAAACTAAAATTACTGAAATTAGTGCATCTGAAAAATTAGACCAACTTCGTGGTGAAATGGGTAACTTTATACGCCCAAGTTTTGAACCAATATCTTCTTTTGGAGAGCATGGTGCAATAGTTCATTATGTATCAACTCCAGAAACTGATATTGAATTCAAAGAAGGAAGCTTATACCTATCAGATACAGGTGCAGGTTTTTATGAAGGGTCTACTGATATAACAAGAACTTTCGCTCTTGGGGAAATTTCACAGGAAATGAAAGATAACTTTACACTAGTTGCAATCAGTAATATGCAGCTTGGAAGTGCTAAATTCTTAGAAGGATGCACAGGTATGACATTGGATATGCTTGCAAGAAAGCCATTCTGGGATAGAGATATGAACTTCAATCATGGTACAGGTCATGGTGTGGGCTATCTTTTAAATATTCATGAGGGTCCAGCAGGTTTCCGTTGGCAATACCGCAAAGGAGAAATAGAACCATTCCATGCAGGTATGATTATAACAAATGAACCAGGTATTTATATTGAAGGTTCTCATGGTATACGTTTAGAAAATGAGTTACTTTGCAAAAAAGGTACTGAGAATGCATACGGACAATTTATGTATTTTGAAGCAATAACATTTATTCCAATGGATTTAGACGCAATTAATCCAGATATAATGACAGCTGAGGACAAAAAACTATTAAACAATTACCATAAAGAAGTATTTGATAAAATATCACCATTCTTAAATGAAGAAGAGACTGAGTGGTTAAAAAAATATACAAGAGAAATCTAATAAATAAATACACTTTTCGGTGATCTATCGCTGGAAAGTGTATTTTTTAATTTATCCATAGTCTAATGCTATTATTATGAAAAAATATCAAGCACTTATTTATCCTGCTTTTACAATGTCAGAAAAAGAAGTTGAATATTATAAATGGGATATCAATGAGTATGAAATTAACAAAGATAAAGAAATTATAGAAAATATGGTATGTGGTCTTAAAGATTCTAATGACATGCTTGTGGGAGCTTATTTACAAAATCCAGCTTATTGTGAAGATAGATATGTATCCCCACGTTTAATAGATGATTTAAGTGGATTGCCAAAAACATTAGTAGTAGTTGCTGAATATGACTTCTTAAGAATACAAGGTGAAGCTTATGCTAAGAAACTAGTACAAAGTAATGTGATATGTGCTTACACCAAAATAAAAGATTTCAAATTAAGAACAACAGAGTCTATGTAAACGGTAATAAATAAGTTAAAAGAATGCTATAAGAAAAAATAAGTACGTAATTGTTATAAATTGTGAAGTTGAGAGGGAAATATGATTATATTTGGTCTAGAGATTAATTATTTTTACTTTACAAATATAGGTAAATTTATTATTATGTAATTTGAATAAAGTTTAAATAAATAGGAGGGAATTTATGAATACTTTAAAAGGAACAAAAACAGCTGAGAACTTAATGAAATCTTTTGCAGGAGAATGTCAAGCAAGAACAAGATACACATATTATGCAAGTATAGCTAAAAAACAAGGATATGTACAAATATCAAATATATTTATGGAAACTGCAGAGCAAGAAAAAGAGCATGCTAAGAAATTCTACAAATACTTAAAAGAAGATTTTGTAAATGATGAAATGATAGAAATAAATGCAGCATATACAGTATCATTCCATGAAGATACTATGAAAAACTTAAAAGCAGCAGCTGCTGGTGAAAATGAAGAATGGACAGAGTTATATCCTGAGTTTGCAAAAATAGCAAGAGAAGAGGGGTTTGAAGCTATAGCTATAACTTTTGAAAGAATAAGTGAAGTAGAAAAAAGACATGAAGCTAGATATAATAAATTAGCTAAGAACATAGAAGAAGGAAGAGTATTTAAAAAAGACGAGAAAGTATTATGGAAGTGTTTAAATTGTGGACATATACATGAAGGTGAAGAAGCTCCTAAAGTATGTCCAACATGTGTACACCCACAAGGATACTTTGAAGTATTTGTTGAAACATATTAATATATACAATAAGCTATCTATAAAATAAGATAGCTTATTTATTTTATAGCATTTTGTTGAAAATACATTAGAAGATTTATATTAATTAGTAAAAAATAAGTAAATAGTAGTATATGTTAGGAGCTATCTTAAGATAATTAATATTAATTAGGTAAATAATCTAATATAAGATTATATTTTAATATCATTATGTAATCTTTAACTATAAAATATACTCTAAATTTATAAAAGGAGGGAACATACTTGAGTGATATTTACAAAAAGGAATACGAAATAAATATTTTTGATGTTGACGCTGATCACAAATGCAAATTTTCATCTTTAGCAAATTACATATGGGATGTTGTTGTTTCTCAATCTGATTATTTAGGAGAAACTAATGAAGGTTTTGTTAATAATAAGTGCATTTGGGTACTTTTAAAGTATGATATAGCCATATATGAATATCCTAGGTTCAAAGATATTATAACTGTTGATACTAAGGCTATTGGTTCTAAGAAGTTTTACGGTTATAGACAAAATACTATAAAAGATTCTGAAGGAAAAATTATATGTGAAGTTTCTTCAACAGCTATATTGATAGATTATGAAAAAAGACGTCCTACTAAAATATCTTCTGAGCAAACCGAAATATATGGAATTAAAAAAGAATTAGATGAAGTACCACCATTAGACGATATCCCTAAAATTCAAGATGAGAACTATGTAAAAGACTACCATGTTAGATATAGTGATTTAGATTGTAATGGTCATGTTAATAATGTGAAGTATATGGAAATGGCAATGGATACTTTACCAAGACATATTTTAAATGAATATGAACTATCTAATATCAAAGTATTATTTAAAAAAGAAACAACTGATGGAGATATATTACATATTTCATCTGAAGTAATAGATAATGATAATAGGGGCGTTACTACTATTCATAATATTACAAATAAAGAGGCCAAACTTCTTACAAAATTACAGTTTATATGGAAGAGAAAATAGGTTTACAGTGTAATACCATTTATACTCCTAAACACGATGTAAATAGGGGAATATATTTTGGTATTATCTTTATTGTAAATATAATTAAACAATATTAATATAATGCTAATTAAGAGAGTATCAAGATAAGATGCTCTTTTTTATTTTTTAGATTTACATATTTTATTGTTTAAATCAAATAACATCCAATCTCAAAAACAATATATTTATACAAACAATAAAGTTCTATACATATAAATCAAATAATAATTTATATATGAGGGGGTGTAAGATGATTGATAAAAAATTAGAAGAAAATCTTGGTGGAGTATTAAGATTTATAATAAAAAATTTTGGTAAAAATTCATTGTTAGACTCTACTCATTTAAGTGTAATGATAAGTGAATTAAGACCAAATTTATCAGAAGAATGTGCATGGCTAAAAGAAGCTTTGGACTTGGGTATAGCAGAGGTCCTTTTAGACAAGAAAAACACCAATGACTTAAATAGAAAAATAGCCCTAAATAAAGCAAGACTTATAATGGAAGAGAATCATATTCCTCCGAAAAAAATAAATTTTATATTGGAAAATTTGAGATATGGATTAAAATGGCCACAATATATTGAAGTAAAAGATAAAAAAATAGAGAAGTATTTACTAGAAGGTAATTCAAATCAGGAAGAAATCTTGGATGAGCCTGATAATATTAATGAAAATAATATAAATTCTCAGGGATCAAAAGAAAATGACTATAGTTTAAGTTCTGCAAACAAAAAACATAATTACATAATTCCTTTACTTATATTAGTTTTTATAGGAATTATAGGTACAGCAATTTTCATAGGTTTAAACACAAGTCAGATTGATGTAACAGAAATCATATTTGATATGGATTATAAAAAAGATGAGCCTGCATATGTTTTTAAAAAAGGGGATTTTATAATAATGAATTTGACTCTTAAAAGTGATAAAGAAGAAAAGGTAGATGAAAATAATCTTTCTTATGTTGTAGATGATACGTCCATTTGTAAAGTAAGTGATGAATTTGAAAAATGTAGGATAACAGGTATAGGTGTTGGAACTACTACTATTCATGTATACTACGGTAACAAGTTGATAGAAAATATAGATATATCATTTGAAAATTAATATAAATAAATTTTAGAAATTGGTCAATTAAAAATTTACACACATATTATAAAAATTACTTGAGGTAGTATAGCCATTGATATAAAATCAGTGGCTTTTCTGCTATAATTAAGAGATAAATGGAAATTTGTAGCGGAGATTATTTATAAACAATGAGAAAATAAATTTGAGGTTGGAGGTTTATCATGAAAAAGTGGTATGATGAGGAGTATGAATGGGAAATCGAGGTAATAGGGTTTCTCCGTGGCGACAGTACAGAGCATTATTGCCGAAATGGCGAGGAAATTGGAGATAAGTATACCTGCACCTATGGCTGTCCTGTTAATGATGATGGACATGGGATTTGCTCCAAAACCATGATGATTATGTTTCCAATAATGGAGGCTGTCAGAAGTGGTGGAGATTTAGAGAATATCGGCGGAACTAGTAAATATAGCAAAGATATTGTATGTCCAGATGGTTGCGTCATGTTCAGGCTTACAGCAAAGAAACTAGGGAATGAGAATTTTTATAAGGGAAAGTTTTTTGAGTAGTTTTGATTTTCAAATTTAGAGGGGGGATATAGCATATATGAAACTATTTAAAATTTATTTTAGTCCCACAGGTGGAACTAAAAAAATGGCAGATTTAATAAGTAGACAATTTGATTTTGAAACAACAGAATTAGATTTGTCAAATAGCATGGAAGATTTCTCGAAATTTACATTTAGTGAAAAAGACCTTTGTATTATAGCAGTTCCGTCTTTTGGTGGGCGTGTACCAATGGTAGCAATGTCTAATATTAAGAAGATAAAGGGAAATGGTTCAAAAGTTATTTTAGTAGCAACATACGGGAATAGAGCATATGAAGATGTATTGTTAGAATTGAAAGATACATTAACAACATTAGGATTTTTCTCCATTGCAGCAATTACTTCGGTCACAGAACATTCCATTATGCATCAATTTGCAACTGGAAGACCAGATTTACAAGACAAAGAAGAATTGATAAAATTTTCTGGTGAGATTAAAGAAGTCTTGAAACAGGGAAAAGTTACTAAAGATTTGTATGTACCGGGGAATAATCCATATAAAGAATATAAGGTTATTCCTTTAGTTCCAGAAGCAAGACAAGAATGTATGAGATGCGGTCTATGTGCTGTAAAATGTCCAGTTGATGCTATTTCAAAAGATAATCCAATGTTGGTAGAGAAAGAAAAATGTATTTCCTGTATGCGTTGTATAGCTATTTGTCCAAATAAAGCTCGAAGCGTAGATGAAGAGTTAATATTGGCAACTTCAAAAAAATTAGAAAAGGTATGTTCCAAAAGAAAAATGAATGGACTATTTTTATAAATATATATTAAAAAGATATAGGATCAGTGTAATACTAGATCCTATATCTTTTTTACTATTTATACTATTTTATTTTTGCCATATCTCTCTTATTATTAAATAGTTTAAATACAAAAAACACTCCACAAATTACAGATGATAATAAAAAAATTATCTTTTTCATGACTATCTCTCCTTATAAACTTTATTTACTTAATTTTATATTAAAGATGTTATAAGAAAAAGACTGTTTTTTTGTAGAATTTTTAGATATAATGATAATGATGGGGTTTTATGTCGACATTTGAGACCTATGGAGCATAGTTATATGTTCCATAGGTCTTTTTTTATTGTATTCTACTTTAAAACATGTGAATAATGCGAAATGAAAATGTTTTTGGTATCATATAGATAAATAAGAAAATTTATGATTATATAATATACTAAAATTGTTATACTAATGTAGGTTAATCATATGAAAAAGGAGTGAGCACATATGAACAAACTAAAACAAATAGCCGTATCACTAATAACAAATCCCATATTGCTTATAGCATACGGATTTTTTTCTTATAAACTAGCCGAAGTCTGCAAATATGGAAGACGTAATTACGATCTTCAAATATTAATACTACTAACTATATTTTTCATACTTGTTATTATAATTACATCTATTAAAATTATAAAAGATAAGAACAACAATCCAAGGAAACTAACAACATCAAAACCTTGGAAATACACATCTATAGCATTAATCATTGCAATTACATCATTCTATGGATACAACATATACAAAAGCTCAGTAAATTTTGGTGGAAAACTTTCATGGCTTATACTTAGAGCCAAAACGGAAAGAAGTGTTGAATTTGAACATAATAATTTTTACAAATATGGTGTGGCAGGAATTTTTAATGATATAAATGAGAAATATCCTCTTCCAAAGAAATTATACATAAGCAATGAGCTTCAGCTAAAGTTTAACTCTGATGGAAAAATTACAGACTTATACGCCTTTGTTTATGGCAAAAATAAAGATGGACAAGAGAAGAGTTACCTGATAACTTATGACAACAAATCAAATAAAATTACTCTAATACTGGATGGAATAGTGAATGGTGACTACAATGAAGACAAATTGTTAGATCCTTTAGTAGAAACAGTAAGAGCAATTAATATAAAAAAATCCTACTTGAAAAATAATGAAAGAGAATATGGACTGCTTTATGGTGGTAAAAGAAGTTGGGGATATGATACAACAGGTCTTATAAATATCTATGAAGATGGTCATGAACTTAAATTAGAAGATATATATAATATGCATTTAGAAGAATTTAGTGGAGAAATAACTGGATATAGTGTATCTTTATATATTCCAAACAAGAAGGAAGAGATAACACCTTGTAGATACAATTTGATAAATGATACGGACTGGAGTAAAAGTCAAAACATTCTTCCTGGAGAAAATCCTAATAATGAAGGTGTAGAAAAACCTGATGAATTCAATAATCCTAATAAATTAAGTAAAGAGGAATTTTACTTATCAAATAAAATAGGCTATAAACTAAATCCTGTGGACGCAGCTCTTGGAAGTATTTTTTATTAATTAATAAAAACTACTGATGGTGGTCTTACATGGGAAAAAATAAATGAAAACCCATTTGGTGATGCTGTTGGAAGCATATATGGTATAAACTTTATAAATGAAAAACTTGGATTTGTAGTTACTGTTAATAAATCTGGTGATAGTGCAACATTATATCGTAGTGAAAATGGTGGAAAAACCTTTAACATAGTAGATTTTAATCAAGATGAAGAAGAGGTAGAAGGCGGTCTTACTACAAGTATTTTTGATTTTCCAACTGTGCCTTACAAAGAAGGTAGAGTATTAAAGATGATTGTAGGACAGGGCCAAGATGGTGACTATAAAGGAGATAAAGCTGTACTATACGAATCAAAAGATAATGGGAAAACATGGGCAAAATCAAAATCAACAATATAATAATACTTTTATATATAAGTACCAGAAATATTAAAATAAAAGGGGGAATATTATGAAGTACGAATATGAATTTAGTTTTGATGATTATGTATCTTATTTAAAAATGAACTTCAAATTAATGAAAGGGAAAAGTGTAATTGATAAAAAACTTATAATAAGATTTGTATTAATTTATATATGCATAAGCTTAATACTAAGATTATTAGAGCTTAAACTTTTATGCAATATATTTATAATAGTTGTAGGAGCTTTGTTTATTTTTTCTTCTATTATATTATCAAATCGTGTATTATCAACTAACCCAAAAATTTTTGCTAAAATAATGGCAAAAAAGAACCCTGATGTAATATTTGCCAAAAGAACATTAGAAATAAAAGACAATGAATTCGTGCTTCATGGTGCATCATCTTCTAAAGTTACAAATGTAAAAGACATAAAAGACATAATGATGGATGAAAATATTATAGGAATAATATCAAATGAAAATATATTATGTGCATATGTTCCTGTTAGTGTTTTCAAAGATGAAGATGAAAAGAAAGGTTTTATAAAAGTAATAAAAGACATGATAAGTGAAGATCATGTCACTGATGAAAAATTGTAAAAAGCAAAATAAATCTACTTTAAACCTAATGTAGATAAATAGGACTTTATAAGATATTTAGTAGCAATAGTATTGTTGTTTTGGGGGTTAGCTTTATATACATATATAGTTTTATATTTTGATAAAATTAAAGAAAGAATAAAAAAGCGTTTTGAATGTTTACATATGTAAAAAATAATATATGAAATACAAATGCCCTTATTGCAAAGAAATGCTTCATTATGCTAGATCGCCAAGATTAGATGAGTTAAAAGAACTAGATTAATAAATTTTAACTTATAGAATATCTATAGTGAACAACTAATATAATGCAAAATAAAAATAGTTTTGATATCAAATAGATAAATAGGAATTTATAGAGGGGGAATATAGATGATAGAATATAAAGAAATCTCTATTATACAAATAAATGATTTAGCCAAAATGTATGTTGACACATTTAATTCCGAACCGTGGAATGATAAATGGACTATTAAAACGGCAGAAAAAAGATTAAGTCAAATGATAAATGTAGAAGATTTTTATGGAATATCAGCATATAAACAAGGCGAATTATGTGGAATGATTGTAGGGAGTAAAGAGCAATTTTACGATGGAGTAATGTTTAATATAAAGGAATTTTGTGTAAAAAATGGAATGAGAGGTCATGGTATAGGCTCTGAAATCTTTAAAGAGTTTCAAAGGAAGCTAAAAGCATCTGGTGTGACAGAAATAATCCTTTTCACATCAAGAGGAGATTACACAGAACATTTTTATCATAAGCATGGATTGGAATCTTATAATGGATTGACATTCATGGGGAAACAATTATAAATTCCAATTTATGAAGCAGATTAAGTGAAAAATTGTTATATATTACGTTATAAAAAGATAAAAAGCGAAATGCTGTGTTGTCCTTGTTTATTTACTCAATCCTTATAATATACCTATTTGAGGATTACAGAAAATTGAATTTCTTAAATAAAGAATACTGCCTACACAAAGTAGGCAGTATTAAAATTAAATTTTTTTTGAAAAACTTCCACAATCAGTTTGTTCAACTGTAGTCGCTGAACCACTGTGTTTTGTAACTTGAATTTTGTCTAAAGCACAGTAGTTTTCTTGACCACTGTGGTGTTTACATTCTGTAACTTCGCAAGCTATACTTTCATTTTTTTTCATTGTTATCTCTCCTTTGTTGTCTTATTTTTTATGTCACGATATTATTATGTAATATTAACACTAATTTTATTCGAGTAGTTTGTAATAATATGTTTATATGAAATTTAGGTATTAAATCATATTTAAGTCACTTTAGAACTGAATAATTTAATGCATAATCTTAATATATTACGCAATAAATTACAATTTATCGAATAGTTATAGTGAACAATATTAATATATTGTGAAATGAAAATTATGGAGAATAGATTATTATGACAAGAAGAGTAGTATATTTTATAATAACAGTGGCAGTAATGTTAATAGGTTTGTTATCAAGAAGATTTATATTTATATTTCCTAAGAGCATCACTCCATTTGTAGGAGATATGTTTTGGGCTATGATGGTGGATAAATGCTATACGTAAAACTACTATTGGAGGTTTAGTACTTGGGCATGGGTTTTTGTGGATGGACTTAATAAACTATTCTATAGGAATTATAATTGCTGTAATAATAGATAAAGCTTTAAATCATATTAAATTTATATAAATGCCTATAAAAGTATAAAATTATAATTTAAATATACAATTAAGGATGTAATTTTATACAGTATCAATATATGATAAAGATAAATTAGTATATGAAAAGACCTGTAGAGCAGCATAATGTGCTCCGCAGGTCTTTTTTATATACTAAGAGATTATTTTAACTTATCCATAACTAGTTTTACTGCAATCATATCATCTAAAAACCCTATAGGAAATATAAAATCTGGTATAATATCTGTTGGAATTATAAAATATAAAAGGACACTACCAATCAAAATCCATTCTTTAACTTCGCATTTATTAAATAAATAGATTTCATATAATTCATTTAATTTATCTATAAGTACACCTGTAAAGCCTATACTTTCTATTTTTTTTGTGAATTTTTCTTCTATTAAATTCTTTGCTTCATCTGTCTCCAAATACTTTTCATATTTGTTTAATTCTTTCTCAATATTAGATTCAAGACCTTCACAATCAATAAAAGATGTAAATTTCATCATATCATCTAAATTATCAAATGTTGGATTAAACTCTATTTTCTCCTGAATTTCTTTATTTTGAAATGAATAACCTTCTAACTCCATTAACTCTTGTAATGGAATATCTAATGCTATTGAAAATTTTTCTAAGTAATTAATATTAATTTTTTGCTTATTATTTAATAATTTTGAAATTGTTGATTTATCTAATCCAGTAAGTTGGCTTAGTTGATTATTATTTATATTTTTAATCTTCATAGTTTCCTTAATTTTATTAATTGAAGAATTATTAATAATGTTTTCATTCATAAAAACACTTCCCGTTATTATTTTAGTCTCTATTAATTTATTTTATTAAATACTATCTTCAATGTTGACAATTAATATATTTATTTTGAAGTTAATTTATATAAAGTTGATAAAATTTCAACTTTTTTTGAAACTTCATCACCTTTTTTATAATTATTAATAGTATGGATTATAGACATTAATAATTAGCATTCAGGAGGATGTAATATGAATTTAATAACAGCGATTTTACTTTCCATATCAGCAAATTTGGATACTTTTACAGTAGCCACATCTTATGGAATAAAAAAGATAAGATTAAGTTTTTTACCTTTATTTTTGATAACTACAATAACTACTGCAGGAACATTTATTTCCATGTGTTTTGGAGCTTCAATTACTAATTATATTTCAGCTGATATGGCAGCATTAGTAGGTAGTCTTATGCTTGTTGGAATAGGTATTTATATGATAGTTGATTATTATAAAAATACAAAAATTGAAGGTTGCGATTGTATCTGCAATGAGAGCAATTGCAAACCTTTAGAAACTATGCTTGAAAATGAAAATAAATCAAATGAATTAACATTAAAGGAATCAATAACACTTTCATTGGCTCTTACTATTAATAACCTTGGGATAGGTGTTGCTGCAAGCATAGCAGGTATTAGTATATACCTTAACACTATATGTACTTTTATAATTACAATTTTAAGTCTTATCCTTGGGCTAGCCATAGGAAATAGTTATTTATCTAAGATATTTGGAAAATATGCAGGTCTAGCATCAGGAATAATCATTCTTATATTAGGTTTGTATGAATGTTTTTTATAGGAAATAATTAGAAGAAAGGCTGTTGCACAAACAATTAAAAAATGTTGTGTGGCAGCTAATTTTTAATTACAGGGCTAGTATTAACGAAAAGTAACGCAATCAGATTTTTAGAGAATGAATTATTTAGTGTTGATTCAACTATATATCATCATAACTCTACTTCTTATCTAAACATTTATATAGAAAGACATAACCTAACGATTTAGTAAGGAATATAACGTTCAGAAATGTTTGTGCTATTATTGTGTTGATGAATACATACAAAACAATTAGATGCTTAGCTATTTAAATATAAGGAGTTGAATAATTCCAATTATAAGCATGTCAAAATTTCTCTTGTTATGGAGTAAGCTTTGTTTTTTTACAAAACCTAGTCTTATCGGAATCAATATTCAAATATAAATAAGTTAACAGAAAGAAAACTACAAAGAGAGATGATGTATGAAAAAAATAATTATACTAATTTCAGCATTAATAATTTGTATTTTTGTATCTGGTAATTGAAGATGTTAAAAAACTTCTAAAAGATTATAGTTTTAAATCAGATTTAGTTGAGGACGAACCTGAAGATAATTTAAAGATGTATTCCTATATATTTAGAAATAATAATATGGAAAGTATTAGGGTAACTAATACTATACAAGATAACAAAGAGTATATTTCAGATATAGGCCATACTGTAGGAAAATATCCTCAATTATCAATAGGCGCTGTATCAGGAGATACTACAGTTCACGTTGATTATTATACAAGTGATAAAACTACTTATGAAAAAGTATATAATCTAATAAATAAATTAAAGTAAATCTAAAAAGATATTGGCTAAAAAATAAATGTAACTTTATAGAAAGGGGGATTTTGATATGCTATTATGGATTATAGTTTTTGTTGGAACTTTAATATTTGTTTCAGGGCTGTATCTTCTTATAAAAAACTACAAGGATGGAAAATACATCATAGGATATGGATTACTTACTTATGCAGGGGTTGCAATAGTGTTGCTTGGAGTGATTTTATTAATGGAACCTGTATTTACAAGTTTACCTGGGAATTTGCCTATAACATTACCATTAGTTATTGATATATTAATTTGTATAATAGCAAGCAAATTATTATTCGAGCCAACTTTTTTAAAAAACAAAACAAAAAGGGGCATATTTATAAAAAAATGTACTCAGTGTAATAAGAGCTTTTCATTCTACGACAGATTAAAAGTTTTTATTAATGGACATTTGAAATGTTCACATTGTAATGCAATTTATGAGCCTAAACACAATGTAGATAGAGGAATATATTTTGGAATTATTTTAATTGCAAATATAATTATATTTAATCATATCATTGTTTTAAATAACTTCATGCTACAAATTAAATTGCAAATACTAATAATACTGATAACTTATCCTTTGTTTGATTTGTTACCTAATAGATGGCAAAGATATGAAAAGATTAGTTAGAATTTTGAATACATATTGTATAAAATAAATATAAATATGAATTTGAAGTAGGAGCAGATGCTCCTACTTTTTTGTTTTTAGGTGTATTATATTTGTTATTTCTTAACAGAAAATAACCTAACGATTCAGTAAGAAATATAATGTTTAAAAAAGTTTCTGATATTATTGTGTTGGTGAATACCTATAAAACAATTAAATATTTAGTTAATTATAAGGAGTTGAATAATTTGAAGAAAAAAATTAAGTATAAGATAGCAATTCCAACGGTTATAGTGTTAGTATTACTATCATACATATTTTTAACACCAATAGGTACCTTGAGGTTTGCAGTATTTAGACAAGCATTTACGTCATACGAGACGACTTTAAAAGGAAGGGTCGATTTACTTTATTTAACAATAAACTTAAATGTAGATTATGAAAGTTGTTGGCGACCACCAGAAGCTGTAATAGAAGGTGATCAAACAGTATATGATTTGATAGATTATCCATTTGAACCACTTACACAGATGCCACGGGACAGTTGGGTTATTACTAAGCATGACATATTTTATTGGGGTGAATATTATTTAGTTTAATAGATGTTTATTAAATCTATAATTTAAATAATTCTTATCTAATTCAACACTATAGTTAGCTGGACAAACCGTTTATTTTTAAAATCAGTAATCATATAAAAAATAGTATAGTTATAGAAAGGGTGAATAATTATAGACACTTTAAACGTATTTATATCCATTGCTCTAATAATTGGAATTTTTATAATTATTATTGTATCATTTTATATTATAATAAAGGAATTCATAAGTATATATAAAGAATTAAAGGATAGATATAAGTTGAAATAGCAGTTTTTAATTTTAATATAAGGTAAACTTAAAGTAGGAGCATATGCTCCTATTTTTTTATTTTGGATATATTATATTTCTGATTTTCTAATAGACAATAATCTAACGATTCAGTAAGGAATATATTGTGTAGGAAAGTTTGTGCTATTATTGTGTTGATGAATAACCATAAAAGAATTGGATATTTAGTTAATTATAAGGAGTTGAATATTTTGAAGAAAAAAATTAAGTATAAGATAGCAATTCCAACAATTATAGTACTAGGGTTACTATCATACATATTCTTAACACCAATAGGAGCCTTGAGGTTTGCAGTATTTAGAGAAGCGTTTGTAGGAGAAATGCAAACAGATTTCCTTTTAGCAGCAATAAATTTAGAGGTAGATTATAGCGATGAGTGTGCCCCATGTCCAGTTCGCGCGGAACCAGTTCGTGAACAATATCAAGGGGGCAATCCAATGCTTTATTATATAAAGGGTGCTCCAGTTGAGCCGCTTACAGAAACAGCATTTGATATGTGGGTTGTATGTAAGTATGGTATATTTTATTGGAGTGAGCCTTATGAAGTCTAATAAATTAGTATTAAATAATCCTATATAATTAAAATAAAAATCAGCTAAAAACAGTTGACTTTGAGTTAACTCCAAGTGCTAGGATATAAATATGAGGAAATGAAAAATTTACTAAAAACATGTTTATAAAAGGAGTATACTATGAGCAAAAAACTAGGATTTGGATATATGAGATTACCCTTAACAAATAGCGAAGAGCCAACAACTGTGAACTACGAAGAAGTAAATAAAATGGTAGATGCATTTTTAGAGAGGGGATTTACTTATTTTGATACAGCATATATGTATCATAACTTTATAAGTGAAACAGTTATAAGAGAAACAGTAGTAAAACGTCATCCTAGAGAAAGTTTTACACTAGCCACAAAAATGCCAACAAAGTTTCTAAAAAAAGAAGAAGATTTAGAAAGAATATTCAATGAACAATTAGAAAAATGTGGAGTAGACTACTTTGATTATTATCTAATACATAATTTAGGAGTTTCTCATTATGAAATAGCACAAAAATTTAATGTATTTGAATTTGTTCAAAAGAAAAAAGAAGAAGGCAAAATAAAAAGTGTAGGATTTTCATTCCACGATAAAGCAGGCTTATTGGAAGAAATATTAACAGCTCATCCAGAAGTAGATTTTGTTCAATTACAATTAAACTATATAGACTGGGATAATGAAAGTATACAATCTAGAAAATGCTACGAGATAGCCACAAATCACAATAAACCAGTAATTGTTATGGAACCAGTAAAAGGTGGAACATTGGCGAAAGTACCAGAGTCAGTAGAAAAACTATTTAAAGATTATCATGCAGATATGTCTGTATCATCTTGGGCAATAAGATTTGCAGCAAGTCACGAAAAAGTAATGATGGTACTAAGTGGTATGTCATCTATGGAGCAATTATTAGACAATACATCATATATGAAGAACTTCCAACCATTAGATAAGGAAGAGTTAAATATTATAAATAATGCAGTAGAATTGATAAATGGATCAATAGTTGTACCTTGTACATCATGTCAATATTGCGTAGAAGGATGTCCTAAAAATATTCCAATACCAAATTACTTTGCTCTTTATAATGCAGAAAAACAATTTGATAATAAAGGTTTCTCAACTCAAGGAGTGTATTATGGAAACTATACAAAAACTTATGGAAAAGCATCTGATTGTATAGAATGTAAAAAATGTGAAAGTAGTTGTCCTCAACATATTGATATAACAAATGCATTAAAAGAAGTTGCAACAACTTTTGAAAAATAACAACAAAAGGTATCTTAAATAATATTTAAGGTGCCTTTTATTTTTTGAAAAAGATATATTTGAAATAAGCATAAATTTAATATTATAATAATGAAATTTATTGACAATATCGATACTCGATGTTAATCTTAAATTAAATATATAGATCACAGACTTTTTTACATATTATTATCGACACTCGATATTATAATGGCTAAATTTAAAATTCATAAACCTAAAAAGGGGACGTATGTTATGAAAATAGGCAAAGATACATTTATTAAATTAATTTTATTTAAAGAAAATGAATGCAAGGCCTTACAAGAGTATTTAGAGGAAAAAGCCCTAGAGGGATGGATTTTAGAGGATAGAAACGCTGGATTTTTTGTATTTAAAAAAGGTGAGCCTCGCAAAATTAAATATACTGTAGATATATTTACAGAATTAAAAACAGGTGAATATAAGGAATATTGTGAAGCCAGCGGGTGGAAGTATATATGTGAAACTGACAAATATTTGATATTTTCCAGTGAAGAAGAAAATATAACTCCTGTACATACGTATGAAGAAACGGAATTAAAAAAGGTGCGTAAATCAATGATAGTAAATTTATTTACATTTCTATGTTGTCTTTATTTAATAGGTTCCAACGTATATGATGCTTTTGTACCTAATTGGGGCAATAACATAGAATCATATGATGATGAATATTTGTTACTTATAATGGTTTCTGTCATATTTGTCACATGGCCAGTTGTGGATCTTGTAAGAACAGGTTTATGGTACTTTAAATCTAGTAAATGTATCAAAATAAACGGGGATGTAAAATACCCAACTCTTAAAGAATTTAAAATAAAGACGGCATATTTTGATCTTGTGTTAATAACGCTTTCAATATTAATAATAATTTTAATAGGAAGCTTTACTGATTTAGATACAATGTTAGGGACAGTATTAATTATATTAGCAGTGATTTTTTATTTAGAAAAAATTATTAAAATAATTATAAATTAACATATTTAAAATTAAATAACTGGGAGGTTTTAAAATGGCTAGAAAGCAACTTCAGACACTATCAGAACCCATGTATTATATATTACTAGCCTTAACAAATGAATGTTGTGGTGTAGACATTATGAAAAAAGTTGAGCACATATCTGGAGGTAGAATATCAGTAGGACCAGGAACATTATACGCCCTACTTGGCAAGTTTGAAAATTCTGGTCTAATAAGGGAAACAGCAGTAGAAGGAAGAAAGAGAAGTTATATAATAACCCAGGAAGGATATGAAGCTTTGAATAAAGAATACATGCGACTTAAATCCATGGTTGATGAAGGGGCAAAGTATATGGGAGGAAATCATGAGAATAAGTAAAAATATGCTTGCTGAATTATTGTTCTTTAGAGAACATGAGTGTAAAGCAGTCGAAGAATATTTAGAAGAAAAAGCATTAGAAGGGTGGATGTTATCTGACATAAGGTGTGGACTTTTTATCTTTAAAAAATCAGCACCAGGTAATTATAAATTTACAGTTGATAATTTTACGGATAATATTAAAATTGGTTCTGAACGAGAATATATAGAGTACTGTGAAGCAGGGGGATGGACATATTTATGCTCAACTTTTGGCAAATACTTTGTATTTTGTACTAAAGATGAATTCACAACACCTATACAAACTGATGAAGAAATAGTAATAAAGAAAGTGCGTAAATCCATATTGATAAGTATGTTTTTTTATATTTTTATTGCTACAATGTTGGTATATATTAGTTTATTTCAAAAAAGTTATGTGTTTTTCACTGAAATATCAGACAAAAATAGTTTATCTGTAATGATGGGTTTATTGTTAATAGTATTTTTATATATATCGTGCACAATAAGAGATGGAATATGGTATTTTAAATCTAAAAAAGCCTTAAAGATGGGAGAAGATATAAATTATATTTCATGTAAATCATTTAAAATAAAGAATGCTTATGTGAAAGTTTATCTAAATATAGGTATCCTTATCCTTATGATTTTAAGTTTAATAGGTGATGAGACAAATAATATGGCTTATATATATATTTCTATTGTTACATTTTTACTTATCATTTTTATTATTAAATTTATAAACATAACATTATCAAAGTATAAAAAAGTAAGCAAAATATTAGGTACTATCATATTTGTAGTTGGGTTATTTTTGTGTGCAAATATTTTTTTTACTGTAAAAGATATGGTAAATTATGTGGGAGACCCCAATCAGCCAGTAATTATGAGTATAAATGATTTTGAAAATATTAAAATAAAAAATACTAATTTATATTATGAAAGATCAGAATCTTTACTTGCTAGTAATTATAAATATTATTATGATAAATTTAATAATGTTGAATTTTATGACTATAATTCTGAACCTAGTAAAGAATATTTTGATTATGAAATATGTAAAAGTAAATATGAATGGGTATTAGATAAGATTTTCCATTCTTATTTAAAGCTTTATAAGTATCATGATTATGTTGAAGTAAAAGATAAGGACTGGGGTGCTATAAAAGTTTATAAAGACAATAAAGAAAAGAATGGGTATCTACTTAGATATAAAGACAGAGTTATTTGCGTTTCGGGAAGTATAGATTTCACAAAAGAAAATAAAAAATTTATTAAAGATAAGTGCCTTGAATGGTAGTAAATAGAATAAGTTATAACATTTTACGGATTTTAATTATATATAATAAAAAAATAATGTATTGACAATATAAAAAAACACATTTACAATAATAATTAACAAATAAAGATAAATTAAATTCGATGAAAAAGAAAGTAGATATAATTCATGTTTCAGCGAGCTAGGGTTGGTGGAAGCCTGGCAACAATGTTTGTATTGAAGAGAGCTTTGGAGAAGAATATCTGAATTAATAGTAGGATATTAGGTATGTCCCGCCTTAAGGGATTAGAGTGGATAAGTTTTATTCGCAGCAAATTTTGAGCAACGGATTTGTCTGAAGCGGTAGCGAAGACATATCGTTGGCGATATGAGCAAAGCGAATTTTATCAATTAGAGTGGTAACGCGGAATATTTCGTCTCTTGGTTTTATAGCCAAGGGACTTTTTTAATTGTGTAAAAAGTATTTTGCGAAAACACATAACTTAGAATAAACGGATTTGTCAGTTTGCATTTATTAAAAACTGAAAATTTGAAAAATTCTGAAATGCTAATTGAGAACTTATCAATAAGAGTGGTAACACGGAATATTTCGTCTCTTGGTTTTTAAAGCCAGGAGACTTTTTTTATTGTAGGAAATTATATCTTCAAAGTAAATGAATCTATCAAAAAAGGGGGAAAAGATTATGGATACTACACAACAATATCCACTTTTAGAAATAAATCTTAATAAAATAGCAGATAACACAAAATACTTGGTAGATTTATGTAATGAAAATAACATAAGTATTGCAGGTGTTATCAAAGGGGTAAATGCACAACAAGAAGTAGTAGATGTACTAGCAGATGGAGGATGTAAATATTTAGCCAGCTCTAGAATAGAACAATTAATTGGGTTAAAAGAAAAAAATAATGAAAAAGAAACTATGCTAATAAGAATGCCTATGAAACATGAAGTCAAAGAAGTAGTTAAACATATTGATATATCTTTAAATTCAGAAATCAAGACTATAAACTTGCTAGAAAAAGAGTGCAAAAAGCAAAAAAAAGAACATAAGATAGTTCTTATGATGGATTTAGGGGATTTGAGAGAAGGATTTTTTGATAAAGATGAACTTATTGATACTACTTTATACATTGAAAATAATTTAGAATATGTAAAATTATATGGAATAGGCACAAATTTAAGCTGCTATGGATCAATTAAACCATCACATGAGAATTTAAGTTATTTATGTGAAATAGCAGAAGAAGTTGAAAGTAAAATTGGTAGAAAGCTAGACATAGTATCAGGGGGATCAACTACATCACTACCATTATTATTTGATAAGAAAATGCCATCAAAAATAAATAATCTAAGAATAGGAGAAGCCTTAATTATAGGCAGAGATTTAATAGATTATTGGGGCTACGACTTAGATAAAATGCACAAAGACACTATGATTCTAAAAGCTGAAATAATAGAAATAAAAGAAAAACCAACTTATCCTATAGGAGAAATGTTCCTAGATGCCTTTGGTAATAAACCTGAATATGAAGATAAAGGCATAAGAAAAAGAGCCATATTAGCTGTTGGAAAACAAGACTTTGTAAATGATAGAGACTTAGTTCCTTTGGAAGATGGAATAGAAATAGCAGGAAGTAGTAGTGATCATCTTATAGTAGATATACAAAACTCTAAGGTGGATTATCAAGTAGGGGATATTATAAGTTTTGGAATGTTTTATTCAAATGCACTTTATATAACATCATCAAAATACGTAAAGAAACAATATATTCAATTGGAAGAATTGGAGAAGGAATACGCATAGAAATTATAAAAAATTATTGGAATAATTGAAATTATTTTAAAATTACAAAAAAGACAATTATATGGAGGAATTATTATGAATACAGAACAAAATTACACGTTAGAACAGTCGAGTAGCATCTTAAGATTTTTAAAGTTTTTTATACCGTCATTATTAGGATTATTTTTATTTATCATACCATTACCTTTTGGAGAAATATTTAATGTAGCAGATGTATCACCAGTAAACATAGGTGTTGGATTTATTTCGGAATTATTAAAACTTGCTATCGGTGATTATATACCAACTATATGTTTAGTGATAATTGTTGGATCAGCAGTTTTATCACTTGCAGCAAAATTTATAAATATAAAAAATGAATTTTTCAAAAACATATTAGATGTGCCACCATTTTGGCTATTCTTCAGAATAGTTGGAGCAGTATTTATGGTTATGATATACACAAATGTGGGACCAGAATTTATAATTTCTGAAGACACAGGTCATGTAATCTTAGGAATTATGCCAAGTTTAATAGCGTTATTTTTAATAGCAGGATTTTTACTTCCTTTAGTGTTAGACTTTGGTTTAATGGATTTCTTTGGAACAATGATATCTAAATTTATGAGAACTTTATTCTTAGTTCCAGGAAGAGCTTCAGTAGATACTTTATCTTCATGGCTTGGAGATGCAACTTTAGGAATAATGATAACAAATACTCAGTATAAGCAAGGTTTCTATAACAAAAAAGAAAGTTGTATAATAGCAGTTTGTTTCTCGCTAGTTTCGCTACCTTTCTCTACTGTTATAGCAGATCAATTAGGATTTATGGATAAATTTGTACCATTTTATTTAACAGTTTGTGCAGCTTCACTTGTTTGTGCATTAATACTTCCAAGAATTTATCCTTTATGTAAAATAAAAAATGAAACTTACAACGATATTCCTTACGAGGTAGAAGAGATTGATGAAGAAGGTGGATTATACAAACAAGGTTTAAATAATGCAATGAATAGAGCTGCGAAAGCACCAACTCTTAATGAAATAATAGTAAACGGATTTAAAAATATAGTAGACATATATATAAGTTTAATACCATTAGTGTTAGCATGGGGAACAATATCTTTAGCAGTAGCTGAGTTTACTCCAATATTTACATGGATATCATACCCAGTTATATTAGTATTAGAATTACTTAAAATACCTAATGCAGCTGAGGCAGCACCAGCAGTACTTGTTGGATTTACAGATATGTTTATACCATCAGTAATGGTAAGTGGAGATGGATTTGCAGAAATAACTAAATTTATAATAGGGGCATTATCTATTTCTCAATTAGTTTATATGACTGAAACAGGTGCAGTAATACTAAAATCAGAAATACCACTTAAATTAAAAGATTTAATGGTTTTATTCTTAATAAGAACAGTAATTTCTCTTTTAGTTATTACACCTATTGCACATATGTTATTTTAGATAAAATATAATAATTTATAAAAATGAGGGGCAGTGAAAACTGTCCCTCTTATTATTAAATACTAAATTGATTTCTATATAGCTCTGCATAAAATCCATTTTTCTCAAGTAGTTCTTTGTGAGTACCTTGTTCAAAAATACTACCGTCTTTTAAAACAACTATTTGATCAGCATGAAGTATAGTTTTTAATCTATGAGCAATTACAAAGCTAGTTCTTCCTCTCATCATATTGTTCATTGCTTCTTGGATTTTTATCTCTGTACGAGTATCTATATTACTAGTAGCTTCGTCTAGAATTAAAATATCTGGCTTAGAAATAATAGTTCTTGCTATGGTTAATAATTGTTTTTGACCGGCACTTAAAGCACTGGCATTGGAATCTAACATAGTTTCATACTTATTTGGCAAGGTCATTATATAGTCGTGAATATTTGCAGCCTTTGCAGCTTCAATAACATCATCATCATTTGCATCTAGATTACCAAATTTAATGTTTTCTTTTATTGTTCCAGTAAATATTACTGTATCTTGAAGAACCATACCAATTCTATTTCTTAAATCATCTATTTTAAAGTCTTTTATTAAAGTATTATCAATAGTAATTTTACCACCTTGATAATCATAAAAACGAGGAAGTAAATTCATAATTGTAGACTTACCAGAACCAGTAGGTCCAATAATACCAAACATTTTACCTTTTTCTACGTGCAAGTTTATATCTTTTAATATTGGGTTACCTTCCACATAGCTAAAATCTAAGTGAGAAATATCAACTACACCTTCAAAATCTTCAGCAGGTATACTGTTAGGGGAATTTTGAATATCTGGAACTTCGTCCATAACTTCAAAAACTCTTTCTGCACCAGTTAAAGCCAGCTGAATCTGATTATAAAGATTAGCTAGTTGATTTAAAGGTTGAAAAAATTGTCTAGCAAAATTTATAAAAATAACTACAAGACCAACAGTAGCTTGATTATGAAGAGTTAAATAACTACCATAAGCGGCTATAATAGCTAAATTTATATTACTGATACCATTCATAAATGGAGCCATTAGCCCAGCTGTAGTTTGAGCTTTAATAGAGATTTTTACTAAATCATCATTAACTTTACTGAATCTATTTATTGTATCTTCTTGCATTCCATAAGCAATAATTACTTTCTCAGAAGATATATTTTCTTCTATATACCCGTTAAGCTCACCTAGTTTTTGTTGTGAAGCAGCAAAACTTGCTCTAGTCTTTTTTGCAAGTATATTTGAAAGAATCAAAGTTATAGGTGTTGATATTATTGTTACAAGAGCTAATTTTATATTTAGAAACAACATAAAAACTAATATACCTAGAAGAACTAAAACACTTGATACTATCTCTAGCAAACTTTGATTTAAGGTAACACTAATATTATCAATATCATTGGTAAATCTACTCATTAATTCTCCAATAGATACAGAGTCAAAGTATTTTAGGGAAAGTCCTTCCAATCTAGCAAATAAATCATGTCTTAAATTACGAATAGCTTTACCTGCAATTTTAATCATTACTCTATTTTGTATTAAACCAGAAATAGAAGTAGATAAAAATATTGCTAAAACTAGTAAAACAGCAGGTAATAAGCCTGGCAAATCACCAACAAGTATATAATTATCTATAATATAACCAGACATAAAGGGACTTATAGTTCTACCTAAGGTATAAATGATAACACAAACAATTATAATGAAAATTTGTGGTTTATACTCTTTAAAATAGCTAAATAAACGACTAGTACTTGATTGTTTCTTCATATTATTAAGCCTCCTTTCCTAGTTGAGATTCATAGATTTCTTTGTATAGTTCACTAGATTTAAGTAATTCTTCATGAGTACCTATAGAAATCAACTTACCAGCATCAATAACTAAAATTTTATCTGCTGTTTTTATGGAAGAAATTTTTTGAGCAATTATAAAAGTTGTAGTATCTTTATGTTCATTTGCTAAGGCTTCTTTAACTAAAGCTTCTGATTTAGCATCAAGAGCACTAGTACTATCATCTAAGATTAATATTTTAGGTTCACCAACTAATCCACGTGCAATAGATACACGTTGACGTTGACCACCTGATAGATTACTTCCTTTTTGAGAAATAAATTTCTCGTATTTTTCAGGAAATTTATCTATAAATTCTTTAGCTTGAGCAGTTTCAGCCGCTTCTTCCACTTCAATATCACTAGCACTTTGATTACCATAACGTATATTTGTATTTAGCTTACCAGCAAACAGTATGGCCTTTTGAAGAACTATACTTATTTGAGAACGCAGGGATTTTTCGCTATATTCCTTAACATCCTTATTATCTATTAATACTTTTCCCTTTGTAGTATCGTATAGCCTTGGTATTAAATCAGCTAAAGTTGACTTACCAGAACCAGTCAAACCAATAATTCCTACAGTTTCACCTGCCTTAGCATCAAAGTTAATATCTTTTAGAATATACTCGTCATTATCTGAATACTTAAAATATACATGATCAAAAGTTACATCGCCTTTAATATTATCTACTGTTTCAGTTTTATATGTAATATCAGGTTGCATGTCATGTATTTCAATTATTCTCTTTACAGATACTATGGCACGAGATACGTTCATAAGTAACATACCAGATATTAATAAAGAAACTAGTATCTGAAGTAAATAGTTTATGAATGCTACTATTTGCCCAACTGCCAAAGTACCTCCAATTACAAATTGTCCTCCAAAGTAAAGACTGGCAACTATACCAAAGTTAACACAAAGCATTAAAAAAGGCATAATAAGTGCTGTTGCCAAAGAAGCTTTAGTACTAGAACTATATAAGTTTTCATTTTTTTTATCAAATTTATTAATTTCATAGTCTTCTCTAACAAATGCTTTTACTGCTCTAATTCCTGTAAAATTCTCATTTAGAACTGTATTTAACCTATCTAAAGCTTTTTGAGAATTAGTAAAAAAAGGAGTTGATTTATGTACAATGATATAAAGTACTACAGTTATTACGATAACTAAAATTACAATAATAGGTGACAAAGATTTAGCTGTAAAAAAAGCCATAAAAAAACTACCTACTAATAATAGTGGAGCACGAACTAAAATACGAAAACTCATTAAAATTAAATTTTGAACTTGGGTTACATCGTTTGTAAGTCTGATAATTAAATTACTGGGACTTTGGTGATCCAAGTTTTTAAAAGATAAACTCATAATTTTCTTAAAAGTATCTTCTCTTAAGTATCCACCGAAATTTTGAGATATCTTAGACGATAAATATATAGTGGAGAGACCTGCAAGTATACCAATTAAGGATAATATACACATGAAAAACCCTATACGTATAACATAGTTTATATTTCCTGCGCCTAGGCCCTTGTCGATTATTTGTTGTATTAAAAAGGGTTGAAATAAGTCGACAATAACTTCAGTCAACATAAAAATAGGTGCTATAAAGACTATTTTTTTATAAGGTTTTAGATATTTTACAAAAAATTTATATAACATATAACTGCTCCTTTTATGACTATTTTTACAATATTATTTGTATCTTCGTAAATTTTTATTACTTTTAATAATTTATATATAAACATGGGAAAAATAAAAATAGTTATTATATAGGAGTAAAGGAGAATTTTATTATAATGAATAAAACGAAAAGAAACTTGGATGAAAAAATAAAAAAGTATGAATCCTCAATGAAATCTATTCAAGACTATTTTTTTCATGAATATATTAATGAAGATAATAAGATACAAATTGATATAAATATTTACAAAGGATTTGATATTTTTGAACCTTTGTCTATGGGAAAACAAAAAGATTTAAATAAAGAGATTTATGATTTTATTGATGAAAAAATTCATATGATACCACATAAATACGAAATATGCATTTGTTTTTATAATTCAAATTTGACAAAGAAAGAGGAAAAAGAAATTAAATCTATAATAGAGGAGCATTATTATTTAATTCTTCGAGAAAAAAGAATTAATTTAAGAATTAATACAATAAAAATTCTTAGTTTAACAGTTATTGGGGTTTTATTACTTAGTTTGTATTTTATTTTAGAAATTCATAGCAATAAACCTGTTTTTATGGAGTTTTTAAGTATTGCAGGTTCATTTGCTTTATGGGAAGCAGTTGATTTTTACTTATTGGAAAGAAGAGGGTTGGAAATAGAAAGATTAGATGTAGGACAAGTTGCCCTTAGTCAAATAATATTGAAATAATCATTATAATTAAAAAAAATTTATATGTAAAATTAAGGATTATTAATATAAATATTTACAAATATTATTAAATTGGTAAAATTATTATATGAAAGAATTTAGTAATTGAAGGGGAATGCAATGAAGTATTTTAATGAAACATATATAAAAAGAAGATTTATGACAAGAAATGACTGGGCTGATACATATAAAGCCATTCATTCAACTACAGAAGAAAAAGTAACACTAAAAGTACTAGTAAGAAAAAGTAACGATGAGGAATATATTAACAATCTATTAAAAGAAGTAGAAATTTTAAAAAATATAAAAGATCCTAATTTGATTAACGTGAATAATATGTTTCAATATAGTGGATGTGGAAAAACATACTATTACGTCGAAGGTGAATATTTTAAAGGAATTTCTTTAGAAGAAAAATTACAATCTGGAAAGTTAGAAGAGCAAGAAGCTATTAAAATAGTTGAAACTGTAGCAAAGGGATTAAAAGAATTTCATAATAGAAGGATATTATTTAATAATTTAAGCTTAAGTAATATTTTTATAAATTCTAAAGAAGTGGTTAAAACAGATGTTTTATCATATTTGGAAAACAAAAACTTTGTTGTACTATCTCATGATGAAACAGAAGAAAAAGTAGAAGAAAAAAGATTTAGCCCACAAAAAGATATTCATGATTTGGGAGTTATTTTATATGAACTACTAACTGGAAAGTTAAGTTTTGAATCAAATAATTACAAAAATCAAATTTCAAATGCAAACTTAGTATCTATTATAGAAAAGGCTACAAATAGCAATTCGGAAAACAAATATAATAACATAAACAGATTTTTAGTAGATCTTAAATCTTACTCACAATATGGAGTGCTTAGTGAAGAAAGCTATGATGCCCAAGAAGTAATACCAAAGAAAAAGAAAAGAAAAAAAGGCAAAATAGGTAAAACTCTTGGTGTATGTGTAGTAATCGCCTTAGTAGGTGGAGCAGCTGTATATGGATATGACTTAATAGAAAAAAACAAAAAAGACGAAGAGGCAAATGCTACAAAAATAGAAGAAACTGCTAAACAAAAGGAAGAAGAGAAAAAAGTAGAAGAAAAGAAAGCTGAGGAAAACAAAACTGTAAAGTCTGAAAACAAAGATGATAAATCTAGTGATAATAGTTCTTCTACAAGTAAATTAAATAAAAATAATAGTTCAACTACTACTTCTAAGAAAAACAATAACACAAGTAGTAGCTCAAGTAATAGTAATTCAAGCAATAGTAATAGCAATAACTCAAATAATAACAGTAGTAATAATACGAGTAAACCAAACAAGCCAAATAAGCCAAATAAGCCAAATAAGCCAAATAAGCCAAGTAACAATGGAGGCTCAGGTAATACAACAAATAAACCAGATGAAGGAAATGGTAATGGAGATAAAAAACCTGAAATTAAGCCACCTTCAAATGATTCAAATAGCAGTGGTACTGGTAGTGAAAATGCAAAGCCAGAATCATCTGGTACAGAAAGTGAATAATTATAAAATAAGCTGTCATAGTATTTTTTATGACAGCTCATTTAATTTATTTTTCTTTATCTTTAATTGGAAGAGTGATATTAAATGTCGTACCTTCGTTAACTTTGCTTTTAACATTAATATCACAATTACATAAATCAAGAATTCTTTTAACTAAAGTTAGACCCAGACCATTGCCTTGAAAACTACGGGATTTATCTCCTTGGTAAAACCTATCAAAAATTCTACTTTGTACTTCATCAGTCATACCTATACCATTATCGCTTATGGAAACAGAGATACCTTTAGATGTATTATTTAATGTTGTTACAATAAGTCCACCATCAGATGTGAACTTAATAGCATTACTAAAGATATTTAACCAAACTTGCATTAATAAATCTTCACTACCATAATAAGAAATTGTTTTGAGATCCATATCTATATCAATATTTTTCTTTGACCATTGAGTCTCAAGTAATAATAAGGCTTGTCTAAGTTGTTCATCTAAAGAAAAATATTTTTTATCAGGTATAATTTCTTGATTTTCTAGTTTAGATAACTTAAGGATATTTCCAGAAAGAGAAGATAGTTGTCTGGAACTATCTAAAATAATATTTGTATATTCCATTCTTTCATCTTCTGTTAAAGTAGTATCTTGCAATAAGGTAGCATATCCTTCAATAGCTGCAATTGGAGTTTTAAATTCATGAGATACATTTACAATAAAATCATTTCTCAAAGTTTCTATACTGCTTAATTCATTGACCATTTTGTTAAAAGATACATTCATTTCTAAAACTCCAGGGTGAACATTTTTCTCATCTAATCTTATGGAAAAATCACCCTTTGAAACTTTATCTGTAGCTTCTATTAATTTTTTTACTGGCTTCATAAAATTATTAGCTAATGCAATTATGATAAAGGTAAAAACTGACGCTAAAGCAATATTTATTAATATAAATAAAATTAGACCCCAAAAATCGTTTAGTATTTCATTGTTGACTATATTTAATTTTGTGCCAAGAGAAAATCCTATACTAACAATAAATATTGTAATAGATGAAGTTATAAAAATATTGATTATAAAATTAATCCAAAAGTGTAATGTTTTATTATGCTTAAGTTTCATTTTTTACCGCCTTATATCCAAGACCTCTTACAGTTATAATTTTAAAATCTGGATTATTTTCAAAATGTCTTCTAAGTCTATTTATATGAACATCTATTGTCTGAGAATCAGATGGACTATCTAGGCCCCAAATTTCATCCATAAGTTGATTTCTGGTAAATACTTTATTTGGATAAGATAATAATTTATATAATAGATAAAACTCTTTTTGAGCTAATACTATTGTTTCTTCATGTCTAGTTACACTTAAAGAGTCATAATCTAATATTGTATTCACTACAACTTGTTTCTTATCTTGTACAATTTTACTTCTTCTTAAAAGTGCATTTATCCTTAGTATCATTTCATTAACATCAATTGGCTTAACCATATAGTCATCTATACCAATTAAGAAACTTTTTTGTTTTGAAATAAAATCGTCCTTTGCAGTAATCATTAAAATAGGGATTTCTGCATCTATTTTTCTAATTGATTCAGTAAATTCATATCCATCCATATTAGGCATCATTATGTCAGAAATTATTAAATCCACATGATTATTCTCCAATATATCGTATGCCTGAATTCCGTCATGAGAAGCATAAACATTAAATCCTTGTTTAGAAAGTACAGTATAAAATAATTTATTTAAATTTTTATCATCTTCAACTAATAAGATACTAATCATCATATCCCTCCTTTTTTAATTCTAATTATATTAGATTATGATAATGAGTCAATATTTATAAGGTTGAAATAAAAAAGTTCATCTTCAGTTCATTTTTAATTAATCTTTAGTTAATTTTTATTTTATAAAATACAAACATAGATTTAAGACAGAAAGGGAGATGAATAATGTTAAAGATATTAAAATATTTAACAAAAAAAGACTGGTTGTTTGTACTTTGTAGCTTTGTATTTGTAGTAGCACAAGTATATCTTGATTTAAAACTTCCAGATTATATGTCTGAAATTACAAGGTTAGTTCAGACACCAAATAGTGAAATGAGTGAAATATTAAGTGCTGGTGGATATATGCTACTATGCGCCTTTGGTAGTTTAATAGCTGCCTTTATTGTAGGTTACTTTGCAGCTAAAATAGCTTCAAACTTATCATGGAAACTTCGTTCAAGTGTATACGATAAAATAGAAGGCTTCTCAATGGCTGAAATAAATAAATTTTCTACAGCTAGTTTAATAACACGTTCGACTAATGATATAACTCAAATTCAAAATATTGTAGCTATGGGGCTTCAATTAATAATAAAGGCTCCAATTACAGCAGTATGGGCAGTTTGCAAGATTCTAGGAAAAGGATGGCAATGGAGTGCTGCCACTGGTGGAGCCATATTAGTTTTAGTATTAATCATATTAGTAATAATGGTATTTGCTTTACCTAGATTTAAAAAGATTCAAAAATTAACTGACAGACTTAACTTAGTAACAAGGGAAAATTTAACGGGAATACGTGTAGTTCGTGCATACAATGCAGAAAACTATCAAAATAGTAAATTTGAAAATGTTAATGAAGAGATAACTAAAAATAACTTAGTAATAAATAGAGTTATGGCAATAATGCAACCAGGAATGATGTTTGTAATGAATGGATTGACACTTGCTATATACTGGATAGGTGCTTATCTAATAAATGATGCAGATATCATGGATAAAATGAACTTATTTAGTGACATGATAGTCTTCTCATCTTATTCAATGCAGGTAATAATGGCATTTATGATGTTAACAATGATATTTATAATGATGCCAAGAGCTTCAGTTTCAGCTAAACGTATACTTGAAGTATTAAATACAAAGGGAAGTATAGTTGATGGAGATGGAGAATTTGAAAAGGCCTCAAAAACTGGTGAAATAGAATTCAAAAATGTTAGCTTTAAATATCCCGACTCAGAAGGTTCAGACTATGTACTTCGTGATATAAGCTTTACAGCTAAAAAGGGTGAAACTGTTGCCATAATTGGATCTACAGGAAGTGGCAAAACTTCTTTAATTAACTTAATACCAAGGTTTTATGATGTTACAGAAGGTGAAGTATTAGTAAATGGAGTTAATGTAAAAAAATATAAACAAAAGCAACTAAATAATCTTTTAGGATATGTTCATCAAAAGGCCGTGCTATTTTCTGGAGATATAACTTCAAACGTAGCTTATGGTGATAATGGTAGAGAAAATTACTCGGAGCTAGATGTGAAAAGAGCTGTGAAAATAGCTCAAGGTACTGAGTTTGTTGAAAAAATGGAGAATACTTATAAAGCAAGCATTTCTCAAGGAGGAAGTAACGTATCAGGAGGACAAAAACAAAGATTATCCATAGCAAGGGCAATATGTAGAAAGCCAGAAATATATATATTTGATGATTCATTTTCAGCACTTGACTATAAAACTGATAGAAAACTTAGATCTGTATTAAAACATGAAATATCAGATGCTACAAATTTAATAGTAGCACAACGTATAGGTACTATAATTGATGCAGATAAAATAATAGTTCTTGATGAAGGACAAATAGCAGGTATGGGAACTCATGATGAACTTATGAAAAAATGTAGGGTCTATCAAGAAATAGCATATTCTCAGCTTTCAAAGGAGGAATTAGCCAATGCTTAATAAAAATAAATCAAAATCAGAAGGTAGATTAGGCAATTTATTAGTATATATGAAAAAATATAGTTTTGCCTTAGTTGTAGCCTTTATATTTGCCATAGGTGGATCAGTAATAACAGTTATAAGTCCAGATAAATTAAGTGAAGTTACAGATTTAATTACACAAGGAATAGTAACTGGAATTAATATTGAAAAGATATCAAGTATATGTTTACTTTTAGCAGGATTATATGGTCTTAGTATTATATTATCTTATTTACAAGGTTTTATAATGGCAACAGTAACGCAAAAAACTACTAAAGAGTTAAGAAGTGATATATCTAATAAAATAAATAAATTACCATTAAAATATTTTGATAAAACGACTGTTGGTGATGTACTAAGCCGTATGACTAATGACGTAGATACAATAGGTCAAACTTTAAATCAAAGTGTTGGTACTTTAGTAAGTGGTATATCTTTATTATTAGGTTCTTTGTATATGATGACAACTACAAACGTCACTATGACAATCACAGCAGTAGTAGCTACGGTGATTGGTTTTGGGTTAATGATGTTAATAATATCAAAATCTCAAAAATATTTTATAAATCAACAACGCTATCTTGGAGAAATAAATGGACATATAGAAGAAGCTTATACAGGTCATAGTGTAATTAAAGTATATAATGCAGGGGAAGAAACAAATAAAGAATTTAAAACATTAAATGATAGTCTTCGTCAAAGTGCATGGAAATCACAATTTATATCAGGTTTAATGATGCCTTTAATGTCATTTATAGGTAACTTTGGATATGTGGCAGTTTGTGTTGTAGGTGCAGTACTTGCTTTCAATGATAAGATAAGTTTTGGTGTAATAGTAGCATTTATGATGTATATTAGATTCTTTACACAACCCCTTGCTCAATTTGCTCAAGCAGCTACTTCTCTGCAATCAACATCAGCTGCATGTAAACGTGTATTTGAGTTTTTAGAAGAAGAGGAAATGGAAGAGGAAAGCAATAAAGATATTTCTTTAGAAAATGTAAAAGGTCATGTTAAATTTGAAAATGTTAAATTTGGATATGATGAAGATAAATTAATAATAAAAAATTTCTCTGCTGATATAAAACCAGGTCAAAAAGTTGCCATAGTAGGACCAACTGGGGCTGGTAAAACTACTTTAGTAAACTTACTAATGAAGTTCTACGATGTAAATAGTGGAACAATAAAAATAGATGGGGTCCCAATACAAACTTTAAGTAGAGAAAAAGTACATGATTTATTCTGTATGGTACTTCAAGATACATGGTTGTTTGAAGGAACAATTAGAGAAAATATATCTTACAATAAAGGTGATGCGTCAGAATCAGTTATAATATCTGCTTGTAAAGCTGTTGGAATAGATCATTTTATAAGAACTTTACCTGAAGGGTACGATACAATATTAGACGATAATACTAATTTATCGGCTGGGCAAAAACAGTTAATTACTATAGCGAGAGCAATGGTGAAAAATGCACCTCTATTAATACTAGATGAGGCAACAAGTTCTGTAGATACTCGTACAGAATTGTTAATTCAAGAGGCTATGGACAAATTAACAGTAGGAAAAACTTCATTTGTTATAGCTCATAGATTATCAACTATAAAAAATGCTGATGTAATTTTAGTTATGAAAGATGGAGATATTATAGAGAGTGGAAATCATGAAGAACTTTTAAGTGTAAATGGATTCTATGCAGAACTTTATAATAGTCAATTTGAAAAAGCCAGTTAAAAAATAATAGAAAGTAGTTATTATGCGTAAAAACTAATAGCTACTTTTTTTATATAATACTTGTTTCTATGTATTACATCATTAATTAATAAGATAATTTTTTAATTTGCTTTAAACCGATATTATAAGAAATGAAAAGTAGAAAATGATAAACTTTAATGTATAATTAATAAATAGAAAATATATTTTTGGAGGAGCACAATGAACGAAACCAAGGCACTTATAGACAAGCAGCTTAGGCTTAAGGGAAAAGTATTAGCAAGATTAGTAAAATACAATGATGAACATGATTTTGAAAAATATAATAAAGTGATGAATATATTTTTAAAAGGTGAAAAAAGTAGAAAAATTTTCTGTGAAGAAAAATATATAACAACAAGAAATAATAATAAAATTAGGGTTTGTATTTATAGTCCTTTAGATAAAAAACCTAATGCAACAGGCTTATTATGGCTTCATGGTGGTGGATGTGCCATGGGAATACCTGAGTTGGATATGCAATATTATGAAAAACTAATATCTGTAGCAAATTGTGTAATAATTGTACCTGATTATACACTTTCTTTAGAAAAGCCATATCCTCAAGCATTATATGATAGTTATGAAACTCTTTATTGGATGAAAAACAATGTTGAAGATTTAGGAATAAGAGAAGATCAAATTTTTGTAGGTGGAAAAAGTGCAGGAGGTGGACTTGCAGCAGGTACCGTACTTTATGCTAGAGACAAAAAAGAAGTAAATGTTGCTTTTCAAATGCCACTATATCCCATGCTTGATGATAGAATGAACACACCTTCATCTATAGATAATGACGCACCAGTATGGAATTCTAAAAGTAATTATTTAGCGTGGAAGTTATATTTGGGTGATTTATTTGAAACTGATAAGGTAAGCAAATATGCTTCACCTTCAAGAGAAACAGATTATTCAAATTTACCACCTATATTTACTTTTATTGGAGACGCAGAGCCTTTTTATGATGAAACTGCCCAGTATATAGAAAATCTAAAAAAAGATGGAGTTAAGGCACATTTCTACGTACATAAAGGATGTTATCATTCTTTTGATAAAGTTTGCTCTCATTCTCATCAAGGAAAAGAAGCTATTAAAGAAATGCTAGAAACTTTTAAATATGCAACTGAAAATTATTTTGCCTCACAATGTTATTAAAAATAATAAAATAAAAATAAATATAAAACACCCCGATTGTTGGATTTTAAATCTAAAGAGGGGGTGTTTTTTAAAATGTTATAATTATATAGTAGACAAATATTTTATATACAATTATTATTTTATTATAATGATTAAAAAGAGGCGAATTATATGAGAGATTTTAATTATAAATATACAATTAGAGATTTTATTGATAAAAATAAATGGTCAAATGTTTATACAGGCATAAACAAGGAAACTGATGAAAAAATAATTATAAATATACTTATAAATGTAGAAGACAATGAAGAAAATTTAGAAATATTTAAAGAAGAAGTAGATTTACTAAAAAGTATGAATAGTACAAATGTAATATCTATAAATCATATGGATACTTATGTAAATAAAGATAAAATTTATTATTATATTGAAAGTGAAGATTTTGAAGGTTTAACATTAGATGAATTAATGAGAATTAATAAGCTTAATAATAATCAATGCTTACAAATAATAAGAGAAGTAATAAATGGCGTTAAGGAATTTAATAATAAAAAAATAAACTTTAAAGATTTGACAAGGGAAAATATAATAATAAACGGTGAAGGTGTAATAAAAATCGATACATTATCATTTATTAATAATCATAAGGGTCATATAAATTGTAAAATTCATGATGCTAAAAAGTTTCGTGCTCATGAAGATGTACAAGTTATAGGAAGTATTTTATGCTATATGATTACTGGTAAAGAAATATTCAATCCAGAAGAAAATAAAAATCTGGATAAAGATATTAGTCAAATTTTAGCCAAAGCTACAAATAAAAAACATATCTCAAAACATAAATATAGAGATTTAAATGAATTTTTAAATGACATAGATTTATATTTATGTGGAGAGGAATTAATTAATAATGAAGAAGTTAATTTAGAAGAGCATCATAAACTAAAGCCTAACTATAATATTAAAAAATATGTGATTATAGCATGTTCAGTTGTAATTTTACTTTGCACTACGGCCTTTGGAGCACAATATGTAATGAATAAAAAGTCAGATAATATGGCTACTACAAATACAAGTAAAGCTGTTTATAAAGCAGAAGAAACTTCAGAGGATGAAAGTGAACTAAATTTAACTCCTATTGAAGAAAATATGATTAAACATAAAGATTCAAAAGGAACTACTAAAGAAAAAACAAGTGATAATAATAAAAGCAATGAAAATATTAAAAAAGAAGATAAGAAGGAAAATAGAAGTAATAAACATAATAATAAAGAGAAACATAAGCCAAATAAAAAAGAACATGATAAAGAAAATTCAGATAAGGATAATAATAATAAAAAACCAGACAAAGATAATAATAACGAAGAAAAAGATAAATCAGATGAAGAAAAACCAGATAATGACAATTCTAATGAAGGAAAACCAGACAAAAATCCAGATGAAGAAAAAAACTCAGATAAGAACGATGATATGGTAGAGTAAGTAATAAAATACTAATAATATTAATAAGCTAGTAAAGACATTGTTACTTACTAGCTTTATATTATTTGGTAAAAATTACTGCAAGTGAAATTTTCCTACTTAGAAAGATGAAAAAATAAACCTGTGCTATAATTTATAGTACATAAATATAGTAACTAAAAAATTGCAAAGGAGAACTTATGGAGACTAGACTAGCACGTAAAGATGATTTAAAAGAAATAATAAAAATAGAAAGTATTTGTTTTCCACCATCAGAAGCAGCTAGCAAAGAAGCTATAAAAGAAAGATTTAAAGCTTTCGGAGAAAATTTTTTAGTGGCTGTGGAAGATGAGAAAATAGTAGGCTTTATAAATGGCTGTACTACAGATAAGGCTTGCCTTCCTGATAAATTATATAATGATGTTTCATTACATGATCCAAATGGAAAATATCAAACAGTATTTGGGTTAGATGTTTTACCACAATATAGAAATAAGGGTACAGCAGCCATGTTGTTAGAAGAATTTATAGATCTTTCTAAGAAACGAGGCAAAAGCGGTGTTATCCTAACATGTAAAGACTATTTAATTAATTATTATGAAAGATTTGGGTTTAATCATGAAGGTGTTTCAATATCTTCTCATGGAGGAGCTAAGTGGAACGATATGATATTATTGTTTGAAAAAGCTTTAACTTAAAGTTAACATAATATAAAATTTTCAAAAATAAATCAAAGAAATCTTTAATTAATACAATATCTATTTATTAAATAAAAAAATGAAAATAATCATTAGAATATAAAAACTCTCATGGGAAAACATAATTATATAATTTTTATAGTTAGGAGAGTAAAATGAGAGGACAAAAAAGCATTTTAAATAAATTAACATGTTTATTAATGATAATAGTTATAGGATTTACTTCCCTTGGATTAACATCAAAAGAAGGTGAGAAAAAAATTCATCGTAATATTACAATTCAAAATACAGACGTGGGGAAGTTAACCCCAAAAGAAGCTATAAAAAAGCTGGAATCAACTTACCCTTTGAAGAATTTTAATATTTCTTATAACGATAAAAACTGGACAATAAAATCAGAAGATGTAGACCTTAATTATCATATAGAAGAAATTGTAAAAGAAGCTTTTAATTATACAAGAAGTAGCTCTAAGCTAGAAAATATAAAAAGAAAAGGTAAACTTGATTTAAAAAAATCACATAATATTAAGCTAAAAGCCACATATAATGAAGCAAAATTAAGTGAGGAATTAGAAAAGATTTGTAGCAACATAAATATAGATGCTGTAGATGCAACTTTTAGAGTAGAGCTTAGTGGAGAACTAAAAAGAACAGAATCAAAAGAAGGTAAACAAGTTGATTTATCAAGATTAAAAGAAGATATTTATGACATGATTAATAAGAAGAAAAATGAAAATATTAATTTGCCAGTAATTACTTTGTACCCAGATGTTTCTACAAAGCATGTTAAAAGTATAAATTCAGTATTAGGACAATTTAGCACAAGTTTCAACGACTCAACCTCTAGAGGAAGTAATATCCACGTGGCAGGAGAACAAACTAGTGATATTTTATTAATGCCTGGAGATACTTTTTCTTACAATAAGTGTACTGGAGCAAGAAATTGGGTCAACGGATACAAAAGTGCTCCTATCATAGTAGGAGGTAAGGTTACGAATGGAGAAGGTGGAGGTGTGTGTCAAGTTTCCACAACAATTTATAATGCAGCCTTGCTATCAGGACTTACCATAGATGAAGTACATAATCATTCTCTTCCCTCAAGATATGCACAAAGGGGAAGAGATGCTACTGTGTCTTATGGATATACTGACTTAAAATTTTCTAACCCTTACACTCATCCTATATATATAAAAAATATAGTAGGAAATGGAGCAATAACTTCAAAAATATACGGTTGTGATGTAGATAGAGAACGAATAAGTATAAAAATTGTAGAGGAATATACAAAAAATAAAATTACTGTACAAACATATAGATTATTTTTAGATGAGGAAAACAATATTATGAAAAAAGAGCTAGTTAATACTAGTGTATATAAATCCAATTAAAAAATTTATTTTTTTGTTTAAACCAACCAAATTAAAGGTATATATATAATATAAATTAATAATTAATTAAGTAATTATAATATATTATAAAATTTGGGAGGATATTAAAATGAAAAAATTTGTATGTACAGTATGTGGATATATATACGAGGGAGAAAAAGCACCAGATGTGTGTCCAGTTTGTAAAGTAGGATCTGAAAAGTTCCAAGAAATGAAAGGAAAAATGAATTGGGCAGATGAGCACAGAATAGGTGTGGCACAAGGTGTTGATGAACAAGTAATAGAAGACTTAAGAGCCAACTTCGTTGGGGAATGTACTGAAGTAGGAATGTATTTAGCAATGAGTCGTCAAGCTGATAGAGAAGGATACCCAGAAGTAGCAGAAGCTTACAAAAGAATAGCTTTAGAAGAAGCAGAACATGCTGCAAGATTTGCAGAATTACTTGGAGAAGTAGTAGTTGCTGATACTAAGAAAAACTTAGAAGCTAGAGTTGAAGCTGAATATGGAGCTACTGAAGGAAAATTAAAAATAGCTAAGAGAGCTAAAGAGCTAGGACTTGACGCTATCCATGATACTGTTCATGAAATGTGTAAAGATGAAGCTAGACATGGTAAAGCATTCTTAGGATTACTAGAAAGATATTTTGGATAAGAATTAAATAAATTATATGAAGCCTCATACTAAAAATAATATGAGGCTTTTTAAATGAAAATTTGTAGGGATAATTTATGTAATCACATCCATATACTTATAATATAGAATTGAAAAGGGGGGAATACATATTGTTGCAAACGCCACTTGGACTTTTATATGTATATATTAACAATGAGCAAGTAAAATACAACATAAGTGAACTACCATTAAAACCTATAGAAATTTCCAACTATAAAGTTGACGCCAGATATATGATAGAAATTGATAAATCACAAGTTAAAAGTGGAGATATAATTACTTTTATGATTGATACAAACATAATAGCAGAAGTAGATGGAGGAGATTGTTTAGTTGAGGCTATGTTTGAAAGTGATGATTTGTATTTAGCGATAGGAGGATACGATATTAACTATCACAAAAGCCAAAGCAACAGCGCCTATTCATTTTCAGTTATAAAAAATGGATTAGAGGCAGAAATTATAGATTTGCAATATATTGATGATTTTAGAGTTGCAATCGCTTGGAGTGATACAAACAAGGAGGATTATTATACTGCTGTTTGGTTTGCAGCTGATCCTTATATATAAAATAATAAAAAAGAAGTTTAAAATAAATATATTTTAAACTTCTTTTTTTCTGTCACTCATTTTTCCATAATTAATAAATTAATAATATAGCTTAATAGTGATGAAAATGTTTAAGAGAAAATATCATTTTAAGGAAGTGGACAAAATGGAAAGACCTAATAATCAATTTTGTGCTGATGCAGGGGGAAAATACTGTCCATGTCATTTAGCTCACAGTGGGGATTGTATAAAATGTTCTTTAATTAGAGGGGAAAAGACTTGTGAGTGTAAGTGGCAAGGAGTTTGTATTTACAATGAACTTATGCACAACAAAATAGTACCAGTAGAAGAAAGAAAAGACTTACTTTGCAAAGTAATTGAAAGTAAAGAAATAGAAAAAAATATTTACTATTTAAAGATTAAAATACCTAGTTATTTAACTAGAGATTTAAGTGAGCCAGGTGCATATGTTTTTTTGAAAGACAAAGATAGAGAAAGTGGATTTTTCAATGCACCTATATCTGTAATGGATGTGGATGAAGAAAATAATATACTAGAAGTTATAGTAGTTCCAAGAGGAATAAAAACAAAGCCTTTAGTAAATTGTGAAGAGATAATTGTAAAGGCTCCTTATTTTAATGGGATTTTTGGATTAAAAGAAATCAAATCAAATGCATGTGACAAATGTGTAGTAGTTCTAGATGGCTTATCTCAAGTGAATTCGTTAAAAGTTATAAAAAGATTAATTAGAAATAACAATGAAGTGGAAGTATTTATAAATGAAAAAGGCAAAAGACTAGAGATGATGGAAGAAAAAATAGAAGAATTGGGAGTAAATATTCAACTTTTTAATTTAGAAGACAAAAAAGAAATTCTAATAAATTATATAAGAAATAACAATATAAGTTTTGTTTACAGTTGTGGATTAATATATTTTAATAAGTCTATTTTACAATTAGTAGATAGCATTGATGATAAGATAAAATTTGCAATTCCAAATAATAATTTAATCTGTTGCGGAGAAGGTATATGTGGCGCATGTACTATTAGATTAAATAATTGCAGAATAAAGTCATGTAAAGCTCAAATGAATGGACGAGAGTTTTTAAGTAATCTTAAATAAATTGGGGGGATATAAATGGCAAAAGTTGTAGTCATAGGTGGTGGCTGGGCTGGATGCGCTGCTGCAATAAGTGCATCAAAAGCCGGTGCACAAGTAGTGATTTTAGAAAAAACAGATTTATTAATAGGTTTAGGTAATGTGGGCGGAATAATGAGAAATAACGGAAGATACACTGCATGTGAAGAAGCTATGTGCTTAGGTGCAAGTGAATTATTTGCCTTGACAGATGAAAATGCAACTCATAAAAATGTGGATTTTCCAGGGCATAATCATGCCACAGTATATAATGTTTTAAAAATTGAACCACCAGTTAGGAAACTTATAAAAGACATGGGGATTGAAGTAAGAATAATGAGCAGAGTTGTGGACGTTGACTGTGAAAAAGATATATTAAAGGCAGTTATATTAGAAGATGGTCAAAGGATAGAAGGAGATAGCTTTGTTGATACGACAGGGTCTTCTGGTCCAATGGGCAATTGTTCTAAGTATGGTAATGGATGTGCTATGTGTGTTCTTAGATGTCCTTCTTTTGGAGGAAGGGTAAGCGTAACAGGAAGATGTGGCGTAAATGATATGATCGGGGAAAGAGTAAATGGTGATTTCGGAGCATTTAGTGGTTCTATGAAATTATTAAAAGAAAGTTTAAGTGAAGATATACAACAGGAACTAAATGAGAAAGGTTTTGCAGTAATACCTTTGCCTAAGGAACTTAGAAACGAAAAAAAACTTGATATAAAAGTTTGTCAGCAATATGCCCTTCATGAATTTGCTGAAAACATTATTTTGTTAGACACTGGTCATGCAAAATTAATGACACCATTTTTTGACTTAGAAAAATTAAGAAGTGTATCAGGATTTGAAACTGCATGTATAGTTGATCCATATAGTGGAGGAAAAGGCAATTCCATAAGATATATGGCAGTATCTCCAAGAGATAATTATATGAGAGCGGAAGGAATGAAAAATTTATTTGTTGGAGGAGAAAAATCAGGATTTTATGTAGGTCATACAGAAGCTATTTGTACAGGATCTTTAGCTGGACACAATGCTGTAAGATATTTAACAAATAAGGACTATTTACAATTACCAAGCAGTTTATTAATAGGAGACTTTTTATCTTATTCTAATGAAGAAATGCATAAGGAAGAAGGAGTAAAGATGAGATTTACATTTGCAGGAAGTATTTACTTCAACAGAATGAAAGAATTAGGACTTTATACAATAGACAAAGAAGAAATAGAAAAGAGAGTAAAAGAAGTAGACTTACTAGGTGTTTATAATAATAAGTTAATATAATAATTAAAACCTTACTTGGAAAAAGTCAAGTAAGGCTTTTTTTATTATATTAATGCGATTGTTAAATTCGAGACAATAATTAAAATATTCTGTTAATTAAAGGGAAATAATATATACATAATTGTAAATAGTAACAAATTATGGTAAAATCAAATTAATACGACTATTTAATAGGTAAAGTATATTATTGGGGTTTGGAGTGATATTATGGAATACACTATGGGGACAAAGCTGACTAATATATCAGTTGATATGAACAATGTAAAAAAATTATGCAAGATAAATAAATACAAAGGAGAGCAAATTGTCTATAAGAAGCAACCTAAAAATGTGGTAACTTCTATGACAGATGATGCTATTCTTAAATTTGTTTATGACACTTATATTGATAGTTTTCTTGGGGGGCAGGAAAACTTAGTAAAATTAATTCACAATGAAATTACACCACAATCTAGGGATGAAATTAGTGTTGTAGAATTTAGAGATGTAATTAAAACAATAAATAGTGCTTTTGAAGATATCAAAATATGCTCTCAAACTATATTAGAACTTCATGGATATTTGCACAGGTATTCTCTAATAAGGGGCGGGAGATATAGAAATGAGGCAATAGGTTTTATTGACTTTGGAAAACTAAATGATGATTTTGATAATGTCCACGATATAGAAAAAAATATAGAAAGCAAAGTAGAAAATTTGTGTGAAAAATATTATAAGTTTTTAGAAGAAAATAAAATTCAAGATCTTATAATAATTGCTTTTTTTATAATGGATTTTATGTTAATATCACCATTTAAAGAAGATAACTTAGCAATGTCAAAGATTTTGACTTTGCTATTATTAAACAAAAGTGGATATGAGGTAGGGCGATTTAATAGTTTAGGTAACTTATATCATGATGAAAATTACTCATATTTTAGAACTTTATTTTCTAGACACGTAGATTTTGAAAGAGAATCTTATAATATGAATAAATGGTTAGATTATTTCTTGTCATTTATACTAACAGCCTACGAAGATTTAAGTGAAGAGATGAATTTAACTAGAAATAAAAAAGAAACTAAAACTAGAAGAATAGAAAAAGTTATAAATTCTACTTTGGGATACTTTACAAAGGATGATGTAAGAAATCAGTGTCCTGATATTCCAGAGCCAACTATTAACCGAGTTTTTAACAACTTAAGAAAAAGCGGAAGAATAGAAGTTGTGGCAAAAGGTAGAAGTGCAAAGTGGAAAAAAAAATAGATTGCAAAGGGGTACACAAAAATGTGTACCCCTTTTTTGAGCAAATAATTAGTGATTAATAGAATAAATTCTAATATTTAACAAATAATATAATATTATTAATTATTTATTTGAGGTGAATTATGAGAAAAACATTATTATATATTAGTTGTAACTCAAAACCAGAAAAAATGTCATCTAGTAAAACTGTAGCTAGGCTTTTTATACAAAAGTTTATTGAAAAAAATCCTGATTTTGATGTGGAGGAAATAGATTTATTTAAAGACTATATACCAAGATTGGAATATGAATATTTTGCAGGGCGCAGTGCATTAGTTGAAGAGAAAGCGCTAAAACAATTAGATGATTATAGTCAAAAGGAAGTAAAAAGAATAAATGATTTATGTGATCAATTTATGAAAGCTAGAGTATATGTTATTGCGGCACCAATGTGGAGTTCATCTTTTCCGCCACAGCTTAAAGAATATTTTGACTGTGTAATTCAAGATAAAAAAACTATTAAGTTTGAAAATAAAAAACCAAAGGGAAAACTAAATGATTTAGATAGAAGCTTAGTATATATTCAGTCAAGTGGCGGCAAAATACCTGTATATACAAAACCAATGTTAAATCGTGGAGTTAGCTATATAAAATATATTTCCAAGTTTATGGGGATAAAAAAGACAAAAGAAATATTAGTTGATGGTACTGGAAATACAGAAGAAGAAAGACTAGCTTCCATAGATAAAGCTAGTAATGAAATTGAAAAAGTAATGAAATCTTTAAAATACTAATTAAAATTCGATATTTTAAATAAAAAATTAAATATAATAAGAAAATGAATAGTAAGAAAAAATATTAATAAAATAAAAATAATTGTTGATAATGTATACAAAGTAGATTATCATTATTGTTAATAAATTAAAATAAATTCTTTGGAGGTAAGTATGATGTATATTATAAATGAAAAACTTAATAGCAAATTAAATACAACATTATATTATCATCATCATAGATCCAAGGGATTGTAATTATGAATTTTCTCATAGATACAAGCCCTGTTTTAAGTACAGTAAATGGGCCTGTATCTATGATGGTATATGAATCTTATAAACCATATAGGCATAGCCTATATGGTTTTTTTATTGTTTTAAATAATTAATAAATAAAAAAGATTACAAGGAGGAAATATGAGGTATTTAAGCATAGAAAATGAACTAAATTATTCAAAGAAAAGATACGAATTTACAAAAGAAATAGAATATATATTTGTAAAAAATAATTATATTCAAATAAAACCAAGTATATTTGAGGATTACGACAACTTTATTGCCATAAATAAAAGAACTCCTACAAAATCTATGGTGAAAATAGTAAGTGACAAGATTTTAGTATTAAGACCTGATATTACAACAAGTATTATAAAAAGCTTAATACCTAGGTGGGAAGATGACTTAGTACTTAAATTATTTTATCACTCTACAGTTTACAAAAATGAAGGCAAAGAAGGGATAAAAGAAATTAGACAATTTGGATGTGAGTACTTAGGAGAAAAGTCTATAAAAGCAGACTCAGAAATAGTAAATATGTCTTTAGATATACTTAAAAAATTTGGGAAAAAATTTATTTTAGAAATTGGAAGTAGTAATTACATAAATGGATTACTTCGTGAGTTAAATATTAAAGAGCATCAAGAAAATAAATTAAAAAGTTTAATACTTAGAAAAAACAAAATAGAAATAAAAGACTATATTGAAAAATTCAACATAAATAAAGAAATAAAAGAAATTATATATAATTTGCTTGAACTAAATGGAGATATAGAAGAAGTAATATCAAAAGCTAGAAAATTCTATACAAATGATTTAATGAACAAGGGCTTAGAAGAGTTGGAGGAAATAAGTACTTTACTGAAAAAGAGTGAATATAAAAAATATACAAATTGTGATTTATCCATGGTAGGAAAATTTGATTATTATGAAGGAATAATGATTAAAGGCTATTATGCCAATGTGTACAAAGAAATTCTAAGTGGAGGAAGATATGATTCTCTTACAGAAGAGTTTGGAAAAAGTGTTCCTGCTATTGGGTTTTGCATAGATGTGGATGGAATAATGGAAGCATCAAAAGATAGGAGTTGATAAAGGTGGATAATATTGTAATAGCCATAGCTAAAGGTAGAATAGAAAAAGATATTTATAAAAGACTGAAAATTCTAAATATAGAAGAGTGTATAGAAACAGATAGCAGAAAATTAATTTTTAAAGATGAACAAAATAAAATCACTTATATTCATGTAAAACCATCTGACGTTGTAACTTATGTGGAAAAAGGAGTTGCAGATCTTGGCATAGTAGGAAAAGACACTATTTTAGAAAATGAAAATGACAATGAAGTATACGAGCTATTAGATTTAGGGTTTGGTAAATGTAAGTTTTCTGTGGCAGGAGTAAAAGGTAAGAATAATTATGCAAAAGAAGAAACTTTAAAAGTTGCAACTAAATATCCAACAATTGCAAAGAATTATTTTAAATCAAGAGGACAAAAAATAGAAGTCATCAAACTTAATGGTTCAGTGGAGCTAGCTCCCATAGTAGGACTTTCAGATGTTATTGTTGACTTGGTGGAAACAGGTAATACGCTAAGAGCAAATGGTCTAGAGATTGTGGAGGATATGTGCAACATAAGTTCTAGAATAATAGCCAATAGAGTAAGTTATAAATTTAATAAAAATAAGATTGAAGAGATTGTAAATAAATTTGCTTCAACTTTAGATGAAAATAATTATTAGAAGGGGTGTTAGTTATGAAGGAAAAACAAAGTGTAAAGGAGTTACAACCATACGTAGTAAATCCAATAGTATGTTCAGTAAAACTAGATGCGAATGAAGGAAGTAAAGATTTATTTAAAGATTTAGTAAAACAATTGGGTGAAGAGTTTTACCTAAATGTTTATCCAGATGATTCTTACATTGATTTGAAAAAATCCATATCTAACTATGTTGGGTGTGAAATTTCAAATATATGTGTGGGAAATGGTTCTAGTGAGTTACTTGACTTATGTATAAAAACATTTGTTGATAGAGATGAATTAATTTTAAGTTTAGACCCAAGTTTCGCCATGTATTCCATCTATGCCAAAATCTTTGATACTAAGTACATGGGAGCAGAATCTGAAGATGATTTTGTAATAAATGCAGATAAATTTATTCATGCCATAAAAGAAAATAATCCGAAAGTAACTATAATATGTAATCCCAATAACCCAACAGGAAGCATGATAAAAAAAGATGATGTAATTAAAATAATAAAATCTACAGACAACATTGTTATAGTTGACGAAGCATACATGGAGTTTGGTGATGAAAGTGTAGTAGAAGAAATTGAAAACTATAAAAATCTTATAGTAGTTAAAACTCTATCTAAAGCATTTTCCATGGCAGGAATTAGAACAGGTTATTTGCTTGCATGTGAAGAACTTGTAAAAACTGTGGAAAAAGTAAGACCGCCTTATAACTTAAATTCTATATCAGCCTTTTTAGCAACAAAGGCATTAGAAGAAAAAGATAAAATGATAGCTTATGCAAAAGGAATTAAAAAAGAAAGAGAAAAAGTATACAAATCTCTTAAAGATATGAATGTAAAAGCATTTCCATCAGGAGCAAACTTTCTTTTCTTTCACAGTGATATAAAAAACTTAGAAGAAAAATTAGTAAAAGAAGACGTATTAATTAGAAAATTTGGTGGAAAATTAGACAATCACTACAGAGTTACTATAGGAAGCGAAGATGAAAATAATGAATTTATTAAAGCTATGAAAAAGTTTGTGTAGGAGGAAATATGAGAAGGGGTTTTGTAGAAAGAAATACGTTGGAAACAAAGGTAAAGGTGAAAATAAATCTTGATGGTAGTGGAAAAGCGGAGATAGATACAGGAATAGGATTTTTAGATCATATGCTAACTCTTTTTACTTTTCACAGTAACTTTGATTTGATTGTGAAATGTAGTGGGGATTTGCAGGTGGATGATCATCACACTATTGAAGATTTAGGAATTTGTTTAGGGCAATCATTTAAAGATGCTATTGGAGAAAAAGTAGGAATTAAAAGATATTCAACTGTATATATACCCATGGATGAATCTTTGGCTTATACAAGTTTAGATATAAGTAATAGACCTTATTTAGTTTTTAATGTGGATTTTCAAAGTGAAAGAATAGGCAATATGTCTACTCAAATGTTTAAAGAATTTTTTAGAGCTTTTGTAAATGAAAGTAGAATAACTCTTCATATAAACCTTCTTTATGGAGAAAATGATCACCATAAAATTGAATCAGTATTTAAATCTTTTGCAAGGGCTTTAAAAGAAGGATGTGAAGTTGTATCTGGTGATATTTCTTCTTCGAAAGGAGTTTTATAATGAATATAATAGTTGACTATGGTCTAGGTAATTTAGGTTCAGTTAGCAGAGGTTTTGCTAGAGCAGGAATTGAAACGAAAATATCTAGAGATATAAATGAAATAAAAAATGCAGATTCTCTTATTCTTCCTGGTGTGGGAGCTTATAGAGATGCCATAAATGCATTAAATGATTTAGAATTAGTTCAGCCCATTAAAGACTTTGTAAAAAGTGGAAAATATATGATAGGTATTTGTTTAGGTATGCAGTTACTTTATGAAAAAAGTTATGAGTATGGAGAGCATGAAGGCTTAGGCTTAATTGAAGGAGAAGTAGATTATCTTGATATTGACTTGAAAGTTCCTCATATGGGTTGGAATAATTTAAAATTTGAAAAAAGTGATGATGAAATACTTAAATATATAAATGAAGATTCTTATGTTTACTTTGTACACTCTTATTTTGTAAATTCTTCAAATAAAGAATTAATAGCATTTGCAGAGTATGAAAAAAAGATTCCAGGAATAGTTAGAAAAGAAAATGTTTATGGTCTTCAATTTCATCCAGAAAAAAGTGGTGAACTGGGGGAACACATATTAAAGGCTTATAAGGAGTTGATTATTAGATGATAATTTTTCCTGCTATAGATATAAAAGATAATAAATGTGTAAGGCTTTTGCAAGGTGATTTCAACAAAGTAAATATTTATGGTGATGATCCAAGTCAAATGGCTAAAAAATGGGAAGAAAAAGGAGCTGAATTTATTCATATTGTTTCTCTAAATGGAGCAAGGGGAGAAGGGAATGTAAATGACGAAAGCATAAAAAAAATACTACAAAGTGTAAATATTCCCATACAAATTGGTGGAGGAATTAGAGACGAAAAAAGAATAAAAGATCTTTTAGTTATGGATGTTAATAGGGTAATAATCGGTAGCATGGCAGTAAAAAATAAAGAGCTATTGAAAGATTTGGTAAAAAAATACAAAGAAAAAATTGTAGTATCAATAGATGCTAAAAATGGAAAAGTTGCCATTGAAGGGTGGGAAGAAGTAAGTAGTTTGGACTCAATTGAGCTATGTAAGGAATTAGAAGAAATAGGTGTGAAAACCATAGTTTATACGGATATTTCAAAAGATGGAATGATGTTTGGACCAAACTTTAATATATATGAAAAACTATCTAAAGAAACAAGTTTAGATATTATAGCCTCTGGTGGAGTTACGACTTTAGAAGATGTGAAAAAATTAAATCTAATGAATTTATATGGAGCTATAATAGGCAAATCTCTTTATGAAAATAAAATAGAACTGAAGGAGGCTTTAAGCTTATGTTAACAAAAAGAATCATACCATGTCTTGATGTTAGAAATGGAAGAGTAGTTAAGGGGAAAAAATTTGAAGATATAAAAGATATAGACTCTCCAGAAGTTCTAGGAAAATATTATAGCGATAGTGGAGCCGATGAGCTTGTATTTTACGATATAACGGCTTCAAATGAAGAGAGAAAGACTTCACTAGAGTTTGTTTCAAAAGTTGCTGAAAACTTATCCATACCCTTTTGTGTAGGTGGCGGTGTTTCATCCATAGATGATTTTACTAATATACTTAGAAAAGGAGCAGACAAGGTATCTGTAAACTCATCTGCTGTTAGAAATCCAAACCTTATAAAAGAAGCTGCAGAGAAATTTGGAAATCAATGCGTAGTTTTATCCATGGATGTAAAGAAAAATGATAAAGGTTCTTGGGATGTGTATATAAAAGGTGGAAGAGAAAAAACTGATTTGGATGCTATTGAATGGGCAAAAAAAGGAGTAAATTTGGGAGTTGGAGAAATAGTTGTAAATAGCATAGACGAGGACGGAATGAAAAATGGCTATGATATAGAATTATTATCAAAAATAACAGAAGCAGTAAATGTTCCAGTCATAGCCTCTGGAGGCGCAGGAAAATTACAAGACTTTTGTTTAGCAACAAAGAAAGCCAACTGTGATGGAGTACTGGCTGCATCAGTATTTCACTTTGGAGAAATAAAAATTAAGGACTTGAAAGAATACATGAAAAAACAAGGAATAGAAGTGAGACTTTGAATTAGGAGATGAAGTAATGAGAGACAGTTTGATTGAAAAAAATATAAAAAAAGAAATTGACTTAAATCTTATAAATGCTTTAAAATTTGATGAAAAAGGTTTAATTCCAGTAGTTGTGCAAGATGTTGATACTAAAGAAGTATTAATGCTTGCATATATGAACAAAGAATCTATGAAAAAAACTCTAACTGATAAAAAAGCCACTTATTTTAGTAGAAGTAGAGAAGAGCTTTGGACAAAGGGAGAAACTTCAGGAAATAACCAACAGGTAGTAGGATTTTATTATGACTGCGACAAGGATAGCATACTTTTAATGGTTAAGCAAAAAGGAGTAGCCTGTCATACGGGAAATCATTCTTGCTTCTTTAATGAAATTTTTTCTGACGAAGAAGTTTTAAAAAGTGAATTAATACAAAGATTATATAAATTAATAAAAGAGAGAAAAAATAATCCTAAAGAAGGCTCTTATACAAATTATTTATTTGACAAAGGTTTAGATAAAATACTTAAAAAAGTGGGAGAAGAAAGTACAGAAGTTATTATTGGTGCAAAAAATGAAAATAAAGATGAAATAATTTATGAAATAAGTGATTTAGTTTATCATATTATAGTATTAATGGTAAATTCAAATGTAACAATTGAAGATATAAAGGATGAATTACAAGGAAGAGAGCATTAAGAAAAAAGGAAGTAAGCACACAAATATGCAATATTATGTGTGCTTACTTTTGTTACTTATGTTGTTTTAATTATTATTTGCAATTAGAACAATCGCTGCATTGATCGTTTACATTAACTTTGTCTGTCATTTTGTCAGCTTTTCTGTCTGTCATTTTGTCTTCCATTTTGTTGTTCTTTTGGTCAACCATTTTACTTTTTTCGTTTGATTTTTTAGCCATTTTGAAACCTCCTTTATTTATTAATTTCAATTATAGGTTATACAATATAGGAAATAATATTCGCAAAAAAAACAAACAAAAAATGGTATTACAAAATAGATGTAACAATTTTGATTCCATTTTTCTATTGACTTCCACCATTATATTGGCAGACAATAGTATTGACGCTGTAGTATTGTTTGGATTAGAATTTATGAAAAAATGTAGTAATTTGTATTGTAAAAAATGGAAGAAATTTGGGGGATTTTGAAAATGAAAAAAGAAGATTTAACATTTAAAGAAAAGTCAAAAGAAAAAATTTTGAAAACAATAAAACACGTTTTAAATTATATTAGGCATAATAAAAATAAAACAAAAGTTATAGCAGGTGTTGTTGCTATTGTTATATGTGTAGGTGTAGTTTCTATTGTCAAATTAAACAGTAAAGAAGTATTAGCCTGTGCCAAGAGCAGAAATATTATGCTTGAAGGAGAAACAATAACAGATATTGCACTAAGCGGCTCAAGGGAGATAGAAAAAGGTCCATCTAAAAGTTATGGAAAAGTAGTATATCTTACGATTGATGATGGTCCATCAGAATATACAGATGAAATAATTAAAATACTAAATAAAAACAATGTAAAAGCAACATTTTTTATGATTAATTCAAATATGCAAGCTTATCCAGAGCAAGTAAAAAATATAGTCAAAAATGAAAACACAGCAGGATTTCACAGCGTAAGTCATGATATACACAAATTATATACATCACCAACAGCAGCGAAAAATGAATTTGATACTAATCAAAAAACATTTAAGGAAATAACAGGAGAAACGTCAAAGGTTATTAGACTTCCTTTTGGTAGTAAACCATACACACCAAGAAGTTCATACAATGCTCTTATGGATGCTGGATACAAGTTATGGGATTGGACACTTGATACAGAAGATTGGAGATCAACTTCTCCACAAATAATTCAATCTGTTATAAAGCATACAAGTGACACTGATGATGCAGTTTTATTAATGCATGAAAGAAAGCAAACTGTAGCAGTGTTAGATGAAATGATTCAGCACTTCAAAAAAGAAGGATTTGAAATATTACCAATAAAACAAAGTGATGAACAAAGAAATTATTGGAATGGTAAATTATTTAAGACAGAGAAATAGTGGAGGTAAAAAATTGAAAAAAATAGTTCTTATGGGATTAACAATTTTAATCTCTATAAATATGGTAGCATGCGGGAATAAAACTGTAGCAAAAATTAACGATGTAAATGTAAGTAAAGAAGAATATAAAAAGACAGAAGAATTTTTATATGCAACAGGATATATAGAAAAAGAAGACAAAAATAGTGATGAAATAAATAATGATGTATTATCATTTATTATAGATAATGAAGTAGCTTATCAAGATGCACAAAAGAAAAACATTAAAGTAGAAGATAGTGAAGTAAATGAAAAGTTTGAACAATTAAAACAAACCCTAGAAACAAATAATGTTTACAAAGAAAAATTAGAAGCAGCTGGTGTTACAGAAGACTTTTTAAAGGAAGAAATAAAAAAAGACTTAACTGTAGCAAAATACAAAGAGAACTTTATAAAAGATATTAATGTTTCTGATAAGGAAATGGAAGCTTACTACAATAATCATAAAGATCAATTTAATATTGAAGAAGTAAAAGCAAGTCAAATTTTAATATCTACTTTAGATAAAGATAATAAAGAAGTTAGCAAAGAGGAAAAAGAAAAACTAAAAGAAAAGGCACAAAGTGTTTTAGATAAGGTAAAAAACAATGAAGACTTTGCTAATCTAGCAAAAGAATATTCTGATGACAAAAATTCAGGAAAAGATGGTGGAGATTTAGGATACTTTGCTAAGAGTGATAAAAATATTGAATTTACTAAAGAAGTATTTAAATTAGATACAAACCAAGTATCAAACCTTATTGAAACACCTTATGGATATCACATTGTAAAAGTAACTGATAAGAGGACTGTTACAAAATCATTAGAAGATAGTAAAGATGATATAAAAGCTAGAATATTAAATGAAAAATATACAAAGCATATAGACTCATTATATAAAAACGGAAAAATAACAATCACTGAATAAGTGATTGTTATTTTTATATGATAAATATTGTTTTAAATTTTAAGAAAATTGGAATAATTTATAATATCTTAGGTTAATTGGTATTAATTGGTGATACAATAAGATAATATAATATTAATCATAGGAGGAGTAATATATGTATCCAACAAGAGAAGAAGCATGGAATATACTAAGGGAGTATAACGAAGATGAGCATTTAATTAATCATGCCCTTGCAGTAGAAGGTGTTATGAGACACTTTGCTAATCTTTACAATGAAGATCCTGAAAAATGGGGAATTGTAGGACTATTACATGACCTAGATTATGAAAAATATCCAGATTACCATTGTAAAAAAGTAATAGAAATAATGAGAGAAAAAGATTTAGACGAAGAGTTAATACGCTCTGTTGTTAGCCATGGATATGGTCTAGTTTGTGATGTAAAGCCAGAGAGTAACATGGAGAAGGTATTATATACAATTGATGAGCTGACAGGTCTTATAAACGCTACAGCCATTATGAGACCATCAAAGAGTGTATTAGATTTAGGTGTAAAATCAGTTAAGAAAAAATTTAAATCTAGTGGGTTTGCTGCAGGTGTAAATAGAGAAGTTATAAAAAACGGATGTGAGATGTTAGATAAACCTTTAGAAGAAGTTATAGAAGAAGCAATAGAAGGAATGAAATCAGTGGCTAAAGAAATAGGACTTGTAGGAGAAGCTGTTAATTCATAATAAAAAAGTATAAGCGTTAAGCTTATACTTTTTTTGTTAAGTAAAGTTTTACTGATTTGAATTTATTTCATCCTCATTAGCTAATAACTTTTTCTCCAATGACATATTACATATAATTGTAAAAATAGAACCAGCAACTATAAATAAAATTCCCACAATCATATTAATAGGAATGAATTCATTTATAAAAATAAAAGCTAAAATAGGAGAGAGAACAGGTTTAAAGAAAAATACTAAAGATGCAGTATTAGCTGAAGTTTCTTCCATGGCCTTAAAATAAGAAGCATATCCAAGACCTGTTACAAAAACATAAACATAAATTACAGACAAAATATTACCCATATTATATCCAGTAAATAAAGGTACATTGGCAAAACTATCTAGGTTAAATGAAGTTAAAAGAGTTGAAACAGAAGGAATATGACCTATTAATATTAAAATAAGCATTTCTATACTTCCTAAAATAAAGCTAAAACAAGTTACAACCTCTCCCCCAAATTTACTCGCACTTTTCTTGCCTAAGACTCCATACAAAGCAAAGGTAATAGCAGCTAGAAGTGTTAAAGTTAACCCAATAGATGATAATTTAATTGATAAGGGATTAATTATAATTATTATACCTACAATTTCTAGAATAAGGGATAGGATATTATGCGAGTGGATTTCTTCTTTTAAGAATATATAAGCAAATATCATTACGAAAACAGGGTTACAGCTAAAAATAACTGCAACTACAGAAGCCTTAGTATAATTTACAGCAAGCTGATAAAAAATCATACTAACAACAACACACATAAAGCCTAATAATAGAAATTGTTTTATATCTTCTTTATTAACAGATTCTTCTTTTGATTTAAGTGATTTAATTGAAAAAGGCAATAATATTAACCCCCCAATAAAAAATCTTTCAAAAGTTAGCTGTATGGGATTAAAACTTTGAGAAATAGTTTTTAACATTATTTCCATAGAACTAAATAAAATTGTTGCTATAGCTATATATAAATAGCCCTTTTTCATGTTAACCACCTCCAATTATAAGAGTAGTACTTTAATAGTAAATATTCAACTGCGCATGAAGCCTACGTGTTAAATTATGGTTTGTGATTTCCTTTTATGATAGAATTGTCTAAATGATATAATTTGAAATGAAAAAATTCATATAATTATAACAGAAAATATCAAAGGGGGAGATGATTGTGTCTGATAATAATGTGAAAAGGCAAAATGAAAGTAGGGATCTTTTTACCTCAAAAGCAGGATTTATATTAGCATGTATAGGTTCGGCTGTGGGAATGGGAAACATATGGATGTTTCCATATAGAGTTGGTCAATTTGGAGGGGCTGCTTTTTTAATACCTTATATTTTGTTTATAGTTTTACTAGGATGTACAGGACTTATGGGAGAGTTTGCTTTTGGTAGAATGACTCAAAGTGGACCAATAGGCTCATTTAAAAAAGCATTAGAAACAAAAGATAAAAAAGGTGGAGGCATATTTGGTATTATACCAGTACTTGGTGCTTTTGGCATAGCTGTTGGATATGCTGTTGTAGTAGGGTGGTTTATAAAATTTTTAGTAGGAAGTATTTCTGGAGAAGCTCTAAATGCTGTAGATTCAGGAGCATATTTTGGAGCTATTGCAGGACCTTTTGGAAGTGTAGTGTGGCACTTTTTAGCCTTACTTATTACAGCTTCAATTTTATTACTTGGTGTTTCAAATGGAATAGAAAAAGTAAATAAAATTATGATGCCAACATTTTATATTTTATTTTTAATACTTTTAGTAAGAGTTTTAATGTTAGATGGAGCAAAGGATGGAATAAATTATTTATTTGTTCCAAAATGGGAGTATTTATCTCAACCAAAGACTTGGATTTATGCCCTAGGTCAAGCATTTTTCTCATTATCCATAGCGGGATCTGGAATGATTGTGTATGGAAGTTATTTAAAAAGAGATATAGACATACCAAACTCAGCAAAGAATACAGTTATATTTGATACTTTAGCAGCTTTAACTGCAGGGCTTGTAATTATTCCAGCAGTATTTGCCTTTAATTTAGATCCAACTGCAGGGCCACCATTACTTTTTATAACACTGCCATCAGTATTTAAGTTAATGCCTTTTGGAAGGATATTTGCTATTGTATTTTTTATATCAGTTTTATTTGCATCTATAACATCTCTGATGAACCTACTAGAAGTACCAATTGAAGCAACACAAAGTAACTTAAAATTAAGTAGAAAAATATCTGTAATACTTGTTTGTTTCTTGGCATTTTTATTTGGATTATTTGTGGAAAATGGAGATGTACTAGGAAAATGGATGGACTTTGTATCAATATACATAATACCACTTGGAGCATTTATAGCAGCAATAATGTTTTTCTGGGTAATTGGTATTGATAAGGCAAAATCAGAAATTGAAACAGGCGCTAAAAAGTTACTTGGATCTTGGTTTAATCCTATGGCCAAATATGTATATGTATTTTTAACGTTAATAGTATTTATTGCAGGAATACTACTTGGAGGAATAGGTTAATATAATTATCTAACAATATTGTAATGCAATAAATTATCAAAGTTTGTTACAATAAAATAAAAAGAGTTTTGGGAGGGTATAAATGATAATAACTACAACTAATAGCGTACCAGGAAAAGAAGTAAAAGAAGTTTTTGGATTGGTATCAGCAAGTACAGTTAGAACAAAAAATATAGGTAAAGATATAGGAGCTAGTTTTAAAACTTTAGTTGGAGGAGAAATAAAAGCTTACCACGAAATGATGGAAGAGGCTAGAAAAATTGCCATAGGAAGAATGGTAGAAAAAGCTGAAGGTATGGGAGCTAATGCTATTATAGGTATGCAATTAAGTACTTCTGCAGTTATGGCTGGTGCTAGTGAGGTAATTGCTTATGGTACAGCAGTTTTAATAGAGGAGTAATTCATAAGGGGAGCATATTGATGAATATGATTATCTTTAGTATTTTTGTATTATTTTATGGAGCTATAATAATTGGTTCCATAATTCTACTTATTATGAAAATTATTGAGAGACAAAAAGAGAAAAAAGAAGAAAATTTAGATAAATACGATAAATATTAAGACTTATAGCATAAAAATTTACATTTTTATGCTATTTTTTATGAAAATATTTGAATTAATTTGCTTTAAGTAATATTATATAATTAAAGAGGAAAATTATAAGCAAAGAGGGTAACTAAATGAAAGACAGCTATTCAAGAGAAATAAACTATCTTAGAATTTCTCTTACAGATAAATGTAATTTAAGGTGTGTTTATTGTAAGGAGGAAGAAGATACAGTTGAAGAAGAATATGTTAATAATATACTAAGTTTCGAGGATTATAAGTTTATAATAAAAAACTTTAAAGAGCTCGGTGTAAATAAAATAAAATTTGTAGGAGGAGAGCCTCTTTTATATCCTTATTTAAAGGATTTAATTTATTTTGCTAAACATGAGTGTAATATAGATGATATTTCTATTACAACAAATGGTCAACATTTCAGTGAAAAAGCATTGGAATTGAAAAATAGCGGTCTTGATAGGGTAAATTTAAGTATTGATTCTCTAAAAGAATATAAGTATAATGCCGTAACTAGAGGAGGCAGTTTAACAGAAGTGTTAAATGCTCTAAATACATGTATAAGACTTAAATTGCCAGTTAAAATTAATTGTGTACTTATAGATGAATTTAATACAGATGAAGTATATGACTTTATTAGACTGACAAAATACAATAATGTGGATGTTAGGTTTGTAGAACTTACACCATGGGGTAGCAGTAAAAGACTTTATGATTCAAGTTATGTTAATACAAAAGAATTAATGGAAAATCTTGAAGATATTAATATATCCAGCTTTGAGGAAGATCGTAACGTAAAATATTATAATATGGAAAAGTCAAAAGGACGAGTAGGAATTATTTCACCAATTAGTGATTGTTTTTGTGAAAAGTGCAACAAAATGATCATTACTAACGATGGATTTGTAAGGCTTTGTCTTTATGCAGATGAAGAAATTGATTTAACAGATTTTTTACATAAACCAATCATGTTTAAAGAGGTAATAAAAGACGTACTTAAAGAAAAACCAAGAAATCATACATTAGCTTAATATTTACTAGGGGATGCAAATATTGCAATGAAAAACTCAATATAAAAATAGCTAGATTATTATTTCAAATAAAGTGAATCTAGCTATTTTTATATACATTTATTTATTCATAAGATATGGTAAAATTAAGTTTGTTCCAATTTTTTAAATAATAATTATAAACTTGATGAATTAATGGTTCATAGTCAAAAAATACTTTACTTGTTTCAATTTTTTCTTCTGAAATGCGTTTGTATTCTCCTACCCAATAAGGCTCTTGAAAGTAAACAGTCAAATCTGCACATACTTCCTTCATTCACATACCTCCTAAAGTTTATCAATTGATTTATATATAAATATTCATTATTTGATTTGACTATGACAAAAGGAGAGAATTTTCAGAAAACTATATGAACTTACAGCATACAATATATTCTTCATCATTACCATTATTATTGATTACAATTAAATACTCTTTATAATGGGCATTATGTGGTCTCAAAAATTCACAAGACTTAACTAAATCATGATCTTCCAAATATAATAACTCATTATCTTTTAAAAACTTTCGATTTATAAGTGCCATTATTTCTTCCATAAAACCACCTCCTAAAAAATAGATACCCAATATTCTATTAATTTAATAATATAAGATTAAACTTAATTAAAGAAATTAATAGGAATGTAGAAGGAAGAAATAGCAGTAAAATAATATAATAATTTCATTTCAACTGTAAAAAATAACGATATGTTTAAAATATTGATATATAATTTAACATTATCTTAACAATTATTTAACCTTCTCTTAACCAAATAAGTCAAAAAATGTATTATTATTTCATAGGAACTTAAATGTTTATTAAATATTTGTTAAATGGCAAAGATAATTGTTAAATATGTATGACTAGATAAAATTGTACATAAAACCAGATAATAATCACTAGATATAACTTAAGGAGGAAAGAATTTTGGAAATAGCAATAAGTCTATTAGGTGGCCTAGGTCTATTCTTATATGGAATGAACTTGATGGCAGAAGGTCTACAAAAAGCAGCAGGAGAAAAACTAAAAAAAATAGTTGAAAAGTTAACTAGCAACGTGGTTATGGGTGTTCTAGTAGGAACAGTAGTAACAGGAATTATACAAAGTTCATCAGCGTCAACAGTTATGGTTGTTGGTTTTGTTAATGCTGGTATTATGACTTTAAGCCAAGCAATAGGTGTAATAATGGGGGCAAATATAGGAACAACTGTTACAGCTCAATTAGTATCATTTAACTTAGAATCAATCGCACCAATTGCTCTTGGAGTAGGTATAATACTATACTTATTTAGTAAAAAGCAAAAAACTAAAGAATTAGCAACAATACTTTTAGGATTTGGTATTTTATTTACAGGTATGGAATTTATGAAAGATGCTGTTAAACCTTTAGCTGAATACCAAGGTTTTAGAGATGCATTCATTTACTTTGGAAAACATCCAGTTCTAGGAATTCTTGCAGGATTTGCAATAACAGGTATAATACAAAGTTCTTCAGCGTCTATGGGTATGCTTATAGCTCTAGCATCACAAGGTTTAATACCACTTAGTGCAGCCCTTCCAATACTATATGGAGATAATATAGGAACTTGTGTTACTTCATTATTATCAAGTATAGGTGCATCTAGAAATGCTAAACGTGCTGCAACAATGCACTTAACCTTTAACGTAATAGGAACAATAATATTTATGCTAGTATTAGGTAAACCAATAAGTATGATTGTTCAGTACTTAGATCCAAACGATGCAGCTAGACAAATAGCAAATGCTCATACTATATTCAACGTAGTAAATGTACTAATTTTATTACCATTTTCAAAATATATAGTAAAAATAGTATTAAAACTTATGCCAATAACTGAAGAAGAAAGTGAAGCATCAGTTAAAACTAAATACTTAGATGAAAGAATACTTCAAACTCCATCTATAGCTCTTGGAAATACAGTAAAAGAAGTTTTAAGAATGGGTGAAAAAGCAAATTATGCATTAGAATCTTCTATAGATTCTTTATTAAATAAATCAACAGAGTCTGTTCAAAAAACAGAAAAACATGAAGAAACTGTAAACATATTACAAAAAGAAATATTAAGTTATTTATTAAAACTGTCGAAGTCATCATTAAGTGATGATGAAAGAAGTAAAGTTGACTTATTATTCAACACAGTTAATGATATTGAAAGAGTATCTGACCATGCTGAAAATATATCTGAATTATCTAAGATAGCAATAGATAAAGACTTAGAATTCTCTAAAAATGCTATTGAAGAAATGACTAACATATACACTAAAGCTCAAGAAAACTTCAAAGCTTCATTAAATTGCTTAGCAGAAAATAATAAAAGCGGTGTAGCTGAAATTTATAAAGTAGAAGACGAAGTAGATGCTCTTAATAAACTTTATAAGAAAACTCATATGGAAAGATTAAATGAAGGAAAATGTACAATTGATTCTGGAGTACTATTCTTAGATTTATTAACAAATTTAGAAAGAGTATCAGATCATGCATGTAATATAGCTAATCAAGTTGAAGCAAACTAAAAAAAGTTGTCTCTTAGGAGACAACTTTTTTATTTACACAATTAATTTATTGAATTTTAATTTTTATTAAATCACCATTATATCTTTCTAAATTAACAACTTCTCCTGTTAGGTTGTAATTAAAAGAGTCCAAAAGAGATTTTATCATTTTCTGAGTATCGACTATTTCCTCTTCAAATATAAAAAAATCCAAAGCATTGTTCTTTATTAGTTTTTTTACAAATTCCACAGGCAAATTTAGTTTAACTTTATCACCTGTATGAGAATTTATATTTATGATAACTAATCTATCATTATAGTTTTTTATGGTAGATGCCATGTTTATCCTCCTTTATCTAGAAAAGATTTATCTATTTATTAATTTATATTCATAGACTTACTGATTTTATAACAAAATATAACTACTTAAAAAATAAATAAAAGTGTGCTAGAATTAATTGTTAACATTTTTTAAAGGAGTGTGAGTTAGTGTTAAATTATATTAAATTTGCATTATTTCAAATTATCGGATTCATATTATCTATACCAGAGTTATTAAAATTAAAGTACAATGAAAAAAAATACAGTGGCATTGAAAAATTTAGATTTGTAAAGAACCACGCAAAGAGATCGCTTGATTTAGTAAAAATAAAAATAAAAATTATAGGTAAAGAAAAAGTGCCTAAAGAAGAGGTTTTATTTGTATCAAATCATGCCAGTATGCTAGATAGTTATATTTTAGTTTCTAGTATAGCAAAACCAGTGGGTGTTATAATAGCTGATGTACCTACATGGAGACATATACCAATTGTTAGTCATTGGCTAAACTTAATGAAGTGTGTTTTCATAAATAGAGAAAGTAATAGAGAAGGTATGAAAAGTATAATTAAAGCCTCAGAAAATATAAAGAGTGGGCACAGCATGGCAGTATTTCCTGAAGGAGATTTAACTTGGGTAAAAGATCCTAATGCTTTAGTTTCTGATTTTAAGGCTGGGTCTTTAAAAATTGCATATAAGGCAAAATGCCCTATAGTTCCCATGGTAATAAAAAACTCTAGAAGTACATATGAAGGCTATGAGCCAGTTGGAAAAATACACTCAGGAAGTGTGGAAGTTGAGTACTTAGACCCTATATATGATCATATTGAAAATCCAAGGATTAAAACAGTAGTACTTGCAGAAATAATAAAAGAAAAAATGATTGCTGCTATGGAAAAGAAGATAAATTAAAAAAAGAGAGGGTAACCTCTCTTTTTTATATACTAATGCTTAAGCCTAAATGTATCACAAACTGCATTTTTCATATTAATAAGAACATGATTTGCATTGCAAGCACCTTGAATATTATATGTACAGTTTTTGGCACTACAAGAAATGTTTTGAGTATTAGTTTGAGCACTATCACTTACACTACTTGTAAAATTAGCCTCTGCTTTATTTATGAAACTTTCACAGTAAGTTTCTGGAGTAACAGTGGCTTCAAAGCCTTCTACTTTTATATGTGAAGCATAACAATAACCAGTTTTATTATAAGCACAATTTGAAACAAGGCAATTTAAATTGCTATTCATAATGTACCTCCTTCATAATATTTACTTTACTATTATTATTATGATATTTTTTATAAATTTAATACAAATATGATAATTTAAGATATTTTATAATTAAAATAAAGTTAATTACAAAAAGAATTAACTAAATAGTATAATAAGATTCCTTCAGAAAATTTTGCCTATGTAAGAATATTAATAAAAAATAAAATACATGGAATACTAAAAATGTCCAGTAAGAAAGCTGCAACTAATGGAACTACTAAGTAGGCACTTTGACTATAGCCATATTTGTTTGTTACTGAACCCATATTAGCAAGGGCATTAGGCGTTGCTCCAAGGCCGTGACCTAACATACCACTTATCATTACTGCAGCATCGTAATCTTTTCCAAGTGCCCTAAAAGCAAGTGTAGTAGTAAATATAACAATAAATATTACTTGGCAAATTACTATAAAAACAATAGGACCAAATAAACTAGATAAACTAAAAAAGTCAATACTCATAAGAGCCATAGTCAAAAACATTCCAAGGGATAAATCTTGTAGAAAATTTAGTAGTTTAAAATCCATTATCATAATTTTAGCTTTATCATTAAAATTTCTAAATAATACTGCAATAAAAATACATCCAACAATACTTGGTACCACTATATGAAAATATACATTAACAATGTTTGCTAAAGCACTACCAACACTCATGGAAACCAAAACAATTAAAATTTGTTCAAAGAACAAAGTGTCATTAATATTTAAAATAGAAGTATTACTTTTTAAAATAGAAGATTTATTTTTTTTATGTATATTTGAAGACTTTAAATGATATTTTTCAATTAAAATCTTGGCAACAGGACCTCCAATTATTCCACCCATAATTAGACCTAAAGTAGCAGAGGCAAATCCTACACTACAAGCATTAGAAACACCTAAAGATTCTAAAGTCCTTCCAAAAGCTAAAGAATAACCATGTCCACCTTCCATGGATACACTGCCACACATTAAACCTAAAAGGGGATTTATATCTAAAAGCTTTGATGAAATAATGGTTATTATATTTTGAGAAAATCCTAAAAGGGCACATAATAGCCAATAAATAATTAATACTTTTCCTCCTTTTTTTAGTAGCTTAAAACTCACATTTAATCCTACTATTGTGAAGAAAAATGACATGAAATATGGCATAAGAAGAGTATTCATGGATACATTTACTAACTTAAAATATTCTAATATAAAAACGAATAATGAAAATGTGAGACCACCTACAACGGGAGATGGAATACATAATTTATTAAGTATGTAGATTTTATTAGTAAGAAAATTACCAAATAAATATAAGACCATGGATAGTATTAAAGTACCTACTATATTTAAATCCAGGTTATACATCTTTTCACCTACCTTTACATATGAAATTATTTAAAGACGCTGATAAATCAACGTCTTTAAATTTAAATAATATAATTAAAAGGAAATATTTATAGATTATATTCTAAAGAGAATACTAATATACTTGATTTTTAATAGAAACAATTTCTTTTCTATAAGCTGATGGAGTTTGATTTGTTATTTTTTTAAAGACGATTGTATAATAGTTTTGATTATTAAAACCAACTTCCAAAGCAACGTCTAATAAAGATAGTTTAGGATCTTCTAGTAACTTTTTACTCTTTTCAACTCTGAAATAATTTAAAAAGTTAGAAAATGTTTGACTAGTTGATTTTTTGAATAAGTTGCAAAAATATGATTTATTTATATTTAATTTTTCACATAAATCATCTATGGATATATCTTCGTTGTAATACTTATGTATATGATGTATTGCCTTTCTAACATATATATTATAAGAACGACTGTTAACGTCATAAATAAGATTATTTTCAATTATTTTACATAGTACATACTCTATATATTCAAAACAAGTAGCTGGTTTATAACAAACTAACTTATTAGAACTATTTGTTGATATGGGACCTAGGATGAAAATAACATTACAAGCATCTGTAATAATATAGTGAATATCGTTATCAATAGATAGAGTATAAATATCTTTGTTACTATTCATTTCATTTAATATAAAGTCATTTATTTTATTCTTTGGATATAATTCATCTAAATAATTGTTGTATCCATATTTATAAATTTCATCATATTCTTTAGATATTGCTTTAATTGGAATATTACAGCAATTATAAAATGTTTCTGAGATATAATTTATATTTAACATCTTATTTTACTCCTTAATTTCTAGTATAAATTTAATGCCAATATATTAATAAGTAAAAAATACGGACATAATAGAATGTTGTTATCAATTATAATTAATTTACAAATGAGAATAACTATCATATATAATATTAAATAAAAATAGTAAATTTGTCAATGGAAATAGGTTATAAAAGACGAAGTAAATATACCATACATTTTTTATCTGTAATCTATTTTACTAATACTAATGCAATATGATAAGATAAGTTTATATATTATGACAAAATGAGGTGTAAGATGAATAAAATAATTGGTATTTTAGCTCATGTTGATAGTGGAAAAACTACTTTATGTGAGCAAATACTTTATCATACAAATTCCATAAGAAAAAGGGGAAGGGTGGATCATAAAGATTCATACTTTGATAACAATCATATAGAAAGACAAAGAGGTATTACGGTATTTTCTAAGGAAGGCTACTTTAACTACAAAGACTCAAATTACTACTTAATAGATACTCCTGGGCATGTGGATTTTAGTCCTGAAATGGAGAGAAGTCTGAAAATCTTAGACTATGCTATTTTAATAGTAAGTGGTGTAGAAAAAGTTCAGTCCCATAGTGAAACCATATTTAATTATTTGAGAGAACATAATATTCCAACTATTATTTTCGTAAATAAAATGGACAGAGATATATCTAATAAAGATGAGATAAATATAAGTTTAAAAGAAAATTTATCTAAGGATATTTTTGATTTTACAAAAGAACTAAGCAATAATATGAGTGAAGAGTTAATAGAATTTATTGCAGAAAAAGATGAAGAATTATTAGAAAGATTTTTAGATGATAATTTTGATTATGATCTATGGTTTGAAAAAATTAAGTCATTATTTAATAGTTGTAATATTTATCCTTGTGTATTTGGTTCAGCTTTATTTGACGAAAACGTAGACAGCCTTTTAGAAACGTTGGATTGTTTAAGTGTAAAAAATTATGATGAAAATAAAAGTTTTACTGGAAAAGTATATAAAATAAAAAGTGAAGAAAACAAACAAAGATTAACATTTATAAAAGTTATGTCAGGTAAGTTAAAAATTAAAGATGAATTATGCTATATGGGGCAAAAAAATATATTAAGAGAGAAAGTAAATGAGATAAGAATTTATAAGGGTGATAAATTTATAAATAGAGAGGAAGCTTTTGCTGGAGAAATAGTAGCCATAAAAGGACCAAGTGAAACATATCCTTCAAATTTTATAGTGTCAAGTAAAGAAGAGGATATACTTTCTAAATTAAACACTGAAGATAATAATTTTATTGTGCCAATGCTTGCTACAAAAGTATTATTTGATGAAAGTGTAAATATTAAAGATGTTTACTCATATTTTAAAATTTTAGGTGAAGAAGAAATTTCACTAAATCCTATATATAGCGAAGAACTTAGAGAAATAAAGATTAATATAATGGGTAAAATTCAATTGGAAGTTTTAAAAGAAATATTTTTAGAACGATTTAATATAAATGTGGATTTTGGTCCTTGTGAAATTCTATATAAAGAAACTATAAAGGATAAAACCATAGGAATAGGTCACTTTGAGCCGCTAAGACATTATGCAGAGGTTGTGCTAAAAATCGAACCAGATAAAAGAAATAGTGGTATAAGTTTTGAAAGCTTAGCTCATGTGGATAATATTACAATTGGTCATCAAAATTTAGTAAATACTCATATATTTGAAAGAAGTCATAGAGGCATACTTGGTGGATATGAAGTTACAGATGTAAAAATAACTCTTTTAACTGGAAAAGAACACAATAAGCATACTGAAGGCGGAGACTTTAGACAAGCTACCTTTAGAGCTTTAAGACAAGGTCTAGAACAAGTAGAAAATATTTTACTAGAACCTTATTATAAATTTAAAATAGAAATAGATAATGATTATATGGGAAGGGTAATTTCAGATATACAGAAAATGAGTGGAAGTTTTAATATTAAAGATTCTAGCGATAATAAGCCAATAATAAGTGGAAGAGGTCCTGTAAGTGAGTTTATGGATTATCCATTAGAGCTAATATCATTTACAAAGGGAAGAGGGCGAATCACATTTAATTATGATGGATATGATGAATGCCACAATAGTGAAGAAGTTCTAAATAATAGAAATTATGATAAAAATAGTGATAAGCTTTATACATCCAATTCTATATTTTGTTCAAAAGGACAAGGTTATACTGTAAAAGGTGAAGATGTGAGAAATTACATGCATTGTGAGATAAATATATAGCTTGGGAGATAAAAATGAAAGAAGAATATAAAGTACTTTTAGATAATAAAAATAACTCCATTAGTTTTTTATATAAGGAAGAAAATATAGGAGTTAAAGTTGAATATAGAAAAAGAAAAAATATTTCAATTAGGATAATTCCTAAAAATACTATAGAAATAATTAGTCCAAGATCTGTATCTATTTCATTTTTAAAAAAAGTACTTGAGGAAAAATCATCTTGGATAATGAAGACTTTAGATAAATTTGAAAATATGGATGAAAGCTTTAAGGAAAGAAAATATGTAAATGATGAAATTTTCTATTACTTAGGAGAGGAATATAAACTAAAAATAGTTGAAGATAAAAACACTGAAAATAATAAAAAGAATTATTGTCATATAGATATAAAGGATAAGAACTTAATTATTACTACTAATAATAATGAAGGTGAGTATATTAAAAATGAACTTAAAAAATGGTACAAAATAGAAAGTGAAAAAATAGTTTTAAAAAGGCTTGAAGTATTAAAAAAAGAAAAGCCTATGATGAATAAACTGATACCTAATATAATTAAAATTAAAGAACAAAAGAAAAGATGGGGAAGTTGTACGTCTAAAAAAACTATTTATATTAATTCAAGGATTTCCATGGCAAAAGTTCATGTAATAGATTATATTATTGTTCATGAATTTTCACACTTGGCTCAGATGAATCACTCAAAGGACTTTTATAATCTTGTAGAAGAAATATTACCTGATTTTAGAAAAAGTGAAAAATGGCTTAAAGAAAACTCCTACAAACTTACGTTGTAATTTTTATATTTGTAATAAAGCAATAATCGTATTATAGAGGAGGATTACAGATTGAAAAAAGAAAAAATAAATTTGGACAAAGTAATAGATTTTAAAAAATGGCAAACTCTTCAAGATAATTTATCTTTAGTTACAAACATGGCTATTATAACAGTTGATTATAAGGGAAATCCCATAAGTAAACATAGTAAATGTTCTAGGTTTTGTGAATCTGTAAGAAATCATCCTCAAATGGTGAAGTATTGCCAAAAATGTGACTCCAGAGGTGGACTTGAAGCTGTTAGGTCAAATGAACCTTATATTTATCTATGTCACTACAATATAGTAGATGTGGCAGTTCCTATAATTATTGATGGCAGATATATGGGTGCAATAATGGCAGGTCAAGTTAAATTAAGTGATAATTATACTGAAGATATGGAGAAAATAGTAGATACTTCTAACAACTCAGTGTCTATTGAGGTTTTGGAAGAATTTAAGGAATATTATGAGCAGCTACCCTTACTTACTTATAAAGAAGTGCAAAATATAGCTAATATGTTGTCTTCTCTTTGTAATTATCTAGTGGAGGAAGCATTAGATAAAAATTTAATTTTAGAAATGTATAAAAAGTCTATAGGTAATAATAAAGAATTAGATGAAGATTTTTTCCAAGGTTATAGTGTAGATAATATTGAGAAACTAAAAAAGGGACTATCTAATGCTGTGATTGATGCTTATGTATCACAGTATGGATGTGATAAAAAGGTTAGTTCAACTTTAAAGCCAGCAATTGATTATATATACAAAAATAAAAGTGAAAATATTACTGTGGAAAGTATGGCGAAAGTTTGTCATATAAGCCAAAGTTATTTTAGTAGATTATTTTCAAAGGAAATGGGAGATAGTTTTTCTAATTATATATCAAAATTGAAAATTAATTGGGCTAAAGAACTTTTGGAAGACAGTGATATGAGTGTAAGCCAAATAAGTGATGAACTTGGATTTAATGAACCTGGTTACTTTATTAAAATTTTTAAAAAATATGAAGGAGTAACACCTTCTGTTTATAGAAAATATTATAAAAACATGTAAAAATGAATGATTTCACAAGAAATTTTATATGTAAGTTTCATCTATAAATAAAAGATTAACAATTTAATGAGAATATTAAGAAAGCTATAAATAGAAAAGAGTTCATCTCTTTTTATTTATAGCTTTTTTAGTAATAATTTACCTAAATATTAGGTAAACTTAAGGTTTACATTGTGAAAAATAATAAATTTTTATGTTTAAAAAATAGTTAAGTACTTAACGAAAAGTAGAAATAGTACAATTTTCTTATTTTAGTTCATAAAAATACGATTATAAATTGTAATTTTATGACATGTAAGCCTAATGATTAAATAGGAAAACGATATTATAATTAAAATATAAAATTTCAACAAAATAAAATTAAAATAGATGGGAGTAATTAAAAGATGAGAAAAGCATTTATATGTCCAACAAAATATGTTCAAGGTGAAGATGAATTATTAAATTTAGGTTATTTCGTAAAAACTTTTGGAAAATCAGCACTACTTATAGCACACCCAGATGATGTAAATCGTGTGAAAGATAAGTTAGACAAAACTTGTGAGAAGTTTAATATTACTTTAGTAGAAAGTGGATTTACAGGAGAGTGCTCAAGACAAGAAGTAACAAGATTACAAGAAGTAGCAAGAGAAAACAACTGTGATTGTACAATAGGTCTTGGTGGAGGTAAAGCAATAGATACTGCAAAATGTGTTGCTGAAGGTGAAGCTTTAATAATAGTTCCAACAATAGCAGCAACAGATGCACCTACTAGCCATTCAGCAGTATTATACACTCCAGATGGATCTTTTGATGATTACGCATATTTTAAACAAAGTCCAAGTGTAGTACTAATAGATACAACTGTAATAGCTAAAGCACCCACTAGATTTTTAGTATCTGGAATGGGCGATGCCTTATCAACTTATTTTGAAGCTAGAGCAACAAAAGCATCATACTCAAATGTAAATGCTGGTCTTCCTTGTGGAGCAAGAGAAAATTTAACAGCTCCAGCAAAAGGTACTAATACTGCTTTTGCTCTTGCAAAATTATGTTACGAAACTTTACTTGCTGATGGATCTAAGGCAAAAGTATCTTGTGATTGTAACTTAGTTACTCCAGCTCTTGAAAATATAATAGAGGCAAACATCCTTTTATCAGGACTTGGTTTTGAAAGTGGAGGACTTGCAGCAGCACATGCTATACATGATGGACTTACTATATTAGAAGGAACTCATAAGTATTTCCATGGTGAAAAAGTTGCATTTGGTACTTTAGCTCAGTTAGTACTAGAAAATGCATCTGAAGAAGAAATAAATCAAGTATTAGACTTCTGTATGGAAGTAGGTTTACCAGTTTGCTTAGAAGATATAGGTGTAAATGAAATAAGCGAAGAAGAATTAATGGAAGTTGCAGCAAAATCTTGTATACAAGAAGAATCAGTACATTCTATGCCATTCCCTATAAGCGTAGAAGCTGTGGCAGCTTCAATTATAACTGCTGATAGACTTGGAAGAAACTATAAGAATAATAAATAAATTATAAAAATTTCATAAAAAGAAATTATAGTATTTTAAATTTAAAATATAACTTATGAGGTGGAATAGATGAAAAAAATCATAAATAAACCAGAAAATGTTGTTATGGAAATGTGTAACGGAATAGCCTTAGCTCACCCTGAGTTAGAGTTCGTAAAAAAATATAAAATAATAAAGAAAAAAGAAATAAATAAAGACAAGGTAAGCTTAATAAGTGGTGGAGGTAGTGGCCATGAGCCAGCACATGCAGGTTTTATAGGAAAAGGAATGTTAGATGGGGCTATATGTGGAGATGTATTTGCATCCCCTTCTCAAATTCAAGTTTATCAAGGAATAAAAGCTACTGCAAGTGAAAAAGGTACTTTACTTATAATCAAAAACTATAGTGGAGATATGATGAATTTCAAAAATGCTGCTCATTTAGCAAGTGAAGATAAAATAACTGTAGATTATGTTAAAGTAGATGATGATATAGCTGTGGAAGATAGCTTATATACAGTAGGAAGACGTGGTGTTGCGGGAACTGTATTTGTTCATAAAATAGCAGGTGCAGCAGCAGAGAGAGGAATGTCTTTAGAAGAAGTAAAAAAAGTAGCACAAAAGGCTGCTGACAATGTTAGAAGTTTAGGATTTGGGTTAACTTCTTGTACAGTACCAGCAAAAGGAACTCCAACATTTGAAATAGCAGAAGACGAGATGGAATTTGGTGTTGGTATACATGGTGAGCCAGGTATAAAAAGAGAAAAAATTACTACAGCAGATGAATTAGCTAGTAGAATAGTAGATGCCTTGTCAAATGATATGAAATTAAATGAAAATGATGAAATAGCTTTATTAATAAATGGATTTGGCGGAACACCTTTACAAGAGTTATATTTGTTTAATAACTCTGTTGCTGGTGAATTATCAAAGAAAAATATAAAAATAAACAGAACTTTTGTAGGAAATTACATGACAAGTATAGATATGGCAGGAGCATCTGTGTCTATAATGAAACTTGATGAAGAGTTAAAAGAATTATTATCATGTGAAAGTGATACTCCAGCTTTTAAAGTAAGTGGACCAGTCGACTCTGCAAAATACTCTTCTTTAGAAGTGCCTGATGAACTTGTACTTACATCTTTTGAAGTTGAGTCAAAAGAAGAGATGGCATGCATAGTAGATGAAAAAATAACACTAGATAATATGATATATATAGTTGATAAAATGAGTGAAGTAATAATAAAAAATGAAGTTCCATTTTGTGAGCTAGATTCTTTTGCAGGTGATGGGGACTTTGGTATGAGTGTCGCAAAAGGATTTAAGCAATTAAAAAGAGAGTGGAAGGAAATATTATTACAAGATAACTTAACTATAAGCAAGTTCCTAGATGATTGTTCTATGGTTATAATGGAGCATTGTGGAGGAGCATCTGGGCCTATATGGGGCTCTGCTTTTAGAACGGCTTCTAGAGCGGTAGTAAATAAACAAGAGTTAGACATAGAGGATTTTGCAAATATGATTCAAGGTGCAGTTAAAGGAATTCAAGCTACAGGGGAGAGATCATTTGGACGTGGTGCAGTCGTGGGAGATAAGACTCTTATAGATGCATTAGTTCCCTGTGCAGATGCTTGGACTAAAAGTGCAAAGGAAAATAATACTTTAAAAGAAGCTTTTGAGCTTGGTGCAAAAGCTGCTGTAGATGGTGCCAAATCTACAGAAGAAATAGTAGCACGTATGGGACGCGCAGGAACAGTTGGAGATAGAAGTTTAGGTCATCCAGATGCAGGAGCATACGGACTTGGCGTAATTTTTACAGAAGTATCTAATTGCATAAAGTAAGATAATAAGTAAAAGAGTATTAAAATTATCATTTTAATACTCTTAAAAACATATTTAGATGAGGGAAAAGTAATGAAGTGTAAAGAATTTTATTTTGAAGGAAAAGAAGATTTAAATATACATGTTTATAAATATACAAGTGAAAATATAAAACCAAAAGCAGTAATACAAATAGCTCATGGTATGTCAGAAACAGCAATTAGATATAAAGAATTTGCACAAAAACTAACTGAAAATGGTTATATTGTTTATATAAATGATCATAGAGGGCACGGTATAACAGCTAAAACTATGGATAATGTGGGATATTTAGCTGAAAAAGAAGGATTTACATGTTTAGTAGAAGACATGAGTATTCTTACAAACATAATTAAAGAGGAAAATCCTGATTTGCCAATATATTTATTTGGACACAGTATGGGTTCTTTTGCTAGCCAAAGATATATAATGGAATATGGTAATAATTTAGCAGGTCTAATATTATCTGGCTCAAACGGTAGACATGGTAAAATCTTAAAAGTAGCTGAATTAGTATCAAAATCTGAAATAAAAAAGCATGGAAGAAGACATAGAAGTAACAAGTTAGATAGTTTAATATTTGGCGGAAATAATAAAGGATTTAAACCATCTAAAACTGACTTTGATTGGCTAAGTAGAGATGAAAAAGAGGTACAAAAGTATATAGATGATCCTTTCTGTGGTGTGCTATTTACTTGTGGATTCTTCTATGATTTTATAAAAGGATTGCAAGAAGTGGAAGATAAATATAACTTAAAGAAAGTTCCTTTAGATTTACCTATTTATATAATGTCTGGAGATAGAGATCCAGTTGGTAAAAATGGAAAAGGTGTTCTTAGACTTAAAAATACATATGCGAATTTAGGTGTTAAGAACGTTTCATGCAAGTTATATGAAGGTGGCAGACATGAGATGTTAAATGAAATAAATAAAGATGAAGTTATTAAAGATATAATTTATTGGCTTGATGAAAGAGAAAAAGAATGGGTTAATGCTTAAAATGTATATAAATAAAGTGGGATCAGAAATGATACCCACTTTATTTTGTTATACTACTTCAAAAAGAAGCTTTATAAAAAATATAGATAAAACTACAATCATAAGAGGTTTTACAATTTTAACTCCCTTATCTGTAAATAGATTAGTGCCAACATAATTTCCCGCAATTCCAAAGAAACCTGCAATAAGCCCTACACTTAACATTACTTTTCCATTTAAAAGGAAAACACATAAACTAGTTATATTAGTAGTTAAATTAATAACTTTAGTAATACCAGCAGACTCATTTAAAGTCATATGGGCAAAACTAGTTAAGGCTATCATTAAAAAAGTTCCAGTACCAGGGCCATAAAAGCCATCGTAAAAACCTATAAACAAAGCAACAATCATACCTATAATCAAAGTTTTCTTATATGAAAAATCATCCTCATCATATTCTTTTTTATTTTTCTCTAAACTTTTATTAAAAATAACATATAAGCCTGTTATAGGTAAAATCACAAGCATAATTAACTTGAAAATTTTATCATCAATCAATAAGGCTGTTTTTGCACCCATCATAGATCCAATTAAGGCACAAACAGCACAGTATATGGCTGTTTTTAAATTAATATATCCTTTTTTTGCAAATCTATATGTAGCTAGGGAAGTTCCCATGGCTGAGCTTAATTTGTTTGTTCCAATTGCCATATGAACAGGTAAACCAGACATCATATAAGCAGGAAGTGAAATAAATCCCCCACCGCCAGCAATTGAATCAACAAATCCACCAAGAAAGACAAGGGGACAAACGATTAGATAAATAGTAAGTGACTCCAATATGTATTCCTCCAATTAGTAATTAATTCTTTGTATTTAATTATAATTATAGTTTATAAATTTGAGAATAGGAAGTATAGCATTTAATACTGCACACAAAACATAAGACAAATAAGTTCAATATTTTTATAATGATTTTTTGGAATAGAAAAAACTATTATAAAAATATTGCACAAACATGACATCTGTTATATATTATATATAACAGATAGAAAAACTATAAAATATATAAAGAGGGAGATAAAATGTTAAAAATAATAAATTTAACTAAGTCATATAAAAATAAAAAGGCCATAGACAATATATCTATGGAAGTTAAAGAAGGAGAAATATTTGGATTCATAGGACATAATGGAGCAGGTAAAACAACTACAATTAAGTCCATAGTTGGAATACACAATTTCGAAGAGGGAGAAATATTAATTAACTCAAAATCTATAAAAAAATATCCAATAGAATGTAAAAAAGAAATAGCATATATTCCTGATAACCCAGATTTATATGAATCACTTACTGGAATAGGATATCTAAACTTTATTGCAGATATATTTAGAGTAGAAAAAAAAGAAAGAGAAGAAAAAATAAGATATTACTCAAAGGAATTTGAAATAGATAAGGCTTTAGGAGATTTAATTTCATCTTATTCTCATGGAATGAAACAAAAGTTAGCCATTATATCGGCATTAATACACAGTCCTAAAATATTAGTATTAGATGAGCCTTTTGTAGGACTAGATCCTAAAGCAGCATTTACTTTAAAAGAAATTATGAAAGAATTTTGCAACAATGGTGGTTGTATATTTTTCTCTACACATGTATTAGAAGTAGCAGAAAAAATCTGTGATAAAATTGCCATAATTAAAGATGGAAAATTAGTAACTTATGGAGAAACTCAAAAGGTAAAAGGTGATAAATCACTTGAGAATATATTTATGGAGATGATTGATAATGAGTAATTTAGCTTTGTTAATGAAAAATAACTTAATAAATGAAAGTGGAATTAATAAATTAAAATATGCTGATAAAAAAGAAAAATCAAAAGCTTTTGGAATGGCTTTATTAATAATTTTTACCATAGCCATGCTATCTGATTATGGATTTATAGCATGTTTTTATTTATCAGATTTCTTAATAAAAGTAAATCAAATGGAGTTACTTCTTATATTAGGAATTATGGGATGTACTTTAACAACATTTTTTACTTCATTATATAAGTCATCTTCATATATTTTTCAAAGTAAAGATTATGAGATGTTATCAAGTTTGCCAATAAAAGAAACTACAATTTTAAGTAGTAAAATATTAACTCTTATTATAGGCAATTATTTATTTGCAGCAGCATTTTTAATAGTGCCTGGAATTGTATATTTTATTAAAGTTGAAACTAGTGTATTATATTTTCCATTTTTAATAATTTTAACTTTAGTAGCGCCTTTAATACCAATTACATTGTCTTCTATAGTTGCATTTTTTATTACTGATATTTCAACAAAAAGTAAAAAAAGTAATTTAATGTCAATCATATTAAACTTATTATTAGTAGTAATTGTACTAATTTTATCTTTTAATTTACAAAATGTAATGACTACTATAATGCAAAATAGTACTTCTATTATAGATGCGACGCAGAAATTATATCCTCCAGCATATTATTTTGTAGATGCACTAAAAAGCGCAAATATAGTATCTTTGTTAATATTTTTATTAGTTTCAGCCATACCAATAAGTTTACTAGTATTTTTATTTGCTAAGAATTTTAATAAAATCAATAGCAAATTAAGTGAAACTTATAAAGCTAATAATTATAAGTTTAAAGAATTAAAATCATCTAGTCCTGTAAAATCATTACTTAATAAAGAAACAAAAAGATTTTTCTCATCAAATATTTATGTGATGAATTCATCTATAGGCATGATAATGTTGCCTATTTTTACAATAGCAATACTATTTGTTGGATATGACAAAATAGCTCAAATACTAGAACTAAATCTAGTTAAAGATATGATATTGCTTCAAACTCTAGGGATTACATTATTTTGCTTAATAATGACTAATACAACATGTGTATCAATTTCTTTAGAAGGAAAAAATTTATGGATATTAAAATCTTCTCCTATAGAAGAAATGGATATTTTTAAAAGTAAAATTTTATTAAATATAATCTTAACTATACCTATATCAGTTATTTCATTTATAGCTTTATCTTTTAAATTAGATTTTGCTTTAAAAACTACTGTACTTATAATAGTTGCTATTATATTACTTGCCATATTTAGTGCAACATTAGGAATAATAATAAATTTATTATATCCAAAACTTGAATTCACAAGTGATGTGGCAGTAGTAAAAAGAGGAGCAAGTGTAATAATCACTATGATTTCAAATGTATTATATTTAGCAGCTCTTTGTGGTATAGGGTATATATTCAAAATAAATGATATTAATTTATTTTTAATTATAGGAGATGTAATAACATTTATAGGAGTTTTCGTATTATATGGATTATTAAAAACTAAAGGTGTTAACATGTTTAGAAATCTTTAATCAATATAAGGATGAAAGAGGGGAGTATTTTGGAAAAGAAAATAATGATAAATAAAAGTTTGAATAAAAAGGACCTTAAAATAAGTTTTATTTTAACTTTATTATGCTCTATCGGCACTATATTTGTATTATTATATCAAAGTAATTTAATACCAAGTGAAATAAATGGAATGTCTAGAAATGCTATACTTCTTATAAGTTTTATACAATCAGTTGCACTAATTTTTATAACTAGTTTCTTAGGTTTAAAACTAGCAAGAGCAACTAATTTTAATAAAGGGATTTTAGGGTGGGCTTATTCACAGGAAAAAAACAGATATAAAATTAATAAAAAGAGTTTAGTAATTGCAATAGGTATATCATTTTTATGTGCTACATTAATGATGATAAGTGAGAAATTTTTATGGTCAGTGTATATACCAGAAATTAATGGTTCTATGTATAAATTTAACATAATCTATTTATTATCAGGAATAATTTATGGAGGAATTGCAGAAGAAGTATTACTTAGATTATTTACTTTATCTTTAATAGTATTTATATTATATAAGATTTTTGCAAGAAAAAAAGATAAAACTAATATACCAAATAGCATTTATTTAATATCTATATTTATAGCAGCAATTTTGTTTGCCCTTGGACATTTACCTATTACTATATCAACTTTTAATATTGTTGACATGGCAGTAATACTTAGAATGTTAATTTTAAACGGAATACCTGGAATTTTCTTTGGATATTTATATTGGAAAAATGGATTAGAATATGCAATAATTTCTCATATGTTTATTCATATATTTATGCAACTATTTTGGTCTCCCATATTATTTTGATTATAGATTTATATATTTTAATAATTAAGAAACGACAAAATATAAAAAATGGAGTAGTGTAAATTTATTTTACATTACTCCATATTTATTACATCTTAAATGCTATAAAAAGCACAAATATTAATATTATAAAAGGAGAAATAAATAATATTTTTCCTTTAGTATTTCCTATATTTACAGTCCATCCAACACCAAATCTTTTTTGTACAAATAAAGACGGATCATTAGGATTATTATAAAAAGTACCTAATAACCAGTTATTATCATCATCATCTACTGAATAGACAGCAGACTTAGATTTACTAGGTGATTTATAATATAAATACATTTGGTATACTGCAGCTAAAATTAGTGAAATTGTACAAGTACACATTACAAAAACATTAACTCCACTTGCATTAGCAGTAGCAATTAATATAGTAATAAATAAAACCTGACAAGATAAATTTAACACGAAAAAAGTAAGTGCAAATTTCTTTAAGTAATTTAAATGAAGTTTTTTACTCTCTAAAATATTATCAGTATTTAATTTACCTCTAGTTTTTAGAGAGTATATAGCACTAATACAAATAATAATTCCAATACCAACACTCATAATTATGGGGCCTAGTACAGTTACAAAAGATTTCTTTGAAAAAGCATCAGCCTCACCAGTTATACCCCAATGAGTAGGTATGATATCAGGCATAGAATTATATTGAGTAAGAGTATAAATTCCCATTAGTACAGTAACAACTACAGGAATTATAAATAGTATGGAATATTTTTTTATAATTCTATTTTTTTCATTAATAAAATCCGTGTCTAATACTAGACGAGTTCTTTCTAATTCTAAATCTTTTATTTCTATTGATAGTTCCTTTTTCAAAGCTTTTACCTTGTTATGGATATACACAAATACACCAAACTGATATAAACAAAAAGCTAATATGGGAAAAATAGAAGAAAATTCATAAGCTTTAAATACATAAATACATACTAATGTAATTATTGCAAATAGAATAAATCCTAGGCTAACAAGTAATTTAAATTTCTTGTCTAAAGCTTTAAATTCACTTTTAGTAAAATAATCACTATTTAAACTAACGCCATAAAACTGTCTTTTTCCACTTAAAGCTTGAGTGAAATATATCATTATATACAATAAAAATAATGTTGGAATATTTATAATAACTGCCATGGTACTATTCATAATTTTTCACCTCATAATCGTCAAAGAATTTATTGCTAAAATCTATAAATTCCTCTTTGGATATACCTAAAAGGTAGCTTTCTGCAGTTAAAAGTTCAAGCATAGATTTTATTTTTTCTGTATTATCTTCTTTTTTAGGTAATGGCAATGTATTTACCATAGCACCTTTTCTTCTATCAATATTAATATAGCCTTCATCTTTAAGTAAATTATAAGATTTATTTACTGTATGAAGGTTTACTCCAATTTCTTCAGCCATATTTCTAACAGAAGGTAGAGATTCGTTTATTTTCAAATCACCACTGGCAATTGATTTTATTATTTCTTCTTTAATCTGTGTATATATGGGAACATCACTGTTAAAATCCAAATTCAATATCATTTTATCACTCCAAGCTATAATATATTTGTTCTATATATTATATAACATAAAACAAATATATTACAACTAAATTAAAAATAAAATTTGACTATTTAGTTGTATAGAGATATAATGATTACATTAAATAACGGAGGTGATCAGGTAAAGTGAGAAAATAATCTTATTCAAAATATATAGTTTAATAGGTTTTTTAGAGTGTTTACAAATACTCTATTTATTGAGCCTAAACTACTTTAAATTGAGGATAAGATTAATACTAAAGTACTCTAATTACCTGAAACACAAGCTAAAAATAGCTCTATTTCTGTGCGTAAATACTTAGAAGAATTATGTCTTTCTTGATTTAAGGTAGAAAAATACTTAAATTTGAGGAAGATTTTTTTATGCAAATTAATTTTCCTTGTGATAGGAGATGATCGTTATAGCACAAATAAATATTAATAATTTGAGTTTTCAATATGATACACATGGAGAAGATATATTCAAAAATGTATCATTTAGTATAGATACTGATTGGAAGCTAGGTTTAATTGGTAGAAATGGTAGAGGAAAAACAACCTTTTTAAAACTTCTAATGGGAGAATATGAATATAGTGGAATAATTAGTAGCACGGTTAAATTTGAATACTTTCCAATTAAAGGGGGTAACAAAAATGATACGGCCTTGGAAGTTGTAAGAAATTCTATAGCCCCATTTTCTAAATATGAAGAAGATATGGAAAAGTATTGCAATTTACAAGATAAGCTAGATATTTACGGAGAAATTTTAGAAAAATATATTTATAATGATGGATATATAATAAACGAATTAATTGAAAAGGAAGTAAACTTAATTGGTTTAGATAAAAGTATACTTACTAGAGACTTTGCTACACTAAGTTCAGGTGAGCAGACAAAGCTACTTTTAGCAGGTTTATTTTTAAGAAAAAATCATTTTTTATTAATAGATGAGCCAACAAACCATTTAGATGTAGACGGAAGAGAAATTGTAGCAAAATACTTAGCTAGTAAAAAAGGATTTATAGTAGTATCTCATGACAGGACTTTTTTAGATATAGTAGCTGATCATATACTTTCTATTAACAAAGCAAATATAGAAATACAAAAAGGCAACTTTTCAACTTATCAATTTAATAAAGATAGAGAAGATGAATTTGAGAAAGCTCAAAATGAAAAGCTACAAAAAGATATACAAAGATTACAAAAGACAGCAAAACAAAAATCAAATTGGTCTTATGAAATTGAATCTACAAAGAAGGGCAATGGGCCTTGTGATAGAGGATTTATAGGACATAAATCAGCAAAAATGATGAAAAGAGCCAAGTGTATAGAAACAAGGCAAAATAAAGCCATAGAAGAAAAATCAAAACTACTGAAAAATTTAGATGTGGCTGAAAAGTTAGACTTATCGAAATCAAAGTCATCAAATATAGATTTATTAGAAGTTCATAACTTAAAAGTTAAATATGGAGGAGAGGACATATTTAAGGATGTAAGTTTTAATATAAAACCTGGAGAAAGAGTTTGGTTATGTGGAAAAAATGGTTCTGGTAAATCAAGCATTATTAAATTAATAATGGGTGAAAATATTCCACATGATGGATATATAAAAAAAGTAGATGATATATCATATATTTCTCAAGATACATCTTATTTAAAAGGTAACCTTAATGATTTTGCAAAATCCTTAAATATAGATGCAGAGTCTATTAAAAGAACTTTGGTGAAATTAGGATTTAGTAATATTCAATTTGAAAAAGATATTAATGAGTGGAGTGAGGGGCAAAAGAAAAAACTGCTTATAAGCAAAAGTTTATGTGAAAAAGCAGAGTTATATATCTGGGATGAGCCACTAAACTTTATAGATGTTATTTCTCGCATGCAAATAGAAGCTTTAATACTTAGTGAAAATCCAACAATGTTATTTGTAGAGCATGACACTTCCTTCGGAGAAAAAATAGCAACAAAAATAGTAAATATATAAATTATAAATAAAAGAAAGGCGTATTTAATAAAATATGCCTTTCTTTTATTTATAACTATAATATCCTAAACTTGCCTAAAGTAAGGGAATTAAAGAACCTAGATCAATAAGTTTTTCTTCCTTAAGAGAAAGTATTTTTTTACTTCGACTAGAAACAAAGTTTTTAATATCTTGAAAATTTGGATGATTTTCTATGTTTCCAAAGAAAACAAGAGTATCATCACTTATTAAGCCACTACATCCTCCAATAAAACCATAATTTAATTCGAACAAATCTATATGCCCCTTATCAATTAATAGACAATCAATATTGTGCTTAATAACCTCATTATAAATTCCTTCATCGGAAGTAATAATTGAATTTTCGTCAACTATGCATGTGGAACACTTACAATATCCTTGTTTGACATTAATTTTCTCCATGTTATTTTTCTCTATATAATCTAGTAGGATACTATCTGTATATTTAAAATTATGAATTACTTTATTTTCTAACATAACAAGGTTATATTGAATATTATTAGGATATTTACTACCTATAGGTAAGTTACCCTTAATTACGTTAAATCCCAATGGGGCTAAATTTTCATTGTAATAATCATAAACATTTGGAGCTACTAAAATATTATTATCATTTAATTTAACAACACATATATCAGGATGGCAACTTATGGCATTATAAGTTTCATCACATTTTACACTTTTAATTACATTTATATTAAGTTTATTTAGATTATTAATAATATCTTCACCTGCTCTATTATCAATTAATGCTAAACTTATTTTCTTATTTGGAATAAATGATGATTTTATAAATTTCATTATGGATTCTCCTTGATTTATTTCTAGTTATAATATAAAACAAATAAAAAAAATAATCCATTAAATATTAATTAATGAATTATTTTTAAAAATTAAACTATGTAGCTTTATTTATACATTTTATCGTCATTATCTAAAATTTTGTCAGCATCAATTTTTTTCTCGATGGCTATTTTTACAGCATCCTCAATTGTTCTTCCAGAAGCCATTAAACTTGTTGTATTATAATTGATTTTATCTAGTGTTCCAAAGCAAAACTTACATCCTGATGTAAAACAAAGAAGAGTGAAGTGACCATCATATTTTTCTTTTGAGATATAATCTGCTACTGCCATTGCATGACTTAAATCCATGTGATCCATATTGCTTACAAATTTAATATCATGCTTTGAAACTATACTTTTTTCCTTTTTATCATCTAGTTTTATTAATACTTCTACTTGGTTTAGCTCTTTTATAAAAACGCCTTTTGAGATATTACTATCGTTTTTATACAATACTCTATCTCCAAAATTCATAAAAACACCCCCTATAAATATTATAGTAGATAATTATATAAAATGCATAAATCATAAAAAGAAAAACATAAAAAAACTATGCATATAAAAATGCATAGTTTTTTATTATTTGAAGTCAACTTTATTGTTTTCTAATGTAGTCTTAAATCCTTCTAAGAAAGATTTATATCCTTCTTCTTTGTTTTTACCAAGTGGATTGTCATTTTCTAAAGCGTCGTATGTTTCTCTACAATAGCTTGATGATGATGTAGAAATATTTTGACCTATATATTCTATTGCAGCATTTACTCCTGCATCATATATTTGACTTTTTACAGCCTCTGATAACTCTAAGTATTCAGGATAAGTATCATCTGAATTATTATTGTTATTATTATTGCTATTGTTATTGCTATTATTACTATTGTTATTATCAACCACTGGTTTATTTGTTTCTGGTTTTGTAACATTTTCAGTTGTGTCATTTTTAGCTTCATCACTGCTTGAAGGCTTCTCAATTGAAGTTATTATTTTAGAAATAAATGAATCATTGTAAGCATTTTTATAAATATTTGCAATAGTATATTCTTTTATTGTTGTCATTTTAACTTCATTTTCAAAATCATCATCTTTTGATGAAGAAGAAGCTGACAATTTGTCTTTATAGTATATGTAGAAATCATTAATGTCGTAGTATTTCTTAGTAGCATTTAAAGTTGCTTTATAAAGTCTAGTTGAAATCTCATGCATTCCATTACTATCTAAAGTAACGTCTTGAGAGTTTCCACTTTGATTCCCATATTTTTCAAAACATGATTTGACAAGATCAAGACTTCCGTCTTGTGAGCTAGAATAAGATTTTAATAGCTCTACTAATGCCTCTTTATCTTCCTTAGAAGTGATTTCTTTTACAATAGTTTCAAACTCTTTTTGTAAATATTCATCAGAATAGTTTTCTGTTGAATAAAAAGCATCTTTATAAGTTTTTGCGCTGTACTCAACACTTCCATCTAAAGCTTTAGTATCTTCAGTCATTACAAATTCCTCATCTTTAGATTTATTACATCCAACTAAAAAAGCTAATGGAAGACTTAGAGCAATTATAAAACTAAGTATTTTTTTATTCATATTTCTCTCCTTTTATTTAAACAAAGAATTTAATAATAAATATTTTAGAATTTATTATAAATGATATTCTATCATATTTTGTCAATTTAGAACACTATTTGTAAGAATAATTAAGAAAAAACATGATAAATACTTGTATAAAATGTAATAGGATCTAATTGAGGATAAAAATATATAAATAAAGGGGGAAAGTATTTATGGAAAAAATATGTATATTAAATTTCAACAATACTTATAAAAGTCAAGACTTTTACAAAAATAAAAATTACGAAATAGTTGATTTAAGTGACTTAAAAAATGTTAGTAGATATTGTGACGAAAGGTCCTTAGAAATGATACGGAAAAGACTTAGTAAATTTTATCATTCAAAGATAAAGTTTATTGATTCTGGTAATTATCATTATGTTTCTTATTTAATACTGGAAAAAATTAATCAACCATTTATTTTAGTTTTGTTTGATCATCATACAGATATGCAACCTTCATTTTTTAAGGAGTTAATGTCTTGTGGTTGTTGGGTGAAAAAGACATTAGACGAAAATAAATATATTCAAAAAGTGATAATTATAGGAGCTAAGGAAAAACAAATTAATTTAATTGAGGAAAAATATAGAGATAAAATAATTTGTTTTAGTGAAGAGTTCATTGAAGAAAAATATAATTGGGAGGAGTTTTCCAAAAAATATATTAATTATCCAATATATATTTCCATTGATAAAGATATTATAAATCCTAAAGAAGCTAAAACTGATTGGGATCAAGGAAATCTTACATTAAATGAATTAAAGGAAATTTATATGGGCATATGCAAAAAACATGAAATAATAGGTATTGATATTTGCGGTGATTCCTCTTATGATAATAAACTATTACTCAACAATTACAATAAAATAAATAATAAAAGTAATAAAGAGATATTACATATAATAGAAGAAGAGTTTACAGATGAGTTAGAAGTAAATGTATAGATAAAGGGCTAAATATATTAAATTATTAATATGTTTAGCTTTTTTGTATATATATTAATAAAAATGATAATGGAGATATGAAGCCAAGTTCTTCTCATGTAAACGTAGAAATAAAGCCAGGAGATAAAATAGGTATTCTTGGTGAAAGTGTATGTGGTAAGTCTACATTCTTAAAATTATTAATGAGATTTTGGGACGTTAATGAAGGCAGTATATCTTTAGACAATAAAAATCTTAAAAATATGCCAACTAAAACCCTTAGAAGATCGCAGTCTTTAGTTACACAAGAGACTTTCTTATTTAATGATAGTATAGAAAATAATATAAAGATAGGTAAAAAATATGCCAGTGAAGAAGAAGTAATAGCAGCTTGTAAAAAAGCATCTATTCATGAGTTTATAAAAACACTACCACAAGGTTACAAAACTAATGCAGGTGAACTTGGTTCAAACTTCTCATCAGGAGAAAAGCAAAGGATAGGAATAGCTAGAGCTTTCTTACATGATGCAGATATACTAATACTAGACGAGCCAACAAGTAATTTAGATACTTTAAATGAAGCTGAAATTTTAAAATCAATAAATAATGAATGTAGAGATAAATCCATAGTAATGGTTTCTCATAGAAAATCAAGTGTATCAATTTGTGATAAAAAGATTTACGTGAGAAACAATACGCTAAATTTAGCTTAAGAAGGTAATGAAAATGGGAAGAATAGAAAAAGAGAAAAAAACAATAGGTCTTATGATAAATCTTTATTGTAAGAAAAAACATAAACATAAAGATGGATTATGTGAGGAATGCCAAGAACTATTAGAATATGCTCATAATAGGCTGGATCTTTGTAAATTTGGTGAAGAAAAAAGCTTTTGCAGCAAATGTCCCATACATTGCTACAAAAAGGATATGAAAGCTAAAGTAAAAGATGTTATGAAATTTTCAGGACCGAGGCTTATAATTTACAGTCCAATTCAATTTATAAAACATATATTTGAATAATAAAAATAAAGCCTGCTTTTTAGCAGGTTTTTCTTTTTTACAAGTTTAGTTGCTTCAACGAAGCAAATTTTTTATATAAAAAAATGTTTAATCTGGAAGAACTTTGCTATAATTTAGATAGATAGTTAACAAATAATTCTAAAGGCATAAGGGGGAAAGTAACTATGTCATACAATATAGCAGTTGCAGGTAAAGGTGGTACAGGGAAAACAAGTTTAACAGGGATACTTATTGATTATCTTACTAAAGAAAAAAAGGGTGAAACTTTAGTAGTTGACGCAGATGCAAACTCTAATATAAATGATGTATTAGGAATGGAATTAAGTGGTACAATAGGAGAAATAAAAGAAAAAGCAAACCAAATGGAACAAAAAAGAGAGCAATATCCAGGGGGAATGACTAAATCTCAATATTTGGAATATGAATTAAATTCTATTGTCGAAGAGGGAAATGGATATGATTTACTTGTAATGGGTAGATCAGAAGGTGAAGGTTGTTATTGTTTTGTCAATTCAATATTAAAAAGACAAATGCAATTAATGTCTAATCACTATGATTATGTAGTTATGGACAATGAAGCTGGTATGGAACATTTAAGCAGAAAAACACTTAGAGAAATAGATGATCTATTATTAATAAGTGATTGTTCAGCTAGAAGTATAGAAGCCGTTGCAAGAATAAGAGATTTAGCTAAAGAAATGGGAATAAGAGTTGGAAGAACATCTTTAATAGTAAACAAAGCACCTAATGGAGAACTAAATGATGGTGTAAAAAGAGAAATTGAAAGATTTAACTTAGATTTACTTGGAGTAGTTCCTATGGACGAAATGATATTTGAATATGACTGCAATAGAAAACCATTAGTTGAAATGCCAGAGACTTCTAAAGCTAGAATAGCCATGAAAGAGATTTTTGAAAAATTAAATGTTTAATATAAAAGAAACAGTATAAATTTATTTTATGCTGTTTTTCCATTTAATATTATAATTCATTAGTTCTAAAAATAAGTTTTTAGTTATAACTAGTTGCAAAATGAATTATAGTTACATATAATTAAATAATATAATTTATTTAAGGAGGATATTAAAATGAAAACTTGTTGTTGCTGTTGTTTGAAAAACTTAAAAAATTTCAAGAAACAGCATACCTGTGTTTATTTTAATATTTAATCTTAACTCATATTGTAAATAATTAATAATATTAAACTGCAGGTGTATCTGGAGTTTTTCTTTTTGTAGAAAAGTTTCATATTACTTGCAGTTTTTTTATTTAAGGAGAATTTATTATGGATTTAAAACTGTATAACACATTAAGTAGAAATGTAGAAAAATTTATACCTATTGAAGAAAAGAAAGTTAAAATGTATACTTGTGGACCAACAGTATACAACTATGCCCACATAGGGAATTTAAGAACTTATATATTTGAAGATGTATTAAAAAGAACTCTTAAATACAATGGATATGAAGTTAATCATGCAATGAATATAACAGATGTGGGGCATTTACAATCAGATGGAGATACTGGTGAAGATAAAATGGAAATGGGTGCTAAAAGAGAAAATAAAAGTGTGCTAGATATAGCAAGATTTTATGAAGGCGAGTTTCTAAAAGACTTACAATTTTTAAATATTCAAGTAGCAAATCATATTCCTAGGGCAACTGATCATGTAAAAGAAATGATAGAGCTAATAGAAAAATTAGAAAAAAGAGGATACACATATATAGCTAATAATAATGTATATTTTTCTATTGATAAATTTGAAGATTATAACAAACTGGCAAATTTAAGCTTAGAAGAAATGAACGCTGGAAATCGAGTGGAAGTAGATATTTATAAAAAGAATCCTCTTGATTTTGTTTTATGGTTTACTAATTCGAAATATGAAAATCATATATTACAGTGGGATTCTCCATGGGGTGTAGGATTTCCTGGTTGGCATGTTGAATGTTCAGCAATGGCAATAAAATATTTAGGTGAATATATGGATATTCATTGTGGAGGAATAGATCATATACCAGTGCATCACACTAATGAAATCGCACAATCAGAAGGAACCCTTGGACACAAGTGGGTAAATTACTGGTTACATGGTGAGTTTTTAATTCTTGATAAAGGAAAAATGTCAAAATCTAGTGGGTCATTTATTACATTAAATAATTTAATAGAAAATAATGTGGACCCATTAGTATATAGATATTATGTTTTACAATCAAAATACAGAAAACCTTTAGTATTTAGCTATGATAGATTAAAAGATGCATCTAATTCTTTTGAAATATTGAAAAATAAAGTAAGATTAATAAATGAAAATATTAATGATGAAATGTTAACAAATGCAAATATAATAGAAGAATACAAAAATAGATTTTTAAAATATATAAATGATGATTTAAATATAGCAAATGGTTTTACTTTGCTTCATGAAGTAATAAAAAGTGAAAAATTAAATAATAAAGATAAGAAAATGATAATAGATGATTTTGATAAAGTATTTGGTTTGAAACTAAATGAAATAAGTGATGATAAAGAAAAGCTTAATAAAGATTTTGTTAACAAGATTAATTTATTAATAGCAGAAAGAGAAGCTGCTAGAAAAAATAAAGACTATAAAAAGTCTGATGAAATTAGAGACTATTTATTTGAGAATAATATTGAAATAATGGATAATAAAGATGAAACAACTTGGAAATTAAGAATATAATTATAAAAACAAAAGTCCTATTAACTAGATGAAGTCTAGAATAGGACTTTTTTTATAGTTTTTTAGCACATTCAGGACATATGCCTGTAAACTCCAAATTATGACTAGTGATTGTAAATCCTGTTTCCCCACATAAATCATTTTCAAATTTTTTTAAAGGACAACAATTTACTAATACAACTTTATTGCATAAAGAACATATTAATTGATGTTTATGTTCTCTATTATTAATTTGATAATATGTTTTTCCATCATTACTCAATTGTTTTAATAAGATATTTTTTTCAGTTAGAGTATTTAAAGCCCTATAAACAGTAGATAGATTTATATTAACTTCCCTTGAAGCTTGCTCTAATATATCCTCAGACGTAAGAGGACTATCAGAGTTATTTAATACGGAAAGTATCATCATTCTTTTTTTAGTAGTTTTTAGATTGGCTGCTTTTAAAATATTATCTTCATTATTCATACTTTTCACATCCTTAAAAAATAAAAAATAATATGTTTCTTATAGTAATACTAAGAAAAGGATAAACTTATTATATGACTTTGTCAATAAAATATAAATGCATATGATTTGCACTTGACTAATATATATATAAGTAGTATTATTTATTTAGCAATGCGAATGAGAGGTGTTATCATTTAAAAACTTATTAAATATATAAATTAAAAAGGAGTCGAAAATTAATATGAAAAAAATAATATCCTTACTATTAGTTATACCTATGTTGTTTACAATAGGTTGTAGTAAAGAAAACAAAACTGATGAAAGTTCAGATGGAAAGATAAAAATATATACTAGTATATATCCTTTGTACGATTTTGCTAAAAAAGTTGGAGGAGATAAAGTCGATGTAACGAATTTAGTGCCTGCAGGAACGGAACCTCATGACTGGGAAATATCAACAAGTGATATTGTAAATTTAGAAAAAGCAGATATGCTTATTTATAATGGAGCAGGTATTGAAAACTGGACGGATAAAGTTATAGATACCTTAGAAAACAAAGATATAGTATATGTAAAAACTAGTGAAGGATTAGACATACATAAGGCAGGAGAAAAAGCTAGTAGCAATAAAGATGATGGACATAGCCACGGAAATTTTGACCCACACACATGGCTAAGTATAAAAAATGCCAAAAAGGAAATGGAAAATATTAAGGATGCTTTAGTAAAGCATGATCCTGAAAATGCTAAATATTATGAAGACAATTATGAAAGATATGCTAAAAAATTTGATGAGCTGGACAAAAAATATTCTGATACTTTAAATCCAATTAAAAATAAAACAATTATAGTTGCTCATGAAGCTTTTGGATATTTATGTTCAGACTATAATATAAACCAAGAGGGAATAGAAGGATTAACACCTGATAGCGAACCAGATCCTGCAAGAATGAGGGAAATAATTAAATTTGCAAAAGAAAATAATGTAAAAACAATATTCTTTGAAGAACTTGTAAGTCCAAAAGTTGCTGAGACAATAGCAAAAGAAATAAATGCTAAAATAGAAGTATTAAATCCATTAGAAGGCTTAAGTGAAGCACAAATTAATAATGGTGAAGATTATTTTAGTGTAATGGAAAAGAATTTAGAAGTATTGTATGAATCAATGAAATAATTCATACTAAATTTGGGAGGTATATATGAAAAATATAATATCTATTGAAAATGTATCCTTTGCTTATAATAAGGAAAATGTGTTGCAAGATATTATTTTATCCATAGATGAAGGCGATTTTGTCGGTATTATTGGTTGTAATGGTGGTGGGAAAAGTACACTTATGAAGCTTCTAATAGGACAATTAAATCCATCAAAAGGAAAAATTAAATTATTTAATGAAGACTTAGATAAAAGCAATAATTTAAATAAAATAGGATATGTACCACAAATATCACTATCTAGTGGAGCAAACTTTCCAGCTACGGTAGAAGAAATTGTTATGGCAAATTTATATTCCAAAGTTGGTTTTATGAAATTTCCTAAAAAGGAACATAAACAAAAAGTAAAAGAAGCCCTAAAAATTGTGAATATGGAAGACTATTCAAAAAGGTTAATAGGTAACTTATCTGGAGGTCAACAACAAAGGGTAATGATTGCAAAAGCTTTAGTTAGTGAACCTAAAATTATAATTTTAGATGAACCTACAACAGGTATTGATGCTACTTCAGAAGAGCAACTTTATACTCTTCTTGAAAAATTAAATAAAGAGTCTAAAATAACAATAGTTATAGTTAGTCATGACTTTGCAAAAATATCTAAATATACAAATAAAATATTTGTTGTCGAAAATAATAAGGTATCTTTAATGGGTAAGGAGAATGAGGTGTAAACATGATTTTTGAATATGATTTTATGAGGAGGGCATTTATAGTAGGAATATTACTTGCTATTATTGTACCTTGTATAGGTATTATAGTAGTATTAAAAAGATTATCTATGATAGGGGATGCACTATCTCACTCATCTCTTGCTGGTATTGCAGCAGGCTTAGTTTTTAATATTAATCCTGTACTTGGAGCTGTAATAGCATCTTTGGCATCTGCTTTTAGTATAGAATTTATAAGAAAAAAAATACCAAAGTACTCTGAAATGTCCATAGCAATTATTATGTCGGCTGGAGTTGGTTTAGCCGGTGTATTATCTGGATTTGTAAAAGATTCAGCATCATTTAATAGTTTTTTATTTGGTAGTATTGTAGCAATAACGGATTTTGAATTATTTATGGTAATAGGAATAAGCTTACTAGTTATTATTGCATTTATATTATTATATAAAGAACTAATGTACATTGCTTTTGATGAAGAAGGAGCAAGACTTGTGGGTATACCAATAAAGACTGTTAACTTTATTTTCACCATATTAACAGCTTTTACAGTGTCTATAGCAGCTAGAACAGTAGGTGCATTAATAGTTTCATCTATGATGGTGGTACCAGTTGCTTGTGCAATGAAATTTGGAAAAAGTTATAAACATACAGTATTGCTATCAATATTGTTTGCTGTGATTTTTACAATTATAGGACTAACAATATCATATTACATAGGGTTAAAGCCTGGTGGTACTATTGTTTTAACTGGAGTTTTATTCCTTATATTGACAATAATAATTAAAAGAGATTAAAGCAAGTGAATACTTCACTTGCTTTTTATTTCTACATGAATAGAAAAAATCTATTTACGTATTATTATGTAATTTACTTATATAATAAGAAGAAAAAAATAATAATATGTAGTAGATTTCTTGAAAAATATATGTGTTGGAAGAAATTTATGGTACAATTATAAAAAAAGGAATATGACGGAGGCAATTATGAATTCTAAAGACAGAATAGAATTATTTCTAAAATATCAAAATCAAAATATGTCCTTTGAAGATATTTCTAAAGAGTTAGAAATAAAACCTGCTACGCTTAGAAGAAGTTTAAATAAAAGTGGATACAAATCAGAAAAGGGAATATATGTAAAATCTTTTGATGAGTCACAATTATCATTTGATAGTGCAGATAATACAAAAAAAAGTTCTAAAAGCAAGTTAAAGACCAATGATGCGAAAGAAAAAACTAAAAATAAAGAAACTATAAAAACTAAAGAAAAGGTAAATAAAAAGAAATCAACTATGCCTAAGAAGGATAAAAAAATAAATATAAATCAAGATGACATAGATAAATTATGTGAAGTTTATGATTGGTACATAGAAGTAAAAGACAATAAGATTTTTAGACCTAAGAAAGTATCTAATAAAAAAGACATTATATTAGATAATGAAGAAATTAGTGATTTAAAATCAGTTAATATTAGAGTTGATAAACAGACTTGGGAAGATTTTGATAGACTATGTAGCAACTCATCTTACAATAAGAAAGAAATTTTAACACAGGCGTTAAAAGATTTTATGAAAGCATATAAGAACCTTCTTTAAGAAATGACCTATTAGAATGAAAATGAGGTGCAAGTATATGAATAACATTATGAAAAAATCAATTTTACTTATTCTTATATTAATAATTTTAATAATAGGTATAAATATTATTACAAGTGTTAAAGAAACAAAATATAGTGAATTCGAAACAGGTACTATAAATAGTGGTAATGCAAAAACATTACAAATTGATAATAATAAAATCACTAATTTATCAGATAGAACTGGAAATGATGTTACTGCTATGACTAAGATAAAAAATATATCTAAATTGAATTTAAGTCAAATAGTATTATTTTATGATGAACTGGATAAGAATGATAATGTTATATCTAAGTCTAAAATTGATATTGATATAACATTGAGTCCAAATGATACTATGCAGGTGCAATTTACACCAAAAGATTATACGGACTCCATCGAAATTACAGGTTATACATATTTAGCAGAAGATTGTAGCGTGGTTGTAAATTTAAAGGATAATGAAATAAAAACATATGAGAATAATAAGTATTTAGAAAATAGTAAAAACTATGATGTAATGTCAATAAATAAAGACAATAATAGATCTAAACAAGATGATTTAAATTTCACTATAGAAATTGAGAATATATCAGATAAAAATTTAGGAAATATTGTTTTGAAAGTTGCAGAAATAGACCAAAATAAAGAAATAGTAAGAGTTGATCATATAATATATAACTCTATTTTAAAACCAGAACAAAAAGATAAAATAGTAAGTTCTTTATATGATTCTAATTACGATATTAAAATTTTAGGTTACACATATGATGATATGGAAAATAAGAGTAATGTAGATATTGATTTAATTACAAAGAAAGTAAATATAGTTGAGAATGGACAATAATAATTAGGAATATTTCAAATCTTATTTTGGGGTATTCCTTTTGTTTATATAAAAGAAATCATAAGTAATAATAGGAGAAAAAAATGAAGATATTGGTAGTAGAAGATAATAAAAAGTTATTACAAACTATTGAAAAGGAACTAAAAAAACACTTTGAAGTTGAATGTTGTGAAGATGGAGAAGAAGCACTTTACCTTATAAAACAAGGTATATATGATTTAGTAGTACTAGATTTGATGTTACCAAGTTTAGGTGGAATAGATATTCTAAAAGATACAAGAAATAATCATATAGATACACCTGTACTTATTTTAACAGCGAAAGAAAGCCTTGATGAAAAAGTTGAAGCCTTTTCTATTGGAGCTAATGATTATCTAACAAAGCCATTTTATATGGAAGAATTAGTTGCAAGAATATATGCAATGCTTAGGACAACAGGAAAATTACAAACAAAAAATACATTGGATTTTTATGACTTACATCTCGATTTGAGTAGAAGAAGAGTATTTTATAAAAACGAAGAAATAGAATTACAAAACAAACAGTTTAACTTACTAGAGTATTTCTTATTAAATAAAGGTACCATATTATTAAAGGAACAAATATATGACAGAATATGGGGGATGGAATCAGACGCAACTATAGAAATTGTGGAAGTATATATAAGTAATTTGAGAAAAATATTAAGCAAATTTGGATATGATAAATGCATAAAAACTAAGCGTAAGGTTGGGTATATGTTTGATGATAAATAAAAAAGTTTTTAATGATACTAAAGATAAACTGATTAAAATAAATATTTTAGTAGTATCTAGTTTTTTAATTATTTTTTCTCTTTTTACATTTTTTTATTTTCGAAGCATAACTTATAATAGCATAGATAATAAGTTAAAAGAAGAATGTGAATACATTAGTATGCAAGTAAATAGGAGCTCATATTTAAATCCAATAGTTTTAAATGATCCTAGGGACTTAGTATATATTTATAAAAATAATAGGCTTATATACTATACAAAAAGTGATTATTTTAATGAATATGCACCTTTAGAGGAAAGCAATCAGACAAATGCATGTTTTACTTATAAAAAAGGAAATTACACATTTAGAGAATTATCAATAACAATAAACAATATGAAAATTAGGATAATACGAAATATTGATTCTGAGCTTTCATCATTAAAGCAACTACTTTTTGTTATAGGAATAGGAATAGTATTTTCTATTATTATTACATACTTTGTTGCTCTATATTTAACAAGAAAGGCTTTGTCGCCAATAGAAAATGCTTGGTATACACAAGCTAAATTTATTCAAGACGCCTCACACGAGCTAAGAACTCCAATTACCATAGTATCATCCAAATTACAAAGTCTTTTAACTGTTCCTAATAATACAATAAGTGATGAGGTAGAAACTATAGCAGATGCGATGAATGAAACTAGAAGACTAAAAAAGATGATTAAAGACTTATTATCACTTTCAAAAGAAGATTCTATAATAAAATTGAAGATTGAAGAAATTAATATGGTAGACCTTGTTGAAGAAATATATAGGGATTATATTGATATAGCGAATATTCAAAATAAAGTTTTAAAATACGAAAATAATCTTAAAAATCCGTTGGTTTTAAGTGATAAGAATAAGCTTAAACAATTATTATTAATATTTATAGATAATGCGTTTAAATACACAGATACAAATGGTGAGATAAGTTTTAAACTAGACGAAAAAGATAATAAAATAATTTGTACAATTTTAGATACAGGTATTGGAATTAAGGAAAGTGATTTAAAACATATTTTTGATAGATTTTTTAGAAGCGATAATGTGAGAAATCAAGATATTGATGGGTCAGGTATTGGTTTATCTATTGCAAAAATGATAAGTATAAATCTTAATTGTAAAATAAAGCCTTATTCTGTAGTAAACGAAGGATCTAAATTTGAAATAACAATACCTAGAGAAATTTCTTAAATAAATTTTTTGTCATTATAAAATATGCATAAATTAAATATAATATACATATCTATCCATATAATGTTAACCTTTATTGAAAAAAATTAATATTATATAGTGATACATTAGGGGGAGAAATAATGCCAAATATATTAAATAATTCTCAATTTTATAATAAAGTTAGAACGTCAGAAAAATTAGTAGTAATGGATTTTTTTGCAACATGGTGTGGACCTTGTAAAATGTTAGCACCAATATTTGAATCTTTAAGTAATGAAATGTATGATAAAGTTGACTTTGCTAAAATTGATATCGACAGAAGCTTTGAAGTTGTGGAAGAATATAAAATAGTTTCTGTTCCAACAATGATAATATTTAAAAATGGAAAAGAAGTTCAAAGAATAGTGGGGTTCGCTCCAAAGGAACAAATAAAATCTAAAATAAAGGCTCATTTATAAGAGCCGTGAATTGTGGTGAATAATAATGAGATATGATATAGCAATAGTAGGAAGTGGGCCAGCTGGCCTTTCAGCGGCAATAAACGCAAGAATTAGAAACAAAAATATAATAGTATTTGGAAATGAAAATCTAAGTAACAAACTAGAAAAAGCTCCAGAAATAAACAACTATTTAGGGTTTCATGAAATTAGTGGAGAAGACTTGAAAAATAAATTTAAACACCATATAGATAGCATGGGAATTAAGGTTTCCAATAATAGAATTACAAATATTTATGCTATGGGAGATTACTTTGCTTTAATGAGTGGTGAAAATATGTTTGAAGCTACTACTGTTATATTAGCAACAGGCGTTCAATATGGAAAACCAATTAAAGGTGAAGAAGAGTATTTAGGTAGAGGAGTGGGCTATTGTGCTACATGTGATGCTCCTTTATATAGAGAAAAAACTGTAGCTATTATAGGGTACAATAAAGAATCTGAAGAAGAAGCAAATTTCTTAAATGAAATAGCATCCAAAACATATTTTATACCGATGTATAAAAATGAAAGTCTTATGAGAGGAAATGATTTAGATACTGGTATAGAAGTTATAAATGAAAGACCAGTTGAGATAAAGGGAGAAATGTTGGTAAATCAAGTATCATTTAAAAATAGTGCTATAGATGTGGATGGAGTTTTTGTAATAAAAGATAGTGCATCGCCAAAAACTTTAGTACCAGGACTTGAGGTTGATGGCTCACATGTTAAAGTTGATATAGATATGAATACTAATATTGCTGGATGCTTCGCATGTGGAGATATAGCTGGTAAGCCTTATTCTTATATTAAATCAGCAGGCCAAGGTCAAATAGCAGCAATTAATGCAGTGTCATATATAGACCAATTAAAAATAAAAGAAAAAAATATTAAATAAAATTTTCAGAGTTAATATTAATGATTTTTAATTCATAATATATTAACTCTTTTTTATTGCAAAAATAAATATAAAGTTAATATTATAACTTTGCGTAAATATTTATTATATAAAAAATAATAAAAAAGTACTTGATAAAACTAATTAAGTGTACTATTATTTAGTTAAGTAAGTACTTAAATAAAAAGAGGTATCCATGGAAACTTTAGTAAAGGTGTTTAAAGCACTAAGTGATGAAACTAGATTGAAAATTTTAATGATTATATCTAGTAAAGTTATGTGCCAAAAAGGCATATCAAAGCATTTACAGATTTCAGACTCAGCAGTTTCTCAGCATATTAAAATATTAAAAGAAGCAAATATTTTAACAGGATTTAAAGAAGGATATTATGTTTTTTATAAAATCAATGAAGAAGTTTTTAATGAATGTATATCTTTTATGAAATTTATAAATGATGATGATCAAAATTTTATACATATGACAAATATTGAAACTAGTAAAAACTGTTGTGGAAATACCTGTAAAGGCAAGTCAAAATGTTGTAGGAAAAGGGAGGATTTAAGATGAAAATTTGTATACCAGTAGTAGAAAATAAAGGGATGGAAAGTACTCCATATAATCACTTTGGGTCAGCTCCAAAATTTTTAGTTGTAAGTTCAGATGGAGAAGAAGTTGAAGTAATAGATAATGGTGATTTAAATCACGAGCACGGAAAATGTCAACCTATGAAGGCTTTAGCTAACAAAGCTGTAGATGTTGTTATAGTAAGAGGAATAGGTGCTGGAGCAATATCTAAATTAAATAGTATGGGAACAAAAGTATTTAGAGGTATTGAAGGAAACGTAAAAGAAAACCTTGAATTATTAAAAGAAAATAAATTAGTTGAGTTTACTGCAAACAATGGTTGTGATCACCATGATTGTGGAAATCACTAGAAAGTAAAAAACATCTTGAAGCTAATGTTAGCTTCAAGATGTTTTTACTTATTATTCTATATTATTAATATTTTTTTTACATTCCTCGATTTTGTCTGAAAATGCATTTAGAGTTTCTTCTAGTTGACTAATATCAACGTCAGAGATATCGTAGTTTAAGAATAAATTTTCTACATCTGTTGTTAAAGAAGTTATTGTATTATTCAAGTTTAAAAAATTATTAAAATTATCAAGTTTTTTAGCTTTTTTAAATTTACTTAAATCTTTTTGTATAAATGAAACTATTTCAATTTCTTTATCAAATATACCTTTGCCCAGTGGATAAGGCTCAATTCTTTGTAAAAAATATTGATTTTTATGATTTATATTGTATGTATATGTAATATCTAGGTCATCAATTTTAAATTTAATAAAATATAAAAATCCTCTAACATGGGTTATTTTAGTAGCTCCAATTTGTCTAAGTAGTATTTCAATAGAATCTCCTTTTGTGCTATATGTATCTATGATTTTCATTATATCACCATCCTAGTTAATATTTTAATAATAAATATATGGTCGAAATAAAAACTGTCAGTAACATGACTGGGAAGCCAAGTTTAAAGTATTTTTTAAAAGAAATATCATATCCGTGCTTTTCACCAATATTTGCTAAAACAACATTGGCTGAAGCTCCTATTAATGTTCCATTTCCACCAAGACAAGCACCTAGAGACGTTGCCCACCAAAGTGGCATAACATTCATTCCTTGAGATTCCATAGTAAGTATTAATGGAATTAAAGTGGCTACAAATGGTATGTTATCAAGGAAAGAAGATATTATAGCTGAAATCCATAATATGAGACACATTGTATATGTAGTATTTCCTTTTGTTAAATCTATTAAAAATTGTGCAAGGCTATTTATAACACCTGATTCAGAAAGTCCACCTACAACTATAAATAAGCCTACAAAAAATAATATTGTACTCCACTCAACACTACTTATTATTTCATTTGTATCTTGTTTTCCTATTATAAGCATAATACATGCTCCAGATAAAGCAATCATAGAAGATTCTACATTTAAACTACTATGAAAAATAAATCCAAGCAAAATCAAGAATAAAACACAGATACTTTTATAAAGTAGAGGTTTGTCTTGTATAGCTTTTTTCTCATCTAAAGATGTAATACATGCCTCGTTAGCCATATTAGAAAGATCTTTTTTATATATGACTTTAAAACATATAATTACAGCAATTAAAATAACCACAACAACTGGCCCAACATTAACAATAAAATCAGAAAAACTTAAATTTGCTGCACTACCAATCATTATATTTGGTGGGTCTCCTATTAAAGTAGATGTACCTCCAACATTAGACGCGATTATTTCTGTCATAAGAAATGGAATTGGATTAACATTAAGAATCTGACATATTACAATGGTCATAGGACCTACTAGCAATACAGTTGTTACGTTATCCAACAATGCAGATAATACAGCTGTAATAATAATAAAATAAACCATTATTTTCCAAGGATTTCCTTTAGATTTCTTTGCTGAATAAATAGCAATATATTCAAATAAGCCAGAATTTTTAACTATTGATACTACAATCATCATACCCATAAGTACCCCAATAGTATTAAAGTCTATATGTGAAATAGCTTTCTCTAAAGTTAAAACATTGGTAATTATCATAAGGACAGCACCACTAATAGCAGCCACAGTTCTATCTATTTTTTCTGTTACAATAAATAGTATTACCGCAGCGAAGATTAAAACTGATATAATTTGATTGCTCATAAAATCACCTCCATAGTCATTGAATAATTAGAAAGACTAGCCACATTATTAATATTAACATATATTTCCAAAAAGGGAATGGTAAAACGGATTTTTCATTGTTAATATATTAATTAAAGAAAAAATGAAAAAGTGCTATGAGAATACATTCACTTTTTATAAAGGTATTTTAAAATTAAAATAATAAACTTGTATTAAGGAAGTGAATTAGGATATAATTATTAACAAACACAAGTTCGTATATAGGAGATGAAATATGTATAAAAAACCTATAGAAATATTGGAAAAGTATTTTGGATACAAAGAATTTAGAAAAGGTCAAGAAGAGATAATTAATTCTATACTGAATAAAAAAGATGTGGTAGCCATAATGCCTACAGGTGGTGGAAAGTCATTATGTTACCAAATTCCAGCCCTGATATTAGATGGCATTACCATAGTTATATCACCACTAATATCATTAATGAAAGATCAAGTAGACACTTTAAATTCAATGAATATTAAATCATCATATATAAATAGTTCTTTATCAGACAATGAAATAAAAAATATACTAAATGGTGTATATAATGAGGAATATAAGATTATATATGTTGCCCCAGAAAGATTAGATAATTATGACTTTATTAATGTTATTAAAAGAACGAATATAAGTCAAATTGCTGTAGATGAGGCTCACTGTATTTCACAGTGGGGTCATGATTTTAGAAAAAGTTATACTAAAATATCACATTTTATTTGTGATTTAGAAGAAAGACCTATAGTTACTTCTTTTACTGCAACTGCATCTACTAAAGTAAAAGAAGATATAATAAAGAATTTAAGGTTACAAGACTATAAGGAATATATTACAGGATTTAATAGAGATAATTTGGAGATTGATATAGTTAAAAACTGTAATAAGAAAGAATATATACTAAACTATATTGAAAAGAATAAAGATAATAGTGGAATAGTATATGCTGCTACGAGAAAATCTGTTGAAGCAATATATGAAAGCCTAAAGAAAAGAAATTATTCTGTTGTAAAATACCATGGTGGACTAAATAATGAAGAGAGGCAGCGCTATCAAGAGTTATTTGTAAAGGATGAAAAGAATATAATGATAGCAACAAATGCCTTTGGAATGGGTATAGATAAAAGTAATATAAGGTGGATTCTTCATTATAACATGCCCCAAAGTATAGAAAACTATTATCAAGAAATAGGTAGAGCTGGAAGAGATGGAGAAAAAAGTAGGTGTACTTTATTGTTTTCACCACAAGATATTCAGACGCAAAAATTACTTATTGATTCAGGTATATCCAATATGGAAAGAAAACAAAGTCAGTATACTAAATTACAGCAGATAATAGATTTAGTTTATAGCAATGATTGTTATAGAAAAAATATCTTAAATTACTTTGGAGAAGAGTTTGAAAATAAATGTGACAACTGTAGTAATTGTTTAAATAGAGGCATTATGGTTGATAAGAGTGAAGATGCCATGAAGGTAATATCATGTATTATCAGAATGAAAAGAAGCTATGGAATAAATATGATTGTGGATGTACTTAGAGGATCTAAGAATAAGAAGGTAATTAATTTAGGTTTTAATAGTTTATCTACATATGGTATTATGAAAAACTATAAAAGTGAAGATTTAAAAATATTTATTAATACTTTAATATCCCATGGTTACTTAGATATGGTAGAAAGTGTTTCAAATAATAATTCTTTTGCAACTATAAGAATTAACAACATGTCAAAAGAAGTAATTAAGGAAAATAAAAAAGTAATGCTATATGAAATTTCTTCACAAGAAGATGAAAAAGATGTTAACCATCTATATGATAAACTGAAAGAGATAAGATTTATTGTAGCTAAGACAAATAATATTGCACCATATATGGTATTTTCTGATTCCACTCTTATGGAGATGAGTAAGAAGTATCCTACAAATAAACTAGAAATGCTAGAAATATCTGGTGTTGGAGAAGTTAAATTTGATAAATATGGTGAGAAATTTATTGAAGAAATAATAAAATATACAAGTGAAAATAATATAAAAATAAGTGACATAAGTGAAGAAAATAATAATTTAAAACAATACGATGAATTTTTATATGTAAATAGTAATAAAGAACTTTATGACAGACTTAAAGAACTTAGAGCTTTTTATGCTCAAAAAGAAAATACCATTTTCTATAAAATATTATCTAAAAATACATTAAAAGAGATTAGTGGAAGATATCCAGTAAGTGAGAAGGAATTATTAGATATTAGTGGTATAGGTCCAGTGAAATTTAATAAATATGGTGAAGATATTGTCAAGATAGTAAAGGAATACTTAGAAGAAAAAAATATTAATCCTGTTTGGCAAGAAAAAAAGAAGCTTAATATAGTTATAGATGGAGATAACCGTAAAAATAACGAAATAGCTTTAGATTTACTTAATCAAGGTAAAGAATTGAATGATGTAAGTTTAGAAGTAGAAGTATCTCCAGCAACTTTACTAACTTATGTTAATGACTATATTATAGACGGAAATGCTTTAAATTTTGATTTAGAATTAAGTGAATATTATAATGAAAGTGAAAAGAATAAAATCTTAAAAGCTATGGATGAGTGTAAAAGTCAAAACTTAAATTTAATCAAAAAAATACTTCCATCTAATATAAAATATGAAAGTATTATGGCGGTAATAATTGAAAATAATTTGAATTTGTCAAATAAAAAGAAGGAATTATGTTAGACATTATAGAATAAGTTATTTAATTATACTTATTGGTGGGGGCTTAATATGGATAGATGGAAAAGACTCAATGTTCTTGTAAGCTTAGGAGGTTTAGCATTTTTTATAATAAGTTTATTATTTGTTAAATACAATCCTTTAATTCTTTGTTTAGCAGCATTTGGATTAGGTGTTGCGTGGAAAGGTTTTAAGAATATTTATAAAAATGTAGATCCACCTAATATGGAAAAAGTATCAAATCCTTATGATAAAAACATAGCAAAAAAGAAAAAGAAGAAAAGAAAAAGATAATTATTCATAAAGCCATAGTATATTATTACTATGGCTTTATATTTTAAATATTATTAAGTTTCATATAAAAAAATATATATGTATTTCTTGGGAAATACATATTGCATATATAAATAACAAGAATAAAATTAGTATGTGCTTTTAATGAGGAGGTTTATATGGATGATTATATGATTGATGCAAAAGTCCAACATAAACTATGGAAAAGAGAAATGAAAAAGAAGGTATCCTTAATAAATAAGATAGCATCAAAAACACAAAAAAAGTTTAATAGTATGTTGCCCCAAAAATACCATGAAATATTAACTAATGCAGTTAAAGCCATGGTAAAGACAGTATTATTTGGATATAAATATATTACTAAAGAGCCTTATAAGCATCTTTCCATAGAAGAAAGAGAAAAAATTGTTAAAAGTAAAATAGATTTCTATAAAAAAACTGCTATGGCAGAAGGGTTTGCAACAGGAGCTGGGGGATTTATATTAGGAATGACTGATTTTCCATTACTTCTTAGTATAAAGGTAAAACTATTATATGATATTGCTGCAATTTATGGATTTGATGTAAGAGATTACAAAGAAAGATTATACATACTTAATATTATTCAGTTAGCTTTTTCTTCTCAGAGCTATGGTAAAGATGTTTTTAATAAAATGGAAAATTGGGATGAGTATTCCTATCATTTACCAGGTAATATTAATGATTTTGATTGGGAGTCATTTCAACAAGAATATAGGGACTATTTAGATTTAGCTAAGTTACTTCAATTAATGCCAGTAATAGGTGCAGCAGTTGGTTTTTATGTTAATGGTAAGTTACTTGATAAATTAGGAGATGTAGCAATAAATTCATATCGCATGAGATTAGAAGAATTTAAATAAGTAATATAATATAAAAGATATAAATTTAAGTAAAAATCGTCAAACATAGTGTAATTAAACAATGTTTGACGATTTAATCATATGAATATTATTTAAATTTCTTTAAGTGAAATAATTGAGTTATTAGGTAAATAATAAGTATTTTCCTTGTCATAATTACTTTTGTGATAGTCAGAACCTGAATTTGATAATGTTGGAGCTATAGTAACTGAATTTTCGTCAGAATCAATTACCTCTCCAACTATAGGAACTGAACTTAAATAAGTATTTACTTCAACAGGTTTTTGTAAAAAGTTATTATATGAATTATTATTATCCATTATTTTCACTCCTTTTAAGTAATAAAATGTAGATATAGTAATATTATTAAATTTTTCTGACAATATATTCACCATAAAAGAAAAAATAAATAAAAGAAGCTATTAGAAATAAATTGGTATCTATTGTTAAAAGATAAGGAGATTATAGTATAATTAAATTAATTAGAAATACTAGATGTATATATGCAAATTAATTTATTAAATAAACGTATACAAAAGACGTTTTAATTGGATAAGGAACTTATTGCAGGATGTTAATTTAGTGTTACCATTATCTGTACAAATTTTGAGATTTAAATATGGTGAAATAAGAGTAAAAAATGAAATTTAAAGCTAGTGATGAAGTTTTCAACAAGTTGGAAGATGTGTGTTTTGGAGTTGTTGTAGCAAAAAAAATTGATAATAATTGCTATGAAAGAAGAAATAAATAACTTATTAAATGATAATATTAAAAGAGTTGAAGAATACTATTTAAATAAAAAGTAAAAGAAAGCAAAGAATTCTACTCTATAGAGAAGCTTTTAGGCAGCTAGATATTAACCCTAATAAATATACTAGTTCCATTAGGAGCCTATGATATTGATGACAAAAGAGATGATATATATGTAAGATTTTCAAAATAAGATGATGTATTTACACCTTTTGCTTCTACAGATGAGGAAAGTGTAGATAAAGGTGAAATCGTATATGCAATAGGAAATTCAATAAAAACTAGGAGATGGATTTACAAGAAGCAACTTAGAAAGCGTTATAAAAGCAATATATGAATTGTCAAATTTGTTTAAAGAATTTTTTGATTGTGAAGTAATAGTTGGTTTTATTGACAAAGAAAATAAAGAAATGAATTTTTAATTTACTTAATAGGAGGTAATTATGGGCAGAATAAAAAATATTACATCATTGGTAGAAACAAAATTTATAAGTTTATACAATGTTAAATATTTAAATAAAAATAACAAAGAGAAAAACTGGACAGTTGCGTCAAGAAAGAAAAAAGAGGTGCTAGAAGACGTTTATCTTCAAAATGAAAAGGATAAAGTAGATGCAGTAATAATATGTGCATATCACAAAGAAAGTGAAAAGTTAGTTATAATAAAAGAATTTAGAGTTCCAATAAATAAACATATTTATGAATTGCCAGCAGGACTTGTAGATAGTGATGATGAAAGTTTTGAAAGTGCTGTAATCAGAGAGTTAAAGGAAGAGACTGGGTTAGATGTTACTGAGATAAAGAAGGATCTTAGTTGTAATCAAGTATATTTATCACCAGGAATGACAGATGAGTCTGCAGCATTTGTTTATTGTATATGTGAAGGTGAGATAAGCAGTGAATTTTTAGAAGAGGATGAAGATATTGAAGCTGTTTTAGTTTCAAAGGAAGAAGCTAAAGAGATAATAAAAAACAATAACACTTCTTTAGATATTAGAGTTTATTTAGCTTTACAGTCATTTTCTATTTTGGGAGAAAAAATGTTTGTATAATTTATCAAAGAATTCATAATCCCTCTATATTTTTAATATATAAGAATATGGAGGGATTATTGTGCCTTATGATAAAAAAATAGCCATTGTGTATAAAACTAAATATGGATGTACTATGAAGTATGCTGGATGGTTAGCTATAAAACTAAATGCAGATTTATATGAAATATCTGATGTTGGAAGATGGGATTTGTTAAAATATAAAACAATTATATTTGGTAGCCCCATATATAATTCTAAAATATATTTAGGAGATTATTTAGAAGAAAAATACCATATAATAAAAAATAAAAACATAGTTCTATTTTGTGTTAGTATGAATTTACAAAGTAAAGAAGATATAGTTGAATACAATTTTGAGGATGAAGAAATTAAAAAAAAAATAAAGCTCTTTTTCCTACAAGGGTGTATTAATTTCAATGATTTAAGTAGAATAGATAAAGCAAAATTTAAAAAGAATATAAATAAAAATAAATCTTTTGAAATGGTGAATTTAGAAAAATGTGTGAATATTGATAGAAATAATAAACGTACTATAACACCAATAATTAATTATGTTTTAAACAAAACCTACTAGAAATATATACAGTCTAATGTATTATTTTATTGTAAACTGATAATAATATATACGATATTGAAATTTATATTTGGAGGTAAGAAATGAAAGCATATGTAGATAAAGACTTATGTATAGGATGTGGTGTTTGTCCATCTGTATGTCCAGAAGTATTTGAAATGGGCGAAGATGGTTTATCTCATGTAATAGTTGACGCTGTTCCAGCAGACGCTGAAGATGATGCAAAGGACGCAGAACAAAGTTGTCCAGTAGATGCAATTAAAGTTGAATAGTACTTATTTAAGAGTTATCAAATTTTGATAACTCTTTTTAATTATAGTTTGTTTTTGACTGTGTTTATAGAGTATAATTGATAGTATAAAATTACTGGGGGAGATACATGTGCTATACATATATAATTAGATGCAAAAATAATACTTTATATACAGGTTATACTACGGATATAATAAGGCGTATGGAAGAACATAAGCAAGGTATTAATTCAAAATACACGAGGGCTAATGGTTTTGATAAATTAGAAGTATTTTTTGAAAGTGATAATAAAAGTCAAGCTATGAAATTAGAATATTATATTAAAAAACTAAGTAAATCTAAAAAATTATGGATAATAAATAATCCAGAATTGTTTATAGATGAAGTTAATGATAAATTTCAAATAAGGATAGGAAAAATAAATAAAAGTTGACAATTTTTATAAAAGTATTATAATGAAGTTGAAAGTAAATAAATTGCTAGGGGCGCCATTGGCTGAGAGGTTTATACCAACCCTTGTACCTGATCTGGATAATGCCAGCGTAGGAAAGCACCATGAATTTTATAACCATACAAGGGTTTTAAATTTGTTTATATTATGCTATGCCTACGGGTATAGCATTTTTTTATGCTCAGAAATTATATAACATTAAAAAAATAGAGGGAGTGGAGATATGAAAAATTACAAAATACCAACCTTAACAATTGCAGGCTCAGACTCATCTGGCGGAGCAGGAATACAAGCAGATTTAAAAACATTTTCTGCCATAGGAACATATGGAATGAGTGTAATTACAGCTATTACAGCTCAAAATACACAGGGTGTTTTTTATGTGGAAGAGCTTAGTTCAAAAATAATTAAGGAACAAATAAAAGCTGTATGTGAAGATATACCCCCAAAAGCAATAAAAGTAGGAATGGTATCTTCTCCGGAGATAATTAAAGATATAGTTGAATCATTGGAAAAATATCCTTGTGAATATTTAATTGTAGATCCAGTTATGATTTCTAAAAGTGGATATTCACTTCTTAGACCAGAGGCTAAAGATAATCTAATTAAATATCTTATACCTAAGGCCTACATAGTAACACCAAATGTTCCTGAAGCTGAAGAAATAAGTAATATAAAAATAAATACAGTGGAAGATATGAAAAAAGCAGGTAAAGCAATTCTTGATCTAGGACCTAAATTTGTGCTTATGAAGGGTGGTCATTTAGATGGAGATTGTGTGGATGTATTAATAGGAGAAGACACTTTTGAAATGTATAAATGTGAAAGAATCAATAAGAAAAATACTCATGGAACTGGGTGTACTATATCTTCTGCGATTACATCTCATTTAGCTTTAGGATATGACATTAAAGAATCAGTAAAACTTAGTAAAGAATATATTACAGAAGCCATAAAGCATAGCTTTGATATAGGCCAAGGAGTAGGACCGGTACATCATTTTTATAAATTTGATTAAACATAGGGGGATATATTATGTATAAATTATTAGAAAAAGTTAAAGAAATAAATCCACTTGTATTACATTATACAAATAACGTTACTATAACAGATTGTGCTAACACAACGCTATCTATAGGGGCAAGTCCACTAATGAGTTTTTCTTATGAAGAAGTTGATGACATAGTTAAAGTTGCTAGTAGTGTAGTTATCAATATTGGTACCATGAATAGTGAGCTACTAGATTTATTTGTATTAGCAGGAAAAACTGCAAATAAGTACAATAAGCCAGTTATATTAGATCCAGTAGGAGTATTTGCTACAAAGGCTAGAACTGATTTAACTAATAAATTATTAAATGAAGTTAAATTTGATGTAATAAGAGGGAATATATCTGAAATTCAGTTTATAGGTGGGCTAGATGTAAAAGGAAAAGGTGTAGATTCTTTTGATGATGGAAGCGATGTATCATTTATTGTTAAGGAGGTAGCTAAAAAACTTGAGTGTGTTGTAGTTGCTTCAGGAAAAACTGATGTAATAAGTGATGGAGATAAAATTTATAAAATAAGTAATGGAACACCAAAACTTAAATTTATAACAGGTACAGGATGTATGAGCACATCTTTAATAGGCAGTTTCTTACCATGTACAGAAAATAAAATAGATGCAGCAGTAATGGGAACTTTAGTAATGTCTCTTTGTGGAGAATTAGCTAATAGGGAAAATCCATCAATAGGAAGTTTCAAAACAAGACTATTTGATGAAATATTTATTTTGAAAGAAGATACTTGCAAGAAATATGGAAAAATTGAGTTAGCACAACTTAATAGTTCATTATAATAGAAAGGGAGAAGCTATGTTATTATCAGATTATTTATTTAATGAAAGTAAGAAAATATGGGATGAATATTTAAAACAACCTTTTATAGTAGAAATGGGAGAAGGAACTTTAGATAAAGAAAAATTTAGAGATTATTTAGTTCAAGATTATTTATATCTTCTAGATTATGCTAAAGTTTATGCCATGGGACTTATAAAAAGTGATGATGTAAAACATATGAAGTTTTTTAAAGATAGTATAAATGGAATTATGGAAGATGAAAGTGCTACACATATAGATTATTTAAAAGAGCTAGGTGAAGATATCATAACACTTCAAAGACATAATATAAAATGGGAAAATAAAAACTATACTAATTTTATGAAAAGCATCGCATTAACAGGAGATATTCAAGATTTAATAATAGCAGTGCTTCCATGTGCGTGGAGTTATTATTATATAGCTAAAGAAATGAAAGAAATATATAAGGATAAGTTAGAAAATAATTATTACGCTGCATGGATCGAGTCATATTCTTGTGAAGAATATAGAATGTGTGCCAAGGAAAATATAGATTTTTCAAATGAACTTTGTAAAAATATAGACGACGATAAAAAAGAAAAGCTAAAAGATATTTTTATAAAAGGAAGTTTATATGAAATGGCATTTTGGGATATGGCTTACAAGGAGATGAGATAATGTTAAATTCATTTATATTAGGTTTATGTTTAATACCTATAATTTATTATATTTTTAAACTTAAGGACTTTAAATTAAATACAAAAACAATGGTGATAATAGCTTTGTTTGCAGGTGTTCATTTTGTTTTATCAAAAATACAATTTGTTCAATATCCCCAAGGTGGAGGATTTAATTTACTGGCATCCTTACCAATACTACTAGTAGGTGTCTTATATGGACCTACAATAGGTATGACTTGTGGTTTAGTGTCAGGAGTAATAACTTTAATAGGTGGAGAGTTATTTATAGTACATCCAGCACAATTTTTATTAGACTATATACTTCCAACAATGTTATTAGGTATAAGTGGAATATGTGGCTCAGAAAAGAGAAGTAAGATATTTTTAGGATGTTTAATAGCAGTAGCCCTTAAAGTCACAGTTCATGTAATATCTGGGTGTGTGTACTTTTATGAATATGCACCTGTTGGATGGAGTCCTTTAATATATTCTTTAGTATATAATTTAACAGGAGAAGGAATAGAAGCATTTTTAAGTTCTGTAGCTATAACAATAATTCCTATAGGAAAGATTGTGAAAATGGCGAATATAACTACACTAAATAAGGCAAGTTAAGGAGATTATTATGATAGATAAGAACAAGTTGAAAAAATCACTTAAATTATATTTAGTAACAGATTCAGATTTGTTAAAAGGAAGAGATTTTTATAAATGCATAGAAGAGGCTATTAAAGCTGGAGTTACTATGGTACAGCTTAGAGAAAAAAATGCTGATGGTAAGGAGTTTTTGGAAAAAGCAATAAAGCTTAGAGAACTTACTAAAAAATATAATGTTTCATTTATTATTAATGATAGAATAGATATTGCGTTGCTAGTTGATGCTGATGGTGTTCATGTTGGTCAAAGTGATATAGATGCTGTATCTGCAAGAAGATTAATAGGTGAAAATAAAATTATAGGAGTATCAGCTAGAACTGTTGAAGAGGCTACACAAGCTAAAAAGGATGGAGCTGACTACTTAGGTATTGGATCAATGTTTTCAACAAGTACAAAGTTAGATGCTAAAAATGTTTCTTTCAACACCTTAAATGAAATAATAAAGGAAGTTAATCTGCCATTTGTTTTAATTGGAGGAATAAGTTTGGAAAATGTACATGAACTGAAATCATTTAAGCCAGATGGATATGCTCTTGTTTCAGGTATATTGGCAGCAACAGACATAGATGCTAGAGTGAAGCTATGGAATGATAAAATATAGATATAAGGAAATGACCTAGAAATAGGTCGTTTCTTTATGTTATAATGAACTTGAAAAAGGATGTATGTTTTAGTAATAAGTTATAAAGGGGAAAGTAAATGGATCAATTAAACTCAACAAAAAATAGAATATCTTCTGTTGCATGGAAATTATTTTATGAACAGGGATATGAAGCAACAACAGTGGATCAAATTATAAATGAATGTGGAATATCAAAAGGAAATTTTTATCATTACTTTAGTGCAAAAGATGATTTATTGAATACCTTATCAGATATATTTGATGATGAATACACAAAAATAATGAGTATATTAGATGATGATATGAATAGCTTTGATAAGCTTATAGAAACGAGCAAGTATTTATTTCGTTTTATAGAAGAAAGTGTACCTGTAGAATTATTATCTATTTTATATTCATCACAAATTGTTAAGAAAGGGAAAAAGCACCTACTAGATCAACAAAGGGTATATTATAAAGTTTTACAACAAATAATAAGTGAAGGCCAAAGAAGAAATCAAATAAGAAATGATAAATCATTTTGGGAGTTAGCTAAAATATATGCTATACAGGAAAGAGCAGTTTTATACGATTGGTGTATTTGCGAAGGAAATTATCCTTTATCTTCTTATGGTATTGAACTTTTAGAAATGTTTTTAAAAGACATTAAAATAGATTAACAAGGATGGTAAATATGAGTAATATTAGTATTAAACTTACTAGAGATGACTTTAATTTTAAATTTAAACAATATGAAGGCATGTATTTTCATGCTGAATTAAATGATAATAGTGAAGTTGTAAGATATAAAATTACTAAAGATAAAGATTGTAATGAGTTAAAGGAATTTGGTAATACTCACTTAAAGGATGACATGATTTATATTCCTCAAATTGAGGCTTATATCAAAATTAAATAGAAAATATGATAGAAGAGTATAACTCGCTATAAAAAGCACTTACTAAATAAAATAGTAGGTGTTTTTTATATGCTTAAACATGATAATAGGTTTATCTATGTTTAAGCTGGCCAACATTTAAAAACTAATTAGAGCAGCGTTATTGTTAGATTTAAATTAAAAAAGAGAGAACATGTTCTCTCTTTTTTAATTTAAATCTACAGTTATTTCTGAAATTACATTTTCAGGGTTTTTTATAACAAATTGAGGCAATACTTCGTAGTATTCACGATCTATAAATCTTTCTATTTCCTCAATTTGTTCCACTTCTTTTTCAGTTACAAATAATACTATATTTGAATTTTGTATAATATCATCAGATAATTTATTTATTATACCTTTTTCATTTTGGATTTCATAATTTACAATTATTCCAAGTTTAGTTCCAGCTTCTTTAAGAAGTCTTCCACTTATTTCACTATTACATATTGCCGCTATTTTTATATTCATTAATTTATACCTCTTTTTTATAAAGTAAATATAATTATAATATATTGCTAATAAATTACAAGTCTTGTATTTGTATAAATTTATGCACTTATAGGAGAGAATCCTTCTCCGAATACTTCGTGCACATCACTAACTATAATAAAGGCATTTTTGTCTACTTTTTTAATTAATTTTTTTAGATGAACTTCTTGATTTTTATTTACAACAACTATTAGCACACTTTTAGTACTATCAGTATAACCACCTTTTCCATCAAGAATTGTTATACCTCTATTCATGTCATTTACAATAGCATTTTTTAGAGCTTCCTCTTCATTTGTTATTATCATAAAGCTCTTAGAATAATCAAATCCTGCAACAATAAAGTCTACCATCTTTACTATAACATATAAGCTAATTGCAGAATATAAAGCTGTTTCTAAGTTTTTATTAACTATACCAGATGATAGTACAACAAGTCCGTCTAAAAATACTAAGCATTTTGATATTGGAATGCTTGGTATTGCTCTGTTAATCATTAAGGCTATTAAATCTGTTCCCCCAGTGGAACCATCAACTCTAAATATAATTCCAAGTCCAAGACCGTTAAGTATACCTCCTGTTATTGCTGATAATAAAACATCATTTGTTACTGAAATTTGAGAAAATGAAGATGTTATTTCTATACATCCAGATAGTAGTAACATGCCGAATAAAGTTTTTAAAGAATCCCTTTTCCCTAAGATCTTAACTGAAAACACTATTAGAGGTATACCTAAGATTAACATTATTGTCGACACAGATAAACCACTAACTTTACTTAAAACTACAGATAGACCGCTTAGGCCACCTGGTGCAATAGTATGAGGACCTAAGAATATGTTTATACCACAACTTAGTAGTATACATCCTACAATCATACCTAAAACTTCTGTAATCATATTTTTTAAATTATTTTTCATTTATATCCCTCCATAAGGTCTATTATAACAAGTAAAATAGAATTTTACTAATGGTTTGAAATAATATGTAATATTAACTTTATTCTGAAAATAAAAACAAATACAAAAAATATAAGATACATATTATGATATTAAATTTACAAAAATTTACATAAATACTTAAAGTTTTCAGTTATAATGATATTTAAGTATAAAATTTAAGGGGAGAAATAATATGAAAAAGTACATTGCAGGATTTAGGAGCAATAATTCTAAGAAGAAAAAGAAAGCTAGTATATATTATTTTTTAACTACATTGCTTTTTCTTTTAGGGACATCCAAAGATATAAGTGATATATCGCTTTATTTACTTCTTTTGATGACACCATCATTAGTTTGTAATTTTAAAGCTTTTATTAAAAAAATAAAAAACAAAAAGAAAAAAGAAATATTTCTACGCACTTTAATATGTTATTTAATAACTTTGTGTGTTTTCATAACCTCAACACCTAACTTAAATGAAGCAATAGCTGACTCACAGTTATTATCAGAAACAATTAATAAAATTTCTTTAAGTGCAAATATAAAAGAAAAAAAATCAAGTGAAGAAAAAGACGAAGATGTAATATCTAATGTTTATGAAGCACAACTACATTTTATAAATACGGGAAATTCAGACGCCATAATTATTAGACAAGGGGGAGAAGCAGCTCTTATTGATGGAGGAGACAATGATGATGAAGAGGCTGTTGTCAATTATTTAAAAGATATAGGAGTAAAAGAACTAAAATATATTATAGCTACACACCCAGATGCTGATCATATAGGAGGCTTAGATGCGGTGATTAATTCAATACCTGTAGAAACTGTTTATGTGAGTAATGGTGATGCTAATACAAAGACTTATTCAGACTTTATTAATGCAATGTCTAGTAAGAATTCATATCCTAGTGTACCTTTATTGGGTGCAGAGTTTTATTTAGGAACATCAAAGTTCAAGGTATTATCAGCAGCAAATTTAAGTAATCCTAATGATAATTCAATTGTTTTAGAATACGTAAATGGAAATGACAAAATATTACTTATGGGGGATGCTGGTACGGATATTGAGAGGATTATAGATGTAAAAGAAGTTGATTTAATTAAAATAGGCCATCATGGTTCTAATACTAGTTCTGACAGGAATTTTATAAAGAAGATCAATCCTGAATATGCAGTACTAACTGTTGGAAAAAATAATAGATATGGCCACCCTAACAAAGAAACTATGCAAACTTTAAAAAAAGAAAACATAGAAGTTCATAGAAGTGATGAATGCGGTAATATTTTATTTAAATCAACGGGAAACGGCTTAGTAATTAATTGTGAAAAAGGAAGTTATAATTATGGTCGTTAATAATATACGTTACACAATATTTTAGAAAAATAATATGATAAAGTAATAATGTTGTCTTTGATGTTAATTAGGTTTATTAAATTCCCTAAAACAATGTTAAAGGAACTTAGGAATCCAGTTATGGGAACATTTTATCCTACATTTGGCATGGTAACTTGGTTAGTATCTGCTTATTTCTATCCTCATGCACCAAGACTTTGTTCAGCTTTATGGTTAGGGGCAGCAATCTATCATTATTCTATAGCAATTTACTATACAATAATAAGAATTAAAGAAAGAGACTTTAGCAATGTAATGCCTACATGTTTTATTATATATACAGGTATGATAACAGGAAGTGTTGCCAGCGTTGGCATGGGTGGAATAATACCTTCTATAGCTCATTTTATGTCAATGTTTGGATTTACATTTTATACAATATTATTACCAGTAGTTTTATATATTGTACTTAAAAGTGAAATATTAGACGATAAAAAACTTCCTACTGTAGGTATTGTTTGTTCACCAGCACCATTAGGCATAGTTGGGATATTAGCAATAGAATCACACCCAAATATGTATATGTTAATATGGTTAATAGTAACAGGACTAATACTTCTAGGTGTTGTTTATGGATATATTATCAAACTATTTAAAGATGGATTTAAGCCATCCTATGTAGTATTTACTTTCCCTTTAGCGATTGCAACTTTAGCAGCGTATAAATTATCTACTTTCTTTATATCAACAGGACATGTATTTGGTGTATTAGGTAATGTGGAAATATTTATTGCAACATATGTGGTTTTCTTCATTTTATTAAATTTTATTAATATGTTTATTAAAGCTATAAATCCTAAAGTAGGAAAATTTATTGAAGATGAAGAAAAAATACTAGGCAAAGCTATTTATAATAATGAAGTTAATGAAATATAATAATAAATATTTAAATAAACCTCTTAAGACTTAATTTATAAAAATAAGTCTTAAGAGATTTTTTATAGTTAAAATAGGTTGAAAAATTTAAACACCAATAAACATACCAAAACAAATAATGCTACTTTAAAAATCATAGATGTGAAAACTTTTAATAGTTTAAAGCCAATTCCTATGACAACTACTAAAAGACAAATTTTTAATAATAAATTTAAATCCATATTTATTCCTCCTGTAATATAGAATATTATATTGTCAATGTATATATAATATATTTTTTTTACTAATTAATCAAGTTTTTCATTTTTTGCATAATAAAACTAATTATAAAAATAATATAATAGATGGATAATGCAAACATAAAATTACATCTTTATTACAATTTTAAAAAATTATTCATGAAGCATACACAATGTAATATAATATCTATTATTGGAATTATTATATTAAAATAAATAGGAGTAAGAAAGATGATGAGTTCAAAATTTTCTTTTGGAAAAATTAAAGATTTACCTAAAGAATCTGGATTAGCACATAAAAAGGCTGTTATTTTAGAAAAGATGGGAAAAGTAGATGAAGCAATTGAATCATATAAAGTCTCAGCAGAAGAAGGAAATGTAAAATCACAATATTCATTAGGTAAAATATTTTTAAACAAAAAGCAATACCATGAAGCAGAAAGATGGTTTTCTATGGCATTTAAAAATGGCCATGAGAATGCTGCTTATGATTTAGGTAATATGTATTATGATTTAGAAGGATATGAATATGCATTATATTGGTATGAAAAAGTTGCAATGGAAGGAAATGTAAATGCACAAAATAATCTTGGGGTAGTGCATTATAAACTTGGTGATTATTCAAGAAGTGAAAAATGGTTAAAAATCGCAGTAGATGATAATTTGGGTAGTGCATGCTTCAATCTAGGTATTTTGTATCTTCGTTTAGAAAAAGAAGAAGAAGCTATAGAATACTTTAAAAAAGGATCTGTGTTACTTTCTGATGACTGTAAATATAATTTAGCTGTTTTGCATAGAAAAAACGATAATGAAAAGAATGCTATTTCTATGTATAAGCAATTATATCGTTCAGCTCATGCAAAGGGATGTTATAATATGGGTTTAATAATGGAAATGAATAAGGATGAAAGTGAATCAGAAAGATATTATCTAAAAAGCTGTAAAAATGAATTTGCTAAATCGCAATATAGATTAGGATATTTATATGATAGACAAGACAAAAGAGATGATGCAATTGAATATTACGAAAAAGGTATTGAGCATGATAATCCTTTATGTAAATTTAGATTAGCTAATTTATGTAATAGAGAAAATGAAATAGAAAGAGCTAAAATGTATTATGATTTAGCTTCTAATGATATGGTAGAGGCTAAAAATAACTTGGCTGGACTGTATTTTGAGGAGAAAAATTACGATAAAGCTATAGTAAACTATGATGAAGCAATAGTAGATGGATGTAAAATAGCTATAGAGAATATTGGTGATTTGTATGATCAAATTGGAGATGTAGAAAAAGCTATTTCTTATTATCAACGAAATTCTACTCTTATATCTTGTCAAATAAAACTGGGGGATATTTTCAGAAGAATTGATAATGTTGATGAAGCTATAGTATGGTATAAAAAAGCATTTGAAAATAATGATATTTATTCTGCTTATTCTTTAGGATTAATATATGAGGAGTTAGAAGATTATGAAGAAGCTAAAAAATATTTTATTTTTGCTGTTGAAAATAATCATTTAAATAGTCGTATACATTTAGGAAGAATATATTATAATGAAGGAAGTTACGAAGAAGCTAAGAATATGTTTGACATAAGTGCAAATGAAAACAATACATATTCTCAACACATGCTAGGTTTGATCTATGAAAATCATTACAATGATTATACAAACGCAAAATATTGGTATGAAAAGTCTAAAGAACAAGAATGTGTTGAATCAATTTACAATTTAGGTCAGCTTTCTCTTAAGCTGGGGGAAATAGAGGAAAGTGAAAAATACTTTATGGAAGGTTTAAAAAAAGAAGACAAAAATTGTGAATATATGTTAGCTTATTTATATTATGAAAAAAGTAAAAGTATTTTTAAAGAGTTAAGTGAAGGTGAATATGGAAATAGTGAAAAAATCTATAATGAACTTTTAGAGCTAGATGTAGATAAAAATAAAAGACTAGTTGCAGCCTTTGAAGAGGTATTGGAGGAAGAGGAAGAAGAATATATACCTCAGTATATTTTAGAAGTAAGTGAAAACCTAGAAAATGAATTTGAAGATATTGAGTACGAAATGAAAATAGAATATTAAAAATAAAAGGTGCTTAAATGAAAATTCATATAAGCACCTTTTTATATTACAAATAAATTATTATACACTGTTATATATTTAAGTTAAGAAATTAATACCAAAAGTATGTTTACAGTAGTTTGTTTTTAGATAATAGTATTGATAATATTAAACAAATAATTGCTGAGATAAATAGTATTATCCAAAATCCATTTGGATCATCTGAAAATGGAAGATCCTCTACATTCATACCAAAATACCCTGAAATCATTGTAGGTATTGATAAAATTAGAGTTACAACAGTTAGTAGTTGCATTACATTATTTTGATTATTATTAACGATAGCACTAAAAGCATCCATGATTCTACTAAGAATATCACCATAAATAGATGCCATTTCAAGGGCCTGTCTATTTTCTATAATAACATCTTCCAATAAATCCTCATCTTCAGAATACTTTTTTATGGTAGAGGTACGAAGCATCTTGTTTAAAACTAGTTCAATTGCTTTTAATGATGTAGAAAAGTATACTAAGGATTTTTCCAGTTCTAATAATTGAACAAGTTCTTTATTTTTCATAGACTTGTGTATTTCACGCTCTATTGCTATTGTCATTCTATTAATTCTTCTAAGATATAATAGATAATAAGTAGCATTTTTGCGCAAAATTTGAAGTATAAAACGAGGCTTCATATAAGTATAAAATTCTTTTATATGACCCGCAATAAAGTCATTTAAAATCTTACTCTGAGCAGTACACACTGTAATTATAGAATTGCTAGTTAGTATTATTCCAAGAGGAATAGTAGAGTAGTGAGCAGAGTCAGAGTCAGACTCATCTACGGGAATATCTATTAAAATTAATGTATGATTATCCTCCACATCTATTCTCGAGCGTTCCTCTTCATCAAGAGCAGCATTGATACTATCAATATCTATATCAAATCTATCTGAAATATATCTTATTTCTTCATGACTTGGTTCAACAAGATTTATCCAACAACCTTCTTCAAAGTCGTTAAGTTTTTCTAATTTTGTCTCAATTGTTTTGTAATATCTTATCATGGCAACACATCCTTTATTCAGTTTTATATATTGGCACTTAATGATATCTATTAAAAGACCAATATATAAAAAGGGTATTAGTCATAAATAGATATTATTAAGTGATTAAAAAGTCTTACAGTCCGAAACAAGAGTATCGGAATACTGTCCATTTTTCATCACTCTCCTTTATTATTGAAACATCTATTATATAGTAATAATTTTTTCAAAATAAATCAATACTTGAAAAAAATTATGATTAAAAATAATAGAACTATCTTATATTATAAACCTTTTAAAAAAAATATAAAATCCTTTTTATAAAAATTTATTATTTGACAAAATAAATTTGCTTAGATAGAAAAAGATATAATCTTAAAAAATTATATCTTTTAATAGATAAAGGTATGCACAAAAATGTGTAGGCCTTTAAATTACATATTAAGATGAACTATTCTATTATATTTATAACTACACCTTCAAAATCACAATGTAAATCTTTAATTTGCCATTTGTTTTCTAAAGTTTCTAAATAGGATTTCATTTCAGGTAAAAAAATTTTATCATCATCAGAAGTTAGAGATATTATAGTTGGTCCTGCACCACTTAAAAATGTACCCAAGCAATTTAATTTATTTGAATGACTAACAATTTTATCATAGTCATTTATTAAAGGACTTCTATATTCTTGATGAAACTTATCTTTACATGCTACTTTTAGTAACTCTAGATTATTATTCATAAAGGCTGTAACTAAAAGAGTTGCTCTTGATACATTAAAAACTCCATCATTATGTTCTATTACTTTTGGAAGCACAGATCTAGCTTTCTCTGTTGAAAGTTTAAAATCTGGTATAAGAGCACAAAATCTTATGAGTTTAGGAACTTTGATAGTATCATAGTATATTTTTTCTTTTTCCATAAATGATACAATCATATTTCCATATATAGCAGGAGCGACGTTATCAGGATGACCTTCAATTTCTGTTGCTAATTTTAATATTTCTTCTTTATTTAAATTTGATTTGCTAAGATAATTGGCCCCCACAAGTCCTGCTACAATACACGTTGCGCTACTTCCTAAACCTCTGCATATAGGTATTTCATCTACAATTTTTATTTTAATACCTTTTGGTATAATACTAGGTTTAACTTTTTCAAAAAAATACTGCATTGATTTGTATACCATATTATCTTGATTAATATATTCTTTCTCTTTTTCCTCGATTATAATACCTTCGTCTATTTCTTCAAAATAAAATTTATTATATAAACTTAAAGCTACTCCGAGGCAATCATATCCTGGACCAATATTTGCACTAGTAGCTGGAACTATTACTTCTAACATATTATCACCTACACCTTTAAAATATTTTCAATTTCTTTCTTTAATTCATACTTCTCGCAATTTCTATTGTGTAAAATTTTAGCAGTTTTTAAATTTTTTATTGGTAATGGAATATTTGTATTAGTTTCTAAACTAAGATTTTCTAAAACATGAAACTCATCTAGATTTTCAATATTTTTATCTAAAGAAGATAATACGTCCTTGCTAAATTTATAAGGGCTTGCAGTAGAAACTATTACAGTAGCTATATCCTCAAAATTGTTTTTTCTGTATTTTTCATAGGCAGTATAAGCCACACACGTATGTGTATCTATTAAATAATTGTTTTCTTTGAAAACTTTATTAATGTTTTCTTTTATCTCATACTGTGTAGCAAATTCTCCATGGAAAGTATTTAAGTTAAATCTCATATTATTATCTATTTCATAAAAGCCTTTATTATTTAAGTCGTTTATTAGAGAATTCACTTTATTATAATTTCGTTTAGTAACTTCAAATAGAAGTCTTTCTAAATTACTAGATATTAATATATCCATAGAAGGAGACGTTGTTAGATGAAGAACCCTATTTCTATCGTATTTACCAGTGTCAAAAAAGTCATAAAGGACATTATTTTCATTAGAAGCACAAATTAATTTATTGACTGGCAATCCCATAAGCTTAGAGTAATAAGCTGCTAAAATATTACCGAAATTACCTGTAGGTACTACGAAATTTATCTTATCACCTAGCTTAATATGTTTATCTTTTACTAAATTTAAGTAAGAATAAAAATAATAAACAACTTGAGGTAATAATCGACCAATATTTATAGAGTTGGCAGAAGATAGTATATAATTATTTTTCAATAATAATTTATTAAATTCTTCATCATTAAATATATTTTTTACTCCAGATTGGGCATCATCAAAATTGCCATTTATTGAAACCACATAAGTATTATTTCCTTCTTGAGTTCTCATTTGAAGTTTTTGGATATTACTTACACCATCTTCAGGGAAAAAAACAATTATTTTAATTTGATCCAAGTTTTTGAAGCCTTCCAAAGCAGCCTTACCTGTATCACCTGATGTTGCTGTCAAAATAACTATTTCTTCTTTAATCTTATTTTTTTTTAGTGATTTTTCTAGAAGATGTGGCATTAGTGTCAAAGCCATATCTTTAAATGCACATGTAGGTCCATGATATAATTCTAAAAAATAATGATTATTAATTTTTTTAGTAGGTGCAATTAGTTTTGTGTCAAATTTATCATTATAAGCCTTATTAATACATGACTTTAATTCTTCTTCAGTGAAGTCATCTAAAAATAGTTTTAAAATTTCTAAGCATAGTTCTTTATAGGTAAGCCCAATAAATTTATTAAGTCTATCTTCTAAGTTGGGAAACTCTGTTGGCACATATAATCCACCATCTGAGCAAAGTCCGTTTACTATAGCTTTTGATCCCTTTATTTTTTCACTACATCCCCTTGTACTTATAAAGTGCATATTTGTACCTCCTCATAAAATTATGTTTTTTGCAATAAAAAAACTCCCATCCCTAAAAAAGGGACGAGAGTATATTCCCGCGGTTCCACCCAAATTGATTAAAAAATCCACTTGTTACATATAACGTATGTAAATCGTCTATTCTTACTAAAATCAAAAGATAACTTCAGAATGAAGCTCCTAGGTAGTTTTCAATATTTCTAATTAAGGAAATCTTTCAGCCGATGAATTTCCCTCTCTGGTAATCGATTAAAATTTACTCTTCCTAATCACAGCTTATTTATATTAAATTATTATAAATTCTAACTAAAGTATTTAAGTATGTCAAGAAAAATTATGAAATATATGGAAAATAATACTATTTAGACTAGAATGTTACAAAGTCTTAACTCTTTATAAAGTGAAAATATGGTATTATATTATTATCTTTAAAAGAAATCAACTAGTATTTTAATATAAAAAGAATTAGAATTCCTATTAAATTCATAAATTATTCATATTGGGGTATTATAATATTAAAAAAGGAGGAATTAATATGGCAATTGTACTTATTACAGCAGTATTAGTAGTTATAATGCTTGGATTATCATTTTTATCATACTTATCAGAGTCAAGTTTAATAGAAGAATAACTCTGAGCATAAAAAAAATAAAATAGTTTTATCTATTTAAATATATGTAAAAAGATTGATTTTTAATCAATCTTTTTTTAGTATTACGGATTACAATATATTTTACTTAAATAATAAATAATATAAAATATATAATCAAATTAAAAAGTTTTGAAATTAGACACAAGGGTATTAATGTTATATAAAATATATAATATAAGGAGAATAAAAATGAGTAAGTTAGTAAGAGTATGCCCTTCTTGTTCAAATGTTGATGTTGATAAATTAAAAAAAATAATTGGTGAGGAGAATGTAAAAATAGGTTGTGTAGGCGCTTGTAGAAAGGAAAAAGTACATTTTTTTGGTAGAATTAATGGAGCTTACGTTATGACAAAAAATGAAGAAGAGTTTTTTGACCAATGTAAATAAACTAGAGAAGTGGGATGATTTTTATCATCCCACTTTAAATATCTAAAGGTTTTGAACCTTGAAATTTAGGTTGTTGGCATATGTTTACTTTAATTAGACCCTTATCAATCATAGCATTAGTAGTAGGAATATTATCGAAAGAAATGCTTGTAACATTATTTTCTATACAGTCTTTAAATCCAGCTATACGTTCACTATGACACATTACATTTTTAGAACCACTTATAATACCTAAATTAACATCTCCATAAGTTATTATATTTAAAAGGCCAGCGGCTGTTTTTCCTGAATTGTAATAATTACTCCCTACATATGCAAGTCTTTTAGAATCTTTAATATCAGAGTTAAAAGTTACAATAGGGATACTCATATCATAAAGTTCATCGATTTCTATAATAACACGTTCATCATTAACACGTAAATGATGAACGTATTTATGATATTGTAAAGGAAATGGAAGAAGAACTTGGAGAGTGTAATAAAAAACCTGAAATACTAGAAAAGCTAGCGCAATATGAACGTACATTACTGAATTGGGTTGAAGAGCATAAGAGATCTCGTGAATTTGTTGCCATAGCAGGAAAGTGCTGGCCTGCATTTCAAACTCAATTTGCCTTTGTTCCTTGTTATGTTAATAGTCGTTTCACAGCCAAGGGAATTCCAATTTCTTGTGAAGTTGATATATACGGTGCTCTTAGTGAATTCATAGGCACAGTAGTAAGTAATGACACAGTTACTTTGCTAGATATAAATAACACAGTACCAAGTGACATGTATACTGAAGAAATAAAACCTATATATGAATATACATTAAAAGATACATTTATGTGATTCCACTGTGGGAATACTGCATCTAATAAATTACCTTTTTGTGAAATGAAATATCAAAAAATAATGGCCCGTTCCCTTCCAGAGGAAGTTATTCAAGGCACTTTAGAAGGGGATATAGTTCCTGGAGATATAACATTTTTCCGTTTAGAAAGTACATCAGATGCTATGCTTAGTGCCTATATAGCTCAAGGTGAAGTATTACCAGTAGCAAGTAGATTATTTGGATCAATAGGAGTATTTGCTATACCAGAAATGGGCAGATTCTACCGTTATGTGCTAATTGAAAAAAATTATCCTCATCACGGTGCAGTTGCTTTTGGTCACTTTGGAAAAATTTTATATGAAGTATTCAAATATTTAGGTGTTTGTGCAGAAGAAATAGATTATAACCAACCTAAAGGTGTTTGTTATAAAACGGAAAATCCATTTTGTTAGTTAAAAATGGGGAAGATTAATATTAAATTTTTTATATATACTGCAAATGTGGAAGATATTAAAAAGCAAATGATGCTGGAGTTATATGAGGTGTAACAACAAATCCATCTTTGTTTGCAGTAATATAACAAATGGTTAAACATCCGCTTACGGATAAAGAAATTGAAAGTTTCGAGAACACTATAAGAAAGTCTTTTGGAATAGTGAGATAAAAAAACAGAGATTAAATATAATCTCTGTTTTTTACTTATTATTGTCCTGAAGATCTTCTTCTCTTATTGTATTGAAGTCTTTCATGTTCGTTTAAATATTTCTTTCTAAGTCTTATAGAATCTGGAGTTACTTCAACTAATTCATCATCATCTATAAACTCTAATGCTTCTTCAAGAGTAAATGTTCTTGCAGCATTTAATTTTATGGCATCATCAGAACCAGAAGCACGAACGTTAGTTAACTTTTTGTTTTTAGTTGGGTTAACTATCATATCATCTTTTCTAGAGTTCATACCTATTATCATACCTTCGTATACATCTACACCTGGATCTACGAACATAGTAGCTCTTTCGCTTAAAGCAGCTAATCCGTAAGCCATAGTAGAACCGTTAGTTTGAGATATTAGCACACCGTTAGCTCTTGATGGTATTTCACCTTTATGCTCTTCATATCTAGCAAATGAACGAACCATATTACCTTCGCCACGAGTATCATTTATAAATTCAGATCTGTATCCTAAAAGTCCACGAGTTGGAGCAGAGAATTCTATTTTAACGAAATCTCCTTCTATAGACATGGCTTCCATCATGCCTTTTCTTAAGTTCATTTTGTTTATAACAGTACCAGAGTAAACTTCTGGACAGTTTATTATAACTTTTTCAATTGGTTCTACTAATTTTCCGTTTTCATCTCTGTGCATTAAAACTTCTGGTTTAGAAACACCTATTTCATAACCTTCACGTCTCATGTTTTCAAGAAGTATAGATAAGTGAAGTTCACCTCTACCTGATACTCTGTATCCGTCAGTTGTATCCATTGGTTCTACTTTTAAACCAACGTTAACTTCTAATTCTTTGTCTAATCTATCTTTTAAGTGTCTTGTAGTAACGAATTTACCGCTCTTACCAGCAAATGGAGAATCATTAACTAAGAAGTTCATAGAAAGAGTAGGTTCTTCTATATGTATCATTTCCATTGGTAAGTGATGACCAACTTCACAAATTGTTTCACCTATAGATATATCAGGTATACCTGCTATTACTACGATATCTCCTGAGTGAGCTTCGTCAACGTCAATTTGCTTTAATCCTTCATAAACAGAAAGTTTAGATATTTTTCCTCTAGTTACAACTTCTCCTGCTTTACAAACTGAAACTTGCTCTCCACTTTTTACAGTTCCTTTGTAAACTCTACCGATTCCAAGTCTTCCTACAAAGTTATCGTATGCAAGTGCAGAAATTTGTAACTGAAGGTGTTTATCATCGTAATTTGGGTAAGCTGAAGCATGTTCAACTATAGTTTCAAATAAAGGAGATAAGTCAGTAGAATCATCATCCATTTCTCTCTTAGCTATACCTTGCTTAGCTATACCATATATGATAGGGAATTCGCATTGTTCATCAGTAGCATTTAAGTCAACAAATAAATCGAATACTTCATCAACAACTTCTTCAGCTCTTTGATCTGACTTATCTATTTTGTTTATAAATAGTATTGGTCTTAAACCTAATTCTAAAGATTTTTGTAATACGAATCTTGTTTGAGGCATTGGTCCTTCAGATGCATCAACTAGTAATACAACAGTATCAACAGTTTTAATAACACGCTCAACTTCAGAAGAGAAGTCACTATGTCCTGGTGTATCTACTATATTTATTTTATAATCTTTATAGTTTATAGAACAGTTTTTAGAATATATTGTTATACCTCTCTCTGCTTCAAGGTCATTACTATCCATAACACAGTCTTTAACTACTTCGTTTGCTCTAAATACACCACTTTGAGATAAGAAAGCATCAACTAAAGTTGATTTTCCAGCATCAACGTGGGCAATAACAGCTATATTGATAATTTTATGTTTTGTTGTCATTTATTTAATTTTCCTTTCTAAAAAATAACTTACATAGTATATCATACCACAGTAAAAAAGTAAAATAAATTAAAGTCAAATTCTTACATCCTTATTAGTATTAACTTAATTCAAAAAAGAAAATCATAATTAAGTAATAATTATTATACATTTATGAAAACATGTACAGCCGATAAATGTATTATATTTAAAAAAGGTATTCTTTATGTAGTTTCCAAGTATTATCTTCCCATTTATATATGCAAATATTATCAAAGTCACAATAAAATTTAAAAGGAAATTGATTTACATAATTCCATAAATCAGTATATATATTTTTGATTTTCTTAGAACTTACAGTTACATGAAAAATTTTATTTTTTCCGTCCTTTTCGTTAAAGTTAATATAGTTAATTTTACTTAGTTCATCAATTAATTTATCATGTAACCTTTTACCATCATCACTCATATTTACTTTCATAAAAATTACTCTGTCATCAAAGTGATCATATCCATTTAAAATATAATTAGCTTTATTATTATTTTTAACAAAAGTTTCTAAGACATCTTCAACCTCTTTAATATTTTCTTCTTCAAAAGGAGACTTAATAGTAAAATGTGCTGGCAATTTTGAAGATTTTGCCTTGAATATTTCATAAACTTCTTTTCTTAGATTATTATTAAAATCTCCACACTCTCCCTTTACAACACTAACAATTACGTATCTCAATTTCATACCTCCAGAACTTTTTATTATTATAATATAAGATTTTGTAAAGATTATACAGTTATTTAAAGATAAAAAGTAGAATTGAAACAAATTTATGTTTGAAGTCATTATTAAAGTGATTTAAGAATACTTTGAATTATTTAATAATTAATAGCTTATTAGTTATTTGTATATATTAAAGTAAAGTAATATATTTATATGAATAATATTCACTGATTTGGGGGATTTCAATGGACGTAAAAATTGAAAAAGCTGCGATGAATTTGAGCAAACTAATCAAAATTGAATCTTTGTTAAAAATAAAGCGTATTATTGAATAAAAATTTCATCATAAATTCACATATGTATTATAATATAAAAGTAAAAATATTTATATTTTTTAACAATAAAATATAAATGATAGGTATTTAAGGTATATAAAATTATAGGAGTGATTAAATGAATACATCTATTTTGGTTATGGAAGATGATGTGAATATACAAGAATTAATAGTAGAGTTTTTAAAAGCAGAGGGCTATGATGTTGATTATGCCAGTGACGGTATAGAAGGAATACAATTATTTAAAAAAAAGGAATATGATTTAGTATTATTAGATATAATGATGCCAAATTTAGATGGTTATTCTGTATGTAAAATGATTAGAAAGAGTTCTAATGTGCCAATAATATTTTTAACTGCAATGAATGAAGAAAGTAATCAACTCAAGGGATTTGAATTAGAATGTGATGATTATATAACGAAGCCCTTTTCATTTAATGTTTTAATTCAGAGGGTAAAAGCAGTTTTAAGGCGTGGTAAAAGTAATTTAAGTAATGATTTTTTAACCTTTGAAAAAATAAAGTTAGATCTGAATACTTACTCAGTACAATTAGATGATAATAATATAGAATTGACTTTAAAAGAATTCAATATTTTAAAAACGTTAATAGAAAAATATCCTCAAGTAATAACAAGAGAGAGTTTATTAGATAGTATTTGGGGATACGATTATTATGGTGATACAAGAATAGTTGATGCTCATATAAAAAATCTTAGAAAAAAAATAAGCCTGCCATATATTAAAACTGTAAAAGGAATAGGTTATACTCTTGAAAAAGATATTGAAGTTTTGGAATAGTTTAAATATAAAATATAAGTTATTTACTATTACTTCAGGGCTTCTTATATTCTTAGCATTTATAGTTTATTTAACTTTATATTTTTTTATGCCAGCATATTATCACCAATATAAAATTGAACTATTAAAAAATAGTGTCAATTCCATTGTAGAAGACTCTAAGTTTTATGACTTGGAAGAGTTACAACAAAGGCTTTATTTTTTAGGGAAAAAACAAAATGTTGCAATGATATTAACAGATGATAAAGGATTTATTATTTTTGGCAAAAATGAACAACATATTACTAATAAGTATGCTGGAGACATTCCAATGTCTAATCAGATAAAGGAATATACAATAAGGGCGACTATAAAATTAAAAGATAGCCCTGACTTATATCATCTTGAGATTGCAATGCCACTTCAACCAATAGATGAGGCAAATACAGTACTTAGAAATATTTTGCCATTTATAATAATCTCAGCCTTTTTTATAGCTCTACTTGGAGCATATATTTACTCTAAGACAATAACAAAACCATTAATTGAAATTATTAATAAAGAAAGAGAAGAAGAACAAAAAAGAAAAGAGTTTATTGCAACTATTTCTCACGAATTGAAAACACCAATAACAATAATAAGTGGTCAATTAGAGGGAATGATATATAACGTAGGTAAATATAAAGACAGAGAAACCTACTTGCAAAAATCTTATGAATCTACTCAAGAACTAAAAGTATTAGTAGATGAAATGATGGAAATATCAAAGAATGAACTACAAGAAAAAGATTTAAAAATAGAGGTCATTAATTTAAGTGAAATGTTAGGTCAATTAGTAAACAGACAAAGTTATTTAATTGAAAATAAGAACTTAAACCTTGTGTATAAAGTGGAGGATAAATTATTTATAAAAGCGGATAAAGAAAAAATCATAAAAGTTTTAAATAACTTAATCAATAACGCTATTAAATATTCTCCTCAAAACGAAAAAATAATTGTGAAAGCATTCAAATCAAAAGCCAGTAAAACAGTAGTTCTAGAAATAGAAAATACGGGAGTTACAATTGAACAGAAATATTTAAGCGAAGTATTTAATCCTTTCTATAGAGTGGAAAAATCTAGGAATAGAAAAACAGGCGGCAGTGGATTAGGTCTTTATATAGTAAGTAAAATACTAAAAAGTCATAACCTTTATTACAAAATGGAAAGTAAGAAAAACTCTGTTTTATTTACTATTTATTTTTAGATAAATAATTTTCATAAATCAAGGGAAAATATATCTAAGAAATAAATAGGAGGCATGAATATGAATCTAAGAAATGATATGGAAAATATGAAAGGTGATTTGAAGAAAGGTTTAGATAAAGTAGGAGATGGAATGAAAAATACTGTTAGTAATATAGGTCAAGCAGCTGGAAAAATTACTAATGCAGTAAAACATACTACTATGGAACTTAAGGATGATATGACTGGAATGATGTCTGATGTTACTGATAAAGCTGACGGCATAAAAGACAAAATAGACGATGGAATGAAAAAATAATAAAAAGGAACCTTTTAAGGTTCCTTTTTATTATTTTGAAATAATTGTACTAATACAATGTAGGAATGATATGTATAATTATAATAAATATATAAAAGTGTATTATAATTATCTTGATAGAGTATAGAATTTGGAGGAGAGATAATGGAAAATACAAAACAACAAAAAACAAATGTATCATCTAAAACTAGAACATTGGTATCGGCAGCTTTATTTGCAGGAATTATATGTATTACAATAGCTTATTTTCTTCATATACCAATAGGAGGTAATGGTGGATTTGTTCATGTAGGTGATGCTTTTATATATTTGGCAGCAGTGCTTCTTCCTACACCATATGCAGCTTGTTCAGCAACAATAGGTGCTGGTATGGCGGATATACTTACAGGGTCAGCTAATTGGGCCTTAGCAACAATAATAATAAAACCAATACTTGTTTTATTTTTTACAAATAAAAGTAAAAAAATTATTAATACAAGAAATGTATGTGCAGCAATTATAGCAGGAATAGTAGGAACAGTTTTATATATGATAGCAGAAGGAATAATGTATGGAAGTTTTGTTAGTGCCTTTGTTTTATCACTGGTAGGGCTTGTTCAACCAATAGGAAGCTTTATAGTATTTGTAGTTATAGGTTTAGTATTTGATAAATTAAAAATAAAAGAAATGATAAAATAAACATAAAAATGGGGGAATTAAAAAATGACAATTTTATATGATTACAAAGAAAGTCTTTATGTTAATATAACAAACCAATGTCCATGTTCTTGTGTTTTTTGCATAAGAAAAGAAACGGATCATGTGGGAAACAGTGATAGTTTGTGGCTAAATCATGAACCTACAGTAGAAGAAGTAAAAGAGGAATTTAAAAAATTTAATTTAGAAAAGTATGATGAAATAGTATTTTGTGGATATGGTGAACCACTAGTAAGAATAAATGAAGTTATAGAAATTGCCAAATATATTAGAAGTATTTCTGATTTGAAAATAAGAATAAATACTAATGGTCTATCTGATTTGATTCACAATAAAAAAACAGCCATGTTATTAAAAGACAATATAGACTCTGTATCTATTAGCTTAAATGCACCTAATAAAACTAAATACAATGAAGTTACAAGACCTAAATTTGGTGAAAAATCCTTTGATGCATTACTAGATTTTGCTGCAGATTGCAAAGAGTATTTTGAAGAAGTAAACTTTTCTGTAGTTGATGAAATTAGTAGTGAAGAAATTGAAGAAGCACGAAAATTGGCGGATAAAATGAATATAGTCCTTAGAGTAAGACATAAAAACTAGATTAAAAATAGCTTATTGAAAAATAAGCTATTTTTTTATTGTAAAATATTATTTATTTGAAAAAATTACGAATTATTATTTGGTTTTGATAAAATATATTCGTAATTGTGTTGACATTATGATTTTTATATTTTAGAATTATACTTATAAAATGGTATTATATGGAAAAGATTATCTCTGTTTATATAATTGCTATTTCATATGAATATCAGAGTATAAAATTTGGGGATCAATTTATTATTAAATTACGGAGGTGTTTTGATTAATGCAAGTGGCGAAACAGGAATCAAATACTATGACAAAATTATTTCCTATTCTTGAAAATCAGGGAGTAGATATGAAAAAGGAGATAATGGCAGGGGTTACAACATTTTTAACTATGGCATATATTATAGCTGTTAACCCAAGTATATTATCAGAAGCTGGTATGCCTGCAGGAGCATTGGTAACAGGAACATGTTTAGCGGCAGCAATAGGATGTTTCTTAATGGGAATTATTGCAAATCTACCATTTGCCTTAGCATCTGGAATGGGTCTTAATGCATATTTTGCTTACACAGTAGTTTTAGGTATGGGAGTATCTTGGGAAGTTGCTTTAGCTGCAGTTTTCGTAGAAGGTATTATTTTTATAATTTTATCATTATGTAAAGTGCGTGAAGCAGTAGTAAATGCAATTCCAGTGAATATGAAATTAGCAGTATCTGGAGGTATAGGTTTATTTATAGCAATTATAGGTTTTATCAACTGTGGTCTTGTTGTGAAGAGTGATGCAACATTAATTGCTATGGGACATTTTACTCCAGCAGTTTTAATAAGTTGTGTTGGAATTATAATAATAGCAGTATTATCAAAGAGAAATGTTAAAGGTTCAATATTAATAGGCATAGTTGTTTGCTCATTAGTTGCTTGGGGTTATGCACTATCTAATCCAACAGCTGCAGCAGACCTTAAAATCTATTTACCTAGTGGAGTATTCAAGTTTGAAAGCTTAGCACCAATAGCAGGTAAATTAGATTTTAGCTATGCTACAAATCCAGCAAATTTAACTAACTTTATTTTAGTGCTTTGTACTTTCTTATTTGTTGACTTTTTTGATACAGTAGGTACTATAGTTGGTGTTGCTTCTAAGGCAAATATGATAGATGAAGATGGTAATGTACCTCATGTAGGTAGAGCGTTGCTTGCAGATGCACTTGCAACTACTATAGGTGCAGGACTTGGAGTTTCAACAGTTACTACTTATGTTGAAAGTTCAACAGGTGTAATTGAAGGTGGTAGAACAGGATATACTGCCATAACAGTAGGCGTATTATTCCTTGTAGCTATGTTTTTATCACCGATATTTATAGCAATACCTTCATGCGCTACTTCACCAGCATTAATATATGTTGGATATTTGATGCTTAGTACAGTGAAAAATATAGATTTTTCTGATATAACAGAAGGTGTTCCAGCGTTCATAACAATAGGCGCTATGGCATTTACTTATTCGATAGGTGATGGTTTAACACTTGGCGTTTTATCATATGTAGTGATTAATATGCTATATAATTTAATTGCACCAAAAGAAGAAAGAAAAAAAGTTTCGGCAGTAATGGTAGTCCTTGCAGTATTGTTTGTTTTAAAGCTTATTTACTTATAATATAAACAAAAAAGAAGTTAGTTGAAGAACTAATTTCTTTTTATTTATTAGATTTTGATATTAAATAATAAAAGCGTAATATATATGAGTATATTGACAATATAATTCACTATATATACACTTAAATTAATGGGTATTATAACTATACAATAGTTAAAAATACCCATTATTTATTAAATAATGGTTGTTTATGCAACTATTATAACTATGAAAGGAGGAGATTAGATATATGTCAAGTGAAAATATAATTCAAGAAAATAAAATGGGTACTATGCCTGTAAATAAATTAATTATAACAATGTCACTTCCAATGATTATATCCATGCTAGTTCAAGCACTATATAATGTTGTAGATAGTATTTTTGTTTCTCAAATTAGTGAAAATGCTTTAGCAGCCGTGTCATTAGCTTTTCCAGTTCAAAATTTTATGATAGCTGTTGGGGTAGGAACAGGTGTAGGTATAAATGCACTACTATCTAGATCTTTAGGTGAAAAAAAATTTGAAGAAGCAAATAATGCAGCAAACAATGGAATATTCTTGGCAGTCTTAAGTTATTTAGCTTTTTTAGTTATAGGCATATTATTTAGTAAATCTTTTTTTCAGTGGCAAACAGACATAAAAGAAATTGTAGAAGGTGGATATGATTATTTAATTATTTGTACCACTTGTTCTTTTGGTTTATATGGTCAATTAGTATTTGAAAAACTAATGCAATCTACAGGAAAAACAGTATATTCAATGATGACTCAGTTAGCTGGTGCAATAATAAATATAATATTAGATCCTATACTAATTTTTGGATTATTTGGTTTTCCTAAGATGGGTATAACTGGAGCAGCCATTGCCACAGTAATAGGTCAAATTAGTGGAATGAGTTTAGGTATTTATCTAAATAGTACAAAAAATAAAGAAATAAAAGTTAAGATTAAAGGCTTCAGGCCTAATCTTAAAACAATAAAAGATATTTATTCTGTAGGTATACCTTCAATCGTAATGGCATCTATAGGATCAGTTATGACTTTTGGTATAAATAAGATTTTACTTGTATTTACTTCCACAGCAACTGCAGTATTTGGAGTATACTTTAAATTACAAAGTTTTATATTTATGCCTGTACTTGGTATTAATAACGGTATGGTTCCAATTGTATCATATAATTATGGAGCCAAGCATAAAGATAGGTTGATGAAAACTGTAAAAATAAGTATTATTTATGCAATAATAATAATGATTATTGGTTTATGTATATTTCAAATTTTCCCAAAACAATTATTAAGTTTATTTAATGCATCAGAAGAAATGATAAATATTGGTATTCCAGCCCTTAGAATAATTAGCCTTAGTTTTTTATTTGCAGGATACTGCATAGTTGTATCTTCTATGTTTCAAGCTCTTGGCAATGGAGTAATGAGTTTAATTGTATCAATAGGCAGACAGTTAGTTGTATTACTTCCTGTAGCATATTTGCTATCTAAAACAAACAATTTAAATCTTGTATGGTGGGCTTTTCCTATTGCAGAGTTAGCATCTGTGCTTTTAAGTATTATAGGGTTTAAATATGTATATAAAAAGGAAATACTGCCATTAGTTAAAAGTGAAGAAAATTTAAATGAGGAAAATAATAAAGTTAGAATTATAGAATGTACAAATGAAAATTAATATTTAAATGAGTAGTAATATTTTTATATTATTGCTCTTTTTTTATTATAAGAAGGTTATATATATTAGGTTAATATGCTTAAAAATAATTTCTAAGGGTAATTTTAATTTATATGCAAGATATTGTGGTATAATAAGTATGGAAAAGTTCAAATAGAACATATTTATAATATCTTAATTTAATAATTAAAATATATTAATTGTATATATTACTAGAAATATATAAAAACAAAGGAGACAAAATGAGAGAAATAGAATTATTAGCCCCCGCTGGTGATTTAGAAAAACTAAAAATAGCGTTTGAATATGGAGCAGATGCTGTTTATATAGGTGGAGAAATTTTTGGAATGAGATCTGCAGCAAAAAACTTCACTAAAGAGAATATGATAGAAGGTGTGAACTTTGCTCACGAAAAAGGTAAAAAAGTTTTTGTTACTTGTAATATAATACCAAGAAGTGAAGACTTACAAGTACTTAAAGACTATTTATTAGAATTAGAAGAAATTGGAGTAGATGCTGTAATAGTATCAGATCCTGGTGTATTCAAAATAGTAAGAGAAACTATACCTAACATGGAAATTCATATAAGTACTCAAGCAAGTACAACAAACTATGTGGCTGCCAAGTTTTGGTATAATAAAGGTGCTCAAAGAATAGTAACGGCAAGAGAGTTGTCCTTTGAGGAAACGAAAGAAATAAGAGAACATATTCCAGAGGATATGGATATAGAAGCCTTTGTTCATGGTGCAATGTGTATGTCTTATTCAGGAAAATGTACAATAAGTAACTACACAACAGGAAGAGATGCCAATAAAGGTTCATGTGCTCAATCTTGTAGATGGAAATATACCTTAATGGAAGAAAATAAGGGTGAATATACTCCTGTTGTAGAAGATATTGATCCAGAATTCTTCTTCAATACAAAAGATTTATGTATGATAAAATATATACCACAAATTTTTGAAAGTGGAATAACTTCATTAAAAATAGAAGGAAGAATGAAAACAGCTTATTATGTAGCAACAACAGTTAGAGCTTATAGAATGGCAATAGATGAGTATTACAAAGATCCAGAAAATTGGAAGTTTAATCCTATTTGGCTAGAAGAACTAAAAAAAGGAAGTCATAGAGATTATTCTACAGGATTTTTCTTAAATAGACCCGATGAAAATTCTAATAACTATGAATCAGCTTCTTACATAAGAAATTATGATTTTATAGGATTAGTTAAAGGTTATGAGGAAGAAACAGGATTATATATAGTTGAACAGAGAAATAAAATGTATGTAGGAGATAAAATTGAAGTTATAGGACCTTTTAAAGACACTATGTTTACTACAATAGAAGAAATGTATGATGAAGAAGGAAGTCCAATAGAGTCTGCTCCTCATGCAAGGCAAATAGTTAAAATGAAGGTTGGAATAAAGTTAGAGAAAAACTATATATTAAGAAAGCCTACAGAAAAAGCAAGAATATTATAGATATATATTAAGGAAGTGAGAGTATAAATGATTATAGGAAGAAATGATAAATGCTGGTGTGGTAGTGGTGAGAAGTATAAAAAGTGCCATATGAATTTTGATGAAAAAATAAAAGAATTTAAGTCAAAAGGTTATGAGGTGCCACATAGAAGTTTAATAAAAACTCCTGAGCAAATAGAAAAAATAAAAGAAAGTGCCAAAATAAATAATGAAATTTTGAATTTAGTGGGGCAAAAAATTAAAGCAGGTATGACTACTGAAGAAGTTGACCAAATAGTACATGACTACACAATATCACAAGGAGCTATACCAGCACCACTTGGATACAGTGGGTTCCCTAAAAGTTGTTGCACATCAGTGAATGACCAAATATGTCATGGTATACCAGATGGATATGTTTTAAAAGATGGCGATATAATAAATGTTGATGTTTCTACTATATTGAATGGATACTATTCAGATGCATCTAGAATGTATATAATAGGCGAAGTTCCTGAAAATGCTAAGAAATTAGTAGAGGTAACAAAAGAATGTCTGATAAAAGGTATAGAAGCTGTTAAACCTTGGACTAGACTAGGAAATGTTGCATATACAATAGAACAACATGCAAAAGCAAATGGTTATTCTGTAGTTAGAGAGTTTGGTGGTCATGGTATAGGATTAGAGTTCCATGAAGATCCATTTGTATTCCATTATGGAACTAGAAATGAAGGAATGCTTATGGTACCTGGAATGATATTTACTATAGAACCAATGATAAATGAAGGTCATCATGAATTATATATAGATGCAGATAATGGATGGACTTCATATACAGAAGATGGAAAACTTTCTGCACAATGGGAAAACATGATACTTGTAACCGAAGATGGATACGAAATTTTAGCATATTAATAAAAAGAACACCTAAAAAGGTGTTTTTTTATATTTCAAATAATTAAATATTATAAGTATAACGAAGAAAATTTAATTGTGTAATGAATTAAATAGATGTAAATATAAATAATATATAATAAATATATATTGATGTCAATAAAAGTTAATATATATAATATATTTGACAAAATATAACAGACTTCAGGAGGGACAATATGAAAAAGAATAAAGTAGTTATAGTTGGAGCTGGTATGGTAGGTATGAGTTATGCCTACTCAATGGTAAACCAGGGAACATGTGAAGAATTGGTTTTAATAGACATAGATAAAAATAGAACTATTGGTGAGGCATTAGATTTAAATCACGGATTAAGTTATGCACCTAGAAAAATGAAAATTTATTCTGGCTATTATAGTGACTGTAGCGATGCCAACATAATTTGTATAACAGCAGGAGCTACTCAAGTACCGGGGGAAACAAGACTTGATTTATTACATAAAAACACTAAAATAATGAAATCAATAGTTGGAGAAATAAAAAAGACTAGCTTTGATGGAATAATTATAGTTGCATCAAACCCAGTAGATATTATGACTTATGTTGTTTGGAAAGCGTCAGGATATGATAAATCAAAAATAATGGGATCAGGAACTACACTTGATACAGCAAGGCTTAGATTTGGTTTAGGTGAAAGACTGGGAGTTACCCCAAAATCTATACATGCTTATGTAATGGGAGAACATGGAGATTCTCAATTTGTAGCATGGAGTTATGCATTAATGGGAGTTCAACCAATATATCAAGTAGCTTCTAAAAAAGATGCAAAGGTTAAATTTGAAGATTTAGAATTAATAGAAGATGAAGTACGAAACATAGCTTATAAAATAATAGATTGTAAAAAATCAACTTATTATGGAATAGGTATGGCTTTAGCTAGAATTACACAAGCTATACTAGAAAATGAAAATAGTATATTAACAGTATCATCTTACTTAGACAACAAATACGGACATGATGATGTATTTATAGCTGTTCCAAGTGTTGTAAATGAAACTGGTGTTAGAGAAGTGATAGAGCTTCCTTTAGAGAAAGAAGAAAAGGATAAGCTTGATGATTCAATAGAAATAATGAAAGAAAATATAGCAAAATTAGATATATAATAATTAAGAAGTAAGCAATTAAAATTTTTATTAAGACATATTTTACTTTTTTTGTTATATATGATAGAACTTGTAAATAATACATACAAAGTACATGGTTAATTCATATATAATTCATATGTATTTGGTAATATTTTATCATAGAAAAAACTTAAAAGGAGATATTTAAATGAAAAAAGAAAATAAAAAAGCTATTATACCAATAGTATTATATGTGGTTGCTGCCCTTATAGCAGTGTATTCTATATTTACAATATATACTTCACATACATATATTTCTAGTCTTGTAGCAGCAGGTAGTATAGTTATAAAAGACCAATTAGTAGACATTATTAGCTACTATGTAAGTACATCAATGCCTTATGTATTTTATGCAATAGTAGTTTGGGCAATAGGATATATAATTAATAAATTAAATAACTTAAGTCCTTCTACTATCAATAAAGAAGATGATAAGTCAAAAGAAGAAAAAATAGACTAAAAATAAAAATAGCTATCACATTAAATTTGTGAATAGCTATTTTTATTATATGATATGTAATTCCTTAAATGTTTTTATACATAAGGACGAAAGTATTATAGAGGTTAAGCTGCTTATCAAGATGCAAAGCCTAGATATACCTATAAGTTCTATATTGTCAATATAAGCAACTTCTGAAACAAATATTGACATTGTAAAACCAATACTAGAAATTAGAGATACAATAAATATAGATGTCCAGTTTAGTTCCTTAGGTTTTTTTGATAATCCTACTAAATTGCTAATATAGGTAAAAAGCATTATTCCAAGTGGCTTACCTATTAAAAGGCCTAAATATATACCTAAAAATATAGTGGGGTATTTGGACAAATTTAAACTAGAATCAATACTTACTCCTGTATTAGCAAATGCAAACAATGGAATTATAATAAAATTATTAAAAATATTAAAAAATTTCCTTATATAATGAGATATTGAATATTTTCTTTTATATGATGTTGTGGGAATGCTTATTGCTAAAAGTATTCCGCTTAAAGTTGAATGAATACCACTAAGATGAATAAAATACCATAAAAATAGTCCTATTAGTAGATAGAAAAATATACTTTCAACTTTAAAAACTTTATTTCCAATATAAATTACAATTAAACAAATAAAAGCTAAAATAAAAAAAGATAAATTAATTTTTGATGAATAAACTGTACCTATCAATATTATGGACACTAAATCATCTACTACAGCTAAAGACAATAAAAACATTTTTATTGAAGGATTTAAATATTTACTAAATAAAAAATAAATACCCATAGAAAAGGCAATATCAGTAGATATGGGTATGCAAATTCCATTAATATAATTTGTATTTAAATTAAAATATGTAAAAATTACTGCTGGCATTATTACACCACCAATAGATGCAATTACAGGAAAAGACGCCTTTTTAAAAGAAGACAAGCTTCCGTATAAAACTTCTTCTTTTATTTCTAATCCTGCTAATAAAAAGAATATGGACATTAAAAAGTCATTAACAAAACTATGTAAATTAAAGTTATTTATAATATAAGTGTCATAAAAAAAGTTATCATATAAGTATTTATAGGGGCTATTGCACATATAGAGAGCAAAAATTGTAGATAAGATAAGCAATACGCTTGTAATAGGCTCTATATCAACTTTAAACAATGCTCTATGTTTTTTTATCATATTATCACCTCATATTTAAAACTAATCTTTTGTTACTATCTAAATTTAATAGTAAAAAGAAGTAAAAAGTAAAATTACTTATATATGTATATGATTAATAATTAAAATAAATATTAAATCTTAGTAATTATCTTATTGAGATATTTATTGATTTATAATATAATCGTTCATGTTACATAATAATTAAAAGAAGTATGACTTATGCTTAGGAGGGAAGTATGACAAATAAAAATAGAAAAATTGCTATAGTTGGATTAATAGCAGCCCTTTATGCTGTAATAACCTTAGCACTTGGATTTATTAGTTATGGACAAATTCAATTTAGAATTTCAGAAATATTAATGTTTTTACCTCTATTTGGTAAAGAATACATAATAGCCTTAACACTAGGATGTTTTTTAGCAAATGTAGTAGGGCCATTTGGAGTTCCGGATATAATATTTGGTACATTGGCAACTTTAATAAGCTCTATTTTAGTGTACTATACACCGAAGCTTATAAAGAATAATAATTATACATTATTCATTGCGTCCCTTTGGCCAACAATAATAAATGCTTTAATAATAGGATGGGAATTATATAAATTCTTTGGAGTACCATTTGTACTAGGATTTCTTCAAGTTGGATTTGGAGAATTTGTAGTTATAACTATTGTAGGTTTACCAGTATTTAAAATGGTTAATAATAAATATGGTAATAGAATAAAAAATTTAAAATAATTAATTTTGCAAGGAGGCAACTTATGGAGGAGAAATATTCTAAGTTTATAGGAGTAGGTAATGAGGGGATAAAAACTCTGAATTCATTTAAAAATAAATTAGAAAAGAACTTTAGTCTTGAAGAAATAAATTTAAATCAAGATGTTGATAAAGAATATGTCAGAGCTTTATTAGATGGTATAGAAATTTTATTTATATCTTATAACAGTGAGGAAGCAAAAGTAAAAGATATAGTAAAAGCTATTTCTTTTATGGCAAATGAAAGAAGAGTAATTTGTATAGGATTAGACAACTCATTAAAAGAAAATAAAGATGGTATGGGTCTAGACAAAGAAATAAAAATAAATAAATACAATAGTGAAAAAGTGCAAGACTTAATGAACATAGTAGTAGAAGCTGTTGATGAAAATTTATTTTTAGCTATAGATTACACTGATTTAAAAGAAGTTTTTTCTAAAGATTCAGCTATATCTTATTCTATAGAAGAATTTGAAAAAGAAGCAACTATTGATGAAATAGCTAAACTACTTACAGAAGAAACTTACACTACTGTAGGAGAAGAGGTAAAAAAGAAAGCTTTAGTATTTTATGAAATGCCTCAAAACTTAATAGAAAATAATTTAATGTTTATAAATGATGTTAATATGAAAATAAATGAAATACTAGGTAACACTTATGATATTATGTTTTCATATAATGCTACTAACCATAACAATGACAAAGTTAAAATATGTTTAATAAGTAAATAATATTGAAAGTTTAAGTAATATTAATAAGATTGCAAGCAAATAAATTTGTTTGCAATTTTTATATTTTAATAAAATTTTATGATAATTAAATTTGTATAGTTATTTTAGAAAAAAATATTATATATTCTAGTTATAGACTTATTGACTAAAGTGATTATTTATTATAAGATTAGAATGTTGTGTTTTATAAATGACTATAAGAGAAAGGATTGATATATATGTTACAAGTTACTAATATTGGACTTAGATTCGGTGATAAAGAATTATATAAAGATGTTAACTTAAAATTTACTAAAGGGAATTGCTACGGGATAATAGGAGCAAATGGAGCAGGGAAGACTACTTTCCTTAAAATATTATCTGGTGATATAGAGCCAAACACTGGATCTATAAGTATAACAGAAAAAGAAAGAATGTCTGTTTTAAGACAGGACCACTTCAAATACGATGAAGAAACTGTTTTAGATGTTGTTATAATGGGACATGAAAGATTATACCAAATTATGAAAGAGAAAGATGCTTTATACATGAAAGAAGATTTCTCAGAAGAAGATGGTATAAAGGCTGCAGAACTTGAAGGAGAGTTTGCTGAACTTGACGGATGGGATGCAGAAACAAATGCAGAAAAAATATTAATGGGCCTTGGAATAGATAAAGACTTACATTACAAGCAATTAAAAGAATTAGAAGGTGGAGAAAAAGTTAAGGTATTATTAGCAAAAGCTTTATTTGGTAAGCCAGAAATATTATTACTAGATGAGCCTACTAACCACTTAGACTTCCAATCTATAAACTGGTTAAATAACTTTATAATGGATTTAGAAGATTCTATCGTAATAGTTGTATCACATGATAGACACTTCTTAAACCAAATATGTACAAATATAGTTGACGTTGACTTTGGTAAAATACAAATGTATGTAGGTAACTACGATTTCTGGTATGAATCAAGTCAATTAGCTCTACAATTACAAAAAGATCAAAATAAAAAGACTGAAGAAAAAATAGCTCAATTAAAAGAATTTATCGCTAGATTTAGTTCAAATGCTTCTAAAGCAAAACAAGCGACTTCGAGAAAGAAACAATTAGACAAATTACAAGTTGAAGATATACAACCATCAAGAAGAAGATATCCTTATGTTGGATTTACTCCAGAAAGAGAAATAGGAAACGAAGTTCTTGAAGTTGAAGGATTAACTAAAACTGTAGATGGTGTTAAAGTTCTTGATAATGTGTCTTTCAGATTAGATAAAGAAGATAAAGTTGCTTTCATGGGAGATGAAATAGCTATAACTACTTTATTCAATATATTAATGGGAGAAGACACTGCAGATGCTGGTACATTCAAATGGGGTGTAACTACTTCTCAATCTTATCTTCCAAAGAACCACAATAACTTCTTTGAAGGATGCGAATACTCATTAGTTGACTGGTTAAGACAATTCTCAGAAGAAAAATCAGAATCATTTATAAGAGGATTCTTAGGAAGAATGTTATTTAGTGGAGAAGAAGCTTTAAAGGAATCCCACGTATTATCAGGGGGAGAAAAAGTTAGATGTATGTTATCTAAATTAATGCTTTCAAACTCAAACGTATTAGTATTAGACGACCCAACTAACCACTTAGACTTAGAGTCTATAACTTCTGTAAATAAAGGTCTAGAAAAATTCTCTGGAGTTATGTTATTTAGTTCTCATGACCACGAGATGATACAAACTCTTGCTAATAGAATAATAGAAATTACTCCTGGAGGAATAATGGATAGAAAAACTACTTTAGAAGAGTATTTAGAAAATAAAGATATACAAAAACAATTAAAAGAAATGTATGCTGTTGAAAGATAGTTTTTAATGAAAAGAACAAACTATAACATATTAGTTTGTTCTTTTTTTTATAAAAAAAATGTTTTTTTTAGAAAAAATATATTTGATTTATATAAATAATAAAATATCAATATATGTAAGATTATGAAAAATAGATACAATTTATATTATGTGCTATAAGTGTTATATAAACTATATTTATTTATAGAAAAACAAAATATATGAAGTCTAAATATAGAGATAATTGAATGATACACAAAATGTAATCCCATAATGTAAAAAATTTTGAAAAATTAAAATTTATTCGCAATTTAAACATATTTTAATATATTTGCAAATTCAACAAATTATCGGTATACTTACTGGTAAATGTTAAATTTTTATAAATTTTAGAGGGGGAAACATCTAAATGGAAGTTGTATCGAAAAATGAACTAAATCAAAAGAAAGTAAAAAATGTAAGCCTGGAAACTTTCGTATTCTTAGCTATATTAATAGGAGGATTTGGATATGTAGGTAGTATCATGGGTGCAGGAACTATGTTTAAAGTAATTATGGCCACTGCTCATGACTTGCTTTTAAACACAGTATTCTTAATCATGTCTATGGCAGTACTAGCAGGAGCTCTAAGTGCACTTTTATCTGAGTTTGGAGTTATATCTTTATTAAATAAGATATTTGCAATATTTATGAAACCTTTATATGGTTTGCCAGGAGCTAGTATAGCGGGAGCTATTACTACTTACTTATCTGACAACCCAGCTATAATTGCTTTTGCAAAAGATAAGTCTTTCACAAAATATTTTAAAGATTATCAAATACCTGCATTATGTAATATAGGTACAGCATTTGGAATGGGTCTTATAGTTACAACGTTTATGATTTCACAAGGAAGTGAATTTGTTCTACCAGCACTTGTAGGTAACTTAGGTGCAATAGTAGGAAGTATTGTAAGTGTTAGAATAATGCTTCACTTTACAAAAAAACACTACAATTATGATGGAACAAAAGATGCTTTACATAAAAGTGAAAAAATAGAAGAAGTACGTCAAATTAGATCAGGAAATGTATTCCAAAGATCATTAGAAGCAATGCTTGAAGGTGGAAAAAATGGTGTAGAACTTGGTATGGCAATAATTCCAGGAGTATTAATTGTATGTACTTTAGTTATGATTTTAACATTTGGACCATCAACTGATCCAGAAACAGGAAAAGCTATTTATACAGGAGTTGCTTATGAAGGTATAGGATTACTTCCTATGTTAGGAGATAAATTAAGCTTCATATTAGAACCTTTATTTGGATTTACTTCTCCAGAAGCTATAGCATTCCCTATAACATCTTTAGGTGCAGTTGGAGCAGCAATGAGTTTAGTTCCTAAATTTATAACAGATGGTATAGTAACACCAAATGATATTGCAGTATTTACAGCAATGGGAATGTGTTGGAGTGGATATTTAAGTACACATGTTGGTATGATGGATGCATTAGATGCAAGACCTTTAACTGGGAAAGCGATTCTTTCGCATACAATAGGTGGGCTTTGTGCAGGTATATCAGCACACTTTATATTTATGCTTCTTGCTTAGTAATAAATATTAAAAATTAATATAAAATAAAAGCTGACTTCTAAAAAAATTAGGAGTCAGTTTTTATTTTACACATTTAAGATAATATTTTATTTAGTTACATGGATAATTAACTTTTTGATGTTTCATCATTAATAGAATTTTTTCTCTCTTTTAAAACTGTTTTGGCAAAATTTAATGACATATAGACTAATACTAAAGATACAATCCAAGTAAGAATAGTAGTAGGCATTGATTTTACGAAGAAGTATGCAATAAGCACTCCTATAATACCTGTTACTGAAGCTACAGCTGCAGCAGGTCTATTATATTTACCTGTCTTTACAAACTGAATACTTGCAGGAGGCATTAAAAATGCACAAGATCCCATCATAATTGGAAAAGCTGCAGTAATATCCATTCCAAGTAAAGCAACTAAGGCCATACATGGAGCATAAAGACCTACACCTACTGTCATAAGTGCACCTAAAATAAAATTAACTACTATACCTATTATTAATTTAGAACCAGTTAAAGCGGTAGCAGTTCCCACAATTGCAAATGGTCCTACACCAAGTAATCTTGCTATTAAAAGCATTGCAACGAATAATAGAGTGACGGATAGAATTGATCTTAAAGTATTTATTGGTAGTTTGGTTACAACTCTAGCACCTAAAGTAGCACCAATAATTGAAGCGATTAACATTGAAATTAAAGTTACAGGGTCTACTTCTACTATATTTAGAAAAAGGATGAATTCAGCGGCAACAGGAACAGCAAAAACAACATTACCATTTCCAGGAAGTTCATCATCAGGACTAAGTTTTGTAAACTTGAAAAATGCCATTTGAGTTGCATTACTTCCAACACCTAAAGTATCAAGAAAGTTCAATACAGCCCCCATTATTCCATAAGTAACAAGATGCCCTTTTTTAAAATCTTCTTTGTGATTTATACAATCCTTAATTAAATAGAATATAAATATACTACACCATACTACGATGGCTACACGTAGAAATAAAACCATAGATTTATCCTCCTAAAATTAGTTTGGGGAGCTACATATTAGGAGTAGTAGTAACCTTTGGTAACTACATAGTATCTTCTTTAAATTCATATGTCAATAAAAATAAAGTAAAACAATAAAAATCTAAATAATAAATAAAAATTTATTATTTTTATTGACAAAATAATAACAGATAAATACAATAGTTACTAAAGGGAGCTACTAAAAGGAGTTTTAAAATTAAAAATGGAGGTATGAGATGTTATTATTATCAAGAAAAGACATAAAGAAAGTGTTTACTATGAAGGATGCCATAGAAACAAATAAAGAATGTTTCAAATTATTTTCACAAGGTAAAAGCGAGGTGCCTTTAAGAACTACTATACAAGCACCAAATCATAATGGAGTATTTTTATTTATGCCATCTTATGTTGAAGAATTAGATGCAGCAGGATTAAAAGTAGTTAATATATTCCCTGAAAATGTTAAGGAAAATTTACCTACAGCTCCAGCGCAGGTATTATTAATAGATGGAAAAACTGGAATAGTAAGTTCTATATTAGATGGAACATACGTTACACAATTACGTACTGGAGCATCTTCAGGAGCTGCATTTGATTTATTTGCAATAAAAGATGCTAAAATAGGTGCCTTAATAGGAACTGGTGGTCAAGCAGCTACACAATTAGAGGCTATGATGGTAGCTAGAGACTTAGATGAGGTTAGAATATTTGACTTAGACCCAAATAGAAGACAAACTTTTGTAAATAAAATGCAAGAAGAACTTAAATGTTATAATACTAAAATAGTGGAAGCTACATCTTCAGATAATGCCATAGAAAATGCAGATATAATAGTTACAGTAACACCTTCAAGTAAACCTGTATTTGATGGAACAAAAGTTAAAAAAGGTGCAACAGTAAGCTGTGTAGGAGCATATCAACATCATATGCAAGAAATGGATCCAGCAATATTACCAAGAGCATCAAAAATATACTTTGATTCAGAAGAAGCAGTTTTATCAGAATCAGGAGATATATTAATACCTTTAGAACAAGGGATAATAACAAAAGAAGATTTTACAGGCGATATAGGTGATGTATTGCTTGGAAAAGTTGTTGGACGTGAAAATGATGATGAAATTATTGTTTATGAAAACGTTGGCATAGGTGTTTTAGATTTGATGACAGCAAGAGCTATATATTTAAAAGCTGTAGAAGATGAAGTAGGAACTAATTGGGAATAATAAATTATAATAGGGGGAATGAAACATGCCACATATTAATATTAAAATGTATCCAGGTAGAAGTGAAGAAGTAAAAGCTAAATTAGCTAAACATACTAAAGAGTTCATGGTTAAGGAACTAGAAATGGATGAAAAGTTTATTTCTGTTTCTGTTGAAGAAATAGATAAAGAAAATTGGCAATCTGAAGTTATGGATAAAATCAAAGAGGAAGAATTATACGAAAGACCAAATTTCTAGGAGGGGTAAAATGAGCAAAAGTTATTGGAATGGGAAAGATGCCGCACACAGAAGAGTTATGATGAAAGCAGCTGGTTATTCAGATGAGGATATAAAAAATAAACCACATATAGGTGTGGCAAATTCATTTATGGAGGGTTCTCCTGGAACTGCACATTTAAGACAAGTTACTGAAATGGTAAAACAAGGCATATGGGCAGCTGGTGGTGTTCCTGTAGAATTTGGAATACCTGCTACTTGTGGTAATATTGCAAACGGTGCAGAAGAATTAAAATATGAACAAGTAGGAAGAGATATAGTTGCTATGTCTGTTGAATTTGTTACAAAAGTTCATAATTTTGATGGCTTAGTTATGGTTGCATCTTGTGACAATATAATAGCGGGTTGTTATTTAGCAGCTGCAAGAGTTGATATTCCTTCTCTTGTTGTAACTGGTGGATCAATGCAAGCAGGGCATTATAAAGGAAATACAGTTGTGGAAGCTGATTTAGATGCAGCAAGATTTTCTGGAGCAGAAGAAGATGAATTGGACTATATGGAAGAATGTGTATGTCCAACATGTGGTGCTTGCCCATCAATGGGTACGGCAAATACAATGCAAATGCTTGGTGAAATATTTAACTTAGTTTTACCTGGTACATCGACAGTTCCAGCATCTGAATCAACAAGAATGAGAGAAGCTCGTATTGCAGGAAAATATGCAGTAGAATTAACTAAATCAGGAAGAAAACCTTCTGATGTAATAACGAAAGAAGTTCTTTTAAACTCTATAATGTTTGATATGGCAGTGGCAGGTTCAACAAATGCCGTTCTTCATATATTAGCAATGTCTTATGAACTAGGTCTTGGTATTACTATAGAAGATTTTGAAAAATATGCAAATGAAATACCTTGTATAAATGCAGTTATACCAAGTGGACCATTTACAGTAGTAGACTTCCATTATGCAGGTGGAGTTCCTAATGTTATGAAAATGTTAGAGAGTAAGTTATTTTTAGATGCTCCTATGATGACAGGAAAAACATGGGGAGAATATTTAGAAGCTATAAAAGCTAGTGAAAATGAAGTTATTCATTCACTAGAGAAACCGCTACTTAATGAACCTGGATTAAAAATATTAAAAGGTAATTTATCTCCTAAAGGAGCTATAGTTAGACCAACAGCTGTACCTGAAGAAGTTAAATATATGAAGGGTAAAGCTAAGGTTTACGAAACAGATAGAGATGCATTTAATGCAATAATGGCAGGAAAAATAGTACCTGGAGATATAATAGTAATAAGATACGAAGGATGTAAAGGTGCACCTGGTATGAAGGAATTAATGTTAAGTATAGATGCATTAATAGGACTTGGATTACATAAGAGTGTTGGGCTAATATCTGATGCTAGATTCTCAGGATTTAACTTTGGAGCTATTGTAGGTCACGTTTCTCCTGAAGCTTATGATGGTGGAGTTATAGCTGTTGTAGAAAATGGTGATGAAATAGTTATAGATATACCAAATGGAGAAGTTTCTTTATTAGTTGATGACGAAGAGATAAAAGATAGACTAGACAAATGGGTACAACCACCTTTAAAAGAAACTAAGGGATGTCTAAATATATTTGCTAAAAATTGTAGACCAGCAGAAGAAGGCGGAGCAATGCAACCTTGGTAATAGTATAATAGTAAGTATAAAGTGCAAAGGATTTTCCTTTGCACTTTTTGATTAATATAGACTGTTAAGTATATGGATATGGTTATGATTTACAATTAAATATGTTTATGATAAAATACGAACTATCGAAAACATAGAGGTGAAATTTTTATAATATTAATATAGAAGGGATTTACAATGGATAATGAATTAAATTTATTAAATAAAATAGGACTAACAGATGCTGAAGCAAAGGTATATTTAACTTTATCTCAAAATGGAAGCTTAACAGGTTATGAAGCTAGTAAAATAGCCAATGTTCCTAGATCAAAAATATATAATACCTTACAATCATTAATAGATAAGGGATTTGCATTATACACTCAATATGAAAGTAACAATAAATATGTTGCAGTTCCTATGAGTGAAGTATCAAATAAAATAAAAATGGAAACATCAAATAACTTAGGACAATTGGAAGAAAGCTTTAGTATTTTTCCTTTAAGAACTAATATGGATAACATATGGCATATAAAAAATTATGATAATATTTTTGAAAAATGTAGGAATATAATAAAAAATAGTGCTAAAGAAATTCTTATTCAAATATGGTATGAAGACTTAAATAATATTTTAGATGAAATAGTTGAATTCCAAAAGAAAAGTAATAATATTGCAGTTGTTATATTTGGAGCCCCTAAAGATATGGAAATACCAGAGTTGAAAAATTTATATTTTCATGGTATGGGGGAAGAAAAAAAGAAGGAAATGGGTGGAAGATGGATTACACTTGTTTCTGACTCTAAGGAAGTTGTTTTTGGACAAATTATTAGTAAATCCATTGCTGAAGTTATTTGGACAGAAAGTAAGCCAATGGTAATGTTAGCATCTGAATATGTTAGACATGATGTTTACTTCTACAAGAGTGCTAATACATTGCCAAATGAAATGAAGCAAAAATTTGGTGATGATTTAGAAAAAATAAGAGAAATATTTTAGATAAAAACTGATAAGAGTACAATAACTAGTTTAGTGGATGAATTTCAAAGATCTTATAAAGGTAAAAATAATAAGTTTAAAAATGATAAAAATCAGGCTAATACCTGATATTTATCATTTTTTTATGGGAAATCATATTATTCCAAATAGAATAAATCCAATAGTATTTATGGCAAAATTTGCGAACATATGTACAAACCAAGAATTGTAAATATTATTATTTTTATCATCTAAATAGTTAAAAAATATGCCTGCAATAAAAAGTGATAAAATCAGTAATAACAATAATAATATATCAAACCAAGTAGACATCATTGCAACGTGATAGATGGAGAATGAAATAGAACTAAAAATATAAGCAAATTTTTTGCTTGAAATATTTTTTAATGTTATAAATGCAAATCCTCTAAAAAATACCTCTTCTAATAATGAATTTATAAAAGATATGTATAATGCTACAAATATAAAGTTACTACTATTTACGCCTATATTATTTTCTAAAGACTTTGTAACACTAGAAAAATTAAATAGATTGCCTATGGTAAAATAAGCTAATAAAATTAAAATATATACAACTATACCCAAGGCAAGTGATTTTATAATATAATCTTTGTTTATCTTAAATAAACTTTTTAAACTTATTGTAGAATAACTTTTAGAATAATATAAATATGGGAGTAACAAAAAAATAACTAATTTAAAAATTGATTTTGTCATATAATTTGGAGAAAGAACTCCATCCACAAAGGACATGGTAAGACATCCTAGAATTACTAGGGTAATTAAAAATATCTTATTAACTTTGGACTCTACTGCTTTATTTTTCATATTAATTAATATTTCCTTTCGGTTTCAATAAACATTTATTTAAATTATACCATATGAAAATTTATTGTATAAATAAATATATGTAATTTGAAAAATATAATAAAAATTTAGTATTAAAGAAATTCTTAATTGAAATAATATAAAGAGGTAATTATTTATAAAAGGAGACTTATGTAATGGCAAATTATTCAGGTACAGTTAAGTGGTTCAATGTGGAAAAAGGATATGGTTTTATTAGTAGCGAAAATGGAGAAGATGTTTTTGTACATTTTTCTAATGTAAAAGAAGAAGGAAATAATAAAGATTTACATGAAGGGGAAAGTGTTACATTTGATATTGCTAAGGCGGATAGAGGACCTTCAGCCATAAATGTTAGAAAATTTTAATAAAAATAATAATAATAAATCATCTTGATAAATACAAGGTGATTTTTTTATTTTCCCTTAATTATAATATGATTATTAGATGATGAAATAAAACTTGCAAAAACAAAATAATTTTGGAAGAAAAACATTGACTATTGAAATTTAATGAACATATAATTTATATATAAGCAAATATATTTACAAAAAATATAAAATATAGTAAATATTAACAAATGTATTTTCTTATTATCTTCAAAGCAATTTAAAATAAACAAGAAGGGTGGGTTGAGATGCCAGTTGACTATGTGGTTAGAAATCATTTTTATAGTGTTTTTTTTGCCCCTAGGGGTAGGGTTAGAATGTATGAAATTGGAATTAAAATAGCGCAACAATATTTAACTCCCACAGATAGACTTATAGGAGTAATAGGAGAGCCGGGATCTGGAAAAAGCATGATAATTAGAGGTATGTTTCCAGGTCTGGAACTAACTAATGATGATGATGGACTTAACGTAAGACCGTTGCCAATTATGGATGTAGATGATGAAGGTTTTTTTTCTCCACATACTTATCATATTGACATAAGGTTTGAATCAGCATTTTATCAAATGTATGAACTAGTTAATGCAATAAATAAAGCTATTGAATATGGAAGAAGAGTCATAGTAGAACATTTCGAGCTTATTTATCCTTTAATGAATAAAAATGCAGACTTACTAATTGGTGTTGGTGGAGAGATTATTGTTACAAGACCTACAATTTTTGGGCCAGAACCTGGAGATATTGCAAAAAGAGTATTTCACTCCATAAGTGTAAGAAAGATGGCTCATTCAGCAGAAGATTTAGTTGAACATTTTTTACCTGAAGATATTGGCTTAAATTGTGAGCATGGAGATGTTTTAAATGGATTTTTAATATTATTTCATTCAAAACCTAATTTTGATATCAAAATCTTAGAAGAAGAAGTTAACAAAATGATAGAAAAAGACATACCAATTCAATATTATGATGAGAAGCACGTGAAAATAGGTGAATATATACATCCTTGTAGTGGACCAAGAATACATGTAGAAAGTACAGCTAAAATTGAGAACTTTAAATTATTATCAGAGCTTTACTATGATTCCACAAAAAAAGTATATATGTTAGTAGGACTTGTAGGTGATAATATGGATCAAAGTTACAAGGATTTAAATAAAATTTAAAAGGAGAGTTGATATGGAGAAGAAAACATTAGTTATTGGTGTTATAGGAGCTGATGTGCATGCAATAGGTAATAAAATTCTATATCATTGCTTTGTAGAGGCAGGATTTAATGTGATTAATCTTGGAGTAATGGTTTCTCAGGAAGAATATGTGGAAGCAGCTATAGAATCTAATGCAGATGCAATTTTAGTTTCTTCTTTATATGGTCATGGGGAAATTGATTGCAGAGGGCTGAGAGAAAGATGTGAAGAATGGGGGTTAAGAAATATATTATTATATGTGGGAGGAAATATTGTTGTAGGTAAACAACCATTTGAGGAAGTTGAAAAAAGATTTAAGCAAATGGGGTTTGATAGAGTATTTCCACCAGGAACAGATCCAGATGCTACAATAGCTTGCTTAAAGCAAGATTTGAAACTTGGTGAAGAAAATGCAAGTAGTTTTACTAATTGATTTTGGTAGCACTTACACAAAGATAACTGCTGTTGATGTTGAAAAAGAAGTTATTATAGGAACTGCATCTGGTTTCACAACTATAAATACAGACATAAATGAGGGACTTAATAAAGCTATAAAATCTTTAGAAAAACTAACAGGAAAGTTAGAATATAGTCAGTACTTAGCCTGTTCTTCAGCAGCAGGAGGATTAAAAATGATAGCTAGTGGTTTAGTTCCTGGTGTTACGGCTACTGCAGCAAAAGAAGCTTGTTTAGGTGCCGGAGCTAAGGTTATAAAGGTGTACTCCTTTGAAATGACTGAAGAAGATATAGAGGAAATAGAAAAAAATAAGCCAGAAATATTTTTACTTGCAGGAGGCACTAATGGTGGAGATAAAAGATGTATATTGCATAATGCAAAAATGTTATCAAACTGTAATATAGATTTTCCCATAATAATAGCCGGTAATAAAGAAGTAAGTCATAAGTGTAAAAGTATATTGAATAATAAAGAAACATATATTGTGGAAAACGTAATGCCTGTATTTGGTGAATTGAATATAGTTCCAGCACAAAATAAAATAAGAGAAATATTTTTACAAAAGATTATAAATGCAAAAGGTATTACTAAAGCAAGTGAATTAATATCAGAAATAATAATGCCAACGCCATCAGCAGTAATGAGTGGTATTGAACTTTTATCAAGTGGTTATGAAGATGAAAAAGGTATAGGAGAACTTATAGCCATTGATTTAGGTGGAGCAACTACTGATGTATATTCTGCTTCAGATGGAAGTCCAAAAGAGTCAAATGTCATATATAAAGGAATTGAAGAGCCCTATATAAAAAGAACAGTGGAAGGCGATATTGGAATGAGATATAGCATTGGTGGAATTATTGATGAAGTGGGAATTGAGGATATTGCCCAAATATCTAATCTGAGTGAGGAAAGAGTAAGAGAGATAATTGAGTATATTAAAGTTAATCCACAGACATTACCAAATGAAAAAAACATTGAAAATCTAGATTTTACACTTGCTGCTAAAGCAGTTGAAATAGCAATAACTAGACATTGTGGTAAAAGAGAAAAAATATACACATCCAATGGAATCGCATATTTACAAAAAGGTAAAGATCTAACTCATGTAAAAAAAATTATTTTAACTGGAGGTGCTCTGATTAACTTACACTGTTTAGGGAATATTTCAGAGTACGTATGTTTTAATGAAAAAAGTCAGGAATCTATGAAACCTAAAAATGCTGAAATTTTAGTAGATAAAAAATATATCTTACAAGCAATGGGTCTGTTATCAAAATCATATCCAAAGATTGCAATTCGAATTATGAAAAAGGAGTTAAAATATGGTGGAAATTAGAAATAAAAAGATTTCTAAGGAGGAATTTAATCATATTAGAGAAGAAGTTCTTTCCTTATGGCCAACAGGAAAAGAAGTTAACTTAGAAGAATCATTTGAATTTCATAAATCTCTTCCGGAAAATAAGATTTTCTCAGTTAAACTTATAAAAGCAAAAGAAGAAGGAATAACATTAATACAACCAAGAGCAGGTGTAGCTTTAGTGGATGATCAAATTAAATTATTAACTTATTTACAAAATGTAGGCCAAGCAGATTTACTACCTACAACCATAGATAGTTATACAAGACAAAATTGTTATGAGGATGCGCAAAAAGGAATTGTTGAATCTATTAAAAATAATAAATCCATGCTAAATGGCTTTCCAGCTGTTAATCATGGAGTAGAAAGTTGCCGTAGAATTATAAATGCCCTAGATACACCAGTACAAGTAAGACATGGAACACCGGATGCTAGGCTTTTAAGTGAAATAACTTATGCTGGAGGGTTCACTAGTTATGAAGGTGGAGGTATTTCTTACAATATACCTTACGCAAAAAACGTATCTTTAGAAACGACTATTAGAGACTGGCAATATGTTGATAGATTAACTGGTTTATATGAAGAAGAAGGAATTTCCATAAATCGTGAACCATATGGACCTTTGACTGGAACTTTAGTACCTCCGTGTATATCTCACTCAGTTGCAATTATAGAAAGTTTGCTAGCTGCAGAGCAAGGTGTAAAAAATATCTCTGTAGGGTATGGACAATGTGGAAACTTTATTCAAGATATTGCAGCAATTAGGGCATTAGAAGAGCTTACTAATGAATACTTAATAAAATCAGGGCATGATGATGTTATTGTAACAACAGTACTTCATCAATGGATGGGGAGTTTTCCTCAAGATGAAGCAAAAGCATTTAGTGTAATTTCCCTAGGAAGTACTCTAGCTTCTCTTTCTAAAGCAACTAAAGTTATTGTAAAAACACCACACGAAGCACTAGGTGTACCAACAATGCAAGCAAATGCACAGGGATTACTTTGTACAAAACAAATTTTAGCCATGTTAAAAGATCAAGAGTTTAAAACAAATGAAGTTGATATTGAAAAAGAAATTATAAAAAGAGAAACTCGTTGTATAATAGACAAGTGTTTTGAAATAGGTGAAAATGACATTGCTGTAGGTACTATTAGAGCTTTCAAAAGTGGTATTTTAGATATTCCTTTTGCACCGTCTATTCATACTTTAGGCAAATTGTTACCAGCAAGAGATAATCATGGAGCTATTAGAATTCTTAACCCTGGAAGACTACCATTTACACCTGAAATACTAGACTTTAATAATAAGAAAATAGAAGAACGTGCTAAGTTTGAAAATAGAGAAAAATCTTTCCAAATGGTAATAGATGACGTTTATGCCATAAGTAAAGGAACACTTATTGGTCGTCCTAGAAATAAATAAATTTACAAAAGTAAAACAAGGGGGATATTTCAATGAAAATAAAAGATGTAGTTTGCTCAGCAGGTCGTACGGGTTTTTACTTTGATGATCAACGTGCAATAAAAAATGGAGCGATAAATGATGGCTCAACTTATATTGGAAAGCCTGTCACAGAAGGATTTACTAGAGTAAGACAAAGTGGAGAATCCATATCTGTAATGATAATTTTGGAAGATAATCAAATTGCCCTTGGTGATTGTGCAGCAGTACAATACAGTGGTGCAGGAGGACGTGACCCTCTCTTTTTAGCTAAAGATTTTATTCCAATTATAGATAAAGTAGTAGCACCAAAATTAATAGGAAGAGAAATAACAAGTTTTAAAGAACTTTGTGATTTAATAGAGAATATAATGGTTGATAATAAAAAGCTTCATACAGCTATTAGATATGGAGTGACACAAGCACTACTTGATACAGTGGCAAAATCAAATAATATATTAATGTGTCAAGTTATTGCAAAAGAATATAATACTCAAGTTTTAGACAAAATTGTGCCAATATTCACACAAAGCGGAGATAATCGCTATGAAAATGCTGATAAAATGATTATAAAAGGAGCACAAGTTCTTCCACATGCCTTAATTAATAATGTAAGTGAAAAGTTAGGTTATAATGGAGAAAAATTAGAAGAATATGTGGCTTGGCTTAGAGATAGGATAATAAATTTAAGAGACGACAATTCTTATAATCCTATTATTCATATAGATGTGTACGGAACTTTAGGTGTTGCATTTGGTAATGATAATTACGAAAAAATAGTAAGTTATATGGAAAAATTATGTCATATAGCTAAACCATTTAAACTTCGTATAGAAGGTCCAGTAGATGTGGAAGACAGAGAAAAGCAAATGTTGGCATTAAGAGAAATTAGAAAATTAATAGATGAAAGAAATATTAATGTGGAAATTGTAGCTGATGAATGGTGTAATACACTGGAAGATATTAAATATTTTGCTGATAATAAAGCAGGTCATATTATTCAGATTAAAACTCCAGATTTGGGAGGTATAAATAATGTAGTTGAGGCTGTTTTATATTGCAAAGATAAAAATATAGGAGCTTATCAAGGTGGTACATGCAACGAAACAGATAACTCAGCTAAAACTTGTGCTCATATTGCCATGGCAAGTGGACCTGACCAAATTTTAGCAAAACCAGGTATGGGTGTGGATGAAGGCTACATGATTGTTTACAATGAAATGCAAAGGATTTTAGCTTTAAATAAAGTAATAAAAAATTAAGGGGATGGATAATAAGATGAAAGAAGAATTTAAAATACTATCTTCTACAGCTATACTTGGATATGGTTTTCCAGAAGAATCTTTTTTAGAAGGAATGAAAAGAAAGCCCCATGTTATTGCCGTGGATGCAGGTTCCACAGATCCAGGTCCCTATTATCTTGGAGCAGGAGAATCATTTACTGATAGAGATGCTGTAAAAAGAGATTTGGAGATAATGATTAAAAGTGGATTAAGTAATAAAATTCCTGTTATTATTGGGACAGCAGGAGGTAGTGGAGGAGAAGTTCATTTAAATTGGTGTAAAGAAATAATTTATGAAATAGCAAAAGAAAATAACTATAATTTTAAACTAGCTCTAATACATTCAGAAATAGAAAAAGATAAGGTAAAAGAAGCGTTAAAAAATAATAAAATTTCACCACTTGGACCAGTGCCTCAAATAAGTGAAGCAGATATAGAAGAAACTACAAGAATTGTAGGTCAAATGGGCATTGAACCTTTTATAGAAGTATTAAATGAAGGTGCTAATGTAATTCTAGCTGGTAGAACTTATGACCCATCTGTTTTTGCTGCTCCAGCTATAAAAGCAGGTTATGATAAAGGTCTTGCTCTTCATCTTGGTAAAATTCTAGAGTGTGCTGCAATATGTTCAACACCAGGAAGCGGTTCAGATTGTATGTTTGGGTATTTAGGAGAAAATTATTTTAGACTAGAGCCATTAAATCCTATAAGAAAATGTACTACAGTTTCTGTAGCAGCTCATACGTTATATGAAAAAACAAATCCGTATATTTTACCTGGTCCTGGAGGACATTTAGATCTAACAGAGTGTGAATTTACTCAAGACAGTGAAAATATTGTGAAAGTCTCAGGCAGTAAATTTATTGAATCATCTAAATATACGGTGAAATTAGAAGGTGCCAAATTAATAGGTTACAGAACAGTATCCATTGCAGGGGCTAGAGATCCTATTATGATTGAAAAAATTGATGAGATAATTGAAGGTGTAAAAGAAAGAGTTGAAGACAATTTTAAATCCAAACAGTGGGAGTACTACCTTAATATTGCTATATATGGTAAAAATGGTGTAATGGGAAATATTGAACCTAATCCTACTACAGAAAATTCTCACGAAATAGGAGTAGTAATTGAAGCAGTAGCTAAGGATCAAAAAAAAGCAGATACAATATGTGCCTTTGCCCGTTCATCTATGCTTCATTTTGGATATGAAAATAGAAAAGCTACAGCAGGAAATTTAGCTTTTCCATACTCTCCAAGCGATTTTCATGCAGGAAAAGTATACAATTTTAGTGTTTATCACTTGATGGAAGTTGATAATGGATGCGATTTATTTACTATAGACTATGAAGAATTATAAAAATGGAGATGATGATTAATGACTAAGTTAGTTGATATTACAAATATTATTCGTAGCAAAAACTCTGGACCTTATGAATTGACTATGGATATAATGTTTAAAACTTTAGAAGACTATGAAAATGTATGTAGTAATAAAATAATTAATGAGAAGTTAATTTGTGAATTATATAAAATAAGCAAGGAAGATATTATTAATATTATAGAATTTAAACCAGCTAATGCAATAAAAATAACGATAAAAAGACCTATTGCATCAGGTGACCTAGGAGAAACGGATGTTTATGGTGCTCAGCAACATGCACCACTTTTAAGCATAGAACTTTAATTAAAATAAAGACAATTATTTATAGATTATAAGTAATTGTCTTTATTTTTATATTAAAGATGCAAATTGATAATTTTATACATATATGCTAACATTTACATATAAGCTGACTCTAAAGACATGGTCTAAAGGGAAAGGGATTAGTGTTAAATATCTCTAATTTCTTAAGTATTTTCTTATGAAAAGGCATCTAAAATGTCAATATTTATCAGCTGAATAAATATTATTGGGGGTAAATTTATGAAAAAAATTTTTGCAGTACTTATGTCATTATTAATTACGTTAAGTCTTGCTGTAGGGTGCAGTTCTAAGAATAATGAAAAAGAGGTCAAAGAACCAGTTACAGTGAATGTGGGAGCACCAGATGGACTACCAGCCATAGCAATTGCAAAACTATCACAAGAAAATCCTGAAGTAAAAGAAGGTTATAAAGTTAAATACACTCTTGAAGCAACTTCTGATGCTTTATCAACTGATGTAATGAAGGAAGCTCTAGATATTGCCATAGTACCATCAAATATGGCTTCAATTGCTTACAATAAAACATCGAATTATCAGATTGCTGGAACAGTAGGGATGGGATCTTTTTATCTAGTAAGTAGTGATAAAGATGTAAATGGATTAAACTCATCATTAAAAGGAAAAGAAGTAGGAAATATAGGTAAAGGATTAACTCCAGATATAACAGTTCAAGCATTATTAAAAGAACAAAAAGTTGATTCATCAACTATTAAATATAATTATTCTAACGAAGCTAGTGATTTAGTATCATTATTAGCAACAAATAAATTATCAACAGGTATAGTACCAGAACCAGCACTTAGTGGATTACTTACAAAAAATACTGACTTAAAAGTTATATGTGGTGTTAATGATACTTGGAAAGATGTATTTAAAAATGAAAATGGATATCCACAGTCAACTTTAATTGTTAAATCATCTTTTGCAAAAGAGAATCCTGAATTTGTCTCAAGTTTTATTAAAACTTTAGATGAAAATATAAAATATACAAATGAAAATCCTAAAGAAGCAGGAGAATCTGCTGTGAAATTTGGTGTAAATATAAAAGCACCTTTATTAGTAAAAGCTATAGATAGAACGAATCTAAAATTTATACCTATAGGTGATTGTAAAGATGACTATACTAATTATTACAATAGTTTACTATCATTTAATTCTAAGGTATTAGGCGGAAAAGTACCAGATGAAAATATATATTATGCAGAAAAATAAATAGATTTTAAATTCCTTACTAATATTTTAGTAAGGAATTTTTTTATAATTTTTAATCTATTGATTGGAGAGGATGAGTCGACAAAAGCTAAATTATATGGAATATTGTGTCAAAAAACATAAAAAACAATATATTAATATAGGAGGTGTTAATATGGGTAAAAAATATCTTATTGCCCTAGATGATGGTCATGGCATGGAAACACCAGGAAAGCGAACTCCACCACTAAAAAAAGATTTGTATATAGATGGAAAGTTAATAAGAAAAAAAGGTGAAGTCATTAAAGAAAATGAGTTTAATAGAGCTGTTGTTGAATATTTGGAAAAAGCTTTAAAAAGATGTGGCTTTGATGTATTGCTAGTTGCATCAGGAGATAGTGATGTGCCTTTGATAACTAGAGTTAGTAGAGCAAACTCAGCTGGTGCAGATGCTTACATTAGCAAACATTATAACGCAGTGGGAGAGAAATGGCAGAGTAAGGTGAAAGGACCTGTAACAATAATACATTACAATTCCTCAATTAAGTCAAAAGAATTGGCTAAAAATGTGCATGAAGAACTTTGGAAGCTTCACAAAAGTCATAAGTGTAAAAATTTTGGAGTTGGAAAAGACACAGATGTTTCTGGATTTAGTTTGTATGTACTAAGAAACACAAAAATGCCTGCAATTCTTACTGAATCTGGATTTATGGATAATATGACTGAAGCCGTGGAAATGTTAGATCCTAAATTTCAAAAAGCAGATGCAGAAGGAACTTGTAAAGGAATATGTAAAACCTTTGGAGTAGAATACATTGACCCAAGTAATGAACAAAATGAAGACAAAAAAGAGTATGAAAAAAATAATGAAGAAGATACAGCTGTTAAGTATATAAAGGTTAAGGTAAATGAATTGAACATAAGAAATTCAGCATCCTGGGAAAAAGATGCAATAAGTGGAATTGTGAAAAAAGATGAAGTATTTACTGTAGTAAAAAAAACTAAAGCAGGAAACAGTTATATGTATAAGCTAAAATCAGGATACTTTATTTCTGCAGATCCAAAATATGTTGAAAGTATTGTAAAGTAGCGATTTTAAATAAGCATTTATCTATGAATAGATGCTTATTTTAGTGTGAAAAGGAATATATTAATTGTATATTAAATAATTTACTTGGGTATTGGGGAAAATAATTACAATACAATAAACTTGAGGTGATGAGATGAATAATAATATGATTAATTTAAATCATAAATCAGATTCTTATTTGATGAAAAATTATGAAGATAATTTTAGTAATAATGAGTGGAATAATGATGATATTGCGATGTTTGATGACTATGTGCCAATTAATGATGACTATAAAAATGAATATAGTAAAAAGTACTCATTTCCACAAAAAAAAGGATTTACCTTTAAGTAGAATAAATATAAATAATATATAGGTTATTAAATAAATACTTTGTTGACTTCAATAAAGTATTTTTAAATTGCCTTATATTAATATAGTGATTTGTGCTAAAATAATAATGAAAATAAGAATAGGGAGATTGTTTGAAATGAATGAAAATGTACAATGGGTAAATGAAAAAAAAATAGAAAAAACTATAAATAATTTAGAAAAAAATAATATTAAAGGTTATCATGCAAAAAGTAATGAAGAACTTATAAATATTATTAAAGATATAGCTAAAGAAGGTGAAATGGTATCTGTTGGCGGGTCTATGACTCTTTTTGAAACAAAAGTAATAGATTTACTTAGAAGTGGAAGATATAATTTTTTAGATAGATATGAAGAAAACCTTACACCTACTGATATGAAAGAAATCTATAGAAAATCTTTTTATGCTGATACATATTTTTCATCTACAAATGCTATTACAGAAGAAGGTGAAATTTTCAATGTAGATGGAAATGGCAATAGAGTTGCAGCAATGTTATATGGGCCAGATAAAGTTATACTAGTAGTTGGGGTAAATAAAATAGTAAAAAATATAGATGAAGCTATAAATCGTAATAAAAATTTAAGTGGTCCTGCAAATGCGAAAAGATTAAATACTGCCACTCCTTGTGCAAAAGTAGGATATTGTATGGACTGTAAAAGTGATGATAGGATATGCTGTGAATATACAGTTATAAAAAGACAAAGAACTAAAAATAGAATGTATGTAATATTTGTAAATGATGTCTTAGGATTTTAACTGGAGGAAATATGAAAAAAGTTAAGTTTATTTATAACCCCAATTCAGGAGAACGAAGAATTTCTCATGAACTTGATAAGATAATAAAAGTATATCAACATTACGGTTATGTTGTAGTACCTTTTAGGCTTTGCAAAAACAGATCAGTAAACGATGCTTTTTTTGACATAGAATCTAATTATGACCACATATTAATTTCTGGTGGGGATGGAACAGTAGATTTAATTTTAAATGCTATAAAAGCTTTAAATATAAACATTCCTATAGGAATCTTACCATGTGGAACTGCAAATGATTTTGCAAAAGCCGTAAATCTTCCTTTTGATGTAAAGGATGCAATTGAAAGAATTGTTAATACAAGACCTAAAAAAATTGATATTGGTAAAATTAATGATAAATATTTCATTAATGTTGCAAGTGCAGGAATGTTTACAGATGTATCTCAAAAAATTAATCAAGACTTTAAAAACTCTATAGGAAAAGTTTCATATTACTTAAAAGGTATTGAAGAAGCTTTGTATATGAGAAAATTTAGTATTGAAGTGAAATCAAATGAAGTAGAGTACGATGGAGACATGTACTTAATGTTAATTTTCAATGGAAAAACTGCTGGAAATATTAATCTTGCATATAAAGCTAAAGTAGACGATGGATTATTAGATGTAATTATAGTTAAGGATGTTTTGTTTCCAAATATTTTACCATTGCTTAGAAGTATTTTAAAAGGTGAGCATCTTGAAGGATATAATAAAGATGAAATATTGTATTTTAAAACAAATAAGTTAAAAATAGATTGCAAAGATAACTTGATTACTGATATTGACGGAGAAAAGGGCCCAGATTTTCCTTTAGAAATTGAGTGTATCAAAGATGGAATCCAATTATTGGGTTACTAAAATTTAAGCAAAGTTGTTTTGACAAAATGCATAATTATTAAGAAAAAGGTTAATATATATGTAAGGATTGATGAATGTCGATCCAACTTAACCTAATCATAAATGTGTGTGTTTGTGATTTCCTTGGGAGTTTAAGTATATCTGATATTTTTTAATATCCATCAAATATAATGAAGATACTAGATTCCTCAGCTACTATCGTGCAGATAGTTATGATTCAATACCCAGGGATTGGAAATGTGACTAGTTTGCAAACTATGTTTGATGAAATAATTGAGGGAAGGGCTAAGTGAAAACTTTTGTCCTGGGAAAAGCACTGATTTGGAGACTATAATCCCCAAAATAGTGCTTTTTTCTTTTGTCTGTAAAATTTAATTAATATATTAATTAAAATATGTAATATATTAATTAAAAAAAGACTATGAAAATCATAGTCTTATTATATTAAATTATTTTCCTGGTTTGAAAGAACTCTTAAGAGGAACTATTCTATTGAATACATGTTTCTCTGGAGTAGTATATTTAGTATCTACTGAGAAAAATCCATTTCTAACAAATTGGAATTTGTCTAAAGGTTTAGCATCCTTTATTGCAGTTGGTTCTACAAAACCTTGTAGCACTGTAAGTGAATTAGGATTTATTTGGTCTAAGAAGTGTTTACCTTCATTTTCTGGAGCATCATCTAATATTAATGGCTCGAACAATCTAAATTCAGCAGGAATGGCAGTTTTAGCGTCTACCCAATGAACTGTACCTTTAACTTTACGTCCAGTAAATCCGGAGCCTGATTTTGTTTCTTGGTCGTAAGTACCATGGATTTCTACTACATTACCATTTTCATCTTTTATAACGTCAGTACATTTAACAAAGTATGCACCTTTTAATCTAACTTCATTTCCTGGGAAGAATCTTCTATATTTTGGTATAGGTTCTTCCATAAAGTCATCTCTCTCTATGTAAAGTTCTCTACTAAATGGAACTTCTCTTGTACCAGCTTCTTCGTTTTTAGCTATATTTTCAAGTTCTATCATTTCACTTTGACCTTCTGGATAGTTTGTTATAACTAATTTTAGAGGATTTAATATTCCCATAGCAAGTTGAGCCTTTGGTTGTAAGTCCTCTCTTAAGAAGTGGTCAAATAATCTACTATCAACTTTAGAATCAGCTTTTGATACACCTATTTCAGCACAGAAGTTACGGATACATTCTGGAGTATATCCTCTTCTTCTAACACCTGATATAGTAGGAAGACGAGGGTCATCCCATCCATCAGCAATTCCTTCATCAACTAATAATTTTAACTTTCTTTTACTCATTACTGTATTTGTTAGGTTAAGTCTAGCAAACTCGATTTGTCTTGGAATTCTTTCCATTTCGCATTCTCTAACAACCCAGTCGTATAAAGGTCTTTGATCTTCAAATTCTAGAGTACATATAGAGTGAGTTATTCCTTCTATAGCATCTTCAAGTGGATGAGCAAATGAGTACATTGGGTATATGCACCATTTATCTCCAGTGTTGTGATGAGATGCATGAGAAATTCTATATATAACAGGGTCTCTAAAGTTTATATTAGGAGAAGACATATCTATCTTAGCTCTTAAAACTTTCTCTCCATTTTCAAATTCACCATTTTTCATTCTTTCGAATAAATCTAAGTTCTCTTCTATAGATCTATTTCTATATGGACTATCAAACCCTGGCTCTGTTAAAGTACCACGAGTTTCCCTTATTTCATCAGCAGATAAATCGTCCACGTATGCTTTACCTTTTTTTATTAAGATGATAGCTCTTTTATACATTTCATCAAAATAATCAGATGCAAAGTATAAGTTGTTCCAATTAAATCCTAACCACATTACATCTTCTTTAATTGAATTAACATATTCATCATCTTCTTTTAGTGGATTTGTATCATCAAATCTCATATTAACTGTTCCCTTTAATTCCTTAGCTAATCCAAAGTTTAAACAAATACTTTTAGCATGCCCAATATGTAAATATCCATTTGGCTCTGGAGGGAAACGAGTAATTATATAATCGTGTTTTCCTGATTCTAAATCGTCAACTATTATGTTTTTTATAAAATTATTTGAAATTGTTTCGTTTGACATATTTTTACCTCTCTATTCATTTTATTAATTATTAATATGTAATAAGTTCTATCATAATCATATTATTAATTTTAATTCAATATGGAAAAAAAATAAAGTATATTTATATATTTTGGTAGCTAATAACTATTATATTTAACATTATTAAACAAAATCAATATTTTTATTAGGATTATATAAAAAAAGTTATATAATATTTCCAATTTTTCTTAAAGTATGTATAAAAGTATATATATTTTGTCCATTAATAATAATAAAGCTAAATATGAATTGAATGAATTTGAATATTATGATAAAATCAGTAGGTAAGAAAATTGGGGGTGCAGAAATGAGAAAAATTTATATAGTAACAACTTATACGGGAACTCTTCTATCTTATTTAATAAGAAAAGTTAGTAAAAGTCCCTATGCTCATATTTCTTTATCTTTAAATGAAGATTTATCACCCATGTATTCATTTGGGAGACTTAATCCTAAAACACCTATATTTGCAGGTTTTGTAGAAGAAAATATAAATGAAGGCTTATATGAAATAAAGCAAAATGCACTTTGCCGAGTATATTCATTAGATGTTGATTATTCTAGTTATGGAAAATTAGTAAAAAATATAATGAAAGTAAATAGCAATAAAAATAGATATAATTATGATGTTAAAGCTTTAGTATATTTATCATTTAATAAATCAAGAGAAAAAGAATATAGATATGTATGTTCACACTTTGTAGCAGATATGCTTTATAAAAGTGGAATTAATATATTTGATAAGTCGCCATCACTAGTGAAGCCGGAGGACTTTTATAATAACTCAAATCTTAATTTAGAATACGAAGGATTATTATGTAATTATAATATAAAAAACGGAAGAAATATGCTAAGTCACATGACTTGTTAAAAATTACCATATATTACTATGGTAATTTTTTATTTTCTATTATATATTATTTATTAATCTAAGAATGTAAAAAAAAGGTTATAATAGTAATAAGAGGTATAATGGAAAGGAGAAAAAATGAAAAAAATATTTAAATCTTATGGGATAGCGTTGTTAATAGTGGCTATTTATGCATTTGTGAAACTACCAGTACTGAGGTTTGATTTCACATCAGGATTTACAATGCTAATTTTATTCTTTGTTTTAGCTGGTGTTCTTGATATGATGTTTGATAGAGGAGAGAGAACATCTAAAAGTGCAAAAAATAACTTCTTAATAGCAGGGGTTTTGTTAGTTGTAATTATTATTATTCCATTCTTTGTAACATCTCCTATATTTAGGGCTAGTTCTTATAAAGACTTACTTGGTAAAGTAGAGGAAAGTGTTTTTACAGAGGATGTAAGTCCGGTAAGTGTGGATAAAATAAGAATAGTAGACAAAGATATGGCAATAAAATTAGGAGAAAAAAAACTTGGGGAAATACCAGCAATAGGAAGTATATCTAAAGTTGGTGACTACTCAATACAAAGTGTGAAGGGTGAATTATATTGGATAGCACCTCTTGTGCATAGAGATATTATAAAATGGATAACTAATTTAGAGGGTACTAATGGTTATATTATGGTATCAGCAAGTAATCCACAAGATGTAAGACTAGTTCAAAATCTTGATGGAAAACAACTTAAAATAGTATATCAAGAAGAAGCATATTTCTTACAAGATTTACATAGACATGTATATCTAAATGGTGGTATGAAATATGGTATGACTGATTTTAATTTTGAAATTGATGACAATGGAAAGCCTTATTGGGTTGTAACTTTGTATGAACATGCTGTTGGATATGGAGGATCAAATGCTGTTGGAACAGCTATTGTCGATGCTCAAAGTGGAGAGGTTAAAATATACTCAATTAAAGATACACCTAAGTGGGTAGATAGAATACAACCAGAAAGCTTTATAGTGGATCAAATAAATAACTGGGGATTATATGTTAAAGGATTTATAAACTCAGTAATATCTGAAGAAGGTGTATTACTACCATCAGAAGGAACTTCATTAGTATATGGAGAAGATGGAAAATCATATTGGTATACAGGAATTACTTCAGCAGGAGGAGATGAATCAACAGTAGGATTTATGTTAGTTGACTCAAGAACAAAGGAATCAAAACTGTATATGCAAACTGGAGCAACAGAAACTGCAGCTATGACAACTGCAGAAGGAAAAGTACAAGAAAAAAATTATAAAGCAACTTTCCCAGTTATGTATAATATTCTTGGAAAGCCAACATATGTGTTAGGATTAAAAGATAAAGCAGATCTTGTAAAAATGGTAGCATTTGTATCTGTTGAAGATTATAGCATAATAGGAATGGGAGATACAAAAGAGGATGCCTATAGAAATTACAAAGAAGCATTAGAATCTAAAGGAAATGATATAGATTTCAACACAAGTGAAAACTTACAAAAAGTAGAAGGAACTGTATCTAGAATAAACCAAGATGTAAAAAGTGGAAACACAATATATTATATTACATTAAAAGATAAAAAAGAATTAATATTTACAGGAACATCAAAAATATCTTCAGAACTACCTTTAACAATAGTAGGGGACAAGGTAAGTATATCTTACGATAAAACAGATTCAAATATAATAAGCATTGCAGAGTTTGATAATACTAATATTGGAAAAATAGAAAAAACTACAAAAAAAGAAAAAAATAGTGAAAAATCAGATAATAATGAAAAAACTGAGTAACATAAAATAAAATTTACACATAAAAAAAGGAAGAAAATTTTAATCTTCCTTTTTTTATGTGTAAATTTTATTGAGTGATTTTAATATAATATAGTACAACTTGGTAAAAATAGCTTCAAGGAGATTGACTATGGTGGGATTAGAAAAAGATATTTTGTATTTGGTTAGTAGAGTAAGATGCGTCACAGAAAATCAAGTGGGAAAAGTATTTAATAGTAAAAAAAGAAGTGGAAAAAAATCCCTAAAGAGGACATTGAGAAAAATGTGTAATGATTATACTTTGAGAAAGTTTCCATGTAATGTTGACTATACGAATTTTAAAGATAACTCAGGAGTTTATTATCTAAATGGGAGTAATATCGAAAAAGGAAAGAGTTTAACAAAAATGTTACTAGGTTCTGAAATTGCAATTAGATTAAATAGTGCAGGATATGAGGCTGTTAGATTTTATAGAAATGCAAAAGTAGGAGATCAAACTTATGATATATTTATAGAATATATAAATCCCTGTGACAAAAGGCTACAAGTATTAATAGATATTGAACTGGATGAAAGCTTAAGATGGTCAAAGTATAGTAATATTTCTAATGATATTGACAACTCAACCATACCATTTTTTATGGTACCAAAAGTTATTGTTATATCTTCTAGAGAACAAAAGCATAATAAATGTAATATTAATGAACATATATATATTTTAGATACATCTTTGAATAAATTATTTAATTATTTGTAAAATATATAAATAGTTTTATGATTTTTATTGCATCTTGAAGTATGTTATGCTATTAATATATTATTAATAAAAAAAGATAAAAACCTAAGGTAGAGGTGCTGTACTTAATAGTACTAACATATAGCTGGCAAGCAATTATATGTTAGGAAAGGAATTACAGCCGAAGGTAGCTTATAGGCATATAAGTTATCTGGACTTGTGCAGAATATGTATAAGGCTGTCACTTTTATTCGCAGAATAAATTTAGCAACAGACCTGTTTTCCAGGTTGTTGGCTACATGAGCAAAGCGAATTTTTTATAAGTGTTGAGCTACAAGGTTTACTATGGCTAATTTTAACGTCCAAAGTATACCTTTGGGCGTTTTATTTTTTTATGTAAATTCATAATTTAAGGGGTGATAATAGTGAGCAAAGTAGTTGTTCAAAAGTATGGTGGTAGTTCTGTATCTAATACTGAAAAAATAAAGCTTATTGCAAGCAAATTAATAGAAAGAAAAAGGAAAAATCCTAAAATTGTGGTTGTAGTCTCAGCTATGGGGGATACGACAGATGATTTTATAAGTTTGGCCAAAGACATAACTAAATCTCCAGACAAAAGAGAGCTTGATGTATTAATGTCTACTGGTGAAATGATATCTGCATCTTTATTATCAATGGGTCTAAATTCTTTAGGATGTGAAGCAGTAAGTTACAACGCTTATCAATTAAATATTAAAACTAGTGGGATTCATGGTAAATCATTAATAGATGATATTGATGTTAGTAAAATAAATGAGAGTTTAGATAGTGGTAAGATTGTAATAGTAACAGGATTTCAAGGTTTAAATGATGAAGGAGATATAACTACTTTAGGAAGGGGGGGATCAGACACTTCAGCTGTAGCTTTAGCTGTAAAACTAGAAGGTATATGCGAAATATATACTGATGTGGATGGGATCTATTTTACAGATCCAAGAAAATATAGTGAAGCTAAAAAAATAAAAGAAATCGAATATGAAGAAATGTTGGAATTAGCAAGTTTAGGTGCTCAGGTAATGCATTCAAGAAGTGTGGAATTAGCGCAAAAATATGATGTGGAGCTTTATGTAGGCTTATCTTGCAGTGACATTGAAGGAACGTATATAAGGGGGAGCAGAGAAATGAAATTAGAGGATAAAGTTATTACTGGCCTTGCGACTTGTGACGAAGATGCAGCCATAACAATTGTAGATATAAATATGGAAGATGTATCTAAATTATTTGAAAAAATAGCTGTAGATGGAGTTAGTATTGATATGATAAGCCAGACAGCACCATTTAATGGAAAAGTAAATGTATCATTCACTATACCAAAGGATGATTTAATGGAATGCGAACGAATTGTTAGTTGCTTTGTATCAAGGGAAAGTATAGTTATAGATGAAGAAATAACAAAGTTTTCTTTAGTAGGTCTTGGAATGAAAAATACTAGTGGTGTCGCTTCAAAAGTATTTAAAATATTTAGTGATAATAATATAGCTGTAAAATTAATTACAACATCTGAAATAAGAATTACATGTGCAATAAACTCTTCTTCTAAAGAAGTGGCAATAAGAGAAATAGCTAAAGAATTTAATTTATAAAATAGGAGGATAATATGAAACTTCATGGCACAATGGGAATAAAAGATAATACTTTATACATAGGTGGGGTAAATGCACTAGATTTAGCAAAAAAATACGATACACCTCTTTATGTATTTGATGAGGAGTTAATTAGAAATAATTGCAAAGAATATAATAAGTATTTTAAGGTTAAAGAAAATAACAATAAAGTTGCATATGCAGGGAAAGCTTTTTTACCTAAGTATATGTGTAATCTAATAGATGAAGAGGGATTATATTTAGATGTAGTGTCTGGAGGAGAATTATTTACAGCCTATAAAGCTAATTTTCCTATGAAGAAAATATTATTTCATGGAAATAACAAAACAATAGATGAGATTAAAATGGGTATTGACTTAGGTGTAGGAGTATTTGTAGTAGACAATTTCTATGAATTAGATATATTAGAAAAGTTTTGTAAAGAAAAAAATATGATACAAGATATATATTTTAGAGTTACACCTGGAATTGATGCACATACTCACAAATATATTAGAACTGGTCAAATAGACTCTAAATTTGGTTTTGCATTGACAAATGGTGATTTTTATGTGGCAGTAGAAAGATTAAAAGAATATAAAAATGTAAAATTAATTGGTATTCATGCTCATATTGGTTCACAAATATTTGAGGTAGAACCTTATGAAGAAGAAGTTGATGTTATGTTTAACTTAGTAAAAAAATTAAAAGAAGATTATGATATAGAAATAAAAGAAGTGGATTTTGGTGGAGGTATAGGTGTTTACTATACTAAAGAAGATAAACCAAGAAGCATTAAGGAATTTTGTGAGAAAATTATAAATAAATGCAATGAAAAATGCAAACAACTAAATATAAATATGCCTACTCTTATATTAGAACCAGGTAGATCTTTAGTTGCTAATGCTGGAAGTACTTTATATTCTATTGGATCAATTAAAAATATTAAAGATGTAAGAACTTATGTAAGTGTAGATGGTGGAATGACAGATAATATAAGACCTTCTTTATATCAAGCAGGATATGAATGTGCTATAGTAAATAAAATGAATAATGAAAAATCTGAACATAAGGTAACTATTGCTGGAAAATGTTGTGAAAGTGGGGATATTTTAATATCAAATACTAGTGTTTTAGATATAGAAAGCGAAGATATATTAATAACAACATCCACAGGTGCTTATGGATACTCTATGGCATCAAACTATAATAAAATACCTAAAAACCCAGTTGTATTTGTAAATAAGGGGAATGATAAGTTAGTATGTAAAAGACAAAGTTATGAAGATTTATTGTCTCTAGAGTTATAGAATAAAAAAGTTCTTTACTATTAAAAAAGTAAGGAACTTTTTTATATTAAAAATAAAATTGTATAAATACTCACCAATGTATAAATATAATTATATAAAATTTTATAATGTGCAAACTTAGGGTTTATGATAAACTATATTATACAACAGGGAGGATTTTCATGAAAAAGAAATTATTATTAATATTAGTTTTAATAACTGCTTTAACAAGTGGATGTAGTAAAGTAGCTGTAAATAGTTCTTTAATAAAAGGACAAGAAAAGCTTGAAAGTCATAAATATGATGAAGCCTTAACTTTATTATCTCAAGTTTTAAATGAAGATTCAGAAAATGAGTCAGCTAGAGCTATGTATATGCAGGCAAGAAAGATGCAAAGTGCGGAGAACTACGAAAAAAAGCATGATTACGAGAAAGCAATAAAAGAACTAGATTCAATTGTAAATATAAATGAAGGTTCTAAACAAATTAAGAGAGAATCAATAAATAAAAAAGCAGAACTTGAAAAATTACAAGAAACTGCTGAAAAAGAAGCTTTAGAGAGAAGAGAAAATGCAAAAGAAGCGTCTGAAAAAGACATGAATAAATTAGAATCAGAAATAATTTATAATAATAAGAAAAAAGAAGAACAGAAAAAACAAGAAACAGAGGAAAGCAACAAAGAGGAATCAATAAAAGAGCCTATAAAAGAAGAAAAAACTGAAGATGAAGAAGATAATCCACAAACAAGTACAGATGTACAATTAAAAGATACAAGTGAGAATGAATAAGTCAATAAAGCTAATTATAAATAAACTGCCATATGCAGTTTATTTTTTTATTTTATAGGAAATATAAATAATAAATAAAAATATCTTGTGAAAATTTGTCACATATATTAGTATTTACTATGGACAAAAAAATAATTAAAGGAGTAAATATGAGAATAAACAAATATATAGCTTCTTGTGGAGTAGCATCTAGAAGAAAAGCTGAAGAACTTATTTTAAATAAAAAAGTAAAAGTAAACGGAAAATTAATAGAAGAATTATCTTTTCAAGTTGATGAACAAAAAGATAGTGTGGAAGTTGATGGAGTAAAAATATCTCTTGACGAAAATTTAGTATATATATTATTAAATAAACCAGAAGGGTACATAACAACAGTTAAAGACCAATTTGACAGAAAAAGTGTAATAGACTTATTAAGTGATATAAAAGAAAGAGTATTTCCTGTGGGAAGGTTAGATTATGAAACAAGTGGTCTTTTATTACTTACTAATGATGGTGATTTAACGTACAAATTAACTCATCCTAAACACGAAATTGATAAAACTTATATTGCTATGGTGAAAGGTCAGTTAAGTGAAGAAGAAATTAAAAACTTTAAATCTGGTCTATATATAGATGATTATAAAACAGCACCAGCGAAGATTAAAGTTGTATATTATGATAAAAATAAAGATATATCTAAGTTAGAAATAAAAATACATGAAGGTAAAAATAGACAAGTAAGAAAAATGTGTAAAGCTATAAATCACCCTGTACTTAGACTTAAAAGGGTAGCCATGGGTAAAATCACTTTAAATGACTGTAAAATAGGGGAATACAGACATTTAACTGAAGAAGAAGTAAATTATCTTAAAAGTATATAGAGGTAAATTATGTTAAGAGCAAAATATATAAATAAAATAACTGAAGTAAACAAAATATTTTTAGAAAAAATTATTGAAAAAGGCCATGTTGTAATTGATGCTACCATGGGAAATGGGTATGACACAGTATACCTAGGAAACCTAGTAGGAGAAACTGGTAAAGTATATGCATTTGATGTTCAAGAAGAAGCGCTAACTTCCACAAGAAAAAAAGTTATAAGAGATAATATGGAGGATAGAGTTGAACTAATTCTTGATGGTCATGAAAACTTAGATAAATATGTAAAAGAAGAAGTCAGTTGTGTTGTATTTAACTTAGGGTACTTACCAAGGGCAAAACATATGGTTATCACTAAACCGGATACAACTTTGGAAGCCGTCAAAAAAAGTTTAGAATTATTAAAGCAAAATGGAGTAATAAGTATAGCTACATATATAGGACATGAAGGTGGCCTTGATGAAAAAAATTACATATGTGAATACTTAGACAATTTAGATCAAAAACAATATAATGTATTGCATATGGAGTTTACAAATCAAATAAATAATCCACCGCAGCTTATTCTAGTAGAAAAAAAAGGTTAAAAAATATATAATTTTGCTACCTTATAAAAAATATATTGAACAATGAAAAAATAAAATAATAATTTATAACTTAATATAAACAGTGGTATAATTAAGTTATAAGTATGAATAATTTACAAATACTTCATATTTTTCACAAAAGAAAGAGGAGCATATTATGGAATTTACAAATAATATAAATGATAGTAAACAATTAATTTCAATTATACAATCTCGTTATCCTAAAATGAGTAAGGGGCAAAAACTTATAGCCCAATATATTATTAAAAATTATGATAAAGTAGCATTTATGACTGCAAGCAAACTTGGGGAAACTGTAGGTGTTAGTGAGTCTACTGTGGTAAGGTTTGCTAATGCTTTAGGATATCCAGGGTACCCTAAATTACAAGATGCATTACAAGAGTTAATAAAAAATAAATTAACAACAGTACAAAGGGTCGAAATGGCCAATAATGATTATTCTGATGATGCAACAATACTTAGTAAGGTTCTAAAAAGTGATATAGATAATATAAGGGGAACTTTAGAAGAAATAGATGCAAAAGCTTTTAAGGATGCTTCAGAAGAAATATTAAAAGCTAGAAAAATATATATTTTGGGTATGAGAAGTTCTCATGTGATAGCTCAGTATCTAGGATTTTATTTAGATTTAATATTAGATAATGTTCATGTAATAAGACTAGACATGGGAGATGTTTTTGAACAAATAGTTAGAATAAACGAAGAAGATGTAATAATAGCATTTAGTTTTCCTAGATATTCTAAAAAATCATATCAAGTTGTTGACTATGCTAAAAATAAAGGAGCTCATATAATATCAATTACGGATAGTTATTTTGCGCCAGTAGCATGTTTATCTGATAATACTCTTTTAGTTAAGAGTAATATGGCGTCATTTGTTGACTCTTTAGTTCCTGCTATGACTGTAGCCAACGCACTTGCCATATCTGTTGGCATGAAAGAGAAAGAAGAAATAAAAAAATACTTTGATGATTTGGAAAAAATTTGGGAGCAGTATTCTATTTATGAATAATATTATTAATAAATATATGATAAATTTAGTGAAGAAGAGAGTAAGATAAATTAAATTAATAGAGAGCTGAGGTTGGTGGAAGCTTGGCAAGGATATTTATTCTGAAAAGAGATTTGGAGAAGGTTATTAGAAAAGTAAGTTCAATAACCGGTTATCTGCCTTAAGGATTTGAGTGGTTAAGATATTCTTAACAATTAGAGTGGTAACACGGTAAAATATCGTCTCTTGGTATAAAAACCAAGAGACTTTTTTAGTTCTCAAAAATGTAATTATCATTATTACTTAAAAGAAATAAATGTCTTAATAATTAGAGTGGTACCGCGGATATTCGCCTCTTAGTTTATAACTAAGGGGCTTTTTATTTTATTTAAAAGGGGGAAGTGTAATGAATAAAATTAGCTTAAAGGGAAGAAACTTTTTATCCTTAAAAGATTTCACAAAGGAAGAAATAAAATATTTATTAACTTTATCTAGTTATTTAAAAATAAAAAAGAAGGTGGGAGTTAAAGGGAATTTACTTGAAGGAAAAAATATTGCGTTGATATTTGAAAAAAATTCAACAAGAACTAGATGTTCTTTTGAAGTTGCAGCTATAGATATGACTGTGGGACAAAAATAATATTTATGAAGGATAATAATTTTTATTATCCTTTTTTGACATTTAAATTGAAGTGATATTTAGTGAACTTAGATAAGAGATACTGTTTATAATAATTAGAAAAGTTACTGTATATTAAAATAAATAAAGTGAATTAAAAAATCAAAGATGAAATACTTTGATTTTTAATTAATTATGCAAGATTGAAAAAAAATAATGCAAAAAACAGAAAATCGTATTATAATTAAATTAAATTCAAATGACTGATAATCTGTAAATAAAGAAAAGTTATTGGGAAATAATTTTGTGTTATTTTATAAAATTGAAAAAAATGAAATAAATCATGCAAATACAATTAAAAGGGGGAACCAAATATGTGTGTGATAGATAAGATAAAAGAAAAAGAAATAAAAATTGTAGATACTACTCTTAGAGATGGTGAACAAACTGCTGGAGTTGCTTTTGCTAATCATGAAAAAGTGACTATAGCTCAAACTTTAAGTGATATGGGAATTGATCAATTAGAAGTTGGAATACCTACAATGGGTGGTGATGAAAAGGAAACAATAAAGGCAATATGCAAGAGAGATTTAAATTCTAGTATTATGGCTTGGAATAGAGCAGTTATTACAGACATAGAACAGTCAATTGACTGTGGTGTTGATGCAGTAGCCATATCTTTATCTGTTTCAGATATTCATATTGAGCATAAACTTAAAAAATCTAGGGAATGGGTTTTAGATAATATGTATAATGCAGTAACTTATGCAAAAAAAAATGGGTTATATATATCTGTTAATGGAGAAGATGCTTCTAGAGCTGATACAGATTTTTTAATTGAATTTATTAATTTAGCAAAAGAAGCAGGAGCAGATAGATTTAGATATTGTGATACAGTGGGAGTTATGGAACCTTTTACAATAAGAGAAACAATAGAAAAAATACACAAGTCTACAAACTTTGATATAGAAATGCATACACATAATGACTTTGGCATGGCTACAGCTAATGCTATAGCAGGAATTGTAGGAGGGGCAAATCACATAGGAGTAACAGTTAATGGTTTAGGAGAAAGAGCAGGAAATGCTGCCTTGGAAGAAGTTATTATGGCCCTAAAATTTGTTTATGGGTATGAAACTGATATTGATACTATAAGATTTAGAGAAATTTCAAAATATGTTTCTCAAGCCTCTGGCAGACAGCTACCTGATTGGAAAGCTATAGTTGGAACAAATATGTTTAGACATGAATCAGGAATACATGCTGATGGTGCAATGAAAAACCCTAAAAACTATGAAGCTTTTGATCCAAGTGAGGTAGGTTTAGAAAGACAAATTGTAATAGGAAAACATTCAGGCAAAGCTGCCGTAGTTAATAAGTTTAAAGAATATGAGATAGAGCTTTCTAAAGAAGAATCAGAAGTTATGCTAGAACTTATAAGACAAACTTCTGTTAGAATGAAGAGAAATTTATTTGATAAAGAACTTGTGGAAATATATAAAGATTTAAAAAATAATAGAAGTGTTATTTAAGTTTAATGAATTTTATTAGTGAATATGGGAGGATATACAGTGGGAGATAATTTAACGTATAAAATATTAAAAAAGCACTTAGCAGAAGGAGATTTAATACCAGGAAATTTTGTATCAATAAAAATAGATCAAACTTTAACTCAAGATTCAACAGGTACAATGGCTTATTTGCAATTAGAAGCTATGGATATTGATACGGTAAAAACTAAAAGAAGTGTGGCCTTTGTGGATCATAATATGTTACAACAAGGATTCGAGAATGCTGATGATCATAAGTATATTCAAACAGTTGCCAAAAAACATGGAATATATTTTTCTAAACCAGGTAACGGAATATGTCATCAAGTCTTCTTAGAAAGATTTTCCACACCAGGAGATACATTATTAGGATCAGATAGTCATACACCAACGGCAGGCGGTGTGGGTATGATTGCCATTGGAGCTGGTGGATTAGACGTAGCCATTGCTATGGCAGGTAATGCTTATAATATTAAGGCGCCAAAAGTGGTGAAGGTAAACTTAATTGGAAGACTTCCATACATGACTTCATCTAAAGACATTATATTAGAAGTATTAAGACAATGTAGTGTAAAAGGCGGAGTAGGAAAAGTATTTGAATACAGTGGTGAGGGAGTAAAATACTTATCTGTTCCACAAAGGGCTACAATAACAAATATGGGTGCAGAACTTGGTGCTACTACTTCAGTTTTCCCAAGTGATGAAAAAACTTTTGAATTTTTTAAAGCACAAGGAAGAGAAGGTGATTATAAAGAATTAGGTCCTGATGAAGATGCTACATATGATGAAGAGATTACAATAAATTTAAGTGAGTTAGAGCCATTAGCTGCTATTCCTCATTCTCCAGATAATGTAAAAAAAGTAAAAGATTTGGGAAAAATACAAGTGGATCAAGTAGCAATAGGAAGTTGTACTAATTCATCTTATGAAGATTTAATGAAGGTATCACAAATTCTAAAAGGTAAAAAAGTTCATGAAGAAGTAAGTTTAGTTATAGCACCTGGTTCTAGACAAGTAATGGAGATGTTATCTAGAAATGGAGCTTTAGGAGATATAATTAGTGCTGGGGCAAGAATACTGGAAAACTCATGTGGGCCATGTATAGGTATGGGTCAATCCCCAGGAACAAATAGTGTATCTCTAAGAACATTTAATAGAAACTTTTATGGAAGAAGTGGAACTCTATCATCTGATATATATTTAGTTAGTCCTGAAGTAGCGGCAGTATCAGCTATAAAGGGTGTGCTTACAGATCCAAGAGAAATGAAAGTTGATTTTAAAGATTTAGATATTAAGAAGTTTATAATAGATGATTCAATGATAATTAGTCCTGTGGAAGATTTTGATAAGGTGGAGGTAGTAAGAGGACCAAATATAAAACCTTTCCCTTTAAACACTGCTTTAGGAGAAGTAGCAAATGGAAAGGTAGTATTAAAAGTTGAAGATAATATAACAACTGACCACATTATGCCATCAAATGCAAAATTATTACCATACAGAAGTAATATACCTTATTTATCTAATTATTGTTTTAATACTGTAGATGAAGAATTTCCTCAAAGAGCCATAAAAAATAATGGCGGCTTTATAGTTGGAGGAGATAATTACGGTCAAGGTTCTTCAAGAGAACATGCAGCACTAGCTCCTTTATATTTAGGTATAAAAGGAGTATTAGCAAAAAGTTTTGCAAGAATCCACAAAGCTAACTTAATCAATAGTGGAATAATACCGATGGTATTTGAATGTGACGAAGATTACGAAAAAATAAGCTTAAAAGATGAGTTGGAGATATGTGATTTATATAATGGTTTAATAGAAAATAGAGTGAAAATAATAAATCATAGTAAAAATGAAAGTTTTTATGCAAGAGCTGAATTATCATCAAAGGAAGTGGAAGTTGTAAAAGCTGGAGGAAAATTAAACTATACTAAAAATTTACTTGAAAAAGAAACTTGCTAAAATAATAATTTTATATAAAGAAAAAACCTTAATTATATGAATGAGAGGAATTTTACTGGAGGAGATAGTAAAATGTATAAAGTAACGTTAATACCAGGAGATGGAATAGGTCCAGAAGTTACAAAAGCCATGGTTAAGGTTGTAGAAGCTTCAGGCGTTAAAATAGAGTGGGAGGAAGTAGAAGCTGGTGAAGCTCTTATTGAAAAATATAATACTGCCATTCCAAATCATGTTATAGAATCAATAAAAAAAAATAAAATTGCAATAAAAGGTCCAATCACAACACCTATAGGGAAAGGGTTCAAAAGTGTAAATGTTACTCTAAGACAAAGCCTTGATTTATATGTAAACTTAAGACCTATAAAAAGTTTTAAAGGCATAAAATCAAGATACGAAGATGTAGATTTAGTGATTGTAAGAGAAAATACAGAAGATTTATATGCAGGAATCGAGCATAAAATAGGAGACTATGGAGCAGAAAGTATAAAACTAATAACAAAGCCAGCATGTGAAAGAATTTGTGAATTTGCTTTTCAATATGCGAAAAACAATAATAGGGAAAAAGTAACAGGTGTTCATAAAGCAAATATAATGAAGCTTAGCGATGGATTATTTGTAAATACTTTTAAAGAAGTTAGTGAAAAATATGATGTAAGTGCAGATGATTTAATTGTAGATGCAGCTGCTATGAATCTTGTTTTAAATCCAGAAAAATATGATGTAATGGTAATGCCTAATTTATATGGTGATATACTATCTGATTTGTGCTCAGGTTTAGTCGGTGGACTTGGAATAATTCCTGGTGCAAATATAGGTAAAGATTATGCAATCTTTGAAGCGGTACATGGCTCTGCACCACAAATTGCAAATCAAAATATAGCTAACCCTACAGCCATAATTCAATCGGCTATTATGATGTTAAAATACTTGGGAGAAGTAGAATATGCTAAAAAAATAGAAAGAGCTTTAGAACGAGTATTTTTAAAAGGAGAAAAGCTGACAGTAGATTTAGGTGGAAATGCCAGTACAGAAGAATTTACAGAAGAGATAATTAAGTATTTGTAGTCCTGAATAAAAATTCTTTCATAAAATATGGAAGAATTTTTATTTTTATACTATTATAATTTTAAAATCAAGTCAAACTTTAAAGGGGTGTAAGATGTTTTTAACAGTTTTAGTTGATAACAATACTATAATTGATGAATATTACATAGGAGAGCCAGGTCTTTCTTTTTATATTGAGGATGAGGATATAAAAATATTATTTGATTGTGGATACTCAAATGTATTTATTGAAAACATGAAAAAATTAAATTTAAGCACATATAATATTGATGTTTTGGCAATTTCCCATGGACATGATGATCATGTGGGCGGAATTAAATACTTAGCACAGGAAAAGTTAAATCCAAGTCTAAAAATAATTGGACATAGTTTAGCATTTAATAAAAAAATAAAAAATAATCAATGTATATCATCACCTTTAGATATAAATGGAATGAAAAATATGGGAGAAGTTCAATTAAGTAAAGGACCTATTAAAATAAGTGAAAACATTTATTTTTTAGGAGAAATACCAAGTACTATGGGTTTTGAACCTAGGCATTCTATTGGAGAAATAGAAATAGATAATAAGTATGAAAAAGATTTTATTTACGATGATACAGCATTAGTTTATAAAGGAAAAGAAGGTTTATTTATTATTACTGGATGTTCTCATAGTGGAATTTGCAATATAGTAGAATATGCTAAAAAAGTATGTAATGAAAATAGTGTGATTGGGATAATAGGGGGAACTCATTTGCGTGAATATAATGATAGAGCCAATAAGACTTTAGAGTATTTTAAAGATAATAATATTAATAAACTATATCTTGGTCACTGTACATCTTTTGAGGTAAAAAGTTATATTCACAGTAGTATTCCTATAACAGAAGTTGGTGTAGGTTTAAAATTAGAAATTAATTAATTATAGTAATAAAGCCATTGGTTTACTACACAATGGCTTTATTAAATTTTACAAAAATAAAAAAAATATTATGTTAAGAAATTAATATAGACTTAATTCAATACTAAAACTTATAATATAATAAGATATGTAGAACGTACTACTTTTTGTACATGGGTTATAAATACCTAGTAGGAAATAATTTTGAAATTAAAACATATAAAATAGGAGTAAATATGAAAGAAAAATACTATGATAAACTATTAAATATAAATACAATAGGAAATCAAAACTGGAAAAAAACCTCAACTCATAATCATCCTTATGAGCCGACATTATATATAGCTTTGGAAGAATTATTTCAAAACTATAAGTTAAAAGAAGATGATCATATAGTAGATTTTGGATGTGGAATGGGAAGATTAATTTTTTATATAAATTATCATTTCCAATCTTATGTAAAGGGTGTTGAAATTAATGAAAGATATTATGAAGAAGCTTTAATAAATAAGATTAACTATGAAAAGAAAAATAAAAAATATATGGAAAAAATAAATTTTTGCTGTGATTTAGCACAACAATATGAAATTTCCTATTTAGATAATAAGTTTTATTTCTTTAATCCTTTTTCTATTCAGATTTTTTCAAAAGTTATTGATAATATATTGGAGTCTTATGAAAATAATATGAGAGATATGGATATAATTATGTATTATCCATCTAGCGAGTATCTAGATTTTCTAGATTACAAAACACCATTTATATTGAATAAAGAAGTTAACTTAAAAGAGTTATACGAAAAAGATCCTAGAGAAAAGTTTGTTATATATAGTTTAAAATGCTAAAGTTATATTATAGAAGTTTTATAATAATATTTATACTCGAGGGGTAGTTATGGGAAAAGAATCAAGATTTAGGTTTATTTTTCGCACTATATTACTAATTATATTTATTATATTATTTATAATAGGTAAAGATAAAATAATAAGCATATTAAACTACGAAATAATATATAGCATAAAAATATATCATTTAATTTGGTTATACTTAATGTTAGAAACAGTAATTTTAATTATTCCATATACGAATAATCATTCTTATAATGGGAAATTATTTTTAAAACATTATAGACCAGTAGATAACTATGACGAGAAAAAGTTACAAAAATACATAAAGAAAAATAATAAGCATGCTAGAAGTGTATTTGTGGCATGGATAGTCTTAAATGTGGTATTATTTATAATCTATTATAATTACAACCTAAGTACACCATATATATTTTTAATTTTTATGATTTATTATTGGACTGACATGTTTTGCGTTAATGTGTGGTGTCCTTTTCATAAATTATTCTTTAAAAGTAAATGCTGCAATGAATGTAGAATATATAACTGGGATCATGTTATGTTTTGTACGCCCTTATTACTTATAAAAAGTTTTTGGTCTTATAGTTTATTTTTACTATCTTTCTTTGCATTTATTCAATGGGAATATATGATAAAAAAACACCCCGAGAGATTTTCACCTTCGACAAACAAAAAACTACAGTGCAAAGATTGCGATTACAATTGTAGATTTAATAAAATGAAATACTTAAGAAGTAAAAATTATATTAGTAAAAAAGAGGTTTAAAATGAATATAAAAAAGACAGCATTAATAACAGGAGCTTCAAGAGGAATAGGAAGAGAAATGGCAAAATTATTTGCTAGGAATAATTATAATGTAGTTATTAATTATAATTACTCAGAAAAAGAGGCACAGGAGTTGCTTGAAGAGCTTACAAATGAAAATTATAGTGTTAGAATTTTTAAGGCAGACATTTCAAATATTAATGAAGCAAATGCTTTGGTAAACTATACTATTGGTCAGTTTGAAAAAATAGACGTATTAATAAACAATGCCGGTATTAGTAAATATAATCTTTTTACAGATATAAGCTATGACGAGTGGCATGATGTAATGAATGTGAATTTAAATTCTGTTTTTTATGTTACAAAAAAGGCATTACAATATATGTTACCAGAACACAGTGGAAAAATAATTAACATATCATCTATTTGGGGGCTGGTAGGTTCTGCCAAGGAAGTTCATTATTCAACATCAAAGGCAGCAATTATTGGAATGACAAAAGCACTAGCAAAGGAACTGGGACCATCTAACATACAAGTAAATGCTATAGCCCCAGGTGTTATAGAAACTGATATGATGAAAGATGCGGATAGTGAAATAATAGAAATGTTAAAAGATGGAACACCTCTTATGAGAATTGGAAAACCTATAGATATAGCTAAATGTGCTCTATTTTTAGCCAGTGATGGAGGCGACTTTATAACAGGTCAAGTAATAAGTTCCAATGGAGGATTTGTAATAAACTAAACTTGGGAGGTTATTATGAGTAATTTGGATTTTATTTACAAGAGAAAAAGTGTAAGAAAGTTTAAAGATGAAATGGTTCCAAAAGAAGACATTGATAAGATTTTGAAAGCGGCAACTTTTGCTCCCTCAGCTAGGAACCGTCAAAACTGGCACTTGTAGTGATTAGAGACAAGAATAAAATTAATGACCTTGCACAGGATATTAGTAACAAAGCAGATGAATACATAAATAAACTAGATAATGAAGATATGAAAAATGATTTAAAAAGAATGATTTCTTATTATACTATTTTCAAAAATGCACCAGTTTTAATTTTAATTTATGGCAGTGGATATGAAAATGATGCTTATAATATGCAAAAGTATTTGGGTGAAGATGAAGAAAAGCTACAAAAATTACTATTCCCAACTGCTCCAATACAAAATGTATCGGCAGCCATGGAAAATTTATTACTTGCTACCAGTAATATGGGATATGGAACATGTTGGATGACTGGACCTATATTTGCAGTTGATGTTATTGAAAATCATATTGATTTCAAAAAAGAAGGATATGAATTAATTGCAATGACGCCACTTGGTGTGCCAATAGGAGATAAAATAATTCAACCAATGAGAAAGCCATTGGAGGAAGTAGTTACATACTTATAAAAATTTCCTTACTCCATGTTGCAAACTAGGTGCCTTATCTACCCTGTATTGCTCAAATAAAATTACAACTAAAGGAGAATAAAAATGACAAATTTTATAAACAAAGAAAAAATATTTGCCAATGCTACTAAACTGGCTGAGATTTTATTAGCGAGTGAAAATTACTCTGATTTTCATGAAAGATTAAGTAATAGTGATATTAAGTATAATGAAAATAAAACTTATGAAGTAGCACCAAGTGGATTTATTGATTTTAATCATCATTTATATGAAGATATTAATCATATGAATTCTATTAGTACAGGTTTGTATTTAGAAAAATCTTTTATAACGTTTAATATATTTATATGGACTTCTAGAGGTGAAGGATTTGCCATATTTAAGCATATACTTCGTGGTGAAGAAATAAATAAGCTGAAAAATATCGATGACGTTAAGGAGTATCTATTTACGCATTTAAATGAATTGGAAGAAGGTATAATGAAGACTTATAACAATGATATGAAGAAATCTTTGGAGGACTTTGGAAGTGGGATTGAGGCGAAAAGATTACCTCTACCTAGTATCTTAGGATGTATGAGTATAGAAAATAATTTGCAAGATTTTAGATAAATATTTATGAAAATAGCCAAGAATTTTCTTGGCTATTTTTAATATAATTAATTTTTCACATTAATAAATTTTATGTGATTTAGTTACAGAAAAAAATTAAAAATAATAATAAAATGTACTCATTGAGTAATTAAATAATAAATCATTAGGAGGAAAAACAATGGGATTTTTATCAGTACTATTTGGAAATAAAAATGTTGAAAAAGTTAATGGTGAAGAATTAAACCATATGATAAAAAATAATAAAAAATTATTAATTTTAGACGTGAGAAGTTCAGGAGAATTTAGAAATGGCCATATACCAAAATCAAAAAATATACCGGTTCAAGAAATAACCTCAAAAATGAACACCTTAGATTTATACAAAGATTCTGAAGTAGTCGTATATTGTGCATCAGGCGCAAGAAGTTCTAGTGCAGCAAATATTCTTGCAAAAAATGGGTTTAATAAGATACATAACTTAGGTGGAATCGGTAATTATAAAGGAAAACTGAAATAATGAATAATATAAAAAAAATTATTAGCGCTGACGTTTATTTATAATTGCTATTGTAATAATGATTTTAACTGGTATGTTTAAAGTTTTGATTCTTAATCAAACTCCACCTACTACTACTTTGATAAATAAACCTATTTAGTAATTACGATGGTTAGAATAAATAGACATTACAATATGGTTAAAGAAAACCTAGAATTAAAAACTAGTGGTAAAGAATTAATTGACAGTAAGAGAAACTTTAATCATATTATTGTCCCTATGGCAAGTTTTAATATAACTTTTATAAAAGCTTTAAATTGTGCAATTACCATAGGTGATTATGTGGAAGTAATTCATATTAGCTATGATAAGGAAGAAACTAAAAAAATAAAAGATAAATTTGAAAAATTAAATTTAGATATACCTTTAGTAATAAAGCATACTCCCTATAGAAATGTTATAAAAACTTTAATAGATTATATCGATACTGTAAAAGAAGAGGAAGATGAGTAACATTTGAAGCAGGATGTCCAATAACTGGTATGGCTCAGTACATGGCAATTGGTTTTCTTATCTTGCAGTAGAAGTACCAGTAAATAGGCATCAAATGAATGGTTAGGAGAAGTTGACGATGAAATATACAAAAAACTTAAATAATTAAAAAGTAAAAGGAGTATAAATAGATTGTCACAGTGAACGATTTATACTCCTTATATTTTGAAGCTAGTTATATATTTTTAGAATAAAAACTCCACCATTAAAGATACTCCATATTCTTTGCAAATAGATTTTATACCTTCAGAAATCTCATCTCTAGAATAATCATTTGACTCTAAATAATCATCACCAAAATCATTAAGATACAAATAAAACGACATTGCCATTTCAAATTGTTTCATGTCAGAAGTATTTATTTCATCAAATAGTATGTCTTCAGCATCATTTATCCTCCCTTGATTTACAAGTTCTAATAACCTTACATATAAATAATCTACTCTAGAATATGCGTCCTTTTCTGGAAGCTCATATTCTATCTCACTTTTACTAAGTACAATATGAGCAATAGATTTAACTAAATCTTTTACCATTCTTAAAATATAATCTTTTTCTAATTCCATATATTTCACTCCTATTTTTATATCTATAAATATTATTATTATCACTTTAAATAAAATTGTATCATAATAATAAAATTCATTCTATTTTTATAAAATATTATACTCTTATAAGAAAAATTATTAAAGTAAATATTTGAATACTATCTATTTATAGTGAAAAAAATATATGTAAATAAGTTTTTAAGGAGATAATTATGAGAATTAGATTAGGGTATGTGGCAATTGCATTAAATCTGAAAAATATTACATCTTCAAGTACAGTAACTTTTGCCAATTATAATAAATTAAAAAGTGAAGATGAAAAACTTAGCAAACTAAAAAGAGTTACATTTTCTAATATAGATGATTTGGAGAAAATATTAAAATATAATATTGAAAATAATATACATTTTTATAGACTAACTTCAAAACTAATCCCTTTATCTACTCATCCTGAAGTAACTTGGGACTATGAGAATTATTTTAGCAAAGAATTAAGGGCAATAGGAAAGATAATTAAATCATCTAACATGAGAGTAGATGCTCATCCAGATCAATTCAATGTAATAAATAGTGTTAAAGATAAGGTAGTAAAAGATACCATAAGAAATCTTAATCATGCAGTGGATTTATTTGACCTTATGAATTATGATGAGGGGAAATTAGTAATTCATATAGGAAGTTCAGTTGGAGGAAAAGAAGATAGTATACATAGATTTATTTCAAACTATAAAACTTTTCCAAGAAGAATAAGAGAACGATTAATTTTAGAAAATGATGATAAGGTATTCACTGCCAAAGATGTGTTTAGAATTTGTGAGGAAATAGAAGTACCTATGGTACTAGATGTACATCATCATAATTGTAAAAATAATGAGGAAAATATGAAAGATTTGCTTCCTCATATATTTTCCACATGGGATAGTGAAAGTCTACCGCCTAAAATTCATTTTTCTAGTCCAAAAGAAGGTAAGCTAGATAGAAAACACGCTGACTATATAGATGTTAATGATTTTTGTGGATTTTTAGATTTAGCAAAAGAAAATGTAAATAGAGATTTTGATGTTATGATAGAAGCAAAAAAGAAAGATCAAGCAATTTTAAAATTGATGAGGAATCTAAGAAAAATTAATTATAATTGCAAGTTTATAGATAATAGCACAATATAAATATAATAATATTCCTAGTAGGATATAATATATTTATATTATTAATAGTAAAACCGTAAAACACTACCTATAAAGAAATTCGTGATTTTTGTAGATAGTGTTATATATATTTTGTTTTAAAAGCTAAAATTCGCTATGCTCATGGCGCCAACGAGATATCCTTGCTCTCGCTTCGGATATCTCCGTTACTTAAAATTCTTATCTTAATTGCCTATAGCATAAACGAGTTTTGAAGATTATTTATTTTTTAAAAAATTCTATTAAGATTATAGCACTCATCTTCCATTAGATTTTCTAGAACCATTTTTATCTTTTCAATTTCTTGAAGACTTATCATTTTCTCTTCTAAGCATATGCTTTGTTCAAGAACTTCAAATGATGCAAATATTTCATTGAAGTAGCCATGATTTATTAGTTTATACCATATATTCTTTTCTTCATCCAAATCCATTTTAGTATCTTTCAAAATATATGAAGCTTGTTCCCATTTATCTTCTTTTATTTTTTCTTCTATAACATTGATTTGATTTATATAATTTGATGAAAACTCATTGATTTTCTCATGATTGAATAATCCTAATATGATGAACACTATGGTCCATGCAATTACAAAATAAGAGGATTTCATAAAAATTCACCTCACTCATATTTTTTTTGAATAAATATTTTGTCATATTCATCTAATACACAAATAAGAACATCTTTAACATCATCTATATGATGAGATTTGAGGATATTTAATAACCATTCATCACCTTTATCAATTAGTTTTAAATTGTTTTTAAGTATTTGACCGTCTTGTATTAATGATATGGGAAGATGATTATACTCTCGACTTGGCGTAGTATTATAAGTTGTTGTTGGAACAACGCTCAAGTTGCCGTCGGTTTCTAGTATGGCATACTGAACATATTTAATGTTAAAATATCCTTGTACACGAAGTTGTTCTAATAGTTCATTAATAGTTATCTTTTCTTTTTTTAGTGCATTATAATCTATTTTGCCTTTATTAATTAGTATAGAAGGTTTACCTGATACTACTCTTCCTATAAACTTTGATTTAAGGCCTAAAATAGAGATTAATGTTTGCATAAACACTAAACCTGTCAGGGCAGCTATTCCATAAAGCATGGGAATATCATTGTTTTCCATGGGCGTTGATGCTACTTCTGCTATTAATAAAGTTATAACTAAATCAAAACAATTCATTTCTGCTATTTCACCCTTACCCATAATCCTTAAGGAAATCAATACGGCAATGTATAGTATTATACTTCTAATAAATACAACTAACATATTTTCACCCTCCTTGCACAGTATAATAATTTAGTATTTGTAAATTTAAATGCTTTATGTATAATTTAAGTAGATAGAAAAAACTATGCTTAAAAGGGGGATAAAATGGTCAATAGTATTAATATGAAAGAAACTGTTGAGGATGCAAAATATATATTTAATAATGGTTTTGCATGTTCAGAATCTGTTATTTATGCAATTAGGAAAAACTTTCACCTAGACTTATCTGATGATGTGATAGCTATGTCGTCTGGATTTCCTTGGGGGCTAGGTAGAGCATATTGTATATGTGGAGCACTGGCTGGTGGAACTATGTGTCTTGGATACTTCTTTGGAAGAAGAGAGCCTAATGATCCTAAAATTAATAAATGTTTTGATTTAACAAAGGAATTTAGTGATGCTTTTGTCGAGTTTGCAGGATGTCAATGTTGTGGGAAGATAACAGAAGGACTTAATAGAGAGCACAATGGTCACAAAAGCAAATGTACTACTATAGTGGCCATGTCAACGCAAAAAGTCTGTGAGATTGTATGTAGAGAATTGGAAATAGAAATTATAGACAACTAGATACAGGAATTTAAAGAAGTAAGTACATTGTCTTTAGAATAAATTTACATAATGATTAAAATATAGTAATTTGGCTAAAGAATATTACTAAAGCACTAGGGTACACATACTAGTGCTTTTTACTAGTATTTTTAACAAAAATTATGATATAATTAAATTTGCATTATTTACTAAGGAGGAAGACAAATGGGAAAAAGAAAACAAGTTCAAGTTCCTGTGGAAAAGATAGAAGAGCAAAATAGATTTATTGAAGCAATTGTAGAAAAAAATAATAGATATTTTGCTATAAATAAAAGAAAACCAAAATATATGATTACGACTTTTGGATGTCAGATGAATGAACATGACTCAGAAAAACTGGCTGCAATGTTAGAGGCTATGGGCTACGAGCCTACATTAATGACAAATGATTGTGATTTAATAATATACAACACTTGTGCAGTAAGAGAAAATGCTGAACTTAAAGTTTATGGTAATTTAGGTCACTTAAAATTAGCTAAAAGAAAAAATCCAGATTTAAAAATTGCAGTATGTGGATGTATGATGCAACAGCCTCATGTAGTTAAAGAAATAAAATCTAAATATAAGCATGTGGATTTAGTGTTTGGTACACATAACTTATACAAATTCCCAGAATTGTTAACGGAGACTATGGATAGTCATACTACATTAGTAGATGTTTGGGATGTGGATGGAGAAGTTGTTGAAGGACTTAGAAGTAGTAGAAAATTTGAGCTTAAAGCATTCGTTAATATAATGTATGGATGTAATAACTTCTGTACGTACTGTATAGTTCCTTATACTAGAGGTAGAGAAAGATCTAGAACTCCACAAGACATAATAAACGAAATAAAAGAATTAGTAGCAAATGGTACTAAAGAAATAACACTACTTGGTCAAAATGTTGATTCTTATGGAAAAACTTTAGAAGAACCTATAGCATTTGCAAAGCTTCTTAGAATGACAAATGAAATAGAAGGATTAGAAAGAATAAGATTTATGACTTCTCATCCAAAGGACATATCTGATGAAGTTATATACGCTATGAGAGACTATGACAAAGTATGTGAATTTTTACACTTACCAGTACAATGTGGTAGTTCAAAACTTCTTAAGAAGATGAACAGACACTACACTAAAGAAGACTATTTAAGAATAATAGAAAAAGCAAAAACTGAAATACCAGATATTGCTCTCTCTACTGATTTAATGATAGGATTCCCTGGTGAAACAGAAGAAGACTTATTAGATACTATAGATGTGGTTGAAAAGGTTAAATACGACAATGCATTTACATTTATATATTCTAAAAGAGAAGGTACTCCAGCAGCTAAGATGGAAGATCAAATTCCAGAAGACGTTAAACATGAAAGATTTAATAAAGTTTTAGCCAAAGTAAACGAAATACTAGCAGATCTTAACAAAGAATATATAGGTAAAACAGTTGAAGTTTTAATTGAAGGAAAAAGCAAAACTGATGATACTAAATTTACAGGAAGAACTAGACAAAATAAACTAGTAAACTTTTCTGTGAAAAATCCAGAAGAAAATTTACTTGGAAAATTAATGAATGTAAAAATAAATTCAGCTACAACATTCTCACTAGCTGGTGAAGAAGCTTAACATGAAAATGTGCAAAATTATTAAATTTTGCACATTTTTTATTTGTAATTATTAAGCTTCTTTAATTATAATTTTTCAGACTAACTTTAATAAATAGTGGAGAAAATTTTAAGGAGGCTACGCCTTCAGCCAAAAAATATATTTAAATGTTATATTTTTTATTAAAGTGTACACAATTAAGGTGTGAAATTTAGAAAGGAAAAATTATGAAATGTACTTTTTAGAAAACATTACAGTATATGTTATACCATCATTATTAGTCTGTAGTATATATAATAAAATAAATGAAAAAAGAATTTTTAAAAATAATAAATCAACAATTATATATAAATGTATACTTATTTTAATGACAATATACATTAGTATACTTTTAGCATATTTGATTTCACCAATATATGGTTTTACTTTTGAAATTAATTGGAGTAAAAACTTGAATATTAATCCTTTTAGAATTTTTAATATACTATTTGAAAAACCAAAAACCTTATTAAAATATATTATTACATTTTTTACCTTATGGTTTTTTATTGCCCCTAATATGCAAAAAAAATTAACACAAGTTTTAAAGCAATTTTAAGTGGTGTAATTTTATCTTTTTTTATAGAAATATTTCAATTATTTTTATACAAAGGGACTGATATAGATCATATGATTTTAGCTTCTGTAGGTACACTATTAGGTTATCTTGTATATAAATTTTTATCATATAAATTTGAAATTAAGATGATAAAAATATTATCTATAGCAAAAGTTGTAATGAAAAAATTGCACCTGCCAGCACTGCTAAAATGATTACAGCTGTTACAGTACTAGATTACTGTAACATTAATGAAAGAGTTAAAGTAGGTGACGAGATTAAATTTGTATTTAGTGATGCGTCAAGAGCAGGGCTTAAAAAAGGTGATGTAGTGACTATAAAGCAACTACTAGATGGTCTATTACTCCCTTCGGGTAATGATGAAGCCTACGTCTTGGCAAGTTATACAGGTGAAAAAATATCTACTAGAGAATTATCAATAGAAGAAGCCATATCAAATTTCATGATTTATGCTAATAAGAAAGCAGTTTCAATTGGAGCAATAAATTAAAATTTTATTAGACCGGATGGATATGATACAAATGGGCAATATACTACAGTCAAAGATTTAGCTTGCATAGGTGATGAAGTTATGAAGTCAAAAATATTAAGTCCCATTGTATCAAAATATAAATTGAATTATAAGTACCCTGATGGTAGGGAAGTTAGATATGAAAATACAAATGAGCTAATAAACACATATAGTGAATATTACTATTCTAATATTAAAGGTTTAAAATTAGGAAGTTCATTAAATGCTGGTAAATATTTAGTTTCTGCTGCAGATATAGACAATAAAACTTATATTTGTGTTGTAATGGGATCTACAAATAAAGGAAGATGGTTAGACAGTTTATGTTTATATCAAAGTATAAAATAAGGCCTATAATATTTATGAGGCCTTAATTAGTTTTTATAAAGTTCAAAAAATTTTCTAAAATCCTAGCCGTTATACCCCAAATAACATAATCCTTATATTCATAAAACCAAACAGGATATTCACCTATTGCAAATTCATATTTTTCTTTATTAGGTATTTTTTCATAAGGAAAATTTTCATTTGGAACTACTTTTACATCATTTGTATAAATATTTGCATCGTAATTTATTAAATAATCAATTGGAACTAAAAATATATGATCAACTTCATCCTTATTAATATTTAAGTTTCTTATGTCTTTAATTTCACCTAAATAAGGATGGATTATTAAATTTGCATGTGATACATAAATATCTAAAGGAGATATAATATTAATGTTATCTTCATTAGTTCCTATTTCTTCGCAAGTTTCTCTTATACAAGCTTCTTTTGGAGTTTCATTTTCTTCAATTCTTCCTCCAGGAAAGGAAATCTCCCCAGGCTGATGCCTCATTTTCTTTGATCTTAGCTCAAACAAAATAGAGTATTTTCCATTTTCTTTTACTAGCGGTATTAATACAGAAGCACGCTTCATGTTTTCATAACCATTTATATAGGGCTGATAATTATTAAATTTGTCAATTATGTCTTTCAAAATAAAGCCTCCTAAAATTAAACATATTATTAATATAATACTATAATAACATTATAGAGTTAAAGATATTAAAAAAATTTATGCTATACTAAAATAATAGTGCTAAGTTAACGGGGGGATTTGATGGATAAAATTAATAATATATTAGAAGAAATAAAACTTCCTGAAATTATAAAAGTAAAACAAATATTTGATAAAACAAGTATTAATAACGTGGAAGAAGAGATAAGAAAATTATTAAATGAAGAAAACTTTAAAAATAAAATTAAAAAGGGAAAAACTGTTGCTATTACAGGGGGAAGTAGGGGAATTAGTCATTACAAAATCATAATGAAAACCATAGTTAATTTTGTAAAAGACAAAGGTGGTATTCCATTTATTGTTCCAGCAATGGGTAGTCATGGGGGAGGAGATGCAAAAGGACAAAAACATATTCTTGAAAAACTTGGAATTACAGAGGAAAATATGGGATGTGAAATAAAGTCTTCTATGGAAGTAGTTGAAATAGGAAGAACAATAAAAGGTTTACCTGTTTATATTGATAAAAATGCTTTTGATGCTCATGGGCTAATACTTGTGAACAGAATAAAGGCACATACTTCATTTAGAGGTGAATATGAAAGTGGTCTTGTTAAAATGCTTGCAATAGGACTAGGAAAAAGAAAAGGTGCAGATATTACTCATTCCTTGAGATTTGAAAAAATGGCTGAAAATATTTTAGAGTCAGCTAAAGTATCTCTATCTAAGCTAAATATATTATTTGGAGTTGGCACAGTAGAAAACGCCTATAATGATGTAGCCCATATAAATATATTAAATAAGGATGAAATTCTTACAAAAGAACCATTATTATTAGAAAAATCAAAAGAGCTGATGGGGAAATTATATTTAGATAATATAGATGTATTAATAGTAAAAGAAATTGGCAAAAACATAAGCGGTACAGGTATGGATACAAATATTATAGGAAGATATCATACTAAAGCTGCATCAGGAGGTCCGAATATAACAAAAATAGGTGTATTAAATCTAAATAGTAGCTCAAATGGAAATGCTAATGGAATGGGTTTAGCAGACTTTATAAGTGAAAAGTTTTATAATAATATTGAGTTTGAAAGTACATATTTAAATGCTATAACTTCCACAGAGCCAAATAGTATCAAGCTTCCTATGGTTTTAGAAAATGATAAATATGTATTTAAAGCTTGCGCTAAAACCTGCGGTGTTTTAAACTTCAAAGATATTAAGTTAGTTATTATAGAAAATACTAAAAATTTGAATGAAATATATATGAGTAGAGAAGCATACGAAAGTATAAGTGAAGATAAAATGGTTGAGGCTAAGGGAAGTTATTTTGAAATAAAATTTGATGATAATGGTAATTTCATTATATAAAATGTTAAAAGTATATTAAAATATTAAATTATTGTAAAATACGTTAAAATGTTGTTAATATACGAAATATTAATCCACTATATAATATAATAAAATAAAAAGGAGTGGATAGTATGACTACTACAGCTTGGATATTTATGGCAACAGCTTTTGTTATAATTGGAGGAGCAGCAGGATTATCTCTTAATAAAATATTAAAGAGTAATAAATAAGGTCTGGTATTAACTTCAATACATTATATATCAAATGTTATTATAAGATAATAATATTCATATTCAAATAGCTATTTATTTGTAAAAAAATAAATAGCTATTTTTTTATCTATATATTCATAAATTATTTTTTATTCTTTTTAAAAAATATTTAGCTCCTACTAAAATGCATAATAAAAGAATAACTATTATGTAGGTTATAGTATACAATATCATTAGTCAGAGATACCCATCCTTATTTTAAAGCTAATAAGAATTAATATATATTTTAGTTAATATTGTATGGATATAGGTAAGAAAATTCAATAAAATCATGGAATATTTATAAAAATTTATAATAAATCCAATATTTTTATAGATAACATATAAATTGTGTTATATGATATAATAACTAAAGATGAGGAGGTAGAAAGATGGAGATTGACAGAAATAAACTTACTCCTATGATGAAACAATATTTTGAATGTAAGGATAAATATCCTGATTGCATATTATTTTTCAGATTAGGTGATTTTTACGAAATGTTTTTTGAAGATGCTATAGTTGCATCAAAAGTACTAGAAATCGCACTAACAGGAAAATCTTGCGGTTTAGAAGAAAGAGCACCTATGTGTGGTATTCCCTTTCATGCTGCCGCTTCATATATATCGAAATTAGTAGAAGCAGGATACAAAGTTGCAATTGGAGAGCAAATGGAAGATCCTCAAAGTGTAAAAGGTATAGTAAAAAGAGAAGTAATTCAAGTAGTTACACCAGGTACTGTATTAGAAGGAAGTCTACTTGAAAATAAAAAGAATAACTATCTTATGTCTTTATATAAAGTAAATGACAAGATAGGCCTTTCTTACGTAGATATAAGTACGGGAGAAACAAATGCAACTTGTATAGCAAAAGATAAAGTTATTGAAGAAATAGCCAAGGTTAGTCCTTCAGAAATAATATTAAATGATTTAAGCTTCAAAGATAACTTAAAAAATATAGCCATAATGGGTAATATTTATATAAATGAAAGTTTTGATGAAGATTATTTAAATACAAATATATTAAGTAAATATTTTAGTGAAGATTATTTAAGAACTTTAAGGTTTGATAATGAAAATCTAATAAAAACTAGTTTATGTATACTTCTTAATTATATATATAATACTCAAAAACAAATAACATCAAATATAAATGTAATAACTATATATAATCCAATGGAATACATGGTTCTTGATATGTTTACTAGAATAAATCTTGAGTTAACTCAAACAATTAGGGGTTCTAAGAAAAAAGGATCATTACTACATGTATTAGACAAAACATCAACTGCCATGGGAGGCAGACTTCTTAGAAAATATGTTGAAGAACCTTTAGTTAATAAAAAGAAGATAGACGAAAGACTAGATGTTATTGAAGAAATAAAAGAAGATTTTTCATTAAGAGAAGATTTAATAGATATATTAAAAAATGTCTACGACATAGAAAGAATTTGTGGGAAAATTGCTTTTGAAAAAGTAAGTCCAAAAGAAATGATTAACTTAAAAAATTCCATAGAAAAGCTTCCGCTTTTAAGAGATAGAATAAACTCTTGTGATGGAGATACTATAAAAAAATATATAGATAATATGGAAGACTTAAAAGACATTTATGAGCTAATAAATGAAGCTATCATAGAAGAACCTAGTATTACAATTAAAGATGGAAATATAGTAAAATCATCTTACAATGAAGAGTTAAGAGAACTTAGAGATATTTCAAAAAATGGAGCTTTTATGATAAAAGATATAGAAAACCGTGAAAGAGAAAAAACAGGAGTTAAATCTCTCAAAATAGGATTTAATAAAGTTTTTGGTTACTATATTGAGATAACTAAAGTAAACCTTGCAAACTTAGACTTGGAAGGTGGATATATAAGAAAACAAACTCTAAGTAACGCAGAAAGATTTATAACAGAAGAATTAAAAGAAATAGAAGATAAAATCCTACATGCCGAGGAAAAAATAAAATCATTAGAATATGAGATTTTTGTAAAAATTAGACAAACTATTTACAACAACATTGATAGAATCCAAAATGTGGCTAAAATAATAGGAAATATAGATGTATTTACTTCGTTTGCAACAGTGGCTCATATTAATAACTATGTTAAACCGAGCATTAATAATGATAATAAACTTGATATAAAAAATGGACGTCATCCAGTAATAGAAAACATAGTTGGAGAAGAAAACTTTGTTCCAAATGATACTTATTTAAATAGTGGTGAAAATATTATAAATATAATTACAGGACCTAACATGTCTGGTAAGTCTACATATATGAGACAAACAGCCATAATTTGTCTAATGGCACATATGGGGTCATTTGTGCCAGCAGATTACGCAAATATTCCAATTTCTGATAGGATATTTACTAGAGTTGGTGCCAGTGATGATTTATCACAAGGTCAATCAACATTTATGGTGGAAATGAGCGAGGTTTCTCATATATTAAAAAATGCCACAGATAAAAGTTTAGTTATACTAGATGAAATAGGTAGGGGTACATCGACTTATGATGGGATAAGTTTAGCTTGGTCCATAGTTGAATATATAGAAAAGTATATTAAATGTAAGACTTTATTTGCAACTCATTATCACGAGTTAACTGAATTGGAAAATGAATTTGATGAAGTTAAAAACTACTCTATTGCTGTTAAAGATGATGGAGAAAATATAATTTTCCTTAGAAAAATAATAGATCAAGCAGCAGATAAAAGTTATGGCATTTATGTTGCTAAACTTGCTAAGCTTCCAGATAAAGTTATTAATAGATCATCAGAAATTTTAAAGGATTTAGAAAAAAACCATATATATAACGGCTACGCCATAAATGGAGGAGCTGATAATGAAGATGCCAATTTAGACATAAAGAACAAATGTTCCGGTATAGAAAATTCGGCATTAAACTTAGAATTAGAACTAAAAAAACTGGAAGATAGCAATTTTAAAAATGAAAATGAACATTTAAAACTTGAAAAAGAAAACTTAAATAAGATTTATAAAAAGCTAAAAAAAGATTATGAAAAGTTAAATGGCGAATATGAAAAACTACAAAGAGAAAACTTAGATAATATACCAAATAAAGAAGTGGCGGTAAGTGAGGATCAAATATCTTTTGATGTAGTTAAAGATGATGATATATTAGAGGAAATAAAAAGTCTAGACATATTAAGTATGACACCATTAGATGCAATGAACGCACTTTTCAATCTTCAAAAGAAAACAAAAAAATAGCGCCCACGCAGTGGCTTAAAGAAATAGCGCCCATAAAAACAAATTCTTTGGAGGGATATTATGTCAAAGAAAATAAATATACTAGATGATATAACAATAAATAAAATAGCAGCAGGGGAAGTAGTCGAAAGACCTTCTTCTGTTACTAAAGAATTAATCGAAAACTCTATAGATGCTAATTCTACACAAATAGTTATAGATATAACTGATGGAGGAAAAAAACAAATAAGAATAACAGATAATGGGAGTGGAATTTTATCCAGCGAAGTAGATAAATCATTTTTAAGACACGCTACTAGTAAAATAAAAAAAATAGATGACTTATACGACTTATATTCTTTAGGTTTTAGAGGTGAAGCTTTAGCTTCCATAGCTTCTGTATCTCGTTTGGAGATGATTACAAAAACCAAGGAAGAACCTATTGGAACAAAAGTTATTTTAGAAGGCGGGAAAGAGATTTTAAAAGAGCCTGTGGGAACAAAGAATGGAACTACCATTATTATAAAAGACTTATTCTTTAATACTCCTGCTAGGCAAAAGTTTTTGAAATCTACACATGCAGAAACTATAAATATAAGTGATTTAATTAATAAGCTTGCCATAGGAAATACAGATATACAATTTAAATATATAAATAATGGAAAGTTAATGCTAAATACTCCAGGAGATGGAAAGCTTATTTCTGTCATTAGAAGTATCTATGGAAAAGAGATAGTTGAAAATTTAATTAAAATTAATGAAAAAGGTGAATATTGTAGTATTTCAGGATATATAGGAAATAACAATATTTATCGTTCAAATAAAAACTTGCAGCATATTTACATAAATAATAGATTTGTAAAAAGTAAAATAATATTAGATGCTATAAATGAATCATATAAAAGTATTATACCTATTAATAAGCATGGTATATGTTTTTTAAATATTGATATTAATCCTTCAAAAATAGATGTTAATATCCATCCTACAAAAATGGAAATTAAGTTTGAAAATGATAAGGATTTATATATAGAAATTAGAGATTTATTAAAAAGAAAGTTACTAAATACTGCATTAATTGGTAAATATGAAAGTTATGATAGAAAACCTATTGTAAGTGAAAATAAAGAAGTATATTTAGAAAAAAAAGAAGAAGCTTTAAATACTGTAATTTCAAATAAGATAAATAGTACTACGCCCATAGAAAAATTGGATGATGACAATAAGTTTATGTCTTTTGAAGAGGCTTTAAATAAGGGAAATAATAAAAAAGACCATAATGAAAGTTTAAATAGTAATGATAAAAAAGAAGATATTAAGCTTCAGCATTTAGAAAATAAAAAAGGTGAATACTTTATAGATGGCAATATTGACCTTAGTAAATCATTTACTTTTGACGAGCTAGAAACTTTGAGTAATCTAGATAATAAAAGTAATCATGTTGAAATAATTAAGGAAGAAAATGTTATAAAAAATGAAAATAGATTTTCAATTACTGATTTTAGAGTTGTAGGAAGTATACTTAACACTTATATTGTACTTGAAAAAAATAATTCCATGTACTTATTAGACCAACATGCAGCTCACGAGAAAGTACTGTATGAGGAATATATGAAAAAATTCAAAAGCCATAAAATTGATATGCAAATGTTATTAGATCCTATAGTGGTAGAAATATCAAATGTAGATATGTTAAATGTAGAATCAAACCTTGACTTGTTTTTAAATTTTGGTTTTGAAATTGAGCTATTTGGAAATAATCACATTATGATAAGAGGTGTACCTACTATTTTTGGTAACCCTGAAAGTGAGAAATTTATTCTTCAAATTATTGATAACATAGAGGATTTGAAAAATAGTTATGACTTAAAAGGAGATAAATTTGCCTCAATGGCATGCAGAGCTGCTATAAAAGCAAATGATAAAATTCATACTATGGAAATGAAAAAGCTTCTATCTCAAATGGAATTATGTGATAATCCATTTACGTGTCCTCACGGTAGACCTACCATAGTTGAAATATCAAAAAAAGAAATTGAAAAAATGTTTAAAAGAATTATGTAAGAAAGGATTGCTATGAAGAAAATACCACTTATCATCCTAACAGGACCTACGGCCGTTGGAAAAACGGCTTTATCAATAGAGTTAGCAAAGGACTTAAATGCAGAAATTATATCTGCTGACTCTATGCAAATATATGAATATATGGATATAGGAAGTGCTAAAGTTACTAAAGAAGAAATGGATGGGGTAACACATCACATGATAGATGAAGTTAAACCAGATTTTCCTTTTTCTGTTTCAGAGTTTCAAGATAGAGCAAATAAATATATAAAAGAAGTAGCTAATAAAGGCAAAAATGTGCTAGTAACCGGTGGTACAGGTTTATATCTTAATTCATTAATTTACAATATGGATTTTGCAAAATCCAATAGTAATTCTAAAATAAGAGAAGAATTAGAAAAAGAACTTAATGAAAAAGGCATAGATTATATGCACGAAAAGTTAAAATCATTAGATGGTGAAGCTGCTTCTAGAATACATAAAAACAACACAAAAAGAGTTATAAGAGCCTTAGAAGTATGTTTGGATGGAAAGAAAATGCAAGACTTTTCCAATGATTTAAAATACAATGAAGATTACTCACCAATAATAATAGTACTAAATCGTGATAGAGAGATACTCTATGATAGAATAAACAAAAGAGTAGAAATTATGATGGAAGCAGGATTAGTTGAAGAAGTTAAAAAATTACTAGATATGGGATATGATAAAAACTTAATTTCTATGCAAGGAATAGGTTACAAAGAAATAGTTAAATATCTAGAAGGTGAATATACTTTAGATGAAGCTGTAGAAATAATTAAAAGAGATTCAAGAAGATATGCAAAAAGACAAACAACTTGGTTTAAAAGATATAAAGATAGTGAATGGTTTGATTTGGAGAAGTATGACAATATAGAATTACTTAAAAAAGATATTATGAACTTTATTGAAAATATATCTAAAAATGTATAATATTATAATATAATTGTTTATAGATAAATAGTTTATTTAATATAATTTAGTCGGGAGGATATTATTAATGAAAAATACTGCTTTAAATTTACAAGATTTATTTTTAAATAATGCTAGAAAAGAAAGAGTACCTGTAACAATATATTTAATGAATGGTGTTCAAGTTAAAGGCTATGTAAAAGGATTTGACAGCTATATAGTATTACTAGAAGGTGAAAATAAACAACAAAATCTAATTTATAAACATGCAGTTTCTACAATAGTACCAGGTAAAAGCATAAACATACAAAACACAAATCAAAATAATACAAAGTAATTTAAAGATAAAAGGTACTTATACTAATCTACAAAAATTATAGGTTAATATAAGTACCTTTTTTAATTATTTTCCTTTAAATCTTGAACTTAAATTTTTACTATGATAAAATTTTTAAAGTGACAAATAAAAGAAAATAGGTGAGATTAAGTGCTTAAAGAGACAAGTGAATTACTAAAAGAATATTATGGATTAGATGATGAAACTTTTGATTTATCTAATGAAGTAATGGAAGATATAAAAAATCAATTTGAAAAAATAAAACAAATAAGAGAATTTAATCAATATAAAGTATTAAGAGCTATGCAAAGAGCTCACTTAAGTGATAACCATTTTAACTGGACAACAGGATATGGATATAATGATATTGGACGTGAAAAAATAGAAGAAATATTTGCAGATGTATTTGGAGCAGAGGATGCTTTAGTTAGACCAATAATAGTAAATGGAACTCATGCCCTAAGTTTATGTATCCAAGGGATAGTTAGACCAGGAGATGAAATATTATCAATTACAGAAAAGCCTTATGATACATTACAAGGTGTAATAGGTATAAGAGAAGAAAAAGGATCTCTTAAAGAATTTGGTGTTACATATAAAGATGTGGATTTCTTGCCAGATGGTAATATTGACTTAGAAGGTGTTAAGAAAAAAATAAATGAAAAGACCAAACTAGTAATGATACAAAGATCAAAAGGATATTCTTGGAGAAAATCTTTATCAATCGAAGATATAAAAGAAGCTATAGAAGTGGTTAAATCAGTTAATAAAGACTTAATAGTTATGGTAGATAACTGCTATGGTGAATTCTTAGATACAAAAGAGCCTACTGAAGTAGGAGCTGATATTATGGCTGGTTCTTTAATTAAAAACCCAGGCGGAGGACTAGCTCTAACTGGTGGATACATAGCAGGTAGAAAAGACTTGGTCGAAATGATATCTTATCGATTAACTACACCAGGTATAGGAAAAGAATGTGGTTTAACATTTGGAACTACAAGAAATGTACTACAAGGATTTTTCATGGCGCCATATGTTACATCACAAGCTGTAATGGGTGCAATATATTGTGCTAGAATGTTTGAAAGATTAGGATATGATGTACTTCCAAAATATGATGATTTAAGAAGTGATATTATACAAGTTGTAAGACTAAAAAATGCAGAGGAAGTTATAGCATTCTGTCAAGGAGTGCAAGCTGCAGCTCCAGTGGATTCTTATGTAAAACCAGAACCATGGGCGATGCCAGGATATGAAGATGAAGTAATAATGGCAGCAGGAGCGTTTATTCAAGGATCATCAATAGAACTTAGTGCAGATGCACCAATAAGACCACCATATAATGTTTACTTCCAAGGTGGACTTACATTTGATCATTCAAAAATGGGAACACTAAAAGCAGTAGAATATATTAAAAAATTGAAAAAATAGCATAATAATTTAAAAAAGTCTTAATATATAATTGTATTAAGGCTTTTTTATATATTAAGGGATAGAAGGTGTTTTAATCATATGGAAATATGTATTTTTTTAGGAGCGGGAGCTTCTGCAGCAGAAAATTTACCTATACAAAATGAATTATTTTCTAATTATTTTAAGAACAGTCTTCCTTTGCATCCATATAGCAAAATGAATACAAATCTTAGGGAATTTTTTAAAGAAATGTTTAATATTGACGTTTTACTAGATGATATAGATAAGGTTAACTTCCCAACATTTGAAGAAGTGCTTGGTATTTTGGACATGGCAGAACAAAGAAGAGAATCCTTTAAAAATTTTAGAACAGATACTTATAATAATAGAAGTGGGTCAATTAATATTTTGCGACAATATTTAGTATTATTAACTGCAAATTCAATTAACAATGCAGCAAAAGTTAGTAATAAGTATCACGAGCTATTATTAAAAAATTTAATGGAGAGAGATCAATTGTTTAATACTACTTTTATTAGTGCAAACTATGATATTCATATAGATAATACAATTTCTAAATTATATGATAAAGAAAATATGCCTGTGATGCTAGATTATGGAGTGGATTTTGCTAATTTTAATTTTAAGAATAGCTCTTGGAAAAGACCTTGCGGAAAAACTATAAAACTGTATAAGATACATGGATCACTAAACTGGCTATACTGTCCCATATGTTCAAGTTTAACACTTACTCCATATGAAGGTGGTGTAATGAGGATTTTAAATAATCAAGATGAAGCTACTTGTTTAAATTGTAATGAACGTACAATTCCAATAATAGTTCCGCCTACATATTTTAAAAATATGTCTAATGTTTACTTAAGTAGTGTATGGAACAAAGCAGAAGCCTCATTAAGAAAAGCTGACGTTATTATCTTTTGTGGATATTCATTTCCAGAGGCTGATATTCATATTAAATATATGTTAAAAAGAGTTCAAACAAGTAGAAATAAAAAGCCTTTGAAGATAATAGTATTTAACAATCATGAAAATAAATTAATGTCGGCCTTAAAGAAAGAAGAAATGAGATATAAAAGATTTTTGGGTGAAGATATTATTTTCACTAAAGATTCTTTTCAGGATTTTGCCATGAATCCTTATAAATATATAAGTCTTATAAAAAATAATAATAGATCTTAAAAAGTGATAAAATAGAGTATTAAAAAGTATTAGGGGGGAATAAAAATGTTTGGAGTAATAGTAAACAGTTTAGCTATAATTTGTGGAGGAATACTAGGTTTAATAATAAATAAAGGAATACCTAAACGATTGGATAAATCTATTATGGATGGATTGGCACTTGTAGTTACGTATATGGGAATATCTGGTGCGTTAAAAGGGGACAATCCATTATATGTAATAATATCTATGACAGTTGGCATAATCATAGGTGAGTTAATTGATATAGACAATTTATTGAATAAATTAGGCTCATATTTAGATGAAAAATTATCTAAAAAAAATATATCAAATTCAGATGAAGAAAATAAAATATCAAAAGGATTTGTTTCTTCTAGCTTATTGTTTTGTGTAGGTGCTATGGCTGTAGTTGGCTCTATTCAAAGCGGACTTTCAAATGATAATTCAGTATTACTTGCAAAATCAGTATTAGATGGGATTTCTTCAATATTTTTTGCTGCATCTATGGGAGTAGGAGTATTATTATCAAGCATAGCTGTTTTTTTATATGAAGGAATAATTACCCTAGGAGCTTCTGGTTTATCAAATATACTAAGTACAAATGTTATAACATATATGACATGTGTAGGAAGTTTGTTAATTATGGCCATGGGATTAAATATGCTTAAGGCATGTGATATAAAAGTTGCAAATATGCTACCAGCTATGTTTATTCCTATAATTATGGGGATTTTCAACATTATTTAGAAGAAGTTTTAGACAAATTATTTATTTGGAAGGAATATAACTCTTAAAATCAAATATTTAGTAATAAAATGAATTAATATTTGATTTTTAGGAGGGGAACTAAATGATAACTTTTGATATAAACGGCGCAATAATAAAATTTGATGAAAAAAGAGATGAGTATAACGCAATTAGAAAAAATTTCAAATTGTATGGAGATGAGTGCTCTAAACAATTTACGGAGTATTGTTTAGACAGTGTAACAAATACTAGACATATTAGTGAAAAACACTTTGAATATGGTCAAAATTTAGTTTATGAGGTAATAAGAAAAGGTGTAGAAACTCTTGTTGGATATAATATCATAACAATTGATTTTAATTTATTCAAAGAGCTATATTGTAATAAATATTTAGATTTCGAAAGACTTTTTAATAATGTAACTAGAGATTTATCTAATTCTAGAAATAAAAAAAATATAAAATTGTTTGATATTAAACCAATCATATCTAAGCTTTGCGAATATCTTTATGAAGATTGTTTTAGTGTGCATCTTGCTGTACTAGATGCATTAATAGATAACGGTGTAACAGAAGTGAATTCTTATATAGACAAAAAATCTATTAGACAATCCGATGCTCTTTTTAATAATTATAAAGATGGATTTATTAGCAAGCTAGATGGATGCAAGGTAGTGCAAAAGATTATAATGTCAAATCCATATAGAAAAGAAGTTTATGAGTTTCTTATAAAAGAAGATGGTGATTTTTCTGGTGAAATAGAAAGTCTAGCATCATATTTAGGATTTGATTTAAAAGAATATAAAAGTTTTTTAATGGACATGTATATAAAGGAATTAATGGACAGAGGTGTTGGTGATATTGACACTGCAAAAGAAAAAGTTAAAAAGTATGCAAAATATATAGGTTGTAAAAATGATAGTATTTTCTTAACTAGAATCGACGCTATATATACTTTTGAAAATGCATAGAAAAAAGCTTCTACTTATCAAGTAGAAGCTTTTTATATATTTGGAAAATTCAAAAAACTTTTGTGAATTAGGTTAATATTTTATTTAGTTAATTTTTTTAATAAATAGATATGCAAGATAGTTTTATTGTTAAAATAAATAATATTTACTTAAATCAATATGCGATTAATATTAATGTATATTATTATTAATAATAATTACTAAAAGTAAAATTTTTATTTAATAAAATAATATTTAAAGTGAAAATGCTTAAGATACAAATATAATGAAAGTAAATACAGTGTTTTTATTTATTTTTATTAAACTTACCTATAAAGTAGCATGAGCATTGATTAAAATAATTAATTACTAAAAAGAATAATATTGTTAATTCTTATTATAAATTATATATTAATTACATTTCTATTTTTACAAAAAATTCTGATAATAAAGTATAATAAAAAAAATACTTGAAAAATAGATATAAAAACCGAAAAAATGGTTAAATAAATAACAAAATTACAAGTTTTATGTTTGCTATAATTTCCTTTTTTTGCTAATATTATTATTAGTAGTACATATACCTAATAAAGATACAATTTTTAAATAGGGGGTAAATTAAATGAGTGAAAAATGCTGTTGCGGGACTGATAAATGTCAAGACTTCAAAGAGCTTGGTCCCGTATTAGACAAATATGCCAAAGTACCTGGAAGTTTGATAACTATTTTACAAAAAACTCAAGATATCTATGGATATATTTCAATTGATGCTATGAATTATATTTCAGAGGCAACAGGTATAAAAACTGCCAAAATATATGGCGTTGCCACATTCTATGCGCAATTTAGATTGCAACCAATAGGAAAGTATTTAATAATGTTATGTCAAGGAACTGCATGCCATGTAAATGGATCTGAAATGATTGAAGAAGCTGTTTGTGAATTTTTAAATATTCAAGATGGTGAAACAACAGAAGATGGAAGATTTACATTAAATAATGTTGCATGTTTAGGATGTTGTTCATTAGCGCCTGTTATGATGGTTAAAAGTGCAGATGGTGATGAAACTTATGGAAACTTAACTAAAGATTCTGTTAAAGAAATATTAACAGAAATTAGAGAAAGATCATAGGGGGTGAAAAGTGATGAAAGTTATAATCGGTCAAGGTAGTTGCGGTGTTGCAACTGGAGCAAAAAAGACAGCAGCAGAATTTGAGAGACTTATAGAAGAAAAAAACCTAAATATTAAGGTTGATATTACTGGTTGTGTAGGTACTTGTTACCTAGAACCAATTGTAGATGTATATGACGACGATGAAGTTATGACAAGATATGTAAAAGTAAAACCAGAATGTGCTTTAGAAATAGTAGAAAAACATCTTGTTAAAGGGGAAATAGCCACTGATTTAGAAATATCAGATGAAGATAAATTATTTATAGAAAAACAACAAAGAGTTGTACTTAGAAACTGCGGTTTAATAAATCCTGAAAAAATAGAAGAATACGTCGCAGTAGGTGGATATGAAGCTACTAAAAAAGTTGTAACTTCAATGACACAAGAAGATGTAATAGAAGAAATAAAAGTTTCAGGACTTAGAGGTAGAGGAGGCGCAGGATTTCCTACTTGGTTTAAGTGGAATGCAGCCTTACAAAATAAAGCAGATCAAAAATACATAGTATGTAATGCAGACGAAGGTGATCCTGGTGCATTTATGGATAGATCTGTTCTAGAAGGTGACCCTCATTCACTTATAGAAGGTATGATTATAGGTGGATATGCAATGGGTGCTACTGAAGGTGTTATATATGTTAGAGCTGAGTATCCTCTTGCTATACATAGACTTGAAATAGCTATGGCTCAAGCTAGAGAAAAAGGTTTTCTTGGTAAAAATATATTTGGATCAGGATTTGATTTTGATTTAAGAATAAAAGCTGGTGCTGGAGCATTCGTTTGTGGTGAAGAAACTGCACTTATAGCTTCTCTTGAAGGAGAGAGAGGAATGCCTAGACTAAAACCACCATTCCCAGCTGCAAAAGGATATTGGCAAAAACCTACTAATATAAACAATGTTGAAACTTATGCTAACGTTGCTTGGATAATAGTAAATGGTGGAGCTGCATTTGGTGCAATGGGAACTGATAAGAGTAAAGGTACAAAAGTATTTGCTCTTGCAGGTAAAATTAAAAAAGGTGGACTAGTTGAAGTTCCTATGGGTCTTCCACTAAAAGACGTTATATTTGGAATAGGTGGAGGAATCAAAAAAGATAAAGCATTTAAGGCTGTTCAAATGGGTGGACCATCTGGTGGATGTATACCATCTGCTTTAATAGAAACACCTGTTGATTATGAAAATATAAACAAAACTGGGGCTATTGTTGGTTCTGGTGGTATGATTGTAATGGACGAAACTACTTGTATGGTTGACATGGCAAGATACTTCCTAGATTTCACTAGAAAAGAATCTTGTGGTAAATGTAACTACTGTAGAGTAGGAACTAAGAGAATGCTTGAAATATTAGAAAGAATAACTAAAGGTAAAGGTAAGGATGGCGATATAGAACTTCTTGAAGAATTAGCAGTAAAAATAAAAGATGGTTCTATGTGTGGTCTAGGTCAAACTGCTCCTAACCCAGTTCTTACAACTATTAAATATTTTAGAAATGAATATGAAGATCATATTTATAATAAAAAATGTACAGCTAAATCATGTAAAGCTTTAATTTCATTTAATATAACTGAAGATTGTAAAGGATGTAGAGCTTGTGCTAAAAAATGTCCAGTTGAAGCTATATCAGGTGAAAAGAAAGAAATGCATGTAATAGATCACGATAAATGTATAAAATGTGGTAAGTGCGAAGAAACTTGTAAGTTCGGCGCAATAGTTAGAGGCTAGGGGAGGAGGATGATAATATGAATAAATTCAGATTAAATATAGACGGAAAAGAAGTATTTGGATTACCAGGTCAAACAATTCTTGAAGTTGCAAGAGAAAATGATGTTTTCATTCCTACTCTATGCTACGATGAAAGAACTAAAATATATGGTTCATGTGGTTTATGTGTAGTTGAAATAGAAGGAATGCCAAAAATGGTAAAGGCTTGTGCTACAGAAATATCACCTAATATGATAATAAAAACTAATACAAGCAGAGTTATAGAGTCAAGAAAAACAAATTTAGAGTTATTACTATCTAATCACGTGGGAGATTGTAGACCTCCATGTGTTCTAGCATGTCCTGCAGGTACTGATTGCCAAGGATATGTGGGCTTAATAGCAAATGGCGAATATGATGCAGCCATCGAATTAATTAAAGATAGAATTCCACTACCAGCAGCTATTGGTAGGGTATGTCCTCATCCTTGTGAAGAAAATTGTAGAAGAAAACTTGTGGAAGAGCCAGTATCTATTGCTTGGTTAAAAAGATTTGCTGCTGATAAAGATTTAGAAAGTGAAAATCCATTTATGCCAGAAATAGAAGAAGAAACTGGTAAGAGTGTTGCTATAATAGGTGGTGGGCCAATGGGTCTATCTGCTGCATATTTCTTAAGACAAATGGGTCATAGTGTAACTATAATTGAATCTATGCCTAAACTTGGAGGTATGCTTCGTTATGGGATACCAGAGTACAGACTTCCAAAAGCAGTTTTAGATGAAGAAATAGCATTAATCGAAAGTATGGGTGTTAAAATGATACCTAATACTAAAGTTGGTGTTGATATACCATTTGAAACTATAAAAGCAGACTATGATGCTGTACTTCTTGGAATAGGCGCTTGGGTGTCTACTGGTGTTAGATGCAAAGGTGAAGATAGTGAAGGTGTTATAGGTGGTATAGACTTCCTAAGAAAAGTTGTTAGAAATGAAGAAATAAAACTTGGTGAAAATGTGGCTATAGTTGGTGGTGGTAACACTGCAATGGATGCTTGCAGAACAGCCGTAAGACTAGGAGCTAAAAAAGTTTATAATATATATAGAAGAACTAAAAATGAAATGCCTGCTGATATGGTAGAAATAGTTGAAGCTGAAGAAGAAGGAGTAATCTTCAAAAACTTAACTAATCCTATTGAAGTTATTGCAGACGAAAATGGAAAAGTAAAACAAGTAGTACTTCAAGTTATGGAACTTGGTGAAGCTGATGCTTCAGGAAGAAGAAAACCAGTACCAGTAGAAGGAAAAACTGAGACTATAGATATAGATACTATGATTTTAGCTATAGGTCAAGCAGTAGATGCTTCTAAATTTGAAGGTATGGATAAAACTAGAAAAAATGCCATAGCTTATGATAAAGATACATTTATGACAAGTATGCCAGGTGTATTTGCTGGTGGAGACTGTGGTAATGATAAGATATCAATAGCAGTAGAAGCTATATCAGATGCTAGAAAAGTATCAGATTCTATAGATGCTTATTTAAATGGTGAAGTATTAAAGTATGAAAAACCATTTGTTGTTGAAAGATTTGATATAACTGAGAAAACATTTGAAGATAGAGAAAGAATGTGTAGACCAGTTATGGATCAATTAGAAGCAGAAGAAAGAAAAGATAATTTTACTGAAGTAGTATTCGGATATGATGAAGAACAAGCAGTAAATGAAGCTTCTAGATGTTTAGAATGTGGTTGTCATGATTACTTCGAATGTAAATTAATAGATTATGCTAATCAGTATGATGTTCATCCAGAAAGATTAGCTGGAGATAAAAATGTAATAGAATTTGAAGATGATCATCCATTTATAGTAAGAGATCCTAACAAATGTATACTTTGCGGACTTTGTGTAAGAGTTTGTGATGAAGTTATGGGTGTTGGAGCTTTAGGACTTGTTGACAGAGGTTTTGATACTGTTGTTAAACCATCACTTGAAAAACCTTTAGCAGAGTCTGGATGTATATCTTGTGGACAATGTGTAAGTGTTTGTCCAACAGGAGCACTTCAAGAAAGACAAAGTGTAGTTAAAGAAGTTCCACTTGAAACAGATGTTACAGACACTACTTGTTCATTCTGTTCAGTAGGATGTTCTCTACATTTAGAATCATATGGAGATATGTTAATTAAATCTAACCCAGATAAAAATGGTCCAGTAAATAGGGGACTTTTATGTGGCAAAGGTAAATGGGGATTTGATTGTTCAGTTCTAGAAGGAAAATTAACAAATTCACTTATAAAAGGTGAAGATGGATTTAGAGATGCTGATTATCATGAAGCTTTAGTACTTACTGCTAAGAAAGCTGAAAGTATAGCTGCTAAACATGGTAAAGATGCTGTTGCTGTTGCTATATCAGATAGATTTACAAATGAAGAAGCTTATGTAATGAAAAAATTAGCTGACACTATGGGAGCAAAAACACTTTGCTTTAATAATGTTGAAAGCGGATTAGAAAAAGTTCTAGGATTAGATGCTTCTCCTAATACAATTGATGAATTACTAGCTACAAATGTAATAGTTACTTTTGGATTTGTAATGGAAAACAATCCAGTAATTCAACTTAAATTAAAACAAGCTGCTGAGCAAGGGGCAAAAGTATATGTAATAAACCCTAAAGAATATGAAGTAAATAACTTTGATTTTGCTACAAAAGTCGTATATGTTGAAAATGACTTAAGCGCTGTTAAAGAAATAGCGAAAGCTTTAATAGAAATGGGTAAAGTTTCTTCAATGGATAATTTTGAAGATTTTAAAGCTTCATTAGATAATGTTTCTGTAAGTGATGAAATAAAAGAAATAGCAAATGCTTATGCTACAGCTAAAAAAGCAATGCTTGTATTCCAACAAAATGTAGTTTCAGTTGAAGTTGCTACTATGATAGGAAATATTGCTTTACTTTCAGGACATATAGGAACACCTAGAGATGGTGTACTTCAAATAAAAGCTAAAAACAATTCTCAAGGATTAATTGATATGGGAATAAAAGCTGGAGTAGAAGCTCTGGACGGTGTTAAAGGACTTCTATGCTTTGGAGAAAATCCTAATGTTAATTTATCTGATTTAGAGTTCTTAATGGTTTTAGATACTCATATGACTGAAACTTGTGATATAGCTGATGTTATTATACCAGGTACTGGTTTTGCATCATCAAATGGAACATTTACTAATACAGAAAGAAGAATACAAAGCGTAAATGCAGCTATAGATGAAAATGTATTATATAATTATGAAGTTGCAGCTGAAATAGCTCATGTATATGAAGTAGATTTTAACTATAGAGATACTGCTGATATAAGCATTGAAATGGAAGATGTTTTACCTAAATATAAATATGCTAAACTTGGAGAAGTATATGGTAATGTATTAACTCCAGATGATGCTAAATTTGTAGTGGTAAATGATGGAGAATTTGTAAATATTCATAATTGTACTGACAATTTAATGAATATTATAAATGAAAGATTACCAAAGCAAGTTAAATAATATATATTACTCTATATAAATAATGGAGCCACCCTTTAATAGGGTGGCTCTTATATTATAAGAATTATATTTTAATTATTTCACGTTTTTAATGGCATTTTCAGCATAAGTTGTAGTTACTACTGAGTCATATGGTACTTTCTCGTTTAATTCTCCGCCTTCAATCATAACATCCATTAATCTATTTAAGCTATCTTCTTTTAGAAGTGGATCTGATGACCATGCATCAATTTCTTTATATTTTTGGGTAACAACTATTAAATCTTCTAAAGAAGTATCTTCAAAGAATGGTTGCATAGCTTTAGCTACTTCTTCGTCAGAAGCTTGTTGAACCCATTTTTGGCCTTTATATAGGGCATTAGTAAATCTTTGTATTAAATCTGAATTCTTATCCATATATGATTTAGTAGCACTGTAACAAGTAAAAGGTATTTCACCAGCATCCTGACCAACAGATGCTACAATATAACCTGCACCTTCTTTTACTAACCCAGTTGCAGTAGGTTCAAATGCTGTTGTATAATCAGCTTCTCCAGCAGCAAATGCTCCTGACATTACACCAAATTGTTTAGGTGTATGACTATAACAGTTATTTTACCTTCAATTTTATCTCTATTTCGAACTTAGCAGTCCTTTTACCTTTTTCTTTGTAATAAATAATTTCATCTATTACTGTTTTCAATAAAAAGTTTTTCAATTTCACATCATTAGTTTTATTATAGTTTTCTAGTACAGTTTTTAAATTAGGAACTAGATCATTATAATTAATATTTATAGTTTTTTCATTTTCTATTAACTCAATTGTATTTTTTATAGCTTTTTTATTTTCATCACTTTTCTTAGATAGTATTTGTGTTCTTTCAAGATAAGTGTCTATATCATAGACTCCTCTTTCTAAAAAGTCATGAAGGTTATTCTTTTGCTTATTTATTTCTAGCGATTCTTTTTCCAAGAGTGATAAAGTATGTTTTAAATTATTCACCCTATCATTATTTTTATTTTCAACTGTATTAGATAATATTTGTTGTTCAAAATGTTCTAAAATATCCTTTAGATTTTCTAAAATTTTTTCTTCTAATACATCAAGTCTTGCACCTCTATTTTGGTTGCATGATTTACATCTTAGAAATTGCACGTAACCGTCTTTATAAGTGGCATAATTACAAGTCATAACCCGACCACAACAAGAACATTTGACAATAGAAGCTAAAGGATTAGTTAATTCTTTGTTACTAGTTACACTTGTTGTATTTCTGCTAGAAATTATTTCATTAGCTTTATTAAATACTTCTTCAGATACAATTGCTTCATGCTTGCCTTTAGCATAAATTATTTTATCTTTATTTTTCTGCTTAATAGTCTTAGTTCCTCTTCTTAAATAGTTATTCCAACTAACGTAGCCTGCATATATTTCATTTTTTAACATTCTTCTTATAGTTTGTTCAGAAAAAGATATATTGTTATTTGTTTTAACTCCTATACTATCTAGCCACACCTTTATTTTATAAGCACCATTACCATTTAAATACATATCGAATATGTTTTTTACTATAACTGCTTTTTTTTCATCTATAACAAGTATTTTATTTCCTTCTTTTGTATATTCAAATTTATATCCAAAAGGAGCAGTAGAAGCTATGAATTTTCCTTCTTCAACCGATTTTTCGCGCCCTTTTTGCATTCTCTTGGTTATCATTTTAAGTTCCCTACGAGCAAAGAATGATTTGAATTCTGTCATTTCTTCATCTAGATCATTGTTTAAATTATAGGTTTTATCTGGCGTAATGATAAGAGTATTACTTTCTTTAAAAGTATCTAGTATAAGCCCTTGGTCCTGCATACCTCCACGGCCTAATCTATCGAGGTCTATACATAACACTGCATCGTAATTATTATTTTTAACTTCTTCTAGCAACTCTAACATTTTAGGTCTTGAACTTATACTTCCCCCAGAAACAATTTCCTCTTTTACTTCAATAATATCTAGATGCTGCTTTTTAGCTATAGCAAGAAGAGTACCTCTATGCCTTGCTAGAGTATCTGTATTTTCTTTTTTTTCTATTTCTTCATCTTGCCTACTCTTTCTTAAGTAGATACAGGTTTTCATGATAATTCCCCCTCAATTTCTATATAAATATCATTGTGCTTCTCTAAAAAGTATTTACATACTTCTAGCTCTTTCAATTGTAATGCTTTGCTAATTTTTATTATTTCAATAAGGGTTACATTTACAAACTTATCATTTTCTATTTTAGAAATATAAGCTTGAGTAACTCCTATCATTTCCGCTAATTCATTTTGCGTAATATGCATTTTTAGTCTTTTTCTTCTAATCACGTTTTCCCTTTTAAAAAAATTGTATTAATTTGTTGGAAAATATAACTGCCAGTTATATTTTTTGCTTTATAATATAAATAGAAGTTCAATAGATTAAATGTTTGTATTTTTATATCGAACATAGAACATATATTCGCTAAAATATAAGTATAAATATAAATAGGGGGTATTGGGGTGGAAGAAGAAACGCTAGTAATAATGCAAGATTTAAAAAAACTTAAAGAAAATGATATAGAAGCTTACGAAACAATAATTAAATTAGTACAAAAATTAAGAGAAATAGGTTAATCAACTTATTTCTCTTGTTTATTTTTGTTTAGTTTTTTTATCATTTGTTTTATAAACTCTTTATCTTCTACATCTAGTTTACTTATTTCTTTAGCTACAGCATAATCTTCATCATTTTCAATATCGATATAAGTATTGTCTAATTTTAAATCTTCACTTCTACCTAATAAACTATCTGTAGTAACGTTAAATATATCAGCTAATTTATCTAATGTTTGAGTAGGAGGGATTCTATTATCATTCTCCCAGTTAGATACTGTTTGTTTTGATACTCCCATTAACTTAGCCAATTCAACTTGATTTATTCCTAGTTTTTCTCTGTTTTCTCTTATATTATCACCCAACATTATTATCAACACCATCCTTATGAATATTATACCTTAAAGTTGACTAATTTAAAATTATATGAAAAAAAGTATAAAAAAATGAATACTTTTTCAAAAAAAGTTGAAAATATAGTTGACAGTATTCTTAAAGTTGACTATCATTAAAGTATAACAAGTATTCCATAAGAATACTAAAGGAGGTGGCATAATTGACATTAAGAAATAAATTAAGATCATTAAGGTCAGAAAGAGGTTTTGACCAACAATATATGGCAGATTATTTAGGCATTCAAAGAACAACCTATTGCAATAAAGAAACTGGTAAAAGTGACTTTACTGTAACTGAAGCTAAACAAATAGCAGGGTTATTCAACTTAAGCATAGATGATATTTTTTTTACAGAGAGAGTCAACTTAAAGAATACTTTTATAGTATGTCCGGTTAGAGAGGTTGAAAATAGCTAATTTATAGCTATAGGACAAAATATTAACAGCATAAATATAATTAGGGGTGATTGTATGAAGCAAATTTATAGGGAAGATGAAGTGTCTAAAGTAACCATTACATTTGCGACTAATCAAACAGAAGAGCAGCAGAATAAAGTATTAAAAGATTTTGCACAGGCAGCATACAACCTTTGCCTTTATGAGTATCAAAGGGGGTTAAAAAATACAAATGAAAATCAAGATAACTCTGGAACAACTAAAAGTACTTAGTGATATATTTCCAAACATGACACACGAAGAGTTGTTCAAATTGATAAACAAAAGATAAATGAAAAGGGGGAGTAAATAATGAAAAGCATGTTAGTAAAAATCAAATCAGACAGCACTAAAGAGGTAACTAGATACAAAACAGATAGAGATATCACAAAAGAATTAAAACATCTTGAAGATAAAGGTGTAAATATAATCCAAATGAGATACTTCGACGAAACACAGAGCTTTGGAAATTGTCAAAAGCTAATTGTTATAAGTGAGTAGGTGGTAATTATGAGAAGGTTTAAAGCTAAAGTAACAATAGAAAAAGAGTTTGTTATCGAAATAGATGAAAACATCGCTACAGAAGAAGAATTAACAAACTGGGAAAGTGTATTTTGGAACTTAGATTCAGAAGATACTAAAATAGCTTCTTATGTAAGCAGTTATTGTGAATTAAGAGCAACACAAGGAATTGATTTAGAAGGATTTGGAATTGTATTACCAATTGGCGAAACATCACATAGAGGAATACATAATAATGTTATTTGTAATCATATGAGAACTATTAAAGCAGATGATGATGGATATACAGATGTTTATTTACAAGAGTTGAAAGGGGAATAGAAATGGGAGATTTATATCAAAGTTACAAAGTTATGGAGAATAATGAAGGACAAGCAGTACAAACAATACCTAGTTATGAAGTAGCAGAAATGATGGAAACAAGACATTCTAAAGTAATAAGAATGGTAGAAGGAGATGAAGATAGAGCAGGTATAATACCAACTTTAAGAAAAGCCCAAATGGGAGTTTCAAAATACTTCATTGAAAGCACTTACAAAGTTGAAGGAAATAACAAAACTTATAAATGTTATGAATGCACTAAACTTGGGTGTGACATGTTAGCTAACAAAATGACCGGTGAAAAAGGGATATTATTTACAGCTAAATATGTAGAAAGATTTAATGAAATGGTAGAAAATCCACTAGAAAATGCTTCAAAGGAATTACAGGCAATATTCATGATAGACAGAAAGCAGCAAGTAATTAAAAGTAGGGTTGGAGCGATAGAAGAAAAGATGACTGTTGATTATGAGCTAGCAGAAAACTTAAGAACAGCAGTAAATACAAGAGCAGTTCATTTATTAGAAGGTAAACATTCAGAAGCTTATAAGAAACTAAGCAAGAAGTTATTTTCAGAACTTTACAGAGATATAAAAGGAGCATTCAAAGTGAATAGTTATAAAAATATATCTCTTAAGAATTATGACAAAGCACTTAATTATATAGAAAAATGGAAGCCTAATCTGATGCTTCAATATGCAATTCAAGGTGCAAATGGACAAGTTAAAATAGACGAAATGGAGTGTATTACTAATGAATAGAAATGAAGAAATGATAGAGCTAAAAAATAATATTTCAGTTGTTCAAGTTAGAGACCTATTAGAAGTTACACAAACAATAGGAAAGGCATTGACAGAAGATGAATTTTTACAAATTATGAGTTTTTATGGAAAAGTTGCAAATAGATTATTAAAGGCAGGTGCAACTAATGAGTAAAAAATATTAATCAATAGACCAAAAATTGCTTTAGTCTATTGATATAGAATTAACATCTATGACATGATCTAGAACACGACTTACAGCACGACTTACAACAAACAAATGATTTAAGTGGATGCTGGTATTTTGCTCTCTGTAGGGCTTCATCGCAGTTAGAGAAAGAGCCAATATAAGTTCTACTTAAAGAATACGGTAGGTAAGGACAACCTTCGACATGAATTTCATATCTGCCGTGGGCATCTACAAAGTTGTTGAAACAGTAGTTTTTCATAAAATCGCCACCTTTGGTTATTAACTTAATATAAGTTATGCGTGAGAAAACAATTTATGCTTTATAAGTAAATAAGGAGGTTTAACATGGAATGGTCAAATCAAGATGTTGTAATTGAAAAAATACAAAATAAAATGAACAATCTTAGAAATGCAGCATACGTAGCAGAAAAAGGCAAGGATGCAATGCTACAAAGAAACAAAGAAGAAATCATAAAATATACAGAGTTCAAAGTTAGATTAGAAGATTATACTAAACAAGCAGATTTTTTAGAAGAAATATTATTAGATATAGATTTACTCAAGCAAGAAGAAGTTAGAAATTTTGAAGAAGCAGAAGAAGATCTAAGAGAAAAAAGATATGAAGCTTATATATAAAAATAGAACCTACGCCAATAGGTCCTATTTAAAGAAAAAGTTAAGCAATCAGAAAATTACTTTTATTATATTATACCAAAGAAGGTGTGATTTTAGAATATGAAAATGCAAGATTTGTTTAGATTTGCAGATAGAGCTATAAGACAATCAGAAGATTGTTTTGAAAATAAATTGTTTTGTGCGCAGATGATGTCAACTCATACTTGCGCAGTAGATTCTAAATATGGCTACTTAGACGGTGCTAAAGATTGTTTAGAAAGTTATAAACCTATAGAAGAATTAGAAGAGTACATTAATGAATTTGAAGCATCACAAGAGATAATAGATGAATATGACAGGGCATATATAAGTGCTTATAGAGATTATATAAAACAAGAATCATTGAAGAAGGAGAGTGAAACTAATGAGCAATAATGCATTACAATTAGCGGAATTCAAATTAGAAGGAGGGCAAGTGCTTACAGCTGATACGGTTAAAAATTATTTAGTAAGTGGTGGTGGAAATGTATCAGACCAAGAGGTTCTAATGTTTGTAGAGTTATGCAAAGCTAAAGGAATGAATCCTTTTGAAAGAGATGCTTATTTAATTAAATATAAAAGCAAAAATCCACAATTTGATACACCAGCAACAATAATAGTAGGTAAAGACTTCTTTATAAAAAAGGCAAATGAAAATTCAGCATTTGAGGGAATGAAAGCCGGAATAGTTGTTGTAGATAAAGAAAATCAAATACACGAAAGAGAAGGCTCTCTTAAATTACCAGACGAAACAATTGTCGGTGGATGGTGTGAAGTATATAGAAGTGATAGGAAAGTTCCTACAAAAGCAATAGTTGCTTATGATGAATATGTTCAAAAGAAAGGTAATGGCGAAGTTAATAGTATGTGGTCTAGTAAACCCGGAACAATGATTAGAAAAGTTGCACAGTCTCAAGCATTAAGAGAAGCTTTTCCAAATGAGCTTAGAGGATTGTATCAGCAAGAGGAAATGGGCATAGATGGAAAATTACCACAGAAGCCTATAGAACCAGGGATGGCATCATCAGAACAAAAAAATAAAATCATGTCTATGGCAAAACAAAAAGGACTGTTTAATTTTAATGATATGAAAAATACAAAAGAACTTGAATATTTCTGTACTTCGAACGGATATGACTTGAAAAATCTTAAGTTTGAAGAAGCAGGAGAAGTATTACAACTATTAATAGAATATGATCCAAAAGGAAATACAAATATTGAAGAAGAAGCTCAAGATGTAGAATTTACAGAAGTAACTGAAAGTACAGAAGAAAATATAGAAGGACAAGTTGGTTTATTATAGGAGGGATTAAATTCCCTTCTATTAGCAAAAGACAAAGGCAGGTGATATATATGGCTAAAAAGAGATATTACTGGATGAGACTTAAAGAGAATTTCTTCAGAGAGAAAAGAATAAAGAAGTTAAGACAAATAGCTGGTGGTGATACATTCACAATTATTTATCTTAAAATGCAACTATTAAGTCTGCAAAGTGATGGGCTATTAGAATATGAAGGTGTTGAAAATAGCTTTGCTGAAGAATTAGCCCTTGAAATAGATGAAGATATTGAAAATGTAAAAGTTACCTTAATGTTTTTACAAAAGAATAATCTAATAGAAGAAACAGTTGATAACACATTTTTACTTCCAGAAGCAGTTGAAAATATGGGTTCAGAAAGCTCAAGCACTGAAAGAGTTAGAAAACATAGAGAAAAAAAGAAATTATTAGAAAATAAGGAAGATGATGTTGATTTGTTACATTGTAACACTGATGTAACAAATAGTAACGTTACAGACTGTTACAGTAACGAATGTAACGGTCCTAGAGAAGAGACAGAACAGAGAAGAGAAGAACAAGAGACAGATATAGATTTAGAGACAGAGATAAAGACAGAACTAGAGCAACAACAAGATATAGAAAGAAAAGATGTTGTTGGTTTGATTAGTATATATTTTCCTTATTTAAATGAAAAAGATTTAAACACTATTGCAGATGAATTTTTAAAAATTAATAAGGACCTATATTATTTATCAGAAAAATTGATTTTAGCAGTAGATGCTAAGAATATAGAAAATAAAGTTGGTTATCTTTTAAAAGCAATTAAGGAAGATTATCAAATAAGATATGCAACATCATTAGAAAATTTAGCGACAGTGTGGGAACAGGAACTCTTAGAAAAACCAAATAACCTTATCATTGCTGATAAGGTTAAGTACTACAGATTCAAATGTAACAAGGAGCGTTAAGCTATTAGTATTATGTACAGATTAAAATAAATTATTCCGGGGGATTTATTTCCCTTGGGCCATAAGAGGGGAGATTATTATGAGTGGCAAAAGTAGGCAACTAGTCAGAATGTCAAATCTTTTAGAGAAATCAAAGCACGTCAATATAGAAGTAATAGAAGATCCAACACTTATAAATTATCTTAGATTAGCAGAATGCATATTAGATATAAATCATAACCACAAAATGAGTTACTATTTGCAAGGATTAGAAAATAGCGAAGAAGCAGACAAGGCAATGCAGCGAATAGATGAAGATAGGAAAAAAGGCATATTAACAGAAGCACAGATGATAAAAGTCAATGAAGCAAATAGTAAATATGATGATATAGTTCGAAGAAAAATCGAACAGTACAAAAATAAAAATAACAATCATATTTCTAACTTACATCCAATTAAAGTTATAAATGAATATGCAGGTACAACAGAAGTATATTCATGTATTAAAGAGTTTTGTGAAGAACACGGATACAAAGCGCAAAATATTGTAAATCATTTCAGATATTATAATTCTAACGAAATACAGTACAAGGGCTTAACCATACAAAGAATAAAATAGGAGTGAAACTTATGAAGAAGATATTAGGAGGGAAAGAACATAGCTGCATTAACTGCGGAGGAACTATGATATATATCCATGTACCTAGAATTGGAGTAGTAAGTCAATGCAGAGAATGTGGCAATTGTGTATCTGGAAGAGTTAAAGAAGAAGTAAAAATATATAGTTATGAGGAGAAGAGATAATGAAAGATACTTATAGATTAGGACAAATTATCAAGACTGATACAGAACAAAAGATGAAAAGAATGGTTAGTGGAGACATAGAAATATTACCTAAAGGAAGTAAGTTGTTAGTTACTAGAACTGGATTTAAGGTTCTTAACGGAGAATGTAAGGATCTTATAGTACCTCTTAATGGTAAGACAATAAAAGGTACTGATTATACAAATATAGCAAGAATGATTTATAGTAGATTAAATTCAGTATATGGATTAGAAATGTATTTAGATGATGAAGAAATAGAGATGGATAGGTTCTTAGAAGAAATAGAAGATGTTTTAATGGATATTTTGTAAGGAGGAATAGAAAGTGTCAATAAACGGATTTGAAAATCAAATAAGATGGATTAACAATGCATTGGATAGTTTAGAAAGCAAAATAGAAAGTGGAGACATAATGGAAAGCATATCAGACTTAGGAGATTTAAAGGGTGAAATAAAAGAATTAATTAGTGAAGCGGAAGAAGTTATAGATGTAATAAAAAATTTATAGTTATAAAGGTTAAATAAATGAGTGAAGATACAGAAAAAATATTAGAACTTGCGAAAGTTTACGTACAGAATGGTGAAACTTACATAAATGCTATTAAAAAAGCACAAGAGGAAGTTAGGAAACAGGAGATTGAGAAGTATGAAAAGTAGAGAAGCACAGGAGCAGGCAATAGTCATAAGTTGGTGCAAAATGCAAGAGAATGTATATCCAGCCTTAAAATTGATTTATGCAATTCCAAATGGAGGCTATAGAAATAAGATAGAAGCAAAGAATTTAAAATTACAAGGAGTAAAAAGTGGAGTGCCGGATTTAAATCTAGCTTATCCAAACAGTTTTTATCATGGATTATATATAGAAATGAAGTGGGGTAAGAATAAACCTACTGAAAATCAAGATGATTGGATTAAGAGGTTATCAGTGGTAGGTTATAGATGTGAAGTTTGCTGGAGTAGTGAAGAAGCAATTGCGGTTATAAAAAATTACTTAGGGATAAGGGGATGATACTTTGAAAAATACACTAGCAGATTTGAATAATCACTTATTTGAACAAATGGAAAGACTTAATGATGAAAGTATAGTTGGAGGAAATCTAAAAGAAGAAATAGACAGAGCTAATGCAATGGCCAAAGTAGCAAGTCAAATTATAAATGGTGGAAACCTAGTTTTAAAAGTAAAAAATATGCAAAATGAATATGGGATAACAGAAAATGATAATATACCTCCAATGCTAAATGCAAGTAAGGAGTCTCCCAAAAGTAAGTAGTAAAAGGCATAGATGGACTAAGGATGAGGAAGAATATTTTAAGTCAATTATAGAAGGTAGACATTATAGAGATATAGCTAAACTAATGATAAATAAGTTTGGTTATGAATTTAAACCAGAACAACTAAGGAAAAAAGCTTATGATTTAGGGATAAAAACTGGCTTAGATGGTGGATTTAAAAAAGGCCATTTGAAAAATTCAGCGGAGATTGGGAGTGAGTCAACAAATAGGGATGGATATGTAATAGTAAAAGTTGCACATCCCAATATATGGGAACACAAGCATAGAATGATTTATGAAAAAGCAAATGGTAAAATTCCAAAAGGACATTATTTACTATTTGCAGATAAAAATAAATTAAATGTATCTTTAGATAATTTAATATTAGTTAGTAATAGAGAATTACTAATAATGAATCAGTATAACTTAATACATGATAATAAAGAACTTACGATTACAGGACTTAATATTGCAAAGCTTATTATTCAAATAAGTGAAGTTAAGAGAAGGTGATTAAATGAAAATATTAATCTACACAGTAATAGCAGTATTGATATTAGATATAGTGATTATACTTGCAAGAATTAGAGCAACTAATAAGAAATAAAGGAGTGTTAAGAGTGGATGAAAATAGTATTTTTATAGAGAAGCACATGGGACTTATAATTGATGCAGCGTGGAAACATTTTAAAAGTTGGATGATCTATGAAGAAGAAATAAAAAAACAAGAATTAATACATGAAGGTATGCTGGGATTAATAAGAGCTAGAGAAAAATTTGATAAAGAACTAGGATATCAATTTTCTACATATGCTCATAGATGGATATGGGGTAAGATGTCTAGATATATTCATAATCAACAGAAGAAAGAATCTGCAGAAAATAATATATATATACACAAGAAAAATATAGTACTTGAAAGGTCAAAAGAAGAAAGAGAATTTATAGATATAGCAAGTGTTAAAAGCGAAGAAGGTAGTATTGATTTATTAGATTTTATAGAAAGTTTAGATGATAGTAATAAGAAAATATGTAACATGCTTATACAAGGATACAAGCAAAAAGAAATAGCTAATATGTTAAACATTCAATTAGGAAGTATGAATCAGAGAATATCAAGTTTGAGAAAGATAATTCAAGAAGAATATCTTAAATGTAGTTAAATAACAACAGAATAGAGGATTAAACTGCTATAGTCTTAATTCTCTATTCTCAATCAAGAATCAATTAATAATAAATATAGAGGTGATTAAATGTTAGAGGAGTTAAAAGAAATACTTAGCAACTTATATGCACAGTATGGCTTAACAGACGACACTCTAAGATTAAGCCAAGTACTAGATAAACTTATATATCAAGAAATGAAATATTAGGAGGTATACAAATGAGAGGGATACAATACTTAACGATTATTTTATGTCTAATAGGCAGTTTATTAATAGATAATACAAAAACATTAGAAATGGTAATGTTGATTACAATTACACTAACTTTATTTGAAATATCAGATAAGTTAAAAAATGGAGGGAATACAAATGATAATAAATAAATACATAGTTCATGTTTTAGATAGAAATAGTGAGAATCCAATCTTAAATGATTTTGAAGGAAAGGTTAGTTTAGAAATAGGTAATTTCTTTCAAAAGACAATAAAGAGCATATCAAAAGATACAGATCTAAGAAAAGCAGTATTCAATTAGTTGAGATGGAAGGACTTAAAGATGAAAATAAAAGACTAAGAGATAATTTAGATAAGATTAAAAGTATTTAGTCATTACACAGTCTGACTATATTGCTAACTAATTAATAAAAGTGTTCTTTGAAAATTGAATAGTACGGTGTTTTAAACAAATTAAATTTCAACCTATATAAAATATTAATGTTCAAATGTAGAGAATATGTTATAATGAGCTCTAATTAAAGTCGTAGAATAAATTGTAGGAGGAAATAGTAGTGGAGTTTATAAGAATAAAATCTAATGATAGCATTTATTTTGATGATGTAATGAATATATATAAAGTAAGTTTTCCTATATTTGAGCAAAGAACTATAGAAAATCAAATAGATGTTTTAAAAGATGATAAATACAATTGTATGGTTGTTCATGAAAATAACGAATTAGTTGGAATACTATTATATTGGGATTTAGATACTTTCAAATATATTGAGCACTTAGCAATATCACCTAGTTTAAGAGGGAAAAACTATGGGTCTAGAATTTTGAAAGATTTTTGTGAAAATAATGGAACTATAATTTTGGAAATAGACCCACCGATAGATGACATATCAATTAAAAGATTAAGATTTTATTCTAACTTAGAATTTAAGTTACAAGAATTTGAACATATTCATCCACCATATAGAAAAGATTATAAAGGTCATAAACTAAAGATTATGAGTTTTAATAGAGATTTATCTAAGGATGAATATAATGTATTTAACGTATTTTTAAAAGAAAGAATTATGAAATACTCAGAGCATAATAGTTAAATACTTTATAATTTTAATATTTAACTTAACAACTAAATAATAACACATTAAAATACCGTACTATTCAAAATGAATATTCGGTATTTTTTAATGCATGATTCAAAGACAATGTGAGCTAATAACTTGTTATACACTTGAAAGTGTATAAAATGAAAGGAGATGAACTTTAGTAAGGGTTTGGTACTTACAATACACTCTCTTACTAAAGATAAATTATGTTTAATAACAGAAAATACATCAACCAGTTAAAAGCAGAGAATGAAAAGCTTAAAAGAAAAAAAGAAGAATATGAAGATGAAACGATAAAGTCTATGAATTCAAAAGATTCTTATAAAAATGCAAATATAAAATTAATGAATGAAATTGGTAAATTAAAAAAGGATATAGAAAATAAAGAAAACAGTGTATGTAATGTATTAGATGCAAATAAGGAACTTAGTCTATCTAATAATTACTTGGAGAATAAGATAAAACTGCTAGAACAAGTTATAAAGCAACGTGAAGAGAATGAATGCAGATTGAACCAGCAAGTTGTTAAATACAAAGGAATGCTTGATAAGATAGATAATTACACTAGGATGCTTGAAGGGAGAGGAATAAATGAATAAATTTCCTATTTTAGATATAAGCAAGATTTCATTAGCAACAGAAGTAGATAAGCTTACAGAAGAAACACATGAGTTTATAAATGCAATAGCAAATAATGATGAAGACAACATGATAGAGGAAGCTCTAGACGTGTTTCAAGTAGTAATTAATATATTGAATAGATATGAATTGACAGATAAGTTAGAGGAAGGCTTAAAGATTCATATTGAGAAGCTTAAGAACAGAGGTTGGAAAATAGAAAAATATTTGTAGGAGGAATATATGAGAAAAGTTAAAGAAGGCAATGTTATATTTTTAATACCGAAACAACCAGATACAATGGATCTAATTGGTGTAGATGGTAAGAGAATTACTATCCAGAATTAAGAACTATTTTCATTATAGTTAATGAAGGAAAAAGAAGTACAAAAGTTGGTTTAATATTACAAAAAATGGGAATTAAAAAAGAGATACCAGATATTTGTTTACTAGTCCCGAATAAACGATTTTATAGCTTATACATAGAGCTATAGGGATAATAAAGGAATATTTAAATATCAAGAAGAGATGGTGATTAAATGAAACTATTAGCTAGAATTAACTCAAATAATAAGAAATAACAACAGAATAGAGGATTAAAACTGTATAGTTCTAGTCCCCTATTATCAATAGATAATCATATGAAAATAGGGGGATGATTAAATGTTAGAGGAATTACAAGAAATACTTAGCAACTTATATGCACAGTATGGATTAACAGATGACACTCTGCAATTATCGCAGTTAATAGATAAACTTATATATCAACGTATGAAATAGAGAGTATGGAAAATACGAAAATAACTGAAATAGATTAGTTTAGACTGGAGGGAATATTATATATGACAAAAGAGGAATTAAAAGAGTACATAGAAACTAAAAGAGAAATAAAAATAATTGAAGAAAAGATAGAGTACCTAAAAAGCCAAAAGACAAGTATTAAATCAATGATAATCGATGATATGCCTAAACCAGAACCGGAGCAGGATAGATTAGGAGAATTACTAGGAGAAATAGAAGAATTAATAGAGTTATACAATGTAAAGCAGGACAAGTTATTTAAACAGCAGATTAAAATAGAAAAGTGTATAGATAAATTAGATAATGCAAAAGAAAGAAATATAATGAGACTTAGATATTTAGAAGGACACAAGTGGGAAAAAGTATGTGTAGAAACTAATTACAGTTGGGAAGGTATACATAAAGTTCATAGAAGAATTTTAGCTAAGATAAAATAGATGAAATATAATTTTTATTGGCTATGTTAGTGATTATTATCATGTAAAAATAACCATATCTTAGCATTGTCAATTTACTGACATAAGATGTGGTTATTTTTATAATTTGCCAAGAATTATTAGATGTGATTGTAGTATTTTGATAAACTTAAATCATATGTTTATTATAAAGCTATATAATATGATTTATATTGATAATAGCAACAATCCAAAATATTAAACCAGAAATAACATATAATATATAATTTTGTTTTTCTTTCTTCAATTCTACGCAATTTATCGTGCTATTTAGTGCAAGTAATAACCAAAGAAAAAACTGCGATTTATCTCTTTCGATATTAAAAATATATACTAGTCCCGTAAGAGCAGCTAATATTACTATAATTTTATTTATATTTTTCAATGAATACCCCTCCCTCTATTTTACTATTTACCTTCTTACTTTTCAGAAAATATATATTTAATAGTCGGTTATCCTTTCCATAGATAGATAGATATATATATCTATAATAATAACGATAAAATGAAATATTTTGTTGTGTATTGTTAAAATTTTACATAAAAAATAACTTAAAGATATTTATTTCAGAATAAGTTAACATAGCCTTTTTATTTAAAAAGATGATTTATATTAAGGAGAATTACAATGAAAAATAACAATTAGCGACCATAAAGGAAATGAAATTTCTTATGAAAGAGAAAGTATATTTGAAGATTTTTATGATGCTATACATAATGATATAAGAGATATTATATGTAGTAGTAAATGCTTATGGTATAACTTTGAGTTAACTAAATAAAATAATTCATTTAAATAAGAGTGCACTAAAATACACTATAAATGGTGCTATGATTGTATTATGGAAGATTAGATAAAAAAGAAATGACTTAAATTCTCATACCATTTAAGTTCTGTCGAGGGAAAGGTACGGTAAAGCCTTCCCTCAATATGTTAGCATTGGATTGTAAGTAATTAAATCATATCGAAGTACAAGAATGATATTAAAAACTTATACTGTGGTTCGAATCCATAGGCTGACTAATACGTATTAATCTTGAGAAGGAAAACTAATAAACCCAACACCTAAGTTGTAAAAATATAAATTAATCGTAGGGTAATACGATTAACATTTACTTAAAAATAGTAGTAGTAACAAATAGTTTAATTATTTCAATAAACACTATATATTGTATAACCTATAATTTAAAGCCTAGTTCTAACATCGCTAGGCTTTCTTTATTCTTTAAAAACAGGTACTTAATAATTTAGGTGCTTGTTTTTAGAAAATAATTACTCATGATATTTCCTCCTTGAGAGCAGCTAATAATTTAGTTGCTCTTTTTATTATGTTTGAAAGGTGTGTTGATATGGCTAAAAAATGGATAGATGGTAATAAAATAGCAGAGGTTACAGAGATGCCAGAAGATTTATATAGATATGATGATCTAATGAAATCTGTACCTAATTTTGATAAGACTGATGGTGCAAAGAAAGTATATTCAAGAAAAGAATATATTATATTGCAAGTCAAGAAAGGGTATGTAGTTTATAATACGACAAGACCTTTTGAAAAATCTCATACACATCTTAGAAGTTTCAGTATGGCCAAGACTATAATTGATAATTGCATTATTAAGAAAGCACCTAAAACAAATAACTTATATTTACTAGAAAGTCACGTTAGAGTAAGTGATGATACTAAGTATATAAAGTTAGTAGAGGAATTGATTGAAGCTAAAAGAGATAAGGACAAATTGAAATATAGAAATAAAAATATAAATAGCAAGAAGAAATAAAATGATTATAGCACTGTGAGGTATGTTGTGGAAATAAGGGATAAAGTAAAAATAGGTTCTATGGAATATCAAGTTATAAGAACAGATAAACCAGTATTATTAGATAATCAAGTTTGTAATGGAATTATAGACTATGAAAACTTATTTATAGAGATAAGTACTAATAGAGCAAACCAAAAGCAAGAAGAAACATTTATACATGAGATACTTCATGGAATTATACATGAAAGAAATTTAATTCTTGAAGATGAAGAGATGATTGTTGAAGAAATTAGCACGGGATTATATCAGTTCATAAAAGATAATCCTAAAATATTTGAATAAAAAAGAAGGAAAACCTCGAATTAAGTAGAATGTAAGTATAGTTATTGCATTTTATAAAGGGAGAGAAAATATGGAAAGTAAATCATATAAAGAAGAAATGAAAGAGTTAATAAATGAAACACATAAAAAGGATGTTAAAGATACTATTTTGATAATAGTTAAAGATTATTATTATAGGAGTGAAGAAGATAGAGTTATATTAGAAAAGATATTAAAAGATTTTATAATTGATATAGATAAAGTATCTCTTTTATCTTTGATAATATTTACAGTATCACCTATGATAAACGGGATGTTTGGTGATTACAAATACTTCACTATACTTGTTTATTTAGCATTGTATGTTGTTTTAGCGGTATTAATATCCTCTTTTGCAAAACAATACAAATTTTATAATTTATATCTTGATACAATAAATAACTTAAGAGAAAAGAAAATAGTAATATTAAAAAAAGTAGTTAAAGAAATAGAATCAAAAGAAGAAACAAAATCAGAAGAAGAAACAAAATCAGAAGAAGAAACAGAATCAGAAGAAAGAAATATAATCAAAATAATAGATAGAATCAAAGAAATAATAGATAGAATCAAAGAAATAATAGATAGAATCAAAGAAAGGATAGAATCAAAGAAAGAAACAAAATCAAAAGAAGAAACAAAATCAAAAGAAGAAATAGAATTAAAATATGATAGCAGAGTTAAATAGATAGATAAAAAATATATTTTTGAAGATATAAAATTAATTGAAAGTAATGAGTTATTAAAATAAAACTAGAAAGGTAGGGCTAAATTGTTAGAGATAATTAATGAAATAGTTGATTTAATTGATGATGCTTTCGACAATAAACACTTATTAAATTGTAATTTAGTAGGTTTATATAATTACATTAAATATGGAAATGAAGATTTTGATGGTGATAATAAAGGTATAGAATTTGTATATAAGATAATCTTTGGAGTAAAAGCGATAGAAAATCAATTTGATATTTATAAATATAAAGAAGAATACTTAAATGCAATAAATAATTTACCGAAAGAATATAATGTTGAATTAACTAATGAAGTTGATTTATTAAAGAAATACTTTATAAAATAAAAACACTTACAAGATAAATGTAAGTGTTTTTTATTGTATAAATTTACAAAACGAATGAACGAGGTGGTGATATGGCAAGAGTAAGAAGTCCTAATAGAGATAAAGCTTTTGAGATATACAAAGAAAACGATGGAAATATTACAAATAGAGAAATAGCCAATATTCTTGGCATATCTGAGAAGAGTATATCAGGATGGAAATCTAAAGATAAATGGAATGATAAATTAAACGGAGTACTCCAAAAGAACAAACGGAGTACTTCAAATAAAAAAGTAACTAAAAAAAAGGCAGAAAAACAAGTTGCGAATGATGAAGTTGAGTCGGTATTGGAAGATACTGAACTTACTGAAAAACAAAGGCTTTTCTGTATTTATTATATAGAAGATTTTAACGCTACTAAAGCCTATCAGAAAGCTTATAAATGTGATTATCAAACTGCACATAAAAATGGTTGGAGATTGAAGGCAAATAAAGGCATAAAATTAGAAATAGACAGACTGACTGAAGAATGCTTACAAGAACAAGAAATTAATTCTAAGCTACTTAATAAAAGATTATTTCAAAAGTATATGAATATAGCTTTCTCTGATATAACTGATTTCTTAGAATTTAATAGTGAGAAAGTGGAAGGGGAGTTTGGACCATATCTAAAAAATAGTGTAGTCCTAAAAGATAGTACTCAACTGGACGGAACTCTTATAAGCGAAATTTCAGAAGGAAAAGACGGAATAAAGATAAAACTTCAAGATAAAATGAAAGCTTTACAATGGCTATCAGACAGAACGGACTTATTACCTACTCATACTCAAGCTAAGCTTGATTTAGAAATGCTTAAGCTAGAAGTTGAAATGAATAAGTTAGACAATACTCAAGAAGAAGTTGAAGAAGATGGATTTATAGAAGCTTTAGATGATACAACAAAAGAGGTATGGGATGATGAAGAAGATTGATGATCTAAAAAAGAAATGGTCCAAGATAAAAAATAATAAAACTCATACAGTTAAGAAGGCTACTATAAAATTTAAACCATTCTCTAAAAAACAAAAGCAAGTATTGACTTGGTGGAATGATAATAGTCCAGTAAAAGATAAAGATGGAATTATAGCAGATGGAGCTATAAGGAGTGGTAAAACTATTTCAATGTCATTATCTTACGCTATATGGGCGATGTCTAAGTTTAATGGTCAGAACTTCGGTATGGCAGGTAAAACAATAGGTTCATTTAGACGTAATGTTTTATTTTGGCTTAAGCTAATGTTAAAAGCTAGGAACTACCAAATACAAGATAAAAGAGCAGATAATTTATTAGTAGCTAGTAAAGGCAATACTACTAACTATTTTTATATATTTGGTGGCAAAGATGAAAGATCACAGGATTTAATCCAAGGTATAACTTTAGCTGGAATGTTCTTTGATGAAGTTGCATTAATGCCAGAAAGTTTTGTTAATCAAGCTACTGGCCGTTGTTCAGTTGAAGGCAGTAAATGGTGGTTTAACTGTAACCCTGGAGCACCTTTTCATTGGTTTAAAAAGAACTGGATAGATAAGGCAAAAGAAAAAAACTTACTATATCTGCATTTTACAATGGATGATAATCTGTCCTTACCTGAAAAGATTAAAAATAGATATAAGAGTATGTATGCAGGTGTATTCTATTTGAGATATATACTTGGGCAATGGGCAGTAGCGGATGGAGCAGTATATCCAATGTTTAATCCAGAAGTTCATGCAGTTGAATTAAAGAGAAACTGGACAAGAATATTTATAGCCGGTGACTTTGGTATTCAAAATGCTACCACTTTTGGTATATTTGGTTATTATGCCCCAGAAAAGAGATATCATCAAATAGCTTCTTACTATCATAATGGTAGAGAAGAAGGACAAAAGACAGTAAAAGAATATGTGGCAGATTTGAAAAACTTTATTCGAGAAAACATGGTAATTCCAGAATACATTACTATTGACCCTAGTGCTGCTGCTTTAATGGTAGAACTAAGAAAAGATACATGGTTCAGTAGACATAATATAAGAATAATACCAGCAAAAAATAATGTTGAGATAGGAATACAGTTAGTATCTTATTTGCTTAATATAAATAAGTTAACACTAGACCCAAGCTGTACTTATGATATAGAAGAGTTTAGTTCATATGTGTGGGATAGTGATAAGTTAGACAAAGGAAAAGAAGAGGTTGTAAAACTTAATGACCATGCTATGGATAAAATTAGGTATGCAATTATGACAGATTCAAAAATACATAGAACTTTAGATAGAGCATTAAAACTATTTAGTGGAAAGGGTACGAGAGAATAGGAGGTGAGAGAGTGGACATATATAAACAAATGGATAAATCATTACTTGGTTTATATAGTACAGACCCAAGATTCATTGAAGAATTGCAAGAAGTAAAACAATATTATGAGTTTTATGAAGGGCGACCGGAATCAAGTGAAGATGACGAAGAAGATTGCCGAGGACAATTATGGAGAGTTAAAACAGATGACTATAAGCCTACACGTGAGGTAAGAAATATTACTAAGAAGCTAATGAAAAAGCAAAAAAGATTTATGACTGCAGTTAAACCTGACTTTCTAATAAAATCATTAGATGGAACGGAAGTTGGAAGAGTTGATAATAAAAAAGCTATAATAAATAAAATATTAAATGACGGTAAGTTTTGGAATAAGTTCTCCAAAGCTTTTTTAGATTGTACTATTGGTAAGAGAGTTATGCTCACATTAACAACTGATGTAGATGATAAAGGAAATCCTCTATCTGATAAACCAATAAGGTTTAGATTTTATACTATGCCAGAATTTACTTATGAATATGATCCAAATGATGCAGAAAAATTAATTAAAGTACAAATAGCTTATCAAGATGAAAGTACAATAGGTAAAATACAACAAGAGCAAAGATGGCATAAATGGATATATGAAATAAGAGACGATGGAAACTGCTGGGCAACTTATCAAATAGTAGACGGAGTAGATACTCAGGCTTTTGTAGAAACTGAGGATGAAGAAACTGGCGAGACTACAAAAAAAGAATTAAAAGAAGAATGGGATACTGGATTATCACAGTTACCATGCAAGGTAATATTCAACGACGGATTAACAGGAGATGTAAGAGGACATAGTGACGTAAAAGATTTAATTGATATTGCCATGGATTATAATAGGACACAATCAGATTATAGAGATGCACTTAAATTTAAAATGTTTGAACAAGATGTTTTTACAAACACAGATCCTGCTAGTATAGAAGGGATAAAAATAGCGCCAGGTGCTTATATAGATTTAAAAGGTGACCCGGCATTAGGAACAGCAGATGGAAGTGTTCCTACTCCTGGATATGGTAAATTAGCTTCTACATTTAATTTTCAAGTAGCAGCAGACAGTTATTTAACAGGACTTAAGAAGGATATGTATGAACTTATGGACCAACCGTTACCAGAATCACTTGTCAATGTAGCAAGTGGTAAAGCACTTAGAATGTTGAATGACGATTTAATAGGTAGATGCGAAGAGAAGTGGCAGGAATGGGATGAAGCTGTACGTTGGTTAATAGATTTAATAACTGAAGTAGTTAATAAGGGAAATCTTTATAGAGATGTACAAGGCATTGAAGATTTAAATATTAATACTTCATTAGAATTTTCACATAACTATCCTATTCCAGATGATGAAATACAAACAAAAGAATTAGCTATGAAAGAAGTTGAAGCTAATGTACGCTCACATCAATCTTATATTAGAGACTTTGGAGATGCACAAGAAGCAGATAAAGAGTTTGATGAGATACTAGAGGAAATGGATAAAATCAATATGACTCAAAATAGTATGAGTGGTTTAGATATTATTGATGAAAATGGAGATGAAACAGATGAGTAAAACAATTTGCGATAAATGTGGAAGAAAATTCACAATAAAACTTCATACAAAAGAAAAAGATAACTTACAAATCACTTATTTTAAATGTCCAAAATGCTATGAAGAGTACATAATGACTGTCACAGATGAAGAACTTAGGAAAAATATGAAAGAAGCAGCTTCTTTAAGATATAAAATGCTACTTGATTGTAACGATAAAGAATCTATTAGAGATTATCATATACTTAAAAATAAGAATTGCATAAGAGAGCAAGAACTTAAAAAAGAGTATTTAGGAGGAATATAAATGAAATTACCAAATGGATATGAACAAGGCAAAGGAAAAGAAAAGCTTGCATTAACTGTTAAGATGACTGAAACAGATATATTTAAAGCGTTTTTTAGAGAATACAGAATCATTCTAGAAGATGAAAGAATAGATAAAAGCATAAGGCTGGAATATAATGATAGATTCAATATGATTATCAATGAAACTTGTGATAGGGAAGTTGTAAAAGATGGGGTTAAAGAAAATATATTGAATGAGTAGGTGGATTAATGGATAATAAAAGAATTGAACAAGCAATTGAACTTAAAAGTAAAATAGAAGAACTAGAAGAATATCTGTCATATTGCCCAAGAAGGAGGACTTTAGTCAAAGAAATCAAAACAAAGTCTTTTATTAGGTTTGGATGGTATGATGAGAAGAAGGAATATGAAATACCAGAAAATATAACAAAAGATATAGATATGTTCTTATGGAAAGAACTAGGAAGATTAAAAAAAGAATATGAAGAGTTGTAAAGTCCTAATAGGACTTATTTTTATGCCATAAATAAGATTGGAGTTTTGCATGGAAGATAGAAAACTATATGAATTAACAAATGAAAATGATGAACTAAAGGCTAGAATGTGTGAAAAAGATAGTTTGATAGAAAAACTTACAAGTGATGAGCATAATAATAAAATAATAAAAGAATATTTAGAAAATAGTATACAAAATTTAAAAATAGCAATAGGTGAATACGCGATAAGATGCTACCACGAAAACCAAGAATATAATAAAGAACAACTGGATGATTTTGCAAATGAAAATGTGATTTTAAAAGTAATGCTTGATAGTCTTAAGTAAAGCCCAAAAGGGCTTATTTTTATGCTATTAAATAGGTGATAACATGGGATATATAGAAGATTTAGATAAATACCTAAAACGTAATAAAGTCAAACTTAATAAAAAAGAGCAACAAGAAATACTTAGAGTATATAATAAAGCTTTTGATAGTATGTTAAAGCAATATAAAAACAGTACACATAAAAAGAATGCTACTCAAATAGCAAGAACAGCATACTGTAAACAACTTCATAGCGAAATATTATCAATAATAAAAGAACATAACATAAAAGTAACTGATGATATTCTAAATGCTCAAGTTGATACATTAATGCAAGGCGCAGAATATTATAAAGATACAGAGTTATATAAAAATGTTACGAAACACGCTAATATCGTTAACAGGCAAGTAGTAGAGCAAATGATAAAAGGAAGTATATATAAAGATGGAGTAGGATTAAGCAAAAGACTTTGGAAAGATGTAAATGCAAGTGGAGATAAGATAGAAACGGCTATAACAAGTCTTATTGCAGAAGGCAAAGGAGCAACAGAAATAGCTAAAAACCTTACTCAATTTGCTAAAGGTGGGCATAGGACTTGGGATAAAGCTAAAATAAAAGAAAAACTAGGAAGCGCTTATGCTGGTAGATATGGAGCAGGTGGAATAGATTATGAAGCTTTAAGACTTGCAAGAACTACACTTAATCATCAAGCACAGTTAACTCAAAAGAGTGCTAATCAAGTTAATCCTTATGCGCAGAAATTAAAATACCATAGTGCTCATTCTTCTAATAGAACTTGTAAACAATGTGAAGATAGAGATGGACAAATATTCGATATTGACAAATGCCCATTCGACCATCCTAATGGAATGTGTCATATGGAAGTAGTATATTGTATTAATGGTAAAGAAGTATCAAGTACTCAAATGGCAGATGACATAGGGAAATGGATTAAGGGAGAAGAGAATAGTGGAACGATGGATATATTATATAGAAATATTCCATTAGAAGACATTAAAAAATATAGCCATATAAAAAATTCTGGTGCTATTTTTGGAGCATACAACGATGATAATGATCCATATGAAAAAAATAGATATAAGCATGCTAAAATGTATTATGAATCTATTAGAAACAGAGATAAATCTTTAGAAATCAAAAAAATATCTATAAATACTGGATTTAAAGAAAAAGACATAGAAAATGTATATAATCATGTGTTTATGAATAAATATGAATTAGACGGTGGATTTAAAAGATTTGACCCTGATTATGATATGGCTTGTTCTTGGGCAAGATTAAGAGAAGGGAAAAATATTCAAGAACATGATATTATTATGTTAAAGCATGAAAGGCTTGAATATTACCTAATGAAGCGATACAATCTAAGTTATAGAAAGGCTCACGATATAGTAGAATCTAAATATGATTATAAAAAGGCAACTGATGAGTTTAATAAGAGAAAGAAAGGAGTGTAAAAATGCTAGATTTTAAACTTATAAGAAAAGATGGAGACACATGGTATTACGAAGTTTACCCAGAAGGTAAAGTTGAGCATGTTAGTATAGTGTCTTTTAATATAAAAACCGGAGAAATGAATATTGTAGACTTAGGCACGTTTGATTGTTCACCACGAAAATACGCTTGCAAAGTTTTGAACAAGTTAGAAGATTATAGACAAAGTGGAGAAGAATATCCTGAAAAGGGTATGATAGCTTGGGGATAAAAAGCATTTACTAAATGAACATAGTAGGTGCTTTTTTTATGCTTAAAAATGATTTAGAATAAATATTTAAATAAGTCCTAGAAATAGGGCTTATTTTTATGCAATAAATCATCTTTCTTTCTATATCACAGATGTAAAAGAATGAATTAGATAACTATATTCAAGAAGTAAACTTGTAAAAAACGTAAATGTAGGAGGATTAAAATATATGAAATTAATAGACATACTAAAAGCTCAAGGATTAACTGACGAGCAGATAAACAAAATAACGGCTTCTATGAAAGAGAATAAGGTATATGAAACATCTTTAGAAAATGCTGATGAAAGATATTCTAAGATGAAGGGTAAAAAAGAGGATTTTGAAGGACAACTCAAAACTGCAAATGACACTATAGCAGATTTGAAGAAAAACAATACTAATAACGAAACACTTCAAAATACTATTAAAGACCATGAAGCTACCATAGAAAATCTTAAAAAAGACGCTGAAACAAAAGACTTCAATTATGCTTTAGATACTGCATTAAAAGAATCTAAATGCAAAAATACAAAAGCTTTAAAAGCACTTCTTAATATGGAAGTCATAAAAGTTAACGGAGATAAAGTTGAAGGATTAGAAGATCAATTAAAAACTTTAAAAGAAAGTGATAGCTACTTATTTGATGTTGTGGAAGAACAAAATAATGGTAATCAAGGAGGATTAGCAGGATTATTTACAGGAAACCCAGGAAAGCCTTCTAATCTTAATTTATTTGGTTCTAAAACAACACACGAAGGCGATTTCGGAAAAGCATTAGCACAACAAGGTCAGCCACAAGCAAGCGATGGACAAGAGGTAATAGACAGTGATTACTTCTTTAAAAATAATAAATAGGAGAGTGAATTAATAATGCCAAAAATAAAAACTAAGAAAATATTAGCACCTAAAAAAACTTTTTTAGCTATACCAGATCACTATGTAAATTTAACTGGGTTATTAGCTTTTGCAGAGTTAGCAAAGTTGAAAACTACAGATGATGCAGGAAATAATGTAATAGAAGCTGGCACTGTAGTAAATATGACTGCTGATGGAACAGTTACAAAACCAACTTACGTTGCATCAACTAATGAAAGCGGAACTAAAGGTAATGCAATCATATTCAACGAAATAAATGTTGATGATTATGCATCTGGAATTGATGATAAAATAACTGCAACTGTCATGGTCCACGGATATGTAAGAGCTGATAGATTAGCTGGATATGAAGCTGATACTTTTACAAATCAAAATATATATGTTTTAAGTAAATAATAAAGGAGATGATATAAATGGCAAATATAAATTTATTTGATTATATAAATGCAAAAGAAATAGGAGCTTATGTAACAGATAAGCCAGAAAATAAAATACCGTATTTCGGTGAAACATTGTTCCCTGCTGAAAAGCAATTGGGTATAGACGCATCGTGGTTAAAGGGTTCTAACGGCTTACCAATAGCAATACAACCTTCCAATTATGATGCAAAGGCAAGATTAAGAGAAAAAGAAGGATTTGACAGTGTATCAATTGAAATGGCATTCTTTAGAGAAGCTATAAGAATAGGTGAGAAAGATAGACAACAAATGAACTTACTATTATCTAGTCCTCAATCAGCTGTAGCACTACCTCTAATAAGAAAAATATTCGATGAAGCAGGTAGATTAGTAGAAGGTGTAAGAGTTCAAGCGGAAATAATGAGAATGCAATTACTTACTGCAGGTAAAATAAATGTTACATCAGCAGATGGTAGAGCAAAATACATATATGATTACAACCAAGTAAATAAGTTTAAATGTAGAAAAGGAACTGCAGCTTGGGGAGAAGATACTTCGGATCCAGTCAAAGATATAATTGCATGGTGTGATGCAATGGAATCTTCAACAGGTACTAGACCTTCAAGAGTAGTGTTGAACAGAAATACATTCTTAAAAATGTATGGTTCAAAATTATTACACTTAATGATGTATCCAAATGATTCTAAATTAAATTACTTTGTATCAGAAGAACAAGTTAAATCTTTTGTAGAGTCAGTAACAGGTTGTACAATATTTGTATACTCTAAAAAAGTTGCTAACTTAGATCATGCAACTGGACTTGCAAATACAACTCCAGTTTCATTAATACCAGATAACACAGTATGTTTAATGCCTGGTGGTGCTTTAGGAAAAACTAGATTTGGTACAACTCCAGAAGAATCTGACCTTATGACTGGTTCAGATGCTCAAGTATCAATAGTTAATACTGGTACTGCCATAATGACTTACAAAGAAAAACATCCTGTACAAGTTAACACTATAGTATCATCTGTTATGATACCTTCTTTTGAAGCCATAGATGATTGTGCAATATGTGATGTTTCTTCTGTATCATCAAGTGATATAAAATAAGCTCATTTATATTCCTTTATATAGTCCCTAGATTTGAATATTTCATTTCTAGGGATATTTTAATGCAAGGAGGAATTTATGTTAGATGTTGAAAAAGTAAAAGTATTATTACTAGAAGAAAAGTATCCGTATTTTTCAGATGAACAGCTAGAATCACTATGTGATATGTACGACGATATGAATGAATTATGTTTCATAGCGTGTAAAATGAAAGCAGATGGTCAAGATGTAACAATAGGGCCAATAACAATAAAGAATAACTCTAATATGTGGAATAATCTAGCTGATGCTTTTTATAAAAAGTGGGTAACAAGTTCATCTTCAAAAGTATCTAAATCTTTAACAGGGAAATGTGCAGGTAGATCAGATGAGTATTAATGTAAGTTTAATGAAGATGCAAGTTGATAATGCTATAAAAAATTATGGAACTGATATAAAGATACTTAGAGATATATATGAAGAAGATGAAAATGAATGTGAAGTTTTAAAAGAAAGTATGAAATATATAAGTACCATAAAAGGTATTATAGATAATTCTAGTAATAATAAAGATAACAAAATAAATGATAGGCAAGGGGTTATAAAACTTGATATTAAGCCATCATTGTATATACCATATGAAAGTAATTCAATTTTGCAAGAAAATGATTATATAGAAATAGATGGAGTTTATTATAGAGTTGAAATCTTAAAAGATTTAGTTCACTATAACTTACTTTATGAAATACCTTTAGAAAGGGTTGAATTGAATGAGTGATTTTACTTTAGATGGAAGTGAATTAATTAATAATCTGAAAAATATGAATCAAAGAGTTCAAACTGGATTAAATGTAATTGGTGATACTACAGCGCAAAAAATGAAAACTTACGCTCAAACTAATCATCCATGGACTGATAGAAGTCATAGTGCAACAGATGAAATTACAACAGAAGTAAAATGGGAAGGTACTGCTTTAGATATAAGTATAACTCACGGTGTTGATTATGGTATATGGTTGGAGACTCGAGAAGCTTTTGATGGTAAATATCAAATATTAGAAGAAGCTAGAGATAGCCAAATAGAAGAATTTAAAAATATGATTAAAGCATTGAAATTATAGGACGGTGATAAAGTGAGCCGTATTAAAATAAAAAGAATACTTGAAACCGTGTGTAAAACCGATGTAACACAAAAATTAAAAAGTAAAATTAATCAAGACACGTTATCTATCCAGAAAAGAGGCAATTTATCTAGTTTAGACAATAGTTTAGCCGGTTGGGATAACTGGGTTATATATGTATATTCACCTAATGGGCCAACAAAACTTGATGAATTAGTTAAAAGGATTAGGGAAGTGTTACTAAAGAATGATATAGAGGTTACGCATGAACTAGGTCAAGAACACTATGATGAAACTTTATGTTGTTATTCTACAACTATTTCATGTAGAACACCTAGTATTTACGATTATTATTAAAAAGGAGATGATACTGTGGCTATTTTAAATAGGATAAAAAGAGTTGATATAACTGAATTAGATCCGACAACAGGTGAAATTAAAGCTGAAAGTCCAATAAAGAAAACTATAAAAACTGCAGAAGAAGCAGAATTAAAAGCACTTATATCTGAGGGTGAAGAAGAAATATTAAGAAGTGATGAAATGATTTTGGCCGTTATAAGAACACCGGATTTAATTTATGGGTACGATATAACATTTAAGGACAATGTATTTGATGAAACAGTAGCAGGCTTAGTGGCAGGATATAAAGTTACTAAAACAGGCTCAAGTGGTTCTGAAAAAACAACATTATCTACGCCGATGATGTCAGAAGGAAATATAGGTAAACCATTTAAAATGGATTTATATGTAGCTAATTATTCTGGAGATTCAATAGTTAACTATGTAAAAATAACATTAAATAAATGTGAAGGAAAGTTCCCGGATATGAAAATAGGTAAAGAATTTTTTGCTCCTGAATTCAATATAAAAGCTAGGGAAAATACAAAAGCTAATTTACCTATACAATCAATTGATTATGTTGATGTATTGCCAGAAGTATTAGCTTAAATTAGGAGGAATATAAATGAGTGTAATAAACGCAGAACAATTTAAAAGCAAAGCTACTAGGATAGTTGAAATAAGTGGTTTTAAAGAAAATGAAAAAATAGAAGTAAGAATTAAATCAATAAGTTTGCTTACTATGATGAATAATGGGAAAATACCGAATGAACTTTTAGGAGTTGTTCAAAAATTATTTAATGAAGGAGCGAATTCTAAGAAAAAGAAAATATCTGAAAAAGATATAATATTTCAAAGCGATGATATTAAAAGTTTAACTATGCTTATGGATGTAGCTTGTAAGGAAGTTTTAGTAGAACCGAAATTTGAAGAAATAGAAGACTACTTGACGGATGTTCAAAAATCAGAAATATTTAATCAAGCGCAAGGACCAGTAAAACAAGTTATACCCTCTGTTCCAAAGTAGAGAAATATTAGATATTATTTCTACTGCTAAATTATGCAATTGTAGACCGAGTGATTTACTTGGGATAGATCAAGAAGAAACTTATGTAAGATATTGTATAGATGAAGCTTGCACATATATTTACAATATGATGCAACCAGATAAGGATGGAAAATGTAAAGAACCTAGATTTGAAGAGGATGAAAATGTATCTGATAATCCAGGATTAGATATGATTTTAGGTTTTGTATAAGGTTATAGATTAACGTCTATAGCCTTTTTATTTTGTAAAGAAAGGAGGAACATATATGGCAGCAGATATAGGAAGCATTGTAGCTCACTTGAGGTTGGAAATGGGAGAGTTTACTAATAACTTAAATGTAGCACAACAACAAGTGGCAAGTACTGCTGATAGCTTTAATGGTATAACATCGGCTGGGAAGGCGTTGCAAGGTGTAGGTGCTGGGTTAACAGCAGGTATTACAGTTCCAGTTATGGCACTTGGAAAACAAGCTATTGAACTTGGTTCCAATTTTTCATCTGCAATGTCAAAAGTTAAAGGATTAAGTGGGGCTACAGAGGAAGAATTTAAACAACTTTCGGAAACGGCAAGAGAGATGGGAGCATCTACTATATACTCTGCAACAGATGCAGCAGATGCTCTTGGATATATGGCTCTCGCAGGATGGGATGCTAAGCAAAGTATGGATGCAATTCCAGGAGTTCTAAATTTAGCTGCATCGTCTGGTATGGATTTAGCAATGGCATCTGATATGGTTACAGATTACTTAAGTGCATTTGGAGAAGGAGCAGACCAAGCTGGAAGAATGGCAGATGTTTTGGCCTATGCTCAAGCAAACTCAAATACAACTACTGAACAGCTAGGTGATGCATTTAAAAACTGTGCTGCTAATGCTAACGCCTTTGGATTAGATATAGAACAAACAGCTGCATTATTAGGAAAACTTTCAGACCAAGGACTTAAAGGGAGTTTAGCAGGTACCGCATTAACTGCTACATTTAGAGATATTACTCAAAAAATGGAAAAGGGAGCCATAACGATAGGTAAAACTAAAATAAGTGTACAAGATGCTAATGGTAACTTTAGAAGTATGACTGACATATTAACTGATGTAGCTAGTGCAACAGATGGTATGGGAAATGCTCAAAAGAGTGCAGCACTTATGGGTACATTTACTGCAGATAGTATTAAGGCCTTAAATATTTTATTACAAAGTGGTAGTGGTAATATTAAAGATTTTGAAGCAGCATTAAGAAATGCAGATGGAACAGCGGAAGAGATGGCTGATACAATGAACGACAATTTGAAAGGTGATATGGCAGAATTAGAATCTGCTTTTGAAGAAGCGTGCTTAACAATTTATGATAAATTAGAGCCTGCTTTGAGATTAATAGTTCAAGCGGTTACTAACCTTGTTAACTGGTTCTCGAATTTACCAGCACCGGTTATGGGATTTATAATGGCACTAGCTGGAATACTGGCAGTAGTTGGACCTATTTTATTAATCATAGGTACGTTTATGAGTAAAATAGTAGCGATTAGAGAAGGTATAGCAATGCTAAAGGCGTTAAATATAGTAGGAACTTTAATAGATCCTATTAAAACTGGTTTATTAACACTTAAAACATTGATATTGGATAGTTTGATACCTGCTTTATCTAGTTTATGGGCGTTCTTATTAGCGAATCCTATAGTTTTAGTAGTAGCTGCAATTGCGGCATTAGTTGCAGGTTTCATATATTTATGGAATAACTGTGAAGGTTTTAGGGAATTTTGGATTAACTTATGGGATACTATATGTCAATGGGCTCAAGATAAATGGAATGAATTAGTTAATTTCTTTATGGTAACTATGCCAGAATGGTTTAATAGTGTAATTCAATGGTTCCAGCAACTTCCTGGTCAAATATGGTACTGGTTAATGTTTGCTATAAACTATGTACTATTATGGATAGAACAAATGGGACAGAATGCATGGAAAGCTGGTTGTGATTTTGTTCAAAATTTAATTCAATGGTTTCAAACATTACCAGAGAGATTATGGCGATGGTTCTTAATGACTGTTAACAATGCCATACAATGGAAGAATAACATGGTAGCCAAGGCGCAAGAAACAGGGAAAGCTTTTTTAGATAAATTTATAAACTGGATAAAAGGATTACCGGGAAGAATATGGGATTGGTTAGTTAAAACATTTAATAAAGTTGTTAAATGGGCTCAAGACATGGATAAAAAAGCGGATAAGACAGCTAAGGACTTTTGTAAGGGTATTATAGATGGTATAAAGAACCTACCAAATGAAATGTTAGAAATGGGTAAAAACATTTGCCAGGGCTTAGCAGACGGTATAAAGGGTGGTATAAAATGGGTGACAGACGCAGCCAAATCTATTGCAAAAAAGGCAGCAGATGATGCTAGAGCAGCTTTAGGAATTCGTTCACCTTCAAGAGTATTTAGAGATGAAATAGGTAAATTCATTCCAGAAGGTATGGCTATAGGTATAGAATCAAATGCAGATAGTGTATATAAGACATTAAGAAACTTATCAGATAACTTAGCAAGCAATATAAATGTAAGTGGGTTAATGGATTCTATAAATATAAGAACGAGCGATATTAATGTTAATAGTAAAAATTCAAATGCAGGATTGATAGCTGAAATAAAAGGATTAATTGAAGCGGTTAATTCTAACTCCGCAATAGACTATGGCGAGATGGAAAGGGCATTTATGAGAGGTGCAGAAAGAGTTGATTCTACAATTTATATGGATAAAACAATAATAGGTCAGAAAACTGCTGAGCCTGTCCGCCAAACAAATGACGCCGTTAGAAAAAGATTAAATAGATTAGAAGGAGTGTTAGAGTAATGAGTTACTATTTAAAATACAATGAGACTGTTTTAAGTGATGAATACATAGTTACTAAGATTACTAAAAATACGCTCCCAAAAAAAGTTGTTGACACTATTGATATTGCTTCACGTGATGGGAAGCTATTCAATGGTTGTAAGTACGATTCATTAGAGTATAAAGTTGAATTGCTAATAAAAGGTGTTGACGAATACGATTATGCAGTATTGAAAAAAGACCTTAAAGATGTATTATTAGTTAGATATGAAGTTCCAATATCATTAAATAAAGATAAAACCGGGTTCGGTTTGTGTACTAGCGAAGTTACTATCGAAGATAAAAGCGATAATATAGGGGTAGCTAATTTTAATATATTATGTTTTGAACCATATTTCTATAACAATGAAGAATCGTTATTTGAAAATAAAGAAGGAGAAAAAGAAATAACAGTTACTAATTATGGAGGTGAACCTGTTAAACCTTTTGTGAGTGTAGGATTCACAAAAGGAGCCCATTTCTTACAACTTGAAAATACTAGAACGCAGGAACAGATGTTAATTGGCAAATATCCAAACATAGAATTATCTGCTGCTGCTAAAGTTCATTATGTAATGAAAGATAATTGTATGGATTTAACACCGTGGGTACCTAGTTTAGCAACATTAGCACCGGGACGTGGTACAGGTGGAACACTAGCATTATCTAGTATATCTGGTGGTAGTTTTATATTAGGTACATTTCCAAATGATACAACCAATAAGTGGAAGGGTTCAGCATATAGAAGAAATCTAAATGATGGTGTAAACGATGTAGCTGTTGATAATTTCGAAGCCAATTTAGGATTTACATTTAAATCTACTGGTAAAAACGGAGACCCATCCAATTATAAGTACAGAGATGAAGAACAAACAATAATATCTGGTGAGGCTCACGACGGTTATAGAAGTACAATATCATCATTAAACGTAAGAACTGGGGCGGGTACTAAATATAAAAAATTAGGTACAGTCAAGAAAAATTATGAAATAAAGGAAGGTTGGACGTTGGTAAATGGATGGGTTAAGTTTAAGGATGAGAAAAATTTTAAGGGTAAAACATGTTATGTGTCAACTAAATACCTTAAAAAATTTAGTTGGACTACCGAAGTAAAAACAATTGTACGAAACTATGTTACAATACGACCAACTCCGATTCGAGATAAACCTAAAATGACTGGTAAGAAACTAGCCAGTATACCGGCTTATACATGCATACGATGCGATACTAAAATATATTCAAATACAGACTCAGACAATGTAGTAAGATGGTGGATGAAATTATACAATAAATACAATGGCGTTATGGGATATATATGTTTTGGTAACGTAGGTGAAGCGGAAAAAGTTAACTTTGTGCAGGAGGTTGAATTTGAAAGTGCTGATGATTTAACCGGAATGTGTGAATTTTATGGAATGAGTGCTAACGGTGCTCAACTATTTAGAGTGGAAGTTTACGACAGTACGGAATGGTACGAAGCGAATCGACCTATGGTTCTAGTTGGTGGTAGGGAAATAAGTGATTGGACTCCAACACCAGCACCTAAAAAGAAGGTTACTAATACAGCAACTGCTGACAGTAACAAGAATAGTTTTGAGGTAGGTTACTATCGTGGAGGTGAATACGGTACATGGAACGACCTAGATGGTGAATGGTATATAAAGCGTGTTAAAAACGAAAATGGTTCTTATACATGGAAATTCCAATTGCGTCGTATTAAAAATGGTGTTGTAACACAGTCGAAGACGTTTAATTATACTAGTAAAGATTATGGAGCTGATAAATTAGCTTACATTGTTATTTATATAGGTGGATTATCTACAGACATAAAAAAATTGTGTTCAATGAGTATAAACGATATAAAAATTAAAACAACTGATTCACTTACAGACCCAAGTAATGAAAATATAGAATATTTTGACGAGGGGGATATATTGGATATAGATTTCAGTAATAGAAAAGTTTATCTTAATCAAAGTCCTGCAAATGACCTATTAGATATAGGAAGTAGATTTTTTGATATAGATACAGGAGACACAGAAGTTAAATTTGTGTCTGACGATACTAATATAGTTATAGGAACAACAATAAGAGAGAAATGGGTAGGAGATGAATAATGGAATTACTCGTTCTAGATAGTTCATTTAAAATCATAAATACAATATATGTCGACGGTGGAAAGTCTCCAATCTTCGATGACCATTTCAAAATGTTTTTAAATAATGGGTCAAGTATATATGATTTTAAACAGATACTAGATGACGATTTATCAAATGATTTAGAGGAAGGACATTATATATTATTTAAATATAATGGCAAAAATCAATTATTACAAATAAAAAAATGTAAAGACATAGAAGGTATTGATAACATAACACGTGAATGTGAATGTGAATCTATGTCTTTAGAACTTTATAATTCACATGTCCGTCCAACTACAATAGAAGGTACGGTTAAACAAGCAGTAACCTATACTTTACGTGAAACAATTTGGAAATTAGGTTATGTTTCCGAAACATTATCAGCAAGGGTTGGAGCATTACAAGTTGATAAAGTAACACCTGTATATAGTGTTCTTCAACAACTTATACCGGAGTATGGGAACATAGAGTATGAGTTTAGAGTTGAGGTAGTAAATAGTATCACAGGTAAGTACAATCTATTCGTAGACGTGTATGCAGACGGAGAACGTGGACAAAAAACATATAAAAGATTTGAGTATGATTGGAATATTGAAGGATGTTCAAGAACGGGAGATATAACTGATTATGTAACTGGCATGATAGGAGAAGGTGCTAATGGTTTAACAATGGCTAACACTAGATGGTCAAAATCGTTAGGAGACCCATGCGATAAACCAACTGGTCAAGATTTCTTAGTAGATCCAGAAGCACAGGCATTATTACCGACAGATAGACCAATACTTGGAGTATATACAAGTACAACAACATCTATTGAACAATTAATGCTAGAAACATGGAGAGCACTACAAGAAAGAAAATTAAAGAAATTTAGTTACGAGATTCCTATAAAAATGACATCGGATGAATACAACGAGATTGGAATTGGGGATACGGTTCATGTAGTTAATCCTAAATTCAATCCACCAATTCAATTAGAAGCCCGTATAGGAGAATTGGAAGTCTCATTCAGCGACCCTACGGATAATAAAGCGTTGTTTACAAATTATAAAGGGGTTAAAAGTAAAATTAGGTCAGTTGATTCAAACACATTCGTACAAGATGCAATTGACGCCATAACTGGTCACATAGGTAAATTAACACAAGCAGACGTTGCTCGTATACAGGAATATTTATCAAACTTAGGTATGACCGATGCTGAAATAACTAAATTACTTAAAAAGTATAAAGATAAATTACCTACTAAAGTTGAAGACAACCCAGACCTAGTTGGCGACGAAGTAAAAGACCAAGAGAATTATAGGGCAATAAATATAGGTGGTAAAATAGATAATGGTTTATGGTTAGGTGATGATAGATTACAGAAAGTTAAAGAGAGTAAAAGTCATATTATAGAGTCAATCAAAACAAGTACTCCAAATAACCCCACATCATCAGCAAGTGCTACTGAATACAAAAATGCATTAGCATATTATGAAAAATTTAGAATAGGTAAATATGGTGCTGGCACTAGTATGACGAACTTAAAAAGTAAGAGTAACCCATATAAATATTATGTATTAGTTCCATACTGGGCTAAAAAGTTTGGACTTGACCCCGAGTTAGTGTATGCTATGATTTACGCAGAATCTAGTGGGCATCCATATTGTTCAGTTGGTAGTTCAGCAGGATATGGATGTATGCAGTGTGAACGTTCCGTTTATTTTGGTAAGAAAGCTACAATAACTTATTATGATGGTTCTAAGACTACATTTACACCATCGAATTCAACAATGAACCCATCTAATGGAGCTAAAACAACTATTAGTGGCGTATCTGTTAACAAGAACATAAGTAATCAAATAATGTTCGGGTGTCATGAAATGAGAAAATCACTAAAATATTTTAAATGGAATATATTCGCATCTCTATGCGGTTACAATTTTGGGTTATACGGTACAGATTGGACTATATGTAAATATGTAGCTGATAAGAACAAATTAGCATTTAAGAATTCAAATGGGTATACAGTTCAAAGTACCAAAGTACAATCTCTATATTTCAAAGAACTTGAAGGATTGAAATGTAATTGGTCAACGTATCGTAAAATATATAAACAACAAAAAGGTGGAGGAACTCCGGATAATATAGAAAGATATTTACAATATTATAAGGTTGTTAATGGTCAACTACCATATGTTTTAGTGGATGGTAAGAAAAAAGGATACGGTGCTAATAAACCTAGTAATGTTACTATAGAAGAAAATGTAACAATTAAAACGGGTATAGCATCATCAGCAAGAAATAAAATAGTGAGTAAAGCTAGGGAAATAGTTGATTTACATGTTAAATATAAAAAAGCAACATATCACCAAAAACCAAGAACTATTGATGATACAAAGAGAATTAAATGGAATGGTAGACTAAATGGTTTAATGAACCCAGCTGTATATGATTGCTCAAGTTTAGTTTCATGTTCATATAAACATGCTGGTTTAACTAGTACCTATAATAAATCTTGTTATGCTGGTAATCTGGTATCTAGCACAACTTCTAAATCTGGATTTAAGGTGTGGAAATGTACTAAGACAAATTTAGATAATCATGCAATAGCTGGCGATATAATAGTAGCATCAAATACGTCTGTGCCATCAATTGTTGATATAGATAAATATAAAGGAGTAAAGAAAACGCACCACACATTAATATATTGTGGCAAAGTAAATGGAAAACACATGGTAGCACATGCTAGAGGTAATAAACCACATCCAGATGCTATAATGTATATGTCTGTTTATGATGACCTGTATACTTATGGTATGATAATAAGACCGTGGGACTTAGCTAAATTAGATGCAGAAGCAGGAATTAAAAAAGACCCTATTACACAGAAAGTTGAAACAAACGAGATAACATTAAAAAGTTCTTATAATACTAATCCACAAGAATTTTATGACGATAGGAATTTACTAAAAGACATTTTCGGTAATACGGAAGATATAAAAGATAGTACACCATATCCTAGTACGGTATCTCACGTATTTTTAGATTTCTGCAATATGACCGATTTTATGGAGTCTGATGTTGATGTTGATACATATAAAGGATTAATAAAATTATTGCTTACTAAGTACCCTAAGAAACCTATATTCTTTACTAAGATACCTCATGTAAATAATCAAATGTCAAACTATGTTCAAGTAAATGCTAAGATTGATGAATTTAATTCTCAAATGTGGGAATATTCAGCTGTTACACAATATGTAATACAGACCGGAATACCTAGTGGAATATATGATAGTGTTAATAAATGGATTAGTACATCGTTGACAACGTGTGGATGGAAATTAAAAGATAAGGCTTCCGCAGACTTATATTATAAGGCTTATAAAAATCACTTAATATGGTTAGGTGGCGGTGGTGAATATGTTAGAGAATTTACAAAAGCTAGTGTTATTCTTCATACAAACTTCAACCACTTGTATACGAAACCAATGGCTGAACTTAAATGGACAATGCCGAGTAAACCGGATATTTCTTACTATTCTAAGTTAACATTTACAACACGAAAAAGTTCGGAACCAACTAAAATGACACAACCAACTAATATTTGGTTAGATGGTAAGGACTGTAAAAAAGGTAAGTTAATATTAAAACCAGATACAACATATACAATAGTTGTTTACTACAATACAGATAAGGAAATTGCTAATACAACATACTTAGGTTCCGTAAGTGGAGTAGCTAAAGGTGGTAAGTATGCTGCATTTGATAAATTTAAAGATAGAGCCGTTATAGTTAATAATGCTTTAAGTTTCTTTAATAATAAAAGTAAGTTAGTATATAACAACACAACTCCAGCAGATTATGCAAAACCACAAGATAATAAATCTAGTTGGATTACAGGTGGTAAAATGCACGTAGACGATTCAAGCTTATTGAATTATGTGTTAATGGGTTGGAAATATGAAAAGACACCATATGGGGACGCAAATAAAAATGATAATAAAAAGAACTCTGCATATAGTTGGGCATTACCAAGTACAAGGCATGAAGCAAACATCGCTAAATATTTTGTTGAACAAGGTTGGGTATTTGATGAAGCCGACTTAACAACATACACTAATTTATCCGAAGGAGACATAATATTCATGGATGCTGATTCATCTAATAACGGTATGTTTATGGGGTGTTCTCATACGGCCATTGTAATTGGAAAGGATTCAGCCGGTGATTGGGAAGCAGTAGACAGTAATCCAACCGATGTTATATATAAAACAAAAGTTAAGAATTTAAGTAAGAAAAATATACTATTTATAGGTAGAATTAGAAAAGATTAAAAGGTGGTGGTATGAATGATAGAGGAAGGACAAGAGTATACTACACCTATCTACGATGAAGATGGTAATTTAATAGAAGTAATTGAAGATTACGATGTGTTCCTTGAAGATGAAACATCAGAAGAAGAACACGACGATGCTTATTATCTAGGTGAAGAAGGTGACTTAGCCGAAGAAGATTATGCTGAGGAAGACAACGTAGACCCTGTAGAATCAAGAATACTTACAGCTAGTGAGAGATACACAATAGCACGTGATTCGGTAATAGAAAGATTAACACAAATACTAGAAAACGGTGAAATAACTATTGAAGATAATGCTGATCTAAACGAAGCTATGTTTGAATACACGGAAAGTGTAACTGACATGAAAGATAAGTTAAATGAAGTTGAGCATGGTAATAATGACACTAATGGAATTAATCAAGGAACTGTTACAACTGTCCTACCCGAGGAACTTCAACATCTTATAGATTTAATGAACAACGGAGGTCGTAATGACCTCCTTTTTGTAGATGAAGAAGGTCGTGTGTTGGTAGAGGGTGAACAGGTTCCGAAGTTAAAGCTCGTGGAGTTAGAAGTTGATAAACTGGTAGCTAATTATGCTGAAATAAATGAACTGGTAGCAAAAAAAGCAAGTATAGAAGATTTAACTGCGGTTAAGGCTCAAATAGGTACATTAGAAGCAGACGAAATAATAGCCGATATTATTCATTCAAATATTGGTGAAATTAAAGAGTTAACGACTAGTATAGGTCGTATTGATACCTTAATTGGTGGCAATTTAACTATGGAGAATATTCAATCGTTGATATTAACATCTAAGAAAGTAACTGTAGAGGATGCTTTTATAAAAGATGCAATGATAGATACTGTAAATGCTAATAAAATTAATGCTGGAGCAATAAATACTAATTTAGTTAATATAGAATCAGCGGATGGAAGTTTAGCACTAAATGGTACATTACAACAATTCAAAGATGAAAATGGAAAAGTTAGAATACAAATGGGTAAAGATACTCAAGGCAATTTCACATTTGGGTTATTCGATGAAACCGGGATAGGTACTTTGATAAATAGTTCTGGTATTACAGAAAAAGCCATCGGTGATGGGTTAATAGTAGATAAAATGGTTGGTGATGATGCCAATATTTCTGGTAGTAAATTAGACATAAATTCAGTAGTAACAGAAATAAACGACGGAACAACAACTATAAAAGGAAGTAAAGTAAAACTGGATACTCAAAACCAAACATTAGATGTGGCTTTTAATACTATGAATAATACAGTTACAGAGCAAGGAAAAACAGTAAGTAATCACACAACTAGTATATCGACTATGAATGGTAAAATAGAAACTCTAATTAGTGATACGGAAATAATAGAAGAGGGTGAAAAAGTAACAGTAAAAGACGCATACAGTCAAATGAACCAGAAAGTTGGTGAATTTGGGGTATCACTAGGAAATATGGAGTCTAACTTTGATGGGTTAGAAACTAGAGTAGAAGAAGCAGAAACTAAGTTAACCATAGAAGGACTAAAAACAATCATCGGAAGTACTTATACAACTTCGGAAGATGTAGAAGGTCAAATAACAGGAAAAGGATATGCCACTACTTCGGATGTAACTCAATCAGTAAATAATTTCAAACTACAATTTAAAGAGTCTGGTGGATATAATGAGTTATACAATGGTGATTTTAGAAGAGGTTTAGATTTTTGGAGTCCGAGTGCAGGTATAGTGGTTGTTCCAGATACAGTTTGCACAGAAAATCCAATAGCAGTTAAAATGAATGGAGCGCTGACAACAAATAGACAAATATCACAACAATTATATTCATCAACAAAACCTATGAATTACACAGGTAACTTAATTATATCTCTATGGGGTTATTTATCTGGTAGTGGTTCATCTGGAACCACAAATAAATATACAGGATTTCAAGTAACTGTTTATTACACAGATGGTTCAGTAACATACCCGGGAACACAACTTAAAGATGACTACGACAAATGGATAAAATATTCATTAGTATTAAACCCATCATCTGGTAAAAAAATTAGTCATATGGTTGTAAGTGCAATTTGTAGGGATACTACAAAAGTTATGTATGTTACAAATATAATGTTGACTAAGGGTGAACTTGAAGTACCATATGCACCAAATTCAAATGAAATATTTGACGGTATTACAACTATAAATAAAGACGGAATTAAGGTCGAACAATCCAACTACAATGGTTATACCCAAATTAAAGCAGACGGCTTTTACTTGAATAATGGTACAGAGGATGTTATAAAATGTACATCTAGTGGATTAGTTGTAAAAGGAGTTGTTAATGTAACTGGTGGGTCAATTTCAGAATCAGCATTAGCAGGTACTATGATAGATGGTAAATACGTTAAACCGGGTACTATATTAGCAAATAGTATAAATATAGGTGACTTTACAAACTATTGTACCACACCTACAAATTATACAACTGGAGCAGGTAATCCAGCCTATAGTTTAAGTCCATCATACAACCATGTATTTATATCTAATAACTTGACCCAACTAAGGGGCGGTGAACAATTTCTTGTTACAGGGTATGTATATGCCCCACCATCAAATACTAGTGATACTAACTATAATTTACAATTTTGTTGGAGGGATTCAGCAGGAACAGCTATATTATCTTCAAGTGTAGTAAAACCTGTTAGTCCAAATGCACAGATTGGACTTAATGATGTATTAACAATACCACCAAGACCAGCAAATGCTGTTTATGGTAACTTTAAAGCATATGTAGGTAATTCAGCATTTGCATTAACATACTCACTTCCATGTATACGTCTTATGACATCTGGCAGTTTAATAGTAGACGGAGCAATAGACGGTAAAACAATACACGGAAGTGAAATAATAGGGGGAGAGTTTAGAAGTGAAACAGTAAATGACGATAATAGCCCTATTTTTAAAGTTACAGAATTTGGTCAAATAGTTGGGGCTACAATAGATTGTATTGGATTGTCAGTATCCGGAGACTTAACAGCTAATACGTTATCAGTTAAATCAATTGATAACTCTAGGTATCAAGAAGTTTTCGATGGTGACTATATTATTAATATTAAATCCGGTGCAACTGATTCAGAAATATTTGAAGATGGTGCAACATTTAGTTCGTTTGAGTCAGCCGAAGCCATAATACCTTCTAACTTAAATGGATACGAATTAACTTTTAATATGCAGAGTAATATAACTGAAAACGTAGTACTAGATAGTTACAATAGTGGCGTAATAAATGTTAACTTCAATGGTTATACATTAAAGGGTTATTTTTTCGGTAGCAGGAACTCAATTAGAATGAATGTGTATGGCAATAAATCTGGGTCAACTGGTGGTACTGTTAGGGGAAAAGTTATGCCAAATATAGGTAGATATTACTCTAGTTATAGGTACGCAATGACATTTGATAGTTGCAGTTTCTTTGTATATGACATGGATGTATATAAAGGTAATTCAACAGACTATAAAGATTGTGGTATAGTAGCCATAACTGGGTCAAAGGGGTATATAGCGGATGTTAAGTTTGTAAATAAACCTTATTATGGACTTAGATGCCATGGAACGGCTCACGTATATTCTTCCTCATCTAGTGGGACAACAGAACATTATTCTTTCGCTAGTGTGTCTGGTAGTTTGATTATGTTAAATAACACAACGCAAGCTGGACGCAGTGGTCAAACCACACACCTATTCAAAGCTAACAATGGCCAAATATTTGCGGACGGTGTTACATTTGATGGAGCTGACGCAGGTGGAACAAATGACAATAACACAACAACTGAAGTAACTAAAACTGTAACAGTTAAAGCCAACTATGGGGACACCTATAGAAAAACAGTTTACAACAGTTGGAAACAAGATGGTTCTGTAAGACAAGGTAATTATGGTTATGGTCAATGTGTTGGAGCATGGTTCTTTGGAACTACATTACAAAATTATTTAAAGAAAAATGTAACTAAAGTTGTTATATCAATAAACCGTAATAGTGGCGGAACTAATGCGTCTGTTACTCATACACTTAAGACACATAATTATTCAAGTAGACCTAGTGGGTCACCTACATATAATGGTTTTAGTAGAAACTTTAGTGTAGCCGTAGGTGGAACAGCAACAATAACTCTAACATCAGCTGAAATAGCATCTCTTAAATCAGATAATGCAAAGGGATTTGGAATAATACCGCCTAGTCAAACAAGTGCGTACTATTCAGTTTGTTCTGGAAGTATATCAGTTAAAGTTACTTATAAAGAATAAAAATAATGCCGATGTTAACGTAAATATTGTTAACGTCGGTTAATAATTATACACAGTTCTATATAATAGATAATAGAAAAAATACAAATAATGGAGGTTTTGGGAATGGATGCAACATCAATAATAAATTCAATTTACAAGCAAGAGGTAGCAAATGCGGTTGAGCAAAAGGTTTTATATATGGCTCAATTAGAGTTAGCTAAAGAACAATTAAAAGAGAAAGATAAAATAGTAAATAAGTTACAATCTGAAAATATAGAACTAGAAAATATAATACATGAGTTGCAAGAAAAAATTGAACCGAATAAGGAGGAAGTTATTGAATGTATGGAAAATTAATAAATGGTGAGTTAACATATGCTCCCAAAGATTTAATAGAGGATGAAAAAGTAATATTAGACTTTGATACTAATATAGAAGCTATGAAACAACATGGTTATAAATTAGTCGTGAGAATATTACCAGAACATAATTCAGACACTCAATATCTAGCACTAGGTGGATATTCGGAAGATTCTACTCAAATAACTATTAATTATATGGTTATGAATAAGGTGGATGACCCGGAGAAGTTGTTGAGAGAAACAATAAAAGATTTACAGGATGAAAGTAAATTTTTAAAGGATTGCTTACTTGAAATGAGTGAAGTTGTGTATGGTGGTTAAGAAACTATTATATAGATTAATATTTGGAAAAAGAGGGGGTGAAGTCATGATGGCTATGTTATGGGCACAAGAAATAATGTGCGGAAATAAAACTTACGCACAGGTACCCAAGTTATTGAAGGAACCAGTAAAAACTGTATTAATAAATTCTGGATGTGAAGAACTAATTGTAGAATAGTTCTTTTTTTATTCTCAATAGATAAGTAATGCAAAATGGAAATGTTTTTGATACCATGTATATAGATAGGTGTTTTGGGAGGAAAATATGAGTAAAAAAAGTAAATTAATATGTTTAATTTTTGCAGTATGTATAATTGGTATAGTATTATACTTCCTAAGATTCTACATGCATTGGGATGTAGATAATGTGAATCAATCTATTTCACATTCCGAGGTTTATAGTAATCAAGATATTGACACTGCAATGAATATTGTTAAGAGAGAATTTAGAGATGAATTTAAGGGATGTGTATTAACTGATTTATGGTATAACGAAGATATTAGTATTTCTTCATCAGATGAATGGGCAAAACAATATAATTCAGATGAGGCAATAATTTTACTATCAAACTTTGATGTAGATTCTTCTGGTGGGGATGGTAGTCTAGATCCAAATTCTACATATACTGATTGGCAATGGATTCTAGTGCGTGATAGAGAAAATAGTAAATGGACACTTAAAACATGGGGATACTAATTAATTTCAATTTATCGAATAGTTACAGTGAACAATATCAATATATTACGAACTAAGTTTATATCACCTCGATAGTGTTAATACTTTTACTTGAGGTGATTAAATGAATATTTTATTGTACGGGGCTTTAATTTTATGCCTTATAGGTGTATCGGTTGGCATTCTATCTTTCGTAGGGATAGTTATACTTTATAAGTCAATATAGAAGGATATTTCTCATAATGTGTAGAATTATATTAGAAATATATTTATGCTATGGGGATGTTATTTATGTATAGATTAGAGCCAGTAAGAAAAGGGTATTGTTGTTTATGTGAACATGTGACTAGCTTAGAATATGCAGAAATTTGTTTATGTGGAGACGCAAGCTTAGTTAATGGAAAAATTGAAGATGTACAAGCTGAAGTTACTTGGACATGTGAAAAGTGTGGAAATAAAGTTAAATATATTGATAGAGTGAAAGTAGTTGCTGAATAATTATGCAAAAGGATCTAATTAATTTTAGGTCCTTTTTTAATGTCGAGAAAGTGAGGTATATATGAGCAATGAAATAATAATTGCAATTTTAGCATTCGTGGGAACCTTAGCTGGTTCCTATTTTAGTAATAACAAAAATACTGCGGTAATGCAGGAACAAATAAAAGATGTAAAGGGAGATATAACTACTCTTAGCAACAGAGTAGATAAACATAACAATCTAATTGAGAGAATGGCAGTAGTAGAGCAGAGCTGTAAATCTGCTCACCATAGATTAGATAATATAAATTAGGAGGTATGGTTATGGATTTAACTTTTTTAAATGATTATGTTGTTTTAGTGATAGTAGGTATATGTGTATGTGTTGGGTATGTATTAAAGAATAGTTTTCCTTCACTAGATAATAAGTACATACCACTTATAATGGCAGTGCTTGGTGTTGTTCTTAATGTATGGTTAGTTAAGGTTATTAGTCCAGATGTAATTCTTGGGGGTATGTTTAGCGGCCTTGCAAGTACAGGGCTACATCAATTATTCGTTACATTAATTAATAAGGAGGTAAAATAGTTATGACTACTAAAATATGGGGAATAGATGTAAGTAAATATAATTATCCAATTGATTGGAATAAAGTTAAAAATGCAGGAGTTGAGTTTGCGATACTTAGGGTTGGATTTGCTTCTACTAGCAACAGAAATAATTTATATATAGATCCATACTTTGAAAAATTCTATAAAGATGCAAAATCTGTTGGTATGCCAGTAGGTGGTTATTTCTATAGTAGATGTAATAGTGTTGAAACTGCTAAATCAGAAGCAAAATTTATAATAAATACATTAAAAAATAAAAAGTTAGAATATCCAGTATGGCTAGATGTAGAAGATGCAAAAACATTAAAAACTACTTCAAAATCTAATATGACTAAAGCAGTTAAAACTTGTTTAGACGAATTAGAAAAAGCTGGATACTATGTTGGAATTTACAGCGGTAAATACATACTTAGAGATGAATTAAATGATAATGAACTAAAAGACTATGACCATTGGATAGCTCAATACTCTAAAGAATGTACATATTATAGCAAACACACAATGTGGCAGTTTGGTGGAGAAACTAATTTATTAAGAAGTAAAAAAATAAATGGAATAGGAAATGATGTTGCTGACCAAAATTATTGTTATATAGATTATCCAACCATTATTAAAACTAATGGATTAAACGGATATCCTAAACCTACTGTAGGAAAAGAAGATACTTATATTACTAATAAAGTATCATTTTATATTACTAATAAAGTATCATTTTATATTCAGACTAAAGGAAAATTAAATATAAGAGAAAAAGCTAGCATGGAAGGTAAAATATTATATACAGCTCCTAAAGGTGTAAAATATAAGATAACTAAGATGTCATCTAATGGGAAATGGGGGTATGCTCCATATCGTAAAGGTTGGTTATCTTTAAATAAAAATTATGTAGAAATTGTAAAATAAATAAAAAATAAGGTGGCCTTGCGCTAGCCGCCTTTGAATAAAAATAAATATAAGATGTTATTAGTTATTACAATGTATGCATAAAATTACTAGAGTGTGTATATCATATTAATAATCCATGTTATAGTGTAATTTTAAAAGGCTGGTAAGGATCTATTTCCCTACCAGCCTTTTTTTAACCAATTATGTGATTTTTAAATAATTCTTTGAAAGTGTCGCATTCAATATCTTGTTTATATAGAGAATAGATATATTTAACATTAGATATGTTTTTAATCGTATTTTTATAATTTTCAATATTTTCATTAAGCTTAGAGTATGATTTTTGTAATTCATTTAGATCATCACAATTGTTGAATGTATCCTCATAGTTTTCTTTATACAGCTGATTTCCATTCAATGCAATGTTATATTTCCAAGACAACATTGAATCGTATTCTGAAGAGTGTCTAATTTGTACAGTATCAAATATCTGATTTGGTTGTATTTCTATAGGGAACATAATCATTTCGTCTTCTCCATCATAGAAATATTTTATAATAGTATTAAATAATGTAAATACATATTTATTATCATTTGATAAAGTTGTAAAACCAGACTCCTCGAAAAAATTAATGGCATCATTTACACCTTTTTCTCTTAACTTAATCCAGTCATTTTCTTTAAGTTTATGTAGATCTTCACCTATATTTAATAATTCGGTATATGCATTGATGCATTTTTCTTTATACTCCACTAGAGTTTTATTTTTTCTAACTAGTTCTTTTACATCCATAATAAGTTATCTCTCCCATCTGACTTTTTTAAAAAAATACCTTCCAATATAAATGTAATCGAGATTAAAAGATAATACAATATAAAAATATTTATAAAGGACAGGCGATTATGTGTGTAGCACTACATATAAATAAATAAAGCTATATGGAGAGGAGGAAATTTAGTGAATCGTAAGCAGAGCTTAAAGCTTCAACTATCCTTCAAAGAAAGCGTAAGAGATATAGAAATATATACATTTTTAATGGATGAGATAAAAGATACACTAGGAATAAGCGCCTATTTAAAAATGTTAGTTTCTAAGGATGAAAAGTTTATCAATTACAAGAATAGTGCAAAGAATGAAGAAGATTAATAAGTAAAAGAGTTCCAGAACTGCCATCCATAGAGCTCAAACCTCAGCGAATTATCAAAGTATAATTCTATTTTGATTTATTCGATGAATTTATATAAAACCATTCTAAAATCATTCTTGTACATTCTGTATGTAAATTTATGATAATAAAAAACTGCTCCTTTTAATTACTATTCTTTTTCAATTATTATTGAATTACCATCCCCATTATTTCATTTATGATAAACGATTAAATAAAAAAATAAGGTGGCCTTCCGTTAGCCACCTTGAATAAAAATAAGCGAAAGATACTATGGGATATTAGAGTGTATGCATAAAACTGCTAGAGTATGTCTACAATATTAATAACCATTATTTAATATAACTTTAAACTTTAAAAGGCTGGTAGGGAAATAAAATTCCTTACCAGCCTTTTAAATTAGACTTCTGCTACATCCATTGTCATATTCATATTTTCAAGTCGTTCTTTAAAATCTACATCTACATTCATCTATTCTTCGCTCCCACTATTATAATATTTGTCCCAATCTGCATCGTCATCACTAGTTGTTTTCTGTGCATCCCATTGTTTTTTCTCTTCTTCTCTTTGTTTCTCTCTTTCTAGTGCATCCTTTTTATGTTGTTTATTTTCATCTTTTACCTGTTCTCTAATACCACAGTTATGGCAATATAGTGTACCTTTATAAGTCATCATGTAGTTACTTTCTTCACCACATATAACACAACCATTATTCATTTCTCCTAAATGTGTACCATCTTTAACACCCTTATAAAAACCATCTTCATCATAATTAGAATCTTTAGTACTAGTTTTAGTTGATGATTTAGTTGTCTTCTTAACACTCTCACTGCGTTTGTCAGTTGTTTTCTTAGTGTTGTTGTTAGATTGTTCATCTGTATTTTGTAAGTTGTCATATCTGTACTCATATGCACTAATCCAGTTACTATCTGTTAAGTTAAATAATATATTAGTGTCTATTCCTTGTTTAGCACAGTATTCTGTTATCTGTTTTACAAACTCATCACATTCTTTTGTTAATCCAGATTCTTTAGATTGTTGTTTTATTTCGTCTTTAGTTAACCCTTGCAAATCTATTTTGTTGTCTATAATAGCAATTGTTGTAACATATATATCTTTATCTTTTGTTGTACTAACACTAACATCGCCATCAACAAAAGCTTTACTTAATAAATCTTGAACATATTTATCCATTGATTCTAAATCTGTTGTGTTTTCTATTACGTCCTGTTTAGCATCATTTACCGCTTGTTTTGTTGTATTACATCCAACCATTCCTATTACTATAATTAAACTTATCACTAAACTTAATATTTTCTTCATTATATACCCTCCTCATTTAATAATAGTAGCACAAAATACTATAAAAATTAATTTCTGGTCAAAAATATTACATATTATGGTATCTATTTTTTAAAAGTGTAGAAATAATCATTTCTTTCATTATATATACTCCTTAATTTTTACTTGCTTATATATATGCAGTGATTTATATAAAAGTTACATAAATTTATATAAATTTTAAATAAAAATTATGTAACAAGTATTAAAAACTTACATAGAATAAATTAAGAAAAAAGGATTTATACAATATTTATATAATAATATATGTGTAAAATTTATACATTTTATAAATAAAATTTGAATAATAATTAAAGAGGTGATAATGTGGCTAGTAACAAACCTACTATAATTAATATAAGCTTTAAAACATCAACTTTAGATGATCAGATTCTTTTAGATTGGCTAGAGCAGAAATTTTTAGAGTATGGTAAGAGTAATTATATTAAAAACGTGCTAAGAGAAAAGATGCTGGAAGAAATCAATAAAGAATAATAAAAGAGTGCTACTGGCCTGGAAACCTCATAGCACTCTAAAGGGTTAGAACTATATGATATATAATTCTATTTTGATTTATTCTATAAATATAATAGATACCCTTCTTTTTATATTAAATGTCTCAATAATTCGCAAAGTGCAGCTAATCCAAAATAAATACCAGCATTCATTTCTTAACCTCCGATAAAAATATTAAGAATATTATTCACTTCTAAGGGGGATTTTATAGATGGTAAGATATTACACTATTTCAGATTTTTTACATTTAGATGAACAGGAAAAGTTAGATGCAATAGAAAGATTTTTAAATCATGTCAAAAGGAACAAGGTTATATACTCAAGATTAGTGCTACTGATAGCATTAGTAATGAAAAGCAATGGTATTGTTTATGCAGAAAGCTTCGAAACTTCTTTAAATAGTTCAGCTAGACAAATTATAGATATGCTACTTGTATTAGCTAAATATAGTTTCTTAGGTTTAGGATTAAAAGAAATGATGTCTACTATGATAGCTGGGGGAAGTTTTAAGGATGCTACTACAAGTGGAATGCAATACTTATTAACTTATGTATTAATAAGACTATATCCTAGTTTGTTTAATATGTTTTCTAAGATTAATTTTTAGGGGGTATATAATATGAAGGAAAAAGTTATTACTATAGTATTAGCTTGCAGCTATAATGGGTGTTTAATAGTAGGGTTAATAGGAATTATTCTTTATGCTTTTGGATTGCAAAAGTGTAAGAATACAGCTTCTATTTCAATAGGTATATATTTAGTATTATCAATCTTAGGGAAGTGTTTAAAATGATTAGTAATGTAATTTCTGGTAAAGTTAGATCCATAAAAGTATCAGATTACTTCGAATATAGAAAATGCGAATATTGTTTTGCAGAACTAATTGTGACGAAATCAAATAGAAATAATAATACAGAACAAATAGCTACTCTTATCAATTCAATGTTCAAAAAGACAAACAAATTGATTTATCAAGCCAATAAAAAAATAATCTTAGAGGAAATGCCTAAAGCGAGTTTTTATATACACATCGAAAAACACTCAGTGAAGTTCTTTTTTATTATTCCAAAGATACATTTAAATAAATTTAAAGCAAAATTTAAAGATTGTTGGAAGAATATTGAAATAAAAATAGTAGATGAAATGCCTATTGTTGTAAATATTTGTACAAAGTTTGATGTACATTATGAAAAAGAGGATGGATTATCTATTGCAGTTGATAAGAGAAACAATGATTTGTTAAATTCTAATATGTCTATAGTTAATATATTAGAAGAAAACGAAAGTTGTGGTATCTTATACAATTTTATCCCTGTTAGTGAAAAAGAATCTAATTATTTTAGAGCAATCACTTATAAAGAGACATTAAATAAATTTGAAAATGGAGAAAATCTTAAAAAGTCTAAAAAAACTAAAGATTATGTTGTAATTTCATTAAAAATTTTTATTAGGCTTATAAACGATTTAATAGATAGTCTTTTAAGCACTTCACAAAATAACCGTAATACGTTTAATCCTATGAAAATAGAAGCTTCTTATAGCACTAAAAGAAAGGCTCATAAAGAAATATGTAAAAGTCAAATAATATTATTGACCAAAAGTAGTAAAAAAGAGAGAGAAAATGAATTAGGAAGAATTTTAGGTAACACTTTTGAATCTGTAGAAGATAATAACCGATTAATTGTAACTAAAATAACTAAAAATGTAGATTTAAAGAAGACAGTTATAAAAAATGTTAGTATAAATAAAACCACAGTAGAAGAATGTAGCAATTTTATTAACATGCCTTCCACCGATGTAATAAAGCAGTTTAACATGATAGAACATAACAAAGTTTTAGAACTTAAAGCTCCTAAATGTTTAGATAATGGGGAAATAAGGATAGGCAAGGTTAAGAATAAAGAAAATACACAAGAAGTATATTATTCTACAGATGAACAAATGAAAAGGATGAGCAGGGTATTAATGGGGAGCCAAGGAGCTGGAAAAGATTATTATATGGGCAATTTATCAGAAGACATAATTAAAGCTAACAGATCTTTATTTGTAATTGATTATATAGATGAGTGTCAATTAGCGGATGATATAAAGAAAAGAGTACCAAAGGAAAAACTTATTGAAATAAATAGCAATAGAGATGATGAATTACAAGCATTTTTAATTAATGAATTGACATATAAATTAGATGATAGTTTAGATGTTAAAATTGAAGTATCTATGCAAAAAGCGCAACAGTTTGAATTATTACTTGATACTATAAATGATGTCAAAAGTGAATTATCACCTAGAATGTTAAGATACTTGTACTGCGCTGGAACTGTAGCTTTTTATAATAATGTAAATAGCAGCTTTAAAGAAATAATAAATATATTAAAGAATCCAGATTATAGAACCAATATAATTAATAATTTAGATAAAGAAGGAAAGATAGAATTATCAGAAGAGATAGAAGATTTACGAGAATTAGATAAAGCAGATAAAAAAGGTAATGTTGAAAATTACGATAGTAAAATAGATGGAATTTTAGATAGGGTAGCTAAATTAAAAAGCGCTAGTTTTTATACTAAAAAAGCTTTTATGAAAGATGGCTCAAATAATATTGATTTTGTAAAAGCTATGAATGAAAGAAAAGTTATATTAATAAAGATACCTCATAAGTCATTTAAGACTAAAATGTTAAAAGACTTAATGTGCACTTTTTATCTACAAAAGATATGGATTGCTAAACAAGAAGCTGATAAAAATATACAAACTGAAGTGTTTATTAATGAATTGCATCAATGTCCTCATGCACAATTGTTATTAGAAGATATACTAGTAGAGCACAGGAAATATAATTTAACATTTACATTAGCTATGCATTATTTGGATCAACTAACAGCTAAGTGTAAAAAGTCATTATTATCAAGTGGGGCAAGTTTTATACTAATTAGTGGATGTGATCCAGAAGCATATAAAGGTTTATCAGTATATTTTGAAAAGGATGGATATACTGAAACAGATTTAACAGAGCTAGAAAGATATCATGCTTTATGTTTAATTAAAAATGAAGATGATGGATATTCAAGCTTTATATGTAAGCTACCTAGTTAATAGGTAGCTTTTTTAATTACAAGGAAATCATAATACTCCAAAATCTGTGGGAAACCTGTGTATTAAAGTAATATCAAGACATTTTGAAAAGTAAAAGGTGACAAAAACACTCTAAATACAATGTAAGTATTGAGTTAATGTTATAATATTATAAAGGTCGCAATTGTTATATAATGCGAATTAAAGTAATATATTTCATGAGGAGGCAATAAATATAAAAATGATGTCAAATTAAATAGAGTAAAAGAAGTATTGATTATACTTTATAGAGAATTATATTTTGAAAACGAATTACTAAATATGAAACTTTACAGTGATATAAGGAGATTTAGAGGTGGATAAGATTGATATTGATAAAATAAATTTAGTAGATTTTACTATGCCTATTAAATTAGATTATGATAAAGATTATTATTTAAAATTAAAGGAGAGATTAAATAGTTATAAAAATTATATTAAAAATATAAATGATATTTCAGAAAATGCTATTAAGAATGTAGAAGACAATGTTAAATTGATAATTAAAAGTGTGGAAGATTATTATAATGCAGATATAGCAAAGGCTAAAAATAAAATAATTAAGTTATTAAAAAAATATACTTCAAATGATTTTATAATATCTGAGTTAGATAAAAGTTATGCATTTAGAGGTGTAGCACCATTTTCAGATTTACTTGACGAAATAGAAGATAGATGTATAAATGATTATGATATTATGAATAAATATCCATTATCTTTTTTTAAAGCAAGGATAGGTAATTCAACTTTTGAAAAAAAAGATATGTTACATATACCATTTTGTAATCGTGAATTGGTATCTACACAAAGATTTAGTATACCAGGAGTGCCTTGTTTATACTTAGGTACGACATCATATGTATGCTGGCTAGAAATGGATAAGCCTCAGGATAGTGTATTTAATAGTTCATCATTTGAACTACCTAAAGGTTTAAAAATATTAAATTTAGTTATTGACCAGGAATTGATTAATAATCAAGCAAGAAATAGTATGAGATTTAAGGGAGATAAAAGAGATAGTAATATTAAATTATTAGAATACATGATAGAAGTAATACCATTAGTATATGCAACTTCATTTTCTATTAAAAATAAAGAAAGGAAATTTAAATCTGAGTATATAGTTTCACAATTAATAATGCAATGTTTAAGTGAATTAAAAATTGATGGAATAGCTTATGCTTCTAAAAAAGTTAAAAATAGTGTAATTGCATTCCCACAATGTATAAATTTAGCAATTCCAATGAAAATAAATAAAAAATTCGAACTTAAGAGCGAAAGAGATAACTACGCAGATATATGTGAAAATATTTCATTGACAGAGCCTGTCAACTTATCTGAATTTACAAAAATGGGTGGAAAGAATAAATTTTGCATTAGAAAAAGTTACATTAATACATGCTTTAATTTAGATGGCTTTATAGAAGGTTCAATTATTTTAAGTGGTAAATATATAAAATATATATGGACTGAGTTTGCAAATTTTGATAACTATATTTTTAATTTGGAACATGAGAAAGCAGATATTTTTAATATCAGATAGATAATATATTAAAAAGAAGTTCACCATTTTAATATATTACGAACCAAAGAGGTGGGAGCTATGCTCCTACTATTTTTATATAATAATTATATAAATTTAATCAATTATTACATAAAAAGTGAGTATATACAAAAAAGTATACACTCACCCTATAAACCCTAACCGTATTAAACCGTGCACTAACTATCTCCAGCGAGCTGTAGACCACTGCGTTTAGATAATGCACTAATACAGGGTATGATTTTTGATTATAAAAATATTCCTATTTAACTTAATTTTAACATTTAATCTATATTTATATATTTATACTATATAATTCATAACTGTTATGGTCATACTGATTATTGAACATCTGTACGAACATTTACTTGGCCTTTAGATGTATTTTCACCAATAGTTAAACCTTGATTTTTTAATAAGTATTCCAATGTCATTAAAGGAACTCCACCAGCTCTTCCACCTAGAATTTCTTTTCCTTGTAAATTTTTATACGTAAAATTATCATTTTTATCTCTAGATATTATAAAACTTCCGTCCCTCTTTGTTAATTGTGCAAAGTTAATAGCATAATCATCGCTACCTTGTTTATACACGTATATAGAAGCTTCAGGACCCATAAGACCTATATCAGCTTCTCCAGAAATTAAAGCTGCCATAGTCTTATCAGCACCTTGTGCATCTATTAAATCTAATTCAATGCCTTCTTCTTTAAAGAAACCTTGTGTAATTGCTGCGTATTGAGGTGCATAGAAAACAGAGTGTGTTACTTCAGCCACAGTAACCTTATCTAACTCTTTATCCTTTGTAGCCTGGTTATTTGAAGCACAACCAGTAAGACAGCACGCTCCTAGAGAAAGAGCACTTGCAAGAGCAATAATCTTTTTATGCATATATATATCCCCCTATAAATTAACGATAATATATTATATTAAAAGGGGGATATATGTGTTACAAAAAAAGAACATATATTGTATATGTTCTTTAAAATGTTTAATGATTTAGTTCTATCTTATTTGTTTCGTTTAAGTATTTATTATGTTCCATTGGGATATCATCAAAGATAAATTGTTTTAAAACAACTACTGAATTTTTATCATATAACCATACCCAGCCAGCATCTTTATATTTTCCACCCTTGGAGTGTACTTCATCTATTATAGGAAATTGTCCCTGTTTAATAGTACCATCTTTAGATAAAATATTATATGCTGATGTTCCAATATTTAATAATTCAATAGACCCCATATTAGTATTTACACATGGAAGTAAAGATTTTATTAATTTTGGATATTCAGATAAAGAAAGACCTTTTAATTTTGATGCTACACCCATTATTACTTTTCTTTGTCTACCATCTCTATAAATGGCACTGTCTATATCTCTAATCCTACAATAAGATATAGCTTGATAACCTGTTAATGTTTGTACACCAGAACCTGGAATTAACTTCATTTTACCTTTATCAGGATTATTATAAGACTCATATGTGGAAGGTACTAATTTATTCACAGCTTTCATTTCTTTTTCAGTAATATCTACTTCCACTCCTCCAAGTTCTGTTATTGCATCCATTAATCCTTCAAAGTCAATTTGAATAAATTTATCAATATCTATTCCAAATTCATTTTTTATAGTTTTAAATAATAACTGCTCTTTGCCCCAGAAGTATGATGCATTAAGCTTACCCATACCTTCACCTGGTATTTCAACATATGTATCACGTGCTAAAGAAGTTAATTTTACACTTTTGTGTGTATTATCAATAGTAAGTATCATCATGCAGTCAGATCTGTATGCGCTTTCATTTTCTCTACCATCAGTTCCCAGTAATAATATGTTGGTAACTCCCTCGACTTGCTCATTAGTATCTATATTATTTATTTTGTAATAAAGAAACCCGAAAACAGCCATAGGTAATAATAAAAGTACTATAACTAAAGCTATGACAATCTTTTTCCCACGAGACATATTTATACTCCTTTATATATTCAAAGTTTAAAAGAAATTCTAGATAAAGATTTTTAATAGTTTAGAGAGATATTACTATTGTTTTTTAAATATTCATTATCATTCATGTCTATATTTTTGTATATAAAATCTCTTAATACACATGTGGAATTAGTATCATATACCCATACCCAACCTGAATTTCCATATATTCCACCTTTTGAATGTATTTCATCTGTAATAGGGAATTCGCCTTCTTTTAAAGTTGTTTTAAGTGATTTCCCAGCTAAAATATTATGTCCTGTAAATGCAAGACTAGTAATTTCATTAGAAGTTAAATTTGTTGTAACATATGGAATTATGGCATCTATTAACTCTGGATATTTTGTAAAAGACACATCTTGGTATTTTTTCATAATGGCATTAATAACTTTTCTTTGTCTACCATCTCTAAATATAGCACTATCGGCTTTTCTAATACGGCTATAAGATAAAGCTTGATAACCATTTAATGTTTGTTTACCTGGTTCTTTTATTAATTCCATTTCTCCTTTATTAGGATTTTTACAGAACTTATAGCATTCTGGAATAAATTTATTCACTTCCTTTATTTCTGACTCTTTAACATTTATTTCTACGCCATCTAAAGCATAAATAATATCCATTAAAGAAGTGAAGTCTACGATTACATATTTATCTAGACCTATACCAAATTCATTTTCAATTGTTTCAAACAAAAGATTTTCTTTTCCCCAAAAATATGCAGTATTCAATTTACCTTTATCTCTACCTGGTATATTGACATAAGTATCTCTTGCCAAAGAAGTAAGTTTAATATTTTTATTATTATTATCAATAGTAAGAATAATCATAGAATCTGTTCTAAAGGCAGTTTCACCTTTTCTACCATCTGTTCCAAGTAATAAAATATTAGTTATACCATCAACTTCTTTGATTTTAGATTTGTAAGTAGATGATACTGTTACATCTTTCAGTTTGTATTGTAAATATCCATAAATTGACACTGGTATTATGATAATAAGGGATATTATACAAAGTATAATTTTTTTGTAATTTGACATTTTCCATCACCCAATCTGATTTATATTTATAGTAGAAATTATACCAACACAAATATGCTAGGGCAAGGAATTATTGAAATCTTTTCCAATTTGTTACTTATTTTGACATTTGAAATTTTTATTATATTAATTAAAATTATTTAACAAAATATTAGTAACTACTTTTAAAATGGTAAAAAATGGAATATAATTATATTGACTGTAAGTCAAAAAAATAATAGGGGGAAATTAAGGAATGAAAAAGATCTTATCTATTTTACTGTCTTGTGTCCTAGGACTTGGTCTAGTTGCATGTAGTTCTTCATCAGATGAATCTAGTAGTGAGGGTAAAGAAATTGCAATGATAACTGATATAGGAACAATTGATGACAAATCATTTAACCAAGGTACTTGGGAGGGAATAGAAGCTTATGCTAAAGAACACAATATCTCTCATGAGTATTACAAACCAACAGAACAATCCACAGATGCATATTTAGCGGCTATAGAGTTAGCTGTTAAAGGTGGAGCTAAAGTTGTAGTTACTCCAGGATATTTATTTGAAGAGCCTATATACATAGCTCAAGACAAATATCCAGATGTACATTTCATATTAGTAGATGGTAATCCACATGATGCAGATAGCAAAGATTATAAAACAAGTAAAAATGCTGTAGGTATAGTATTTGCAGAAGAGCAATCTGGTTATTTAGCAGGTTATGCAGCTGTTAAAGAAGGATATACAAAACTTGGATTTATGGGTGGAATAGCAGTACCTGCTGTAACTCGTTATGGTTATGGTTTTGTTCAAGGTGCTGACGCTGCAGCAAAAGAGTTAAAATTAGATAAAGTAGATATTAAATATCACTATACTGGTGGATTTGATGCTACGCCAGAAGTACAAACATTAGCTTCATCTTGGTATACTGATGGAACTGAAGTGATATTTGCATGTGGTGGTGCTGTAGGAAACTCTGTAATGTCTGCAGCTAAAGCAATAGATGGCAAAAAAGTTATAGGTGTTGACGTTGACCAAAGCAGTGAGTCTGATACAGTAATAACTTCTGCAATGAAAGGTTTATCATCAGCAGTTCAGCAAACTTTAGATGACTATTATAATGACAAGTTCCCAGGAGGACAATCTTTAGTACTAGGTGCAGAAAAAGATGGTGTTAAGCTTCCTATGGAAAATTCTAAGTTTGAAAAATTCACTAAAGAAGATTACGATAAAGTTTACAAAGATTTAGCAAATGGAAAAATAAAACTTCAAAAAGATGATGTAAAAAAAGCAACAGATTTAAATGTTAGTGTTGTATCTGTAAAAGTAGTAAAATAAATATATTTTATAAAGTAAGTAAAAAGTCAGTTCTTTTGAACTGACTTTTTTATTGAATTATTTCCAAAAATTGTAAAAAAACTTTTTTTCTTGTATAATTATAATAAATAAATAATTAGTAAGGAGATATCTATGGAACATGTAATAGAAATGCTAGATATAACTAAAGAATTTCCTGGAATAATAGCTAATGACAATATTACTTTACAACTAAAAAAAGGAGAAGTACATGCTTTATTGGGTGAAAATGGAGCAGGAAAGTCTACACTAATGAGTGTATTGTTTGGTTTGTACCAACCAGAAAAAGGTGTAATTAAAAAAAATGGAGAGGTAGTAAATATTAAAAATCCAAATGATGCAAATGACTTAGGAATTGGTATGGTTCACCAACACTTTAAGTTAGTTCATAACTTTACAGTACTGCAAAATATAATTTTAGGTGTAGAAACTACTAGTCATGGACTGTTAAAAATGGAGGATGCTAGAAAAAGAGTTATAGATTTGTCTGAAAAATATGGATTAATGGTTGAGCCAGATGCCATTATAGAAGACATAACAGTAGGAATGCAACAACGTGTGGAAATATTAAAAATGCTATATAGAGATAACGACATTTTAATATTTGATGAACCAACAGCAGTACTTACTCCTCAAGAAATAGAAGAATTAATGAAAATAATGAAAAGCTTGGCTAAGGAAGGAAAATCCATTTTATTTATTACTCATAAATTAAATGAGATAAAAGCAGTGTCAGATAGATGTACAGTTCTTAGAAAAGGAAAATATATTGACACTGTTAAGGTTAGTGATGTTACAAAAGAAGAGCTTTCTGAAATGATGGTAGGGCGTAAGGTAAATTTAGAAATAGAAAAAATCATCCCACAAATTGGAGAAACTGTATTGGAAGTAAAAAACTTATCCGTAAATTCAAAAGGCAATAATAAGAAGCTAGTTGATTATGTGTCATTTAATGTTAAAAAGGGAGAGATAGTTTGTATTGCTGGAATCGATGGAAATGGTCAATCAGAATTAGTATATGCTTTAACAGGGCTTGGCTCTATAAGTAGTGGAAGTATTTCTTTAAATGGAAGTGACATTACTAATGAAAGTGTTAGAAAAAGAAATATTAAAGGGATGGCTCATATACCTGAAGATAGACATAAAGATGGACTAGTTTTAGAGTATTCCTTAGGTGAAAATCTTATGTTAAAAAGATATTTTACTAAAGATTATCATAATAAAGGATTTATAAATTTTCGAAGTGTGGATAAATATACTAATAAATTAATAAGCCAATATGATATTAGAAGTGGTAAAGGTACTAAGACTACTGCTAGAAGCATGTCTGGAGGTAATCAGCAAAAGGCTATTATAGCTAGAGAAGTTGATTTAGATCCAGAAATATTAATAGCAGTACAGCCTACTAGAGGACTAGATGTGGGAGCTATAGAGTATATACATAATCAGTTAATAGAAGAAAGAGATAGGGGAAAAGCTATTTTACTTGTGTCACTTGAACTGGATGAGGTTATGAACTTAAGTGATAGAATCTTAGTAATTTATGAAGGAAAAATAGTAGCAGACTTAAAACCTGAAGAAGTAACAGTTCAAGAATTAGGTTTATATATGGCTGGATCTAAAACACAAATTATAAGTGAGGTGAGCGCCCATGAATAAGTTAAATAAGCTAATACGTAGTGATGGCTTTAATAGTGCAATGTCATCCATATTTGCCATATTAATAGGGCTTGCTTTTGGTTTTATTATTTTATTAATAAGTAATCCATCACAAGCTGTAAGAGGATTTGGCATAATTTTAGAAGGAGGATTTAGTACAGGAGCAAAAGGTATTGGACAAGTTCTTTATTTTGCCACACCATTAATACTAACTGGTCTTTCAGTAGGATTTGCATTTAAAACAGGATTATTTAATATAGGTGCTCCAGGACAATTTATAATGGGTGCTTTTGCAGCAGTATTTATAGGAGTTAAGTGTACTTTTTTACCAGCACCATTTCATTGGATAGTAGCACTGCTGGCTGCAGCAATTGTTGGTGGACTTTGGGCATTGATTCCTGGAATATTAAAGGCTTATTATAATGTACATGAAGTTATTTCAACTATTATGATGAATTATATAGGTATGTATTTGTGTAATATGTTAGTTAAATTATACATATATGATTCTAACAAGTCCATATCTCAAAATTGTTTAGTAAGTGCAGATTTACCAAAATGGGGATTGGATAAGGTTTTTGTCAATACTACAGGTACTTACAAAGATATTTCCACAGTAAATGGAGGAATAGTAATTGCTATTATTGTAGCTATTTTAATTTATATTATATTAAATAAGACCATATTTGGATATGAGTTAAAGGCTTGTGGATTTAATTCAAGTGCAAGTAAATATGCTGGAATAAATGAAAAGAGAAATATTATTTTATCTATGGTAATATCTGGTGCTTTATCAGGACTAGGTGGAGGATTACTTTATCTATCAGGAGCAAATGGGAGACATATTAAAGTTGTAGATGTTTTAGCTATAGAAGGATTTAATGGAATACCAGTTGCCCTACTTGCTCTATCAAACCCTCTAGGAATAATATTCTCAGCAATATTTATTTCTTACTTAACTCTAGGTGGAAACTATTTACAAACTCTTAATTTTATGCCAGAGGTAATTGATATAATTATAGCTTGCATTATTTACTTTAGTGCTTTTGCATTATTCTTTAGATCCATATTACCCAAAATACTAAAAAAGAAAGATTCTAAAAAAGAAACTATAGAAGCTACTGAAGGGAGTGAAGAGTAATGGATATACTATTTTTAATAGTACAACAAACAATGTTCTTTTCCATACCTTTGTTAATAGTTGCACTTGGAGGAGTATTTACTGAACGAGGTGGAGTTACAAATATAGCCTTAGATGGAATTATGATTATGGGGGCTTTTACAAGTGTTTTATTTATAAATAAAATGCAAGATAAAATGAGTGGTCAATTACTATTAATAATGGCAATATTTATTGCTATAATAACAGGTATGGCATTTTCATTATTACTTGCATACTCTGCAATAAACATGAAAGCAGACCAAATTATAGGCGGAACAGCTTTAAATATGTTTGCACCAGCTTTTGCTATTTATGCAGCTAGAATGATGCAAACAAACGGAGTACAACAAATTGCATTTAATAATACTTTTAGAATTCCTTCAGTTCCTATATTGGGAGATATACCTATAATAGGAGATTTATTCTTTAAGAATTGCTATATAACTACATACATAGGTTTAGCTATTTTAGTAATATCTATTATAGTATTATATAAAACAAAATTTGGTCTTAGACTTAGAGCTTGTGGGGAACATCCTCAAGCGGCTGATTCAGTAGGAATTAGTGTTTATAAAATGCGTTATTCAGGAGTATTGATTTCTGGTGCCCTTGCAGGACTTGGAGGTTTAGTATTTGTAATACCAACTTCTACCAATTTTAATGCTACAGTTTCTGGATATGGATTCTTAGCACTTGCTGTTATGATTTTTGGTCAATGGAAACCGTTAAGAGTATTATTTGCAGCATTTTTCTTTGGCCTAATGAAGACTATTGCATCAGCATATTCAGTTATACCCTTATTATCAAGTTTAGATATACCTAGCGATGTATATAAAATGATTCCTTTTATGGCAACTTTAATAGTACTAGCATTTACGTCAAAATCATCTCAAGCACCAAGAGCTGTTGGAGAACCTTATGACAAAGGAAGTAGATAGATAAAGAAAAAGTATTGCTTAAAAAGCAATACTTTTTTCTATCCTTTAATTTTTCGTTGTCTGTAATAATAAAACTTTTCTACTATATTAACGACTTCATACATACCCCAAGCACAAACTGCAAGTACAAATACACCCATCATTACAACATCTAGTTTAAATACTTGGCTTCCATAGACAATTAAATAACCTATACCATATCTTGATACTAAAAATTCACCTACTATAACACCTACCCAAGCCATACCTATATTTATTTTAGTCAGATTTATTAAATTTCCTATATTGCCAGGTAAAATAAGCTTAAATAGAATTTGACTCTTTGTAGCTCCGAAACTTTTTAACATTTTAATTTTTTCTTCGTCCATATTTCTAAAATAATTATAAGCAGATAAGATAGTAATAACTATGGAAATAGCAACTGCTGTAACTACTATACCTTCAATACCTGCGCCTACCCATACGATTATAATAGGAGCAAGGGCTGTTTTAGGTAGTGCATTAAGAACTACTAAGAATGGATCTAAAATTTTAGCTAAAGTATCTGACCACCATAACATAATGGCTATAATTATACCTAAGGTACTACCAATGACTAAACCAAGAACTGTTTCATAAACTGATATACCAATATGTTTAATTAATAATCCGTTCGAAACATAAGATATAAATAGTTTATAAATATCAGAAGGTTTACTAAATAAAAAAGTACTAATAATATTATTGTCTGCTAATACTTCCCAAAGAATAAAGAAACCTATTAGTAAAACGATTTGTATTATAAAGACCTTAATTTTTCTCAATTTAACACTTTTTAAATATTTCTCGTATTCAATAGACTTTTCATTAAATCTCATTATTATCTAGCTCCTTCCATAATAAGTCAAAATAAGTTTGAAACTTAGGAACTTTACGACACTCAAATGGTGTTCTAGATTCTCCAAGTCCTAAGTCTATGTCATATTCACTCTTAATAGTAGAAGGACGCTTTGATAGTACTGCTACTTTGTCGCCCATAGCTATAGCTTCACTTATATCATGTGTTACTAATATAGCAGATTTATTCTCATTCTTAATTATTCTATAGACATCATCGCTTACAAGTAATCTTGTTTGATAATCTAGTGCAGAAAAAGGTTCATCAAGCAAAAGAACATCAGGGTCTACCGATAAGGTACGAATAAGTGCCACTCTTTGTCTCATACCTCCTGATAATTCTTTAGGATACATATTTCTAAAATCCCATAAATCATAAGTTTTTAATAATTTTTCAACTCTTTTGATGGCTTTAGGGTCTTTGTTTTTTTGTATTTCAAGACCTATAGTAATGTTGTCCATAATACTTCGCCACTCTAAGAGATGATCCCTTTGGAACATATAACCAATCGTTCCATTAATAATAACATCACCACTTGTTGGCTTTAAAAGCTTAGTAAGTATATTTAATATTGTTGATTTTCCAGAACCAGAGGGCCCCAGTAGTGATAAAATTTCTCCTTGTTGAAGAGAAAAGTTAATATCTTGAAGAACTTGAAGTTCTCCTTCTTTTGAATAAAAATTTTTACAAAGATCAGTAACTTTGATAATCCTCTCCATTTAAGTCACCCCCCATGAAGTTTTAAGACTATATATTATAGTATTAATTGGAGTAAGTATTTGTACCAGTTTTCTTTTGAATAAATAAAATACAACAAATAAGGCGAAAGGTGATAAAAATTATCAGGTATTATGGTAAGCTCATTGTTTTCTTCTGGAAGCTCTTTTATTAAACTGGTAGCAGATCCTGATTATCAATTACCAGCTATAACATAGTGGCTCTTTTTTGTAATGGATTTTAATAAATAATTAATAAAACTAAAAAACATCAGATAGATAAACACTCTACCTGATGTTTTTTAGTAAAGAAATTATTGATATATAAGTATTATGTTTATCTTATATATCAATAAGAAATGAAAGTATCACAATTTGTATTGTTATAGTTAATCTGTACACTAGAAGCTGTACAAGTTTCCATACTATTATATTTACACTTTTTGGCTTTACATTTTATATCAGCAGACGTTGCAAGTGAATTACTTGTGCAGTTCATAAGATCATTTTTGTTTGGATTGAAAGTTCCACACTTAGTTCCTGTTGAAGTAGCTGCTCCAGAACCTAAAATGTCAATATTTCCAGCATAGCATATTCCTGAATTATTATAAATACAATTGTCAGCATAGCAATTTAATGTCATTGTATTTTCCCTCCATTTATCTTTTTATTATTATTCACAAATATTTGATTTTCATTCTATATATGTAAAATATTAGATATTTTGTATATTTAATTCCTGAAATCATAGCACATTTTATTACTTTTTAGAATAATTTATACAAATGATATATTTTAAATTGTTGGAATATATCTATGTACAAGTAAGGAGTGGATATAATGGACTTAAGTTTTTTGGTAAGTTTTGAAGTTCCCGTTATTATTGGAATTTGTCTTTGTGTAGGATATGTAATAAAATCTAGTTTGGATTTTATACCAAACAAATATATACCATTGATTATGGCTGTATTAGGTCTTGTGGTCAATGTATTAATAAATAAGGGTATAGATGCTAATATTGCACTAGCAGGTATGATTAGTGGATTATCAAGTACAGGATTACATCAAGCCTTTAAAAACCTAATACAACGAGACAGTGACACTGAAGAAAATACTACTGTAAAAGATAATAGTGATAAATAGAATAGTTAAGATAACAAATTAGATAATATAAACGAATGTGATATTAAATTGCATTCGTTTATATTCTAATATTAATATGATATAATGCTAGTATATTATTTTGACTCTAGATAAAGAAGAGAAAGGAATTTGTATATAATTATGTTTATATTAGTTTTATTAATAATTGTTGTAGCAATATTAATTTGTATTGCTTATAAATTATATAATTATGCCTTAAATCCAAATAGCTCAAAAAAAGGCATATTTAATAGTAATAATAAAAATGAACTTAGAAAAGAAGATCTTTGGATTAATGATTTTAATGATAAAAGCAGTGTTTACATAAATACATTTGATAACTTAAGACTTCATGCATATGAAATAAAAGAAAATAAAAGTAATAAATGGGCTATTACAGTTCATGGTTATACAACAAATGCAGAGTATATGAGTAGCATAGCCTATAAGTATTACACTTTAGGATATAATGTTATAATGCCAGATTTAAGAGGCCATGGAAAAAGTGAAGGTCATTATATAGGCATGGGTTGGCACGATAGATTAGATATTATAAAGTGGATAGAATACATTTTAAATGAAGATAAAAATGCTCAAATTTTATTACATGGAATTTCTATGGGAGCTGCTACAGTTATGATGGTTAGTGGGGAAGAGTTACCTAAAAACGTAAAGGTAATTATTGAAGACTGTGGATATACAGGTGCTAAAGAACAGCTTGCATATAAGTTAAAAAACATGTTTAAATTGCCATCATTTCCATTGTTAAATATATGTAATATAATAGCAAAAATAAAAGCTAAATATTTTATAAGTGAAGCTTCAGCTATTAATCAAATAAAAAAATCAAACACACCAACGCTGTTTATACATGGAGATAAAGATAAGTTTGTTCCATTTTATATGTTAAACGAATTATACGATGCTTGTAATGCTTATAAAGATAAGTTAATAATCAATAATGCGGGTCATGCAAAGTGTGAGAAAGTTGATAGTGACTTGTATTGGGAAAAGGTAATTAAATTCATAGCTAAATTTATGAAATAAAAAAACTCGCTAATCAATAAGAAAGCACAGAATAGAAATTTACTCTGTGCTTTTTTATTTGTTGTTTAATTTGAAGATTGTAAAACTTCTAAATTCATTATTTGCTCTGTAGAGTAGTTATAACTTGATGAATTAGCACAAGAAATAAAGTTATAAAATGAGGCAAAATTTTCAAAAGTAATTTTTAAACTTTTATATTCACTAATCAAAAATATATTAATGAAAAACATTACTAAGAATACTTTTATAGATAATAAAGTAAATGAAAATTTAAACTTATCATATATATTTTTTTCTTTTAAAAATAATCTTATAAAGCCATACGCTTTAACATAATCATTTTGCGTGCTAATAGAATAACTTCTTACAATACTTGTCTTTCTAATTCTATAGTAGTATAGAGAATCAGAAATTATAGATACTTTTTTTGCCTTATAAAATAAATCACACATTATAGAAATATCTTCATATTTTATGCTTGGAAACTTTATATTATCAAATAGTTCTTTTTTCCATAGTTTATTCCATAAATATGAATGTATAAGGTTATCTGGTATTAAAGATTTCAAAATATCATAGTTAGAGTATATTCCAGAGCTTTTTTTACATACTACTGGTAATTTTAATTTTGAATTATCATAATATCTATAAAAATTGCAAATTACTACATCTGCATTTGTATTACAACTCTCATTATAAAGCCTTTCTAAGTAATTGTATTCAATAAAGTCATCACTATCAATAAATACTATGTAGTCACCACTTACATTTCTTAATCCTTCATTACGAGCACTGGCAACACCTTGATTACTTTGGTGAATTACCTTGCAGTTTGTGATTATCTTTTCGTATTTTTTTAATATTTCGTAAGAATTATCTGAAGAACCATCATCAACACAAATAAGCTCATAGTTTTTAAAACTTTGATTATGTATAGAGTTTAAACATTCTTCAAGATAAGAACTTGTATTATGCACAGGTAGTATAATACTGATAGTTGGTTTAGCTTGCTTGAACATAATTAAATCCACCTTTCGCAAGAATCACTAATTAGAAGTATATCATATAATAATAAGAATAATTAGTTAAAATGTATAAAAAAGCATATATTTTCATAATAATTATAATAGTTTAAATTTATGTTTTTTATACATGAGGAGGTTTTTTAATGTCAAAAGAAGAGAATAGAACTTGTAAGAATGTTCAAGACTGGGAGGAAAAAATTATAAAGATTTTCCCAACGGCTATTCCAAATGAGTGTGCATGGTTCGATGAGATAGATATTTTGAATGTATTGTTTACGCTATCTAGTAACAAGGTGGCAAATATTTTTTACCCAGAAGGTAAAAAACTAGGTATATATGGAGTTGATTTCTCAACTGAAGATAAATGTATAGAGTTAATTACGGAAAATACTATTGATATAGTAAGTCCTCTTAAGCTTTCTTTTCACTATTATGATGAAGCTTTAGAGTGGAGCTATTTTAGATTAGAAACAGGTGATTTAAAACAAATAAGCAAAGCTAAAAATGAATTACATAAAGAAGCATTAATATCTTTTGATGATGGAAATTATATAGATGTGATATCAGGCGTAGAAAAGTATGGAGATAAAGATAAGTTAGAGAGCTTATTAATTGATGATGCAAAACTAGTTAATAGATATATAAAAAAATCATCTTTTTTAATATTTGCTAGAAGCTCATACTTTAAAGAGTTTTATGATAAATCTTTTAATTCATTTTCTGATGAAGAGTTGTCAAATATGATTGAAAGCTTAATTTTAAATGGTAATGTTTAAATAAACTTATGTTTGCTAATATTAGGATAGCAGAGTGTTTGTACGATTGTTAAAATTAATTATATGTTTACTTTAAATTGTGTGTATAATATAATAAAGAAGAATTATTATATACTTATGGAAAGTATGTAACATAATAGGAGGAAACACTATGAGTAAATCACCAGTTCCAACACCTCATATAGGGGCGCAAGTTGGAGATATAGCTGAAACAGTATTATTACCAGGAGATCCGCTAAGAGCTAAATTTATAGCTGAAAACTTCTTAGAAGATGTAACAGAGTACAATACTGTAAGAGGAATGTATGGCTATACAGGATACTATAAAGGAAAAAGAATATCAGTTCAAGGTTCAGGAATGGGGATACCATCAATAGGTATATATTCATTCGAATTAATACATTTTTATGGAGTAAAAAATTTAATAAGAATAGGTTCAGCTGGAGCTATAAGTGATAAGCTAGACCTTTATGACATAGTTATAGGAATGGGAGCTTGTACAGATTCAAACTTTGCTTCACAATATAACTTACCAGGTACATATGCACCTACAGCTAGTTATGAATTACTTTCTAAAGCTGTAGAAGTTGCAAAAGAACAAGGTAAAGATGTTCATGTAGGAAACATTTTATCAAGTGATGTATTCTACGGAGATGAAGGTTTAGAAGGTTTAAGAAAATGGTCTAAAATGGGCGTTATGTGTGTAGAAATGGAAGCTGCAGGACTTTATATGAATGCTGCTAGAGCAGGAGTTAATGCACTTGCTATACTTACTATTTCAGACTGTCCTCTTGAAGGTAGAGCTACTACTTCTCACGAGAGACAAGTAGCATTTACAAAAATGATGGAAATAGCATTAAGCTTAGCATAATATATTATAAAAAGTCTTCTACTTTAGTAGAAGACTTTTTATAATGTCCTAAAAACACCTCTTACGATACCTACAATTTCAATATTTCTTTCATCTAAAATAATTGAATCCATAAATTCATTTTCTGGTTGTAACCTAACTAATCTATCTTCTTTAAAAAATCTCTTTACAGTAGCATACTCGCCATTTATTAAAGCGACTACTATTTGTGAGTTAGAAGCATGATTATTTCTATCAACTATTACATAGTCTTTGTCTAATATACCTGCACCTACCATACTTTCACCTTTAACTTTTAATATAAAGTTATCTTTACCTTGTATTAAGTTTGAAGGTAAGGGAATGTATTCTTCTATGTTTTGTTCTGCTAATATAGGCTCTCCAGCCGTGATTTGACCAACAACGGGTATAGGAATGATTTCTTGATTCATACCTGTAACATCGCCTAAAGAATTACCGTTTAGTATTTCAATTGCTCTTGGCTTTGTAGGGTCTCGTCTTATATAACCTAATTTTTCTAATTTATTAAGGTGTGAATGAACAGTTGATGTAGATTTTAAACCAACTGCACTACAAATTTCTCTTACTGAAGGTGGATAACCTTTAGTTAATTGTTGTTCTTTTATAAATTCAAAGATCATTGCCTGTTTGTTTGTTAAATCCATATACATAAAATCACTCATTTCTTATTAATATGCTAATAATTATCTAAAATAACTATATATTTATATTGTATCATATAGAAGCTTATGACACAAACGTTTGTTCTTGAATTTATTTATTTATAAATCATCATTATTTTCATCAATTTCTTCTAAATCATCATTATTTTCATCTATCCATTCAAAATTATTGACAATATCTCGTTTTATATTCTTTTTATGTGCAGCATATAGTTGTGTCGTAGTGACGTTATCATGATCCAATAATGTTTTTACATCATAAATTGAAAACCCAGACTGAATAAGAGAAGTAGCAGCTGTTGCTCTTAGCTTATGAGGACTATAACCATTTTCCCTACTAGTGTTCATGCATATGGATGTATATTTCTTTACTAATTGTCTAATTGATTTTGGAGTAAGACGCTTTTTCTGTAAAGATAAAAATAGAGCATCCTTTACTTCCTCATTAAGTAACTCGCTATTAGGTCTTTCGTTATAAATATAGTCTTTTACCACATACTCGCAAGTTTTATTTATTGGCATTAGAACTTCTTTTCCTCTTTTTCTATAAATCTTAAACTCACCTCTAGAAAAATTAAATGAAGATATATTTAATTCTCGAAGCTCATTTAATCTTAAACCATACGTAACAAATAAAGCTAATATAGCCTTATCTCTTAGTTTTGTTTTCTCCCAATAAATTAATTCCTTATCTGTTAGCCCTTGACCGCTTTCTACAGAGTCTAACATTCTAGCTACCTCATCTATATCAAGTCTCTTTATGGCGTCTGGTTGAGGCTTAGGAAGCTTTATAGGGTTAAAACCATCTGTAATATTGTTGTCTAGTTGTTCATTTCTATATAGAAATTTAAATAGAGTAGAGATGGATGATTTTTTCCTAGCTAAAGCGCGATTGTTGTTTTCATATATTAATGTAGTATTATTTCTATCTCTATAATATCTAGGGCAATAATCTCCTAAAAATAAGTTAACATCTCTAGCTTTAATGTTGTTAAATTCTTCAAGTGTAATTTCTTCTGTTGATTGAGCGCTTGATATATCCGTTTCATTAATTATGTAGTCACAGAAAAAGCATATATCTTCTAAATAAGCAGATCTTGTAGAAACAGCTACAGAACCTTTTAAGTATATAAAATAGTCCTTCATAAAAGGTGGAAGCTTATTTTCGAAAGAGATGCTTTTTTCTATAAGTTCGTGTTCCTTTAAAACTATGTTATTAGGTTTATCTGATTTATTATTAATTTTTAATGTTTTTTTACTCATATAAAATACCACCTTAAAAACAATTTTCATTAATGAAAATACCACAAATATAGTGTAGTTACAATAAAAAGTAATGAAATAATGATAAAAATTAAAGTAATATGAATTATAAAGAAATATATCAAAAAGGGTACCTCTTAGGCTATATTATATACTACTATTCCCTAAATATACATTTAGAAACTAGTTATCTATATCACTCTTTTTACTTTAATAATGATTTATTAGGCTTATTAAAATTTAAAAATATTTTTAAATTTTATATTTATACAATAACTCTTTCATAGCATCTCGTGATATGGCTATTATATAATGGGACATTATTTTATAGATTCCTTAAAAAACTTATAAATATTATATATTCCCATACAAATCACTTATTTTACCTTTTCGAAAATATTAAAAAAAATGATAAAAAAATAATCATGTAGTTAATCCACATGATTATTTTTTGAAATTCTATACTATCTAGGCTCTATAATTAGCTTTATAGCAGTTTTTTGTTCGCCATCAATCTCTATATCAGTAAATGCAGGAACACAGACTAAATCTAGACCGCTTGGTGCAACAAAACCCCTTGCTATAGCAATTGATTTTATTGCTTGATTTAGCGCTCCTGCACCAATTGCTTGTATTTCTGCACTTCCCTTTTCCCTTAGTACTCCTGCTAGAGCTCCAGCTACAGAATTAGGATTAGACTTTGATGAAACTTTTAATACTTCCATTTCCATATCCTCCTTGATTTGTTTTAAAACAATTTTTAATTTCAATTTTACATAAGTATAATGATTAAAGTAATAATTTAAAGTACTAAAAAATCTAACTTAGTATTTATTTCTATACTTATAATAAAAATACCTTTTTTTATAATAAAATAGTTTTTGTCAATTATGTAGTTAGTTATTGATGCAAGACATCAATATCAAATATAATATATTATAAAGGGGTTATAAAAATATATATTTGGTATTTTGGGAGGAACTAAATGAAGCTTTGTCGTTTTAATTATTTTCTAAAAGAAAATGAAAAATTAACTTTTTTTACTGAATGTAAATTAAAAAGTATTACTGCTTTTGATATACTTGATACAGAGGGTTTATTGTTAGCTTCTGATAGAAGATTGATCTTTTGTAAATTGGTAGGGGACCATCCTCATTTACTACAGTCCTATGAATATAAGTATATAGCATCTTGTCATATTAAAGAAAATGAAGATGGCGCATACTTGTATATGAAATCTAATGGAGACCCTGTTAAGATAATGGGATTAGATAAACCTGTATATGAGGATATCCTTAACTGTATTTCTATAGGTGATAGGGTTAATTACAGTTCTCAATAGGTTATATAAATTAAAAGGATGATTAAAATAGTATGAAAATTATTTTAAGTGATTTTTATACTATTTTTTTGTTAAGTCTACTCTTTTTAGATTTGAGACAAAGTCTTCTGATAAACCTGTTACCTCTGTTATAAAATTGATATTTGCATTTTTATTTAAAAGGTTAATTGCCATTTCCGTCTTTGTAGATAAAAGTTGTTCACTTGCATCACTTAATTCTTGATTATCTTTCTCAATATCATTATTTTTAATTGTTGATGTTTGATTATTGTTAATTTTTGATTTGCAGTATTTAAACGCATACATTAAGTCTTTTATTAGTAGCAACAAGGCTGGAATTATAAAATAAACATTACAACCTAGGATACCAACTAGTGTAGTTAAATAGATTAGAATAGAATTAATTTTTGTTATTTCAACACTCAATATTTTTTTGTTGCTGGTGTTTGGTAATGCCATAACTATTGCCATAATAAATGTTAAAAAACATAATGGGTATAATATGTAGCTTGCTAATATACCGTTAAAACTAATTATATCAAAGTTGCCATTCAAGTTAGAATAGATAAGTAAATCTCCTCTTAAATAGCAATAGATACAAGATATTATTCCTAGAATGCCTCCACAGGCTTGAGAATACCATTGATAAAATTTCATCTAACTATCCCCTTCTTAAAAATTATTAAATTATTATAAATCTGTATATTAATATATTAATTATAAAATTATATGAAAGAAAAATTAAAAATATCTTTATATTTAACGTAAAAAGTTATATAATCTTTATTGCTTGCGTTTTTTTAATAAAGCCAAATACTCACTTGGTTAATATGTTATATTACTGAGTAGAGGGGAGATTAGAAGAATGAATAATATGGAATTTATTTTTAAAGTTTTATTTCTTGTGTTTTCAGTAATGTGGGCAGGTAATATATTATTATTTAGATCTGAAAGACAAATAATAATTAATCCTGTTTTGATTATTATTGCTTCTATTCTAGTAGTCTTACCAGATACTAAAGAGATCTTTAGTATTGATGTTGAAGAAGCTAAAACGACTTTATATATAACTTACTGTCTAGTAGTTGTATGGGGATTAATAATAACTAGAAGAAAAACTGATTTATTCTAAAATAAAAAGGCTTATAGCCTTTTTATTTTACAATAGCTTTAATTATAACTGTAGAGGATGTATATTTATTAGTGTTTAGACTTACAACTATATAATAGATGCCATCCTTAGTAAATGAAATATTACTATCATTAGATATGGATGTTACTGCAGGATTACTTGTTTGTATATATAGCTTACAATCATTTGATACATCTTTTGAAGGCTCCCAATAATTAGCATAGTTATTTATTGACTTATACAATAAGCTTCTTATATTTATTTTTTCGTTTTTATCTAGAGTTATTTTAGTTTTATTGCTACATAACTCATATTGTGACTTTTCAGATTGAATAAAATTTAAATCGTGATCCACATCCACGTTTCTCTTTTCCAACAAATCAATCACTTTATTTTCTGTTAGATAGTTATTCTCCAAATTTATGTGTTTTACATTTTCTAGATTTAAAATTTCACTAGGTAATGTTTTAATGTCATTGTTCCAAAATATAAAAGTATCTATATTTTCTAATATTGATATACCGGTTAAATCTTCTATACCTTCGTTACTGGCATAAAACTCTCCATCTAAAGATTTTAACTTTGATAAAGTTATTTCTTCGTTGGGGAAGTAGTCGTATATTACATCGCGAAAATCACTATCTGGAAATAAATCAGTTAATTCTTGCTTAGTAAGAGGTATGTTTTCGTTTTTTAGTGGAACTAAACCCATAGATAGTGTTAATAATATAAATAATGAACATAATTTTAAAATTTTCATTTAATAAAAAAACCTCCCATAGAATAATAGTATATTACTAAATTTCTATGGAAGGTTTTTATTCCCTTGTATTTCATGTCTACTTTCGTACAATATATTAATGTATTTTTCTACTTGTTTTTATGTTTTAACTTTATTTTAATGCATTTACTACTTTTTGTGCTTCACATCTATATATTTTTAAGCCTTGAGATATAAACTTATCTTCATATTCTGTTGTGATATTGTCTATATCTTCATTATTTGCTAAGTCTAATGAAATATTTTTCAATTTCCATGGATTATTACAAAATTGATTTAGAGTAAATTCGAATAATTTCTCGTTATCAGATTTAAAATGTACTTCTCCATTCTCTTTTAGGATGTGGTAATATTTTTGTAAAAAGTTTGTATGTGTTAGTCTTCTCTTTGCCCATCTCGTCTTTGGCCATGGATCACAGAAATTTATATACACTCTTGATAATTCATTTTTATCAAAGTAATCTTCTATGCTATTAACGTTGCCCCAAATGAAAGTTATATTTGTTAAATTATCATTTGCAGCTTTTTCTACGGCTTTTAATAATACTTCTTCTTTGATTTCCATTGCAATATAATTTATATTGGGATTTAGTTTTGCTAAAGTAGTGATAAATTTACCTCTACCCGTTCCGAATTCTGCATGTATTTCATTGTCATTACCGAATACTTTACTCCACTGTCCTTTTAAGCTTTCTATATCTTCATTTTTTACATATTTCTCATGGCTTAATAATTTTAGGTCTGAACCTTTTTTCTTTCTTCTTCTCACTTGTCTCTACTCCTTTAGTACAAAATAATAGAGTACTAGATAATTTACTAGTACTCTATATAAATAATTAACAGTCGCAACCGCCTGAACAACCAGAGCAACCTCCGCCACCGTTAGAAGGCATATTTTCAACCATAACAACAAATCCTCTGTTTGGCATTTCTTGAATGATTACATTTCCGTATGTTAAGAATTCATCTTGGTTCATTATAAAGTGAATTCCTTCTACGTCGCAAGATACATCTTCGCCTTCTATTTCGTTATCTAGAGCTAAAGCGAAGTTTGGCCCTGAGCAAGCGAAACCTGCAAAGTATACTCTTATATTATTTGGTTTATCTTGGTTATCGGCTATTATTTCTTTTAAAGCATTTATAGCTGATTCTGGTGCTAATACTTTCATATTTAATCCACCTTTCTATTTGTAGTTTGGTTATCTTATATAAGTATACAATAAAATCCAAACTATTTAAATAAGAAGCTTTCAAATATTTAAATATATATGTAAATTTTATGCTATTACTTATAGTGTTTAATTTATATTTTTAACAAAATCTTTTGATAATATAATCTTATATTGTTTTTATTTATAGAATATTTTTGATTTAGTAGGCTATTGTCGTGTGCCCATTTCTTTTTGTTGTATCTCTTATAGCGATATTAATATATGGATAATCTATGATATTGTGTATTGTTTGTAGTAAGTAAATAGTTATTTTGATTATAGAGCATTCTTTATATAGTTATTAATATTATAAGACATGTATCTTTTGAGTTTTTGCTCTTAGGTTTGAATTATTTAAATTCTTAAGACATAAAATATATACTTTTATGCCAAAAATATAATAATATTGAAATTACAACGTTAATATAGGGCTTTGAAACGTATATGTCAGTAGTATACCAGTAAAATATTTACTTTTTTTCTAGGATTTATGGTAAAATATATTTATAAATATTTAGATATTAAAAACAGGGAGATTAATAATGAGTACAGCTTTTATAAGAAAAAGAAGCAAAAACTATATAGTTTATTTAGAGTATTTGGATAAAAAAACTAATAAAAAAAAGCAGAAAAACATGGGCTCTTATCCACTAAAAAGAGATGCAAGTAAGAGATTAAATGAAGTTAAGGAAGAGATATATAATGATGAATTATTAGTCCCAAATGAGATGGTTTTGGAAGATTACATATTGGATTTCTTAGAAAAATATAAGATAAATTTATCTATTACTACCTATAAGGTTTACACAAGGATATGCAAAAAATATATAATTCCTCTACTGGGAGATATAAAATTATGCGAAATTAAACCTATACATGTGCAAGATTATGTGGACGATTTACTTGATTTACTCACACCACAAACTATAAAAGTACACTTAAATGTACTTAATTTATCACTTAAAAGAGCTTATAGATTAAAACTTATTAAAGAAAATCCAGTACAATTTGTAGAGGTACCAAAGAATAGAAAATATAAAAATGAGATTTACAATGCAGAGGATATGCAAAAACTATTAGAAAAATGTTACGGGACTTCTATGGAATTACCCATTGTACTTGCTGGCGGTTTGGGCCTGAGAATATCAGAGATACTAGGACTTACATGGAATAATGTAGACTTTAGCGACTTTACTATTACAATAGATAAAATAACAGTTAGAAATGATGGTGAAGTTATATTGAAAGATCCTAAAACTGAATCATCTATAAGAACTATTTCAGCTCCAAAAGAAGTAATTCTAATGTTAAAACAATTGAAAAAAGATAGATTGGCAGCAAAATTAAGAGGCGAAAAGTCACATAGAGAGCTTATATTCTATGATAAGAACTTAAATCCTGTAGCACCAGATGTTTTAAGCAAGAAATTTAGGTTATTCTTAAAAGATAATAATTTAAAGCATATAAGATTTCATGATTTACGTCACTCTCATGTTACTTTGTTGATTGATGCCAAGGTACCTATAAAAGTTATTTCTGAGAGAGTTGGACATTCGAATATTAATACTACTCTTAATATATATTCTCATGCTCTTAAAGAGATGGATCAAGAAGCTTCAGATAAGATCTCTAGCACTCTATTTAACAAAGATAGAAAAATGAGCTAGTTCATGGAAAGGCAAAATAAATTTCTGTCGCTCAAAAATAGATAAGAAAACAAACTTTATATAAAGAGTTTTAAGATGGTTATAATATTTATGTAATATCAATTGTTGATTATTGATGTATTTTTTCTCAAATTGCCATTAAATAGCTCGTGTGAGAAATATCATAAATTAAACAATAAATAATTATAAAAAGTTACTATAATAATATTATGGTAACTTTTTGTTTGTTTTAGAAATTTAAAAAACTAAAAATAAGGTTTATTAAGATTGATGAAAAAGTTTTAATAAATATTTTTATGTAGACTTTCATTTGTAAAATTTATATTTACATAATTATATTATGTAAACTATTTTAAAATCACATTAAATTATAAAAAATCTAACCTTTTCAAAACGCATTTAAGGTACTTATAAAATGATTTCAAGGCAATTATATGAATAAGGATTTCGATGTCTTAAAATCAGTTTTAAGGTTTTGTGTGATGTTTTTGTTAAAAAATGAAAAATAATGTTTGATTAACAAGAAAAAAAGTTACCATAATAATATTATGGTAACTTTTGCTGTCATAGAAATTTTTTTCTTTTAAAAATAATAAAACTAGTAACTATTATTAATAGAATAACAAAGATTGTAATTTTATAACCATGTACATAAGTTAACGCTGGCATGTATTTAAAGTTCATACCATATATTCCTGTAATTATACTTATAGGTACAGCCGTTCCTGTAAATATAGTAAGCTTAGTTATTAGACTATTCGTTTTCTCTGAAACTTTAGAAGAATATATTTCTAAAAGTTTATCTGCTAGTTCTCTAGTGTTTAATGAAAAATTATAAAGCTTGTCTATGGACAGATCTAATCCTTGTAGAAGCTTCTCATATTCTTTTTCTAAGTATAAATTATCAGGATTATCATCAGAGAAAAATTCCATACCATCCTTTAGTAAAGTGTCTATTATATAAGTTAAAGGCCTAATGTTTTTTACACAGTTTCTACATATACCTCTTATATGGCTTATTTTACTAGATACATTCTCCCCTACTTCATTGATAATATCATCTTCCAACTCTAAAATAATTTCTTCTATTTTTTCTAAATTTTCAAATTGGTTAGAAATTATAATTCTAAGAATACTAGAGTATATTATAAATAATGATAAAGTAAGATTAGATTTATAATAGAAGGTCTCACACATTAGTTGCTTTACTTCCTTATATATATCATTTTTCCTTCTAAGAACTATCAGTATGAATTTCTCAGATAAGAATATATTTATTTCCTCTAATAGAAGATCATCTTCGCATATTTGAAAATTAGCAAGAGTGAAGAATATATATTCATCAAAGATATTAACTCTTACCTTATCATCAAAAGAAAGACAATCTTTATAAACTTCATTATTTAGTCTTAAAGCGCCTTTGAAAAATTTTAACTCCCAAGGATTACATACAATAAAATGGTAGTCTTTATTAAAATTGATTTCATCTATGTTTTTAGTTACTTGCTTTGTATTTAAGTTTAATATATGCATTTATATATTTCTCTCCTTAGTAAAAATCTAAATTGTATCTATTGGTAAATTGTATTGATTATTGTTTGCTCAATTGACTTTCCTTGATAAAAAGTTTCCATAATATTATTATGTTAACTGATTTGGTGGGAATCAATATGAAAATTTCAATAACATATACTACTTATTATAGTGCTCTTTTGAGTTTAAATATACACTATAACTAGTTCATTTTATTGGAAAGCAAACAATTATATTGTATAATATAACCATATTTCACAAACTTTGTGAAAAATAATAAAAAAGGAGGAAATATGCAAATATCAATGAAATCAAAAGATAAATATCCTATGGGCTTTTATGTATGTACTTCAGCATATGCATTAGAACGTATGGCATTTTATTCAGCTAAATGGCTAATCGCTATATTTATTGTGGCTGAAGTCATAAAAGGAGGTCTAGGACTAACACCTGCTGATGGCGCAAAAATGACTGCAAATTTAGTAGCTTTTACTTATCTAACTCCTATTTTAGGTGGCTACATTGCAGATAGGTGGATAAATCCTAGACTATGCGTTATTCTTGGAGCCTTAATTATGGGTGCTGGTTACGTGCTTGGATACCAAGCATCTGTATTGTCATCACCAGAACTTTTAAGTGGTATGATCCTTCTTGTATCCATTGGTACTGGTTTATATAAAGGAAATATTGCTGGAATAAGTGGCAGATTATTTAAAGATAAAAGTCAACTTGACTCTGCCTTTAGTATTCAATACTCTATAGCTAATATGGGTTCATTTCTAGGAACACTTATTGTATCTTTTATAGCTTATAAAATAGGTTTTGGTAAAACATTCTTAGTATGTGCTCTGCTCTTATTACTTTCTGCTGTATGGTTTTATTTTGGAGGTAAGGCCACATTTGGAGAAATAGGTGAAAAGCCATTTGAAGCAAACGAAAACAAAATTTATACTAAGAAGGTATCAAAAGATTATAGAACTCCTCTTACATTAGAAGATAAGAAAAAAATTGGAGCTATAGTTCTTTTTAGTGTATTCTCTGTAGTATTTTGGATTGTTTGGTATTTAACTTATATGCCAGTTCTATATCACTGGGGGCCTGATTTTGATTATGCTAATAAAGTTAATTGGGTAATAGGAAACTTTAGAGTCCCTTCTTCTTGGTTTGATTCGTTAAATTCGCTTTGTTGTATAATTTTAGGACCAGTATTAGCAGCAGTTTGGTCTAGAAATGCTAAGTCATCAAAAGGTGATATGAGTATATTTAAAAAGACTGCTATTGGAATGATGTTACTAGGATTAGCATTTATTCTTATGTGTACAGCTGAAATAGTAAGGGGTGATGGACAGGCTAGCTTAATGTGGATAATAGCAGTAGGAATATTAATTTCTATTGGAGAGATGGTATTTGCTCCACTTGGAAAGTCCTTTATAAGTAAATTTTCACCTCCTAGATTGTTAGGTCTAATGATGGGTGTATGGCCGTTGGCAAGATTTATAGCAGGAAAGACATACGGATATTTATATGAAATGTTATCTGGGTATTCATTTGTTTATGCTTATGGTATTGTTGCTATAATAGTAATTTTATGTGGTTCAGTTATATGGGTACTAGATAAAAAAATATCTTTATTAGAAGATTTCAAGGATGAAGCTAAGGAAATGGTATAAATTTATAGTATTATTTTTAAAAAAGTAAATAAAAGTGACTATTTTTACCTTAAAGAACAAATGTTCGAAAAAGTAAAAATAGGCACTTTTTTACATTTTAAATCCTATTGTTTAAGATAAAATGATATTAAAACTTGTAAACTAATCTTTTACAAGCAGTATTTTTTACCCTTATATCAAGTTCCATATAATAATCTTCTTCAACGAATTTATTTGTAGACCAAAAATTTTTAGCAGTATTATTTTTAGGAGAAAGTAAGATAAATTCGATATTTTCTATGCTTTTTAATATTTCAATAAAATGAATTATTAATCTGCTACCTATACCCTTACTAGTTGGATTTACAGAAAACCACTCTATTTTAGCATAAAGTAACTTACTATCATTATATTTATTTTGAATATATTCATTAAGATCTTTACTTTTTAAATACTTAGCTTCTGTATCATAATAGAAGGATTCTTTATCCGGGTAATACAATCTGAAATTTAAGCTTAAATCCATGCTCTTACCATAGTTATTCTTATTATAAATACTGTAATAGCCCTTCTCTTTTGAGCCTATATATACAAAGCTTGGATCTAAACGTACTATTTTTTTTACGAGTATATTTAGTTTTTCACAAATTTCTTTTATTATTTTTTCGTCCTCATTAACTTTAGTTTTACATGGCATATAATCACCTCAAATAATTTATATTATTTTAAGTACAAAGATGAAATCATAATGTCTGTATCTAAATATATATACTTCTACATAAAACCCTTTATTCCTATATTTATTTTAATTATGCTACTCTTTTCATATAAGATTTAAACAGTTTATGATAGTGATAAGTATTTAGTTATCGGTTTTATAATTAATATGTATTTTACTCATCATTATTAGTTTTATATAATTAAGTTAATAGTAAATATGGAAAGAAGGTAAATATTATGAGTGAAAAACAATCGAAATCAGAAAGGCTTTGGATTTTATTTAAATCAATGTTTGTACTTAGTGCATGCACATTCGGCGGAGGATTTGTAATAGTATCTCTTATGAAGAAAAAGTTTGTAGAAGAGTTACAATGGCTTGAGGAAGATGAAATGCTAGATATAACAGCTATTACACAATCATCACCTGGTCCACTTCCAGTAAATGCATCAGTTATTATAGGTTATCGTATGAACGGAGTTGTAGGTTCATTAGTTGCAATTATTGGAACAATTATTCCTCCGATGGTAATCATATCTCTTATTTCATTATTTTATACACAGTTCAGAACTAATACATACATAGCAATTATGCTTCAAGTAATGAGGGCAGGTGTTGCGGCAGTTATATTTGATGTTGTTATAAATCTAGCTCAAAACGTATGTAAAACAAAGAGAATTATGTATATAGTTATGATGATTATATCATTTATTGCAACTTACTTCTTTGGTGTAAGCGCAATGCTTATTATATTAACATGTTTAGCTATAGGTATAATTGATTTAATAGTTAATTTGAAAAAAGAAAAAAGGCATAATGGAGGACAAAAACAATGTTGTTAATGAAATTATTTTTTAGTTTTTTACAAGTAGGATTATTCAGTGTTGGTGGTGGTTATGCAGCTATTCCACTTATTCAAGATCAAATTGTTAATGTCCATGGTCTTATGACTCTTGCTGAATTTACGGATTTGATAACTATTGCAGAAATGACACCTGGGCCAATTTCAATTAACTCTTCCACATTTGTTGGAACTAGACTTGCAGGTCCTTTTGGCGCAACTATTTGTACTCTTGGTTGTATAATACCATCATTTATAATTTGCTTAACCCTTGCACATTTTTATTATAAATATCGTAATTTTACTGGTGTTCAAACAGTGCTGTCATCACTTAGACCTGCTGTTGTAGCTTTAATAGGATCTGCTGGTGCATCTATATTATTACTAGCATTATTTAATTCAGATATAATAAGCTTAAATTTAGGCGATTTTAGAATAATTGAATTCGGACTATTTGTTGGGTGTTTATATCTGCTTAGAAAACATAAAACTAATGCTATTTCTATAATATTTGGAAGTGGTGTTGTTGGAACTGTAATGTATTTAATTCAAGGAGCAATTATATAAAAGTTAAAATAGGTATACCTAATTTTTTAGGTATACCTATTTGTGCATATATCAATAAACTTCTTCATTTGAGGTGATATATATTTATTTTTATGATAAATTAATTTGTTTTCACGGAAAACTTTAAGATTGTCCACATTTAAAACTCTAAGCTTGCCATCTTCTATTTCTTTTTCTATTAATAGTTTTGATATTATAGCTATTCCCTTTCCATTTTTAACTAAATTTTTTATAGCTTCTGTATTTGTACATCTCCATTTTTTATTTATTTTAATTTTATTTTCTATAAGTAATTGCTCAAATTGATTTCTATTTGTACTTCCTTCTTCTCTTGATATTACATCTTGATTGTGTAGTTCTGAGATTGATATACTCTGTCTATCCCAAAATAAATGATTTTTTCCAACTACCATTACTAACTCATCATTATGCACTGGTATTTGTATTATTTCATCACTTTGAAGGCAACCTTCTACTATAGCTAAATCAAGCTCACTAAGACAAACTTTATTTTCAATAGTAGAGGTGTTATCTACTGTTACTCTTACATCTATACCTGAAATCTCTTCTTCTAATTTTTCAACAATGTCTATTAACATAGTAGTTCCTATAGAAACACTTCCTCCAACTTTAATTGTCATTCTGGATGATACATCAAACATAGCACTTTCCATATCTTCAAAGGAACTTACAATATGCCTAGCATATGATAATAGAGTTTTTCCTGCTTCTGTTATATAAAGTCTTTGAGACAATCGTTCAAATAATTTTACACCATAATATTTTTCTAATTCTGATACTGCCTGGCTTACTGCTGGCTGAGATATATAAAGTTTTTCTGCTGCTTTTCTCATAGTTTTACATTCAACTATGGTTATAAATATTCTTAAATGCCTAATTGTCATAATATACTCCTCAATTTTTGTTGTTTTATTATAAGTATACTATAATTATTTACTAATAAAAAAGATATATGAATTACTTTATCTAGGTATTTATAATAAACATTTTATGCTTTTTATCATATAAATATAGTACGTAGAAATTCTACTAAATATTATCAACATGGAGTGTACTATTATGGACAAAAATTGTGTAAATAAGTGTAATTCTTGCAACATGTCTTCATGTCAGGAGCTAAAAGCAGATAAAACTTGTAAAAATAAAAAAGTTTACTGCTCTGGTAAAATGGATTCTTCATCTTGCCCTATGTTTGTTGTTCCTGTAAATTGTGGAGATTTTCAAATTTTTAATATTTTAAAATGTTCTATTGGTAAAATGGTGGGGTTAAAGTTAGAAGGTAGTGACTGTATATTAAGATTAAAAGTTTGCCAAGTTAATCAATGTGCTGTTATGGGCAAAACATGTTCTGGAAAAGGTCCTATCTATATTAAATTAAGTGCTATTCAATATGTAGATTTAGGTAAGGAAGTTTATGTTAACCCATTATGTGGTGTTGGAGCTCAAGGTCCAGCCGGTCCAGTAGGTCCAATGGGACCAAAAGGATCAAAAGGAGAAATGGGTCCAATGGGTCCTCATGGACCAAAAGGTAATATGGGACCACAAGGTCCAGCAGGTCCAAAGGGACCAATGGGTCCAGCCGGTACTCCTGGAGCATCAAGTAAGGGGGCAAAAGGTGAAGCAGGTCCAATGGGTCCAGCAGGTCCAATGGGTCCAATGGGACCAAAAGGAGAAATGGGACCAATGGGTCCAGCAGGTGCTCCTGGAGCATCAGGTAAGGGAACAAAAGGTGAAACAGGACCAATGGGTCCAGCGGGTCCAGCAGGTTCAATGGGAGCAATGGGTCCAGCAGGTCCAGCAGGTCCAGCGGGTCCAACAGGTCCAATGGGTCCAAAAGGAGGAATAGGACCACAAGGTCCAGCAGGTACTCCTGGAACTGTAGTTCCTACTCCAATACCTGAATATGAATATAAGAAGAAAAAATACCAAAATAAAAATTAGTATATAATATATTAATTTTTATTCTTAAAAAGATTAACAGACACCAAATACAATAATTATTTGGTGTCTGTTATATTAAATATTAAACCATCTGTTTTGTTTATAATGCATTAACACTGATTATAAGAATTTTGTTTGTTAGAAACTTAGTGTAATAATTTAACTGTCTTGTTTCGCAAAATAATTTTTAGTTGCATATTCAAAAACTCTAAGCATATCATTCATTGCTGACTTTCCTTTGTTAGATTTAGGACAAACTGTATCAAATCCATGATAACAACCTTTGTACACAGAAAAATACGTTTTTACTCCTGCTTGTCGAAGATTTTTAATGTATTGTACAGTTTCATCATGAAAAGGTTCTATTTCTCCAACAAAAGAAAAAGTAGGAGGAAGATTAGAATAATCAACTTCTCTAGCTGGAGCTGCATACTTTGGTACGTTGTTACTTTCAAATAAATCATCTAGATACAATCTCCATGCCAAATCGTTATTTATAGAATCCCATACAGGAGAATTATTATTTATAGCTGAGTATGTATTCATTTTGTCATCTAACATTGGATATAGTGGCATTTGGAAGGCAATATTCACCTCTTTAGTATCTCTTGCATAAAGACTTATTGCGGCAGTCATTCCACCTCCACAACTTTCTCCTCCAATAAACAGTTGATCATCTCTAATTCCTAACTTATTTGCATTGGCTTTCATCCAACAAAGAATATCATAACAGTCAGTAAAGGCTGCTGGATATGGTCTTACTATTGAATGAGTATAATCAGGAGCAACTATTACACAATTTGCAACAGAAGTAAAGTTTTCAAAATAATACATATTTTGTTCTGGAATACTCATGGCGTATCCTCCACCATGTATCCACAAAAGACCTGTAGCATTTGGCTTAAAATCAATTGGTTTGTATATACACACCCTAATTATCTCACCATCTCTCTTAGTAATATACCTTTCCTCACAAATCATTTTTTTACTATCCTTGCCTTTATATAATTTTTCCACTATTTTATTATTATTTCTAAAATCTTTAGGGCTATTATAACGAACAAATTTACTCATGAGTTTACCTTTTAAACGAAGCTGTTTATCTATCATATCTGGTGTCACTCTCATTATGAACTCCTCCTTCATGAATAATAAAAACTTTTCTAAATCTATTTTAATATTTATTTGGTTTTATCTATTGTATGGTAAAATATGATTTATCATACTGTTTGCATAGTAAAAAGCAATTTTAAGGGCGTATCTTTTTTGATACGCCCTTTTTATCTTCTTATTTTACTAAATAATCCCCAATCTATTTTTTATTTCAGGTAAATATTTTAGAAATTCAAAATAAAAATCTTCTTCATTTATCTTAATACCATAACAGCTATCTAATAAAATTTGGTTAAATTCTTCAACTTCCTTTTCATCTCTCACAAATTTCAAACGGAAAGTTAGTGCTTTAATAAATTTATACCACTCTAAGGTAAACTGTTTATTTTTATCATAATTTTCGATTCCAACCCAATTTCTTACCTTAACACCTTTCAAATCTTTTTTAGGACAATTTCCTACTTGTAAAAAGTACTTAAAGTCATTATTTTTATACACTCTTCCAAGGGGGAATAAACGACAAATATTTGGTCGTTTAGAATGAATCATACATCTACCTTCTTGGTCTAAAAAACTACAATTCTTATTTTCATCCTGCATTTTTAAATATGGTAGTAAAATTTTATTATTTTGACGAAGTTCAATTTTATCTCCCAATAATTCATTAAATTCAATACCTAAATAGTTAACCATTTCATGTACATCAAAAGGTGTAAGCACTACTAAATCTCCAACATCTTTGCAACAATCACTACATCCATTACAACCATATGTATCTGCTTTTACCATATCTTCTATATCATATAGTTTTCCATCTGAAATTTCTTCTAATATATTTATAGATCTCATGTATTTTAATTTTCACTCCTTGTTATATCTTTAATTCTATTTTATTATACTAAAAATATTATTACAATTTAACATATTTATATATAGAAACAAAATCTACTTTTAATAGAGTTAGACTCTACGGAGCATAGATTACAAAGTGAAAAATTTTATCATATACTTGTTTTATAAGGCAGATTAAGAAATAAGGGATACAAATGTCGAATGAGAATTTTCATAAAATAGATTTAAAGAAGTGGGATAGATCTCAATATTTTTATTATTTTACAAAATTGTTGCCAACAGGATACAGTATTAGTGTAAATATTGATATTACTAATGCCTATAATATGGTAAAAACTAAACAGAGAAAATTTTTCCCAGCTTATTTATATGTTGCTTCAAGGGTAGTAAGTGAAATGAAGGAATTTAGAGTTGCTTCTTTAGATGGTGAACTAGGTTACTATGAAGTTTTACATCCGTCTTATGCTATTTTGCATAAAGATGATAATACTATGTCAAATATGTGGACAGAATATGATGATGATTTTGATATCTTCTATAAAAATTATATGGATGATCAAAATAAATATGGTGATAATCATGAACCTATGGCTAAAACTGAAATGGCTCCACAAAATAGCTTTATGATAGGCATGTTACCATGGATAGAATTTTCTAGCTATACTCCTGTTCCATTTTCACCTTTGACTACCTATTATCCTATTCTACAAGGAGGAAAGTTTTTTGAAAAAGATAAAAGAAAAATGATGCCTTTTTCTATTACAGTTCATCATGCTGTGGCAGATGGATACCATGTTGGGTTATTTTTAGAGAAATTCCAAGAATATATGAATTCACCGGAAAGTTGGATGGAATAACAAGCAGGCGAGGCAATTGTTATTTACTTATGAAATGAGTATAGATAAATTCATATCTATACTCATTTCATAAAAAAGTTAAAGTTATCTTTATTTATTATTTCAGTTGTTACATCTCTATCAGCATTTCTGTACTTATACAATATACTTACTAAGAATCTCTCTTGGTAAAGATGTAAAGCTTTCACTAGCACCCAAATCAAATTTGAAAAACATACCTTGTGCAGCTCCTCCTCCAATGGAATGGACTTCTGTTGGTCCATTTATATTATCTAAAACAATTGTCAGTGTTATCCTATTTCCTACTCTCTGGAAGTATTTTTCATATACTAATAATATAGCACCATTATCTTCATTACCTGCTATTATATGATAATCTATTTTTTCTCCAGTTACACTTTCTTTAACTATGCCAAAATCTAGTTTAGATAGCGTATCCCTAAGAGATAAATTAACTTTGAAATTATCTGAGTTCAATTTACTCTCCCCCTTACTTGTAAACTTTTTATTATTGTAATTATGAATTAATTATTAATACTTGCATATAAATTAAAATATATTTATAAGCACTCATTTATACTTTTTCTAGTATGACAATCTCTACCTACAACTGTAGTTGCATGTAACATAGAACTTATAATGGATTCCTCTACCGATTCAACAACTGCCCTAAATACTTTATCTATTTCATCATCATGGATCATACTTAAAGAGATAATATCATTATTTTTATAATGAGGTACTTTATTAGCAGTAGTAAAAGCAAGAACAATATCTCCACTACCATTGCCTAAATATGACCCAGTTCTAGCAAGAGACACACTTGCTCTTTTAGCTACTCTTTTTAACTGTCTTTCACTAAGAGGAATATCTGTAGCTAGGATAATTATTATAGAGCCATTTTCTTTTTCATAATTGTCCATAGTATTTATATTTTTACCTATATTCTTATTATCCAAAATTAAATCACCTTTTAGACCTAAATTTGTAAGAACTAAGCTGCCTACTGTGAATTCTTTATGATCTAGGTAAACAACTCTTGAAGATGATCCTATTCCCCCTTTTAATTCATAGCAACTCATACCCATGCCAGCTCCAACACATCCTTCTTTAAAATCTACAGATGTATTTTCTATAGCTTCTTTTACATGTTCTTCTTTAATATGCAAGCCTCTAATATCATTTAAATATCCATCATTACACTCCATGACAACAGGATTTACTGTTCCTGTAGTTACACCAATATCCTCATTGTTTTCTAACATATATTTAATCAGTGTTGTAGTGCATGTTCCCACACTTAGTGTGTTTGTAAGTATTATTGGTGTCTCTAAAGTTCCCAGTTCGTCTATTTGAATAAGTCCTACACTTTTGCCAAATCCATTTATAACATAACTTGCTGCCATTACTTTTTCTTTAAATATATTATTTTCATGTGGCAATATGGCAGTGACACCTGTTTTTATATTTTTAGAATTTAATGTTACATGTCCTACCTTAATACCTTTTACATCTGTAATTAGATTCTTATTACCTTTTTTAATTTTTCCTATTTTTATACTGCTATTTTTATCAATCCCCATGAAATTCCTCCTTTAACCCCTTTATTTCTTTGTATAATTTATGTTTGCTAATTTTGCTTGTTTACATAAATCTTTAACTTGAAGTTTGTACATCTTCTTATCTTTTATAAAGTATGTTCCACATTGTCTAAACTCAAAGTTAACATTTGCTTTTATACATTGGTTTCTAATATCAAGTACCCAGTCATAATCTAAAGGTCTTGCATTATAGTCGGATTCTCCACCTGCTACAACAAGTTCAATATCATTCAAATATTTTTCTATATTTATTTTTTCTATTAGAGGTTGAGCTGTAATACATTTATGTTTTATAGGTAAATCTTTAAAAATAGATAATTTATAATCAGCATTTTTCTGATTTTCTATGGTACAACATACAATTACATTATCATAACCGTCATTCCAGTCTTTTGGAACACAATTTTCAAATCTATCTATTCTCTTAGTTAAAAACAAGAATTTTAAATCACTTCTTTCTTTTATCATTTTCCAACATTCATCTCTCCAGGAATCTGCTTCTTCAATTAAAAAATCAGAAGAGAAGCATAAATATACAGTACCTGATTTTATTTTATAATTCCCATTTTTAAATTTTTCTATAGGTTTGTAAAAATCATTAGTTTTGATTATTTCGTTAGTATTTATATTTCTTTTATAATCTCCTTTATGAATATAACAATATTTACAACCATCGCTGCACTTTTTACAACCACGCCAAGGATCCCACATAGCCATATAAATTTCCTCCATAAAAATACTTATTTATCTTCATTATAATATGAAAAATCCACTAATTTATTAAAACTAATAAATTAGTGGATTTATTTATACTATATTTCTTTTAAGTATTCTATTACCTCATCTATTATCCAATCAGGTGTGGAAGCTCCTGCAGTTACACCTGCAACTTTAAATTTTTCTAACTTACTTTTTTCCAATTCTTCTTTAGTTTCAATGGAAAAAGTAGGTACTATATTCTTACATATATTTACAAGTTTTTGAGTATTAGAACTATGTTTTCCTCCAATTACTACCATACAATCAACTTCTTTTGCTAACTCTGTAGCTGACAGTTGTCTTTCTTTTGTAGCAGAGCAGATTGTATTATTAACAGTTAAGTCTTGTATTTTACTTTTTAACTTAGAAACAATTTTATCAAAAGATTCTAAGTTAGCAGTTGTTTGGCTAACAACACAGTATTTATCATTACTATTAAATGTTATATTATCAACTTCTTCTTCACTATTTATTATTATAGCATCATTGTCACACCATCCATTAATCCCTACTATTTCTGGATGAGTAGCATTACCAACGATTATAATTTTACAACCTTTATTAGAAAACTCTCTAACTATGTCGTGTATTTTTTTTACAAATGGACAAGTTGTATCTACTATATCCATATTTTTTGATTTAGACTCAGTGTATATTTTTTTACTAATACCATGAGATCTGATTATAAGCTTACTATCATTAGGGATTTTATCTAATGAATCCATCTCCATTAATCCTTTTTCTTTATATCGATCTACGGCTTGCTTATTATGAATAAGAGGACCTAGGGAATATACACTATCACTAGTCTTGTTTTCTAGCTCATCCCAAGCCATGTTCATAGCTCTTTTAACACCAAAACAAAATCCTGCATTTTCTGCTATTCTAACCTTCATAACAAATCTCCTATTTTTTATAATAATTATCTTTAATTACTTCAAGCACATCTCCAGATAATCTTTCATAATCATCTGCACTTAGCTTTTGCTTATAATATTCTTCAAATGAAATTGGTTTATCGATGTAGATTGTAACCTTATTGAATAAGCTATAACCTGATATTATAGATATAGGAATAACATTAGCTTTTCCTTTAATAGCAAATAAAGCTAAACCAGCTTTGGCATCACCAAATGCATTTCCTTTTACTCTAGTTCCTTCTGGAAATATACCAATAGCATAGCCTTCTTTTAATTTTTTTAGAATAGTTTTTATAGTAGATATTGATGGGTTATCTCTATCTATTGGTATAACACATAATTTATCTAAAATTTTTGCTAATATTTTGTTATTAAATAATTCCTTTTTTCCTATAGTAGCAACTTTTCTATTTTTTACAGCTGATGCCACAAAAATAGGATCTAAGTTAGATTTATGATTGGCTGCCAATATTATATTTCCTTCATCAGGAATATTTTCTGCCCCAATTACTTCGTATTTGTAAAATACTTTACTATATAATCTAAATACACTTAAAACAAATTTATAAAAACTCAAATGCATCTCTCCCTTATTTAATTTTATTTAAAACTGATTCAACCACATCATCTATACTCTTACCAGTAGTATCGATTTCTATGGCATCTTCTGCTTTAACTAGAGGAGCAAACTCTCTAGAAGAATCTATCTCGTCTCTTTTAATTATATCATCTATTACATCTTGAAGTTTAACTTCAACACCTTTTGCTATTAATTCTTTATATCTTCTAGCGCCTCTTTCTTCAGGTGTAGCTATAAGGAAGAATTTATAATCAGCATTTGGGAAAACATATGAACCTATATCTCTTCCATCAAGTATAACAGAGTTTCTTGTACCTATTTCTCTTTGTACGTCTACCATTAAGCATCTAACTTCTTTTATTTTTGCAACATTAGATACATTATTAGTTACTTCTATTGTTCTTATTTCTTCATTTACTACTTTTCCATCTAAGTAGATATTGTTGTCTTTGAAGTCTATTTCTGTTTTCTTTGTCAATTCTATTACTTCATCTTCATTTTCTATATTTACTTTATTTTGTAAACATTTTAAAGTTACAGCTCTATACATAGCTCCTGTATCTATATAGTTTATGTTTAATTTGTCTGCTATTATTTTTGCTATTGTACTTTTTCCAGCTCCTGCTGGTCCATCTATTGCTATCACTAAATTATTCATATTATTTCTCCTATTTTGTTCTTATTTAAAGTATTTTAGCTTAAGCTATAAACTTATACCTGCTAAATAACCTGTTGAGAAAGCTATTTGAAGATTATATCCTCCAGTTTCTGCATCTACATCTATTACTTCTCCTGTAAAATATAAGTCTTCTATTATTTTAGACTCCATTGAAGAAGCATTAATTTCTTTAACAGATACACCACCACTTGTTACCATTGAAACTTGTATTCCTAAAGTTGAATTTGTAGTTAGCTTCATATTTTTTATATAATCAATAATTTTAATTTCATTTTCTTTAGTTAATTCATTAGGTTTTGTTTCACTAAGATTTAATAAATCTAAAATTTCTTTTAAAAAGTTAAGTGGTAATATGGATTTTAAGTTATTTGCAATGTTTTTATTAGGATTTTCTCTCATAATCTTACTTATTTCTTCTCTTGTTACATCTGGTAAAACGTCAACATTTAGTTCTACAGATTCATTTTCTAAGTTTTTGTTAATATAAGATGATATGATAAGTACTACTGGTCCTGTTATCCCAAAATGAGCAAAGAGCATGTCTCCTCTTTTGCATATTTTTTTCTTTTTAATTTTGCATGATATTTCTATATCTTTTAAAGATATACCCTGTAATCTTCTTGTCCAATCTTCTTTAATTTTTAAAGGTGATAAAGCAGGATAAGTATTAGTTACAGTATGACCATGTTTTGATAATATTTTATGCATTGTGCCATCAGATCCAGTTTTAGAATGACTTTTTCCACCTGTTGATATTATTACTTTGTCTCCAAGAACTTTAGTATTATTATCTAAAACAATACCTTCTATTTTATTGTTTTCATTTATAATTAAATCTACTACCTTGCTATTATAAAGTACTTTTATATTATTTTCTATTAGTAAGTCTTTAAATTTATTGATAAGCTCAGTTGCCTTATCACTTCTTGTATAAACCTTATAATCATTATGTTCTTCTACTTTGTATTCAAGGTTGCTTTCGTCTAAGAAGCTTAATAAGTCTTCATTGGTAAATGAATAAAGGGCGCTGTATAAGAACTTTTTATTTGTCACAACTTTATCGAAAAAGTCTTCAATGTATCTTTTATTTGTAATATTACATCTTCCACCACCAGTAAGCTTAAGCTTCTTTCCTAGTTCCTCATTTCTCTCTATTAAGGTAACTTCATGAGAGTTTTTAGAAGCTACAAGTGCTGCCATCATTCCTGATGGACCTCCACCTACTACTATTACTTTTGACATTATATTCTCCTATTCTAATGCGCTATTTTCTAGTTTATGATTAGTTTTAATATGGCTTGTATCGTTCATTTTTATTACAACTGGGCCATAATCTCTAAATTCAATAACATTTAGTGCAGTATTTCCTTGATTAATTCTATAGATATTTTCCATACCTGAATTTAAAACAGAAAGTAGTATTACTCTTGCTGTTACAGAGTGAGTTACAAGTACAATATGTTTTCCATCATATTTTTCATTTAACTCATCTAAAAATTTATCTGTTCTTTCTTTTATAATTTGAAGGGTTTCTCCACCAGGTATCTCTGCAAGGTGAGGCTCATTTCTCCAAGTATGATATATGTCTTTATAATTTTCTTGAATTTCTTTTATTAAAAGACCTTCCCATGCTCCAAAGCCCATTTCTCTAAGACCTGAAGTTTTTATTACATCTAAATCAAATTTATCACTTATTAATTCTGCAGTTTCTACTGCTCTACCAAGATCACTTGAATATATGTAGTCAATAGGATATTTAACCATGCTATCAGCTAGTTCTTTAGCTTGATTAACACCTTTTTCAGTTAATTTTGAATTACCATGACCTTGAGTTTTCCCTTTTATATTCCATTCTGTTTGGCCATGTCTAACTAAATATATAGTATTCGTCATATTGTCCTCCTGTAGTTATTTTATCCTTATGTATTTGCTCATAAAGTGCTTCGCCAACACGTTGCTCAGACACAGCAAATTTTAAGTAACGGATATACCTGCAGCGCTAGCAAAGGTATATCATTGACGTCATGAGCTCAGCGAATTTTTTCATCTCTAAATTTTAATTATATCATAAATACACGAAAAAGGTTAAAACACTTTTAGTAGTATTTTAACCTTTTTATATACAATTAAATTATATTATTGTAATTCAGTCCTATTTAGAAATGACCTCATTTTCTTCTTTGTCTACTGAACCATCATCTTTTTTGATAAATGAAAGAATTGAAATTGTAATAATTATACATAATACACCAACCCATTCTATTAAATTAAAAATTAAATTCAAGAATAAAGACAATTATTAACTATATTCAGAATCATTACATGGAAAAAATTAATTTAAAAGATATATTTTCATCTGCATTTTATAGTCAAAAAGTATATTATTTACTCTCCCACTGTAATTATATCGTAAATATAGATACTTTTTTAGACTATGAATATATCTCATTTTGTATATAATTGATATAGAAGATTAAAATAAGTTGATTTGTATAATCAAGGAGGACGTAGAGTGAGTATTAATAATTATGAATGGAATCTAGAAAATGAATGGTTGGAAAAAGTTCTTAAAGAGACTACAAAACAACTTGATGAAAAACGTGAAGCCAAAGATAGGTTACAAAAAGAAGCAAAAGAAACACAAAGGGAATTATGGAATGACTTAGGATCTGTTTCCATAACAAATGGATTAGATCAAATTTCAGAGTTCGTATCAGCTATGGATACTATGAAAAATCAAAAAAGAAGTCATGAGTTCAACAAAAAACTTGAAGAAAAGTATGAAAAAATGCTTTTATCTCCTTATTTCGGTCGAATTGACTTTCTTGAAAAAAATGAACTAGATGCTGAAAAGTGTTATATTGGATTATCAAATCTTACAGATGAAGATTTCGATTTTCTTGTGTATGACTGGAGAGCGCCTATTTCAAGTATGTTTTATGACTATGAAATTGGACAGGCAGGCTATGAATGCCCACAAGGTGTAATCTCTGGAGAAATAACCAGTAAGCGACAATATAAAATCAATAATGGAATAATTGAGTATATGTTTGATAGTAATTTAAGTATAGATGATGAAATGTTACAAGAACTGTTGAGTAAAAGCTCTGATGATAAAATGAAAGGTATCGTTACTACTATTCAAAAAGAGCAAAACCAAGTAATTCGTAATGAGGATTATAAAAATTTAATTGTTCAAGGAGCTGCAGGAAGCGGAAAAACTTCTGTAGCACTTCATAGAATTGCATATTTATTATATAAACATAGAGATAGAATAACATCTCAAAATATAATAATATTTTCGCCAAATAATATTTTTAATGACTATATTTCAAATGTATTACCTCAACTTGGTGAAGAAAATATGTATCAAACTACATTTAAAGATTATATGCACAAGAAAATAGGTAATGGGTTTAGAAAAGAAACACCTTCAGAGATGATGGAGTATATACTTGATTCTAATGAAACATTAACTTACAAAGATAGAATTAAGAATATAAATTTTAAAACATCAGTAGAGTTTATGAATATTTTAAAAGAATATATAAATCACTTAGAAACAAAAGAGAGAAAATTTGAAGATATTATTGTAAGAGATAAATTAATAATTTCATCACAAGAGATACAAAAACTATTTTTAAATGATTTTGCAGACAGACCAATAAAAAAAAGATTAGAAAAGATAAAATCAAGAATATTATTTCTTATTGAGCCATATGAAGAAGCTTGGATTAAGGAAATATATGAAGAACTTGATTCATCTGGATATTATATAGACAGACAAGAAATGAAAGAAGAAAGCACCTTAACTGTAAAGAAACAGTTAAAAGATGTTTATGATAAGATTTCAAGAATGACAGAGTTTAACGTGGTAAACATTTACAGAAATCTATTTAAGTATTCAAATAAATTTTTAAATAGATTAGCGACTTCTTATGATAAGAATTTTATAAATCATATAAAGACTTACACAATGGAAAATTTAAATACAAGAAATCTTTATTATGAAGATCAAGTTGCACTTTTATACTTAAAAGTTGCACTTGGTGATGCTCCTGCTACATCACAAATTAAATATGTAATTATAGACGAGGCACAAGACTATACTCCACTACAATATGAAATATTTTATCAACTTTTTAAATCTGCAAAGATGACAATACTTGGAGATATAAATCAATCAATCAATCCATTTATGAATGTTGGAAATTATAATAATATTTATAATATATCAAAGGATGATACTTGTATAATAAACTTAACAAAAAGTTATCGTTCAACAATGGAAATTACTAAATTTTCGAGAAAGCTCCTTATAGAAAATATAAATGATGAATATGTTGAAAGACATGGTGAAGAGCCTAATGTTATTGGTTTTTCTCATGAAAGTCATATGAATAAAAAACTTATTGAAGAGATAAATAATTATAAAGAAAAAAATTATAAATCTATTGGTATCATTACAAAAACAGCACGTGAAACAAGAGATTTATATAACTTGTTAAAAGCAAATAATATAGACGTAGTTTCTATAGAAAAAGATGATGATTCGTATACAAACGGTGTATTAGTAATACCTTCATATCTAGCTAAAGGCCTTGAGTTTGATGTGGTATTTATACATGATGTAAGTAATAAAAATTATAACAGTGAAGATGAAAGGTTACTTCTTTACACTTGTTGTACAAGAGCTCTTCATGTGTTAAATATATATTACTTAGGAGAAATTACTTCTTTATTAAAATAATAACTTTATAAATTACAAAAAACTCTATCACAGTTGTCAGATAACTATGATAGAGTTTTTTTTATTTAACTTTTATAGTTATATTGTCATTATCACCATCAACTAATATGGTACATCCATTATAAATTTCACCAGCAATCATTCTTCTTGCTATCATAGTTTCTAAAGTGTTTCCAATGTATCTTTTTAGTGGTCTTGCACCATAAATTGGATCATAGCCTTCTTTAACCATAATATTTTTAGCTTCATCTGTTATTTCTATTGTAATGTCTTTATCTTTTAATCTGTTTGCTAAGGCTTTTACAAAGATATCTATAATATTTTTAATTTCTTCTTTATCTAAGGCTTTAAACATTATAATGTCATCTACTCTGTTTAAGAATTCTGGTTTAAATCTTCTTTTCATTTCGCCCATAACAAGATCTTTTGTTTTTTCTGTAATATTTCCTTCATCTTGTAATAAGTAGCTACTTCCTATATTTGATGTCATTATAATAATTGTGTTTTTAAAGTCTACAGTTTTACCTTTGTTATCAGTAAGTCTACCATCATCTAAGATTTGTAAGAACATGTTGAAAACATCTTCGTGAGCTTTTTCTATTTCGTCAAATAGAATTACTGAATAAGGCGCACGTCTAACAGCTTCTGTTAATTGGCCACCTTCTTCGTAGCCTACGTATCCTGGAGGAGGTCCAACAAGTCTAGACACTGAATGTTTTTCCATATATTCAGACATATCTATTCTTATTATATTTTCTGCACTATCAAATAAAGTTTTAGCTAGTGTTTTTGCAAGTTCTGTTTTACCCACACCAGTAGGTCCAAGGAATATAAATGAACCAATTGGTTTGTTTTCATCTTTTAATCCTGCTCTTGCTCTTATTACTGCATTGGCTACGGCAGTTACAGCTTCATTTTGTCCTATTACTCTTTCATGAAGCTCATCTTCTAGCTTAAGAAGTTTTTCTCTTTCTCCTTCAACTAGTTTTGTAACAGGTATACCTGTCCATTTAGAAACTATTTCTGAAATTTCGTTTTCTGTTACTTCTTCTTTTAGTAGAGCATTATCATATCCTGATTTCATTTTTTCTTCTACTTCTTTTATTTGTTGTTCTAAATCAGGAATAACACCGTATTTTATTTCAGCAACTTTATTAAAGTCGTATTCTCTTTCGTATTTTTCCACATCGCCTTTAGCTGCATCTAATTTTGATTTTAAATTTTTAATTTCTGTAATTAAGCCTTTTTCTTTTTCATACTTAGCTGTCATTTCATCATCTTTAGATTTAAGCTCTGCAATTTCTTTTTGAAGCTCTGCTAGTCTTAGCTTACTTTTTTCATCTTTTTCTTTTAATAATGCTTCTCTTTCAGTTTCCAAAGTAAATAATCTTCTTCTTACCATATCTAATTCCGTAGGAAGAGAATCTATTTCACTTCTTATCATGGCACCAGCTTCGTCTATTAGGTCTATGGCTTTGTCTGGTAAAAATCTATCTTGTATATATCTATTTGAAAGTTTTGCAGCAGCAACTATAGCACTATCATGAATTCTTACACCATGATGTATTTCAAATCTTTCTTTTAACCCTCTTAGGATAGAGATTGTATCTTCAACCGTAGGTTCCTCAGCTATTACTGGTTGGAAACGTCTTTCAAGTGCTTTATCTTTTTCGATATATTTTCTGTATTCATCAAAAGTAGTAGCACCTATACAATTAAGTTCTCCACGGGCAAGCATTGGTTTTATTAAGTTACCTGCATCCATAGAACCTTCTGTTTTACCAGCACCAACTATTGTGTGTATCTCATCTATAAATAATATTATTTTTCCTTCTGCATTTTGTACTTCTTTAAGTACTGCTTTTAGTCTTTCTTCAAATTCACCTCTATATTTGGCACCAGCAATTAGTGAACCCATATCTAGTGAGAAAATTATTTTATCTTTTAATCCTTCTGGAACGTCTCCTCTAACTATTCTTTCAGCCAAGCCTTCTACTATGGCAGTTTTACCAACACCAGGTTCACCTATAAGCACTGGATTGTTTTTAGTACGTCTAGATAAAATTCTTATAACTCTTCTTATTTCTTCGTTTCTACCTATAACTGGATCTAGTTTATGTTTTTTAGCCAGTTCTACTAAATTTGTACCAAATTTAGCTAAAGCATCGTAAGTTCCTTCAGGATCTTGGCTTTCTACTCTTTGACTACCTCTTACTGCAGATAATACTTGAAGAAAATCATTTTTATTTATATTGTACATGTTTAATATTTTTTTTACGTTTGAGATAGAAGTCATTTCCATAATAGCAAGCATTACATGTTCCACACTTATGTAGGAATCTTTAAAGTCTTTTGAAATGTCTTCCGCTTTTATTAATACTTCTTCAATGTTTCTAGATGCAGTTACACCTTGTGAATTAATTCCTTCTCCATAAATTTGAGGAAGCTTGTCTAATTCTTCGTTGATGCTACTTCTAAGAGCAGCAACAGATATATTCATTTTTTCTAAAATATTAGGAATTAAACCGTCTTCTTGATTTACTAAAGCTGAAAATAAGTGAATTACATCAACCATTTGGTTGTGATGCTTAACAGCCTCATTGTAAGCTTCATTTAAACTTTTTTGAACTCTAACAGTCATTCTTTCAATATCCATTAAAATCCCTCCTTTAATATTGCATGATTTAAATTTAAGCAAAGCAAATTTTTTTGTAAAGCTAACCTCAAAAAATATTATAGAACTCTTACAGAAAAATTTCCATTAAATTTAAGAATTTTTAGTATACATTTTTGTAAACATTTATAATTAAAATATGACAAATCAGTTAAAAAAGAAAGAAGCTTTCACTTCTTTCTTAGATAAGGTAATATTTTCTTATTTATCTTGATGTTTTTTGTGAGTGCTAATAGGTCTTGCTGTGTTTTGAGCTACAGATCCTGTTTTTGAAGGTCTAAGTCTAGGTTCTAAATTTAGCTCTTCACCAAGTTCTAATTTGAAGTGTGGATTTTTCTTATCATTTCCATTATATCTAGTTTTGTCATCTTCTCTTTTATGTTTATCTTTAGCCATTTTGTCCTCCTTATAATCCATACTATATTAATAATTTATCCTAAAATATAATTAGTATTCTTCATTTAAAAAGGCAACTTAATTAAAATAATATTATTAAAGTGCTATTTTTTAAGCATAAGAACGTTTGTTCTCTTTATGAAATTTAGCACTTTATAGTCATTTAATATAAATTAGACTAATATTTATATCTTAATATTAAAAAGAGAAGTAAACTAGTTACTTCTCTTTATATACTAACTTAGAAATGCGTTTACTATTACTTCTTCAGCTTCTTCTTCGCTTAAGCCGAAGGTTTCAAGTTTTAGCAATTGTTCATTATTAATCCTACCTATGGCAGCTTCATGAACTATTTGTGCATCAGTATGATTTGCCTGAATTTCTGGAATAGAGCTTACTTTAGCTTTATCCATAATTATAGAATCACATTGTACGTGAGCTTTGCAGTTGTCATTTCCTATGGCTATTGGATGAAATACTTGAACAGATTCATCTTTGGCAACAGAACGAGATATAATTTGTAATATGGAATCTTCTCCATTTAGATTGCATCTTACATTTGAATGAGCAATTTGATCGTCATGAGTCATTAATTTTTCATTTATTATTAATTTTGCGCCCTTTCCTAAAAATGCCTCTGTTTCTCTTTTAGTTGAATCAACTCCTTCTATTTGAGTCATATTCATCTCGCAATAAGAATCTTCATCCATATGTACTATTGTTGTTGGGTTTAATATTCTTTTGCTCTCAGAGCTTCCCTCACCGTAATGTTTTTCTCCATATTTAATTTTAGCATTTTTTCCTATGTGGAAAGTATGTATACCATCGTGCTCACTAGTACCGCATCCATCGTTGTGAATACCACATCCAGCTACAATAGTTACATCTGCATTTTCTCCAATATAAAAATCGTTATATACTAAATCATTAACATTATCTTCTGTTATTACTACGGGTATATGTACAGTTTCGTTTTTAGTGTTAGGTTTAACTGTTATGTCAATTCCCGGTTTATCTTCCTTAGGAGTTATTATAATATTTTCACTAGATCTTCTCTCCACACCGCATCCATTGCTTCTTAGATTGAATGCGCCATCAACTTCTCCAGTAATATCTGCTATAGTTTTTAATAGGTTTTTAATCATTAACTCGCTCATGAGTAAGTGCTACCTCCTTCATTTGACATAGACAATTTTTCATATCACCTTGTAGTAAAGGTAAAACTTTAGCTTTTGTGCCTATATTTTGAATTTTTCCATCAGAAATTATTATTAATTCATCAGCTAAGTCTATAATTCTTTCTTGATGAGATATTATGATAACACTTTGGTCACTGCTTTTTTTGAAGTTTGTAAAAGTATCTACAAGCATGGAGAAGCTCCATAAATCAATTCCTGCCTCTGGTTCATCGTATATTGATATTATAGAATCTCTTGCCATTAATGAGGCTATCTCTATTCTTTTTAATTCTCCACCAGATAAAGAGTTGTCTACATCTCTTTTTAAGTATTCTTTAGAGCAAAGGCCTACTTTAGATAAATATTCGCAACATAACTCTTCTGATAGATTTTTACCAGAAGCTAATTGTAACATTTTCTCTACAGTTACACCTTTGAATCTAGGTGGTTGTTGGAAAGCATAACCTATACCTAATTTTGCTCTTTCTGTAATATTTAAATTTGTTATATCAATACCGTCAAATAAAATTTGTCCACTACTTGGTTTCTCTATTCCCATTATGATTTTTGCCAATGTGGACTTTCCTCCACCATTTGGACCTGTTATAACTAACATCTTTCCAGAATCAATTTTAAAGCTTACATTATCTAAAATCGTAATTTCTTCATTACTATCTAAAGCTTTAACTTTAAAAGATATATTCTTTAGTTCAAGCATTGTAAACATTCCTTTCTAAGATTATTATTATAAGTTTTTTAAATCTTTTATAAAATCTAATACTTTATCTTTTTCTGTTGCCCATGAAGTAACAAGTCTGATAATTGTATGATTTTCATCGTATTCTTCCCATGTATTAAATGAATACTTTTCTCTTAATTTTTCTATAGATGAATTAGGTAGTATAGGGAATATTTGATTAGTAGGTGATTTAATTAATAATTTATAGTTTTCTTCAATTAAAGCATCTTGAATTAAAGCAGCCATTTCATTGGCATGTTTTGCTAAATTGAAGAATAAATCATCTTTAAATAATTCCATAAACTGAATTCCAAGAAGTCTTCCTTTTGCAAGTAAAGCACCTTTTTGTTTTATATTATATCTAAAATCTTCTTTTAGTGAGTCATTACAAATAACAAGAGCTTCACCAAATAATGCTCCATTTTTAGTTCCACCTATGTAAAATGCATCACAAAGATTAACTAAATCGCAAAGTTCTAAATCGTTTTCTATGCTTGTTATTGCTGAGCCCATTCTAGCTCCATCTATAAAGAATAACAAATTCTTTTCTCTACAATATGTATATAAATCTATTAATTCTTGTTTTTTGTATATTGTACCAATCTCTGTTGCATTAGATATATATACTAGTTTTGGCTTAACCATATGCTCATCAGTATGTATCTTTAATATTTTTTCTATTTTATCTACTGTTAATTTTCCGTCATTACTATTTGCTGTAATAACCTTGTGACCACAAGCTTCGATTGCTCCAGTTTCGTGTACTGCAATATGTCCAGTATCTGCAGCAATGGCAGCTTCATATTGTTTTAAGAAAGAAGATATACATATTAAGTTAACTTGAGTGCCACCTGGTATAAAGTGAATATCTATTTTCTCATTTTTAAGTACATTTTTTAGTATATCCTTTGCTTTTTCACTATATTCATCAAGTCCATATCCTGAACTTTGTTTTAGGTTACTATCTAAAAGTGCTTTTAGTATATTTTCGTGTGCACCTTCACTATAATCATTTGTAAAACTGTACATAAATACCTCCAAAATTAATATATTACTTATAATTAATATTATACAAAATTTGTTATTGTATCTACATATATTTTAATTGATATATATATTTCTTGTTATAAATAGATTTTAAGAAGCTTTAAATAAAAAAGGAGTAGATTTCTCTACTCTTTTTATTAAGAAAACTCAGTATTTATTTTAAAGTATTAAGATATCTATTATATTCAGTTTCATCTTTAGGAGCTACAATATCTCCACTTTCTAGTTTTTTAATTTCTTCTTTAACATAGTCTAAAACATCTTTAGGAACTAATTTAGATGTTGAATCAGGTATACCAACAGCACCTTCTTTAAGTCCATAAGTTGTTTCTTTTCCACCTTCAAATTTATTTTCTATAAATCTTTTTGCTGTTTCATATACACCAATATCTACTCTTTTTATAGCAGAAGTTAAAACATTATCTGGAGCTAAGTCACTTTGGTCTCTATCCACACCAATAGCATATTTATTTGATTCTTTAATAGCTTCTATGGCACCAGTTCCTACATCACCACCAGCTATAAATATTACATCAGCACTATTGGACATCATTTGATTTGATATTGCTTTTCCTTTTGCTTGATCAGAAAATGAGTTTGCATATTGACTTTGTAATTTACATTTTGTATTTGCTGCTTTTACACCAGCCATATAACCGTATTTAAATGTATTTATAACAGACATATCCATACCGCCAATAAATCCAACATTATTTGTTTTTGTCATTTTTCCAGCGATTAAACCAACTAAGTATGCTGATTGTTCAGCTCTAAATAAAATTGACTCTACGTTAGAAGGAATTTTTTTATATGTTTCATCTACAAGTACAAATTTTTGATCAGGATAATCCTTAGCTGCTTGTTCAATTGTTGGAGCTAATTTTGATCCAACACCAACTATTAAATCAGTCCCGTCGTCTACAAGAGTTTCCACATTAGTAGAGTAATCTGCATCTTGTTTTGATTCTAAATATTTAACTTTAACACCTAAATCTTTTTCTGCTTTTTTCAATCCTTCCCAGGCACTTTGGTTAAAGGAGTGGTCGTTAACACCAGCAACATCTGTAATCATTGAAATAGTATACTCTTTTTTATTCGACTCATTATTGCCAGTGGGATTGTTTTTCTTAGTGGTACATCCTGTCATACAAGTAGTTAACATTGATGTAACCATAGTTATCGCAATGAATTTTTTTAATGTCATAAAACTACCTCCGCTATGTTTAATTATATTAAATATAGATTTTATATAAATTTCTTCATCTATAAATAATGTAAGTACTTATTAAAATTCTAAAGTTATTATTTCCTAAATGCAAAAAAAAATCCTTTAATCCTCTGCTTATCATAATAGAATTATTAACAAAATAAAACTTAACTTACTTTAATTTTATAAAATAAAAGCTTAAATTATAAAAATTCAGTTTATTTTTTAAAATAATTACTATAAATTAGTTAAAAATTTATTAATGTTGATATATTACCTTTTATGTACTAAGATGGTGATATTGAGGGATACTTAATATTTAATTATTATTTTAGAAAAGGGGACGTATTATGGAATCATATAGTTACATATTAGATATTGCTTTAATTCTAATTTCTACAAAATTATTTGGCTTAATTTCTAGGAGGTGTCAAATGCCTCAAGTAGTTGGAGCCTTATTTGCTGGTTTAATTTTAGGGCCAGCAGTTTTAAACATTGTTCATGAAACAGAATTTTTAACTCAGTTAGCTGAGATAGGGGTAATACTGTTAATGTTTTTCGCAGGATTGGAAACAGATATAAGTGAGTTGAAACAGTCTGGAAAAGCTTCTTTAGTAACAGCTATTTTAGGAATTATAGTTCCACTTGCAGGTGGATTTTTTGTTGCAATGTATTTCAATCGTCATGGATTAATACCATTTGAAGCTAAGGCAAATGCATTTCTTCAAAATATATTTATAGGGACTATTCTTACAGCTACTTCAGTTAGTATTACTGTTGAGACTCTTAAGGAAATGGGAAAATTAAATTCAAAAGTAGGAAATACCATATTAGGTGCTGCAATTATTGATGATATCCTTGGAATTATTGCACTTACAATAGTTATTAGTTTTGCAAATCCTGATGTACATATTTTTGAAGTTTTATTAAAAATATTTTGCTTTTTTATATTTGCTGCAATTGCCAGTGGTATATTTTATTTTATATTCAAAAATTGGCTTGATAAAGATTCAAAACATAAAAGACGTTATGTAATAGCAGCATTTGCTTTTTGTTTGCTTTTATCGTATATATCAGAAACATATTTTGGTGTGGCAGATATAACAGGTGCATTTATAGCAGGGCTTACTTTATCACCTATAAGTAAGAAGTATTATATTGGTGATAAATTAGATACAGTATCCTATGCACTTTTATCACCCATATTTTTTGCAAGTATAGGTTTAAAACTAGTATTACCTAAAATGACTCCAATGATAATATTATTTGCCATTATTCTTACTATTGTTGCTGTTTTATCAAAAGTAGTAGGTTGTAGTTTAGGCTGCAAATTGTTTAATTACTCTAATAGTGAATCATTGCAAGTGGGTATTGGCATGGTATCTAGAGGTGAGGTGGCTTTAATTGTTGCTAATAAAGGTTTTAGCGCAGGACTAATTAACACCACTGTTTTAGCTCCAATTCTAATCGTGGTTATAGCTACAACCATATTGTCGCCAATATTATTAAAGATGTCATACAATTATGAAATTAAGAAAAATAAAGAAAAGTTAGATGCAATATCTTAGCTATAAATAAAATTAATAAAACAAAAACTCTACTTATTGATTAGTAAGTAGAGTTTTTGTTTAAAGTATTTCTTACTTATTATTTTTCTTGTCTTTCATGGCATTAATTTTAAGTGGAAGAGTAAATAAGTTTATAAATCCTTCAGCATCTTTGTGATCGTATAACTCACTGTCACCAAATGAAGATATACTTTCATCATATAATGCATTTTCAGTAAATATTCCAGCAGGTTTTATATTTCCCTTGTATAATTTAAGTTTTACTGATCCTGTTACGTTTTCTTGAGTTTCGTCCATGAATGCTGTTATTGCACTACAAGCCTTTGAATACCATTTACCATTGTATATCAAATCAGCATATTCTAATGATAATCTTTGTTTTAAATGAAGAGAATCTTTATCTAGAGTGGCACTTTCTAGGTAGTTATGAGCAGTATATAAAAGTTCTCCTCCTGGAGTTTCATATATTCCTCTAGATTTCATTCCAACTAATCTATTTTCTAATATTTCTACTATGCCTATACCATGTTTACATCCTAATTTGTCTAAAGCTTCTAATAATTCAATTGGAGATAATTCTTTATTATTAACTTTCTTAGGTACACCTTTATCAAAATATATCTCTACATATTCAGCTACATCACAAGCAGCTTCTGGCGATTGAGTTTTTTTGTATATGTCCTCCTTATGCTCATTTTGTAAGCACTCTATATCTCCACCTTCTGTTGATACATGGAATAAGTTATCATCAACAGAATAAATTTTTTCTTTCGTAGCTACTACTTGTATATTATGTGACTGAGCATAATCTATAGCATCTTCTCTAGATTTTATATCCCACATTCTCCAAGGTGCTATAACTTTTATTGATGGGTCAAGTGCTGCTATAGTACCTTCAAAACGAACTTGGTCATTTCCTTTTCCTGTACATCCGTGGCAAATATACTTAGCACCTTCTTTATGAGCTATTTCAACTAATTTTTTTGCTATTATTGGTCTTGCTAAAGCAGTTCCAAGTAAATATCTTCCTTCATATTTTGTTTCTGCTTTAATAGCAGCATAAATTGTTGTAGTTATAAACTCTTCTTTTAAATCTTCACAATAAGCTTTTATTGCACCGCTAGCTATAGCCTTATCATGTATTTTATCCATATCATCCTCTTGGCCTACGTTGGCACAAACAGCAATTACATCAATATCATAGTTTTCTTTAAGCCATGGTATTATTATAGATGTATCTAATCCACCTGAGTATGCTAGTACTACTTTTTCTTTCATAGTTATTATCCCCCTTCTTATTCCCATTGTTTAATTTTTACAATAAAAAAAGTCCCTTGGATTTAATCCAAGAGACGAATTTACCGCGTTACCACTCTAATTAATAAAATTCACTGTGTTCATATCGCCAACGATATATCTTCGTTATCACTTCAGATAAATCCGTTGCTCAAAAATTCGCTAGAATCTTATTCACTCTTCCTTTTAAGGCAAGGCCACCTATTATCATACTATTATTTCAGATAATCTTCTCCAAAGCTCTATTCACTTAAAGTATATTATTAGGCTTCCACCATTCCCAATTCTCTGTAAATACAATCTTTAAGTTACTTCTCTTTTTCACTGAATTTTGTGTATTCAATTTAATATGTTTAAATAATAGTTGAATTTCTAATCGTTGTCAACTATTCTAAAGATTTTTTTAAAAAGTATCTTTTGTGGTTTTTAGGACATTCATCTAAAACACCAAATATTTCATAGCCATTTTTTATATAAAAATCCTTAGCTTGAAAATCAAAAGTATCTAAATGAATTAAATTACATTTTTCTTCTTTTCCTAGTTTTTCTATTTCAAGTAGTAATTTTTCTCCAAGACCACAACTTCTGTAGTTTTCATCAATCCAAAGTGCATCAATGTAAATTACATTCCAACAATACATTTTGGCAAGAATTCCCCCAACTATTTCTTTATTATCATTTTCTATTATTTTGTTTAGCCACACATAAGCTACTTCTTGTGTTTGTGGCACTTTTGATAAATTATATTCTACTAGTTTTTCAATTATATAATCAGAGTCTTTATCACTCCCATTTTTTATAATTAAATTATTCAAATACATCCCCCCACAGAATTAATATTGAACTTTAAATAAATATAGACCTTTTGCTGGTGCTGTTTCTGGAGCTACTTTTCTGCCTTTAGCTTCTAAGATTTCTTTTATATCCGTAGGATTTAATTTGCGATGTCCTGCATCTATTAAAGTTCCAACAATTATTCTCACCATGTTATATAAGAATCCATCACCTTTTACATAGATTTCAATCATGTTATCTTTTTCTACTATATCAATAGATTCAATGCTTCTAATATTACTTTTCTTTTTTGATTTTGAAGAAGCGAAGCTGGAAAAATCATGTTCTCCAATTAAATAAGTGCTCGCTTCTTTCATAAGATCTAAATTTAATTTTTTATTTATATGAGCTGAGTACTTTCTAAAAAATGGATTATGGAACTTATTGTTATCTATTTTGTATAAATAAACTTTAGATTTAGCATTGTATCTAGAGTGAAATCTATCTTCAACTTCTTCAATACTTTTTATAACTATAGATTCAGGTAAATATTTATATAAATATTTTTGTATTTTTTCAACTGACTCATTGCAATTAGTTTTAAAGTTTACAACTTGACCCATGGCATGAACACCCATATCTGTTCTTCCAGAACCTATTATTTCAACATTTTCATCTGTAAGTTTACAAAGAACATCTTCTATTTTCCCTTGTACAGTATTATCATTGTCTTTTAATCTTTGGAAGCCTTTAAAGTTACTTCCATCGTATTGTACTATCATTTTTATATTTCTCATTATTATTTTTCCTTTTGAATAAAATTTGTTATTTCATTATACTTAATTTATCTTATTAAATCAATTAATTCTTCTTCTGACAAACTACTTAGTATATTAGTGTTGTTTAAGTTTCCGTCAATCATATCATGAATTAATTCTGATTTTTTTTGCTGTAATTCCATTATTTTTTCTTCTATTGTTCCTTTTGCAATTAACTTTATAACTTCCACTACTTGTTTTTGACCAATTCTATGGGCTCTATCACTTGCTTGATTTTGTACAGATGGATTCCACCATGGATCAAAGTGTATTACTGTATTGGCAGATGTTAAATTCAAACCAGTTCCTCCAGCTTTAAGTGATATTAAAAATACTCTTATTTCTTCATTATTGTTGAAGCTATCCACTAAAGTTATTCTATCCTTAGCAGGAGTACTTCCATCTAAATAATAAAAGCTGATTTTATTTTTGTTTAGTTTTTTGCCTATGTTTTTTAAGACAGAGGTAAATTGAGAGAAAACTAAAATTTTGTTGTCTTTTTCAATATAATCTTTTATTATTTCTAAACAAGTATCAGTCTTTGCGCTTTTTCCCTTGTATCCTTCCACAATTATGCTTGGATCTAAGCACAGTTGTCTAAGTTTTGTAAGATAAGAAAATATGGTAATCTTATTTTTTACATCTCTTTTTTCTTCTAACCTTCTTTTTATTTCTTCCACATATATACCGTAGGTATTTCTTTGTGTTTTGCCCATTTCTACATAAAACTCTTTTTCTATTTTAGGCGGAAGCTCTTTAATAACTTGTTCCTTTGTTCTACGAAGTATAAATGGTTTTATCATTCTTTTTAAATTTTCTACTTGGTTAACATCTTTTATAAATATGGCATTAAATTTAGTTAAACTATATAAATACCCTGGCATAATAAAATCAAATATAGACCAAAGCTCCATCAAGTTATTTTCTATAGGAGTTCCAGTTAAAGCAAATTTATTACTTGCTCTTATGGCTTTTACAGCATCAGTAGAAGAAGCTAGAGGGTTTTTTATATTTTGAGCTTCGTCTATAATACAATAATCAAATTGAAGCTTTTCATATTCTTCTAAATCATTTCTAAGAGAACCATAAGTTGTTAGTATAACATTAAAGTCATTAGTGTTTTTAATTATATTTAATCTGTCTTTTTTCAATCCATGACTAATTCCCACTGATAAAGATGGTGCAAATTTTTCGAATTCACTTTTCCAATTGTGAATTAGTGATGTAGGTGTTACTATTAAAGTTTTTTTATCTTTTTTGTTTAATAAAAAGGCAATTGTTTGTATTGTTTTACCTAGCCCCATTTCATCAGCTAAAATTCCACCAAAACCTAAATAATTTAAAGTTTCAAACCAGCTAAGAGAATCAACTTGGTAATCTCGTAGGGTTGCATGAAGGTCTTTTGGAATCTTGATTTCTTTTTTTTCCATACTTCTGAATTTCTCAATAATATTATTAGTATTTTCAATTCCAGAAATATAGGGTAGTTTTTTCTCCGTAAGGAGATGATTAATAAACATTGCTTTACTTGAGTGTATTTTCATGTTTTTTATATTATCAGTAAAACCTAAACTCTCCATTAATTTAAACATTTCTTTAGTTTGGTTGTCTTCTAAATTTATAAAGTCTCCATCACCTAATTTATAAAATCTTTTTTGATTTTTAAATGCTTTTATAATGTTTTTATATTCTTTTGAATCCACTCCCTCTATTTCAAAATTAAAATCTAGGTAATGATTAATTTCTTCTCCAAGACCAACTCTAAAAGCTGAAGAATTGTGAATTTTTCTTTCTTTAAGTTTATCTGAATAATACACTTCTCCAATATTTTTAAGACTATTAATGTCTCTATTTAAAAAGTCATATAGTTGATTATCGTTTCCTTTAAATACATATTTATCTTTATCTTTTTCAAAAAAGTTGGAATATAATCTATAAATGCCTTCCTTTTCTTTTTCAAAGTCTTTTATAATAAATTTATTATTGTCTTCATCGTAAGAGAAGACTATTTTGCAAGTTACATTGCTATCTTCCAAATCAAAAAAGTATTTTATCTTTAATTCTTTGGAAACATTATCTTTTATCCTATCATCTACAATCACTCTATCACAGATATTTTCTATTTTAGGTATCATGTCACTTAAGACTTGACTAACATTTTCTAATGGGAAGCTTACTTCTTTAAATTCATTTAGTACAGAGTGAAGCTTTTTATAATATATACCATTTTCGCTATTTAACAAGTATATATCTCCTTTGTAAAATACCACATCACCTTTTAATGATAGAGGAAAAGGAAGATTATCTTCACATTTTAGTATGGCTTCATTGTTATTCAATTCAAAACTTATATCTACTGGAATATTACTTTCAATAACACTTGGGCTATAGTGCATATTTCTAAATTTAAAGTCAAATGTTCTATAAGAAAGTGCTTCAAATAATCTTCTAACATTGGAGCCTTTAACAGTTAAATATTTAAAATTTTTCTGTGGTGAGTTATATGATAAATCCATTCCGTACTCTTCTATAATTTGAACTATTTTTTCATCTTCATATTCAAAATAATTATTTACTGGATTGTATAAAAAATCAATACCAAATATTAAATCCTTTGATTCAATTCTAGAGTAAGCAAATTCCTTTAAATCTTTCATAACGTACATCTTATCTATACCTAGTTTAAAGTCGCAAGATATACCATTATCACCAACATACTCTACCCTAACATCTAATTTAACTTTTTCTCTTTCATTACTTTTGAAGTAGTCTAATAATTCTTTATTAATATAATTTTTATTTCTTTTTATTTTATTATCATTTTTTAATACAATAGTTGTCTGTTTTAAATTGCTAATTACATCTGATTTTAATAAATTAATTACATATAAAGATGAAGCTACAATATGTTTACATATAACATTATTGCTATCGGAACCTCTTTTTTTATAGTCTTCACAAGTACAAATTGTATTTAATATTTCTTTATTATTTAGATCTATTGTAATTTCCGGATAATACAAGATATTGTAATTAGCGGAAGCTACTTTTCCATCAATATTTAAAATTTTATCTTCATTATTATATTTAATTTCTTGTACATATCCATCTTTGTAATACTCTTGTCCCCTACTTAACCTTAGTTTGTCAGTATTATTAATCAATATATCATTTACTATTTTAAAGTCCATTTTCTCACCTGTTTCTAAGTATTATAAACTTTATTATATTACGGTTATAAATCTACTTCAATGACATAAGAAAAATAAAGCTAGCTAAATCATTGAAATATCAATAGTTTATGCTTATAAAAAAAATTTATAGGCATAATAAAAATATAATTTTATAAGGAGTGATTTTTATGCCAAATGAAGATACTATAAAACTATTAAAAGAGTGTTATGCTGGAGCTAAGATGGGCATTGATGGAATAAGTAGAGTTATAAATAAAACTGAAAATAAAAAACTAAAGTCTTTACTGCAAAAATATTTAAAAGATCATGAAAGATTGGAAGAAAAAATACAAGCAGAATTGAAAAAGTTTAAAGATGAAGAGAAGGACCCTAATCCTTTGGCGAAAGCCATGTCATGGGTCAAAATTAATGTGAAGCTTATTAAAGGTGAACATGACAAAGTAATTGCTGATTTAATGACTGAAGGATGTAGTATGGGTATTAAATCTATTTGTAAATATTTAAATGAATATAGTGGTGCAATGGAAGGCATTAAAGTGTTGTGTTATGACTTAGTTGAAATAGAAGAAAATTTTTCAAAAGACCTTCGCAAGTTTTTATAAATATTTATAAAAGATGTAGTAATTTTTATTAATACACAATAATATATAAGTATAGAAACACTAAATAGTAACTTATCTAATTGATCGGAAAGATAAATTACTATTAAATATGTTTTCTCCGTTTTATATAATAAACGGTGTGGTGACTCATGGAGAATCATTAAAACATATATACACAGAAAAATCCCCATTTTTATGGGGATTTTTCTGCCTTAAGTTTAAGTTATTACTATTTTGGGAAGAATAAATAAATAACTTAAATACATATGGAGGCCTTATGAGAGTACCAAAACATATAGGAATTATACCAGATGGAAATAGACGCTGGGCAGTTAGTAATAATTTATCAAAAGAAAAAGGATATGATCATGGAGTTAATCCAGGTTTACAACTTTTTAAATTATGCCAAAAGGAAAATGTGAAAGAAGTTACTTTCTATGGCTATACTGTGGACAATACAAAGCGACCTACTATTCAAAAACAAGCTTTCATAAAAGCTTGCGTTGAATCAGTTATGATTTTGACAAAAGAAGATTGTGAAATTCTAGTTGTAGGAGATACATTTAGTGATACTTTTCCTTCACAGCTTTTACCCTTTACAAAAGAAAGAATAAAATTTGGCGAAGGTGGAATAAAGGTAAACTTCTTGATTCACTATGGTTGGAGTTGGGACCTAAACTATAAGAAAGAATTCTGTCCTCTTGGAAAACATGTAGAAAATAATCTTAAATCAAGAGAAATTTCACGTATTGATCTAATTATTCGCTGGGGCGGAAGAAGAAGATTAAGTGGATTTTTACCAATCCAATCTGTATATGCAGATTTTTATGTATTAGATGATATGTGGCCAGATTTTAAAGAGCAAGATTTTTATGATGCTTTAAAATGGTATGATAAACAAGATATTACCCTTGGAGGATAAAAAATAAGTGTTTTGCTATTTTGCAAAACACTTATTTTTCTGTTTTATATATTATATTTAGAAGTTATTTCTTCTATTTCATTTTCATTGGCTGCGTAGTATGTGTAAAAATCCATTTCGCTATTTGCTACTTTTTCTCCGATTTCAAATAACATTTTTGGTATTTCATCTGCTTTAAAATCACCTAATGATTTACCAAGTCTTGTCTTTTTATATTCAAAATCACCATCTACAAATATTTCAAAGGCATCACACATTTGTCCATAAGCTTTTTTCTTTTTACCAGTAAGCCCTATGGCACCTATTTGGTGTACACCACAAGAGTTCATACATCCAGATATATATATTCTTGGCATAGCATTAAGTATGGTATTATCACCGTTGGAATTTTCTTTAAAGTAGTCAATAATTTCATGTAACATTTTTTGACTGTTTTGAATTCCCATTTGACATCTTGGAACACCAATACATGAAATACTTTTTTCTATACTAGTACATCCACTAAATTTTTTACTAATTTGTAGTAAATTCTCTGCTTCTTTTCCATCAAGATTTATAATAAATATTCCTTCTGTCATAGCCAGTCTAATTGATGCATGTTTACAACTATCTAAAGTATTTAATAATTTATTTAAATCATCAAGTTTTAATTGTCCTCCTATTGGATGGATGTAGACACTATAGTATCCATTTTGTTTTTGTTGGAATAATCTACAGTCCTTAACATTTATTTCAACTCCACCGTCAGTAGGATATTCTATGTTTTCTAATTGAATATCAAGGTTGTTGCTTTCTTTTTCTTTTGCTGTATACTCTTTAAATTTTTTAATAAATTCTTCTTCTCCAAGTTTATAAACCATGTATCTGACTCTTGCCTTATGCTTATTTGAGTAATCTCCTTCGTCCATAAACAACTTAGTTAAACCTTCAACATAATATAACACATCTTTTGGTTCAACTAGTTCGTCTAATTCTAGACCAATATTTGGATTTTTTCCAAGGCCTCCACCAACAAAAACTTTAAAATATGGTCTATTATCTTTCATTACAGCTAAAAATCCTAAATCTTGTACTGTAGTATGTGCAGCATCCAAAGGACAAGATGAATAAGAAACTTTAAGCTTTCTTGGTAAATTATAAGTAGTAATTTTACTCATGAAGTGATTATCTGTTGCTACTGCATAAGGTGTAACGTCAAAGGCTTCGTCTGGGTCCACACCAGAAAGTGGTGATAATCCAACGTTTCTTGGGAAGTTTCCTCCACCACCACGAGTAAATATATTATTTTTTATGGCTTCTTCCATTATGTTGCAAATTCCATCCACATCTAAGTCATGTAGTTGAACTGCTTGTCGAGTTGTAAAGTGTATCCCATCAAGATTATATTGTTTTGCAAATTTATATACCTTATGTAATTGAGATATGGTTACAACTCCACTTGAAAACCTAAGTCTTATCATAAAGGATTTTTGATCTCTTTGAGCATATACACCATATCCACCTGATATGCCTTTATAATCCATCTTAGTAAGGTCACCATTTAAAAGTTTTAAACATTGCTCTTTGAAACTAGGTATCTCACTAAGAAATATTTCTTTAGTTTTTTCTAAATTATGCATAGTTATCACCTCTGTAAAAATATATTTCTATTATATTGTTTACAAAAGTGATGAATCTATTTATTTTATATAGTATCTACTTTATTTTCTTCGTAGCTTACCCAGTCGCTAAAACTTCCTGAATATAATTTATGATCAATATCAGCTTCAGTGAGAGCTAAACTAACAGGGCTTGCAGTTATACCGGATCCACAGTAAATTATTACTTCATCATAATTGTTTAACTTATTGAAAAGTTCTTTTAATTCTTCTTTGCTTTTCATAGTTAATGCATCATCTTGATTATTTAAAATATTCATCCAAAAATAATTATGGGCACTTGGAATATGACCAGCTCTTTTATCTACTGGTTCAAATTCACCATTGTATCTTCCGTTTTCTCTACAATCTACTATAACTATATTATCTTTGTGTAGTCTTTCTCTTACATACTCCATATTAACTCTCATATTTTCATTTACATTTATGTCAAAGTTACCTTTTTTAACTGAAGTATGTTCACTTGTTACTTCCCCGCCAATTTCTTCAAATGCTTTTATTCCACCGTTTAATACGTAAACTTCATTATGACCTAAGTATTTTAGTATCCACCAAAGTCTTGCAGGTCCTGCTAAGTCACCTTCATCATAAGCTACTATTATTGAATCATTATTTATTCCTATATTTTCAAAAGTAGTTTTTAACTCTTCAACACTTGGAAGTGGATGTCTTCCACCATGTTCTTTTACACGTGCAGATAATTCAGTTTCAATGTCTACTCTTACAGCATCTTTAATATGAGATTCATCATAACTTCTTTTTCCATATTCTTTATCCATTAGTGAAAATCTACAGTCTACTATAACTAATTTGTCATTGTTTAAATTTTCTTTTAACCATTTTGCATTTATCATATTTGACATTTTACTCTCTCCTAAAATATATTTCTTTTATAATTTTTAACTATAAAATATTATACTACAATATAATATTTTATTACAACATAAGGAAAAAGACTGCTTTTTAGCAGTCTTTTCTTATTTATTATATCTTTTTAATAATTCTCTTTCACCCATTTCAACTAGCTTCTTGCTCATTTGACCTCCTACGCGACCACTTAAGCCTATGCTATCAATTGGATTAGAATCATTTTTTATATTAGAATCATTTAATAATTCTTGAGAAATCTCCATTTTCATTTGATTTAATGCTAATTTGGCATTTGGATCAACTGGTTTAGACATAAAAACCTCCTAAAGTTTTTATTATATTATCCCATTAAAAAGTCTAATATATTCCAACCATCAGAAGTTGTTCCTTTATAAAGCTCTGTAAATCCGCATTTTTTACAACTTATAGTTACAAATTTTTTATTTTGCACATCGAATATTTTGGCAAAATTTCCTCCTGTAGCTTGAAACTGATCAGATTCAAAAGTTTGATTTCCACATTTAGGGCATACATATTGTTTTTTGTCCATAATTTTCCTCCAATATTATTCATAAAAGTAAAATTATTATAACATATTATTCAGCTCTATTATTATTATTTAAATTTTTAAAAAATTTATATATAAAAGGAATACTTACAATAAAAGTAAGTACATCTGATATGGGTTGTGTAATTTCTACTCCTTTTAGATAGAATATTTTAGGTAAAATTATAATTAGTGGAAGAAAGAATATTCCTTGACGACAAGAAGTTAAAAAAGTAGCATGTAAAGATTTACCCACTGCTTGAAATGTCATATTTGAAATAACACCTAAGGTCATAAGTGGCATTACTAAGCATTGATATCGTAAGGCTCTTGTTCCTATTTCAATAACAGATAAATCTGAGATAAACCATGACATTATTTGTGGAGATAATATATATCCCATTAGTGCTAATACTGTCATTATTGTTGTTCCTATTTTTAAAGTAAACAAGAAAGACTCTTTAACTCTAGTGAAGTTTTTAGCGCCATAATTATATCCAACTACAGGTTGGTAACCTTGACCATAACCTACTATAACGCAAAAAATTAACATAAATACTCTTCCAACAATTGACATGGCAGCTACAGCTGAATCTCCATAATTAGCTGCATTAAAATTTAATGCTACAGTGGCAACACTTGCTAAGCCCTGTCTAAAGAAACTAGGCATTCCATTTTTAAATATAATTAAGTATGTATTTATTTCTTTCGATATTTTATTTATGGAAAACCTGACTATTGTTTTTCCTTTTAGGTAATATAAAAACAATACAATAAAACTTAAAAATTGGCTTATAGCTGTGGCTATGGCAGCACCACTAATACCTAAATTAAAGTGAAATATAAATATAGGATCTAAAATTATATTTATAATACCTCCAATTCCTATACCTACCATTGCAAAATTAGCTTTTCCTTCAGCTCTTAACATATTATTCAAAGCAAAAGATGCGGTCATAAAAGGAGCAGCAAATAATATGTATTTTGCATAGTTTACAGCATATGGAAGAATTGTTTCTGTTGAGCCTAATAAAATCATTAGTGGTTTTATAAATATATTCCCAAATATTAATAAAGCAGATCCAAATATTAATGCGGTAACAAAACCTGAAGAACCTAAAATATCAGCATCTTCCTTGTTTTGTTGCCCAAGTTTTCTAGAAATTGTACTTCCAGAGCCTATGCCTATGGCAAAAGCAACAGCTTGTATAATGGCCATTAGAGAAAATACAATACCTGTAGCTGCCGAAGCACTTGTACCAAGTTGAGAAACAAAATATGTATCCGCCATATTATATAGGGATGTTATTAGCATACTAATAATAGTAGGAACGGCTAAAGAAGACACCAATTGGGGTATGGGCGTTTTAGTCATTTTTTCAAATTGCGTATCTTTTGAATCCATAAACACTCTCCTGTTAGTAATTTGTTTTTTAATTTTGTCTTATTTAAAACTATATTAATATTATAGCTTACTTAGGAAAAACTTTGTGAATTATAATATTAGGCTATTATTAATTGCCTGTGACTAAAATTTTATAAATAAAAAAGTATAAAAACCTAAGGAATTATCCTTAAATTTTTATACTTTTCAACTTAATAATAAAAATTGAAATCTGCATCAACACAGAAACTTCCACGACTTAGAAGTCCACCAAAGGAAATTGTAATATAATTTATTTGTGAATCAAGTACTTTATTTATAATTATTTTATATCCATCCACATCATATAAATTATCATCATCATTTGGGTTATCAAGTTCTAAATCTACTTTCGCATCACTAGTCATTGTTATACATCTAGTAAGAATTCTTACGCAAGTTTTATCACTATTAGCTAAAAGTTTGTCCAATTCTCTTTTAGCTTCATTTGTTATAAGTATATTCATTTCTTCCATGTTGTCTCTCCTTAAAAGCATTTTCTTTATTTTAACATATTATTATAATTATCAGCAATTATACTCATAAATATCTGAAAATTCCATAGCACATTTTTCAATTTTATTTTTACAATCGCATATTTTTTCCACTTTTACACTTTCTTCGTTGACTAAACTAATAGGTAAGGTAATTATAAAATTGGAGCCTTTTCCTAATTCACTTTCAACTTCTATTTCCCCTTCATGTAAATTTACTAAGGATTTAACTATGGCAAGGCCTATGCCACTTCCTTCATTATGCCTTGTCAAATTATTGTCTACTCTAGTTAGTTTATCAAAAACTCTATCTAAATAATCTTTTGGAATACCGATACCATGATCTTTCACAGATATTTTCACATTGCTTTTATTTGACTTTAGGCTAACTATAATTGGATCAGTTGTAAAACTATATTTTATTGCATTAGATAGAAGATTTAAAAGTATTCTTTCAATTTCATCTGCATCACAAGCCATATTTATTTCTTCACAGTCTGTATCAAAAATAATATTAATATCATTGTTTTCTTCGTTAGAAACTATTGCATTACAAACATTTTCAACTAACTCAACTATATTGTAGTTTTGTAGATTTAATTCATGATACCCATTTTTTATATATGTAATGTCTATTAAGTTATTAACTAATCTAAGTAATCTATTTGAGTTTCTTTTTAAATATTTTATATGTTCATGCAAGTTATCTAGTTTATAGGTGTTGTTTTCCAAGCTTGTACTAATTAGCTGAATAGTTGACATGATAATATTTATTGGTGTTCTAAACTCGTGAGTTATATTTGATAAAAATTCATCTTTTATTTCTTCTATACATTTAGCTTTTTCAAGTAATAATTTTCTCTTTTCATTGGCGATTCTTTCACTTACATCTCTACCTGTTGAAAAAAACATATTTTCTTCTTTTAAAATTTTAAAACTCCAGTCAATCCATTTATATGTATTGTCACTACATCTAAATCTACTTGTGACAGAGCCAAAGTCATGATCTTCATTAAACATTAAATTAAAGACTTGTTCTCTATCATCATGATGTAATATGTCAAAAAAGTTTATATTTTTTACACTTTCATAACCTAAAATATTAAAAACTTGAAAATTATTGTAAATAGGATTTCCATTTAAATTCCATGTTGCAATCATATCTTCAGATACGTCTATAAATTGCATTAAAGAATTGTTTATTTTTTCTACTTTTATTCTCTCAGCCTTAATATCTTTACATCTTTTCCAGTTACTTATATTTGTTGAGATATATGAACATATGGTTTTAAAATAATTAATGGGAATACATCTGTCTTCATGTCCTTTTTTATATGTTAACATGATGAAACCAGAATAGTCTTTATCGAGAGTCATATTATAAATACCTATTGCTGAGAATTTATCTGGTATATAAGTTTCATTTATTAAGTCTAAGTCTTTATTATTTCTTAGTTGCTCTAATTGTATCGTTCCTTCACCATACTTATATATAAGTTCATATAGTTCTTTTCCAAAATCTTCGTCTTTAAATGCTTCAATCACTTCTCCACTTTGTGCAATTACTTTTAAATTAGAAGATTTTTTATCAAAATATATTACTGAAATACCATCAGATTTTGAGAACCTCATTAGTTTTTCTATAGTATATTGAATTAATGATCTATACTCTTTATCCATATCAAAGATACTTATATCACTACTAATTTGAGTTATTTGATTAAGAGCAATTTGGAGTGTATCATTTAGAAATTTTGTAAGTGTTATATCTAGTTTGCAACTTGCAATATATTTTACATTATCATTATCATCAAATATAGGTCCTAAGGTATTGCTATACCACTTTTTTTCATTTGTATTAAAATACACATTTTCGTTATTAATTACTTTTTTATTATCTATTACCATTTTCTCCTTTTTTTCCATATAAGCCCAATCTTCTTTACAAAAAAAATCTCGACTTGTTTTTCCTATAATTTCACTTTTCTCACAGCCTAGATTATTAGCAAATTGTTGATTTACATATATATACTCTCCATTAGTATTTTTAATACAACACTCTGTTTGTACAACATCCAGTAAATCTTCTAGATCTTTTTTATGATATTGTTTTTCATATTGTTTTTTTCCTACTATAAAATAAGCATCTTCTCCTTTAAAATCATCTTCAATAATTTTACCCCATAATGACTGAAGATAATTTTTTTTAGTTTTTATGCAAAAGTGAAACCTATTATTTTGCTCAAGAGTATCTATAATATCATCAATAGGCTGACTACTGATAGAAATTATTTGGAACACGTTTTTACCAACTACATCTTCTTCATCAACACCTAATAAGTCTAAAAGAAACTTATTTACAAATAGGATTTGTTTTTCTTTGTTTATTGCAATAATAGCATAACGTAAAGAATTTAAAATTTTAACCATATCTTTCCCCTTTTCCTTTACCCATAAAAAGAACAATTTTTTTCTTTTTTCATTTGTATATAAATATTTTATAATAGAACTTGTTTGAATTCAAAGTTTTTTGTAAGTTAAAAAATACTATTTTTAGATATATAATCCCATTTTATGTTTTATTGTTCTAAAATGTAAAATAGTATTATAATATGCATTATCATAAATCTTGTATGAATGAGTTATTTATTAATGAATACTTCTATGTTAGGGTGAGGAAACTTTAATTTTTTAATTTACATATTAAAAAAAGTACCAGACACCCTGGTACTTTAAAACTAAATGTAGGAAATTATAGATTCATGCGTTTTAATTCCTGCTATTCCATCAACATTAAGATTTTTCTTTTTTTGATATTTTTCTACGGTTGCTTGTGTATCCTTTCCAAAATATCCATCTATTGCGATATCATATCCTAATTCTTTTAAGGCTTTTTGTAGCCATTTAGTATGTTCTAATTTTTTATCTTTATTTTTTATGCCTAATGAATGTTTTTCTACAGCTGCTTTTGTTTTAGGCCCAAAGATTCCATCTTCAGCTAAATTAAAATTATAAGATTCATTTAAAGCATTTTGTAATGATTTAATTAAAACTTTAGATATACTATCTTCCTTATTATTATCTTTATTTGTATTTTTATCACTTGTACTTGAATATTTTTTATAACAATAGTCTAGATCCACATCTCCGTTAATTCCAGATACTCTTCCACTTTCGCTATATTGCCACATTACATGAGGCTCACTATAGGAGCATCTTGAAGTATACTGAGCTATCCATAGATCATAATCTCTTTGAAGGCTTTTAAAGAAATAGTTGTTGGAGAAATCTATATTTGTATAAAGGCCAGGAATATATCCTCCCTTTTCAATTTCCTTTAAAAAAGCATACGCAAATGCTGTTGCCTTTGTTTTATTTATGCTTACTCCCTGCTTCTTTGCATAACTTACACTATCATATTCAAAATCATAAAAAACGGGATAAGTTATTTTATCTTTGTATGGCTTAATTACTTCCATACATTTTACAGCTTCTATTCGAGCTTTTTCCTCACTTATGGCATAGCTAAACCAATATATTCCTACATCAATATTTTCTTCAATAGCACCTTTAATATATTCTTCAAATTTTTCGTCTACAGTAGATGATCCATATCCTGCTCTAATAATAACAAAGTTTATACCGTCATCTTTTACTTTCTTCCAATTAATATTTCCGTTATGTTTTGACACATCAATACCTTTAATAGTTGCCATTTAATCACTTCCTTATTATATATATGGAAAAGAATCCACTTTTTAGTAGATTCTTTTCTTTTAATGGCCTGTTTATTATATGAACTATCATCTGAAGTTGTATAGAATTGTAATTTTGAAATTCCTAGCTTCAATAAATGGTTATTTTAGTATCCAGTTTATTATACTTTTATACTCTTTTAAATTTTACTGGAATTAATAAGAGTTTTATAATTTAGTTTTGATTTTTATAACCACTTATAGTCTATATTATTAAGTACAATAAGTTTTTGTTACTATAAACGACAGAATTTTTATTTCATTCTAGAAAAATTTTGTTACTGTATAAAAATCTAATACTTCTTAGCACGAAAAAAGACTAAGTAATATTTTTACTTAGTCTTTTATGCATTATTTTAATTAAGAAACCGAGAATATAAATAAAATCAAGAATAAAAAATAAAGGTTTTACATTTTTCATTATAGCCTTATATATTTATATTATACTCTTAAATAAAAACTTTTAAATTTTTTATATATTATAAGATAAGTAGAATAAATTTTGATCAATTATACAAACTAAAACTAAAAGTGGAGGTGTTATTATGGTAAATTTAACAACAAAAGAAAGACTTTTACTTGAAGATGAAAAAAGCCATGAAACTTTATGTGTCTCAAAGTATAATGATTATTCAAAAAGAGCTAAGTGCCAAGAGCTAAAACAATTATTTTCTTCTTTGGCTCAAAAAGAACAACAACATTTAGATTCTATTAATCAAATATTAAATGGTACAGTACCAAATGTTAATGCTGGTAACCAAAGCAGTCAAAATCAACAAATGCAGCAAGTGCAGCAAGATAGCACAGTTACAATGCCTAATATGGCAAATAGTGTATCTAGTGGTACATATGATGAAAATGATAAAATGTTATGTCAAGATACTTTATCTACTGAAAAATATATTTCTGCTACATATAACACAACTATATTTGAAGTTAAAGATAAAAATATCAGACAAGTTTTAAATCATATTCAAAAAGAAGAACAAGAACATGGAGAAAAAATTTACAATTATATGAATCAACATAACATGTATAATTAGACAATTATTTATAAAATCCCGTAATAAAGCTATTTTTATTACGGGATTTTTTTATTTTCTTCTATTCTTATTGCTTATTCTATTATTTTTCATTACACTTTTATTAAATAATATATAAGAAGGTGTATATATGAATGAGCTTGTTATAAGGTTTGCCGAGAAGAATGATGCTGAAGCAATTTTAAAAATTTACGCACCTTATGTAATTAGCACATCAATAACATTTGAGTATGCTGTACCTACCATTGATGAAATTAGTAGTAGAATTGAAAAAACGAAAGAAAATTATCCATATATAGTGTGTGAATTAAATAATCAAGTTATAGGGTATGCATATGCTGATAGATATATGGAGCGAGATGCTTATAATTGGAATGTGGAGCTTTCTATTTATGTTGACAAGAGATACACTCATAGAGGTGTAGGGAGAGGGTTATATACTTGTATTTTGCAAATTCTAGCTCACCAAAATGTAAAAAATGTATATTCTACAATAACTAGTCCAAATGATAGTAGCATTAAACTTCATGAATTCTTTGGTTTTAAAAAACTAGGATCATATCCAAATTGTGGTTATAAATTAGGAACTTGGCATGAGGTTATCATTATGGGAAAAAATTTAGGAAAATATAAACAGCCTCCAAAACCATTTATTAAAATAAATGATGTATCAAATGACATTTTGACAGGGATATTAAGTATAGTATCATCAATAATTAATAATAGAACTTAATGTAAATGAAATTATTTCCTATTAAAAATTATGTTAATTTGAAAAACTAATTTAATAGGAGTGTTGTTATGTTAAAAACAGAATTAATTTTAACTTTACTTAATATAAATAGAATTGGTAAAAAAACAATTAATAAATTAATACTTAACCCTTTGCCAGAAACTATTGATGCTATTTCCATTTTAAATTTTATTATTGAAAATCTTCCAAATTATAAATTGAATTTAAACATACAAGATGTAATAATGGCAAAAAATAAAAGTTTAAATATAATTAATTACTGCAAAAAAAATAATATAAGAATAATGACTATTTTGGACGAAGATTTTCCTATAAAACTTAAAATTATCCCCAATAATCCTGTAATTATATTTTATAAAGGAAATAAGTCGTGTATTATTGAAAATAAATCCGTAGCAATTATAGGAACTCGCTACCCTACCTTAGAAAGCGAAAAAATAACCAGAAATCTTGCTAAATTATTTTCAAATAGAAATTATATAATTGTCAGTGGTTTGGCTCATGGGATAGATTATAATGCCCATTTTTCTACAGTAAAAAATCATAATAAAACACTAGCAGTTTTACCTAGTGGAATTTCAAATATTTATCCAGCAGATCATAAACTTTTATGCGATGAAATACTTTACAATAATGGATGTATTATTAGTGAATATTTTCCACTTGAAGCACCTTACAAAAATTATTTCGTCGAAAGAGATCGTTTACAAAGTGCTCTATCATTAGGTGTGATAGTTGTAGAGTGTGGCGTAAAGAGTGGAACTATGTATACTGTCAATTTTGCAGAAGAACAAAATAAAATAATCTGCTGTTATAAACATGATAAGATGAATTATAGCTGTAGAGGCGGTAATACGAAATTATTAAAAGATAAAAATGTGCTAATAATTGATAACAATTATAATATAAACGTAGTAGAAAATTTATTTGAAAATAAGTTACATGAGATAAACACTTGGATTCATGACCTTACATCATCAAATGAGCAAATACTTTTTGACTTTTAAAAATTAATTTTATTGTGAATTGTTTAAAATTAGACTACAATTATTAATAAGTAATTTATTAATGGTGCCTGATATAATATTTACTATTTTTAAATTATTTCTCCTTGTATTATTATATTTCAAAAATAGGCTCATAAACTATGAGCCTATTTTTGTTTTTCTTGTTTCCATATCTTTTTCTATTAGATTTTTCACATAAGAACTTATTCCATATTGATTTTTTATATCTTCCAAAAGATAATTGTATAAAGTTAAATCTCGATAGTTTTCCTTAAAACTAATTGTTACTTTTATACTTTGACTTTTGCTCAAACTTTCACCTTCTTATATAAAATTTATATAATAATTCTTAAAAATAATTATATATTACTATTTATTCAAATTTTTTTAAAAAATAACTTAAAAAAACCCATTTAGGGCCTTTTTTATTAACAAAGATTATTAATAAATTAATAATCTTTGTTAAAAAAATATAGAAAAAAACACCATATGCCATATGCAGACGGTGCTAAATTACCATAATAATATTAGAATGTGGGGGACTTACACATTTTAATATCTGTTCAATAATTAAAATAACTAGGTTTATATATAATATTCTGTTTCTAACAAATAATTCCTTTTTTATTTTATAATTTGTTAACTAATTAACTAAAGTATACAGGATTCTTGTCAAAGTTATTAAAAAAAAATGAATATAAAAATAAAATCTGTTTTACTTATGTTATTAATTATATATTATATCCTACTAGGAAATATCATACTTAATTAATATAAACATAAATTTTTACTGCTTTCATTATAATATTTATCATCTTTTTATTAATTTACATATTATGTAGTGTACCAAATTATATAGGTACTAGATTAATATTGGTGGTGAATAATAATGTACGCAGATTTAGTGTGCAAAGGTGGAGGTGTTAAAGGAATAGCCCTTGTAGGTGCCCTTTCTTTCTTTGAAGAGGAGGGTTATGTATGGCAAAGAGCAGCTGGAACATCTGTTGGTGCAATTGTTGCTTCATTGGTAGCTGTTGGGTACAGTGCCAGTGAAATAAGAAATATTATGTTTGACTTGGATTACAATAAATTTGTAGATAAAAATAAATTGCAATCTATTCCTTTATTTGGACCTCTTACTTCTCTCTATGTTTCAAAGGGACTACATTCAGGAGATTATGTGGAAAATTTTCTAAGAGATAAATTTGAAAGAAAAGGAAAAAAATATTTCAAGGATATTTATGTTGATGGTGAAAGTAGGTTGAAAGTTGTTGCAACAGATGTTACTCGTCATAAATTAATTATCTTACCTGATGACTTAGTTGAATACAATATAAATCCACTTGATTTTGAAATAGCAAAAGCTGTTAGAATGAGCCTTAGTATACCTTTTTTCTTTGAGCCAGTAATTTTGTATGCAGGAAAAACTCCTTGTTATATTGTTGATGGTGGACTTTTAAGTAACTTCCCTATTTGGATTTTTGACGTGGAAGATAATCCAAGATGGCCTACATTTGGTTTAAATTTATATAATAATGTTCAAAAACCTAGTAACAATAAAAATGGGTTTATTCCTTATTTAATAGATGTAATAGAAACAAGTCTTGAAACAAGTGAGGAAATCTATTTTAAAGATTGTGATGCAGTTAGAATTGTGAACATCCCAACCTTGGGCATAAATACTTTAGATTTTGATATATCTAATGAACAGATGAAAGCTTTATATAAATCTGGATACTTCTCAGCTAAATCCTTCTTAGAAAATTGGGATTTTAATGCTTATCTTAAACATTATCGTGCATAAATACTATTTTGTAACTCTTTTGCAGAACTCATCATAAAATATATTAGGGGGTGAATCGTATATGAAAGAAGAATTTAGTGATTGTAACAAAAATTATAATCACTTATTAAAAAGCCTCTGTAATATATTAAAAGAATGCAGTAATAAAGAAAGTTCTTATGCTACTTTTCTACAAACAGAATTAGTAAATGTGGGTATGAACGAGTATTTTCCATTTAATATGACAGAAATATTTAATGAAGATATAGTTCTTGTTAACCCTACAACTATAAAAGTTAATAAATCTGGTGTATATCATATAATATATAAGATTCCAGTTAATATAGAGAATAAAAAAGATCATATTGAACAAAGTATAGGCTTATATGTTAATAATATTCTGCAAAAGAACATCCAAAGAACTTTTGGAGTAGTAGATCCTAATAATAAAAATTGCATGTCTATTATTGGTGATGATATAGTATATATTACTGAAAACACTATTCTTCAATTGAAAAATAACAATTTCTCCACTAATGGTAAAACTATTGCTAGTTGTAGTAATGAAGGATGCTATGCAAGTTTAAATATTATAAAAATTGGATAATAAAATTTTATAAATAAAATAGCTGGAAGAATTATCTTTCAGCTTTAATTTTTTCTAATTTATTTTTTTCATTTATAAATACATATAACTAAATTTATGGTAAAGTAAAATAAATAGCAAGAATATTTTGTAACTTATTATAAATTGGGAGGGTTGGATGAGAAGATATGAGATAGACTGGATTAGAAATATAAGCATATTAATGCTTTTTGTTTATCATACTTGCGCTATATTTTGTCAGTTTGGGGATTTTTATATTATTTCAGAAGAAAAGAACCTTTTTGCAGACATAATAATTTTATTATTATTTACATGGTACATGCCTATGCTGTTTTTCCTTGCAGGAGCTTCCACATTTTTTTCCTTTGAGCGTAGAAATATGAAGGAATATATAGTAGAAAGAGTTAAAAAGCTTCTTGTGCCACTTTTATTTGGACTTATATTTTTAGTACCACCACAAACTTATTTAGCAAGAGTTTGGCGTGGTGAGGGAAACTTGAACTATTTTAGTCATTTAGGTTTCTTTTTTTCAAATGTAACGGATTTTACAGGATTTGATGGAGCGTTCACTCCTGCTCACTTATGGTTTATACTTTATTTATTTATCGTTTCCATTTTGGGAGGAATTATTTTATCTCTAGTTTTTAAGCAGGAAAAAGGCATAAAGATAGTTCATTTATTTAAAAAAGCTTTTGTAAATAAATTTAGTTTTCTATTTTTATTGTTTCTTGGAATATGTAGTGACTTGTTTCCAAGTATAATGGGGAAAAGCTTAATAGGGTGTTTATTAATTTTCTTATTAGGTTATATTGTTTATGAAGATGATACGCTTTTAGAAAAATTAATAAGTCATCGTTTTAAATATTTAATTACCCTTGTTTTTTTTGCAATTTGTGGTGTGATTTACACATTATTGCTTAGACCAGAAGAGGGTAATACAACAGTGTGGATTATTGATAGTATTTTAAAAAACGGTGTTTTAATATCCGCAATTTGCACAGTTATTGGTTTTGGTAGTGTTCATTTAAATAAAAACAATAAACTTTTAAAGTTCTTAAATAAACGTACTTTTCCAATTTATATTATCCATCAACCGATTTTATTAGTTCTTGCAATTTTAATTGTACCTACAGTTAAATCTACTGCTTTATCCATAGGATTGATAATAATTTTTTCGGCTATTTTAACATTTATAGTTTATGAAATTTTATACAGAGTAAAGATCTTTAACTTTGTTTTAGGAATGAAATAAGTAAAGGACAGCTATATAGCTGTCCTTTAAATTATTGAATTAAGAATTCATCTAAAATTTTCACTATTTTATCTTCCATGTCTCCGCAGTAATCAACTTTTCTTATTCTAGGATTTGATATTTCTCCTCCATGCTCAAAATCCACTGGATATACTACTACTTCATTTTCTTCTAAATCAAATAATAAGCCTACTAGATTGTCCACATTTAAGCTTAAATCCCCTATATCTTTTATAGTGTTATCGTCTTCGTAAATATCGTCCGTATAATGATTTAATATGTATTTTTCACCATGAAGAAGTTCTACCTTTTCTGCGCCTTCATAAGTTTTTCCAATAACAAAATGAAGTGCGTATTCTCCATCATGTAGTAAATCTACATAATCTTTTGTATTATTTATATCCTCATAGTCTTCGTCAAAAACAATTACGTCCATATAATCTCTATCCACTAAACAAACCCTTGATATATAATGAGGATAATTAAAAAGTAATTCTTCTATATTTTCATTATAATAATGTATAAAACTCTCCATATTAAATTCATTTTTTTTAAATCTTAGTATTTCCATGGTATTTCCTTCCTTAACAATTTCAACTTATTTTAAACAATAAGTTATAATATACCACAAAGATTGTATTTTTACCATGAATACTCATAGTTTTTGTCATTTATTAAAACAAAAAATTAAAAAGGAACAATGTTTATAACATTATTCCTTTTTATAATCTATTTTATTTTAAAACCACCTTCGCTTATGGCTTTTTTAATTTCTTCTATATGATCATGATCAAATGTTTCTAAAATCATATGAGCATTTAATTTACCAATTTCATTTATTGAAGATAGGTTTGCTGCTATTATATTTGCATCAAATCTACTTAATATTGAAGTAAGTTCAGAAAGTCCTCCTGGTTTGTCCTTTATATCCGTATTAAATGAAAAACGTCTACCACTTTTATTTAAACCTATTGCTATTATTCTATTTAAAGTATTAACATCTATATTACCACCTGAAATTATACAAACAACATCTTCATCTGCTTTTGGTTTGTATTTTCCACTTAGTATTGCTGCTGTTGTAACTGCTCCTGATCCTTCTGCCACAACTTTTTGGTTTTCCATTAAAAATAAAAGTCCTTCTGCTATTTCGCCTTCTTCCACAAGAACTACTTCGTCTACTAATTCTTTTGCTATGTCAAAGGTTATGTCTCCTACAGTTTTAACTGATATACCATCTGCCACAGAAGTTGCTTTAAATGCTGTTGTTACCTTACCTTCTTTTATAGATTCGTACATAGATGGAATATTTGCTGTTTGTACACCAATTATTTTAACATTAGGATTTAGAGCTTTTGCTGCCACTGCCACACCAGAGATTATTCCTCCTCCACCTATTGGACAAAGTATGGTATCTACTTTATTGTTCATTTGTTCAAAAATTTCTAGAGCTATTGTTCCTTGACCTGCTATAACGTATTTATCGTTAAATGGATGAAGGAATGTTGCCCCACTTTCTTTTTGTAGTTCTACTGCTTTTGCATAGGCATCATCATAAACAATTCCTTCTAGTACCACATTTGCTCCATAAGATTTTGTTGCCGTGACTTTAGCAAGTGGTGCAGTTGATGGCATTACTATGGTTGCCTCAATGTTGTTCATTTTTGCACTTAGTGCCACACCTTGGGCATGATTTCCTGCACTTGATGCTATTACACCTTTGGATTTTTCTTCCTCTGTAAGATTTGCTATTTTATTACAAGCTCCTCTCACTTTAAAAGAACCAGTCTTTTGAAGGTTTTCGCATTTATAATAAACATTTGCTCCAGTCATTGTACTAAGTTTAGTACTTTCAAGTATATCTGTCTTTTTTACTATATCCTTTATTGTTTCTTGTGCTTTTTGTATATCTTCTAAGGTTACTTTTGTCATTTTGATTCACTCCCAGCTGTATAAATAATTAATAAAATATGATAATTCTAATCATACATATTTATTTTTGCTCTATTTTTAAATTAATATACTTGTCAGAAAATCTATTAATTACTTATTATTAACTTCAACAATATTATTCCAATATCTAGTTGGCATCATCTTCTTTTGAAGTCTAGGATTTCTACGTTCTTCTATATTTATAGACTTAAAATATTGTTTCCATAAATTTTCATACTCACCTTTATCATCACTATTCATTAAAATATTTTTTTGAGTTTTTGATAAATTAGTTAAATAATAATCTTCTTTATCATAAATAAAAGCAGTATCTCTTTTTATATCGTGAATTATAAAATTTTCATTTGATAGTCTTTTTTTAAAATGATTTCCAAGTATGGGAAGTATATTGTAGTCTGGGTTTATGGAAGCATATAAAATATTATTGATTTCTTTAAATCTAATAAAACCTGTAAGCCTATGACATTCGTATGCAACCTTATTACTTACTTTGTCCATATTTAAAACTATATCATTATTTATATATAGTTCAACATCTTTTCCAAACTTAAATCCCATACGTAAGTATTTATAAATTAAGTTGGAGCTTTCTTTAGTTTCTGATAAAAACACATAATATATTTTATTTAAAGCTTCTCTTGATATTTTATTTACTATGGCATTATAAACTTTTTCAAATTTAATATTATCGCTTTTTATTGTAATAACTTCATCAATTAAATTTTGTTCATATACTATTTTACTACATATAAAATCTGGTTTAGTGCTTAAGTAATAAGCATCATAAATGGCAGATAACAAACCTTCAAAAGTTTGTTCATGTAAAAATACTCTCATAAATTCCTCCTATAGTTCTCCTATTACAGAAGAAAATATATCATCCACCTTTAATATGGCGGGTGAATAAGAAAATCCAGGCATATTAAAGAAGTTTAGTTGTTCTCCTTTGCTTTCTAATATATTTAAGTCTTCCTTAGGAGTTAATCTATTTCTTATAAGTGGTTCATCAAAGGATACATCCCCGTAGTATTTTCCACTACAAGTTATGAAATACTGTGCTCTTTTTAGAACTACACCTATTTTTTTTAAATCTTCAAAAGAAATATTTGAAACTCTGCGTATGGCCATTATTCTATTAACGGATCTTTCACCTATACCTGGAATTCTAAGTAGCATTTCTTTAGGTGCTTTGTTTATTTCCAGTGGAAATATATGAATATTTTGCAAAGCCCAATTAGTTTTAGGATCAAAATTTATATCAAGGTTTGGATTTTCTTCACTTAGCAATTCCTTAGCATTAAATCCATAAAATCTAAGAAGCCAGTCTGCTTGGTAAAGCCTATGCTCTCTCAGTGTTGGTGGATTTTTAATTTCTGGCAGTCTTTTGTCATTTGTTACTGGTACAAAAGCTGAGTAATAAACTCTCTTCAAGTTCATTTTTTTGTATAAGCTCTCACTTAAAGTTAGTATTTTTAAATCACTTTCTGGCGATGCTCCAACTATTAATTGTGTACTTTGCCCTCCAGGCACAAAACTTGGAGCATTTTTAAAGTTTTTTCTTTCACTATTATTTTGAATGATATTATTACTAATATGTTTCATTGGTAATAATATTTTATTTTTATCTTTGTCTGGAGCTAATATTTTTAGACTTTCTGATGATGGAAGCTCTATATTTACACTCATTCTATCGACTAAAAGACCTGCTTTATTTATTATATCTTGATCAGCACCAGGTATGGCCTTTAAATGTATATATCCATTAAAATTATGCTCATTTCTAAGTTTATAAACTGTTTCGTACAATTTTTCCATGGTGAAGTTGGCATTTTTTACTATGGCTGAACTTAGAAATAAGCCTTCAATATAATTTCTTTTATAAAAATTTATAGTTATATCACATATTTCATCTGGAGTAAATGTAGCTCTTGGAAAGTCGTTGGAAGTTCTACTTACACAATAACTACAATCGTAAATACAAACATTACTCATGAGAATTTTAAGAAGAGATACGCATCTTCCATCTGGTGTAAATGAGTGACAAATACCACTTATGGAAGCATTTCCTATACCTCCTTTTTTATTTTTTCTATTACTTCCACTTGAAGAACAAGATACATCGTATTTTGCAGCAGATGATAATATTTCAAGCTTTCTTTGTAAATCCAAAACTTCACCTCCTTTAAAAATATTTATGTTAAATTAATAAGTATATATTATTAATTGTAAAACTTCCTCTAAAGGAACATATGTTCCCATATTATAATTATAAGATTCTTTTATTATTTTTTCAATAGTAATATGTGATAATTCCATAAAAAAAGCAATTACTTTAGAAAGAAGTTTTCTAAAGTAATTGCTTTTTAATTCTTAATATATGTAAATTACACATCCTATTAAATTATAAATTCAATTTAAAATGAATTTATAAATAGTTACTAGTCTGTAAAACTTTCAATAGTTATATACATAAATCCTATTTTGTGGTAATGAATGTAGGCAGACTTATCTACCAACCATCCATCATTACCTTCTTCCCCATCTCCTGCATTCCAATCATTGTATGCCAGTTTTTTAGGCTTAACATCATAACGTGTTTCTACAAAAGTTCCTTCATCAGTATTAAATATTTTTGATGAGTTTATCTTATAATCACTTAATGAGCCTTGCTTATCTAAATAATTGCTACTTATTTTGTTTGAAATATCTTTTTCAGAAAAAATAAATGCTGGTCTAAATATTAAATATAATATCATAAAAATAAAGACTAATATTATTAATATGATTTTATAGTTATTTTGCATTTTCATTCAAATATTCCCCCTTTTAATATCAATAAGTTCCCCCCTTAAATAAATTTAACTATTTTATTTTCAATAGAAAGATAAATTTATTTATCATCATTCTCTACAAAAGAATTATCTTCAAAAACACGATGATAATAAGAATTTGATGTATAAAGTGCAGCAGCGGGATTGTGACCTAAAACCCTATCTTTTGTTACAAGAGTAGTTACTAATGCATTTGAATATTTGTAAAATAAACTATCATGACCTACGCAAAGTCCCATTACAATATTTAGTTGTGTATCTTCTGAATTTAACTTCTTAGCTTGGTAAATTGGATTACACATATTTGCTCCAACTTTTTTGCAAGATTCATTAATTCCCACGAGGTCTTTTTCCACAGCACCTGCCTTACATGCTATACCAAATACCTCAAATCCTTTTTTTCTCAAAATTGATGCAAGTATGCGAGATTCACTTATAAGTCCTACACAGGTTGCTATACCAACTTTTTCAAAATCCATTCGTTTTGCAAATTCAACAGTTTCCTCAACTCTAGTCATAATTCCATAATATTCGCTTTCAATATTAGCAGCATTTATCATTACATCATAGTTTTCTTTTTCTTCGTATAACTTCAATGCCTCTTTTAATATATTTTCATTTAAGTTATCTGTAGTTAAACAAAATTTAGGATATGATTTATTTTGCACATTGCAATTTAATACACCACAATCAATACAACTTCTTACAATTTCCTTTTCTTTCATCAAAATATACTCCTTTATTTATATTCCTATTTTTAAGTTTTTCAAATACTTGAATTTCATTATTTTTATACATAAAAATTCAATATTTGTTAAGTTACCACTATAGAATTATAGCATAATTTTCCATTTATTCTAATTAATAATTTAAAATATATAACTTTATATTTATAATTAATGAAAATAAAGGATATGAATAATATTATTTATAAAACATTGTTCATATCCTTGCTATCATTTTTCTTATCTTGTTTGATTTAATTCTACGCAACCTTACTCAAAAGTAATAGAATCAATATAAAACTCTTGAAAATCTTTACTTTGTGATAACTCTATATACTTACATTTATTTGTAATATTAATAATCTCTTCTCGTTTCTTTTCGTTTATTAAATAATTTATTGCACCTTTTCCTGCGCAGTTTCCAATGGATTTAATTTTATTTTTAAATCCCTTTGGTATCATCCCAATATTTACTGCACTTTCCACATCCATAAAATTTCCAAAGCCTCCACCAATATATACATGTTCTATATCATCATAGGTTAAGTTGCTTTTTTTTAGTAAAACTTTAATTCCTGCATTAATTGCCGCCTTTGCCAGCTGTACTTCCCTTATATCTTTTTGTGTAAAACTTATTTTCTTACTTTCATCTTCAAAAATCACAAATTCTTTCATATTGTTTTCTTCTTTTAATCTTTTACTTAAATTTTCATTTTTTATTTCATCCAAATCACAGATTCTTCCACTTTCATCTATTATCTCGTATTGTAATAATTGGCTACTTATATCTAAAACTCCTGAACCACAAATTCCACAAGGTGTTTTATTATTGATAGTTTTATAAATTGTATTCTTATTAAGATCAATACTACTTATTGCTCCATCTATGCCTCCTACTCCATATTTAATATTTGCTCCTTCAAAGGCAGGTCCTGCTGCTGTAGAACAAGTAAACACTGTTTCCTTGTTTCCCAGAGCCATTTCTCCATTTGTACCTATATCCAACAGTAGAGAATATTTTTCTTTTTCACAAATATTTGAAGATAAAATTCCTGCACTTATGTCACTACCCACATAAGCTGAGATACCTGGAGGGAAACTTACTATGCCATTTATGTTTATATCTAAATCAGAAGATAAACATTCATAAGTTTCAGTTAAAGTAGGTATAAAAGGGGCAAGAGCTATGTTTTTACAATTAAGCTTCATAAATAAATGAATCATTGTTGTATTCCCCACTACTACTAAATTGTAAATTTCTTCTTTATTTATTTTATTATCTTCACTAATTTTATCTATCATTTCATTTATTTCATCTATTATACATTTGTTCAACTCATTAATTCCATTTTTATTTTCAATGGTGTAGTTAATTCTAGAAATCACATCACCACCATAGGCTCTTTGATTGTTAACTTTAGATAGGACTGATATAATGTCTCCATTATTTAAATCAATTAAATAAAGTGCTATGGTTGTAGTTCCTAAATCTATGGCAACTCCATATTTATATTTTCTTCTATCATTACCTTGAATATGAAGTAACTTATTTTTGTAAGTAGCAAGGGTTATTTTATAGTCATTTTCTTCTAAAATTTCACTTATATTTTGTAAATCTTTTATGTTTATTTCCAAATCTATATTCAAACTTTCTTTTAATCTTTTTATATCATCTCTTTGATCTTTCAATGTTGGTTTTTTTAACTCAATATAATGTTTTTTTATATTTGTATCAAGATTATCAAAATTATCATAGACATCTGTTAAAACATAAATATTATCTTTATTATTTATTATTTCAATTTCCATGTCATCTTCCAAATTTATCATGCAAGCCAATCTTATTTTTTCTTTCAATTCTTCTTTACTTAAATATTTTTCATCGCTTTTAGTAGTTTTCAAATAATTATATTTTAAAACCTTTACTTTGCATTTACCGCATTTTCCTTTTGCTCCACAGTTATTATTTACTTCTATATTATTTTCTCTTAAGACTTTTAGTAGATTATCATTTTTATTAACATAAATTGTTTTAGTGATTTCTTTATTTTTAATGCTTATTTTCATAAAATTTCCTCCCCATTATTTACTTTTATTTTAAAAATCCCCCCTCACTTAAAAATGAGGAAGGATTTGTGGGAGCTATTTAATTACAAAACAAGATGTATATGCAATTTTATTTGGCCCATAGTAGTATTTAATATTATTAGATTTGCAAATATCACTAACTAACATCCCATAAGCTTCCATTGAAGATACACATTTTTGAGGAAACCTGCATGGCTCATTAGGATATGTACATTTTGAACAAATGGTACAACATCCAGTTCCAAAAGCCATAGAATTTTCATATTTTTCTTTAATTATTTCATAAAGTTCATATAAATTTTTTTTATGTTTCTCTTCAATTTCCATCATAGTTTCAAAATCAAGAGAGTCTTCAATTTCTCCTATTGTTTGAACTATTATTCCCTTTGAATAATTAGCTAATTTTTTTCGCCCTTCTTCCAAAGCGATACAACCTGGTGGACAAGACCAATTAGTATTATATTTATTACATTTGTTATCTTCACACATATCTCTTACTTCATACATCAATTTAATAGTAGAAACATCTAAATATGCTACTTCATTAAATCCATAAATTTTTGCCTTTTTAATTATTTCATTTATATATTTCATATAATTTATGCACTTGCATTTTCTAATACAAACTTTTTAGCCATTTGAGCTGCAGAAGCTGCATCTTCTGTATAAGCATCTGCACCAATTTCAGTAGCAAATTCTTGTGTTATTGGGGCTCCACCAACCATTACTTTAATATTATTTCTTAAGTTGCATCCATTTAATGCTTGAACCGTTTCTTTTAAAGCTGGCATTGTTGTAGTTAATAGAGCTGATGCTGCTACTATTTTTGTATCTGGATTTTCTTCTAAAGTAGATATAAACTTATCAGGTGACACATCAACACCTAAATCTATGACTTCAAATCCTGAACTTTCCAACATCATTATAACAAGATTCTTGCCTATATCATGTAAATCACCTGCTACTGTTCCCATTATTACTTTACCTATAGAAATGGAATTGTCTCCTCCTAAATGTGGTTTTAATACTTCAACTCCCTTTTTCATAGCACGAGCAGCTACTAACATTTCAGGTACAAATATTTCATTTTTAGTGAATTTATCTCCAACTATACTCATAGCCTCTATCATACCCTTGTTTAATATTTCATTAGGTTCACAACCTGCTTGTAAAGCTTGTTCAACTAATTCTCCTATTTTTTTAGATTTTCCTCCTTGTACTGCTTTTGAAATAGCTTCTATATTTGACATAATAATATCCCCTTTCAACCATTGTAAATTTCAAAATATCATATTTAATTTGTGTTTTTATTTTTTATTACCTATTAACCCTTCTCTATAAGCTCCTATATATTCTAAACAAAATTCATCTTCCTCTAACAAGGCTTCTGTTGCATATATAAGTCCTAACATATCTCTATTTGTAGGATCTACTATAGCTGAGTCCATACCTGCATTTCTTGCTAGAACCATAAATGCTTGGTTTATTAATTTTCTTGCAGGCAAACCAAAAGATATGTTACTTAACCCACTAGTTATATGAATTGTTGGATATTCTTTTTTAATTCTTCTACAGCACTCTGCAAAAGTAGTTAAAGCTGTTTCGTCTGTCCCTAGTGTTACTACCAAAGGATCTATATGAAGTCTAGATGGATCTATATTATATTCCTTGGCCTTGGCCATTATATTTTCAAATACTTCCATTCTTCTTTCCACTGAATTTGGAATTCCTTTGTCATCACAAAGTAGTGCTACACATTCCCACTTAGTATTAGCTATTACAGGAAAGATTACATCTATCTTCTCTCCTTCTAAAGATACAGAATTTATAATTCCTTCTCTTTTACAAAATGGGATAGCTTTTACACAAGAATGTGGACTTGGAGAATCTATACAAATAGGTACATCTGTTACTTCTTGAACTAATTCTATCATCCATTTTAAAGTTTCAACTTCCATATCTTCTGGCACAGATGCACATACATCTATGTATGTAGCATTGGCCTCTGCCTGAATTTTTGCCCTATGTTTTATAAATTCATTATCTTTATTAATAATAGCTTCTCCAACTACTGGGATTGAGCCATTTAACTTTTCACCTATTATAATCATTTTTATTCCTCCAATTAAAGATTATTCTCCACAGTAGAATTTACGAGATTCTCTGTATATGATTTCTTGACCTTTTGAGTATCTTTCTTGGTTTGGCTCACGATACCACATTACATATCTTCCATCTTTTCCAAACTCTTTAATCCTATCTATTAAAGCTTTTTCATACTCTTCATCAGATAATTGACCCTCTGGGTCTGGTGAAAATGCACTGACTTGTGGTAACTTATCGCCATATTTTTCAAGTAAAGCTATTTTATCGTTACAGCAGTCTTGGCCTTCCCAGAAATCAAATCCTACTTTAATAAAGTTTTCTATTTGATTTTCTACAGAGCCACAAGAATGGAAACTAACTAATAATCCCATTTCATGGGCTGCATCAACAATTTTCTTATAAGGAGGTAGCATTACTTCTTCAAAAGTTGATGGTGAGAAGAATGAACTTCTTTGAGTACCCATATCGTCATGGAATATGATTATATCTGCATGATATACCTCCTTTGCTATTTTAAACAAGTCAATTAACCAGTCTGCTAGTTTATCATAAAACTCTCCTAATGCTTCTTCCTCTTCTAATAAATAACAAAATGTATCTTCAAAACTAGTTAAGTCAGCAGTTCTTTCAAATAATCCATTTACTATAGCAAACATTGTAGCTCTAGTAGGGTCTAGTGCATCCTTGTAATTTTCTTCATAATCTTTTTGCCAATCTATATCATTTAAATCTGGAAATACTAATTCTTCTTTCCATTTAGTTATATCGCTAAGTCTTCTTGTTCCTGGTTTAACCATAGCTGCATTTGTAAGAGGTTCATATTCCCACTCTATTCCAAACCAGTCTTTACCACCTTTCCATCTTGCAAGAGCATCTGGCATAACTAATGGCTGGATAAAGTTTATATCTCCTCCCATTACAGGTAACCAAAGCGGCATTTCATTATTTGCTATTCTAAGAAGATTTTCCTTTTCACTAATAGGAGTATCAAACTTATATGTTTGTATTTTTACACCTCCGTAAGGTGGTGGTACTATATTATTTAATTTTTTATTTTCAACTTCCTTTTCATTAAATTCATACTTACTTACTGCTTTTGAACTCATACTATTTCCCCCTTATTTTTATAAATCAAATATTTTTTCCTCTTTCTTGTAATGCTTTTTCCATCATTGTTACATCGCTATCTTTTATTTTATAAGCAAGCAATGGCAATATAGATACTACTAGGAATACAATAGGTACAAGCAAGAATAACATTTTTATACCATTTTCTATTGGTGCTGTAATTACTCCGTCTGGGTTATATGCTATGGCTGCTAACACAGCAGGTATTACTGCACCTCTTACGGCTATGGATATTTTTATTGCTAAAGAACTAAATGACATGATTATTGCTTTTGTATTTTTACCCGTTTTGTATTCACTATAAGTACCACAGTTTGAGTAAAGACTTGTTGTATTTCCATAAGCTATACCAAAGAATATTTGACCTATTCCAAGAAGTATAGTAACCATAAATTTGTTGGCTGGTAAGAAGTATATTAATACTAAAGCTGCTGCAAAACCCGCAACACCGATTAAATTTGTGTATTTACTTCCTATTTTAGAAACAACATTTTTAGAGCAAAGAGAACCTATTAAAGCTCCTACATTAAATACTACTAAAATTAAAGATACAGAACCTGGATCTTTTAATACTACTTTTGCATAATAAGCAACGGAAGCCATTAAAGTGTAATAACCTATTAATTTTAGAAAATCATACATTAATACAAATAATAACTGAGGATTTGTAGATATTCCTTTTGCCATATCTTTAAATGTGACTCTTTTTGCGCTTGAAGTAGCTTCCCCTTCTTCAAGTTGTAAGTCATAACCTTTTGTAATTACATAATGTATGAAGTAACAAATAGTAAATCCTATAGATGCTACTAAAGCTGTTAAAGTATATCCTATGACTCCTGTTGATGATGAAAATATACCTAAGAAGAAAATATTTAGAACTGGTACAAAGTAAGAAGCAATTATTTTACCTGCTGAAGAACCAGCTGAAATTCTTCCTGATAAAAATGCTCTTTCATCTGCATCATCTGATAATATACCAACCATTGTTCTATTTGCTGTCCAACATATATTCCATATGGCATGACTTAAAATATAACCGGCTCCACATAGAAGTGCTGCTGTAGTATCACTACCTATCTTTGTAAACATAAGTACAAATAATGCTACTATAAATGGTGGACAATAAATAAGCCAAGGTCTATATTTACCACTTTTGAAATGAACTTTATCGATTATGACTCCTGCAAGCATGGCTGTAACTGCATCTGTAATTCCCGCTATAGATGTTATGGCTGCAGTAAGTACTAAAGGAAGCTTTGCCACGTCTGTCAAGAATATTACAAAGAACGTAGTTTCAACAGTACTCATAAAAGAAAATCCAACTTCACTTATTCCCCACAAGTTTCTTATCTGCTTGTTAATCTTCTTCATATACTCACCCCTTCACAATTATTTTAAATTTTCTAAGTACTTTATTTCTTTTATTAACTAAATTATAAAATCCATAATTTGTATACACAACGTAAGTATTTACAAATATTTTTTATAAATTTCACAGATTTGTATATTAATTTTTTGTTTAATTATTATAAAATTCTTAATATTTTTTGTTGTATATGGACAAAAACATTTTTAACTTTTAGTAATATTCAACTTTGTTTTTTTGTAGTAAGAAATAGTTCTAAAACTATGTTAATATTTAAATGTGGTAACTTTTATAAAAGGAGGATATTTCTTTGATCACAATAAAAAAGATTGCAGACAAGTTATGTGACTATGATATAAATACATCTATAATAAAAGACTGTGAATTAATTGATTTTAGATATTTATCAAAAAGAATTTCAAATTTCAATCCTTATAGCCTTTATATTTTTAAAGCCAGTAATTTACCAAATGAAATAATATGTCAAGAGAAAATAAACTTTTTAATAATAAAGGATAAGCCACTTCCAAGTTTTTTATTAGAAGAAACTACAAAGGAAAAATATAATTACATAATATTAAACAATAAGGAATTGCCAATTTACAAATTAATTTATATTGTTCAAGATATTTTTAACTTAAATACTTCTTTAATTTCTTTTCAGGAAGATATTTTAAATGCCATTTTCAATTCAAAATCAATAGATGACATTATTAAAATAAGTTTTAATTATTTAAAAAATCCCATAATACTTTTAAATTCCATGTATCACACTTGCTCTTATTATTATGGTGAAATAGTTATAGATGATCCTTCTTGGAATTATCAATTAAAAATGAGCATTCCACATCCTATATACTCTTTACTCTATAATCAAAATACAAAAAATCGTAAGATGGGAGAAAATAAAGAAGAAATAATTACTACTTTTTTTCCTGAGGTAATGAAATATAAAGAAATGACAATTCCTATTGTTCATGATAATTTCACCATTGCTAGAATAAGTGTATTGGAGTGTAATAATGCTCTAAATGATCGTGATTTTGAAATACTTAAAACACTTGGAAAGTTAATTTATCCCTTACTTTTGTTTGATAAACGTTTCTTAGTGGAAGATAATACTGAATTTGATAACATAATGAACTATTTACTTAAAACAACAAATCCAAATAAAGTGCTTCTTAAAAACTCATTATCAACTCTTAATATTGATAATTCAAATAATAAATATTTACTTATTTTAAGAGATAATGACAATGTAAATTCAAAAACAAAAATAAATTATGTAAAACAGTATATTGCATCTTTATTTTCAAAACATATTGTTTTTGTTTATAAAAATAGCATAATTGTAATTTATAATAATAAAAATTCTTATAAAAAGTTCTGTGAGTCTGATGAATATGAAGATTTTATAAAATCAATAAAAGATTATACTTTAAAAGTTGGTGTTAGCAAGTTATTTAATAGCTCTGAAAGTTTTAAAATTGCTTATGATCAATGTGAAAAAGCCATTTGTTTCGGTGAATTAATTAATAAAAAAGAAGATTCTCCATATTACTTTGATGATTATGTTATTTTTAATATAATCTTATCTTTTTTAGAAAAAAGAGATTTGAATAATCTTTTAGATTCAAAGTTGAAAGATTTAATCTTAAGTAATAGCAACGATTTATATTATACTTTATACTCTTATATTCAATGTAGAGGTGATACAAAGCTGACTTCTGAAAAATTAAATATACATTATAATACTCTAAAATATCGACTTAATAAAATAGAAAACTTATTTAATATGGATTTGGGTGATGAAGATTATTTGGTCAAACTAAAACTTTCGTTTAATGCTTTAGATATGAAAAAACTTGGAGGTGCTATAAATGTCCACCACTATGAATGAAATAAGTAAATATTTATTAAAATATAAACCTAAAGTTTTAATCCAAGAAAACATAACTATTTCCAATTACTACTATTTACATAATAAACTTAATGACTTTAACTCCAACTGCTTATATGTTTGTAAGTCTTCTCAATTACCAAATAATATTAATAATAATGACATAATAAATTTACTAATAATTTTAGATGCTCCTTTGCCCTCCTATTTACAGTGGTGGGATAGATATAATTTAATTTTGCTGGAAGAAAATAGTTGTAACATATATGTACTTTTGGAGAAACTTCAAGATTTAATAAATATGGATAGCACTTTAAATCACCTTACAACAAAACTAATAGACGGTATTTCTAAAAATTTACCTATTAACGAATTAATAGCCATCGTTTATAATTATTTAAAAAATCCAATTCTGCTTACTAATACTTGTGGCTATGTATTGTCTTCTTATGTGGGAGATGATCCTATTGACGAGCCTATTTGGGAAGAACAAATAGGTACTGGGTATGCAGATGTTAGTTATTTAAAAAATATATATTATGATTTAAATTTTAGACAATCTATTTCTTTCTTTAATCAACCCATAATGGTGGATTATACAGATATGATGAACCATAGAATGTTAATTTCCACATTAAAAAAGGAAAATTTTAATGTAGCCAATATTCATGTATTAGAAGTAAATAAACCTTTTTCAAGAATTGATATGAAAATTCTAGATATGTTAAATAAAATACTTCTACCCTTAATTTCAAATGATAGTAGAATTGTTCTTTCAAAGCAAAGTCCCTTTGATTATCTTTTTTACTATTTAGTAAATTGTAAAGAGTATGATGAAAATTATATTAACGATTATTCTAATATTTTCGACTTAAATTTGAAAAATGATCTACTTTTAATTTATATAGAAGATTTAAGTCATATAGATTCGTATCAGAAATTAAAGTATTTATATGATATGATAAGTCACATATTTTATAATAACTACATTTACTTTTATGATAATAAAATATTCATTCTTTATAAAGGAAGTAAAAAGCTAAAAGAAGATGAACATAGATTATTTACTCAATTTTTAAAAGAAAATAATTTAAAAGCTGGTGTTAGTCAGCCTTTTGTAAATTTAAAAGATTTTAAGAATGCAAATTATCAAGGAATTAAAGCCATTTATGTATCAAAAAAAATGAATAGAGGTGAATACATTTCTTATTACAATGATTTTATAATTAATAATTTAGTATTTACTTTTATTAGAAATAACAATATGAATGATTTAATTGACATTGCTTTAATGGATTTTATTGGTGAAAGTAATGAGGAGGTTGTTGAAACATTAAAAATTTATTGTGAAAATAATGGTGATATGCAAAAAACTTCTGGCGAGCTACATATTCATTATAATACTTTAAAATACAGACTTCAAAAGATTAAAGATTTATACTGTATGGATATTTTTGATAGTGATTATATTCTAAAACTAAAGTTATCTTTTTTAGCTTTAGATTTTCTTCAAAGCAAGATATAAAAAAGTACCCTATATTTTATAGGGTACTTTCTATATTCTTATATTATAAAGTCTTCGTCTTTTAATTCTTCGTATATACCCTTTTGATATCCATTGCCTTTTGTAGAGAAGAAATCATGTGTCTTGGTTTCTGTACTTAGACCATTTAAAACTATTGGATTTACAGGTTTTACTTCGTAGTAATCTTCAAATCCTAAATTTTCAAGTGCTCTATTTGCGTTATATTGTAAGAAGCTTATAACCTCTTCTTCTAGGTTGCTGTCTTTATAAATAAGCTTGGTATATTCTATTTCATTTTCCATAAGGTCGTTAAAAATTTTATACATCTTATTATTTAATTGTCTTTTTTCTTCTTCATTGAAGCTTTCATATTTTTCTTTTGCAAGAAGTCCTATATACTTTCCATGTAGTGATTCATCTCTTAAAATAAGTGATATTATCTCTCCACTTGATACCATTTTTCCTTGTCCTGCTAAAAATAGCGGGTAGAAAAATCCTGAATAAAATAGAAAACTTTCTAGAAATACACTTGTTACCATGGATAAATATAAACTTTTTTCATCATTTGTATTTTCGTATTGTTCTAAAATTAACTGTGCTTTTCTTTGTAGAGTTTTTTCTTCTTCTATCCATTCAAATAAGTCATCTATTTCTCTATTTGAAAGTAGAGTTGTAAATATTGATGAATAACTTTTTGCATGAATTTCTTCCATAGTTCCCATAAATGAAAGTACAGCCTTTCTTTGAAGGTTATCTGTTAAACTCATCATGGAAGGTATTCCGTTGTTTCCCTGTTTTGTATCAAGTAGTGTTAAGCCTGCTAAAACTTTTTTATATAAGTCTCTTTCCTTTTCACTTAGGTCATTCCAAACTTTTAAATCCTTTGATACAGAAATTTCTTCTGGAAGCCAAAACTGCTTCACATTTTGTTCCCAAAAGGCTTGTGTAAAATTGTCATCTTCTTTGTTCCAGTTTACTGCTTTGTGTATTTTATTTAAAGTAAATGTCATAATTTTCTCTCCCTATACAGAACACATTAGACATTCATTATCATCTCTTGTCATTTTTGTTCTTGTGTAATATAAACTTTTTAAACCTTTTTTATAAGCATAAATATAATATCTTGCTATATCTCTAGTTGTTTTGTCATCTGTTACAAATAATGTGGTAGATATTCCTTGGTCCACATGACTTTGAGTTGCTGCTACTATGTCTATAACTTTTCTCATGTCCATTCTATAAGCTGATTGATAGTAAAGCATGTTCTCATTAGTTAAAAATGGCATAGGATAAATTGTTGTAGAATCTCCATAAGTTCTAACTTCCACTGGCTCTGTTATTGGCATTATACTGCTTGTGGCATTTTGCACGTAGCTAATGCTTTGTGTTGGTGCTATTGCTGTTAAATAGGCGTTGTATATACCATTTTCTTTTACTTCATCTAATAGTTTTGACCAGTCATTTATAGTCGGAATATAAATACCTTCAAACAATTCTTTTGTTTTATCAGTCTTTGGTAAATAACTTTCATTGTAGTATTTTGATAAAACTTCACTATCCTTACCTTTTGCATATTCTGATTTTTCAAATCCGACAAAAGTTTCTTTTCTTTTTATTGCTATATTCATAGATGCTTTTATGGCATAAAATCTTATCATAGCAAAGAATACATTACAAAAATCCACAGCTTCTTCAGAGGTATAAAGTATATTTTCTCTAACTAAATATCCATGTAAGTTCATTGCTCCAAGGCCTATAGAATGTGATTTATCATTTCCATTTTTTACTGTTGGAACTTGTTTTATATTAGTTTTATCTGAAACAAAAGTTAAGGATTTTATGGCTGTTTCTACTGTTTTTTCTATATCTTTATTGTCCATAACATTTGCTATATTTAATGATCCTAAGTTACAACTTATATCTTGTCCCCATATGTTGTCTTCTGTATAACCATTTATGTGTGAAGGTGTTTGATATTGGAATATTTCACAACATAAGTTTGACATTTTTATAAGTCCTAAATCTTTTAAAGTATGTTCTTTATTTGCTGTGTCTATAAAAATAACATAAGGATAGCCACTTTCTTGTTGCATCTGTGCTATTTTAGTAAGCATTTGTCTAGGATTAATTTCTTTTTTTCTTATATCCTTATCATTTACAAGCTTGTCATACCATTCATCCATTTTCATATCATCTAAGTGAATTTTATACTTTTTGTATACACTGTATGGATAAAATGCGTAAGCTTTCTCATTTTTTTCTGCTAATTCCATAAATTTATTGTGAATTATAGCACCTAAAGATAAAGTAGTTAATCTTATTTTTTCGTCTGCATTTATTTTCTTTGTATCCATTAATAATTCAAAATCTGGATGGAATACACTTAAATAAACTGCTCCTGCTCCTTGTCTAGCTCCCATCTGATTAAAGTAACTAAATGATTGCTCAAGCATTTTTGCAACTCCAACAGGACCTCCAGCTGCTCCTTCAATTCCTTTTATAGGATCTCCACATGCTCTTAGCCTACTTAAATTTAGAGCTACTCCTCCACCTATTTTAGATAAATGGTTGGCAGAAGATATTGCATAAGAAATTCCCTCTGTGCTATCTTCCACTGAAAGTAAAAAACAAGATACCATCTCACCTGCTCTTGCTCTTCCTGCATTTAAAAATGTTGGAGTGGCTGGCTGAAACTCTTGTTTTATTAATTTATCTGCTAAATTTAAAGTTAAATCCTCGTCTCCATCACCTAAGGCTAGTGATACTATTAAAACCTTGTCATTGTATGTTTCTAATATTGTTTTGTTATCGTCACTTTTTAGGGCATAGTTTTGATAAAATTTATTAGCACTCATATAAGATTGGAATTTAAAATCGCAATTTTTTATATGAGTGTACATCTTTTCTATAAAGTCTATGCTGTATTTATTTATTACTTCTTTGCTGTAATAATCATTCTCTATTAAATAATTTAATCTTTCTTCTATGCTATTGAAATTTTTTAATCTTGGATTTACATATTCATCTAAATAACTTTCTAAAGCTTCTTTGTCTTTCTCTAATTGATATTTTCCTTCATTGTCTTTTATTATGACTTGGTTGTTAAGTTCTATCCAGTTCATCTTTACCTTCCTTTTATAAGCTTAATTATATGTATTTTTTAAAGAAAACACACTATATATAGTTATTAATATCATTTTTGATACTACATATAGTATATACACAATTTATCATTACTTTAAACTTTTTTATTAAAAATAAATGATAGAGATTTAAGAAGATTTTTCAAATAAATTTACAATTAAAAAAGGTGTATCAAATTTATTGATACACCTTCAAATAATATTATTTTCTGTTTTCTAAGAATTTAACTAAATTGTTTACTGTTGCCATGTCACTTCTTTCTAAGTCTGTTGGTTGAAGTGCTATTCCAAGTCTATCTTCTATCTCAACTAAAACTTCTATTATAGCTAATGAATCTAAAAGTTCTGCTTCAAATAAATTTAAATCTAAATCATCTCTTATTTCATCACATTCTAATACGTCTTCAAATATACTTATAACTGTTTCTTGCATAATCTATCCTCCTAAAATTTAAGCGAAATGTCCTGAGAAAATTAACAATCCAAAACATGCTATATGGAATGTTATAACTATTTGTACAATCTCAAACCATTTTTCTTTCTTGTGTTTTTTATAAAACTTTGATTTTTTCTGATATATGTCAGTACCTACAAGCACTAGACCTTGGTATAGTCCGTAAAGGATGTAATACCATGTAAGTCCATGCCAAACTCCCATAACACCCATTGTAATCATCTGAGATACATGAGATGCTGTAGCTCTTTTTTTGAATCTTTTATTTCTAATAAACCCAATAGTGAATCTAGAAAAAATATAATCACCAAACCATCTTGATAAACTTATATGCCATCTTGTCCAAAACTCTTTCATGTCCTTACTTATAAATGGTTTATTAAAGTTGTCTGGTGCGTGTATTCCAAAAATATAACTAGTACCTACTGCAAACAAACTATATCCTCCAAAGTCAAAGAATAAGTATAGGCTGTATGCATACATGTAGTTAATAACATTTACAAAACTTAATTCTGCTGGTATGTTGCTCATCCAAAGTATATTTATTAAAAATGCTATTACGAATTTGTATCCAACTCCCATAAATATTTTTTTAATTCCTGGGATTAAATATTCGTTTATATATTCTTCTCTTGGTATTTTTTTCTCCAACTCTTGCTCAAATCTTCTAGATCTGTCTATAGGACCAGAACTTAGTGTTGGGAAAAATAATACAAAATAAAGCATACTACTAATATTAACTTCCTTTATTGCTCCATCATAAATTTCGATTACCATTTGTATAGTTCTAAAGTTCAAATAAGATATTCCAATAAATCCTATAAGACCTAAAGATGTAAATGGTGAAATTTTATTGATTATTATTGGAAGCATGGAAGAAAATAAAAATAATCTATATATAAGCTTGCTATCTGTTTTCTTTCTTACATATTCATATCCTTTAACTACTATTACTTCCCATATTATAAATCCTATTAAATATGAAAGTCTAACATTTACGCCTACAATTAATATTATCATGAAAACTGTTGCTATCATACCATAATATTTTATATTTTTTTCTCTAAGTCCTAAAACTATTGCAGGTATTGCAGTTAATAGTAATATATAAAGATAAAAATAATCTCCATATTGTGAAAAAGTCATTAATTATCCTCCATAAGTTTCCTTCTATCTATTTTCCCATTTACATTTGTTGGAAAGTCTTCTATAATTTTTATAGTTCTTGGTACCATATATGAAGGAATATATTTATTTAACTCTTTCTTTATTGCTATACCCTTTTTCATATTGCTTAGTTCATTATCTTCTTTTAGCTGAACTATTCCTTTTAAGTAAGCAATTTTTTCATCTTTATACACAGGTATAACAATTGCATTTTTAATATTTTCAACTTTTCTTAAATTACTTTCAATATCTTCTATTTCTATTCTAAATCCATTTAGTTTTATTTGAAAATCTACTCTACCACAGTAATATATGTTTCCATTTAACATATATCCTTTGTCACCTGTTTTATACGCTCTCTGCTTAACATTATCTATTTCATCATAGAAAAATGATTCATTTGTTTTTTCTGCGTTGTTAAAATATCCTTTTGAAATAGAAGGTCCTATTATGATAATCTCACCTTTTTCTCCTTCTTTAACTTCATTTCCATTGTCATCTACTATTTTTATTTTGCAGTTTGGCATAGGATATCCAACAGGAAGACTTTTCTCATCATTTATTAATTCATAAGACATGTCATTTACACTAACACCAACTGTAGCTTCTGTTGGTCCATATCCATTTATAACTCTTGTATTTGGGAATCTATCCAGTAATTCCTTAGCTAAACTTTTAGGAAGAGTCTCTCCTATAAATATCATTGATTCAAGTTTAGATAACATATTACTATCAAAATCTTTTTCTGTTGCACAAACTCCTGCAAAAGATGGTGTAGAAACCCATACAGCCATATTTGATCTTTTTAATTGACTAAACAATTCTTTGTAATCAGCTAGTACTTTCTTTGATAAAGAGAATAAAGTTGCTCCGTGTACTAAAGCTGGATATATGGAAGTTACTGATAAATCAAAAGAATATGCTGCTTGATTCATTATTACTTTTTCGCTTCCATCAATTTTTAAATATGGGCTTATCCAATTTACAAAACTATCTAAGTTATTTGAACTTATTTGTACACCTTTTGGTTTTCCTGTACTTCCTGAAGTAAATAAGATATAGGCATTTTTGTCACCTTTTACCCAGTTTTCTTTTCCTATTGTTTTGTTTTCATATTTTTTTATTATTTCTTTTAGTTTATCTTCGTTTATTACATTTAAATCTCCAAAATTTGTTTCTTCACTAAAGTTAAATAATACCTTAGGTGAAACTTCATTTGTTATATCAAATACTCTGTCCATTGGTAAGCTTATATCTAGTGGAACATAGGCTCTTCCAGATTTTAAAGCTCCTATCATACATGGCATTATCATATTTTCCTTGTTTCCATATATAACTATAGGTGTATCTTCTTCTTTGTATATATCTTTTAAGTATAAAGCAATTGCCTCTGAATACTTTTCTAAATCATTGTACGTAAGTTTTTCATCATTGCATATTAATGCAATTCTATCTGTAGTTGAATATTTTTTTATTCCTTCTATAATTTTCATGCGAAATCTCCCTTTTATTAGAACTCATTATATATAAATGGTAAGTCTTTAAATGAAGTAAATGTGAATACTAATATAGCTGCCACTATTATTATTGTAAATGTAGCACTCATCATTAAGTACTTATTTTTGGTCAAATTCTTTATATAATTTCTCACAAACATCCACCCAACCTTTCGTTCCAAGATGCATTACATCTCGTAAGTAGTACTTTTCATTTTCTTTGTCTCTAAGGTCCATAACTTTAAAGCCTTTTGATTTTGCAATACTTTCTGCTTTATCATAAAACTCATGTCTTTCAGTTTGAGAAATACCAGTAACATTATAAAATTTATCCATGGCTGGTAACATTATAACTACAGGTTCTATTCCTAAATCTCTACAAACATCTAGCGTAAGTTGATAATCATCAAACTCTTTTGATTCAAGAAGATTTACATCTTTATATTTATTTTTTACTTTGTTTAAATTATCACCAAAGTTCTTTTTATAGTAGATTTTATCAATACTTAGATCGTTGTCTCCAACTCTTTTTTTAGCGTCTTCAATGGCTTGTTCTTTTTCCATTTTCCAATCTATAGGTTTTTTAGGTTCTGGTTTTTTATCTTTTTGTGATGATAAAACTACTAATTGTTTATATAAAGTACCTTTTTCTTTAAGCTTTACAGCAAACTTTCTAATTTCAAAATAAGGTTTTAAAAGTACTTTTTCTATATTTGAAACAAAAGAATCAGAAGTATATAAGCTAGCATATACAGCCTCTGATTTGTATTCATCTGCATCTGCTAGTAATTCACTTGATCTAGTAGCAAATTTATTTTTATTTTCCTGTGAAATTTCTGGATTACTTAAAAACTCATAAAATTGAGTTGGTGAAAATCTAGTTTGGTAATGATGGGGAGTAACTCCGTTTTTATCCATAAACCACTGCATAGAAATTAACAAAACAACTTTCTTGTCTTTTACTTCTGGATTAAAACTTCCTAATGATGCAGCATCCTGTAAACTTTGAGTATAGGCTCTTCCTATTGGCGCTACACCATTTTTACTTCTGTTAGTGTTAAAATAGTAAGTTGGATGTTGCTTCGTTGAATGGCTTAATTCTGATGAACCTAACATCATAATATTATTTTTTTCTATAAAATGATTATTAGCAATTGTTCCTTTATCTTTTACATCACTTAATGCATCATTCATTATGGGCATTAAATCTTTTTCTTTAAGCATATAATCTATTTCCTTATCAAGGAATTTATTTAATCCACACAAAAATATACCACCAATCATTAATGGTATAATAAAATAACTTAATTTCTTCATATTTAATCTTTAATCTCCTCTAAAAAATTGCTAAAAAACCTGCGATTCGTCCCCAATTATTATATCTTATTTCAACTTTTAATATAACTAAGTGTAAATATCTTGTCAATGAAATGGGGATGATTTTCATATTACATTTTCGTAATAATATTAATAAAACTTTTTTGTAACCATTGTAATTACTACATTTCACTGTGTTTTCCACAGGTTTCAATTTCCTTATAAAAAATTTTAAATATTTACTTTTTTAACACAACTTACTTACAAAAAAAGAGCGAATATCTTCATATATTCACTCTTTTTTCCTTATTATATTTAATATATTTTATAAACTATATACAACAATATCCTACTATTTTATAGTCTGCTGGTATTTTATAATCCTTATTTAAACTTCCCACATACCATTTTAAGTCAAACATTGTTGTATCTATTATTAAACTAAAATAAAGCATTGCTATTCCTGTATCTATACTACCTTCATAGTCACTACTAAAATCATCTGTTTTAACTGCTAATATAACTTTTCCACCGTCAATAATAAATCTCCATGGTTGTCTATTAAGACTTGATGGTGCCATTCTAGCATAAGAAAATGCATCTAGTAGATATCTTTCTTCTAATTCAGTAACATTCGCATTATTTCCCCACTCATCCATGAATACGATTTCTTCAACACCTAATCTGTCTGAAGTACTTTTATGTTTACTATTTCTATCATCTTCGTATCCTAAAGCAATTATAGCTGTAACTTCTTTATCACTTGAAATATTTAGTCTTTCTTTTATTGATTTGCTATCTTTAAAAGTTATCCAACAAGAATCTATTCCTAAATCTTCAGCTTTTAATATTAGTCTTTCTCCAATATATCCGCTATTTTCTATATAGCCTTCTTTCACATCTGAAAGTATTATAATGTAGTTTGGTGCTTGTATTAAAAATCCGTTATATCCTGCCAATTCGTTTATCTTTTCATAACAATCTTTAAAGTCATACATTCTCATTTCAACTTCAATCTCAGGAAGTAATTTTTTAGAACTTTCTATATAGTTTTCTATTTCACTGAAGTGTTTTGTATCTATACTTGTGTCCTTGAAGTCTCTTACTGATTTTCTATTTAATATAAGCTTTTTGTAATCCATAATATGTTCCCCCATCTTAAAATTATTATTTGTTATATATATACCCAACTTATACCATATCTAATTATTTATTATATAATAATACTTAAATTTGTATATAATCAATTTTTTCACTTTTGTGAATGTAAGAATAAATAATATTAATATAATCGATATAAGATTTGTCATATACTACTTTATTATTTTTATTTAATTTAAATTTTTCAATTCTTTGTATTATTTCACTTTTCTTTTTTTCGTCAAACTCTTCTTTATTAATAATCTGTGAATACTCCACTTTTACATTATTAATAAAGTACAACTTGTAATTATTTTCATTCATTTTCATCCAAAGTACAAATTTACAGTTATTTTTAAACAAATCAAAAGTATTTTGTTTTTGACTTATACTTTTAAGTAACTCAATGTTACTTTTTATTTCCATGGCTTTTTCAAAGTTTAATAAGGATGATTGAGTTATCATTTCATTTTCCAACTCTTTTATAAAATCATCTTTGCCTTCAAAAGTGTTCACTAAAATTTTGTAAATTTCTTCATATTTTTCCTTTGTATTTACTCTACAAGGACCTACACATTTTTCAATATTATATCTAATACACTTTGTCTTTGTGTTGCATGTTGGTAGTTTAAAATAATCTAATAAAAAATCTCTTAGTGTAAATAGTCTTTTATTCATGGAAAATGGTCCAAAGTAAGTACAATCCTCATCTTTTTCATCAACAATATCAATCAAATTTAGATTATTAGTATTTAGCTTTATGTATTTATATTTTTCATAGTTGTTCATTAAAGTGTTGTACATAGGCCTTATGTTATGGATATAGTCACATTCCAATAAAAGAGCATCCAACTCTGTATCTGTAGTAATATAATCTATATCATTTATGGATTTTACCATTCTCTCAATTTTTCTAGATCTATTGAGATTTTCTCTAAAATAACTTTTTACACGACTTTTTAAATTTATTGATTTTCCCACATAAATTATATTGTTATAAGCATCTTTCATTATGTAAATACCAGGGCATTCAGGCATTTTCTCTATTTTGTCTTTTAAATTCATTAGTCTTTTCCTCTTGATATTTAGTTTATATTTTCAAATTAAAATTTTTCATAATGAACTTTATCAAGATTCAGATGACTATCATCATAAGGTTTCTTTTCTTCGTCCTTATGTCCAATAGCTACAAGGGATAAAACTCCGTATTTCCCCGGAATATTAAGAACCTCTCTAACAGCTTCTTCAGAATCTTTTTCTAGAGATTCTCTTTTTCTCATTTGAATCCAAGTAGACCCTAGTCCTAATTTTTCAACTTCTAGCTGAATTAAAATAGAAACTATAGAAGCATCTTCAACCCAAACATCGCTTAATTCACTATCAGCTATAATAGCAATAACAAGAGGTGCAGTTTTTAACGGTAAAGTACCATGTTTTTTGCAAGTTTCTAGTTGTAAAATTGTCTTTTTATCTTCTGCAACTATCATCTCCACTGGATTTTTACCCATAGATGAAGGTGCAAATAAGCCAGCCTTTAGTATTTTATTTAAATCTTCTTTTGATACTTTCTCATCTGTGAACTTTCTTATACTTCTTCTATTTTTTAATATTTCCAACATAAATTTCCCTCCATAACCTAATAATTTTTATTTCTATTATATATAGTAAGTTTTAATAGTTTACTTTTGTTCTTATTATATGTGAATTAAATGTGTCATTATTTTTAAGGTTAATATTTAATTTATCACTATTTTTAATTATAGCTACATCACCATTTTCCAACAATTCACATTCATTGTCTATACTTATATTTATTTTCCCATTTACAATATAAAAAACTTCTGCCCAATTTTCGTATTTATCATTATTGTCATTATCAATAGTTATTTCATTTTCCAAATTTATATGTTCTATTATACCATCAGTATTTTTATTTAACATTAAGTTAAAATCAGTTACTTTTCCATAGCTTTTAGTGTTCCAATCTCCATAAAAAGTGTCTTGGTCAAACTTTTCAAGAGTAATCTCATGGTGATTTTCATGTACTAATTCAAGCTTTCCATCTAATATCATAATTTTTCTTTTTATATTTGGTAGTTTAGTAAAAGTAGACTCTTCTAAATCGACTTTAGCTGAACTGATTCTAAATTTAAAATTTCTATTTTCATAAAGTTCATTTTCTGGATAAATATAAAGCTGAGTAGTTGTTCCCCCTGACCACTCACTTGTTGAAAGTTCCTCTTTTTTTATAACTTTAATATGACTCATAATATTCCCCCTTTTATCTAGTGAATAATATACTTTACATTAAATAAGTTAACTTTTCAATTATCATTAATATAGTTGTTCAAATTCTATATTATTTAGTAAATCATTTAATTTTTCTCTTTCATTTTCAATGTGAATTTTGTCTTGTTTATCAAGAATATTTCCAAATTCTATTAATGCTGAGTTAATTATTTGCCTATATTCACCTGTACTTTCTTCGTACATTCTTTCTCCCCTAGAAAGTACTTCTTTATTTTTTTCATTTTCCCTAGGATGAATTTTTAAATAGCTTAATTCTTCAAATCTTGCATTAGCCTCTTCTTCGCTAATTTTATCCTCTTGTTTTTGAATTATAACTCTTTTCTTTTCTCCACTAGAGTTTACTTTTACTATTACTTCTAGAAGAGAGTTTATGTCATAAGTATAGGTCACATCTATAGATTCTTCACCTACTTTTCTTCTAGGTACATTTACAGTTATTTGTCCAAGTTTTAGGTTATTTTTTACTAATCTACTTTCTCCTTGAATTATTTCCACCACAACTTTGCTTTGGTTGTCATGTGCAGTGTAAAAAGTTTCTGTTCTACTTACAGGAATAGTTGTATTTCTTTCAATAATTGGACAGAAATATGTTTCATTGTATCTATTATTTGATGAGTCAATTACAACTTCTGTTCCAAGGGAAAATGGGCATACATCTGTAAGTATTACTTCTTTTATGGATTTATTTCTTTCTTTCATAGCACCTTGCAAAGCTGCTCCCATGGCTACAGCTTCATCTGGATTTATGCTTGTATTAGGTAATCTGCCGAATATTTTACCTACAAATTTTCTTATAGTAGGAAGCTGTGTTGCGCCTCCTATTAATATTATTTCATCTATTTGATTTAATTTTATTTTTGCATCTTTTAAACTTTTTTCTATAGGTTTTTTAAGCTTTGATAAAATAAGCTCACAAGACTTTTCATAGTCGTCCATATTTATATTTGTTTCATAGATTTCACCTTCTACGTTGCATCTTATTTGAACAACCTTACTAGAGCTAAATTCCACCTTACATTTCTCACATTGCTTTTTTATATGAGATATACTTTTTTTACTTAAATCTTCTTCTTTTAATTTAACTTGGTCTAAAAACATTCTATAAAGTATATCTGTAAAATCTTCTCCACCTATGAAATTGTCTCCAGCTACTGCTCTTACTTCCATTATACTGCCGTACATCTCAAGGATGGATATATCAAATGTTCCCCCACCTAAATCAAATACTAGAAATCTAGTATTGTCGTCTCTTTTGTCTATTCCATAGGCAATTGCTGCTGCAGTAGGCTCACTTATGATTCTCTCCACCTTTAAACCTGCAAGCTCTCCTGCTTTTTTTGTTGCTTTTCTTTGTTCATCATTAAAATAAGCAGGAACACTTATAATAGCTTCTTCTACACTTTCTCCTAAGTAAAATTCAACATCTTCTTTTATATATTTTAGAACAAAAGAAGATAATTCTTCTGCTTTAAATTTCTTATCTCCTAGTATAAATTCTTTATTTGTACCCATACTTCTTTTAAAAACATCTACACTCAAGTGAGGATATAGTATTTTTCTTTCTTTTGCTATCTTCCCCACATATATATTATTATCTTCGTCTAAACTTACAACAGAAGGAGTTAAACTGTCTCCAAGTCTATTTGGTATTATTTTTATTTCTCCTTCATTGAAATAACAAGCTAAACTATTTGTTGTTCCCAAATCTATTCCTATTATCATTTTCTCACCTCTTAGCAGCCTAGTATTTCTCCAAAGCCAATTATATCCACATCTGATTGATCTATTTTTCTTCCTTCTTCTAAATATTCTCTAGCTTTATCCATATTTTCTCTTAAAATCTCCAAGTGAATAAGCTCTACTATTGCATCTATACACTTACATCTTTCGCAATGCAAACATTTAGGTGCTTCCAATGCTTTTTTTAAATATTCTTCAGCTTTTTCATATTCTCTACAAATTGCATAAGCGCCTCCTGCATACTTATACATAAGAGGAATTAAGCCTTTTTTACTTTCCAGATCCTTTGGTAGTAATCTTAATACCTTTTTGGCGTATTTAATGGCTTCATCTTCATATCCTAATCTTGAACATATTCTACCGGCAATTATGAAATTATTCTTGTTAGGTTCTTCCCCTAAATTATTATCAATTTCTATGGATTTTTCAATACAAGATAATGCCTTTTTTAAATTATTTGTATAATAGTAAAATCCACCTTTATCCATATTTATTTCGCTATCATCAGAGAGTATTAGTGAAAAGTATTTTTTTACCTCTGATAGTCTATTGCTTTGCCAAAGCATCATGGCAATTTTATGTCTATACTCTACACTAAACTTAGATAAATTCATTTCTTTTAGATATCTTTTTAAATATTCTTCACCCTTTTTTAACTGTGCAATTTGCATATATAGGACGTATGTTTCATATAAATTATCTTCGTTTTTGCTTATTTCATAATCTTCTTCATAACATTTAACAGCTTCTTGGTACATTCCAAGTCTTCTATACATTGTTGCTATTCTGAAATTTAAATATCTAAGTTCCTTTGTTTCATTTCTGTCTTCTATAGATTTTGCTTTTAAATAATATTTTAATGCTTCTTCAGGTTTATCTAGCACATTGTAATATATTCCTAAGTCATCATAAACTCTTGGATTTTTTGGCATGACCATTTCCAAATAAGTTAAATCTTCATATACACTGTCGAAATTATATAAGTCCATATTTAAGGTTATTCTATCAAAATAGTCTTCATCATCATATTCCAATTCTATTTGTTTAGTATAATACTCTAAAGCCTTGTTAAAATCTCCTCTTAGTCTATAAATATCACCTAATTTAGTGTTTGAATATGAATTTCCTTCATCTATAATATGTAACTCTTCATATATCTTTTGTGCTTCATCCAATTTATCTACTTCTATTAGATACCAGCCTTTATAATACATTAGCTCCATATTTTTGCTATCACATTCAAGTCCCTTATTTGCCAACCTTATTATGTCTTCTGGGTTTTTTTCTTTGTAAGTGCATTTTATATAATATAAATAAACTTCTTCCTCAAACTCCATAACTGTATCTTCATTTGACTCAATTTTTTCTATTATACCTTCAAAAATTTCTTTGGCACTTCCTATATCATCTTTACAATATGCTATAAGTCCTTTTATAAAATTTATACTCTCAGATTCTACTTCTTCTTTTTCTAGAAAGTCTAATATTTCTATTGCATCATCTATTTCTTCCACTTCTATTAATATTCTTGCTTTATGAACATAAGGGAAAATTTGATATTTATACATTTCTAACATTTCTTCACATACTTCAAAGGATCTTGAAAAATCACCCATATCGTATAATGCTTTTGCTTTTATCCTTTGTATTACTTGATTTTCAGGATTTAATTTTATTATTTCATTACTAAAATCTACAACTTCTTTAAGCTTTCTTTGCTTATAAAGTATTCTTGTTTTCCACTCTAAATTATTTATATCAGTAGGAAGAATTTCTAAAGACTTATTTATATATTTCAATGCTTCATCCATTTCTTTTTGATTTATATAAATAAGTGACTTTGATTTATAAACTCGACTTAAACATTTATATCTTCTATTTAAATCTGTAATTTCTATCTCTTCATTATTTTCTATGGATTTCTCCCATTTTTCTAGATAGTTAAAACTTTTAAGATTCTTATCCAAATTACTGTGAACTTTTGTCATCAATGCATAATACCCACATCCTATGGATTTATCTACTTCTATGGAATTTAATAATTTTAATGCATTATCAAAATAATTATTTTCATTATAAGCCCATGCTATTTCAATTATTTCACTTTTATTGTAATTTTTACTTGGATTTTCTTCGTATGTACTTATTATTTTTTCGTTTATATTGTCTAAAATATCAATTATGTAATAATCTGAGTATCCTTTATAGGATAAACCATATATTAAGGCTTTTGCATCTAATAGTCTATCTTCACTTTGATAAATAGAAGTTAATCCTTCTATTGCTATAGAGTTTCTAGGATCCTTGTTTAAAACTTCATAAAGATATTCCTTTGCTTCATCAAGCTTTTCTTGTTTTGTAAGTATCATTGCTTTAATTATCTTGGTTTCTACTACTTCCTCGTATTTTGGATCTATGTTTTCAATAAATTCCAAGGCTTTGTCATATTCTTTCATAGAATAGTAAATTTGAGCTTTTTTCTTATCAAGTTCTGGATGATAAATATTTAGATCATCTATTTTTTTAATTAATTCTATGGCTTTGTCATGTTCATTTTCCATATAAAAATCATTTAATTCATAAACCATACTTAAAAATTCATCATAATTTAATTCTTCATTTATATCAAATAAGGAATATAAAGGATATTCATCATCAGTTATTCTATAAACAATTACATTATCTATAAAAGGTCTTGGGTAGTTTTCATATAATTCATCTAAATTCCCCATAAAATCAAACTCTTCATTTAAAAACCTCATAATTTTGCCTGATACATAGTAATTATCCATAAGAAATTCTAAAATAGCGTCTCTAGATTCTATTTTACTATCTAATCCTTGGCATACATCATCATTTAAAAGCTGTGACCATTTATCAAGATCATTTCTTGTTTTAAAATTGTTGTACACTAATTGTACCTTTTCCATCCATAAATCTATTTCACTTTTATCTTTATTTAAATTATCGTTTTCATCTGAATTATTAGTTTCATCTCGTGAATCTGCATACTCTAAAGCTTTCTCATAAGACTCTCTTAACTGCATAAATTCTTCTGGTTTGTCCTCTGGATTTGTATTTTGTAATTTTGATAAATAAGCTCTTTTTATAATATCTTTATCTTTTGTTATGTTTACATTTAATATTTTGAATATATCCATAATTTCCCCTCACATATTATACTTTATTGTCTTTTGAAAAATATTATAGCATATAAAACGTTTTCTTGCTGTTAATTACAATTATTACAAAATAAAAAATACTGAAATATAATTTTATATTTCAGTATGAATGAGTAAAGCTGTAAAGTTTTATTTTTTCTTTATAGCTTTAAATGATGATATGTTCTCCTTAATGGCTTTTTCTGTTTCAACTGTTTCTAGAGAGGAAGTTATAAAGAAACCATCTATGTTTTCAACTTTTTCTATTATATATGCAACATCTTCTGGTTCTATTATAGGACCTCCATGGCAAATAACCATTATATCTGGATTAACTTCTTTCCCCGCTTTAATTATATCTTCTATTTTTTCAACACACTCCTCTAAAGTAAGAGTTGTTTTTACCCCTATTGTTCCTTTTGTAGTTAATCCCATATGCGCAATCAATATGTCTGCTCCTGCCTCTGCCATTTTCTTTGCTTGCTGTGGATCAAATACAAAAGGAGTAGTCAGCATGTCTAGGTTATGGGCTTTATTTATCATTTCAACTTCTAAGTCGTAACCCATCCCTGTTTCTTCTAAGCTTTGTCTAAAAACACCATCTATTAATCCTACTGTTGGGAAGTTTTGTACTCCACTAAATCCTTGCTCTTTTAATTGTTTTAAAAATATGTCCATTAGTCTAAACGGATCTGTGCCACAAACACTAGCTAGAACAGGCGTGTTTTGTACAACTGGTAGTATTTCTGCTCCCATCTCTACTACAATTTGGTTTGCATCTCCATAGGATATTAATCCTGCCAGTTGTCCACGCCCTGCCATTCTATACCTACATGAGCTATAGATAATAAGCATGTCTGCGCCCCCGGCTTCACTACTTTTAGCTGTAATGCCTGTCCCAGCCCCAACTCCCACTAGTATTTTCCCTTGATTACACCTTCATTAAATTTGTTAATAATTTCTTTTCTTGTCATCTTATTCATTGAATTTTCCTCCAGTTAGTTCTCAAATTTTTATATATAAATTATTAATTATTCTCAAATTTAACCATTTCTGCAATTGTAAAAACTGCAATTTTTGTAGAAGTAAAATTGGATTTGTCTACATCCACAATGGTTGGCATCATAATAAGGTCATTTTTCCCCACGTATTGTGATGTGTTTTCAGATGAAACTCTTGATATCATAAGCTTTGGTACATCAATAGGTAATGCCTTCATTGCAGGTGTTATTAATGAAGTCTTTTTAGAACCTGCAAAAAAAATAATTCCATTAAATTTCCCTTGCTCATAAAGTTTAGGTATTAAATTTTCCATTCCCTTTGATAAAACCTCTGATGTCAATTCTATGTCTTTTTTTTGAGCAAGAACTTTTATATCTCCCCCTGCTGCTTGTACTACTTCTTCTCTGGAAATATCTGGTTTGAAAGTTGATTTAGATACACCTGTATGTATTATATAAGTATTTAGCTCTAAACTTTCAATTAGATCTTTGGCATATAAATATTCCGTACTCTTAGTATCAAAGGAACCTGCAATTGCAACGGTTTTCATCTATAATTCTCCCCTTCTGATTCATTTTGTCAAATTAATATAAATTATGTAATTTTTGGTACCAAAATTAACCTTATATTTATACTATTATTTTTCATTTTCTAAGTAAATGTTTTTATGTTCTAACTTTTTGTGTTTATGTTTTATTGGGGAGTATCCTTTATACTTTTTGAACATTTTGCTAAACTGAGAATAATCATTATAACCGACTAATGTAGCTACAGTTGATAAAGGTATATCTTTTTTATTTAGTATATCAACTGCTTTGTTTATCCTAAATTTTACTAAATATTCTGTGAAACTACAACCAACTTCTTTTTTAAATAAACTACTTAAATAACTTCTAGATACATGAACTGATTTAGCTAAATCTGCAAATGATATGTCATTCATATAATTTTTAGCAACATATTCTTTTACATACTCAACATAATCACAGTTATTTGTAATTTTATCTAGCTTTTTAGTTATTAAATCATCTTCATCCACATTTGAAGATACTTTGAAAGTTTTTATAGTTTTTGTAATAGCTTTTTCTAATGGTATTTTATCAAAAGGAGAACCACCAATATATCCCATTAAATTTTCATTACTGTACATATATTGAATATCTAGTGGAGTTTTAATAGGTCCACCATAAATTAATTTAATTACATAAGGGTTTATCTCATTACATTTATTAAATATTTTTTCCATTTTAAGTTTTACATATTCCAGTGAAAACTTTTTTTTCTCTCCTAACAACTCGTCTTCTGTCAATCCCAGATGTACACATATAGCATCAGCTCCAGCTTCAATCATTTGCTTAGCTTGTATTTCATCAAACACAAATGCTATAGTAAATAAACCTTTATTATTGGCCTTTTTAATTAATTCAACTTCTGATAAATAACTGCATCCTGATTCTTCAAGAGCTTCTCTAAATTTACCATCAATAAGTCCAATTGAGGGGTAATTATTAACACCAGAAAAACCATTTTCAATTATTTTATCTAAATAAGCATCCATATTTTTAGTAGGATCCGTTGCATTTACTCCAAAAATGACAGGTATGTCTTTGACTAAGGGTATTATTTCTTTTGATCCAAATTCCATAACCAAATCATTACTATTACAATAGGGTAGAAAACTTGCCAATACTCCTCTTCCCATTTGCCGAAACCTTGCTGAACTAAGAGTTAAAAGGAAATCTGCCCCAGCATTTTGTGAGTACTTTGCTGTTATACCACATCCTGTTGTCACACCAACAATATGGTTTCCTTTATTTATTTGTAACATAAGCTTTTCCAGTATTTCTTTTCTCTTCATAAGTTTTCCCCTTATATATCTTTAACATTTTATACCCCTTTTACATTAAATAAAGCTACTAAATAAGTATATCATATACAAATTTAGTAGCTTTATCATTATATATTTGCCATTTCAATTTTTACTGCGTCATTAATATTTCGATCAGTTTTATTATCCGTATCATCGTCAATACGATCATCATTAGAAAGATTTAAGATTATTTCAAAGGTAGTTCCTTTATTTTCTTCACTATCAATTTCAACTTTACCATTGTGCATTTTAATTATTTCGTCTACTATGCAAAGGCCTATTCCACTACCTTCGTTTTTTCTCGATAAAATAGAATCTACTTGATAGAATCTATGGAATATTTGATCTACTTTTTCTTTTGGTATTCCTATTCCATTGTCTTTTAAACTAATATACACGAATTTATCGTCATGTTTTATACGAACTTCTATTTTTCCATTTTCATTAGTAAATTTTATTGCATTGGATAGTATGTTTAAAATAACCCTTTCTATCTTTTCCTTATCTATAGAAGTTATTATTTCTTCTGCATCTGTATCAAATAATACTTCTATATCTTTCTCATTGGCATAATCAACTGATGCAAATACTATATCTTCCACCACATAAACTATATTTTCATTTTTGCATCTACATTCATAAAAACCTGAATCAAATTTTGTAATATCTATTAAATTATTTATAAGTCTTCTTAATCTGTTACTATTTTTGTTAATTCTTTCTACTTTATCTAGTATATATTCTTTTTCTACTTTTTCATTTTTATTTACCTTCATTTCCAACAATGTGCTTGCGCTACTTATAATGTTTAAAGGCGTTCTTAGTTCATGACTCATATTTACTATAAAATCAGTTTTCAATTGCTCTCTTTCCTTAGCAATATTGTATAATTTTTTATTTTTAATATTATTTTTTCTATGCTTGAACATCATGGTGATTATATATAGCATAGTAATAAGTAAAACTATTATAATTAAATATACTTGAATTCTCTCATTTTTTGTTATTAATAAATCATAAGGTTTTTTATTAATTATGATAGTTTCTTCTGGAAGATCTGATGGATTTATATCGTACTTATATATTTGATTATAATCGACCATATAATTAGCACCTACTCTATTGATAAATGGTACTGAAGATATACCTTCTTCTTTATATATTTTCAAAACCATCTTCCCTAGTGATTTTCCATATTCACTTCCCATATCAATATATCCACCTATAACACCTTTACCTATATAGTCTTCTCTACTTGTATATATTGGTATATGTTTTATTTTTTTTATTTTGCTAATAAATTCCTCAGAATTAGCATAATCATAAGTATTTTTATCTTTAAATACTCCACATATTAATAAGGCTTCATTATTTTCATCCATGTCTTCAATTTTTTCAAGTATTTCATTTTCATATTTAGCTTCAATAAAATTTAAATTTATGTGATCGTCTAGTAAATATCTATTTCCCAATAATTTATCTTTTATATCTTTACAATAATTAGTATCATCAATTAAAACGTTTATTGTTTTTACTTGTGGCTGAAGACGTGTAATTAATTTTATTAGTTCAATCTTTGATCTACCATCCATAAAACCTGTTATATATTCTTTCTCTTCAGATGTAAGGCTTATTAGTTCACTTACACCAGTAGTAACTATTATTTTTTTGTAAAATATACTATTCTTATTGAGTAAACCTTTCCTAGCTAAATTGAATGCTTCGTCGTCTATTGTTACAACCATATCAAAGTTACTATCTCTATATTTTGTATTTAGTAATTTCTCAAAATCTCTTAAATATTTTTCATTATTATTATTCCTAATATCTAAATACTCAGTTTTTATATTAATATTAGGATTATTTTTCATTGATTCTTTGAATCCATCGTTTATACTATTTTCCCATTTATTATCTATATCGTATGAGTTTATCAAAAGAATATTGTGTATATCCTTATTATCTTTTGTCTCTCCATATATATTGGTAATTGAACTTAGGAATATTATTAATGATATTATTAGCAGCCTATTTATATTTTTCATCTTAATTTTGTGCTCCTATTTGTTAAATTATTATGCATATGTAAATATCCTTAATATTGAGATTTATATAAATAGAATAAATGATAATAAAATTTTCCCTTCATCTACTATTTATTGTTTCCTCATGTATTAAATATATTTATAATAATAATTAGACAAAAAATTTAGTTTACCTTTTCGACAATTATTATTATATATAAATATTTTATATTATATTTCACTTTAACATGACATATACCGTCAAGTTTTGACTCTCCTAATATCTATAATAAAGAACTTTTGCCTATATTTCAAATAAAAAAAGTTAAATACTAAATTTACTTAAAAAAAGTCTAAGCTTTTGCTTAGACTTTTATATAAAGTATTTCAATTTTACTATCTTCATAAATTTTAATCTAATAAACATCTGATAACTCTAAAGTTATTCTTTCTTTGTCTACATCATAATCTGTTAGTCCTTCTTCTAGTTTTATATTTGGTATTTCTATAGTAAATTCACTGCCTATATTTTCAGTACTTTCAATATATATGTTTCCTTGTAGTAAGTCTACTAATGATTTCACGATGCTAAGTCCTATACCGCTACCTTCATTTTCTCCTCTTAATGATTTATCTACTCTAACAAACTTTTCAAAAATACTCTCTAGCTTTTCTTTAGGAATACCAATACCATTATCTTTTATTTTTATATGTACATAATCTTCATTAAAAATTAAATTTACAAATATCTCGCCTCCATTTGGAGTATATTTAATTGCATTTGAAAGAAGATTAAGCATAATTCTTTCCATATATTCTCCATCGCATCTTATTATATGTTCTTCTTCTTCCGTATCAAATATAATTTCAATATTTTTTTGTTGTGCATACGTTAACACAGAAAATGTAACATCTTCACATAACCTTACTATATCGTAATTATTAAATTTAACTTCTTTAAAATTTGAATCAAGTTTTGTTAAATCAATTAAATTTGTAATCATTCTAAGCATTCTATAAAAATTTATTTTTAATCCGTGACTATGTTTTTTGTATGATAATTTAAAATCATTTTCTTTTTTGTCTAAGTTTAAGTCTAATAATTGTATGATGGAATAGAAAATGTTTAAAGGTGTTTTTAGTTCATGAGATAAGTTTGCAAAAAAGTCAGTTTTTAACTGCTGGTGAACTTTCATTTTTTCATTTTCATCTTTTAATAGTTCCAACTCTTTTCTATATGTAATATTTCTAGATGCAAATATCCAACCTTGATCATTAATTGGCGTTACCAATGTTTCAACATCTATAATTTTTTGATCCTTACATATTAAATGAAATTCTTTAAATATTATTTTCTCGTTATAATTGTAGTTACTGTTATCATTATCAATTAGTATATCCCTTACTTTAAAACCAATTATTTCATCTTCTGCACATCCTAATAACTTATATACTTCATTGTTTACATACTTGATTCTTTCATCTTTGTCCGTCACCATTATTAAGTCCCCAATTTTTTCAGTTAGTACATCAAACATTCTATTCTTTTCTTCTACTTCTTTTTTTAATTTTATCACTTCTTTATTATAATCAATTTGAACAACGTATATTTCACCATGTTCTTTACTTATTTGTTTTTTTACATCTAATAAAATTTCATTATTATTTCTTATAGGAATAACACCTCTCCAACTACTATTATTTTCTAGTGATCCCATTATAGTAGTTTGATACTTTTTGTCAAATCTCTCAAATTTATTTTTGCAAATTTGACCTAAAAATTTGAATGATTCCACGTTGTATTCACTAATTCCATATTGTTTTCTTACTGCTTTATTGGCGTAAATAACAGTCCAATTTTTCTTTAAAATATACATTTCTATATTCATAAATTCATTATCTAATATATTATAAAATACATCTAAGTCTTGCATATCTTTTAATTTATTATTCGTTTCCATATTACTTATAATTAATACTCCTATACTATACATAATTAAACCAATATACATAATTAATAGTGCTAAAGTTGCATATTTACTATTTTCTATATTTCCATTGTAAAACACTAATGCGTAAAAATCCTTCAAGCACCTGCTTAACAAAAAAACTGTCCATAAAATATATATACAATCCTTTGTACTTTTAAATTTTTTTAAATATATAGTTGAAACATAAATATAAATTATATTTCCACAAATAAATAAAATTTGTACAACATAATTTGTAATTAAGGCTTTACTACTAAAAAGTGTCATTTCTATGTAAGATAATATTAAGCATATTAATACTATACAAAAAGTAAAAATAATCTTTCGTTCCAAAATTTTATTTTTAAAGTTTGTATTTGGCATAATAGTCATTACTATAAGTATTTTATTAATAAAAAATAAATTAATCAATAAATGTTCCTCTTGAATACAAACCAATATTGTTTGATTTGAAAGATGTAAAAAAAAAGCAATAGCAAAGTATATTAAATAAAAAATTGCATCACTATTTTTCTTTAATTGATAATAATACAATGATGATATTGTGGCTGCTAAATACATCATTAGAGATAATATTGATACTAAATCATGTGTATTTCTACTTTTAATATTAATACTTAATGCTGAATCATGTATTCCTAAAGCCATTAAAATCATTATTAAAATCATTGCATACTTAGCAAAATGTATAATAAACTCTTCATTTTTTGTTGCATTGTAAACCATATCCTTACCCCCAAATAATTTCTTCGTCATTATCATATATTTTTCTGCTTTTACATTTATATAATTTGATTTTTATATGGATTTCCCTTCAAAAAATATGAATTTATTAAAACTTTCTCTATTTCCTTATCTATAACATATAAAAAAGCCCTCCAAAAAGGAGAGACTTTTCCTTATAAAACTATATGCAATGTTCTTTAATAAACTGAATTGCCGACATTACTGATTTATATAACTTTCCACTTATAAAGTTTTCCTTCATTTTATTAGACAAAGTCTGAGATTTAAGTGGCATATATTTTAGCAAGAAATAAAGTTCCACAAAGCCATGTTCCATCTCACTGTAATTTTGACAGTATACTTCTGTTCCACTGTTTTGTAGCATTTTTGCATATTTTTCACCTTCATAACGGAAATTGTCTTCTTCTCCACAGATCATTATTGTCTTTGGCATACCTTTTAATTCTTCTTTTGAAGCATAAACAGGCGATACGAAAGGATTTTTAAGTTCAGCCACGTCGTTTACATATTTATCAGGAGTTATAAAATCCCCACATATATTTTTATTTATGCTTGTAGTTAAATCTAAACAAGGGTAATTTAATATTTGTGTTTTTATATAATTAGTGTTGTTGGCTCTATCAAGAAGAGCTGCTGATGTGGCAAAATTGGCACCAATGCTACTTCCAAATATTATTACCTTATCTGTATCAAAATCAAGCTGTGATGCATTTTTCATAAAATAGCAAATCACATCATAAACATCGTTTATAGCACATGGAAACTTGCTTTTTCTAAAATTTTTATATGATATAGAAACTACATTACACTCAAACTCACTGTGGATCATATTCCAAAATAAATCGTCATAGGAGTAGTTATCCGTAGTAAATTCACCACCATAAACTCCAAATATAATAGGTGCGTTTTTTTTCTTTGCTTCGTAATAAGTAACTTCTATTTTATGTCCACTAAGAGGTAGATATATGGGCTTTCCACTTATACATATTGGTTCAGATTTCTTTTCTTTATTGTTAGATATTTTTTTTATCTGTTCTTCCACTTCTTCATATACTGGGATTAGTTCTTGTTTCATTTTACTCCTCCTCTACTTCCATTTTTTTTACTGCAAGTTAATTATCTGCTGTATGTATGTTTAAGTATATTAAACTACATTTACCTTAAGTAATCCTTAAGTTTGCATTTCCTTAGAAGTAAAAAAGCCATAAAAGTTATTATAGCGTCGGGCTATTTATATACCTTCATGGCGTGCTTTTATGTATGTTTATAGTTTTTAATCAATTATTTTTCATATATTAATAACTTCTATTTTTATTTCTTGAACCCTTTTATTTATTAGTAAATTCATATAAAATTAATCATTTAAACAAATACTATATTGAAAAAAACAAAATTTTTACTACTTAGCTTTTTCTTTTTTGTACTTATTTTTCAAGTAACTCATTTGGTAAATCTTCAGATTTCACTTCAAATCATATTGAAATAAAAAATGATGAAGCCCTAACAAATGAACATGGATATCCAGTGCTTAGAGTTAGGAACAATACAAATATGGATTTAGATGTGACATATAGTTTTTATATAAAAGAGACTGATTCATCTCATTTCAATAATAGTTTTCTTGTTAAAGCAAAAGATTCCCATGAATCACAACTTGGTTAAAATTATTAAAGAAAGGGTGTATCTTTTTTGATACACCCTTATTCCATCTTTATTGTTCTATTATTTTATCTAAATTTTTAACTATTTCTTCTATTATAATATTACAATCTTCATTAAACATATTTTCAAAAAGGTCCTTTAGATTTTCTTCAAAATCCATTGGAAGTATTTCACATAAATCTATACATTGTTGTATTAGTCTTTTTTCCCCAGGGTGGCTTACCTTATTTATAGCAAATATTATGTCAAAGTAACTTGCTAAAAACTCAGTAACCCTATGATTTATGCTAACTTTATCATTACGTTCTATAGCTTTTTTAATTTGCATGTCATAAGATGGAAGTACTCCATTTAGGAGTTTTCTATTTTTACTTATAATATTATGTCTTAATTTATCAGGATAGATTATATTATATTTTCTTTTTAATTTTTCTAATTTACCATCTTTGTCGTATAAAACTTTGCACGTATTTAGGTTATTCCATAAACAAGTGGTATATCCATTATTAGCTATATTTTTTTGTACTATATTACCTATTGTCAAATCAAAATCTTCTATATTACGATAAATAATATCTATATCAGTATTTGAATTTAAAGTGCAGTTATCCTCAACTTCCCAGTAATGATTTTCTATTTCCATTTTGCAGCAGTATTTAGATAATATGTTCATTCTAGAGCCTTTGGGAATATTTTCCTTAACATATACATAAACATCATAGTCTGATTTATCATCATATTTTCCACTTACTCTAGACCCTCCAAGGGCAATAGCTTCCACTTGGTTGCACTTAGAAATATCTCTAAACAAATCTTCTACATTTACCTTATTCAATATTTGCATCCCCTTTATTAAATTATTTATTTACCTTTACTACTTCATTCTAGCACTCTTTCTTTATATTCTATAAGTGTTTTTATACTTAAAATCTTAATCTCACAAAACATAACTTGGTTTAAATTATTCAAAATAGGGGTGTATCTTTTTTGATACACCCCTGTTTCTTCTTTATTTGTTTTTGCTTTCATAATCTTTTCCATCAGCTACACACTGTGTCCACCCGTTGTCAAACCCTTTGGCATATCCTCTGTCATAATCGCTTTTTATAGATCCGTTCCATTCATTATCACCTATTTGAGCTTTGTAATAACCATCTTCGTAACCCTTTTTGTAGCCTTTATCGTATTCACTTTCTTCCTTTTTATTTGAAGTATCGCTTGTCTCTGTTTTTTCACTATCACTGTCTTTTTCTTCCTTTTTATTTGCTGTATCACTTGTCTCTGTTTTTTCACTGTCAGTGTCTTTTTCTTCTTTTTTGATTTGTGGCTTTTGGCTTAGCCATTGTGTTTCTTTTCCACATTCTTTACAGTATTTACTTTCTTCCTTTGATTCAGCTGCACATTCACTGCAGTAGACTATTTTTTCTTCTTTTGGTGTCTCTTCTGTTTTTACATTACTTTGTGCGCACCCTGTGCTTATACTTAATACTACTATTAGCGCTAATATTAATTTTTTCATGTCTTACTCTCCCTCGTAATTTAAAGTACCATTTTTTGTTAATTAATGTAATTATATAATAGCAGATTTTTATGAAATACAAAATATGGATTTAGATAAAGTTTAGGGGTGTATCATTTTTGATACACCCCTATTATTGTATTTGACAATTAGTAAGTAAAAAATAGTATTATATATCCATTCCTATTCCATTATTCTTAAGCCACTGTTTTCTTACATCATAATCCGGCATAATAGAGGAAACCCTGTTCCAAAACTCCTTGGAGTGACTCTTATATTACATATTGGAGCAACAGCAACTAAGTCACTTAGCTTGTTTCCTGCGCTTTTCTCTATTTATATATTGACAGTTTTTAATTAAAGTTATAATATCAAAAGGATTGTAGTTTTTTTTAGTACATAGATAATTATGTTCATTTTAAAACTACTAAGAAATATAATTTTTTATATTTGGATAATCATAAATTTAAAATAAAGGATGATAAAATATGACAGAACAAAATATAAACTTGATTGATGAGGTTAAAAGAAGAAGAACCTTTGCAATCATTTCCCATCCCGATGCAGGAAAAACTACATTAACTGAAAAGTTTCTATTATATGGTGGAGCCATTCGTGAAGCAGGTTCAGTTAAATCAAGAAGATCTCAAAAACATGCAGTATCTGACTGGATGGAAATTGAAAAACAAAGAGGTATATCTGTTGCATCAAGTGTTCTTCAATTTGAATATGATAACTTTTGTATAAATATTCTTGATACTCCAGGACATCAAGATTTCAGTGAGGACACTTATAGAACTCTTATGGCAGCAGACTCTGCAGTAATGGTTATTGACTCTGCTAAAGGTGTTGAGGATCAAACAAAGAAATTATTCCAGGTTTGTAAAATGAGAGGAATTCCAATTTTCACTTTTATTAATAAAATGGACCGTCAAGGAAGGGATCCATTTGAACTACTTGAAGATATTGAAAATGTTCTAGGAATCCGTTCTTGTCCAGTAAACTGGCCAATTGGTTCTGGTAAAGAGTTCAAAGGTGTGTTTAACCGTCACAAAAATCAAGTTGAAGTATTTGATGATGGTAACCATGGACAAGCTATTGCTAATTGTATAACTGGAGATCCATCTGATGAAAAGTTTAATACTCTACTTGGTGATGATCTTCATGAAAAACTATTAGAAGATATTGAACTTTTAGATATTGCTGGAGATAATTTTGATTTGGATGGAGTACTAAATGGTGAATTAACACCAGTATTCTTTGGAAGTGCCCTTACTAACTTTGGTGTGGAGCCATTCTTGGAGTCATTCCTAGATATAACAGCACCACCGAGTCCTCGTAGCAGTAATTTAGGTGATATTGATCCTAACTCTGATAATTTCTCAGGATTTATATTTAAAATTCAAGCTAATATGGATAAAAATCATAGAGATAGAATTGCATTCCTTAGAATTTGCTCTGGTAAATTTGAAAAAGGTATGACAGTAAATCATGTACAAAGAGGTAAAAAAGTTAAGCTTTCTCAGCCTCAACAGTTTGTGGCACAAGACCGTGTTATAATTGATTCAGCTTACCCAGGTGACATTATAGGTATACATGACCCAGGAATATTTAATATTGGTGATACATTAAGTGAAAAACAATCAAATTTACAATACACTGGTATACCACAATTTGCTCCTGAACACTTTATGAGAGTATCTACAAAAAATGCTCTTAAAAGAAAACAGTTCGTAAAGGGTCTTACACAGTTATCAGAAGAAGGTACTATACAGGTATATAGACAACCTAACTGGGGTATGGAAGAGCTTATTGTAGGAGTAGTTGGAGTTTTACAGTTTGAAGTCTTAGAATATCGTCTAAAACAAGAATACGGTGTTGATATACTAATGAACTCACTACCTTACAGCCATGTACGTTGGATTGAAAATGATCTTTCTAAATTTGGTAAACTTACAATGCCAATGGATACACTACTAGTTGAGGATAGAGATAGAAATCCAGTAGTGTTATTCGCAAATGAATGGTCTATTAGAACTCTAATGGATAGAAATGAAGGTTTAGTTTTAAGAGAAACTTCTTTATAAAAAATAAATGTTAATCCCCCCTACGTATATTTTAAACGTAAGGGGGATTATTTGCTTATACATTTACCAGCCAAAGTATTCTCCAACATAGAAAATCCCATGTTTTGCTACTACCCAGTTTTCTAATATTTCTTGTGTAGCTTCTTCTGTAGGTGGATTTGTCAAAGTATATATTTTTTCATTACTTTTCACATCTGCTTCATAATGATCATTTGAAACTTGTAATGTAATTGCTTTAATTGGAAATCCTGTTCTCAAAAGCGCAAGTCTAAGTGCCCCCATGAAACTAATCTTTTTATTTTACATTATTCTTCTTAACTTAACAGAGCCTCATACATATTATTGAAATTTTTGTAACTTGTGTTTATATTTTAAAGTTTATTTACAACTTATTTATATAGTCTATTTTTTCTACATCATCTGTATTATTCATATTTCTTATTAATATGGTTCCTGTATTCAAACCATGTAAATCACTTATTTTTGATATTCCTTTAATAGTTAAAATATTATTTTGACTTTCTCCTCTACCTATAGTAACTTCAGCGTCCACATTTTTTGTATTTTCTCCTATAGTTACATTTTTCATAGATAGGTGTAAATCTTTATCACTTTCGTTCTCAACACTTACATAAACTTTAGCTTCATTATTTACTATTTTTATTTCCTCTGCTGTAAATGTAGTCTTAGCTTCATCTATATATAAAAAACTTCTTCCTGAGAATTCTTTGTAAGAAACATATTTATCACTGTCTATTTTTTGCATTTTGTTATTGTTTATCTCGTATGAAATTTCTTCTACTTTATCACCATTTTCATCAGTTTTCGTAAAAAGTAACACTTTAGTTGTTTTACTATAATCTGTTTTATAAATATATCTTTTTTTATTTTCTATAACTTCCCTAGTTCCAATATAATCAGGATATGTACCTACTTCTTTTAACTTCCATATGTTATCAAATGCAGATTCATCTATATTTTCTTTTTTTACATGATGATAAGTTACCTTTGATTTTCTGCCTAAACTTTCAACATATTGTGTTGCATCTTGGTTTATTTCTTCAAATAATTTTTCTGATCCCTTTGAACCATTTATAATATCCAACGCTTTATTGGCTTCTTTTCTTGGAAACATATCTTTTATGGATTTTTCCAAATTAGCTCCATCACTTACCATTTTCATATCTACAAAGTAATATTTATTATTATCTTTTAATTTACTGCCTTCTTCCTGGTTAGTTGTAAATGTTATTTTTAAAGGTGCTTGTGAGCTAGCATGTACCAAATTAAATATATTATTTTGGAATTCATAATCTCCATAAGTTGCTATTAAGTAAATTTCTATTTTATCATTTTTAGTAGATTTACCTAAAATTTTATGAGCTTCTACAGATAATTCTCCATCCCCAGAATATATTCCTGGATAGTTTTTTTCATGTTTTGGTCTATATTCTTCTAAAATAACATTTGATATGGCATTATCTAAATCATCATCTACTTTTATAATTTTTGCATTTGTAAGTAATACTCCACTCATTACAAGTAAACAAATTATACCTGTTACTGTAAATATCTTCTTTTTCTTAGATAAATTCTTACTATTTTTTATTAGCTCTACTCTTTCTCTCATAGTTTTCTTATCATTAGCCATATTTAATCCTACTCTCATTTTAGAAGTAAAATTAATTTTTTCTAAAACATTAAGCATTGTAATACCATATTTGTTATGTTCATCTTCATTTAAAAGATTTAATACCCTTTCATCACAAGCTATTTCCATGTCATTTCTCATTTTTTTGAAATAGTAATGAATAAGTGGATTGAACCAATGTACGAATTGTAACACTCCAAGTAAATTATCTATGTAATTATCTTTATTTTTGTAATGGCATAATTCATGTAAAAATATGTGTGTTAACTCTTCTTCACTTAAATTTATTAAATGTCTTGGTAAAATAATGTTGACTTTAAACATTCCCACAAGTGATGGTGAGCTTATTGTATCATGTACTATTACTTGAATATTTTTATTTATATTTAATTGTGATTTACAGTTTTTTAATATTTTTTCTAGTCTTTCATATTTTAATATAGAAGATTTTTTTAAGTCTTTTATAAAATAAATATAAATTACCATGTGACCAATTATTGCAAATATAAATCCAAATAACCACACAAATGACAATATTGTTGATAGTTTATCTTTATTTATACCTAATATTGGTCTTGAGGCAGTATTATTAATTACTTGACTATTTTGTCCAACATTTTCATTATCCTCATTATTACTGTAATTATCTTTAGAAGTTGAGGCTGTACTATTTACTCCATTAGTCTTATTGTCTGCCTCTATGTAGTCATTAGTTTGCGACGCATTTGAATTACTATTTGTATCATCTAATTTAGTACTGTTATTTTCTAGTTGACCTCTATTACTGCTCAGTATGTTTTCCATATTAGAATTTATTGGTATGCTATTAAACAAACTTATATTGCTCTCTGGTCCAAATGGAATTATTAGTTTTATTACTAATATAATCCAAAGTAGGTATGCATATCTTTTGTTAATTTTATTTTTTAGTAAGGTTTTTATTAGTAGTATTATAAGACCTGTCGCACTTCCAAAAACAGTAGCCCCAACTATATATCCCCAAATATTTTCCATAATTCATTTCCTCTTTTATTTACCCTCTTAATATTTTAATTTACTTATCAATATCATTTAATTTCTACTCATCTTTTAACATGTCTTTTAACTCTTCTATTTCTGATTTTGATAATTTTTTACTTTTTACAAAGCTAAGTACCATTTTATTTATTGATCCACTATAAAGTTTTTCTAAAAATGACTTACTTGCATCATCTTTGTACTCATCTTCACTAACTGTTGTGCTATAGATATATGATTTTTTATTGCTTTTGTCTACTTGTACAACTTCCTTTGATACTAATCTTGTAATAAGTGTTTGAATTGTTTTTGGTTTCCAATCACTTTTATCTTTTAGTTCTTCTATTATTTCAGCACTGGTTGCTTCTTGTTTTTGCCATAATATTTTCATTATTTCTAATTCTGATTCAGAAATATTTTGTTTCATTATTATCCCTCCCTAAACTTACAATTGTAATCTTTAATTAAATCTTACAACTGTAATCCAATAAAGTCAATAATTATTTACTAAGTAATTTTTCTGATGTATTAATTCTTCATAAACTTTGCATAAAAAAGTATTGCAAAAACAACTGATGCTGCTCCTCTTAGTCCTGAATCTGATAAACTAGATAACCTTCAATCTAGACATAATTATTTCGGTTTAAAAAATAAATTATCTGCTTATGACTATGTAAATAAATACAAGGGTAGAGTTGATAAAGTAATAAAAATTTACAATAAAATAAAAAAAGTATCATAGGACTACAAAAAAGCCTGGAGCATTAAACTCCAAGCTTTCATATTTGTTTTCAAAATAAAATCACTATAATAATTATTACTGTAGGTAAGTTTGTTTTACACAAATCTATTTACAGTCTTCAATTGCAGTTTATTTACCTGTATTAAATACCTATGATGCTTCTTTCGTATTTGTATCACTAAATTCCTTATCTGTTTCTATATAATTTTCAAGTACTCTATATTTATCTAAAAAATCATCAGTCTTTGAACTATTTTTATCTGAATATTCATTGTAGTTACCAGATGGTTCAATTGCAAAATCATAAAAATTTGTATATGAATTATATGTATCACTTATTATACTTAGCACATCTGATAAATCTTCACTACCTTCAGGTATTGATTTTAATTTACTATATAGTGATTGAATTTTTTCATCGTAAGTTTTAGCTAATTCAATCTCATCTTTTTTATCCAAAATAGCCATTAAAATAGCTGAATCTATACTAGATCCATGTTTATCCTTATAAATATTTTCATACCAATATTTTTGAACTGTATCTGAAATATCTTCTAAATTTGCCCCAGCTGATACTATTTCGTGTTGATATTCTTTTAATAATTTAATATATTCTATCCTTGCTTGTTGTTGTTCTTGTTTTTTATTATAATTATAAGCCGAAATACCTATAATGCTAATACCTACTATACATAGAATTATTATTAAGTGCTTCTTGTTAAATTTAGATGAAACTAGATTTTTTCTTGGTTTATCTTCATCTGTTTTCATCCCACATTTAGAGCAATAACACTGTCCATCTTGCAACAAGTGACCACAATTTGTGCAAAATTTATTTTCTTTTAATTCTATTTCCTCAACTTTAGTTAATTTTTCATTTATGTCTGTTTCTTGATTTTTTTCTTCCTGTGAAGGTCTTTGTTCCTCTAATTGTAAATCGTTAATGTTATCATGGTTACAAATTTTGCATACTCCATTGTTGTCTAATAAGCATTTTTTATGGTATATAGTATTACAGCTTTTACACGAAAATTTATTTTCCTTGTCAACTTCTTTACCACAAAAAACACATATATTTTTATCTGTTTCTTCCATATTAGCTTTTCCCCCACATTATATTTTTAAAATTATATGATTTTATGTGAGTATATATGTACCTTGAGTTGTAGTAGTAAGTTCTTGAAACAAATTGCCAAGAACTGCACCACCAGAGGTCATACAAGTACGAAATTCTTATTTATACCTTTATTTTCTAGTTTATTATATCTTGATATATTTTTATATAAAGTACAAATTTATTTTCATCTATAAATTACCAATATTTTAACAAAAACTTAAAGGTATCTATCTTTTTTATACAACTACTTTTTTCTTAATTTTATGCTTATGCTTTTGAACATAGCTTGCTACATCATATGAGTTTAATGAAACCATCTTTATACTTGTTTTTCAATTATACCTTGTAACCCTGTTATTAAGTCCATAACATATTTTATACTTTTAGCATCACTTTGTTTATAATGAAAATTATCCATTTTCATATAATTATCATGTCCATACTTTTCTCAAAATTTGTATGCTAGGATTGCTTTTATAGTATTTTCAACTCTTAGTATCCTCTTAGGAATGATTGATTTTAATTCAAAATCAATTTCATATAATGCTTTTATTTCTTAAAACTCAGCTTTATCTTTATATATTTCATCTGTTATTGATGTTTTTCTTGTTTCTAAAAATAAATCCTTGTATCCATTTATAATATTATAATAATTTTCTTTTTCTAAATACCTTTTTGCTGATTCATCAGTAGAAAAACATAAGCCTCTACTTTTCAAAACTTCCAACGGTTCATCAACTGTTTTAAATTCTTTTTGCTCTATAATAATTCCTTTCAACATCAGATATTTCTAGTTATAATAAAAAGGCCCTGGTCCTCAAAGGTTTCCAGAGCTCTAATCATTATAGTATATTTAGTTATCTTATAAATTATGTTCAATAGTTTATAAGTTATTATCAAGTTCTTAATATAAATCGTCAAAAATCACAACTACAATCATCATTCTGAATTATTTTCGAGACCCAGCTGATAATTATTATGTTAAGCATAAACGTTTACGACTAATTTTATAGAATCCTTCTTCCTCACTAAATTCTGATATCCACCTTTTATTTGCACACTCACTTAAAAATTCTCTATTTACTCCATTAATTTCAAACTTAGGTCTACCATTAGTAAATATCTTTTCGTGCTCAATCAAGCCTATACATTTTATAGCTTCTTGTGTTTCTGTTTTAGATAACTTATACAGAGAATTATTTAAAAGTTTTAATTTTGTATCATTTACTATATCATCCTCTTTCAATAGCTCTATAAGTAAATCATAATTAAAATCAATTTTATCTTCAATAATCATATTAATGTGTTCTACACATATATTTAATGTAGTATTTTTTATTAAATCACTAGAATCCATATAATTCTGTACTAAATCTATAAGATCTGATTTATCAAAATTATTATTAATTATGAAGTTTTTAACACTATCACTACATTCTATCTGTGATATGGATATTTGCCCTTCAAAATTAGAACTAAGTTTTATTTTAAAATCATCATCTATATTTGATGATAATAAAGTTATTAACTCATCTTTTTTAACTTTAGGCAAATCTTCAATCTTATTTATATATTTTTCAATATTTTTTTCAATAAAAATTATAAATAATTTATTATAATTTGATTGTAAAAATTCTATATTTTGAGCTGTGACTTCAAATTTATCTAATTCAACTAAGACTTCTACTCTTTCTCCTGATAGTTCTTCTATTTCTTGAGTTGGAGCAGGATATATATATTTAAGTTCTTTTAATATTTTTATATAATTTTCTATTTTTATATCTTCACATACTGCTATTGATTTAAATATTTTTTGAGAACTACCCTCACCAAATGTTTCATCTATGTATGTTTGAGAAATTTCAAACTTGATTTCACCACTATTAATGAAGTTTATCAAAATTTCATCTAGTGTACTATCCATAGCAAAATAATAAATAAGAATATTTTCTATAGAGTACTTAATTTTTCTGTTTTGTAATACATATGCCCATAGTTCCCTATTTTCTATATCTTTAAGTAGTGTCAACTCTGTATCCAATAACATTATGTATTCCTTTATTTTAGTTAGATCAACATCATTGTTATTTATTAATTTTAATGCAGCTTCTTGTACATCTAATATTTTATCTTCACAGTTATTAATTATCATTTCTATGTAATTTTGAATGTTTTCATTTACATATTCTAAAAGTTTTGAATTAGAATTTTCCAATAGAAGAGAATAGTTCTTATTTTTTATATCATATTCATTTTCAACTTTAAAAATATATCTTAGAATTAATGATATATTTTCTTGATTAAGCTTATATAGTTTATTTTTATAAACTGACTCAAATAATTCTTTATTAGATTCTTCAAACACTAAAGTCTCAAACTTAATATTTAAAATTATAAATTCTTCTATAAGCTTTTCTACATTAGGTTCTTCTATATTTAAAAACATCCTATCTGATGATATAGTATTTGATAAAAATCCGTCCTTATTAATATTTTCTATATCAACTTTATCAGAGTAGTAAAGTGTTTGTAATATACACTCTTTCATTTCTTTGTATGTAAATTGTGAACAAGAATTAATTTCTTCTAAAAATGTAGTCCAATATTTATTAGTTGTTTTTATATACGTAGCTAAATCCCTCGTGAAATTAAAATATCCTTGCATAAACTTAAACTGTCTACTATCTCTTAATTGATTCATAAATCTATCTAAATATTTTTTATTCTCATGTTGATATTGTAAAAGATATTCAAATAAATTAAAGTTTAATGTTTCTATTTCATCAAAATCTACTTCTTTAAGTCTATACAATACTAATCTCTGATTTTCTATATTATATGTCCATTCTTTAGCTTTTTTATCTGTTACACTACGTAAGAACATTTTATCATTTCTTGATAAGCTATTAGGATAAAAATATGTCATATAATCTGTATATGTTTCATCAATATATCCATTTCTAATTAAATATTTTATTAGATCAAAGTATTGACTTGATTTAATTTCATTAAAATCATTAATTTCACCTATAAAGTTTTCATAATTTACATCAAAAATTTCATTAATATTTTCTCTTGTTATAATCTCACTTAATTTCTTATAATTTAATATTACTTTTTCATCATTTAAAATATTAATTCTCTCTTTTATTTCGTAATACGTATTGCTTTGCCTTAGTTCAAAGTTTTTCTTTCTCTCAATATACTGTGGATTATTACAGTTTACAGACAATTCTCCATACATATTTCTACTTCCATATATTAAATCTAATTCTCCTATATTATTAATATGTTCCTTTTCACAATCATTAAATTTATCTTCTAGTTCTTGTATCTTTATATTTATTTTATTTATTTCTTCTTTTATTATCTCTTCTTTATTTGCAAATATTGTTGATACAAACCCTACATTAATTTGTGTCTCACTAAAGTCACGTGGAAATATATTTTTATATACAATCATTGCAAGTAACTTATTATAATCTTGCTCTGTTGTTCCAATTCTATTGTAATAAATTACGAATTCATTATAAATATTCTTCAACATTCTCATATCATCAACATATAGTGATATACCTTGCAAGAAATGTTCATCAAACTTATCAAATATATTACCTGCTTTAAGATGAGCTATAAACTGATTATATGAATTTGAGCTATCTATAACAGGTACTATAGGCACAATAAAATCAAAAAACTTAGTTCTATCTTTAGATATAAAAATATCATCTCTAACTAAATATAAAAATCTTAATACTTCTTTATGACTTCTCACTCTTTTAGAATTAACTAGTATATTTATTTCTCTTAGTCGTTGAAATATTTCATTCATATTATATCTATCTATATCCTCAAAAACAATAACGTCTGCATCACAATTTTCAAATATATATAATACTTCATTTAGATATTTATCAAAATATGATTCGTCACTTTTTTCAAAAATCTCTATTTCATTACCGCTAAAGTTTAACTTTTTAAAAATACTTTTATTTTTTTGCATCCTTACAAAATTAAATACTGCTATTACAAATATTACGCTAAAAATAACACCACTAAAAAATAAACTTATTCCTTTAGTTGTTATCTGAATAAATCTCAAGCTATAAAATTGATTCAAACTATTTACAAAATCAATCCATTCTTTATGATAACGTAGATGCAAACCTGAAACAATAAAAGCTATGATAATTGCGGTTGTCTTAATAATACTTTTATTCGGTACTGTGTTTTTTATTTTAAAATTGGTTTGAGGTATATCAGATGGATTTATTTGATGAATTAATTGATTAAGTATTTTACCTTCTAATATAGATTCCTTTATATAAGTTTTTGTATCATTATTATTTTCTTCTTCTTGCTCTTGACTATCATCATCTATTTCATTTAATTTATCATGTCTTTCAAAATTTGCTAAAGATATATGTAAAAACTTTTTAGTTGGAACGTGCTTTTTATAGGATTCTACAACACTACTTTTACCGGCACTCTAAGCACCTGTAATAGCAATATTCCTTATTTCATTGTTCTCAAATACAAAATCTAATGCCTCTTTATATGTTTTTAATTCGACGTCTTTAATTGGAGTAAGTTTTTCAAAATGTATTTTCCCCATTGTCATCCCCCTATTTTAATAATATTTTATTAACAAAAACCGATACATTTAAAGGTAGAAATTTTAAGCATAAACCTAATTATTTGATACAAAATCCCCATTCATAAGTTTTGAAATTAAACTTATACCTTGTAAACATCTGCATCTTCTGCAAATCATTTGTGTCTTCAATTAACTCTTTTGTTTTTTCAATATTTATTATAACATGTATTTCTACAAAATAATCTAGTCTGTTTTTCATCAAAATATATACTATAAATAAAAAAATGTCATTTTGAATTTTGTCAAAATGATATTTTTTATTACAACCTTACCATACTATTAAATTAGCTGTTCTAAAATTTCTTCATAAGTTCCTCTAACTAAAATGTCTTCATATATAGCCTTATACATACATTTCCATACTACATTATCATTTATAAACATTTCATTTTCTTTTTTATCCTTTATAACTTGATTTAACAGATTATATAGATCTTCTTCACTTAGTTTTAAACTCTTTGTTATTTTCTTTATCCAGTCTATAACTGCAGGTGCCAAGAATATCTGATTTTTATCATATCCTAATCCTATTGATCCACCATTTGTAGCTCCATTTAAGTCATAATAACATACTAGCATATATAACTTTAGAGCTTCTTTTAGATTTCCCATTTTTTCATATATTCTTCCTCTATCCATAATATAGCATCTATATATACCCATGTTATTATTTAATTTTTCATTAACAGAAATTTTTTCTATTTCCTCAATTAATGCTTCTTCTATAGTAATATTTCTTTTAGATACTACCTTTTTTACCTCCTTTGCACTAATTGGTAAATTATTAATTATATTATCAATAAAATGTCTTCTCGCTCTTTCATTTCTTATGTTAACCATTAATTCATTTTCTTCTTTTGTTAGTGCTATTTTCACACCTGTAAATATACTATTTTTTATTAATATATCGTTTTTGCATTTTGTACATTTACCTTTAGACACAGGTAGTTTTTCCACCTTTTCTTTACAATATGGGCAAATATAATGGTCATAGAATTCTTCATTTTTATCAAAAATATTAGTATCTATCTTTTCAAATAGAATACTTTCTTTAAATATTTTATCTGGTTCTTTCTTCTCTCTCTTCTTAGGCTTAATAGATGGAACATAGGCCTGTGATTTTCTAATCTCTTTTAATTTAGTTTTTGTAATTTCATGAGTCTCTGACAATAAATCATGAATATATGTTTTAAATTCACCATTTTCCAATAAACTTGGAATTTTAGTGTACCTTTCATCTATTGAGATATTCGCTATTAATGTTATATCTTTCTCAGGACATTTCTTCAAGTCAAATAATCTTAAGTCTATGCCGTTTTTATTGTATCTTTCAAATAATATATTTGAAAGCTCATCCTCAAAAACTAAACTTTCATTCTTGATATATCTATTATTTTTAAATCCAACTTTGCTAGCTATAGCCATTACCTCTTTAGGCATAATTTCTCCATATAATTTATACTTAGCTAAAAGATACAAATCGGATATGTACATATCATCTACATCCTCTGTATCTTCTAATAACTGTATAAATAAATCTGGTCTATTACGTATTATACAAGTAGCAATCAATGCATTTGTAGAATATGAAATAAAAGACTGATTTTTATGATTTTTTCTCAATCTACATAATATATTCCATGCTTTTGTGTAGTCTCCAAATAACAAATGCCTTTCTAATCCATAATAAAATAAAAATACATAGCTAATATCTATTTTATTGTCTATGTTTTTAAGCCAATTTAGATAAATCCATCTTTGCTGAGGAGTTAATTCATCGTAGGATGGGTAGTACCCTGGAGTTTCAATGTCTTTATTTTGTGAGTTTTTAATCATATTATTTATACTTATTAGGCTTGGTTCTTGCTTTGATAAAAAGGAAAAAGTTATAGTTATTCCATTTGATTCTATTTTATCTTCTTTAGCCTTTTTATCTTCATAGTTTTTGTATTTTCCATCTTTAAACCAAAGTAGCTCCATAATGTCATTAGGTATATTTATAAACATATTTTCCTTATTTGATGATAAATTATTATTAACATTTATTAAGTTACCTATTTTACTTAATAATCCCATAGTTATTACCCCCTTTTTAGTTATTTTTGCATTATTTAATCTTTAAAATTAGCAAATGGCCTTTCATTGTTATTTTTATTCTTATATTCCATGATAAGCCTCTTTTCTTCATCTCTAGGTTTATTATTATTTTTCACTTCATCATTTAAGTCATCAAATATATAATACTCTATTATTAATTTTGTACTATTTTTAATTTGCCACAAGGCTTTTCCACCTCTATGATTCTTGCACTTACCGTATGCATATTTTACAAGAGATGTAATTCTATTTCTTAAACTTGTAGCTTTTCCATAATATAAAATATCTTTATCAACCACTTTATTATACTTTTCTTCTAAATATTCTTTATTATAAAGCAAGTTTTTACCTTTATGTTCTTTAATACCTGTTGTATTATTTGTTATCTCAACAGTAAAATTTTCAGGTACTTTTACAATGTACACTCCTCCTCTTGTAGGTATATCTTTATACCCATTTTTATAAAGTTCTTCTACAGTTATAGTATAATGCATTTTTACCTCCCCCTAATTATTTAACATTTATTTGTTACATCTTATAACTATTTTTAAAATCACTTACAATCCCCTCAAAAAAATTAGCAAAGCCCCTTATCATTTAATACAACAATATACTGCTAACAACTGATTTTTTCTGTTTCCCTTCATAAATATTCACAAAACTTAGTAATGATTTACCTTTATATTTTCGTTACTAATTAAAGTCTTTTTTTAATATTTATAGTTATATTATATAAGATTTTTAGTTATCACTGGTGATTTTACTATTTTTTACTTAAACAAAATCATTATTTTTGATTACAAATAAGTAAGTAATCTTCCTTTTTTAATAAATCCCATAAATTAGGTCGAAATTCAGTGGTGTATCATTTTTGATACACCACTATAATAATCTAAATAGTTAATTCTTATTATAAATAGTAAAGTATAAAATAATGTCTAGACTCTCAACTAATTTACTCACTAAATTTTATTCATTCAGTATAAGTATATAAAAAAAGAACCAGATAAATCTGATTCTTTTAAAATAACAACATAACCTATTTATTTTCATTCGCTAAGGGACTATACCTTCCTCTTCTATACTCCCCAAAGTATCCACCAACAGAATACTCAAATACTTCATATGTATTTTTATCAACGTAAAACATCATATTTCCTGTTGCCTCTTTACCCATCTTAAAAATATAGTACTCTCCCTTTCCTTTAGTTGGGTGTTCACCTTCTTCTGAATAATCCACATCTTTAAATTCACTTCCGCATGAATTTACTATTGCCTTCTTGGCTTTATTAATTTCATCTGACTTTGGTTGATTGTTTTTTTTATCAGTTTCTGATTCTTCTGATTGATCATCTTCCTTTACTATAGATATTCTATATTTACTTATATCTTCAATTAAATCTTTTATATTAAAATCAGTAAAAAAACCTATTTGCATGCCTAAAAACAGACTTATTATTATTAAAGTCCACGATATGTTTATATTTATTATTTTATTACGTAGAATCTCTTTAATGTTTTTTTTCTCTTTTATTTTTTTCTTACTTTTACTGTTTTTTGATATTCCCCTTCTTTTTTGATGCTTGTTATTTGATCTCTTGTTTTGTTCTAATCTTCTTCTATCTCTCACCTTTTACCCCCACTGTCAATTACTACATATCCATATCAACTATATAATATTTTTCTTCTTTGTTTTGAATTACTATGTTCTCATCTTCTTTTGATATGTCACCATTATTATTAAGAGTTATGGAAAATTTCATATCTAAATAGTCTTTGTCTACGTTTTTTCCTTCATAATATTTCTCATCAACTAAGGATTTTACACCTATGTGTTCTTCTTTTATGTCTTTTCCTTTGGCACCTGTATTATTTAGAAGAAAATCTACGTAAACTTCAACAAGATTACCCTTCTCTATTTTTTCCATAGATGAATTATGCGCTTTCATATCTTCCTTTGAAAGATCTTTTGGTGGATTTTTTTTGTAGTAAAGATTATGTTCATATATAGCGAGTATATCTGATGCTGTTTTACTTCCCTTTGATTTGAATTTCTTCAACTTGTCAACATTATTTAAATCTGGGCTTAAGCATTTTATCATTGTGTCTTTGTCCTTGTTATAGGTTGCTTGCACAAAATGCTCTACTACACTTTCTGCTGATGAATTTGCTTTACTAAACATATTTTTAATTAACTTTTTGCTATTAATTCCTATAAATATTCCTATACTTACACATAGGATACATAACAACACATTCTTAAGTATTTTTTTCATTTCTATAATAGTACCTTTCTAAAATAGTTTTTAATTTAATATTAGAGTTTTTTAGCTTGCTGTTCTGAAGAAAAAACTATTCACTCCCTCTTACTGTATATACGTTAGTTATTCACTTTTCTATATACTTTAAATATTGGCTAAATAAAATTTTTCAAAAATAAAAAACTATCCTAACATATGTTCAAAGAACACATCTTGTCAAAATAGTTTTTGGCTTTGTTAGATAATTCTAAATTATATTAACTGTTCCTAGAAGATACTTTCTTCTTAACTAAAAAACTTATTATACCTAATATATTATATATTATTAATAATTCAATACAACTTCCCATATTAAACCATAAATTTATAGGTATAATAAATGATATTGAAGATAAAAGAAATCCTATAAGCAATTCCTTTTTAAAATCTGAATACATTATTCCTTGTATGATAAAGATAATTGGAAATAGTAAAAACAATCCAACTAATATATTTTTATCAGCCCTACCCCATAAAGTTATTGCGAGTATTATAATACTTGGCAATATTATAGATAATATTTTTTTCATGAAATTCCCCTCTTTCTTGATTATAAAATTCGCATTATATAATAACCGCCAACTTTCATGTTGCTTGGCAATTAGACAATCAATAACAGTGGATAAATTATTAATCCATGCCATCGACAATATAGTCATCTATACTTACTTTAAAAACAACCTCATTCTCATCTTTGTAATATATACCAATTATATACTAAAGGTTTATATAATTCCAACTTTATGAAAAAACCAAGGGTGTATCTTTTTTGATACACCCTTGGTTTTCAAAATTATACACATTGAGTTTTACGCTTTATCCAAATGAAAAACTGGTCTTACCTGACCTATTGTGTATCCCAGACTATTTATTAAATCTTCACCTCTAAATTTGTTCAAGGCCTTTATCTCTTCCAAAGTTAGCACACCAAGCTCCTCCAAACATCTCATAACAACAGGAGGTATAGCCCTTGTGTAATTCCCATCTTCAATTTTTATAGCAATGCCAATATCTGCACCCTTTACAGCCACACAATAAACACCATCAGCTCCCAGCTTCCCAATAATTTTCCCATTAGTATTTTTTATTAATTCTGTGCAAAATCCATCTATACCAGCAACCATCTCTGGTGCATTATTCATGGATTGAAAAATTCTATCACAAGCATTTTTCACATCTATTTGTAAATCATCAGTATGAGTAAATTTAGCAAAAGCTAGGGCAGCATTGTAAAGAGGCATGCCATGTACAGGAACGCCGCATCCATCCACTCCTATTAAAATTTTATCTTCATCTATTTCACAAAAATCAGCTACAAGTTTTTTTATATCTTTTTGTATGGGGTGATTTATTGAGTTATAATTTTCTATGTCATATCCTTTGGTTAAGCAAGATGCAAGCATTCCACTGTGTTTTCCTGAACAATCAGAGTTGGCTGGAATTAGCTGAATATGATTTGCTATTTGGAATGTTTTATAATCTTCATTTAAAGAATATCCTCCCTTACAAAGAAGATTTTCTTGTGTCAGTCCTATTTTCTCAAGTATTTTGTCTATAACTTCTCTGTGTATGTCTTGGCCATAATGAGATGCACACATAAGTGCTATTTCTTCATCTTCAAAATTGTATTTTTCATTGGCACCACTTAAAAACACATTTATAGCTTGAACTGGTTTTAGTGCTGAGCGTAAGTATGCTACTTTGTAAGGATCTCCTTTATAGTATTTAAGCTTCCCATCTCTTCCTACTACTGCCATGTTACCTCTATGGATATTTTCCACCAATGGCCCTCTACTTACTTCCAAAAGAATTTCTGACATTTTATACTCCCCCTTTTTTAATTACTCAACCAACTGTATTTTTTATCTGAAAATCTTTTAATATTTATACTTATATTATATATTTTTTCTTATCTTAAGGTTATTCTTTAGGATTGTATACTTGAAAAACAATCATATATAACACCTTATTATAAAAATCATGATAACTCCAAAAACTGTAACCTTTGTCTTATTTTCCTTATATGATAGAGTAATATTAATTTTTGAAAGTTGGTGATTATATGGAGTTTGACCTAAACAAACTTGAAGCTACATTCAAACCATCTATGACACCCTCAGGACCAATTGAAGGTAGAAAGTACACTCTTACACACTCAGATACTACAGACATGCTATTTTTAGATATCGGTCCTGAGTACAATTATTCTGCCATAAATGAAGAACTGAGGGATGAACTTATAGGGAAATATAAAAGATACGGTTATAACTCTTATATATTGATTTTTTATGCTTATGTTGGCGATTCTGATTATTTTGCTGTATCAATGAAATACAATGATTTCAAATATCATCTAAGATCTGCTCTTCAAGCTATTTTTTATGGAGATAAAGACTTATTAAATGAGCACGATTTTTTGCTTGACACGCCTATTTACGTGAAATTTGATTCTGAAATTGCTATCTTTGATAATTATGAATGTTATGGTTATGTAAGAGACTACATCTTATAGTTTAAATTATTAGGCTATATTAGCTCACTTCGTGATAAATATAGCCTATAAATTGTTCGTAATATATTAAATTTACGAACCTGTTATTTTGCTAAAAACATCATTTTAATTTCTTTAACAACATATCATCAAATTAATAGTAATTATAATTATAAAATTTATCTACAATAACTATACACAGCAAGATATGTTTTATTGAACATAAAAAAAGATATCGATAATATTTAATATTATTAATATCTTTCAATTCGCATTATTCATCTAATTCTTTTGATAATTTTTCAAGTGCTTCATTTTCAACTCTGTATACTGTCCACTCATCCATTGGAATTGCACCCATCTTCTTATAAAATTTTATAGATGGTTCATTCCAATCAAGACACCACCAATCTAATCGTCCACAATTTCGTTCTATAGCAATACGTGCTAATGCTGAAAATAGAGATTTTCCAAGTCCTAATCCACGCATTTGTGGCTGTACATATAAATCTTCAAGATACAGATTAGCTTTACCTAAAAATGTAGAGAAATTATGGAAAAATAAAGCAAATCCAACAGGCTCTCCATTATATTCTCCTATTATTACTTCTGCTTGTTTTTTTACAAATAAAGAGTTATATAAAACTTCTTCTGTAGCAACTACTTCGCTTAATAAGTTTTCATAAACTGCTAATTCCTTAATAAACTTAAGAATTAGCTTAGTATCTTTTTCAGTTGCAAATCTTATTTCAAAATTTGGTATTTTCGTTTTTAAATTCATTGTTATATCCCGTACCACCTTTAATTTTATAATTTAAGCTTAAATATAAATTTATATACATATAATATGTGCTTTATATTATACTGTAAAAATACATTTGATGTAAAGTTTCTTTTCATTTGTATAATAAATGTGATGTTTTCGTGACCACATGAGGTAACTATAAAATTTATCTAAATCAAATGTACAAAATAATATATATTTTCTTGAATACTAAAAAAACTAGATATATTCTTATACCTAGTTTTTGCTATTATATTATGCTTTATGGTTAACCATTATATTTTTAACTTCATCTATGCACTCAGGTTTTATTAACTCTAGCATTCTTGGGATAAAGTTCATCATATATTCTTTATTAAAAGGCATTGCCCCTCTTAAAGGCACTATGAAAGAGATTTCTATGTTGAAGGTGATAAAGACTTCCATCTAGGAATTGTTTTAATTCCATTTTTATAAGTAAAAAAGCCAATAACTAAAATTTAATCTTAGTTATTGGCTTTCCATTTATCTAACTTGCTTGATTTTCAAGTTTATTTTCATCATCTTTCTTAACTGCTGACTTAAACATAGTTACTGCTGTGTAAAGTACAACTGCAACTACTAACCAGTTTAACCAGTATACTGGCATGTTAGTAACAAATTTTAATGCAAGTATTGAACCTACTATACCACCTATAGTTATACCCATAGATACTTCTCTTACATAAGCTCCTTCTTTAACGAACTTAGTACAAGCTATTGGTCCAACAAATGCACATGATCCCATCATTATTGGGAATGCTGCCTTTGGATTCATTCCAAGAAGTGCAACCATAGCCATACATGGTGCATATAAACCTATACCTGCAGTCATTAATGCTCCAAGTACAAAGTTGCCTACAACACCTATTATTAACTTAGTTCCTTCAAGTGCCATAGCATCTCCACCTGCTGGCATTACTCCTAATTGTTTTGCTATTAGTAATCCTGCTGTCCCAAGTAAAGCTATCCCCATAGTTAACTGAACTTTCTTTTCTGGTAACTTAGATATTATCCCTGCTCCTATCCAAGAACCTGTTACTGCTGCAACTATCATACATACTAATGTAAATATATCGATTTCTATTACTGTTAATGACATAAGTGCTTGTGCTACCATTGGTAATGCATGAGCTACGTTTAATGTTCCTGGTAATAATTTATCAGGTACATTAACTTTTTTATCAAATTTTAAAATTGCTGTTGTTGTTGCAAATGATCCTACTCCGATTGCATCTAGGAAATCTGTTATAAATCCTATGATTAAACTTTTCTTAAAAATACCTTTGTTAGCTGAATCTCTGTTTTTTCTGAAGTCATTTACATAGACTGTTGAAAAACCTGCTGATATTACTGCTATTGCCCCTAAAATTGCTTTTAACATAATTCTTTTGCCCTTCTTTCTTTTATTGTCGCGAACAAATTATATCACCTTCGGAAATGTTTTCCAATAATATTAATATTTTTTTATATATATTTTATATTTATTTTAGCTGTCATAAATTTCTAATATTTTACATAATTTAGAAAAATATAAAAATTTTCTTATTTATTTACTTCTTCTTTCTAATGTATCGCTTCATTATCATACTTTGTACTTCCCCTGTATTTCCCTTTATATATGAAAAATCATTGTGATTCACTGCATCTGAAAAGTAATATAAATAATCATAAATTATTGTGGAAACAGCATCTTTCACTTCGTATGATGATGGTGGCTTGGTATATTCGTAGCTTAAGTGTATATCTAAACTTCCATCAACTTGTACCACATTACTTTTTATGTTCTTTCCTTTGTATTTTAAAATACCATTTTTAAAGTTTTATTAAAATGATCAAAATTAAATCTGTTAAAGAAGTCGCAGAATTACAACTTATGGTAGATGATTATATTGATTACTTTGATAATTATAGGTACCAGTGAAATCTATAAAAGCTGACTCATATTCAATATAGAAATCAGCTTTTAATAACCGCTTAGGAACTCTTTTTTTCTAATGTTCTTGACAATGGGTCCATTTTACTCAATGTATAGGTACTGTCATTACGAACATGGATCTTACTCAAAATGAGAAAACACTTGTTAATCTTCTTAATCAATTACAAGAATGTTGTAACCTATATATTAAGACGTCCTAGGCTAATTTCTTAGTTATTACAGTGACGATCATCACAACAGCCATCTTTAAACCAACTAGATTGATTAACTTCTACACTAGCTGTCGCTGTATTATTGTTAAGGTTTGGATCTGGTGTTGTTGAAATAACGTCTGCAATATTTATTATTTTACGATTACGTGTTGGCTTCACGGTTCCACTTATAAGAATAACTGTTGAAACTCCTGCTGGTAATGTTCCTAAATTAAGGCGTCCAGTCCATAAATTGAAGGTTGAGCCCCCATCCATCGAAAATTCTGGTGAATCAAGGAAATTTACAACATTATCTATTAAAATAACATTTTCAGCCGCTGATGGGCCTGCATTTGATACTATTATTGTAAAAGTTAACTAATCTCCTACACAAACCTTTCTTCCACATGCAACTTTCTTTACAGAAATATCTGCTGATGGTATTTCAGCCTATAGCTCTAGACATATAGATGATGTGTTGTTAATTAAATTAGGGTCTGGTGTTGTTGAACTTACAATTGCTGTATTATTTATAGTTCCTGTAGCTGTTTCTCAAACTGTTCCTCTTATTAAAGCTCCAGCTGCTAATGTTCCTATATCAATAAATCCTGGCCATGGGTTAAATGTTATGTCTCCAACTACTAAGAATTCTGGTCCTATAATACTTGATGAAACATTATCAGTTACAGTTATAGTTAATAATTGGGTTAATATAACAAGTATATTACATCCGTATGTAAGGAGCTTGGGGTTGGGAGAACTACTATAAGAGATAGATTTAAAAAGGCTAATTATAGCTATTCTAAGGAATTAAATAAATATACATATAATTTAAAAGAGCTTACAGGGCAAGATAACGGTTGTATAACATCTGATACATATAACAATAGTAATACAAACTTATTTGAAGATAACCATGTTTCAAGTATATTAAAAAAATCAGATGAAGATTTTCAAAGTAATATAATTGACTTAGTAAATAATTATGATGTATTAAAAGAAATAATTGAATTACACAAACGTAATACGTCCGTTATAAACAACAAATAATTATAGATTTAGATAATAGTGAAAATAAATTAACAACACTAAGAATTAACAAAACTATATTAGATAAATTCAATGAGTTCTGTGAAAAAAATAAACAATTTACAAAGGTAGATTTACTAAGTCAAACACTTAAAGATTTTATAGAATTACATAGTTAAAATACACTAAATTTAATGAAAAGTAGTTAAAAATATTGAAAAAACATTTTAAACATTTCTCAAAGTAACTATGGAGAATATGAAGAAAAATTAAACATCCTAAGTAGTAAAGGTGGCATCATGACAGACTTATTCGGATCATGAAGCCATCTTTACTATTTACTTACTTTTTGCTTTGATTTTTAAAAATGAGTAAGATAGCGATAAAAAAGCATTGAAATAAAATAATATTCGCAAGTTATTTACAATTAATAGCTTGCGAAATTTTGTTGTTTATAAAAAAATAGTACATTTATTGTATAAAAATGTAACAAAACATTTTTAAAATAATAGTATATTATAGGCCTAAAATGGTTCTAAAATAATAGTATATTATGGGCCCAAATATTATAATTTTAAAGGTGTGATAATATGACGACAGTTTCAGGACAAGTCATTTTCGATAGAGATAGAAGTTCTACTATTAATACTGGAGACTCAGGAATAGCTAATGTACCAGTTGTATTACAAAATACGTCAACAGAGGTTAGGTTGGTGGTTCTTACAGATACTTCAGGAAATTATTCATTTATCAATGTTCCAAATGGTAGCTATAGAATTGTAGAGGCTTTTGGAACTACAGGAGGAGTACCAACGCCAGGAGATTTTACAAACGCAGTATTCGGGTCAGTTCCTACTGCTACGGTACCGCCCATCAGTTTTGTTACGAATCCTCCTTCAGGGACAACAAACTTAGACTGTACAACTCCTAATACACTGTTAATAACAGTAACAGGAACTGATATAACAAATCAAAATATATTAAATGGTCCAGTGATCTATACACATATACAAACTATATTGGATTCATGCACAACAGTATCCAATATAAACCTTATTACAGATGCAGATAATGGAACATTTGGATTTTTTGAGCCAGGGACACCAGCTAATACAGGACCTGCTACCGCACCATTTCCAGGTGTTACGCCAGATTTTACGTATGTAGTACCAGATCCAACTAAGTTTACACCTATAGATGGCGAATATACAGTACAAAATATTATGAATAATGCAATGAGTAATCAGATAGGAGCTTGGTGGCGTATTGCGGATCATACTACAGGGAATGAAACAGGAAGGATGATGGTAGTAAATGGTTTTAATCCAGGTGCTGTATTTTTTAGATCTACAGTATCAGTTACGCCTAATACTAATTTTTTATTTAGCACATGGATTCTAAATCTATTTAAGGTAACAGGATTTCCACCGGCACAGTTAGGTGTTAGAATACTTGATCAAAACGGCAATGTACTGTTTCAACAAGCATTAGGAGTTTTAATTCCAGTTAATACCAATGCACCAGAGTGGAAACAAATAGGGACTGTCATTAATTCTCTAAATAATACTCAAATTACAGTAGAATTTTTTAGTGAAGGTGAAGCTGTTATTGGAAATGATTATGCTATCGACGATGTCTCTTTACAAAAAATCACGGTTCCAATATTTACTCCAATAAAAGAAAGTAGTGCGTCAACTGCAAATGTGGGCGAAATAGTAACATATACGGTTAGACTAAATAATACTTGCACTAGTCCTTTGACTAATGTATTTTTTAAAGATATTCTTCCAATTGGTTTATTATTTATACCTGGAAGTGTAATGGTTAATGGAGTGCCCAATCTAGGAGCAGATCCTAATATAGGTTTTGATCTACCAAATGTTACAGGACTAGGAAGTGTTGAAGTAACTTTTGATGTTAGGGTTGAAGGTATCCCTAATCCAAATCCTGCTATTAATACAGCAACAATAGATTACTCTTATACACCTGTAGAGGGCGGTATCCCAGGGAACTTTTCAGTAGATTCTAATCCAGTTCCTCTTGAAGTTGTATCAGTACCAGGAGAAGCAGACATTGCTGTAACAAAGCAAAGTAATGAGCCAGTAGCTGTACCAGGAGAGACGCTCAGCTATACGATTGTAGTCACAAATTTGGGACCATCTAATGCGCAGAGTGTCCTTCTAACGGATAGTATACCATCTTCTATTCTTAACCCACAGTTCTCAGTAAATGGTGGATCAACTTTCCAACCATGGACAGGTAGCCTTAACTTAGGAACAATAGAAGCACAGGGGGCAAGAATTATCATAATAAGAGGAACAGTAAGTTCAACAGCAACAGGCATGATTACAAATACAGCAACAGTAAGCTCACCTACACCAGATCCAAATCCAGATAATAATGTTTCTACTGTAGAGACTCCAGTATCAGCCGTAGTAGCAGACATTGCTGTAACAAAGCAAAGTAATGAGTCAGTAGCTACTCCAGGAGAAATATTCAGCTATACGATTATAGTCACAAATTTTGGACCATCTAATGCGCAGAGTGTCCTTCTAACGGATAGTATACCATCTTCTATTCTTAACCCACAGTTCTCAGTAGATGGTGGA